>NZ_VSRV01000001.1:0-2400000 GCF_008122525.1 Marinomonas sp. IMCC 4694
GTGTCTTTGGAGCATTGGAATCTTTGTCTGCAGCGTTTGCAGGGTGAGTTTTCCACCTCTCAGTTTAATACCTGGATTCGTCCATTGCAGGCTGAAATGATGCCGAATGGAGACCTGTGCCTAAGTGCACCGAATCGCTTTGTATTAGATTGGGTGAGTAACAAATATCAAACGCGCATAAAAGAGTTGTTGTCTGAGTTTTCTGGCGATGATTTGGCCCCCGTTTTAAAACTGGCGGTAAATACTCAAAACTTCGCTCAAGCCAATCAATCGACACCGCCCCCACCACCTCTATCGAATGCTTCGCCTGTTAGCCCTTTGAACAATGAAGTGGTGAGGGAGTCGGGGTATCGCCCTGGGTTTGGAGTGATGGACTATGAAGAGAGTACGCCTCATGCGGATCTTGAATTTGAGGCCCCATTAACCCTTTCGACGAATGGTCGAGGGTTGCGTGGTGAGCTTGAGCCTTATGAACAAGGGCAGCTGCCATTGGCGACACCGAAACGTAAAGTTCAAGTGGAAGGCGGTATCAATCACGGCGCCAATTTAAACAATTCGTTTACGTTTGATAACTTCATTGAAGGGAAATCCAACCAGCTTGCTCATGCAGCGGCCTTGCAAGTCGCAGAAAATCCAGGGGGTGCCTACAACCCACTTTTTATCTATGGGGGCGTTGGACTGGGTAAAACGCACTTAATGCAAGCGGTCGGCACGGAAATGATGCGCCACAACCCGAATGCGAAAGTCGTGTATTTGCATTCTGAGCGTTTTGTTGCTGATATGGTTAAAGCACTGCAATTGAACGCCATTAACGATTTCAAGCGTTACTATCGTTCGGTGGACGCTTTATTAATAGACGACATTCAATTTTTTGCCGGCAAAGACCGTACACAAGAAGAGTTCTTTCATACCTTCAATGCCTTATTAGAAGGCGGTCAACAGATGATTTTAACCTGTGACCGCTATCCTAAAGAAATTCAAGGCCTTGAAGATCGCTTAAAATCCCGTTTTGGTTGGGGCTTAACGGTGGCGATTGAGCCACCTGAATTAGAAACTCGCGTGGCGATTTTGATGCGCAAAGCCGACGAAAGTGGCATTAAGTTGTCATACGATTCGGCGTTTTTTATCGCGCAGAAAATTCGCTCCAACGTACGAGAATTAGAAGGCGCTTTAAAGCGTGTGATTGCCAACTCGCACTTCACCGGTCGTGCAATCACCCCGGATTTCGTGCGCGAATCATTAAAAGACCTTTTGGCCTTGCAAGATAAGCTGGTGAACATTGATAATATCCAGCGCATTGTGGCGGAATACTACAAAATTAAGATCAGCGATTTGCTTTCAAAGCGTCGCAGTCGATCTGTGGCTCGGCCTCGCCAAGTGGCCATGTCATTGGCGAAAGAATTAACGAATCACAGCTTGCCAGAAATTGGCGATGCGTTTGGGGGTCGTGATCATACCACGGCATTGCATGCGATTCGTAAGATAAAAGAACTACAAGACACGGATTCTGACATCCGTGAAGACTACAAACAATTAATGCGAATTCTGACCACCTGATGGTCTAAGACTTTGAGTTTACGAGGAAAATAATGAAATTTTCAGTCGTCCGCGAGACACTTCTTAAGCCACTTCAGCTCGTGGCCGGTGTGGTAGAGCGTAAGCAAACCATGCCTGTCTTAGCCAACGTGTTAGTAGAGGTTAATAATCAAACCTTGACCTTGACCGGCTCTGATTCCGAAGTCGAATTGATCGGACATCTGCCTTTAGATGAATGTGAAGAAGGCCGCATCACCGTTCCGGCACGCAAACTGATGGACATCTGCAAAAGCTTGCCCGATAGCGCGGTCATCGAATTTACATTAGACGGGCCAAAAGCCGTGATCCGTTCTGGTCGTTCGCGTTTTAGTTTATCGACCTTGCCGGCGGACGAATTCCCAAATATCAAAGACATGCACGGTGATTTAACGGTATCAATCGCGCAAAACAGCGTACGTCGTTTAATCGACCGCACCGGTTTTGCCATGGCGAACCAAGATGTGCGTTATTATTTAAACGGCATGTTGTTGGAAGTGGCCGATGGTCAACTTCGTGTTGTGGCCACCGATGGCCACCGTTTGGCGACAGCAGTAGAAGACGCACAAGTCAGTGGTGATTTGACGCAAGTCATTATGCCGCGCAAAGGCGTGCTGGAACTGAATCGTTTGTTGAGCGATACCGACGACGTTGTGGAGCTGACCATTGGCACTAATCACATTCGTGCTAAAGTAGCCGAGTATGTATTTACTTCTAAGTTGGTGGACGGCAAATTTCCAGATTATCACCGAGTGATTCCACGCAATAACGAAAAAATTGTCATTGCTGACCGTTTAGAGCTGCGTCAAGTGTTTCTTCGCGCGTCGATCTTGTCAAACGAAAAATACCGTGGCGTGCGATTGACTCTGTCAAATGGTATGTTGCAAGTGCATGCGAATAACCCAGAGCAAGAAGAAGCCGAAGAGTCCGTGTTAGTGCAATATCAAGGCGACAACATGGAAGTCGGTTTCAACGTCGGTTACTTGTTGGACGTACTGGGTGTCGTCGACACCCAAGAAGTGCGCCTGTCCCTGAACGATTCCAACAGCAGCGCTCTAATCGAAGAAGCCAATAGCCATGCCGCGCAATACGTTGTGATGCCAATGCGTTTGTAGTGGTTGTGACATACCGAGTTTCTTCAATATAATTGCTCTATCACTCGCTTGGCATTGACTCCGCAGCATGCCAAGCGAGACTTCCCTACCCTACGTAAGGTTTATTCGTTATGCCGCTGGTGCGTTTGGACATCTCTCATGTTCGCAACCTTTCTAGTGTGCGTTTTGAACCCTCGCCCCAAGTCAATATCATTGTTGGTGAAAACGGCAGCGGCAAAACCTCGGTGCTCGAAGCCATTCATTTGTTGTCCTTCGGTCGCTCGTTTCGCAGCCACAAACACAAAACCTACATCCAGCACGATCACGATGCCTGTGTTGTCTTCGCCCAATTGCATCAGCCTCAAGGCAGCCCGATTCGAGTCGGCTTGCAACGCTTTCGTGACGGTCAAATCGATGTGCGGATACAAGGTCAGCGCGCCCAGTCAGTCATTGAATTAGCTGAACGTCTACCGGTGCAGTTGATTAATCCCGATGCGTTTCGATTATTGGAAGGCGCACCCAGCATTCGACGCCAATTTGTTGACTGGGGCGCGTTCCATTTTGACAAAGACTTCATTCCAGCGTGGCGAGGCTGGCAAAAAGCATTAAAACAGCGGAATACCTTACTCAGACGTGGTAAAATATCGCTCAGTTTATTGGCGGCATTTGATCAAGAATTAATCCGCTTAGGTGAGCAAGTTAATCAATCTCGTAAAGCGTATGTGGCAAAATTGACGCCACATTTTGACGCGGTTCTAGCGCAGTTAACCACGGAACTTTCTGTCTCGTTGCAGTTTTTTCAAGGCTGGGATGCGCAAAAAGATCTACACATGGCCGTTGAAGCGGGGCGCGAGCGAGACATCGAACTGGGTTACACCCATACCGGCCCTCAGCGGGCGGATTTGCGAGTGAAAACAGCGACAGGTGATGCCCAAGATTCTTTGTCTCGTGGCCAGTTAAAGCTGGTGGTGTCGGCGTTAAAAATTGCCCAAGGGCAGTTATTGATTGATATGGGTCGCCCCTTGGTATTGTTAGTGGATGATTTACCTGCGGAACTGGACGCCAACCACCGACAAAAACTGTGTCAGTTGTTGGAGTCATTAAACAGCCAAATTTTTATTACCAGTGTCGAGCCTGATACCACAGATTTTACGTGGGCTGACACCACAGACGTTCGCCAGTTTTCAATGACTAACGGCGAGCTGTCTTTATTGAGCAAAGGTTTACAGGAGAGCTAAATGAGTGAAAATAATTACGATTCGTCCAGTATTAAGGTGCTCAAAGGCCTAGATGCCGTGCGTAAACGCCCAGGAATGTACATTGGTGATACGGACGATGGCACCGGTTTGCATCACATGGTGTTTGAAGTCGTGGACAACTCCATTGATGAAGCCCTTGCTGGCCATTGCGATACGATTACGGTACTGATTCACCCTGACGAATCGATTTCTGTGTCGGATAACGGCCGTGGTATTCCGGTAGATATTCACGAAGAAGAAGGTGTATCTGCCGCCGAGGTTATCATGACGGTGTTACACGCCGGCGGTAAGTTCGATGACAACTCTTACAAGGTGTCTGGTGGATTGCACGGCGTGGGTGTGTCTGTGGTAAACGCGTTGTCTGAAGCACTGACCCTGACGATTCGTAAAAGTGGTAAAGTGTACGAACAGCATTATGTGCATGGCGTACCCCAAGCGCCACTGGCTGTGATCGGTGACTCGGACGGCGCTGGCACGACGGTACATTTTAAGCCCTCACCTGCGACGTTTAACAATATTCTGTTTGTTTATGACATCTTAGCAAAGCGCCTGCGTGAATTGTCATTCTTGAATTCAGGCGTGGCCATCCGACTAAAAGATGAGCGCACAGGAAAAGAAGATTTTTTCAATTACAGCGGTGGCTTACGATCTTTTGTTGAGCATTTAAACACCAACAAAACACCGATCAACGATATTTTCCATTTTATCTGCCAGCGTGATGACCTAGAAGACGGCATCGCGGTCGAAGTGGCGTTGCAGTGGAACGAAGGTTTCCAAGAAAACATTTACTGTTACACCAACAATATTCCTCAGCGCGATGGCGGAACGCATTTAGCCGGTTTCCGTGGTGCTTTAACGCGTACGCTCAATACCTTTATTGAAAAAGAAGGGCTGGCGAAAAAGCAAAAAGTCGCCACCACCGGCGACGACAGCCGCGAAGGGTTAACCGCGATTGTGTCGGTTAAAGTACCGGATCCTAAGTTCTCTTCCCAGACCAAAGACAAGCTCGTCTCGTCGGAAGTAAAAACCGCCGTAGAGCAAGAAATGGCCAAGCGTTTTTCTGAGTATTTACTGGAAAAACCGAGTGAAGCTAAAATCATCGTTAACAAGATGATCGACGCTGCCCGTGCCCGTGAAGCCGCACGTCGTGCCCGTGATATGACGCGTCGTAAAGGCGCGCTAGACATCGCAGGCTTGCCGGGTAAATTGGCCGACTGTCAGGAAAAAGACCCAGCGCTTTCTGAAATCTACCTAGTGGAGGGTGACTCTGCGGGTGGTTCTGCAAAACAAGGTCGTGATCGTCGTACACAAGCGATTTTGCCCCTAAAAGGTAAAATCTTGAACGTCGAGAAAGCCCGTTTTGACAAGATGCTGGCGTCGGTTGAAGTAGGTACCCTGATCACCGCATTGGGTTGTGGTATCGGCCGTGACGAATTCAATGCCGACAAGCTGCGTTATCACAGCATCGTTATCATGACCGATGCCGACGTGGATGGATCGCACATTCGTACTCTGCTGTTGACCTTCTTCTTCCGTCAAATGCCAGAAATCATCGAGCGTGGTCATATCTTCATTGCACAACCGCCGTTGTTTAAAATCAAACGTGGTAAGCAAGAACAGTACATCAAAGACGAAGCCGCTATGGATCAGCATCTGATCGAAGTGGCGCTTGACGGCGCGCACATGCACGTCAACGCCGATGCGCCAGGTATTCAAGGCGAACCGTTAGCAAAATTAGTTCGTGATTACATTCAAATTGAAGCCGACATTGATCGTTTGTCTCGTGTGTATCCAAAAGATGTCATGAGTAAACTTTTGTATTGCAAAGCCTTAACGCAAGACAATCTCACCAACGAAGCCGCTGTGCTGGAATGGGTAGAAGCGATTCGTGCCCAAATGCCACAAGATGCGCGCACTGGCTTTCGTTTTGACTTCTCTGTGGAAAAAGATGACGAACGTAACCTCTATTTGCCCGTTGTGGACATCATGTCGCACGGGGTATCGAACCGTTACCGCTTTGAAGGCACTTTCTTTAACTCGCCAGAGTACAAGCGCATCGTGGCCATGTCTGAAACCGTGGACGAATTGTTTGGTGAAGAGTCTTACATTCAACGTGGCGAACGTCGTGAACCGGTGAACACCATCAGTGACATGAAAGCGTGGTTGATGAAAGAAGCCTCTCGCGGCATGACCATCCAGCGCTACAAAGGATTGGGTGAGATGAACCCAGAGCAGCTATGGGAAACCACCATGGACCCTGAAGTACGCCGCATGCTGCGCGTCACCATCGACGATGCCGTCGCGGCTGACCAAATGTTCACCACCTTGATGGGTGACGAAGTAGAACCACGTCGTAACTTCATTCAAGAAAACGCACTAAACGTCGCGAATCTAGACGTATAAGTATTTGATCTATAAAATAAAAAGCCCCAGCTTCGAAAGAAGCTGGGGCTTTTTATAATGTGTTATGCACTTCAAGGTTGAATCCGCCATCCCTAAATGTAGAGCGAAAACTAGTTTATAGGGCTTAATTTTCAGGCTGTCAAATTAAGCCCTATTTGGCAACTTACAACGCCGCTTTGATACTGGCTTCGATCGAGGTTGTAGGACGCCCAATCAGCGTTGACAGTGTTTTGCTGTCGTTGAATAGTCCGCCTTTCGACGCACCGACTTCAGAGTCCGCAAGAACCGCTGCGAAGCCTTCTGGTAAGCCTACACCAACAAGAATCTGGGTGTATTCCGCTTCTGGAACGTTTTGGTACGCCACCGTTTTGCCTGACACTTTGCTAATCGCGGCGGCGTATTCTCTTAGGGTGAAGGCGTTGTCACCTGCTAGCTCGTATACTTTGCCAGCTTGTCCATCTTTAACCAGTACTGCGGCAGCGGCAGCAGCATAGTCTGCACGTGCTGCAGTAGACAGTTTTCCATCTTCGGCACAACCAACAACACCATGCTCTAGTGCGGTTGCTACGCCCATTGTGTAGTTTTCTGAGTACCAGCCATTGCGAAGTAGTACATAGGGTACGCCAGATTCCGCTAACAGATTTTCTGTTTCTACGTGTTCTTTTGCCAAAATAAGAGGCGATGTGTCCGCGTTCAAGATACTGGTGTAAGCAATCAGAGAAACACCTGTTTGTTTGGCCGCATTGATGACGTTGCTGTGTTGAGTCGTACGTTGGCCTACTTCGCTTGAAGAGATCAACAATACTTTCTCGACACCTTGCATTGCCGCGACAAGAGAATCAAGGTCGCTATAATCCGCTTGGCGAACTTGAACGCCCTTTTCTGCTAAATCGACGACTTTCTCTGGGTTACGAACCGCTGCCACGATTTGGTTTGCTGGTGTGGTGTTTAAAAGGTTATCGATAACTAAACGGCCAAGTTGGCCAGATACGCCAGTAACTAAAATCATCATATTCTCCTTTGTGTTTTGAGTTGATGGAAGTAGAATATATCACTAACAAACTTTTAGTAAGTACGTACAAAAAGGTAAGTATGGAAAATAATGTACAAACTTCACAGAACGGCATGTCGCGCTTATTTGAGAAAGGCGATGTGTTTTCAGACAAATGCCCTTCCCGTGATATTTTGAAACATGTCACCAGTCGTTGGGGTGTGTTGGTGTTGGTTGCTCTTAAAGATGGTGACACACAGCGCTTTAGTGAATTGCGTCGTAAGATTGTGGGTGTCAGTGAAAAGATGCTCGCGCAAACTCTTCAAGCCTTGGAATTAGATGGCTTTGTGTTACGTACTTCTTATCCTGTGGTACCGCCTCATGTGGAATACAGTCTGACGGATTTAGGGCTAGAAGTGTCCGTTCGAGTGGCCAGTTTGGCGGATTGGATTGAAGACAATATTACCGATATTTTGGCGGCTCAGTCTTTGCAGAACGATGAATTAAAAACGTAATTTATTTATATTTAAAGCGTTTTTTTTTGAAAGTGAACACTTACTTCATATAGCTCCAGCCAAACATACCGCTGGATAGCGATGTGTTTGACTGAAGAAAGTAGGCAATGAATTTACATACCCAATTTGTCGCGCAGGTTGTAGTACACAGCGCCAACGGCGGTGTACGGGATACGCAGCATGCGGCCGCCGGGGAATTGATACTGCGGCATGCTGGCAAACACATCGAAACGTTCGGTGTCGCCGTGGATAGCATCGGATAGGATTTCACCCATGAGGTGGGAATTGGTGACACCGTGACCGGAGTAGCCTTGGGCGTAGTAAAGATTGTCGCCGATTTTACCCACTTGCGGCATGCGCATCATGGTTAATAAGAAGTTACCTGTCCAAGCAAAGTCGATTTTCACGTCTTTAAGTACGGGGTAAGTCTTGAGCATCTTGGGCACTATGATGGACTCTATTTTACCTGGATCGCGGGCGCCATACGTGGTGCCGCCACCATAAATTAAGCGACCGTCGCCAGACAAGCGGTAATAATCTAATAAATAGTTACAGTCTTCTACACACAGTCCTGTTGGTAACAGTTGTTTTTGGATAGCTTCCGATAAAGGCTCTGTGGTGATCACTTGTGTGCCACAGGGCATGGCTTTTTTCTCAATGTCGGGTAATAAACCAAACATGTAGGCGTTACCCGCGACGACCACGGTGTCGGCAATGACGGTGCCTTGTTTTGTGACGACTTTGCCAGGCTTGCCTTGTTCAAGACGAATGACTTCGGAATCTTCAAAGATCTGCCCACCCAATGCTTCGAACGCTTTCGCCTGACCCAGTACTAGGTTCAAGGGCTGGATATGACCGCCTTTACGATCTAATAAACCACCGGCGTAACGATCTGAGCCGATGTGATCTTGAATGGATGAGGCCGAAAGCAGTTCCAGTTCGTTGTGGCCGTGAGATTCCCACAACGCTTTTTTGGCTTTGAGGTCTTCAAATTGTTTTGGGTTGCAGGCCGCAAACACGTTGCCGTGTTTTAGATCGCAATCGATGTCGTATTTCTTAATGCGATGACGGATTAATTCAGAACCGGCAAAGGCCATTTTGGCCATTTTTTTGCCGATGTCGTCGCCATAGCTGTTGAAAATATAATCGATGTCTCGGTTAAAGCTGTTGACGATTTGCCCGCCATTACGGCCCGATGCACCAAAACCGATGCGTGAGCCTTCTACGACGATGACACGCTTGCCTTTTTCGGCCAAGCTCAAAGCGGTTGAAATACCGGTGAAGCCCGCGCCCACCACACAGACATCGCAGCGATGTTCGCCGGTCAGTTGAGGACGGATGGCCTTGTCGTTAGCAGAGGCGGCGTAATACGAATTGGCATGATTTGGTGATGTCATAGAAAATCCCTGCTATTTTAAGCTGATCCAAGTGTTTTTGATTTCAGTGTATTTTTCCAGAGCATGCCACGATTTATCCCGGCCGTTTCCAGAGGCTTTCACACCGCCAAAAGGCACGGTCGTGTCGCCATCTCCCCAAGTATTAACCCACACCATACCCGATTCCAACAAGCGGCTAACGCGATGCGCGCGGGACAGATCGTTGGTCCAAATCGACGCGCCGAGGCCGTATTTTGAATCATTGGCTAACGCAATGGCTTCTTCTTCGGTGTCGAAAGTCATCACGGCCAGCACGGGCCCAAAGATTTCTTCGCGAACGAATTCCATCTCGTGAGAAGCGTCGGTGAAAATCGTGGGTTGTGCATAGAAGCCCTGCCCTTCATGGTATTCACGCACACCGCCTAAGGCGAGCGTTGCGCCGTCGGCGATGGCACTGTTGATGAAACGATTCACGGTATCGAGTTGCGCTTTGTCGACCATCGGGCCCATTTTCGTTTTAGGGTTGAGTGGATCGCCAGGCACATACGCTTTTGCCGCGTCAATGAGCGCGACCATAAATTCTGTTTTAATGCTGCTGTGAATGTATAAACGAGAGCAGGCAATGCACACTTCGCCTTGATTGGTGAAGATGGCTGACGCCGCGCCTTTTGCAGCGGCTTGTATGTCTTTGCAATCGTCAAACACGAGGCAAGGCGATTTACCGCCCGCTTCGAGCCACACGCGTTTCATATTCGACTGCCCCGCGTATTGCATCAACATGCCGGCCACACGGCTGGAGCCAGTGAACGCCAAGGTGCCAATGTCGTGGTGCAAGGCCAGCGCTTTGCCGGCGGTATGACCAAAGCCCGGAAGCACGTTGAATACGCCATCAGGAAGGCCCGCTTGAGTGGCCAATTCGGCAATGCGCAAGGCGCTTAACGGCGCTTTTTCCGACGGTTTTAAAATAACGGAGTTGCCCGCCGCTAACGCGGGTGCGATTTTCCACATCACCATCATTAAGGGGTAGTTCCATGGCGTGATGACAGCAACCACACCGAGTGGTTCGCGGCTGATCAGCGCCAAGTGGTTCGGGTTGGTGGGTGCGATTTCACCGTACAATTTGTCGATACACTCGGCCGACCAGCGCAACGCATCAATGGAATCTGGCACGTCGATGTTGACCATTTCAGAGATGGATTTACCCATGTCTAGGGTGTCGGTTAAGGCCAATTCGTCTTGGTGGGCTTCGAGTAAATCGGCCCATTTTTGCAACACGCGTTTGCGTTTGCCGGGGGCCATATTTGACCATATGCCGCTTTTGAAGGCCGCTTTGGCCGCATCGGTGGCGAGGTTGACGTCGGCTTCGTCGCAGCTGGCCATGTTGACCAAAAGGGATTCGTCGGTTGGGTTAATACAGGCAAATGTTTCACCGCTTTGGGCGGGTGTGAAACCACCATTAATGTAAGCCTCGCTGTGCAGGCGAATGGTATCGCGAAGAGCTTGCCATTCTTGGTAGGTTTTCATACGTTATTCCTTCCTTTATATTTAGCCGATAGACTAAATGGGTTGCTATGGTTCTAAGCTAACTGAGCCGCCCCCTATCGTACTATATCCCCGTGGGGGTATATCGTAATTTTACGAACCCACTAAGATGACGATGAGTAAGTTAGCTATGTCATACTAAAGCATCCCCATTACACAATACCGCTTGGAGAATCCGTTTATGTCAAAGGTTACTGTTGCTGCTACGCAGATGCATTGCACGTGGAACAAAGAAGAAAACGTAGATCGTGCTGAGAAGCTGATTCGATCTGCAGCGGCCAAAGGTGCGCAAGTGATTCTGATTCAAGAGTTATTTGAAACGCCCTACTTCTGCATTGAAATTCACGAGCCTTATCATGATTTAGCAACGACGTTGGAAGAAAACGCGGCGTTTAAACGCTTTCAAGCCTTAGCGGCCGAGCTCAATGTGGTGTTGCCTTTTAGCTGGTACGAACAAGCGGGCCAAGTGCGTTTTAACGCCTTGGCGATGATCGACGCGGGCGGTGAATTGTTGGGTGTATACCGTAAAACGCACATTCCAGACAGCGATGGCTACCTTGAGAAATACTACTTTAGCCCTGGCGATACTGGCTTTAAAGTATGGAATACACAGTTTGGCTGCATTGGTGTGGGCATTTGTTGGGATCAATGGTTCCCTGAAACCGCTCGTTCTATGGCGTTAATGGGGGCCGATATTTTATTGTTCCCAACGGCGATTGGTTCAGAGCCTAGCCAGTCCGATTTAGACAGTATGCCCCATTGGACCAACACCATGCGCGGCCATGCGGCGGCGAACCAGGTGCCGGTCATTGCTTCGAACCGTATTGGTAAAGAAAGTGCCGAACATCGTGATTTGGCGCTGACGTTTTACGGCTCATCGTTTATTTGTGATGAGCGCGGTGAATTGGTTGAGCAAGCAGACCGCGACAGCGAGGGCGTATTGATTCACACCTTTGATTTAGACCATGTGCGTACGCAACGCAAAGCGTGGGGGCTGTTCCGTGATCGTCGTCCTGAGCATTATGGTGTGATCCAAACCCTCGACGGCCAATTAAAATCGACCGCCAAATAAAGGAGTCATTATGTTAACGACCCCAAAAGCGGATCAATTCTGGATGCCGGGCGAACACAGCCCGCAGTCGAGTGTGTGGTTAGGTTGGCCGACGCGCCCTGATAATTGGCGCGAAAACGGCTTGCCAGCGCAAGCAGCGTTCGCCCATTTTATTGAGCGTTTAAGCGGTTACGTCACGGTAAAGTTGGCGGTGTTGCCAGAGTATGAAGCGCAAGCCAAAAGCATGTTGCCCGCCTCGGTAGAGCTTCATCCAATGGCGTACAACGACGCTTGGTTGCGGGATACCGCACCGACTATGGTGATTAATCAGGCCGGTGAAAAGCGTGCGGTTGATTGGCAGTTTAACGCGTGGGGCGGCGAGCTAGACGGCTTGTATGATGACTGGGCAGACGACGAGAAGGTCGCGCAAAACATCGCCACAATAGAAGGCGTGCAGTGCTACCACGCACCTTTTATCTTAGAAGGTGGATCGATTCACTGTGACGGCGAAGGCACTTTGTACACCACGGAAGAGTGTTTGTTGCACCCTAGCCGTAATCCTAATTTAAGCCGTGAAGACATTGAATCCTTGCTCAAAAGTTACTTGTCCGTTGAGACCATTATTTGGTTGCCGTTGGGTTTGTTCAACGACGAAACCAACGGTCACATCGACAATATTTTGCACGTGGTGCGCCCAGGCGAAGTCTTGCTAACGGTGTGCGACGATGAAAACGACCCGCAATATGCGATCAGTCAGCAGGCGTTGTCGATCCTATCGAACACGCGCGACGCCAAAGGCCGTGAGATCAAGGTGCATGCTTTGCCGATGCCGGGGCCTTTGTATATCCGCGAAGAGGAAGCCGCGGGCTTGGTGCAGCCAGAGCGTATGGAGCGTGCCACCGACGATCGTTTGGCGGGGTCTTATGCTAATTGCCTGATTTGCAATGGTGCGGTGTTTTATCCGCTGTTAGACGAAGCACAAGACACCATCGCTCACGTGGTGCTGCAAAACGCCTTTCCTGAGCACAAGCTGATTGGTATTCCAGCGCGGGACATCTTGTTAGGCGGTGGCAATTTGCACTGCATTACGCAGCAAATTCCTGCCTAAACTGAGTTTAACTTGGGCCTGATTCAAGCCAAAAAGCAAAAAACACCGAGCGATGTTATCGCTCGGTGTTTATACATTTCATTTCATCTCATCTCATCTCAACTCAACTCAACTCAACTCAACTCAACTCAACTCAATTTAAATCAATTTAAATCAACTTAAATCAACTTAAATCAAAACACATAAAACCTTAACGGTCGGTTTTCACGTTGGTCCACAAGCGCGCCATTAAACGTTCAATGCGAATACCACGGACTTTTTGTGCGAAGAGTTTCTTTTTCACCTCGGCGGGTGGGTAGATACCCACATTGTCGCGGATTTCTTCGTCCTGCAAGTCCATTGCCGCCATATTGGGGTTGGCGTAGGCCACGTAGTTAGACACGTCAGCGATCACTTCGGGTTGCAATAAGTAGTTGATAAAAGCGTGAGCGGCTTCTTTGTTGTCGGCCGCTTTTGGAATCGCCAGCATATCAAACCAAATTTGTGCGCCTTCTTTTGGGATCGCGTATTCGATGTTCACGCCATTATCGGCTTCAATCGCGCGGTCTTGCGCTTGCAACACGTCTCCAGACCAGCCAATCGCCACACAAATATCGCCGTTGGCCAGAGCGCTGATGTATTGGGAAGAATGGAATTGACGAACGTAAGGGCGCACGCTTTTTAGCAACTCAACGCCTTCGCTGTCCAGCGCGTAGTCGGCTGGGGTGCGGCTGTTTGGATCTTTGCCAAGGTAATTCAGCACCAGTGGGTACAGTTCATCAGGTGAGTCTAAAAACATAACACCGCACGATTGTAATTTTTGCATATTTTCTGGCTTGAGGACCAAGTCCCAACTGTCCACCGGCGCGTCGTCGCCCAGCGCTTCTTTCACTTTCTCGACGTTATAACCGATGCCCGTTGTTCCCCACAAATATGGCACGCCGTATAGGTTGCCTGGATCAACCGCTTCTAAAAAGCCCAGCAGCTCTGGATCAACATGGTGTAGGTTAGTTAGGGCACTCTTATCGAGTTTATCAAATACCCCAGCTTGAATTTGTCGACCCATAAACGACGCCGTTGGCACGACTAAGTCGTAACCGGAATTGCCGGCGAGCAGTTTGGCTTCGAGCACTTCGTTGCTGTCGAACACGTCTTGAATCACATCGATGCCGGTTTGTTCTTCGAAATTGGCGATGGTGTCTTCTGCCATGTAATCCGACCAATTGAAGAACTTCAGTGTTTCGGCCATTACAGGCGTGGCGCTGCCCAACGCACAGACCACGCCAGCTATGGGTAAGATACAACGGGAGAATCGCTTAGGGTTTGTCATGGTTTGGTTCCTTTTATGATAAAGCCACACACCAAGTTAAGCTTTTGTATCCTAATCATGGTGTGGGTTGGTTAAAAATAAGCACAGATTCACGTACATTGACTCGTTCAGTATTTAATCATTAAACATTGAGTAACAGATGCTCACGCTCCCAAGAGCTGATAACGCGGTTAAATGTCTCGAATTCACTGCGTTTGACGCCCATGTACGCCGTGACGAAGTCTTGTCCTAAGATTTCGCACAATGGCTCGCATTCTTCCAGTAAACGCAAACCTTCTTCTAAGGTACGTGCGATCTCTACATCAGGATGATCCGAGGGAGGCTGATTGGCTTTGGTCGGCTCGGTTGGGTGCAGTTTCTCTTTCATGCCCAAGTAGCCGCATGCCAGTGTCGCGGCGATGGCCAAATACGGGTTGCAGTCGGCACCGGGGAAGCGGTTTTCAATGCGTGTGGCTTGCGGTGGCGCAAACGGAATGCGCAGCCCTGCGGTGCGGTTGTCGAAGCCCCAATTCATATTAATCGGAGCGGCCATCTCTGGCGAGAAACGACGGTAAGAATTCACATTGGGCGCAAAGAAAGAAATCGCATTCGGAGTGTATTTTTGCAAACCGCCTAAATAATGGTAGAACAATTCACTGGGTTCGCCATTGTTATCAAAAACGTTTTCCCCCGTTTTGGCGTCGACCAAGCTTTGGTGGATGTGCATCGAGCTGCCCGGCTCGTCTTTCATCGGTTTGGCCATAAAAGTTGCATAGACGCCATGTTTTAAAGCGGCTTCGCGCAAAGTTCGCTTGAACACAAACACCTGATCGGCCAGGTCTAATGGGTCCCCATGAATGAAGTTGATTTCCATTTGTGCCGCGCCCGATTCATGAATTAGAGTATCCACGTCCAAATCTTGCGCTTCGCAATAGCTGTAAAGCGTGTCAATAATGGAATTAAATTCGTTTACGGCGTCGATGCTGTAAGAGCGACGCGAGGTTTCGCGTTTGCCCGAGCGCCCTACTGCGGGTTTCAGCTCGTAATCTGGGTCGGTGTTGGGTTGAATGAGGTAGAATTCGACTTCCGGTGCGATGATGGGTTTTAAGCCTTCTTTTTCGTACAGGGATAAAATATGGCGTAGAATAGTTCGGCTTGCTAACGGGTGCAGATTGCCGTCGTGAGTGTAGCAGTCGTTGATGACTTGTGCGGTCGGTTCGTCGGCCCAAGGCACCATGCGTAAGGTTTTCGGATCGGGTTTGAGCACCATGTCGCGGTCGCTGGCATCGATGATGTCGTAGTGATTGTCGGCCCAATCGCCCGTCACACTTTGCACCAGTACCGTTTCAGGAATACGCCCCGTTTTTTCAGCAAGAAACTTATAGGTCGGGTAAAATTTCCCCCGTGCGTTTCCCGTCATGTCCGCTAATGTTGACTCGACTTCAGTAATCGAATGCTCTTTTAAAAAAGCTTCAAGCTCTGTCATAACTCACCTTACGTTGGTTGCTCAACGAATACTGTTGAGCGGTAATAAATGCCGGCTATTCTCTTTTTACTATTCGGTTGAAAAATAGTCAACCCGAATAATAATTCGGTTTAAACCATATTTTAGTTTGATTCTGAAATCAATACATACTCGGTTAATAAGTTGATATTACAATTGACATCCGCCCTAAAATCGATCAATTATTCGGTTATTAAATTGTACACGATGATAGGAGTCCCTTTTGAGCAAACACGCATCCTCTTACTATGAGGCAACGGCGCGCGGCGTGAAAAGTCGACCTCAATTGCTGGGTGATCACACAGTGGACATCTGCATTATAGGCGGAGGGTTTACCGGTACATCGGCGGCGTTACATTTGGCGCAAGCGGGCTATCAAGTGACCTTGTTAGAAGCGCAAACGATTGGCTGGGGCGCATCGGGTCGCAATGGCGGACAAATTTGCCAAGGTCATAATATGAGTCACGCCGATATGATCAAAAAAGTGGGCAAAGACACGGCTGACCTTTTATGGCAAACCTCGGTCAATTCCGTAGAGATGGTTAAAAATTTAGTGGCTCAGTATGACATCGACTGCGATCTGACGCCGGGCGTGTTGCACGTAGCGTCTAAAAAAGGCCACACCGACGACATTAAAGACGCGGTCGATTACAAACGTAACGTATTAGGTTATGAGGGTGTGCGCTTTTTAGACGCCGATGCCGTGGCGAACAAGCTGGGTACAGAGCAATACTTTGGTGGCGAATACTACGAGCAAGGTGCGCACATTCATCCATTGAATTTTGTGTTGGGCTTGGCGAATGCGGCGGAGTCTCATGGCGCGACGATTTACGAACACTCGCCTGTGGTGGAATACACTGATGGTCAGCAGCCAGAAGTGATCACCGCGAAAGGTCGTGTCACCTGCCGTTATGTGTTGTTCGCCTGCAACGGGTATTTAGGCCATTTAAATGGCCCAGCGGCACGTAAAATCATGCCAATAAACAATTTTATTATCGCCACCGAGCCTTTGCCTGAAGACATTGTAAGCCGTATCAACCCCGACCGAGTGGCCGTGGCGGATTCGAAATTTGTGGTGAATTATTATCGTTTATCGAAAGACAATCGCATGTTGTGGGGCGGCGGTGAAAACTACAGCCCCCGATTCCCTCGCGACATTGCCAGCTTTGTAAAAAAGCACATGGTTGAAACCTACCCTGAGCTGGGCGGCTATCGGATTGATCATGCTTGGGGTGGCACTTTGGCGATCACGCTCAATCGCATGCCAAATATTTCACGTCAAAAAGACAACGTGTTTGTGGCGCAAGGTTATTCGGGTCATGGCGTTGCGTTGGCAACCTATGCCGGCGCGATGTTTGCGAAAGCGGTTCAGGGGTCGTTAGAGGAAGTCGACGCGTTTGAGCGTTTGCCCAGTCATGACTTTCCCGGTGGCACACTGTTACGCTGGCCTGGGCTGGTGGCGGGGATGTTGTATTATTCGATGCTGGACCGTTTGCCTTAGGTTTTATCTCAGCGTTTTATCTTAATCACAGAAGAAGGACACCCTTTTCGACTATGCCTAGTTCATCCGAGACGGCGAAAACGCCACCAACACCGACAGCCGTAAAAACAATGCAATCCGTGTCACCGCGCAGCGAGCCGGTGCAGTCGCGCTCAATTAAACGCGCGCAGCAAATTCTCGATGTGACCAGCGAACTGCTCGAAACGGTTGGCTTGAACGATTTAAACACAGCGATCATTGCCAAAGAAGTGGGCATTTCGGTTGGCTCTCTGTATCACTATTTTCCCAATAAGCACGCTATCTTGTATGCGATGGGCAAGTCTTGGCTCGACAGTATTGAAGTGGTGTTAACCGAAATCCAAGAATGGTCGTTAGAAACCATGACTTTGTCGGCTTTTATAGATCAAGTGATCGATACGAACCTTCGTACTTATCGCCAGCAACGGGCGGTATTAGGCTTGGTGCAGGCGATGTTTTCGGTACAGGAGCTGCGAGAATTGGACGAACGCCACGACGACATGGTGATCTCGCAAATGGCGAAGGTGTTTAAACGCATCGGACTGAAAAAGCACGTGCGCGAACGTGAACGCATTGCACGTCTGTACCTAGAAGTGACACACAGTACCTATCTGGTCGTTGTTAACCAAAACGAACGCCGTGCCTCGCGTACCTTGTCTGATTTAAAGTTAATGTTAACTTGCTTATTAGAGCGTCATTTAAGCGACGCAGACATGGACACCAGCATTTAGTCAGGGCTGTCTATTTTTTAGAAACAGAAAGCGTTACAGACAGAAGTGTTTACAAGGCGTCTTTTTCTCGATCCAAAGTGTCTAGGTGGCTTAAGAATAGGGTGAAGATCTCAGATTGGCTGGAGGTGTTCAAACGGGCATGAATGTTTTTACGGTGCACTTTAACGGTGCCTGCGCTGATGTTCAGTTCGTTGGCGATGGATTTTGACGAGTGACCTTTTAGCAATAACCCCAAAATTTCCTGTTCGCGGGTGGTTAACACCCCGTGCGCAAAGGTCTTTAACGCGTGCTTCAATGGGCCCGAACGCGAGGCTTGTTCAACAAACTCTCCCGATTGCGCCAGCCAAAACTGACTGACTAACGCTTCTAGCACAGGAAAAATCATTTTGAGGTTGTTCAGCTCTGAACGGCGAATAGAGCCAACGGCTTTTTGTCGCCCCAACGAGATGGCGCAGGTTGTCGTTTTATCTAAATCCACCAGAATATTGATTTCATCAACGAGGTCAAAGTTGCGATAGCAGGTTTGGTAATATTCGGTTTCTTCAAACGAATCGGGTGCCATGTCGACCAAACGGTACACCCCAGGCGTGATACCCTGCTGAATGGCGTTAAACAGCGGGTCGAGCAAATAAGATTGGCTCAAATACAAGCGTAGTGTATGACTTTGTTCGCAAGGATCGCTGGGGAAAATCAGCAACGGTTTCAGCGCTTTTTTATAGGTGACGATGATAAAGGTGTCGAAATAGCAAAGATTCGATAAGACGCTTTTTAGTGTACTGGGAAAACTGGGCACACGAATATGGCTAGTCAGCGTACCTAAGTCCCGCATAAGCTCAGGTAGGGTTAGATGCCCCCCTAGTGTGTTTCTTTGCATAACAACGTGTCCTATTTGTAGACCCAATAGATCTATTTCCGACCCAATGCATGTCTGTGTAGCGCTCATTCATAGGGTCTTAGTGTACCGATAAAAAAATACCTATACAAAAGCAAATACTGTGCCGTATTGAGTATTGAATGCGCATCATATAAGCCGATTTTTTGTTCGGTTTTATTTTTTTGTGATAAGACAACTTTGCCTATTTAAATTTGTTTATTTTAAATGAAATTTACATCGACTTTGTAATTCTTTCTGTAGTAAAAATACCATCATAACCTGAACAATATGTCGGATTGTGTACGTTAGTGCTGAGAATTAAAGTGTCTTTTTTTCTGTATTTCCTAATATAAACAAGGCATATAGACGGCACTCATGAAATATATGTTTATCCTTCATTGTCACTTTTACACAATTGTGTCCATGTTTGCCTATACCCATTCGGGGATAGTTACTTGCAGCATTTTATCGGGTTAAGGTGAATTACATTAAAATTATTTGATTTGCGTCACGCATTTATCTCGATAAAAACGAATAAATACTCGATTATGAATCAACCAAAACAGCGTCTTTTTCAGCAAGACTCATTTCAAAAGAGAATAGTGTATGTCGGATATGTATGAAGGGAATAACGAGTTTGATCTGTTCATTACTGATCTAAATGGTAACTTACGCGGCAAGCGTATGCCTTCCAGCGGCCTCAGGTACGTAATGAAAAACGGCGTTAAGCTCCCCCAATCAGTGATAGGTTTTGATCATTGGGGCGATGACGTGCTGGACAACGGCATGGTATTCGAAACCGGTGACAGCGATGGGATTTGCTTGGCCGTTCATCCTGAACCGATTCCTGTGCCATGGGCGGAATCGGCTCGTGATCAGATCTTAGCGATGATGTACAACGCGGATGGCACGCCTTTTTACCCCGATCCTCGCCAACTACTGACTCGCATTGTTAATCGTTTCAAAGCGCTTGGTTACACGCCGGTTGTGGCCACCGAATTGGAATTTTACCTGTTAGACGGCACGTCCGAAGCCCAGCGTCGCCCTTCTCCACCCATTATTGTGGAAGGCAATGGCGTGCGTTTGAACAAAACCGACTGTTATTCCATCGAAGAAATGGACGGGCTCGAAAGCTTTTTTGCTGAAGTTCGCCAAGCCTGTGAGATACAAGGCATCCCGGCCGACACGATCATTTCTGAATTGGGTCCCGGCCAGTTTGAAATCAACATGAAACACACGGATGACGCGGTTCAAGCAGCAGACCATGCGATCATGTTTAAGCGTCTTATTAAAGGCGTGGCGCGTCAGCATGATTTCGGTGCGACTTTTATGGCGAAACCATACGCAGACAAAAGTGGTAATGGCTTCCATGTGCATTTCAGTTTGCTTGATGCAGACGGTAACAATGTTTTTAACAACGAAACCGTAGAAGGGTCAGATTTGCTGAAACAAGCCGTGGCGGGTTTATTGCATCACATGTCGGATTCGATGTTGGTCTTCGCGCCGCATTTAAATTCGTTCCGTCGTTTCCAAAGTGGTGCTCATGCCCCCACCTTTGCCAGTTGGGGTTATGAAAACCGCACTGTGGCGGTGCGCATTCCAGAAAGCGAACACCTAGCGCGTCGTATTGAGCATCGTGTTGCGGGCGCCGATGCGAATCCGTACTTAGTGCTGGCGACGGTATTGGGTGCGGCTTTGCATGGTATCGAAACGAAAATGTCGCCACCGGCTCCCATCGAAGGGGACGCTTATGCGATGTCAGACGATTTTGAGCCGCTGCCCAATCGTTGGGAATTGGCGACGGAAGCTTTTGCCGACAGCGCGTTTTTGACGGAATACATGGGCGAAGAGTTTGTTCGTGTCTATGGCGCCGCAAAAGAGCAAGAGCAAATGAAAATACACAGTCGTATTTCCAACGTGGAATATGAGGCGTATTTGTAATGGATTTGGTCCGTAGTTTGCCTTTATTTATCGTGCAAAATGCGACGAACAGAGTTAAAAAGACAAGAAAGCTCAGTCAGAGCTTGCGCGCAAAAACGCATTATTATATTTGGATCCAGTCAGCGGACGTTGGCTAACAATGGGAGAATTCTCTATGAAACGAAAAGCAATCAGTGCATTCATCGCCGCGACGGTATCGACTTTCGCAGCAAGCAGCTACGCAGAAGACGTGTTAAACATTTATAACTGGTCTGACTACATGGCACCGGGCGCTTTGGAGCAATTCAGCCAAGAAACCGGTATCAAGGTCAACTATGACGTGTACGACAGTAACGAAGCATTGGAAGCCAAATTGATGGCAGGTGGTTCAGGTTACGATTTGGTGATGCCGTCCAACTCCTTTTTTGAGCGCCAGCTGCAAGCGGGTGTTTATCAAAAAATCGACAAAAGTAAACTGACCAACTACCCTAATTTAGACCAAACTCTAGCCAAGCAAATTGAAAAGCACGATGCGGGCAATCAATACAATATTCCTTACGCATGGGGCACAATTGGTATCGGTTACAACACCAAAATGATTGAAGAGCGCTTGGGAACCACAGACATCGATTCTTGGGACGTACTGTTCAATCCAAGCATTGCCGCGAAGCTGCAAGACTGTGGTATTGCTGTGCTGGATTCCCCTGCTGAAATGATGTCTATTGTGAACAACTACCGTCAAGTTGATCCCAACTCGGAAGACAAGGGCGAGCTAGAGGCGTCGTCTAAGTTGATGGCCACAGCCCAAGACAACATAAAATATTTTCACTCCAGTAAATATATTTCCGATCTTGCGAACGGTGAGATCTGTGTTGCTGTAGGCTATAACGGCGATATTTTACAATCTCAAAGCCGTGCGGAAGAAGCGGAACAAGGTGTAGACATTAACTTCGTTATTCCAAAAGAAGGCACCTTGGTGTGGTTCGATTTGATGGCCATTCCTGCTGACGCCCCTCATGCTGACGCGGCGCATAAATTCATCGATTTTATTTTAAAGCCTGAGATCGCGGCCGCCATTTCTAACTATGTTTATTACGCGGTTCCGAATACGGCTGCAGAGCCATTGTTAGACGCAGACGTGGCGAATAACAAAGGTGTGTACCCAACTCAAGCTGTTAAAGAAAAACTGTATGTGCAAGTGGCCCATACAGCGCGTTTTGACCGCCTGCTAACGCGCGCTTGGACAAACATTAAAACCGGTCGTTAAGCTGCTTTACGTTAAGTCGTTTTGATTTACCGTCTTTCGATGTGAGGGCGAAGTCTATAAGATTCGCCCTCTTCGAATACATTCATACTGACAGGTGGGGTTATGTCTGTGTCTACTGGTTCTCCTATTGTGACGTCTCAAACGATGCCTATTTGGCGTCAAAAAGACGTGCAGCCGTTTGTTCGTATTGAGCAAGTAAATAAACAGTTTGGTGATTTTACCGCGGTTAATAATGTGTCCTTAGACATTTACAAGAACGAGCTGTTCTGTCTATTGGGCGGCTCAGGCTCGGGTAAAAGTACCCTGCTGCGCATGTTAGCGGGTTTTGAAACCCCAACGTCGGGTCGTATTATCATCGACGGCGTAGACATGTCTCATGTATCGCCTTGGGAACGTCCTGTTAATATGATGTTCCAGTCTTATGCTTTGTTTCCGCATTTAAGCGTGGAAGCGAACGTGGCCTTTGGTTTAAAACGTGAAGGCTTGCCTAGCGCGGAAGTCAAAAAACGCGTTGCCGACATGCTCGACATGGTGCAACTTAGTCATCTTGCCCGCCGTAAGCCGCATATGTTGTCCGGTGGTCAGCGCCAACGAGTCGCGTTAGCGCGTTCTTTAGTCAAACGTCCCAAGCTTTTATTATTAGATGAGCCGCTTGGTGCTTTAGATAAAAAACTGCGCGAAGAAACCCAATTTGAATTGATGCGTTTGCAAGAAGAGCTAGGCATTACCTTCGTGGTGGTGACTCATGATCAAGAAGAAGCCATGACGCTTGCGACACGCATCGGTGTGATGAACAACGGTGTGATTGTCCAAACCGCCGAACCCCATGAAGTCTACGAATACCCTAATAATCGCTTCGTGGCTGAATTCATCGGTAATGTGAATATCTTCGATGGTACCGTGATGACTGACGAGCGTGATAGCGCGACCATTCATTGCGCCGACGCCGACACGCTTATTTATCTGAACCATGGCATCAGTTGTGCGCCCAATCAAACGGTCAGTGTGGCGATTCGCCCTGAAAAAATGCGCATTACACGCGATGCTCCTGCGGTTGAAAACAACACCACAGCGGGTGTTATTACTGAAGTGGCTTACATGGGCAGCCAGTCTATTTACAAGGTGCGTCTGGCCTCTGGTAAAGAATTACGTATCACCCAGCCCAATGCACAGCGCGACGCAGGAGACCGTCTAACGTGGGATGATCAGGTGTATTTATCTTGGGATGCCGACAGCAGCGTGGTACTCACCTCATGATGACACCTTCCGCTACCGTCGAAACATCGCGTCCTACGTTATTAAAGCGTTTGCAAAGCCTTCGTTTGGGTCGTTGGTTGGTTATCTTGATGCCCATGTTGTGGCTGGCGGCGTTCTTTTTTATACCCTTTTTAGTGGTGTTTAAAATTTCTTTGTCTGAAGCCATGATTGCCGTGCCACCTTATTCACCGCTGCTGCAATGGGAACCGGATTCTGCCTTTGCTACCTTAAGAGTCACCTTTGGCAACTATTTGTTTTTGTTCGAGTCCCGCTTTTATTTAGACGCGTATCTCAGTTCTTTACGCATTGCAGCGATTTCAACATTTTTTGCTTTGATCATCGGTTTTCCGATTGCGTACCTAATCGCTCGTAGTGGTCCGACGATGCGTACCGTATTGTTGTCCTTGGTAATTTTGCCTTTTTGGACGTCTTTTTTATTACGGGTGTACGCTTGGATGGCGCTCCTGCAAAAGAATGGCTTAGTGAATGACATTATGATGTCGGTGGGCTTGATTGATCAGCCGTTGCAAATCTTGCAAACCGACTTTGCGGTGTTTCTAGGCATTGTCTACACCTATTTGCCCTTCATGATTTTACCTCTGTATACCACGTTGGAAAAAATGGACATGAGCTTGGTGGAAGCGGCGCTGGATTTGGGTGCAAAACCGTGGCGTGCATTTTGTCTGGTAACGTTACCTTTGGCGAAGCCGGGCATCATTGCGGGTTGTTTGTTGGTGTTTATTCCGGCCGTCGGTGAGTTCGTGATTCCTTCTTTGTTGGGCGGTTCCGATACTTTAATGATTGGTCGAGTATTGTGGGATGAGTTCTTCTTAAATCGAGATTGGCCTCTGGCGTCTGCCGTTGCGATTGTTATGTTGATCGTCTTAGTGGGTCCGATTATGTTCATGCGTAATGGCAACAAGGAGGCGGTATGAAGGGTCATTCTTTCGCGCTCAAATTTAGCGCTGGCTTTGGTTTTTTGTTTCTTTATGCGCCCATCGTTGCACTGATCATTTACAGCTTCAACGAGTCCAAACTGGTTACCGTTTGGGGGGGCTGGTCGCTTAAATGGTACGGCGAGTTGTTCCGCAATGAACAGATCATGAACGCAGCTTGGGTCAGCCTTAAAATTGCTTTTATCAGTGCGACCTTGGCCGCGATTTTGGGTACGCTGGCGGGATTCGTACTCAGCCGTATGAGACGTTTTCGCGGCAAAACCATGATGGCAGGCTGGGTGACCGCCCCCTTGGTCATGCCGGAAGTGATCACGGGATTGTCTTTGTTGCTGCTGTTTGTTGCGATGGAAAATATGTTTGGCTGGCCAGCAGGGCGAGGCACTACAACGATCGTCATCGCTCACACGACTTTTTGTTTAGCGTATGTGGCGGTTGTCGTTCAGTCTCGTTTGGCGTCTATGGATGAGACCTTGGAAGAAGCGGCGATGGATTTGGGCGCTAAGCCGGTTTCGTTGTTTTTTCTGATTACTCTGCCATTGATTTCACCGGCGATTCTGTCCGGTTGGTTGTTGTCGTTTACTTTGTCGCTGGACGATTTGGTGATTGCCAGCTTCGTATCTGGGCCGGGTAATTCGACCTTGCCGATGGTGATCTTCTCGAAAGTTCGATTGGGTGTGACGCCTGAAATTAACGCGTTGGCGACCTTGATGATCCTGATTGTGTCGATCGCTGTGATCGCAGCCATTGTGATTATGCGTCGCCAGAATCGCTTTCAAAAACCGTAACGTCGTATTATAAACGTGCTTTTTTAGGGGCAGATAAAGTATGAAAATAGGCATTCTTGCCGCGGGTATCACGCCCGATGTGTTGCGTTCTGAGTATCCGACCTACGCTGAGATGTTTGCTCAGCAACTCTCGGCGTTGGAGTCTTCATTATCGTTCGATATCTTCGACGTACGTTTAGGCGAGTTTCCAGCCAGCACGGACGTGTGCGATGGCTGGTTGATTACGGGCTCAAAATCCGACGCCTATGGCGATGATGAGTGGATCCTGCAATTGTGTGAGTTTATTCGTGAGGTCGATGCAAAGGGTCAAGTGTTAGTTGGCATTTGCTTTGGTCATCAAGTGATTGCTCGTGCCTTGGGTGGACGTGTTGAGAAGTTCACTGGTGGCTGGGGGGTAGGCGTTCATCATTATCAGGTTATCGATTCTGTTGACATATCACTGGACCGCAACGACATGGCTTTTTGCGCCTTTCATCAGGATCAAGTGGTTGAGAAACCAGAAAAAATGACAACGTTTTTGACCAGTGATTTTTGTCAATATGCGGGCTTGATATATCAAGATCGTATTTTAACTTTTCAAGGTCACCCTGAATTTTCGAAAGCCTATGAAAGCGAATTGATTGATATGTACGATGGCAAAACCTTGACCACCGAAGAAGCGATTAAGGCGCGTGCTAGTGTCGTTCGAGAGAACATAGATAATGATCAGCTCATGGCGTGGATCGGACGTTTTCTTCAAGGTTAGGAGTGACGCCGCGTTAATTTATACGTCGTACGAGGCCCATTTTGTTACGGTGAAGCGCTTGGGTGTTTCACCGTTTTTTTTTCGTTCCTGCTCTCCGCTCCTTTTTATTTGTGTTGTTTTTTTTTGATACAAGATTTTTTTTTGTTATGGCTATGAATTAATCAGTTTGCGTGATTAAATCCAAAATTAATCGTTTTCGCCCTTTCAACTCTGCTTAATATGACGAAATAAATGGATGTCCCTATGACGGAATTAACGCGCACAAGCTTGTATTGCGCCATGTTTATCGCGATTGGTGCGGTGGCGGGTTTACTGGGCCCGAGTTTGATATATCTGGCTGACTTGATTGACGCCTCTGTCGCTGAGATTTCCATTGTTTTTAGTGCCCGCGCCATGGGTAATATTCTGGGGGCTTTGCTGGCAGGGCGTATGTTCGATCGTTGGCCGGGGCATCATTATCTTATTGCGATGCTGCTGTGCCTGATTACTGGTCTGATTCTGGTGCCCTTCTCCAGTAGCTTGGTGATGTTGGTGGGGTTGTTTTTCCTGCTAGGTGCGGCGGAAGTCTCAACCAATGTAGGCGGCAATATGATGATGCTGTGGTTGCACAAAGAAAAAGTCGGCTCGTATGTCACTATTTTGCATTTATGCCACAGCGCGGGTTCCATGTTAGCGCCTTTGATTTTGATTTTCGCGACCTGGACGGGTCAAGGGTATAGCGTCGGTTTTTGGCTGGTGGCCTTGTATGCAGCCTGTTTGCCCTTGTTGTTATGGCGACTCCCGAGTCCGATATTCGAAGTAAGAAAAGTGGAAACGGTGCCGGCGACAAAGCAAAAAGCGACTTTTTTGGCGTTTCTTGTACTGATCTTTTTATATGTAGGTTTTGAATTAACCATTGCGGGCTGGATCAGTACGTACGCTGTTTTGGTTGGAAATGATCAAAGTTTTGCCGCGATTTTGGTGACTTGGTTTTTTGTAAGTTTGTCGTTAGGCCGTTTGTTTTCTGTGTTTTTACTGCGTTGGATCACACCTCGACAAGGTATTTATAGCTTACTTTTGATTGGGTTATCGGCCTGTTTAATGATGATTTTTTCACAGGCATCTTTGGTGTTGATTGCGTTATGGCTGGGGCTGGGCTGTTCGGCATTTTTTCCTGTGTTGTTTTCTTACGCGAATAGTATTATGACCCTAAATGGAAAGCGCACGGGTTACATATTTGTCTGTTGCGGTGGTGGTGCCTTGGTCGCGCCGTCATTGACAGGGCCGATTATTGAGCTGTTCAGTGTGGCGGCGTTTCCTTATTTGCTGCTGACGATGATGTTGCTCATGTGCGTCAGTTGGCACCGGTTAGCGAAAATGACCAAAGGGCGTGAGTAAGTATCCACTAACGCCTTGTTTATCGAACTAGGTGTTTTAGTTGGCTAGGCGATTAATTGGCTAGCTATATTGCTGCAGCGTCGCTACGGTAAATGCGGCAAGGTCGGTGTAAACACTAAAAGGGAAATCAATCTTTTTATACTGGGTGTCACGGCCTTTGCCGGTTAATACCAACACAGGTGAACAGCCGCGCGCTTGACCAGCTTGGAGGTCTCTGAGTGAGTCACCCACCAGGATCGCTGGAGTGTTCTCAAACGACACCCTAAGCTCTGCTTCTATGGCTTCAATCATGCCGCTTTTGGGTTTACGGCAGTTGCAGTCGTTGTCTGGTCCATGGGGGCAATATTGAATGCCATTGATCTTGCCGCCCTTCTCTTCGACCAAAGCCGTCATTTTATCGTGCATAGCTTGCAAGGTTGCTTCGTCATAATAGCCGCGAGCAATGCCTGATTGGTTGGTCACAACAAACACCTGAAAACCGGCTTTGGATAAGGCCGCAATAGCGTGAATGCTGCCAGCGATCGGTTGCCATTCCTCGACGGATTTAACATAAGCATCGGAGTCATGATTAATCACACCGTCTCGATCTAACAGAATAATAGGTTTGATTTGTGCCATAAATAGTGCCTTATCGTTGCCAGAACATAGGTGTGAATAAAACTAATAAAGTGAAGACCTCTAAACGTCCCAACAACATAGAAAAACACAGCATCCATTTCGCGGGATCGCTGATGCTGGTAAAGCTGTCGGCTACGTCACCGAGCCCTGGCCCCAAGTTATTCAGCGTCGCCGCCACGGCGGACCATGCAGTGACTTGGTCGAGTCCGGTCGCCATCAAACCAATCATCAAGATGACATAAACTAATAAATACGCCGAGAAAAATCCCCATACCGCCGACACCACTCGTTCCTGAATGGCTTTACCACCGACTTTAACTGGAATCACAGCGTTAGGGTGAATTAAGCGTTCTATTTCTCGCATACCTTGTTTGAGTATTAACAGAATACGAATCACCTTCATGCCACCGCCAGTTGAACTGGCACAGCCCCCCATAAAAGAAGTAACAATCAATAAGAAGGGTAAAAAATGCGGCCAACTTGAAAAGCCAGAAGTCCCGAAACCTGCCGTGGTAGCAATAGAAACCGTTTCAAATATCGCATAGCGCAGCGAAGTATCCCAGTCATAAGTGGCTGTCATCGCCAGCACCAAGGTGGACAACATAACCGTGCTGAACAGGACCATCAAGAAAAAGCGAGCTTCAGGGTCTTTTAAGTAATGCCAGACGCTTTTGTGGCGCCAAGCGAAAAAATGCAGCGCAAAGTTAAACGCCGCAATGATCATGAAAAAGGTACA
Organism: Marinomonas sp. IMCC 4694; assembly: GCF_008122525.1. Lineage (NCBI taxonomy): Bacteria > Pseudomonadati > Pseudomonadota > Gammaproteobacteria > Oceanospirillales > Oceanospirillaceae > Marinomonas > Marinomonas sp. IMCC 4694. The sequence continues at coordinate 28,489 of NZ_VSRV01000001.1, forward strand.
AATAAGCTCAATCGCAACACTGTCAAAGTAACCAATACTGGCATCATGAGTAGAGAAACCGCCAATCGCTACGGTAGAAAAACTGTGGCAAATAGCATCGAATAAAGACATACCGGCTAACCAATAACCCAGTGCGCAGACAATGGTTAAGGTGGCATAAATATACCAAAGAGCCTTGGCTGTTTCGGCGATACGTGGCGTGAGCTTGGTGTCTTTAACGGGGCCGGGTGTTTCGGCGCGATACAGCTGCATTCCGCCGATGCCCAGCATAGGCATAATGGCCACGGCCAACACGATAATCCCCATGCCGCCTAGCCACTGTAACATTTGACGGTAAAACAAAATCGATTGAGGGAGGTCATCGATGCCAATTAGAATCGTCGCCCCCGTGGTGGTCAACCCAGAAATAGATTCAAATAAAGCATCGGTAAAGGTTAAGTCGGGTGTTTCAGCCAAGAAAAACGGCACGGAACCGAATAAGCCCAACACCGTCCAGAACAGCACTGTGACTAAAAATCCGTCGCGTATTTTCAATTCACCGCGTTCTTTTCGTACGGGCAGCCACAGTAAAAAGCCGCCGATTAAGTTAACCGCTAAACCATATAGGAACGCATTCAACGCGCCGTCGGAATAGATTAAAGAAACCACAATGGGAGGAATCAGCGAGATGCTGAACACCATGACCAATAACCCAATGACACGTAAGATAACCCTAAAATGCATATTGTTTCCCAGAACGTATTCCGATAAAACCGGCTGTCATAGTCGTTTTGTATGTTAGCCAGTGTGCAACAGAATCTGTCGTGACACGATTAAAAGAAAGTAAAAATCAAAAGAACGTTAAACCAACTTGGAAGAGTTGTTCGACCGCCGGAATTTGTTTTTTGTTGGTCACGAAAATAATGACGTGATCTTCGGCCTGAATCACCAGTTCGCTGGTGGCGATGATCATATCTTCTTCTCGAACAATGGCCCCTATAGTGGCACCTTCGGGCAAGTTCAAGTTGGCAATGCTGCGACCGACCACTTTGGAAGAGCGCTGATCACCATGAGCCACCGCTTCTAATGCTTCCGCCGCGCCTTTGCGCATGGAGTGTACATTCACCACATCACCGCGACGAATATAACTCAGCAGTGAACTGATGGTAGTTTGTTGAGGCGAAATGGCGATGTCGATCATGCCTTCTTGAACAATGTCGACGTAGGCTGGGTTATTGATGATTGTCATAACGGTACGAACCCCCAGTACTTTGGCCAACATGGACGACATGATATTGGCTTCGTCGTTATTGGTCAGTGCACAAAATACGTCGGTCGATTCAATGTTTTCTTCCAGTAACAGCTCCTGTTTAGAAGCATCGCCGTGTAGCACAATGGTGTTGTCTAGGCTTTCCGATAAATAACGGCAGCGCTCTAAATCGCGCTCAATAATTTTGACGCGGTATTCTTTTTCTAAACTCTGGGCCAAACGTTCGCCTATGTTGCCACCGCCAGCAATAATAATACGACGGTAAGGTGTATCTAGCGGCCGCAGTTCACTCATCACGTCTAATACGTCCCGTTGTGCGGTAAGAAAAAACACTTCATCGTTGGCATGAATATGTGTATTGCCATCCGGAGAAATGGATTTACCGTTGCGATAAATGGCCGCGATGCGAGTTTGAATGGATGGCATGTGCTCTTTTAAAAAGCTAATTGGCTGATCGATTAACGGTCCGCCCTTCTCTGCCTTCACGACCACAAGCTGAACTTTGCCGTCAGCAAATTCCATGACTTGCAGTGCGCCTGGATAACGAATCAGACGACTGAGATGTTTAGTGACTTCTTTTTCTGGACTGATACGAACGTCCATAGGCAGCGCCTGATCATTAAACAGCTCGGGGTAATGTGCATAAGCGCTGGAACGGACACGGCCAATTTTAGTGGGCGTTTTAAAGAGTGTATGCGCTACCTGACAGGCCACCATATTGGTTTCGTCTTGGTTGCTTACGGCAATTAACATATCGGCATCATTGCAGCCGGCTTGTTTTAATACGTCCGGGTGGGCGCCATTGCCTTCGACGGTTTGAATGTCGAGTCGGTCTTGCAGCTCTCTAAGGCGAACGAGGTCAGTATCGATGATGGTAATATCGTTATCTTCACTGGCTAGGTTTTCTGCCAGCGTCGCGCCAACTTGGCCTGCCCCTATAATGATGATTTTCATAGTTTCCCTTTTTGCCCTAGAGTCAAATGACTCAATAAACAGCTTCGTTTATTTGTTCGAAGCGTTCGTTTTTATTAACGCAAGTTTACCTATATAACTGGGATTATTTAACTTCAACTTGCTAAATACTCATAATTTTTTTGATCAGCGTGTGATCAATAAAAGAGTGTTTCATGTGGAACACTCTTTTTGTGAATTCAAGATAATTGGGCTACTTTTCACAGTGGGGATTAGTGAGTAAAAATTCTTTTTTACGGTAAGTTTTAATTTTTTTGCAATAAGCAATAATAAAAACCATCGTGACTTTCTAAAGTAGGAAACAATTGTCGTCCATGGCTGACAGGTGTCCCCCACTCAATGGCAAGCTCAGGCGCCAATGTGTTGAGAAGTATTTCTTGAGCGTCGTTTTGTCTGGCTAAAAAGCGTTGTATTTGTTGCTCATTTTCTTCGGGCATCAGTGAGCAAGTCACATACAACATAAAACCGCCTGGTTTTAACGTTGTCCAAACGGAGTCTAAAATGGCTTGTTGGACGACGACTAGGTCGTCAATGTCGGCGGGTTTACGATTGATCTTAATGTCCGGATTGCGGCGAATAACGCCGGTAGCCGTACAGGGAACGTCCAATAAAATTTTGTCGAAGTGTTCGCCGTCCCACCAAGCATCAAGGTCGCTTGCATCCGCGCAAAGTAATGTTGCGTCATTGCTGTAGCCTAGCCGATCAAGATTGGACTCGATTTTTTCCATTCGCCAAGGTTCAAGCTCTACGGCCGTAAGGCGAATGCCATCAGCAACCTCCAGTAGATGACCTGTTTTACCTCCTGGTGCCGCGCACGCATCCAGAATTTTATCACCCGCTTTTGGTGCTAAAATATGGGCGGAAAGTTGAGCCGCCTCATCTTGTACGCTCACATAGCCCATACCAAAATGAGGCAACTCTGTGACACGAACGGCTTTTTCAAGGTACAGAGACGACGGAGAAAATGTCCCAGCGGTGGAATCTATACCCTGTTCTTTTAGCAGTATCTGATATGTTTCACGTGAAACTTGGCTCTGGTTTACGCGAAGGCACATGGGCGGGTGCATGTTGCTGGCATCGACAATACGCTCTAATTGCTCGGGCCAATGTTTATTAAAACGCTTTAATAGCCATTTCGGTTGGTTATATTCAACCGACGGCATTGACCCAAGTGCCACTTCGATCTCATCGACTTCGCGCTGATAGCGACGTAATACAGCGTTCATCAGTTTGGTCGCCCAGTCTTTTTTCAGCAGTCGACAAGCCTCAACGGTTTCATGTACAGCCGCGTGATCTGGCGTATTCATGTAGGTCAGTTGGTATAAACCGAGAAGCAATGCCGCGTACAAATCGGTGTCTTTTTCTTCGAATGGATGTGCCAATAAATGCAACGCGATGCTGTTGAGTTTTGGGTATTGGCGGCATACACCAAAGCACAGCTCTTTTAGCATCGGAAGATGTTCACTGGCGACTTCATTCTGATAGCGCGCCAGTTGTGTGCTGAGCGAGCCTTGTTGGAGCAAGATATTGGTAATGACCTCGATCGCGACATGACGAGCGCTGTATTGTAAAGAGACCGAGTTGTTATGTTTTGCGCTGTTGTCGTTCATATTGTCGTTCATTTTGTTGTCACTCATAGGGTGTGCTCTGTCAGGCCGAGGCGCTGGCCAATAGTTAAGGCGGCTTTGTGTTTGCCATTTAGGGCGTCTTGAATCGACATGCGCTTACCGCCGGCGAACTGGACATCGGTGACAAGGATCGAACCCTGACCTGTCGCTACGATAATTCCCTCTTTACTGACAACAATAATGTCCCCAGGTATCGACGCTTCGTCGCTAACACTGGCAACGCTGGCGGCATGTATTTTCATCACGCCAGCGAGACTGTGAGTGAAAGCGACGGGCCAAGGAGACAAACCGCGAATGTGTCGTTCGATTAATTCAGCGGACATGCTCCAGTCTAGGTTGGCTTCTTGCTTGGTCAGCTTCGTCGCGTAGCAGGTCAGGCTGTCATCTTGTTTTTCGGGGACAAGAGAGCCTGCTGTTAATTGCTCAAGGGAATCGATCAACGCCGTGCCGCCTAATGTGGCTAAACGATCGTGTAAAGACGCAGAGGTATCTGTTGGCGTGATGTCGCAATGGGCTTTGAGGAGCATGTCGCCTGTGTCTAAGCCGATCTCCATCTGCATAATGGTGATGCCGGTTTCGCTATCGCCTGCGATCAGGGCTCGATGGATCGGCGCCGCACCACGCCAACGGGGCAATAACGAGGCATGCACGTTAATGCAGCCTAGTGTGGGTGTGTCTAAAACGGCTTTGGGTAAAATAATGCCGTACGCCGCAACAATCATTAAGTCGGCATCGAGCGCAGCAAGTTGCGCTTTGTCTTCGTCTAATTTGAAATTCACCGGTTGGTAAACCGCAATATGATGGGCAAGCGCTAATTGTTTAACAGGGCTTTGCACCAATTTTTGTCCTCGACCGGCCGGTCTATCTGGCTGAGTATAAACACCGACAAGTTCGTAGTGGTTCGCCGCTTTTGAATCAAGTAACGCTTTTAGGCTGGCTGCCGCAAAATCTGGCGTACCTGCGAAAACGATGCGCAACGGTTTGCTTGTGGTGGTCTGTGAGTGTGTAAGTGTCGACATAAAGGTTCCTTAACAAAAAATCAGGCCAAAGCCTGATTTTATAACAGATGACTAATGATCGTTTTTTGCCAAGCCGTGTTGGGCGTTATCCTTGCTTGAGCGCGAGCTTGTGGGCTTTTTCGAGCTTGCTTTTAATGCGATTGCGTTTGAGAGGCGATAAATAATCCACCATAAGCTTGCCATCAAGGTGGTCAATTTCGTGTTGCACACACACAGCCATCAGTTCATCGACTTCCAAAGAAAAGGCTTTGCCGTGACGATCCAATGCGTGGACTTTTACTTTAGCCGCCCTGTAAATATGCTCGTAAAATCCAGGAACAGACAGGCAACCTTCCTGACATTCGTTTGGTTCATCATTAAGAATGTCGAACGTTGGGTTGATAAACACCAACGGTTCGTTGCGTTCCTCAGAAAAGTCCATGACCACCAAGCGATGATGATAATCGACTTGAGTGGCCGCTAAACCCAACCCATTTTCGTCATACATGGTGTCTAGCATGTCGTCAATTTGGGTTTGCAGCGCGGTTGTAAATTCGGTAATGGGCTTAGCAACTGTGCGTAAGCGTTTATCTGGGTATTCAAGTACGGTTAAAACAGCCATGGTCTTTTCCAACAAAGTGTCTGTAATTCTTAACAAAGAGCTTTTAAGCGAAGACAATTTCTTCCGCTCCTTTCATAGACTTTATTGTAACGCAACTCGGACTATTGAGCAGTCTTCTCATGGCGGTTTTTTGGGCAATATGCTTGAATAGAGTGTCTAATCGTGGGCAAGGAAAGCTCAGAACATTTTTTAGTGGATTTTTACCCGTGGACCCTTAAACACCGATGCATAACAAATAGCCGTCGATGTTGTGATGCGCAAGGAAGCAGATTTTATGAATATCCCTTACTCTGGCGGTTTAACAAAAACGGATTGGTTATGTTTGAGCTTTTTATCGGACATTGGCCCGTCACGTCTTTCCAGACTTTATACCTACTTAATGCAACTTGAGCATGGCTCAGAAGTGGGGCCTATGGACACCTTGTCCTTGTTTGACGCACCTGAGCGTGATGGCTCTCAATCCCTAATAGTGCCTCCTGTCCTGTCGTCTTCAGACAGTATTTCTTTTGAACTGCTGAAAGCTCTCAAGTGGCCTGACGTCACAGCGCGACAGGCGATGGCGTATTTAACCAAGGGAACCCTCACAAAGGAGCAAGCGACAAAGCGAGACAACACGCTCACTTGGTTAGCGCAAGATCGTCACTTTCTTATGTTGCAAGAAGACGACGATTACCCAGCGGCCTTAAAAGAGATCAACGTTGCGCCTGCGTTCTTATATGTTGAAGGGCATCCTAAGGCGTTGGCCGCTCCAAAAATCGGCATCGTTGGTGCTCGAAAATGCACGGCTTATGGCCGTGAAACCACCTTTCATTTGGCTGAACAACTATCGTCCCGTGGGGTTTGCGTGGTAAGCGGCGGCGCCATAGGCATTGATACCGCGGCTCATCAGGGAGCGTTACACAGCAAAATCACACCGACCCTTGCCGTCATGGGCACAGGGTTATTGCATCGATACCCCGCTCAGAATCGTGCTTTGTTTGACCGGATTTTGGAACAAGGCGCACTGATTAGTGAGTATCCACTGTCAACCAGCCCTCGCCCTCATCTGTTTCCTCCGCGTAATCGTATTATTAGTGGCTTAAGTATGGGGGTGTTGGTGGCAGAGGCATCGATAAAAAGCGGTTCTTTAATCAGTGCGAGTTACGCCGTGCAGCAAAATCGAGATGTGTTTGCGTTACCGGGTCGATTAACCGATGCACAGTCTGCGGGTTGCCATCAGTTGTTGCGCCAAGGGGCGGTGTTGGTTCGTCACGTGGAAGATGTGTTAGAGCAGTATTCACAATTGACCCAGACCCGTGCGTCGGCTAGCCGTGACAGCGCTTCAAAAAGTGATCAACGCGTGAGTCAGCATTCACCTATATCACCACCTATTCTAGGATCGACGTTTGTTCCGCTCACAGCGTCGCGTCATTCGTTGCCATCGGAGGCAACGGACAACGCAAAAGCGATGGTTGCCGTGTTGGAAAAAGAGGCGCAAGCGCTGGATTTTGACGCCTTGATTCGCCACACACGTTGGCAGGCCGGCACCATGATGCAGGTATTAATGGAGCTCGAATTGTATGGTTGTATTGAAAATCGAGAAGGTCTTTACAGCCGCTGTTAGCGGTTAATAGCGAATAACCTCTGCTAAAAGTGGCACGACCGACTTTCTCATAATGGCTTTTTTAGTCGTAATTGTTCCCGTGATCCGTCTTATTCAGTGCCGCTAAACATGTCTTTTTTAAGCTGTTTAATATCGCGGCGTTCTTTTTTGTTGGGTTTATGATCCGACATAATTCGACCGCCAAAAGACTTGTTTTCGAGGGCGCGTTTTTCACGTTTCGAAACCGACTCAGGCGTTTCTTCGTAAAGCATTTGTGCTTCGGGTGCCCCACGGCGCTGACCACTGATGTCGAGGATTTTAACCTCCTTTTCATCCCAGCCTAGGCGAATGCCGATTAAGGCGCCAATTTCTACATTCCGGCTGGCTTTGCCTTTGCTGCCGTTATAAGACACCTTGCCGCCATCAATGGCGTCTTTGCAAAGTGAACGTGTTTTGTAAAATCGTGCGGCCCAAAGCCACTTATCTAAACGAACGGCTTGTGGTGCCGACTGCTTTTCTGGTTTACTCATAAAGAATGCGTTGACCCTATTTTGTTGTCATAGTCGAGGCTGTTATGCAGGACGTTAATAAACACCCTATTTTTCAAGCGTTACAAAAAATAATACACGATGCCGCCGATGTGATCATGGACATTTATCAACGTGCTGACCTAGGCATTGAACAAAAAAACGATGATAGCCCTGTGACGGCGGCGGACCTTGCTGCTCACAACGTGATTTTAGCAGGTTTGCAAACACTTACACCCGATATTCCCGTCTTATCGGAAGAAGGTGTGGTGACGTTCGAAGAACGCTCACAATGGTCCATGTTGTGGATTGTTGATCCACTCGATGGCACCAAAGAATTTATTAAACGCAATGGCGAATTCAGCATCAATATCGCCCTAGTAGCAAACGGCGCCCCTATTCTTGGCATGGTGTATTTACCCACCACAACAGAAGGCTACTTTGGTGTGACATCGGCGTGGCAAGATTTGCCCATTGGAGCAATAAAATGGAAGGGTGACGAGTACGAAAGCATCAATGTGCGTGAGCCGCGTGAGCCAATAATCGCCATGACCAGCCGTAGCCACGGTCCCGCGTTGCCCGTAGACTTAAAAAACACCCTAAAAAACGCCTATGAACAGGTACGTGAATTGCCCAAGGGCAGTTCAATTAAAGGTTGTCGAATTGCCGAAGGCATCGCCGATCTGCACCTACGCCGTGGGCCGACCAGCGAGTGGGATACCGCTGCGCAACAAGCTATTATTGAGGCCGCTGGCGGCATGCTCGTGACACCACAGGGCAAACCTTTTCGTTACAATCAAAGAGAAACGCTGTTAAACGGGCACTTTTTTGTGTGCGGTGCTGAGCTCGCGCCGTATGTGATGAATTGGTATTTGGAGCAAGACGAAGAGGAATAAATTCAGATCATGAAGGCCATATACCAGCACGGTTTAAGAGTCCCCTTTTACCAGATAGCGCGTTAAGCCCTGTCTTTAAGGCGGGGAGGATGTCAACTAGATTGTTACATCAACTAGATTGTTACATCACATTACATACACTGGCTCTAACGTTTTTTCATGATTCACATTGAGTCGACCGACAATGCGTTTCTGTGCCCGTTTGATAAAGTCCTTTTGTAATGGTTGAGTAAAAGACCGTGCCATAGCCACCGTGCCGACTAAAGACACCACGGTCTCTTCTGCTAACGCATAAGCGTTTTGACTGCCGCGTTTTTGTAATATCGCCGCAAGCCTTTCGACTAAGCTATCAAAGCAGGCTTGGTAGGCTTGACGGACTTTCTCCTCTTTATGGGCCGCATCTGTGACCAAAAACTCCAAAGGCGAAGGGTGCTCCTTGTCATTTTTGCTCCAACGTAAATAGCGCGCAACGAGTGCTTTGATGTGAATTTCTTTACTTTCAGTTTGTTTGTCGTCTCGAGCCCAAAAAGCATGTGATGAAGCGAACGCCATTGCGGCTTCGTACACACTGCTTTTCGCCGAAAAATGCGCGTAAAACGCACCGTGAGTCATGTTGGCTTTTTTCATGATCTGCGTGAGCGTGACACGGTCAAAACCCTGTGAGCAAAATAACTTCGCGGCGGCGTGTAAAATCCGTTGGCGTGTTTGTTCTTTATGTTGAGGTGTGTAAGGCATTTATCTGACCTCCTACTCTCTGACTAAATGAAAACCTATGTGTGCATCGTAGCAGAGGATCTGAATATTATCTTGATCATATAAAGACTCTCTCTAGCATGAGGACTTTCTTTGTGCTGAATATAAAGAGGGGTTTCTCATGTCGCTTAAAGACAGAATCGTTATTACAGGAATGGGGATCGTGTCGCCATTAGGGTTGGGAGTATCGTCAGTGTGGGATCGATTGATTCGCGGCGAATCTGGCATTCGAACCTTGCCCACTACGCTATCGGAAGGATTAAACACACACATTGCTGGACAAGTGCCAAGCCACACGGAGCAGGACAATGGTTTGAATGAATCGAATTATCTGTCACCAAAAGATCGTAAGCGTGTAGATCTGTTTACACTTTTTGCCCTCGCTGCGGCGGACGAAGCATTGGCGCAGGCCAAATGGCAACCCACCAGCGAAGCGGATAAAGAAGCGACGGCAACCATCATCGCAACAGGAATTGGCGGATTACCCACCATCACCCATGCGCAATCGGTATTAACCAATCAAGGCGCGCGCCGTTTATCACCCTTCAGTAAACGCCGCGTTAATATTGAAGCGGTATTGCCCTATTATTTGTTAAAACAAGGCCCGATTTACCGTTAAAATAAAGCAGCGTGGCGCGTGAGCTCATCGGGCGACAAGCGATAAATCCGCATATTATCAATGCAATAAGCGCCCTGCTGTTGATAGAACTCAATGGCAGGTGTGTTCCAATCCAAGCAACCCCATTCTAAAAATTCACCGCCTTTGGACAAGGTGTATTTTGCTAAAAACTGCATCACGATGTGGCCAATACCCTGACCCCTTACAGAATCATCGATGAATAGAGCGTCAAGGTACACTCCAGAACGTCCGGTGAAGGCTGAGCTTTTGACATAAAAGTACGCAAAGCCAATATCTACACCATTATAGGCGACAAAAACCGCCTCTCCTGATCCGTTCTCGAGCAAACGCTCCATGCGTTCAGGTGTGACAATGATGCTGTCGACCATCTTTTGAAAGCGCCCAAGTTCTTGCATAAAGTGCACAACCTGTGCCGCGTCTTTGCTGGTCGCGTGTCGTATTACGCAAGCTGGGTGTTGAGTGCGAATGATACCCATGCGATTTGTTTCCTTTTCTGAGTCATAAAGTGCCGATGTTGAGCTGAGTGAATGTCACGCTACGCGGCTAGTCAAAGGGGTTTTCAATGACCGCGGTGGCTTGCAGAATCACACTGGGGCTCAAGATGTGTTTACGAATCAATTGGGTCGCGGTTGTCACGTCTCGGCTTAATAAAGCGTCGACCAATGCGTCGTGTTCTTTTTTGTTCGCATCAAATACAGACAAATCCACCATGTTTTTTTTCAGCCATAAATTGCGATAGCGAGAGGCTTTTTCGTATAGGGCGTCTCTTACTTGTAACAGTGCCGGTGATCGACACCCTTCTGCGATGGCTGAGTGAAAGTCGTGATGATACTGCTCCCAACGATGGGGTTCTTTTTCGAGTAAAGCGGCATGGAGCTTCATTTTGTGCGCACAGGCCACAATATTAGCCTCCCATTCGTCATCCCCACGCTCGATGGCAAAACCGACACATAAGGCTTCAATTTCAGCGCGGGTTTCATAAATATCGATCAGTTCTGCTTTAGAAATGGGGTGTACGCGAAAACCGCGTTGATTTTCAACAATGACCAATTGTTTTACCAGCAGTTGCGACAAGGCCTCTCTTAGCGGTCCAACCCCCACGTTGTAGCGCGCTTTTAATCGCGTCATCAGTAGCTTTTCGCCCGGTTTAAAATAGCCCGTCAAAATATCGTATGTCAGCGCCCCTAAAACCTGGGCGGCTGAGTTGTCTTTGCTGTCGAGGTCAACTGTATCGCGTATGTTCATCATTGTGATTGTGCACTCATGTGGCGGATGTCTCTGCGCCCTGGGTTATCGGCTCAGTTCTCGGTCAAGCGTGGTTAACCGTGGTTGGCATTTTGTCATTGGCATTTTATGTGAAGACACAAAAATAGTTAAGTCAGTTCAGATAAAAACGCTTGACGTTTAATCTGAATCAATTACATTACTATAAAATGTAGACATTTTTATTTAATAAAGATGTTTTTGACTTAATAAAATAAAAACAACGGGAGCAACACCATGAGCACCTTCGCGAAAAAGCACCCCCTTCCTCACACGTTAACGGGTTTTACGGTGGTGGATTTCCCCGCCAGTCAACGTTTGCAAATGGTCACCCTTGACGAAGCGACGGTCGCTGCGTTTGCCCAATCTGTCGCAGACTGGTCTGTCCAAGGTATCGAATACAAGCCCTTTTTGCGTTTTGAAGTCGCGGATCGGTTAGACAAGATAACGGGTTATACCTTGGGGAAATGTCTAAATGACATCGTTAGAGACCGTGCTACAGGGGCATTTTTGTTGAATTATCAAGGCGATCCAGGTGTTGAAGACGGCGAAGCCCGTACCGAATTTGAGGTGAAACTGTCTACCGCGATCTCGCATATTATTGGTTTGTCTAATCACGATGCCATGTATGGGCAATATTACGCGCGCTTCACCGTACGCAATGTAGATGACTCCGACAGCTACTTACGCAAGGCGCATCGTCGTATGGAATTGCATAATGATGGCACCTACGTCAATGAGCGCACGGATTATGTCCTGATGCAAAAGCTCAAAGAAGAAAACATGCAAGGCGGGAATTCGTTGCTCTTGCATGTGGATGATTGGGCGGATCGAGATACTTTTATCCAGCATCCATTGGCTAAGGAAAACATTGTATGGGGCGCGCCAAAATCTAAAAATGTCGACATCAAAGTGGAACACCCGGTGTTTTTTGAAGAAGACGCCGACGGCAACCCTATGATGTTGTACATTGATCAATTTGCGGAACCAAGCAACAAGGCTCAAGGAAAATATCTGTTTGACATGGGTGAGTCGTTAGAAGCGGACCCTAACTATTTGTCGGTGCCGATGCCTGTGGGTTCCATGCTGGTAATACACAATCACGTTTGGTTGCATGGTCGTGATAAATTTGTGTCTCATCCTGGTTTGTGTCGAGAGTTGCTTCGCCAACGTGGGCACTTTACGGACTAATACTTTACGGACTAATAGTGTGACCACGAGGCATAAACACAACTGTAGACATGAACATAGACGTGAACATAAAGTGACGAGATAAGAGAAAAACAGCGACTAAGTAATGACTTCGTCGCTGTTTTTGTATCAATATAATGAAGAAACCATCCGTAATCTGAGAGCAAAATAATGTACGATTTTATAATAATTGGCGGCGGCATTGTGGGTGTGTCCACCGCATGGCAACTGATGCAGCGTCATCCAGACAAAACCGTCTTATTGCTCGAAAAAGAATCCGTGTATTCCAAGCATCAAACCGGTCACAACAGCGGCGTGATTCACGCCGGCGTTTACTATGCGCCGGGCAGTATGAAGGCGCGCTTTTGCAAAGCCGGTGTGTCTGCGACCATGGTATTTTGTGATCGTAAAAATATTCCCTATGAGCAGTGCGGCAAGCTGTTAGTCGCAACGACTGAGTTGGAAGTCGACCGTATGAAAGCTCTATTTGAGCGTTGCAAAGAAAATGGCTTAGAGGTAGAAATGCTCGACGCTCAGCAACTTAAGCAGCGTGAGCCGAACATTGTTGGCTTGGGCGGTTTTTTTGTCAAAGACACGGCCATTGTAAATTACCAGCAAGTGACCACGCATATGGCCGAAGAATTTGTTGAATTAGGTGGCACGGCTTTATTGAATCACGAAGTGACGGGCTTGATGGAAAGCGAGCAAGACGTGACGGTGGTCGCTAAACACCACGGTGTTGAAAAGACCTTTCAGGGGCGTTTTCTCATCACCTGTTCTGGTCTAATGGCCGACCGAACCACCAAGATGTTAGGCATCCCGACCGACTTTCAAATCATCCCGTTTCGTGGCGAATATTACCAACTGCCTGAAAAATACAACAACATTGTGAACCACCTTATTTACCCTATTCCCGACCCCGACTTACCGTTTTTGGGGGTGCATCTCACGCGCATGATTGACGGCACTGTAACCGTCGGGCCTAACGCAGTACAGGGTTGGAAGCGCGAAGGCTATGGACGGATTAATATCTCGATTAAAGATATCGCGGACATGGTGCGTTTTGCCGGCTTTTGGCGCGTGTTAAAAAACAACTGGCGCACTGGGCTGGTCGAAACGAAAAACTCTTGGTGGAAGCCAGGTTACCTCAAGATGGTGCAGAAATATTGCCCACAGCTGACCGCCTCAGACCTACAGCCTTACCCCGCTGGCATTCGCGCACAAGCTGTTATGAAAGACGGCTCACTGGTACACGACTTTCTTTTTGCTAGCAGTCCTCGCAGCCTGCATGTGTGCAATGCGCCCTCGCCGGCCGCCACGTCCGCCATTCCGATCGGCGAGTATATCTGCGACAAAGTGGAAGTCATGCTGAACTAATCTGTTATCAATAAAGCGATTAATTTTTATTTTGTGACCTTTTTTCACTAAGAATAAGAGCCTCCACTGAGGCTCTTATTGCTTTTAATAGCGCTGGGTTATGCGTCAGATCGTCGATTTGACACCTCTAATCCATGAGCAGGTTTGGCAGCCATGTGACCAATTCTGGGAACATCATTACCACAATCAGCACCAGTAATTTGAGCAGAACAAAGGGCAAAATCGATTTGTAAATATCCAACATGGTGATACCAGGTGGTGCGATGCCCTTTAGATAGAATAAAGCAAACCCATAGGGTGGCGTTTGTACGGCGATCTCAATGTTTAAAATCATTAAAATACCAAACCAAATAGGGTCATAACCCAGTGACACCGCAATGGGGGTAAAAATGGGAGCACACATCAACACAATGATAAATTCATCGATAATGAAGCCCAGTAACAACATGATGAGCTGAAACAACATGATAACGACAATCGGCGGCAAACCCAGGTCTTGGGTAAATCCGGCGACCATATTTTGCACGCCCATTAATAAATGGAAGTTACTGAACACAGACGCACCGACAATGATCCACATGGCCACGCTGACTAAGAGCGCCGCTTGCATGCCCGCTTTTTGTACCATGCGCGGCTTAAAGCGTTTAAACATGATGGCCAATACAATCGCACCAACGACCCCGATAGCACCTGACTCGGTAGGCGTAGCGATGCCCATGATAATGCTGCCAAGCACGGCAATGATTAATAACAGAGACAATAAACCATCGCGTGCCGTTAAGAGCTTTTCTTTGGTGGTTGGCAGCACGTCGGGCACAGGGTCAAGCGGCGCGCGTTTAGGGTTGAGTTTGCAAGAAATCACCACATAGGTAATCAGCAATACAATGGTGATCAGCGCAGGAATCAAGGCACCGATAAACATGCGTCCGACCGAGTTTTGTGTCGAAGAGGCAAACATGATCATTGGAATGCTCGGGGGAATTAAAATGCCTAAGCCGCCGCCGGCCATAATCACCCCCAACGCCAAGCGTTTATCGTAACCACGCTCTAACATAGGGCGAAGAGCAATGCTGCCTGATGTCATGATACCCGCGCCGATAATGCCCACCATGGCGCCAATCATAGAACACACCATAATCACGCTGATGGCCAAAGAGCCTCGTACGCGGCCAATGAGCATCTGACTGGCGTTAAACATGGCATCACCAATACCTGAACGGGTTAGCAACTGTCCCATATAAATGTACAAAGGAATCGCGAGTAAAATAAAACTAAAATGCGTGGATTCCAGCGTGGTCGGAATCACATTAAATAAGGCGTCGCCCCACGTTAAATAGCCAATGCCCATGGCAATACCGCCCAGCGCCAAGCCTACTGGAGCGCCCAATGCAAACGCCACAATGATGCAGACAAACAAAATGCCTGTTAATAATTCAATGCCTATCATGGCGCACTTTCCTCTTGTTCTGTCGGTGCTTCTGGCAATAAAGGCTTACCAGTAATGACTTGGTGTAAGGAATCAATCCAATCGCTGGAAAGTTGCAAAATAAGCAGTACGCTAGCAATGGCCATCATGAGCCAG
Source organism: Marinomonas sp. IMCC 4694 (assembly GCF_008122525.1). Lineage (NCBI taxonomy): Bacteria > Pseudomonadati > Pseudomonadota > Gammaproteobacteria > Oceanospirillales > Oceanospirillaceae > Marinomonas > Marinomonas sp. IMCC 4694. The sequence goes on from NZ_VSRV01000001.1 coordinate 43,769, forward strand.
TAATGATGCATGTGAGGGGCCCATTCACTCTGGCGCCGATAGTTAAACTCGAGGGCTTCTTCAAACTTACCTATGCTCATTTTGCAGATGATGATCATGAAGAACATGGCGAGAGCGAATGAAAATAGGTTAAATATGCTTTTCGTCCGAGCTGAGACTTTGTTGTAAAGAATATCCACATTGATGTGAGCACGTTGCTGTTGAGCATAAGCGCCACCTAATGCCGCAATATAACCAAAGATGAACAAAGAGACGTCGTAGGCCCATATTGTTGGTTCACCTAAGGCATAACGAGAGAACACTTCAAAAGCCACCACACACGCTAATACGGGCATAAGATAGGAAACAGAATGCCCAATGAAAGCCACCAGCGCGTGGATTCCAAGACAATAGCGCCTAATCGCAGTTATTATCATGATTTTTACCTGTTAAAGGTGGGTCAAAAAACAAAACGGCTTTCGAAATGAAAGCCGCTTTGATGAACTCTGATGGATTACTTCTGTTCTTTTCGAAGCACGTCAACCAACTGCTTGCTGTATTTGTCAGCGGCGGCGTATTCATCTAAAAGACCCAGCCCTGCTTCTTTCCATGCGGCTTTGTCAGCGGCACTTGGCTCTGCGGACCATTGAAGGCCTTTTGCTTCCATATCTGCGATGGCTTGTGATTCCCACAAAATAGATTTGGTCATCTGCTCTTGAGCGTGAATGGCCGTGGCGCCTTTTACAATCGCTTGTAGATCAGGAGACAGCTTGTTCCATGCGTTACGATTTACAACAACGGGCAACACTTGTGCGCCTGCTAGAGGTAATGGGTACATGTATTTTGCCACTTCAACGTGGTTACCATCGCGGTGATCGATTATGTTAGAACCGATAGAGCCATCGATCACGCCAGTGGATAAGCTGGTGTAAATTTCAGACCAAGAAAGAGATACTGGAGAGGCGCCTAGGTTGCGTAGGAACTTGCCATAGGCACCAGGAGCACGAATTTTTAAGCCTTTAAAATCTTCAACAGAATTGATCGGTTTTTTAGTGATCACATACACAGGGGGCTGTATATAGGGGTCAAGCCACACGAGACCTTGAGCACCATAAGCTTCTTTCAGAATGGGTGCCCAGCCTTTTTCATGGAATAAAGTAGACAGTTCACCTACGTCATCAGTGCCACCTGGCAGGCCTATTTCAACAACGCCTGCAGGCAATTCGCCAGCGTGCATAGATTGGAAAGGAGCGCCCATCGCAATCAGACCGGTTTTAACCGACCCTAAGATGCCAGTTTGGCCAATGCCTTCGCCTGCATACAGCATTTGTACCTTGATTCGCCCGTTGGACATGATCTCAATGTTATTCGCAAGGTTTTGGTATACTTCACCGTACGCTGTGCCGCGGCTGTACAAATTTGCAAAACGCCAGTTATGGTCCGCAGCGTGAGCAGTCGATGCCATTGCGCCTAGCCCAAGTGCGACGGCTAGAGAGCCGGTCATGAGTTGCTTTTTCGCTGTTTGGAGCATCTTAATCATTGCGTCACCTCAAAATAGTTGAATTGTGTTTTTGTGCTTGTGTTTATATTTCGCAATGGATACTTTCAAAAAGGGTAAGGGTGTTAAAGCGCGCAAAATCTATCTAAAGTTTTGTAGCTACCAAACAATACTTAACCGTAAAAGCCTTTATAAATCAGTCCACTATGAAAAAAATCGGTGCAAAAAAAAGTATCGCTCACCAAAATGGTGCTCTTTACACAGTAAAAGGTGTGATTATTTATGGGGTGAGAGTGCGGCTATCGTATTGAAAATATGCACTTTTTTTGCATTGTTGAAGAAAGCGTGTCGATGTTTAGTCGCTTTATTTTTGCGCACTGAAATGACGCGTTCCCTGTCATACTTACGGACTCTTTTTGTATAATGTGACGATGTATCCGTGCTGACATAAAAAAAACCTACTCACCTCATGACAGGTAGAGTAGGTTTAAAAGTGTGCCGGAATGATAAATCAAAGGTGAATCATCAGCGGCAAGCGCCAACTTAGTCACGTCAATTGAGCAGGTGTTTCCCCTCATACGACATAATGAGCGGTTAACGCCGCCTTTGTGCTGACCGGATGCATCATAATCGAGCCACTCGAGAGAGAAAACGGCGATTAACCAACCTAAAGTTAGGCAACGAACGAACTAAACTAAGTCGGTCTTTCGTGACATTACCTCTTGTACTCATCGTATTATAGAATCATCGTACAGTGCGCGAATGAATGAGCGTGGCGTAGGCTTATAATAATAAAATACAGGTCGATACACAGAGGTATAAGTAATGAGCGTACAAAACTACTCACTGGGTCAAGTGGGTGACTACGAAATTAAACAGTTAAAAGTCTTTAAAACCGTGGTCGATTGCGGGGGATTTTCGGCGGCAGAAACCTCGTTGAACATTGGCAGGTCAACGATTAGCCTACACATCTCTAATCTTGAATCACGTTTGAACTTGGTGCTTTGTAAGCGGGGCCGCGGTGGGTTTTCGTTAACGGAAGAAGGCGCGATTATTTATAAGATGACCGAGAATTTACTCGAGTCGTTAGATGCGTTTCGAACCACTGTAAACAACTTAAATGTCAGCTTAACCGGCAAACTTCGCATTGCGTTGTCGGACAAAGTCAGTTTGGATCCTCGCAGTCATTTTCCAGAGCTCATCAAACACTTCAGCAATGTGGCGCCAGAAGTTTTTATCACCACGAATGTAGCGTCGATGACCAACATTGAGCGGATGGTGTTAAACGACGAAGCGGATGTGGGTTTCATTCCCTACCATCGCAAATTAGACGGCCTAGATTACGTTCACCTGTACAATGATCGCTGTTTTATCTATGCCACCAAAGACCACCCTCTGGCAACCATGTCGGTTCAGCAACAAGAAGACAACGTCGATTCCTACCCTGCGTCGCACGCCGGACTGAAATACCATGAGCAAGCCAGCGAACAAATCTCACACATGATGCTGTCAAGCGTCAGTTACTTTTATGATAGCCGCCTAGCGCTGATCTTATCGGGTCAATACATTGGTTTTTTACCCGAACGGTACGCCGAGCCTTATATAAAATCAGGTCAGATTATCGCGATCGCTGCTAGAAAAAGGCACTATAATTTAGGTGTCGCAGTCGCAACGAAAAAAACCGCACAACCGAATAAACCACGTGAATTGTTTTTAGACGTGCTGCACAACACCATCAAAGACCTTGTCGTCGCGCCTTATTAGGCATTCATTAATGTAGTGGTTGGGCGAAGAGGTAACCGTCAAAATCTGGCGCATCGGTGTCCGACAATTTAAACAGCGTTTGTTTAACGTTCTCTAAATGCTGCCACATGGCCTGCCTTGCTCCTTCAACATTTCGTTTTCGCAGCTGAACCAATACCTTTTTATGGTCGTCTAACCATTGGTCATGGTAAGACGTGTCTTGGATCCGTGCGTGGAGCTTTTTCCACATGGGGTTACCGTCTCGCATGTCCCATAAACGCGTCGCGGTATCCAGTAGTACTGTGTTTTGAGTCGCTTGCGCTATAGACAAATGAAAGTCTCTGTCGGCATTGTTGGCTTTTTCGACGGTTTCTAATTCCGCCCCTTCGATATCGAGAATATCTTGCAGCTTTTGCAGATCCTGCTTGGTGATAACGGATGCCGCACACGCCGCAATTGAACTCTCTATTTCTTGTCTTGCCTGCAATAACTCAAACGGCCCAACATCTGATACTTTATGAGTCGATTTCAACGAAAGGTTATTTTTTAAATAACTGCCAGACCCTTTTCGAACTTCGATCAGCTCTTCTATTTCCAACATAATAAAAGCCTCTCTGACCAAGGTTCTGCTGACGCCAAATAACTCAGCGTACACGCGCTCAGTTGGCAGTTTATCGCCGACTTTTATTTCCGACTTTGCAATTTCTTGTTTAATGCTTTCGCCAATTTCTCTGTAGAGTCGTTCTGCCATGGGGAGATTCTTAGTTACTTTGTAGCCAATAATTTGGTATGCCATTTTCACGCAAAGCCCAGACAAAGTCGATATTCCAATCAAAAATAAAGCAATAAGGGTTATATTGGTATGCCAATTTTCGCTTTTAGGCTTGTCTTGTTTCAATTATTCCGCTATTTTTGTCGAAATTATTGAGATTTGGTATGCCAAAAAAATAACTAGGTGCCTTTATTCATGAAAATTCGATCAGCTAGAGTAATAGTGACTTGCCCTGGGCGCAATTTAGTCACGCTTAAAATAGAAACCGATGACGGTGTTTATGGCATTGGTGATGCGACGCTCAATGGTCGTGAAAAATCGGTTGTGGCTTACCTTGAAGACCATGTTATCCCTACCCTAATAGGTAAAGACCCTCAGCGAATAGAAGACATTTGGCAGTATTTATATCGTGGCGCTTACTGGCGTCGTGGTCCTGTTGGCATGACAGCCATTGCGGCTGTTGATGTTGCTTTGTGGGATATAAAAGCCAAATTAGCGGGCATGCCATTGTATCAACTACTTGGCGGGAAAAGCCGAGAAAAAGTCATGGTTTATGGTCATGCTACGGGTTTGGATATTGAGTCTTGTCTTGAGGAGGTGCGTAAACACGTTGAACTAGGTTATAAAGCGGTTCGAGTACAATGTGGTATACCAGGTATCCCAACGACGTATGGTGTTTCCAAAGAAGCCGGCAAACCTTATGAGCCTGCCGACTCTGCTTTACCGGCCGAACATGTTTGGTCGACGGAAAAATACCTTAATCATGTGCCTGAACTTTTTGCTGCTGTTCGCAAAGAGTTTGGTGAAGACCTACACATTTTGCACGATGTACATCATCGCCTCACGCCAATTCAGGCCGCGCGTTTGGGCAAAGAAATTGAGAAATTCCATTTATTTTGGCTCGAAGATTGTACGCCTGTTGAAAATCAGTCTTCTTATGAATTAATTCGTCAGCACACGACAACGCCGCTCGCGATTGGCGAAGTGTTTAATAGCTTGTCTGATTGCCAAGAGTTGATTCAAAACCAGCTAATCGATTATATCCGCGCGACAATTACCCATGCTGGCGGCATCACTAATGTACGCCGTATCGCTGATTTTGCCTCTATCTATCATGTCAAAACGGGTTTCCATGGCGCGACGGATCTCTCGCCGATCACCATGGGTGCCGCATTGCATTTTGATACTTGGGTACCAAACTTTGGCATTCAAGAACACATGCCGCACACCAAAGAAACGGATCTCGTTTTTCCTCATGCTTATGAGTTCAAAGATGGCTTCTTCACGCCGGGGGATGTACCTGGTCATGGTGTCGACATTGACGAAGAGCTTGCCGCGAAATACCCCTATAAACCTGCTTATCTTCCGGTTAACCGCCTAGAAGATGGCACCTTGTGGAACTGGTAGAAAATGATGAAAGCCTTTCAAGTAGCGAATGTAAATGACTATGCCTTAATCGATACCAAGCAGCCTGTCGCTGAGGCTGGCGAAGTCTTGATTAAAACCGCCTTTGCCGGAATTTGTGGGTCTGATCTGCACATTATTCATGGGCAAAACCCGTTTGTTCAGTTTCCTCGAATTACGGGGCATGAGTTTTCGGGTGTAGTCGCGGCGGTTGGCGAAGGCGTCACGCACGTTAAAATTGGCGATAAAGTCTGTGTTGATCCCGTTATTAGTTGCGGTGAATGTTATGCGTGCCGAGCGGAACGGTTTAACGTCTGTGCGAAATTACAGGTGTTTGGTGTGCATCGAAATGGTGGCTTTGGTGAGTTCACCAGCGCACCTGCCAGCAATGTGTTAGTGCTTCCTCACAATGTCACGCTTGAACAAGCGGCATTGGTAGAGCCTTATTCCATTGCCACCAATGTGTTATCTCGCATGGCGCCCATTCCTGGTGACACGTTATTAGTTTACGGCGCTGGCGTGATTGGACTGACCATAGTGCAAGTGGCAAAAGCCATGGGCATCGAACGTATTATTGTTACCGATATTGTTGATGAACGTTTAGAAACAGCCAAATTGCTTGGTGCAACGGATGTGATTAACAGTCGAACTCATAAAGTCGAAGACTGTATCCGAGAATGGACAAATGGTGAAGGTGTACCTCTAATTGCCGACGCTGCTTGCATTCCGGCTCTCTTGCCTGAAATTCTGCGTATTGCTTGCCCTGCAGGACGTATTGGCTTGCTGGGTTTTAGCACAACGCCAAGTGATTTAGCGCAAATTGAAGTCATTAAGAAAGAGCTGACGATTGTAGGTTCGCGCCTTAACAATCGCCGTTTTCCTCAAGTGCTTGACATGATCGCATCAGGTCGTTTGGATCCTTTGGCTTTAATTAGTCATCGGATTGCGTTAAACGACATTGGCGATGGTATTCAGCTAATGGAAAACCACCCTGAACTTACTCGTAAAGTGCTGGTTGAAATGAGTAAGTAATCTAAAACCCTAGTGCATAAACCTAATAATAAAAATGGAGTTCCCATGATTAAACCAATATTAAAAATCGCTGTTATGTCATCAATCCTACTTACCGGATTCGCTCAGGCTGCCGATGTGACGTTGAAATTTGGCTACCCAGCCAACGAAGAGAATATTTGGCACAAAGCGGCTTTAAAATTTAAAGAAGTAGCCGAAACCAAATCGAATGGTCGTATCGACGTTAAACTTTATCCTAATGAGCAGTTGGGTAAAGAGATGGATGTTATTAACAGCATTCAGCTTGGTACGGCAGACATGACAATTACTGGCGAATCATTACAGAACTGGGCACCAAAAGCCGCTCTCATGGCGGTCCCCTACGCTTTTACAAGTTCTGCGCAATTACAGAAAGCGGTTAATGGTGAGGTTGGTAAAGAAATTACTGAGCAGATTTCTGAGCGCACCGGACTTAAACCGATTGCTTGGTTTGAGCGTGGTCCTCGTCATTTAACCTCTAACCGTAAAATTTTATCTCCAAGTGATTTAGATGGCTTGAAATTACGTGTTCCTAATGTGCCTCTGTTTGTAAAAACGTGGCAGACACTAGGTGCTAAACCAATCCCTATGGCATTTAGCGAAGTGTTCACTGCCCTTCAACAGAATACAATTGATGGGCAGGAAAACCCACTGAGCCTGATTAACAGTGCGAGTTTTTACGAAGTTCAGAAGTATGTGAATTTAACGGGTCACGTGCGTAGCTGGATTTATGTCGTGATCGGCCAAGACAAACTGAATAACATGCCGGCTGATTTACGAACCATCGTATTGGAGGCCGGTCAGCAAATGCAAAGCTATGAACATGGTATGTTCGCAGCAGATGAAGCGCAATTGCGTTCTACCCTAGAAGCGCGTGGAATGGAGTTTGTGCAACCTGATCTTAACGCCTTCAAAGCGGCCGCTCAAAAAGCAGTACAAGAAGCTCTGACGCCTGAACAGCTTGCGCTTTATAACAAGATCTAAATCTCTAATAGCAGAGCCAGATCTATATCCGTTTAAGACGCCTATTTTCGCTTTCGTAGCGGAGATAGGCCCTTTTGGAGAGAAATACGATGAGTCTCTCATCTCAAATCAATAACCCAAGCGATTTTGTGAGCAAACTGGAAACGAGTATCCAGTGGCTGCTGCGCATCGTTAATTGGGTCTTTTCAGTGTTAGCGGTGTCAGCCTTGTTAGCGATTGCGGCCGTGGTTATCTTGCAAGTAGTCTCGCGCTTTATGTTACCAAGCTCCCCTATTTGGACAGAGGAACTGTCTCGATATTTGTTTGTTTATCTTGTCGTGATGGGCTCTGGATTGGTTATCAGTCATAACCGTCATGTACGTCTCGAGTTATTTCAAGGTGCCTTGAATCGATTTTGGACAAAGTGTTATCAGATTTTTTGTCACCTTTTGGCGGGCGGTTTTGCTATTTATATCCTACCATATGCCATTAAGTACGCTCAAATAGGTCGTTGGCAGACCTCCCCCGCCCTAGAAGTACCTATGTATTGGGCCTTTTTATCGGTGACTTTTTTCTTCGCGTTAACCGCATTTTACAGTTTTATGAGTGCGCTGCTCGTTTTGCTCGAACGTGATGGCCAAGGAGTAACGTCATAATGGAAGTCATTTTACTGTTTCTTGTATTCTTCCTATTACTGTTTGTTGGTGTGCCTATTGTGTTTTGTTTAGGCATTGCATCGCTGACTTATTTAACCATGGCGGGTATTCCGTTAACCATTGTGCCTCAGCGTTTATACGCCGGCATGGACTCTTTTGTGTTGCTCTGTATTCCTGGCTTTATTCTGGCCGGTAATTTAATGAACGTCGGTAATATTACCGATTACATTATTCGTTTCAGTAACGCCTTGTTAGGTCATATTCGTGGTGGCCTTGGGCTGGCGAATGTGGGCGGCTCGATGATATTTGGCGGTATTTCGGGTACGGCTGTGGCGGATACGGCGAGTATTGGTGCCGTGATGATCCCCGGTATGGCACGAAGTGGTTACGACAAACCCTTTGCGGCGGCGGTAACGGCCGCATCGTCGACGATTGGACCAATTATCCCGCCTAGTGTGCCGATGATCATCGTGGGTTCCTTGAGTGGTATTTCCGTCGGCAAGATGTTTTTAGCCGGTGTGGTGCCTGGTATTATGCTTGGTGTTGCGATGATGGTAACGGCGTATATTATTGCGGTGAAACGCCAATATCCTCGTGAAAAACGTGCCACTTTAAAAGAAATATACGTCGTCGGTAAAGGGGCTTTCTGGGCGTTATTGATGACCTTTATTATCCTGTACGGGATCATTGGTGGACTGTTTACCCCTACCGAAGCGTCAATTATGGCCAGCCTATACGCTTTTATTGTTGGTATGTTTGTTTACAAAGGCCTTACTTGGAAGAACCTTCCGAAATTATTAGTGGATACGGTTTTAAGCTCAACTAGCTTGTTATTATTGGTTGGAATGGCGAACTTGTTTGGTTGGATTTTGACCAGTGAGCAGATTCCACAGATGCTGGCGAGTGCGATCTTTAGCATTAGTGAGAACCCTTTAGTGGTGATTTTAATCATCAATATTGTGTTGTTGATCGTGGGGGGGTTTATGGAAACCATCGCGGCACTGATTATCCTTTTTCCGACGTTGTTAAAAGTGGCAGAAGGTATTGGTATGGATCCGATCCACTTCGGCGTGATGGCAGTGCTCAACTTGATTATCGGCCTAACGACACCGCCCGTTGGTGTGTGTTTGTTTGTTGCCGCAGGAATCAGTGAGTTGCCAATGACCACGATTGTAAAAGCAATTTGGCCGTTCTTACTGTGTAACCTTTTTGTACTTATACTTGTTTCTTATATCCCTGCAATTTCGTTATGGCTGCCTTCGTTGTTAGGCTAATTAGGTGATTTTATGACAAATATTCAACGTATAGACAGCCAAATTGAACCAAGTCAGCATGATGTCGGTATCGTTCACATAGGTTTGGGTGCTTTTCATCGTGCTCACCAAGCGGTGTATGTAGAGCAGACGCTTGCACTTCATGGCGGTGATTGGATGATCGTCAGTGCGAACATTCGTTCTAATCATAAGCTGGTGGAGCAGATGCAGGCGGCTGGGCATGGTTATCATGTGGTGGAATACGCCGATATGAATAACGCCAATTTAAGAGAGATTAAAGCGATCAAGAACACGCTTTTCTCTGGCTCTGATGAAGGAAGAGAGGCGCTACTGTCACAAATGACGTCGCCTGCGACTAAGATTGTCACTTTAACGATTACAGAGAAAGGCTATTACTTAGCGCCATCTACGGGCGAATTATTGTTAGATACACCCGACATTCAGCATGACATGGCGTTTCCATCTCAACCTAAAACGGCCTTGGGGTTGATTCTTGAGTCTTTGAAACAGCGTCGTGCGTTAGGCCTTGCGGCGTTTACAGTATTGTCTTGTGACAATATGCCTCATAACGGTGTTCGAGCCAAAGGCGCTGTTGTGGCGTTAGCCAAAGCTCAGGATGATGAATTCGCCCAATGGATTGAGCAAAACGTTGCGTTCCCAAATTCCATGGTAGATCGCATCGTTCCAGCTGTTTCTGAGCAAGCCCTCGCGATGATCAAAGCAGACACTGGCATCAATGAGCCTACCGTAGTGAAGTGCGAACAATTTAGCCAATGGGTAATAGAAGACCATTTCCCTTCGGGCCGTCCGCAATGGGAATCTGCTGGCGTACAAATGGTTGAAGACGTCTCAAGCTATGAAATGATGAAACTGAGAATGCTCAACGGCAGTCATTCATTATTGGCTTATTTGGGGTCTATCGCAGGCTTTAAAACCGTCGCTGATGCCATGCAAGACAAGGACATTCGTGCCTTCCTTGAGCGCTATATGATGCAAGAAGTAGCCCCGACATTACCGAGTTTTAGCCAAGCAGAATTGGCGACCTATTGCCAACAGTTGTTAGCACGCTTTGAAAACGACAGTTTGCAGCATCAGCTTAAACAAATAGCGATGGACGGTAGCCAGAAGCTGCCACAACGCTGGTTGAGCAGCCTAGTAGAACTGCAAGAAAAGTCGCTAGCGGCGCCTGCGATCGAACTGGGTATGGCTGGTTGGATGGTTTCTCTGTGCGAGGCTGAACAGAATCAGCAAAGCATCAACGATCCGCTTGAAGCTGTGTTATTCGAATTCGTTCGCCGTCATCGAGATGACTCGATGAGTCTGATTTCTGCTCTGCTGCAACGTAACGATATCTTTCCGACGGCCTTGGCTAATAATAAGGCTTTATTAGTTCGTCTAGTGAGCTTAGTGGACGGATTGTTAGCTGGCGAAAAAGTACAGAGCCTGATGCGAAGCACTTCTCAGAGTAACGATAAGTAAGAGAGTTTATTATGGAACATACATGGCGTTGGTTTGGAGTAAATGACTCCATCACTTTACAAGATATTCGCCAAGCCGGCGCAACCGGCATTGTCACCGCATTACACGACGTACCCAATGGTGAAACATGGCCCGTTGAGGCCATCCAAGTCGTGAAAAATAAGATAGAAGCGGCAGGTCTGCGTTGGTCCGTTGTGGAAAGTATTCCTGTTCATGAAGACATTAAACAGCGTAAGGGCGAATACCAAAAATACATTGAAAACTACGGTAAAAGCATACAAAACCTCGCAAAATGCGGTATCAAAACCGTATGTTACAACTTTATGCCGGTGCTTGATTGGACTCGAACAGACCTTACTTATGTCTTGCCAGACGGTTCCCGAGCCTTACGTTTTGACCAAACGGCCTTTGCCGCGTTTGATTTATTTATCTTACAACGTCCCAATAGCGAAAGCAGTTACAGCGAGATAGAAATCGCGGCCGCTAACGCGCATTTCGTCGCACTAAGCGACGAGCAAAAAGAGCAGTTGATAAATACGATATTGGCAGGGCTTCCTGGCGCCGAAGAAAGTTACTCATTAGAGAATTTTCGTGCTGCATTAGCGGCTTATGATGATATTGATAAAAAGGTTTTAAGAGAGAATTTTGCTTACTTTTTAGAGCATATAGTTCCAATTGCTGAATCGTGTGGTGTTAGTTTAGCGGTTCATCCAGATGATCCGCCGCGTCCAATTTTAGGCTTGCCTCGAATCGTTTCGACCAAGCAAGATGTTGAGTGGTTAGTCGAGCGTATTCCCTCGCCTGCCAATGGCATTACTTTCTGCACCGGATCTTATGGTGTGCGCGAAGATAACGACTTGTGCGACATGGCGACCACTTTTGCTGATCGAATTTACTTCACTCACTTGCGTTCAACTCAACGAGAAGAGACGTGGGGAAGCTTTCATGAAGCCGCACATTTAGAAGGGAATATAGACATTTCGGATGTGATTCTGGTGTTACTCAAAGAAGAACAGCGACGTAAACGTCTTGGTATTGAAAAGAGCATTCCATTACGGCCGGATCATGGTCATCAAATTATGGACGACTTACGCCGTGATGCTAAACCTGGTTATTCTGCTCTTGGTCGAATGAAGGGCTTAGCTGAAATTCGTGGGGTTGAATTTGCATTGAAAAAGTACATTTTGACGAATTAATATCACAAGCGCAAAAAAGCCACCTTGTTTTCAAGGTGGCTGAGTAGCAAAAACAGTGCTTACATCATACTGATCTACGCCAGTGCTTTTTTCAGACAGGTTCTGAAAATGGCCATGCCTTCGTCGATCAAGTCCATTTCGATGGTCAACGCGGGTAAGAAGCGAATCACGTTGCCACGGATCCCGCAAGACAACAAAATCAAGCCGTGTTCTGCCGCGATGGCAGGCAGTTTTTTCGCCAATTCTGGGTATGGCTTGTTCACATCGCCATCGTGTAGAAATTCAATTGCGATCATGGCGCCAGCGTTTCGTACATCGCCAATCAGCTGTGGGTATTGGGCTTGTATATCAGTAAGATGTTTTACAAAGTGAGTACCCACTTCGGTGGCACGCTCACACAGGTTTTCTTCTTCGATCACATCGAATACCGCCAAGCCCGCTGCACAGCCAATCGGTGAACCGCCGTACGTGCCGCCCAGTCCACCCGGAACCGGCGCGTCCATAATGTGGGCTTTACCCACCACCGCGGCCAATGGCATACCGCCGGCGATGCCTTTGGCAGTGGTCATTAAATCGGCTTCAATACCGGCCTGTTCGTGGCAAAACATCGTACCCGTACGCGCAAAGCCAGACTGGATTTCGTCGAGGATCAGCAAGATGCCGTGCTCGTCACATAAGGTACGCAGCGTTTGTAGGAAGCTTGACGATGCTTTATAAAAGCCGCCTTCGCCCTGTACTGGTTCGATAATAATGGCCGCCACGCGAGACGGCTCGATGTTACAAGTAAACAGCAGATGCAGATCACGTATTGCCTGTTCTTCGGTAATACCCAAAAATTCATTTGGGTACGGTACGTGATAAATGTCACTCGGGAATGGGCCAAAGCCGATTTTGTATGGCGCCACTTTGCCTGTTAATCCCAGCGTCATGTTAGTACGGCCATGGTAACCACCGTTGAACGCGATAATGCCAGGACGACCGGTGTGAGCTCGGGCGATTTTGACGCAGTTTTCAACGGCTTCAGCGCCAGTGGTCACGAAAATCGATTTTTTCGGCGTGTTGCCGGGTGCCGCTGCGTTGAGTTTTTCCGCCAACGCCACAGCCGATTCATAGGGGCTGACCATCACACAGGTGTGGGTGAAACGCTCCATTTGTGCCAACACCGCCGCTTTTACTTTTGGGTGATTATGGCCGGTGTTTAATACCGCGATACCAGCCCCAAAATCAATGTGACGCTTACCCTCTACGTCCCACACCTCTGAATTTAAAGCATGATCAACATACACTGGCGCCATATTGGCTTGACCACGCGCCATGGCGTTTTCTTTGCGTTTTTGTAATTCTGCATTATTCATGTTTTCACCTTATGTATTGACTGGCTCTTTAGCTGAGATGCCGCTTAAAGAGCGTTTTGTTGTGAGTTTTTTCAAAAGATCGATAAAGGGTTACGCTAATCCACCCAGGCACAAGTATTTAATTTCAACGTATTCATCGATGCCGTACTGAGAGCCTTCACGCCCACTACCCGACTCCTTTACCCCCCCAAAGGGCGCTACTTCACTGGAAATAATGCCTTCATTTATGCCGACCATGCCATATTCCAAGGCTTCTGAAACACGCCAAATGCGGGCTATATTTTGGGAATAGAAGTAAGACGCCAAGCCAAATGGGGTATTGTTTGCCATGGCAACGGCTTCGTCTTCGGTGGTGAATTTGAACAAGGGCGCGACGGGGCCGAAAATTTCATTGGAGAATACCGCCATGTCTTCTGTCACATCGGTCAACACCGTTGGCGCAAAGAACTGTGCGCCAGCCTCGGTGGCTTTTGCTCCACCGATTAAGATTTTGGCGCCTTTGGCGACCGCGTCTTGCACTAATTCTTCTACTTTGTTCATGGCCGCAGGGTTGATCAGTGGTCCAATGTTGACGCCAGCGGAAAAGCCGTCGCCTGTTTTAAAGGTGGCAACACGCGCGGCGAGTTTGTCCGCGAAGGCATCGTATACACCTGCTTGGACTAAAATTCGGTTGGCGCAAACGCAGGTTTGCCCCGCGTTACGGTATTTAGATGCAATGGCGCCTTCCACGGCGGCGTCTAGGTCGGCATCGTCAAACACGATAAAAGGTGCGTTGCCACCCAATTCCATTGAAGTGCGTTTCACGGTTTGGGCACACTGAGACAGCAATAATTTGCCAACGGGCGTAGAGCCGGTGAAGGACAGTTTGCGTACGGTAGGATGGCTGGTTAATACACCGCCAATGGCTTTGGCGTCTTTGCCGACCACCACATTGAGAACGCCTGCTGGAATGCCGGCTTGATGAGCTAACTCTGCCAACGCCAAGGCACACAAGGGGGTTTCGTCTGATGGTTTGATCACGATGGCGCAACCCGCCGCTAAGGCTGGGCCGGCTTTGCGGGTGATCATGGCGATCGGAAAGTTCCATGGTGTAATCGCCGCCACAACACCAATCGGCTGTTTAATCGTCAAAACACGTTTGTCTTTGGCAAAGGTAGGCATCACGTCACCGTTTAAACGACGCGCTTCATCGGCAAACCAGTCAATAAAAGACGCGCCATACGCCACTTCGCCTTTGGCTTCTGCAAATGGTTTGCCTTGCTCTAGGGTCATTAGGGTCGCCAAATCGTCTTGGTTGTCCAGAATGAGCTGGTTCCAACGACGCAACAAGGTCGCCCGTTCTTTCGCGGTGCGTCCTTGCCATTCTTTTTGAGCTTTTTCTGCGGCTTCAACCGCGAGGGTGGTTTCTTCTGCGCCTACATCCGCCACGTCGATCAGGTGTTCGCCGTTAGCAGGGTTAGAAACAGGGAAGGTTTTGCCTGACGTGGCGGCGACCCATTCGCCATTAATATAGGATTGGCTTTTCAATAAATTAGGTTGTGATAATAGGGCTGTCATAAAAACTCCAAATGAATCTGTGTCGCTAAAAGAATGCCTGTGCGTAGGAAGAATTTAGCACGTTTATGATGCATCGATAGTAGGCAATGGCAGCGGTTTTAAAAATGAGAAGGTATCAATTCAATGTTTGATGTTGCTCAAACATTGGACGTGAAAGATTTTGCGCTCAAGAACTCATAGAAACGCAAAAGGCACTCGGGTTCATGGCTTTTTTACGTATAATGTGGGTTTATTAATGTGGTCAGTACCACTAGGAGAATCAGGTGTGACGCAAAAAAGAGCGGTGATTCGTCAGAGCTTACCCGATGTCATTGTTGCGGATTTGCGCCAGCGTATTTTATCGGGTGATTTGTCCGAAGGGGAGTTAATTCGTCAGGAGTTATTGGCTGAGGAATATCAGGTGTCGCGCATGCCGATTCGTGAAGCGCTCAAGCGCTTGGACGCTGAAGGGTTGGTGGTGTTTACGAACAATCGTGGCGCCACCGTGACCAAACACACCTTGGACGACATCGCTGAAATTTTCGACGTGCGTATGCTGTTGGAAGTCGATTTATTTACTCGTGCAATCCCTCTTATGCAAGAGGCACACTTTGTGCGCTGTGAGCAATTGCTCAATGACATGGACGCCTCTTATGCCGCCGGCGATGTGGCCGCTTGGGGGCCATTAAACGCGCGCTATCATCAGTCGCTTTATGAAGCGGCGGGGCGTGTTTTAACGTCACAATTATTAGAACGTGCCAGTTTACAATCCAACCGATACGTAAGCTTACACATCGACCAACTGAAAAACGCCGAACGCGCTCAGCACGACCACCGAGAGCTGTTGTCCTTGGCCCAACAAGGAAAAGTGGCCGCCGCCGCGGAGTCATTGCGTCAACACATTGAAAGCACCAAAGACCAAGTTTTGGCATGGATCGCGGCCGCTCGCCAATAGCGTGTAGGTCTATTGGCTTTGTTTCACCTTATTTTTTTCTAAAATCGGGTAGCAGAAAATGGCGAAAGGTCTATGTCAGGGGCGTCGTTATTGATGAGCGCGGCGACCAGTTCCGCGGTTCCTGCGGATTGAGTCAGCCCTAAATGCCCATGCCCAAAAGCGTAAATGACGCGCTTGGATCGGCTTGAATGGCCAATCACCGGCAAGCTGTCTGGCATGGAAGGTCGAAATCCCATCCATTGTTTTCCGCCTTCGATGTTGAGCTCTGGCAAAAATGCCTTTGCTTTGTTGAGTAAAACATCTGCCCGTTTAAAATGGGGACGTAGAGTTAACCCACCCAGTTCTACTGCGCCGCCGACTCGTATGCCCTCCCCTATTTTGGTGATCACAAAACCATGCTGGCTAAAAGTAAGGTGCGTTTTTAAGGCAAAGGCGCCTGCTGGCAGGGTCGTGTTGTATCCTCGTTCAGTATCTAATGGCACATTGTCACCTAAGGATTGCGCCAAGGTTTTAGACCAAGCCCCAGCCGCGAGCACTAACTGGTGTGTTTTATAATCGACCGCGTCGCTTTTTAACGTGACGGTATCGCGATTAACCTCAATAGTGTCAATCGATGCTATGGCGATTTTCCCACCTAGGGCTTCAAACGCATTGGCGAGGTGTTGCGTCCATTGAGCAGGATCACAGACATTTTTCCATTCTGGCGTAAACGCTGCAT
Organism: Marinomonas sp. IMCC 4694; assembly: GCF_008122525.1. NCBI lineage: Bacteria > Pseudomonadati > Pseudomonadota > Gammaproteobacteria > Oceanospirillales > Oceanospirillaceae > Marinomonas > Marinomonas sp. IMCC 4694. Next base: position 60,347 of record NZ_VSRV01000001.1, read on the forward strand.
GGGTAAAGCGCGGGTGAATACCCGGTTGAATCTTGGCGATGGCGTCTGAACTGAGTAAAAATTCATACTTTACGTCATGCTGTTGTCGCGTTTGCCAACCAGCAAGACTGGCATTGAATTCATCAACGCCTTCGTACAGTTGCAACTGCCCTTCCCGACGAATCAAAGCTTCGCCATTCACCGCTTGGATTTGGCGCTCTAACGCGGCTTTTGATACAGCCATTAAACTGGCTTGTGCCGCCAGTGCGGCTTGGTATTTGTCTGGCCAGCTGGCGCGCCAGAAACGCACCATCCAAGGAAGTATGTTTAACCCATAAGCGGGGCGAATTGACAAGGGCCCAAGGGGGTCAAACAGCCACTTTGGTGCTTTACGCATAATGCCAGGCGTCGCCAAAGGGATGACATCCGTGAAGGCAAACGCGCCCGCATTACCGGACGATGTTTCGGCTGCGACGCCTTTTCGATCGAGCACCAGTACCTGTCGTCCTTGAGATTGCAGCTTGAGAGCAATGCTGATGCCAATAATCCCAGCACCAATCACGACCACGTCATAAACAGGCGTTTTCATAAGCGCACACCATAACGCAATGGGTCGGTTGGGTTGAACATTAGGTTCGCTTCACGGGTAATAAATGCCTGCCCTGTGATCGCAGGGACGATGGCGCCCAGTGGCGCATTGGCCGATGTTGAAAACTGATAACTTAGGGTATAACCGCTGCCGATGGTGCTTTCCTGATAAATCTCTTCGCCCGGGGCAAGGCGTCCATCGGCAGCCAAGCAAGACAGGCGCGCGGAGCTGCCAGTGCCGCAAGGCGATCGGTCGTAGGCGTTGTCAGGACAGAGTACAAAATTGCGGGAATGGCCTTTTTTCGTCAGTGCAGGGCCAAAGAATACAATGTGATCGATCACACCGCCGTTTTCGCCTTCAATGCCATTAGCGTAAAGCGCGTCGCGCACCTTAATGCCCGTCTCGGTCAAGGTACGAATATTATGGGGTAAAACGGGAGTGGGGCTGTCATCCACCAGAAAGAACCAGTTACCGCCATAGGCGATGTCTCCGACGATGTACCCAACGCCTGGTACGTCTAACTCAACGCCTTTTCGAAAGCGATAGCTGTCGATATTGTGTACTGTGACGGTGTTGTTGTCTGTTAGGGTGACCTCAACCATGCCCACTGGCGTTTCGATTCTATGCGTACCCAGGCCAATCTTGCCCATGTGAGCCAATGTGGCGGCCACGCCAATGGTGCCGTGACCACACATGCCAATGACCGCGGCGGCGTCAAAATAAATGACCCCTGCGACGCAACGCGTGTCGACGGGTTCGACCAGCATCACGCCGACCATGGCGTCTTGCCCGTAGGGTTCAGACACGACAGAGCGATAAAAATCCCGATGCTCTGTGGCTAAAATTGCCGCACGTTCGGCCAAAGAACCAGAACCCAAATCGGGCCCTCCCGATACAATAACGCGAGTAGGTTCCCCTTCCGTATGACTGTCTATGACTTGCATGCTGTGTTCCTCGACCTTTATAGGTGGCATTTATAGAAGGCATTTATGAGTGGCATTGAGCAATGACACCACCTTGTTGGCGCCAATCTGCGAACCAGGTCTTAAACAGTGTGTATTGGTCTTCGCAATAACGACGCTGTGCAGCGTTTAGCTCATCTGTCTCATTGAAGTGCAATCGATACGCTTCTTCGCCATTTAACACAAGCAAATATTTGAAGTACAGCACCAACTCAGGGCCTTCATCGAAGCTGGCCAAAACAGAAAAAGCGGCTTCTAATTCTTGTGCTCGAACGCGCGCTTCGGCGTTGCCAGTGGCGGCTAAACGGGATAAGTTCGCCAATAACAAGACTTCTTTTGGCAAGGCGGTGCCAATTCCGGTAATCGCGCCTACCGCACCACAGTGCACAAAACCATGAAAAACGGCGGTGTCCACGCCGACCATCAACAACACATCATCGTCTTGAGAGGTGATGTTTTCGGCCGCATAACGAAGGTCTGCATCGCCACCAAACTCTTTGAAACCGACCAGATTACGGTGCTCAGAGCGCAAACTAAAAAACAAATCAGCACGAGTGGCAAACCCATAAACAGGGCTGTTGTAAATAATGGCGGGCACGTCAGGCGCTGCCTTTAGGATGGCTTTGAAGTGATGACGTTGCGCTGCGATCACCGAGCCACGAGACAGTACCCGAGGGATCACCATCAAACCCGCGGCACCGACTTGTTGCGCATGAGCCGCCAGCGCCACGGCGGACTTTGTATTGATCGCCCCAGTGCCGACAACAACGGGAACCCCGGCTTTTACCAAACGCTCGACACCTTCCATGCGCTCGGCGTCGGTCAGCAAAGGCCAATCGCCCATCGAGCCGCAATACACCACCGCCGACATTCCTGCCGCCATCATTTCTCGCCCTTTTAAGACCAGAGCGTCGAAATCTGGCGTGCGATCAGGCGTACAAGGGGTCATCAACGCGGGCATAATGCCATTGAAGACCGATACATCAAGAACAGAGTTATCCATCATTCGCTACCTTTATATCGGAAATTTATGGGAAAAATTAAACAAATAAACGCCCATTTGTCAAAATGGATTTTGTATCCAAAATATACCTTGTTAGAAAAGTAGTCAATGGCAGCGTTGCCAGTCGAGATAAAAAGAACAGCAAAATGACTAAAACAAGCGACGCTATATAAAAGAATAGCGGCATTAAGGTAAAATACTCCTTTCAGGTAATCAGACGAAATGAACGACATGCTTCCAGCCGATAAAAACACACACAACCCGACGTTTCAGTGGCGTTTTTTAGCGCCACGTTTTTGGTCGACTTGGCTGATCGTGCTGTTGGCGCTTATTTTGGCTTATGTTCCTTTTCGTCTTCGAGACCGGCTGGCTACGAAAGTCGCGCCTGTGATTACGAAAAAAAAAGGCGGCGCCTTAAAACGAGCGCGGTTGAATCTTGCGTTGTGTTTTCCCGAAAAAACGTCAGAACAGCGTGAAGCCATTTTACGCAGCAGTGTAGAAACCGCGGTGCAGTTTTGCTTTGCTTATGGCGAGCTATTAGTACGCAGTGAAACGTACAAAAAACGCCGCAATAAAGTGATCGGGGGTGAACATTTGTTCCCTTTGCTGGATCGAGGCGAAAATGTGATCACCCTAGTGCCCCATTGTTGGTCGATTGATTACACCGGCTCCATGCTGGCATCACTTGGGTACACGGTGACTACCATAATGAAGCCGCAAAAAAATGCGCTCATCGATTGGTTAATGCACACGCAGCGCATGCAATACGGTCGAGGTGTGGTTTATCCTAGAAGTGCGGGCATTAAACCGTTTCTTCAATCCGTTAAAAAAGGCTATGTCGGTTATTATTTGCCCGATGAAGACCTCGGGGCGCAGCATTCTGTTTTTGTGCCTTTTTTTGGTACAGAAAAAGCCACCATGAAGGGCTTAGGTAAACTGACTAAATTGACGAAAGCGCACATTGTGCCGATGTTTCAGGCTTACAACGCCAAATCGGGCCAATATGAGCTGCATATTTTTCCGGCATTAACGCCTTTTCCTTCAGGGGATGATGTTCAAGATGCTATCTTGATGAATCAATCGCTGGAAGCCATGATCGCCCAGCGACCAGAACAATACATGTGGATCCTCAATTTGCTACGCAGTCGCCCTGATGGCTCGCAACTGTATTAACGCCTCTTTTTGTGACTCATTTTTCGCATTTAATGAAATGGAGCCAGCCATGCCTGAGCCGATAACCTCACCACACCACGACGATGTTCAAGCGGTTAAAGCGTACTTGATGTCGCTTCAAGATCATATTTGTTCGACGCTCGAAACGGTCGAACCATCAGCGCGTTTTAGAGAAGACGCATGGGATCGCCCTAATGGCGGTGGTGGCCGCACACGAGTGATGGCCGGTGGCCAGGTGATTGAAAAAGGTGGTGTGAATTTTTCTCACGTTATGGGTGACAATTTACCCCCCTCTGCGACAGCAGATCGCCCCGAGCTAGCGGGAGGCCGTTTTGAAGCCATGGGCGTGTCGTTAGTGATTCACCCCAATAACCCAATGGCCCCGACGTCTCACGCCAATGTGCGTTTGTTTATCGTCTACAAAGACGGCATGGCGCCGGTTTGGTGGTTTGGCGGTGGGTTTGATCTGACACCTTATTATGGCTTCGATGAGGATTGTATCCATTGGCATGAGACCTCCCGTGAGGCGGTTGAACCTTTTGGAGAAGGGTATTACTCACGCTTCAAAACTTGGTGTGACGAATACTTCTATTTAAAACATCGGGGCGAACCTCGTGGTATCGGCGGTTTGTTCTTCGACGATTTCAACGACGGCGGCTTTGCGCATTGCTTTGATATGATGAAATCGGTGGGGGATGCTTACACCAAGGCCTACATGCCCGTATTGTCACGTCGTAAAGATTTACCCTTCACTGAGCAGCAGCGAGATTTCCAATTGCATCGTCGTGGTCGTTATGTGGAATTTAACTTGGTGTTTGACCGCGGCACGCATTTTGGTTTGCAAAGCGGTTTGGGTCGCACCGAATCTATCTTGATGTCGTTACCCCCAGAAGTGCGTTGGACCTATGACTATCAAGTGGAAGCGGACAGTGAAGAGGCCAAATTAACCGACTACTTTTTAACATCAAAAGATTGGCTGGGTGTTGCACACTAATCTACAGTCAATACGCTACCGTTTGGATGTATCGCGTTTGAGCTTATACATTTGAGCTTACAAAAGAAGAGGACATATTTTGGATCAATACGCCGTAGTAGGAAATCCGATTACGCACAGCAAATCCCCAAGCATTCACGCGTACTTTGCGGCTCAAACCCAGCAAATGCTGAATTACTCAACGCTCTTGGGGGATGACTGTGAGTTCGAAAATCAAGTGCGCGATTTTTTTCAACAAGGCGGGCATGGTCTAAATGTAACCATGCCGTTCAAAGAACGCGCCTTTGCCCTGTGTGATATTTTAAGTCAGCGAGCCAAGCAAGCAGGGGCGGTGAACACCTTACTAATGGAAAAAAATGGTAATTTATTTGGCGATAATACCGACGGAATTGGTATGGTTCGCGACATTATCGACACTCATCAGCAAATTTTAACAGGCAAACGCGTATTGATTCTAGGCGCGGGCGGGGCCGTTCGGGGCGTACTTGATCCCATTTTGTCCGAGAATCCAGAGTCGGTCACCATTGCTAATCGTACGGTGGAAAAAGCACAGGAATTGGCGACACATTTTGACTGTTTGGCGTCATCATTTGAAGGCTTAGTAGGCTCTTTTGATATTATCATCAATGGTACATCGGCCAGTTTATCCGGCCGTTTGCCGCCGTTAAAAGAGGAACTGATCGGCGAGCAAACGTGGTGTTACGATATGATGTACGACAAGGATCGTACCGTTTTTTTGCAGTGGGCGCATGAACACGGTGCCAAAGGAGCCGATGGGCTTGGTATGTTGGTAGGTCAAGCCGCAGAAGCATTTTATTTATGGCGGCAAGTGCGACCCAACATCGCGAGCTTGGTGAATCACATGCGCCAACAAATGCAAGTGGCGGAGTAATTGAGCGAACCCCATGCCCAAAGATAAAAAAATCAAAGATAAAAAGGGAAACCCCTGAAGGTAAACAACATGAAGGCGCAATGGTTCAATTCAGTGGATCAAATAGGTGAGGCTACATGGCGCGCCGCGATTGGGGAAACGCGTTATCCCTTTGCGCAGTTTGCTTTTCATCAAGCGCTTGAGCACAGTAAAAGCATTGGCGACGGCACCGGTTGGTACCCAGAATATTTGCTGGTGATGGACGACGATGACAGCCCTATGGCCATTGCTCCAACCTATTTGAAAACTCATTCCCAAGGGGAATTTGTGTTTGATTGGTCGTGGGCCGATGCCTACCAACGCTACGGCATGCGCTACTTCCCTAAGCGTATTTGGGCGATACCCTTTTCCCCGGTAACGGGGGTTCGACTTTTTTCGCATCGTGATCCGCAAGGCGACGATGTGGCGTTTTCTCATCTGTACCCAGCGTTGGCCGAGTTAATGACTCAAGCCAACCAAGAGCGCGATTTTTCCAGCTGGCATTTATTGTTTGCCAAGTCAGAACACGCGGCGTTATTCGCACCCAACAAAGATCTACTGCATCGAATATCTTGTCAGTTTCATTGGTTCAACCGTGACTACAAAAACATGGACGACTACTTGTCGCATTTCTCCAGCCGTAAGCGCAAAACCGCCCGTAAGGAACGAGAAAAAATCGCCAAAGAAGGCATCAAGCTGACTCGAACCATCGGCCGCGATTTAACGTCGGCCGAGATTGATTTTTTCTACCTGTGTTACCAATCCACCTACGCTAAACGTGGGCAACAAGGTTACCTCACTCGCGAATTTTTCGGGCAACTAGCCGAAAACATGGGCGACCAAATTCTCTTGGTACAAGCCTTTCGAGAAGGCGAAGCCATCGCCGCCTCTTGGTGCTTCTTTGATGATCATTCTTTGTATGGCCGCTATTGGGGTTGTATGGAAGAAGTGGATTGCCTGCACTTTGAAGCCTGTTACTACCAAGGCATCGAGTTTTGCTTGGAAAAAGGGTTACAGCATTTTGATCCAGGAACTCAAGGGGAACACAAAATCGCCCGAGGCTTCGAGCCTGTCTTCAGCCACAGCATTCACTACATCGCCCATGAAGGTTTCCGCGACGCCATTGGCCACTTCTGCGAAGAAGAAGCGCAAGCCGTGCGTGAGTACCATCAAGATACCCACGCGTTGTTGCCGTTTAAGCAATAGGCGAAACGCTGTGTTAAACAGCGATCTTCCAATGATTGTCGACTTCTTCTAATAATATTTCCCTTGCGGCTTGCTTGGCTTCGGCATCTGAAAGTAAATCAAGAAAATAGCCAACAGAGCTGGCTTTCTCTAGTGTTTCCATAAAGAGAGACCTAAGCGCAGCGTCTGTCGTTCGAGGAATTACGGATTGCCCTTTTTCATAACGCGCGATCGTTTGCTCTGACACGCCAAAACGATAGCCGAGCATTTTTTGCGATAGGTTTAACTCTATGCGTAAAAATTTAAACTCAGCAGGACAAAGAGCCGTATGATTGTCTGTCAGACTTTGTGCAATGGCGTTATGTAAGTTATTTATATCATCGATGCTGGTGTAATTTTCGCCGTCAACCTGTTCCATGACAAAACCGTTTTTTAGAAAAACGTTAGATAAGCCACATTCTGTATAGTGATACATAAATACTCCTAATGCAGTGACCACTAGTGACCCCAGACTGTGATTAAAATCGATGTCGGGTTATCCGCAGGGTGTTTTATGACAACGCTCAGTTCTAATATAGACCCAGCAGCCATGCCCTTTATATTACATTTCCAATCACCATTGAGCTCAAGATAAGGGCCTTCACGAAATATGGAGCGCTTACTTTTAAGCAGAGTTAAAATTTGCCTCGTGGTCACTCCTCGATCAAGCATGCGTTCTTTGATGTGTCTGCTCCAACGGATTCTATTTGTGTGATTTTCGGCTAAGTCGTTAAGGGTTTTTCGAGCTGCAAATTCACTGAGAGGAAATACCACGTTTCCTTGTGGGTTGTTCTTTTTCATAATGCTCATCCATTGAGTCAATACCTATCATATTGATAGGTTGTTTCGTTTTTGTCAATAGTGAGATCAGTGACGGTAACCCTCCCCCTTTTTCTAAAGAGAGTTTCTTAAGGGGGAGGGTTTTCATGCAAGATATTATCAGAAAGGAAAGATCAAACGTCTTTCAAAATCAAACGTCTTTATGCGGGCCGAACAATTCGTAGTGAATACGATCCGCTTCGACGCCTAGTGTCAGCAGCTGTTGTTTGACGAACATCATGAAGCCCACTGGGCCACATAAGTAAAATTCACCATCCGTCAGCGGTAGGCTGTCTTTTACTGCGTCAATTTGCATCATACCGTTCAATACGCCTTGCGCTTCGTTGCCTGCTTGTTCGTACCAAGTGTAAACAGACAGGTTGAGCTGCTCTTTTAGGCTGTTTACGTGGGCGTCAAATGAATGCTGACCTTGATGCGCACAGGCGTGCAAGTAGCTGATGGGTTGGGCGTATTGTTGTTTTGCCAATGTGTCTAATATGGCTTGCATCGGGGTTAAGCCAACACCACCAGAAATCAGCACCACCGGTGTTTGTTTGTCTTGGAAAAAGAAGTCGCCCGCTGGTGGCATGGCTTCGATCTCGTCACCGACGTTGACATGGTCGTGTAGGTAATTAGACATAACCCCGGCAATGTTGTTGCTGCCTTCGCGTTTTACGCTGATACGGTAGCTTTGGCCGTTTGGTGCGGTAGACAAGGAGTATTGGCGAATTTCGTCGAATTCGTTGCCTTTAGGGTGTAATTTCACGCCTAAGTATTGCCCCGGTACGTAACCGATGACAGCGCCACCGTCGACTGGTTCTAATACAAAGCTGGTAACCAGCTCGGATTCTGCTGTTTTAGACGCCACACGAAAGCGACGGAAATCTAACCAACCGCCTGCTTGTGCCGCGCGCTCTTGATACAAATCGCTCTCGATTTTAATAAAAATGTCCGCTAATTGGCCATAGGCTGCGACCCACGCTTCTTCCACGTCTGATGTAAAGGCGTCTGGTGCCAATTCGCGTAGTGTTTCGATCAGGTGATGACCAACAATGGCGTACTGGTCAGGCTTAATATTAAAACTGGTGTGTTTATGTGCGATGCGCATCACCGCGCCAGTAAGCACTTCTAGGTTATCGATGTGCGTTGCGTACGCTGCAATGGCGTTAAAAAGCGCCGCGGGTTGGCCTCCCGTTTTTTGGTGCGTCATGTTGAATACGTGTTTCAACTCTGGGTTATGAGTAAACATACGATTATAGAAGTACTGTGTGATCGCAGGGCCGGCTGACGCCAAAAGAGGAATAGTCGATTTAACTGTGTCTATATGTTGTTGAGATAACATCATTGTTTCCTTTTTAATTCGTGAATAAAACTCATCGTCGGCGTGATTAACCGCTCTATACGTAATAGTATTGCGAAGCTTGTGCCAACTTATTAAAGTTATAAAAATCAATGATTTAAATATATGTCTATAAATATAGAGTCGTTATGACTCGCTCATTTAAAAGTCGATATGATATATTAGAGTCAAATTGACATAGTGAAGCACAATAGAAAACAACGTAAAAATCAGAGATTGATGACCGTGAACCAGATTTCCAATAATGCCCTACTTAGCTTTGCGCTAGACCTTGCCAGTGCCGTGACGCTGCCAAATCGTTTTGAGCAATTGGTCAATGCTGTCCGTGCGACCATTAACTGCGACGCAGTCGTTTTGTTGATCAATCACCATGGTGTGCTGGCTCCGATTGCCCAACGAGGTTTGTCGGAAGACCTCATGGGCCGTCGTTTTGATATTGATGAGCACCCAAGGCTGAAAGAGATTTGTGCGGGACATTATCCAGTACGTTTTCCAAGTGATTCCCCCCTGCCCGACCCCTATGACGGCATGGTGTTGGGCTATGGTGAACACCTGCCCGTGCATTCTTGTATGGGTGTGCCGCTGTATTTGGAAGGAAAATTGATTGGTGTCGTGACTTTAGACAGTATTCAGCCCGGTGTTTTTGATGAAATAGACAATCGCGCCTTGGAAATTATTAGCACCATGGCGGCCATGACATTAAATACCTCGATGCTGATGACGCGCTTGGAAAGCCAGTCTCAACATGCGCAGCAGGTGCTCAAAGTAATGAGTGAACAGCCAAGCGAAATGATCGGTCAAAGCAAGGTCATGCAAGATCTTAAGCAAGCGATTCAACTGGTTGCGTCGTCTGACTTTGCCACGCTCATTGAAGGGGAAACCGGTGTCGGTAAAGAGCTGGTAGCGCGGTCCTTACATGAGCAATCTTCTCGCTCCGATGCTCCTATGGTGTACGTAAACTGCGCGGCGATTCCGCAGCATTTAATTGAGAGCGAGCTTTTCGGTCATGTCAAAGGGGCGTTTACGGGGGCGGATCGTGATCGAGAAGGAAAGTTTCTTTTAGCCGATGGCGGCACCTTATTGCTGGATGAAATTGGCGAATTGCCTTTAGAAGTACAAGGCACTTTATTACGAGCGATTCAAAACCAAGAAATTCAAGCGGTCGGTAAAGATCAGGTGCGAAAAGTCGACGTGCGCATTCTCGCCGCGACCAATCGACACCTAGAAACCGAAGTCGCAGAGCAGCGTTTTCGCGCGGATTTATTTCATCGTTTGAGTGTGTTTCCACTTCAAGTGCCCGCATTGCGGGAGCGGCAAGGCGATGTGCCCTTGTTAGCGGGCTTTTTTGCTGAGCGGTTTCGGCGCAAATTGGGCTTGCAGCAATTGACGATCGCTGCCGCCGCGATGGAATTATTAGACGCTTACCATTGGCCAGGCAACGTACGAGAGCTGGAGCATGTAATTTCTCGCGCCGCCTTGTTTGCCAAGGCGGATGCGGTCAAATCTGAGCGAACGAGCGGAATCACCGTGATAACGCCTTCGCATCTTACCGGGTTACAGTTAAATAATAACTTCCATAAAAAGATACAAACTGCCCCTTTAGAAAGCGACGCGACACAAGACAGCTCTGACGACACCATTGATTTACGAGAAAAAACAGACACTTACCAGCGTAATATGATTCGTCGAGCGTTAGAGCAGAATAACGGGAATTGGACCAAAGCCGCGCAACAGCTCTCTATGGATCGAGCGAATTTAGCACGGCTAGCAAAACGCTTGGGTATTTTCGTCGCAAAAGAAGTACGCATATAATGTTTGATAAACAAATTTAAGTTTAAACCGTGACTGGATAAAACGTCTCGTTTATATCTTTGCCCATGGTAAGCTATGAAAATGTATATGATTAAGCCCAAGCGGAGCATAATGACATGAAAATCAAATCCTTACATTTAAAGCACTTTCGTCGCTTTGATGATTTTGAGATTTCATTTGATCCGAAATTAACGGTTTTGGTTGCGAAAAATGGAGCAGGAAAAACCAGCATTTTAGATGGCATAGCTATTTCTTTAGGCCCATTTTTAACACGATTGCCAAGTGCAACAGGAAAAAACTTTAAGGAAATGGATTTTCAGATTTTACAGGATGGCATGAAGCCCCCTTATATGAGAATACGTAGCGAATCCTTTAACGGAATTGTTTGGGATAGAACGGAAAAGCGTGATAAATCCAAAAAAACAGCGGAGCAAATTCCTGAGGCGATAGGGCTTAAAGCGTTATTTAATCATGTTGATTCATTTGCCGACGCATTCAATAGTCAAGAACCTTTTCAGTTACCTATATTTGCTTATTTTGGCGCTGGTCGTGGAGTTTTTGACATACCACAACGTAAGAGAAGCTTTTCTAAAAAGTGCTCACGTTTTGACTCTTTTAAAGGCGCTCTTGAAAGTAGAACAAATTTTAAAAGCTTTGTGGAATACTTTTACTCCCTTGAAGATCTAGAAACCCTTAAGCAAAAAGAAGCTCGTTCATTTGATTTTGTCATTCCTGAGCTAAAAGCAATACGGAGTGCTGTAAATGCAATGATTCCAGCATTTAGTAATCCACGAGGAGCTTACCCAGCGGGAATTGAAGTGGATTGGTGTCAGGATGAAATTAAGAACACATTACGAATTGAGCAGCTTAGTGATGGTTATCGGACTACATTAGCAATGGTAATGGATATTGCTGCTCGTATGGCTGAGGCGAACCCTGATGTAGATGACCCTTTACAAACTGAAGGTGTTGTAATGATTGATGAGGTAGATTTACATCTTCATCCAGGCTGGCAGCAAACTATGTTGTTAGACTTAATGCGTACTTTTCCTAGTGTACAATTTATTGTTACTACACATAGTCCTCAAGTAATTTCATCTGTTAAGCCTTCAAGTTTGCGTGTAATTGACTGGAAAGATGATAAGCCCGTATTAATTCCTATTGCTTTTTCTGAAGGCGCCGAAGCTCAGCAAGTATTGCTTGATGTTCTTGGATTGAAATCACCAAGAGTTGAATCTTTAGATATCGTTAAGGATTTGGAAAAATATCAGCATCTTGTTGAGCTTGATAAATGGGACTCAAAAGAAGCGGTTTATCTGCGTAAAATTTTAGATCAATGGGGAGCGGGGCATGAACCTGAACTTGCTCGATTGGATATGGACATTCGAATGAAAGAGTGGGAGCGCGAACAAATATGAAGAAGGTCGCAAAAGGAATTGAACCTCCACTTCTTGCAAACTATCGAGATATAAACCCAGATAATGAGTGGGAGCAATTCACTTCGAAGCTAAATCGACGCAATCAAATACAAGCTCAAATAAAAGCAGATCAAGGTGGCTTATGTGCTTATTGTGAGATTGATCTTGTCGAGAAAATAGAGGATGAGCTTGATGATTTCCGAGTCGAGCATTTTCATCCAAAATCTGACGGTACTGTTCCTCATAATTGGCATTTAGATTGGCAGAACCTATTAGGTTGTTGCCATGGAGGCAGTCAGCGTAATGTTGTTGATGCCAGTAATCGATTTACGAGTCCAGATGCTTCTTGTGACGTGCCAAAAGGAAGTCAAAATCTAGATAATGTGATTTTGAACCCGCTTCATATCCCTGCTTTCCCTAAGCTCTTTTCCTGTGAAAGAATAACAGGCGAATTTTCGGTTGACTCTGAAAATTGCGAGCAAGCAAATATTAGTGTTGAAAAAGCGCAAAATACTATTACTGAGTTGAACCTAGACACTGAACGGTTGAGACGCTTTCGCCGAGAGATTCTGAACAAGCTAAATGATGACGTAAGACGGTTAGTATCCCAAGGCTTTTCCATTGGAGAGGCACAAAAACGCCTAGCAGAAGTAAATTTAAAGAAAAACACGAACGGCCATTGGCCTAAATTTTTTACTAGCATCCGTAGTTATTTAGGGAGTACTGCTGAACGACAATTACGTTCTATTCATTATGACGGTTAGATTTACTTAATGCTGTCTAGCCGCACTCACCTGTCGAATACGTTCGGCCGGAAAAGCGAGCTGAGGCAGTAAATACGCCTTCAAATCTTCTGAATAATCCAATTCATCGAGCGCAGCGGCCATGCAATCTAACCACATGGCTTTTTCTTTTTCCGTCACGACAAGATGGGCATGGGCTTGAGGTAAGCTGATTGGGCCGTATTTCTTTGAAAACAAACGTTCTCCGCCCATCCATCCCGATAAAAAGCACACCAGTTTGTCGATGGTGACTTCAATGTCGTTTGGGTGCATATCAAACAGCGGTCGAAATTCGGGCGTGTTTTCCATGATGCGATAAAAGGTTTCTACCAAGGTTTGCAAACCAGATAATCCGCCAATGGCTTGCAAGGTGCCGTCGGCTTCGCCATACGTTGGAGGCTGAGAGAACGTCATATTATTGATCGTCTTTATTGGCAGTTTGTGGTGATTTTCTTGATTTTTTCTCTTTTTTCTCGCGATCCATTTTGATCGAATTACGATAACCACCCAGTGCAGCGAGCGCACCGATAATTAGGCTCATGTAAAAAGGAATGTCAAACAGCATGGTAATACTGATGAAAACAAAGCCAACGGCCAAACCTTCAAGATAGGGTTTAAGTTGCTTTGACATGGTGTTGCTCCAATAACGAAAAATATACGCGAGTTTAGCAAATTTCTGCGAGTCTGTGCGCGAGATTATGGAAAAATAGCCATGTATGCCGCCACAATCATACCCAGTATGGTCTCAATGAGAGTGCTTTTTGCCTGTTAAAAATTTTTGTATTGAGCCGTGTTTTTCATTTTTAGGTTGGTATGTTGAAAAAGTCATTATATCGGATTAAAAAAGCCTTTCGTTGTGAATAACTGCTATGATTTTCCACATTCGAAAAAACTTTTTTATTTTGTGGGTGAATAACTTTTATCCACAGAATAGTACACAACCACAAGTGAGCCCTGTGTGTCGACGTTATCCCCAGCCTCTATTTTTCACTCTTATCGAGTTAATCTCCCTTTAAATACCAAGATTTGGCGCATGGCTTGGCCGCCTATGGTGGCCAATATTACCACGCCGTTGTTAGGGTTGGTCGACACAGCCGTGGTCGGGCATTTGGGTACCGCCACGCATTTGGCCGCGGTGGCGATTGGTGCGAGTATTTTCAGCTTTCTATTTTGGGCATTTGGCTTCTTGCGTATGGGCTCCACAGGGCTTACTGCTCAGGCGTTAGGGCAAGACGATCAGCGTCGGGTGCGAGAGCTGTTATTGCAGTCGGTGTTAATGGGCGTGTTGATCGGCTTGATGCTGATCGCCTTTCGAGTGCCGATTATTGATCTGGCCATGGCCCTAATGGAACCCAGCGCCGAAGTAGAACCTTGGGCGCGTTTGTATTGTGAGGCGCGTATTTTTAGTGCGCCGGCGGTGTTGGCAGGCTATGCCTTGATGGGATGGTTTTTTGGCGTGCAATATTCCAAAGGTCCTTTGTGGATGTTGTTGGTGATCAACATTGCCAACATGGTGCTGGATTATTGGGCGGTGTATGGATTGGGCATGGCCAGCGATGGCGTGGCGTGGGCGACCGTATTGGCCCATTACATCGGTGTTTCGGTAGCGGGCGTATTGGCTTGGCATAAGCTCAAGGGCTTTTCGGGTCATGTGCCCCTGCGAGCATTAGCGAAATGGCGCGAATACATCGCCTTAGTACAGGTAAACCGTTATTTGTTTGTGCGCACCATTCTCTTGTTATTAGTGATGCTATTTTTTACCGCACAAGGCGCTCGCCAAGGAGATTCTATTTTGGCGGCCAACGCCGTGTTATTGACCTTTTTGATGATTATTTCCAATGCGCTGGACGGCTTTGCCTTTTCGGTAGAAGCCTTGTGCGGTGAGTACTACGGTCGTAAAGATAAGGCGAATTTCCAAAAAGTTATTCAATTATCAACTTATTGGGCCTTGTTGGCGGCGTTGATCTTGATGCTGATTTTCTGGCTGTCCGGGAATCAAATTATCGCCTTATTAACCAGCGTACAAAGTGTACGTGATGATGCGTCACTGTACCTACCTTGGCTGATATTTTTCCCACTGTTAGGTATTTGGTCCTTTATGTTGGATGGCATTTTTATCGGCACAACCAGCGTAAAGCAAATGCAAAACACCATGATCATTTGTGTCGTTGGCGTGTTTTTCCCTGTGTGGTTTATGAGCCAAGATCTTGGGAATCATGGCTTATGGCTCAGCCAAGCCATATTGTTTATCGCCAGAGCGATAACTTTGTATTGGTGTTATTTACAGAATATGAAAAAAGGGGTTTGGTTCGCCAATTCTTAAAACTCATTGCTTCGAGCATCTCTGTTAACAATTGAAATTTTTATGGTGACTGGGTTTGTTACCATGCGGTGATGTGTTCTTTTTAAAGCCACCAAACAGGGAGAAAATTCAGTATGTCGAAGCATTTCTTAAGCGAGTTAACCGGTTCTTTTGCTACGCCAGCGATAGAAAACCCCACAGGCGTGATGATGGAAGCTGCGTATCGAGATTTGGGTTTGGATTGGCGTTATATTAATTGTGACATTCAGCCCGAGGACCTTAAAAACGCCGTATTAGGTGCGAAAGCCATGAATTGGCGCGGTTTTAATTGTTCTATTCCTCATAAAGTGTCGGTTATTGCTCACCTTGATGAGTTAGGCGAGTCGGCTCGTATCATTGGTGCGGTGAATACCGTGGTGAACCGTGATGGCAAGCTAGTGGGAGAAAATACGGACGGTCGTGGTTTTGTCGAGTCCGTTACATCCAGCTTAGAGCTGAGCAACAAACGTGTGGTTTTGTTCGGCGCTGGTGGTGCGGCACGAGCCGTGGCGGTGGAACTGGCTCTAGCTGGCGTAGCACACATAACGATTGTGAATCGCAATCAAGAGCGCGGCGAAGAGCTTGCCCAACTGGTTGCCGATAACACGTTGGCTGGCGCGGAATACCATGCTTGGGCAAAGCAATATCAGATTCCTTCTGAGACGGATTTAGTGATCAACGTGACATCTATTGGCTTATATCCCAATGTGGATGCAGAGCTAGATATAGACACAGATTCGATTAAATCTCATATGGTAGTTGCAGATGGAATCTTTAACCCACCGCAAACACGATTGATCCAAACTGCTGAATCCAAAGGCTGTACGACGGTAAATGGCTTGGGAATGCTTGTCCAACAAGGCGCAATAGCTTTTGAATATTGGACGGGAAAAGCCCCTTCAATGGACGTTATGAAAGCCGCATTGAGTGATGCTTTGGACGTCACTGATCTGGACGTCACTGATCTGGACGTCACTGAGCTGGACATCACTGATCTGGAAAGGACAGAAACATAATACTCACTGGAATCCCCCAAGATTGTTTACAGCGGATTCTGGTGCTCGTTTCTGCGTAGCGAGCGCTGGATCCGCGTTTCTTCTTGGCGCATTTTCAATAAGTTATCTTCTACGAAAACCAAATGGGTGTGAGCCGCGGTTCTGGCGGCTTCGGCGTCGCCAGCCATGATGGCTTGATACAAATTGGTGTGTTGTTCCATTACGCGCTGACGAGCGGCTTGCTTCTCAAATAGATTCCTAAGGTTACTCGAAATGCTTTTCGCCAACATGGCGTGTAGGCTGCGAAGTGTGTGCAGCAACACCACATTGTGCGCTGCTTCCGCGATAATCATGTGAAATTCCACGTCTAACTTAGCTTCCAAGGCAAAAGCTTTGTTTTGGTTGGCTTCTATCAGCTGGTTAAAACACTGTGTGAGCTTGGTTTTGTCGGCGTCGGTACTGCGCAGTGCTGCGTAGTAAGCGGCGAGACTTTCTAGCGCATCGCGAAACTCCAATTGGTCGTATAAAAATTCATCGTGGGAACTGATCAAATCTTGCAGTGGATCGGCAAAGGACGTTCCTAGCTGTTGGGAAACGTAGGTTCCGCCGCCGTGACGACTGAATAACACACCGCGCGCGATCAGTTTTTGAATGGCTTCTCGTAACGAGGGTCTCGATACCTCAAAACGCGCGGCCAATTCCCTTTCCGGAGGCAGTTTTTGTCCTGCGGTAAAACTGCCTTCTAAAATCATGCTTTCGAGCTCTTTCATGATGATGTCGGAAATTTTCGGTTGTTTAACGCGACCAAACTGATTGGGTTCCATAACGTTTCCTAAAAAGGTCTTCTTTAATGGTGGTTTTCTTAATGGCTGTGTATAAGTTTAAAAGTGGTAAAACCAATTAATCTTGCTGCTAAAATTCACGAAATATCGACTAAACTATCAGTTGACAAAGTTTATCTGACTTCTTACTGTGCCTTATATTTAAAAGGTAAATTGGTATTACCAATTTGTCTAGCGTTAATTTTTAGTATGAATAATAAAAAACAGGCGACTCGCCGTGGGACTTCTGATGAACACAGCCACAACTGATAAAGACTCAATTGCTCATAAAACCGCTCAATATCGCGATGTGTATTTTGCTTTGAAAGACGCAAAAGACGGCGCGATTGATGAATCTCGATTGATTCAAGACCCACTTCGAACCTTGGCGTACGGTACCGATGCGAGTTTTTATCGACTGATTCCTCAGTTGGTGGTGCGCGTTGATAACGAAGACGAAGTGCGTTTGGTCTTAAAAGAAGCGCGGGAGCGATCTTTGCCGGTGACATTTCGGGCGGCGGGCACCAGTTTGTCGGGTCAGGCGGTGACGGACTCTATTTTGATGCAGCTGTCGGATAATTGGAAAGGTCATCGTGTTCATCAACATGGTCATCGTATTTCCTTGCAGCCCGGAGTGATTGGCGCTCGTGCGAATCAGATTTTAGCACCGTTTCAACGCAAAATTGGCCCAGATCCCGCGTCGATCAACGCCTGTATGATTGGTGGCATTGCCGCCAATAACGCCAGCGGCATGTGCTGTGGTACGGCGCAAAACAGCTATCACACTGTCCAGAGCGCACGACTTATTTTTGCCGATGGTTCTTTGTTGGACACAGCGGATGAGTCGAGTCGATTAGCGTTTCGTGTTTGTCACGGACCCTTGCTTGAAACGCTAACGCGATTATCAAAAAACGTACAGGCGAATGCAGCGCTGGCGGAAAAAATAAGACACAAATATCGCCTTAAAAACACCACAGGATACAGTTTAAACAGCTTAACCGATTTCGATGACCCGTTTGACATACTGTTACACCTCATGATCGGCTCGGAAGGGACGCTGGGGTTTATCAGCGAGGTTACCTACGACACCGTGGTGGATCATCCGACGAAGGCCGCGGCGATGATTTTCTTTGACGATATGGAAACCACCTGTCGTGCCGTGATGGCGTTGAAAACGTCGCCGGTGGCCGCTGTTGAGTTGATCGATCGAGCGGGTTTGCGAGCCGTAGAAGGGAAGCCAGGGATGCCAGAGGCTTTGGCCTCATTGGGCGATAACGCGGCCGGTTTATTGGTGGATGTACGAGCTGAAAATGGTCACGCCTTAGAAGCCAATCTGGCTTTAGTTGTGGCGGCTTTGAATGGTCAGAGGACGTTAAACGCGATCGAATTCACCCAAGACAAAGCCCTTTATGATTCGTATTGGAAAATACGCAAAGGCTTATTTCCAGCCGTGGGAGCGGTTCGTCCGGTGGGCACCACGGTTATTATTGAAGATGTGGCGTTTCCTATCGAGCAGTTAGCCGAAGGGGTATTAGAGCTGCAAAGTGTGTTTCAAAAACACGGTTACCGTGAAGCGATTTTGTTCGGTCATGCGTTGGAAGGTAATCTGCACTTTGTGTTCACGCAGGGTTTTGATGATCCCAAAGAAATCACGCGTTATGAACAGCTCATGGACGAAGTCGCCCAGTTAGTGGCGGTAAAATATAAGGGCTCGTTAAAAGCCGAGCACGGCACAGGTCGTAACATGGCACCTTATGTTGAGCTGGAATGGGGCAAAGAAGCCTACGATATTATGTGGGAAATCAAGGGGGCATTTGATCCTCTGGGGCTGTTGAATCCAGATGTGGTGTTATCGCGCAATGCAAATTTGCATGTGCAGAATCTTAAACCTATGCCGAAAGCCAATGACAAGGTAGATACCTGCATCGAATGCGGCTTCTGTGAATCGTCTTGTCCGTCGAAATCCGTCACGTTAACACCTCGCCAGCGCATTGTGATTTGGCGAGAAATCCAAGGTCTGATGGCGTCGGGGGATCAGCCTGAACGCTTAGCTGAGTTGAAAAAAGACTATGATTATCAAGGGGTTGATACGTGCGCCGGCTGTGGTTTGTGTTCGATGCAATGCCCTGTTGGCATTAATACGGGGGATCTAACCCGTGAGATTCGTCACGATCGTCACCCAGACAGTAAAGTTGGGTATTGGGTCGCGGATCATTTTTCCGGTGTGACAAAAAGCGCGAAAACCGGTTTGTCGGTTGCACACGCAGCGCGAGGGCTGATCGGTAATGGCGGTATGAAAGCGGTCACTTCGGTGATGAATAAGGTCAGCGGTGGCGCAGTGCCTAAGTGGCACAACAGCATGCCGACGGCCGCGAGTGCGATCCCACGCCATCAATTGAATGGCACGCATAAAGAGGTGGTTTATTTCCCGAGCTGCGCCACTCGGATGATGGGCGCTGGGCCAAATGCCACCGATAAACGCTCGGTGATGACGGTGATGTTTTCTGTACTTGAAAAAGCGGGTTATAACGTTATTGTGCCCAAAGGCATTGAAAGCCAATGTTGTGGTATGGCGTTTCATTCGAAAGGTCAATTTGGCGCTGCAAAGCAAAAGTCCAGTGAACTTAATGCGTTGTTGTTGAAGGCCAGTGATAACGGCCGCATTCCTATTATTTGTGATGTCAGTCCTTGTACCTTGCGTATGCAGGAAAGCTTGGATGATTGCCTAGCCTTGCATGAGCAAGTGAGTTTTCTATCGACTCATGTCATGCCGACGATTCGAATTGCGAAAAAACTCGATAAAATGGCCTTGCATGTGACTTGCAGCACCACTCGGATGGGCTTGGCAGACAGCTTTGTACAGCTTGCTCATCAATTGGCCGATGAAGTGGTTATTCCGCCAGACATTACCTGTTGTGGCTTTGCCGGAGACAAGGGCTTCTCGACGCCCGAACTCAACGCCAGCGCCTTGAAAACCTTAGCCAAAGCCGTAGAAGGTTGCGAAGTGGGCTACTCAAACAGCCGCACCTGCGAGATTGGCTTATCGGAACACAGCGGCATTGAGTATCAATCCATTGTCTATCTGGTGGATCAATTGTCTGAAGCTTCCGCTTCTTAATCGCTTATCAAGAGGACGTTTTGCGTGCGTCACTGACGTTGTCAGCGCAAAACCTCCTCTAGAACCGCTTGAACATGTCATGTCGATACTATTGTTCATTTAGCGAATGTCAAAAGATCAACATCTCGCACACTTAATTATCTGCTAGAGGTTGATCTGGTTAACTACAAGTGGCTCCATTAAAGGCGAGTGAAAAACCTCAAAGCATAAACGTCGAGTACAGGCCAAATCCGCAGACGATGAGCAGCGCCCAGCCGACGAATTGGAAGAAGACGGGTGTTTCGGCTTTTTGGATGCGGTTATGGAGTTTTTGTCCGAAGACGTGCCCAAGCAAGGCGCATGGTAGTAGCCAAAGTTGATGGATGAGTTGCAGGTCGATGCCAGCGATGAGGAAGGAGACCATTTTGATCATCACGAGAATGAACCAGAGCACAAATAAGGTATCGCGCAGTTGATGGCGTGGCACTTTGGTGGCGAAGACGGAGACAATGAGCGGCGCGCCGATTAACGAGGTGCCGCTGACGTAGCCGCCGAGCATGAGGAAAATCGTGTCGAGAATTTTGTTGTTGGTGTAAAACGGTTTGTTAATAATGTAGGACACGGCAAAGATGGCGACGATGACAAAAATCACGCCGGTGACGATGTTGCCGGGTAAGGTTAATAAGCCAAATACGCCGATCAGTTTCGGTACGATCATGATACCGAGGGCTTTTTTCAAGTAACCCCATGCAATGTTGCCCTGCTCTTCTTTTGGCACTTCACCTCGTTCTGCGGCGAGAATGGCTTGCTGTTTGGTTTTTTTCGCACCTTGCCATGCAATCCAGCTCGAAAACACGAGTAAATGTACGGAAATGATTGGCAGGAATAATAAAGGGTCGTTTTTCACTAATAGCAGGAACGGTAAAGCGAGCACGGCACCGCCAAATCCTAGTCCGCTGCGAACGAAGCCGCTCCAAATAAAAATGGCGCCTATTAAGGCGTATTGCCACCAGACTAGATTTTCCATGGTTGTCCTTTGTGAGGCCTTTGTAGAATGGTCGAATCAAGAAAATTTAGGCGCTAGTGTAACCAAACTTTGCGGTCGACAACATGACGATTTTCATTGACGAGGTAGGAAAAGGCATTAAGATCGGCCGTCATTTTGATGTTTGGGGCGGGTATTTGAGTGATTTCCCTATGTGGAATTAAGAATGTCTGTATTTTTTAGATAAGTGTTTGCTAATATTTAAGGTGACGTGTAATGGAAGAATTGAAAAAGAGGTTTTTTGTATGAAGCATCGAATTATTTTTGCTGTGTTGATGTCGTTTACTCTGTCGTTGTTTATGTCGGCGTGGATTACTTACGTGAATATTGGGGTAACGTCTGAGTTTGTATCATTTTGGATGCACGCTTGGGTGTTGGCGTGGCCAGCGGCTGGGTTGATCTCGTTTATTGCTGGGCCATTTTTGCACGGATTAGCGCAAAAAATTGCCAATAAACTGTGATCTGATACGAGACTATTGTAATGATTGCAATAAACCGCACGCTAATGTGTGCGATTTATTACGTGAAAACGGCCTGGGTTAAACCGCATCAGGTGATGTCGGTGTGTTGTAATCTTCTTGTTGAATCGGGTCTTGCTGGCCTTGTCCCCATGTTTTTTCTAATGGAATCACGCCCGCCCAGACTGGCCAATTTGCGTCTTCTGCGTCATCAATGGGCGGTTCGGCGCGCATTTTTACCGACGCTTCTTCTATCTTAATTCTTACTAAGCCGGTGGCTTTGATTTCTTGTTCGTTCACTGGTCTGAGTTGTTCCCAACGGCCGGGGCTGACTTTGTCTAAGAATATTTTGAATTGGCGCAATTTTTCTTCTCGATCGTCAATGCGTTCTGGTACTCCAAATAGAGTCACTGAGCGATAGTTCACAGAATGATGAAACGCGGAGCGCGCCATGACCAATCCATCTAGTAGTGACATATTGATGCAGACTTTTTCGGGTTGATCAATGGGGCCTTTCACGTTGCGTGCTTTGGAATGGCCGTGCCAATACAAATAGTCGCCATCGCGCCAATGGCAGGTGGGTGTAACGAATACTTGGCCTTCTTTGGTTTGGCCGACATGGCACAGTAAAGCGCTGTCTATGATGTTAAACGCTAGTACCGCGTCGTAGGACGCTCTGTTTGGGCCTCGTTTTACCTTGCTTAATGGGGTTTCGAGTGAGCGGCTCATGGTGGAATCCTTGTTTTTGTGGGTTGGGGTCTATATAACCAAGAGTAGATAAATCTGGAGCCTTTAAAAATAGCCAGAATGCCATTAAATAAACAGGCCAGATATGAAGTATGCGATGGGAAGTTTACGGTTTTCTTTGAGTGAGGAAGGCGCGCCGTATTATCAGCAATTAATGGAGCAGATTTGCCGAGGCATTGACTCTGGTGAGTTAGTTGTGGGTGATAAGTTGCCCTCGTCACGATTTTTGGCCAGTTCCCTTGGCGTGTCTCGCAGTACCACGTCTCGAGCGTATGAGCAGCTTGTGGCAGAAGGCATTTTAACCAGTCAGGAAAAGCGCGGTGTGTTTGTGGCCGCCTTGCCTATGCTAAACAGTCGGGCGCCAAAACGTGTTGTTGTCGACACGCGACAGGCTTGCGTCAATACAGAATTATTGGCGTTTGATTCCGGCGTTGATGTGTCCGTGTTTCCAAGCAAGGAGTGGGCGACGAGCATGAGGCGAAGTTGGTTAAGCCCAGATTTGACCTTGTTACAAGGCGGTTATACAACGGGGTATCCTGGGTTGAAAGCCCAAATTGTGGCGTATTTATACCGCGTTCGAGGGCTGGAATGCACGGCGGAACAGATCATAGTGACGGCTGGTAGTCGGGACTCTTTATTGCTTTTGCAGCGTACGTTCGCTTCGTTAAGTCACCATGATATGACATGGTGGGTAGAAGAGCCGACCTATCCACCGATTCGTGAAGCCTTGGGGTCTTATGTTCGTCAAGGTGCTTTGATGATCGACGACGATGGTGCTTGTGTACCCACAGCTACGGTGTGTTCAAATGCGGCGATATTGACGCCAAATCGTCAATATCCCTTGGGAATGGCGATGAGCTCTCAGCGTCGTCAAGCGTGGTTGCACGCTGTGCAAGATGACGCATCGGATTGGTGGTTAATAGAAGACGATTATGACAACGAATTTGTGTATCAGGGTCAAAGCAATGTGCCTTTTATGCAAAGTGCGAGCGTATATGACAGAGCAAAAGATCGCGTATTTTTCATGGGCAGCTTTTCAAAGGTGTTGTTTCGAGGTTTAAGGTTAGGTTTTATTGTGGCGCCTATGAAGCATGTCGCCGCGTTACAGCACAGTCAGCACGTCATAGGCGTTTCCGCTTCATTACCGATACAACCTGTGGTGGCGGATTTTATGGAGCAAGGTCATTTTGATCGTCACGTTAATCGTATGCGTCGGCATTATCGACTTAAGCGTGAGGCGTTGCTTACCTTGCTAGAGGCTCATCTATCGCCCTGGTTTGAATGGAGGAAGCCGCGCGGAGGCATGCATGTTTTAATAGAAATAAAAGCGGAAATGGTCGCAAAATGTCCTGTCAATTCGCTTTGTTTAGACCAGCAGATTGCAAAAGAGCTGTTAATAAGCAACATTCGCCTATCTTATTTGTCTTCCCATTACGTACCGCCTAAAATAGCAGGCTATCGGATGGGCTTTATCTTGGGATTTAGTGGACCAGATGAGAAAGCTATGTCTCAAATGGTGCGCGCTCTGCGGACTTGGTGGGTGAAAAATGGGCCTCATTAGGCTGAGGTTTTGTGGACCCTCGTTCACTCACCTTGAACTTGTCTGTGGTTATCTGAGGCTGAGCTTGACAACCGGATATTCGATAAAAAATTGATCTATATCACTGAGATGATCGTAACCAATTATTAATTGTACAAACAATTGATGGAAGGGAGCGATTTATGCCCATGGACTATTGTAAAAGCCCTAGTGCAAAAATATAATTGTCGGGCTTAATTTACACTACATGCAACATGTAATGTGGTTTTCTTGATGGTATCTACGACGATACTCATGATTTTATTTGTTAAGCATTCAATTTAGTGTTCATAGCTAGTTGCACATGCTTATGAATTCTATGAGTTTACATTAAGCGCCTAGTCCGCTTGCAAAACCTGCTCTAGGACATTCTGAGGTTACAGATGAAGAAAAAACTGTTCCAGTCAACTATGGTATTCGCACTTGCACTGCTTTTAAGCGGTTGTGAGCTTGCCTTGTTCGATTCCAGCGGTGTTACCGGGAAAAAAATTGGTGACACTATCCTACTTACAATGGGTCTAATGCTGATCGTTGTTATACCAACGATTTTAATGTCTCTTTGGATACCATTTAAATACCACGCGAGTAAGAAAGATGAGTCTTACGACCCTGAGTGGGAACACTCTAGCAAGATAGAGTTTTTTGCCTGGGGTGTGCCAGTAGTGATTATTGTTGTGTTAGCAACCATCACTTACTTTACTTCTTATTCTCTTGATCCTAGGAAAGAGATCGTTTCGGACAAGAAACCTCTTACTATTCAAGTGGTTGCAATGGATTGGAAATGGTTATTCTTGTTCCCTGAAGAAAAAATTGCAGTCGTAAATGAAGTTGCTTTTCCTGTTGATAGACCGGTTCAGTTCTTGGTTACGTCTCAATCCACGATGAATTCGTTTTTTATTCCTAAACTTGGCGGACAAATTTACGCCATGGCGGGTATGGAAAACCGTATGAATATTATGGGCTTTGAAGTGGGCGAGTACCGTGGTATATCAGCCAACTACAGTGGTTTTGGTTTTGCGGGAATGCGTTTTAAGGCCAAAGTTACCTCGGATGAAGATTTTGAAAAATGGGTAGAAGGTGTCAAAGCTTCTGGCCAAGTATTAACCGATGCTGAATATGATCGCTTAATTGAAAAGACACGTGATCATAAAGTGGAGTATTTTTCATCAATAGATCCTCTGCAATTTAAGAATATTATTGAGTCTTTCACTGGAGCGCAAAATGGTTCAAACTGATCTAATCAAAGATCCTCATGTGCTAACGGGTAAGTTACACTGGGGTGTTATTCCTTTCCATGACCCTGTAGTAGCGCCAGTAATGTTCGCTGCTATTTTGGGTGGTCTATTGCTGGTTGCTTACATTACACACAAGAAGTTGTGGGGGTATTTGTGGGACGAGTGGTTTACGTCGGTCGACCACAAAAAAATCGGTATCATGTACTGTATCGTTGCCTTGGTGATGTTGGTACGAGGCTTTTCTGATGCTATTTTGATGCGAACGCATCAAGCATTGTCAATGTCAGATACCTATGGTGAAGGATTCTTGCCTCCAGAGCACTACGATCAAATTTTTACCGCCCATGGCGTAATTATGATCTTCTTTGTGGCAACGCCTTTAATGATAGGGATCATGAACGTGATCATGCCGCTGCAAATTGGCGCGCGAGACGTTGCTTTTCCTTTCTTAAACTCATTAAGTTTCTACTTGTTTTTGGTCGGTGCATTACTGGTAAACATTTCATTGTTTGTCGGTGAGTTTGCCGCGGTGGGTTGGTTAGCTTATACCCCGCTTTCTGGCATTGAATACAGTCCAGGGGTAGGTGTTGATTACTGGATATGGGCTTTGCAAATATCCGGTATCGGTACAACGTTAACCGCAGTGAATTTCGTGGCCACTATTCTGAAAATGCGTGCGCCAGGCATGTCAATGATGAAGTTACCGGTTTTCACATGGACAACGTTTTGCGCCAATATCATTGCATTGGTTATTTTCCCAATCTTGACGATTGCGATTGCTCAGTTAACACTCGACCGTTATTTGGATTTCAACTTCTTCACCAACGATGATGGTGGAAATCAAATGATGTGGGTTAACTTGATTTGGGCTTGGGGTCACCCCGAAGTGTATTTCTTGGTATTACCCGCTTTCGGTATGATTTCTGAAGTGACGGCTACTTTCTCAAGAAAAAGATTGTTTGGTTATGTTTCTCTTGTTTGGGCCACCATTGCCATCACAATCTTGTCCTTCCTCGTATGGTTGCACCATTTCTTTACGATGGGCTCAGGCGCGAGTGTTAATGCTTTCTTCGGTATCATGACAATGATCATTGGTATCCCTACAGGAGTGAAGCTCTACAACTGGATCTTTACCATGTACAAGGGTCGCGTCGAATTAACGGCGTCCATGTGGTGGGTGATCGCCATGTTGGTAACCTTTACGGTAGGCGGAATGACGGGTGTTATGCTGTCTATTCCTGCGAACGATTTCGTACTGCACAACAGTATGTTTGTTCCTGCTCACTTCCATAACGTTATTATTGGTGGTGCGGTCTACGGCTACTTCGCCGGTTTCACATACTGGTTCCCTAAAGCGACCGGTGTGAAGCTAAACGAAACGTTGGGTAAATGGTCTGTTGCACTTTGGTTCTTTGGTTACTTCTTCGCTTGGGTGCCTTTGTACATAACGGGCTTCGATGGTATGACTCGTCGTCTTCAGTACATCGATAACCCAGAGTGGCAATCGTACATGTATATCTCTCTAATTGGTGTGGCGCTTATTGCTGCAGGTATTGGTACTCAGGTATTCAATATTGGTTGGAGCTTGTACAAACGTAATGATCCTCAGTACAAAGATGTAACGGGCGATCCATGGGATGGTCATACTTTAGAATGGTATACATCGTCACCACCGCAGTTCTATAACTTTGGTGATGTGCCATACATCAATGATCGTGATCAATTGCTTGATATGAAGCAAAAAGGCACCGCTTATAAGCGTCCTGAAAAATATCAGCGCATTCATATGCCTAAAAATACGTGGGCCGGTCCGGTACTTGGCTTGCTAACATTACCAATGGGATTTGGTTTTGTATGGCATATTTGGTGGATGGTTATTGCATCGGTAGTAGCGATCTTTGCTTGCTGGATCAAACTCAACTTTGAACGCGATAAAGATTATTACGTTGAGGTTCCAGAGGTTGAAGCGATTGAAGGTAAATTCTTGAAGAGTAACGAAGGTCGTCGTTATTACTTTGAAGGAAATGCAAAACACTATAAAAAGTGGAAGCCATCTGATCAAAAATGATAGAACGGTTTTGCTAAGTAATCAGTAAACTGTTGTTACAGAGCCATCCATAGATGGCTCTGTAATCAGAATTTAAATTTTGGAAGATATTTATGACTGCATTAACTAACGATCATGATCTTCATGACCATGACGATCATCACCATCATGAAGCGGAAGCTGCTGATCGCTACATGTTTGGTTTTTGGCTATACATCATCAGTGACTGTTTGTTGTTCGCTACTTTGTTTGCCACTTACGCGGTTATGGGGCAAAACTTTAATAACGAGATCACACCCTATGAACTCTTTGATTTAGGTTTCGTTGCGGTTGAAACGGCCCTTTTGTTGTTGAGTAGTTTTACCTTTGGTATGGCTATGCTGGGCGCCAATGCTGAAAACATGGCGAAAATGAAGCTTTGGTTGATTATCACCGCTTTGCTTGGACTTAGTTTCCTTGGCATGGAAATTTATGAATTTGTTCACTTTAGTCATGAAGGTGCCACGCCACAAACCAGCGGTTACTGGACGTCTTTTTACAGTCTAGTGGCTACACACGGTTTGCACGTAACAGCGGGTTTGATCTGGATGGCTATTTTGTTTGTCCACTTCAACCGTGATGGTTTTACAAATGAAAATAAAATTCGTTTGTCTTGTCTAAGTTTGTTCTGGCATTTCCTAGATATTATCTGGATTTGTGTTTTCAGCTTTGTATATTTAAGAGGAGCTATGTAATGTCTTCATCTGAAACGGGTCCTGGCGGACAAGCTCACGGTAGTGTTAAAGAGTACGTAACGGGTCTTATTTTATCGATTGTGCTGACCATTATTCCATTTTATTTGGTTATGTCAGGCACAGGAAGTGACACGTTTGTGATCATTGCGATCGTTGTTGCCGCGATTGCGCAGGTTTTAGTGCAGATGGTGTTCTTTCTTCATATGAATGGATCTTCTGGACAAACTTGGTTAACGATCTCTGCCGTTTATGCGGTGTTCATCTTGCTCTTCGTTATTGTTGGTTCGTTGTGGATATTCGAGCATTTGAATCACAATATGCTAATGGGTCACTAACCTAGTCGAGAAAATTATGTTTAAGGACTATGTTTCGCTGACCAAGCCAGGCATTATCTTCGGAAATCTCATAGCCGCTGCAAGCGGCTTTTTCCTAGCTGCAAAGGGTAATATTGATTGGTTTTTGTTGCTCATTGTCTTGATCGGTACGGCGTGTATCGTGGCGGCTGGCTGCATTATTAACAATTACGTTGATCGTGATATTGATTTAAAAATGAGTCGCACTAAAGACCGTGCACTCGCACAAGGTCGTATCAGCGTGGGTTCTGCGTTGTTTATGGCGTTGGTCTTGGGTACCATCGGTTTTGCATTATTGCACCTTTATACAACGGTTTATGCTGTCCTGTTCGGTGCTATTGGTCTTCTCGTTTATGTGGGTCTTTATACCTTAAAATACAAACGCAATTCGGTGTATGGAACACTTGTGGGTAGCCTGTCAGGCGCTTGCCCTCCTGTTATGGGCTATGTCAGCGTCAGTAATGGCTTTGATGTGGGCGCCGCTATCTTATTGTTGACCTTCTGTTTTTGGCAAATACCGCATTCTTATGCCATCGCAATCTGTCGTTTTGATGATTACAAAGCCGCCAATATCCCAGTTCTGCCGGTAAAATACGGCATACAGACGGCAAGATACCACATGTACGTGTATATCGTTGCGTTTGCTGTGGCCGCTCTGTTCCTGTTTGAAAGGGGTTTTGTGGGCAATGTCTATGCTTTGGTCATCACGCTGATGAGCATCTATTGGATTTATTTGGTTAAAGCCGGATATAACGTAGACGACGAAAAAGCATGGGGACGCAGATTGTTTGTTTTTTCGATCATTATGATCATGGTGTTTAGCGTATTAATCTCGGTTGATTACGTTAACTACGAGCCAGTTGGCTTGGCATTTACTCATTACTTATCAATGGTTATTGCATAATGAATGAATCTAGAGTGTTAAAAATATCTGTTTTTGTGGCTGTTTTTTTCTCTATCTTTATTATCGTGTTTTACGCCACGACAACAACTCGTCCAATTGGAGAAAAGTACAAACCGTTGAGCGAGTTGGGTGGTCCTTTTACTTTGCATACTAAAGAGGGACCTTTTTCCCTTTCTGATGTCGAGGGGAAAGTGGCCGTCGTGTATTTTGGTTTTTTGAGCTGCACCGAGGCGTGTCCTGCGTCTATTGGTGTGGTTCAGGCGGCGTATAAGCAATTGACGGTCGAAGAACGTAACGGTGTTCAGTTCTTGTTTATCAGTGTTGATCCCGATCGCGACTCTTTGAATGATTTGTATGATTTCGGTGATTATTACGATAATGATTTGATTGCCTTAACGGGGTCAGAAGAAGAGATTGATAAAGTGACCTCTGACTACGGTGTATTCTTTGAATTAACCGACTTAGAGGGTTCTGCACTTGGTTATACCGTCGACCACTCTTCTCGTTTTTATATGATCGATAAAACAGGCAAATTGTTCACGACCATGAGCCACAGCACAACACCCAGTGAGCTCGCAGCGCGTATTAAACAACTGCAAAACAAAGCGGTTACTGCTTCTTAATTTTCACTGTCATCTCTAAATGAAAGGACGTGTTATGGCCATTCGTCATTCTTTTTTTGCCGTTACTTTAGCGTCATTGTGCGCACTCTCTTTTAACGTTCATGCCGACACGTCTATGTCGGTGATTGTCGAAGAGAACGACATTCAACAATGCAAAATACCTTTGCTAGCAATTGCCGATGAATTGATCGGAACCAATGTTCATCGTTTGCATGTGGATCAACCTAAACAGCACGCGGACAAGTATCCCTTTACCGTCGTCGGTGTTATTTCATACAAAGATGATGATGCGCAAGTACAATTTAATGCGTTCCCCATGGTGAATGGTGAATGTGAAGTGTCCTATCAAGAAGTGTTTGAGTCACCTGAAAATTGTTTAGAGGTGCGCGAACAGATTTTTAAGAAGTGGGAATATGTAGGAAGGCTAAGCAAAAACAGTTTCTTCTTACGACACAAAGAGCGTTTGACGAAAAACGCAACACTAACAAGTGTGAAGTCAGGTACTGAGTGTTTGGTTACCCGACGTCACAGTGGTTTCTAAGAGGCAGTTACATGAAAAAAGTCATAGCATCTTTATTGCTAGCGGTGAGCCCACTGGCGTTTTCCGCTCAGTTGGATATTAGCAGAACAAACCTTAAAGCCAACACGCCGGGCAGCGATAACACAGCCGCTTATATGTTGGTTGAAAACTTAACAGACAA
This sequence comes from Marinomonas sp. IMCC 4694, assembly GCF_008122525.1. Taxonomy (NCBI): domain Bacteria; kingdom Pseudomonadati; phylum Pseudomonadota; class Gammaproteobacteria; order Oceanospirillales; family Oceanospirillaceae; genus Marinomonas; species Marinomonas sp. IMCC 4694. The sequence goes on from NZ_VSRV01000001.1 coordinate 91,052, forward strand.
AGACGTGCGTATTGTGAGCGCCGCATCGGATGTAGCGGAATTTACTGAGCTGCACAGTCATAGAATGGACGGCGATCGAATGATCATGCGTCAGGAAAAGTACATTGATGTTGATGCAGGAGAGACGGTACGCTTCGTACCAAATGGCTACCACATTATGCTGATTAACCTGAAGAAACGCATGAAACATGGCGAGGTTGAAGACATCACCTTGATATACGACGATGGAACGTCACAAACGGTTCCATTTACTGTAATAGACCCAAGAAAAGCCGGGTAATAGCGCATTTTTTTATTGAAAGAGCCTATAGGTTTTGTTTGATTGAAAGAACTTAAAGCTTATGCTTTTCTAATAAAACGTGTATTCCTTCGATCGTTACTTTGCCGTATAAAACATCCACTACTTCTCCGCCTGGAGACACGATATAAGTGGTGGGTAATACGGCAGGTAATGAGATCGGCAAAGCTTCCAAAGACTTCGTAGTTAACACCGGAAATTGGATCTGATGACGAATTATTAAGTCTTTAATCTCTTGATCGGGCAACCGGTCGTAACTGATCCCAAAAACGCGTAATTCACCCGCTTGTGCTAATTCATTCAGCTCTGGGAGTTCTTCCAGACAAGGCTGACACCACTCAGCAAAATAATTGACCAACGTCCACTGATCGCTCTTCCAGCTATAAGACTGACCTGAAACCGCCTCGAAAGAGGGTGTGCTGCGCAACAGCATGACCATCACAAAAGTAGCGACGGGTAACAGCGCTATCGCGAGCATTTTAGTAGCAAACGAGGCATTTTTAAACATCATAAGTGGCTCAAACGGGTCGAATTAGATCAATGAAAAAGACAACAATCATAACTACAGGCACTTGATCGGGCAAGGCAAAGCCATGAAATTCTCCGCATAGAAACCATCGCCCGATGAGTAGGCAAGCCACCACTCAAACTTTGCTCATTCTGATCACTTTCTATTTTGTTGCGAATTGGGTATTTTGAAGAACCTTACGTGACACTTAGTTGTGGCGTTGTTCCCGGCTCATAAAAAGGATGATGTGCATGAAAGCGCGGTTACGTTCCATAATGCCTGTGGCGGCCTTACTGGTTTTCATCAGCCACGGGCTTCACGCAGAGACGATCGAGTGTTTGGCATTACCGGCTGCGGCCCCCGAGGGGGTTGCTCTTAATGCGGTAATGATGTCGGCTGATGAACAAGTAAAAAGCCGTTACTGCCTTGTCACGGGCGTCATGGCGCACCGTATGAGTGAAGATCACCAGCCGTATGCTATACACTTTGAACTGCGTTTGCCCAATGTATGGCAGGGGCGATTTGCGTACCAATTTAACGACGGCAATGAAAACCAAAATGGCAGATTTACTCCGGCACTTGGCCGTGTTACGGGTCAGGAAAGCCCCCAATATGCTATTAATCAAGGCTTTGCTGTGGTATCTGGCAATGGTGGTTTTCGCTCAACAGGTCTGACTTCGATCAGCCAGAGTAAAGCCATCAATCCAGACTCGGGATTAATAAACAAGGTGATCTTTGGTCACGACCCCGAGGCACGTCGTGATTTCGGCTATGGCGTCGTTGAAACACTGACCCCCGTTGCTCGCCAATTGATCGAGCACTACTACCAAGCGCCCATCCAATACGCCTATGGCCTAGGTCAGTCCAATGGTGGGCGAATGGCGATGGTTGCCGCGTCGCGTTTCCCCAGCATGTTTAACGGCTTAATCGCCGGTTCCCCTGGATTCAATGCCCCTAAAGCGGCACTGCAACACCCGTGGGATGTTCAAGCGCTGCACCGAGTGAATGACACCATCAATCAAGCCCTAAGCCCTCGTGATCTGACCTTGTTTGCGCATCACCTCTTGAAGCAGTGCGATGGTTTAGATGGCCTTAACGACGATATGATTTTTGCGGCTGAGGCGTGTCAAACGGCCTTTAATCCTAAAGCGCTTGTGTGCAAAAGTAATTTTGATAGAGACTGTCTGCCGCTCAACAAAGTCGCTGCGTTAATTCGCATGCACAGAGGGCCACATAATGCGAAAAACCAAGCGCTATACGCCAGTTGGCCTTACGACACGGGCATTCGCTCTGCAAATTGGCGTTTTTGGAAAATAGAAAGCGGTTTTCCAGCATGGGACGATAAACCCGCTGCCGTTGCCATAGGAGCCGCGGCTTTGGCCCATCTTTATACCACGCCTTTTTTGGATGTTTCGGGGGACGTTTACGCACTCGAAAAATATCTACAGACATTTGACTTTGATAAAGATGCGCCAAAAATTTACGCAACAAATACGGTATTCAACGAGTCGGCCATGACCCTCATGACGCCGCCAGATGTGATGAAACCACAGCTTACCGAGTTTAAACAGCAAGGCGGTAAAATGCTGCTGTTTCATGGTAACAGCGACCCTGTGTTTTCAGTTCATGACACCTTGCGCTGGTACAACGATTTGAACTTTATGCACGAAGGACGTGCAGCAGAATGTGTGCGTCTGTATCGTATTCCGGGCATGCCTCATGGGCAAGGCGGCGCTTCTGCCGATCAATTTGATGTGCTCCAACCCCTTATATCTTGGGTGGAGCACAATCAACCCTCCGAGGCTATCATCGCTAAAACGCGATTCAATAACCCTGAAATTACCGCTCGAATGTCGGGTATGTCCCGCCCCTTATGCCCTCACCCTGCTTACGCAAAATACATTCAAGGTGATTTTTTGAAAGCGGGCGCTTTTCAGTGTGTTGTGAGCCGTTAGCGTCCTGTTCTGTCTGGTATTACGCTCCGATTAAGGAAGCATTGGGTATTCTGCGTGTGCGTTATTGAAAATAGTAAGTAATATATATAATAATCATTGAGTGCTAAATTAGGTGGCTAACATGCAGACGAAAAACATTGGTTTTCTACTCACGGACATTATTCGCCTGATGCGTCGGGAATATTCGAAGAGTGATTTAGGCATGACGCCGATGCAGGCAAGAGCCCTCGTATATGTTTCTCATAGTGAAGGCATTCGGCAAGTTGCCTTGGCGGACATGCTCGACATACAGCCCATTACACTGGCGCGTTTAATCGATCAATTGGCGGCAGACCGTTTGGTGGAGCGCCGACCTGATCCTAAGGACCGTCGTGCCTACGGCTTGTATCTAACAGACGCGGCGCGGCCGTTATTAGACAAAATCGATAAAGAAGTGGACCGCGTTCGTAAGATAGCCCTACAAAATTTAACCGATGAGCAAGCCAACAGGATGTTAGAGGCGCTACAGCTCATGCACAGCAATTTATCACATTCTTCGTCATTATAAATACGTCTTTGGAGACACATCGGTTATGAGTGAACAAACAGTCAGCCCATCATTGCCAAAACACATTGAGAGACGCAAAACGCGCCGCACTTTTCTGGTGGCATTGCCCCTCGTTATCGTCATAGCGTCGGTCTTTATTTACATGAAAGGCGGGCGTTATGTTGAAACAGACAACGCCTATATTAAGTCCAACATAACGACCATCAATGCCGAAGTATCCGGGGCCATTACGTCCATCGCCGTGAAAGATAATGAAAAGGTGCAGCAGGGTCAGCTGCTGTTCAGCATTGATGCCTCGTCTTATCAAGTGGCTGAAGCTAAGGCGACGGCGCAGTTGCGACAAATTCGATTGAATATTCTGGAGCAGAAAGCGGCTTACGAAGAAAAACAAGCCGAAATTGATCAAGCCGAAAACCAATATGCATTTAACCAACGTGAAGAAAAACGCCAAGCTAACTTATTAAAACAAAAGTTCATTTCTGATACGCAATTCGATCAAGCACGACAAGCGGCACAAGTGAGCGCGCTGACAGTAGCAACCTTGAAAAAAGACCTGTTTCGGTTAAGAGAAGCCTTGGGCGGTGACCCGTCCACTCCCATCGAAGAGCATCCGAGTTACCAAACGGCTCAAGCTGTACTGGATCAGACGCGTATTGATTTGGGTCACCTTGCTGTAAGAGCGCCCGCTTCAGGTGTGGTCGCCAAAGTACCCAGCAGCGGAGAATACGTTTTAGCAGGTTCAACCACCATGGTATTGGTATCCGATGATGAACAATGGATCGAAGCCAATTTCACCGAAAAAGACTTGGCTTTTGTTCAGCCGGGTCAAGCGGTAGAGATTGAGATCGATGCGTATTCCGGCATGACCCTAACCGGCAAGGTCGAGAGTATCAGTCCCGCCACGGGGGCTCAGTTTTCTGTCATTCCTGCTGAGAATGCGACGGGTAATTGGGTGAAAATCGCCCAGCGGTTGTCGGTTAAAATCACCGTGGATGACCAACAAAACACACCGACTTTGCGTACAGGCTTCAGCGCCAATGTCACCATAGACACAGAACATCAGCGCCGATTATTCGGTTTAGCATTGTGAGGCAATAAGCATGGCCGCAACGCAAACGTCACCAACAAAAGACGCCAGTACAACGCGAATAATGGTCACGATTTCAGTGATGCTCGCGACCATTATGCAGGCATTAGACACGACCATTGCCAACGTAGCTCTGCCTCACATGAGGGGCGCGATGGGCACAACGCAAGATCAAATCTCGTGGGTACTGACGTCTTATATTGTCGCGGCGGCGATTTGTATGCCATTAACGGGAATCCTATCCGCAAAAATTGGCCGTAAACGTCTTTTTATGTGGTCCATTGTGGGGTTTACCCTATCGTCTATTTTATGCGGTGCGGCGCAATCTCTTGATCAAATTGTTATCTTTCGATTGTTGCAAGGCGTGTTTGGTGCCAGCTTGGTCCCCTTGTCGCAATCGGTGTTACTCGATACGTACCCAAAAGAAAAACACGGTTCTGCTATGGCAATGTGGGGTGTTGGGGTGATGGTTGGGCCCATTCTTGGTCCTTATTTAGGCGGCTTGCTGACGGAATATTACAGCTGGCGCTGGGTGTTTTACATCAATGTGCCCTTCGGTATTATCGCTTGGTTGGGCTTGGCGGGCTTTTTAGACGAATCAGCACTCGACAAAAAACGCCGATTTGATGTTTATGGGTTTGTTTTGCTGGGCGTCGCCATCGGTAGCTTGCAAATGATGCTAGACCGCGGTGAGTCTCAGAGCTGGTTTGAAAGCTTAGAAGTCATCATTGAGGGGGCGCTGGCCGTGGTGTGCGGTTATATGTTTTTGGTGCATATTTTTACCCACGATCACCCATTTATTGACCCTCGCATGTTCCATGATCGAAACTTCAGTGTTGGCATGGTGTTCATCTTTATTGTGGGTATTATTTTGTTGTCATCCATGGCCTTATTGCCACCGTTTATGAGTGCATTAATGGGGTATCCGGTCGTGGACATCGGTGCGATTTTGGCCCCCAGAGGCTTTGGGACGATGGGCGCTATGATCATCGTAGGGCGTTTGGCCAATAAAGTCGACGCACGGTATTTCATCACCTTAGGGTTGTTGTTAATTACCTTTTCGATGTGGGAAATGACCTTGTTTACCACTGACACTACTGCCTGGGATATTATTCGAACAGGCATGGTTCAAGGGGTTGGTTTGGGCTTTATTTTTGTGCCTCTATCGACCATTAGCTTTGCCACCCTAGACCCCAAATACCGCAATGAAGGTACATCTATGTTTAGCTTGTTGCGCAACATAGGCAGCAGCATCGGTATCTCGGTGGTAACAACTTACTTAGCCCAACGTACGCAAATAAACCACGCCGCGTTTGCCGATTATATCAACCCCTTCAATGTGGGTTTGCACATCGCACAAGAGCACGGCATTTACAACACAACGACCGCCGCAGGGCTGACGGTGCTTAATCAGGTAGTAACAGGGCAAGCCGCGACCTTGGCCTACTTGCAAGACTTTCGTTTGATGATGTGGGTGTCTGTCGCGGCCTTGCCTTTGGTGTTTTTGTTAAAAGGTAAACCCAAGCCCGCTAGCGTATAGCCACAGACTTGAATGTCATCATTCGCTAGTACTGTCTAAAAGCAAGCGTTATCATGCCTACCATTGAAACTGACTTCGGGTGCTTTATATAGTAGCCGATTTTGTTTGGAGGCAGACTTGAGTGCATTAGATCGACATTTTATTTTGGGCTACGGCAGCCTAATTAATGGTGAAAGCCGTGCGAAAACCGGTGAGACAGGACGAGTCTGGCCGGTCAAGCTACACGGTTTTGAACGTCACTGGTCGGTCATGTCGCGACAATATGGCATGAGCTCTGTTGCGGTCATCGAAGCCCCTAATAAAGCCTGTAATGGTGTGCTGGTGGAAGTCCCATACGATCAATTTCCGCTGTTCGATGAGCGGGAAGTAGGTTATCGACGCGCACAGCTTGAACCTCACCAACTAAGCACCTATCAAGATGACACACTGCCCACCGGCACTTACTGGGTGTATCACACCGACGATGTGGTTGAGCCGTATCATGATTGCCCGATCGCATTAAGTTATTTGGATGTGATTTTGGCCGGCTGCTTAGATCACGGTGATGCCTTCGCGAAAGACTTTTTAGTATTAACCCAGGGCTGGACGTCGCCCTTATTAAATGATCGCACCGCGCCGCGTTACCCCAGAGCGCAACCGGATATTGCGACAGAGCGTTTGAATCTTTTACTCGCGCCTGTCACCACCCTTTCTATAAAAGAGCTATCTGTTACTTATGAATCTTAATACCACGAGCCAACTATTGATGCGCAGTGAAGACGCGCTCACCGGTAAAATTTTATTTGCTAACCCAGAAGACACCTATCCGTTAGACCTTAGCCGCAAAGCCGATGTGTCTGCTTGGTGCCAATCAAAAACCCTTTACGATGCGTTGGCGCGTGTCGGTTTTAGCGATGAAAAACGGTTCTTTTCCGCGCAATGGTCGCCTGACAATGGCGCTGATTTTGATCACATTGTGGTGTATCAACCCAAAGCCAAAGAGCTACTAGACTATTTGCTTGCGTCGGTGTTGCCCTTATTAAAAATAGGGGGACGAATTTGGCTGGTAGGCGACAACAAAAGCGGCGTTAAATCGTCTATGAAGCGCCTAGAGAGCGGTTTAGACGACGTGGGCAAGCAGGATGGCGCCAAGCATTGTTTGCTTTACACGGGCTACAAGCGCCGCGACGCTAAGCCGTTTGTGTTTGATGATTGGCTCGTCACTTGGAAGCAAGACGTGGCAGGACAAAGCTTGACCTTGTGCAGCTTGCCCGGCGTCTTTGGTCACGGCAAACTCGACAAAGGCACCGAGCTTTTTCTGAACCAGCTTGATCAACATCGTTTTATGAGCGACGTCGCCAATTCGCGCTTACTGGACTTTGGTTGTGGCGATGGCATTCTTTCCCTTTGGTTGCACAACAAAACCGGTGCCAACATCACCGCCCTAGACGACAGCGCCTTAGCGTTGAAAGCCACAGAACGGACCTTTGCGGCCAACCAAGTTAGCGATAGGGTGACGTTAATCGCCTCAAATGGTCTAACGGACGTGAAAGGCCGTTTTAACTACATCGTCACCAACCCGCCTTTTCATAAGGGCATCAATACCGACTACAGTATTGCTGAAAGCTTTTTTATGAACGTCAAACAACACCTAACATTAAACGGTGAACTGTTTGTAGTGGCCAACGATTTCTTGCGTTACCCGCCTATTTTGGACGCTGCTCTGGGTTCGCATACGCGCTTATTCCGAGACAAAGGCTACGCGATTTACCACGGCCGCCAACCGAAGAAACGCTAATAGGGTCTAATGAAGAACTCTGTTAAAATAGGACTCCACACCCTAACACTAGGAATTTACTGTGAATAACAATGACATTTTGCGCCGCCTTCGCTACACATTTGATTTAAAAGAACTGGCCATTGTCGATATTTTTGCGTCGGCCGACGGCGTTGCTACGCAAGAGCAAGTCGTTAGTTGGTTAAAAAAAGAAGACGACACAGGCTATGTCGAGATGCTTGATATTGACATGGCGACGTTTCTAAATGGCTTTATTAATAACAAACGCGGCAAGCGTGAAGGCCCACAGATGGCTCCCGAAAAACGATTGACCAACAACATCGTCTTCATGAAATTGCGTATTGCATTGAACTTACAAGCCGAAGACATTTTAGACATCATGTCACTGGCGGAATTTAACCTAAGCAAACACGAACTGAGCTCATTCTTTCGCAAGCCAGACAACCGCCACTACTGCGAATGCAAAGACCAAATCTTGCGTAACTTCTTGATGGGTCTACAGAAAAAAATCCGCCCTTAATGCTAATGGGGAAACGCCATAAGCTTTAATAAGAAGCGACTTTCTGATCAATACAGACGATCAGAAAGTCGCTTCTCCCTATTTTTACCCTGCCGAATCGTTTGTCTTCATTCTTTTTATCGTCACTTTTACACCCAGTGTACAAAGATTGCACTATATGGATATTTTGTTATTTAGCTTTTTGCGATATTCAATGCTCATAAAAAATAAAAACGTTTTTAAAAGGGCGGTATCGACATGTTAATGAAAAATAAAGTAGCGCAAGCCATTATTATTGCAGGCCTATCCACTCAAGTATTTGCTTTAGAGTTAGGCGAATTCAAAGGCACGCAATTCAGCGTGGGCGGTTACCTAAAGGCGGAAGGCGTTTTTAATAACCCTGAAGTGGGTGATCGCTCTTTTGAGTCAAGCGCCAGTCAGTCTCGTGTCAACATCGCAACAAGCCGTACAGAGTGTTCTGGTCAAGTCCAACCGGACACTTTCCTAAAGGAGTTTTCATACTCAATGGGTGATTGGTCGCCATTCGACGAATGTAATCGCTCCAGATTGTAATATTTCACATAGGCCGCAACATCTTGCTTCATATGCTCTCTTGTTGGTTGTGCTACCTTGAACAACCAATCATGTTTTAAACTGCCGAAGAACCTTTCAACCACGGCATTATCCCAACACGCACCGACGTCACCCATGCTAGAGCGGCAATCAAGCCGTTTTAATAGGCTTCTAAAGCGTTTACTCGTGTATTGCGAACCTCTATCGCTATGAAATACTAAGCCCTTTGGCGGCTGTCGTAAGCGATGTGCTTTTAAAAATGCTTGCTCAATTGAGGTAATTGCAAAACTGTCGATATAAGCCATATCTATTCGTGGAATAACGAAAAAAGAGAAGACGTGGGCTGCCGTTTCCGGCGACGATAGCGTTCTCACACAACATCGACATACCCACTCTATGAATGCTACGACGCCCCAACAAATAATGCAACGCTGGCAAATCGTTCAAGGCCAATTGATTCCTGCTTTACACCAAGAAATAGGCTTGTTGACCCCAAAACTTGAAAAACTGATTCATATCTTGGAATGGTCTCGCATCGAAGAGTTTGTGACACGCTTTTCGTATCGGACGGGGCGTCCTCCCCATGAACTCGCTTGGTTAGCCAACGCGTTTGTTGCCAAGGTAGTGCTTGGGCTTACCACCACGGTGCATCTAATAGAACGCCTAAACATGGACAAAGCATTACAGCGAATCTGTGGATTTCCGCTTCATAAGAAACTGCCCTCAGCCTCGACTTTTTCTCGTGCGTTCGAGACGTTTGCCAAAGATAAGTTGGCCGAACGTGCCCACGAGGTGCTGATCAAAATGCACTTTGGAGATCGTCTCATTGGGCATATCAGCCGAGACGGGACGGCGATTAAGGTGAGAGAACGTCCACAAAAGATCGACAAAGTGGACACGGATAAACCTAAGCTTAAAGGGCGGCCCCGCAAGGACAAAGATGAAAACCGCCCGATCAAATTCAATGTGGCACGGCAACGTACCCAATGCCTAGAAGAGATGCTTAATGAGATCCCGGTTGATTGCCGTCGTGGCACAAAATGCAATGCTCAAGGCTATAAAAACAGCTGGAATGGCTACAAACTGCATCTAGACATTGCAGACTGTGGCGTCCCCATCTCCGCTTTGCTGTCCTCAGCCTCCATGCATGACAGCCGTGCCGCCATCCCTCTGTCTCACATCAGTGCGGCGAGGGTGACCAACCTTTATGATCTGATGGACGCCGCCTACTGCAGTATTGACCTGCATGAGCACAGTAGAGAGTTAGGGCATGTGCCCCTGATAGATCACAACCCCAGAGGGGGCGAGAAAGAAGAATTTGAACCCGCCGATACGGTGCGTTATCGGGAACGTTCGGGCGCAGAACGAGCCAATGGCCGACTCAAGGATGAGTTCGGAGGTCGACACATCTGGGTACGTGGTGAGGTAAAAGTCATGAGTCACCTGATGTTTGGCATTTTAGTACTGAGTGTCGATCAACTGCTTCGACTGCGGCAATAAATCGCAGAAAAATAAGTCATGTATCGAGGATATTGTGCTTCTGGGGTGGTCACAGAACGAGCCGCTATGATCAAAAAAGAGAGAAAAGCGATGACGACCTAGTCAAAATAGAAAATGCATAGAAACACATGCTTAACTGAGTAAAAAAACAGCCTCTAAAAGGGCGATAAGTTATCCACAAATGGGTTGGCTATTAGTTTTGCAAGATGCTCAATTAAGTCTGTCGTCATACGTTTTGACGTGTGCCAACCCACTATGCGACGACCAAACAAATCCATTACAATAGCAAGGTATAGCCAGCCTTCGCCTGTTTTTAAATATGACACATCCCCAGCCCACACCTGGTTCTGGCCTAACGGGTTAAAATTCATGTTCAATAAATTATCAGCTACAGCATCACTGTCTTTGCGCTTTGTTGTGACTTTGTAAGGGATACGCTGCTTAACGACTAACCCCAATCGTTTCATCAAGCCAATGACACTATGCCGGCTAACATCAAAGCCTTCTTTGCGAAGCTTTTTCCCAAGCTCACGGCTACCCAAACTGTCTCGACTATCTTCAAAAAGCGCCTTCGCCCTACGATGTAAATTCAGTGTTTGTGCACTGATAATTATCGCGGGACGTTTTCGCCAAGCATAGTATGCAGATTTGCTAACGCGCATCACTTTACACGATATGACAACTGGGTACTGCTTACCTAAACTTTTGATAAATGAATATTTTATTTCATTTCTTTTGCGAAAAACGCTGAAGCCTTTTTTAATATTTCGCGCTCCATTAGCAAGCGCTTATTGTCTTTTCTGAGCTGAGCGAGTTCAGCCCGCTCATCCTTCGACAACTCTGAATCTTCATTTTGTTGTTTAAACTTCGCTACCCAGTTATAAAGTAGCTTGTCAGTGATATTCAGTGAAGCGGCAGCCTCAACAACTGAGTAACCTTGCTCAATCACCAGCGCCACCGCTTCTTGCTTAAAATCGTTTGGATATTGTTTGTTAGTACGTTTAGTCATTTTACACCTCAATAATTGGATATTATCCTTTATTGAAGTGTCCGGCTAATTCAACCACAACAGAGGGCGAACATAAGATAAAAGGTTTTGTGGAAGGAGACTTTCGAGGTGCGGCAAACGTATTTCGTTTACGCCACGCGACCATCACGGTGGATAATCTAACGGTCGGTCAAACTTGGACTGGACAGTTTTATGGTAATGCCCCTTTTGATACCGAAATGATCAACTTTTACGGCACAGGAATTGGTACTATCTCTGGTAACGGAGCCGTTGTTAGACCGGATCTTGTATTGCATTATGCAAAAGATGGTGTGCGCTTGAGTTTGCAGGATCCTTTATACAGTGATGCAAACCTTCCTGATGTGGTTGCGGCTTATACACACCGTACTCCAGAAGGTCACGCTTTTAACGTCGCCTTAACGGGTCGTGATGTTGACATGACACCTTCTGACACAACAGACAGCGACTCGAAATTTGGGGCCGCTTTGTCGTTAGCCACGAAATTGAATTTTGGTGATACTAGCCTAACCTTGAGCGGTTTCTCTGGTAAAGGCGCTGCGGTTTACGCGGGTTGGGGATTTAATGGCGCTCAAGGTGCATCGGGTGCCGCTGAAATTGACAGCCAAGGTGATTTGGTTACATTAACGGGATTTAGTGCGGGCATTGGGCAAAAGCTCAGCGATAAATTGCGCGTAAATCTACGTTACGGCCAAGTATCATCGGATAAATCCAGTTTAGCAGACGACACTCTGACATTGGTCACAGCCAACGCGATTTATACCTACCTTCCTGGTCTTGATCTTGGTATCGAATTTCGCGATCAGAACGCAAAAACCAACCCTGTTGCCAGTGGCAGCGTAGTCACCCGTCCTGCTGGTCAGCAAGTTGAAGTAATGGCGATGTACAAGTTCTAATAACGAGCAATCCTAAAGCACACTGGACTTACCCCTTTTGTTCAGTGTGTTTTTCTCTTTGTAATACAACCCATTCATTTTACCGTTCTTGCTTAGCACGGATCGTTCTTAGACGGCGGTCACTGTGAACCATCACGCAAGGTTTGTGATGGCAATTCTCCGATTTGTTCGCGATATTGCGCCGAAAAGCGGCCCAAATTGGTAAAGCCGTACTTTAATGCGACTTGGGTGACATTTTTAACGCGTTCGTTACTTTTAAGTTCGGAATGCGCCTTCTCTAGTTTTAGACGACGCACATAAGATGACGGTGTCAGCCCCACTTCTCGTTCCAGTAAGTTATACAGCGATTTACGACTAATTTGACACAGGCCGGCTAACACGTCGACAGTAATGTCTGCCGTTATATTATCTTGCACATAGAGTAGGATCTGTTTCACATGACGATGTAGGGGCTTCTTAGACGGCATACCTTGATCAAAATGATGACGAAACAGGGTTAAAATTGCGCTGTTTAATAACTTCCCGTAATACACCAAGGCCGGTTCACCTAGCATGGTAGAGTCTTGTTGTAGCATGTCATTGAGCAAGTTAAATAAAGGGCCAATCATAGGGAAAGGATGAACCTTACTATCGAATAGCATGGCGCCAGTAGAAAGTAAATAACCAAACTCGTGCGCGGTTTGGTGTAAAAAATCGGTTGGAATTTTAATTATTAGCTTTTTACAGTCTAACGAATCACTCGATAAAAAAGGATCGTTAGGCATTATAAAAATGAAATCTCCTGTCCTTAAAATCCGTCCAGAGAGGCCTTGTTCCCTACTTTCGCCGGCCAAAATAATGTGTATAAATAAGGCATCAGAAGCCTTAAACGAGCTCCTTGATATTGGAACACCCGCTTCATACTCTAAAAAAGAGAGTGGGCCAAACGCCTTAAAGCGCAATGCCGCCATGTTCATTTGAGAGAAATTTTGGAGAAAGAGGGAGTCACAGAAAGTATTTTTCGAAACGAAATTAGTAATAGTCTGCGTTGAAACACCAATGAATTGCAGGTCATAAGCAGAAAAATCCAACATCATATGCACACACCGAAAATTAATTATATTTATAAATCAGTATCTTGCGTAATAAGTGTGATGAACTATGCGTTGCATAGGCTAGGGCACTTATTTCTTTAACGATAAAAACGCAAACCGAATAGCGGCCTTAAAATTGACTTAATAACATCATCGAAGAGAGTGTAATGGTTTTGACGTTTGCCTGGTCATCCATTTTTTAGGTTTTAACATCAATTATTGATATATTAAACATTATTTTTTAAAACAGTATGAATATACTAAATGACAAACTGTCAAAAAAAGAATACTGGGCAGCGGTGTGGTCAGGTGCACGGCTCGCCCACAAAAAAACGCCCGGTCGGGCGTTGTGGGTGATTCTGCAGTTCGAACGCCGATTAAGAACCTTAAGCGACTGGGTCGTTGATGATTGCGATGCGGTTTTCTTCTACTGCGTGACAGGCGATTAAATGGTGCTGTTCGTGTTCGCCTTTATCATGCAGACGCAAAACAGGCGCTTCACTGCGGCAGCGGTCGTTGGCGTAACGGCAGCGACTGTGAAACGCACAACCCGATGGTGGATTCAGCGGCGATGGCAATTCTCCCTCGAGTTTAATACGCACACGGCGTTTTTCTGGCGAAAGTTGCGGCGTACTGGACAGCAACGCCAGCGTATAAGGATGTTGAGGGTTATTGAACAATTGCTCGCGGGTACCTTGCTCAACGACCTTACCTAGGTACATCACCATCACATCGTCGGCGATGTGTTCCACCACAGATAAATCATGAGAAATAAACACATAACTCAGGCCAAATTCTTGCTGCAAATCCATCATCAGGTTCAGCACTTGTGCTTGCACCGACACGTCGAGTGCCGACACTGGCTCGTCGGCGACGATCACGTTCGGGTCGAGCATCAAGCCGCGAGCGATGGCAATACGCTGGCGCTGTCCACCGGAAAACATGTGCGGATAGCGGTCGTAATGCTCGGTTTTTAAGCCCACTTTTGCCATGATGGCGAGGGCTTTTTCTTTGCGCTCCGCCTTGGATAGCGTGGTATTAATCACCAAGGGTTCTTCCAAAATCGCACCGATTTTTTTACGTGGATTCAGTGAGCCATACGGGTTTTGAAAGATGATTTGAATCTTCTGGCGCAGCTTAGCTTGTGCGTCCTTGCTCAAGGTGAGCAAATCTTCCCCGAGGTGCGCCAAGCGCCCTTCGGTTGGTGTTTCTATCATGGTGAGCATGCGACCTAGGGTCGATTTACCACAGCCAGATTCCCCCACCACGGCCAGTGTTTTGCCTTTTTCAAGGTGAAAACTGATGCCATCGACGGCTTTGACCACGGCGTCGGGTTTGAAAAAACCTTGCTTCACATGGTAATGCTGCTTGAGGTTTTCCGCTTTTAAAATCAATTGCTTATCGGCGTGAATCATGCGGCGGGTCTCCCTTCTTGGTCCAGAGGCGTGTGGCATTTTACCTGACGGTCTAGGTCGCCCTGATTGATTGGCGCCACATTGCGGCAATGATCGGTGGCATACGGGCAGCGTGGGCTGAGCAAGCAGCCTACAGGGCGATCGTATTGCCCTGGCACCACGCCGGGTAAGGCTTCAAGACGCGACTTACCTGCCGCGGATTCTGGCAAAGACGCCAGCAAAGCCTGCGTGTACGGGTGCTTCGGTGTGCTAAACACTTCCGACGCTGGGCCAGATTCGACGATCTGACCGGCGTACATCACAATAACGCGATGAGCGACTTCAGCGACTAGGGCCAAATCGTGGGTAATCAGCACCAAGCCCATTTGCTTTTTGCGCTGTAGATCGATGAGCAAATCAATGATTTGCGCTTGAATGGTCACATCCAATGCCGTGGTCGGCTCATCGGCGATGAGCAAACGCGGGTCGCAGGCAATCGACATGGCGATCATCACCCGCTGACTCATGCCACCGGATAGCTGGTGCGGATAGTTGTTCAAGCGAGATTCGGGTGCCGGAATGCCCACTTGGGTGAGCAGTTCAATGGCGCGCGCTTTCAGTTCTTTCTTGCTGCCGCCTTGGTGCGTTTTCAAGGCTTCGATGATTTGATAACCCACGGTAAAGCACGGGTTTAAGCTGGTCATCGGGTCTTGGAAAATCATCGCAATGTCGGAGCCAGTGAGCTTACGACGTTGCTTTTCGGGCATGGCTTGCAGGTCTTGACCGTCAAAGGTTAATTGATCGGCACTGACTTTGCCGGGAAAATCGATCAAGCCCATGATCGACAAAGAGCTGACACTTTTACCGGAGCCAGATTCGCCCACGATGCCGAGCACTTCGCCTTCTTCTACTTTGTAACTGATGTTATCTACGGCGCGAAAATGGCCGAAGGTAACGCTTAAATTGTCCAACTGTAACAGTGACATACCAACCTCTCTTACTGTTTCAACTTGGGATCAAGGGCATCACGTAAGCCATCGCCCATGAGGTTAAACGCCAATACGGTGATCAAAATCATCAAACCGGGGAAGGTCACTACCCACCAAGCGCGCTGTACAAATTGCAAGGCATCGGCCAGCATGGAGCCCCATTCTGGGGTCGGTGGCTGTGCGCCGAGTCCCAAAAAGCCCAATGCCGCCATGTCCAGAATCGCGCTGGAAAAACCTAAGGTGGCTTGCACGATTAAGGGCGCTAAACAGTTTGGCAAGATGCACACAAACATCAAACGCAACGGGCCAGCGCCAATCACTTTGGATGAGGTGACGTAATCGCGAGACATTTCCGCCATGGTGGCGGCACGAGTCAAGCGCACATAGTGAGGCAAGGAAACGATGGAAATCGCCAAGGCCGCGTTGACAATGCTTGGCCCTAAGATCGCCACAATCGCAATCGCGAGCAACAAGCTTGGCATGGCCAGCATGATGTCGACGATCCGCATGATGGCGGTGTCGATCATGCCTCTGAAATAACCGGCGACTAACCCCAGCAAAATCCCCATGATTAACGACGCCGTCACCGCAACGATGCCCACAGCAATGGACAAACGCGAGCCGTAAATCAGGCGCGATAAAATATCGCGGCCCACATCGTCGGTGCCCAGTACAAACGACCAATTACCGCCTTCCAACCACGCAGGTGGTAACAGCAAGGCGTCGCGGTATTGATCAGACGGTGAATGGGGCGCAACAAAATTGGCGAAGATCGCCATGAAAAAGATGATGGCGATGACAATTAAGCCACCCAACGCCCCCTTGTTGCGGCTGAAATAATGCCAAAACTCTTGAAACGGGGTCATCGGCGCCGGCGCGACAATGGCATCGGCGGATTTTGTTGTGGACGTTTCGGTTGACGTGGTCATAAAACGCCTCCTTATCGGCTGTGTCGAATACGTGGATTTACAATGCCGTAGGTAATGTCTACCAAAAGATTCACGACAATAATGATGCAGGCGACGATTAAAATACCGCCCTGAACAACGGGGTAATCTCGGCGTCCGATGGACTCGATCAGCCATTTACCAATGCCCGGCCAAGCGAACACGGTTTCGGTCAGAATCGCCCCAGACAGCAAGATGCCGACTTGTAAACCAATCACGGTGATCACCGGAATCAGCGCATTACGCAAAGCGTGAATGACAATCACCCGCCACGGCGCGATGCCTTTGGCGCGAGCGGTACGAATGTAGTCTTCGCTTAACACTTCTAACATGGAAGAGCGCGTCATGCGGGCAATCACCGCCATGGGAATCGTACCTAACACAATGCTTGGTAAAATAAGATGCGACACGGCCGAGGTAAAAGCGCCCTCTTCGTCAGACAACAAAGAGTCGATCAACATAAAGCCGGTCACGTCGTCGATCCAATACACCACATCGATCCGCCCCGAGACGGGCGTCCAGCCGAGGTTGACGGAAAACACCAGCATTAACAGCAGCGCCCACCAGAAAATGGGCATGGAATAGCCGGTGAGCGAAAACGTCATCACCGAGTGGTCAATAATCGTGCCGCGTTTGACGGCCGCAAAAATCCCCGCCGGCAAACCAATTAAAATGGCAAAAATCGCCGCGCAGGTGGCCAATTCGATGGTGGCCGGAAACAGCGTGAGAAACTCTTTCATGACGGGTTCGCGGGTGATCAGCGAATTGCCTAAATCCCCTTGTAATACGCCGCTGACGTAGCGAAAATACTGAACGTACAAGGGTTGGTCGAAGCCAAGTTGGGCGCTTAATTCGGCGTGGCGTTCTTCGCTCACACCGCGTTCGCCGGCCATCACTTCGATCGGGTCGCCAGGAATCAAGCGGATAAGGGTGAACGTCAATAAAGTGATACCGAGGAAGGTCGGAATAACCAGACTTAGACGACGAAAAATAAACTGGAACATAAAAGATGGACTCTCTTGAGGTGTTGTTTGATCAAGCCAGCGGCTCGGTCAGCAAAACTTCTGCTCACGTTCCAGTGAACAGAAGTTTTGTGTTGCTTTGCTTAGTCCATCAGTATTCAACTCAATGGACGAACGGCTAAACGTCGATTATTTGCTGACGTTGTAGAAGTAATGACCACCGAGAGGGTCGATTTTGTACCCTTTCACTTCTTTACGAATAGGCTCGTACACAACAGAGTGGGCTACGGTCACCCAAGGGGCTTCGCGTTTGAAGACCACTTGAGACTCTTCGTACAGCGTCGTACGTTCCGCTTTGTCAGAGGTTTGCTTCGCGGCCAACAACAAATTGTTGAACTCGTCGTCACACCACTGAGCACGGTTTGATCCGCCGACGCCATCACAACCTAGCAATACATAAAGGAAATTGTCTGGGTCACCATTGTCTCCGGTCCAACCAAGCAATACGGTATCGTGCTCGCCTTTCTTGGAGCGGTTTAGGTATTCACCCCATTCGTAAGAAACGATCTCGGCTTTGACGCCCACTTTAGACCAATCTTCTTGCATGATTTCCGCCATACGACGGGCATTCGGGTTGTATGGACGCTGTACTGGCATCGCCCAAATGTTGGTATCGAAACCGTCTGGGTAACCCGCTTCGGCCAACAGTTTTTTCGCTTTGACAGGATCGTATGGGTAATCGACCACGTTTTTGTTGTACGACCACATCGTCGGTGGAATCGGGTTTTTCGCGGCTTTACCAGCACCTTGGAAGACGGCATCGATAATCGCGCTCTTATCCGTCGCTAAGTTTAACGCTTGGCGTACGCGCACATCATCAAAGGGTTTTTTCTGGGTGTTAAACGCCAAGTAACCGACGTTTAAGCCTTCTTGGCTCATCAAATTGATGTTTGGATCCGACTCCATTTGCTTAAGGTCTGCTGGGTTCGGGTACGGCATCACATCGCATTCGCCGGCTTTTAATTTGGCATAACGAACCGACGCATCTGGCGTGATAGAGAACACCAGGCGATCAATTTTTGCACGACCTTTCCAGTAATCATCAAACGCTGTGTAGCGAATCAAAGAATCTTTTTGGTACTGTACTTTTTGGAACGGCCCTGTGCCCACAGGGTTGATGTCGATTTGTTCAGGTTTGCCTGCTTTCATCAACATATCGGCTTGTTCTTTTGAGAAGATCGATGCGAAATCCATCGCCAAGTTGGCAATAAACGGCGCTTCTGGCTGGTTTAACACGAACTTCACGGTGTAGTCGTCAACGCGCACCATCTCTTTGATCAGCGTATCCATGCCCATGCCAGTGAAGTACTCGTAAGAACCGCCCGATACCGTGTGATATGGGTTGTCTTTATTGCCTTGACGATCGAAGGTGAAAATCACATCGTCGGCGTTAAAATCCCGTGTTGGCTTGAAGTCTTTAGTAGAATGAAACTTCACACCTTTACGTAAATGGAACGTGTACTCAAGGCCATCACTGGAAACTTCGTAGCTTTCGGCTAAGCCCGGCTCGGTTTCGGTGGTGCCCAGTTTAAACTCAAGCAAACGGTTGAACATATTTTTCGAAGTCGCATCAAACGTAGTGCCAGAAGTGTAGAACGAAGGGTTAAAGCCTTCTGGACTGCCTTCAGAACAATAAACCAGTGTGGATGCCGCGTGAGCAGAAGTGCTGATCGCGCCAGCCGCCATGAGTGCAAGCGTCAGTTTTGCTAGCCCTGTTTTCATTGGTACTCTCCATTAACGTCATTATATTTTGTGTTAAACACGTGGGAAGTTGAATCAAGGTGTTCGTTACTTTTGTGATTTTTGGGAGGAACCTATGCCATGAAGCATCGCGAATAAGAAACAAACGCCATTCAGACTTCCTGCCTGAACGACGCTGTCCTGTCTCATCCTTGAGCCCCCTTGGCCATACTCTGAAAGTCTGAATAAAAAACAGAACCTCCAAAAAACAGCGTCTTTGAAGAGTACTCAAGCTGACCTAAATCACCAATCGAAATAACGATACGGCCTATGCGTGGAATGAATAACAACGGGTGTAACCCTCAGAAATCCCGCGTATTTAAAGGGATCTGGGTAAAAACAGACATAAGTAATGTGTAGGAAAAGAGCAAAAAAATATTCCACGTCCCGGCATAGTGAGTGGGTAGGCTGACTGATCACGTCAGAACCTTTAATTAATGACTCACTTTTTTTGCCGTTGTACAAGCATGTGTAAGTTAGGGTTAGCCTAATTTTACTCGTTCCCACGGACCACACTCGTTCCCACGGACCACACTCGTTCCCACGGACCACACTCGTTCCCACGCTCCGCGTGGTAATGCATATGCGCTACTAGGGTGTCACCACGTTTGTTGGGGCACAGTCGAACGCGGCCTTCTGTCATGAGGTCTTGGTTTTTACAGGTGCATCAAGCCGTATGGGCGAAGTCGCCACTGGCTATGCAGGTAGGGCTGCTTTTCGTAATGCCTCGATATGTCGTTTTGGCGCTTGCCCAAACAGACGAGCGTATTCCCGACTGAACTGAGAAGGGCTTTCGTAGCCTACTTTGAACGTTGTCGCTGTCGCATCCAGATTTTCGGTCAGCATGAGACGACGAGCTTCGTTAAGGCGGAGCTTTTTCTGAAACTGCAGAGGCATCATAGAAGTCACTAAGCGAAAATGCGCATAAAATGCAGAGAGACTCATTCCGCTGTAAGTCGCTAATTCATTAACAATGAGCGGTTTAAAAAAGTTGTTTTTAAGCCATTCAATGGCCTTTGAAATTTGATAACTGCGGCTGTCTGTCGTGACAATTTGATGAAGTAAAACGCCTTGTTCTGACGTTAAAAGACGGTAAAGAATTTCTCGCTGAATAATAGGAGCAAGGATTTTGACATTATCGCGTTCGCCTAATAATCCCAACAATCGAGTAAACGCATCGAGCAATGACTCAGAAAGAAGGCCGACAGCGATTCCCTTTGGCGTTTTTATATCATGACTGAACAGATGCTCACTCTCCGCAATCAGCTCAGAGATTACTTGTAAGTCCAGTTCCATGATCAAGCCGAGATAAGGGGTATCTGGAGTGGCTTCTATTATGTTAGCAATGATGGGCAGATCTACAGACGAAACAAGAAAGTGGCTCGCGTCATAAACATAACTTTCTTCACCCAAAAGAACCCGTTTTTTACCCTGTGCAATCAAACAAATACTAGGATTGTGAGTGTAGCTCGTTGGCGGTGTAATCGATTCCCATCGGGTTAATTTAAGGCCTGGAATCTCCGTATTAACTTGATTAACGCTGCTCTCTATCCACTTATTAATCTGCTGAGCCAGTTTCGCTTCAGCAAGAGTTTTACTTTGTAAACTACCCATAATCACCCTATTGAGGACGTTAGTCATCTTTATTGATCCCGCCACTATCTTACATTATCTAAGTAATAAAAGAATATTAGGCAATATATAAGCATCGCCATCAAATTCTAAAAAAAAGTAAGATTCAAATTCACATATAAAACAGTGACTTAAGTTAATACATTATGTTTTTAAAAAAGTGTCGTCTTTCGCATCTAGTAAAAATCCATGACGGTAG
This sequence comes from Marinomonas sp. IMCC 4694, assembly GCF_008122525.1. Lineage (NCBI taxonomy): Bacteria > Pseudomonadati > Pseudomonadota > Gammaproteobacteria > Oceanospirillales > Oceanospirillaceae > Marinomonas > Marinomonas sp. IMCC 4694. Next base: position 112,255 of record NZ_VSRV01000001.1, read on the forward strand.
AAGAATTAGGCATTTTTTAAACAATATTAGGCTAGTGAGCACCGCCGCTGAAGCACTAGACTCAATTCCAATCCTAATGACTTCTTTGAGGATGTTTTCATAACGTAACGAGGAGTGAATCTCATGAAAAAAAATATGCCTTCGACTTTAACAGCGACTTCAGCGGCAAGTGTTGAAGCGAAAGCCCAAACAGAACAGCAAGTTTATCGAACCGGTGACCTTCAGGCTTTCGAAGCCCTAGATACCTTTTTTACCGGCAAAGTGAACGTCAAAATGGTATTCCCAGAAAATGGCGTTGCGAACTACAGTGCCGCCTATGTCACCTTCCAGCCAATGGCACGAACAGCTTGGCATACCCACCCCGCGGGGCAACATATTATAGTCACCCAAGGCGTTGCTATGACCGGAACACGTGACGGTAAAGTCATTCACTTTCATGAAGGTGAAAGTGTTTGGTGTCCGCCGGGAATAGATCATTGGCATGGCGCTACGTCTGATGCCGTAATGACCCACCTTGTTATTACCGCTTCAAAGGATGGCGTGAATGTCATTTGGAAGGAGAAAGTTACTGACGAACAATACGCCGCAGCAAGCGAATAAAGGGCTTCAATGATGACGATGTGCCGTGCCTCATTGTGATCGACAACCGTTTTACCTAACCTACATATCTGGAGAATGACCATGGATAAACACACTGACATCAAAAAGGATATTGCCCAGCAAGAGGTTCCTGATGAGGGACGTCGCAATATGATGAAATTAACGGGTGTAGGTATGGCTGCGCTGGGCGTTGCCTCGCTAACCACTGGCAAAGCCTTTGCACAATCACCAATAAAGCTAAGTAATGACTGGGACAAAACATTTCCCAAAAGCGATAAGGTAAATCACCAAAAAGTCACCTTTAAAACTCGCTATGGCATTACCCTTTCTGGCGATCTTTACCAGCCACAAAACACCTCTGGTAAATTACCTGCCATTGTTGTTGGTGGGCCTTTCGGTGCTGTGAAAGAACAATCTTCTGGTTTGTATGCACAAATAATGGCCGAGCGTGGCTTCGTCACCTTGGCTTTTGACCCCTCTTACACGGGTGAAAGTGGTGGCGAGCCTCGTAACATTGCTTCGCCAGACATTAATACAGAAGATTTTAGTGCCGCGGTAGATTGTATTGGGATGCAACCCAATGTGGATCGTGAACGTATCGGGATGATTGGCATCTGTGGTTGGGGTGGTAAAGCATTAAATGCCGTCGCCGTCGACAAACGTGTCAAAGCCGTCGTAGCCAGCACTATGTATGATATAAGTCGAGTCGTATCAAAAGGCTATAATGACAGCGTCACACTCGAACAGCGTACAGAAATGCTAACGCAACTGAGCCAGCAACGCTGGGAAGATGCTGGGAAAGCAACTCCAGCTTATCAAGCACCTTATAACGTGCTAAAAGGTGGCGAACCGCAATTTATGGTCGACTATCATGATTACTACATGACACCACGAGGATATCATCCACGAGCGGTCAACTCTGGTAACGCCTGGTCAAAAACGATGCCACTGTCATTTATGAACGCGCCGTTACTGACCTATATTGCGGAAATCTCTCCTCGCCCAATATTGTTCGTTCATGGCGAAAAAGCACACTCTCTTTACTTCAGTCAAACGGCTTACGCAAATGCGGCTGAACCAAAAGAATTGATGATTATCCCAGGGGCAAGTCATGTTGATTTATACGATCAAGTGGATGTCATTCCATTCGACAAGCTAGAAAGCTTCTTTCAGCAACACCTGGCTTAATCGACATCAGGATAGTTAACGTAACTACTGCACCACGTGCGCTCGTTGAGCTGGCGTGGTGCTTATGTGTAATAACCAAGTTTGTAAATAACCAAGGCGTAACAAAAACGATGGCAATCAGCACATCAGAAACTCATGCGGGAACACCAGCAGAGAAGACAAACAACACGGCACATTGGAGTGGCGTTTTTGCCATGTCGCTCTGCGTATTCACACTGATAGCGTCCGAATTTATGCCAGTTAGCTTGCTAACGCCCATTGCCAGCGACTTACACATTACAGAAGGCATGGCAGGACAAGGTATTGCAATTTCTGGCGCCTTCGCCGTGCTCACTAGCCTACTACTTCCTATGCTTATTGGCTCTATGGACCGCAAAAAGTTAATGTTGATATTAACCGTCTTGATGGGAGTTTCTGGAAGCATCGTCGCACTGGCGCCAAACTACCCAGTTTATATGCTAGGTCGCGCACTCATCGGCGTCGTTATCGGTGGTTTTTGGTCTATGTCTGCTGCCATGGCAATTCGCTTAGTTCCACCTAACAAGGTACCCAAAGCACTGGCGATTTTTAATGGTGGAAATGCACTCGCGACCGTCATTGCCGCGCCATTGGGAAGTTATCTAGGTTCAATTATCGGGTGGCGAGGTGCCTTTTTGGCGATCATCCCCGTCGCACTGATCACCTTAATCTGGCAATGGATAGCCTTACCCTCAATGAAAGGAAAGGCAAGCGCTTCAGGTTCAGGTCCAAGCACTATTCTCAAGGCGCTAAAAAACCGTGCTGTTGCTTATGGTATGGCTGGATGCGGGGCTTTCTTTATGGGACAGTTTGCGCTCTTTACCTATCTTCGTCCTTTTCTCGAAACCGTCACGCAGACCACCGTATCAACCCTGTCTCTTCTATTACTTACCATTGGGTTTTCAGGGTTTATCGGTACGTTAATCATCAGTTCGATCCTAAAACGTACTTTATATGGCTTGCTGATTGGCATTCCTGTTTTTATGGCGGCTATTGCTGTCATGCTGATATCAGCTGGAAACTATGTTGCCCCTGTCGCTTTACTACTCGCACTGTGGGGGCTCGTCGCCACGGCGGCACCTGTCGCTTGGTGGACTTGGTTAGCGAAAGCGATGCCAGATAATGCTGAAGCAGGCGGCGGCCTGATGGTTGCCGTGATTCAATTATCCATTGCATTAGGCTCAACAATAGGTGGCATACTCTTCGATGCAGATGGCTACCAAAGCACCTTTATTGCCAGCGCAGCCGTCTTATTCATTAGTGCCTTCCTGTCGCTTCAAGCTTATCGTATGCAAACAAAGTAACGTATCTATCCATATACAAAATAAAGTAATGAGGCTCTTATTATGAATAAAATTTTTCATATCAACACAGATAACCTAAACACCTCACTCTTAATAGCGGGCCATCAAAAAGTACAAAACCTGAAGCAAATTTGTCTTTCGTTACTGCTTTTACTAACGCTCGGTAACGGCCATGCAGAGCAGTCAACAACAAAGCCTGCTTCTACTCAACAAGCATCCATTAAATCGGAGAAGCCTCACACATGGATCACCATTGGAGAACATGGTTTCGCTGTTGCCTTAGCCGACACCGATGCCGCACGCGAATTTACAGCTATGTTACCGCTGACCCTAGACATGACAGACCTAAACAATAACGAGAAAGAAGCCGATTTACCAAAGGCGCTAACAACAGATACCTATCGACCTGGTACGATTAATAATGGAGACATCATGTTATGGGGTTCTCGTACTTTGGTGGTCTTCTATAAAACCTTTAATACCTCATATTCATACACTCGTATTGGTCATATTGAAGATAACACTAATTTATCGGCAATATTAGGCACTAGCGAAACCAGAATAACATTCTCAAAAAATTAAATAGGATATCCCTTGCGCACTTTCTCAAAAATCACTGCTATCATCATCGGCATATTAATGGTCCTTGCCATTAGTATTTTCTTATATTTACAACAAGCTCAATTTGATGAGCCATCCGTCGACACGACGCGTATTTCCTACCATACAGAACACCACTATCAACAAGGTGCGTTTAATAACGACACTACGACAAATGTTATTTCTAGCCAACAAAATCAACTCATGGCTTGGTATGCATTCTTTTTCACTGAAGACCTGAATGCGATTCCCAATAAGCCGTTGCCCTCTAAGAAAACAAACCTCAAATTATTAAATAAGCAAGACAACGCCATCGTGTGGATGGGGCACTCAAGTTACTGCATACAAATGGACGGCATTCGCATTTTCCTTAACTGTTGATTAGATTATTTGCTAAAAATACTATTAGTTCCACCCATTTTTACTCGTATTTATTATGGCATTAACGGTGAAATCTTTATTATTTGCGATGACATGGAAGGATATTTTGGCATTGTGTGGATTTTCTATTTTAGTGCCATTTATCCAGACGCTGCCGTCTTCACTGTATACGGTGCGATACGTGATCGAATACCCCGTGTTTTCTCTAACACCTTGGAAGTCTGAATATATGATGTTGTTCATCTGCTCGCCTCTAGCAAGGGTAAATAGCGCTGAGGATTTTGCATTAGGGAATGGATAATTTCTTGGGCCTGTCACTATAAAGTCGCTTATAGTAATAGCAATCAGATCGTTATAACCGGGTGATGATTTTCGAACGGTTACTCTCGATTCCAGTTCGGACTTGATGAAAACAAGTTTGTTATAGTTGTCGATCAGTTTGGTTTTGTCGGATGCTCTTTTCGCTTTTGATATAGAGAATTTGAGCGTGTCTGGTATGGCGTGTTTTATACCGGTTCGTTCTTCTAGTTCCTCTACTAACGCCTCGTTCATCTCTCTAAGAGTAATGTTGCCATAGGTTTTAAGCTCTTCAGCATTGATTTTAATTGCCAATAGCATTAAAAATCCCGTGAAAATATGACGTATTTTAATCGCTTTCATTTTTACCCTCTGTTACTAAAAAATATGTTCTTTACTTGGCTGAATTTTTCTAATGAATACCGCGTGTGAAAAATTATTAAATCAATGTGGTGTTATTATTTTAATTAATCAAAGCTTAATAAATAAGAGAGAGCGAATTCATATATTCCATTTTTACACAAGAGATATTTTTTTTATCAAAGTCGGCTTTACTACAATTTTTTGTATAAAAATCAATAATAGAGCGTAAATATATAATGTGCTTTTCCTCGAGACGCCTATAGCTGTCTAGGGCGATGCTTGAAAAAACAACAGACTGAAGTGATGGGGTCGTATATTTCATCTCGTTAAAAGATTTATCAATTCTAGTAGAAAAATACGTTATTAACTCTTCCTCTTTAGCCAAAATGTGTCCGCTCATATTTAAAGTAGGCCTATAGTGAAAAAATTGATAGATATTCATTAATTTTGGGTATACGAAAAATTGCGTTTTTAATAGGCTGTTGATGGCTATTTCTTCGTTACTCTCTTTAATATCTTTTAGCATAAAAGACTGTGTTTGAGAAACGGGTATAAATACTATAATGGCGGGAATAATAACAATAGGGCTTAATAAAAATTTTGTCATTTTAAAAAGTGCTCTAATACCATGTCCTTGATTTTTTTCAACGTTTGAATTTTTTAAATCAGGTATTAAAAGAGACATTAATGAAGCGAAAGCCAATAAAATAGATAAGCCAGAACAAGAAATTAAAATAAGCGGTGAAACGACCGTTTTCACAGCCTCTCGCATTACCCGAGTAGTGTTAATGCCCTCTGCAGGCAGACCTTTAGACCAAGCTGTCACCACCGATGTCACCAGTTTTGATTTTTCTTTATCCATGGCACGACTTATTTCTGAAATAATATCCCGTTTAGTGTTTATTGCTCCCTTTAAAATGTCATTCTGTTTTTTTGTAAATTCCGCGCGAATAATGGTTTCATAGAAAGCGTTTTCTGATGGCGTCCGTCTTTTTCCACTCCGAACAGCGTCGGTAAAATCGGTGAGCGCATTGACGCTGGAGTGACTAATTCCACCCCGACTCAAAGAGCGCCGATAGTTTTTTAAATAGCGCTGGTATCTTCCTTCTGTTGATGCGCTGACAACTTTTAGGTGACCTTCTCGAATATCTTTTAAGTTGGCTTTGAGTGAGCGGATTTTGGAGCTTAATTCAGCTATGGTTAGTTGGTGATAGGAGGCGTTTTTTTCATCCACCACCTTCTCAATCATGGCTTTAAAGTCGACCCTGAGTTTGCGGGTCGAGAAAGATTCGTCGAGTATCTGCTTGTTAGTACACATCGCGGCAGGAAGCAGAATAAGCCCAAGTTGTATGTCTTCAAACGGCGTAAAAGTAGACTCGGAATTCCAGAAAGGCACCGCGGTGCCCTCGCCGATCAAGAAGTTTTTCTTAGCGTAATTGCCTAAAAAACTACAAAGAATGGTTTCTTGTTTGGCGTTATCTACAAATTGATCAACGAGCTTTTCAATCCCATAGTAGATGGAGCATCCGGCTATCACAGACACAAAGAACGCTTTTTTTACTGGGCGTTCGAGTGAGTTTCGCGTCAGAAAATAGACGCTAACGAACACGGAGTACGATAATCCAATACTGGATAAGAGGCGTCCAGATTGGCTGTGTTCTTTTAGTAAATCCAACCCAGAGACCATGGGGTAAGTATTAATAAAGGCCGTAATGTAATAGGCCTCGATGCATAAAAAAATACTGCCAAAGATAAACAGATTTGTCTTTATAGCGGATGATAGGTCGAGCTGTGGGCGGTTTGTTGTTCGCGATTCGGTGTCCATACTGATCTTCTGTATATTTATGTAAATCCTTTTACCTGAGTATACGTGCTTGTGTATCCGTGTCCTACCACTACGATTTAACACACTTTGGTCGAATTAGACGACGTGTCTTCCGACATTCGACGTAGACATATTTGGCGCAGGCACCACCAAAAAACGCACCTTGTTAGATGAAAGTTGTGCCTCCCGAATCAAACTTACGACATCCTCTGAACCCTGCCCCGAGCGGCTGTTGGTAAAGGGGATCGCATGGTTGGTTTTAGGCTTTTTTATCAAATGCCTTGATCAGCACCGAGGTGTCTTGGCGGCCGCAGCCTTCTGCCATGAGGTCTTGGTAATCTTGATCGACGGATTGAGTAAGGGGAAGGCGGAGCCCCATTTTTTCAGCTTGGGCGAGGCACAGGCTTAAATCTTTGTGCATCCATTCGATGGCAAAGCCAAAGTCGAATTCGTTTTTCGCCATGGTTTCGCCACGGTTTTCCAGCTGCCAAGAGCCTGCGGCGCCGTGTTTTAGGGTGTCGACTAGGGTCGTAATGTCTAAGCCGGCTTTTTGCGCAAAGCGCATGCCTTCGGATAAACCCGATAAGACGCCGCCAATGAGGATTTGGTTGACCATTTTGGCGATCTGACCATTGCCAACGGGGCCCATTAAGCGAGTGGCTTTGGCGTAACAATTGAGCACGGTTTGCGCTTTGTCTAAATCACGTTGTTCGCCGCCTATCATCACGGTTAACACGCCATTGACTGCACCGGCTTGGCCGCCAGACACGGGCGCGTCCATGAAGAAAAAGCCTCGTTCTTGGGCGATGTGGTGCAGTTCTTTTGCCACTTCGGCAGACGCGGTGGTGTGATCAATAAATAGCGTGCCAGGCTTGGCGTATTGAAAGGCTCCAGCTTCACCTAAATACACGGCCCGCAGATCGTCGTCGTTGCCGACGCAGGTGAGTACAATGTCGCTGTCTTGTGCGGCGAGCGCGGGGGTTGTGGCGAAAGTCCCTGTGTATTCTTCGCACCACGTTTGCGCTTTTTGTGTCGAGCGGTTGTACACCATAACAGAGTGACCGGCGTTACTCACATGACCGGCCATTGGGTAACCCATGGTGCCTAATCCGATGAAGCTGACTTTGAGAGCGTGCATAGTAGGTTTCCTTTTAGTAGGGAGATTTTATGCCTTGATCATACGGGTTTGTTAAAAAATTACGATAGACAGAAAAGCGCAAATGGCTTAATACAGATGCCATTATTGGCGGTTTTTTACCGATTATCGTGTTTTATTGCGACCTAGTTCACTGGGGGGTTAGCGAAAAATACACTGTGGATAACTTTGTGCAAGAAAATTCTACTACGCGATTATTTCGACCAAGAGCGAGTGATAAACGATAATCGTACAAATTTTATACGATCAGCCTTCTTTTTTACGTTATGAACAAGGCGGTTGGGCTTGGATAAGTCCGTGTCAAGGCGATTGCATTGATGCAGAGTCTACATAAAACCTCGTATGATTGGCTATTGCTCTTGCCGAATTGTTGTGGCTTTTGGCCATTTTTATTCATAAAAATCATATAAAACAATAGTTTAAATTTTAACCAAGCTTGTTGTAACGTCATTTAGTAACGGTATTAGTTGTTCGTTCGCCTTTGTGTCTAAAGCCATGATTTTTATCTCATTAGGCGGCAGCTTGTGTGCAGAATCAAAGAAAACGGCTGAGTTTTTTGTCGCATTATCTTGGCGACGCTGAGAAAAATAGTGATACTTTTCAATGGTGAGAGCAAATAATTCGGCCCTATTCTTTCTGGGGATAACCTATTAAGAGCGACAATGTCTACTTCGTTTTTGATCGATAACATGATCAGTGAATGTCATTGCTGTCTTTATAGTCAGCTTTATAGTCTAGTATGCCGTTGGCTTTCTTGCATTTCTGCAGACATGGCAGGCACCACTATGAAAAGGTGTCCCTTGTTTTATAGGGGAAGGATTCGATAGTGTAATGAATACTGCGTATTGACGAGCACAAAACGACTACCTAATTCCGCTATTTAACCCGGCCATTTAACGAGGCTTCCATGACATCTATTTCTCCTAGTATGGTATCGCAAGATGACCTTAATGCAGCGTTTAAGCGTTTAAAGGGCATCAGCCAACAACACGCGTTCCCGACGGTGCAAGTGCGTACACAATTGCTTGATTCTTTATTAAAGGCCATCAAGCAGCACGAAGACGCGCTACTGAGCGCCTTACAAAAAGATTTTGGTCATCGCGCCCTCGCGGAATCGAGGCTGGTGGAGCTGGTGCCTTTAGTAGGCGAAATCAAACACGCCCAAAAAAAGCTGCATCAATGGATGCGCCCTTCTCGACGTAAGGTGCACATCAGTACTTGGCCAGCCAGTGCGAAGGTGATGTATCAGCCAAAGGGCGTGATTGGGGTGATTTCTCCTTGGAATTATCCGGTATTACTGTGTCTGGGTCCCTTGGTTGGTGCCATCGCGGCGGGCAATCGAGCGATGCTTAAAGTGTCGGAGTTTTGCCCAGAGACAAACAAAATATTGCGCGTTATCGTTGAGCAATCACTGGGCGATAAATGGGTCAGTTTTATGGAAGGTGACGTGGATGTGGCCAATGGGTTTAGCCAATTGCCTTTTGACCACCTGCTCTTTACCGGTTCGACGTCGGTTGGGCGGATTATCATGCGCAACGCCGCGGAACACCTAACGCCGGTGACTCTGGAGCTGGGCGGTAAATCGCCCTTGCTGGTGGCACCGTCGGCCAATTTAGAAGACACAGCCAAAAAACTCGTTTTCGGCAAAAGCATGAATACCGGACAAACCTGTGTCGCGCCGGACTATGTGTTGTGTCAGTCCGCTCAAAAAGTCGATCTGATTCGTTACATCAAGCAAGAATTAGCGCGCTATTACCCGGATGGCATTCTCAGTGAGGATTACACCAGTGTGATCAATGAGCGACAGCTAGCCCGTTTAAAAGGCTATGTCGACGAAGCCACAAAGGCGGGCGTGGCATGCGAAAACCTCATGCCGCAAGGCCCGATTGAAAGCGAAGGTAAGCTGGCGTTTCAGGTGTTGCATCAGCCAGATGACACGCTGGGGGTGATGCAGGAGGAGATTTTTGGACCACTGTTGCCCATATTAACGTACTCTGACATGAGCGAGGCATTGGCCTACATTCAGCAGCGACCTCGTCCGTTATCGATGTATTTGTTCACGCAAGACGCACAAGATCAAACGCGCTGCGAGCAGCAGACAGTCAGCGGCAGCTTGGTGATTAACCATACTCTGATTCAGGTCGCGCAAGCCGATTTGCCGTTTGGTGGCGTCGGAGCCTCTGGCATGGGGGCGTATCATGCGGAAGAAGGCTTTCGCACTTTTTCTCACAGTAAATCTCTATTGCGCAAACGCGGCCCCAATATGCTGGCTTTGTTGCGACCACCGTATCGTCGCGGCATACATGCATTAGTGGCCAAATATTGGCCTTTTCTGTGATGAGTGTTTACTCCGTTATTGGCAAGAAGGTGACCTTGTAGCATGAAATGTCTTTTGTTTATGGCGTGTGCAGTGCTGTTCGCCAGCTGCTCAAAAAAAGACCTATATGATAATTTGCAGTACAGCCATATTCGCCACTGTGAACGTTTTAAAGCGACGCAATACGATGACTGCCTTCGTCAATATAACGACTCCTATGAAGAGTATACCCAGCAAAGGAATTCTCAGAACTAAAAAGCCCATGACTTGCATCATGGGCTTTGTCGTCCAAGTACCCAAGCGGTGTCGGCTTAGGTACGGCTCGTTTATTTTGGTTTATTTCAGTTTGTTCAAGCGGTTCGCAATCGCGTCAATTTCTTGGCTCATGCGGCTCAATTGGCTGGAGTCACTGGCGTTGCTGCCGGTCAAGTCTTGTAAGCGAGAGACGAAATGACTCAAGTCTTGTGACACTTTTTGTTGCTCGCCCGCCGCGACGGATATTTGTGTCGCCTGATCCGTAATTTGCGAAAAGGCACTGACAACTTGCTGCAAGTGCGCGGCCGTCGCTTCCGCGGTGCTGACCGCGCGTTCTGTTTCGCTGTGGCCCAGTTCCATTGAGCTGACCGACTCCTTCGAGGCGACTTGCAAGCGGCCCAGTACTTGTTCAATTTCTACCGCAGAACTTTCACTTTTTGCCGCCAGATTACGTACTTCGTCGGCCACCACCGCAAAGCCGCGTCCTGTTTCTCCGGCCCGAGCGGCTTCAATCGCGGCGTTGAGCGCCAACAAGTTCGTTTGCTCGGCAATATCTCGAATCACGCTGAGCATGCCATTGGCTTGGCGGCTGTCTTCGTCGAGCTGGAGAATATTGGTTTGTGCTTTGGTCATGGCTTGCGTCAATGAACGCATGGTGTCGATGACGGTGTTCATTTCTTTGCCGCTTTTGCGCACATCTGTGTGAATGCGTTCGACGGTGTGTTTCGTTTCGTTTGCGTACATGGCCACGTTGTGCGAGGTGGCGCCCAGCTCTTCTGTCGCGGCGGCTAACGTCGCGTTTTCGTCGCTTAGGCTGTTTGCTTTGCTTAGGAAATCGTGGCTAAAAGTATTTAAACGACCGGCATCGTTCACCAGATTGGCCGATTCGATGTGGATTTGATCGAGCAAGTTTTTTAGCTTGTTGCCGTACGCGTTAACCGCTTGGCGCAAATCGCCCAGCTCGTTGGCTTTGTCAATGTCTAAGGTTTGTGTGCTGTTGCCATCGGCCAGCTCTTGAATTTGTACCGTGGTTTGATTGATCTTGTTGAGCAAGCTGCGAAAGAAGGACGCAGCGATCAGGCCAACAACCAGTAACAAAGCCCCAATGACCAACATGAGAAACCAGCCCATGCTTTGCGCGATCTCGGTCATGCGCTCTTTCGGTACGACTAAGCCAATGGTCCAGCCGGTTTGTGAATGTTTGAAGATATCTACGTAGGCTGCGCCGCCTAAAATATCATCGTGGGCTAATGAGACCACTTGGCTTTGGCCACGCATGTTATTCAATGCCGGCTTTAGCCAAGGCAGCTGGTTGCCAAGCTCTACCGCGGTCAACATGCTGGCGTCACTTTTCACCAAATTGGCTTTGCCTTTCGGGAAGCTAAGAACTTGGCCCGTTTGATCGATTGCAAAAACGTAGCCTTGGCTTTGTGCGCCATATAATTCCAGCGCAGTGGTGATGCCGTCAAGCATCATGTCCACGGTGGCAACGCCTTTAAACACGTTGCCTTCTTTCATCGCAATGGTGCAGGTGACCATGGGAATATTTGTCACGGGATCAATGTAGGCTTCAGACCAGACGCAACGTTTTACCGAGGCGGTTTTGCCTGCGGTGTACCAACTTTCATTGTGATAACCAGACCCAGCCGGGTCGTTATAATCATCAAGGTAGCTCATGTTGGCGCCTTCGCGGCCCCAAAAAAAGCTACGACGATCCGTTCCCTTAGTAAACGCCGAAGGCTCTGGCCAGATGCCACCGCCTGCGATGCTTTTATCGTCATGGTTATTAATGATGCTCGGGAAGACCTTTTTGAACAGAACATCGTCTTTAGGGAGTTGTGAGGTCGCTAGCGCCAGGGTACTGGTCAGCAACTGGATTTTGTCCAGTTTGGCGCTCAATAACTCGTTCAAGCCTTTTTGATTTACCGAGATTTGTCTTTGACGTTCAGCGGTAAGGTCCGGTTTTACTTTTGTTTCAATGACCAGAAAAATGCTGGCAAGAGCCAGTAACAGTATGACGATTAACCCAATATTGATTTGTTGTTGGATTTTAATCGATGATTTCATAATAACCTCGGTGTTTGACAGCTGGTTTTGGCAACATGGTGAATGAAATAAGACCACCGCGTTAAACCGTTTTAACGACTAGCCTAGTGCAAGCGCATTGCGTAACGGCCGATAAATCAGGGCTCCGCCATAGCAACCATAGCTGTGTATGATCGCACAGAATCGCCTTATTAATACAGCATAAATAGGGGCGGTGGCAGAGTAAAAAATCCCTATGATGTATGGCTATCCAACGGCGTGCGCGCTAGCATGTGGGACATTTTTTTGGGGGCCTTGCCATGTTTCAACTCATCCTTTTAAGTCATCAACAACACACTGATGTCGGTAATTTTTCTCTTTCTGCGGAGTTAATGGGCTTGCCGAAAGACATTCCGATCAGCATTCAACAAACCTGTCTCATGGGCGGCAAGCAAACAGGCTCGCGTTTAATCACGTTAACCGTAGGAAATTCTGTGGTGCGTGTGGTGCCAACCCGCGGTATGGCGGTGTTAGATGTGGTGAGAGCTACCGCATCGGGCAAGCCTGTGCGATTTGGTTGGGATTCGCCAGTAAAAGACATTGTGCATCCGAGCTTCATTCATCAAGAAGCCTCCGGTGGCATCGGTTGGCTCGATGGGTTCAATGAAATGGTGGTGCGTTGTGGCTACCAATGGGCGGGGCATCCAGGACAGGACGGCGACGAGTTTTTAACCTTGCACGGGCGCATTCAAAATACCCCCGCTGACGAGGTGATTTTAGAGGTCGAGCAAGCGCCGCCGTACCGGGTCACTTTGCGTGGCCGAGTGGATGAAAAACGTTTTAAATTCACTAACTTTGAATTGCACACCGCGCTGTCACTGACGCCAGATGAGCCTTATTTGTACATGAAAGACACCTTAATCAACAAGGGCAGTTACCCACGTGAATACCAAGCCATTTACCACAATAATTTTGGCCAACCGATTTTAGACAGTGGCGCTCAGCTGCATGTACCTGTTGCCGAATTGTCGCCTTTTAACGACTACGCCGCGGATGGGTTGAGCGATTGGAACCAGATGCCGGCCCCCACTCAAGACTTTGACGAAAGGGTGTTTAACGTTCGTCCTTTAAGCGACGAAAAGGGGTTCTCTTATGCGTTGTTGCACAATGCCAACGCAAGCTGTGGTATAGAAGTGAGTTACCAAACCGACACCTTACCCGTGCTCACTATTTGGAAAAACACCGACACGGTAGAGCAAGGCTATGTGATCGGGATCGAACCGGGTACCAGCTTTGCTTACAATCGATCTTATCAGCGCGATTTAGGCTTGGTTCCTACCATAGGCGCGGGGGAATCAAAACGCTTTGAAGTGCGATTTGGTCTGCTAACTGAACCACATCAAGTGGCCGATAGCGTGACAAATATTGCGCAAATTCAACGCCACCAAGCGGCTCAAGTACGCCAAACGCCGATTGTGCGCGTGAGTTAATCGGCGCGTGTCGGAACCGCTAAATGATCAACATAAGGCAAAAGTACAATAAATTGCTTTGTCAGAACCGGTACTTGTCCTTATTATCCGCGGCCTATTACATTGATTGATCAGCGCAAGCGCTTTATAGGGATAACCACATGGATTACAGCCTGTTTACAGTGACATTGTTAGTCGGAACCGGTTTTATTGCTGGTATTATCAACACCTTAGCGGGAGGTGGGTCTAACTTAACCTTGCCTGCGCTGATGGTCATGGGTATGCCGGCCGACATCGCCAACGCCACCAATCGCGTTGGTGTGTTTTTGCAAAACGTGACCGCCACGTTTGGCTTTCGTAAAGCCAAAAAACTCGATAACGCAGACATCATGCCCGTGATGATTCCGTCGTTACTGGGCGGTGTTGTCGGCGCGTTTGCGGCCAGTTACGCGCCCGAAACCTGGCTAAAACCCTTATTACTGAGCGCCATGATTGGCATGACGATTATCATGATTGTTCGTCCTACCATGATTGCGCCACCAGAAGGCACCGTGCCTTTTAAAGTGCGCGAAAAACCCAGTGCTTGGATCGCTTTGTTTATTGCTGGTGTGTACGGTGGCTTTGTTCAAGCGGGTGTGGGTTTTATTCTTATTGCCGCCTTGGCTGGCACATTACGTTATGACCTTGTTCGCACCAATGCGCTGAAAATGGTCTGCACCCTCGGCTTCACCGCCTTGGCGTTGTGTGTGTTTATCTGGAACGATCAAATACTTTGGATTCCGGGTCTCATCTTAGCCTCCGGCACTATGCTGGGGTCTTATCTAGCGGTGAAAATGGCGATTAAGGCCAATCCTAAGCACTTAAAGTGGTTCCTGTTTGTGATGACGGTTTGTGGCAGTGCCGCTGCTTTATTAAGTGATTAGCTTTTCCCCTGGTGTTACCAAGCGATCCAATACCACTTGCAGGCGTTTTTTTGCCTTGTGGCGCTGACGAACGTCATTCAGAATCTGATCCCAGCGTGGCAGCGTATTGTGCTGTTGGCAGATTAGGCGGATTTCTCTGAGGTATTCCCCTGCGACTGGGTAGGTTTTCGGGTTCACTTTGCTAATTTCTGCCTCGGCTTTGTTTAGCCAGATGGTCATAGCAAGTTCTGGATGCGTCGCGGAGGCTTTTCTGGCTAATACCGCTGCGGTATTCGATTGATACTTCAATTGCTCCGATTGTTTATCAAATAATTCAGCGGCCTCTGAAAAGCGTTGTTCATACAGCGCAATATCAATCTCCAGCAAAAGAGGAAAAGAAGGTTTTGCTGCTTTATTTTTGGAGGGTCGGCGATTTGCGTTGTCATCGAGCTGAGTGAGTAACGGAACCGGCAAAGGCCATATCGAGTCATCCCAGTCGGTTTCGGGAAGCGTGGCATCCTGTAAATAATGGAGCAGCTTCTCACGCACCGGCGGCCAAATAGTCAGAGGCTGACAAAGTGCTTCTAATTGTTTAAATACATCAAGATTAGGCCGTGTAAAGTAATTATCGGCCAATAATGCCGCCACTTCGTGGTGTTTGCCTTCTTTTTGCCATTGTTCTACTAAATGCTTTTTCAGTGATGATGCCATCCCAGCAGAGGTATTTTTATACCCTTGAATCATCCAATGTTTGGCTTTTTCTGGCTGATTTAGTGCCAAGTATGTTTTCGCTAACCCAAGGTAGTCTTCGGTGATGCTCAGACTGTCTTCTATTATGGCTAATAGTGTGTTTTGATCCTCCAACTTTTCCAAGGCATACAGCACATGTTGCAATAACTGTTTGTAGTAGTATTTGTCTTGAAAGGATGGCGTCTTATTGGCAAAAGTTTTTCTTTGATTGTTCAGCCGTTCTCGCAAAATGACTACCACAGCGCGCCATTCAGCGGCTTGATAAGACGGATGATCATAGGGCAGGTCAATGTTATCCAAAATACAAAAATCGTCGGATAATTCATGATCGATTAGCCAAAGTAGCTGATCCACAGGCGCCATGGCGCTGTTAGGAAGGGCGGTGAATACCGGTTGCATGGCAGAGCACAGCTGTTCGGCAGTTTCGCCTTCGTCACCCGCGTTGCCAGCTTGTATTATGCCTAATCTCCAAAGCTCTTTTCCTAATTCGACCACCTCATCACATTGCCCCTGCTCCAGTAAAGCCGTCAACCCTCTTTTAATAGGGCTGTAATTTGGTGTGAAACCTGTTTTATCCCAATGGTTTTGCCAGCTTTCTTGTGCAGTGATCTTTTTGATTTGGCTGCGTAGTGATGTGATGTGTTTCTTAGGGTCTATGGCCGATAAAGCGTCAGCGCGGTCCCTTAGATCAAATAAAAGATCATCAGGATTATCCTCTGCCATGTCCATTAATAACTGAACCAGCTTTTCCTTAGTTAGGGCGGTTAGAGTACGGCGAAGCGGTTGGTATTCCTGAGTATAAAAATCGACTTCTTCCTCTTCGTCATCGTCATACTCATCTGGCTCTTTAGGTGTATAAAGCTGGTTTGGTGACGCTAACGCCAATACCGACTCAATAGTTAAGCCCGAGTGAGTGAGTGTTTCCCGAATGGCTTTCACTCTGGCGTCCTTATCCTGCCTGTCTTGATCCAGTGCGGTAGGCTGAGAGCTTTCTTTTGGTGCTTGGGTGGGAATATCCTGACCTGCATTTAATGCCTTTGCCGCCGCTAAAATGACGGCGACGGCATGTTTGCAATGTCCCCCGCTATAGGGACAAGAGCAAGTGGAATCGAGTAGAACATCTAGGAATATTCGACAATCGTATAACTCACTGCCTTGAACCTGCGCACTAAGTTGATTGTCATTATCTAAGTGAAGCTGTGTGACTTTTTGGCTAAGCCCTTTGCCCCGCTCAACAATGGTGTCGCCAGCCCATGCGGCCAAATCATCATAGGTTAAGTTTTGTAGAGATTGAATAATATTGGTCACGTTCTTCTCGCTTTTTTTAAGCTCTTATTGTATTTCATCGACGATGATCATTGGCGACACATTGTCTGGCACAGTTGGAGCTCGTCGTCAATGTGCATAGTGTTCCATTGCGTTTTATGATGTTCGTTATTTTAGTGACGGGTGGGGCAAAAAAACAGGGGAGTAAAAGACGTTTTACTCATCACTGAGCGGTTTAAGCAGGCATACCACCCTTTCGATTTCTTTAAAGCCCATTTTCTTGTGTAAGACGATGCTTTTCTCATTGGCGATGGGGGTGTCGCTGGCCAGTTCCTCAAAGCCTTGTTGTCTGGCCCACTTTTCGGCGAATTCGATTAACTTTTGACCAATACCTTGCCCCTGAAAGGGCGGCAATACGTACCATGCTTCTATGTAGGGCGTCGTGTTTTGATGGCTGCCAGGCACGTTGTTCCGAAGGTTTAACTCAATAAAGCCTAGTAGGTTTTGAGCTTGGTCAAGCGCCACTATGGCTTCTTTTAGGTTGGGGTTCTGGCCCAGAAAAAAAGCGTCTACTTCGGCCTGATTAATGTCATGAATTTCCGGTAAAAACGCCACACGTAATGATGCCCAGTCGGCGGCATCGCGTGGCTCAATCGTGCGAATGTGTACGTTCATTGCGTGATGACCTTTGAGTGAGATAGTCAGATAAATGGCATGACTCTGCTTGTCTTTTTGGATCACAAAAAAAAGCCACTTCCTAATTGTCTCTGCATTTTAGAGAAATCGACACAAATTAAAACAGATTAATACCGTGAGTCTTTTTGCTTTCCGATCTCTTAATGTTACGGTTGATAGTCAGATGATTTCGTCTGTTTAGCGATCAATTTACTGCATAACAATAATAAAAAAGCAAAGGAGATGACCATGTATAAATATTTGCTGTTTGTGTTTGGCTTGCTGAGCGCATCTCTGTCTTGGTCTGCGAAAGCGCCTTCTATTAACGAGCTGAATTCTTGTCTTGCGTTGGTGGATTTTGTCGACATAAAGCTGGATGAATTTGCCGATCACTATTCATCAAACGATATGTTTGTCGTTCATAAAGGCTTATCGGCTTACAGTCAGTTTCTTCAACATGAGATGATTACGCCAAAATTAGTGAGTATGTACGGTGGCAACCACACTCAAGCTAAGCTGATGCAAACATTATTCGACCGACAAAGAAAATCTTTCCTTCAAAATCTAAATGACCGTTATTCAGAGCAAAAACTTTTGACAGAATACGCCGCGAGTATCAACGATTGTAGAGCCAAAACACGGATGAAAGCGGACACCGCCAAAGCGCTTGATAGCGCCATCACAGCGATGATAAGAATGGCGCGCGCTTAGGCGTTGACAGGTTAAAACCCGCTGAGTTGATCGATGACTTGCCCCGTCGACAATAAATGTTGCTCGTTTAAGTAGTTCAGTAATTCGGTGTTCACATCGTGTTGAATATTGGGTAACCCCTGGTTACCAAAGATACGATTTATTTCAATCACATAGGGCACTGAGCCGACCATGGCAATGTCGAACCCCGCGTGATTAATGTCCAGTGATTCAGCCAGAAAGGTCACCAAATCCTGAGCTTCTTTGGGGATCAACGCCACTTCCACTTGCCCGCCTTGGCTTATGTTGTTGTGAAAGCCATTGTCCGATTGCAAACGCCAGTAGCCACTTACTATCTTATTGCCGACCCAAATTACGCGCATGTCTCGATCAATCGGTAAGTATTCTTGCGCATACAAAACATCGGTTTTTTCCACGTAGTCGCGCCATTGGCCGAGGGTTTCAATCAGAAAAACACCATTGCCCATGCTGCTGCGGGGGATCTTTGCGACAAAGGGCGAGGGCATTTCTTCCCAGATTTTTTCGGCTTCATACGGCGTGTTTGCGGCGATCCGTGTGTATGGATGTTGGTGAGGCGCAATGGTATTGAAGGTGCGCGTCATTTCTACTTTGTCGTGACCGATCATATACGACGCGATACTAGGAAAAATACGTTTTTTAAGCCCGTAAATCAGCGCGTTAAGCTGCCAGTATTGTGGGAAAAGCAACCAATCGGCTTCTCTAATTTCGTCTAAATGGTCGTACATGGATTCGGGTTTTATATAACGGACTTGGGGGAGATGCAGAGTTCTTAGGGCGTCGAAAGAGATGATGTTCATCAAGTATAATCAGTGGCGAAACAAGCCGCGATTGTGCGGCCTGCTACCAAAAAAAGAAACCGTTTTATTGTCTAAATAGAAGTCTAAATACCTGCCAAAACACGGCGCTAAAAAAAGCCCAAGAATAGTTACCGTATCATCACGTTTTAGGCTCGTTACGCGTATTGCGCAAACGTCGCAAAGAGTCAAAAATCAACATGGCCAACGCCGACCAAATCAGCATAAAAGTGACCAGCTTTTCTGGGCTGAGCGGTTCGTCGTACAAAAACACCGCGAGAAAAAACATGCCCGTTGGGCCGATGTATTGAAAGAACCCAAGCGTCACCATGCTCACACGATTCGCCGCGGCGGCAAAGCACATCAAGGGCACCATGGTAATTGGTCCGGCGGCAAACAGCAGCCAGTTCACACTGGCACTGTTGTTAAATACACTGGCTGTTGAAGAGGTACTCATCATTAAATACGTCAGCGCAATGGGCAGCATAATGGCCGTTTCAATGGCCATACCGGTAAAACTATCGACCGCAATTTTCTTCCTTACCAAGCCGTAAAAGCCAAAGGTAATGGCTAACGCCAAGGCGATCCAAGGCAAAGAGCCAAATTGAATCACTTCAAACACCACCGCGCAAAAACACAACAACACCGCGGCTTTACGCACACCGTCTAACTTTTCTTTAAAGAAAATCATCCCCAATAAAATACTGATCAGCGGGTTTATGTAATACCCCAAGCTGGCGCTGAGCATTTTATTATTTTGCACCGCCCAAATAAAGGTACCCCAGTTAACGGCAATCAACACCGTGGTAATCAGCATCGCCAGTAGGGTTTTAGGGGATTTGAGAACCGTAGTTAATGCATCGGTATAACGCAATATTAAAATAAGCGCCAATACCAGTAAAAACGACCAAATAACGCGATGGGCAAGAATTTCCTGTGCGGGCACAAACGACATTTCCTTAAAATAAATGGGCGCGATGGCCCACAGAGTGAATGCCGTTATCGCGTAGAAAATGCCGCTTTTAGAAGACGTTTGCATTGAAGTGATCCTATTCAATGAGTGTTTTTAGTAAGGCTTGTGAGTGTATATTAATACTGGATAAATGGTCAGGTTTTTGTCTCTTTAGCAACAGAGTATTTCTTTTGCGTGTTGATCGCACATATTGCCTAAAGAAAGCGATGCGTTTAAAGTTGCCGGGTATATTTTTACATTAATCGAACTTCGGGGCGGGGCGAAATTCCCCACCGGCGGTGATTTGACGAGATTGAAGAATCCATCAAACAGCCCGCGAGCGCTTAACGCTTTTTTCCTTTGTGATTGAAAGCATTAAGGTCAGCAGATCTGGTGAGACTCCAGAGCCGACGGTTACAGTCCGGATGATAGAAGTCGACCAAGCCTTTGTTGCGCCTGACCTGTGTTAGGGGCTTCAGAGCTGTGCTTTTTTACGTACAGACCTTGGTATATTCCTCATCACCCCTGTGCATCTTACTGATTGGAGAAACCAAAGATGG
Source organism: Marinomonas sp. IMCC 4694 (assembly GCF_008122525.1). Classification (NCBI taxonomy): domain Bacteria; kingdom Pseudomonadati; phylum Pseudomonadota; class Gammaproteobacteria; order Oceanospirillales; family Oceanospirillaceae; genus Marinomonas; species Marinomonas sp. IMCC 4694. The sequence goes on from NZ_VSRV01000001.1 coordinate 132,684, forward strand.
CAGGAACATTCTTTATCATGATTGCGTGCTTCACATGGGCGCTTGATACCTTAATTCGCTACCCTTTGTTGGGGGCGGGTTATTCCACGTTGCAAATCGTTCTGTTTGAACATCTTACCTTGGTGCTGTTTGTCAGCCCGATGCTGTGGCGCTATCGCCATGTTTATCGTCATATGTCGATCAGTGGTTTTTCGTGCTTGTTCTTCATTGGTGGTATCGGCTCGGCAATGGGCACATTGGCGTTTACCGAAGCCTTCCATTATTTAAACCCGACTGTCGTGATTTTGCTGCAAAAACTGCAACCTATCGTGGCGATTTTGTTGGCGTATTGGCTGTTAAAAGAACGCATTGAAGGGCATTTTTTGCAATGGGCAGCGGTGATTTTACTGGGTAGCTTTGTGATGATGTGGCCAGATCTACGCCAACTTGGTGACGCGCAATGGCATTATTCCAGTGATACCGCGAGCCTATTAAAAGGCTACGGATATACCCTAATTGCCGTGATCGCATGGGGCGCAGCGACAGTGTGTGGCAAGTATTTGTCACATCAACATATGCCCGCCAACGCGATTATGTCGGGGCGATTCGTCGCCGGCTTGTTGGTGCTTTTACCTATGGCGCTGGCGCAATCCGACAGCTTAACCGCGATGACCACCGTGGACCTGAGCTTGGTCGTTGTCATGGCGTTGCTCAGCGGATTCATCGGCATGTGGTTCTATTACCAAGGCCTCAAAACCGTCCCCGCACAACTCGCCACCTTAGCCGAATTGTCCTTTCCCGTCTTCGCCGCCGCCATCAACTGGGTATTTCTCGACATGGGCCTCACCGGCTACCAAATTGTCGGAGGGCTCATGCTGATACTCGGCAACATCGGCCTGCGCATGAAAGAACTGAGACAGAATGATCTAAACCCAGTGACGCCGTGAACACAGCGATCGATGGGGCAAGTACCACAAAAAAATCAGTTAGGTTGACTGATTTTTTTGTGCGCTGAGCGTCAATTCAAAACCACAAGCATGGGCGTATTTCGACAGTGTCGTCCAGCTAGGGTTTGTGTTGCCTTTTTCTAAGCGACTGATATTGCTTTTTTGAGTGTGCATTTTAGCTGCGATTTGTTGCTGTGTTAAACCGGCTTTGATGCGCATGCTAAGCAGTTGATCAATTAAGTTAAATTCGTTTTCGAGCTTCTCATATTCAGATCTCACTTCGGGGTTTTCAAGGGCGCGTTGTTTCAGGGCTTGAAGACTCATTGTTGAACCTCTTTTTGTCTTTCGCGAGCTAGTTTGAGCTCATGCTTTGGTGTTTTTTGAGATTTTTTGATAAATACATGCAGTACATAGATACGATTACCTTTTAGGTAACAAAATAGACCTCGTCCAATGCCTTCCTTGGCTTTTGCTCTTATTTCAAATAAACCGTCACCCATAGCTTTCGTATGTGGCGGGCCTAAATGAGCACCATGCTTTTCCATTAATTCGAGCAATTTAATCATTCGTGCTTGAATTTTAGGAGGCATACTTAGAATGTGATCTTCGACACCGCTATAAAAATTTATTTTCCAGTTCATAAGAATCCTTTTATGAAGTTATCACCAATGATAACTTTGGTTGTTGTTTTTGTCTAATATTTGATCGGTTAGATTGCTCATCCTTGCCTTCTTATCAACTTCTTTTTTATTCTGCAAATGGGAGCTTCGCGCGGGTGTTTTTGCTTTAGAATAGGGCATATAGCTTGTCCGTTAGGTCAGCTTTTTTCTCTTTATGCACAGGCAGTGTAATGCAGGCTGTCAAAAGGAAGGTCAATGTCCCGTTCTATTTCTTCTTTTAATGTTTCAACTCCGGAGCTGAAAACTCAGTGGCTGCTGGTGGCGTTGCTGTGGATTGCAGGGATTTCTGCGGCGATGCAGTTCGCGAAGTTTTCGGTGTCGTTTGACGATTTACTGGTCCATTATCAGGTGGGCGCCACGTCTACCGGAGCGGCGCTGTCAGCCGTGGGATTGGCTGGGTTGGTATTTGGTGTGTCGGCGGGGATGATCGCGAGTCGGGTAGGGTATTTGAAGGTGTTGGTAGGAGCCTTGTTGTTAGGTGGGGCTTTGTCGTTGTTCCAATCTACTTTGCCTTCTTTCGATTTGTTGTTTTTAGCGCGGGCATTGGAAGGCTTTTCTCAGTTGGGTGTGGTGGTGGCGGCGCCGACGCTGATTGCTAAGTTGAGTGCGCCGCAGCATCGATCCTTGACCATGGGCATTTGGGGGACGTTTTTTGGTGTCGCTTTTGCGTTATGTGGTTGGGCTGGGAAGAACATTTTAGACCTATATGGTTTGCAGACATTGTTTTTGAGCCATGGGCTTTTTATCACCACAATCGGTGTGGTGTTGTTCTTCAAGCTAAGAAAAAACCCGGTATTGGATTTGGTGCCGGTGACGGGCATTCAAGACGGTTTTATCATTCAGATGATGAGGATTTATCGTAACCCTCGCGCCTTATTGCCAAGCTGTGTGTTCCTATTTTATACCTGTACCTTGGTGTCTGTTTTAACGTACGTGCCTGGTTTGATCGAAGAGGTGAGTTTGCAAAAGTGGATGCTGGTGGTGTTGCCTTTGGTCAGTACCAGTGGCACGTTTTTGGCGGGTGCGATAGCGCAGTATTGGATGCGGCCGCAAAGGGTCGCATTAATGGCGTATTCTGGGGTGGCGATGAGTGCGCTGATGTTGTTTTTTGTGCATGGGTCGGCGCTGGTGTTTTGTGTAATGGTTGGGATAATGGTGCTGTTTTTGGGGATGGTGCCGGGGTCAGCGTTGGCGATGATTCCGGCGTTGGCTCGCAATCCCAGTGAACAAGCTCAGGCTTATGGTTTGCTGGCACAGTTTGGCAACCTAGGCGCTACCGTTGGGCCACCGAGTTTTGCCACAGCGATAGCGGCGTATGGTTTATCGGGTTTGGTGGGGTTGGTGTTGTGTCTGTGCTGTTTTGGTGTGGCGTTTAGTGTGCTGGCAGGGCGGATGAAAACCGTGCATTAAGGGTCGCTTTTCCCTTTGTTATTTGGCGCTCGATAAAAAAGCCCCATCCATGTGTAAGAATGTCGGTCGTGATTGAGTCTAACGGTGTATACGGTAATTAAGTGGGTGTATTTTTGAGTGGAAAAACGCTGTTGGAGCATGAGTTATGAAGAAGTTGGGGTTGGTCATTGTCATTGCGATGCTTGTGGTCGGTTTTTTTTACTTTGATCTGCACCGGTTGCTAACGTTGGATGGATTAAAATCTGGCTTGGCGCAATTCGAGGCCTGGCGTGCCGATCGCCCTGTGTTCGTCGGCGGGGCGTTTTTGCTGTTGTATGTGATTGTCACGGCGTTGTCGTTGCCTGGTGCGGTTATCATGACCTTGGCCGCCGGCACGTTGTTTGGTTTAGGGTGGGGTTTGCTGATCGTGTCTTTTGCCAGCAGCGTGGGTGCGACTTTAGCGTTTTTAACGTCGCGTTATGTGTTGCAAGGCGCCGTACAAAAGCGTTTTGGTGAGCGTCTAAACGCCATTAATAAAGGGGTTGAAAAAGAGGGCGCGTTTTATTTGTTTACACTTCGCTTGGTGCCGGTTTTCCCTTTCTTTTTGATTAATTTACTGATGGGCTTAACCACGATTCGTACGGTGACGTTTTATTGGGTCAGCCAGTTGGGCATGTTGGCCGGCACGTTTGTGTTCGTCAATGCCGGCACGCAACTTGGCCAGCTTGAGAGTGTGTCAGGGATTTTGTCGCCGTCTTTGTTGTTTTCTTTTGTGTTGCTGGGCGTGTTTCCTTTATTGGCGAAAAAGCTGCTTAACGTCATCAAGGCGCGTCGCGTCTACAAAGGCTTTACCAAGCCAAAAACGTTCGATCGTAATCTTATCGTGATCGGTGGCGGTGCGGGTGGTTTAGTCAGTGCTTACATCGCGGCGGCGGTGAAGGCGAAAGTAACCTTGATTGAAGCCCACAAAATGGGGGGCGATTGTCTAAATTATGGCTGTATTCCCAGCAAAGCCTTGATCAAAAGTGCGAAAGTGGCGCAGCAAATGCGACACGCAGAAAACTACGGTTTGGACAGCCGCGAGCCGACGTTTTCTTTTAAAAAAGTCATGGCGCGCGTTCACGATGTCATTAGCAAAGTCGAGCCACACGACAGTGTTGAGCGCTATACGAAACTCGGTGTGGACGTTGTTCAGGGATACGCAACATTGGTTGACCCTTGGACGGTGGAGATCCAATTAAACGGTGGCGGTACTCAGCGCCTGACCGCTCGCAGTATTGTGCTGGCGACGGGCGCGCGTCCTTTTATTCCGGCGTTACCGGGGTTGGACGAGGTGGGTTATTACACCAGTGACACGCTTTGGGAAGCGTTCGCGACATTCGATGCACCACCAACGCGTCTAGTGGTGTTGGGCGGTGGTCCCATTGGTTGTGAGTTGGCGCAAAGTTTTGCCCGTTTAGGTTCCAATGTGACACAAGTCGAGCGTTCGGCTCGCATTATGGTGCGGGAAGACGAAGAAGTGTCTGAGCTCGTGCAAGAAAGCATGACATCGGATGGCGTGACGATTCTAACGTCACACCATGCCATTCGTTGTGAAAAAGACGGCGATGTTAAGCGTCTGATTGTTGAGAAAGACGGTCAAGAAACGGTCATCGAGTTTGATGCGTTGATTTGTGCCGTGGGCCGTGAAGCGCGTCTCGAAGGCTATGGTTTAGAAAACCTTGGCATTGAAACCAAGCGCACGATTGTCACCAACGATTACCTTGAAACCTTGTTTCCGAATATTTTTGCCGCGGGGGATGTGGCGGGGCCGTACCAATTTACGCACGTTGCCGCTCACCAAGCCTGGTACGCCGCCGTAAACGCGCTGTTCGGTACCGTGAAGAAGTTCCGTGTGGATTATCGTGTGATTCCATGGGCGACGTTTGTCGATCCTGAGGTGGCTCGTGTTGGCCTGAGCGAGCAAGACGCAAAAGAAAAAGGCATTGCCTATGAAATGGTGCGTTATGGTCTGGACGATTTGGACCGCGCGATTGCTGACAGCGCCGCACACGGCTTTGTGAAAGTCTTAACCGTGCCGGGCAAAGATACGATTTTAGGTGTCACCATTGTCGGCGAACACGCTGGCGATTTGTTGGCGGAATTCGTGTTGGCAATGAAACACGGTTTAGGCTTGAACAAAATTCTCGGCACGATTCACACCTATCCGACGTGGGCAGAATCCAATAAATACGCGGCTGGCGAGTGGAAACGCGCTCATGCACCAGAGCGTATTTTACATTGGCTGGAAAAATACCACACTTGGCGTCGAGGGTAAGTTGATGAAACACTGGCTGATTTTTTTAGGTGCGTTGTTTAGTTTACAAAGTGCGAGTGTCAGTGGCGCGAACGCCTTTGATCATTCCGTTTGGAATACATTGTTGCAACAGAACGTGGTGTTACTGGATGGCGGTAAAGCCAGCCAAGTGGATTACCAAGGCGTTGCCGACAATAAAGCGTCGTTGAATGCGTATTTGAAAACGTTGGAGAACGTCAGCCAGTCGGAATTTGATGGCTGGCCGAAAGACGACCAACTGGCGTTTTTGATCAATGCGTATAACGCGTGGACAGTGGATCTGATTCTTACCAAATGGCCGGATTTAAGCTCAATCAAAGACCTTGGTCGTTTTTTTCGTTCGCCGTGGAGCAAAGCGTTTGTTCCTTTGTTGGGAGAAATGCGTTCTTTGGATGAGATCGAACACACGCTGATTCGCGGTTCAAATCGTTACCAAGATCCACGTATTCACTTTGCCGTTAATTGCGCCAGCATTGGTTGTCCGGCGTTAGCAAACCAAGCGTTTCAAGGCGATAACGTCGACCGCTTGCTAGAGACACAAACGCAATTATTTCTAGCGGACAGCAGCCGTAACCGTTGGAATGGTAAGACCTTAGAATTGTCTTCTATTTTTAAATGGTATCGTGAAGACTTTGAAAAAGGCTGGCGAGGTCATCACTCATTAGAGGCGTTTTTGAGTGACTATGCCGGCGCTTTGTCATTAAATACCCTAACCGTAGCGGCCCTCGACAATCGGGCCCTCGACATCACATTTTTGGATTACGATTGGGCACTTAATGCAATACCCTAGTGTCCAGCACGGATGACTATTAGGAGGCAGTTTTGGATAGCGCGTGGGTTGTGTTGTTTTTGGCCGGTTTAATCACTGGTTTTTCCAAGTTTTCAGTGGGCGGCATGGGGTTGCTCATCTTACCGATTTTGATGATTGCTTACCCAGGCCCCGAAGCCTTGGCGATTTTGCTTCCGCTTTATATTGTCACCGACATCATGGCGGTGTTCAGTTACAAAGCGAAAGTGGCCTGGTCCGTGTTGGCGCGTTTTTTGCCTTTTGCCTTTTTGGGCGTGTATGTGGCGAGCCATTTTTTGGCGTCCATTGATGCGGATCAGTTTGTGCGCTTTTTGGGGGTGATGATTCTTTTCATGATTCTGTTGGGGCTATACTTGGATTACCGACCGACCCCCTTTATGCGTAAGCCATGGGCGGCCTATTCGATGGGTTTTTTTGGTGGCATTGTCACCATGATGGCGAATGCGGCGGGGCCCTTATTTAGCTTGTTTTTATTGGAACAAAAACTGGACAAAAACACGTATGTCAGCACCAGAGCGTGGGCATTTTTCATCATCAATGTGGTGAAATTACCCTTTTATTTAAGCTTGGGTTTGCTGTCTCTTGAAACCACTCAAGCCAGTGTGTACACCTTGCCCGGTTTGTTCGTAGGGTCTTTTATTGGTTACCATTTTCTGAAAAGAGTGAACCCGGTGCAGTTTAAATGGCTGATCCGAATTATGTCGATGATCGCCGCGGTTAAGTTGTTTATCTTTTCTTAGTGCGTGAAAAAACATTTCCTTACAAAAGAACGCAAAACGTAATATTTATGGCCTTGTTGCCTGTTAGGTTGTCCCGTACTAATGGGCACCCAGCGGTAAACTTGATGAGATACTGCATTTAACGTGCTCCTTACGGATAATTGTATGAAAAATAGCCAGAAAGGAATCGCTCAATGGGAGTGTGTTCTGAATACCATGCCCATTGCGGTTGGTTTGTCTTGTGTGTCTTCAGGCCAGATCGCGTACGTTAATCGTGCGTTCACAACGCTTTTTGGTCTTGCGATAGACGATCTTAATGATGTCGCGTCTTGGTTTGCACATATTTCTGCTCAGCCTGATTATTACCCGCGTGTGGTGGCGCCCTGGGTGCTTGCTAGTGACGCGGTGTCATCGGACTCTCTGGATATGAGTGTTTTGTGCTTGGACGGTGCTTTCAAGCAAATCAATGTCTGTTTTTCTACCCTCAACGGCAAAAGACTCTGGTACTTCAATGACATAACTGATCACTGGGTGGCAGAAGAGAGATTGCGGGCCCGCAGTCAAATGCTCGAAATGGTCGCCAAAAGCTCGGCCTTAAGCGATATTCTTAACGTTATTGTTGAGCAAATTCAGCAAGAAAGCCCCTCCTCGCTGTGCAGTATTTTGTTGTTTGATCAAGCTGAGCAGCGGCTCGTGGTGGGCTCTGCTCCGAACCTGCCTGACTTTTATAATCAGGAAGTGGATGGGTTAAAAATTGGCATGAACGTCGGGTCTTGCGGTACCGCTGCGCATTTGAATGAACGTGTCGTGGTGGGGGACATTGCCTCCCATGAGTATTGGGAAAACTACGCAGAATTGGCCAAGCAAGCCGGTGTGGCTGCCTGTTGGTCAGATCCGATCATGTCATCAAAGGGCGATTTGTTAGGGACTTTTGCCATTTACAAGTCGGCTCCTTCGTTGCCTTCTGAAAAAGACTTTGAGCTGATTCATTTTGCGAGCAGCTTGGCGAGCATTGCGATAGAGAGCTTTCGGGCGCAAGAGGCGCTTGAAAAGAGAGCCTATTATGACCATTTAACGGGATTAGCCAATCGCGGTTATTTCTTTCAAGAGTATGAGAAGGCGCTCAATAATGCGAAAAAGGACGCCACGCCACTGTCTATTATCATGATGGATGTAGACAATTTTAAGCGAGTAAACGACGGTTTTGGTCACAAAATTGGTGATGTCGTGTTGCAGAAATTGGCTGAGACCTGTCGCTCTATCGTACGTGAAGGGGACATGGTCGCAAGAGTCGGTGGTGAAGAGTTTGCCATTCTTGTACCCTTAACAGAGCAAAAAGACGCGTTAAAGATCGCTGAGCAGCTTCGGCACGAGATTGAGCGGTGTTCCGTCTTAAGTGCTGAGAATCAGCCGGTGAATTTTACGGTGTCGATGGGAGTTTGCAGCAGAGGTGACACAGACAACTCAGTAGATGAACTGTTAAACAAAGCCGATAAAGCCCTGTATCGAGCCAAGGCTGCGGGCAAGAATTGTGTGTTTACGCTTGAGCTTTACAGCGATCATCCCTTAGTCTAGCACTTTTTCCTTTAAGTGACTGAGTACCGCCATGAGTCAGACTCCCTCTTCTAATCAGATAAAAAACTACCTCGGCGCCTACAATCCTAGCGTGCAGCAACAAGCTCAGCAGTTGTTAGACACGCAAAAGTCGGGGGATTGGTTACTCAAAAAATACCCCGCTCCACATGGCTTAAATGGGCCACGCGCGCTTTATGATTACGCCATGGCGCTGAAAAATGACTTCATGCGCAGCTCGCCACCGATCAGCAAGGTCATCTACGACGATAAAATCCACATCATTCATAACGCCTTAGGTTTGCATACCTTTGTGTCGAGAATGCAGGGCAACAAGCTAAAAGCCAAGCACGAGATTCGTGTGGCGTCTTTGTTTCGGCGGATTCCCGAGCCGTTATTAAAAATGATCGTGGTACACGAATTAGCGCACCTGAAAGAAAAAGACCATAACAAGGCCTTTTATAAACTGTGCTGTTACATGGAGCCGGATTATCATCAGCTGGAGTTTGATCTGCGCTTGTATTTGAGCCACCGAGATCGTTTTGGCGACTTATGGTAAAGCCTCATCAGAGGGCAGAAAATGACCATAAAAAAGCCGATTTCCCTACAAAATCGGCTTTTTTGTGCGCTTTTCTTACCAAGAAAACACGATGTTCCTAAGCATTAGACAGCGAGAAGTCAGGCTTTATCAAGGTGAGTTTCTTGATCAAATAATTCAACAACACTCCGTAAAGAGGAATGAACAGGCCTAGGCTGATGATCAGTTTGAACGCGAAATCCGCCAACGCGATTTCTTGCCAATGCTGAGCCATGAAAGGGTCTGGGCTTTGATAAAACGCGATGCCGAAAAACGCCAAAGTGTCTAAGCCATTACCAAATAAAGTCGAGGCAGCGGGTGCGATCCACCAGGCTTTGAGCTGGCGTAGACGGTTGAACACCTGAATGTCCAACACTTGACCCAACAAGTACGCGAGTAAACTGGCCAGAGCGATACGGCCAACAAAGCTGTCAAACGTGGCGAGCGCTGCAAGCCCTTGAAAGGCTCCTTGTGCAAAAATCACCGACAACACATACGACACGATCAGCGACGGAATCAGCACGTAAAAAATGATTTTACGAGCCAGCGTAGCGCCAAAAATACGCACCGTTAAATCGGTTGCCAAAAAGATAAAGGGAAAAGTAAATGCGCCCCACGTAGTGTGGAGATCAAAAATCGTAAAGGGGATTTGGACTAAATAATTGCTCGAAGCAATGATCAGTAAATGGAAAAACGCAAGATAACCAAGCGCCTTGCCTTGTTGTGCCGGTGTGAACGTACTCATTAGTGAGACCTTTTTCGTTTGATTGGGGTGAGGGAACCCAAGTTAAAAAGTGCGCCATTCATGGTGCACTTTCTGAATGTATCATTAAATTTCGAGCGAGATTATACAGAAAACGGGTGATTAAAAAAGACACGACGAGAAAAAGTAGTGTTTTTAATCACCTTAATCTTCATCGTCGGTGCTGTTGATGCGAGCGAGCCTGTCTTGTTCTTCGTCAAAGGCGTCTTGGATTTCTTGCAGTACAGAATCCACGTCCGCGTCTTCGGTTGGCTCTTCAAACAAACCGGTCAGTTCGGTTGTTGGCGTCAATTTACCGGCTTCAAACAGCGCCCAGATTTCTTTGGCGTATTGGGTCTCGAGTAACTCGGGAGCGGACATGCCATAGTAGTTACGCATGTTGTTTACGTCGCGTTCTAGCATCCATTCGGCGTTGTTGTTGGCGGCCGCATCCACAGCTTGGGGTAAATCGATAATAACGGGGCCGTGAGAATCGACCAGCACGTTAAACTCAGACAAATCACCGTGGATCAACCCAGCGCACAGCATGCGTACGATGTCTTTAATGATGGTGTCGTGATCGCGTCGCGCTTGTTCTTCGCTCAGTATCACGTCGTTTAGGCGTGGCGCCACTTCGCCGTTGTCGTCGGTGACCAGCTCCATCAGCAAAACACCATCGAAACAACCGTACGGCGTAGGCGCACGAACACCCGCTTCGGCCAAACGATACAAGGCATCGACTTCGGCATTTTGCCAAAGATTTTCTTGCTCATCACGGCCAAATTTAGAGCCTTTTTCCATGGCACGAGAGCGACGGCTGTTACGGACTTTTCGCCCTTCGCGGTATTGAACCGCTTGTTTAAAGCTGCGCTTCCCCGCTTCTTTATACACTTTGGCACAACGAATATCTGATCCGCAGCGTACCACGTAAACCGTCGCTTCTTTGCCACTCATTAACTGTCGTAGGACTTCGTCAATTAAGCCATCTTCGATGAGGGGTTGTATTCTTTTTGGGATCTTCATGCGGCTCGTTATACAGTGATTGGGTGATAAATGAAACGTCGAGCAAAACATCACAGGACGTTTGGTTAATAAATGCTTTATCGTCTACGTTATCAGATATGTCAATAGTAGCAAAATAACCAAGCCTGATGTTAGCGTGATATTATCGATTTCTAAGATGTTTGATCATTTAGCGCCGTCTATTGTGCGGTTTTTTGCCTGCTTTACCCGGTATTCCAAGGGCTTTTGCTCGGCGCTCTTTTTTTGACGGTTCACGTTTTGTCTGCGTATTTGAGGTTTTATTGAGGTCTGGCTCAAACCCTGGCAGCCATTGCACAATAAACGGCTCGCCGACCAGTTTTTCAATGTCGGTTAATAAATAGCGTTCTTTTTCTGCCACCAAGCTCACTGCTAAGCCAGCCGAGCCGGCGCGACCGGTGCGACCAATGCGATGAATGTAGTCTTCCGCGTTGTAAGGCAATTCGTGATTGACCACATACTGAAGTTGGTCGATGTCGATGCCTCGGGCGGCCACATCCGTCGCAACCAGCGCACGCACTTTGCCCGCTTTGAAATCCGCCAGCACGCGATCACGGGCTCCTTGGGATTTGTCACCATGAATGGCTTGAGTCGCGATGCCGTCTTTTGCCATTTCTTTGGCAAGCTCGTCGGCGCCTTGTTTGGTGCGGGTGAACACCAGCACCTGCTGCCAGTTTTTCGAGCCGATCAAAAAGGACAAGAGCGCGCTTTTTCGATCTTGGTCAACTGCATAAACTCGTTGTTCAACCTGAGTCGCTGTCGTGTTTCGGCTGTCTACCTCGATCAGTTTAGGGTCGCGCAATAACGTTTTGCTCAGTGCGAAAATCTCATCGTTAAAGGTCGCCGAGAAAAATAAGGTTTGGCGCTCAGCGGGCAGCGTTTTCAAAATGCGCTGAATGTCGATGATAAAGCCCATGTCGAGCATACGGTCAGCTTCGTCGAGCACCAAGGTTTGCAGCCGGCTTAGATCGATTAAATTTTTCATCAATAGCTCAAGCAAGCGCCCTGGCGTGGCGACCAACACATCGCAGCCTTGTTTGAGCGCATCAAGCTGCACATTGATGCTGGCACCGCCGTAAGCAACGACCGAGCGAATGGGCAAGTTGTTGCTGTATTTCACGAAGCTGGCGTGCACTTGTTGCGCCAGTTCGCGAGTCGGTGTGAGCACCAATACCTGAATGCATGCGGTGTTTTTTTGCAACAGAATCCGGTGCAACAGTGGCAAAGCAAAGGCCGCCGTTTTACCGGTGCCCGTTTGCGCACCCGCCATAAGATCCGTGTGCGCCAGTACCGCAGGAATGGCGGCCTGTTGAATCGGTGTGGGCGTGTTGTAGCCAAGGGCCGTAACCTGTTGAAGAAGATCTGGGTGAAGGCCTAACGACGCAAAGCTCATGGGGAATCCGTTTAATTAAAAGAAAAGAAGTGAGTGATAAAAAGCGACTCGTAAGTCGCGCTAGTGTAGCTGAAAAAGACAGGGAAAAAACCAAAAGCAGGGCGCGATGTGAGGCCTGCTTTCGGTTAAATAGCTGAGAATCACAAATTAGGCTTCTCGATACGCCAACATGGCCGCGGCCAAATCTTCGCGAGAATCCCCCACGGATTTAAACAAGGTGATGGCGTGATCGGGTTGCTCCAGCGCGGCTCGGCCAAGGTGAGTGTTACCACACAATTCGGTTAATTCAGCGTGAATATCCGTGGCCTTAATGGCGCCTTCTTTAATCGGCATGATCAAGTCACCGGTTTCGGCCAAAGCACCAGCGCGGGTATCAACAAAAATCGCGGCGGCTTGCATCGCGAGGTTATCCACTTCGCGCATGTTTGGGGTGAAACTGCCGACCAAATCCACATGAACGCCCGGTTTTAGCCAGCTTCCTAACAAAATGGGCTCGTTGGCGAGTGTTGCGCAGCTGATGATATCCACCTTTCCTGCCACGTCGGGCAACTGCTCTGTAGTGCAAACGCGCGCGTCTAGGCCTTGCGCTTGTAAATCGGCCGCAAACTCAGACGCCGCAAGGGAGGTTCTGCCCCAAACCCACACGGTTTTGATCGGGCGAACACGGCAATGAGCCGGTACCAAATGCTGCCCCATGCGCCCTGTCCCCATCATCAGCATGCTACTTGAATCCGCCCGAGACAAATAAGACGACGCCAGCGCCGAGGCCGCCGCGGTGCGAATCGCCGTGATCACATTGCCGTCCATTTGCGCCAGCGTTTGACCGGTTTTGCCACAGCTTAGCGTGTAAAGGCTGGTTAACCCAGGCAGATTGTGTGCGTTGTTGCCAGGAAACACGCTGACTTGTTTCACGCCAAAGTATTGGCCCTCGATCCAAGCGGGCATCAATAACAAGGTCGCCTGCGGCGCATTCGGCACATCGATAAAATGATGATGGCGAACGGGAGAATGCACATCGGCGACAAAAATATCGCGTAACGCATCGATGATCTTCGGCCAAGTAAGGCGGGCGCGTAACATATCGGCAGAAATTAGCATGGTAACAGCTCCTGTGGAAAACCCTAAAAAGTGAAATATTTAAATCAGTAATACAAATAAACAGTACAGATAAACAGTACAGATAAACAATAAGAGTCGATTCAAACTCAGTCGCTTCTATTCTAGCAGGATAGAGTCAAGGAAAGATGACGTAAACAACGATACGCTGCACAGACCATAGCGTTTTTTCGAACACATCGGGAGTTCTAGAAGGCGCTTAAGTCCCCAATATAAAAAACGATATCACGTGATTAAATTACATAAATTTACATTATATCAATCTGGATATTTTTATTTCCTTAATATTTTAGTAAAGATTTTAATGGCGGTGTTTTTTAGTTGGTTTTTTCTATAAAAAACAGATGGTTATCTTTCGTTAAGAAAATGTGAAGAAATTAAGTAAAAAAAATGCAGACTTTGAATTAAATACAGATACTTTTTCGCAAGCCGTCGGTGATTCAACCTACGACCAAGGTGGCCGTGTTGCTGTTAATGCTTCCAGCACCCACACATCAGGCGATAACTTTGTAACGGCTAAAGGAACAGTGTTACTGACAACCGACGGAACCACCGGCGTAGATGATGCTTACATTCAAATGGGTAATAGCACAGTGAGTGTTCAAGCAGGTCGTTTCGAAGGTGTAAACCTATTCCCTCTAGGCAAAGACACCATGGTTTCACATGCTGGCGATGTGACAGTTTACAATGCGGGTGATGTACGTGGCCGTGCGGGCAGCAAAGGTGGTCAGTTTGCCTTGCACGTTAATGCCAGTGATAGCGTTAAATTCGAAGTAGACACGATTTTTGGTGATGCCGATTCTAAAGCAGGTGCTCATACATCGGCTGTCTCAGGTATTCGTCCATCGGTTTCTTTCACGACAGACATGGCTACATTTACAGTGGGCTATGAAAGCGTTAAATACGATTTAACTGGCGGCGGCGATGTTAACAAATCTGGTTTTGGTGCCACTGTTAACTTTAACGTGGGTGATGCCAACATTAACCTTGCCGCTACGTCTGGCAAAGATGACAACACAGACCAAAAAGTATCCTCTCTTGCGGCCAACATGACCTACGGTAACTTTGGCCTAGGCGTGATCAGCTCTAGTGAGGACAATACTACAGGCAGTGATCCTTCTGTGATGACAACTTATGTTGCTTACACCATGCCACTTTTGGACATTGATAACGCATCCGTTACCTTAGCGGGTTCTTACTCAACAGCGGATGATGTGGCTGTTGGTACGAACGATAAAACCACCGCTGCTCGAGTTCGCTTTAACTATAGCTTCTAATACGATAGTTAAAAATAAGAACAATATTGCTAGTTACCCCCTTTTCTAGCGATATTGTTCTTTCCTCGTTTCTACGCCTTCCTGTTTTCCACTCGTTTTTCTGTTGACTCGTTCCCACGCTCCGCGTGGTAATGCATATATAAACTTTTGGCTTACAGTGAGCAAATACTGTGCAGGTGATTGTTTTTCTCAGTAAGCCCCCAATCAAGTGTTCATCCTTGATTTCAAGATTAAAACAGATTCCGGAGTACGTTATGTCACAGTCAGAAAACACCCTTTTCAGTGCAGTCCAACTTGGCGATGTTGCCTTGGCCAATCGTTTTGTCATGGCGCCGCTAACCCGCACCCGCGCACCCGGTCATTTGCCCAATGCCTTGATGGCGGAATATTACGGACAGCGCGCCAGCACCGGCTTGATCATCACCGAATGCACCATGGTGACGGAAGACACCTCGGCATTCGGCGACGATCCGGGCATTTACTCGCAAGCGCAAATCGACGGTTGGAAGTTGACCACAGACGCCGTGCATCAAGCGGGCGGCCATGCCTTTATGCAAATTTGGCACGCTGGAAGAGCCGCACATCCTTTGTTGAACGGCGGTAAAGAAGCGGTAGGTCCGAGCGCCATTGCAATCGACGGCGAGACGCACACCGCAGAGGGCAAAAAGCCTTACACAGTGCCTCGTGAATTAACCGTCGCCGAGATCAAAGCCATTGTGAACGATTTCCGCCAAGGGGCGATCAATGCCAAAGCGGCGGGGTTTGATGGCGTTGAAATTCATGGTGCCAACGGTTATTTACTTGACCAATTCTTGCGCGACAGCGCCAACCAGCGTACCGACGAATACGGCGGCTCGATGGAAAACCGAGCGCGTTTCTTGTTCGAAGTGATTGAAGCCGTGACAGAAGTGATGGGCAGTGGCCGAGTCGGCGTGCGCTTGTCGCCATTGAACAGTTTCCAAAGCATGAAAGACACGGACCCATTGGCGTGGACGCGCTTTTTGGCAGAGCAATTAAACCGTTTCAACTTGGCGTATGTTCACCTGATGCGTGCCGATTTCTTTGGGATTCAGCAAGCTGACGTAGTGAGCGTCGCACGCGAAGCGTACCAAGGTCACCTGATGGTCAACATGGGCTACAGCCCAGAAGAAGCCCAGCAAGTGATTGCCTCTGGCCAAGCCGACAGCGTGGCATTTGGAACAGGCATTTTGGCGAACCCCGACTTTGTCGAGCGTGTCAAACAAGGCGCTGAGCTGAACCAACCGAACCCAGACACTTTTTACACACCAGGCGCGGTTGGTTACACCGATTATCCGTTGATGAGTGCCTAGTAATTTATTCGTGCTTAACGACCGTGGTATAAACACCTTATCAAAACGCCAAGGCTGCCGTGCCGTCTTGGCGTTTCTTTTTGTCAGTCAATAAAAATAGGGCGTTATTGTTAATGTCCCAGATTCCCTGTAAATTTTAGTTCGCCGTATAAAGAATGGAATTTTTATGACACAGCTGACTTCAAACTTCTCTTTCTTAAAAGAGCACGACCCGCTTTTCGTTGAGTTGGCTTCCTCAGCAGAACGCGCTTTCGTTGGCGACCCAAACACCACCTTGCTGAAATTGCGTCAATTGGGCGAGGCCTTAGCCCAGCATATTGCGGTACTGGCAGGCATTCCCTTCGATGAGCAAACCTCACAAGCGGATCTGCTCTATAAAATACACCGTGAATTGAAGTTAGAGCCGGTAGTACGAGAGCTGTTTCACACCTTGCGCATTGAAGGCAATAAAGCCAACCACCAATTCAAAACCAAGCACAAAGAAGCCATTAGCGGCTTGGTTGTCGCGCGCAAATTAACCATCTGGTTCCATCAATCTTTTGGCGAAGCGGGAGTCAAATTCAAGCCTGGCCCTTTCGTTGCCCCGACAGACCCCAGTGAGCAGCTACGAAAACTGCAAGGTGACATTGCTCAGTTAAAAAATGATCTGCAACAGGCCAATCTTGATCTGGATTCCAGCCAGCAACTCAATGAGCTGGTGGCCAAAGAAAAAGACGAATACGAAGCGCTGGCTCATGCGATGGATGAAGAATCCCGCGCATTGGCTGAGCAAGCCGCGGCACATGAACAGGCATTTACGCAACAGCAGCGAGATTACGAAGCCAAAATTCAGGCACTTCAAGCTCAGCTGGCCAGCCAAGATGACACCACACAAGCAACTCAACGTCAGCAATTAAACACCAATACGCAGGCCGCCACGCAACACATAGTGTTAGACGAAGCGTTAACCCGTATCTTGATTGACCAACAACTCACCGAAGCGGGTTGGATGGCAGACAGCGAAGCCTTCACCTTCCGCAATGGCACCAGACCCGAAAAAGGCAAAAACATCGCCATTGCTGAGTGGCCCACAGAATCTAATGGCGTCGCTTTAAAAAAAGAAATGGGCCGAGCCGATTATGTGCTGTTTGCCGGTTTAACGCCCATCGCTGTGGTCGAAGCGAAAAAAGAAAACACCAATGTCGCCGGTAAGATTTCCCAAGCAGAACGTTACAGCAAAGCTCTAAACGTCTTACCACCCATGCAAGGCGCCTGGGAGTTGGCCGGCATGACAGTCGCCTGGCCCGATGAAAACGAGGGCCATTACAAGGTGCCTTTTGTCTATTCCTGCAACGGTCGCCCTTATGTGCCCCAGTTAGCGGAACAATCCGGCACTTGGTTTCGTGATGTGCGCGATTTTGCCAACATTAAGCGCGCACTGCCGGGCTTTTATACGCCGGTCGGCTTGCTCGATCTGCTCAAACGCAGCAAAGAGGCGGCCGAGCAAACACTCAAAGCGGAACCATTCGGCTACTTAAAAGTGCGTGATTATCAGCAAAAAGCCATAGTGGCCGTTGAAAATGCACTCTCCCGTGAAGTGCGCAGTGCCTTGCTGGCGATGGCAACAGGCACCGGTAAAACACGCACCATCATTGGCTTAATGTATCGCTTTTTAAAAACGGAACGTTTTAAGCGCATCTTGTTTTTGGTGGATCGTACCGCATTGGGGCAACAAGCCATCGATGCCTTTAACGAAGCGCCCCTTGAGCAAAATCACACCCTATCTAAAATCTACAACGTGGCAGAGCTTGGGGATATGACAACGGCGGCGGAAACTCGTGTTCAGGTAGCCACTGTACAAGCCATGGTGAAGCGCATTTTTATGAGCGACACCCCGCCGCCCGTCGACCAATTTGATTGCATTATTATCGACGAAGCACACCGCGGCTACACACTCGACCAAGACATGACAGAAGGGGAAATAGCCACGCGCGATGCCAGCCAATACCTGTCCAGTTACCGTCGTGTATTGGAGTACTTTGATGCGGTCAAAGTGGCATTAACCGCCACCCCCGCCAAACACACCAGCGACATTTTTGGCAAACCCGTTTACACCTACTCTTATCGCGAAGCCGTGGCGGACGACTGGCTGATCGACCACGAGCCGCCCATTCGTTATGAAACCCTACTGACTCAACAAGGCATCAACTTTGCCAAAGGCGATCAAGTCAGTGCGATCAACACGCAAACCGGCGAAGTGCAAAGTGCCGAATTAGACGACGAGCTAAGCTTTGACGTAGATGCGTTTAACCGACGAGTCATTAACGAAAATTTCAACCGCGTTATCTGTGAGCAGTTAGTACAGGAGCTAGACCCGTTTGGCGACGAAAAAACACTTATCTTTTGTGCCACCGACTTACACGCCGACATGGTCAAGCGGTTGTTAGATGAAGCCTTTAAAGACCTCTATAACGGCGAGTATAACCAAGCCGCGGTCGCCAAGATTACCGGCCAAAGTGACAAAGTTGACCAACTGATCCGCCAATACAAAAACGAACGCTACCCGAACATTGCCATCACGGTGGACTTGCTGACCACCGGCATCGATGTGCCTACCATTTGTAATCTGGTCTTTATGCGTCGCGTAAAATCACGGATTTTATACGAGCAAATGATCGGCCGTGCGACTCGTCGCTGCGATGAAATCGGCAAAACGGTCTTCCGTATTTACGACCCTGTCGACATTTACGCCGCCCTTGCCGATGTGAATACCATGAAGCCTCTGGTGAGAGATCCGAACATTACATTGGAGCAATTGGTTGGTGAAATGACGAATCCAGAGCAGTTAGAGCGGTCGCTAAACGCCCCTGGAGATACGCCTGAACAAAGCCACGCCGATGTGGTGCTGAGTCAACTCAGCCAGAAGGTGATGCGAGTACTGCGTAAAGCCGAGAAAAAAGCCGAAAACAAACCGGCACTCAAGCAAAAACTTGGTGAACTACAAGAATTATGGGGCATTGAACCCAAAAGCCTGCACAAACACCTAAACGCGCTAGGCCCTAAGTCAGCCGCGACCTTTATCAACCAGCACAGTGGCTTATTGAACCAATTAGCCGACGTGAACCGCTTGCTAGGCAGTGATCGTCAACCGGTGATTTCTGAACATCACGACGAGATCAAAGAACGCACCCAAAGTTACGGCGAACACCAAAAACCGCAAGACTACCTAGACAGTTTCAATCAGTTTATTAAAGCACAACTGAACCAAAATACGGCACTTTCAGTTGTAGTCAAAAGGCCTAGGGACTTAACTCGTGAACAGTTGAAAGCTATCACACTCCTTCTCGATGGAGCTGGTTATTCAAATGTGAGCCTTCAGGCTGCGGTTCGTAAGCAAACAAATCAAGATATTGCAGCTAAGATAGTGGGACATATTCGTCGTGCTGCATTAGGTGAGCCTCTAATTCCATTTGAGCAACGAGTCGCGCAAGCCATGCAACGCATTTACCAAAGTCACAACTGGCTGCCAACACAACGAAAATGGCTAGAGCGCCTAGCCAAACAACTGGTACACGAAGTGATTATTGATAGAGAATTTGTTAATAGTCGTTTTTCTGATTACGGTGGAGCTAAACAGTTTGATAAAATATTGGGCAATCAACTGGATAGCGTACTGGATGAACTTAGTGACGCTATTTGGCCACAGAAAAGTGCTTAGAGTTGCCTCTATGAACAATTCAAAAACACATAGATGCTTCAAGGAAAGTTTGAAAAATAGAAATCATTTCACCATTATTCGCCAAGGATCAGGCTTGATTAAGTTTACTTTACTACCTATAATTTTGCGCAATACACCCGCCAAGCCTATGGTTCTTGTAACTACGCTCAAATCGTGCGGGTTTTTTATGCCTGCAATTTGCCTGAACAAAATCGAGAGAAGGCAATGATAGCATTCAACAAACCTGCAATAACCCCTGAACAACAGCTTACTTTGTTAGAAAAACGCGGGCTGACTATTTTTAACCACTCCCGCGCGTTGGCATTTTTACGATCCGTGAGTTTCTTTCGTCTAACGCCCTATATGCGACCTTTTCAGGAGAATGCTCAGCATAATTTTATTGCCGGCACCTGCTTTCGTCAGTTGGTAGAAATATATGATTTTGATAGACGACTACGTTTATTAGTGATGGACGCCATTGAACGAGCGGAAGTCGCTATCCGTGGTCATATTAGCAATCATATGGGCACTGCCTATGGGAGTCATTGGTACCTTGAAGCAACCTATTTTAAAAACAGATCACAGCATGATCGTTTATTAAATGACATTCGCAGTAAGCAAGAAAATGAGCTTCGTGATTACCACAAAGAATGTGATCGAATAGATAAGCTCAAAACAGACGATGCCCGTAAAGCTAACTTGAAAAGCAAACGGCAACAAGAAAGCTACGCTAGGCATTATGCGTTAACCTACACAACTCCTGAACTCATACCTAATTGGGCTATGGTAGAAGACATCACCTTGGGTACGCTGTCCTATTTATACAAAAACCTCAGTAAAGACAGCGATAAAAAGCATATTGCTAGGGGATTAGGGCTAGAAGCCCCGTTACTTGAGTCTTGGCTGCATACCTTAACCACGGTGAGGAACCTATGCGCTCATCATAGCCGCCTTTGGAATCGAGAACTGGGCATTAAGCCGGCCGTGCCGAAAAGTAACCGAATTGCATGGCCAAACTATTTGAGAGAAGGCAGTGCAAGTTTGCATACCCGTGCAGCGGTGATTCTACCCATATTGCAACATTTTATGACTCATTGCGCGCCGCATGCCAGCTGGAAACAACGCTTAATTGAGCTCTTTAATGAGTTCCCGAATACACCTTTAACCCCTATGGGTTTGCCAAATGATTGGCAGTACGACCCATTTTGGCAAAACACCTAAGAGACCTTTTATGACCAACAACGACATCGTTCAAAAACTCTGGAATCTGTGCGACGTATTACGCGACGACGGGATTAATTACAGTGATTACGTAACAGAACTCGTGCTGCTGTTGTTTATAAAAATGGTGCATGAAAACACCGAAGCCGGCACGATTAAAAAGCACCCTTTGCCGGAAGGCTGCCGCTGGACCGACATCAGCGAGAAGTCGGGCATTAACTTATTAAACGATTACAAACGCATCCTGTTAAGCCTTTCCACGGGCAAAGACGCCGACGGCAATCTAGTGCATGATGATCTATTGATCAGTGCGATTTACGCCGATGCGCAAACGCGTTTGCGTGAGCCGCGCCATTTAGAGCAAATGATCAAAACCCTCGACCACATTGACTGGTTCAGCGCCGCCAAAGATGGCCTTGGGGATTTGTACGAAGGCTTACTAGAGAAAAACGCCAGCGAGACGAAATCCGGTGCGGGCCAGTACTTTACTCCGCGCGCCCTAATCAACAGCATGGTGCGTTGCGTTAAGCCGCAAATTGGTGAAATCATACAAGACCCAGCGGTCGGCACGGCCGGTTTTCTCGTCGCCGCCGACCAATACATGCGCGAGCAAACCGACGATTACATGGACTTAACGGCCAAAGAAGCCGAATTCCAGAAAAACCAAGCGTTTGTTGGCGTAGAACTGGTGCCCAATACGCGCCGTTTGGCCTTAATGAACTGCTTATTACACGGCATGGAAGGCGACGACGAAGGCGTGGTGCATTTGGGCAACGCCTTAGGTGACGCCGGTAAAGCGCTAAAATCGGCGGATATTATCCTTGCCAATCCGCCCTTTGGCACCAGTAAAGGCGGGGAAGCCAGCAACACCCGCGACGACCTCACCTACAAAACCAGCAACAAACAGCTGGCGTTTTTGCAGCACATCTACCGCAACCTAAAACCCGGTGGCCGCGCCGCCGTGGTATTGCCAGACAACGTCTTGTTTGAAGCCGGCGTGGGCACCGACGTACGCCGCGACCTCATGGACAAATGCAACCTGCACACGATTTTGCGCCTGCCTACTGGAATTTTCTACGCACAAGGGGTGAAAACCAATGTGCTGTTTTTTACCAAGGGATCGGCGGCCGACACGTTTCAGATGGAAAATTGCACCGAGAATGTCTGGGTGTACGACCTGCGCACCAACATGACCAGCTTTGGTAAACGCACCCCCTTTGGCGACAACCATTTAGCGCCGTTTGAAGGGGTCTATGGCGAGAACGCCGACGGCATCAGCCCCCGCAACGAAGGGGAATACAGCTTCAATGTGCAGGACGCACGAGTGTCGCCAGAGGCAGGGATGCCGGAAGCGACGGGTGCGGAAGAGATTGCCGTAGACAAACAAGCGGCTGTGGAAAACGAAAACGTCGACGACGATCTACTAAAAAGCCGCTGGCGTTGCTTCAGCCGCGACTGGATACGAGACACCAAAGGCGACTCGCTGGACATCAGCTGGTTAAAAGACAAAGACAGCGTCGACGCCGCCGACTTACCCGAACCCAGCGTACTCGCCCGTGAAGCCAAAGACGAACTCGCGGCCGCCATGAGTGAGATTGATGAATTGTTGGCAGCGTTGGAAGGGGTGAATTAATGAGTGACGTTAATTTGCCGGAAGGATGGGCTAAAACTAAAGTAATTGATATCGCAGATATTAACCCCAAAAAAATAGATGCTGACCCTGAGGTTTTATCTGGTTTTATTCCAATGTCACATGCTCCTACAGATTTTAACGGGGCTTTATTTTTTGATGAAAAACCATGGGGCGATATTAAAAAATCATACACGAACTTTAAAGACAATGATGTCATTGTTGCTAAGGTCACTCCATGTTTTGAGAATGGAAAAGCAGCCATCGTTCAGGGTTTGCCAAATGGGATCGGTGCTGGGAGCTCTGAGTTTTATGTTATTCGTCCAGCTAATCAGGAAGTGTCGACACGTTTTCTATTTTCTATTGTAAAGTCACATAAATTTTTACGGGAAGGTGCTGAAAATATGACTGGTGCTGTTGGCCTTCGTCGAGTTCCCCGTGCTTTTGTTGAAAACTTTGGAGTGCCACTCCCACCTCTCGCCGAGCAAAAAGTCATTGCCGATAAACTCGACACCTTGCTGGCACAGGTCGAAACCACCAAAGCCCGTCTCGAACGTATTCCCAACATCCTAAAAACCTTCCGCCAATCCGTCCTCGCCGCCGCTGTGAGTGGGAAATTGACGGAAGAGTGGCGAAGTAATACCAAGACCAAAACTACTCTTGAATTTATGGACTGGAAATGGGGCAATATACCATCTACATGGAAAGTTAAATTATTTCCTGAGCTAGTAGATAGCCGACTGGGAAAAATGCTGGATCAGGCAAAAAACACAGGGATACCTACCAAGTATATTGGGAATATTAATGTTCGTTGGTTTAGTATTGACTTAAATAAGACACAAGAAATATTGGTATCTGAGAATGAGATTAAAGAGCTGTCTTTAAAGATTGGCGATGTTTTGATTTGTGAGGGTGGGGAGCCAGGAAGGTGTGCTATTTGGGATAATGATTTCGATGAGCCGATTGTATTTCAAAAAGCATTACATAGAGCAAGAGTGAAAGTAGAAATCCTCCCTGAATGGCTGACGATGAATATTAAAAACGACTGTGACATGCTGACTATGGAACAGCTATTCACTGGAACAACAATTAAACATCTGACAGGGAAAGCTCTCAAGAGGTATCCCATAAGAGTCCCTCCCCTCGAAGAGCAAACCCAAATCGTCCGCCGTGTTGAAGAGCTCTTTGCCTTTGCCGACGCCATCGAGCAAAAAGCCAATGCGGCTCTTGAGCGCGTCAACAATCTCACCCAATCCATCTTGGCCAAAGCCTTCCGCGGTGAACTCACGGCCGATTGGCGCGCGGCAAATCCTGAGTTAATCACCGGCGAGAACTCCGCCGACGCCTTGCTGGCAAAAATCAAAGCCGAACGTGAGGCGATGAAAAAACAGCCTAAGAAAAAAGCGGCGACAAGAAAAATCCAGTAGGCATGACCACGCTCCGCGTGGGAACAAAGAAACAACCGTGGTATAAACACTTTATCAAAACGTCAAGGCTGCGGCTTTGGCGTTTCTTTTTGACTTGTTAAGGCAACCACATCGTGACGACTACACTTTCTTTGACCTCCAAACTGCCCGCCACGGGCGTGACGATTTTCACTAAGATGTCGGCGCTGGCCAATGAAAAAGGGGCGATTAATGTATCCCAAGGTTTTCCAGATTTCCCGCCCGATCCACGCTTGCTAGAACGCGCTTCTCAGGCGCTGTTAACGGGCAATAATCAATATTCTCCGATGACGGGGCTGCCATTATTGCGGGAAGCGATCGCGGGTTTGATAGCGCGTCATTATGGCCGCACTGTTCATGTTGCCGACGAAATCACCGTGACCAGCGGCGCGTCGGAAGCGATTTTCGATGCCATTATGGCGCTGATCAAACCGGGCGACGAGGTGGTGTTGTTCGACCCCGCCTACGATTTGTACGAGCCGGCGGTGACCTTAGCTGGCGGTGTGTGCAAGCGGGTGACCTTGGCGGCACCGAATTTTCGTCCGGATTGGCACGCATTCCGTGAAGTGCTGAGCGACAAAACGCGTTTGGTGTTGATCAACTCACCACACAACCCGACCGGCAGCTGTTGGTTGGCAGACGATTTAGAGCAATTATGGCAAGCGGTTCAGCACTGTGATCTGTATGTGTTGTCGGACGAAGTGTACGAATTTATCCAGTTTAACGAAAAGGTGGTGAGCGTTCACAAACACCCAGAACTGGCTCTGCGCAGCATTGTGGTGTCGTCGTTTGGCAAAAGCTTTCATTTGACCGGCTGGAAAGTGGGTTACGTGGTTGCGCCCGCCAATATCACCGCAGAATTGCGCAAGGTTCATCAATACGTGACTTTTTGCACCGCGACGCCTTTGCAACAAGCCTTGGCGGAGCATTTGCTGGCCTTACCGGAAGAAAGCGCGGGGCTGGCGGGGTTTTATCGTCAAAAACGCGACTTACTGAGAAACGCCTTGGCAAACAGCCGGTTTCATTTATTGCCCTGCGATGGCACCTATTTTCAGCTATTGGACTACCGCGATATCAGCGATTTGGATGACGTGGCGTTTTGCGAATGGCTCATTGATGAAATTGGCGTTGCGGCGATTCCGATCAGCGTGTTTTATCAAACACCGCCTGACAACCAGCGAGTGATTCGTTTGTGCTTCGCCAAAACAGACGACACCTTAGTCGAAGCGGCTCAGCGCTTGAGTGCGCTGTCGCCGAGTTTTTCCTAATCAGCTTGGCATGGTGTCAAAGGCGGGAATGTCTTCAATGTGCTCATCCCAGTTGGCTTTGCTGCCCATAAAAATGTGCGCTTGTGGCAACATGTCTACATCGGTATCCAAACAACCTGCTGGCACAGCGATCAGCCCACGGGTTTGGGTCGCGTCGGTCGGTACATTGGAGCCACAAATCGAGCAAAACGTGCGCGCAAAAAACGTGTCTTTAAGATGGTAAAAACTCAATGCGTCTTCGCCACTTAACCACGTCAGCGTACCGCCCGGTGCAAACAAATTCGCGCAATGGTTACTGCCCGAGGTTTTACGACAGCGTGTGCAATGGCACAGAATAAAGCGTTTAAAGTCGCCTTCTACTTCAAATTTGACCGCGCCACATTGGCAAGATCCCGCGTGTGAATGGCTCATAATAAAGTGCTCTTTGTTATTAGATGCGTGTGATGACAGGGCAGTGCTTCATGCTTGATGGAGGATAGTAAAGCCTATGCAGCCATAAAAAAAGGGATCAATACGTTTTGAAGTGACACAAGAAGTGGCTCGTTCCCACACTCCGCGTGGGAACGAGGAATTGAATAAAGGATTACAGCGAAAATTCAGAAGACGGTTTCACTCGTTTACCTCATAAAACCAGGCGGGTATTCAGCACGACTTCAAAGCCCTCTTGCTTGCCTGTGGCTGGAGAGGTTAGGACTAAGTTCAATCCTGCGCCAGTGCAAATCGCATCAACAATCGCCAGACCGAGCCCTGAGCCCGCCGCTTGAGTATTGGAGCGTTTAAAACGGTTGCGTAACAAAGCAAGTTCGTCGGCGGAAATAAGGTCGCATTCATTGATCACTTGAAACGTCCCGTTTTGGTGTAAGTTGACGTCGATAGGCTGGTTTTTTTTGCCATGTTTGAGCGCATTTTCAATCAGATTCCGGGCCAAAATAGCGAACGCATCCGCATCTAAAAAAGACAGAGTAGGGCAAGTGGGTAGGGTGAGTCGGATATTTTGGGCATCTTGGTAGGCAAAATCTCGCACTATCATCGTGAGAATGGGCGCCAGATCTTGCGGACGTTGTGATAGGGCGCTTCCGCCTTCTGCTTTAGCAAGCTCTAATAGCTTTTCGGATTGTTTAGCGAGGCTTTTTAATGATGTTTCCACATCGTCTAGTTGCTGTTGAGCCTGTTTATCTTGGTTCAGGGTCGCTTGGAGGCGTTGAACTTTTGCTAAGGCGGTGGCTAACGGGGTGCGTAGCTCGTGAGCTCGGTTGGCAGTGAAACTGCGTTCTGTGTCGAGCGCGCGACGCAGCCGTAAGAGCAACCGATTCACCGCGACGGCAATGGGCTCAAATTCTTCGGGTAAGCGCGTCATGTCGACAGGGGATAAATCACCAGCGTCACGTTTTTCGATCGAACGTTGAAACCGGTCTACGTTACGCAAAGACCGCCGAATGACCCACCAAATGCCAAGTAGACTAACGGGTGCCAGTATGAATAGCGGCGATAATAACGCAACAGCGGCTTCTAATAAGTCTTCGTTTCGATCGATCAGTGGCTCAGCGAGGTGAATAGAGTACTGGCTGTCTGTCGTGAGGGTGGCATAGATCCTGTGCGTTTCATTGCTTGAAAATCCCAAGTTGAGCGTGGGAGTAAAGACATTTTCTTCCGTGGGAATGGATTGAAAAAGCACGTTGCCTTGTTGGTCAAGAACGCGGTAAAGCAAAGGATGATGGCTGTCGATAGTGGAGAGGAAAAGCGCGACGGCATGGTGATTTTTATTAGGCGCTATGCTATCAAGCTCTGAGCGGGAAAGTTCAGTGTTGTCGAGTAAAGAAAGAATCAGTTGAGCGGATTGTTCTAGTGCTTTATCGAAGGATTCGTTCATTTCCTTTTGCACAACGATGCCTGATGCCAAGGCCCCTAATAACCAGAGCACTGACACGCCAAGTGTGAGCGCGATACTGAGGTTTCTTTTTAAGCTCATTTTAGCGCTCATAAATTGCCAACCGGTAGCCCATATTTCGAACCGTAACAATGGTGTTACGTCCCAGTTTTTTACGTAAACGACTAATGTACACTTCGATGGTATTGCTTTCGATTTCCGCACCAAATTGATATAAGCGATCTTCAAGTTGTGAGCGTGACAGCAAGGCGCCAGGACGCTGTAAAAAGCCTTCAAACAATGCCCATTCTCTGCCTGTTAACTCGACAAACTGATGATTTACCTTGAGGCGATGGGCGTTTAAATCGACCTCGATTTCGCCCATTTTGATAAATGGGTTCGGGTCTTTACGATAGCGACGAGCGACCGCAGCGACACGAGCCGATAGTTCTGATAAATCAAAGGGTTTAATAAGATAGTCATCCGCGCCGGCGTTCAGCCCTTCTATTCGGTCCGAGACCTGATCTCTTGCAGTGAGTACGATCACCGGCGTTGTGTTTCCAGTGCCCCTGAGTTTTTTGAGAAAATCAAGGCCGTTGCCGTCGGGCAACATCAAATCTAGCAACACCAAGCTGTAGTCTGTGGTTTTGAGATTGGCGCTGGCAAAGTGTAGCGTGTGAACCCAGTCAACGGCATGGCCATCATCACTGATTTGGTCCCTTACAGCTTCCCCTAAGCCTTGCGTATCTTCTACTAAAAGCACTCGCATAATGACCTCTGGCGATTTGGATTCGCCATCAATGTAACCTAGTAATTTTGCTCATTCTAACCCATTGACCTGACATAAGTCTGAAGAAAGAACACACCTCAGCGTCAACATGAAAACCTCCTGTCTGGTTTGGTCCTGTTTTACCATGATATTGCGTGTGTTCAGCTGGGAGTCAGGTAAGCGTTGTACAGTGATGGGCGTAAAGTTAATCCTATTGGGTTAAACAAGACATTAGCCATTGACCGAAAGGAAAACACTCATGAAACGCCCCTTTTTCACTGCCCTTATTTGTTTGCCTGTAGTGGTTTTATCTCTGTCTGCTCAGGCTCGTGAAGTCACTTTCACGACAACATTGGCGCGCTATAACGGCAGCGGTGCTTACATCGCGATGTATATCACCGATGCTCAGAGTCACTATCAAAAAACAATTTGGGTGGCTGGAAAAGATCGAGAATATTACTCTCATTTAAAAGGTTGGGCCCGAGGCAGCGGTAAAAAAAGTGCTGAGTACGATGGGAAAACCGGCGCCAGTATAAGCAGTGGTCGAACCCTCACCTTTACACAAAATGTGGAAGAAAAATGGTTTGATGCCGGTTACCAGCTGGTCATCGATACCGCGGTTGAAGACAGTAACAGTAACCGAGGTGACGTGGTAACGCCTCTTACTATGTCGGGATCGGGTCATGCTGTGGCGGGCTCAGATTATGTGATGTCCTTTCAATATGATGTTCGATAACGGCCTCGGGTAACGCGTTATGTTGCGTAAATATCACACGGCACTCAGTTTGTTTGCGATGATTTTCTTATTCATTGTTGCGTGTTCAGGCGTGGTGTTGTCGGTTATACCGACCTTACATAAGGCCAGCCTTGTCTCAATACCTAACGGTACCCAAAATGTGGCGACGTTGGCACAAAGTGTGACAGCGCGCTATGGACAAGTGAGCCGTATGGAACGCAATCAATACGGCGACATGGTGGTGTATTACCAAAAACAGGGCGTTAACGCTGCGGATATCATTCACCCGCGCACAGGAGAGCGCCTTGCAACGTATCACCCTTCTGCTTTTGTGGTGTGGGTCAAAGATCTACATCGCGCTTTTTTGCTGGGAAATACGGGGCGTATGTTGGCAGGCATGATGGCGGTCATTATGACGCTGATTGTCGTGTCGGGCACGTTTTTATTAGTGCGTCGTATGGGGCGCTGGCAGGCCTTGTTAACACCGATCAAAGGAACGGGCAGCACGCGGATTCATGCTGAATTAGCGCGCTTTGCCTTACTTGGCTTGTTATTGTCGTCGTTGACGGGCGTGTATATGTCGGCGGTACGGTTTGGCGTGTTCAGCAATGAATCTTATATCGAGGCGCCTTTTCCCGAAACGGTATCAGGCGGCCAGCCCATGCCAGTGAATCGTTTGCCTGTGCTTATGGCGACGGATGTGAATGCCCTAAAAGAGCTGATTTTTCCAGAGCCAGATGATCTGCAAGACGTGTATTCCTTTACCACACGTAACGGCGTCGGATTTATTGATCAGTCAACAGGGCATTGGCTCCAGTTCGTTTCCTTGTCAGATAAAGGACATATTCAGCAATGGATCACAGACTTGCATACAGGGGAAGGATTTTGGTGGTTAGGGCTGATCCTTGGCGCAATGGTGTTAACGGTGCCTGTTTTGTCTTTTACAGGGGCGCAAACCTGGTGGCGCCGCCGCAAGGCTCGACCAGTGTGGGATAATAATGTCATCGGCAACGACGTAATATCAGCGCCAGAGGTGCTTGTTTTGGTTGGCTCTGAAGGAAACACCACATGGAGGTTTGCACAGGAGCTGACGTCACAACTGCAACAAGCGGGTTTAAAAGTGCAATGTACTGAGATGAATCAACTTACCACGCATTATCCTTCCGTTCGCCAGTTATTCGTTTTAACGTCAACCTACGGCGATGGGCAGGCTCCGGCCTCGGCGAGTCAATTTTTAGCCAAGCTTGCGCATTTTACCCCCGATCACATGACGTTTTGCGTACTGGGCTTTGGTGACCGACAGTTTGCGCGTTTTTGTCAGTACGCTGTAGACGTGGACAAGGCGTTGCACCAAACAGGCTTACTGCGTTTTCATAATGTGAGTTTCATTCATCGCTCTTCTTCGCTTGAGTGGCAACAATGGGGGCGCTCTATTCGTCATGAAACGGGTATTCCATTATCGCTAAACGCCATATCAGCGCCAGATAACACTCTAGCGCTTACTTTATTCGAACGTGAAGATTTTGGACAAGACCCCACCACGGCCACCAGTATAATGCGTTTTCAGCTCTCACCAGACCAGACCATGCCTACCTTTGACGCGGGAGATTTATTGAGTGTGATCGCGCCCCATTCAACCGGCCCCCGATTGTATTCTTTAGCGTCTTCAAACACCGACGGCGTCGTTGAAATATGCGTTCGACGACATGCTCAGGGCGTGTGTTCCACTTACCTTCACCGCCTGGCACTTGGTGATCAAGTACAGGCTTCTATTCGGTTCAATGTGTCATTTCGACCACATTACACAGGCAAGCCGATTATTTTAATTGGCGCCGGCACCGGAATAGGCCCATTAATGGGTTTTATTCGGAATAATCGTCAAAGTTGCCCACTGTATCTTTATTGGGGAGCACGAACAAAAGCGTTTGATTTTTTATACGAGACCGAATTGAACATCTGCCTTAATGACAAGCGACTGACTCAACTACACACCGTATTTTCTCAGGACAGTGCACATGATGGGTGTAAACGTTATGTACAAGACGCCCTGTTAAACGACGCGGTAGCCCTACTCGATAGACTAGAAAACCAGGCACACATTCTCATCTGTGGAGGAAAAGACATGGCAACTGGCGTAGCCCTCGCCATTAACGAGATACTGAAGCCTACCTCGGTCGACGTGGATACATTAAAAGCTCAAGGCCGCTACTTGGAAGACGTGTATTAAGCTTCTTCATTAAACAATCTTTTGGTTAATCTAGGTTACCGAGGAAAGCGATCCGCAGGGTGAACTTGGCGGCGTTTACACATTACAAGTCGTCGAGGTGCTCTAAGCACCAATTCGCTCTGTCCAAAACAGCGTGTTTTTGCGCGTCGCTTTGTTTGTCCCAGTTGCCATAAATCATCCCAATGCGTGGATTTTTGCCTAATCGTTCTCGATGTTTCACCATGAAGTTCCAATACAAGCTGTTGAGTGGGCAGGCCAATTCGCCGGTTTTTTCTTTCACCTTGTAATGGCACGAGCCGCAATAGTCGCTCATTTTTTGAATATAGCTGCCGCTGGCGGCGTAGGGTTTGGAGGCGATCCAGCCACCGTCCGCGAATTGACTCATGCCTCGCGTGTTGGGCAGTTCCACCCATTCGAGCGCGTCTATATAAATCCCCAAATACCATTCGTCTACTTGCTTGGGCTGGATTTCCGTGAGCATACAGAAGTTGCCGGTGACCATAAGGCGCTGTATGTGATGGGCGTAGGCGTAGTCGAGGGATTGGCCGATGGCGCTGGAAAGGCAATGCATGTTGGTGTCGCCTGTCCAGAAGTAGCTGGGTAAGGTGCGTTCGGCGTTGAGGGCGTTTTGTTCTTGGTAATTCGGCATATTGACCCAATACATGCCGCGCACGTATTCGCGCCACCCAAGAATTTGCCGCACAAAACCTTCGATTTGCGCAATGTCGATCTCATCGTTTTCTCGATAGGCGGTCACCGCCGCTTTGATGACGTGCTTAGGACTAATGAGTTTGCTGTTCAGCGCGAAGGACAAGCGCGAGTGATAAAGGCTCCAGCTGTGGGGTGTTTTGCTGGTCATTGAATCTTGAAAACGACCAAAATTTGGCAATAAATGCGCACAAAAATACGCCAGTAATGTGAGTGCATCGTGGCTGGTAACGGGCCACAGAAGGGAAGATTCCGCTTTGCCGATCGACGCAATGTGGTGGCGTTCGAGACGCGCCAAAATCGAGGTCACATCATGTTGAAAGCATAGAGGCTCGGGAATTGCCGCGATGTCTTGCGCTTTGAGCTTGTTGCGATTGGCGCTGTCGTAATTCCATTGGCCGCCTTCGGGTTGTTTTTCATCGGCCATGAGAATGTTAAAACGCTGGCGCATTTTGCGATAAAAATTTTCCATGCGCACCGTGGCGCTGGGTTTGAAATAGCGCGTGATGTCATCGTATGGCAGCAAAAAGTGCTCACTATCGACCATGCTTACAGACAAAGCGCTCGCGCTTTCAGGCCCGTGATTGTCGATTAGTGCCTGATAGTGTTGCAGCACACGGTATTCGTCGGGGCGTTGCAATTCAATGCGGGCAATTTGGTGCTGAGCAGCGATCGATAACATCACCTGCTCGTGAGACTGGGGTGCGGTTCCGTCACGTGTTTCGTCCATTGTTTCGCTGATTGTTTCGCTCATTGTTTCATCAAGGGTGAGATAACAGACCTGATGGCCGGCGGTTTTTAAAGCGTCGGCGAAGCGTTCCATGGCGAGAAAAAACGCGCACAACTTTTGCACGTGGTGTTTCACATAGGTGGCTTCGGGGTGCAATTCGGCGATTAAGTACAAAATGCCGTCGTCTTTTTGGCGAAACCAAGAATGAGCGGCATTGAGTTGGTCGCCCAGAATAACGCGAAGCGTGTGGTATTGAGTCATGAGTCGCCTTTTGAGGATATTTTGGCCGATTTAGCGCGCTTTGGCGCACGAACGTGAGTGGCTAGAATGCGTTGTTTTTCTTTCTTTACATCGAGATTTTGGCGGTAGCCCCAGAGCCGATCGCGCGCAGCTTTACCGGCTTCGGCCAGCGCAACAATGGGCGCGGGGTAATCGTCGCCAAGCCGGCACTGGTAGAGGGCTTCTTCCATGGGCGACATTTCCCACGGCGCATGAATCAGCGGCGCGGGCACTTCTTGTAATTCAGGCACCCAGCGACGAATGAACTCGCCGTCAGGGTCTTGGTCTTGCGCCTGTTTGACGGGATTATAAATGCGAATGGTGTTGGTGCCGGTCACCCCCGCTTGCATTTGAAACTGTGGATAGTGAATGCCCGGTTCAAAGTCCAAAAACAAACGCGCCAAATGATGGACGCCCAAACGCCAGTCGATGTTCAAATGATGGCACAAGAAGCTCACCATCATGGCGCGCATGCGAAAGTTCATGTAGCCGGTGGCGTGTAGGGCGCGCATGCAAGCATCGATCATCGGATAACCGGTTTGGCCTTGTTGCCACGCCAGTAAATCCGCTGGCACCTGTGCGTCGCGACGGTGAGGAAAATCGTAGTAGGCGCGATTGACGGGGCGAAATTCCATGGCGCATTCGCTTTCGAACTTTTGCATAAAATGGCAATGCCAATGCAATCTTGAGCTAAGGGCGATCAATGTGCGTCGCCAACCTTGGGTTTGCCAGCGAGACAACAAATCTTGATACACCTCACGCAGGCTGATGTTGCCCCAAGCCAAATAGGGCGAGAGCCGAGAGCAAGCCGAGCGGCTCGTGAGAGGGCTGGAAATAGAGCGATAATAGTCTTTACCGCGACCATCGTAAAAGCTGTCTAGGGTGCGCCAAGCCAGCGTTGGCCCACCGGTTTGCATGCCTTTTTGGGGCGTTTTCCACGACTCAGGAATAGACACCTCTGGATAGGATCTCGGAAGATCAAACCAGGTAATCTGATCGAGCTTGATGTCAACCAGCGGTGCGCGCATGACCTTTTTCCATTCGTCATCCCATGAAATGCGGTTTTTTAACGCTCGGATCACCGCGCCGGTGGGCGATTCTTGCCAGTCGACTTGATGCTGGTGGCACCATTTTTTGACCTGTCGGTCGCGATCAAAAGTGATGCCGAGGCCGATTTCTTCGCTGCTAAAAAGTTGGGTAAAGTGTGAGTCTTGGTGCAGTTTGCTCAGTGCACTGAGCGCGTCATCCATGACAACATGCACGCCGCCACCATGCGGTTCCAGTTGTCGGTTTATGTCAGTGAGGGATTGCCACACAAAGCGCCAGTGGCGCTCGTCGTAATGTGGGTCAGTAAGAAGGCTGGGTTCAAATACGTACAGCAAAATAATAGGCCGCTGCTGGGCAATCGCATTAAACAGCGGCGCGTGGTCGGTAAGGCGCAAATCACGCTTGAGCCAGACCACCACCGGAGTGTGTGGTGTGGCTGGTACTGGAGCGGGCGCTAAAAAAGCCGAGTCGGTCATGGGGTGGGGTAAATGGGCCAATCGGCCGCGTCGACCGAGTCGAGTTGCGAGTCAAAATCTTGCCCTTGCCATTTGTTAATGAAGCGCTGCTTAGGGTCGTATTGTTCCGTTTGTTTTTTCAAGTTGAAATGACGGCCACCGCGAGGGTCGGCACCGACGCCGGCGATGTACTGCCAATTGCCCCAATTTGAGCCTACATCGTAGTCTACAAGCTGTTCTTCAAAGTACGCCGCGCCGTAGCGCCAGTCGATGCCGAGTTCGTAGATCAAGCAACTGGCGACAATTTGACGGCCGCGATTGCTCATAAACCCCGTCGCGTTGAGTTGTTTCATGCAAGCGTTCACGATCGGGTAAGGGGTATTGCCTTGGCTCCATTTACGAAAGCGTTCTGCGTAGTAGCTGCCTTGTGCCGGTTTGCCTGATAAGCCTCCAGCGAGAAACAGCTGCTTGCCATAACGTGTGGCGTACCAATGAAAATACTCGCGCCAGAGCAGTTCAAAATAAATCCAATAGGTGGAGTCGTTAGCGCCGTGGTCACCTTCATAGACGTCTAAGCTGGCTTTGATTTGTCGTGGTGACACGCTGCCTTGCGCCAGCCAAGGCGAAAATTTGGTGGAGTTCTCCCAGCCGTCGAGCTCGTTGCGTGTTTCTTTGTAATGCTGGGGGAGATTGGTCGAAAAGTAGTCACTGAGCTGGTCTATCGCCGCTTGTTCGCCCCCAGTAAATGGGCTGTTTTCGTCCAGCCGACGGTTTAACGAGGTGGGCGGCCAAGGGGGTACTTGTTGGATCGCAAAGACGGGCTCAGGTGGCAGCGACGGAATAGCGGGTAGCAAGGTGGCAAGGTCGATGTTTTCGACGAGACGACGAAATTTTGAAAAAGACACCGGTAATTGTTCCGGGTCAAAAGGCAGCTGAGAAGGCTTAAAAAGGCTCAAACCGTGGTCAATGTGTAGCCGAACATCAGGGAAGGCGGTGGCGATGCGTTTAAGTGCTTGCTGCTCATCCCAGCCGCCATGATGATTGCGATAAAGGTGCGAAATGGGCACTTCATTCAATAACAGTGTCAAGCTGGTGACGGCGTCTAACGCGCTGACATACAGGGTTTGCCCAAGGTTTTTTAATTGTGCAGCAAGGTCGTCTAGCCCTTGTTGTAAAAAGCGTCGACGGTTGTCCGACATGCCTTGGGTGGTGTAGCGACTTGGGCGCTGGTTATGCGGTTCGTCGCAATAGAGGCACACCACATGGTCGACTTCTTGTGCTGCTCGCCACAAGATGCCTTGATCCGCACAACGTAAATCCTCTCCAAACCAAATTACGCCTATTTTCATCGTTATCGCCTTACTACGTGGTGAATTTTAATGCTTACGTATTAAAAGGAAAATTGGTTTAGTGCGAGAAGACTCTGTTTTTTTGAGATGTTTTTTTGAGGTGTTTTAAATGGGTTGTCTTATCAGACCGTGCAGGGACAAAACAGATATGTAATTTTTTGTATACATGTGAAATTTTTTGAAACCAAATAATCGAAATGTACCCAATGTGTCCACTTTATTTGTTCAAAGAAAATGATTTGCGTCAATGAAATGGTAAAAATAGTCTAAACTGATATAAGTTTTTGTTATTTTTTATATAATTGTTTTCTTTTATATTGCGCTGAAGTAACGTGCATTGATAACGAAACGTTACTTTTTGAGACCTTTGCACGAATAATCCCCTTCGATCCTATGAGATAATAACCAAAAGCAAAGAAGAGCAATCAAAAAATGGCGTGGAAAGAGTTAAAACAACAGAGCTTTGCCGATGCGCTGCAAGCATCGAATCGGTTTATTGAAGAATTTGACGAGATTCATGACTTGTTGAATTGGTCCTGCATTGAGCGATTATTCTGTGACATTCACAACCGTACAAAAGGTGAACGCGCTTGGCCTCCGTTGATGATGTTTAAAGCTTTGTTATTGCAATCATGGCACAACCTAAGTGACCCAGCGCTGGAAAAAGCACTGGCTCGCGACTTATTATTTCGCCGGTTTGTCGGTGTCGGCCTAGATCAAGGCGTTCCCGACCACAGTACAATTTGGCGTTTCCGTAATCTGCTAGAGAAAAACGGATTACTAGACGCAGCGATGACCGAGATCAATGCCCAGTTAGCCGAACAAAGTCTGATCATCAAACAAGGTGAGATAAGCATCATAGATGCCAGCGTGATAGAAGCGAAGAATGCTCGTCCTCGTAAGAATGCTGAGGGTAAAAACACGCAAGACCCAGAAGCAGGCTATAGCGTTAAGCAAAGCAGCGATGGAAAACGTAAAACCACCTATGGTTTTAAGGCCCATACAAATGTGGATGAGGATGGTTTTGTCAAAGAAGTCATGCTCACGGCAGGCAATGTTCACGATTCGATTCCATTTGAATCGATACTCACTGGTCATGAGCGGGAAGTGTATGCAGACAGTGCGTACAAAAGTGCCCAGCACAGCAGGTTATTGAAGCAAAAAAAGGTCAAAGAATGCATTATCCATCGAGCTTATCGTAATAGACCTCTTAACGAGGATCAAGAAAAGCAAAACCGTTATTTTTCCAGTATTCGTTCCCGTGTAGAGCATGTCTTTGGGATAATGAAATTGCACTATGGGTTAGGTAAAGCGCGTTATCTAGGACGGGCTCGCAATCAGGCTAGGGTGAGTTTAATTTGTATGGCTTACAACCTAAAACGGGCGTTTCGTATCCAACGAGAATGCTGAGATAGCAAGTAAAGTCCGTCCAAGTGGACTATGTGGGCATTTTTATGAGTTAAAGAGCACTGATTTTTAACGATGTTGACCGTTTTCTATAAAGACGTTGATTGAATTTTTTATAAAAGACCTTTGGCAAGCAATATGGCTAGATCGACTGCTCATGCAAAGGTCTCTTTTTAGATGTTATTTAACCGTTTTTTTTTACCTAACATTCATAAACACGCTGAGACAGTATGAAAAAAAATCTCCCCGTTACCACGACAGAACGAACATTTTCGAAAGACGTCAAACTTATTTCTGTGACGGATTTACAGGGAAACATCATCGACTGTAACGCGGCGTTTGTTGACGTGAGTGGCTACAGTAAAGAGGAATTAGTTGGCCAGCCTCATAATTTGGTGCGTCATCCCGATATGCCGCCAGCGGCGTTTGCGGTGATGTGGTCCCAGCTTAAAGCGGGTTTGCCCTGGATGGGTTTGGTGAAAAACCGCTGTAAAAATGGCGATTTTTATTGGGTTGACGCCTATGTGATGCCCATCACAGAAGACGGCAAAACGGTGGGGTATGAGTCGGTTCGCACCTGTCCGAACAGAGACGACGTTACGCGCGCTGAGTCTCTTTATGCCCGCATGAACAATCATCAATCCGCCGTTAGTTTCGTCAAGATGATGACCGCAGAGTACAGCGCCATTGCGTTGGCGATAATCAGCGTGTTGGCGATGGCGTTATGGGGGTCGGTTGAATACGCGTCTTATTTATTGATCGCTGTTTTGCTGTTGTATGTGGTGGTTTTAAAATCCCGTCAAGGTATCTTTTTAAGCTATTTAGAGCACAAGTTAGGTCGCGCGGCCTTTAAGCACCCGGTTGCGACGGCCACCTATACCCATCAAACCTCGTCTATTGGGGATATTTCCGTGGGTATAAAAAGTTTGCATTCCCGCCTTGGTACCATTTTGACCCGTATTGAAAACGGCGCGTCGCAAGTTGAAAAAGAAATGCGAGTGTCCTATCAGTCGATTTCAAATGCGAAAAAGAAAACCATTCATCAGCAGCAAGAAACCGACTCGATGGCCACCTCGATGACTGAAATGTCCTCTACCATTGCAGAGGTATCGCGTTATGTGACGGAAACCGCGGAGTTCGCGAACACCGCCTCCGAGATTACCAAACGCGCTACCTTCGCAGGCCATGAAGCCAAGTTATCGATTGAGCAGCTTAATACAACCGTGATGGGCATTGGGGCGTCGGTCAATAATGTGTCGTCTTTGGCGGAAAAAATATCCACATCGACTAAACTGATAGAGCAAATAGCCGAACAAACGAACTTGTTGGCCCTTAATGCGGCGATTGAAGCTGCTCGCGCTGGTGAGCATGGCCGTGGTTTTGCGGTGGTCGCTGACGAAGTGAGGCATTTGGCGTCCAAGACTCAAGCCTTAACGCAAGAAATAGACACCGCTATCGACGATCTGCTCAACGGCGTTAAAGCCACGTCTACGGTAGCTGAAAAGGGCGTTGAACTGTCTAACGACAGCCTTCATAAAGTGGCCCTTGAAGATGAATTAATAAAAGAAGTAGACCTGGCGGTGGGGGAAATCGTTGTTCGCTCTATGCACATGGCAGCGACCACGCAGCAGCAATCTGCCGTGATTGAAGAAAGCAGCCATCAGGTACTGAAAATCGCCGAACTGGGTCAAGAGAACACCCAAGAAATGGAGCGCACCGAAGCGTCTATTGGTCGATCTTCAGACGCGACAAAAGCACTGTATGAATTAGTGAAAAGGTTTAGATAAGCCATTATGGGCATAAACGAAGAAACTCCCCTCTACAAGGCGCTGTTCGACGCAGCGGCCGATGGGATTATCATCATCAACAGTCGAGGCGTTATTCAGTCGTTCTCTCCAGCGGCGGAAGCGCTTTTTGGCTATCGTAAAGACGAGGTGATCGGTAAGAACATCTCTGTTCTTATGCCCAAAAAAGACGCAGATCAACACGATGGGTACCTTAGTAATTACTTGTTAACGGGTAAGGGGTCGGTGATTGGTAAAGGGCGTGA
Organism: Marinomonas sp. IMCC 4694; assembly: GCF_008122525.1. NCBI lineage: Bacteria > Pseudomonadati > Pseudomonadota > Gammaproteobacteria > Oceanospirillales > Oceanospirillaceae > Marinomonas > Marinomonas sp. IMCC 4694. The sequence continues at coordinate 171,475 of NZ_VSRV01000001.1, forward strand.
AGTCACCGCCATGAAGAAAAACGGCCAGCTTTTTCACATGCACTTATCGGTTGGTCGCGCCGAGACACCAGGCGGCGAGGTGTCTTTTGTCGGCATTTGCCATGATTTGTCCCAGTACAAAAAAGTGGTTCAACAGCTTGAACGAGTGGACATACGCTACAGAAATTTATTCGACTCCGAAGGGCTTTTTATTGTTCGTCTGCAGTTAGACGGCGCCATTATTTTGTCTAATAGATCGTTTACGCAGCAATTTTTAGAGAACCGCACCTCAGGCGATAATTTTTTAGACAGTGTGGCGGAGCCATCAAAAAATGAAGCCAGACTCTTGCTTTCCTTATCGCATTACGGGCTTTCAGATGAAGTGAAAGTGTCCTTGATGATGGAAAATACCGCTTGCCACACGGAGGTAGAGTGGTGGTTTAAGTTAATAAAAGACGATCATGGGCACCATGTGCAAGGCGTCGGCATTGATGTGTCTGAGAAAGTATTGGCCGCGAATGAGGCCTTTTTTCTCAAAAACTTCGACCCAGTGACTAAGTTGCCACAGTTCAATTATGTACAACATTTGTTTGAACAGCACCAGGTAGACGATGAGGTCTCGAAGGACACGAGATTTTGTTTTATGGTGTTTGAACTCATCGACTTCGACCGTATTCGTATGCTGAATGGGGAAGTGTTGGCGGACAATACATTGGAAGAATTGGCGCGCTCGCTGGAAGATCACATCGACTATCTTTATTGCTGTCGTATTAAAGCAAGCCGTTTTTTATTGATTGTTGAGATGTCTGATTTAGAGACGCGCCGTGTGCAAGTTGAGCAAAAATTCGCCGAGTTACAGGCAGAACTAAGGCGCACGGTGGGTGACATTAGTTCTGAAATTCGCATCGGAACCGCTTGTTACAAAGTGGATCGAGATACCTTCGGTGATGTCACAGAACAAGCCCTAATGGCGCTCACCTTTTCCCATCAACACGCTGTATTTTCGTCGTCTTACAATGAATCGATTCATGCGGCCGCGATGCGTAAAAAAGGCCTGCAAAAGGTCTTGATCGATGCGCTTAAACACAACGAAATAGATGTGCATTTTCAGCCTAAGGTGGACCTAAAGACGCGTCGTCTGGTCGGCTATGAAGCGCTCATGCGCTGGCATACGGAGGAATACGAGTACATTTCGCCCTTGGAGATCATTGAAACCGCGCAAGAGTTGAACTTGCTGTTTGAATTGGATAAATGCGTGATCCACAAAGCGTTGTCGATTGTGCAAGATTACCCATTGTTGTTTACCGCGCAGACGCCTGTCGCGATCAATATTTCCGCCAGAAACTTTGCTTTTAAGTGCATCATTGATGAGCTGATCAGTGGGATTCATCGTCGTAGCCTAGACCCTGCTTCTATTGAAGTGGAAGTCACCGAAGACGCATTATTAACCATTGGCGATCAGGTGAAAGCAAATGGTAAGGTATTACGTAATGCAGGGATAAACATTTGCTTAGATGATTTTGGCACAGGGTATTCCGCGCTGAGTTACTTGGGCAAACTTTCGCTTGATAACCTGAAAATTGATCGTAGTTTTGTTAACGAATTTACCCATAAAAGCGGGCGTTTGATGCTCGAAGCGATTGTTTCCATCGCGAAATCGTTCCATCTTACTGTCACCGCAGAAGGCATTGAAACCCCCGCACAGCAAGATTTCTTGGCTTCAATTGGCTGCGATTATGGCCAAGGCTTTTACTACTCCAAAGCCATACCGGCACAAAATCTATCCCAGTGGATCGAAACCTACCATCAAGATATCGGTTATTCGTGATGAGCAATGTAAACACGCATGAAAAATAAGGGTATAATGCGCCACATTTTTTGTTTACGTTAAAAGGTTGTCATCACTATGAGTCTCCCTAATTGCCCAAAATGCGATTCCGCATATGTCTATGAAGACCAAGCCATGCTTATGTGTCCAGAATGCGCCCATGAATGGAACCCAAACGAGGTGGTTGTGGACGCGGACGCGCTCATTATCAAAGACATGGGCGGGAATCTATTGCAAGAAGGCGATAAAGTGACCTTGGCGAAAGACCTAAAGGTAAAAGGCTCGTCTCAGGTGCTGAAAATAGGTACCAAAGCCACGATCAAACGCCTTATTGATGGCGATCACGACATCGATTGTAAGCTGGATGGCGGTGGTGAAATGATGTTGAAATCCCAGTTTGTGAAAAAATCATCCGTTTAGTGTTTGAGCTTTTCAGTCGCGCCCATCATGGACGGGCGCGACCTTGCTAACGGTGTGACTGAAACGATCGACTGGTATTAAGAGCGGTTGGGTTTGGTACGGTAAGCGCGTAATGCCGAGACGGACACATTGCCGACAATGGTTCCTGTAAGAATCAACACCAGTGCAACCATTAACCCTATTGTCCATTGCTCGCCAAACAGTGGTACCGCGATCACACTGGCAAACACCGGCACCAAGGCCATTAAAGCGCCCATTTTCGTCGCCCCTAGCAAGTGTACCGCGCGGCCATAAAACACCATTTGTACCGTGGTCGCCATTACCCCTTGATAAAACGCTTGCAGACCGATCATTTCCCAAGAGGCTTCGCCCAATTGGTGAGGCAAAAACAACGCATACACAGGGGCAAATGCAACCGTGGTCACCGTAATAATGCCCAAAGTCGCGTGCCAAGGTGCAAACTTCCAGCGACGCAACAACACGGTAAAAATCCCCCAAAACACACAGGCCAACACAAAGCTTGCATCGCCCAACCAATAAGACACATCCGCAAGCAAGGTTTCCGCGAGTAAGGCAAGAATACCAAGGCTACTGATAAAAATGCCGAGCCAAGACGTGAATGAATGGCGCTCATTGGCCAAAAAATACGCAAAAATCGCAATCATAATGGGCATTAAACCGGGTAACAACAGGGCGGCATGAGTGGCCGGCGCGTGCTGAAAACCATTAAACACCGACAGCGCATACGCCAAACCACCAATAACGCCCAACGCACACATCCGCCATTGCACAATGGTTTTTCGGTGTTGCCAAATAAAAGGGGAGAACAATACAAAAGCGGTCCCGAAGCGCACCATCATCATGTCTGGCAATGCCAAAGCCGCAAGCGCGCCCGCTTTTGAGACCAAAATAAACCCCGTCCAAATGGCGACAGCCGCCAACGCATAAGCAAACCCTGATAGGGGCAGTGAGGGAGAAGGGGTCGTGGAGTGAGGCATAATTATGATTCTCTGTGGTTGTCTTTTTGACAGTATAGCCCTGTCTATTATTCATTAATAATGAATAATAGAGAACAACACGTTCATAATTAATGAAAATATACGGAGGCGAGCCAGTGGAAATTTCAGACCTAATTGTTTTTAAAGCCGTGGTTGAGCACAAGGGGGTAACCCGCGCCGCCGTCGCTCTAAATCGAGTGCCATCGAACGTAACGGCCCGGCTCAAAAAACTAGAAAACGAATTGAAAATCGATCTTTTTTTAAGAGAAAACAACCGTTTATCCGTGACATCGGCGGGGTTAAGGCTGATGGACTACACCGACAAAATTCTTCAATTGCAAAAAAGTGCCATTGCCGAGCTGACCCATGCCGAGCCGGCAGGATTATTGCGTTTAGGGTCCATGGAAAGCTGCGCCGCTTCCCGGCTGCCGGGCATTCTTGCGCATTATCATAAAACCTACCCGTCGGTACAAATCGAGCTGATGACCGCCGCGTCTATGCCACTCATTAACAAGGTAATGGATGGTGAACTGGATGTGGTGATGGCGTCGGACCCACCGGATGACCCGCGCATTATCGTGACGCCCTGCTTTGATGAAGAGCTGGTACTTATTTTACCTTCGGCTTGGCAAGACATGGCGACATTACCAAAATCGCTTACCATGGTCGGTTACAGTAAAGGCTGCTCCTATCGACACCGGCTAGAAACTTGGCTGAAGCGCCAAGGCCGAGTGTGCGAAAAAGTGATCGAAATCCCCAGTCACTACACCATGATAGGGTGTGTGATCGCAGGGATGGGCATGGGGATGGTGCCGCGTTCTTTGTTGTCATTACACAAAACACAAGGGCTAGTATATCGTACGGTAGAAGAAGATATTGCCCACGCGCCAACGTACTTGATCTCCCGTAAAGACAACCCCTCCAGCGCGATCAGCGCGTTTGTGGAAAGTGCATTAAGACCTTACACTTTGGACTAAGGCCAACGGATGCGTAATGGATATATTGATAACGGCATCTAATGTGTTTTCGAAAAGGGAAGCCCCCGTATCAATGTGTAACTTGTTGCCCGCTTTGTATAAACTCGAGCGCTTTTGCTGCTGTCATTGGCTTACCATAAAAGTACCCTTGAGCTTGTGTAAAACCAATGTTTAACAGTGCTTCTTCCATCTCTTTCGTCTCAACGCCTTCAGCGATTGTCTCAAGATCCAACGCTTGGGCTAAATCCAAGAAGGCCCGTAAAATGGAGATTGACGCATGAGATGGCGTGTTGTAAAAAAAACCGCCCTCTGGGTAAGCCAGAGGGCGGTTGATGTGATGCTTGTATAGATGGGGTTTAACGGAAGATCAGCCGATAAAAAATGCCAGTAATAAACCGTTGTAGTGTATTTTATTGCGGCAACAATACCGTATCAATCACATGAATCACGCCATTGCTCGCTTTCACGTTGGGCAAAACAACATTGGCATTATTGATCATCACATTGCCGCCATCGACGTTAATCGCCACTGACTGACCTTGCACCGTTGGCGCGCTGTCCATAGTCACAACATCCGCCGCCATGACCGCGCCAGAGACAACATGGTACGTTAATACCGCGACTAATTTGTCTTTGTTTTCAGGCTTCAACAGCATGGCTACGGTGCCTTCTGGTAACTTTGCAAACGCCGCATCCGTTGGCGCGAATACAGTAAACGGCCCTTTGCTTTTTAGTGTGTCAACGAGCCCTGCGGCTTGTACCGCCGCGACTAACGTATTGAAAGAGCCATTCTCAACCGCAACATCAACAATATCTTTTTTCATTCCATGATGATCAGCATGAGCAACAGACATGAACATAAAGCTAGCAACGATAAGTGGTAACGCAACAAGTTTTTTTAACATGATGTTTTCCTTTATAGTGAATGCAATTTAGATAACCAACATAGTTACGAGGGCGGATTCGCGTTTGGATTAGGTTAAATCGCTTGATTTGTGCAAGAAATGGTCATCGTTTCTTAGGGGGAATACTGAGGCAAACGTGGTGAGTTTTTCCACCGCAAGGCGCAACCGTCACTCAACCACCCACAGTGAAAACCATCGCCCAACAACGCAAGAATAAGCAACGGTCACCGCAGAAATTTGCTATCGTTGCGTGATCAAAACAATGTAACCTGACCTGCTGTTTATGGGTTAAAAAAGCGTATTTTATTAGGAAGTAATCTATGACAAGTTTACAACAACGTGCCGACCTTCAACGCCAAATATGGGCCATTGCCAACGACGTTCGAGGCTCCGTAGATGGCTGGGATTTTAAGCAATATGTACTGGGTACGCTGTTCTACCGTTTTATCAGCGAAAACTTTGAGGCGTACATCACTGGCGGCGATGACAGCGTTGATTATGCGGCCATGTCTGACACGGATGAAAACATCCAGTTTGCTAAAGACGATGCCATTAAAACCAAGGGCTACTTTTTGTTTCCGAGCCAGCTGTTTAGCAATGTGGCGACCAATGCGCACAAGAACGAAAATGTAAATACCGACTTAGCCGCTATTTTTGCGGCGATTGAAAATTCCGCCAATGGCTACGATTCAGAAAAAGACATCAAAGGCTTGTTTGCGGACTTTGATACCACCAGTAATCGACTGGGCAACACGGTAGAGGCCAAAAACAAACGCCTTGCCGCCGTGTTAAAAGGCGTTGCAGGGCTGAGCATTACTCAATTTGAAGAGAACGAAAATGATTTGTTTGGCGATGCCTACGAATTTCTTATTTCCAATTACGCCGCCAACGCAGGCAAATCCGGCGGCGAATTTTTCACGCCTCAGCACGTGTCTAAGCTGATTGCGCAGCTCGCCATGCACGGCCAAACCAGCGTGAATAAAATCTATGACCCTGCGGCGGGGTCGGGTTCCTTGCTGTTACAAGCCAAAAAGCACTTTGATGCGCACATCATAGAAGAGGGCTTTTTTGGCCAAGAGCTCAACCACACCACCTACAACTTGGCGCGGATGAACATGTTTTTGCACAACATCAACTACGACAAGTTTAATATGCAATTGGGCGACACCCTCATTGAGCCACACTTTTTGGACGACAAACCGTTTGATGCCATTGTCTCAAATCCGCCTTATTCGGTGAAATGGATTGGCAGCGACGACCCAACCCTAATCAACGATGATCGCTTTGCCCCCGCTGGTGTGCTGGCGCCCAAATCAAAAGCCGACTTTGCCTTTGTGCTCCATGCATTGAATTACTTATCCAGCAAGGGCCGAGCGGCCATTGTGTGCTTTCCCGGTATTTTCTACCGTGGCGGCGCTGAGCAAAAAATCCGCCAATATCTGATTGATAACAACTACGTCGAAACCGTGATTTCACTGGCACCTAACCTGTTCTTCGGCACCACCATCGCCGTCACTATTTTGGTGTTGTCGAAACACAAACCGGACACCACCACCCAGTTCATCGACGCCAGCGGCCTGTTTAAAAAAGAAACCAACAACAACACCCTGACTAACGAACACATTGAGCAAATCATTCAGATCTTTGCCAGCAAAGACAACGTGGAATACCTTGCCAAATCCGTTGACTTGGATGCCATCGCCGCTAACGATTACAACCTATCCGTCAGCAGCTATGTGGAAGCGAAAGACACCCGTGAAGTCACAAACATTACTGAACTCAATCGAGATCTAAAAACCACCGTCGGCAAAATCGATCAGCTTCGTACTGATATTGACCGCATAGTCAATGAAATAGAAGGCGTTTAGCATGGCAGATAAACCCGTTTCTTTAAGCCAAGCCCCCGCAGGCTACAGCGAGTGGTTAAGCGATCTAAAAACAAAAATCCACAGTGCGCAACAACGCGCCACACTGGCGGTAAACCAAGAGTTAGTCTTGCTGTATTGGCAAATTGGCCAAGACATTTTAACCCGCCAAGCTGAGCTTGGCTGGGGTGCCAAAGTGATTGAACGGCTGGCACATGACTTGCGCACGGCATTCCCCGATATGAAAGGCTTTTCACCGCGCAACCTAAAGTATATGCGCGCGTTTGCCGAAGCGTGGCCACAGGTCGAATTTGTGCAAGCGCTGCTTGCACAATTGCCTTGGTATCACCAGTTGGCGCTCTTAGATAAGCTCGATAATACCGATTCACGCACCTGGTACGCGCAAAAAGCTATAGAAAACAACTGGTCGCGCAATGTGTTAGTCATGCAAATAGAATCGAACTTAATCCAGCGCCAAGGGGCAGCCGTCACTAACTTTGCGGCAACCTTACCCAAGCCACAATCCGACCTTGCCCGAGAATCGATTAAAGACCCCTACCGCTTTGACTTTTTAGGGTTAAGCGAAGCCGCCCAAGAGCGTGAAATTGAAAACGCCTTGGTGCAACACGTTACTCAGTTTTTGTTAGAGCTAGGCGCAGGCTTTGCGTTTGTGGGTCGCCAAGTACCGTTGCAAGTAGGCGAAGAAGAGTTTTTTATTGACCTGTTGTTTTATCACCTCAAATTACGTTGTTATGTGGTGATAGAGCTTAAAACCGGAAAATTTAAACCCGAGCATTTAGGGCAATTGAGCTTTTACATGACCGCCATTGATAAGCAAATTAAAACCGACCCAGACAACGCCACCATCGGCTTGCTGCTGTGCAAAAGCAAAGACAAAGTGGTGGCCGAATACGCCCTAGGCGACAAAAGTCAAGCCATGGGCATTGCCGAATACAAATTACAGCAAGCCCTGCCCGACGTGCTGGAGAGCAAATTGCCCAGTATTGAACAGCTAGAGCGCGAATTGCAGGGAGAAGCACAATGAGCCATTTAAGCTACATGGAAAAGCTGTTGGATGGGGTAAGGGTTGAGTGGCTGCCATTGAAAGACGTTCTGGTACGTACTAAAGGAACAAAAATAACAGCCGGGCAGATGAAAATCCTTCACAAGGATGGAGCACCGTTGAAAATCTTTGCTGGAGGTAAAACTGTTGCCTTCGTGGATTTTAAAGACATACCTGAAAAGAATGTAAATCGAGAGCCCTCGATTATTGTAAAGTCCCGTGGAGTGATTGAGTTCGAATATTACGAAAAGCCGTTCTCACATAAAAATGAGATGTGGTCGTATTACTCGGACAGTAATTCGATCCACATAAAATTCATATACCATTTTTTGAAATTGCATGAACGGTACTTTCAAGGCATCGGTAGCCGAATGCAAATGCCTCAAATTGCAACGCCAGATACGGATAAATTTCTCGTCCCCATTCCATGCCCAGATAACCCAGAAAAATCGCTGGCAATACAAGCTGAAATCGTCCGCATTCTGGACGCATTTACCAAAATGACCGCCGAGCTGACCGCCGAGCTGACCGCCGAGCTTAACCTACGCAAAAAACAATACCACTACTACCGCGACCAGTTGTTGAGTTTTGAAGATGGCGAAGTTGAGTGGAAGACGCTGGGTGACCTTGCAGAAAATCTGGACTCAAAGCGTAAGCCTATAACCAGTGGTCTGAGAGAATCTGGCGAAATTCCATACTACGGTGCATCTGGTATCGTCGATTATGTCAAGGATTACATATTTGACGGTGATTACTTATTAGTCTCTGAGGATGGCGCAAATCTATTAGCCCGTAATACGCCTATAGCATTTAGTATTAGTGGTAAAACATGGGTAAACAATCATGCTCACGTGCTTAAATTTGAAACTTACGCGGAGAGAAAGTACGTTGAATACTATCTGAATAGTATCGACCTAACTCCTTACATTTCTGGAGCAGCCCAACCAAAGTTGAATAAGAAGAACTTGGAAAGTATAAATATTCCAAATCCAGCCCCAAAAGAAAAAGAACGCATTGTGGCTATATTGGATAAGTTTGATGCTTTGACCTGTTCTATTAAAGAAGGTCTCCCCCGCGAAATCCAGTTACGCCAAAAGCAATACGAGTATTACCGTGATCTGTTATTGAGCTTCCCTAAGCCTGAAGAGGCGGCCTGATATGAGCAAGGATAAAACGGATTTACCCGCACTGCGCTCCTCGGCTGCCGAGTACCTTACCTTTATTGCGGCTACGGGTGAAGGTGGCGTTGAAGCGATTTATGCCGATGAGGATATTTGGTTAAGCCAGAAAATGATGGCGGCTTTGTACGATGTGAATGTGCGTACCGTGAGCGAGCACTTAAAAACCCTGTTTGCCGATAACGAATTGGTCGCTGACGCAGTTATCCGGAAATTCCGGATAACTGCCAATGACGGGAAAAACTACCAAACACAGCACTATCGCTTAAGCGCTATTATTGCGGTGGGATATAAGGTGGGTTCCGAGCGTGCGGTGCAATTTCGTAAATGGGCGACTGAGGTGCTTAACGAGTACACCATCAAAGGCTTTGCCATGGACGATGAACGTCTAAAAAATGATGGGTCGATATTGGGCAAAAAGTATTTCGAAGAGCAGCTAGAACGCATTCGTGAAATACGCCTAAGTGAGCGCAAGTTTTACCAAAAAATGACTGATATTTACGCTACCGCAATCGACTATGATGTGACAGGGCAAGTCACCAAGCGCTTTTTCGCCACGGTGCAAAATAAATTGCATTGGGCGATTCATGGTCAAACCGCCGCTGAAGTTGTTTATCATCGTGCAGATGCGGGAAAAGAGAATATGGGGCTAACTTCGTGGAAAGCCGCCCCTCAAGGTAAAATTCAGACATTTGATGTCAGTATTGCTAAGAATTACCTGACTGATAATGAAATTGCACAACTACAACGGTTGGTCAGTGCCTATCTTGATTTGGCAGAAGATATGGCATTAAGGCAAATCCCAATGACGATGGCCGATTGGGAGCTAAGGCTTAATCGTTTTATCGAAGCCACTGACCGCGAAGTGCTGCAAGATGCAGGCAAAGTCACGGCCGTTATTGCAAAAGCCCACGCTGAAAGCGAGTTTGAAAAATACCGCATTATACAAGACAAGTTGTACGAGTCTGACTTTGATCGCGAAGTTAAAAAGTTACTTGGGCATGGAAGTAACAAAAAGGATATAGATTAATGGCTTATCAACCGCCGTTTATCATCACCACAGATATTTTAAATCTGGTGGCACAAATCAGCCAGCAGGTCGGTGAATTAAGCGCCAGCCAGCTCAATGCTTCACCGCAACTGCGCAAACAAAACCGCATTAAAACCATTACCGGCACGCTTGCCATTGAAGGCAATACCTTAACCGAAGAGCAAGTCACTGCCATTGTTGAGGGTCAGCCTGTGCTGGGCAGCGTGCGCGAGCTCGCCGAGGTAAAAGGCGCGATTGCCGCTTACGATGCACTGCCTACTTTCACTCCTAGCGCCATTGACGATTTACTCACGGCTCACGGTTTCATGCTGTCAGATATTCTCGTGAATGCGGGTGAATGTCGCAGTAAAGGCGTGGGTATCCACAAAGGCGGTGTGGTGCACCACGTTGCGCCGCCTGCCCATCAAGTATCCGGTTTAATGGCGGATTTAATTCAATGGCTCAAACAAACAAAAGACCACCCATTGATCGCCAGCTGTGTATTTCATTACGAATTTGAGTGTATTCACCCGTTTGCAGAGGGTAACGGTCGTATGGGGCGGTTATGGCAAACGCTGATTTTGTCCAAGTGGCATCCGCTGTTTTTATCCTTGCCGCTAGAAAGTGTGATTAAAGACCATCAGCAAGCGTATTATCACGCCCTAGAGCAGGCGGATAACCAAGCGGATAGCACGCCGTTTATTCATTTTATGCTGTCGGTTATTCAGCAAACACTTGCGCAAAATGCCTCTGTAAACGCCCCTCAAAAAGAAGGCCAAAATGCCCCTGTAAATGCTCTTCTGAATTTAACGGGCCTTAAAACGCCTGAGGCTATTTTAGCCTTGCTGACTAGCACGCCCGAGCTGACTCGACAACAACTCGCTGATACTTTGAATAAAGACGTGAGAACCATTGGCCGTGCCATTAGCAAGCTGCAAAAAGCAGGTAAATTAACCCGAATAGGCTCAGATAAAACCGGCCATTGGCAAGTCACTGAATAATGCGACGCCGTGGCTGGTTCCATTTTGGAACACACCACGGCTAACCAAAAAGGATGTAAACGAATGACGACGTATAAAACGGTGGCAGAGTCCAATAATTTTATCGTTTTGGATAAATACACTAAAGAATGGCAGGTTAACGAAAGTTTTCAAAGTGAAGCGGATTTAGAACGTGAGCTTATTGAAGACCTAAGCAATCAGGGCTATGAGTATTTACCCGCGTTAACGACGCCCGATGCCATGATGGCGAATGTGCGCAAGCAGCTACAAACGCTGAATAAGGTTGTGTTTACCGATGCTGAGTGGGCGCGCTTTTGCGAGCAATACCTGAACACACCCAGCGACAATAGTCTTGATAAAACTCGCAAGGTGCACAGTGACTATATCTTCGATTTTGTCTTCGATGATGGCCATATCGAAAACATTTACCTGTTCGACAAGAAGATCACTGCGCGCAACAAAGTGCAGGTGATTAAGCAGTTTGAACAAACGGGAAGCCACGCCAACCGTTACGATGTGACGATTTTGGTTAATGGTTTGCCTTTGGTGCAAATCGAACTGAAAAAGCGCGGTGTGGCGATCCGTGAGGCGTTTAACCAAATACATCGTTACAGCAAAGAGAGTTTTAATGCCGAGAACTCGTTGTACAAGTTTTTACAGCTGTTTGTGATCTCTAATGGCACCGACACGCGCTATTTTGCCAACACCACTAAGCGCGACAAAAACAGCTTCGACTTCACGATGAACTGGGCAAAGTCAGACAATGCGCTGATTATGGATTTAAAAGACTTTACCGCGACTTTTTTCCAGAAAGAGACCTTGCTTGAAGTGATCTTGCGTTACTCGGTATTTGATGTCAGCAACACCTTGCTCGTGATGCGCCCTTACCAAATTGCGGCCACCGAACGCATTTTATGGAAGATAAAGAGCGCGTTTAACGCTAAAAATTGGCGCTCTCCTAGTAATCAAAATAAGGAAAGCGGCGGGTACATTTGGCACACCACGGGTTCAGGTAAAACACTCACCAGCTTTAAAGCGGCCCGTTTGGCCACCGAGTTAGATTGTATTGATAAAGTCTTTTTTGTGGTGGACCGAAAAGACCTCGATTTTCAAACCATGAAAGAGTATCAGCGGTTCTCGCCTGATAGTGTGAACGGTTCAGACAGTACCGCAGGGCTAAAAAGCAACCTCGATAAAGACGATAACAAGATTGTTGTTACCACGATCCAAAAGCTCAACAACTTAATCAAAGGTGAAAGCGATCTCGCTATTTACCACAAGCAAGTGGTGTTTATTTTTGATGAGTGTCATCGAAGCCAGTTCGGTGAAGCGCAGAAAAATCTGAAGAAGACATTCAAAAAGTACTACCAGTTTGGCTTTACCGGTACGCCCATTTTCCCTGAAAACGCCTTGGGTGCCGAAACCACAGGCGACGTGTTTGGTCAGCAGTTGCACACCTATGTGATCACCGATGCGATTCGTGATGAGAAGGTACTCAAGTTCAAAGTAGACTACAACGACGTTCGCCCGCAGTTTAAGCACATTGAAACCGAGCAGGAGGATAAGACGCTCAGTGCCTTTGAAACCAAGCAAGCCTTTTTGCACCCTATGCGGATCAGTGAAATTGCCCAGTATATTTTGAGCCATTTTAACCAGAAAACCCATCGTGCTTATGCTGGCGCGAAAGGGTTTAACGCCATGTTTGCGGTCAGCAGTGTGGATGCGGCGAAAGCGTACTATGAAACCTTCAAAACATTGCAGGCCGAGGCTGAGAATGGACCCACAAGTAAACCTCTGCGCATTGCCACTATCTTCTCATTTGCGGCCAATGAAGAGCAGGACGCCATTGGTGATATTTTAGATGAGAGCTTTGAAGTCAGTGCCATGAACAGCAGTGCGAAAGCGTTTTTGAGTGCTGCGATCACGGATTATAACGCCCTGTTTAAATCTAACTATGGCGTGGACAGTAATGGCTTTCAGAATTACTACCGTGACCTTGCCCAGCGGGTTAAGAATCAAGAAATAGACCTGCTCATCGTGGTGGGGATGTTTTTAACGGGCTTTGATGCACCGACGCTTAACACCTTGTTTGTTGATAAGAATTTGCGCTATCACGGCTTGATGCAGGCGTTTTCTCGCACTAACCGCATTTATGATGCAACCAAGACCTTTGGCAATATTGTTACCTTCCGTGATTTGGAGCAGGCAACCATTGACGCCATCACTTTGTTTGGTGACAAAAACACCAAAAACGTGGTGTTGGAGAAGAGCTACAAAGAATACATGGAAGGCTTTAACGACATTGCGACAGGCCAAGCGCGTCGAGGTTTTGTTGATATCGTAAAAGAGCTGCAAGCACGCTTTCCGACGCCAGAGAACATTGAAAAAGAACAAGATAAGAAAGACTTTGCCAAGCTGTTTGGTGACTACCTAAAAGCGGAAAATATTTTACAAAACTACGATGAGTTTGCCGGTTTAAAGGCACTGCAAAGCTTAGATACCAGTGATGAACAAGCGGTTGACGCGTTCAAAGTCAAGTACTACTTGGACGATACTGACATCGAGACAATGCAAGCCATCGAGATGCCGAGCGAGCGTGCTGTCCAAGATTATCGCTCTACTTACAACGATACCCGTGACTGGTTACGACGCGATAAAGAAGGTCAGGACAAAGATAAGTCAACGGTAGACTGGGACGATGTGGTCTTTGAAATTGATTTGCTTAAATCCCAAGAAATCAACCTCGATTACATTCTTGAACTGATTTTTGATCACAATAAGAAGAACAAGAGCAAAGACGGTTTGATTGAAGAAGTTCGTCGCATGATCCGCGGTAGTCTTGGTAATAGAGCGAAAGAGAGTTTGGTCGTGGATTTTATCAAGCAGACCAACCTTGACGACATCAACGACAAAGCCAGTATCATCGACGCCTTCTTCACATTCGCTCAGGCGGAGCAGAAGCGCGAAGTCGAGGCCATTATTGCCTCTGAAAAGCTCAATATCGATGCGGCCAAACGCTATATTGCCTCATCACTCAAACGGGAATACGCCTCTGAAAACGGCACTGCACTCAACGACGCCTTACCCAAACTCAGCCCATTGAACCCACAGTACCGAACCCAGAAGCAAACGGTGTTTCAGCGTGTTGCTGCGTTTGTTGAGAAATTCAAAGGCGTGGGCGGCTCGCTGTAAATGGGGCTTGGGGTTCTACAATAGAAAACCGCCCTTTGGCTAAGCCAGAGGGCGGTGGTAGCGCAATAACCCTTAAAAGGTGGGTCGTTGCAAAGGTCTCGGTATCACTTATATTCTGGCAGCCTTACAAGCTTCCCCTAATTCATCTAGTTTATCTAAACCCGCTTTTTCACACTCTGGGTGTTAACATTCATCACCGCGTAAACTAACCCAGTCTTTTTAATCCCCCTCAGAATTCAAGTTAACAAATTTGACGCTTTTTAGTGTCATTATTGTGGACTTGTGCCCCACAAAGATTAAGTCTACTCTTATGGCATGTTTAAGTGTCATCCTTGATAACTAGAGGCGTATGGTGAAAAAGACTGAGGCAATTAAAAAGCTCTTAGAATATGACAAGCGTGGTCGCTGTGTTTTTACTCATTCAGATTTGGCGAAAATCTTTCATCAAGATAATGAACGAGCATTGCGTGCGGGAATTAAACGTTTGCAAAACGATGGCTTGCTCACTCGAATGATGAATGGTGTGTACTTATACAATTTAGCGCAGTCGAAAGGCAGCGATACGTTGGAGAAAATTGCTAAAACCATTCGACGTGGTGAATATAACTACATTAGCTTGGAGTCTGCACTTTCTGATTTTGGGGTTATTTCACAAATGCCAGTAGATCGCTTAACGGTTATGACAACGGGACGTTCCGGTGAATTCAAAACACCTTTGGGTACCATTGAATTCACGCATACGAAACGAGATCCAATGGATATTATAGAAAATACCCGTTTAGTCGGCAGACCACTTAGGTTAGCAACGAAACAAACGGCATACAGAGACTTAAAACGAGTTGGCCGAAATACACATTTAGTAAGCAAGGATGAGCTATATGAAAATTGATCAAGAAAATTTCGCGCTATTGGTGAATAAAGCAATGCAGGTTGAAAATGTATCTCATATGCGTTCAGTGATAGAGAAAGAGCTCTTACACTACGATATTTTATTTGCGCTAGAGAAAGGTGGACTTCTGGACAAACTAACGTTTCAAGGTGGCACGTCGTTACGACTTTGTTATGGAGGCAATCGTTTCAGCGAAGATCTGGATTTTGCTGGCGGGAAGGGTTTCAGCTCAGCAATGTTGGCAGACATGAAAGATTGTATAGAAAAGTACATTGGCGAACGCTACGGGCTTGAAGTGACAGTAAGAGAACCAGAGGATCTAAAGCAAGATCCTAACTATTCTGAATTGAGCATTGATAAGTGGCAAATCGCGGTAGTGACTTCTCATGAGAGAAAAGATCTGCCAAAACAAAAAATCAAAGTAGAAGTGGCAAACATTCCAGCCTATACAAGAGAGCCGCAATCTCTTCAAATAAACTATGATTTTTTGCCTGATGGATACAGTGATACGCTAATTTTGACAGAAAGCTTGGAGGAAGTCATGGCGGATAAAATCATTTCCTTACCTGCCACAACAAGGTATGTCCGCCACCGAGATATATGGGATTTAGCTTGGTTACAGCAACAAGGCGCGACACTCAATATGGACTTAGTTAACAACAAGGTGTCAGATTATAAACTTGAGCACTTCAACAAAATGTTGGAAAACTTTCTCGAAAGACTTCCTGATATTGTGTCTAGTGATGTGTTCATTGCAGAAATGAAACGTTTCTTACCAACAGATGTATTTGATAGAACTCTAGCTCAGGATAAGTTTCAAGTTTATCTGCAAAATACTTTGGCGAAACTGTTTAAAACGGTGAGTAACGAATTACTAGGCAAGGTGACTAATAATGAATTTAGAATGTAAAACAGGGATGAACTAACGCGTTTTTCAGTGGGTAGCTAGGTTGATAAAAAATTAGGTTCTCCTGAAAAACGAAGCCAAGGACGTTATCACGTCTGAAACACTCAACGACGCCTTACCCAAACTCAGCCCATTGAACCCACAGTACCGAACCCAGAAGCAAACGGTGTTTCAGCGTGTTGCTGCGTTTGTTGAGAAATTCAAAGGCGTGGGCGGCTCGCTGTAAATGGGGCTTGGGGTTCTACAATAGAAAACCGCCCTTTGGCTAAGCCAGAGGGCGGTGGATGGGTTTTACAAAGAACGATGGTCTGATGTTAGTGACGAATCAAGTAATCAAACGCACCAAGGGCCGCGGTGGCGCCAGAGCCCATCGAGATGATGATCTGCTTGTACGGCGTGGTGGTGACGTCGCCGGCGGCAAAGACACCAGGCACTGAGGTCTCACCGTGGGCGTTGATGACGATTTCGCCGCGATTGGTTAATTCCAACGTGTCTTTCAAGAATTCACTGTTCGGTACTAAACCGATTTGCACGAAAATACCCGCTAGATCGACCTTGTGTGATTCGTTGGTGGTGCGGTCTGTGTATTGCAGTCCAATCACTTTTTGGCCATCGCCCAATACTTCCGTGGTCATGGCGTTTTTAATGATGGTGACGTTTGGCAAGGAATGGGCTTTTTTCACCAAAACCGCGTCGGCACGCAGCGTATCGCCAAATTCCAATACGGTAACGTGTTCTACGATGCCCGCCAAATCAATCGCTGCTTCAATGCCTGAGTTACCGCCACCAATGACGGCGGTTTTCTTGCCTTTGAAAATAGGGCCATCGCAGTGTGGGCAGTACGCCACGCCTTTGTTACGGTATTCTTGCTCGCCCGGTACGTTCATTTCTCTCCAGCGTGCGCCTGTGGCTAACACAACGGATTTACTTTTTAGAATCGCGCCGTTTTCCAGCTCGATTTCGATGAATTCTTTCTTCTCAAGTCGAACCGCTTTTTGCAGTTTCATCACGTCGACATCGTAGTCTAAAACGTGTTGTTCAAGACCTGCGACCAATTTTGGACCGTCAGTGGCTTTCATAGAAATGAAGTTTTCAATCGCCATGGTATCGGCCACTTGGCCACCAAAACGCTCTGCCACCACACCGGTACGAATGCCTTTACGCGCCGAGTAGATCGCGGCCGCCGCGCCTGCTGGGCCACCACCAATGACCAACATGTCGTAAGGGGCTTTTTCAGACAAGCTCGCGGCGTGTTTGTCGGCGGCGCCGGTGTCGACCTTGTTTAGAATTTCGTCTAGGGTCATGCGGCCTTGGCCGAACAACTCGCCGTTTAGATAAACGGACGGTACCGCCATGATTTCACGCTGCTCTACTTCGTCTTGGAACAAGGCGCCGTCGATCATGGTGGCACTGACGTTCGGGTTCAATATGGCCATTAAATTCACCGCTTGAACCACGTCTGGGCAGTTGTGGCATGAGAGGGAAATGTACACCTCAAAATCCAATGTCGCGTCCAACGTTTTAATCTGTGCTTGTGTGTCTTGCGCGACTTTTGATGGGTGACCACCGGCTTGTAACAAGGCCAATACGAGAGAGGTAAACTCGTGACCCATTGGAATGCCAGCAAAGCGCACACGCGGCGCTTGGCCTGCGGGGCTAATCGCCATTTGTGGTGCGCGACCTGTTGCCTTGTCGTCGATGATCAAGGTGATTTTGTCGCTCTTTAGCTCGGTAATTTCACGGGCTAAGTCGAGTAATTCTTGTGATTTTGCGGTTTGATTGGTGGACACAGTAATGTCAATCGGGTTAACGATATTCTGCAGGTAGGTGCCCAGCTGTTGTTTGATGTTTGCTTCTAACATGATGATGAAACCTGTGTTTGATTGAGTGATTAGCTGTGTTGCGAAGTAAAGGAGAGGGCTGGGGATCTGACCCCTTTTACGGTTTATTGTCTAAACGTGAGTAAAAGGAGCCAGAAAAGTCAGCTTAGATTTTGCCAACAAGATCTAAAGAAGGTGTCAGTGTTGCTTCGCCTTCTTTCCATTTTGCAGGGCAAACTTCACCTGGGTGAGCGGCTACGTATTGTGCGGCTTTCACTTTGCGAAGAAGATCTTGCGCATCACGGCCAATGCCTTCAGCCGTAATTTCCATCGCTTGGATTGTGCCTTCTGGATCGATCAAGAAAGTCGCACGGTCAGCAAGACCTTGACCTTCGCGCATCACACCGAAGTTGTTGGTGATCTTGCCAGACTGGTCGCCTACCATGTAGTACTGGATTTTACCGATGGTTTCAGAGCTGGCGTGCCATGCTTTGTGAGTGAAGTGCGTGTCGGTAGACACAGAGAATACTTCAACGCCACGAGACTGAAGCTCAGCATAGTGGTCTGCTACGTCGCCAAGCTCAGTTGGGCAAACAAAGGTGAAATCAGCTGGGTAGAAGAAAAAGATAGACCATTTGCCTAGCACGTCTTTTTCAGAGATGTCGACGAATTCGCCGTTTTTAAAAGCCGTTGCATTGAATGGTTTGATTTGCGTGTTGACCATGGTGTTTCTCCTAGAGGGATTTAAGTATGTGTTGTTAACAGAGCTCATAGTAGGAGAAGTATGATCATTTAGAAAATTGTTATTAACTAAAGTTTCAATTAGGAAAAACTATTGATCAACCTCAAGTAAAGCAGAAAAAGGCGACGACCGATAATCGTTAAGACATGAAGTGGCGACTAGCGCCACTGTTCAAAACGTGCCATTTGCAAATGACGTTCGCGTTCCGCTTGGTCCACGGTTATGGGGGTAAACTGGATGACATCGCCCGGCTTTTGTTGCGCTAATAGGCCGCCTCCGATGCGCGTGACACAGCCTATTTTTGGGTAGCCGCCGATGGTTTGCCTATCTCGCAGTAACACGATGGGTTGGCCGTCTTTGGGGATTTGAATCGCGCCGTACGCAATGCCCTCGGAAATAATGCCCTTGGTGTCGCTGCGGATGGCTTGGCCTTCTAAGCGATAGCCCATGCGATCCGAGTTTGACGATACCGTATAATCGCTGGAAAAAAAGGTGGCCCGCTCCGATGTGGAGAAGCCTTTGTATTGATAGCCTAAGATCACGGGAATGTCTTTTACACCGTAATGGGGTATCGCCAATCGCGGTACTGACGTTTGCCGATGCACCGCGCCGGTTTGGTAAGCCAGCAGATCGCCTTTTTGCAATTTGTCGCCCTTGCCCGTTAGGCCGCCGATTTTCTCGCGCACGACGGTCGCCACGCTGCCTAGGGTAGGTTCGCATAAGAAGCCCCCTTTAACGGCAAGGTAAGCCCGTAAGCCCCATACTGGCTGGTGGAACGCGAGCACATCGCCTTTTTTAATGGCGTAGCTTTGCCACGGCGTGAGGCTTTTGCCATTCAGCGTGGCGCCCAAATCGGCGCCGGTAATGGCGATGCTGGTGTTTGCTTGGGCTTCTACGGTGAACCTACCAAAGGTGATTTCTATTTGCGCGGCGTTAGGCTCGTTTTCCAGCAAGGCGTTGCCCCAGCGAAACGCTACTTCGTCCATGGGGCCGCCGGTGGTGAGGCCGATGGACTGATGACCGTGACGACCTAAATCTTGCAGCAGCGCCAATAAGCCGGGTTTGATTACCTTAAAAGCCATCGAGCTGACCTCCTAATACTAAGAATTCGTCCCGAGAAATCGGCTCGAACCGAACCGAGTCGCCCATGGCGATTAAGGCGAGATTCTTGCTGCCCCAATCGATTAAATGGATCGGCGTACGGCCAATAATTTGCCAGCCGCCAGGGGTGACGCTGGGGTAGACCGCGGTTTGGTTTTCAGCAATGGCGACGCTGCCTACGGGTACTTTTAAGCGTGGTGTGGTTTTACGCGATACGTGCAGTTCGTCGGGTGTGTTGCCCAAAAAAGCAAAGCCCGGTGTGAAGCCAATCGCGTAAGCTCGGTATGTGGTGCTGTGATGACGCTGAATCACTTCGTCGATACTGAGCCGACAATGGCGGGCCACGTCGTTGAGGTCTGGCCCAACTTCGTTGGCGTAATACACGGGAATCACCACTTCGCGATGGTCAATGATCGACACGTCGTTTGGGTCAATGGCGCGTAGGGTCTGACGAATGGCTTTGACAATAGCAAAGCGGTCATAACGGTCGTCATCAAACACCACCAACAGCGTGGTGTAAGATGGCACCATATCGACAATGCCCTCCAGCGTGTTTAATTGCTGAGTAACCTGAGCGATGTAATGAGATGTGGCGTCGCTGATGACTTGGCTAAACGTCAGTAGACAGGCCTGATTGCTGACCATGTTGAGGCTGGGCAGGTTGTTATCCGTCATGTCGGGATTAGGCCGGTCGGTATTGAGAAAGACATTCTGGCTCATGGCTTATTTCACGCGGCCTTTGTGGTGTGGATCGTTAAGCCGATCGATGAGCGTACGAATCCGCGTTACCGCATCGACGGCGTGGGCGCCATCACCGTGTACGCAAATGGTGTCGGCGTGAATGGCTAGGGTTTTGCCCGACGCGGTGGTCAAGGTGCCGTGTTCACAGAGTTGTGTTACTTGCTGTTCGATCAGGTCGAAACTGGCGTGCACTGCGTTGGGTTCTTTGCGCGGCATGAGCCGCCCTTCGTCTGTGTATAAGCGATCGGAAAAGGCTTCAAACCAAACGCTGAGGCCGTATTTTTTCGCCATTTTCTTGATTTCAGGCGCTTCCGGTACCGCCATCACCATTAAAATCAGAGTGGCGTCGAGTTCGCTCACCGCTTGCATGACGGTGTCGAGCACGGAAAAATCCGCCATCATGGTGTTGTACAAGGCACCATGGGGTTTGACATAGTCGATTTGCGTATTTTGGCTGTCGCAAATGCCTTTGAGCGCGCCAATTTGGTATTGAATAAGGGCTTTTAGCTCCGCGGGGGCAATGTCCATATTACGACGACCAAAGCCCACTAAATCGGGATAAGCAGGGTGCGCGCCAATGGTGACGCCGTGCTGTTTTGCCAGTGCCACGGTTTTCGCCATAGTGAGTGGGTCAGAGGCGTGAAAGCCACAGGCCACATTCGCTTGGTCCACAAACGGCATGATTTGATCATCGAGACCCATTGCCCATGTGCCGAACGCTTCGCCCATATCGCAATTTAATTTCATCGTTGATTCCTTTTGTTGAATTAGTTTTGTGACATGGTGGTCGGTAAATACGTGACAATCTCAGGAAACACGCTGATGAGCAGAATCGCCACGCCGATCAATAAAAAGAACGGTAAGGCGGCTTTGGCCACGTACAAAATATTTTTCCCCGTGAGCGCCTGTATCACAAACAGATTGAACCCCACCGGCGGGGTTATCTGCGACATTTCCACCACCAAGACAATGAAAATACCAAACCACAGTAAGTCAATGTTCGCCGCTTCGACCATGGGTAAAATCACCGCCACGGTCAGCACGACCACAGAGATGCCATCGAGGAAGCACCCCAAGATCACAAACAATACTGTCAGGTACAAGATCAATTCCATCGGCGACAACGACATGCCAGCGATCCATACGGCCAGCGCTTTAGGGATGCCTAAAAAGCCCATTGCTAAGGTCAAAAAGTGCGCGCCGACCAAGATAAAACCAATCATACAGGAGCTTTTTACCGCGCCTAATAAGCTGTCCATAAAGCTGTGACGACTTAATGAACCTGTCAACGCGGCCAGCACTAAGGCGCCGGTAACACCGATGGCCGCGGCTTCGGTTGGCGTGGTAATGCCACCATAAATGGAGCCTAAGACAAAGCCGATGAGACCAACCACGGGTAAGAGTTTGCGCAACCCTTTGATGCGCGCTGACCAGCTGGTTTCGTGCCCCGTGGTTTTGGGTAATTCGTCTTTATGTAGGTGTCCCCAGATCATGGTGAAACCCATGAATAAGCTCACCAATAATAAACCCGGTAACGCACCGGCAATAAACAAGCGCGCAATAGAGACTTCCGCTGCCACGCCGTATACGATCAAAATAATCGATGGCGGGATCAGTAAGCCCAAGGTGCCTGAGCCGGCCAGTGTGCCGATTGCCATGCGGTCGCTGTAGCCTTGCTTGCGCAGCTCCGGCAGCGTCATGCGGCCAATGGTCGCGGCGGTGGCGGCCGATGAGCCAGACACTGCGGCGAAAATCCCGCAGCTTAAAATGTTCACGTGCAAGAGTTTGCCCGGCACGTTGCCCAACCAAGGGGACAAACCTTTGAACAAATCTTCTGATAGGCGCGTTCGAAATAACACTTCGCCCATCCAAATAAACAGCGGCAAAGCGGTCAGCGACCAAGCCGTACTGGCGCCCCAACTGGAGGTGGCGAAGAGCAAATCTACTTGGTAATTTTCAGACAGAATTAAGCCTAAACCGCCAATGGCGATGAGCGTAAACGACACCCAAACTCCCAGCGACAACATGACCAGCATGGTCACCGCGAGCACAATCGACACCCACATCATATCCATTAGATTTCCTCCAAAGACAGGGCGTCTTCTTGTTGGCTGTAGGTTGGTTTTTCGCCTTTTAGTACCATAATTAGGGCATCTAAAATGGCCAAGTTTAGTGCGATCACACCCACAGCGACCGGCACTTGGGGTATCCACAGCGGCACAGGAATATAGCCGTAAGACACTTCTTCGTAAATATAAGACTCATACACCATGTAGCTGCAGGCATAAGATAAGTAGCACAGTAGAGCAAAGGAAAGAATGAGGATCGTGGCTTCTTGAATTTTTCGTGGTAAGGGCGAAAAACGTTCGATCACCAAGGTAACGCGAATGTGACCGCCTTCACGAAAGGTGTACGCGAGGCCAAGAAAAGTGGACGCCGCGAGCGCATAACCGGCGAAATCTTCCGCAGAAGGCACAATAAAGCCCAATAAACGACCGACGATTTGCGCCAATAACAGCAGAGTGATGATCACGATACACAAGCCGGCTAAAAGGCCAGAGGCTTGGTACAGTTTGTCTTTTAATGGACTCATAAGGTTCACTTTTCTGGAAACGATGAAGGCAAGGATGTGGGAAGTAATCGCCGTGATCAAGCCTTCCTTTCTTTCTCGCTTTTATGCCGTGTGCCAAAGCAAAAGAGAGGAAGGCTTGTTGACTAAAACGGGCGGTTCTTAGTTCTCGTAGCGAGACAAAATAGCGCCAATGTCTTTAGGTGCTTCGGCTTTCCATTCTTCGGTCATGGCTTTACCAATGGCTTGCAACTCTTTGAGCAACTGGGCAGAAGGTTCAGCAACGGTCATGCCGTTTTCGATCAAAGTGGCTTTGTCTTTTGCTGCGCGAGCGGCGACTTTTGTCCAACCTTCCGCTTCGGCATTTTTCGCCGCGTCCAGAATGATTTGCTGAGTCGCTTTGTCTAAACGGCGAAACGCGCGTTTATTGACCACAACGATGTTTTTCGGGATCCAAGCTTGCACATCGGTGTAGTTTTTCACGTAATCCCACGCTTGGCTGTCTACGCCGGTAGAAGGGGATGTGATCATCGTTTGAATGATGCCGGTACTAAACGCTTGTGGAATATCAGGCACTTGAACGGTGGTCGGTGTGGTACCCATTAGGTCGGCAAGGCGAGAAGTAGATGGGCTGTAAGCGCGCATTTTTGTGCCCGCTAGATCGGCCAGTGAATTGACGGGTGCCTCGCTGTACAAGCTTTGTGCTGGCCAAGCGACCGCGTAAAGCATCATCATGCCATCTTTGTCAAGCTGCTGTGATACGGCCGGTTTCGCGGCTTCCCACAGTTTTTTCGCGTCTTCAAAGGTCGTGGCTAAAAAAGGAATGTTGTCGTGTTTATAAATTGGGTTTTCATTGCCCAAAATGCCTAAGAACACTTCCCCCATTTGTACTTGGCCGCTTTTTACCGAACGAGGGATTTCTGTGTGTTTTACCAAAGAGCCGCCAGAATGAACGGTTACGTCCAATTCACCTTGGGTTTTGTCTTTGATTTCTTGGGCAAAAGAGTACGCGATTTGCGTGGGTAAGTTGCCGTCACCGTAAGGCGTTGGCATGTGCCATTTTTCGGCAAAGCTGGCACCGGATACAAGTCCGCCAATTAAGAGTGCGCTGGTTACTTTTAACATGGTTCGTTCCTTTTAATTGATTATAGTGTTGTTTTTGGTTTTGGTTTTGGTTCTTAGTGTGAGTCTAAACGTTAGATTAGTACGGTTATGTCACGGTGTAAAACGGTGCTGTTTGTGGGTGTGCTACATCACCGACAGATCGGTGTCGAGTAAATCCGTCACCAGCATTTTGCCCGGTGCATGAGTAATGCAAATAGGCGGTTTGGCGTTACGGATCGCGACCTGAGGCGTCACGCCACAAGCCCAAAAGACAGGGACTTCACCGTCTTTTACCGTGACCGCGTCGCCGTAGTCAGGGTTTTGTAAATCGTCAATGCCGATCTCTTTAGGCGACCCAAAATGCAAGGGCGCGCCGTGGGCTTTCGGAAAGCGAGTGGTGATTTGAATCGCACGAATGGCGTCTTTTGCCACATAAGGCCGCATCGTCACCACCGTATTACCGAAGAAACGCCCCGCGGGCACGGTGGCAATATTGGTTTCAAACATGGACACATTCACGCCTTGTTCTACGTTGCGCGGTGTTAGGCCGGCTTGAGACAGGGCGTGTTCAAATGAGAAAGAGCAGCCAAGTACAAACGCCACCATGTCGTCTTGCCATAGGTCTTCAATGTCGGCGCGGCTTTCGACCTTTTCACCGTTGCGGTACACATAATATTCAGGAATGTCATGGCGCATGTCGATGTCGTGACCCAGCTCTGGCATTCTAAAATGGCCGATTTCTGAGACGCCAATCAAGGGGCAAGCGACAGGATTTTTCTGACAAAACAAAAGAAACTCATTTGCCCAATCAGCGGGTAGAATCACCACGTTGCCTTGCATGGCACCTTGCACTAAGCCGCTGGTCACGCCGGTATGGGCTTGACGGCGAATGGCTTGGCGCAACTCATGGGTTTGTTGTAATAACGGCGTCGCTACAGAACTCATCACTTTATCCTTATTCTTGCCACAATGTGTTTCAACAAGAGTAGATCTTGCTATGGATAAAAGTCTAATCGTGTTTTTTTGGGTTATTTGATCCATTTTATTTATCAAAGCGTTATCCTTGTCCGATTTTGGCCTTGTCTGATTTTGTCTTTGACGGATCTTTTTAAGAAAGGTAGTTTTGAAGGCAGAAAGTGTGAAAGACAGAAAGTGTGAAAGACAGAAAGTGTGACGATACGGTTTCCTCCCCTTTTTTAGTGAGCTTATTCAGCATGACATGTAAACAGGCGTCTTTTCCTTGGCAAAATCGCGAGCTGGTCGCTACGTGGCAGAGTGCTTTAGACATTATTGATGCAAGAGGCCAATCCGTTTTTACCGAATTGTTTGAGTATGTTGAGCCTCAGCAAGGCGTGCTAAACGGGGCGATTGTGTCGATTAAAGATCTGTTTCAGGTGCAGGGTTATAAGACGCAAGCGGGGTCGGTGTTTATCGATAAGACGCCGGCGCTGCAAGACGCCGAGGCGGTGGCTTTATTGAGACAATCCGGTGCCAGTTTCTTCGGTCATACGACTATGACGGAGCTGGCGTATTCAGGGTTGGGGCTGAACCCTCATTATGGTTCGCCAGAGAATCCGATTCATCCTGGGCGTATTACTGGTGGCTCTACCAGCGGTGGAGCGGCCTCGGTCGCCTTGGGTATTGCCGACATGGCGCTCGGTACGGACACCGGAGGGTCGTTGCGTATTCCAGCGGCGTTTTGTGGCTTGACGGGGTTTAAACCCTCGCAGTGCAGCGTGTCACGAGTGGGCTGTTTGCCCTTATCGAGCAGCTTAGATTCCGTGGGGCCTATTGCCCGTACCGTCGAAGAATGCGCATGGCTGTGGCAAGTGATGTCTCATCGTGAAGTCGCCTCGATCAACACCGATGCGTCTTCACTTGCTGATGTGTCTTCACTGACTTTAGTCGTGCCAAGCAATTTTGGTATGAATGACTTGGATGTGCTGGTGGAAGACGGCTTTGCTGAACAATTGGCTCGCCTCGAAGCCGCAGGTTGGGTGATTGAACGGCGTTATATTGACGCGCTAGAAGCGTATAAAATCTTGCCAGTTTGGCAATTTTCGGCGTTTGAGTGTCAGGCGTTTTATGGTCAGCACTACGATTTAGCGAACGCCGACATGGATCCGCGAGTGGCTTCCCGTATCGCTCGGGCGAACACGATTAATGCGGAAGACTTTGAGCAGACTCAAGCGGCTCGTCAGGCTTTTATTCAGCGAATGGCAGAGGAAGAACCGAATACGATTTTCTTACTGCCGACGGTGGCGATGGTTGCGCCCCGATTGACGGATGTAGAACACGATGCCCAATACGATCGCTTGAATTTATTGTGTTTACGCAACACGTCCCTCGCCAATGTGTTGGACGGCTGTAGTGTTTCGTTGCCATTTCGCTATCAAGATGAACCCATGGGATTCATGCTCACCGCCTGTCATGGCAAGGATCAAGCGCTGCTGAGCATCGCCAAACGCATGGAACCGATTCTCGCTTAGTCTTCCTCTTGTTGCTCTGTAAATGCGGTGGCGGCCGCAACCGCAATGTTGGTAGCGACTTCCGCCAAAGGGTTGAAGGGGTCATTGGCATAGGAGGCGGTAAACGCAAGGTCGCTTGGGGTCCAAATAGCGCGAATTTTTTGCAGCTCGCCTGAGGCCAGTTCTTTGCTGATCATCACTTTGGGCAAGGTGGAAATACCGACGGCGTCAATGGCTAGACTTCGGCACGCTGCGAGGGACGTAGACGCAAAAAAGTGCGTTGGAGGCCCATCCAGTTCTCGGAATTTTTGGTTGATTTCGACATAAGGTTTGGTCGCACGGGCGTAGGTAATGATCGGCCATTTGGCCAACTCTTCTAAATACAATAATCGGTCGGGCAATTGCAGCTTTGGGCTGGCAACCCAAGAAAGCGAAAAAGTGCACAGCTTCCTATTGACGATATTAGGCTCAGAAATAGGCCCCATTAAAAGCCCCAAATCCAGCGATCGGTCTTTGATGCCGTGGGTAAGATTGGACGAAATGTCGACGGTCATTTCCACGTCTAAATGGGGCATGTCGGTGTGCAAGCGCGATAGAAAATCCGGCAGCCATGTATTCACAATGGTTTCTGACACACCCAATCGAAGCACACCAGAATACGCATTCGACAAGGCGGCGCGTTTGCGAAGTTGCTCGGTCTGATAGAGTATTTTTTCTACGTAGGGCAGTAGCTCTTTGCCTTTTGCGGTTAAGGTAATCGGACTGGACCCCCCTTCGCGCTCAAACAATTTCACGCCCAATTCATTTTCTAAACCGGAAATACGCGCGGAAATCGCGGGTTGAGTGGTATGAAGGCGCTCGGCGGCTTTACGAAAGTTGCCCAGCGAGGCGACCCAAACAAAAGTTTCTAGGCGTTTGTAATTCAATGAAGCGCTCCTGAATAAGCCATCGAAAGGGTTATCCTAATTGTTTATGAAAACGCCGTGCCGCAATCACCAGACCCACTAGGGTAAAGAGTCCGAGCCACAAGGCATCATTTTGTAACCCCAACAGGCTGGCGTCGCGTAAGACAATGGCCCGCGCCATGCGAATAAAATGCGTGGCGGGCAGAGCTTCGGCAACCCACTGCGCGCCTTCCGGCATGGCGTCATAGGGGAACATAAAACCAGACAGCAAAATAGAGGGCAACAAAATAAACACGGTAATTTGCATGGCTTGAAGCTGAGTCGAGGCGACGGTAGAAATGATCAGGCCTAAGGTTAAACTGGCGAAAATGAACAACAAGGACGCCATGCCCAGCGCCATTAGGCTGCCGGTTACGGGCACGGCAAACACCCCATACCCGACACCCAGAATAATGCCTATTTGCAGCATACCGATCACCACATAAGGGACGATTTTGCCGATCATCAGTTCCATCGGTCGAATGGGGGTGGTGATCAGAAACTCCATGTTGCCTTGTTCTTGCTCACGAACCAGGGCGGTGGCGGTGAATAAAATCATCGTCATGGTGAGAATCACAGCCAGCAAGCCGGGCACAATGTTGACCACGGTACGTTGCTCTGGATTAAAATATTGCACCACTTCAAACGTCGGTGTGGTCTGGCGTAGAGTGCGATTTGCAACCTCGTTTAGGGGCATATTACGCAGGGCTTTAATGGTCGCGGCAACAACGGTGTCTGAGCCATCGACGATCCATTGTCCAACCGGCTGACTTAGGACGTTGCTGGCTTGCATGGGGTCGTATTGAGCATGCTGTATGAGCCGTGTGGTCATGTCGGGCGGCAGGTACAATATGGCGCGCACATCGCCATGGGTAATCGCGGTTTGTGCCGCCTGAAGGGAAGCGTAACGCGCGTCGAAATCCACCGATTGCGTTGCTGCGACAGCGTGTACAAGGGCGCGGCTTTCGTAGGTTTGGCTTAAATCGACTAGGCCAACAGGGAGGTGTCGTGCATCGGTGTTGATGGCGTACCCAAACAGCATAAGTTGCACTAATGGGATCATAATGATCATCCCAAATGTCATTTTATCTCGCGATAACTGTTTGATTTCTTTTATTATGATTGCAAGGATTCGCCCCCATCCTGAGCCTTGGTATGGCTTCATTGTTTTATGCTCATTGTTTTATGCTCATTGTTTTATGCTCGTGGTGCGCAGATCCGGTGCAGGTTACAAACACATCTTCTAGGCTGGGGCGCACCTGCTGGACCGCACGTGTACCGCACAACGACTGGATAAACGCCAGTGGGTCGGCTTGGCTTTTGGCGACCAAAACACGCAGGCGAGCGCCAATTTGTGCCGCAGATAGCACAGGTTCATGCCGCAGCAAGGCGTGCTTGAGTTGACGCAAATGTTCGCCGCCAATCTCGATGACGTTGGCGGGCATGGCGTTCATCAGCGTATTAGGAGAGCCATCGGCACGAATGTTTCCGTCTTCCATGATGGCCAGTGCGTGGCAGCGCTCCGCTTCGTCCATGTAGTGTGTTGAAACCAGAATAGTGGTGCCGGCGTCGCTCAAATCAAACAAGCGTTCCCAGAATTCACGACGGTTTTCAGGGTCAACCGCCGACGTGGGTTCGTCCAAAAACAGCAATTCGGGTGAGTGCAGCGTGGCGCAGGCCAGTGCTAAGCGTTGCTTTTGGCCGCCGCTCATGGCGCCCGCGTATTGTTTTGCTTGCTCCGTTAAACCGTAAAGTTGAATGAGGTCGTCAATTCGCTGTGAGCTCTGTTTTCCTTTAAAGCCATAAATAGCGGCAACGAAACGCAAGTTTTCCAATGTGGTGAGCGAATCGTATAACGAGAATTTTTGCGTCATGTAGCCCAGCTTTTGCTTAATGCTTTCTTCGTTGCCCGCCAAGGGTTGACCCAATATCTGTACGTTTCCCGAGGAGGGCGCGAGTAAGCCGGTGAGCAGGCGAATGGTGGTGGATTTGCCGCAGCCATTTGGGCCAAGAAAACCATAAATGCAGCCTTTAGGAATGCGCAAATTTAGCCGATTAACCGCGGTGTGCAGGCCAAAGGTTTTACTGAGTTCGTGTGTTTCTATGGCGAATTCTACGGTGTCGCTCATGGCAAGCGTACTTCAACGGCTAAGCCCGTGGGTAAGTCGTCGGCGTCTTGTAATTCAATGTCGGTTAGATACATGAGCCGTGCTCGGTCGCGTTCGTTTAGGGCATAAAAAGGGGTATAGGCTGGCTGGGAGCGAATGTGGCGAATTCTGCCATTGAAGGGCGTGTCCATACCATCGACCCACACTTTGACCGAGTCGCCGATGTGCACGCTTGCGTGTGCGGTCGCGGGCAAATACACGCGGGCATAAGGTGCCGTGTTAGCCAGTAAGCTCAGCAACTGAGTGCCGGTGGTGACGCGTTCCCCAACATGCCATGGCAGGGTGTCGATGGTGCCAGAAACAGGGGCGCGCAGGGTTAATTGCTCATGCGCGATTTGCTGGCGATTCAACGCCGCGTCGGCGGCGTTTACTTTGGCTTGCGCTAGGGCGATGGTTTCTGGCAAAGCGCCATTTTTTTGCTCTAACCAATGAGCTTGGCTTTCTTCCACTTTCGCGGCGGTGGCGTCTCGATACGCTTTGGCGGCGTCTAAATCCGCTTTACTGAGGGCCTTTTTCTGATACAACTCGGCGGCGCGTTGGTGCTTCAATACCGCTTCTTGATAATTGGCTTGGGCGGCATGGATCGCCGCTTGCGTCGCCTTGAGTTGTTCTGGTCGAGTGCCGGCGAGCAGGCTGTTGAGTGACTGCTGGGCTTGCTCACGTTCGGCGGTGCGTTGCATCAGCAAGGTGTTGCTTGTCGCGTCGTCCAGCGTCAACAATACGTCTCCGGCGTCGACGCGTTGCCCTTCTTTTACGAAGAGCGTTTGAAGGCTTTCTGTCGCCGGCGACAACAATAAAAAGCGTTCTCGTTCTAAGGTGCCCATGGCGCTGTGTTCGGTCTCGGATTGACACGCCGTTAGCGCCAAAAAGCAGAAAAGAATGAGTGCAGGGAGAGTCAACCGTGTCAATGATGTCATGTGTGTCTGTTTCCTAATATGACGATTTACCCATCGTTTTTGTGCCACTGTACTCAGTAAAATGAGGTGCTGCAGTAAAAACCTCGGCTCATTTGCCAACTTATGATATTCACCAATGAAATGTCTGTTTTGCACACCAGACTAATAGGAGTGGCACAAAGCTTGCGGTATGCTGGGCATCATTTTTTAGGATCGAACACGATGAACAAATTAATAGCGTTATTACTCAAGGGGCTGGTGGCGGTATTGCCAATAGGGTTAACGGTTTACCTGATTTATTGGTTACTGGCGACGGGTGAAGCGATCGCTCAGCCCGTGTTGTTGTGGCTGATTCCCGACGTATTGTACTTTCCTGGGTTAGGGTTGATCGCCAGCTTGGGCACCTTGGTGTTGATCGGCTTCTTGGTCAACCTGTACGGCATCCGTTATTTTGTCAAACTTAGCCACAACCTGTTTGAACGCATTCCCTTGGTTAAATCCCTTTATGGCGCGATTAAAGACATGATGATGGTGTTTAATCTTGCCGAAAAGAAAGAAATGAAAAGTGTGGTGTCGATTGAATGGAACGGCGCGCAAGTGATTGGCTTCGTCACCGGCGAACAAACCGGACAACGCCTCTTTGGCGAACAAGGTCTCGTGGGAGTCTATGTTCCATTGAGTTACCAAATTGGCGGCATGACCTTGTATATCTCCCGTGATCGACTGACTGAACTCGACATCGGTGTTGAAGAAGCCATGCGACTGGCCTTAACCGCTGGGGTGCAGGGGCAGAAGAAGGGGTAATCAGTCAATACGGCGTTGGGCTTATTGACTGACCGCCCTTATTTTGAATTGCATTACCGAAGGGCGTGTTGTATCACCGCGACGATCTCGTCACTAGAAGGAACCGTAGCGTTATCTCTCATGACAATGTGGTGGGCTTCATAGCGTGGTGTGTATCGAAAAGGTACCGTCGAGAAAAAGATGCCAACAGTGGGTGTATGGGTTGAGATAGCGACATTGCGAACGCCGGTATCAGGTGCAACCAGCAAAGAAGATCGGGCAATAAGATGCACCAGCTCATTCAATTCCAAGCAAGGCTGAATACTAAAATGAGAATGCAGTTTGGTTAAATCGTTTAGGTAGTCGCCTTTTTCAAAGTCGTTTTTACCTTCTAAGTAAATGTGCTGACTGTCTGGAAATTCGGCCATGCTTTTTTCCAGTACCTCGCGCATTTGGTCTTTTGAGAGTACTTTTCGCAACTGAGAAGCACCATTGAAGTAAAGAATAAAAGGCGATGCTTTATCGCATAATGCTTGATGGTCTGGGTAGGCAAAATCCAATCGATGAGGCGGGTTGTGTCCAAGTACTCTTAACATGTCCAGCATGGTTTCGACTTCGGCTTGGAAATCTGATCGTAAAACGCACAGATTGTAAAGTGTGCCGCGAAGCAAAGCGCGATAAGGAAAACCGATTTTCAGCTTTGCTTTCGTTAAAAATGTTATCCAATAAGAGCGGTTTGTTCCAGCAAGGTCAAAAATAATGTCTTGTTCACCGAGTGCTTTGATACTATCCAGTTTGGCTTTAAATTCGTTTTTGGTCTTTTTACTGGGCATTATGTGCACACAATCGGCCAGATCTGTTGGCATACCATATTGATAATGAGATACGCAAGAAAGGGTGATTTTAGCGTTAGGGAAAAAACGGCGAGCTTCTACCAGAAAGGGTCTTAAGATGACCTGGTCACCCAACGCGGCATGACGAATCACAGTGATTTTTTGAACGTTATTTGGGTTAAAATCAGAGGTGATATACTCCCTGGCTTTTTTTGTGACGTACGCTCCTTGTTCAAACCATAGGTTCTTCATGCTTTCCAGCCATGGATGCTTCATTGTTTTACCTTAGTGTCAGATACTTTAAGGTGTGCTTTTGGCCTTCAAGTATCGATATTGATTGTTGAAAAGTAGGCTTATATAAAGCATTGAATTATAGCGTCGACGTTACTTTAATAAAGGCTTTTTCTGTTAAATTGATTCATTGTAATTGGAATGACATTGTATGAACTTTTTTAAAAAATATCTTTTGCTCGCAAGAAATACTTTTAAAATAAAAGGCCATCATCATATCGATATAGCCACGGATGTGCGTATTCGACAGTGTAAAATTACCATTAAGGGTAAAAACAACACGTTAATAATGGCACGTCATGCCAATTTACGAGGTGTGAACATTGAACTCATTGGCGATAATTGTACGCTTTCCATTGGTGAAGGTTGTGTGATTGGGGAAGGTTGCTATTTATCTTCACGCGAAAAGGGCACCCAACTGATTTTGGGGGCTGGCTGCATGTTGTCGCGTAATGTGAATGTGATGACCAGCGATGGGCACGACATTCTCAGAGAAGGAAAGCGCATTAATCCGGCAAAGAGTATTTTTATTGGCGACCGTGTTTGGTTGGCAGACAGTGTCACTGTATTAAAGGGAGTAACCATTGGAAACGATTGCATTGTGGGCATTAATTCCACGTTAACCAAGAGCATTGATTCGGGTTCGGTGGCCGCTGGCGTGCCTGCAAAAGTCGTTTCGCATGGTGTGACTTGGCAAAATGAGTGCACTTTTTAATAGCTCGTACAATTTAATAGCCCGTACAATAACCTCCCCAAAAAGTGTGTAGATGACCGTGATCGGTAAAGAAGAAACAGGACAAAAGCAAAAAACAGTCGTGATAGTCGGTGCAGGCCCGGCGGGCTTGATGGCCGCGGAAGAAATTTGTGCCGCAGGGCATCAGGTGCAGGTGTACGATGCAAAACCGAGTGCGTGCCGTAAATTTTTATTGGCGGGTGTGGGCGGGATGAACATCACGCATTCTGAAGCCTATCCTGATTTTATTCAGCGTTATTATGACAAAGCCGATTGGCTGGACACGTCGATTCGTCAGTTTGACGCCGACGCCTTGCAAGATTGGATTCATGGGCTGGGCGTAGAAACTTTCGTCGGGACGTCGGGTCGAGTGTTTCCGAAAGACATGAAAGCCGCGCCGTTATTGCGCCATTGGTTGAAGCGATTACGTGAATCGGGTGTGGAATTCCACATGCGCCACAAAATGACGTCAATGAAAAAGAATCATCTGACGTTTGATCATAATGGCGAGACCGTCGAGGTTCAGGCCGATGCCGTAGTATTGGCGATGGGGGGCGCCAGTTGGCCAAAGCTCGGTTCCGATGGGGCTTGGTTGCCGATATTGGCTGAAAAAGGCGTCACCGTTGCGCCGCTGCAAAGCGCCAACTGCGGGTTTTACAGTCATTGGAGTGAACACTTACAAACCAAGTTTGCAGGCAGTCCATTAAAGGATGTGGCGTTTTCGTTTGTGTTCGCTAATGGGCATGTTGTCACAAAAAAAGGCGAATGCATTGTTACCAAAGATGGCATGGAAGGCAGTTTAATTTACGCGTTTTCTAAGTACCTTCGAGACGGAATCAATGCACACACACACTCGTCTTTGACGATGGATTTTTTGCCGTTGCAGAGCGAAGAGCAGGTCGTCAAGAAATTGCGTAATACCAAGCCAAAAGAGTCGTTTAGCAAGTATTTAAAACGCACGCTGAACATCGGTGGCGTTAAGGCGGCGCTTTTGCATGAGGCCTTTAGTAAAGAGGCGTTTCAAACACCAGAAGCCTTAGCGGCTTGTTTGAAAGCGGTGCCGGTGAGTTTTTACAAAACCAAGCCGATTGACGAAGTGATTTCTACCGCTGGTGGCGTGTGCGAAAGCAGTGTTGATGCTCGTTTGATGTTGAACGCACTGCCTGGCGTTTTTTGCGCCGGTGAAATGCTCGACTGGGAAGCGCCGACCGGTGGCTATTTGTTGACCGCCTGTTTTGCGACGGGCAAGATGGCGGGTCGAGGTGTGTGTGAGTTTTTGAACACATAAAAAAGCCCAATGATTCATACCATCGGGCCTTGTGTTTGTATTAAGTTGTCTTATTTAGACGAAATGACTGCCACAACACGACGGTTTGCGTCGCGATTTGCTGCACTGTCATTAGCAAATAAAGGCTTATCTTCACCGTAACCCACGGCAGAGACGCGGTTTGTGTTTACACCCAATGCGTTCGTTAAGGTGTCAGCAACGGCTTGTGCGCGTTTTTGTGACAAGGCTTGGTTGTAAGCCGCTGAGCCTCTGTCATCGGTGTGACCTTCAATCACGACCTTTGCTTCTGGGTATTCTTTCAAGAAAGCCGCGACGTCTTGAATATTTGGGTAGTATTGCTGAGCAATGACAACCGAGTTTGTGGCAAATTGCACATCTAAGCGAATGGTTTTCGCTTTTTCTAATGCAATATAGCAACCCGTGGCATCCACTTTGGCGCCCATTGCAGACGCAGGGCAAGCGTCCATGTGGTCAGCCACGCCGTCT
Source organism: Marinomonas sp. IMCC 4694 (assembly GCF_008122525.1). Lineage (NCBI taxonomy): Bacteria > Pseudomonadati > Pseudomonadota > Gammaproteobacteria > Oceanospirillales > Oceanospirillaceae > Marinomonas > Marinomonas sp. IMCC 4694. The sequence continues at coordinate 206,674 of NZ_VSRV01000001.1, forward strand.
TTGTCGCTGTCTAAAACGCAGCCTTTCATGTCAACCGCGACACCCATAGGGGTGTTTAGGCATTGATCTTTATGATCGGCGACGCCGTCTTTGTCGCTGTCTAAAGCACAGCCTTGCATGTCAACCGCGACGCCCATGGGGGTGTTTAGGCACTGGTCTTTGCTGTCTTCGACACCGTCTTTGTCGGCATCAACCACTTCTATCACTTCGACCATGACCGCTTTTACCGGCTCGGCCATAACTTCCTTTGTTGTTTCTTCTTTTTCTTTTGCCGGGCTTGTGCCAAAAACGTAATGCAAGCCAAGCGTTGTTAGGTTGTCTAATTCATGCTCGTCGGTGTCGTTGATTAAACGAAAATCCGCCCGCAAAGACAGGGCGTCATTTAATGCATATTTGACGCCGCCACCCGCATTAATAAGTGCGTTATTCGTACCTCGGCTGAAATCAATGGTGCCCACGCCAGCGGCTAAATAAGGGGTGAGGTTGCCTTGTTGTGATAAATGATACAGCGCGTCGAGACGAACTTGATCTACATCGATATTACGGCCAGTCGAGACGTCGCTGTTTGCGTTGACGTAGACTAATTCTACGGCCCAAGGGTTGCCAAATTGGTAACCAAAGCCAAGGGATAATGCGGCTGTGTTATCTACGCCACGGTGATTGTCCATGTTGTAGTAGCCGATGCTAGGCGCAACCGTAAAGCCTTCCTCTGGTTGAGCTTGAGCCACAGAAGAGACAGCGATAAGGCCGGTTAAGAGAGCACGTTTATTCAATGTAAAAGACATGGAGAGGTTTCCTGATAAGTTGTTCCATTTTTTTCAGTATCGTCATCATCGATCTGAAAGCGCCGCATTATGGCTGAACGACAAGGGAAAATAATGCAAATGATACAATTTCCAACATATATTTCATTGCTTACAATTTAACAACAAATTAATGGTTGCTTTATTTTAAACGCTTATTTTTAGTGTGGCTAAAAAGCCTATTCTCTAGGATGTTACGCTCAATTATTAACGATTTTGAAACGATGGTTTTCTTTCGGGTGTATTGCGGCGCGGCGCGGCTCAACCTAGACTAATCAGCAACAACCCTTTACGACATGACCGTTATACAAGACCTCTTTGTTTAGAGGCACACGACTTAGAGGCACACGACTATGTTACCTACTTACTTTATTTCCCACGGCGGCGGCCCTTGGCCGTATATGCCAGACCGGCTTGCCATGTTTTCGAATCTTGCCGCGTCTTTGGTTCGCATGACGCTAGAGTTACCCGAAAAACCCAAAGCGATTTTGATGATTTCTGGTCACTGGGAGCGCAGCACGTTCGGCGTTCAATCCAGTCCAGCACCAGGCATGGAATACGATTATTACGGCTTTCCAGCGCATACCTATGAGATTCATTACCCAGCACCCGGTGCGCCAGATGTGGCGGCACGCGTGGCTGAGCTGATCAACCATGCCGGCTTCCCCGTTGATCTGGATGATAAAAAAGGCTTCGACCACGGGGCGTTTGCGCCGATGGCGGTGATGTACCCGGATGCCGATATGCCCTTGGTTCAATTGTCGCTGAAATCCGATTTAGACCCAGAAGAGCACATGGCGTTGGGTCGTGCGTTGGCGCCATTGCGTGAAGAAGGGGTGTTGATTGTTGGCAGCGGATTAAGTTTTCATAACCTTGGATTAAGAGGCCCGCAAGCCATCAAACCCTCGAATGGCTTTGATGCGTGGTTGCAGGAAACCCTATTAGAATCGGAACCTGTAGAACGCAGCGCAAGGTTAGTAGAATGGGACAAAGCACCGTACGCTCGTGTTGCTCACCCAAGGGAAGACCATTTGATTCCATTAATGGTTGCGCTTGGCGCCGCAGAAAGTGGCAAAGCGACGTGTGTTTATCATGATGAAGGGTTGTTTGGCGGTTGGACCGCATCGAGCTTTCGCTTTGATTAAGCGGTTTTCGATTTTTTCGTTGTGTATTTTTTGGTGGCTCTGGATCGAAAGCCGGATCTAGCGCCCACTTGTTTGATACGACCTTTCATTTCCAGCATCGCTATTTTTATCTTTTTATTCGAAGCGGCTAACTTTTTTAATTGCTCTATCTCTTTTAATGCCTCAGCGAACTGCTTTTTAGTCAGCAATATTTCAACCACTTTTTGCATATCTGCAACAACGTCGGTGTGATCCGTCGTGAAGTGAGACACGCTAATGTGAAACGCCTTTCTTGCATTGTCTAAGGTTTCATCAGGTTGATCGGTTTGGTCGTGGTTGCGTGTCAGTGTTGTCATGAAAGCCTTGGGAAGAATGGAGTGAATGCTGCATTTTATTGGGAAATCATAGCGACTGCATGCTTATTCTTTATCTGAATAAAAATACAGAGCGCAGAGATTTGGCCGTAAGTCAGACCTGACGTCTAAAATCGAGTCGCAATATTTGTCTTGGAAGATTGGAAACAATCGAGCCCATACCATTCAACCGCTTTGCACGAGCGCCTCCGACCGGGTTGTTAACATCGGAAAACAATGTGCTAGGTTTGTCGATACGAATGCCAAACTTGCGGTTCACTTCCTGCCAAAGGTGAGTTCGCGCATCGGCCACCTTTTCAACATCGATGACATTCGAAAGTGTAAGCACACCCTTATTTTGGAAGTTTTCAAGTTTAGATAAGTCCGTTGTCGTCATCGAATTGGTTTCCTGTTCAGCGTTAGAGCCACCATAAATTTTTTGCCTATGGCGAATAATACCATTGCGCTCTTTGGTAAGAGGTCCTTAGTCTAAACATCAACTGTCTCAAAAAAGTGTTTTTTTGAGACAGTTGGTTTTTTCTTTGTTATCTTTATCTCAATTATTCTTATTTTTGAGATGGCTATGATCACTTCACCGCCTAAAGACTTAATAGAAAATCCTATTACGAAAGTTTATAACAATGGGGCGTTGGTGATTGGTTATACGAGCTATCTCTCATCAGTTGATGTTAAAGGGCGATATCTCCATTTTGATGAACTCAAACATAGATTACCTAAGCAGTTGAATCCGACATTAGTTTGGTCATTGATGAAAGAAGCCAGACAAAGACAATCGCAAGCTGTTTATTCCTCATTGGTTGGAAAGCGCTTAGCACCTGCTACTTTATTCATGACCCCAACCATTCAAAAAGCGATCAGTGAGACGGATCGAAATACAACAACCGCCGCATTGGAGTGGATGTGTAACAAGATTGGAGAACAAAAACATTTAGATTACCTATTAAATGATTTGATTGAAGACGAAGCCATCAGCAGCAGTCAGCTAGAAGGGGCGGCGACCACAACCAAGGTCGCAAAAGACATGCTGAAGCGAGCAAGAAAGCCCAGAAGCCTTGATGAAAAGATGATTCTCGGTAATGTCAGAATGATGAAGTTTGCGTGGGAGCATAGGAACAAAAACCTTTCAGTTGAATTTATCGAGGAACTTCACCAGATCGGTGTGGAAGGCATCGAAGATGAGAAATACAAACCGGGTGTGATTCGAACGTCCGACGATGTGGTGGTGGAGAACAATGATGGTGAAGTGGTTCACACACCGCCAAAAGCGGAGTATTTGAATGATCGGCTTGAAATATTAATCCAATGGGTTAATCAATCCCATCATAATGCAGAAAGCTCCGATTATATCCATCCTTTGGTAAAGGCCATTACGCTGCACTTTCGAATCGGTTATGAACATCCTTTTCATGATGGCAACGGCCGAGTCGCCAGGGCGCTATTTTATTGGTATATGTTTAAAAATGAGTTTGCCGCGTTTCGTTATATTGCGATCAGCTTGTTATTGAAAGAAGCGCCTGTGCAATACGGTAAAAGCTACCTTTATACCGAAACCGATGACATGGATTTAACCTACTTTGTTGATCATCAGTGCCGAATTATCATTCGGGCCATTAATAAATTTAAGGCGTCATACAAAGAGTCAGTAGAACAAACCGAAGTGTTTAACCGGTGGCTGTGGGATTCGGGTTTGTATCGTCAGTTGACGGATAAACAACAGACGGTTTTTCAAGTAGCAAAAAGTCAGAAAGCCGTTTCTTTTACCATTAACAATGTAAAAGACAATTTAGGTTGTTCCTACAACACCGCCGCGACGACACTAAATGGGCTGGTTGAATTAGCTTTGTTTAAGAAAGAAAAAGAGGGTCGAGAATGGGTGTATAAAATGATCGATCAGAAAGAATTGGTTAAATCATGGAAATCGGATTCTAAACGATTTAACGATTAAGTGGTGTTCTGCTAGTTAACAAAAACGACAGCCTATGATAAAACGCATCCTAGGCTGTCATTTTTTTACATGAGAAAGAAAATGCGGAGAGCTCAGTTTTTGAGCGTTAAACTGGCTCGCCCGCTTCGTCCGCGTCAACTATGTCGGTTTCAGCGACGGCATCGACAAGCCATTCTTGCATCGCAGGATGCGCGAGCATGGTGGTTTGGTAGTCACTTGCCGCTGCCGATAATGCGATACCGTAGGTTTGAAAGCGAAACATAACCGGGGCAAAAAAGGCATCGGCAAGGCTGAATTCGCCGAACAAATAGTCGCCGTTGTGTGCGTTTTCGCTACGTAATGTTGTCCAAAGTGCCTCCAGTGAGGCGACTTCTTTTTTGGCTTGAGCGCTCAGTTCGATACGGCGTCGGGCTCGGCAATTCATCGGCATTTCATTGCGAATACCAAACAGGCCAGAGTGCATATCAGCGACCACAGAGCGTGCTACGGCGCGTTTTTTTGTGTCCGCTGGCCAGCCTTTACCGTTGAGGTAGTTTTCATTAACGTATTCACAAATAGACAACGAATCCCAAACGCTCAAGTCACCATCGACTAAGACGGGCACTTTTCCAACAGGCGAATATTTAGCGAGTTCGCTGTGAAAGGTGTCGCTAAACAGCGCAAGTTTGATTTCTTCAAAAGGCACATCAAATGCCTGCAATGCGAGCCAGCCGCGTAATGACCAAGAGGAATAGTTTTTATTGCCGATGATGAGCTTCATTTTTTGTCCTTGTAATATTTATTTCAAACGTAACTTTGTTAGGCGGTGTTTATCCGTTCGAAAAGCTGGTCATATCAGCCTAAGCTGATTTAAAATGCAGGGCGTTATTCAATTCGTAATGCGTGGCTCCTTGTGAGCCGGCCTACTACACACACTAAGACAGACGAGCTTTATGACTGGCAGATTCAACCTTGAAGTGCATAACACTTAAGCAGCCAGAGCTGCCATGTGTTCAGCCATTAATGTGGCTGGCATTTCATACGTTAACTTTTTTCGAGGTCTATTGTTCAGCTTTAACAGAACAACCAAATAGAGGTATAAAAACTGACCTTTGATCCTAGTCGGTAAGTACGTTATGTCCCATGTATAAATTTCATTCGGCTTCGTGGCGGTCAGTGATTTTGGCCTTTTGACATTCCTTGTCGGCTTGGCTTTTTCCCTGTGCACGAGTAAGTTATGCGCTTTCATCACGCGATAAAACGAGCTTTCAGACGCGAGTCAAATACCCTTATCCAGCAGTGTTGGGACGATTTTACTCGGCGGTAAATGACCGTATTCAGCGGAATTGACGAGGCGAATGATACGTTGCCGTTCTAGCTTTGTTAGCTTGTTTACTGGCTGTTTTATCGCATCGATTCGCTTATCTTTTATCTCATCAGCGCTCATCCATCGCTGGAGTGTTTTGGCACTTAATCCCAGTAACTCACAGGCTTTCGCCTGTCTTGCCCCTGCCAATTGGGCCTCAGTGATAAGCGCTATTATCTGCTGTCGTTCTTTGACCGACGTTAATTGTCCTCGCCGGAACCCCAAATGGCATCCGCTTTTTTTTTTAAGAACCAGCAGCGCGGCGGTTTCGGCTAGCGCTTTGTCTTTACGATTCAGCTCTTTTTGAAGTTGCTTTATTTCCTGCTTTAATTGCTTACTTTCCGATGGCGCAGGTTTGGCAGACGCCCCTTTTGCAAAGTCTTGTTTCCATTGCTGAATATGATGCGGATAAAGTCCTTTAGCGCGGCAGTATTGGTTCAAAGCGACGTCATCGAAGCGAGCGCACTCAATAATGGTATTGAGTCTGTCTGTCTTCTAAGTTCCAGTCTTGAGGTCGTTTCTCGGTTGTCATAGAGTGGTCACCGTTGGTTAGTTCAAGTTCGTGTTTTTTGGCTTGGGCTATCCATCGCTGTAATGTTGAATAACCCACACCTAAATTATCTGCAATGCCTTCTAGACTAACATTCCTGTCCTTAGAGAGCGCTTTCTCTACCGCCTGCACTTTAAATTCTTGTGTAAATTTACGGCTCATTTGATTCACCTCTTGTTAAACATTAGAGGCGACAACTACTCTGACACAGGGCGTATAAACTATGGGTGGTCGTATCGAGTCGTTGAGCGACTTCAGCAACAGAATAACCTCGTTCAGTCACTTGCTTAACCGCTTCTCTTTTGAACTCTTCGGGGTAACGTTTGGACTTCATAAAACACCTCTTATTTAACTAGATTTTAACGTTAATCGGTGTCTAGTAAAGTCTGGGAAGTCCATAATTAGATAGCCAATAGGGCATATCTAACGATGCTAAAAAGCTTTCTGCGTCTGATCCCTGTAGCAAGGCTAACGTAGATATAATTCCTGCATTAATACAGGTAGGGGCTGCTACGGTCACACTTCTTGGGGCATTTATCATAGCCCACCCGGTAGTTGGGTTTAAAACATGAGAATATCGAATACCGTCTTTCAAAAGAAAGCGTTGGCTATCACCTGAGGTGGCAAGGGCTCCAGATGAAAGAGAGATAATGTTTTTTGCTTTTTCTTGGTCGTTAATTGATTCAATACCGACCTTCCAGCTTTCGCCGTTTAATCTTTTACCGCTGCAGGCAAGATCTCCGCCACAGTTGATTAGAACGGAAGCTGATGCTTTTGATAAAATCATCCGACAGATATTAAGCATTTTATCGACAGCATATTCTTTGCCGATACCACCAAAATCTAGCTCCATGCCTGACGGGAGCTTTAATTCTGTTGGGTTATTTGGATTCCAACCTAACTTTGTCCAACCAACGTTGGTTAATAGTTCATTAACTACGCTTTGTTGAGGTAGCTTGTTGCTACCATCAAACTTCCACGCTTTTCTTAGAATACCGGATGTTATGTCAAACAGTCCTTCAGATGCGTGGTAAGCATGATTAGCGAAAACCATTAATTGGGCCGTTTCTTCGTCCAAAATTTGTGTTATGTCTGCTTTTGAATGTATTTCGGAAAATGTATTATTTGCTTGGTAACGGCTGAATTTGTGTTCAATTCGCCACGCTTCCATAATGGTTTTTTTTGCAGCAGCCTTAACAAGCAGTAGTTGTTCACATTCGATCAGTATTGAGCAATTGCTTGCCATGCATTCGAATTGGATTTGATAGCAATGTTTATTTTCTTGCCACAAGCTAGGATTCGGGTGGTTCGACGGGTTAAACGAAGAATCTAAAATTAACGCTTCAATAAATTTCATGGCGTCCCTGTAGATGAAAACCCTCTACTACTCTGCAGTAGAGGGTTTATGGTTTAAAACTTATATCCTACGATCAACATGGCTGCATCCATACTTGGATAAAGCTCTTGGGATGTCAACTTTCCATAGCCTTGATCACCAAAGCTTTCTTGGTGGTAAAGGGAGAATCTTGTGTAGAATTCGGTTTCGTCAGCAAATTGATAGCCATATTTCAAGCCGATAGTATAGGTATCTAAATCCCCTAAACGATAATCAGCACTGGCAAAATCAGTGCTGCCATAGTCGCTAGAATTTAAATAACGATGATAAAAGTCGGCTTTGCTTTGGGTGTACCAACGAAGCTGAGGTTCTAGGTACTGGTTATCAAAACGAAAGCGGTATTTAGCGTCTATAGTATGAGAAGTGATCCCCCAATCATCAAACATATAACGATAACTTACATCGAGTATATCGTCGTTATCAAATTGATATTTTGTTTGCCAATAAATGCTTTGCTTTAGGCGTGAATCAGGTCGTTTTTCATACAAATAAAGATCACGTCCGCTGCTTTGATAATTACTACCATAGTTGCTGCCAGTACTATCATCTATCACAGAGAGGATTTTATAAGGATCAGTTAGGTACCCAGAGCTAGTGCTTAATGCATAGTTGAATTGCATGATGGTTTTTCGGTTAAGTATCTGAGTAACCCCAAAAACAGCATCGACAAGATTTTTATTCTGAGAGGTTTTACCGTTGGAATCATCCGAGTCATCCGAGTCATCCGAGTCATCCGAGTCATCCGAGTCATCCGAGTCATCCGAGTCATCCGAGTCATCCGAGTCATCTGAACTACTTAGAGAGACTTGTGCTAATCCCGTTTGAGTACCACCTTCTGGATTAATCGTGTCGCTAGATAGATTTAAGCCTAATGTTAGTGTTGTATTCTTTTGATTTAAATAATGTGACAAGCTTCCATTCATACCAAGAGACTGGTAATCATGCTCTTTAGAAAGGTAACCACCAACACCGTATGCCCAATCGCGATCTATTGGTGCTGACCAGTAGGTAGAAAGTGCAAAACGAGTATCTTTGAATGTATCGTCTAAAGGTTGTTTACCAGCTGCAGTATTATATGAACCACTACCTGATGGACCTGTAAAGGTTTGAGTGTGATCACTTGGTGTTGCCCCATTCGGTGATGCCCCCGTTAATGTGTCAGCAACAATTTTAAAGTTTAGCGATGTTTCTTCATCGTAATTTTTAGTCGCACTAACAACAGGTTCAGCAGCGGAGACTCGACCGTCACTTTCTGAGTAAAGTAGAAGGGCAGAATCAACATTCCAGCTATCAGCGGCGCTTACGCCTGAAGATATACCACCTATGAGCGCACAACTTGCGGCGGTTAATAATTGAGCTAAATCACGATTTTTATGAGTTTTTTTAGTTGCATCCACAGCCACCACCTCCAAATCCTTGTCCGCCACTGCTGGCCTCTTTACTGAAATAAATGTGATCATTCAAACTGCTCTCGATAGGATCACTAATTAGGTTCATTTCCTGTTGGGCGAGAATATCTCGTTCCCAAGGTTTAACCCCTACATCACTGCACCCTGAAAGGATTATTGGCAGGGCGAGCAAGCCAATAACACTGATTGTTTTTCGCATAGGTTATTCCCCTTTTTCGGCTAATAGCTTGACAATAGCGGACTCATATTCATGTATATTTTTCTGATGAAAACCAACATGTGTTGCTCTTATTTTTCCCTGACGATCAATCAAAAAGCTTGTTGGCATGCCAATAACGCCAAAGTCTTCGGGTAGTTGGGCTTCTGTATCAAACAGCACTGTAAAACCAGGTTTAAATTCTTTCAGGAAATCTAACGCTTGTTCATGCTCTTGATCTAAATTGATCGCGATAACTTTAAGGCCCTGTGAGTTATATTTTGCTTGAATGCTTGTCATCCAAGGGAACGACTCGCGGCAAGGTCCACACCACGAAGCCCAAAAATCTACGAGCACCACTTGTCCTTTTTCCATCTCTAGTGAAGTTTTCTGGTTTGTTTGATATTCAGGCAGCATCACTGTTTGGTGCGGTGCGGCTTTCGCTGTGGAGGATGGTGTTAAATCGGTCGCCCATAATGGAGAAGATAAAAGAAGGCAGCTAGATAAAGCGGCTAGCAAAATATGTTTAGGATGTTTGATCATGGCGTGCTTCCAAGTAAAAGATATATTGGAGATAGTACTGCACCATTCTTAAGGGAAAATTAAGGCGCAAAAAGATATGACGTAAGGTTCGCTTAAGGTTGCGTATCTATAGTGTGTGAATCTACGCATTTTAAGGAATATTTAGTGATGACTTCTTTCATGCCTTATCGGCAAATAAAATGGCTAGTAGCTTCTTTATTTGCTTTATTTTTGGCTGTTCCTGCTTTTGCGGATAGTGATTTTTTGAAGCCATCTGAGGCCTTTCAATTTAAGGTTGATGACACTAAGAAACAGATTCATTGGGTTATTGCTGATGGGTATTATTTATATGAGTCACGCGTAAAAGTATCTTCGGTAGAAGATAAAGCTATATCGATTCCCTTTCATTTTTTAACTCACTCTGAAGAAAAGGATGATCCTAATTTTGGTTTGGTTAATGTATTTCATGACCGAATGGCGATTGCTATTGATGCGAATGATCCAACATTGGGTGATCTGAAAGTGACATATCAGGGTTGTGCGGCTGCAGGCTTGTGTTATCCGCCTCAAACGAAAATTGTTTCTTTTAACCTGAATGCTGATATGGCTGGTGAGTCTGATCAATTAATTGTGCCTACACAATCTAAATCTAATGATCATTCTTTGTCAGTTACACCTAAAGGATCTAGTGAAGGGGAAGAAGGGCAGTTGGTAAAGTTGTTGCTAGATGGAGATCGTTTTTGGGTGTTGATCACCTTTTTTGTCTTAGGCTTGGGTCTGACGTTTACCCCTTGTGTGTTGCCGATGATTCCGATATTAGCAGGCATTATTGCGGGACAAGCTGGAAATATCACTGCTAAAAAAGGCTTTTTCTTATCCCTTTCGTATGTCTTGGGTATGTCCTTTTCTTACAGTATGGCTGGAGTCTTAGTAGGAATTTTTGGTGCACAGCTTAATCTTCAAGCTTTGTTTCAGGCTCCAGGTGTATTAATTAGTTTTAGTGTGTTGTTTGTTCTTTTGTCTTTGTCGATGTTTGGCTTTTATGAATTACAGTTGCCGATGTTTTTACGAGATAGGTTGGATAAGTTAAGTCAAAAAAGTGTCGGTGGACCTTATCTTGGTGTTGGCATTATGGGAGCCATTTCTGCCTTAATTGTTTCGCCTTGCGTATCTGCTCCTTTAGCAGGTGCCCTAATTTATATCAGTACAACAGGGGACGCTGTACTTGGCGGCAGTGTGTTGTTTGTTATGAGCTTAGGAATGGGGGTACCTTTGTTGTTAGTTGGTTTGGGTGGAGGCAAGTATCTTCCAAAAGCTGGCATGTGGATGATGCAAGTAAAGGTAGCGTTTGGAGTGATTTTGTTAGGGGTTGCTGTCGCCTTGTTGTCTCGTATCGTGCCTGACGCTGTGAGTATTTATATGTGGGCTTTGCTTTGTATTGTTTATGCGATACACCTTTCTCCTTTTCAAGCAGGTAATAACGGGTGGGAGAAGACTCGGCAAGGCTTTGCGTTAATTTTATTGATCTACGGGACTGCGTTATTAACCTCAGGGTTAGCAGGTAAGCCTAGTTTAGACAAACCGTTAGGGTATTTTTCTTCATTATCAAATACTAGGGGTTCGGAAGAGATCATTCCCTTGTTTAATCGCATGAAAGAGGTTGTTCTTGTTGAAAATGCGATGCTTCAGGCCAAAGAAACCGAGAAGGTGGTTGTCTTAGATATGTACGCCGACTGGTGTACCGCGTGCTTAGAAATGGAAAAAGATGTCTTTAGTAACCGTGATTTAAGACGTTATTCTAATCGCATCTCATTTCTGCAACTTGACCTCACTGATAACACACCTGACCAACAAGCTTTTTTAACAAAACATGGCGTATTTGGACCGCCAACTCTGTTATTCTTTTCTTCTAATGGTGATTTGATCAACGTTCGCCAAGGTGAAATGAATTTAGCTCAATTTAATAGTGTGCTGCAATCAACCTTGGCGAACTTATGAAAGAAGGAATAGGTTTGCGAATATTAGTTGTAGAGGATGACCTTTCGTTAGCAGATGGTCTTGTCACTGCCTTAAAACGTGAAGGTTACACAGTCGATTTGCTTCATGATGGGATTCATGCATTGGAAGCATTAGCTAATGAAGTGTTTGATTTGGTTGTATTGGATTTAGGTTTGCCAAGATTAGATGGTCTGGCGGTGCTTAAGCAATTACGAGCTAATGAAAATGCTGTGCCGGTTCTTATTCTTACCGCGAGAGATGCTTTGCATGACAGAGTGGCTGGTTTGGATCTAGGGGCTGATGACTATTTGGTGAAGCCTTTTGATGTTACCGAGCTAAAAGCAAGAGCGCGCGCTTTATTGCGTCGCAGTTACGGTCGAGCAATCAGTGAGATTCACTATAAAGGCCTTGTGCTGTTTCCAGCGAGCCACAAAGTGACCTATCAAGACAAAGACGTCAATTTTACTCGAAGGGAATACTCTTTGTTGCATGAGTTGGTGAGTCAACCAGGTCATGTTTTTACTCGGGATGTACTGCAGCAATTGATGTACGGGTGGGGTGATGATGTGGAAAGTAATGCGTTAGAAGTACATATTCATCATTTGCGGAAAAAACTCTTCCCAGAATTAATTCGTACCATACGAGGCATTGGCTATGTGGTCGATCAAGAAGTGGGCTAACGAAAAGCTACTAAGCTCAATTCGACGAAGAACCCTGTTCTTTGTTATGTGCATCTTCACCATGACAAGCATTCTTATCATGGTAATTGGTTTGCTGTTTGCCAATCATGAGGTTGAAGAATTATTTGATGCTCTTTTAGCTCAGCAAGCTCGTTTGCTACTTACTTTGTCTGAAAACATTGAAAAGCTTGACTCGAGTAAAGGCTCTACATCCTCATTATTAATTGATGCAGTAAATACCGATATATCCGTTGGGCATAAATACGAAAGTAAAATTTTTTATCAGATATGGAGCGGTGATAAATTAAAAATCGCATCTGATTCAATGACATTGTCTCATCAGAAAGAAGATTCGTTTGGTTATGGTGATGCTATAGCTGATCATCACCAATGGCGTACTTTTACCTTAAGCCAAACCGCTGGAAACACTAAGGTTATCTTTGCTGAACGTTCTGACGTTAGAGGGGAGATTTCAGACCAAATTGTATTTCAAACACTTTTTCCTGAAATATTCGCGTGGCCAATCTTAGCTGTTCTCGTATGGGCTGCCGTTGGCTTTGGTCTTGAGCCACTCCAGCAGTTAGCACAGCGTATTCAAAAGATTACTCCAACTAAGTTAGAACCAATCGAAATGACTTATGTCCCTGAAGAGTTAGCCCCGGTAAAAACGGCTTTGAACGGATTGCTTGTAGAAATTGATGTGTTGATGGAAAGGGAGAAACGTTGGATAGCAGATGCCGCTCACGAATTAAGAACGCCATTAAGTATATTACGGGTACATGCTGAAAATGCGGCATCAGCTGACAATGATTTAGAGAGAAATCGATCCTTAATTCAGCTTACTTCTGGGGTCGACCGCTCTACACGAATTGTTTCTCAGTTACTGGCATTGGCTCGTCTTGAGCATCAGAAAAACGCTACTAAAGAGGACGTTGATGTTTCAGCCATCAGTCGTTCAATGATCGCGGATATCCTTCCTTTGGCTTGGAAGGGCGATATTGAGATTAGTCTAGATGTTGATGATAGTTTACCTTGGTATTGTTATGTCGAACCGAACCATATCGAGATATTGCTGCAGAATTTGATGAGTAATGCGATTAAGTTTTCTCCTCAAGGTTCGGTTATACAAGTGGTTTGGTCTCAGTCTGCAAATCAAGTTGAATTAAAAGTTGTAGATGCCGGCAAAGGCGTTAGTAAAGAGGAAAAACATAGGCTTAGTGAGCGATTTTTTCGCTCTGGTGAGGTTGAGGGTGCAGGCCTTGGACTGTCTATCGTCAAAAATATTGTCGACAAATATCAGGGGGTGCTTTCTTTTGAGGATTCATTTCCTCATGGCTTAACAGTCAAGGTCAAATTACCTATATTGGCGATAAAGTAATTTGCTCTTATAAGCTTGGTGCCTATCTATTTTGTTGTGAGTTAATAAATACCAGACATTGTCTGGTATTTTTTTATCTACATTTTCAATGTCTGTCTGCCCGCATTTTACTGATTTTTATTTGCATTTTTTTCTATTAAAACGGAGCCCAGTTTAGAGCGAGAAAAGATGGGATGAAATAACGGCGTGGAATGAACGCTTACGTTAAAAAAGTCATCCGTATTCAATGCGGATGACTTTTGTCGTTGTATTACTCAAGCTTTGTTAGAACGGGTAATGTTGGCTCGGATCTTCTATGGTAATCCAGCGCAAATCGGTGAATTCTGCAATGCCGGCTTTGCCGCCAAAGCGGCCGTAACCAGAATCCCCAATACCGCCAAAAGGCATGTGAGGTTCATCGGCTAAGGTTGGGCCATTAATATGGCAAATACCACTTTTAATCGCGTTAGCGCAGGCCAAGGCACGATTAATGTCTTGAGAAAATACCGCTGCCGACAAACCGTATTCGCTATCGTTTGCGACGTTAATGGCTTCTTCATCTCCATTGACACGAATAATAGATTTGACAGGACCAAAGCTTTCTTCGTTATAAATACGCATGCCACTAGTGACACCGTCGAGTAGCGTGGCAGAAAACATGGAACCATCATTGTTGCCACCACAGGCTAGTGTGGCGCCCTTGGCAACGGCGTCATTGATCAACGTATGCATTTTATCTGAGACTTCAGGGTTTACTAACGAACCTAGTACCACAGAATCACGAGGATTTCCCCAAGGTAGTTTAGACGCTCTGGCCACCAACTTTTCAACAAACTCATCGGCAATTTTCACATCAACGATGACACGTTCCGTCGACATGCAGATTTGTCCTTGATTCATGAAGGCACCAAAAACAGCGGCATTCACGGCGCCGTCAATATCCGCATCGGACAATACAACCAAGGGTGCTTTACCGCCAAGTTCCAGTAGGGCAGGTTTCAGGTTTTCGCCAGCCAGTCGACCGATAATACGTCCTACAGGGCTAGAGCCAGTAAAATTCACATGACGAACTTCCGGTGCTTCGATCAGGGCTTTCACGACGCTTGATGCGTCACTTGGATCATTGGATATTAGGTTGACCACACCTGCAGGAAAGCCTGCTTCTAGGAAACAATCGATGATTAATCGATGAGTCAGAGGGCAAAGCTCCGAGCTTTTAAAGATCACCGTATTACCGCACGCAAGAGGCGTCGCTATTGACCGAGCACCTAAAATAATAGGGGCGTTCCACGGTGCAATCGCCAAACAAACGCCTTTTGGTTTGTTCACCGACATCGCTAACGTGCCAGGTTTATTAGAAGGAATCACTTCGCCGCCAATTTGAGTAGTCAAAGCCGCCGCTTCACGAATGTGACCTGCGGCCAACATGACGTTAAACCCAGCCCAGGGTTTTGTTGCGCCTGTTTCGGTAATCATCGCTGTGATAAAGTCGTCTTGTTTGGACTCCATTATGTCCGCGGCTTTATTTAATAAATTGCGACGTTCTATCGGACCGGTTTTCGCCCACGCGGGAAAAGCGTTTTGCGCCGCTCTAGTAGTAGAGGTAACATCGTCTAGTGTCGCAGCGGCGGATACCGAGGCGACAGCGCCAGTGATTGGGTCTAAGCGTGTATATTCTTTATGGTTACTGGCTGCAAGGTCATTTCCACCAATACTTAATAAAACACTCATCATGTACTTCCTTACCCTATAGGTTTAATTCTTCAATAGTGACGGAGGCTTCTAAGCCACCATCCGTTGCAATGTTATTGCCATTTACCCAACGTGCTGCGTCTGAACAAAGGAACAAGATAACCGGCGCGATGTCAGCTGGCGCTCCTGCACGACCTACACGATCCACATCGGAATTGACGCGCTGATCACCAAGTACTTGACGAAATTGTGTCAAGATTGGCGTTTCCACTGGGCCAGGAGAGACCGCATTCACTCGGATGTTTCGTGTTTTAAACATGGGTTGATGTGCGGCCAACATAGTCCAAACCAAGAGTATTTCTTTTGAAATGGGGTAACCAAGTTCATTGGGTATTGTAAAGTCCTCCATCAGTTTACTTGGCTCTGGGAACCCGCTTAGCTTCGCAATCGCCGAGGCGCGCTGTGTGTTTTCACGCCAGCCGTATCCCGCCATAGATGCTACGTTAATAATGCTGCCACCCGTTCGAATTTTGGTTGCTAAGCCTTCGGACAGCGCTTTTAAACCAAAGAAATTAATCGCTAACGTAAGTGCCGCGCCACCAGTACCTGAAACACCAGCGACATTGCACAGCGCATCGATTCCATCTGGAAGCGCATTGACGATCTCATTCACGCCTGCTTGAGTCGAAATGTCACCTTGCAAAAACGTACCGATTGAATGGTTTGGTTTGACAACATCGATGCCGATAACATCAGCTCCCATGTGCGCTGCAAGCTCTGCGGTACGTTGACCAATACCACTGGCAACCCCTGTCACAACGATTGTTTTTCCGAATAACATAATAATCTCCTTATGTGTTTTTAGATTTTGTATCGATAACCAATCCGGCAACTTGGTAGCCAACCGGAATCAAGCTAATACCTAAACGGCTTTCAATAGCACCCCAAATGCCTTTTGGTAAGAATAGCGAGCACAGCATGGCAACTGCGCCCAAGCCGACGAGATACCAAACACCCGTATCGGCAAACCAGGTTTCTACTGCAAAGAACAGCAATGCGCCTAAGATGGCACCTTCAAACCGGCCTAATCCACCCACGAGTACCATGAAGATCATGTACGCCGTCCATTGCACCGAGAAGTAAGCTTTAGGTTGGAAAGACGACGCTTGAGCAAGCCACAATGCGCCCGCTAACGCTGTACCGAATGCAGCAAAAATGAAAAACCATCTTTTGACTTTTTCTGCATCCACACCAATAGAATCTGCGGCTTCTTCGTTGTCTCGAATAGCTTGCATAGCGATACCAGCACGAGAGCGAAGAATAAAGAACAAACCCAATAACAACCCTGACATGCCAAGCAGCGCGGAGAGATAAATCAATGTACGGCGAATCTCTATGTCAAATTGGTTGAGTGCGATTAATGAAATACCCGTTTCACCTTGAATTAAGGGGTCAAGGTTCACCAATAAGTGACCGATAGAAGCAAGCACCCACATGCCGATGGCAAATTCGCCCGCTTTCAGTTTCAGCATGAAAGTTGAAATAGGCCAACTGAGTAATCCAACCAAACACGCCGAGATTAACAAGGCCGAAAAAGGGGAAATACCCAAATTAGTAATACGAATCGTGGCGTAAGCCCCTAAGCCAAAAAACAATTGCTGACCGATTGAAATCAAGCCACCAAAGCCCGCCAGTGTGTTCCACATCGCCGCCATTATGATGTAAATGAAGAGCACGGTTAGGCGTTCCATGACGTTATTTGACGCCAGCATGGGCATTATGAACAGGGCAATAAACAAGACAACGAGGATGAAAATGATCGCCTTTGAATAGGCATTTGAACGTTTGATTTTCATAGGGTATCTCCCTTATGACGACGTTTAACTAGCCAGTGTTTGAAAGAGAAAGCATCGCTATTGAGAGAGACTCGGGCAAACAAAAATATCAAGAAGATCAAATGCCCACCTAATAAAAAACCTTGTGGATGAATGAGTGCGCCGACACTTTGTGCAATCGCCAAAATAATGCCGCCCATGAACACGCCCCACAAAGAGCCTGCGCCACCAATGATGGTTGCTTCAAAAGCAAACAAGAGTTGAGGGCCACCAGCATACGCATCAAAAGTGCCACGTAAACCAAGTGCTGTACCAGAAATGGCCACGGTCATCATGGCAATGGCGGCGGATATACCCGCAATTTTTCGGGCGTCTATTCCCACTAATCCGGCGGTTTCTGGGTCGAATGCGGTGGCTCGTATTTGACGTCCAAGCGGTGTAAAGCGCAGCACCAGATCCAATCCACCGATCACGACAATGGCGGTGAGCAAAACGATGACAGGAAGTTTGCCAATCCATAAGCCAAAAATCTCGTAAGAATCCCAACTTAAATCGCCAAGGTAGGGCGCCAGTGAACGGGTATTGGCACCAAATTGTTGGAACAGTAAATTGTCGATTACAATGGCGAGGCCAAAGGTCGTTAGAACCGGTAACAGTTCTCCGCCTTTTGTTGCTCGCTCTAAGATAACGCGTTGCAGTAACAATCCCACCACCGCCATAATCGGAAGTATCATGAGTACGGAAATAAAGGGAGATAGCGCAAAGGCATCCGTAATTTCCCAGACTAAATACGCGCTTAAAATGGCCAATGAACCATGAGCAAGGTTGATGATTCGCATTACCTGAAACATAAACGCTAAACCGCAGGCGACTAAGGCGTAATAGCCGCCGAGCAAGATGGCTTGTACCAGACTATTGATCATGAAGCCTCCTGCAATGTGGTTTTATTCAGGCCAAAATAGGCTTGGGTGATTTCATCACGATGGGTATCGGTGGTTAGCTTATCGAGTACGATACGGCCTTCCAGTATGCAAATAGCTCGCTGAGAAAAGGTAATGGCACGTTCTAGATCTTGTTCGACCAATAAAATAGTGGTGCCAGCGCCTCGTAAACTTTCGATCGAGGCATACACTTGATTGACGACCAGAGGCGACAATCCCAAACTCACTTCGTCTAAAATCAGCAGTTCAGGATTAGACATGAGTGCGCGGCCAATGGCCGTTGCTTGTTGCTCGCCACCAGATAAACTCCCCGTTTTAGAATATCGACGTTTCACCAAATTAGGAAAAGTGGTA
The DNA here is from genome assembly GCF_008122525.1 of Marinomonas sp. IMCC 4694. Taxonomy (NCBI): domain Bacteria; kingdom Pseudomonadati; phylum Pseudomonadota; class Gammaproteobacteria; order Oceanospirillales; family Oceanospirillaceae; genus Marinomonas; species Marinomonas sp. IMCC 4694. Next base: position 225,195 of record NZ_VSRV01000001.1, read on the forward strand.
AAAATGCGTTCGATATCCCAATCTCCTTGTCGCTGAACGGTCTTGCCCAGCAATAGGTTTTCTTCCACTGTCATATCGCTAAATAGACGTCGTCCTTCTGGGACGAGTGATAAACCTTGTTGAACGCGAGTGCTTGACGATGTATTGGTAATGTCTTGGCCTTTAAAAGACACCTGGCCTGAATAAATGGGTAAGGCACCCGCAATGGCTTTGAGAAAAGTAGATTTGCCTGCGCCATTGGCGCCAATCAGCGAAACAATATCGCCTTGAGCGATCTCGATGGATACGCCTTGTACCGCCCGGAACTGTCCGTAACGTACGTCTAAATTATTCACTGATAGCATGATGTGCTCCTCCCATATACGCTTTCATGACCTGTTGATTTGACATGACATCGTCAGGCGAGCCTTGCGCAATGATGCGACCGCTGTCCATACAAATAAGCGTTTTGGCCACGCGCAATAAGATATGCACGATGTGCTCAATCCACACGATACCAATGCCGCGTTCACGCAGTGTCAGAATAGTATCCACCAGTTGCAAGGCTTCCGCGTCGGTTAAACCGCCACCGATTTCGTCTAAAAACAACAACTTTGGTTGAGTCGCGAGCGCCCGAGCCAGTTCTAAGCGTTTGCGGTCGAGCAGGCCAATGCTGTCGGCTTCACGGTTTGCTAATGGCAACATGCCACACAGTTTGATCGATTCAAGAGCGATGTCGTAGGCTTCTTCACGGTTGCTGGTGGCAGAATGAATGGCCGCCACAAAAACATTTTCAAACACGCTAATGCCAGAAAAAGGTTTCGGGATTTGGTGTGTTCTCACTAAGCCTTGCTTGGCTCGTTGTCGTGCTGGGTGGTGAGTAATGTCTTGATCATTGAGTTTTATCAGACCACTGGTGGGTGATTGAGCACCAGACAGCACGCTTAATAGGGTAGATTTCCCAGCGCCATTAGGTCCAACGATGCCAATGGCATCGTTGGTGTCCATGGTGAAATCAATTCCATTCAGCACTTGTACGCGACCGAAAGACTTATGAATCTCAGTCGCTTGTAGTTGTGAGTATGGGGTTATTATCACGATAGCGTTCCTATTAATGATTGTACTGAAGAAGCTTATGAGTCACTGGGACATTCGGATCAGTAACGTTTTCTGTGATCACATAGTCGAGTTTGAATTCCCCCGTGCCTTTTATCCACTGCGAGCCAATGATTGGGCCGTGTGCAACGTTTGGTACTGGGCCTGAAGTGAAGTCAACTTGACCGCCAATTGTCGTGACGTTGAGCTTTGCAATGGCATCCCGCACCGCGGTTTTAGACAAAGGGTTTGACGCTTGTTTCAGTGCTTCTGTGCCGGCATCAAATAAAGACAGTGTGGCGCCAAGTTGTTGAGTCCATTGTTCGCCCGTTTGCTTTTCCCATAGATTGGCCAACGCTTCTCCATTTTGACCCGTTAATGGGGACGTGTAGGGGAAGGTTTTGTGCCAATAAGCGGCAGACGCAATTTTCGGCCCTAACGATCCCAAAACTTCAATATCAGAGGGGAAGAGCCCAGTTTTGGCGATCTGGATGATTTTGATTTGACGATGCAGGCCCTGTTGCGCGGCTTGTCGCCAGAAGGCAGCAAAATCCGGTGGAATAGGAAAAGAGTTGATGATCTCGACACCTTCGGATTTAAACAGCGCGATTTGGCTGGAAAAATCTGACGTACCTGTTTCGTAAGCACCTGGATCAATCACTGTATAACCCGCTTTTTCAATTCGTGGTTTGAGCACCGCACGAATGGCGTTGCCATCAGCATCGTTCGGATACATCACGCCGACTTTTTTATTGGTATCGATTAAGGACCATTGAGAAAGGTAAGTGCGATAAAATTCGTCTGTGCCAAATCCAAAATGATACGTCCATTTAAATGGGCTGGCTTCGCCGGGCTTTGCACCGCGTCCGTAATACCAAGCTTCCCAAGGCATAACGGTTGAAATAAAAGGAATACCTGCGGCTTCACTGGCATCGGCAACAGGGTTGATCACTTCTGGTGTTGAAATCGCCAACATCAAATCCACATCTTGGTTAATCAACTCTTTGGCAAGTTGCGACGCCCGTGCTGGGTCCGACTGACTATCACGATCAATAATTTCTACCTGATAGTGCTTGCCTGCTACTGTCATTCCATTCGCTAAAGCAAGGCGCGCTTGCTCTAAAACAAAACCATCCGTTTTACCAAAACTGGCCAAAGGGCCGGTTCTTGGACTAATAAAACCGATGCGAATGGTGTCGTCATCTTGCGCTGCGAGCATCTGACCGGACCATACCAAGCTGCTGGCGGTGACGGCACACAACATGAGCTTAGTGAAATTTGGCGCAAAGGGGGCTAATAGACGTGCTTTCATAAGAACCTCTTTTTATTTTTGTTGTTTGAATAGTTTGTCTTGAATCGCGTTACTTAGAATGGTTCAAGTTGGGTTAGAAAAATCAGGGAGGAGCGACAGTAATCCATCGCACTTCGGTGAATTCGTCGACGCACGCATCACCGCCAAAACGACCATATCCACTTGACTTGAGTCCACCAAATGGCATAGCGGGATCGTCTTTTACCGTGGCAGAATTGATGTGACACATACCGGATTCGACACGGTTCGCCATGACTTTGGCGAGCGTAAGATCTTTGGTGAAGATGGACGCGGCAAGCCCATACTCACAGTTATTAGCGACGGTAATGGCTTCTTCTGCGGAATCGACTCGATAAATGCCCGCGATTGGTCCAAAGCATTCTTCTGAGTAAATGCGCATCATCGGTGTAATGTGGTCCAGTAAAGTGGCATCAATAAATTGCCCTCTACGAGGTGTGCCAGTGAGTAATGTGGCACCTTTATCCAGAGCGTCTTCGATTAGAGCCGATAAGCGAGAAGCAATAGAAGGGCTAGCAATCGGGCCAAGTTTAACGCCGTGACGTCGAGGGTCACCAGCGATAAGGTCGGCCATCATGTCTTTAAGAATACCAATGAATTCATCCGCAATGACTTGCTCAACAATGATCCGGTCGGTGGCCATGCAGATTTGCCCCTGATTTAAAAAAGCACCATAAACCGCTTCTCTTGCGGCCAACTGTAGATCCGCGTCTTTTAAGACGATAAGAGGTGACTTACCACCAAGCTCTAAAAGGCAGCGCTTTAAGTGTTGGGCGGCAAGTCCTGCAATGATTTTTCCGATACGAGTTGAACCGGTAAAGTTAACGCGTCTTACCGATGGGTTCGCGATTAGGCTCGCAATTACCTCTTCTGAATGTTCTGGCGCATTGGTCATCACGGAAATAACACCATTCGGAACACCTGCTTCATGCAATAATTCGGCGATGAGCGAGTGCGTCGCAGGGGACAGTTCTGACGCTTTTAAAATGACGCAGTTACCAAAGGCCAATGGAAATACCACGGCGCGCATTGCCAATACAATCGGTGCATTCCAAGGCGCAATGGCAAGGCAAACGCCAACAGGTTGGCGAACAGTGTATGAGTTTTCATTTTCGGTCTGGGCGGAAGGGTATCTGAGTGCCAGTTCTACGGCGGCTTCAATGGCTTCTGCCGCTACTTTTATATTGAAATCAACCCATTCATGGATGGCGCCAATTTCTTTTAACATCAATTGAGCAAAGCGATCTCGATATTTCGGCATGAGAGATTTTGCATGACGAAGAATACGAGCTCGTTCGGTCACATCCGTGGATGACCACTTGGCAAAATTGGCTGCCGCTATTGACGCCATGTGTTCTGCGTCTTCGAGTCGACCACAAGCGGCGCGAGAAGCGACGAGATCTGTACTTGGGTCTAACCTGTCAAAATAACCTCCCGCAATGGCAGGAATAGAACGACCATCAATGAATAAATTGATTTCAGGTGCTGTTCTTAGGTCGATATTGTTGTGGTTAAGACTCAATTTTTCACCTTTACTATTATTAGATTTTTTGTAGGTAGCTGAGGATTTTTAAAAGATTAACAGCTAATTACGCTACCAGTATGTCAATTTATGGATTAATATTGTTAATTTCTGGTTTATTTTGATGAGCTAACGGAAGAAAGCGCTTATGCTGACAAACATTATTGGTTCCATGGTGCGTTTCGAAGCGATTCTGCCAGGTTTGCAATCTCGAATATTTAGCACGGGAAATGATAATTTCGCCGACTTTAATTTAATCGGTATTATTCAGCGTGGCGACGTGTCGGTTTTGATGGAAGAGGTGCATCAGGTAACTGAGTCCTCCATATTTTGTATTCCACATAAGAAACAAGCCAAAGTGCTGGTGCCGCCAGGCAGTCAAATTTGGTTGTTAGGTTACAGTGATGAATTGATTTCCCTAGTGACAGGGTCGGATTTAGACAGCGCGAAGTTGGAAGTTTTAATGCGGCAGTTCACCATTACGCATTGCGACAAAAAAGATATAGATGAGGCATTCTTACCGCTTTTACGCCTATTAAGCGCAGAGATAGACATAACAAAGAAGCGTTCACGAACGATAATTTGCTCGATTATTCGCATCTTACTCATCAGTATTTATCGGCTGAGCAACATTGAATCTATGCGATTAACACACTCTCCAGACGAGCTGATCTTGCAAAAGTTTCGCCAATTAGTGGAAGTTGAATACAGGAACAGAAGGGTGGTTTCTTACTATTGTCAGGAACTGATTATGACCTACGATCGCTTACACTCCGTTTGCCAACGTAACCTCAAAAAAACCCCTTTGCAGCTGATTAATAACCGTGTTTTGATAGAAGCGACCTTGATATTGAAAAAATCATCGGATTCGGTACAAGCGATTGCCAATAGCTTGGGGTACAACGATGCGAGTCAATTTAGTCATTTTTTCAAAAAAGAAACGGGGCTTTCTCCTAGCCAATTTAAACGGAATTATGCGGAAAAAAGCGTTGCTCAAACTAAACATGCAATACAAGACTTTTCCGACTGGCCTTAGTTAAAGCTGGGCTTAAAAAACATCAGAGATAAGCTTGGTTGCTAGGGAATATGCGATCAAGTTGGGTTGCGCGCATTAATATTCTAAAAAAGCCCAATAGCAGTCAGTAATTTGGCTGTTTTATTCCTTTTTGATCACTCAATTCGGCCATTAAGCCTGTTGTGGTTGAATTAGCCGGACACTTCAATAATGGATAATATCCAATTATTGAGGTGTAAAATGACTAAGCGTACTAACAAACCCAGGTCTTTATAAGGTGTCAGTAGTTCAATCGTGGCGGCCGTCACGGTTTTGGCCGACTTATCATTAATCTGTTTTGATACCGTGAAGCTTAGCTTTCGCTCAACAATCGTTAACAGTGCACCGCTGTGTTTTGCGCCAATAACAAGGTCAATTTCCCAATCACCTATTCGAGTCTTTTCATCAACGGTAGAGGGGCGCTCATCAATGCTCACGCGGTTTTTGATACACCCTCTGCCTGCTTGTTTATCTTTATTGCGAGGCGTGTACGCTTTCCCTTTCCTACGTAAATGCTGGAATAATAGTCCGCCACAGCGCTTGTCTGCCCATATAGGCTGGTAAATAGTCTGATGACTCACCTGAAGTTTCTTTTCACGAGTAAGCCATCCAGATATCTGTTCTGGGCTCCAATCCTCTCGACTCTTTTCTTCAATAAGGTGCTTGGTGCTGCCCGTCATTTTTAAGGCTCTGGGGGCATTTAAGCGACGGGCTATCGCCACGTCATGGGCTTGTTTATAACGATATCCTCGTTGTCCTGAGTTACGCAATAGCTCCCGACTAATGGTCGATTGGTTGACTCGCCGTTGTCGAGCTATCTTATTTTGACTCATAGCTGTTTTCTTTAAGGCGTAAATCTGGCATCTTACGCCATAGGTCAGTTGATTATAGGATGTCATTTTTGCCTCTCTTGCCGGAGAAAAAGTGAACAGCATCATATAGTTAACTGACCATCCTTTTCTGCCCATTCAAGTTATGCACTTACTATCTGAATCCAAGTTATTTAAAACGTTAAAATATCGTCCTGAGTATCCAGAAAAGGCGTTTATGGATATAGCGTCCGCAAGAGAATGGGTAGCTGGGTTTGTGAGTTGGTACAATGATGAGCATTTACACAGTGGTATTAAATTCGTCACACCGACACAACGCCACCTAGGTTTAGACAAAAAGATATTAGCCAGGCGTCACCAAGTTAATGATGCGGCGAAACAACAAAATCCAAGTCGTTGGTCAGGTCAATCGAGAGATTGGTCAATGATTGACGAAGTGAATTTAAATCCGGTGAAAAAAGAAGCAATGCGGGCGGCATAAAATAAAACTTTAGGCGACAACTACCTTGAAAAACTCCGATATTGACCTTTCTAACATAAATACATTAACCGAGGTTAAGGAATGACGACTCGAGTAGAAATGATCATTGAAACCCTACAAGCCAACCCTGAGCAAAAGTTTACCGCTCGGGAGTTAGCTAAAGCGTTTATTGAATGTTATCCCGTCGAAATCGCAGAAAAGCAGACGAACCCAAGATACAACACGGAAGAAAAACTGATTGCTCAGTTGGCGGCAGAAATCGGTGGTGAACGTACGGTTGCCGCGCAAAAAGCTTGTGCCAATGTTGCGACACGGGATAAACCGCGCCCACGACTCTATTATTGGGACGCAAACCCGACGGCTGCCACGCTGGAAGAGCCAGTGGACGAATCAAATGAGCAAGAAGTGGATACACCGCTCACTTCGCCAAGTCTCAGCGAGTATGATTTGTACCCGATGTTGATTGAATACCTCAGTAAAGACTTGGGCTTATATTGCCAGCGTATCGACGAGCGAAAATCCAAAAACGCCCATGGCAGTGGTGGCAACCACTGGTTACACCCAGATATCGTTGCTCTAGAGCCCCTTGATCAAGGCTGGGATGAGGCCGTGCGTAGCTGTGTTCGCAGTGGTCACCAAAGCTCTGTGCGCTTATGGTCATTTGAGGTGAAGAAACACCTAACCAAAGGTAATGTGCGCAAATACTTCTTCCAAGCGGTGTCTAATTCTAGTTGGGCTAACTACGGCTATCTTGTGGCTACGGGGCTGAATAGTGATGTAGAAGCCGAGCTACAAATGCTTTCTAGTCTGCATGGTATCGGCTTACTAATGAGGTAATTGCAAAACTGTCGATATAAGCCATATCTATTCGTGGAATAACGAAAAAAGAGAAGACGTGGGCTGCCGTTTCCGGCGACGATAGCGTTCTCACACAACATCGACATACCCACTCTATGAATGCTACGACGCCCCAACAAATAATGCAACGCTGGCAAATCGTTCAAGGCCAATTGATTCCTGCTTTACACCAAGAAATAGGCTTGTTGACCCCAAAACTTGAAAAACTGATTCATATCTTGGAATGGTCTCGCATCGAAGAGTTTGTGACACGCTTTTCGTATCGGACGGGGCGTCCTCCCCATGAACTCGCTTGGTTAGCCAACGCGTTTGTTGCCAAGGTAGTGCTTGGGCTTACCACCACGGTGCATCTAATAGAACGCCTAAACATGGACAAAGCATTACAGCGAATCTGTGGATTTCCGCTTCATAAGAAACTGCCCTCAGCCTCGACTTTTTCTCGTGCGTTCGAGACGTTTGCCAAAGATAAGTTGGCCGAACGTGCCCACGAGGTGCTGATCAAAATGCACTTTGGAGATCGTCTCATTGGGCATATCAGCCGAGACGGGACGGCGATTAAGGTGAGAGAACGTCCACAAAAGATCGACAAAGTGGACACGGATAAACCTAAGCTTAAAGGGCGGCCCCGCAAGGACAAAGATGAAAACCGCCCGATCAAATTCAATGTGGCACGGCAACGTACCCAATGCCTAGAAGAGATGCTTAATGAGATCCCGGTTGATTGCCGTCGTGGCACAAAATGCAATGCTCAAGGCTATAAAAACAGCTGGAATGGCTACAAACTGCATCTAGACATTGCAGACTGTGGCGTCCCCATCTCCGCTTTGCTGTCCTCAGCCTCCATGCATGACAGCCGTGCCGCCATCCCTCTGTCTCACATCAGTGCGGCGAGGGTGACCAACCTTTATGATCTGATGGACGCCGCCTACTGCAGTATTGACCTGCATGAGCACAGTAGAGAGTTAGGGCATGTGCCCCTGATAGATCACAACCCCAGAGGGGGCGAGAAAGAAGAATTTGAACCCGCCGATACGGTGCGTTATCGGGAACGTTCGGGCGCAGAACGAGCCAATGGCCGACTCAAGGATGAGTTCGGAGGTCGACACATCTGGGTACGTGGTGAGGTAAAAGTCATGAGTCACCTGATGTTTGGCATTTTAGTACTGAGTGTCGATCAACTGCTTCGACTGCGGCAATAAATCGCAGAAAAATAAGTCATGTATCGAGGATATTGTGCTTCTGGGGTGGTCACAGAACGAGCCGCTATGATCAAAAAAGAGAGAAAAGCGATGACGACCTAGTCAAAATAGAAAATGCATAGAAACACATGCTTAACTGAGTAAAAAAACAGCCTCTAAAAGGGCGATAAGTTATCCACAAATGGGTTGGCTATTAGTTTTGCAAGATGCTCTAATACTTAATACTGAATCGCTTTATGATAGCCAAATATTGATTCCTGCGAAAGAACGCAGCCGAGTGGATTGGCAATCGGCTAATCGCATTGTCACGGAAAACAGCGATTTCCATCATTACATTGAACAAGTCAGCATCTACAACCAAACAGGACGATTAACTAAAAGCGCTTGGAATAAACAACCAAGGCCGTAATGTTAAAACGGCAAGTTTATTAGTGATTCATCTAGCAGCAGTCGTTTTCTAGGCCATGTAACGGTATATTAGAAATATAAGTAATAAATTTATATAGGACGATAAAAAATGATCAATGATTTCAAATTAGAAAATTATGGGCCTATCACTCAGGTAGAAGGATGTGCCTTAGGTCAAATTAACTTATTTCTTGGTAAAAACAGCCAAGGAAAAACTTTTCTTTTAAAAGCTTTATACAGTGCCATTCGTAGTCATGAAGAAGCACATCGAGGCAATAATAATCAAGACTTTTCAGATGCTCTCAGCGACAAACTTTATTGGACGTTTCAAACAGATAAAATTGGCGATATTGTTGCCAAGGGTGATAAGAAAAAGCTGACAGCATCGATTACCCTAAGCGATAAAAGTTCATTGCTGTTTAGCTTTGGTAGTGATACGACCAAGAAAATATCTCCTCAGCTTAACAATCTGACCAAGCGGGATGCTAATTCCGTTTTTCTCCCTCCAAAAGAAGTCTTGTCGTTGATGGATGTGATTCATAAATCGACAGAAGTAGATAAGATTTTTGGCTTTGATGCGACGTATTCAGACCTTGTTAAAGCATTGAAACTGCCCACTCAAAGAGGTAAGAATCATGCGGCGTTTGCGGATTCTCGAAGAAAACTAGAAGGAATATTTGATGGCAAGGTTGAATTTGATGGCAATAGTAACAGCTGGGTTTATAAAAAAGGAAAGTCCAAATACTCTATTATGTCTACGGCCGAGGGCATCAAAAAAATTGCAATATTAGATACATTATTAGGTAATCGTTTTCTTGATAAAGACTCCATTGTTTTTATCGACGAACCAGAGTCTGCCCTACACCCTACCGCGATTATCGAACTACTCGATATTATTGCGGTATTGGCCGAGGCTGGCATTCAGTTTTTTATCGCCACTCATTCTTATTATGTGATTAAAAAGCTACTACTTATCGCCAATAAAAAGCAGATGCCTATCCCAACTTTTATGGCACAAGAAGGTGGCACTTGGGAGCAAAGCTGTTTGTTAAGAGATGGCTTACCCGATAACGAGATTATTAACGAGTCAGTTCGTTTGTTTGAGGAAGAATTTGAAGGAAGCTTCAAATGATTGAGATTCCTGAATCTGGTGTGATTTTTGGCCCTTTCAATGAAGATTATTTATATCAAATTGAAAAATCTACAAACCTTCCACGAAATGCTCAATTAGTGGAGTTTATTTGGTTGGTTCCGGATAGAAACGCTCTACTACTAGTTGAAGCTAAGAGCTCTTTCTCTCAACCAGTCAATGATGTAGATTTTTCAAAAAACATAAATGAAATCTACAATAAATTAGTTGACAGTTTAATTATATTGGTTTCCAGCCATTTAAGAAGATTAGAAACAATACATAATGAATTACCTCAACCATTCAAAAATATAGATTGGTCATCTATTAGTATACACTTACGTCTAGTTATTCCGACATTTCAAACTGATTGGCTGGCGCCTATTAGTGATAAGTTACGTGAAAAACTTAAACATATTTTAGCCGCATTCGGTATTTCCGCTCAGAATGTAATGGTTTTAAACAAAGAATTAGCAGACAAACAAGGCTTATTAGTACGCACATAGAGCATCTTGCAAAACTAATAGCCAACCCATTTGTGGATAACTTATCGCCCCTTTTAGAGGCTGTTTTTTTACTCAGTTAAGCATGTGTTTCTATGCATTTTCTATTTTGACTAGGTCGTCATCGCTTTTCTCTCTTTTTTGATCATAGCGGCTCGTTCTGTGACCACCCCAGAAGCACAATATCCTCGATACATGTCTTTTTCTCTCAGCGATTTATTGCCGCAGTCGAAGCAGTTGATCGACACTCAGTACTAAAATGCCAAACATCAGGTGACTCATGACTTTTACCTCACCACGTACCCAGATGTGTCGACCTCCGAACTCATCCTTGAGTCGGCCATTGGCTCGTTCTGCGCCCGAACGTTCCCGATAACGCACCGTATCGGCGGGTTCAAATTCTTCTTTCTCGCCCCCTCTGGGGTTGTGATCTATCAGGGGCACATGCCCTAACTCTCTACTGTGCTCATGCAGGTCAATACTGCAGTAGGCGGCGTCCATCAGATCATAAAGGTTGGTCACCCTCGCCGCACTGATGTGAGACAGAGGGATGGCGGCACGGCTGTCATGCATGGAGGCTGAGGACAGCAAAGCGGAGATGGGGACGCCACAGTCTGCAATGTCTAGATGCAGTTTGTAGCCATTCCAGCTGTTTTTATAGCCTTGAGCATTGCATTTTGTGCCACGACGGCAATCAACCGGGATCTCATTAAGCATCTCTTCTAGGCATTGGGTACGTTGCCGTGCCACATTGAATTTGATCGGGCGTTTTTCATCTTTGTCCTTGCGGGGCCGCCCTTTAAGCTTAGGTTTATCCGTGTCCACTTTGTCGATCTTTTGTGGACGTTCTCTCACCTTAATCGCCGTCCCGTCTCGGCTGATATGCCCAATGAGACGATCTCCAAAGTGCATTTTGATCAGCACCTCGTGGGCACGTTCGGCCAACTTATCTTTGGCAAACGTCTCGAACGCACGAGAAAAAGTCGAGGCTGAGGGCAGTTTCTTATGAAGCGGAAATCCACAGATTCGCTGTAATGCTTTGTCCATGTTTAGGCGTTCTATTAGATGCACCGTGGTGGTAAGCCCAAGCACTACCTTGGCAACAAACGCGTTGGCTAACCAAGCGAGTTCATGGGGAGGACGCCCCGTCCGATACGAAAAGCGTGTCACAAACTCTTCGATGCGAGACCATTCCAAGATATGAATCAGTTTTTCAAGTTTTGGGGTCAACAAGCCTATTTCTTGGTGTAAAGCAGGAATCAATTGGCCTTGAACGATTTGCCAGCGTTGCATTATTTGTTGGGGCGTCGTAGCATTCATAAAGTGGGTATGTCGATGTTGTGTGAGAACTCTATCGTCGCCGGAAACGGCAGCCCACGTCTTCTCTTTTTTCGTTATTCCACGAATAGATATGGCTTATATCGACAGTTTTGCAATTACCTCATAAGCCAGCGGTCGAAATACGACCAGAATGGTATTACTAGAGGTTGTCATGATTACTTATCAATCTGGAAATATATTGCACGACCAAGCCGATGCTATTATCAATACAGTCAATACCGTTGGCGTGATGGGCAAGGGTTTAGCTCTGCAGTTTAAAAAAGCATTTCCAGAAAACTTCAACGTTTACAAAAAAGCATGCGACGATAAATCCCTTCAGACAGGCCAAGTTCTTTCTGTGCCATTGGGAGATATGAGCGCTCCTTTCTACATCATTAACTTTCCTACTAAGTCTCACTGGAAAGGTAAATCTAAACTAGAATACATTGAACAAGGCCTAGAAAGCCTAAAGTCGGAAGTAATCCGCTTGGGCCTCAACTCGGTTGCTATTCCTGCACTGGGTAGCGGTTTGGGTGGTTTGCCATGGAATCAAGTAGAAGCTCTGATAGAGAAGTCGCTTTCTGAATTACCCAATGTGACATGGGTAATTTACCCGCCACAAGCTGCACCAAATGCCGACGCTATGCCTAATAAGACCACACGCCCAAAAATGACAGTGGGTAGAGCCGCCGTTTTAGGCTTAATCGATCGTTATGTATCAACAGGGTTTGAGTACCGACTCTCACTGCTCGAAGTTCAAAAACTCGTATACTTTTTGACTCTTGCAGGTGAACCGTTGAACAAAGTGGTTTTTCAAAAACATCATTACGGCCCATACGCTGACGTATTACGCCATGTACTTGAAAGAATGGAAGGACACTTCATAACAGGCTATGCCGACGGTTTAAACAAGCCAGAAACACCCATTGAACTGAAAGAGAAAGCCGCTGAAGAAGCACTTACGTTCCTTGATAAGAACATTGAGACAAAACAACGATTCGACAAGGTGGCTGAACTGATCGAAGGGTTTGAATCCCAAAATGGCATGGGACTTTTATCTACGGTTCATTGGGTAGCGACACAAGAATTCGACCATACAGACATTTCAAATGAAGAGCTCATATACAAAATACACAGCTGGAACCCAAGAAAAGCACAAATGAAACCAGCACACATACTTGCCGCCTTCGAAAGACTAAGACAAAAAGAGTGGTTGGGGCTGAAAGTTCACGCTGCATGAGTAGTGTAACCTCTTCTATAACATTAACAGTCACACAACACATTTTTTAATAGTATTAACACTCCTATTTCCTACAAACATTATGTTATATTATTTTAAAAGGACTGAATGCTAACATTTACAAGGAAAAGTAATGGGCGTCAAACACGAAACTTTATTTCGTACATTAGCAATGTTACGAATCATACCGAAAGAGCCGAGATACAAGGCAACCTCAACGATTCATGTCGCTTTAGAAGAAAAAGGCTTTAAAGTTTCATTACGAACGGTTCAACGCGATCTAAATTCAATGGTATTGCATCTGCCAGTATCATACGTTGAAAGTGATGGGGAGTATCGATGGAGCTTATCAAGTAGCTTTACAGATTTTAAACTAGGCCTTGATACTCCAACTGCATTGACTTTAGTTTTGGCTCAAGAATATCTTTCTGTATTATTGCCCAAAATGGCAGTTGATCAAATAAAGCCACAATTTCAAGCCGCTCAACAATACCTAAACTCCTTACCATCGAATCATTATTCAGATTGGGGTAATCGGGTCAAAGCCATTCCCAATAGTAAAACCTTGATATCAGCTCAAATCAAAAGTGGAATATGGGAGACAGTCTCAGAAGCTGTGCTGGAAGAGTATGCCGTTGATGTTACCTACCTAAGTCGCCACGAAAAAGAGCCAAAGAACTACACACTTCACCCTCAAGGAATTGTTGTGCGCAACAGTGTTACTTACTTGCTGGCCACAGCGAAAGAGTATGATGAGATTCGTCAATTCTCCCTACATAGGTTTCAGCAGGTTGAGCGCTCAGATAAAACTTTTCGATCATTGGAAGATTTTAATCTCAATGAATACATTGATCAAGGAGGGTTCAGCTACAGACAGTCTCAACAACCTATTCAGCTGGTAGCGCGGGTAAAGAGTGAAGTTGCTTGGTTGTTATCAGAAACACCGCTCAGTGGAGATCAAGAACTATCCCACATTGAAGGTTGCTGGTACCAGCTTACTGCAACCATTTCTGATGATAAGCAGACACTTTGGTGGATACAAGGGTACGGAGCAGAAATTGACGTTCAGAAACCAGTAAAATGGCGAGAGTATATTCATAATAATGCAAAAGAAGTCCTTGGATTAAATAGTGCAGAAGAAAATAGCCAAGGTTAAACGACACGATTTGTCGTGATGATCTTGTATATTTTAGATCAGACAAAGTCCTTAAATAAGAGGGATATGAATTTGCAGGAAGCAGGAAAACTATTTTTAAAAAAAACAATAGAAAAGAAGGTATTAATTTAACTATGTATTGATAGGCTGGATAATAAATCTTCGGAATTAGGTGATCTATATCCTTTCAATCTTAGCTAAACAAGCAATTAGAATTTCATATTAATAATAGAGGTAATTATGGAGATCAACCTTACTGTCGTATTTTCAGCAGTTTTAGCTTTAGCAGTGATTAATACAGTGGTATTTGTCTTTTTAATCAATAAAATTAGGAGTTTACAAACAAATTCATTGACAACAATAGGAAGTTATTCAAACCAATTAAATAAGAATATAGATGATTTTTCTCAAGCGATGAAAAACTCATTTTCTGATCTTAGGGTTGAACAATCAGAACAACTTGAAAAAACGATGTTTAAGCTTCAAGGAGAAATAAAGGAGCTTCAGAAACAGCAGAAAGCTTCTTTTACAGAGCTTAGAGATGAACAATCAGAGCAACTTAAAAGAACGATGTTTAAGCTTCAAGAAGAAATAAAGGAGTTTCAGATACAGCAGAAAGCTTCTTTTACAGAGCTTAAAAATTCGATCGAGAAACACTCTGAGATAAATACAAAACAATCAAAAGAATTGACTAATTTAATTAGTTTAGGCTTCTCAGATTCAAAACAGCAGTTTGAAAGTAGAGAAAAAGTTTTATCAGAATTTATAACAGTAAAATTGGATGAAAACCTAAAATTAACTAAGCAAGGAGTGTTTTCAAATAATCAAAAACATTTAGAGACGTTTGAGCAATTAACTAACCAAGTACAAATGCTTCGTATTGAGAATATTGTAGAGCTTACTAATGAGTTAGGTAAACACAAAAAGCTACAGGTCAATAGTAATGACTTTATTAAGCATTTAGGTGATTGTAAGGTAGTGAAAATTGAAGATAAAACGACAGGACAGTTTACACAGATTCATTACGAAAATGGTATAAAACGCAGCACCAATACATTTGCTGGTAACAATCTTAAATATCAAATGTTTTTTGATGATACTGGTAAAGCAGAACGTGGAATTGAACTAAATGATAAGGGTGAAATTACCTTTGAATACCATTATGATGTAGCAGGTGAGATTAATAAACGTGTGGAGTTCAATTATGATGATGCTGGCAAAGAGACTCTGAGAAAAGAGACGAATTACTAAGGAGATAAAATGTATTTATCAGAATTAAATATCGGTGAGAAAAAGAACTTCTTGGAGTTAGCTAAGTATGCAATGAGCTTGAATGGTGAACACAAGGAAGAAGAGTTAGAAATTTATAACTCATTTGTCCATGAGTGTGAGTTGGCTAGCTATCAGACTAGCAAGCAAAGTAGTGTTGAAGGTGTCATTAAGGTATTGAGTAAATCCCAAGAGAAAGCTAAGCGAATTGTCCTAGTTGAATTGTTTGGAATTTTATTAGCTGACAATGAGGTTTGTGAAGAGGAACAGGTTTTTATTGAAACATTAGCATCTTCTTTTGAAATTGATATTTATGAGATAAAGCGTTTTCAACGATGGGTTGAGGCAATGAATGATCTCGTTGATGAAGGGTATTCATTAATTTTTAAAGGAGAACAAACTATATGTTAGGTCGAGTATGGAATGCATGTAAGAAACTTGCTAAAAAAATAGTAAGCGGTAAAAAAAAAGTTGCTTCTAAGATTGTTAATCGTGTGAAAAAAACAGGTTCAAAAATTTGGAATGCCTTTACTGGTAAAAATTATACCAATGAGGCTGAGTCCATATTGGATGAAGCAAGAATATATTTCGAGAAGACTGAAGCAGAATATAAAGCTGTGGTTGAAACTATGAGTGCTGAGATTGAAAGAAAAATTTCAGATATCAATGCATGTAAGCAAAAAATCTACAACACTCATTTTAAACGTTTTATTTCCATTGCTAGTCGTCTCCATAATGTGACTGTTAAAGGTGTACCTTTTGAGGAACTATTTGATAAGTCTGTATTAGAAGTGAAAAACTTACAGAGTGTTCGTGAACGCAATGAAATCATTAAGATTGACTTTGATAATATGAGCGTTTGGCAAACAACTGGAATGATTTTAACTCTAGGCTTTGGTACACGGAAAAAAGCAAAAGAAGCATTAGAAGATGCCAAGCAAGAGCGCATAAGAGTAGACGAAGAAGTTGAAAAAATGAATGCGCAAAAAACTAAGCTTAAAGTGATTATTGAATCAATTGATCTGGTTATGGAGTACTTTGATACTTTAATTTCGAGTTATGCTTCGTTATTAGATCGTTTTGAATATGGCATACAGACCCAACGTGTGAAACAAATGGCAAACTCTAATAACGTATTAACTTTAAGGTTAAATTTCAAACAAATCCCGATTGTTCATATAGAGGAATTTCAAGCACTATTTAATTTGTCGATTGTACTTAAGCAAATGGCGACTCTTGGTTACTTAAGTGAAAGTGGTGAAGTTATAAGTCAAGATATGGATAAATCAAACGTAATTATTCAGACTGCAAAAGCAGCAGCTTTGTGCGCTTAGTTTATTAATCGCCACCTAATCTCGCTAGGTGATTTCCAAGTAAAAATTATTAACAAAGAGGGATCTTCATGAACTCCACTGCGAATCAACCTGAAGAAAAAACTGACAAGTATGCACAACCAAAGCTTACGGTAGAGTCTTTGACGGAGCAGTTACAGAATTGTTCACCACTGCAAGTAAGTAAAAAATTGATTGATGTAGAGCTTTTTGATCAGCAAGATTCGGTTAATGTTTTACACTCTATTCATAAAGATTTAGAAGATCAAGGGAGCATTATGGATTCTTTGGTTGAGCCAATATTTTTTAATATTGTTGATTCAACTATTCACCATCCGAAGCTTAAAAAATATTTTACTGCTGGGGGTAAAAATACCGGTGAGAAAAAAAATAGTGAACCAGGAACGTCGCTTGGTATAACGCCAAGTAGAATTATAAAAGAATTAAAAAATTTCCATTATGGGCAGTTAGAAAGTGATAGCGCTAGTAGTAAACCATTAAGAACTACACAAGAAGAGTTGATGTATCAATCAAAGCATAAATATGATGAATTTAACTTTCGTGATGATGGTAAAAATGGCTCTATGAAACAGTATCGTGAAGATGTTGCTGCAAAAAATGGAGATAAAAATTACTGTGAGGTGTCTGGTCGAGTCGTTAAGAAAAGAAATAAAACGGCTTCTACCGCAGTAGATGTTGATCACATTATTCCTGGAAAATCGACAATAGACGGACTGGCTTCAATTCCTCTTTCTGATATACAGCGAAAACAAATATTAAATCGAAAATCTAATTTTGTAATGATGGAAAGTGGTGATAACCGTAGTAAGGGTGATTCATCTGGTACTCAATATGTTTATGATGATAAAAAGCAAGAATCGAGAAGCAAGAGACATAAAGGAAAAGAATATAACGCAACAGATAAAGCTAAAGTTGTTGCAAGAGATGCGGGTGCACTAGCTTCAATTTCAGGAGAGGCTGCTATTTCCGGTGCAAGTAATCAAGCTAAATCAAAAGCAATTGGTGATTTAATTATTTTAGCAATGAAGCCGTTATATTTCGAAATAACAGATATTGTTAAAAATGGCGTAAAATACGGCGTGGATGGAGACAGTTTTTCTTCAGCACTTAAGGCTAGATTTAAACGCATAATCAAATTTTATAAAAAACAAATTGTTCCATATATCAAAGATGCTATTAAAGACTTCTTTGATAATATTGTGACTAACTTTTTTACCGCATTGGGTGGAATAGTTATAAGTTTGCTTACCAAGTCTTTAAGTATTATTGTTAAAGGTTTTAAATCAATAGTTGAAGCTATTCGAATTGCTTTCAGTAACGACCCAAAATATACTCCGGCAAAAAAAGGGGATGCTATTTTGAAGTTGCTTTCTACGGCAGTAGTAACGCTAGTGATAGAGCATTTTAATGATCAAATTTTAGCCTTTATTAAAGGTACGCCATTTGAATTTCTATCAGATATTGCCACAATTATTCTATCTGGTATTGCATCCACATTTGTTGTTTACTTCTTAGATAGAATTGATTTGTTTTCTGCTAAAAAAGAAATTCAAACGCAAAAAGTAAAAGAGATTTTTGAACTTCGAATAGCCCAAATCAAAGAAAATACAGAGGCTTTTGAAACCACTTCAATTGAAAAATTAGCAGAGGATAGGTTGAAATTTAGATTTATAGCAGAAAAAATAGATCAAGACATCATTGATGATAAAAATGTTAATTCATCGGTTTATAATATGGCCAACTTCTTTAAAGTGGATCTTAATATTAAAACGCAAGATGACTTTATGAAAATTCTCGAGAACAATACGAAGCTTGTGATATAAGGTTTTGTATACCAATATATTAGATATGACGAAGTTTATTTTAATTTGTTTTTTTACTCAAAGTATGACTTTTAACATTATGGAAATAAAATATTATCCATTTCAGTACTTTTAGCTCCCTAAAAAAGCTCATTCAGTCTTGTTTAGGGTTGCTTTTGAGCAGATTAGCCCCTTGCAGATCGTATTGATCAATTTTAAGATCATTGGCCAAGGCGAACAGCATCGCCAGTTTGTTATCATTTTTCTATAAGCCACGATAGATAACTTTCCTAAAACCAAACTGACGCTTTATGATCCTAAATGGATGTTTACATAAAGAGCGTCTTCGAAAGCAGAATCGCTTATGGTGTGCCAATGTAAGCGTTCATTCTAGGGAGTCATTGACTCTCACAGCAATGGCGATTTCAACGGGTTGTCTGCAAACAGTTGCTTCCATCGCCTTGGGATCAAGTCAGCGGTGTCTTTTGCTGGGTGTTGGCTGACTCGTTGCAAGACATCTGTCAGGTAGTTGTTAGGGTCGATGTCGTGCAGCTTGCAGGTGCTGATTAGGCTTTGGAGGATGCCAACGTGTTCGGCGCCCAGTTCTGTCCAACAGAAGAGCCAGTTTTTCTTACCCATTGGAATGGGTCTTATCTCTCGCTCTAGGTGGTTAGTGTCCATGGCGACATCGGGATTTTCTAAGAAGACCATCAGTTGGCGTTTGCGCTTTAGGGTATAGTTCAGCGCTTTCATCCAGCTATCGTCTGGCAGCAGGTCGGCCCGTTGACTTTGCTCTTCGCAGAAGGCAAAAAATTGATCCACTAAGGGCTTGCTGTGTTGCGCTCGGTAGTCTTGTTTTTTCTCACCCGTCCAGCTTTTCTGTTGGATATGGCTTTCCTGTTTGTACAAGGCGGCGATCAGGTTCAGAGCGTGTGTGACGGCGTCGGTTTCTTCTCTTTCAGCTTTTAGTAGCTGACGACGCATGTGCACCCAGCACTGGGCATGGGTGATGTCTGGCGATTTGGCTTCGTAGCGGCTATACGCCGCATAGCCATCGGTCAGCAAGGTGCCTTGCCAAACATGATCCAACAAGTCTTGGATGTGTTTCATGCCGCGACTTTGGGAGAAGGTAAACACCACTTCGTCTTTGTCACCATACACGGGCCAAAAATAGGCTTGTTTCATTTTGCCGGGTTTATTGCCTACCCCAGGCTGTCGGGTGACCTTTATCGGCGTTTCGTCCATGGCCAGTGTGTTGCTGTCCAGTACACTGATAAGTTGCTCTATCACGATGGGTCGCAGCAGTTCGATCCCGCGTTTAGTGAGGTTTGTCAGCGTCGCACGACTGAGGGTGATGCCAGCGGCACTCAGTTGTTGGTGTTGACGATAAAGCGGTAAATGATAAAGGAACTTGTTGACCAGTAAGCCAACGATAAAGCTGACATCCGCGACAGAGCTGTCAAAAATTCTATCCGGCTGTGGCGCGGTAATAAGCTGTTTGCTGGCTTTGTGTTTGACCACTTGGCGCTTGGTAATCACGATTTCGTAAGCACTGGTTTTTTGTACGATGCAGCTGACTTCTTTGAAGCCCACGGCTTCGTATTCGTGCGCATTGGGGCCTTGCAGTTCGTCCGCTAGAATCACCTTTTCACGAACGGGGAGGGTTTCGTCAAAACGCAGTCCGGTGAGGTTGATTTCATTGCCGTTACGGGATTTGGGGGCTTTGCCTCGAGCGGTGCTGGGCTCAGATTTAACCGGCACAGATGAGGTGACCTCTTCTACTAATGCGGGCTCTACTGACATGGGGCCAACGATGTCGGCAAGGGCTTGTTGATCTGGCGTGAGCAAGCCTCGACGTTCACTTTTCGGCCCGAACAACTCACGTTTCAGCGCCCACACTTCGGCTTCGTATTGGCGGATTCTCGAAGACATCGCCTCAACTTCAGCGCGCAGCTTTTCGACCTCATTCGTGTGAAGCAAATCGGTGTTTTTAAAGGGTAAAATAGGTCGATAAGTGGCGTCGTTCATGGGGTTGGATTATACCATCTAACGTAAGCGTCCGGTAATCACCACCTTGAAAAAGAGTTTCTTTATCATCAGGCTTGCATGGAAGGGATTATATCGGTAAATTAATTATTAGACAGAGGGCGAACGGATTTGCCCACGCCTCCAGGATGGAGGTTCTGTCTCTTTTCAGGAAGATTCAAGGCTGCATGGATGCAGCGGGAAGGTTTTTCTCTTTATTCTCAAACTTAAGTTAGCCTGATATTCCACGGCAATAAATCGTCCATGTCATCATTTTCCTTTCTTCTCGGCAGTTCTTCAAACAATCTGACTAAGTAATCATACGGGATAAGCCCATTGGCTTTCGCTGTTTCGATGATGCTGTAAAGCATGGCACTGGATTTTGCGCCACTTCCTGTGTTAGCAAACAACCAATTTTTACGTCCAATAACGAAGGGTTTAATGGCGCGTTCAGCACGATTGTTGTCGATGTTGATGCGCCAATCAGTCAAGTAAACACTGAGTTTGTCCCATTGATTGAGATTGTATTGGATGGCTTTGCCTAATAAGGATTTAGGTGGCACCTGTTGAGCCGATTTTTCAAGCCATGCTTTGTAGTTCGCTAAGACTTCGGGGACTTGTTCCTGACGGATTTTAAATGCGGCTTCTGCATTGTCGGCCTGTTGGGCCAGCGTTTCGATGGCGTACAGTTTTTTGATGTAGCTGATGGCGATGGTCGCTTTTCCTGATTTGCCCTTTGGCATGCCTTTTTCGGCTTCAATGAATTTTCGACGTGCGTGTGCCCAGCAGCCTGCCAGCGTGGCTTGGGTCGATTCGTACGCTTGATAACCATCCACATTGAGATAGCCATCGAAGCCTTGTAAAAAATCAACGGCGCATTGCCCACTTCGAGTCGGTTGGTAATCGTATAAGACAATATTCGGGATCGGGTTGTGTTTGTCTGGGGCATCATTGCCAGTGCAATACACCCACATGTAGCATTTTGAACGAGCTTCTTTAATCACATTAAGCGTGGTTTCATCGGCTTGGATGACGGACTGTTTCAGTAATTCTTGATGTAGCCGTTCATAAAGCGGCTCTAAGGCATCAGCACATTTTTTCATCCAATCTGACATGGTTCGTCGGCTTAACTCAATACCGTATTGTTTAAATAAGGTTTCTTGTCGATAGAGCGGTAAGCTGTATTGGAATTTACCGGTGATAATCTGACTCAGCAAACTCGGTGTGGCGATGCCTTTTGGGATAATACTCGGTGGCATAGCCGCTTGTTTGATGGCGTTCTGCGTGCCTGTCTTTTCACACTCACGGCACGCGTATTTAGGGCGGACTGTTTCGATGACCTTGAGTTGGGCTGGGATAAACTCTAACTTTTCAGAACGGTCTTCACCAATACAATGAAGCGCCCCTTGGCAGCAGGAACAGACTTTATCAGACTCGGCAGCGTCCAGCACAACGATTTCGCGCGGCAGGTCTTTGGGCAAGGGTTTGCGCTTAGGCTTGGCACGAGTGTAAGAGATGGTTTGCGTTTCAGGCTCGGCATCGGTTAATGCCTCTGCTGCCTCAATCGCACTTTCATCAAACAACTCTCCTTGGCCGGGCGAGACTTCCGAGCTTTTGCCAAACTGCTTTTGCTGCGCCAAACGCCACTGTTCCAAAATAAGCTGATACTTGGATTGCCATTGGGCAAGCAGAATATCCTTTTTACCCAGAAGACTGTCTTTTTCATCCAATAGCAAAGCTTGCTCAAGCAATTTGGCCTTAAGCGAGTCAATGTCATTGGGTAAGTCTTCTGAGCGTATTTTCATGGGTTGGATTATACCAACCAAATGGGCTATTCGTCATGATATCGGTAGGTTAAATGCGGATGAGCTTGTGAAGAATGAATCGGTAGGCCGTCCAGCAACCAATTGAGTTGTCTGGAGGAAACCTGAAGGGACAAGAGTTCATCATCAATCCCCGGCCATTGGAAGTGGCCTTTTTCCAATCGTTTGTAATGTAACCAAAAACCATTGTTTGACCATTGCAGGATTTTGATCTTGTCACGTGCTCGTCCACAGAAGACAAACAATTGTTCGCTACAAGGCTCTTTTTCAAGATTGTAGGCGACAATATTACAGAGTCCATCAATGGCTTTTCGCATATCGGTAGGGCCACAAATAAGGGTGACGTTGAGTTGAGATGACGCGGTAAACATGAGTCTGTTGCTCCTATTTAAAAGACAACAGACTTTAAGGAGTTGTAAAGGGATTAAAATGTGTGGTTTGCCGGACGCTTACCATCTAACCCCTTAAGATGGGCGTTTGTAGCGCTTAAATTGACGATATTTTTCGACTTTTATGCCCGCCAACACATGTTGTAATTCCAGTGTACTGAGGGCATGTTTATTGTTTTCTGATGGCGCATAGTTGAACTGCCCCTGAGACAGTCGTTTGCACCAAATGCAGTAGCCAGAGGTTTCAAAATAGAGGATTTTCATCTGAGTTTTGCGACGGTTAATGAACACAAAATACCCGACAAGTGGATTCTCCTTAAGGTGTTGTTTGATTAGCCCTAACAAACCACAATAAGACTTACGCATATCGGTAGGTTGGGTATACAACCAGATTTTGGCGCTGGGATCCGGCATGAACATCAGTCACGACTCAGTCGAAGTTCAACACCATCGCCTAAACACAAGGTAATGTTCCAACGTCCAGAATGAGAGTCTGAAAGAGCGGACATCTGACTTAAATTAATGAAGTTTGAGTGACTAGCCTCAGGCGAAGTTTTACCCCCAGAAAAATACTGACGCCATTTACTAAAACTGGCGTAACTCACTTGATGCTGTTTACAGTATTGAGGGGCTGATAAACCCGACTCGGCTTGATCATCAATGATTTGTTGCCATTCAGAAGAAGAACGACGGGTATAAGGCTTAGTCATGGGTTGGACTCCGTTATCGGTTATGAGATGAAAACGGAGCCCAGTTTAGAGTGAGAAAAGATGAGATGAAATAACGGCGTGGAATGAACGCTTACCTAGTGGCCGCTTTATGAAGCCGCGTTATTTACGTCCCGCTTTAAATTTGCCACAGATCTTTTTGTATCGAGACCCCGTGGATTTTCGAAAACAGGCCCATGGGTTGGCGGTGATCATTGAACAAGAGCTAGGGCACAATCCGTTTTCGGGCGCGTTGTATGCTTTTACCAATCGGCATCGTAATAAAATCAAGTGTGTGATGTGGGAAGACAATGGCTTCGTGCTCTACTACAAAGGCCTTGCTGAGGAAAAGTTTAAATGGCCCAAAGCCTCAGACGAGTTGGTGTCACTCACCGGCGAACAGATTAATTGGCTGTTGGATGGCTACGATCTTGGCGTAATGAAAGGCCATAAAACCTTGCATTATGAGGCACTTAGCTGAGGATTTTCGTGGTGATTTTTGCTATGATAGCGACATGAAAATCGCTCCTAAATCTCATACCAAAAAGCCGGATTACAGTCAGCTATCGCACGCTGAGCTGATGTCTTTGCTGTTGCAAAAAGACTCGGTCTTAGCTCAACGTGACGCCTATATCGAGCGTCTTGAAGAGATCATTCGTCTGCAAAAAGTACAACGCTTCGCGGCGAAGAGTGAGAAGCAGCCGTTTCAGATCTCACTGTTTGATGAAGCCGAGTTGGAAGGTGCGATTGACGACCTGATTGATGACATCCCAGAAGACGCATTAACCCCAGAGTTGGCGCAGACCAAGAAAACCCGTCAGCGTCAACGGGGCTTCTCTGCTTCATTAAACCGAATCCGCCGAGAAATCTGCCTGAGCGACGACGAGAGAGCCGGCGCAGCAAAAACCTTCTTTACTAAGGTGAAAGAAGAGTTAGAGTTTATCCCGGCTCAGCTCAACGTGATTGAAATCTGGCAAGAAAAGGCGGTGTTTGAATTACCTTACGGTGATCAAGTGGTCGCCGCAAATCGGCCAACGCACCCGTTGGGTAAATGTGTTGCCACCACGTCATTGTTGGCGTACATCATCACCTCAAAATACGCCGACGGGTTACCTCTCTATCGTTTAGACGGCATGTTAGCGCGTCTTGGTCATGAGGTTGGCCGTAATAATATGGCCAACTGGATCATCCGACTGGATGAGGTCTTTAAACCGCTGATAAACTTGATGCGAGAACAGCAAAACCAAAGCCATTACATCCAAGCGGATGAAACTCGTATCCAAGTTTTGAAAGAAACGGGCAAAACCGCCCAAAGTGATAAATGGATGTGGGTGACTCGGGGCGGCCCACCGGACAAACCTTCCGTGCTGTTTGAGTATGATCCGACCCGAGCGGGTCACGTACCCACACGTCTATTGAAAGGGTTTAGGGGGGTATTACAAGTGGACGGCTACAGTGGCTATGGCCAAGTTTGCCGTGATCTTGGTATCGCCCGAATCGGGTGCTGGGATCATGCGCGTCGCAAGTTTGTTGACGCCGCACGCGGTGCCGCGCCTCAAAAAGGGAAAAGCCACAAAGCCAAGCCGTCAAAAGCGGATGTGGCCATCAGTAAAATCCGTGCTCTCTATGCCATCGAAAGTAAAATAGGCAAATTGAGCGAAAAGGAAAAATACACCGTTCGCCAAGAACTGGCCCTACCTGTGCTGCAGGACCTCAAAACGTGGTTAGAAACCAACCATCCGAAGGTTCCCAAAGACTCACTGACCTTTAAAGCGATCCAATATGCCCTAAACCAGTGGGAATCCTTGATCGGTTACTGTGATCATGGCTTCATCCACATCAGTAACGCCTTAGCGGAAAACGCCATCCGCCCCTTCGCTGTCGGCCGACGCAACGGGCTGTTTGCTGATTCAACGCGTGGCGCAAACGCCAGTGCCACCTGCTACTCACTGATAGAAACCGCCAAAGCCAATGGCCTTGAACCCTCAAGCTACCTCCAATACCTACTCGACCACATCGCCGACGCTAATACCCTAGACAAACTCGAAGCTCTCTTGCCATGGAATAGACCAAAAGCGGATTGTGTTGTTTTAGGAGTGGATACAGTGACGCTTACGATCCAATAAAGAAAATAAACGGTTAAAGGTGTCATGTGATGGAATGCCGCCTGCTAATCGAAGATATTGTTTGAACCAGTCCTTTCGAGTATCGGCAAAAAGCTGAATCGATTCCCAATCATCCGCACCACAAAGTATTGCACAGGTCGTCATAAAGACGACTTCCCCTAAGTCGTGGGTACATTTTGCTTGTTGGCGTGGGTCATTTAGCTGCATCATACGGTCTAATAAGGTCATCGGCTTCAAAAGGGCATGATCATTCATCAAACATGGATTGAATGCAAATATTGTGTTAACTGATCAAAAAACGTTCATGCGTTTGCCCTGGATAACCATGCCGTATGTTGAGAAAAAGAACTTTTATGACACAACTTTCCTCATTTTGTGCCGTACAATTTGAGTGAAGTTGGTTATGTTTACTGGCCAATATGCCATCTAAGGAGAGAACTTGCATGAACAGAAAAGACGAACGTTTAGAGCATTTAGCTATTTTGCTAGATCATTTGGAAAAAGTGTCGCTGGAGGACATTTCGGTTGTGCCTTTGTCGCAGCAGCATGTATTGGCTGAAAAGATAGAAACGCTGCAGGATGAGTTAAAAGCCTTGATAACGAGTGAGGGCGCTAGGGCGCATTAAAAAAGACCGGCCTAGGCCGGTCAAACGTTCAGAGAGTGTTCGGTGTGATTATTCCCAAGAGCGCAATAGTGCGTCATAGGAAACGGTCACGCCTTGTGGCTTTTCGTTCGACAATTTTGGTTTTGGTGAACCTGGCTGAGCCAACCAGTAGGCTTCGTCACGTGGGGTGTTCATTTTTGGTCCACATAGCGGTTGCACATTGGCGCGTTCTAACCGTTCCATGACTTTATCTTGCGCCGCGGCAAGGCCGTTCAAGGCTTCTTGAGGTGTTGCTTCGCCACTCGCCGCTTGAGAAATGTACTGCCACCAAAGCTGAGCTAGCTTAGGATAATCCGGTACGTTGATCCCGGTTGGAGACCACTGCTTACGTGCTGGCCCTTTGTAGAATTCGACCAAACCACCCAATTTTGGTGCCGCGGCGGCCATTTCGGGTGAATTGATATCCGATTCACGAATGGGTGTTAGGCCAACGAGCGTTTTCTTCAAGGATACGGTTTTAGCGGTGGTGAACTGAGCGTACAACCATGCAGCCAAACGACGATCTTCTGGTGTTGAATTCATGAAGGTCCAGGCGCCTACGTCCTGATAGCCTTTTTTCATCCCTTCTTCCCAGTATGGCCCAACCGGAGAAGGCGCCATGCGCCATTTTGGCGTACCGTCTTCGTTTACAACAGGAAGGCCTTTAGTCGTCATATCCGCCGTAAACGCCGTGTACCAGAAGATTTGTTGAGCCACGCCGCCTTGCGCTGGCACAGGGCCAGATTCAGAGAAGGTCATGCCTTGCGCTTCCGGTGGCGCGTATTTACGTAACCATTCGACGTATTTGGTGGTCGCGTAAACCGCCGCAGGGCCGTTAGTGGCGCCGCCACGTGAAACACTGGATCCAACAGGTGAGCACGCATCTTTGATACGAATACCCCATTCATCCACAGGTAAGCCATTTGGTGTGCCTTTGTCGCCCGCCCCTGCCATAGAGAACCAAGCATCAGTAAAACGCCAGCCTAGAGAAGGGTCTTTTTTACCGTAATCCATGTGGCCGTAAACGCGCTCGCCATCGATGGTTTTGACTTTATCGGTAAAAAACTCCGCAATGTCTTCATAAGCTGACCAGTTAACAGGGACACCTAAATCATACCCGTAAATGGATTTGAATTGCGCTTTTAGGTCCGCACGGGCAAACCAGTCTGCGCGAAACCAATACAGGTTAGCAAACTGCTGTGTTGGCAATTGGTACAGTTTGCCATCGGGTCCTGTGGTGAAATCCAAACCGATGAAATCGGCCAAATCCAATGTGGGTGACGTGAATTCTTTGCCGTCGCCGACCATCATGTCAGAGATAGGGACCACTTTACCGTAACGGAAATGCGTCCCGATCAAGTCGGAATCGTTCACGTAAGCATCGTAAATGTTACGGCCCGATTGCATTTGCGTTTGCAGCTTTTCAACCACGTCGCCTTCTTGGATCAAGTCATGATTGACTTTAATGCCGGTGATCTCTTCAAAAGCTTTGGCCAACACTTGCGACTCGTATTTGTGTGTTGTTAGTGTTTCAGAAGCGACATTGATTTCCATGCCGCGGAATTTTTTCGCGGCGTCAGTGAACCATTTCAATTCATCAAGCTGTTGTTGTTTGCTTAGTGTAGAAACGGTGAATTCGGTGTTTACCCATTTTTGTGCGGCGTCTGAGTATGCGTCAGCCCATAACGTGGCTGAATGCATCATGACAGCAAAGGGTAAGGCGGCGAGTGCAATTTTTTTCTTATTGTAGTGCATGTTATACCTCAACAAAGTTTGGTTTTTTGGTTTTTACAGTGCGGCGTCCTTGCCAGACAGTCCATCGTTCCTATCGAATAGGGACACGGATGATTAGCCCCAGCGCATTAGAATCATCATCCAAAATGCGCACAGGACGGTTGCCACCGCGATGTTCACATCCGTTAACGCAACGAACGCGAGGTGGATAAAGGCACTGCTAAGCAGCCCAATGAATAAGCGATCACCGCGTGTAGTGGCCAGTGGCAAAAAGCCACGACGTTCCACACAAGGTGAAACAATTTGCCATGTGGTCATGCCGACCAAGATCACTCCAATGCCGATAAAAAACAGCGCAGTGGGTAATGTCCAAGACATCCAAGCCATGATAGTTCCCCTTATACTCGACCAAGGGCAAAGCCCTTCGCCACATGGTTACGAACAAAATAAATGACCAACATTCCAGGCAGAATAGTCAGTACACCCGCGGCCGCGAGCAGCCCCCAATCCATGCCCGACGCCGACACCGTGCGCGTCATGATGGCCGCAATGGGCTTGGCATCGACTGAGGTGAGTGTGCGAGCAAGCAGCAACTCCACCCAAGAAAACATGAAGCAGAAAAAAGCGGTTACACCAATACCAGAGCGGATTAAGGGAATGAAAATGCGCACAAAGAACTTGGGAAACGAGTAGCCGTCGATGTAAGCCGTTTCGTCGATTTCCCGAGGTACGCCGCTCATAAAGCCTTCTAAAATCCACACCGCTAATGGCACCGTGAAAATACAATGGGCCAGTGCTACGGCGATGTGCGTATCGAACAAACCCACAGACGAATACAGCTGGAAGAATGGCAATAAAAACACCGCTGGGGGCGCCATTCGGTTAGAAAGCAACCAGAAAAACATGTGCTTATCGCCAATAAACCGATATCGACTGAACGCATACGCGGCCGGCAGAGCAACCAACAAGCTGATCACCATGTTCATGGACACATACAAAATCGAATTGACATACCCCATGTACCACGTTGAATCGCTGAAAATTTTGGCGTAATTATCGAAGGTGAAATCGGCCGGAAAAAACGACAAACCACTGAGAATTTCGGTATTGGTTTTGAACGACATATTGACCAGCCAATAAATCGGCAAGAGCAATACAATCACATACAGGACAAGTCCAACGCGGCCCCGAGTATTGGCGTTACGCGCTTTTCGTTCTGCTCGGCTGTACACCGGCGCTTGTTCTTTTGTCGCGGTTCGTTTCGCTGAAATAGGGGTTGATGAAGAGGTCATGCTTTTCTCCTACTTGTCTTTTTGCATGTTCATGATGGTGGTGTAGAACACCCAGCACACGAGCAAGATGATTAAGAAATACACCAGCGAGAACGCCGCCGCGGGCCCAAGGTCAAATTGCCCAATGGCTTGCTGTACTAGCGACTGGCTTAAAAATGTGGTCGAGCTGCCAGGGCCGCCGCCAGTCAATACGAAGGGTTCGGTGTAGATCATAAAGGAATCCATAAAGCGCAATAACATGCCGATCACTAATACGTTCGCTAACTTAGGCAATTGGATGTAGCGGAATACCGCCCAGCGCGATGCTTGGTCAATACGCGCGGCTTGGTAATACACTTCAGGAATGGCGCGTAAACCGGAATAACACAAGAGCGCAATCAGCGGTGTCCAGTGCCAAACGTCCATCAATACTACGGTGAACCAAGCGTCAGTTGGGTTGGAAGAATAGTTATAGTCGATGCCTAAACCATTCATAAAAGCACCAAATAAGCCGATGTCAGCACGGCCAAAAATCTGCCAAATAGTGCCGACCACATTCCATGGAATCAGCAAAGGGATCGCCACTAGAATCAAGGCCACAGACGCGCCCCGGCCTTTCGTCGGCATCATTAAGGCAACACAAATCCCCAGCGGGACTTCAATCGCCAGAATCGTGAACGAATAAATAAATTGGCGTAACAGCGCCTCGTGCAAACGGCTGTCGAGCATCACTTGTTTGAACCATTCGGTGCCCACAAAGTAACGGGTGTATGGGTCAAAAATATCTTGCACCGAGTAGTTCACCACCGTCATCAAAGGAATGATGGCGGAGAAAGCCACGATGAGAAAAACCGGCATGACCAAAAACCACGCCTTATTATTTTCTACTTTAGTTTGCATGATCCGTCTCCTTACTTTCCTTCTGCGGTTGGTAGGTTAGGTCAACGAGATACTCGTCCACATACACCTTGGTCCACTGCTCGGGGAAGCTCACATAAATTTGCCCGGTGGGGACGTTTTGATCTTCGCTTAGGCGTGCCTTCATGATTTGGCCGTTAAACAAGAACGACAAAATTTTGTAGGTTCCTAAATCTTCCACGTAATCGACATCGACTTGAAACGCGTCGTCGTTTTTGCCTTCCCAAACATGAACGAATTCAGGGCGAATGCCGATGGTGATTTTCTTGGCGTCCATGGCTTTTAGGCGCGTCAACATGGCCGTGCTAGTGGCGATGTCGTGATCACCAAAACGCAGGGTGTCGTTCAGTTCAACCTCAAAAAAGTTCATGCCGGGGCTGCCAATAAAGTAGCCGACAAACGTGTGTGCCGGGTTTTCGAACAGCTCACGTGGGGTGCCGAATTGCACGATTTGGCCGTTGTACATGACCGCAATTTTGTCGGCAAAGGTCGAAGCTTCTAGTTGGTCGTGGGTGACGTACACCATGGTGATATTGAATTGCTCATGGATTTGCTTGAGCTTGCGACGCAGTTTCCATTTCAACTGCGGATCGATCACGGTTAAAGGCTCGTCAAACAAAATGGCCGACACGTTGTCACGCACTAGGCCACGACCCATGGAGACTTTTTGTTTCTGATCCGCTGACAAGCCTTTGGCTTTGCGTTTCAGCTGGTCGGATAGTTCAAGAATGTCCGCCACTTCATGAACTTTTGATTGGATCTTGTGCTCTGGCACGCCGATATTGCGCAGCGGAAACGCCAGGTTATCAAACACTGTCATGGTGTCGTAAATTACCGGAAACTGAAAAACTTGCGCTATGTTGCGCTCTTCAGGTTTTAATTCGTTAACACGTTTGCCATCGAACAGAATCTCGCCGTTAGAGGGCTTTAACAAGCCAGAAATTATGTTCAGCAGGGTGGATTTGCCACAGCCAGAAGGCCCAAGTAGCGCAAAGGCACCGCCTTGTTCCCACACGTGCGTCATTTCACGGATCGCGTAGTCTTCGGGTTTGGTTGGGTTGTCTGAATACGTATGCGCGAGCGCATTAAGCGTGATAGAAGCCATGATTATTGATCCCTCATTCGTGCTGGGGAATGCACCATTTTGCCGTCTGTATCAAAGGCATAAAGCTTGTGCGTAGGAAAGTAGACTTTTATTTCTTGGTCGACTTGATAAGCGTGAACCCCTGACAAATGCAGTACCAAATCAAAGTGTGGATTGTGCACATGCAAGAAGGTTTCTGAACCACTGATTTCTGCTAGATCAACACGTACTGGCAATTCCAAATCGTCGTCAGCGTGAGGCACTAACCCAATGTGTGACGCGCGCACGCCGAACTGATAATCGCCGGGTGCCAAATTGCGTAGGTCGTTGTTGAGACGAAAATGCACCGTATCATCGAAGGTGACTTCTTCTTCACTGACTCGCCCTTGAACGATATTGATCGGCGGTTCAGAAAACATTTCGGCGGTAATAATGTCTTTAGGTTGATGGTATACCTGAGCGGTGGGACCCATTTGCAGTAAGCGGCCTTCGTTTAACACCGCGGTATTGCCGCCCAGTGCGAGGGCTTCGTTGGGTTCTGTGGTTGCATAAATCGCGATGCAATTGCGGACTTTAAACAGAGCGCGTAATTCTTGGCGCAGCTCTTCGCGTAATTTGTAATCTAGGTTGACCAGTGGCTCGTCAAACAGAATGATTTGCGAGTCTTTCACCAGAGCGCGAGCCATCGCGGTACGTTGTTGCTGACCGCCAGAAAGCTGCAAGGGTAAACGGTCTAAAAAAGGGTCGATGCGCAGCATCTCAGCGGTTTCACGCACTCGACGATCCACTTCTTTTTCGTCCAGTTTAGCTAAACGCAGGGGCGAAGCGATGTTTTCATATACCGTAAGATTGGGGTAATTGATGAATTGTTGGTACACCATGGAAATGTTGCGTTCGCGCACAGGCACGCCTGTTACGTCCACCCCATTCATGAGGATTTTCCCCTTAGTTGGTCGGTCAAGGCCGGCCATGAGGCGCATCAGCGTGGTTTTACCTGACAAAGTTCGTCCAAGTAAAACGTTGAATGAGCCGGGCTCTAGGGTCAAGTTGACCTCGTCGATCCACGTCTCGCCTTCAACAACGCGCGATACATTCTGCAGCGTCAGAGACATTGTAAATACCTTTTTGTTGTTATTATTTTTTGTATTGAGTGCCAAGTCAGTGACTAAAATGAACACACTCAAGACAACATGTTATGGATGAGTACATTACAAAAGCTGTGCCAAAAATATATTTACCCTTTAATATTTCACTAACCTCATGAAATAAAAAGATTTTATCTATGTTCATTATCGATGGTAGTGGTTTTCATTTTCGAAAAGGGGCTGTTCACGAGTGTTCAAAGTGTTTACAGTTCCACACCATACTGAACAATTCGTGCACAGTGATAGAACGACCATGACTGTCGTGGAGCGAGCAATGCAAGACGAAGATCAACAAAAACAACCAGTCGACCACCGCGAGACGCCTGAACCTTCCATGGCTCAAACACACAAAGATCGCATTCAAGCGTCTTGGTATCGTTGTGAGCAATTTGGTTTGGATCATGGCAGCCGTCCTGATTTTGCGGCCCTTCCAAAAGGTACGTTAATAGATTTGGTGGATCAGCATCGTAGTTTGCTGGAAACCACTGAAAACGAAGTCTTGCCTTATTACGAAAATATATTGAGCAATTCCGCTTGCATGATTGTGTTGGCAGACCGCCAAGGGCACGTACTGAACACTTGGGGTCAGCCACGCTTTGGCAGCGCCGCTGAACACGGCTTGATTGGTGGTAACCAGTGGACAGAAATGGGCGTGGGCACCAACGCTATTGGTACCGCTCTGATTACCGGTGAAGCCATACAAGTGGGGCGTGATGAGCATTTTTTGCGTGCTAATCGCTTCATGGTGGGATCTGCTTCCCCTATTTATAATACAAAGAACGACTTGGTGGGCGTATTGGATATTTCGTCCGATGCGTACCTACCACAAGACCACACCTTTGGCATGGTCAAACTCATGTCGCTGAGTGTGGAGAATCGACTGATTTTTTCGGCGTTTCAGCAAGCGCATTTTATTCTCAGCTTTAATACCAATGTGGTCAGTTTGGACAGCCATTGGTCGGGTATTTTGGTGCTCGATGAAAACGGCACCATAGTGTCGGCCAATCGCCGTGCAGAAGTGGTGCTGGCGCGTGATTTGGCGTTACTGAATATCAATCAAGTGTTTGATGTGGAAATGCGCGACATCAAGCATCAGCCTGTTAGTTTGCCCATGAAGCTTATCGCCATGGGGCGCTATCAATTTTATGTCAAAGTTATTCCCCCTGTTCAGCAAATTATGCGTGTGCCAGACTTTCGCCAGCGTGCTGACTATGTCGCGCCCTCGCCGTCTGAAGCCCTTGTTATGAAAGAAGAAAATACGCATAACGACGGCGTCGTGAAAATCGCAAAAGCCCCAAACGTAAAGGTGACAGACATTCCAGACAATGTAATCCCATTGGCCGAATTGCAACACGGTGATGAACGGGTAGAGCGCTTGGTGCGTCAAGCTCATAAGATCATGGAGAAAGACATTCCTATCTTGATCCATGGTGAAACGGGCGCGGGAAAAGAAATTTTTGTACGCAGTTTGCACTATCACAGCTCCCGTGCGAAGGAAATGCTGGTGGCGGTGAATTGCGCAGCGATTCCCGCTGAACTGGTGGAGTCTGAACTGTTTGGTTATGAGAAAGGCGCGTTTACTGGGGCGCAAAATAGAGGCTCGATTGGGCTGATTCGGCGCGCCCATCGCGGCACCTTGTTCTTGGACGAAATCGGTGAAATGCCCATGCCTGTGCAATCGCGCTTGTTGCGTGTGCTGCAAGAAAGAGTGGTCACGCCGTTGGGCTCTACGGATGTGTTTCCGGTGGACATTAAGCTGATTTCAGCGACCAATCGGATTCTAAAAGAAGAAGTCAAAGAAGGGCGTTTTCGTCAAGATTTGTACTATCGCATTTCTGGGTTAAACATTGAACTACCGGCACTACGCGAGCGCAGCGACAAAGCCGCTTTAATTCAATACCTGCACCACCGCCTGCGCCTTGAAGAGCCAGGCCCGGCGTTGTCGCAAGATATGCTTGAGCTGTTAGCGC
Source organism: Marinomonas sp. IMCC 4694 (assembly GCF_008122525.1). Taxonomy (NCBI): domain Bacteria; kingdom Pseudomonadati; phylum Pseudomonadota; class Gammaproteobacteria; order Oceanospirillales; family Oceanospirillaceae; genus Marinomonas; species Marinomonas sp. IMCC 4694. The sequence goes on from NZ_VSRV01000001.1 coordinate 259,558, forward strand.
GCCACCCTTGGCCCGGTAACATGCGACAACTGGCCCATGTACTAAAAGTCGGTATGGCCATGGCCGATGAGGCAACACTCGAAGATTGGCATTTGCCCGATGATTTTTTCGATGACTTAGACGCGGCCACACAATTTACGGCTACCGACGCCGGCTCTATGCCGGAACAAGATGAACCGCTCGACCGACTTATTCCGCGATTATTGACCGAGTTCAAGGGCAATGTCTCACAAACGGCCAAAACCGCCGGCGTGAGTCGCAACACCGTGTATAAGTACGCTAAATTAAAAGTGGAAGGTTAAAGTCAGTGCTTGGGTTAGAATTCATAGACAAATTGAATGCATTAGGGAGGTTGGGGTTATGGTGATGAAAAGTGTGTTGGTCATTGTTTTAGCCTGTATCGTGTCTGCTTGTGGTGCTTTACCTAAGTCGTCTTATATCACTTTGCCTTTGTTACAGGCTTGGCATGAGGGAAAAGTTGTTTTATACATCACCACCGATGTGTCTGATCAAGCCGTTGCCAAGGCCGAAAATGCCAATTATGCACCGCGGTTGCGTGACGCGGTGCCAAATTACCCTAAGCCCCCGCAACAAAAAACGGTGTTGGAACGCGTTTATGCGTTTCCGAAGGGCGAGCAGTCAAAGAATGTCTTCGCTTCTGCACCTGAGCCTTTGGGGTATTTGAGTGAGAATAGACAATACTCTCCGCTTTGGCTGATGTACGTGGTCGTGTGGAACGATCCAAACCAAGCCCAAGAATTGACCTCCGAAGAGGCCATCTTTGTGGCAGAGGATCAGGGTTTAGTGACGATTGAACGAACCGATATTGTGCTTAATTGCCCGGTGATTCCTTTTCACCCTGATACACAATGACGTTACGCCATGCTCACATGGCAGAAACGACTTTTAACAGTTTGAGAAACGCATCGACGGATTCCACCGCGGCCGATTCGTGCATGGTGTGGTAGCCAATCGTCGGGATTTGGATCGTGGTGCCATCGACTAAGCCGTTCGACGCCGCGATAATTCGACCTAATTCTGTGCTCCCAAGCGAACTAGGTGGTAGGCCTTGCTCGGCGCGTTTGACGTTTTCATTTTCTACATAGCGGTTTTTGTACAAGTAACTGATGTTGTTTTTCTCGCACAGTGCTTCGAGCCGTTTTGTGCTGTCTTTATTAAATGTGGCGTTGGCGTCTTTTTCCCTAAGTACCAGAAGTTGCTCATTTGCCGCTTCAATGTTCGGAAAAGGGCTGGTATCAACCACAAATAAACGGTTGGTAGAGCCACCAAAGCGACGAAACCATTCCAACAAATAGCGCCAGCTTTTACCGGCTTCTTCTTGAGCGGTAAAAAAGGCCGTGCCTTTAAACCCATGGTCAAACAAATGCACCAAAGCCGCGGCTGAAATCACGTTATCGAGCTGGCCTTCGAGTCGGTCGTCAACGCGTTGTAATTGATCCTTAAACGCGATCGGCGTACCTGCTACTACCCCTTCTAATCCCTCTGTTTCAAAAATTAAGTTATTACGAAATTCACACACATAGGAGTTTTTAATCGTGCCTTTGCCGCGATAAATGCCGGACCAGGGTTCATAGGCGTAAACCTCTTCGTGGTTAAAGCGCCCCGTGACCTTGCTCATTAATTCTTCTGATACCGAGTTGTTCAACAAATCCGTGCGATTGGCCGACACAAAGGCCGCATATTGGAATTCGTTTGGACCGGTACACACTAAGCCATGGCGATCGATGTGCGCGGAAAACATGGTACTGAAAGGATCGCTGCCTTGAGCGACCAGTAAGCCTTCGTACCAAGTGACTTTCGCCCCACGTTCCTCTAATTCACGCTGTAGCACGCGAAAAAAAGAATGTTCTGCACCCACCACACTGGGGGCACGAATCAGTAATTTGAGCAAATCGATAAAGTCATCACTAGGCATGTAGGCACGTTCCAACATCAAGAAAATTAAAAAAAGACAACAAGAGGTTTATAAACTGAAAAACGCACTATACATACTGTTTTTTCAGAAATACACGACTCAAGCAAGTACTGTGTCATAACGAGAACCTGTCATTTTTAAAGAGTATTTTTTTAAATCAGCAGAACAAAAAGAACCTCACAGTGACACGCCGCCGCTGACTTCCAGTGTGGCGCCGTTGATGTAGCTGGCGTTATCAGAGGCTAAAAAGGCGTACACGTTGGCGATTTCTTCTACGGTGCCAATGCGTTTCTGCCAGCAGGATGCTTCAATTTTCGCCAGTAGGTGCTCCGGTACGGTGTGCAGTATGTCCGTTTGAACGGCGCCGGGCACCACGGTATTGACCCTTATTCCCTTGGCGCCCAACTCTCTTGCCCATGTTTTTGTCAGTCCCAAAATAGCGGCTTTTGAGGCGGCGTAGTTGGTTTGTCCGATGTTGCCCATTAGGCCAGAAATGCTTGATGTATTAACGATGGCACCGGCTTTATTCGCTACCATAATGCCCACCACGGCTTGGGTGCAGTTGAATACGCCTTTTACATTGACGGACAAAACGCTGTCAAATTGCGCTTCTGTCATTTTTAATAAACTCGCGTCTTGGGTGATCCCAGCGTTGTTGACCAGTATGTCGATACGCGCGTACCGAGTGTGTAAATCGGCCACCATATCATCCACCTTTTGGCGGTTAGCAACGTCGACGACATAGCCGTGGGCAACGACGCCCTTTGCCAGCAATTGCGCGACAGCGGTTTGGACTTTGTCGGCCTGAATGTCGCATACGGCCACAATGGCGCCTTCGGCACCAAATTTTTCCGCTGCTGCATAGCCAATGCCGCTTGCGGCGCCAGTGATAATCGCTACTTTATCTTTTAACATCATTTTTATTGTATCTCCAATGTGTTGAACAACGAGCTCAAGGTCATACGGGTTTCATGAGAATCATCATAGAGCATAGATAAGAAAGGAAACAGCGCACCTGGGTATTTTCAGTGTGCTAAATCAAACGAGACGAGTACACTGTCGCCTCATTTCTTTGCTTTTTTCAAGGGTATTATGTCCCGTTTTGATGCTCCGCCACACTCGCCAACGCCGATGACGCGTTTGCCAGAAAAAGAGCTTATTGCGTTGTTTGCGCTGATGATGTCGCTAACGGCACTCAGCATGGACGCTATGTTGCCAGCGTTTGCGCAGATTGCTGATTCGCTGGCGATTGTCGACTACCAGCAGACTCAGTGGTTCATCTCGGCGATGGTTTTGGGCATGGTGTTTGGTGAGCTGTTGTTTGGCCCCTTGTCTGATGCAATTGGGCGTAAAAAAAGCATTTTACTGGGCATTGGGGTGTACATTATTGGTTCAGTGATTGCCGTGTCGGCCTCATCGTTAGAGGTGTTTTTGATCGGACGAATGATCCAAGGGTTTGGCGTGGCGGGGCCGAAAATTGCGTCTCGTGCTTTGATCCGAGATTTGTACAAGGGTGCGGCGATGGCACGTATTATGTCGTTCGTGATGATGGTGTTTTTGTTGGTACCCATGTTGGCGCCGTCGATCGGTCAGCTGGTGATGCAGGTGGCGGATTGGCGTTGGATTTTTGCCCTTTTGATCGTGCAAGCGTTTGTGGCAGGAACATGGCTGTTGGTCCGACAACCAGAAACATTGCAGAAAGAACATCGTCTGGCGTTCAGCCGTAAGCGTTTAGCCGCAGACATAAAAAAGATTTTTAGTTATCGAGACGTGATGGCGTTCACGGTGTTATTAGGCAGCATTTTTGGTGCCTTAATGGTGTACATCAGTACGGCGCAGTCGTTGTTTCAAGATGTTTACCATACTGGTGATCGTTTCCCTTTGTACTTTGCTTGCATGGCGATAGGCTCTTCGTTTATCAACTTTTTTAATGGAAAAATCGTCCAACGTGTGGGCATGTTGCGCTGTGTGACCCTTGCACTGGGGGTTTTGTTGTCGTCGTCGTTTGCACTGCTTATCTTAACGCTCCAGTTTGATGGTGTGCCGCCGTTCATGTTGTTTATGGGGCTGGGTGTGATCATGTTTTCGTGTTTTGGGATGATTTTCGGTAACGTCAATGCCATGGCGATGGAGCCGCTGGGTAAGGTCGCGGGCTTGGCGTCGTCGCTGATTTCTTCTCTTTCTAGCCTGCTGGCGATCGTGTTGTCGACCTTGGTTGGTCAGTTTTATTATGCCAGCGTAACGCCGTTGGCAAGTGGTTTTGTTGGGTTTTCATTGTTGGCGTTGATCATGTTGCTGTATGGACATCGTTTTAGAGAGCACAGCCAATCGTTTTAACCGAAGCGACTCCACTTAATTGATGTGAAACACGTCCCCTTGTCTTAATACGGCGTTTAAATAGCGTAAAATATCGGTCTAAAAAATTCTTTAAGAGAGCGTTTATGTCTTCTTCTACCGCGTCGTCTGGTGGGACGTCTGTTTCCCTGGGTAAGCAACTTTTTTCCATGACGTGGCCCATGTTGTTTGGGATCTTGTCTTTGATGAGCTTTCAGTTGGTCGACAGTGCGTTTATTGGTCAATTGGGTGTGTTGCCGTTGGCGGCGCAGGGTTTTACCTTGCCGATCCAGATGCTGGTGATTGGTCTGCAAGTAGGCTTAGGTATCGCGACGACGGCGATCATTTCTCGCGCATTGGGCGCCGCTAAAGCCGAGTATGCCAAGCAACTGGGCGGTTTGGTGTTGGCCCTCGGCAGCGTCGGTATGGCGTTTTTCTGTGTGCTGATTTGGCTCTTACGCCAGCCTATTTTAACGTTACTGAGTGCGCCTGATTCGGTGTTTCCGGTGATCGACGCTTACTGGCCTCACTTTTTATTGAGCGCTTGGGTCGGGGCTTTGCTGTATTTTTATTACAGCCTTTGTCGATCCAACGGCAATACTATGTTGCCTGGCATCATGATGATCGTCACCAGTGTGCTGAACGTGATCTTGGACCCGATTTTCATTTTTATTTTTGATCTTGGTCTGAATGGCGCCGCCATGGCCACGACGGTGTCATTTGGAATGGGGGCGTTGATCGTGGCACCACAAGTGGCGCGCAAACACTGGGTGACGTTTGATTGGCATGACATAAACGTCGCCAAAAGCCTCGCGTCTATTGGGCACATCATGGGCCCCGCGATGATCAGCCAGTTGCTGCCGTCTGTGTCATCGGTACTGGCGACCAAACTCATTGCTGGGTTTGGTACCGCTGCCGTCGCATCATGGGCCTTGGGATCGCGCTTTGAATTTTTCTCGATTGTCGCCGTGTTGGCGTTAACCATGTCGATGCCGCCAATGGTAGGACGCTTGCTGGGCGCGGGTAAAATCGGTGACATTCGTTATGTGGTGTCATTGGCCTGTCGCTTTGTATTGGTGTTTCAGCTGCTGGTGGCCGTGGCGACCTTTGTGGCCTCTGCGCCATTGTCTCGACTCATGACCAGTGACGCCGCCGTAACCAATATTCTCCATTGGCACCTGATGATCGTGCCTGTGAGTCTAGGTTCTTTAGGCATCTGCATGCTGATGGTATCGGTGTGTAATGCCTTGGGCAAATCTTATGCCGCGCTTACCATCTCCGCACTGCGCTTGTTCCTGTTCTTTTTGCCTTGTTTGTGGATTGGCTCAGAAATCGCCGGATTAAATGGGCTATTCGTTGGCGTTTTGATCGGTAATTTACTGGCGGGCTGGTGTGCGTGGCGCATGTACCTTCGAACGTTAGTAAAGGTTGAGCTGATGGTGGGTGTTTAAGCGTTCTGAGCGCGTTAAGTTGACCTTTTTAAATCACGTATCTCTTAAAATCAAAGTTGAAAATAAAGTTGATAATGACTATCATTAATAAAAATCACTTTATATCAATGGAGAGACAGTTTGGACGCATTAATACAGCAGAAGATAATCGATTTTTTAGAGGTCGGTGGGCCGGTCGTATGGATACTGATGGTGTTTTCTGTGGTGGCGTTGACCATTGTATTGTTGAAGCTGTGGCAGTTTTCGTCGTTGCGCGCGGAAAGTCTGACAACGGCGGATTTGGCGCTGGTGCAATGGCGTCATGATAACGGTGAAGACGCGCTTGAAAAGCTCGATGAAAAACGCCCAATAGATGCCCTTGTTGGGTACACCATGCGTGCGATTTTGACGGCTGAGAGCAATGCTGAAGTGATTCGTGAGGAGGTAGAGCGCCGCGCGATGAATCAGTTAAGCCAGTTGCGTGCTTATCTTCGTCCTTTGGAAATTATCGCCACTTTGAGCCCTTTGTTGGGGTTGTTGGGTACGGTATTGGGGATGATCACGGCATTTCAACAAATGGAAGGCGCGGGCAATCAGGTGGATCCTTCTGTGTTGTCGGGCGGTATCTGGCAAGCTTTATTAACCACGGCCGTCGGTTTGGCGGTGGCGATTCCGGTCGTGACTTTGCAAAGCGGGTTGGAGCGCAAAGTGGAGCGCATCGCCCACAACATGAACGACGCGGTGACTCAGGTATTCACCGCCAAAGCCCGTTTGCCAGCCGAACAGACGCAAAGATCGACTCAGAATCACGTCCAAGCAAAAGGCAATGACAAGGACAACGCCTTGCATGCCGCTTAATCTTTCCCAACCCAAACGTAAAAATGCGATCAGTCTAACGCCATTGATTGATGTGGTGTTTATCCTGTTGTTGTTCTTCATGTTGACGTCCAGTTTTGTGCCTTGGCGTATTGTTGATACGCCTTTGTCGGTGACGACAGAGACCCCTGCCGCGTCAGAAGAGCGCGATAATGTGATTCTCACGTTGAAACAAAACGATGGCCAAGTGTGGCGACACAATGAGACGCTGAGTCTGTCTGATGCGTCGGCATTTCAGGCTTTAGTGGCTGATAACGCAGAGGCTGTGTTTATTATCCAAGCAGAAGATGGCGTGACGTTACAGTCGTTAATGAGTTTAGCGGATCGTTTGACACTCAACGGTGCTGAGATGGTGTCCATTGCTAATGCTTTTGCTATGCCGGAGGCAAAATGAAAATAGGCGCAAAGTACGCGGCGAGAAAAGCCAACGATGATGACAACATGGTGCCACTGATTAATGTGGTGTTTTTGATGTTGGTGTTTTTTATGGTCGCCGGTCAAATTCGTAAAGCCGATCCGATCCCTGTCATTCCACCTCACTCTATTAATGACACGCGCGCGTCCACTGACCCTAATATTGAAATTGTGGTGAGCACCGACAACCGCTTGTATGTAGACGATGTCTTATTCGCCGTTGAGGATGTGCAAGGGTATTTGGAACACGCGTTTTCTGACGCGGTTGATCCAGACGACTTTTGGGTACAAATTAAAGCCGATGGTGGCATTTCCCTCGATTCCCTGCGCCCCATCTTCAATCAAGTGCGTTTAGCGGGGTTGACGAAAGTCAGCCTAGCGACACAACTAGAGCGAGAAGCAAAATGATCGCCACACGACATTGGGTATTGGCTAGCGGCTTGGCGATTTCTGTGCATGCGCTGGCGTTTTATGCGGTCTTTAATTCGCCATCACAAGGCAGCCAAGCGCCGGGTTCACAGGGTATTGAGTTTGATTTAGGCATGATGGGCGACTTGGGCGCTGCGACGCAAACCACCATGGCGCAGGAAGATGTGCAAGAAGCCGATGAAGTGATAGAAGACCCGGTCGAGGACGTAGTGGAGGACATCGTTGAGCCAGAACCGGTCGTCGAGCCAGAACCGGTCGTTGAGCCAGAACCGGTCGTTGAGCCAGAACCGGTCGTTGAGCCAGAGCTTGTCGTCGAGCCAGAGCCTGTCGTTGAGCCAGAGCCGGTCGAGTTTAAACAGGCTTCGCCAATCGAGGTTGCTAAGCCTAAGCCAACACCAAAAATAGAGCCAATGCCCGTCCCTAAAAAAACGCCAAAACCCATTCCTAAAAAAGCGCCGGAGGATGTGCCAGAGCAAGCCGCGAAACCGATACTAAAAACGGCCGCTGCGCCGTCAGCAGCCAATCAAAAAGCCACTACGGGCAGTGCAAACTCAGCCAGCACGGGTGGAAATCCAGGGGCTAAAGCCGATTACTTTTCTCAACTTAGTGCCGTTTTGGGACAAAATAAACGCTATCCAAGGGCGTCCCGTCGCCGTAACGAAGAGGGCGTGGTGTCGCTGTCGTTTATCGCTCATGCGAACGGTTCTGTGTCTGAAGTGAGTGTTCTGAAAAGCTCGGGTTATCCTCGCTTAGACGATGCCGTTTTGGACATGATTAAGCGCTCCGTGCCCCTTCCCCGTTTTACTCAAGGCATGGTGGAAAGCGAGCTACGTATTAATTTGCCCGTCTCCTTTACATTGAGCGACGTGCGTTAGCCACGCCGCGAGTTGTTTATTTGGGCAGCAACAGCCAGACTTTGCCAAAGTGCTTGAGCTGGCCCGCATGAAAATGCGCTTCCTCTCCAATGCCTTGGTACCAATCGATGTGGCCGGGGCCTTTAATGGCACCGCCTTTGTCTTGGGCTAGCAGTAATCGAAATTCGTGTCCTACTAAATGGCCTGTTGCGTCTAGGGTCGGTACTTGTGCCAATAAAATAGAGCCAAGTGGAATGACGCTAGGATCGACGGCGGCCGAGTATAAAGGCGTTAGCGCCACGTTGGCCGCGCCTATGGGTTTTTCTGGACCCTCACTGAAAAACAAATAGCTGGGATTGGTCGATAGTATTTCACGGTTGCGCTCTGGATGATCTTTGAGCCATTGACGAATGCTTTGAGCTGAGATGTCCGCTCGGTCAATCTCGCCTCGTTCGATGAGCTCTTTGCCCAAACTGCGATAGGCATGACCGTTCACGCCACCCCACGACAAGAGTTTGCGCTCGCCGTTTTCATATTCGACCACGCCAGAACCCTGCACATGCAAGAAGAAGTTATCCACCAAGCTGGCGGTATAGGCGATTTCTAGCCCTTGCCCGGTGAGTGCACCTTCAAAGTCAATGGCTTCGCGAGAAGGAAAGTTACCCTCGGCGTCTCGCTGCGTGGGTTTACGATACAAAGGATAACGGTACTCATCGTCGGGCTGGTGGCGTACGGGTAAAATCGGTACGTAATAACCGGTGATTTGTACGTTGCCCCGTTGGTCTTGTCCGGCCAATTGATGCGCCACAAGCTTGGGTTGTTGGGCGGGGTTGGCAAGCCATTGCTCGATTTTAGACGCAACGCGTTTTAAATCGGTTACGCTGGTTTGGGTATTTTCCAGCACATAGTCTTGGTCTTTAAGGCGATTCAGGTAGACGATTTGCTGCTGCAATCCCGCTTGGAAAGAGGCCTCCGGCAAGGGCAAACCAGGCGGTAAGCTTTCTTGTAAATACAGTGTGTCGCGTTTGATTGCGGTGGTGTCGCGGCCGTTGTTGGCAAAGTCGTTCGATTTGTCGATTTCGGTGACGCTGCAACCGGCCAATAAAACCAAAGAGGTCAGACTGGCAAGACGAAAAAGTCGACGTATTCCTGTGCTGTGAGGTGAAAATATTGGCATCATGCGCTCTATGGTAAAAAGAGGTAAACGATTATATAAGACCACGGCCTGAGAGTGTGGTTCAAAAATTTAGGTATTCATACGCCTTACGCAAATCAATAAAGACGTCTTGGTCACCGCCGCGGTCGGGGTGGTGTTGCTGTGCCAGTTTGCGATATTGCTGTTTAATGTCGGCTTTGCTCGGATTCGCAACATCGATTTGCAAGGTGTTCAGCGCGGCTTCACGGTCTCCAGAAACATGAATGCCAGTGAAAAAACGGTTCAGTAGGTCAGATACGTCATTGGCGTCGGTTTTTTCGTATTCGCCCCAATCTAGGTAATAGGCCGCTAACTTTGCGTCGACGCTGTTGTCTAGTGATGTGCTGTCAGAGCGCTGAACGTCACTGGCGCGGGTCAAATAAATGCGCAACGCGCTGATATTGAGCAGCAGTTTTTCGTCTTGCCATAGACTTTGCTGTAATTGATACAGGGCATTCATGATCAGAAAATGCTGACGAAACAACGCCAGATTAGCGTCTTCAGCAAGGGTATTGAACGCAGGAAGCTGTTCTTTTAGGGCTTTTAAAATATCAAATTCGCTCGTGCCATTGGGCTGTTTTTTTAATAAAGTGAGTATCGGATCGACCAAGGGGTTGTTCATATCTGGCTCGTTCGTATAAAAGTGGCCTACAGTGTAGGGGATTAAGGCGAAAGGGGTCAAAGAGAGACAAAATTATGCTGTGGATTATTATCATTATTGCCGCCTTGGTGCTGATTATTGGGCCCAGCGCGTGGGTAAAATTTACCTTAAAACGTTATGCGACAGACCGTGACGACTTGCCGGGAACGGGCGGTGAGCTGGCGTCGCACTTGGTGAAGCGTTTTGAATTGACTGGGGTGAAAATAGAAGCTGCGCAAGAAGGGCAAGATCACTTCGACTACGGTCAGCACGTGGTACGGTTGAGTCCGAGTGTGTTGGATGGCCGTTCGCTCACGGCCGTTGCGGTGGCGGCCCACGAAATTGGCCATGCGATCGCCCATGAAAAGAAACAAAAAATCTCTCATTTGAGTACGCGTTATTTGCCTTTTGCCCACTTTGCCCGCCGCATAACAGGCGCGTTATTACTGGGCTGGCCACTGATTTCCGCGTTACTCCACATGCCGTATGCGGTACCACTCCACGCGGCCGTGGTGGGCTTGTCGGGGTTATTAGCGGTGATCGTACAACTGGCCATTTTACCGGAAGAATGGGACGCCAGCTTTAATAAAGCCTTGCCGATTTTGTCTGAAGGGAACTACATTCCACAAGAAGACCTGCCCAAAGTGAAAAAAATCCTCACCGCCTGCGCCATGACCTACGTGGCCGCTGCACTCATTAAAGTCCTCTTCGTATGGCGATGGTTTAAGCGCTAGCACCTTATGCGTTACCACGCGGAGCGTGGGAACGAGAGGGATATAAAAACGTCTGCTAGGAGTTAGCAGGCGTTTTTTTATGGGCTTATTTTCTTTTTGTTAACGCTGTTTGGTGTCATATTCTGGATGTATCCAGACGGGGGCGTTTAGGTTGGGTAACGCGGCTTTGCCCAGAATCATGTCGGCGGCTTTTTCGGCGACCATAATGGTGGGGGCGTTTAAGTTGCCGTTGGTGATGGTGGGGAAGATCGATGAGTCCACTACGCGAAGGCGTTCGATCCCGCGCACTTGGCATTGCTCATTCAACACGGCCATTGGGTCGTTGTCGTCGCCCATTTTACAGGTACAAGATGGGTGGTAGGCGCTTTCGACGTTGTTTTTTACCCATTGGTCGATGTCTGTATCGCTTTGGATGTGCAAGCCCGGTTGGATTTCTTCGCCGCGATAATCGTCTAGGGCAGATTGTTGCAGCACTTCGCGGGTGAGGCGAATCGTGTCGCGCCAATCTTGCTTGTCTTGCTCGGTCGAAATGTAGTTGAACAAGATACGCGGTTTCGCTGCTGGATCAGCGGATTCGATCCATAACTTACCACGGCTTTCTGGCTTATTTGGCCCGACATGTACTTGGAAACCGTGTCCGTCAAACGCGGCTTGGCCATCGTAACGCATGGCAGCAGGCAAGAAATGGTATTGAATATTAGGCCATTTTAAGCCCGCCCGAGAGCGAATAAAGCCACAGGATTCAAAATGGTTGGTGGCGCCAAGCCCGGTTTTAAACAGCATCCAGCGGGTGCCTATGAGCCCCTTGCTGATCAAGCCAAGTTTACCGTTTAGGGTAACGGGTTGCTTGCACTTGTACTGGAAGTAGACTTCTAAATGATCTTGTAAGTTTTCGCCCACGCCCGGTAATTCGTGCAACAAGGGCACGCCTGCTTTTTTGAGTACGTCTTTTGGGCCAATGCCAGACAGTTGCAACAATTGTGGCGAGCCGACAGAGCCGGCTGATAAAATGACTTCTTTATTGGCGGTTACTTGCTGAGTGTTGCCATTTTTACTGAATTCGATTCCAACCGTTTTTTTGCCCTGCAAGATGACCTTGTGGCTCAATACACCCGTTTTGAGCGTCAGGTTAGGTCGTGTCATAGCACGACGTAAGTAAGCGTTTGACGTAGAAGCGCGTACGCCATTTTTTACCGTCATGTGCATGGCGCCAAAGCCTTCTTGGCGATGACCGTTGTAGTCGTCGGTTTTGCCGTAACCTGCTTCTTCGCCGGCATCGATAAAGGCTTGGTAAAGCGGGTTGTAGGTCATGTCGTTGCCGTTGTTGGTCGACAATGGGCCATCGCCACCACGGTAGAGATCCGCGCCGCCTTTCCAGGTTTCGGCTTTTTTGAAGTAGGGCAGGCAGGTTTGGTAATTCCAACCTTTTGCGCCGTTTTCTTCCCATTGGTCGAAATCACACGCGTGACCACGCACATAGACCATGCCGTTGATCGACGAGGAGCCGCCTAATACTTTACCGCGTGGACAATGCATTTCACGGCCATCAAGACCGGGTTCTTTGTCCGTATGAAATTGCCACGCGTATTTAGTCGTGTTCATTGGGTAAGACAAGGCGGTCGGCATTTGAATAAAAATGCTTTTATCCGAGCCGCCCATTTCTAATAACAAAACCGAATGTTCGCCGCTTTCGGTGAGTCGGTCTGCCAGCACACACCCTGCAGAGCCAGCACCGACGATGATGTAATCGTACGTTTCGTTTGCCATGACTGTTCTCATCTATTAAGAGTTAAGCGTCCCGCTCAGTAAGGGCTTTGAATGTCGTTTAGGTCGACAAAGACACTCTTCGTTTGCGTGTAGTGGTACAAGGTTTCGATGCCGTTTTCACGGCCAATACCAGACTCTTTGTAACCGCCCACTGGCATTTCAGCCGGAGAAGAACCCCATGCGTTGATCCAGCAAATACCGGCTTGCATTTGGCCAATCACGCGGTGTGCGCGGGCGAAGTCTTTGGTGAAAACGCCAGCCGCTAGGCCCAGTTTAGTATCGTTAGCGCGAGCAATGACTTCGTCTTCGTCGGTGAAGCTAAGCACTGACATCACAGGGCCGAAGATTTCGTCGCGCACTTGTGGCATGTCGTCGGTGCAATCGGTGAAAACCGTCGGAGCAACAAACGCGCCTTTGTCTAAGCCGTTTTCAGTCACTTGGTAACCGCCGCACAATAAGGTTGCGCCTGCGTCTTTGGCCGCTTGAATGTAACCCAAGACTTTTTGCATGTGGTCTTTAGAAATCAATGCGCCAACTTGTGTGTTCATGTCCATTGGGTCACCAATGATCATGGCTTCAGTGCGCGTTTTCAGTTCTTTGGTGAAAGCGTCGAGCATGTCGGCATGAACAAAAACACGAGTGCCGTTGGTGCACACTTCACCTTGGGTGTAAAAATTGGCGAGCATGGCGGCCGAAACGGCTTGATCCACTGGCATGTCTGGGAAAATGATCATTGGCGATTTACCACCCAGTTCCATGGTTACCTGTTTCAAAGATTGCGCCGAAGCGGCCATGACTTTTTTGCCTGTGCCCACTTCGCCAGTGAACGAGACTTTGTCGATCTCAGGATGTGCGGTGATCATTTGGCCTGTTCTGGCATCGCCTTGGATGACGTTGAATACGCCATCTGGCAAGCCTGCTTGGGTAAAGATTTCGGCCAGTTTAAGGGCGGTAAGCGGTGTTTCTTCAGACGGTTTGAAGATCATAGCGTTACCCGCAGCCAGCGCTGGGCCAGATTTCCACATGGCGATTTGGATTGGATAGTTCCACGCGCCGATGCCTGCGCAAATGCCAAGCGGCTCACGACGAGTGTAGAAGAAGTTGCCATTGCCAAGGTCTTGGTAGTCGCCTTGGATCTTGTCGGTTAGACCTGCGTAATATTCGATTACGTCAGCGCCCGTTTGAATGTCTACGCAAATGGCTTCTTGCAGTGGTTTGCCAGTGTCTAGTACTTCGAGACGAGCTAGCTCTTCGTTATTTTCGCGTAACAAGTCGGCGGCTTTTTTAAGAATGCGTCCGCGTTCAACGGCGCTCATTGCCGCCCATACTTTTTGACCTTGCTTTGCGGATTCAATAGCAGCATCGAGTTCTGCTTGGCCTGCGTGCTCTATTGTTGCAATCACTTCGCCTGTCGCTGGGTTGATTGTTTCAAAATGTTCACCGCTGGTGGATGCATGGTAGCGGCCGTGAATGTATTGCTGCTGATGTGTCATAAAATACCTCTTCCGTCTATTCGATGCTGCTTGGCAAGTAGTGTTCGGAGCACCAAGGAGTGTTTTTTGTTAAACGCACGTTTAATAAAAAACATTGTACACATTTTCGCACTCAAATGGCAGTCGAGTAAAAAGGGCATAGCGTGAAAGCGTCGTTAAGGGGACGTTTTTGAGCGTTTTGTGACCGGTATTTGTTTTGGTTTATAAGAAGAGGGGCGCTCTTTGCTGTGGTTTTGAACAAAGAGCGAAAGCCGGATGATTACAGGTGTAATACGCTGTTTGAGTCTTGGCTGACGGGGCTGGGAACATAGTCGTCTGCCATGTCGTCGTTTAGCCATTCTGTGCCGTCAATGACGTATCTGAACTGATAAGCCGTATCGATATCCAGATTGAGCGTTGAAGCATAAACACCGGACTTCTGTTTCTTCATCAGGTTTGCAGTGCAATCCCAATTATTGAAGTCGCCCACCAAGGCAACGTTTTTCGCGTCACCTACTGCTTCTACAGGAATCGCGAACTTTACTTTGCATTCTGGCTTGGTTTTCAAATAGGTTTTTTCAATCATTTCCAGCTCCATGGTCTAGCGATAGACAAATAATAGTTAGGCTACTGCAAAAGCCTGAGGGACGATGAAATAGCTTCTTGGTAGAGCATAAGCAAGGCTTACGCCAAACTTTCTAACCGCTTAATTTTCAATCAAAAAAACAATGTGAGAGCGTGTGCTGTCGAATTTATGAGCCAAATTTGCCTTAAAACCGTGTACGGGTGCGCCATTTTTGGGCTTACCAAAGGGTACAATTTAAAGACGTAAATTCACAATTCGCTTGCTCTAAATGTCCTACACTCAAATGACAACAAAAATAATGAGGTGTTTGTATGGACATTCAAATGGGCGTTCTCATTGTGTTAAGTGTGATGCTTGTTATTAAGATCATCTATTTGGCGTTTTTCAAACGACCAGAACAACAAGACCATCACCATGCGCATCATTCAAATCACCATCACGACTCATAGTTGTCAGGCGTCGTGTTATTGGTTGTGACCACGGTAGCGTTTGTTTTTCGCTTCTTTGACGGTATTTAGGTCTACTAGGACTAATCCGTCCACACAGTAGCCAAAGTCGGCATCGACACCAAAGTCCAAGAAGCGAACCCCGCCCGGCTCACACAATTCACTGTATTGCTTGAACAACGTAGGCACACTCGCTCCAAAATGGCTGAGTTGTTCTTTTAGCACTCTAAAATCTTCTTCGTAATCGTCACCGCTGAACATGTTTGCAATAATGTCATTGTGTTCGGCGTTTACCTGATACGGCGTGAAAGAGCGCGCTAGGTGTTCTTTGTCGGCAAAGTAAAGCGTGTAAAAAGACACAATGAAGTCTTTGGCCACTTGAGGGTAGCTGTTGCTTAGGCTGACAGGGCCAAACATGTAACGAATGTCAGGGTGCTTATCTAAGTAAGCCCCAATGCCGTACCACAAATAATCTAAGCTGCGTTTGCCCCAGTATTTTGGTTGGATGAAGCTGCGGCCTAGCTCGATGCCTTGTTCAAAATACGGTTCCATGTCGCAGGAGTATTTGAACAGTTCGGCGCTGTAAATGCGGTTTGGTTTGTCTTCTTTCATGTAGCGAGCGACTTCGCCGATGCGATAAGCGCCCACAATTTCCAGTTCTTCTTCATCCCATAAAATCAAATGGCGGTAATGTTGGTCGAACTTATCTAAGTCCGAACGCTCGCCTGTGCCTTCACCTACTTTACGAAAGGCGATTTCGCGTAAACGTCCAATTTCCTTCATCGTTACCGACATCGGATCGTAATCAACAAGGTAAATTTGCTTGTTGTCTTTGGTGCTGCCAAGGTGCTCTGAGACTTTCAGCTCTTGTTTGATCATCTGTCTGTTTTGTGGGTGTTCTACCGTTTTCTCGGTTTTTAGAAGCGGTTTTTTGCCCTTAGCGATCCGGTACAAATGACGTTTTACTAATTTGTTTTTTTCTTTGTCGCTCAATGGCAGTTTGGCTAATTCTTGAATCGGAATCGCTTGACCAACCTGCATGGGGATCTTGCGATTGCGTTGGCGAAACATTTCATTTGCAAGCTGAATCGTCGACAACGGACGGTATAAAATGGAGCTTGTGTAAAACAACATAGAGTTACGGCCACCAATGTGAACCGGCAATAACGGACTGTTGGTCTTTTGTGCCAGCTTCAGATAGTTCTGATTCCACTGCTGGTCTTTTACGCCACTAGGCGACATACGAGACACTTCCCCCGCTGGGAAAATGATCACCGCTTCTTCATTGTGTAAGCAGCTCATGATGGCTTTGAGTTGTTGGCGTCCGGTTTTTCCACCAAGATTATCAACGGGAAGAACCCGCTGTTTTAATCCATCAAAGCCCATCAACAAGTCGTTTGCTACTATCTTAACGTCAGGGCGAATTTCACCGATTAATCGCAGCAAAGCGAGGCCATCCAAGGCGCCAAGAGGGTGGTTGGCGATGATCATTACACGCCCGCTTGCGGGAATATTACGACGGTCTATTTGGCTGACTTGATAGCTGAAATTGAAGTGATCAAGCACTCGATCAATAAATTCGAAGCCGACACAGCCGTGGTTTTTTTCCAAGAATTGGTTTACTTCCCTTTCGTGGAATAAGCGCTTTAACACGCTTAACGTTGGGCGAGTGATAAATGGGCTTTTATCGAAAAACTGAGGCGATTTACTGGCAATCATTTGCTCGACTTGTATCACAGTGATGCTCCGCTTTAATAATTTTTGGATATCTTATTAACCAGAGTAGAGCGTTAATATGACAGCAGCGTGACGTCGTGATGGCGGATATATGACCTGAGATATTCATTTGCATCAGGCAAAAAAAACCCACCAAAAGGTGGGCTAAAAAGTCGTCTACTAGAGAGTTATAACGCAGTGTACGACTGAGCTCGGGTACGGTTTACTTCATCGTTGGCATTGAAAACTCTGCGCCAGCGCGAAGTCCTGTTGGCCAGCGTGCCGTGATGGTTTTCATGCGAGTGTAGAAACGTACGCCGTCTGGACCGTGCATGTGCAATGGACCGAACAAAGAACGTTTCCAGCCGCCAAAGCTGTGGAATGCCATTGGCACCGGAATGGGCACATTTACGCCAACCATGCCGACTTGAACGTCTTCACAGAATTGACGAGCGGTATCGCCATCACGGGTGAAGATTGAGGTGCCATTACCGTATTCGTGGGCATTGATCATATCCAATGCTTCTTGGTAACTGTTGGCGCGAACCACGCATAAAACAGGACCAAAAATTTCTTCGTTGTAAACACGCATGCCTTGTTTCACATTGTCGAACAAGGTGGGTCCAACGAAGTAACCATTTTCATTGCCTGGATAGACAAAATCACGCCCATCACGCACCAAGGTTGCGCCTTCTTCCACACCAATGCTGATGTAGTCTTTGATTTTTGCGCAATGTTCTTTGGAAATAACAGGGCCCATGTGAGCCTCTTCTGGTAGTCCAACACCTGGGCCGACGCGCATTCCGTCGATTTCGATACTTAAGCTGTCGATGAGGTTATCAGCAACGTCATCGCCCACACAGACCGCAACAGAAATCGCCATGCAACGCTCGCCCGCTGAACCGTAAGCTGCCCCCATTAGAGAACCAACCACTTGGCTAGGATCCGCATCTGGCATGACGATCATGTGATTTTTTGCCCCACCAAGTGCTTGAACGCGTTTGCCATGAGCGGATGCTGTTGCGTAAATGTATTCAGCAATAGGTGTTGAACCAACAAAACTAACCGCTTGAACTCGTTCGTCCGTTAGCAATACGTCCACGGCTTCTTTATCACCATTAACGATGTTAAATACGCCATCTGGCAAGCCGGCCTCCGTAAGCAACTCAGCCAAGCGAAGCGGCACAGAAGGATCTTTTTCTGATGGTTTCATCACAAATGTATTGCCGCTGGCAATGGCAACAGGGAACATCCACATAGGAACCATAGCAGGGAAGTTGAACGGCGAAATACCCGCGCACACACCAAGAGGTTGCATCAAAGACATGCTGTCTACGCCGCGACCGACATTTAGGCTGTGTTCGCCTTTTTGAAGGTGTGGGATGCCGCAAGCAAACTCAACCACTTCGATGCCGCGAGTTAATTCCCCTTTTGCGTCGGAAAATACTTTGCCATGCTCGCTGGTGATCATTTCTGCGATTTCGTCGGCGTGTTGTTCTAGTAGGGCTTTGAATTTAAACATGACACGAGCGCGGTTAAGTGGCGTGACCTTGCTCCATGTTTTGAACGCTTCTTGTGCTGATTCAATCGCAGTGCGAGTTTCGTCTGCGCTTGATAGAGCCACGTTCATGGATTGCGCGCCTGTTGCTGGGTTATAGACTGGACCTGTGCGACCGCTTTGGCTGGCAATTTGCTGACCGTTAATATAATTACCTAATGTGTGCAGAGTACCTAATGTTTTCATGAGAATACCTAACGTTTGCATGTGTTTGTTGAGGCGAACACTGTTTATCTAGTGTCTCGCGTTGGCCTCATAGAAAAAGAGCGCTTATTGGACGATGTCTAACCCGGATTCAGCGCAGAGCGCCTTTAAGTTGTTGGCCCCAAGAGTTGCGTAGGTTAACGGGTGCGCAACGGCAGGATCTTGTTCTGCTTCTACCACTAACCAGCCTGAATAGTTACTGGCTTTCAGTTGTTTGAATAAACTGCTGTAATCGATAAAACCGTCACCAGGCACGGTAAACACACCGTTTAACATCGCATTTAAAAAGCTGATGTCGCGGTTCTTGGCATCTTTTAAAATCTCAGGGCGAAGATCTTTACAGTGAACGTGAATGATACGGTCCGCGTGTTTTGCTTGCACTTCTAATGGATTTCCGCCTGCAAACGTCATATGACCTGTGTCTAGCAATAGTCCGACAGAAGGTCCTGTGTGTTTCATTAGTAAGTCAACTTCGTGTTGGCTTTCAATGACGGTTCCCATGTGATGGTGGTAAGCAATTTGAACGCCTTCAGATAAGCAGTAGTCTGCGACTTGAGTCAGTTTCTTACTCATTTCAGCGATCTTTTCTTCGCTGATAATAGGGCGGTGTGACAAGGGTGTTTCGATTTGTCCATGGATGCAGCCAGTGACTTCGCAATACACCATGGCTTTTGCGCCAAGGGATTTTAACAAGTGAAGATGCGGTTTAATGGCTTCTATTTCTTCTTCTACACTGCGAGTCAATAACTCGCCGCTGAACCATCCAGACACCAAATCCAAACCATGTTCTTTTAGGATAGGGCCAAGCACTTCTGGCGTGCGAGGGAATTTGTGGCCTAATTCGAAGCCGCTAAACCCTGCTTGTTTACCTTCACTTAGGCAGGTTTCAAGTGGTGTTTCTGCTCCCAATGTTGGTAGGTCGTCGTTGGTCCAAGTTAATGGGTTAATGCCGATTCTGACGCTCATATTATTATTCTCCGATCAGTAAATAGTAAAAAGTGGATAGTTATAAATTTTTAAACTGACGTGCTTTATGAGCGTCGTAGTTTTTTCTTGCTTGGCGAACTTGTTCGCGCTCAGATACTTCTGGCACCGCCACATCCCACCAATGACCGCCACCTTCAGTGACAATGGCAGGGTCTGTGTCGAGTGTAATTAAGTAGCTGATTGGTGACGCTTTTGCGCGCTCCAATGCGGCTTCCAATTCGGTAATGTTGCTTACTTTTTCAGAGTTTGCTCCGAGCGCTTTAGCGTGAGCAGCAAAGTCGGTTTTTGGTGCGCCTTCTGGTGTAGTGAGGCAGTCGTCCAGCATATTGTTAAAACCAGGGCCACCGCAGAATTGCTGCAAGCGATGGATGCAACCAAAACCTCGGTTATCCAGTACGACCATAATAATTTTTTGGCCGAGCATGACCGACGTGGCAATTTCAGAGTTCAGCATCAAGTAAGAACCGTCACCGACCATGACAAAGACCTCGGACTCTGGGCTGGCCATTTTGGCACCCAAACCGCCCGCTAATTCATAGCCCATGCAGGAATAGCCGTACTCCATGTGATAACCACGGTGATAACGAGTACGCCACAGTTTTTGGAGCTCACCTGGTAACCCGCCAGCAGCACAAACCACCATGTCTTTTTCGCCAGCAGCGCGGTTTACAGCGCCCACAACTTCCGCATCGCTGGGTAAATCTGTACCTCGATCCGTGGTCACTTTGTCGACAACTTGTTGCCACTTGACGCGTTCTGTTTCGGCTTTTTTGATCCAAGAAGGCTCTATTTTCCAGCCTTGTAGGGCTTTGTTTAGCAGTGGCAGAGTGAGTTTTGCGTCGCCGACTAATGCTTGGCTCTTGTGCTTGATTGCGTCAAAGGACGCCACGTTTAGACTGACGATTTTTGCGTCAGGGTTTATCAGAGAACGAGAGCCAGAGGCGAAGTCGCCAAGACGTGTGCCAACAGCAATAATAAGGTCTGATTCAGCGCATAAGGTGTTTGTTGATGCTGCGCCTGTCACCCCAATGGTGCCCATATTTTGTTGATGATCCCAAGGGAGTGCGCCTTTGCCAGCTTGCGTTTCGCCCACAGGTAATTGGAATTGACTGACAAAGGCGTCAAATTCTTTTAATGCGCCAGAATAATGAAGACCACCGCCAGCAATGACGACCACCGCCAGCAATGACGACAGGTTTTTTCGCTTGCCTGATGAGTTTAAGTGCATCATTAAGCTCATAAAAGTCCGGCGTTTGACGACGTAGGCGGTGAATTTTTTCATCGAAAAAGCTCACTGGATAATCAAATGCCATGGTTTGCACGTCTTGCGGTAAGGCTAAGGTGGCAGGTCCACATTCGATGGGGTCGGTCAAAACACGCATGGCTTGAGGCAATGCTGTGAGCAGTTGTTCTGGACGCGTAATACGGTCGAAGAATCGACTGACAGGGCGGAAACAATCATTTGAGGTGATGGTCATATCCTGAAAGCTTTCTACTTGCTGTAATACGGGGTCGGGCATACGAGTCGCAAAGGTATCACCAGGAAGAAACAAAACAGGGATTCGGTTAACATGCGCGACGGCCGCTGCGGTTACCATATTCACCGCACCTGGACCTGCAGACGCAGTGCAGGCCATCATCTGTTGGCGGTTTTTGGTTTTTGCGTAGGCAATGGCAGCGTGTGCCATGCCTTGTTCATTGTGTGCACGATACGTCGGAAGTTTGTCTTTTACGTGGTAAAGCGCTTCGCCAAGACCGGCCACGTTACCGTGCCCAAAAATCCCCCAGACACCGGCAAACATAGGTTGAACGCCATTATCTGTTTCTATTTTCTGCGCCATCATGAATCGGACGACGGCTTGCGCCATAGTGAGTTTTATTGTTGTCATCTTGGTTTCCTTTAAGCCTGCTTGTGCTGTGGCTGATGGTTGTGGCGTTCTTTCCAGTAGGATACTAATTCCAAGTAGTTCGATACGATGGCGTCGATCAGCTGCTGGTCATTAAAACGATTTCCTAACCACGCGCGGCTTGGCTCGCTGAAAATGGAGCGACCAACGGCAAAACCTTTACAAATATCGAATCCTGCACTATTGGCAAAACCTTCTTTTAGTTCAGTCATCGGCGCATCCAACCCGAGCATCACGACACCGCGGCAGTGCTTATCGTGGTGCTCTACTATGTCGGTAATGGCCTGCCAGTTGGCTTTGGACTGAGGCGGTAACTTCCACCAATCTGGGCGCACATCTAGATGATAGAAGCGTTTGATTGAGTCTGTGAATAGGCTGTCATCAAAGTCCTTGTCGCGTGGTGGAATGATTTCTAGAAGAAGCTCATGCCCTGAGGCGCAACAGGCTTTATAAAGCTCGATCACCTGACGTTCTTGTGCTGCTCGCATTTCTATTTCGTCTTTAGAGTGATAGAAAACAAGGCATTTCACGATGTGTTCTTTTGGCCAATTTTTTAGGCGTGAACCGATGCTGCGCCCACCTTCTAGTTCAATAGGACGAGAGCTTGGTAACTCGACAGGGCGGCCAATCCAAAGGCCGCGTCCGGTAACAGCGTTTAGTGCATCTTGACCATAGGTGTCGTCGATCAATACACCGTATTGGCTGCCGTTTAATTCGCGAGCACCGACATCTAATGCATCAACCAACAAGCATTTTAGTCTTTTAATGCGTGAAGGGTCTGCGCCTTCTTCACGAGCCATATCAAAGAGTTGTTTACGATGATCAAAAGCAAAAATACATAGGTCTTGCCAGTCGTACGGCAATCTTTCTGTGGTGACTCGATGTAAATGATTCAGTTCACGATCTAAGTCTGGACGCTTAATTTGTTCAGCACGAGCAATGTAATTATCTAATTCTTCGGCACTTGGAATCGCTGGAGCACAACCGTGTCGAGAGACAACCAACGCGCCACAGGCATTGGCATAAGTGCAAGATTGTTCTGCTGACTCGCCTCGAATCCAGCCGCGCAAGAAACCACTCATGAAAGCATCGCCAGCACCAAGAACGTTGAGTACATCTACGCGAACGCCAACGTGCAGCTCAAACGCATCCATAGAGTCAGGAATCGCACCTTCAAGTACCGTACAACCCTGAGAACCAAGTTTCAGAACGATAGTGGCGTTACTGAGTTCACGGATTTTTTTCAGGGCGGTAATCGTGTCTGTGCTGCCACCGGCAATATGCACTTCTTCTTCGGTGCCGACAATTAGGTCAAAGTCGGCCAAAATACTTTGCATGTGTGCCGATACTTTTTCATTGGAAATAAAGCGTGTTTCACCGTCACCAGGGTTTGTTAAACCCCAAAGAACAGGGCGGTAATCAATGTCCAAGGCACATTTAGTGCCTGCTTGTTTGGCGTATGCGATGGCTTGCTTACTGGTTGCGTACGTACTTTCTGTGGAGAAGTGCGTGCCAGTGATAACAAGGGCTTTTGCAGACCCTATAAAGTCCGCGTCAAAATCGTCTTTACTTACCGCCATGTCGGCGCAATCGTTGCGGTAGAAAATCAGTGGAAAAGTGTCTTGGTCTTTGATGCCGAGAACGACTAAAGCGGTTAGACGTTCTGGGTCTGTGATGACATGGCTGGTATCGACACCAGCACGGGCTAATTCTTCTTTGACGAAACGCCCCATGTGCTCATTACCAACACGTGTCAACATGGCGCTTTTTAGACCAAGTCGTGCAGTGCCAAATGCCATGTTGCCAGAAGAGCCGCCAAGGTATTTAGCAAAACTGCTAGCGTCTTCTAAGCGACTACCTATTTGTTCTGAATACATATCGACCGCTGCGCGTCCAAGACAAATGAGATCTAACGTTTTATCTTTGTGCATGGTTCTACATCTCCCGTATCAGCCGATATGACAACAAGGTGAATCCGTACTTTGTCGAAAATGAGATGGCTGTTTTTTTTATTGTTTAATATATCTGAGATGATATTAGAATATATATTCTATATTTTCAACAGTTTGGAATGAAATATTCAACTCTGTCGAAAAAATAATAAAATCCTTTAAAAACAAATTTTTAATGGTTTTTTTGGACGTTCTAGTGTCTTTTTCATTATGTGGAAATGAAACAAATATTATAATAATTTCAAAAAATAGTGATTTTTATGTTTTAAGCGGCAAATCTATATCTTGCCAAATGCGTTCGGCCATGGATTTTAACGTGAGTGATTCTTTCCAACGGTCTGTGATGTCATGCCCATTTTTGTCGGTAATAGCATAAGGATGAGTGCCAAGCTCACACGTAAATGAGAGTGTGTCGCTAGGTTGTGCTCGTTTTTTCCAATTGGTAAATCCCCATTTCCATAAATCGTAGAAGGCATCTACCCAGGCTGCGTGTTGGGGGAAACTGATGGGGATTTGTATCTGTTCGCGGCTGGCAACTCTGCCGTGATAGGCATGGCAGTGAGACATAATGGTTTGTAAATGTTGTATGTCTTTACTGGCATTTTCATCAAGCGGTATCTCATGTCCGACAACATAGTGAGACAGATCTCCTAGTAATTTCAAATTTGGCATTTCCGCTAGTATTTCTAGGGTGAAAAGCAAGTCATTAGTGAGTCGGTAGCGATGTGTTTCGACTAAGACCGGCGTATCAATTTGCTCTGCTAATCGCTGCCAGCCCTCTAACAGCCGAATCGTTTCTTTCATATTGCGAGTGCGAATATTTGGCTGGATAGTGATGTGGTGAGGCTGGTGTTGCGCCGCGAGCTCTAGCGTGGGTTGCAGCGCGTCAATGCTGTCAGGAAAGCATTGGCCTTCCATGGTCAAATTGTGAGCTTTTAGCTCTGCCATCAGAGATGTGACATGAGATGCCTGCATCATGTGGTCTGTTACGCCATGAAAACCCTGCTGAGCAATGCGTTGAATGGCGTCAGGCATGGGCAACGTTTCGCCATTGGGTAGAATGTTTTCCATGGCCCACATGGATTGTAGAATGAGTAAGTTCATTATTTTTTTACTTCGCCTTTAAAAGATGTTTGAGTGAAATGGACGGGTCAGATAGCTCGTCAATGGAGACTGATATACCTTGATTAATAATGCGCTCCGCGAGTTTGATATCCTTGGCAATCGCATTGCCAAGGCCAATTCCACAGGCTGATAAAAGACAGCCTTGCTCGTTGACGCCGAAGTGTAAAATAGCCTCGTTTGGCAAGCGGCGTATCGTAGACTGAGTGACACCCAGAGACAGCCCTACCATTTGTAGGCCTAAGTGGTATTGATCAGACCAGAACCAAGGTGCTTGGTCGTAGGGGATTGCGTTGTCCAGCATATTCAAGGCGGCCACACTGGCTTGTTCTTGAGCGCAACGCCAAGATTCCAAACGAACTGTCTGTTGCGCAGCAGCATAGGGAAAGGAGCATACGTCTCCCGCCGCAAAAATATCGTCGTGCGAGGTTTGCATGTAACGGTTCACTTTGATGCCATTTTCAATGTGTAAGCCAGCGCGTTCTGCTAGTTGCGTGTTGGGTAAAGAGCCGATCCCGACGACCAGCCAATCGGCTTCTAACGTGTCGCCGGACGTGGTGGTAACCTGTGCTTTTTCGCTGAAATGAACGGACTGGATGTGTGTGTTTAGTAACACGTTCACCCCGTTGTCATGATGGGCCTGGTGAACAATGCGAGAAATGTCTTCAGGAATGGCTCTTTGTAATATCCGTGCTTGAGTTTCCAGTATCGTCACGTCTATTTGCAGCGCCCTCAAACTGGCCGCAAGTTCGAGGCCAATAAACCCCGCGCCAATTAGGACAACCTTTTGACCAGCCTGCGCCTTTTTGCGTAACTTTGCACAGTCATTGGCGGTACGCAGAGTAAATACAAAGCGCTCAATGTCTTCTGCTGTCGCGTGTTCAAACGGCAAGGTGCGAGCCGATGCTCCTGTGGCTATCAAGAGCTTGTCAAACGATAAACTTGTGCCATCCGAGAGCATGACCTGTTTAAGAGAGGGGTTGAGCTCGGTGGCTTCAACACCGTCTAATAAAACGATATTTCGTTCGGTCAGCTGAGCTTTCGTTTGGATTTTTTGAGTTCTGAACGTGTTATCTGTCAGCCCTGTTTTGGACAACGGAGGTCGTTCGTAAGGGTCGCCATGCTCGGCTTCGATGATCGAAATAGCAACGTCATTATCGTGTTCACGAAGCGCAAGGGCAGCGCGAATGCCTGCTTCGCCTGCGCCTAAAATAAGCGTCCGCAGCATACTAATTTCCTTCTGTACGTTGTGTGTTAAGAAAGATCACGTCGTTATCCACTTTGGTTTCAAAGGTTTTTAGATGCTCGCAGACGGGTGCACCCAGCGCCTTGCCACTTTTATAGTTAAAACGGCCGTTGTGCTTTGGGCATTCAATGATGTCTTCCATGACTAAACCATCGGCAAGATGAATGCGTTCATGTGTGCATAATCCACTGGTCGCAAAGACATTTCCGGCTGGGCACCGATATATGGCAAAGGTGTGCTCGCCATGATCAAAGGCTATGACGTCTTCTTCGTCGATATCATCAAGTGGGCATACTTCAATCCAGTTTGACATGTTGTACTCCTAGTTATTGTTTTGGGTATGTGGGCGTTGATTGTTCAGCGATACGTTTTTTATGCAGGTTCGGCCGTGAGGTTGTCTTTGAGAGTGGGTGCGGTTCGTTGTACGAAATAGTTTGGGTCTTTACGTTGACGCCACATAGCGACAACCACCTCGCTGAACGCAGACCAAGTGCTTGAATACACGGGAGGGCAATCTTCCTTCATTAATTCATGTAATGCAGGAAGTTGGTGGTATGGCACCATTGGGAACATGTGGTGTTCAATGTGGTAATTCATATTCCAGTACAAAAATCGAAACACAGGCCCCATATAAATAGTGCGGCAATTTTGACGATGATCTAAGACATTTTCAGCCAGCCCAGCGTGCTGAGTCAGTCCAAATACATAGGCTAACCAAATACCCGAGAGAGCTGGTAATGGGCCAATCATCATCGCCAAATACCAAGAGTCCATGAAAATCGCCAAGCTGGCACACGCCAGGTATAGCACGAGCATGATACGAGCCGTTCGATAAACTGAGAGATGTTCTGATGCGGGGATAAAGTCACGCTCGTCTGCGCTCAGACGACCTAAACTGTGCCTTGTGAGGCTTTTCAGTGTTCCCCATGTTTGAGGAATCCCCAACATAGCAAAAGCGTGTTTCATAACACGAGTAGGTCGGTGTCCCATGATTTCGTAATCTCGACCGACCACAATGGTGTCGGTGTGATGGCGGGCATGACTCCACTTCCATACTTTGGGCTCGCGGATGACCATAAAGCTGGCAAGGTAATAGACGGTGTTATTCATCCAAGGGGTTTTAAATGCGGTACCGTGGCTGCACTCATGCCAGCGAGAATCGGAGGCCGTGCCATAAAGTAACGCATAACAAAAAAATAAGGGCGCTACCCACCAAGAGCCCCACATGACGTAGATTCCTATCGCAAAAGTACCTAATGCAAGAAACCAAATGGCCGTGTCTTTCAATGCTGGTGCATCTGACCTTTTCATTAAAGTTTTCATGGTTTTTCGTGGGATATCGGTCTGATACCAAGAAGCCGATATCAGTCCAGCTTGCTGAGCGGCGAGTCTGGCGTCCCCCGTTAGACTGTAGTCACGTATAGGGTTAATAGGCATGCGAGTGTCTCCATAAGTGTATTTATTTTTGTTGTCAGCCAGTGGTAAGCCCCTGACTGTCTTATGGAGGAATTGTGAGGTATCAGAAGGGTTTTGGTACATGACTGGTATTCTTAAATAGCTATCTAGAATCACACTCTTGTCTGCTTCTTTTGTCTGTATTGACTGGGTGACAGCTGATGCTTTTGCTTGAACATGCGAGAAAAATGAAATGCAGAAGCAAAGCCACATTGCTCTGAAATGAGACTAATGGGAAGGTCGGTATGTCGCAGTAAGCCTTCAGAGCGCTCTATTCGAAGTCGCCACAAATAGCGCATAGGGGTCATATTGAAGTTTGTCTTAAACTGATTGATAAGATGATTGACCGAACAATGAGAGGCCTGCGCAAGGTGCTCTAACTGAATGTTTTGAGTGTATTGATTTTGCATATACTGCGTTGCGGCTCTGATGATTCGTGAGGCAGGTTGTGGCCGAGCGCAGATGTCTAGATTGGCGATTTCTTGATAGTACTGCAACAGTGTTTCGCCTAAGCGAAAGAGTATTTTCCGGTTGTTAACAGTCTGGGTGCTGGTCACATTCAGACCTAACTCCATCAGTTGCTCTACTTCTTGGGTAACAGGCAATACCACTGGAAGTTTAGCCAATTGATCAGTTAGCTCTTTTGGGCAGTACTGAAAGTCTAACTGACACCAAGAATGCTCGGTTTGTTGTTCACGATGGAAAAAGAATTGTTCTTCTCGTTGGGGTAATTGCAATGCCATGTGTCCTGGCAATAACGTGTAAGTCTGTCCACCAACCACGATGTCGATTCTACCCGACAGCAAATAAATAAACTCTACGCCTCTTTGGATACGTGGGCCTAAAACGCTTTTGGGTGGGTGCTTAACAAAGCCAAAATACACTTCACTAAGTGCTAGGGGGAGAGAAGAGGTAGTGTCATTTATCATGACAGACTATTCCTTTAACGGTGGTACGCTGAGTAATAAAATAAAAGTAAATACACAAGTCCACCGGGAGTCATAGATAGACCTCCGCGCTCTATTAGCGTGGTGGCCTATCTATGAAGTGATTAACAGTAGAAGCTTGGACGATCTGGCAAGTTGATTGGCTCAATCAAGCCACTTTCTTGTGCTTTCACACAGGCATCACCAGATACCGCTGCAGCAAGGCCGTTCCATGAGGATGGACCGGTTAACTTGCCAGCTTGCACGCCATTGATGAAGTCTTGCAGTTCAACATCATAGGATTCTATAAAACGGTCTTTCCAATCCGTTAGGATAGATTGTCCTAAATTGGCGTTTTTACGCATGCTAAGAGCTTGAGGCTCAGGCAAGTTCGCGACACCTTCTTCACCCACGACAGAACATTGGATGTCGTAGCCGTATTGGCAGTTTACGAATACTTCTACGTCTATGCGAGTGCCTTTCTTCGTTTCCAGCATGACAATTTGTGGGTCAGCAACTTTACTGTGAGCGTATTTTGATTTGCGTGGGAACACGACTTGGGCAGACACATATTCGTCATCTAGTAGCCAGCGGAATACATCCAATTCGTGGATAAGCGTGTCATGAATGGCCATTGGTGTAATGTACATTTCTGGCACGCTTGGGTTGCGGTGTGCTGCGTGAATCATTAATGGTTCGCCGATAGCTCCAGAGTCAATGGCTTGTTTTAGCATTTTGTAGCCAGAGTCGTACGGGCGCATGAAGCCAACTTGCACAAGACGTTTTCCTGCGGCCATTTCGGCGTCTACGATGTTCTGACAGCCTTGGGCTGTGGTTGCTAGTGGTTTTTCGCAGAAGACGTATTTGCCGGCTTTGATGGCGGCCAAAACGTATTCTTCATGAGTGCCGCCCCAAGAGGTTACCAATACGGCATCTACGCCGCCTTTTTCGATAAGTTCATGACCATCTTTATATATGGTCGCATTTAGTCCTAGAGACTGTTTTACTTTTTCTGCTTGCTCTTGGTTTACGTCTGTCAGGGCAATGACTTCTGCACCGGTTAGTGCATTAGTGATGCGTCGAGTGTGGTCTGCGCCGATAGCGCCCGTGCCAATTACGCCAATTTTAAGTGTCATGTTGCTTTCCTTTATCATTATTTTAATCGCGGTGGTTGTTTATACTGGTGGGTTATTTCCAATACTTGTCGACATAACGCTGGATTTCATCGCGCATAAAGCGTGACGATTGTTCCGCTCTTTCATCCCATGCAAAGACACAGCTTGACAGCACACCATCAAAACCAATGTCATGTAGAGTCTTAAAGAAGGTATCCCAATCGACTTCGCCTTCGCCTAGGTCTAAATGCTGGTGGACGCGAGCATTAGAGCCAGGTGGGTTGACGATATAACGTAGCTGTGACGACCCTTTATGGTTGTAGGTGTCGGCCACTCGCGCATGTTGCAAGATGCCTTTTGTGGATCGAATCGTCTCGGCTAAATCCTCCCCATAGTAGAAAGAATGAGGAGCGATATAAGAGCATTGAACCGCAGGAGAATTGATGGTTTTGATGATGTCGACCGCAGGCGCCATCTCTTCTATCCAATCTTCCGGATGTGGCTCCACACATAAAGTCAGTCCTTCTTTTTCCAACAGAGGAACAAGCACATCCATTGAACGCCAAAAAGCATTTTCACAGGCTTCTGGTGTGTGAATGCCCTGACGGTCGGCATTGGAACGTTCAGGAGAACCACCACGACCAAATTCAGAAATCAGCAATGGGTTATCCAACTCAACGGCGATTTCAATGGTTCGTTTCCAATTGTCCATGGCCATTTTCCATTCGTCTTCGTATGGGCTAGACCAACGATACATGGGCTGGAGAGTGGACAATGAAACGTCGTGATCTTTCATGGCTTTTTTAAAGCTTTGTAAACGCTCAGGATAAACGCGAGGACGAGTCCACCATTGTAAAAAGTCAGCCCGAGGGGACAATTCAATGTGGTCGTAGCCCATGTCTTTCGTGGCTCGGCACAGCGCTTCCAAGGAAAGGTGGCGGTGCATGTAAGGATCGAGTGCAATTTTCATAATAATAAAAACCTATTTTATGTATTTTTAAAAAATGAATTCGGTCAGCAATTACTGAGCTAAAGATTGGTTAACAAAATCAATACTGTCTTGAACCGCTTGTTTTGGGTTTGAAAGATCCCACACTTTTTTCGAGAAAGGTTCGAATGACACGGGCCCCGAATATCCTGCCGCTAATAAAGTACGAAGCTGCTCCACATTGTCCAAGCGGTCTTCAGGGCCTACGAGGACGCGATCACCATCTAGCATGTCATTAAAGGTAATGTCGTCTTCTAGACCGGAGATATGTATGAGTCCTGTGCGTTCAGGGAAGAATTCATCTTCGCCAGCGCCCTTATGGTGGAATGTGTCGTGAACAAGAGAGAATCTATCTTGCTGGCCAACCGCATCTATGGCGTCTAAAGCGACACGTTTGGAGCGAAGTGAAGAAATCGGGAAACCTAATGGTTCTACAAAACCTTTTAAATCGAACTCTTCGAGTATTTTTGCAAGTTCAGAAAGCGCGAATTTGAGGTCTTCGAAACTTACCTCATTGCCATCATTTAAAGGGCAAACAACCAAGCCTTCCGCCTTTGCGGCTTTCGCTAGTGTCGCCATTTCACGAGCTTGTTGGGCACGTTCTTCATTCCATACGTTGAAAGGATATAGGGCATTTATAGACAATACTTTGATGTTTAATTCGTTTGCGAGTTGACCTGCCATTTGAGCAGATGCCAAATCGGTTAGGCTGTTATCACCAACATCATTACGAAATTCAACGGTTTGCGCACCGAGTTGTGACGAGAGAGTGAGAAATTCTTTGATAGAATAAGAAGGACAGACCATATGGTTCAAACCGAATTTCGGTAACATAGACATGCTTTTATACCTTTCTGTAGAGTCTCGTACTTTCTCTTTAGTAATTCAAAGAGCAGAATGAGAGCGTGATTTTTAGAGTTATTTTTAGTGCTTGCATAGTAGCGCTGAGAAAAAAAAATCGTCAATCAAGATTGTTATAAATCACTCATTAACTATCAAAAAACATCATTTATAGGGAGAATCGTAAATCCTAATGAAATTAAAACTTTGGACTTGACAAAATAAGCCACATGGATCAAATTGGAACGTATATTCCATGTTTAATTTTTATGGAATATATATATTTGAATTGATTATGCGAACGAAATGCGATGATTGATTCGATAGTTTAGAGGGAAAGAGCTTTGTTGAGTCTGTCGAGCCCCTTGCTTCTAGACGCGCTTTACCGGAAAAAATAAAAACAACTAGAGCGTATAAACGCTTATTTTCGAGGAAATCGTACAATGAAAAAATTACTGCTTACTGCTATAGCTTCTTCAGTTATTGCTACATCTGTTTCTGCTGCTGATTTAAAAATTGGCGTCTCTATGGCGCTTTTTGATGACAACTTTCTAACCACTTTGCGTAATGGCATTCAATCGGCTGCTAAAGAGCAGGGCGTTGATGTCCAAATCGAAGATGCCAAAAATGGCGTTGGCAATCAGTTGAATCAAGTCCAAAACTTTATTGCTTCTGGGGTGGACGCCATCATCGTTAACCCTGTTGATACTGATGCAACGGTCTCTATATCTGATGATGCTCAAGCCGCTGGCATCCCGCTCATTTATGTTAATCGCCAACCAATTAATGTGGACTTACTTCCTGATGATCAGGCTTTTGTGGCGTCTGATGAGAAAGTATCAGGTACCTTGCAGACTCAAGAAGTGTGTCGTTTGATGGGCGGTAAAGGCAACGTTGTGGTGATGATGGGGGAATTAACCAACCAAGCAGCATTGCAAAGAACGCAAGACATTCACGATGTGATTGCAACGCCTGAGTGTTCTGGATTGAAAATTGTTCAGCAGCAAACAGCTGAATGGTCTCGTACGAAAGGCAGTGACTTGATGACTAACTGGATCGCTGCAGGTATTCAGTTTGACGCGGTTATTGCCAACAACGACGAAATGGCGATTGGTGCGGTTCAAGCACTTAAAGCCTCCGGTCGTTCAATGGATGATGTTGTGATCGCTGGGATTGATGCGACGGTAGATGCGTTGGCTGCCATGAAAGCAGGTGAGCTTGATGTGACGGTATTTCAAAGCGCGGACGGCCAAGGTCGTGGTGCTGTTAATACGGCAGTCAAACTGATTAATGGTCAGAATGTCGATCGTAAAGTGTGGGTGCCATTTGAATTGGTAACCCCAAAAAATCTTCATAATTATATGAAGTAAGCGTGCTAAAGCAAAAAATTAACCCCGTTAAATTAAAATAAAAATTGGAGGGATTGCGTTATGAATAGCGCAGCAGTTGAGGAAGCAGTGCCTGTAAATGGCGCAATTCCCCGAGATCAATCGTTTGAATATGTATTGGAAGTTGTCAATGTTCGTAAGGAGTTTCCTGGCGTGTTGGCATTGGACAATGTGGAGTTAAAAATTCGCCCCGGCACGGTGCATGCACTGATGGGGGAGAATGGTGCGGGTAAATCCACGCTAATGAAAGTGATTGCGGGGATTTACCAGCCCGATAGTGGTGAGGTTAAGCTGAGAGGCGAAGCCATTACCTTAGAAAATCCTCTTAAAGCTCAAGAATCTGGTTGTTCTGGTCAAGTCCAACCGGACACTTTCCTAAAGGAGTTTTCATACTCAATGGGTGATTGGTCGCCATTCGACGAATGTAATCGCTCCAGATTGTAATATTTCACATAGGCCGCAACATCTTGCTTCATATGCTCTCTTGTTGGTTGTGCTACCTTGAACAACCAATCATGTTTTAAACTGCCGAAGAACCTTTCAACCACGGCATTATCCCAACACGCACCGACGTCACCCATGCTAGAGCGGCAATCAAGCCGTTTTAATAGGCTTCTAAAGCGTTTACTCGTGTATTGCGAACCTCTATCGCTATGAAATACTAAGCCCTTTGGCGGCTGTCGTAAGCGATGTGCTTTTAAAAATGCTTGCTCAATTAAGTCTGTCGTCATACGTTTTGACGTGTGCCAACCCACTATGCGACGACCAAACAAATCCATTACAATAGCAAGGTATAGCCAGCCTTCGCCTGTTTTTAAATATGACACATCCCCAGCCCACACCTGGTTCTGGCCTAACGGGTTAAAATTCATGTTCAATAAATTATCAGCTACAGCATCACTGTCTTTGCGCTTTGTTGTGACTTTGTAAGGGATACGCTGCTTAACGACTAACCCCAATCGTTTCATCAAGCCAATGACACTATGCCGGCTAACATCAAAGCCTTCTTTGCGAAGCTTTTTCCCAAGCTCACGGCTACCCAAACTGTCTCGACTATCTTCAAAAAGCGCCTTCGCCCTACGATGTAAATTCAGTGTTTGTGCACTGATAATTATCGCGGGACGTTTTCGCCAAGCATAGTATGCAGATTTGCTAACGCGCATCACTTTACACGATATGACAACTGGGTACTGCTTACCTAAACTTTTGATAAATGAATATTTTATTTCATTTCTTTTGCGAAAAACGCTGAAGCCTTTTTTAATATTTCGCGCTCCATTAGCAAGCGCTTATTGTCTTTTCTGAGCTGAGCGAGTTCAGCCCGCTCATCCTTCGACAACTCTGAATCTTCATTTTGTTGTTTAAACTTCGCTACCCAGTTATAAAGTAGCTTGTCAGTGATATTCAGTGAAGCGGCAGCCTCAACAACTGAGTAACCTTGCTCAATCACCAGCGCCACCGCTTCTTGCTTAAAATCGTTTGGATATTGTTTGTTAGTACGTTTAGTCATTTTACACCTCAATAATTGGATATTATCCTTTATTGAAGTGTCCGGCTAATTCAACCACAACAGGTATTGCCATGATCCATCAAGAGTTACTGTTGATGAATCAAATGACAGTGGCTGAGAATATTTGGATTCGCCGTGAACCTAAAAATACCTTTGGTTTAATCGATCACTCTGAAATGCATAAGATGACAGAGGATCTGTTTGATCGTCTCAATATTCACCTAGATCCAGAGGCCGAGATAAGCACCTTGTCTGTGGCCAATCGGCAGATGGTCGAAATTGCAAAGGCGGTTTCTTTTAACTCCGATGTGCTGATCATGGACGAACCGACCTCAGCAATTACTGAGACAGAAGTAGCTCACCTTTTTGATATTATCCGCAGCCTGCGTAAACAAGGCATCGGTATCGTTTATATCACCCATAAAATGAATGAATTGTTTGAAATCGCGGATGAGTTTTCTGTTTTTCGTGATGGGAAGTACATTGGAACGCACGCGTCCAGTGATGTCACTCGTGATGACATTATTCAAATGATGGTCGGTCGCAGTGTTGATCAAATGTTCCCAAAAGAAGAAGTGATATTAGGCGACGTTTTATTGTCGGTGAAAAATCTTACCTTGGAAGGCGTTTTTCATGATGTTTCTTTTGATGTTCGAGCGGGTGAGATCTTAGGTTTTGCAGGCTTAGTCGGCTCGGGTCGTTCGAACGTAGCGGAGGCTATTTTTGGTGTGACGCCGGCGGATTCTGGCAGCGTTTGGATTGAGGGGGAAGAAGTTCATATCAAGAACCCAAATGACGCGATCATGCAAGGCATGGCATTTTTAACAGAAGACCGCAAAGAGACCGGCTGCTTTCTGTCTTTGGATATTCAAGAAAATATTCAGTCGGCGGTATTGCATGAAAACTTCGTCAATGGTGGTGGTTTTGTTGATCAAGTTAAGCTGAATGAAGAATCCGAAGCACTGTGTCAAAAGCTTCGTGTTAAGACGCCGAATATGGAAGAGGCGATTGAAAATCTTTCTGGAGGCAATCAGCAAAAAGTGCTGATAGCTCGTTGGTTGTTGACTCACCCTCGTATTTTGATCTTGGATGAACCCACTCGAGGAATTGATGTTGGCGCTAAGTCTGAGATCCATTCTTTGGTCACGCAGCTCGCTCACAAAGGGGTGGCGGTGATTATGATTTCGTCCGAATTGCCAGAAGTGTTAGGCATGAGTGACAGGGTGTTGGTGATGCATGAAGGGCATGTAACAGGAATATTGGATCGTTCCGAAGCTGACCAAGTATCGGTAATGAATTTGGCCGCTCAATAGAATAAGAATTAGAAAAAAATAAGAGGTTTTTATGACTACGTTAAATGACACCGTGAACTTGGAAAAAGAAAGTCAGGGTATTAAGAAAAAAAGAAAGATTCCTTCTGAGATCAGTATATTACTGGTCTTGATTGGTATTTCTATCATGTTCGAAATACTGGGTTGGATTTTTGTTGGTCAAAGCTTTTTGATGAACATGAGTCGCCTCCAAATTATCGTTTTGCAGGTCTCTGTTATTGGCATTATTGCCATCGGGGTCACCATGGTCATTATAACGGGAGGCATCGATTTATCGTCCGGTTCCGTTGTGGCCATGTCAGCCATGATTGCAGCGACGTTTGCTCAATCAAGTAGCTGGCCAAAAGTATTGTTTCCGACTTTGACAGATTTGCCATTTGTGGTGCCATTGATTGTTGGTTTGGCCGTTGGTGCATTGGCGGGTTTTGTGAATGGCTGGTTGATTACTAAAACTAAGATTCCACCGTTTATTGCCACTTTAGGGATGATGGTGTCAGCACGTGGTGTGGCACGCTGGTATACCGATGGTAGCCCAGTGTCTGGTTTCACAAAAGAATTTGCTATGTTGGGTAATGCGTTGGATCGTTGGATGCCAGTGGTTATCTTCATTGTCGTGGCGATCATTTTTCATGTAGTGATGCGTTACACTCGCTTTGGTAAATTTACTTATGCCATTGGTGCTAACCCTCAGGCGGCACGTGTTTCTGGTATTAACATTGATCGCCACCTTATTAAGGTCTACACCATTGCCGGTTTGCTGGTTGGTTTAGCGGCTATGGTTGCGATTGCTCGTATTAAAACAGCGCAAGCAGGCATGGGGCTCATGTATGAGTTGGATGCGATTGCTGCAGCGGTTATTGGTGGTGTGTCCTTGTCTGGTGGTCGTGGTCGTATTGCTGGTACGGTGATCGGTGCACTGATTTTAGGTGTCATGTTATCTGGTTTTACCTTCCTGCGAATTGATGCTTATTATCAAGACATCATTAAAGGCGCGATTATTGTCGTGGCGGTGGTGATTGATCAGCAGCGTCAGAATAAGCGTAAGAAAACCACTTAAGGTATTTATCGTCTCTGTCGGGTATCTGAACGCCCAGTTGCAGCTCTTTGTTTTTTAACATTGAGCTGCTTTTTTATGTGTGGTGTTAATGAGTTTTTAAGTGTTTTGCTTAAGTGAATGCGTTGAGCGTGTTGAATGTTCAAGTGGATTGAATAAAGTAATGCACAGATAACCTATAAAGCCCTATTGTTGAATTTATAGGTTTTCTGCTACATGGAGGTCGACGCTCAATTGAACAGGAGCAAGAGGGTGGCATTTTTTACTGCTAAAGGACTCTGCAAATAATTCAGCTAAACGGGAGGCGAGTTTTTGTACGGGGGTGGCGATGATCATGTCGATCGTACCATCGCTCAATGCAAGACGAGTATAGGAGGTTAATTCATTGCAAATTAGCGTAATTTGCTGGCTTTTCCCCGCCTCTTTTAGGGCTTTAATAATGCCTTTCACGCCGCCGCCAGCGCTATAAATGGCGGTTAAATCCTCAGGGTGGTTATTCAGCAATGTCTTCGTTGCTTGATAAGCCAATGTATCATCATCCAGACTCGTTAGTGGAGAAAGTAGCTCATACGAGTGTTTAATTTCTCGAAAATAAGAGATGAAGCTAATTTCTGCAATGTCTTGATTCAGGTAGCGGTGGCTGCCTAGCAGTATGCCCACCTTGCCTGCCTTTTTTGTCAACCTGGAAATGGCCCAAGCCGCCGTTCGTCCAGCTTTTCTGTTGTCCACGCCAATGTGGCCAGTACAGGTATTCGTCGACAGGGGGGATAGAATGGTAAAAACGGGTGTGTTGTTTTCGGTGAGCTGCTCAATATGTCGATTAAGTATATGATCATCAAGCGCTACCAAGGCAATACCGTCGGCGTGTTTGCTCTCTTTGATTATTTGCTCTGTGATGTATTCTGGCGTCACTTCGTCCATGAAAACCACATTCACTTCAAATTGAAATTGAGTCTCTTGAGAGCAAGCAGAGCGAATAGCGGCACCTAACCCTTCGTAAAACTCATCGTTGCTGCGTTGCAATAAAATAGATAAGCGTTTGAATGGCTTGGATTCCCGTACGCGCTTTTTCAGTAATCCTGTGGCATGGTAGCCAATGTCTTCTGCCGCGATAAGCACCCGTTGAGAGGTGGATTCACGAACTTTGGAGCGCTTATTCAATACTCTATCCACAGTAGCGATACTGACGCCCGCCGCTTCTGCTAAATCATGAATAGTGGGTCTTTTTGACATAGAAAATAGCCTGATACTCTGGGGTATATTATTGTTATTGGAGTCGGTTGTTTACGATGGCACTTTATTCTGCTGAGTCATTCTTCTCGTCAAATTGATAGAAAAAATTCCATAAACAGTAGAAACTGATGCCTGCAGCAATGATTCCCCAGAAGGGTTCACCAGATAGCCATTCTACTAATGTCCAAGCAAAACAAAAGAGAGTAGCGGCGACACGACGCCATTTAGGTTGAAAAAACTTGCGGTCTGTTTCGTTCAAGGGAAATGTCCTATTTGATAATTTTTTTGTATAAAGTTGTGTTCTTAAAGCGTCGGATTACTAGACATGTTAGCAATCACTAAGTTAGAATTTTTATTCCAAAATTGCAATAATTTCTTCTCTCACGATAAACCTACAGACCTTTCGGTATGGTTGATATTCGCTGTTTTAGAGAGAACTTTGATACAGAGAATATGTCATGATTGATACGGCACCAGAATCCCTCTCCGATTTGAAAGAAACCATAAAATTGCATTACCCCAAATTAAGCAAGCGCTTGCGTCAAGTGGCTGAGTTTGTTCTTGATGCTCCGAGTGATGTGGCGTTTGGTACGGTGGCCGTGCTATCTAAAGACGCAGGCGTTCATCCGTCCACATGGGTACGTTTTGCGAACGCGTTTGGCTTTAGTGGCTTTAGTGAAATGCAAAAACTGTTTCAACAGAAATTGATGGAAGAGGCGCCGAATTACCAAGATCGCATTCGTATGGCACGAGAAGTATTTGGTGATGAAGGCAGTGATCAGTCACCAGCGCAATTGTTGAGTCGTTTTTCTCACGCTAATGCGATTGCGTTAGGGCATTTGGGGGAGACAACCGCTCCAGAGGATCTGGACAAAGCCATCCAGATTTTATCACAGGCTCATGCTGCTCATATCGTGGGTGTAAGGCGTGCGTTTGTGGTAGCGAGTTATTTTGCTTATGCGTTACGTCATATTAACCAAAAAGCGTATTTGGTGGATGGCGTGGGTGGCATGTTCAAAGAACAAGGCAGTTCTTTGGATCAAAATGATGTGCTGATCGCTGTCAGTTTTTATCCATACGCAGAAGAAACGCAAAGTGTCGCCAAAGCCGCAGCAGAGAAAAATGTGCCTTTAATTGTCATTACAGATAATCAAATCAGCCCGTTAGCATCCATTGCGTCTGTGTGTTTTGTGGTGAAAGAAGCCGAAATCGATTCGTTCCGTTCTTTGTCTTCGTCGTTGTGTTTGGCGCAGGCGCTGTCGATTGGATTGGCTTATGAGTTAGAAAGGAAGAACGCTTAGACTGGCTCCGGGCTTAGTTTCAGAAGCCAAGTCTGCGTTATCTTTGGTGTACCTACCGAACTTGGTCCGATAAAAAACGAAGGCTTATTGTGCTTTCGTTTTGCTGTTTCCTAGGGAAATATGACGTGATCCTGTTAGCTGTGATTGACCGCTAACCCCTGAATCGATTTTATCTATCTGTCCACCGCGAGCAAGAAACTCTTGCATTTGCTTTTCTATGGATTCCGAAGTTTCCGAAGCTGCCGGCTGTTTCTTCTTAGTTGCCATGATAAATAGTCCTTGTTTTTAGATTGGGCAAGGACTATACCAGAATTTCATAAAATTTGCTTGTTATTGGCTAACGTCTGCAATCGTGTGTCTATCGTTTACGCTGCAGACGGTGGCCATGGGCTTTTTCTCAGTGTGAATGAGGGTGATATCGACGAATGATTGGGTTGAGCAATCGTGCTAACCAGCCGGTAAACTCAATCGGAGCGTCTAGTACGGTTAAGCAAATGCATTCGGCGTCTTTGGTGACAATGGGCTTATGTTTGTGGCTCGCATCACGGTTAATAAAATCGCCTTGGCGATACACGCCACTTTCATCTGAAAAAGCCCCTTCTAATACAAGGGTAATTTCATCGCCCGTGTGTGTGTGGGTTGGCATATGCGCCCCAGCTTTCACTCTGGTTAGTGCAATTTGCGCACCGCCTTCTTCGTTGTAAAGCGTGGCGATTTTGAACGACGGCGAGAGTCGCGTCCAAGTGAGATCGTCGTAGCTTTTGGTAATGAACTGACGCAAGCTGCGAGGAATCGTGTAGTCCTCCCAGCGATCGTAGTGGTGCTCGGCGGCCAAGGTGTTGCCGTCCAGCTGTGTCTGTTGGTCTGTCTGAGTCTTGGCGGTTAAGTTGTCAAAAAAGCGGTCTTTTAAACTGCTTAAGCGACGATCTTCCACCGTTGTATTTTCAAACAGCTGGGCGCCAAGCACTTCAAGCTTTCGAGTTTGTTTTTGGCACTCGGTACAACGCTCTAAATGCGTAGATACGCACAAAGAATGGGCAAGTGGCAAGGATCCGGCGGCGTAGTCGGTCAGAATTTCAATCGATGGATGGTAGTGGATCATCGATACTACCTCTTAACGTAAATAGTGAGTTTGTGTAAGGCAAGTCGTACTCGAGATTTGATGGTTCCGAGTGGCAAAGAGAGTTCTTCAGCGGCCTCCTTGTGAGTTTTGCCTTCTAAATACACCTTTGCTAAAACTTGTTTTTGGTCCGCAGGCAGTTTGCTCAAACCTTGTTGGATGCGTTCTTGGTCTTTCTTTTGTTGTGCGTCTTTAAAGGGGTCTGCGTTTTCATCGACAATGTATTGCCAAAGATATTCAGGGTCAATGTCCGACTGGTGACGGCTGTTTTTGCGAAGGTAATCAATTCGAGCATTTCTAGCCAAAGTAAACACCCACGTATTGAGTGATGCCGATTCTGGCTTGTACGTGTGTGCTTTATTCCAGATACGGATCATGACTTCCTGTGCGATGTCATCGGCCATTAAATTAGAACCAGGCTGAGCAGCAAGGCAAAATGCTCTCACTTTTGGCACATAATGATCGAAGAGGCGCCCTAGAGCGCTTTGGTCTCTGTGTTCCGCTATAGCCGACATGTCGGCTAATCGTTGCTCGTCAGGTAAAAGTTGGGGTGCGCGTTCCATTTATGGCTCCGAAATCGAAAGCTGTTATATTCAATACTATACGACGGGGCGATGCGCGTGGATCACTTTGCGCGATTCTTATTTTTAAAGTGTCGCCATTATTATGTGTTCTTTTGTGTCTGTTATTTTAGATAAAAGTGATCTAAGAACCCCTTCAGCACGTATTCACTGATAATAAACACACCCGAAAGGGCATTGACTAAGGCAAGTGATGAGTATGGCAGGCGCTAAAATGAATTCCAATCCTTTGTTAATAGAGCGCTTCAAAGC
Organism: Marinomonas sp. IMCC 4694; assembly: GCF_008122525.1. Classification (NCBI taxonomy): domain Bacteria; kingdom Pseudomonadati; phylum Pseudomonadota; class Gammaproteobacteria; order Oceanospirillales; family Oceanospirillaceae; genus Marinomonas; species Marinomonas sp. IMCC 4694. Next base: position 300,457 of record NZ_VSRV01000001.1, read on the forward strand.
GTTTTATCAAGATGTTAAGCACCCTCAATTGGATAAAATTGATGACGTTTACGCCCAAGATGTGCTCTTTAAAGACCCTGTTCATGAAATTCGCGGCGCAGAAAATTTGCACGCTTACCTTTCTGAAATGTGTGTCAATGTCCACAGTGGTCGTTTTGAATTCTTAGATCAACTGGCGTCTGATAACACGGCTTACATCAAATGGAATATGCATTTTAAACACCCAAAGCTGGGGAACAAGACGGTAACGGTGCGCGGCATGAGTCAAATACAGTTTAACGAACGTGTTTATTTTCATGAAGACATTTACGATCTTGGTCAAATGGTTTATGAACATGTGCCCGTGTTGGGCTCTGTGGTAAAAGGCTTAAAGAAACGGTTAGCAACCTAACATAAGGGGAACACGGTGGCTCATAAAACGGATCACGATGTCGTTTGGATTACTGGAGCAAGCTCGGGTATTGGTTTTGCTTTAGTTAAACAATATCTGGACGCGGGTTGGCGAGTCATAGCGAGTGCGAGAAAGCCCGGCGAGTTGTCGGCATTATTCGCGTCGCATTCATTGCTGAGTTTTTTGCCTTTTGATGTCACTGACAGCGATCAGGTAGAGACAGTTAGGCAAGCGCTTTTGTTGAGTACAGAGCACCTTGATTGCGCGATCTTAAACGCAGGGACGTGCGAATATTTGGAGATGACTACTTCGCCGATAGATTGGGAGATGATGGACCGGGTTATGTCGGTCAATTTTTTTGGACTCGTTAACAGTGTCGCGCTGTGTTTGCCATTACTCAAAAAGTCGTCCTGTGGGCACCTTGTTGGAGTGAGTTCTCAAGCGGTGCAAGCGGCCTTTCCTCAGGCGGAGGCGTATGGTGCGAGCAAGGCGGCCGCACGGTACTTTTTGTCGTCTCTGAGGATGGACTTAAAACCCTTTAAGATTGATGTAACCTGCTTGCTACCTGGCTTTGTAGACACCCCTTTGACGCAGAAAAACACCTTTTCGATGCCTTTTTTGATGTCAGCAGATGACGCGGCAAAAAGAATGTTTTCTGCATTGCAGTCGCGACCTTTTGAGTTTGCCTTCCCTAAGCGCTTGTCCACTATGCTGTGGGTTGCTCGCCACTTTCCTAAGTGGTGGCTCGGTAAGGTAGCACCTAGGTAGAGACCTGTAATCAACAGGATAAGGGACCAAGTAATTCTTATACAAAAATTCATGGGGTTTATTTTTTACCTTGTGGATTTTAGTCTGGTCTTGAGTGCAACTTTTAACACCCATTGCGGCCTAAGCGGTAGGCGCAGTGACCGATCTGCATGGCGGGTTAATAATCGATGTTTAAGGAGACAATGAGTGAAAGTAGCCATAATAGGGTCAGGGATTTCAGGATTAACCAGCGCGTATCTTTTGAATAAAGAGCACGATGTGACGGTGTTTGAATCGGCTGGACGTATCGGCGGTCACACGGCGACGATTGAAGTGCCCGAGGGCGACAGTATACGCGCCATCGATACGGGTTTCATTGTGTTTAACGATTGGACTTACCCGAATTTTATTCGATTAATGGATGAACTTGGTGTTCATTCAAAAGCCACTGAAATGAGTTTTAGTGTCAGTTGTCAGCGTACAGGGTTGGAATACGGTGGCAATAATTTGAATACACTGTTTGCACAGCGCCGAAACATTTTTAATGTGCCGTTTATGGGCATGTTAAAAGACATTCTCCGATTTAACAAAGAAGCCATTCAGGATTTGGAAAGTGGTCAGTTAAAAGAAGGCGTCACACTGGGTGAATACCTCAAAGCCAAAGGGTATGGCGCTCGTTTTGCTAGTCATTATTTGATCCCAATGGGCAGTGCAATTTGGTCATCGACGTTAGACGAAATGATGGCATTTCCTCTGGTGTTTTTTGTACGTTTTTTCAAAAACCACGGTCTGTTGAGCGTGAACAATCGTCCGGAATGGCGGGTAATTAAAGGGGGTTCGTCGGCTTATTTACCTTCGTTAACCGCCTCTTTTAAAGACAAGATACAGTTGAACACTCACATTAAATCGATTACGCGTTCTGAGTCGGCGGTTAATATCTTGTTTGCAGACGGTTCCGAGCAAGTATTCGATCAGGTGGTGTTTGCGTGCCACAGCGATGAGGCGTTGGCTTTGTTGGCAGACCCAACGCAAGACGAAAAAACCGTATTAACGGCGTTACCTTACCGCAACAATGATGTGGTGTTGCACACAGACACTCGTCTGTTGCCGAAGAAAAAACTCGCTTGGTCAAGCTGGAATTATCATCTAGGCGAAGACAGAACCAAGCCGGCAACGCTCAGTTATAACATGAATATCTTGCAGCATTTCACAAGTGATACCACTTACGTCGTGACGCTCAATCAAACCGACATGATCGACGACAAAAAAATCATCGGGCGCTTTCAATATTCCCATCCAACTTTTACTTTGGACGGCATTAAGGCGCAAGACCGCTGGCAAGATATCAATGGTGTGAAGAATACGTGGTTTTGTGGTGCCTATTGGCGCAATGGCTTTCATGAGGACGGTTGCTGGAGCGGTGTTCGTGTCGCCAATGGGCTCGGTGTTGTATGGTAGATTTTGTACCTAAGCACAGCGCTATTTACCATGGTACAGTGAGGCATCGGCGTTTCGCACCTCGTGCTCATGGGTTTCGTTATTCGGTGTTTATGATGTACTTTGATCTTGATGAGCTTGATCGCGTGATGGCGATGAGTCGTTGGTGGTCGTTGAAATCGTCGGCTCTGGCGCGTTTTGATCGTGGTGATTACTTTGGTGACAACGCGATAGCGATCAAAGACGCCGTGTTGAGTGAAGTGAACAATCGCCTTGATCTGGCTTTATCTGGTCCGGTGCGTATGCTGACAAATTGCCGTTATTTTGGTTTTATCATCAATCCCATAACGATTTATTATTGTTTTGACGAACAGAACCAGCTGCAAGCTATGTTGCTTGAAGTGACGAACACGCCTTGGAAAGAAAAAGTGGCCTATGTGCTTCGGTGTGATCCAGAGAAACGCACTCAACGTATGACTTTTAACAAAGAAATGCACGTGTCACCTTTTCATCCAATGGAGCAGTTTTATGACTGGCGTAGTAATCAACCGAACCAAAAACTAGCGGTTCATATGCAGAACAAAGAGTTGGTTGGTGAGTCTTTGGTATTTGATGCGACCTTATCGTTAACCCGCAGGCCACTGACAGCGGCCTCTATGGCGAGAGTGCTTTTTACTTACCCAGTTATGACCCTCAAAGTAGCCTGCGGAATTTATTGGCAAGCGCTCAAAATTTGGATGAAGAAAATTCCTTTTCATTCACATCCGAGTCAATCATCCTCTTCCACTACCCATAATACAAAGTAGTAACATCCACTAGGAGACAAACAACAATGAACTCCGTCAGTATGGAAAATCAGAAAGTGATAAAGAATCGAACAACAACATGGTTTGACAAGGTCGCGCGTAAAATGGTGTTTGCCATGTTAGGCCGATTAGAAATAGGCCATTTGACATTAGAAGAAAATGGCGAAACCTACTTATTTGGTGAACCAAAAGACAGCGCCACTTACAGTGCACACATTCATATTCATGATATTCATACTTATCGAGACATATTTTCGAACAGCAGCATCGGCGCCGGTGAAGCTTATATGAAGGGTTGGTGGTCTTCTGCGGATGTGGTGGCGGTTATTCGTTTGATGGTGGCCAATTTGAATGTGATTAATAAGATGGACGCCAAACGTCCTATTTGGAGCCGTATTGGCGCCAAAGTCATACACAAATTAAACGCCAACACGAAAAAAGGCTCCAAAGAAAACATTTCTGCCCATTACGACCTTGGTAATGATTTTTTCTCGTTATTTTTAGACCCTACGATGATGTATTCTTCTGCTGTTTATCCACAAATTGACTCTTCTTTGGAAGAAGCGTCGGTGAATAAACTGGACCGTATTTGCCAAAAGTTGCAACTGGGTAAAGAAGATCATCTTGTTGAAATTGGTACTGGCTGGGGCGGTATGGCCATTCATGCGGCCAAGCATTATGGCTGCCAAGTCACCACAACAACGATTTCAAAAGAGCAATATGAGTTTGCTAAGTCGCGGGTTGAGGCAGAAGGTTTGCAAGACAAAATCACCCTGTTGTTAGAAGATTATCGTGATCTACAAGGTCAATATGACAAGCTGGTTTCTATCGAAATGATCGAAGCTGTCGGACATGAGTTTTACGACAGTTATTTTTCTAAATGCAGTGCTTTATTAAAGCCTCATGGGGTTATGGTGATTCAGGCCATTACTATTGCAGATCAACGTTATGACTATGCGCGTCGCTCAGTCGATTTCATTCAGCGTTACATTTTTCCGGGCGGTTGTTTGCCCTCAAACCAAGTTATTGCTCATAAGATTGCCTCTAAAACAGACATGCAAATTGTGGGTTTGGAAGACATTACCGAGCATTACGCAAAAACGTTGGCGGATTGGCGGACGCGTTTTCACGCATCGCGTCATGAGGTGGCCGAGATGGGCTTCGATGATGTTTTCTGTCGTATGTGGGACTTTTATCTCGCGTATTGTGAAGGCGGCTTTAAAGAGAGAGCGATCAGTACGGGGCAGTTTGTGTTTGCGAAGCCTGAGCATCGTTTGTCTATCTAAATAAACACAGGGAGCCAACGGCATGAAACCGTTAAAGCCATTAATAAATGCTGTGTTGTTTCAAATCGTTTGGTTTGTTTGTTTGTTAGCCGGAAATGTCTGGGCGGTTGTTATAACGGCTTTGTATCTGGTGTTGCACGATCGTTTTTTCATGCGCCGTCGACGAGAATGGCGTTTATTACTCGCTTTTTTAGGGTTAGGTATCTTAGTTGATGGCACTTTATTTCAGCTTGGCATTTTTGCATCAACCGAGGATTTTTTGTCAGCTTATAAATTGCCGCCTATCTGGCTGCTGTGTTTGTGGATCAGTGTCGGTACCTTGTTTGTTCACAGCTTGGCATTTTTACAATCACGGTATTGGTTGAGTGCTGTGTTGGGCGCGATAGGGCCGACAATGAGCTATTTTGCCGGCGCGAGTCTGGCCGGTATTACTTTGGCTCAGCCCACCGTATTGACCTTGGGGATTATCGCGATTATTTGGGCATTGGTCATACCGTTCGGCGTTTGGATGAGCGAGAGGTGGGGGTTGTTTCAATCGAGTGAGGTCGCAAAGTGAGAATATTTATGTCAAATAACACACGAATACTGCAACCGCTAATCTTGTTATGCAGTGGGCTCTTGTTGAGTGTCGCCAGTGTCGCCAGTGAACCTTTTGCTAAAATGGTAGGCAGTGCTTACAGCATCAAAACCGGCTCTTTAGTTTATAGAGAAACCCATCAGCCCCTAGAAAATGGTTTTTATCAAGTCGAGTATTCTGAACCTGAGGGGCAAGTGTTTGGCAGTAAAATGTTAAATTTTTCAATGTCCGCTGTCACACCAAACTTTTTACAGGTTAACGAGCGTAATGGCGAGCGAACTGAGGTGAAGGCGGTTCAGGGTAAATTAGAGATGATTTATCAAGAAAATAGCCAGTCATCACCCAGTAAAAAGTCCGTGTCTTTAAAATCCGGTATGGTGGTAGATGCCGGTTTTGATGCTTTTATAAAGCAATATTGGGATGCTCTGGTGTCCGGTAAAACGCTTGATGTTGACTACTTGGTTCCCAGTGAGCTGACCACCTTTGCGTTTCGTTTTAGCCGAGTGACGTGCCTTGATGAGACGCCCCTTAATGCTCAATGTTTTTCTCTGTCGCCTATTTCTTGGGTAGTCAAGTTAGCGGTAGACCCCCTTATTGTCGCTTACGATTCAACAAGCAAGCGCTTGTTGCGTTTCACGGGCCGAGCCAATATTTGTGATGCACAAGGCAAATACGAAAGTGTGGATATTCAATACCGCTATTTTTAATTTACGGGCTTAATTTGATAATTTGGAGAAGTAATATGGGTTCTTTATGGCGCTCAATGGTAATGAAAGTGGCCGCTTTGCTGTGCTTGTTTACGCTGACGGCGTGTTCCACGACGGACCTGTCTATTTACGCTAAAAACGAGCCAAAATTCGAACTGCAAACCTTCTTTTCTGGTTCTTTAACCGCCCACGGTATTTTAAAAAATCGCAGTGGTGAAGTGATTCGCTATTTTAATGCCACACTGGATGGACAATGGGAGAACGGAGTGGGCACATTGGCTGAGGTCTTTGTGTTTGATGATGGCGAAGTGCAAAATCGTACATGGATCATGACGCCAAATGAGCAGGGTGATTACACCGCAACGGCCAATGACGTGGTCGGTTCTGGCAACATCAATATCTCGGGCAATGCGTTGTTTATGAACTACGTCTTACAAGTGCCCTACGACGGTGATTTGCTTGAAGTGAATGTTGATGACCGCATGTACATGGTCAAAGAAGGCGTTGTTATAAATGAGTCTGTAATGAGAAAGTTTGGTATTGAAGTCGGGTATTTATCGATAGTGATCGAGAAAACGCCGGGCTAAAAGTCTTGGTTAGAATGTCCTTTTAACGGCCTATTTGTGGGGCGGTTGTTACCGTCAAAAAATGCCATATTGGGTGGCTTTTTTTGTTGGTGCTTTTTTGTATTTGTGTGATCATGCGTTAGTCTTACAAAAAATTACATCAAACTGATGTAAAGTATTTGTAGACCGCTGGAAAGGATGACCAAGTATGATGAAAACGACGCTGCCACACATTTCTTTTAAACAAAATATCTTGATCGTCCACGTTTTTTTATCCTTGCTTGTGTGCTTAACGTTTTTCACAGCGGGACTGTATATTTATCTGCTTGCGGAGGTAGAAAGTAAAACCCGTTCTGCTCACGCGGTGCTTAGCGATCAGATGAATGGTATCGTCAAAGAGCTGAAACACGTCGTCGACGAATCGGCTCAGACGTGTGAGCAAGCCGATACCATTCGGCTGCAGCGTGCGGTGTTTTTTTCGCCAACGTTTAAAGAGTTTGGTCTCTTTGACGAAGGTTTTACGGTGTTTTGCTCAAGTATTGGCGCGATCGATATTACCCTTTACAGTTCAATTATTGCTCGTATTACGGGCAGTAAAGAGCGGACTACCGTGTCTTTAATGCGCTCTACTACACTGAGCGAATCAACCTTTTTTGCTTTTTATCAACGCCCCGATGGGCTCGGTATCAATGGCTTGGCGCCCCCTGAAATATTGACCAACCTTTTGGACCCGATCCTGTTGCCCGAGTTTTTTTATGCGTTAACGGTGGGTAAGCAGATACTCGTTTCGAGCCGCCAAGGCGACGACTTAAACATCCTCGCTAAACGAAGCGTGACGTTAGAGGATTGGGCAATGACCTTGGACGTGTCCCTGCCTTCTGGCTTGTATTGGCAGACTCTATTTTCATTGTTGCCCTTTATTGTGGTGTGTTGGCTGCTGCTGAGTATCGTTTTTTACGCTTCGCATCACATGTTTTTCTATTATCGGCGGTCATTGCGGCATTGTCTTAAACGAGCCATTAAAAACGGTACGTTGGAGGTTCATTTTCAGCCGATTGTGTCGCTAAACACTGAGGTGAATCACGAATTAGAGGCCCTTGTTCGCTGGTATTCCCCTTTGCACGGTCAGGTGCCTGCGTTGGTTATTGTTGATATGGTACAACGATTGGGTCTAATCGATGACCTGACTTGGATGGTGATTCGAAAGGTGGGCGATTTATACCGAGCATACCCACAGCCACTCAACAACATTCACATCTCGGTGAATGTGGACCGACACAGCTTATTGAAAGAGTCTTTTGCGACGACCTTATGCGATATTTTGCAAGAATACCCAGAACTCAAAGGCCGGCTTGGGTTGGAAGTGACGGAAACCAGTGTGTTAACAATGATTGAGCTACCTGTTATGGTCAGTCGTTTTGAGGGTATTAAAGCCTTGGGTGTTGGCTTGTCAGTGGATGATTTTGGAACCGGTTACGCCGGTTTAGACTTTTTACGCCGGTTTCCTTATGACACCCTAAAATTAGACCAAGTGTTCATTGCAGGCTTGAAAGAAGACCCATTTACCCGTCAAATACTCACGTCTGTCACCAAGCTGGCAAAAGAACTGAACATGGCGTTAGTGGCTGAGGGTGTCGAGCGAAAAGACCAACTAGACGCGGTTCGAGCGCTCGGCGTCGATAAAGTACAAGGCTACTATTTCTGTCGGGCTTTACCTAAAGAGCAAGTGATTGCCTGGCTTGAAAAGAACATTCACCACTGTCCATAATTCAAGCGGTATGTAAGGACAGCGTCGCTGTATGGGCTGTAAGATTGTATTCTTGCTTGGCTTCTCTTACTCTTTAGCGCTCAAATTTTACGGTCAAGGTTAGATAATATGGCGACGCTGGTTTTCCGATTAAAATACGTGCCCGACGAAGAGGCGGATGCTATCCGCCAATTGTTAATGGATCACGATGTTGCTTTTTACGAAACCAATGCGGGTCGCTGGCAGATCTCGATGGCAGGGTTATGGGTCAAAGACAAAGCGCAAGCCCAGCAAGCAAGAGCGCTGATTCTTGAGGATCAGAGCGAGCGAGCAAATGGCATGCGACCTATTTCGTTGGGGCAGTGGGTGTTGGGCTACTTTCAGCATGCTCGTCAAAACCCAGCTGAAGCTTTTTTTACGCTGGTTGCCGTATTGCTCGTGTTGGGCTTGTCGATTGCGCCCTTTACACTCTGGCTGTAATGTTTAGGCCATTATGATGCTTGCGTTGTTGCGAAGGCTGTCATTAGGAAAGTTTAGCAAGTAAGGCGGCTTTGCGTTGCACTCGAGCACTGATCAGTTGCACATTAATGGCGCTGGCGACCACGATAAACATGCCAAATAGACTTAATATGTCGGCGTGTGATGTCGGCTAAGCATCCGTTAGCCAATAAGCCCCGCCTAAGTTTAGAGGACTATTTAGCGTATTCGCATGTACTGGTTAATCTGGGTGGCAGCCATTCCGTCATAACAGATGCCCTGCTGGGTGAACGCGCCCGTGAGCGGCGTTTTGCTTTTCGAACGCCTTATATGTTGGCCGCACTGGAAACCGTTGGTAGAACGTCGTTATTGATGAGCAACAGTGGCTTGTTACCAGAGCGCTTTCGTCAGCAATTTGGGCTGGTGGTCAAAGACTTACCGATGGATTTTCCTTTTATTCGTTATTATTCTAGCTGGCCTAAAACCGTCGAAAATGACCCCGGTGTGCAATGGTTTAGGGGGATTTGTGAACGAGTGGTAAAAGCGTTGATTCCTTACCCTGAGCCCTGAACCCTGAACCCTAAAGCCAATGCACTTTTAGGCCTCACCTTAGAATTCAGTTATACTCACATTTTGATCTAACACAATGGCAGCACAGTGGCTTTAAAAAGCAAGAACACGAAAAGCAAACGCACGAAGAAGCTTGAACTCCATCCACGTAATCCGCATCGTGCGCGTTACGATTTTGCTTTATTAGCCGATTCTTGCCCTGAACTTAGCCGTTTTATTCTGTTGAACCAGTACGGCAACGAATCTGTAGATTTCGCCAATCCTGAGGCGGTAAAAACCCTCAACCGCGCTTTGCTGAGCCATTTTTATGGCGTGGCATTTTGGGACATTCCTGCGGGGTATTTGTGCCCACCGATTCCAGGGCGTGCGGATTACATTCATTATTTAGCGGATTTGTTGGCGACCAGCAACCAGGGTGTTATTCCTCGCGGTAAGGGCGTTAAGGTGTTGGACGTGGGCGTTGGGGCCAATTGTGTGTATCCCATTATCGGACATCAAGAATATGGCTGGCAGTTTGTCGGTTCGGATGTCAATACGGTGGCCGTGGCGACATGCGAGGCGATTGTGGCTTCAAACCCTTGTTTGAAAGGCGCCATCAGCGCACGCCTACAAGCGCAACCGGCTAGGCTATTTGACGGTATTTGGAAAGACAAAGACCGCTTTGATCTGACCTTGTGTAACCCTCCTTTTCACACTAGCGAGTCAGCGATGGTGGGTGAATCGCAACGCAAATGGCGCGGCGTAAAAAGCCAATCTGTGGACGCCACGCCTCAGTCAAATCCTACCTTGAATTTTGGTGGTACAGCCGCTGAGTTATGGTGCGAGGGAGGAGAAGCGGGCTTCATTACGCGCATGATTAAAGAAAGTGTGCAATACGGTGAACGTTGTTTTTGGTTTACGTCTTTAGTGGCTCGACAGCATAATTTAGACGCCATTTATCGCGTTTTAAAAGAGGTCGGCGCCGTTCAAGTAAAGACGATCAATATGGCACAAGGTCAGAAGATCAGCCGGTTTGTCGCATGGAGCTTTTTGGCGGATGATCAGGTGGATTATTGGAAAGATCATTATTGGCAAACTTAGCCGATGTCACTAAAGCGTGTCAAAGTGTTAAGCCCTATTCTTTAATGGGCTTTGAGCTGTTAGCTTAGGGTCAGTGATGCCGAGCCAGTGATAGAATATGATGTGTATTTAAGAGGTTTTAGCGTGTTAAAAAGTTTTCAAGCACGGTTGATCATGTTTATTTTAGTGTTGCTTGCACTGGCGCAATTGGGCACCGCCCTGGCGGTTTTGTCGTCTTTGAAAGAAGGCAACTATAAACAAGGTGTGCAGTCCATCGACGTATCTCGAAACGTATTCGACTTATTTTTGGCCAGCCGAGCCGAGCAGTTAACGAAAGGTGTTGAAATACTCACCTCTGATTTTGGCTTCAAGCAAGCCGTGGCAACCCGAGAAACGGGCACCATCCAATCGGTACTTGAAAATCATGGCGCTCGTATCAATGCCGATGTGTCCATTCTCGTATCACCCAGTGGTGAGCTGATCAGCGCGACTCAAAACATAGACTTGAACAATACCATTGGCGACCTTGTTGTCGCAGCGCGTCGTTCTGGTGGGTCGTCTATTAGCACCATGATCGCGCTGAATAATTTGGCGTATCAGCTCGTTTTGGTTCCTATTCGAGCGCCTAATATCATTGCTTGGGTGGGCATGGCTTTTTTGTTAGATCGAGCGTTGGCGGAGCAAATCAAAGACGTTACCGGGTTGGATATCAGCTTTGTGTTTGAGAAAGACAATCAATTGTTTAGCGGCGGGTCTACTTTACCACAAGACGAAAAAGCAACGCTGCTTAAAAGTATCGATAATATTCAACGTATTCTTGTTGAGCCGGCTTTTTCGAACGATGAAAAGTACCTCACGCTTGGCATGGATCTGGGGATTCCCAATCAATGGGGCATGATTCACTTATCGTATGGTCCTTGGTTGCAAAGCTACAATGATACGCGCAAACAGCTGGTGTTGATCTTTACCGGTGCCTTAGTATTGGCGTTGCTTTTAGGAGTGGGATTGGCGCGTAATATGACGCGCCCCATTAGCCGTTTAGTAGAATACGCGACTCAAATCGGTCGAGGTGAGGCTAAAGATAAGGTAACGGCCCCTGAGATAGAAGGGGAGTTTGGTGTGTTATCTCACACTATGAAAACCATGCAAAACGCCATCATCAATAGGGAAAAAGAGCTGACGTTTCGAGCTTCCCATGACGTATTAACCGGCCTGTTTAATCAGAGTGCGGTTGAGCAGTTTTTAGGTAAAACGTTACCTAAAGAGCAAGGTGGATTGGTCTTGGTCAATATCCGACATTTTAAAGACATCAATAATATGTTGGGCTTTGATGTGGGCAATGTGTTGTTGTCTAAAATGGCCGAACGGCTTCAGGGATGGGGGCATGATGCCAATATGTTGGCGCGCTTAAATGGCGATAAATTTTTGCTGATCTTTGATCGAAACATCACTTTGCAAGATTGCAGCGAGTTAAAGTGTTTGTATGCCAAAGAATTTGAAGTGGAAGAAGGTTCTAGTATTCGGTTAGACATCAGTATTGGTGTGTTGCCTTTTGAACATGCTACGAGCAGCGTTAACAGCACCATGCGTCGCTTGGATATTGTGGCGGATGAGGCACGTGAATCGAGTGAATTATGCGTTTTTTATCAAATTGGCCAAGACGAAAACCACCGTCGCCAGTTGAGCATTATTCGCGATTTACCTGCTGCTTTGGTTAACAATCAATTGTTTGTCGTATATCAACCCAAAGTGGGCTTAGCGTCTGACGACTGTCACGAAGCCGAAGCGCTGATTCGCTGGGTTCATCCTGAGCTGGGCTTTGTCCCGCCTGATGAATTTATAGGTTTATTGGAACACGCAGGCATTATACAGCTCCTTACAAAATGGGTTTTGGAAACCGTCTTATCACAGCTTAGTCAATGGTGGGCGCTGGGTCATGAGATTCGTGTGGCGGTCAATTTATCGGCTCACGATTTGGTCGACGAAAACCTGCCCTCCATGGTGTCAGACGCGCTAAAAGCCAACCATTTACCCGTGCGCGCGCTGGCGTTAGAAGTCACGGAAAGTGCGGTCATGAAAGATCGTGTGCAAGTGATCCGTGTATTAAAAGCGCTACAAGATAGGGGGGTTCATCTTGCCATTGACGATTTTGGCACTGGTCAATCCTCGTTGTCGTATCTACGAGAATTGCCTGTGAATGAAGTGAAAATTGATCGTGCTTTTATCCAGTACATTGACACGAATAAAGACGACGAATTCATTACCAAGGCGACCATCGATTTGTCCCACAGTCTGGGCTTTCAAGTGACCGCCGAAGGCGCTGAAAACGCCGAAGGCGTTGCACTATTAAGGCAGTATCATTGCGACAAAATACAGGGCTATTTCTTTTCTAAGCCACTTGTGGCAGACGCGTTTTTTCAATGGCGTGAGGCGTTTCATCGGCGATAAGCCGCCCAATGATTGGCTTTGTTTGCAGCCAGGTTAAGGTAAAGTTTACTATGTTAATGTTGATGCGAATGGCCATCTTATTGGTGTTAATTGTTGGCGTCACCCTGCTGGGGATCGTGCTGTGTCTGATGGCATTGCGCTCTAAAAATCGCGTGCATTATATTGGTCGCGTATTGGCCAGCGTAGCCGGTTTGTTTGGCTTGTCGGTTGAGCGTCGAGTGGCTCAAGGAGCACAAAACTCTCCTCAAGCGGTGTATGTAGCGAACCATCAGAATAATTTTGATTTGTTCACTTTGGCCGCCGTGATGCCAAAAGGTGTGGTGACGGTAGGCAAAAAAAGCCTGCGTTGGATTCCTTTTTTTGGGGCCTTGTATTGGGCCAGCGGTAATATTTTGATCAACCGCCGTAATCGACAGCAGGCCATTGCCACCATTGATCAAGTGGTGAGCAGTATGAAAAAAACGGGGTTCTCTATTTGGATGTTCCCTGAAGGTACTCGAAGCCGTGGTCGTGGTTGGTTGCCCTTTAAACGTGGCGCTTTTCATGCCGCCATTCAGGCCGGTGTGCCCATCGTGCCGGTGGTGTGCAGCAGCACACACGGCCAGGTGCGTTTAAATCGCTGGGATAATGGCCGTGTTATCGTAGAAATGCTCGATCCTATCGAGACCCAGGGCATGGATGACGCGCAGGTGGCGGATTTGTTAGAGCGATGTGAACAGCAAATGCACGCGACCCAGCTCCGTTTGGATGCCGAGTTAGCGCGCAGCTAATGCTGGCTACCTTTGATGTGGCGTGTTTAAGGCGTGCTCCAGTTGCTGTTGCAGGGCTTGTTTGCTCGGATGTGTGTCTGGTGGTGCTTGTTTTTCCCATTCTGGGTGCTGTTGTGCCTGCTTCCAAAATGGCTTGATGTGTTCCATTACAGCCACATGAGACGGTTCATTATCCACTTTATAAACGTGTTGCGAAGCGTGACCGCGTTGATGCAAATGAGTAATGGCGCTGAGCCCTCGTAGGCACAGAAGTGTCAATGTGTCGTTATCTAGGCACAGGTAATGGCGTTTGGTGAGTTTGCTCTTCAAGGTGTCTTTATAATGTTGCCCAGTTTTCCACGTTGCTCCTAATATGGCGCCAATGGCGGTGGCGGTACCCAATGTCAGACCGGCCGACATGACATCAATACCCGCGCCAATCGCCGCACCGGTTAGCGCGCTGGTTCCCGTGTCGATTCCCCAGTCTTTCAGTGTGTCGCTCGAAAATAAATCCTGTTGCCAGCGCGCGTTTTGAATGGCTAAGGGCGTGGCCACCATATCGTCGGCATCAAATTCGTAGAGGCGCAGCAGGGCGTCAATATACTGATGTTCTAAAGTGCGTATCTTGTTTTCAAACTGCACAGACTCTTCATGGTGAGGCGGATAGTGTGCGCATTCGAGTCGAGTGCTGGCGGCTCTCAGCAGCAAGTCGGCTAATTGATGGCTCGCCATGCTTTGCCGTATATGTGCGGCGTCTTCTCGTGACTGGATCAGCTGTTGAATGATGTCGTATTGTTCCGGCATTAGGCTTTGAATGCTTTGATAAAGCCGCTTTTCGTCTTCAAAATAAAATGCCACCGTATCGTATTTGATGACCGCATGGAGGTGGCGTTCTGCCAGCACATTTCGCCAAGCGTGGAGATGTGCGCGGGTCGTTGCGCTGAAATTCAAAATCGGAATGATCGGTTTATTGGCGCTGGCCAGTAAGGCGAGTTCGTCCAAATACTTGCCTAGAGGCGCTTGTCGTATGTCAATGACGTACAAAATAACGTCAGTGAGAACGAGTTGTTTGAGAATTTTTGTTTCTTGTTCGAATTCGCCTTGCGCCAGTGAGCTTTGGCAAAAAGGCGATAGCCAGTCGGCCCCTTGAAAATGACGAAACGCTTCTGAATAGCGCGCTTGCCACAGACCAATGGAGTCCTCGAAACCGGGCGTGTCGGTCAGCGTTATCACCGACTGCTGAGCAACCGTAATGTGCACGCTTTCTACGTGGCGAGTGGTGCCAGCTCGATCGCTGATCTGGCCAAAATTCTGACGTCGTAACAAGGTGCGAATCAAGGAAGTCTTACCAGTATTGGCGTGACCGACAACCAAAAGAGATATTGACACAGTTTATTCCTTTACGATGTGAGTGATGGACGGCACGTCGGCTTCGCGTGCAAGGCGCTGCCAATCGTCGGTGAATCGGGCGTGTTCGCCCTCCACTATGACCATGTACACCGACGAGTAAAGCGCTCTGACACGCGTAAAAAATCGCCGCGAACCGCGGTCTGGGCTCTGTGTTGCGTCAACGGCTATATAAACAGGGGAATCGGTTGGTGTGGCTAACAATTGATCTTGTTGTTCGCGACTGTTCAGGGACATTACGTCACAAACGGACGCTAAAAACAGCGGTTTTTCTGTGCTCCACTCAAACAACGCCCACGGATGAGAAAAAGCGTCGTTTGGCAGTGTGAGCTGTGTATCCTGATTGTCTGATAATGGCGCTGTGGTGAGATGAGCGTGGTCTGCATCGACCATCATTTTCTGTTGGTACTCGGGTCGACGGTAGCGGTTTTGGATAATCTTTTCTTGGGTGCTTAGGGGCTGAGCGGCTCGTTTCACAAGGTACAATCCAGTACAGAGCAACGCAAAAAACAGCCTAGGCAGTACACCGTAGAAGAAAATACTGGCGAGTAATAAGTTCGCCCAGTGCTGTCTGGTGTCCGAGGCTTGTGAGGCCTGATCGACGCGGCTGGCTAAAATGTCAAATGAGTTAGGCACCGCAACGCCAAACCACTGAGGCACCACATTTAAAGTTTGCGTGAGTTGAACAAACGCCGCATCGCTCAGTAAGGTGGTTTCCCAAACAAAATTGACCTGATTTGTCAGCAATAACAGCCATGTCATGAACCAACCGGCCAACAAATAACCGCCCCAGGCCCCGTGAGACAAGCCGCTGAGCAGCCATTTATTGGCTTGGGCCGGGCACTGCCAACGTAAATACGCAGCGCAGACGGTACCGTTCACTTTTGCGTATTGGCTGACCTTTGTATTGGCATAAAGTAACAAGCTCAGCAAGACGCCTTGGCTGTTGGAAGCGCGCATTACACTGGCCATCAGAGTGATCGCCCACAGCGTGAAATTTAACGCGTGGAATCCCAGTAAGACGAGCAACAGCCAAAAAATGTTAACCTGATTCGACACGGTGGTCGCAAAGGCCGACGGCACGGCTAAGAGGCCAAGCAAAAACGCAAGCATCAGCAGCCCAAAAACAAGACGGTTAAAGCTGCGTTTTAGCGTTTTTAGCTGTGAACCATAACTGACGGGGCTTGGTACCGAATCGAGTTCCTCCAATGCGGTCATGAGGTTGTCAGCATGGGGGGATAGTCGAAACTCACTTTGGGTTTCTAGCCAAGCCGCAAGGGCGAGTTTGGCTCTATAGGTTGGAAAAGACATTGGCTCGTATTGCCCTTATAGAGAATGGCGGCGTGCGCGAAATATAAAGAGAACTTGAATGAAAAAAGCGTTGTTGTTTGCTTTTAAAATACAAAACTGTGTAAGTAGTGCCCGCGTCTTGTTACGAAAGTGGCATGATTTGTGAGGATTTGTCTTTAATGATTGCGTCATTTTGGCAGCTTACCTATATGTTTAAAATATCATATGGCAGTGATTTGTTGGGAGACAATCTTATGCGTTTTAACTCTATCCGGGTAAAAAGTTCGTTACCCGTACTTGTAATGAGCCTGACTTTATTGATTGCTTTGGCATCAATGAGCTACATCATTAGCCAATTAAACACAGTATTAACCGCGCAGGCAGATTCGTACAGCAATGCCTCCTCTGTGGTGTTAAATGCAGACCGAGATCTTTATCAGGCTAAGTTGGCAGAGCAGCGTATCGTTGTGGGCGTTGGTAATTTGGTCAATGAAGAAAAAGATCGCTTAGAAAACGCGCAGCAAGTAAAAGATCGTTTTGACGCTTTTCGTCAGTATTTGTCCGCAGAGCCTGAAGTATATCGCTCGTTGGGCGATTTTGACAAAGCGTTCGATTCCTGGCTAAGGGCGTCTAATGCCTTTGTTGCGTTAGATCAAAATGCGCCGACGTTTGACGCTGCTGAGAAAAAAGCCAACGCTGAGTTTCAGGCATTGAGAGGCATCTTAGACAAGGCGGGTGAAGCGGTTAACAATCATGCTAAGCTCACTAAAGATACCATCTTAGGTAAAGAAAAAGCCTTTGAAAAAGTCGCATTTTTTGTTGTTATGGCGGGGTTGTTAATCGCTATTTGGTTCAGTTATAAAACGCCTAAAACATTGACGACGCGAGTGCGTTATTTGAGCCAGCGTATTCGTGAAATCTCTGAAGGAGATGGCGATCTAACACAGCGCATTGAATTCAAAACGAAAGACGAGTTAGGCGACCTTGCTTATGAGTTTAATGGGTTTGTAAATCGTCTACGTGGCATCATTGGTAACATTCACAAACAATCTGACGAATTTGGCCAGATGACCCAGCAATTGAATAAAGTCGCCACTCAGACGTCCGGTATTACCTCTGCGTTAGCAAACGCTTCCGCGTCTATCGTTAGCGCAGGGCATGAAATGGACATGTCCAATCAACAAATGGCTGTAGTGGCTCGCAATACGGCAGATGAAGCGAAAACCTCAAATGAACTGACTCAGTCTGGTATGGCCGCGGTAAATAAATCTCAGCATGCGATCACAGAGTTGGTAACTGACATTGAGCATGCGCTTGGCCGATCAGGTGAATTGCAGAAGAGTTCAGAAAGCATCGCTTCTGTTCTGGAGGTGATTCGTAATATCGCTGAGCAAACGAACTTGTTAGCGCTCAACGCCGCAATAGAAGCGGCACGTGCCGGTGAGCAGGGCCGTGGTTTTGCGGTCGTTGCGGATGAAGTTCGTACCTTAGCAACCCGCACACAAGACAGCACGAATGAGATTGAGTCCATGATTGAAAAACTCAAAATCAACGTAACAGAGTCGTCTAAAGCCATACAAAATAGCCGTGATAACGCCCAATTTACGGTCAGTAATTTTGTGGAAGTGGCCGATGTCTTCACCAGTCTAAAAGTCTCGTTTGGTAAAGTGCAAGAAATGGCGGCTCAGACGGCTCAAGCGACTCATGAGCAGTCCATGGTTGCCAATGACATCAACCAAAATATGGTGGCATTAAAAGACCAATCTGACTCTGTTCAATCCGTATCAGATTTAATTGAGCAACAAGCGAAAGACATCACCAAGCTTTATAACGCCTTGGATCATCAGGTAGGAAGCTTTAAAGTCTAGTCACGATATTGTAAGAAACAAAAAACGCTTATTGATAAATAAGCGTTTTTTTTTGTTTTATTCACTCTAATTTTCCGTATAAAAGAAAATCATAAAGGCAATGGCGCGTCGCTTTTGATCGCGCGAATGGCAAAATTACTGTGTATGTCTTTTACATGGGGAAGATTTTGTATGGTTTTTAAAATGTCTTCATACTGTATCAGGTCTTTAGACACCACTTCTAATCGGTAGTCTGCATGGCCCGACACTAAAAATGCGCTGATGACATTGGGCAGGCTCGCCACACTTCGTTCAAACATTTCGGTGGCCTCACTTGTGTGGCAATTGAGCCGAACTTCTATAAAGACCGTGATAGACAACCCCACTTTTCTGCGATTCAAGCTGGCTCTGTAACCTTTAATAACGCCTGCCGATTCAAGCTGTTTTACGCGGCGAAGGCACGGAGAGGCCGATAAATGCACTTTCTCGGCCAATTCAACATTGCTTAAGCGACCATCGTTTTGTAAATGGGTGAGAATCTGAGTGTCTGTAAGGTCGATGTTCAAATTGGCATACTCGGTAATATATTGTGTAAAAAAGTATGTTTTATGCCAAAAATAGCATTTTCATGGGTATAAATGGCAAGGACATGCGCTTGAGTCTATCTCTATAATGGTTTTATTGCCTCTTTATTTTTTATACCAAAAACCACTAGGATTCACTATGAGCGATACCGTTCAAACGGCCTCTATTCAGGCTAACCATTATCGTACGATTGCTACTGGCGGAGCGTTTCAGCTTGGAGTTTTTGTGGCTTTTGTGACCGCTTGTATTTGGGCAAGTTGGTTGGTCAGCGTGAAAATAGGTGTGCAATCGGCCTTAACGACCTTTGATCTCGCTCTGATGCGTTACCTCATGGCAGGCATGATTTTATTGCCGTTTTTATATCGAGCTCGTCGACTTCTACTGACTGTCCCAAAATGGACTTTGTTTGGCATTGTATTCGGTGCCGGCGTGCCTTTCTTTTTTCTCAGTTCAACGGGCATGCATTATGCCCCGGTCTCTCATGCTGGACTGTTAATTCCGGGCACGTTTCCCTTATTTGTTAGTGCGATTGCAGTGGTTGTTTTTAAAGAATCGTTGAGCCGAATTCGTTTGCTTGGCCTTTTCGCTATTATGGTGGGGGTTGTGGCTCTGTTGCTTATTTCTTTATGGTCCCTTGAGGGCGAGGTTTGGAAAGGCGATTTATGGTTTATCGGTAGCAGTTTCTTTTTTGCTGTTTACACCGTTTCTTTGCGTGTTGCTGGTTTGCCTCCTTTGGCGGCGACGGGCTTATTAGGCTTGGTGTCGACGTTGTTTTTGCTGATTTTGCTTGCAACCGGCGTGGTGACGTCTGGTATGAATTTGGTCAGTACAGACACGTTAATAGGGCAGTTTTTTATTCAGTCGGTATTGGTCGGTTTAGGATCTGGTTTTAGTTATGGCTACGCGATCAATGTCTTGGGCGCCGAGCGAACAGCGGCGATGGGCGCGTTAACTCCGGTATTGGCTTCTTTATTAGCCATCCCTTTGTTGGACGAGCCGATTGGCATCGCAGCGGCGTTTGGACTGTGTTTTGTCTGCCTAGGCGTAGTGTTTGCCAGCGGCATGGTGAAATCTGCGGGACAAAAATAGCGCTCAAAGTGGTGTTTTGCCATAGCTGTATAAAGAGTATCCCGTTATTATACGCCGCTATCGAAGCGGCGTTTTTGTTGCTTCTTGCTATCACGCGAATACGCTTAGGATTTTCATGAAAAAAAACTTTGTCTTGTCTCACCCCAAGCTGTCTTATCAGCGCATTATTGAAGCCGCTAAAAACGAAGTAAAACAGTACATCAAGCAAGAGCGCAAAAAAGCCTTGCCAGAAGGCGCTGATTTTTGGGGTTTTAATTGCAAATTCGGTCAAGTGGCTGATAAAGCCCGCAGCATTCACGAAGGTGACATTAATACCAATATCAGTTCAGCCCAAAGCCAGCATTGGAAATCTTTCTACTTAGAGGTGATTCCAGCGCCAAAACAACGCGCTAAGCGTAACGAAGACTGAGTGATGTGTTTCGCCCCTGTATCTTGCCGTACCAATAGCACAAGGACATCCCGTTGAAAGAATTCGAGCTGATTCAACACATCTTTCAAGCGTCGGTGATGGCGGACACGCAAGGCCGCGACGATATTTTGTTAGGCATTGGTGACGACTGCGCACAAGTGGTGGTGCCAAGCGGACAAAGCTTGGTGTTTTCGATGGACACCCTTGTTGAAGGGCGACATTTTCCTTTTGACGCTGACCCTACTGACATTGGCTATCGTGCGGTCGCCAGTTGCGTGAGTGATTTGGCGGCGATGGGAGCAAAACCCGCTTTTTTTACTTTGGGCTTAACGATCCCAGATTCAGACCCACAATGGTTAGCGGGCCTTGCGCAAGGTATGGCCGAGTTGGCTGAGCCGATTGGCCTAGCGCTGGTGGGTGGCGACACCACAAAAGGCCCTTTAACCATCACTCTGCAAGTACACGGCTATGTTGAAACAGAGCTGGCGGTGAAGCGCAGTACAGCGCAATTGGGTGATGATATTTACGTGACTGGGTTACTTGGCGACGCGGCCGCTGCAGTGCCGATTGTCACCGGCGAATGGCAAGTATCAAGCGAGCGTTTTGACTACTTTTACGAACGCTACTGGCGCCCTCAAAACAGATTGATCGTTGGCATGGCTTTAAAACGCGTTGCCCATGCGATGATGGACATTTCCGATGGGTTGGCGCAAGACATTCAGCATATTCTTAAGGCGTCTAATAAGGGCGCCATATTACACGCTAATGCCGTGCCAATTTCGGCTCAGCTGCGTGCTTGGCAACCCGACGTGGCGCTGGCGCTGGCGTTGACGGGCGGTGACGATTACGAACTGTGCTTTACGGCGTCGAAAGCGCAAGCCGACGAGATCGCTATGATTACCCAAACGCTCGGGTTGGAATGCACTAAAATAGGCGAAGTCACTGAAGACGGCTTTAGTATTGAGGGATACGACGGTGACATTAGCGGATGGCAACATTTCTGACATTCCGTTTTAAAGACATTTAACTAATAGGTAACATTACATGGCGAATTCAGCCCCCGCGTCGGTTTGGCGTAACCCGATCCATTTTCTGGCGTTTGGCTTAGGTTCCGGTGCGGCACCTAAAGCACCGGGCACTTTTGGCACGTTGGCAGCGGTGCCCATTTTTATCTGGTTGCTGCAAGGTTTAAGCACCACCGACTATCTCGTCATGCTGGTGGTCACCTCGTTGGTGGGGATTTATCTGTGTGGCAAAACCTCAAAAGACATGGGCGTGCACGACCACTCGGGCATCGTTTGGGATGAATTTGTTGGCTACTGGATTACCATGTTCCTCGCCCCCGAAGGCTGGATGTACATTGTATTAGGCTTCGTTTTATTTCGCCTATTCGACATCTTAAAGCCGTGGCCCATTTCATGGGTCGACAAGCACGTACATGGCGGATTCGGCATCATGCTCGACGACATACTCGCCGGTTTAATGTCGTTCGTGGTGTTGCAGGCCTTGGTTGAATTTGTTTTGTAACGGATACACTTAGATCTCATCTATAGAATATGATTCCTTGAAACGACCGCTTCCTCGTCGAAATGGTATTAGCTCAATGATGAGTCGAGAGCGGTGCCGGCTTGCGGGCATCATGTGGCAAGTTTAGGTATATACGAGTATATTTGTCGATACTCTATACATCACCGTTTACCCGCGTATCAAACGCCAAATAAGGTCACTCAGTCCCGTGAATAGGCTCCATGAATTACCCCCTCAACAGGCTTTTCAGACTCATTGCTTAGGGCAAATGGGTGTGGTGTCTTGGTTATCTGTTAAAGAAGGCGGGGAACCCAGAGGCAATGTGGCAGGCACCGTGTTCATGCCGAGTCAGCCTTGGCCGATTGCTACCCACATTGAGGTGGCTAAAAAGAGTCCACACGAATCAGTAGAAGGCGGGTTTAAGGCAGTAGAACCCGCGGTGGCGCCAGAGAGCAAGCTCGCACCAGTAGAAAAAGAGCCCTTGGTTCATCATTTGCGTGAGCAGCTTAACGCTGGGCCAGAAATCATTGTTGAAGACTTGCAGCCGATCGAAGAGCTGGCGGTGGATATTGTTGTGGACGCTGAGCCAGTGGTAAACAGCCAGGTTATGCGTTTGGATGTGCGAGCTTATGCACTGTCGAAGACCTTGTTGATTTTGAGTGATGTTCCATCGGTTTTTTCGCAGGCGGATGACGTGGAGCGGCTGGCGTTAAAAATGGGGCAAGCGCTGTTAAAACAGCCCATTCATGAATGGCAAGGGAGCGCGTTTTCTTGGCCGGGCGGTTTGAAAAATCCTCACTTTTGGCCGCGTACAGATTGGTTATTTGGCGCTATTGAAAGTTATGTTGGGCGTTTGGTCAAAGACTTCACGACCACGCCTTTGCTGGTATTGGCCGGTGCTAACATTGCACAGCTGGTGGAGGATTTACCCGCCGATAGTCCATTGAAACAGTATCCGACCGCGCGCATTGTGAGTTTGTCGGAATTGCATCGCATCCCTGAGTTACGTAAAGAAGCGTGGCTGAAAATGCAGGCGGCACTTTTTTCTTAAGCGGTCTTTTCAAATGATGTTTAAGTGAATTCTTTCATAATGGCGCTGATTTCATGATAAACGAGTGTTTTATTCGTCAAGCGGTTGAGTCTGATGAGCCTTCTATTATTGCGCTTGATGCGCTGTCGAACCCTCATCCTTGGGGTGCGAATCTAGTGGCAGATGCCCTGCAAACACGACGGAATTGGGTGGTTGTCGCCTCTGAGGTAAGCCCAAACGTCGTCGGTTGGCTTACGGCCTCGGTGGTGCTTGATCAGTCCGAATTAGAATTAATTGTGATTGATTCGGCAGTCCGTAGACAAGGCTTGGCCAGAAGGTTGATGATGGCGTGGTTGGCGTCGGTCGCACAGCAAGGGGTGACAGAATCCTTGTTAGAAGTGCGTGAATCCAATGAGAGCGCGATGGCTTTGTATGAGTCGTTGGGTTTTGTCCTAGTGGGGCGCCGAAAAAACTACTATGAAGTAAAGCAAAACGATCAAACACTACAAGGTCGCGAGGCGGCTTGTTTGTTGACGTTAAACCTTTCAGCTGAAAGAGGTAAAATATGAGCAAAGTATTGGTTCCGATTGCAAACGGCAATGAAGACATAGAAGCCATCACCATTATTGATGTGCTGCGCCGTGGCGGTGTGGCGGTAACGGTGGCAAGTATTCATGAATCTAAGCAGGTCGTCATGGCTCATGGCACAAAAGTCGAAGCTGACGTGCGCCTAGCCGAGGTATCAGAACAGGTATTTGATGCGATTGTACTGCCTGGCGGCATGCCGGGCGCAGAGCACTTGCGTGACTGTCAGTTGTTGATTGATATGTTAGAAAAGCATGACATTGACGACGCTTTATTGGCGGCCATTTGTGCGTCGCCCGCTGTGGTATTCGGCACGCATGGTTTTGTTGTGGACAAGCAAGCGACCTGTTACCCAGGATTTGAAGCGGGTTTAACTGGCGCAGAATACCTGCCGAACGAACCCGTAGTGATGGACGGGAATATTCTGACGGGCAAAGGCCCCGCGGCCGCAATGGTATTTGCTCTGACTGTGCTGGGCAATTTGAAAGGCTATGAAACGGCACAAGGTGTCGCGGATGGCTTGTTGTGCTAGTGTTTAATACGGCATTTCTGACCAAAAAGTCAGTATAAATTCTTGAATGCTACTTGTCTTTTTGCCCGTTTTCTTGGCAATTCGGTGGACGCAAAAGTCGTATAAGAGTAGAATTAGGCAGATTTTTTGAACGCGAGATCCATTGATTTTCTATCCATGGATGCACGGCAAAAACGCAATTTCTTAAAAGCGAGGTGAGCCGCCGGTTTATCTCGCTTTTTTGCAACCTGAAAGGCTCTAAATGGGAGGTTCCTTTGGCAACATCAGCGATTCTGGCTCTGGAAGACGGCACGGTTTTTAAAGGGGTGTCGATCGGAGCAGATGGCTCCTCAACAGCCGAGGTAGTGTTTAATACCTCGATGACTGGTTATCAAGAAATTCTTACTGATCCTTCCTATGCTCGACAAATGGTCACTCTGACCTATCCCCACATCGGGAATACAGGCGTCAATTCTGAAGATGAAGAATCCAGCAACGTGTGGTGTGAAGGTCTGATCATTCGCGATCTACCTTTGACGGCGAGCAGCTGGCGTTCACAAGAATCTTTAGATTCTTATCTAAAACGCAAAGGTGTCGTTGGCATCGCAGACATAGATACCCGCAAATTGACGCGTATTCTACGTGAAAAAGGCGCGTTGGCCGGCTGCATCATGGCGGGCGAGAACCTTGACGAAGCCGCTGCCATTGCGGCGGCAAAAGCGTTTCCTGGCCTAAAAGGCATGGACTTAGCGAAAGAAGTATCGGCGAAAGCGGCTTACCCTTGGACTGAATCCACTTGGGATTTGGTTAAAGGTCATACCACACCAGAAACTTTTGATTTTCATGTAGTGGCTTACGATTTCGGTGTCAAGAGTAATATCTTGCGCATGTTGGTTGAGCGCGGTTGCCGCTTAACGGTTGTTCCAGCGCAGACGCCCGCGAAAGACGTGTTAGCGATGAATCCCGATGGCGTTTTCCTTTCAAACGGCCCTGGCGACCCAGAGCCATGTGATTACGCGATTAAAGCCATTAAAGAGATTCTAGAAACTGAGATCCCTGTGTTTGGTATCTGTCTGGGTCATCAGTTGTTGGCATTGGCCTCCGGTGCGAAAACTAAGAAAATGAAGTTTGGTCACCACGGTGCTAACCACCCAGTACAAGCGATTGAAAAAGGCACTGTCATGATCACCAGCCAAAACCACGGTTTTGCGGTAGACGAAGACACCTTGCCAGCGAATTTGGTGATGACACACAAATCTTTGTTTGATGGTTCTTTGCAGGGCATTTCCCGTACGGATAAGAGCGCGTTCAGTTTCCAAGGTCACCCGGAAGCGAGCCCAGGTCCACACGACGTGGCGCCGCTGTTCGATCAGTTCATTGCAAACATCAAAGCCTCTAAAGCCTAAACGAAAGGACGGAACGAAACACTATGCCAAAGCGTACTGATATAAAAAGCGTCTTAATTTTAGGTGCAGGTCCTATTGTCATCGGTCAAGCGTGTGAGTTTGACTATTCTGGTGCTCAAGCGTGTAAAGCCCTTCGTGAAGAAGGTTTCCGCGTAATTCTGGTGAACTCCAACCCAGCGACCATCATGACCGACCCTGTGATGGCCGACGCGACTTACATCGAGCCAATTGAATGGCAGACTGTTGAGAAAATCATTGAGAAAGAACGCCCAGATGCGGTTCTGCCCACCATGGGTGGCCAAACAGCACTGAACTGTGCGTTGGATCTTGAGCGTCACGGTGTGTTGGCAAAATACAAGGTTGAAATGATCGGCGCGACGGCCGATGCCATCGACAAAGCGGAAGACCGTAATCGATTCGACCAAGCGATGAAAGCCATTGGTCTTGAATGTCCACGTGCTGGCATTGCGCACAGCATGGAAGAAGCCCTAAAAGTACAATCCGACTTAGGCTTCCCTTGTATTATTCGACCTTCTTTTACCATGGGCGGCACCGGCGGCGGTATCGCATACAACATGGAAGAGTTCGAAGAAATTTGTACCCGTGGTTTGGATTTATCGCCAACCAACGAATTGCTGATCGATGAATCACTCATCGGTTGGAAAGAGTACGAGATGGAAGTTGTCCGCGACAAAAAAGACAACTGCATCATTGTTTGTGCGATCGAAAACTTCGACGCGATGGGCGTGCACACGGGTGATTCCATCACCGTTGCCCCTGCACAAACGCTAACGGACAAAGAATACCAAATTATGCGTAACGCCTCTTTGGCGGTATTGCGTGAGATCGGTGTTGAAACCGGTGGTTCCAACGTACAGTTTGGTATGGATCCGAAAACCGGCCGTTTGGTGGTGATCGAGATGAACCCACGTGTGTCGCGTTCGTCTGCCTTGGCATCGAAAGCGACCGGTTTCCCGATTGCGAAAATTGCGGCGAAATTGGCAATTGGTTACACCCTTGATGAGTTGCAAAACGACATCACGGGTGGACAAACTCCAGCGAGTTTCGAGCCAGCGATTGATTACGTGGTAACGAAAATTCCTCGTTTTACCTTCGAAAAATTCCCGACAGCCAACGATCGTTTGACCACACAGATGAAATCTGTGGGCGAAGTTATGGCGATTGGCCGTACTTTCCAAGAATCTTTGCAAAAAGCTTTGCGCGGTTTGGAAGTGGGTTCTGATGGTTTTAATCCTCAGTTGGATTTCTCTGAAGAAAATAGCAAAGAGAAATTGGCGTACGAGCTTCAATCTCCTGGTTCTGACCGTATTTGGTACATCGGCGATGCGTTCCGCTCTGGTATGACCGTTGACGAAATTTACGCGGCGACCGGCGTTGATCATTGGTTCTTGGTGCAAATCGAAGACTTGATCAAGGAAGAGTTAGCATTGGCAGACAAAGGCCTTGTGGACATGACGTACGATGTGATTCGTCGTCTAAAGCGCAAAGGTTTCTCTGATTCTCGCTTGGCAAGCTTGTTAAGCGTGACCGAAAAATCCATGCGCGAGCGTCGTTATTTGATGAACGTGCATCCGGTGTACAAACGCGTTGATACCTGTGCGGCAGAATTTGCAACCGACACCGCGTACCTTTACTCCACTTATGAAGAAGAATGTGAAGCGGCGCCAACCGATCGCGAAAAAATCATCATTCTTGGTGGTGGTCCGAACCGTATCGGTCAAGGTATCGAGTTTGATTATTGCTGTGTGCACGCGGCGTTAGGTTTGCGTGAAGCCGGTTACGAAACCATCATGGTGAACTGTAACCCTGAAACGGTTTCAACCGACTACGATACATCTGACCGCTTGTACTTCGAGCCGGTAACGCTAGAAGACGTGTTGGAAATTGTTCGAAAAGAAAAACCAAAAGGCGTGATCGTGCAGTTTGGTGGTCAAACACCGCTGAAAATTGCCCGTGCCTTGCAAAACGAAGGCGTGCCTATCATTGGTACCACGCCTGAGTCGATTGACCGCGCCGAAGATCGTGAGCGTTTCCAAAGCATGATTCAGCGTTTGGGCTACAAGCAGCCACACAATGCGACGGTTCGTAGTGTGGAGCAAGCGGCGGCCAAAGCGGCTGAAATCGGCTATCCGTTGGTGGTTCGTCCTTCTTATGTATTGGGCGGCCGTGCGATGGAAATCGTTTACAGCGAAAAAGAATTGAATCGCTACATGACCACCGCCGTAAAAGTATCGAATGACAGTCCTGTGTTATTGGATCACTTCTTAAACGCAGCGATTGAAATCGATATTGATTGTATTTCTGATGGTCATCAAGTAGTGATTGGCGGCATTATGCAGCACATCGAACAAGCGGGTGTTCACTCTGGTGACTCCGCGTGTTCCTTGCCTCCGTATTCTTTGTCGCAAGAAGTGCAAGATGACATTCGCGAGATGATCAAAAACATGGCGCTGGAATTGGGCGTCATTGGTTTGATGAACACTCAGCTTGCAGTACAAGACGGTGAGATTTATGTGATTGAGGTGAACCCTCGTGCGTCACGTACCGTGCCTTTCGTCTCTAAGTGCATCGGTCGTTCTTTGGCGCAAGTGGCGGCTTTGGTCATGGCTGGCAAGACATTGGAAGAACTGGGTTTCACCAAAGAAATCATTCCTTCTTATTTCAGCGTGAAAGAAGCGGTTTTCCCCTTTAATAAGTTCCAAGGCGTTGATCCGATTCTTGGCCCTGAAATGAAATCCACCGGTGAAGTCATGGGCGTGGGCGATACCTTCGCTGAAGCCTTTGGTAAAGCGGTGTTGGGTGGCGGTACCGTCTTGCCAACGTCGGGTTGTGCTTTTATCAGTGTTCGCGATATGGACAAAGAAGGCGCAGTCAGTGTGGCACTTCGTTTGTCTGAGCTCGGTTTTGCGATTGTGGCGACAGAGGGCACGGCGAAATACTTGTCTGAGCACGGCGTTGAAGTGCGTAAAGTCAACAAGGTGAACGAAGGTCGTCCACACATTGTTGATATGATGAAGAATGGTGAGATTGATTACATCATCAACACCACATCAGGCACACAAGCCATTACCGACTCGTCTTTGATCCGTCGTACAGCTTTGCAGCGCAAGGTTTGCTACACTACGACATTGGCAGGCGCTGAAGCAACCAGCATGGCGATTAGCCTAACGGGTGAAACCAAAGTTAGAAGACTGCAAGATTTGCACTTGGGGAAATGATGAAAAAAGTACCAATGACAGTAGAAGGTGAAGCGCGTCTTAGAGAAGAGCTTAACCACTTGAAAACTGTTGTCCGCCCTCGTGTGATTGCAGACATTGCAACCGCACGTGAGCATGGCGACTTAAAAGAAAACGCAGAATATCACGCTGCACGTGAAGAACAAGGCTTTGCCGAAGGTCGCATTAAAGAGATCGAAGGCAAACTGTCTGACTCACAAGTGATTGATATCAAAGCTATGGCGGTGTCTAGCAAGGTTATTTTCGGCACGACCGTGACGCTGTTTAACGTCGATACGGAAGACACAGTCACGTACAAAATCGTCGGCGACGACGAGGCAGACGTGAAAGTGAAGAAAATTTCTTATGCGTCACCGATTGCCAAAGCGATCATTGGGAAGGAAGAAGGCGACGAAGTCGTTGTGAAAATCCCAAGTGGTGAAGCTACGTATGAAATCGAAAAAGTCGAATACTTATAATTAGTATAAGACGTTTTTTCTAAAAACCACGGTGTGAGAGCATCGTGGTTTTTTTGTGCCTGCGAAATGCGAAGTAAAGCATGAGCCGAATAAATGGTTTATTCGGCTCATTAAATAGTGATATTCTGAGCCGAATAATTCACTTAACTGGCTCATACTATGAAATACAGCTGGCAACACCCTGATTGGCCAAACTTCACCCTTGATGAAACTCTATGCCGAGACGCTTTGTATCAGTACGCGTTAGAGGCTGGTCGTTTGTCTGGTGGAATGAGTCAGCTTGAAAATACGTTGCAGTACGATGCCTATATCGACCTCATGGTGAGCGAAGCCATTAACACCAGCGAGATAGAAGGCGAGCGTTTGGATCGTGAAGACGTGCGTTCTTCTATCAAGAACTTTTTAGGCTTGAGTAATCCACCAACCCGAATCGCCGATCCGCGAGCTGAAGGTATGGCGGCCTTGATGGTCGATGTGCGGAACAGCTTCGCTGGCGAACTCACAAAAGCCACTTTGTTTCATTGGCATCAATTGGTTCTTCCACAGCCAGAGAATAGCCTATTGCCTCGTAACCTAAAGGTTGGTCAATGGCGAGATTCCGCAGAACCTATGCACATCGTCTCTGGCCCAATTGGCTATGAAAAAGTGCATTACGAAGCGCCGCCTGCGTATCAAGTCGATACAGAAATAAACCGATTTCTAAATTGGTTTAACCGCTCTAATCCATTAAAAGCACAGCGAGATATCGTTCTTGCTGGGCCAGTGCGTTCGGCCATCGCGCATTTTTGGTTTGAAACCATCCACCCATTTGACGATGGCAACGGCCGAGTAGGGCGAGCAATTGCCGAAATGGCCTTGGCTCAAGACCTTAATCGACCACCATTACTCAGCTTGTCGACCATCATCGAGAAAGACAAAAACGCTTATTACGATGGACTCAACAAAGCCAGCCAATTTAATTTAGATATTAACGACTGGGTGACATGGTTCGTCGACTCCGTTTTATTGGCGCAGCAAGAAGCCGCTCAGAAAATCGACTTTGTATTGAAAAAAGCCAAATTCTGGGAAAAACATCAACACACCGAACTGAACGAACGCCAAAAGAAAGTGCTTAGCAAACTCTTTAACGCAGGGTCGGATGGCTTCGAAGGCGGACTCAGTGCCAAAAAATACATCAGCATTACCAGTAGCTCCAAAGCCACCGCCACCCGAGACCTCAGTGACTTAGTTGAAAAAGAATGCTTGTACCGCCTAGAAGGCGGCGGGAGGAATGCGAGGTATGGGTTGGCTATTTGAATTAGCAAATCGAGCAAAGGGTTCTAGCTTTTTAGGTTTCAAGTCATTGCGAAATTCACTTCATGAACATTGGCTAAATTTAGATGCTGCTTTGCATGCCAAAGATCATAATTGTCTTGCATAGCTAACCAGCTTTCGGGAGTCCTGCCTAATGCTTTTGATAAACGCAGAGCCATTTCTGGTGATACAGCACTTTGACCTTTTAAAACTCGATTCAAGGTCGAAGAAGCCACATCCAGTTGTTTGGCTAAGTACCGACAACTCAAGCCTGCAGGTTCAAGATAGACGTCATATATGAATTCACCTGGATGCGGAGGATTATGCATACTCATCAGTGGTAGTCCTCATAGTTTAGAATATAAGCATTGCCATCAATAAACTCGAAAGTAATGCGCCAATTACCGTTTACAGTAATAGACCAAATCCCATCACGGTCACCTTTTAAGGTATGTAACTTAAAACCAGGTAAATTGATGTCATCAATTTCTTGGGCGGTATCAATCGCAGTAAGTTGCATACGTAACTTACTTTTATGCTTTGCTTGAATACCGGAAGCACTGCCTGTTTCAAAGTACTTCTTAAGGCCTTTGTGTTTAAATGATTTAATCATGAGCGAAGTTTAGCGTGATGCGCATCACTACTCAATGAAAAAATCATGTTATTGGCGGTAGCCTAAGAGCCAAAACTACCGCAGCCCATGACTTTAGCGAGAAAGATTGTTTATATCGCCTAGAAGGCGGCGGCAGGAATGCGAGGTATGAAGTAAATCATGAGTGAAGAGACCAAACTCGATAAACGAGAGAATCAGACCTTTATAGATTTAGCTGATTTCAATCGCCCACTTTTATATTTATTACTCGAGCAGTGGGATTAATATATATCTGGGATGTTGATACCTAAGCATAAAGCAAGAGCAGCCTAAGTCTGCGCAGTACTTTTTAACCTCTGCATGCTTTTCGGGCGAAAAATCACACCCTAAAACAACAGCTTCTATGGAACTTTGTATCGATACTAATATATCCTCTTTTCTCTCCGAGTAGATTAACCATCTAAACTCCTTTTCTCCAGACCAATCAATATTTTTTTTGAAGTAGAGATGCTTTAGGAATTGATTTTCATTGATGGTTTCAAATATATTTTTTTGAGACGGTTGGAGTTCTTCACCATACTCTATGGTGATGCTGCCGTTTACAATAGAAAGCCAATCAACATAATTAACTTTATCTGCAATAATGTGCTCAGATTTTCTAGTTTCTAGCTCTATTTCTTGGTTTAAGTTTTTTTGATTTAAAATGATACAAAAGCCTTTTGAGTTTTCTCCATATTGCGCCCACATCCTTGGCAGGCCATATATCTTTGTTTCAATCGTATTGGTTGATAAATCGTTTTCACAATGTTGAGTGGTACATAGTAGGCGGAGGTTTTCACCTATATAATTTTTTATATCATTAGCTTCAATATATTTTTCAATATTATGTTCATTCCCTATGCCAGATACGTCTATCCAGCCAAGTGAACTTTCACGTGGATCATTTAAGCCTGAAACTCGTCCAAACCTGATTTTTTTGTCCTTTAATATATGCGACAAATTTTTAGATTTAGAGTAATGAGCAACATTTTCTTTATCATTTATCATCAACTTACCACTTTTTGAAGAATTATTACCGCGTCTTATTTATTGATACTAAAAGTCTTTGATACTTGCTACTAGAGACCTTTGCACGAATAATCCCCTTCGATCCTATGAGATAATAACCAAAAGCAAAGAAGAGCAATCAAAAAATGGCGTGGAAAGAGTTAAAACAACAGAGCTTTGCCGATGCGCTGCAAGCATCGAATCGGTTTATTGAAGAATTTGACGAGATTCATGACTTGTTGAATTGGTCCTGCATTGAGCGATTATTCTGTGACATTCACAACCGTACAAAAGGTGAACGCGCTTGGCCTCCGTTGATGATGTTTAAAGCTTTGTTATTGCAATCATGGCACAACCTAAGTGACCCAGCGCTGGAAAAAGCACTGGCTCGCGACTTATTATTTCGCCGGTTTGTCGGTGTCGGCCTAGATCAAGGCGTTCCCGACCACAGTACAATTTGGCGTTTCCGTAATCTGCTAGAGAAAAACGGATTACTAGACGCAGCGATGACCGAGATCAATGCCCAGTTAGCCGAACAAAGTCTGATCATCAAACAAGGTGAGATAAGCATCATAGATGCCAGCGTGATAGAAGCGAAGAATGCTCGTCCTCGTAAGAATGCTGAGGGTAAAAACACGCAAGACCCAGAAGCAGGCTATAGCGTTAAGCAAAGCAGCGATGGAAAACGTAAAACCACCTATGGTTTTAAGGCCCATACAAATGTGGATGAGGATGGTTTTGTCAAAGAAGTCATGCTCACGGCAGGCAATGTTCACGATTCGATTCCATTTGAATCGATACTCACTGGTCATGAGCGGGAAGTGTATGCAGACAGTGCGTACAAAAGTGCCCAGCACAGCAGGTTATTGAAGCAAAAAAAGGTCAAAGAATGCATTATCCATCGAGCTTATCGTAATAGACCTCTTAACGAGGATCAAGAAAAGCAAAACCGTTATTTTTCCAGTATTCGTTCCCGTGTAGAGCATGTCTTTGGGATAATGAAATTGCACTATGGGTTAGGTAAAGCGCGTTATCTAGGACGGGCTCGCAATCAGGCTAGGGTGAGTTTAATTTGTATGGCTTACAACCTAAAACGGGCGTTTCGTATCCAACGAGAATGCTGAGATAGCAAGTAAAGTCCGTCCAAGTGGACTATGTGGGCATTTTTATGAGTTAAAGAGCACTGATTTTTAACGATGTTGACCGTTTTCTATAAAGACGTTGATTGAATTTTTTATAAAAGACCTTTGGCAAGCAATATGGCTAGATCGACTGCTCATGCAAAGGTCTCTACTAGTGTAAAATAAGACATTTAATTAACGAATTTTAATATTCTTAACAACCAAGCGGCGTTTCGATGAGGTAGGCGGTAGTTTCGAAGAGAAACGCCGCTTGGCTTGTTGTCATGCACAAAAGTCTGTGTCGGGCTGATTATGGGGTTATGCGAGGAAGTTGCGTGGTTGTCGGGCTGAAGCCGTGACTTACATGAAAGCTTCGCTTTCTTTGGCACATTACGCTGCGCTTATGATGCCCTACGATTTGTTTATTGGCTCCAAGATAACAAAAACACCAGCCGAGGCTGGTGTTTTTAGTGGTGCTGTATGAAAGGCTAAACGGTTAAATCTGTGCTTTTTTGAACGCGTTGATCAGTGCTTGGGTCGAAGCATCCAGTGCGCTGTTGTCGCTGTCGCTAACGAGGCGGTTGTAGATGTCGGTGCCCAATACTTTGCCTAGCTCTACGCCCCATTGGTCGAATGAGTTGATACCCCAGATTGTGCCTTGTACAAATGTACGGTGCTCGTAGAGGGCGATCAAGGCACCCACGGTGGCGGGTGTCATTTTATCGGTCAATAAGGTGTTGCTGGGGCGGTT
The DNA here is from genome assembly GCF_008122525.1 of Marinomonas sp. IMCC 4694. Taxonomy (NCBI): domain Bacteria; kingdom Pseudomonadati; phylum Pseudomonadota; class Gammaproteobacteria; order Oceanospirillales; family Oceanospirillaceae; genus Marinomonas; species Marinomonas sp. IMCC 4694. The sequence continues at coordinate 334,229 of NZ_VSRV01000001.1, forward strand.
GCCCTTGATCACTTTGTGCGGTGCAATCTTGGCGATTTGTTCAGCGGTTGCGCCTGCATCACGAAGTTCTTGCTCGGCTTGCTCAAGGGTTTTACCCACCATTAAGGCTTGCGACTGGCTTAGGCAGTTAGCAAACAATTGCGTGTGGTGTTCGCCAATGGGGTTATGAGACGCCAAGGGGGCGATAAAGTCCACAGGAACAAGACGTGTACCTTGATGCAATAACTGGTGGTAAGCATGTTGGCCGTTGGTACCAGCGCCACCCCAGATGATGGGCCCTGTGTCGGTTGCTACACCGTCGCCATTCAATAGATTCGTTTTGCCGTTACTTTCCATGTCGAGCTGTTGGATGTGAGCCGGCATGGCGCGAAGGTAATGGTCGTAAGGAATTAAGGCATGCGTTTGTGCGTTGTGGAAGTTGATGTACCACACGCCAAGTGCGCCCATGATGACAGGGAGGTTTTCTTCGAATGGTGCAGTGCGGAAATGCTCGTCCATTTGGTGAGCGCCGTCCAGCAATTGGTAGAAGTTATCCATGCCAACGGCGATGGCAACCGGCAAGCCAATAGCAGACCAAAGCGAGTAGCGTCCGCCAACCCAATCCCACATTGGGAAGATGTTTTCTTTCGCCATGCCAAAGTCGACGGCTTTTTTCACGTTGGAACTAACCGCAGCGAAGTGTTTACTTACTGTCGTTTCAGAGCCACCGTTACTTAGAAACCAGTTCCGTGCCGCGTTGGCGTTAGACAAGGTTTCAAGCGTGCCAAAGGTTTTTGATGAGATCACAAAAAGAGTGGTTTCTGGGTTCAGCTGCTTGAGTTTGCCGGTAATGTCGGAGCCATCTATGTTGGCGACGAAATGCACCTTGATGCCGTCTCTTTTATAGGGCGTTAGCGCTTCGGCCACCACTTTCGGACCAAGGTAAGAGCCGCCAATGCCGATAGAGACGACGTCTGTCATGGTTTTTCCGCTATGGCCTTTCCATTCGCCGCTGTGCAGTTGGGCAACAAATTTTTCCATTTGTTTTAGTGTGGCGCGAACTTCTGCTAAGACGTTCACGCCATCAACCATCAATGTTTCTTGGGATTGGCTGGCACGAAGGGCAATGTGCAACACAGAGCGGTCTTCCGTATTATTGATGTGTGCGCCGCTGAACATGCCTTTGATGGCGCTTTCAAGTCCCGTTTCTTTTGCTAGGTCTGTTAGTAGAGAAATCGTTTTTTCATTGGCGCGGTTTTTTGAATAATCTAATGTCCAGCCTGCTGCGTTTGCCGTGTATTTTTCGACACGAGCGGGATCGGTTGCAAACAAAGAAGCCATCTCAACGGACGCCATCTCTTGTTTGTGTTCTGTTAGCTTTTGCCAAGCAGTCAATTCTGTGGGTGAGCGCATTTCAGTCTCCCTTAGTCGTAAAGTGAATTAGGCCAGTTCTACGCGCAGGTTATCTATCAGCCTTGCGCTGCCTAGGTATGCCGCGGCCAAAATGACCAGGCTTTTCTCTTCTTCTGACGGTGTTTGTAAATTATCTTGTGCGCGTATTTCAAAATAATCACGACGGAAACCAGCCGCTTCAAGCTTCTGTTGAGCTTGTTCGCGAATGTCCTCGTGACTCGCACTGTTCGTTAGGAGCGCCTCTTTCGCCCATAACAAAGTTTGATACATCGCCGGGGCCATGCGTCTTTCTTCTTCGGTTAGGTAGCCATTGCGAGAACTCATGGCGAGCCCATCGTCATTGCGTGCGGTATCGATGCCGATAATACGTACGTTGGAGCTTAGGTCACGGACCATGTCTTCAATGACTTTTAATTGCTGAAAATCTTTATTGCCGAATATGGCGCAGTCGGGCTGCACAATATTAAATAATTTTGTTACTACGGTCGATACACCAACAAAATGCCCTGGTCGAGACGCGCCGCAGAGTATGTCAGATAACCCCATGACTTCAATTTGCGTTTGACTGCGCTTGCCATCGGGGTACATTTCGCGAGCATCTGGGGCAAATAAATAATGGCAGCCGTTGGCTTCGAGTACGCGTTTGTCTTCTTGTAATGTCTTTGGGTAGCGCTCTAAATCTTCGTTCGCTGAAAATTGCATGGGATTGACAAAAATGGACGACACAATCACGTCGCCTTCTTGTGCGGCACGACGAATGAGTGACATATGCCCATCGTGCAAATTACCCATAGTAGGCACAAAAACAATACTTCTGTCTTTGAGTCGCTCTATTTTTAACGCAGTACGAAGTTCAGCAACCGTATGAAATGTGTTCATTATTTGAATCCGTGCTCGGGTCCTGGAAAGGTCGTGTCTTTGACTTCTTTGACATAGGCTTCAAAGGCTTGAGTGACATTGCGACCTTCGATTAAAAAGTTTTTAACAAATTTTGGTGTGTGGCCTAAGTTGATGCCAAGCATGTCGTGCATCACTAAAACTTGACCATCGGTGTGATGCCCTGCACCAATGCCGATGGTTGGTACCGGCACGGCGTCGGTTAACGTTTTGCCCAGTTCGATGGGGATGCATTCGTACAATAAAATGTCGGCACCAGCTGCGACCAAATCCAACGATTCTTGTAACAATAAGTCGGCCGCGTCTTGGCTTTTGCCTTGGACCTTATAGCCACCAAACTTGTGAACCGATTGGGGGGTTAAACCTAAATGCGCGCACACCGGTATACCGCGTTGGCTTAGAAGTTTGACGGTATCGGCGAGCCAGCTCCCCCCTTCGAGCTTGACCATATTGGCTCCGGCTTGCATGAGTTTTGCGGCGTTGTCGAGCGCTTGCTCAGGCTTGCTGTAGCTCATAAAAGACATGTCGGCGAGAATAAAGGCATTGGTATTGCCGCGTTTAACGGCCGCCGTGTGGTAGCACATGTCTTCAATCGTGACGGGTAAGGTACTGTCTTGGCCTTGTATCACCATACCAAGCGAATCACCGACTAAAATTGTATCAACACCGGCGACGTTCATCACGTTGGTAAAAGAAGCGTCGTAGCTGGTTAAGCAGGTGATTTTTTCTTTTTCTGCTTTCATTTTTTTGAGTGTTGATAAAGTAACCGGCTTAGTGAGTTTTTTTTGTGCGTTGTCTGAATACATTATTTACTCTTCTTTGATAAAGACCAAATCACTGGTGTCGAGTTGTTGTAATTGCTCACAGACCTTGTTGCCATTAGCAAGTAAAAGATCGGGTGCTAGGTCGTTTAGGGGCTTTATTACAAAGCCTCGTTCCAGCATAAACGAGTGGGGAACAACAAGCCTGGGTAAGTTGATGGTTTCTTGGCCATACAATAACAGATCTAAATCTAGGGTGCGCGGTCCCCAATGACGTTCTCTGACACGGCGTTGGTCTTGTTCAATGTGTTGCAATAAGTCGAGCAGATCAAGAGGAGAAAGTAAGGTATTGAACGAGGCCACAGCGTTAACATAATCCGGTTGATCCTGAGGGCCAACGGGTTTGCTGCCGTAGATGGCAGAAACACGAAGATGATGAAGACCGTCGTGTTGTCTTAGGGTCTCAATGGCGCGATCAAGCTGCGCCACCGGGTTATCAAGATTGCTGCCAAGGCCAATGTAAGCATGTATCACGGCACACCCTCTTACTTATCAGATGAGTCGCTTTGTGAGGGGGATGTCGTATGCTTTGAGCCATTGCTATTGCCATTACTTTTTCGTCGACGTCTTGGGCGACGTTTTTTGGGACCATCTTTGTCATTGGCGCGGGTATCTATGCTTTTGATTAGGTCTCTTTGTTGGCTTTCTGTGCCATGTTGGAAAGATTCCCACCAATCGCCAAGCTTATCCAAGTCGGTACCGCTTAATTCACGGATCAGTAAAAAGTCAAAGCCGGCTCGAAAACGTGGGTGTTCGAGCAGTAAAAAGGCCCGTTTGCCATAACGTTTCGGTAAACGATACTGCATGTCCCAAATTTCACGCATTGGGGTTGAGAAGCGTCGAGGAATGGCGGTAGACGCCACCTGATTGTCCAATACCATATTGGCCGCTTGATGCAGCGCCGGTGTGGCGGGCATGCCTTGAGCTTGAAACTCTTCATGACGCAAGCACACACTGGGCCACAGCAACACGGCATACAAAAAGTAGGGCGCCGTCGTTTTGCCACTTTGAATGCGGTCGTCGGTATTTTTTAACCCTTGAAGAATAAAAGCTTCTGGGTCTATGTCGTCACGTTGCCATCCGCTTTGCAATAAAGCGTCCGTATCTGGAAAGAGGTAACGGAACAAACCATATTGGCGAAGAAGGGCAAAAGTCTTAATGCCGTTACCGCTGCCAAGCAGTTTTAGTACTTCTTCGAACAATCGAGCCGGTGGAATGTGGTCTAATAAATGCGCCATTTCTTTGATTGGAGCGGCGGTTTCGGCTTCCAGTTCAAAGCCAAGCTTACCCGCAAATCGAATGGCTCGTAGCATGCGCACGGGATCTTCTTGATAACGCTGACGCGCATTGCCAATAATACGAATTTGCTTGTTGGCGATGTCTGCTAGGCCGCCACAGTAATCGTGGATACTGAAATCTTGAACATTGTAATACAAGGCATTAAAGGTAAAATCGCGACGTTCGGCGTCTTCTTCGATGTTGCCATATACGTTGTCGCGTAGAACGATGCCGTGCGCTGACCGTGCAGAGTCTTTGCCTTTCAGTGAGGTGTTTTGAGTTTCGTCATCGTCATTGTCGTCTTGCGCGGAATGTGCTCTAAATGTGGACACTTCAATGATTTCACGACCAAAAGTGACATGGACCAGCTTGAAACGGCGGCCAATCAGTCGAGAGTTTGAAAAAATTCCATGCACTTCTTCCGGTGTCGCATTAGTGACGACATCAAAGTCTTTGGGCTCAATGCCAATTAGATGATCACGGACACAGCCACCCACAAGAAAAGCGTCGTAGCCGGCTTTATTAAGGCGATACAAGACTTTCACCGCGTTAGGGCTTAAATTTTGACGAGATAAGCTGTGATCGCTGCGCGGAACAATAATAGGGTAAGTCTGAGCCTGAGCGGAGGCAAACAGAGAGGTAACTTTACGAAGCAGAGATTTTAATCCTGTAGGCATAGACAACAAATTTCAAAGTGAACGAAAACGACATTCTACACGTGATAGGTAGAAGTTACACGAATAATGGCGTGATTTAGGCGAATTACATGGGTATTAATAAGGGGTTGACGACGTGGTTTTAACGTGAGGCATAAACTAAAAAGCGATTTTCATTTACACAATAGTAAACAAAATAATCGCTTTGGATACATGAAGATACGAGTTCCGAAAACAAAGTGGGTGCTGCTTCAGCAGTTCTACTCAGGTTTTATTTTTATTGTTGCATTGTTTTCATTGCCTAGAAGGCTTTTCTATCTAAAAAGATCAATTATCCAAAGCGATTTTCCATCCATAGCCTCAAATTTTATTTTTATTTGAAGAGGCTACAGTGTTCCTAAGTGTTATTGTTATTTTTAAGAACCTACATACGACGATTAACTTATTTTTATTCTGGGTCAATCTTCTTATCGTTGTGTCGTACATAAGGCATTTGTTGTGCCAAAAGTAATAAAGTGCTGATTTAATTAGGGTTTAATGCAATTCTGTACACTTTTCTTACAATATTGACGTTGTTATGTGGGTATTTTAGTATCACTTGTTACCGTTTGTTTGTTACTTTTTTGCTATTTCAAGTTTTTGTCGCCTTTCCCATAAGCTTTTTCGTGATATGCCCAGAGAGTGTGCAAGTTGGGTTTCTGTCATCTTGTGTTGGTGCGTTTGTACAAAGTGTTTTAAATAGTCATCCAGTGTGGTGCCGGTAAAAACGTCGCCATTCGTCATGATGGTTGAGTGTGTACGTTGGTTTGAGTGTTGCTGGTTGGCGAGCTTTAAATTAATGGCGTCGACTTTTTCGATGGGGCTGAGGATAACGGCACGTTCGATGGCATTTTCTAATTCTCGAACGTTGCCAGGCCACTGATGGGCTCTAATGGCTTTGTCAAAAGCACGATTGTAGTGATAAATAGGCTTGTCGTGCTTTATGCAGGCTTTTTCGAGTAGGGTTTGGGCCAATGTCGAAATGTCGTCGCCTCTGTCTCTGAGGGGCGGAAGAAGCAATTCCATGACATAGAGTCGATAGTACAAATCTTCCCGAAAAAGCCCTTGTCCGACCATTTCTATCAAGTTTCTGTGGGTGGCCGTGATAAGGCGAATGTTCACCTTGGTAGACTGTGTTGCCCCGACTCGGCGGATTTCGCCTTCTTGCAGGACGCGTAAAAGTCTTGCTTGAGCTTCTAGCGGCAATTCGCCAATTTCATCCAAAAACAAGGTGCCTTTGTCTGCCGCAAAAATAAGCCCGTCATGGGAGGTGCTGGCACCGGTAAACGCGCCTTTTTCATGTCCGAACAGTTCTGATTCTATTAGGTTTTCGGGTATCGCCGCACAGTTAACGCTGATGATTGGGTAGCGATGGCGTTTGCTGAGATTGTGCAGCGCTTTGGCAACCAACTCCTTCCCTGTTCCTGATTCGCCACGTATTAAAACGGTCACGTCTGTGCCTGCGATTTTATGCATGTCGCTGAACAGATCTTGCATTGGAGCGCACTGGCCAATAATGCCACTGCTGGCGTTGCCCAGTGTGATGGCGTCGTCAGCTGGTTGTGAGGACGATGCATTAGTATTCTGGCTTGAAGCAGGAGCCATGGAATCTGCTTGCTCTAAGGCATTAACGACGTGTTTTAGCAGGGTCTCTGAGTCGGTTGGCAAAGGCAAATAATAGAGGGCGCCATGAGCCATACAGTTCACGCCGGTACTTAAGCTGGGTTTGGCGTCGAGTACGATGCGGCGGACTGCGCTAGGCAGCTCAGCGTCTTGCCCCGTTAGTGCTTGAATGGCTTCTTGGTCTATCAGTAAAAGGTGAAACTCTATCGGTTGGCTTGTTCGAGGTTCTGGCTGGTGTTGACGTGAAAGCCATAGCGAGAAAGCCATTTTTCAGACGCGCTAAGTAGGGAGTGTTCTGGACAAATGATCATGATGCTGTGCATTTATTGTCACCTCTTGTAACTAGTGTAACGATTATACACATGCAAGAAGCGAGGTCGAGCCAGGTGTGGAAGACAAGAAGTCACCACGATTTGATTTACAAAAAATGCTGGTCTTGTGGCTTAAGTGGTCGGTTTTGGCTCCCTCTTAATGTTTCCGGTGCCCATTGTTGGGTGCTGAGCCGTAGCGCGTCTTCGATTGTGTGAACCGTACTCAGGTCGATGTTTAAATAATGCAGTGCGCGCAATAATGTAGGGAGATGGCCGTTTTGAATGGCTTTGGCGTGATTTTGCTTGCTGATTTTATCGCCATGTTGATTGATGATCAGTGGGATATGGCACATCGAAGGGGGCGTCCAGTTCAGCAAATGATAAAGGTGTAACTGATGAGCGGTAGTGTCGATGAGGTCGGCACCTCGAACAAGATGTGTGATGCCTTGCTGATGATCGTCGACAACGACAGCAAGCTGATACGAAAAGTAACCGTCTTTGCGTTTTAAAACAGGGCTGTTGTATTTCAAATCGTCGACAAAACTTAAGCGTCCCTGAATGCTGTCGTCACAAAAGTAAGGTGTGTCGCTGGCTTTTAAGCGCCATGAATGGGGGGCATTGGTATTGGTTGTGCTAGTGCAAACATGTGGATGCTGACCGCGGTATTGAGCTAATGACTGACGGGTGCAATTGCAAGCAAAGACGGCTTGGCTTTTTTTGAGGCGAGATAAATGCTGCTCGTATTCTTCGGTGTGCTGGCTCTGAATGCGGATGGGTTCATCAGAAAAAAGACAATAGCTATGGAGGGTGGCTAAAATATCTTCGGTGTATTGCGCTTTGCAGCGGGTTCCGTCGACGTCTTCGAGACGAATAATCCAGTCGCCTTGGTTTTTTTTAGCGTCCAAAAAACTCGCGAGTGCGCTGACAAGGGAGCCAAAATGCAGAGGGCCGGTTGGCGAAGGGGCGAATCGGCCGCGATAGCGTGTTGCATCGTCGTTAGTATGGTGTGACACCATAGTTATCCGCCGATTTGCTTCTCTTTGATCTCTGCTAGGGTTTTGCAGTCAATGCACATGGTTGCTGTTGGGCGAGCTTCTAAACGACGAATGCCGATTTCGATGCCACACTCTTCGCAAAAACCATAGTCATCAGCGTCAATCAGCTCAACTGTTTGAGAGATTTTCTTTACCAGTTTGCGTTCACGGTCACGAGCGCGAAGTTCTAAGCTGAATTCTTCTTCTTGGCTGGCGCGGTCGTTAGGATCAGCGTAGTTTACCGCTTCTTCTTTAAGGTGATGAACGGTGCGGTCAACTTCTTCCATTAGATTCTGCTTCCAATTCAGCAGAATGCTTTTAAAGTGCGCCAACTGTTTCTCGTTCATGTATTCTTCGCCATCCTTAGCAACATAAGGAGTGAAGTCTTTCATTAATGACTCAGGGTTCATTTTTGGCATTAGCATTGCCTCACTTCGCAGGTTTCCATTGTGGTAGCCTGTAACCGATAAAATTAGGGGTTTATTTTCGGGCGGAAACTTACCAGATAACGGGGCGCTTAACCACATTTTTTGCGCAAATTGTCGCGATATTTTCAAAACGATCCAAGAAAAGCAGAGAAAACACGATGCAAAAGCACACATTAGCCGAGAGAGTCGCGCAGATTGCGCCGTTTCAAGTGATGGCGGTTTTAGCCAGAGCAAAGTACCTAGCTTCGTTAGGCGAAGATGTGATCCACCTTGAAGTGGGGGAGCCAGATTTCACCGCAGTTGAAGCCGTGGCGAAGGCTGGTGTGGCGGCGATTCAGTCGGGTAATACTGGCTATACTGCGGCAACGGGTTTGCCAGAGTTGAAGCAAGCCATCAGTGATGACTATTTAGCGCGCTACGATGTCGCTGTGTCTCCAGAGCGCATTATCGTTACGCCCGGAGCGTCAGGGGCCTTGTTGTTAATGGCGTCATTGATGGCGAACCCAGGCGAAGAGGTTTTGATGCCGGATCCCTGTTATCCGTGCAATCGTCATTTTTTGATTCAAACGGGGGCAAATGCTCGGCTGATTGAAACACGACCTGACGACGGCTTCGAGATGGAGTTAAGTGCGCTCGCGGGCCACTGGAATGAGAACACGTCAGGTCTTTGGCTTGCTTCACCGTCTAACCCGACGGGGGCGGTATTAAGTAAAGCCTACCTCACTGAGGCGTGGGAAAAAGTGCAGGCGTTGGGTGGGCATTTGCTGGTGGATGAGATCTACCAAGGTTTAGTTTATGATGGCGAAGATTTCTCGGCCTTGTCGATTGCTGAAGACATTTTTGTGATCAACAGTTTTTCCAAGTACTTTGCCATGACTGGCTGGCGTTTAGGCTGGATTGTTGTTCCAGAATGGGCCATTGAAGGAGCGACCAAGCTGGCGCAAAACTTGTTTATTTCTGCGCCAACGGTGTCTCAATACGCGGCAGTTCGCGCATTTCAACCGGATGTGTTGGCGGAATGTGAATCGCGTCGACAGATTTTAAATGGTCGTCGTTTGATTTTACTAAAGGGGCTTAAAGACATCGGTCTGCCGGTAGTGGCGCCGGCTCAAGGGGCATTTTACGTGTATGTGGATGTGTCGAGTGTGACGCAAGACGCCATGTCGTGGTGCTTGGCACTGCTTGAAACAGAAAAAGTGGCCTTAACGCCAGGCGCAGATTTCGGCATTAAAGACGCACACAAATACGTGCGATTTGCTTACACTTGTGATGAAGGAAAGTTAAAACAAGCGCTGGTAAGAATCGCGCGTTTTATTGCGTCTTAATAGACTCAATTAATGTCATTCGCTTCGGTAACGCGGTTAAAAAGAGAACCCGCAGAGGAAGGTTATCCTCTGCGTCGAACCAAAATAATACCAGCAATTAAGCAAATGATAATCGGAATGCTGACGCCAATGACGGGCGGAAAACTGACCGCAACACTCATTCTACCGAACATGTTTAACGCATTTTGAAACGCCAGTCCGATAATGACCCCAGAGAATATTCGACTGCCCATCGTGGAAGACCGTAAGGGGCCAAACACGCTAGACAGTGCGACCAATACTAGAGCCAGCGAGGCGATAGGGCGTAACGCGGTGATCCAAAATTCAAGCTCATACTGTGAGGCATCGAGCTTTTGTAATGTCAGGTACGATTGGTATTTGTACAGTTGGCTTAAAGATAAGGTATCAGGTTCCTGTGAGGCTAAGAATAAATGCTCAGGAGTGATGCTGACATGCCAGTCTGCGTGCGCCATGCTGTTTTTTTCAATGCGATTATCGAGAAAGCGTGTATTGGTCACATCGTTGAGTTGCCATGTTGCTCCTTCTGTATGTTGTGCACTGACGGCGGAGCGTATGCTTTTTAAGCGCTGGCCATCCGCAGAGAAAATTTGAATATTATACAGTTTACCTGAGGAGTCAGCGGCATCGATGTAAACAAAATCTTTATCCGCTTTAAGCCAAACCCCACCCGTTAGCGAAAAAGTGCCACTTTCTTGATCTTGAAACTTTTCGATCAAATTGGCTTTTTGACTGGCAATGGGGGCCACGAATTCAGAAATCCCCATGCCCAACAAAGAAACCAGTAAAATAGGTTGGCACGCTGCAAATCCAATCCGCCAAATAGGCATGCCGGCGGCACGCATGACGGTCAGTTCAGAGGTGGCCGCTAGGGTGCCTAACCCCATCAAGGTGCCAATGAGAGAAGAGACCGGAATGTATTCAGCCAGTTTGCCAGGTAGGCGATAAAGTATGACCTGCAATAACGATTGAATCGTGTATCTGTCATTCACGCTTTTGATCTGCTCAATAAACGTCAGTGTAAAATCCAATCCGAGCAGCACGACAATGACGATTAAAAACGCCCACAGCACGGTGTTTCCTATGTATCTGTCTATTTTATTCATAATCTAGTGATTCTGTTCATACGGATGGCTCGTTTGTTTTTTCTGAGTGAGGCAATCTGGCTTTGCGACGATCAAATACTTGATTGTATTGGGCAAACAGTCCTGCTGCGACACCAATAAAGAGACCGTGAACCCACCATAATCCAAGTTGAATGGATATATTGCCTTTTTCGAGTTCGGTGCGAGCCCAAATGAGCAGAGCAACGTAAAAAATCATTAATAAAATGGCGGGCAACATCTTAAAGAATCGTCCTTGTCTTGGGTTTACCTGGCTCAAAGACAGGCCAATAATGGCTAGAATAGGGATGATAACAACCAATGAAATGCGCCATTGCAGTTCCACTTTATCGGCCAGTACGTCACTGTTGATTAAATCCAAAGTGGTTTTCGTATAAGGTTCGACTACGACGCTACGGGTTTCGTTTTCCATTCTTACGGCATAGGTATCAAATTGTGTCACGCGATAATTGGCCGTACCGGGCTTGCCTTCGTAACGCGCCCCGTCTTTAAAAACAAGATAGTTTAAATTGCCTTCTGAGCGAATTCTAATTTGTTCGGCGTAGGCGGCAAACGTTAAAACGGGCACATTGCCACCTTTTTTACGCACGACATCAGATAGGAATATTTGATTCATCCAGCCTTCATTTGGTGTGAAACTGTCTATATAGGTTGTGCGCTGTCCGCTGCCTTCAAAGCGTCCCGGCAAAAGAAAATCAAAAGCAGAGAGTTTGTTTTGTTCTTGGGAGGCTTCTGCGGCTCGATATTCACTGAATGGCGCTAGCCAAAAATTAATCGATGCGCTGGCGAGGCTGATAATACACGCGATGCCTAGTGTGTAAACGGCCAGTTTCATTTTGCTTATGCCACTGGAAAACAGAACGGCCATTTCGTTTTCAATATACAAACGCCCGAATGCCAATAGCAGTGCCAAGAAAAACGCCAGAGGCAGGATCATTTGTACAAAACTGGGAATATGATAACCAAGGATAATAAACAGAAATTCGAAGGTCATCTTGCCCTCCGCAATACGCCCTAAGTAATTAGAAAGGCGGCCGCTTAGAATAACAAGCAGGAGAATTAGCGTCACGCCGGCGGTTGACACCAGCACTTCTTTCGCTAAATATCTGAATAGTCTCAAAGTTACCTCTGGATGAACGCCGCCTTTGTAAAGCGTGGAGTTGATTACGTGTCTAAAGCCCCCATTATCTCGTGGTAAGAAGGACATTATCCAGTTTTTTTTAAAAAGTTATTGCTTGAGGGTTTTTTCATGAATATGGCGTTATTTGATCGTTTCTCTACCGTGCAAGCCGACTTGCTTGTGGCGTTTGTTCCGAGTGAAGGGGCATTTTTTGAATCGACTGCTTGGATTGACGAGAACGCCCATGGGCATCTCTCTCAGTTACGCGAAACCGGTGTTTTTAAAGGCGGCGTAGCGCAAACCTTGCTGTTGCCTGGCGTGTCTCAAGAGTTTGCCCACGCGGTGTTGCTGGTGGGGATTGGTAAAAACGCCGTATTGAGTGACATGCAAGCGCGCAAAGTAATGGCGGCGGTGGCGGCACAGATCAAAAGCTTACCGTTCGAGTCAGTAGCGATTGCCAGTGCAGAACTTGCGTTAAAAGATCGTTCGCACAGTGAGGTGTTGGCGTTGGTTGCTCAGTGGATCAACGAAGGCTTTTATAACTTCCTTGGTTTCAAACAAGACGATGCTGAAAAAGCGACAAAGGTGACAAGCATTCAATTGCAAGGTACCGATGCCGCTGCATTGGCGATTGGTACCGCGACCGCAGAAGGTTCTGCGTTTGCTCGTCAGTTGGGTAATTTACCAGGCAATGTGTGTACGCCAAGTTATTTGGCGTCTAAAGCGCAGCAGTTAGGGGAAGACTACCATATCGACGTTGAATTGTTAGACGAAGCTAAGATGGACGAATTGGGCATGCATTGTCTGTTGTCTGTCGGTCATGGTAGCGCGCAACCCAGTTACTTAATTGTGATGCATTACCGTGGCGGTGAAGAAGGCGATGCGCCCCACGTGTTGCTTGGTAAAGGCATTACCTTTGACACGGGCGGCATTTCGTTGAAGCCTGGCGCGAAAATGGATGAAATGAAGTACGACATGTGTGGCGCGGCCAGTGTGTTTGGTACTATGAAGGCCATTTGCGAATTGAAGCCGAAAGTGAATTTTACGGCGGTGATTGCAGCGGCTGAAAATATGCCAAGCAGCCGTGCTACGAAGCCTGGTGACATTGTGAAAACCATGTCGGGTCAAACGGTGGAGATCTTGAATACTGACGCCGAAGGGCGCTTGGTATTGTGTGATGCGTTGACCTACATTGAGCGCTTTAAGCCAAAATCCGTCGTGGATATTGCCACACTAACGGGCGCGTGTGTTGTTGCCTTGGGCAGCGTGAACTCAGGTATGTACGCCAATAATGATGATTTGGCGGCCGAGCTGAAAGTGGCTAGCCAAACGTCGGCCGATAAAATTTGGCAAATGCCATTAGACGAAGAGTATCAGCAGCAGTTAGACAGCAACTTTGCGGACATTGGTAACATCGGTGGCCCAGAAGCCGGATCGGTGACCGCGGCCTGTTTCTTGTCTCGCTTTACTGGCTCTTACCCTTGGGCGCATTTGGACATTGCCGGTACCGCATGGGCGGGTGGCGCAGCGAAAGGGGCCAGTGGTCGCCCTGTCGCCTTGTTAACGCGTTATTTGTTGAGTAAAAATGCATAACGCAATGTATTAAACAGCGTTTTTTCGTTAAAGAATGAGCGATGTTAATAAAGTAAAATGACAAGGCAGCGGTTTTTGATCGCTGCTTTTTTTGTGTTGTTGTTCGGTTTTAAGCAAAATAACGTTTTCCCCTCTTTTATAGAGGGTAGACTTTTGTGTTCTTCAATGCGAAAGTGAGGCGTTATAGAGTGATAGATTGAATTTAATTGTCTGTCAGGTGCTTGTGTTTTTATCTTTTTATTATTGGTTTTTCCTATGTCAGATCTAGCCACTTCACAGGACGACGGTATTTTCGAGCCAGATGAAGAGACCTTGATGTCCGCGTTGCGCAATCAGGATGATATCCCCATTTTGATGGATATTGTGAGCGATGCTGACGCGTTCACAAGCCGCCAAGAAGCGTACTTACGTCAATCGTTTGACGACAATGCACCGGATAAGCCGCTTCCGTTGGAAGCACATCTTGCCCCAAGTTTGCCAACGTCCATATCAAATGAGCCAAGCCGAGAAAATGAGGTTGAAAGTGTCAGTAAAGACACGGTTTCGGTACCAACGCTTGCCGTATCTCAAGATCAAGTTGCCAGCGCCATCACGGCGGCATTAGAAAGACGCTTGCCAATTTTTATGGCTGAACTGGTAGCAGAAGTGATGCAGGATTTGCATGCTCCTTCGCTGCCTGTACAGCCTGCTGCGACTCAGGAAAACCCCGCACACAACACCGATACGCAGACTCAAACGCCTTAATTATGAGGCGGTTGTTCTTTATCTTGTGCTGACACGTTATAATTTCTTGTACTAAACATTGACCGCTACCTAAGAGCCTAAAGACATCATAATGGAAAAGACCTACCAACCTCAAAGCATCGAACAACCTATTTATCAACGTTGGGAAGAGGGTGGTTATTTCACACCTCAAGGCAACGGCACGCCTTTTTCGATCATGATTCCGCCTCCGAATGTCACCGGCAGTTTGCACATGGGGCATGCGTTTCAGCATACCTTAATGGACTCCATTATTCGCCGTGAACGCATGAAAGGCAGCCGCACACTTTGGCAGCCGGGCAGCGACCATGCGGGTATCGCGACACAAATGGTGGTAGAGCGTCAGCTTGCCGCACAAAATATCACGCGCCATGACTTAGGCCGTGAGAAGTTTCTAGAAAAAGTGTGGGAGTGGAAAGGCCAATCTGGCGGCACCATTTCTGATCAAATGCGCGTATTGGGTGATTCAGTCGATTGGGAGAAAGAGCGCTTTACTATGGACCCAGGCATGTCGGCCGCGGTGCAAGAGGTGTTCGTTCGCTTGTACGATGAAGGCATTATTTACCGCGGGCAACGCTTGGTAAACTGGGATCCTGTACTACACACGGCGATTTCTGACCTTGAAGTGGTGTCTGAAGAAGAAAATGGTTTTATGTGGTACTTCCGCTACCCTCTTGCTGATGGCGTCAAAACAGCCGATGGCAAGGATCACATTGTTGTTGCAACGACACGACCTGAAACTATGTTTGGTGATGCCGCCGTAGCGGTCGCGTTAGATGACGAACGCTTTACCAATCTGGTCGGAAAATTCGTCGAGTTACCCCTTGTTGGTCGTCGTATCCCGATTGTGGCGGATGAATACGTCGATAAAGAATTTGGTACCGGTTGCGTAAAAATCACCCCTGCGCACGATTTTAATGACTATGAAGTCGGCAAACGTCACGACATGCCCTTGATCAATATCTTCAACGACGACGCCGCGGTAAACGATGTTGCGCCAGAAAAGTACCGTGGTATGGATCGCTTTGTCGCTCGTAAAGCGGTAGTAGCGGATTTTGAAGCGCTGGGCTTGTTGGAAAAAGTTGCCGACCACAAACTAAAAGTGCCTCGTGGTGAGCGTGGCAATACCGTGATTGAGCCTTATTTGACACAACAATGGTATGTGGCAGTGGAATCGCTGGCGAAACCTGCTATTGAAGCCGTCGAAAACGGTGATATTCAGTTTGTGCCAAAACAATGGGAAAACACCTATTTTGCCTGGATGCGCGACTTAAACGACTGGTGTATTTCACGTCAACTTTGGTGGGGACACCAAATTCCCGCTTGGTACGACGCCGACGGCAAATTCTACGTGGGCAAAGATGAAGCGGACGTGCGCACTAAGTACAATTTAGCCGCTGATATGGCGCTGACTCAAGACGAAGACGTATTAGACACCTGGTTCTCTTCGGCGTTGTGGACCTTTGCCACGCAAGGTTGGCCGGAAGAAACGCAAGACTTTGCCGAATTCAGTGAGTCGGATGTGTTGGTAACGGGTTTCGATATCATCTTTTTCTGGGTCGCCAGAATGATCATGATGACGTTGAAATTCACTGATAAAGTCCCGTTCAAAACGGTTTACATTACGGGGCTGATTCGAGATGAGCGCGGCGATAAGATGTCGAAATCCAAAGGTAACGTGATTGACCCGTTGGATTTGATCAATGGTATTGATCTTGAGTCTTTGGTCGCCAAACGTACCTACGGCATGATGCAGCCACGCCTTGCTGAGAAAGTTGAAAAGAACACTCGCGACACTTACCCAGAGGGTATTCAAGCTTACGGCACCGATGCCTTACGCTTTACTTTATGCTCTTTGGCGTCGGGTGGCCGTGATATCAAGTTCGATTTGAATCGCTTGGAAGGCTATCGTAACTTCTGTAACAAAATTTGGAACGCGACCCGTTATGTGTTGATGAACACCGAAGATCAGGATTGTGGACAACACGGCGCTGACGTTGAATTGTCATTGGCGGATAAGTGGATTGTTTCACGCTTGCAGCACGCTGAAGACGCGGTGAACCGTGCGTTTGATACTCATCGTTTTGACTTGGCCGCGCAGGCGTTATATGAGTTTATGTGGCACGAATACTGTGATTGGTATTTGGAGTTGTCTAAGCCCGTGCTTTGGGACGAAAATGCCACCACGGCACAGCTTACTGGCACTCGTCGCACCTTGGTTCGTGTATTGGAAGCTTTTTTGCGCCTTGCGCATCCGATGATGCCGTTCCTGACCGAAGAAATTTGGCAGCGAGTTAAACCATTGGCTGGCGTGGAAGGCGACACCATTATGCTGAGTCAGTACCCTGTTGCGGATGAAAGTAGAAAAGACGAACAGGCCGAAGCCGATGTAGAATGGTTAAAAGGCGTAATCGAAGGCATTCGTAATATTCGTGGCGAGATGAACATTGCGCCGTCTAAGCCGCTGACGATTTTGTTGCGCAACGGCGCCGAGCAAGACAAAGCGCGTTTAGCAGCGAACGTGACCTTCTTGCAAACCTTAGCAAAACTAGAATCGGTGACTTGGTTAAATCCAGGCGACGAAGCGCCTATGTCAGCCACCGCTCTTGTCGGTGATATGGAAGTCTTGGTGCCAATGGCGGGATTGATCGATAAAGACGCGGAGTTGGCACGTTTACAGAAAGAAATCGACAAAGCCTCCAAAGACTTGCAACGTATACAAGGCAAATTGTCTAACGACAGCTTTGTTGCAAAAGCTCCTGCGGATGTGGTCGAGAAAGAGCGTGCGAAATGCGACGATTTGCAATTAGCCGTAAGTAAACTAGAAGAGCAAAAAATCAGCATCGCATCCTTGTAATTTAAAGTGCAAGAATGCAACAAGACAAAAGCCAGCCGTCTATTCGAACGTCTGGCTTTGCGCTTACTTTAAATAAAAATAAAAAAAGAGGCGACTATAATGGAAAGATTAAGTGGTAAGGTGAAGTGGTTTAACGACGCGAAAGGCGTGGGTTTTATTCAACGTGAAGAGGACTGTGATGTGTTTGTGCATTACAAATCGATTGTGTCTGATGGGCATAAAACGTTAAGAAAAGGCCAAGTCGTCAGCTTTGAACTGACGGATACGGATTTTGGAGTGCAAGCCATTGGTATTCAATTAGAGAAAGAGACTAAACCCGTCATCCCTTACTCTAATAAGCAGCGAGTCAATGCGTAAGCGGATACTAGGCGGTTTGGTTGAGCATGGTATGAGCCAATTTCACAAAATCTACCGGTGTTAAAATACCGACAAGCTTGTCATCTTGTGTCACTGGCAAGCAGCCATATTTGTTTTCAATGAAAAACTCAGCGGCCATGTCTAAATCTGTCTCTGGACTTAGGGTTAAGATGTCTTTGTTCATGGCGTGGCTGATAGGGGTTTGTTGCTCTTTTTTAGACATGAGTTGCGTGCCAAACTGGCTAACTAGATGAAAGGCATAACGCAAATATTCGCGTTGTGTCAGCATGCCTACGCATCGACCCTCGTCGTCTGTGATGGGGATGTTTCTGATGTTTCTTTCCTGCATGAGTTCTTTGGCTTTGGCTAAAGAGTCGTGTTCTTTTAAGGTCACCAAATTCGTTACCATTAAGTCTGCCACAGTGCGCATAAATGAGTCCTCTTGTGTGTGCAATATACAGTGTGCATTGTTTTTTAAACTAATAGCCAGTTTGTTACTATTAATTGTACTGCGATTAATCATATTGCTATTAAGTGTAGAGCGGAACCTATTCTAAAGGCAATCCTGTATTTTAGTCAGTATGGCTGTGTCGAGGTAGATCAGGAATGACAGATGAAAAATGGATGGCCAGGGCCATTGAATTGGCCGCCGAAGCAGGCCACAAAAGCGAAATTCCAGTCGGTGCGATTGTAGTCCTGAACGGTGAAATCATCGGCGAAGGTTATAATGCCCCCATTTCTTTGTGTGATCCGACGGCGCACGCTGAAATTCAAGCGATTCGCATGGCGTGTCAAAACACCCATAATTATCGACTCCCCGGTGCGACGTTATATGTGACTTTGGAGCCTTGCTCTATGTGCGCGGGCGCCATGGTTCATTCTCGTATTGAGCGTGTGGTCTATGGGGCGACGGAACCTAAAAGCGGTGTGGTGGAAAGTCAGGCGCGCTTTTTTGATGCGCCTTTTTTAAACCATAAGGTCGATGTTGTATCGGGCGTATTGGCTGAAATAGCCTCTGTGCAGCTCACACAATTCTTCCAATATCGTCGTGAACAAAAGAAGAAGCTTAAAGAGCAGGCGAAAAAGTCGATTTGATCCACTTATTCGCTCATTTTGTGTAGAAAATTCATACTCTGCTGGCCTCTATTTGCTTCCTTGATTTAAAATACCCCACCATTTCCCCAAAACTACCAAGTGAGGCAATACTCAACATGCTAACTCTGCATGGTTCCGCGGCGCTTTCTGCGTTTCGCAAGGCAAAATTATTAGCCAATATGACCGCATCGGTTGCGTCTGTGACGGACGTAGATGCGCAATTTCTCCATTTTGTGGAGCTGGCTGATGATCAAATGCTCACCGCCGAACAGGATTCTGTTCTTCAACGTGTGCTGGCCTATGGTCCTAAATCCTCCCAAGTCAGTTCATCGGATCAAAGTGTGCTGGTGGTTCCGCGTTTAGGAACGATCTCGCCTTGGTCTTCGAAAGCAACCGATATTCTTCATAACTGTGGCCTTGCGCCAGTGTCTCGAGTGGAGCGTGGCGTGGAATATTTTATCCACAGTTCTGCGTCGTTGAGCCTTGAAGAATTAGATATTTTGTCTGAGATGTTGCATGACCGCATGACAGAAAGCGTGCTTCCGGCATTGAGCGACGCGTCTGACATGTTTTCACACGCTGAGCCTGCACCGATGACATCAGTCGATGTATTAGGCGGTGGCCGAGCGGCCTTAGTTGAGGCAAACCAAACGCTAGGACTTGCGCTGGCTGAAGATGAAATCGACTATTTGGTTGAGTCTTTCATCGAGTTGGGGCGTAACCCCATTGACATCGAGCTGATGATGTTTGCGCAAGCCAACTCTGAGCATTGTCGTCATAAAATCTTTAATGCGTCTTGGACTATTGATGGCGAAGAGCAAGAACGCTCTTTGTTCAAAATGATCAAGAACACCCATGAACACAACCCAGATGGTACCTTGTCGGCGTACAAAGACAACGCGGCGGTGATGGAAGGCAGTGTTGCAGGGCGCTTTTTCCCAGCCCCTGGAACCTGTGAATACGATTTCAGCCAAGAAAATATCGACATCTTGATGAAAGTGGAAACACACAACCACCCGACCGCTATTTCGCCATTTTCTGGCGCGGCGACAGGCTCAGGCGGTGAAATTCGTGACGAAGGCGCAACGGGTATTGGTTCAAAACCCAAAGCGGGTCTGAGTGGTTACACGGTGTCTGATCTTAAGATCCCAGGTTTTGAGCAGCCGTGGGAAAGCTACTACGGCAAGCCGTCTCGCATTGTCACCCCGTTGGACATCATGATCGAAGGTCCTATTGGGGGTGCAGCATTTAACAACGAATTTGGTCGCCCGAACTTATTGGGATATTTCCGTACGTACGAACAAAAAATTCAGGGCGCGACAAAAGAAGAAGTCCGTGGTTACCACAAGCCCATTATGTTGGCGGGTGGTTTGGGCAATATTCGTCGTGAACACGTTGAGAAAAAAGAAATCAAAGTTGGCGCTAAGCTGATCGTGTTGGGTGGCCCAGCCATGTTGATCGGTTTGGGTGGCGGCGCGGCGTCTTCTATGGCGTCGGCAGACGGTAACGAAGATCTAGACTTTGCCTCTGTACAGCGCGGCAATCCAGAAATGGAGCGTCGTTGTCAGGAAGTGATCGATCGCTGCTGGCAGCTTGGTGACAATAACCCAATCAGCTTTATTCACGATGTGGGCGCGGGCGGTTTGTCCAATGCTTTGCCAGAATTGGTAAAAGACGGTGAGCGTGGCGGTAACTTTGATTTGCGCAAAGTGCTGAACGACGAACCCGGCATGTCGCCATTAGAAATTTGGTGTAACGAATCCCAAGAACGTTACGTGATGGCGGTATCGCCCGAGCGCATTGAAGAATTTACCGCCATTTGTGAGCGTGAGCGTTGCCCGTTTGCGATTGTGGGTGATGCCAAAGAAGCGCTTCATTTAGAAGTGGCTGATCCGCATTTTGGTAATAAACCTGTAGATCTACCTATGTCAGTTCTTTTCGGGAAAGCGCCGAAAATGCACCGTGAAGCGACCAAAGCAGTGATTGCAGGGGATGACTTTACGGCGGTTGATGTCGATTTGGCCGAGGCGGCGAACCGTGTGTTAAGTTTGCCAACCGTAGCGAGCAAAAACTTTTTGATCACCATTGGTGATCGCTCAATTACGGGTATGGTCGCTCGTGATCAAATGGTCGGTCCTTGGCAAGTACCTGTGGCGGATGTGGCGGTTACCACCTCGTCATTAGACAGCTATGCCGGTGAAGCCATGACCATGGGCGAGCGTACACCAATCGCCTTATTGGACGCTCCAGCTTCCGGTCGTATGGCAGTCGGTGAAGCTCTGACTAATTTAGCCGCAGCGCAAATTACTAAGCGTAAGCACATTAAGTTGTCCGCTAACTGGATGGCTGCAGCGGGTCATGAAGGCGAAGACGAAAAACTGTATCAAACCGTAAAAGCGGTGGGGATGGAGTTGTGTCCAGCATTGGATATTGCGATTCCAGTGGGCAAAGATTCCATGTCGATGAAGACAGTGTGGAAAGAAGGTGGCGAAGAAAAAGCCGTAACCTCTCCTTTGTCTTTGGTGATTACGGCGTTTGCTCCTGTGGCGGATGCACGTAAAACATTGACGCCTGAGTTACAAAACAAAGCGGATACGAGTTTGTTGCTTATCGACTTGGGTGCAGGTCAGAATCGCTTAGGCGGCTCTGTTATTGCTCAGGTTTACAATAAACTGGGTCAAACCGCACCGGATGTAGACGACGCTGCGGCGTTGGCAGGGTTCTTTGATACCACTCAAGCCTTAAATGCTGCCGGTAAATTGCTAGCCTATCATGACCGCTCTGATGGTGGTGTGTTTGCGACCTTGACAGAAATGTCTTTCGCCAGCCATTTGGGTTTGAATATTGATTTAGATGCGGTTGCTTCTGGTCGTGCACAGGTCGCTCCTGCTCTGTTCAGTGAAGAGCTGGGTGCGGTGATTCAGGTGAACAATAGTGATGTGGCGGACATTATTGCGGCTTACGAAAAAGTGAGCGTTAAGGTTGCATCAATTGCGACTCTATCCGGTGATGACAGCATTCGTGTGCGTTTTGCCGGTGAAATTCTTCTGGAAGAGCCCCGAATTAACTGGCAGCGTGTTTGGTCTGAAACCAGTTACCGTATACAAGCATTGCGTGATAATCCAGAGTCTGCGCAGCAAGAGTTTGATAACTTGTTAGATGCAAAAGACCCAGGGCTTGCAGCACAAGTAAGTTTCGACCAAAACGAAGACATAGTGGCTGCCTTTATTGCTTCTGGCGTGAAACCTAAGATCGCTGTATTGCGTGAACAGGGTGTGAATGGTCAAGTGGAAATGGCGGCGGCGTTTCATAAAGCGGGCTTTACGCCTGTTGATGTACACATGAGCGACATTTTATCAGGGCGTGTTACGTTGGACGGCTTTAGCGGTCTAGTGGCTTGTGGGGGATTCTCCTACGGTGATGTATTGGGTGCCGGTGAAGGTTGGGCGAAATCTATCCTGTTCAATCCAGTAGCCCGCGAGCAGTTCGAAGCTTTTTTCAATCGTCCTGATACATTCACCCTTGGTGTGTGTAACGGTTGTCAGATGTTGTCTAACTTACACGAGCTTATTCCGGGGGCGGGTCATTGGCCGAAATTTGTTCGTAACCAATCGGCTCAGTTTGAAGCTCGCCTTGTACAAGTAGAAGTTCAGAAGTCGAACTCGATCTTACTGGCTGGAATGGAAGGCTCGCGTATGCCGATTGCGGTTGCTCATGGTGAAGGTCAGACGGAATACCGTGATGACCAAGACATGGCGGCGCTCGCGGCAGCGAACCAAATCGCATTGCGCTATGTTGATAACTACGGACAAGCAACGGAGCGTTATCCATTTAATCCGAATGGTTCTGCAAGCGGCGTGACGGGGTTAACATCAGAAGATGGTCGAGTGACTATTATGATGCCTCACCCAGAGCGTGTTTATCGTACGGTTCAACACAGCTGGCACCCGAGCGAATGGCAAGAGCAAGCGCCTTGGTTGCGATTGTTTCAAAATGCAAGGAAGTGGTTAGGTTAATCGATTAGATTAATGCCTCTTTTTGATGAAAGCCCTCTAACGTAAGTTAGGGGGCTTTTTTTATGCTTGATCAAGACCAAGATGGTCGATCAACAAGCGAACATTGGAATGGGCGTAACGGTTTTGCTCTATTGCATAGTAGCGACCTATGTTGCCTTTTTGCGAGGATAGTGCGATGAGTGCGCCGCTTTTTAGGTCTTGTTGAATCAATATTTCTGGGCAAAGTGCAACGCCTTGTGCGGCAAGAGTGGCCATTTTTAACAAATGAAAGTCTTCATATAAGACTTTTGAGGAAGGTGGTGCGCTGAGGCCTTGCTTTAAAAACCAGTCGAACCAACTTGTTTCTGAATGGTCGTGTAATAGGTCGGCTTTTCGTAAGAGGCGTTCATCGGACAGTTCTGCGTGTTGGCTTAAATAAATGGGGCTGCAGACAGGGATGGTTTCGGCCGAAAAGAGAGTGTGTGTGAGATAAGGTGAATGGCTCTCTTTTTCATGGCTGCCGATTCTTAGGCAATGCTCATCTAAATAGTCTGGGGAAGAGGAGTGATAGCGAATAATCAAATTGTATTCTGGATAGTGTTGCTTGAACGTCAGTAATTTGGGGAGTAACCAGAGCTCTATTAAAGAAGGTAGACAATAAATGGTAATGGTGTTGTGTGCTTGCCTTTTAGTGTTTGAAAGCGTTTGGTCAATATGATCAAACGGGTGGGCTAGCTCCTGTGCAAGATGGGTTCCCTCTGGTGTGGTTTTAAGTTGTCTGCCTGATTTATAAAAAAGAGCGTAGCCCAATTGCGCTTCTAGACGTTTTATTTGATGGCTAACTGCGGATTCGGTTAAGTTTAAATGGTCTGCGGTTTGCTTTAGATTGCCAAACCGGACGGCGAGGTGAAAGGTGTGTAATGCAGTGTAGGGAAGACTCATAACGTCACTCTTAAATTTTTGTCATGTATTGAATATAAAAGTCTATTTTTTTCAGTGTTTGCTTTTTTTACTCTAAGTCAAACGGAAATACAATCTGGAGAGAAATATGGCCAATATAGAAGCGGCGTACAGGTCGGGTGAGGGGTCAGCACTTGCTGTCAATAAAGTATTTTATGATTCGTTAAAAGAAGGTGGTGCCAAACGTACTTTAGTTGAAACGGTTAAGGTTCCTATGCGTTCAGGGTTGGCGTGGAAGGTACCCGCAGGGCATGTGTTTCGTATCCGTGTTTCGGAAGGGCCGCAAGTAGGGGATTTCAATATGTGGAACTTGCATGACCCAAGAGAAAGAATGTGGGCGTCGCGCACTCGTCAATTGCAGCGTGCCCATGTGAGTACCTATGACAGATTATGGTCGACATTGCCTTTCTTGCGCCCTATGGCCACCATTATTGAAGATACTTTGGAAGATTATGGAAAGGATGAAGACGGCGGACGAGTACATGATTTATTAGGTACTCGTTGTGATCCATATATTAATTACCTACTTACAGGGGAAGATTTTGACTTCCATTGTCATTCAAACTTGGTTAGAGCCGTTCTTCCTCATGGTTTAACGGAGTTTGATGTGCATGACGTTTTGAATGTTTTTCAGTGTACCGGTCTAAATAATGACGATCAGTACTTTATGAAGCCATGCCCTGCTCAAAAAGGTGATTATCTCGAATTTTTTGCGGAGATCGATTTGTTATGCGCGATGTCTTGTTGTCCTGGGGGGGACTTGTCGGTCGATTTTCTTGGTCGGGATGGGGTGGATCCTCTTTCTACCTGTCATCCGCTTGAGGTGGATATCTACAAATTAGAGTCTGCTGCTTTGGTGCAATGGCAATCGCCAAAAAGTCCTGACTATAAAGGGCGCCATGGTTTACAGTCGCCTGCAACAGATTGGGAGAGCGCCAAACGAGGCTTGTGAGCCTCGTTTTGTTTGTTAAATGAGCAAAACGACATTGATTTGTTTGAAATTTGATCAGATATGATGGTTTTTCTATTATTTTGAAAAATTATTCGAAAAAGGGTTGCACAAAATCTGTAGATCCTTAATATATGCCCTCGCTGACACGGACAGGGCTTCACTCTCACAGAGAAATGAAGTGGCTTAAGTGTAACGGCAACGCTCTTTAAAATAGATAATCAGATAATTTGTGTGGGCGCTCGCTGGAGGCTTCAGAAGATTGACATGGTTGCTTAGTTTACTAAGTGGTTGTGAGCGATCAAAAAAATTGAAGTCTTACGAGAGTCTACAAGCAATCGCTTTATGTTGGTTTGTTGTCTTAGGATGATGGACTGATTAAGTTAAATTGTTAGTGTAAAGATTTGAGTGAGCAAACTTTTAACTGAAGAGTTTGATCATGGCTCAGATTGAACGCTGGCGGCAGGCTTAACACATGCAAGTCGAGCGGAAACGAAGGTAGCTTGCTACCAGGCGTCGAGCGGCGGACGGGTGAGTAACGCGTAGGAATCTGCCTAGTAGAGGGGGACAACATGTGGAAACGCATGCTAATACCGCATACGCCCTGAGGGGGAAAGGAGGGGATCACTTGTGACCTTCCGCTATTAGATGAGCCTGCGTGAGATTAGCTAGTTGGTAGGGTAAAGGCCTACCAAGGCGACGATCTCTAACTGGTCTGAGAGGATGACCAGTCACACTGGGACTGAGACACGGCCCAGACTCCTACGGGAGGCAGCAGTGGGGAATATTGGACAATGGGCGCAAGCCTGATCCAGCCATGCCGCGTGTGTGAAGAAGGCCTTAGGGTTGTAAAGCACTTTCAGGGGTGAGGAAGGGTGAGTCGCTAATATCGACTTATCTTGACGTTAGCCCCAGAAGAAGCACCGGCTAACTCTGTGCCAGCAGCCGCGGTAATACAGAGGGTGCAAGCGTTAATCGGAATTACTGGGCGTAAAGCGCGCGTAGGTGGTTTGTTAAGTCTGATGTGAAATCCCAGGGCTCAACCTTGGAATGGCACCGGATACTGGCTAGCTAGAGTATGGTAGAGGGGTGTGGAATTTCCTGTGTAGCGGTGAAATGCGTAGATATAGGAAGGAACATCAGTGGCGAAGGCGACACCCTGGACTAATACTGACACTGAGGTGCGAAAGCGTGGGGAGCAAACAGGATTAGATACCCTGGTAGTCCACGCCGTAAACGATGTCTACTAGCCGTTGGGTTGTAATGACTTAGTGGCGCAGCTAACGCAATAAGTAGACCGCCTGGGGAGTACGGCCGCAAGGTTAAAACTCAAATGAATTGACGGGGGCCCGCACAAGCGGTGGAGCATGTGGTTTAATTCGACGCAACGCGAAGAACCTTACCTACTCTTGACATCCACAGAAGCCGAAAGAGATTTTGGTGTGCCTTCGGGAACTGTGAGACAGGTGCTGCATGGCTGTCGTCAGCTCGTGTTGTGAAATGTTGGGTTAAGTCCCGTAACGAGCGCAACCCTTATCCTTATTTGCCAGCACTTCGGGTGGGAACTTTAAGGAGACTGCCGGTGACAAACCGGAGGAAGGTGGGGACGACGTCAAGTCATCATGGCCCTTACGAGTAGGGCTACACACGTGCTACAATGGCGTATACAGAGGGCGGCGAGCTAGCGATAGTGAGCGAATCCCAGAAAGTACGTCGTAGTCCGGATTGGAGTCTGCAACTCGACTCCATGAAGTCGGAATCGCTAGTAATCGTGGATCAGAATGCCACGGTGAATACGTTCCCGGGCCTTGTACACACCGCCCGTCACACCATGGGAGTTGATTGCTCCAGAAGTAGCTAGCTTAACCCTTCGGGGATGGCGGTTACCACGGAGTGGTCAATGACTGGGGTGAAGTCGTAACAAGGTAGCCCTAGGGGAACCTGGGGCTGGATCACCTCCTTAAACGATAGAAACCTCTGGTGAGCGTTCACACAAATTATCTGATGATACTCTTGATGAATGGTCTTATTCATCAGCCTGTATGATATCTATTTAAAGATTAGGATAGAGTCCTAAGCAAGACACTACGTCATCTTACGCCTTCGGTGTTGGGTGATTTTTAGTCTCTGACTTAGTGCTTTGCACTAAACTTGCTCTTTAACAATTCGAATTTTGAAATAACGATAAATCAAGCGTTAAACCGGTGGAAGCTCACTTTAACCTAGTGACTTCTATTATCGTAAATCCAGAGGGGTACAAAAGCCCTTTGGTATGTGATTCTAAAATACATAAGAACAAACCTTGTTTGATTTTATGAAAACTATTTTGGGTTATATGGTCAAGTGACCAAGCGTGCACGGTGGATGCCTTGGCAGTCAGAGGCGATGAAGGACGTGGTAATCTGCGAAAAGCTTGGGGGAGTCGATAAACAGACTGTGATCCCAAGATGTCCGAATGGGGAAACCCACTCTACTTGTAGAGTATCCCACAGTGAATACATAGCTGTGTGGAGGCGAACCCGGGGAACTGAAACATCTAAGTACCCGGAGGAAAAGAAATCAACCGAGATTCCCTAAGTAGCGGCGAGCGAAAGGGGATTAGCCCTTAAGTGGTTTTGGTGTTAGTAGAAGGCTCTGGAAAGAGTCGCCGTAGAGGGTGATAGCCCCGTATACGAAAACACCTTAATCATGAAAACGAGTAGGACGGGACACGTGTTATCCTGTCTGAATATGGGGGGACCATCCTCCAAGGCTAAATACTCCTGACTGACCGATAGTGAACCAGTACCGTGAGGGAAAGGCGAAAAGAACCCCTGTGAGGGGAGTGAAATAGATCCTGAAACCGTGTACGTACAAGCAGTGGGAGCGGACTTGTTCCGTGACTGCGTACCTTTTGTATAATGGGTCAACGACTTATTTTCAGTAGCAAGGTTAAGCATGTAGTGGAGCCGTAGGGAAACCGAGTCTTAATAGGGCGTTTAGTTGCTGGGAATAGACCCGAAACCGGGCGATCTATCCATGAGCAGGTTGAAGGTTGGGTAACACTAACTGGAGGACCGAACCCACATCCGTTGAAAAGGCTGGGGATGACTTGTGGATAGGAGTGAAAGGCTAATCAAGCTCGGAGATAGCTGGTTCTCCTCGAAAGCTATTTAGGTAGCGCCTCGTATCTCACCATTGGGGGTAGAGCACTGTTTGGGCTAGGGGGTCATCCCGACTTACCAACCCCATGCAAACTCCGAATACCAATGAGTGCAATTACGGGAGACACACAGCGGGTGCTAACGTCCGTTGTGGAAAGGGAAACAACCCAGACCGTCAGCTAAGGTCCCAAAGTTACAGTTAAGTGGGAAACGATGTGGGAAGGCTTAGACAGCTAGGAGGTTGGCTTAGAAGCAGCCATCCTTTAAAGAAAGCGTAATAGCTCACTAGTCGAGTCGGCCTGCGCGGAAGATATAACGGGGCTAAAACTGTACACCGAAGCTACGGATGCTTAATTGCTGTTTACAGTAATGGGCATGGTAGAGGAGCGTTCTGTAAGCCGTTGAAGGTCAAGCTGTAAGGCAGGCTGGAGGTATCAGAAGTGCGAATGTTGACATGAGTAACGATAAGGGGAGTGAAAAACTCCCCCGCCGGAAGACCAAGGTTTCCTGTCCCATGTTAATCAGGGCAGGGTGAGTCGGCCCCTAAGGCGAGGCAGAAATGCGTAGTCGATGGGAAACAGGTTAATATTCCTGTACTCGTGCATATTGCGATGGAGAGACGGAGAAGGCTAGGCCAGCACAGCGATGGTTGTCTGTGTTTAAGGCGGTAGGTTGGGTGCTTAGGCAAATCCGGGCACCCCCCTTTAGTGGGAAGACCGAGAACTGACGACGAGCCCTCTTTTGGGTGAAGTGGTTGATGCCATGCTTCCAGGAAAAACTTCTAAGCTTCAGATATGCAGGAACCGTACCCCAAACCGACACAGGTGGTCAGGTAGAGAATACCAAGGCGCTTGAGAGAACTCGGGTGAAGGAACTAGGCAAAATGGTACCGTAACTTCGGGAGAAGGTACGCCGGTTAGTGTGAAGGACTTGCTCCGTAAGCATTGATCGGTCGAAGATACCAGGTGGCTGCGACTGTTTATTAAAAACACAGCACTCTGCAAACACGAAAGTGGACGTATAGGGTGTGACGCCTGCCCGGTGCTTGAAGGTTAATTGATGGGGTTAGCGCAAGCGAAGCTCTTGATCGAAGCCCAAGTAAACGGCGGCCGTAACTATAACGGTCCTAAGGTAGCGAAATTCCTTGTCGGGTAAGTTCCGACCTGCACGAATGGCGTAACGATGGCCACACTGTCTCCACCCGAGACTCAGTGAAATTGAAATCGCAGTGAAGATGCTGTGTATCCGCGGCTAGACGGAAAGACCCCGTGAACCTTTACTATAGCTTCACAGTGAACTTTGAACCTACTTGTGTAGGATAGGTGGGAGGCTTTGAAGCGGTGACGCCAGTTACCGTGGAGCCACTCTTGAAATACCACCCTGGTATGTTTGAGGTTCTAACTCAGGTCCCTTATCGGGATCGAGGACACTGTGTGGTGGGTAGTTTGACTGGGGCGGTCTCCTCCCAAAGAGTAACGGAGGAGCACGAAGGTGTGCTCAGCATGGTCGGAAATCATGCATAGAGTGTAAAGGCAAAAGCACGCTTAACTGCGAGACAGACACGTCGAGCAGGTACGAAAGTAGGTCTTAGTGATCCGGTGGTTCTGTATGGAAGGGCCATCGCTCAACGGATAAAAGGTACTCCGGGGATAACAGGCTGATACCGCCCAAGAGTTCACATCGACGGCGGTGTTTGGCACCTCGATGTCGGCTCATCACATCCTGGGGCTGAAGCCGGTCCCAAGGGTATGGCTGTTCGCCATTTAAAGTGGTACGCGAGCTGGGTTTAGAACGTCGTGAGACAGTTCGGTCCCTATCTGCCGTGGACGTTTGAGATTTGAGAGGAGCTGCTCCTAGTACGAGAGGACCGGAGTGGACGAACCTCTGGTGTTCCGGTTGTCACGCCAGTGGCATTGCCGGGTAGCTATGTTCGGACGGGATAACCGCTGAAAGCATCTAAGCGGGAAGCCTCCCTTAAGATAAGATCTCACTGGGACATAAGTCCCCTAAAGAGCCGTTCGAGACTAGGACGTTGATAGGTTGGGTGTGTAAGTGCTGTGAGGCATTGAGCTAACCAATACTAATTGCTCGTGAGGCTTGACCATATAACACCAAAGTGGTTTTTAGATGAGAAGAGAAAAAAAACTCAAATCATCAGAATGAGACACATAGAATTGCGATAAAGCATCAACCATGATGAACATCGGTTTAACCTTGATTACGTTATTTCAAAACAAGAATTGTTGAAGATCAAGCATCCTATTCGCGTGAAAACGCAAACAGAATTGCTTGACGATCATAGAGGCGTTGAACCACCTGATCCCATCCCGAACTCAGAAGTGAAAAGCGCCATCGCCGATGGTAGTGTGGGAGATCCCATGTGAGAGTAGGTCGTCGTCAAGCTTTAAACACAAAGAAGCCCCATACAGCCAGCGTTGTGTGGGGTTTTTTTATGCCTGCGATTTAGTCATGACGGCTTGATGCTGACCACTCAAAACTCAAAACTCAGAATACAAAGGGTAATGCATGTGCACAGCGTCTTGCTCTGCGCCTGTCTCCCACCGTTTATGAGCAAGGGCAAGGTAAGTAGAAATCAAGACTATGAATGAGTCGGGTTGTTTGTCGTTTATATGATGTTTTGGTTTATCCACTGCTCGAGTTGGTTTTCTGGCAATGCACCGCTTAGACGATTTATCTCTTTGCCGTTTTTGAGCACGATGAGCGTGGGTATGCTGCGAATGTTAAACCGACTGCTGATGTTTTGACATTGCTCTGTGTTCACTTTTGCAAATACGGCTTTTTTAGAGCGAGCGGCTAGGCGA
Organism: Marinomonas sp. IMCC 4694; assembly: GCF_008122525.1. Classification (NCBI taxonomy): domain Bacteria; kingdom Pseudomonadati; phylum Pseudomonadota; class Gammaproteobacteria; order Oceanospirillales; family Oceanospirillaceae; genus Marinomonas; species Marinomonas sp. IMCC 4694. The sequence continues at coordinate 364,828 of NZ_VSRV01000001.1, forward strand.
GAAAAAATAGGGCCCATTGTTTTGCAAGGGCCGCACCACTCTGCCCAGAAGTCGATAATGATGGGTAAGTCGTTGTTGTTGGTATATTGACTGAATGTTTGTTCGGTTAAATTAACCGGCTCTATGGTGTGGAGCGGATGTTTGCATTTTCCGCCTACGTGAAGCAAAAAACCTACTTTAATTGCGTTAATCAAAGTAGATCTTTTTAGGGCTAGCGTGTGTTGTCAGCGAGTTCACTGAGTAAGACCCGTTGTGCGCTGCGGTATTCGCCTTTGCGTGGCTTAGACAGCTGATAAGAGCCGTCGCTTTGCAGTATCCAGCTTTGGGTGTTATCGGTTAGGTAGTATTCAAGTTCTTTTTTGACTCGACGAGTCTGTTTATAGTCTTGCAGTGGAAAAGCAACTTCGATACGGTTGTTTAAGTTCCGGTCCATTCCGTCAGCACTTGATAGGTAAACTTTTGGGCTGCGATTATTATAAAAGTAGTAAACGCGAGTATGCTCTAGGAAACGACCAATAATGCTACGGACTTTGATATTAGATGAAATGCCTTTTATTCCAGGGCGCAGCGTGCATATCCCTCGAACGATGAGATCTATTTTTACGCCAGCCTGAGAGGCTCTATACAATGCTTGTACAAGCCTTTGTTCTGTCAAAGAGTTTACCTTTATGATGATGCGTGACGGTTCACCATTTTGAGCATTTTCCGCTTCATGGTTGATCATTTCCAGTAAACGATCGCGAAGTGTAAAAGGAGCATGGAGCAGTTTTTTAACTTTTAGCTCTTTGCTCATCCCAGTAAGTTGCTGGAAAACGCGGTGAACATCGTCACCAATTTCTTTATCACAGGTCATAAAGCTGTAGTCGGTATAAAGGCGGGCGTTGCCAGCATGATAATTTCCCGTACCTAAATGGACATACCGCGTAAGATCAGCGCCTTCACGACGAACAATAAGGATCATTTTTGCATGAGTTTTGTGTCTCACGACACCGTAAACAACAATCGCGCCGGCGTCTTGTAAACGACTTGCTAATGCGAGGTTTTCTGCTTCGTCGAATCGGGCACGTAGTTCGATTACAACGGTAACTTCTTTGCCATTACGAGCTGCTTCAACCAGCGCGTTGGCAATGGGTGATCGTGCTCCTGTACGGTAAAGGGTTTGACGTATCGCCACAACACTGGGGTCTTTTGCGGCTTCGCTGAGTAGATCAATCACAGGCGAGAAGCTTTCAAAAGGGTGCATCAACAGATAATCTCGTTGACGAATGGCTTCGAATAAGCCTCCCGAGCTGGCCAATTTTCTTGGTAGCCCTGGTGAAAATGGAGGATACATCAGGTCAGGACGGTCGACGAGTTCAAGCACGGCCATGAGTCGACTTAAATTTACTGGACCATCAATGCGATAGAGGTCTTGTTGTTCCAGATCGAATTGTTTTAACAGTGAATCAACAATATGAAGTGGGCAGTTATCAGCGATTTCTAAGCGAACTGAGCTGCCGTAATGGCGGCTTTGTAATTCTGTGCGTAATGCACCAGCAAGATCGACCCCGATGTCATCTGAATCCACTTCTAAATCAGCGTTACGCGTTAGTCGAAATTGGAAACAGCCTTTTACTATCATCCCGGGGAATAACTGATCAGCGTGTGCATGGATGATAGAAGACAAAAAGACAAGGTTATCCCCACCTTCACACACATCATCAGGCAGTTTTACTAAACGAGGCAGTGAACTAGGCGCCGGTACAATTGCGAGCCCATTTTCACGCCCAAAAGCATCACGTCCTTCGAGTTCAACCACGAAGTTAAAGGTTTTGTTCGCGAGGCGCGGAAATGGGTGCGCCGGGTCAAGCCCAATAGGGCTGATGATCGGCAGCACGTTATCTCGAAAATAACGTTTTACCCATGCTGCTTGTTTTTCCGTCCAAACGGTGCGACGAATGAACTTCACGTTTACGTTTTCCAGTTTAGGAAAAATAATATCGTTAAGAATGCGGTATTGGCGACGGACTAATTTGTGAGCGTGTTCGCTGATAAGGCTAAGCACTTTCTTGGGGTGCATGCCGTCGGGACCATTTTTTTCACGGCTGTATTCTAGTTGGCTTTTTAAACCGGCGACACGAATCTCAAAAAACTCGTCCATGTTTGAGCTAAAAATACACAAAAACATAAGACGGTTCAAAATAGGATGATTCTCATCCATTGCTTGCTCGAGAACCCGTGCATTGAACTGCAAGTGGCTGAGTTCGCGGTTGAAATAGAGTTCTGGGTCGGCCAAATCAATGGCTTCTGGCAAGCGCTCTTCGATCGCCACTTTGTTAGGATCTTGTGGTTGCTCTGGAATGGGCTCAAGTATTAACTCAGCATCTAATATTGGCTGGTTTGTGTTTAGTTCTTTTTTTTCTAATGCGTTCGCAGACTGCTCAGACATGTGCTTCTCTTATTTCTTAATACCGTTTTGTTTATTGTGGGTATTTTGTTTCTTTGCTTACGTTGTGTAAGCATATGCTAACAAATTACACCAACGCAGCCTGCGGGTCACCGATTGTATGTGCTTATTTTTTGAATGTATGTGATTCAAATTATAAGCTAGGTGTTTTGAGCAGGCGTGCGGCTTCTTTTGCAAAATACGTTAAAATCCCATCCGCCCCTGCGCGTTTAAAAGCCAGTAAGGATTCCATCATAACGCTGTCTTTGTCTAACCATCCGTTTTGAAATGCGGCCATGTGCATAGCGTATTCACCACTTACTTGATAGGCGAAAGTTGGGACTTCGAGTTCGGTTTTAACCCGGCGCACAATATCGAGATACGGCATGCCGGGTTTGACCATGACCATATCAGCGCCTTCTTCGATGTCGAGCATGACTTCGCGAATGGCCTCATTTGAGTTGGCAGGGTCGATTTGGTAAGTGAACTTGTTGCCTTTGCCAAGATTGCCACTAGAGCCAATCGCATCACGGAACGGCCCATAATAGGCGGAGGCAAATTTTGCGGCATACGCCATAATTAACGTATTCACAAAGCCTTCATCTTCGAGTCCTTCACGAATCTCGCCAATACGACCATCCATCATGTCGGAAGGTGCAACAACATCGGCACCCGCTTGTGCGTGAGATAATGCTTGTTTTACGAGTGTCTCAACGGTGATGTCATTTAAAACATACCCTTCATCATCAATGATGCCGTCTTGACCGTGTGTGGTGTAAGGGTCTAGCGCGACATCGGTTAATACGCCAAGTTCTGGAAAAGCCTTTTTTAAAGCACGCACGGCGCGTTGAACCAAGCCGTTGGGGTTGTAGGCTTCTTCTGCGAGCAAGCTCTTTTTATCAAGCGCAATCACTGGGAACAATGCAATGGTAGGAATGCCAAGTTCGACCAGTTCTTTTGCCTCTTGCAACAGTAGGTCAATAGAAAGGCGTTCAATGTTGGGCATAGAGGGAATAGATTCGCGTGTGCTTTCCCCTTCGAGAATAAACATGGGGTAAATCAAATCATCGACGGTTAAATGATGCTCACGCATCAGGCGACGAGAAAAATCATTTTTACGCATACGGCGCATACGAGTGTAGGGGAATGTCATCCAGTCGCTCTCTATTTTACTAAGGTTAAATGTACTTTGGTATTGTTACCATAATATGACAGTGTTTAACAATTGGCCTCATTCTAACAGCGTTTCGGCTTCTTCAAGCTCTTCTTGGGCGTCAAACCAGGCCTCTTCACTGTCAGCCTGTGCTTTTTTCCATTTTGCCTCATCACTCAGTAAACTTTGTAATTTGCTTCTTTGGTCTGCCTCGTAAAGACTTGAATCGGCCATTGCTTCAGAAATACGATCAAGGTGTTCTTGCGCGGTTTGCACCGCTTTTTCGAACTGCGCTATTTTTTTATGTAAAGGGCGTAGTTTTTCACGTAGGTCAGCGGCTTTTCGACGTTCCTCTTTGCGGTCTACTTTGTCGGCTTTATCGCTCAGTTGTTCGCCTTTTTCCTGTTGCGCTGCGTTGGCTTGTCTTGCTTGTAGCCAAGCGTGATACATAGGCAAATCGCCATCGAAGGCTTGAATTTGGTGATCGGCCACCAGATAGAATTCATCAACGGTGCTGTTAAGCAAATGACGATCGTGGGACACCAGCAAGATGGCCCCCGGAAACGCTTGCAACGCTTCGGTAAGGGCTTGACGCATTTCGATGTCTAAATGGTTGGTCGGCTCATCGAGAACCAATAAATTCGGTCTCGTCCAGGAAATAAGAGACAGCGCCAAGCGGGCTTTTTCTCCGCCAGAGAAGCCTTTGACCGCGCGTAAGGCATCGTCACCGATAAAGCCAAACCCACCCAAATAACGGCGAATATCACTTTCAAGGACTTTTGGTGACAAACGCTGAATGTGCAGTAATGGCGAGGCTTCTAGGTCCAGCGCACTTAACTGATGCTGTGAAAAGTAACCGATTTTTAGGTTTTCACCACAAACTCGGTCGCCCGCTAATAGGGTGATTTCTTCGACGATGGATTTAATGAGGGTGGATTTGCCCGCGCCATTGGGTCCTAACAAACCAATGCGCTGACCGTCCCGTAATGCGAAGTTAGCCTGGCCGAGCTGAACGGTTTGAGTGCCCGATCCCGAGGTGTAGCCTAAGTCGGCCTGAGATAGGCTGATGAGTAACTGTGAAGTTTTTTCGGCAACCGGTATAGAAAATTCAAATTGTGAGTCGATGTGTGCCGGGCCAATGATTTCCATTTTCTCGAGCATTTTGAGACGACTTTGTGCCTGCTTGGCTTTATCGGCTTTAAAGCGAAAACGGTCTACATATTGCTGCAAGTGAGCGCGTTTCTCTTGCTGTTTTTCATAGTTAGCTTGTTGTTGCGCGAGATGTTCAGCGCGCTGACGTTCGTAGTCTGAGTAGTTGCCTTTGTACAGCACGAGTTTTTTCTGATAAAGGTGAACAATGTGGCTGCAAATACCGTCGAGAAAATCTCGGTCATGGGAAATCAGCAAGAGGGTGCCGGGGTATTGACGAAGCCAGTTTTCAAGCCACATGACCGCATCAAGGTCCAAGTGGTTGGTTGGCTCGTCGAGCAGCAAGACGTCGGACGGGCACATTAGGGCTTTGGCTAGGTTCAAACGGATGCGCCAACCACCAGAAAAATCCGCCACAGGGCGCTGCATGTCGGTCATTTTGAAACCAAGGCCTTGCAGCAGTGTTTCGCCGCGCGATTGGGCGGTATAGCCGTGCGCACTTTCAAATTCGCCTAACCAGCTTGCGTGGGCATTGTCGTCACCGTTGGCTTGGGCTGTTGCAATGTGTTGTTCAATGTTTCGGAGGCGATCGTCACCATCAAGACAATAATCTAATGCGCTGCGCTGGGTCTCTTCGACTTCTTGCGCCATGAAGGCGATGCGCCGCTGACCAGGTAAAATAACATCGCCGGTATCGGCGTGTAGCTCACCTTTTATCATGGCAAATAATGACGACTTACCCGCGCCGTTGGCGCCAATTAAACCGACTTTTTGACCTTCAAAGATGGTCAAGTCGGTTTCCTCAAGTAGGAATTGTGTGCCGCGCTGTAAGCTTACTTGTAAAAATTGGATCATAAAACTGGGCGTCTCTTATCTCACAAGGGAGATGGGTCATGAACCGCGCTTTCTAAAACGCCGCTCTTTAAAACAGAATGCCGAATATTTTAAAGCCCTGCCAGAGGAAACGAAATAGCCAGCGTGTATATTCCCATTAGATATCCCCAGTTTCTGACGGTTTTAAAGTGGATGATTGATCCGCTCAAGGGTAAAATAACGACATATATTGATATGAACTTTTTAGTCAAGCGTTTGCTTGAGCAAGGTGTGATACGTGAACAATGTAACCTTAAATGAAATACAGCGTTTTTCTTTTGATAACAGTAACGTTCGTGGCGAACGTGTTCTTTTAAACGAGGCATATCAAGAGATTATTAAACGTAAAGAATACCCTGTAGCGCTGGAAAAATTGCTTGGCGAATTCGTTGCGGCCATTGCGCTGTTGAGAGACATTATTAAAATTGACGGGGTGTTATCGATTCAAGCAAAAGGCTACGGCTTTTTGTCGACCTTGATGACGGAGTGCGACGAGCATCAAAATTTGCGTGGTATCGCGCAGTGGGATGAAAGCCAAACCATACCGGATACGATTTCTTTAAAAAACGCGTTAGAGGGAGGCTATTTGGCGATTACGATTCAACCGCGTAATGGTCAGCGTTATCAGGGTATTGTTGAGTTGGTCGGCGATACCTTGGCAGAATGTTTAGAACAGTACTTCTCTCAATCTGAGCAGCTTCCTAGCCGAGTTTGGTTGGCGGCCAATGGTGCACAATGTGGCGGTTTGTTTTTGCAACGTTTGCCAGAGGAACAAGCAAAAGAAAACGATGAAGACGCATGGGAACGCCTGACACATTTAGCGTCTACGGTAAAAGAAGACGAGCTATTAGGTTTGGAAACCAGCGCATTGCTGCACCGTTTATATCACGAAGAAGCGGTACGCTTATACGATACGAAAACGATGCAATTTGGCTGTTCTTGTTCGCGTCAGCGCACGCTAGACGCGGTGATGTCGCTTGGTTCAGAAGAGCTGCGAGAACTATTGATTGAACAAGGCAGTGTTAATGTTGATTGTCAGTTTTGTGCCGAACAATACGTCTTCACCGAAAGCGACTTGGAAAGCTTATTAGGTGACCAAGCCAAAACCCATTAAGCTAAAACGTGGCATGAGTAATGAGATCACGCCACGAAATGATGCCTATCACATGCTCTTCTTCATCAATCACGGGTAGGCATGAAATATCCACGCGTTTAAACCAAGCAAGAATCTCTTCTATTGGGGTGTCTGCTTTTACTGTAATAGGTTGGCGAGTCATGGCTTGGTGAGCGGCTCGGTTTAGCGTGTCTAAGTCTCTAGGTTGTTCAGATACGCTGTTTATGAAAGGGCTAATGAGCCGAAGTAGGTCTCTGTCAGAAATAATACCGACGAGTTTATCTTTATCGGTAACAGGAAGATGATGAAAGTTATTGGTCTCCATCAATTCTCTTACATCGGGTAGGCGTTCATCTACATCCACACAAATGACATTGGTTACCATGATATCGCATGCTTGCATTGTCGTTCTCCCCAGTATGTTGAGTGGAGGATTTCGTCTGTTTATATTGAATATTGTAATTTTAATATAGCAGATAATTTCGTGTCTATTCTTTACTAATGTAGATAACATCGCCTTTCTTGTCGCTAAAGTCAATAAAATGCGCGATAAGTTAGCAGTTGACTACATCATATCTAGGTGGCACTTATACTAAGGTCTCAAGACATTATGGATAAAATACGTATAATCAAATGACACCTGCTCAGAGTCCTTTAAAGTCTGATTATTCAGCGTACGAGCAAAGGCGTTCTGAGGAGAGGGTGAAGAAAATAACCTAGTGTTTACTTGGTGTGCATTAACTTGGTAAAGACTATCGGCCAAAAGCCTTTTCTACTCCACTCTCACATTTACAATTGGCTATGACACGGCGAAATCATATGACCTCAAAATCGGTAGACGTTTTACTCGTTGGGGGGGGTGCCATGAGCACTACCTTGGGCGTGTTACTAAAACAATTAGATCCAAGCATGACCATGTTAATGGTTGAGCGTTTGGGCAGCATCGCAAAAGAAAGCACTGACGGATGGAATAATGCAGGGACAGGCCATGCAGCGTATTGCGAGCTAAATTATACCTCTGAAAATGAAGACGGTTCGGTCAACATAGACAAAGCGGTGGCCATAAATGCGGCTTTTGAAATCAGCCTTCAGTTTTGGTCCTATTTGGTTGAACAGGGTTTAATGCCTGCGCCCAAAGAGTTTATTCATCGCGTGCCCCATCAAAGCTTTGTCTGGGGCGAACAAAACGTCAACATGCTCAAAGCGCGTCATGCTGCGATGAGTGCTCACCCCGCGTTCAAAGAAATGCAATTTACACAAGACCCTGCAAAAATGAAAGAGTGGATGCCGCTTGTGATGAACAATCGTGACAGCCAACAGCCCGTTGCCGCAACGCGAATAGAACATGGTGCTGATGTCAATTTTGGTGCGATTGCTCGAAACATGACCAAACACCTAGAAAGCTTAGACCATTTTGAACTACGTTTAAACTGCGATGTTAAGGCATTAAAAAAACGCTCAGATGGCCGTTGGGATGTAGACATTGTACAGAATGGTTCGCGCAGCACGGTGAATGCAAAATTTGTCTTTTTAGGTGCTGGTGGTGGGGCTTTACCTTTATTGCAAAAGGCGGAAGTAGAAGAGGGCAAGGGTTTTGGTGGTTTCCCTGTCAGTGGTCAATGGCTCGTATGTGAAAAGCCGGCATTGGTTGATCAGCATTTTGCTAAGGTGTACGGTGCTGCACCCATTGGTGCGCCACCTATGTCAGTACCGCATTTAGACACACGAATTATTGACGGAAAAAAAGCCATTCTATTTGGCCCGTTTGCCGGTTTTACCACCAAATTCTTGAAAACAGGTTCTTTCTGGGATCTGCCGAAAAGCGTCAAATTCAGCAACATTAAACCCATGTTGAGCGTTGGTAAGAACAACATGGATTTAACCCGTTACTTGATCAGTGAAGTTATGCAGTCTCACAAGGATCGTTGTGAGTCATTGCGTCAGTTTTTTCCCGATGCGAAAGATGAAGATTGGACGCTTGCTTACGCGGGTCAGCGTGTTCAAATTATCAAAAAAGATGATAAGTTGGGTGGTAAGCTTGAGTTTGGAACCGAAGCTATTACCACCAAAGATGGCTCACTGGCGGCGCTACTTGGGGCTTCACCTGGCGCATCCACCACGGTCAATACCATGATAGGCATTATGGAGCGTTGTTTCAAAGAGCGCTTTACTACGTCGGATTGGCAAACAAAAATGAAGGTGATGGTGCCATCTTACGGCGAATCTTTAGTGAGTAATACGGACTTACTGGTGTCTGTTCGTGCACATACGCTGGAAACACTGAATTTAAAGCCTTAAACTAGAACAACTTGATCGATCATAAAAAGCTGGGATTATGTCCTGGCTTTTTTATTGTTAGATCGTAACTTGTAGACCCCTCATTCAATGGCGAGACCCACTATGACAATGACTTTTGCTGAGCGTGCAGACCAGCTATGCGACACGCTTCGAGACATGGAACATAATGCAGAAGAAGGTGATCATCTTTTTTATTGCGCTTATCTTCTAGGGCTACTAGGGCTTTACAGCAGCACCGAGGGAGAAGGTGAGGCCGCCTTTGATGAAGGTTTTGGCGCTGTTTTGAAAGAAACACTCATCGCGGAAGGAGTAGAAGACACAGATCAGCTCAATATAACGGCGTTATGGCAAGCCGTTTGCACACAAGCGGCATGATTACTATGTGATATTTTACCGTCATTTAAACGTTAAACCATAAGGGAGTAGGATGCATCATCCTCTCCCTTTGGTATTTAATGTACGTACTAAAGCTCTGGTTTTTTTGGGTGAGGTGCATAGGCAAATACATCGGAATAACAATGAGCTTTGTTAAGGCCTTTTGGCTCCAACTGGTCAAGTGTACCGTATACCATGCCGACCGAACCGCTTATAAAAGCCGCATACCCACTCAAATCTGGGTGATCATTCAATATGGCTTCGTATAGCCAGCCATTTTTACCATGCCAATGGTCGCTCTTTTCATTCACAACAATGTCTAATGTAAAAGGTGAATACTTATGAGCTTCTTCAAGCCATTCGTTGGCAAAAATATCTTCTGCGGTTCGTAGTCCCCAATAGAAAGAGACGTTTCCTGTGTAGTTTTGTTCTACTAGGCTACTAAATACGCTTTTGATTTGCGCAAAGCCAGTGCCGCCGGCAATCAATAAAAGGTGCTTAGGCTCAGATGCCAGTACACCATTTTGGATATGACAGTCGCCGCCTGGTGCTTTGATTGATATTTGGTCATTGGATTGAATATGCTCCACTACCTTGTGAGCCAAAGAGGTGGTGTCTGACACTAATACATACAGTATTAAATTGGGCAATTCGTGTGGTGCGCTGCCGATAGAATAAGGAACCTGCTCTCCAGTAGGCAGCATGATCATGATGTATTGGCCTGCATGAAAGGTTAAGTCGTCCACTTGCAGAATAATGCGATACACGTTGTGATTTATTTGCTCGACAGAATCAACCTGTGCAGTAATCTCTTTCATTTTTATGTCTCCGTTTGACGCCACCTCTTTTTTGAGAAAACCAGTGGCGGCGACGTCACTTTGCTATTTTGTATGAAAAAAAACCACTTCGTGAAGTGGTTTTTTACAGCAGAATACCCTGCTTACTTATTTTTGCCTTTCATCGACTCGAAAAACTCGTCATTGGTTTGGGTGACTTTCAATCGATCGATCAGAAACTCTGTCGCGGCAACATCTTCCATTGGATTGAGAAGCTTGCGTAAGATCCACATGCGTTGAAGTTCGTCTTCCGAAGTCAGTAGATCTTCACGACGAGTACCAGAACGACGAATGTTAATCGCAGGAAAAGTACGTTTTTCCGCAATTTTACGGTCTAAATGAAGCTCTGAGTTGCCCGTTCCTTTGAATTCTTCAAAGATAACTTCGTCCATTTTAGAACCTGTATCAACAAGAGCCGTGGCAATAATGGTTAGACTGCCACCTTCTTCGATATTACGTGCCGCACCAAAGAAGCGTTTTGGGCGTTCTAGTGCGTTGGCATCCACACCACCGGTTAATACTTTCCCAGAGGAAGGAATCACGGTGTTGTAAGCGCGTGCCAGACGAGTAATGGAGTCTAAAAGAATCACCACGTCGCGCTTGTGCTCGACAAGGCGCTTGGCTTTTTCGATGACCATTTCAGCGACTTGAACATGACGCGCTGGTGGCTCATCAAAGGTAGACGCAACGACTTCACCACGAACCGTACGAGACATCTCGGTCACTTCTTCAGGACGTTCATCGATCAATAAAACAATCAGATGGCATTCTGGGTTGTTGCGTGTGATGGCGTTGGCGATATTTTGCAACATGAACGTCTTACCAGCTTTTGGTGGTGAAACCACTAAAGCACGCTGGCCTTTACCCATTGGGGCAACCAAATCGATGATTCGGGACGTGACATCTTCCGTTGAGCCGTTGCCAGCTTCCATCAATAAACGTTCATCAGGGAAAAGCGGGGTTAAATTTTCAAAAAGAATCTTATTACGAACGCTTTCAGGTTTATCGAAGTTGATTTCGCTGACTTTTAACAGTGCAAAATAACGCTCACCGTCTTTGGGGGGACGGATTTTACCGGCAATGGTGTCACCGGTACGCAAATTAAAACGTCTAATTTGGCTCGGAGACACATAAATATCGTCTGGACCCGCTAGATACGAGCTATCAGGCGATCGTAAGAAGCCAAAGCCATCTTGAAGAATCTCTAATATACCATCGCCGTGAATGTCTTCCCCACCTTTCGCGTGACGCTTCAGGATAGAAAAAATAACATCTTGTTTGCGAGAACGAGCCATATTTTCTAGGCCAATTTCTGCAGCGATTTCTAAAAGTTCGTGTACTGATTTCTGTTTTAAGTCGGTAAGGTTCATAAACGGGTTTTGTACTAGCTCATTAGAGGGAAAATGACGGAATTAGCGTTAATCAATAACAATAATTTATGTCTGGAAGTATTTAACAACAATATCAACTATTCGGCATAAGAAACGCAAAACAAGAAGGTTAAATTTTGTTTTGCTTTAAAACAGCCCGGATAGGGCATAGCCAATACAGCGCGAAACAATTTGATTGGGATCTTAATGCGACGTATTAAACTATAACGTCGTATTGTAGACAATTCATACTATAGTGGTACTTAAACGTGAGGTCTATAGTCAAGTCCAGTAAAAAAACATTTTATGGCTATTTTTTTGATCAAACTCACGTTTTCATCATCTACCAACGTGACTTGGAGACCACAGCAGGGGCCAACTGAGTGGATTTTTTTAAACGAAGGTTGTTTTAATAAAAATTCATTCAATACTCCTTTGTTAATCGTGTTTTGTTCGCAATGACATCGTAAAGTAACTGATATACTCTTGGCACTATCAAGACGTCTGCTGAGTAAGGCTTTTTAATGCAATCACTTTTTTTGCAACAATCTCACGATTTTCCTTTTGAAAAAATTGCTGCCATCGATTTGGGATCCAACAGTTTCCATATGGTTATTGCGCAAGTGACTCACGGTCAGTTGCGTATAACAGGAGAGTTTGGTGAAAAAGTACAATTGGCTGCCGGTCTGGTGAATGGTCACCTAGATGATGCTTCACAACAGCGTGGTTTAGATTGTTTGGCCCAATTTGCACAAGTGATCGAAGATATGCCGCAAGGCTCGGTTCGTGTGGTAGGAACGAATGCTTTAAGGGTAGCTAAAAATCGTTATGATTTTATTGGTAAGGCCATGGACATCATGAGCCATCCAGTCGAAATCATCGCAGGGCGCGAAGAAGCTCGTTTAATATACATGGGGGTGTCGCGAACCATGGATCACGGAGACGCAAAACGTCTGGTGGTGGATATTGGTGGCGGCAGTACCGAATTTGTTATTGGTCAACAACTTGAGCCAATATTGACAGAAAGTCTTCATATGGGCTGTGTCAGTTTCAAACAACGATTTTTTGACGACGGTACTATCAATAAGTCTAATTTTCAAAAAGCGGTGACGGCGGCGCGTTTAGAGTTACTCAGCATACAAGACGATTATTTGGATGAAACCTGGGATGTAGCTATAGGCTCGTCGGGTACGGCCAAAGCGGCGTTTAATATTGTTAAGGAAAACAATTGGAGCAAAAAAGGCATCACCGCTAAATCGCTCAAGCAAATTCAGAAAGCGTTATTTGCGGCGGGCCATGCGGACAATCTTGAGTTGCCTGGGCTGAAGCCAGAAAGAAAAAGTACCTTTGCTGCCGGTATTGCGATTTTAACCGCGGTGTTTGAGTGTTTTGATATTAAGCAAATGGACTTTTCAAATGGTGCGTTAAGAGAAGGTGTGTTGTACGACATTATGGGGCGTTATGCCGAAACTGATACCCGTGAGCGAACCGTTAACTACATGTTGAACCAATACCACATTGATATGGAGCAAGCCAAGCTGGTGACACACACGGCGCTGTCTGCGTTGGCTCAAGTCAAAGATGACTGGAATTTGAATAGCATTTCAAGTGAAGATCTATTGCGCTGGGCGGGGCTTTTGCATGAAGTCGGCGCGGGTATTTCTCATAGTCGTTATCATAAACATGGCGCCTACATTATTCGAGAGTCCGACATGCCAGGCTTTTCTCAGCAGGAACAGCAGGCTCTCGCCAACCTTATTTTACGTCATAGGCGAAAGTTTACTCAATCACTGGACTATCGCTTTACTAAAAGTGATCAGCAAGATTTAGATCGCTTGTCTATTTTGTTACGTTTGTCTATTTTATTGCACAACGATCGCAAAGAAGGCGATATGGCTATTTTTACGCTAAAAGCAGACAGTAAGAACTTGCATGCCGAGTTTTTGCCTGACTGGTTAGACAGCAGGCCTCTCACGTTAGCAAGCCTACAAAGAGAGGCTGAATCGTTGTTAATAGACGGATACAGCCTAACAATAAGTTAGGTGTCTATGGATTTAAGTAAGATTATCAATGGATCTATAAAGGGCCGCGACTTCTTCTCTGTGCAATCCAGACACCCGACTGAGGCGGCCTATACTGGAAGAGATTTGCACCGACTCTTTGCCCAATTCGTCTTCTTTTGCCTCTTCTCGTTTAAGCTGATCGGTTAGCATCTGTTTAGCGCGATCTGACAAGTGAACAGAGTCTCGGAAAGCGTCAGTATTTGGGCGTGAGTTAGTGTCGGCCTGCGATGTAGGCATGGGCTGATACCCAATACTGCTTGACACTGATGATACCGACAAAGCGATCACCTCATATAATGGAAATACTCCCCATAGAATAGTATAAAAAACGATCCAAGTGAACGCGCTTAACTCTGTTTGTGGTTTTTACGTTAAGTCGTTACCTTCACGCAGTACGTTAGGCGCAAAGTTTTAGCGCGTGGTGTCTGACGATTCTCGATCTCTTATGACTTCCATTAATTCTTGGTTGCGCGTTTTTTCTAACGCCTTAGTGCGCTGATGTAAGGCGGTTTTGGCGATCATATTGGCCGCAACTGGTGCTGTAATTAAGAGAAATAAGGTGATCAATAGCTCTTGAATAGAGAGAAAGCCTTTTAAATGACTTTGAAAAACCATTGAAGCCACTAGTACGCCAGTAATCCCCAAAGTAGACGCTTTTGTGGGGCTGTGTAAGCGCATGTAAATGTCAGGTAAACGCACAAGACCATATGAACCGATCAGCAAAAAAGTTGCGCCAATCAACAGAGATACGCTGATGATGATTTCGAGATAAAATGGCATAAGGAGTCCTTATTCAATGATGTCGCCGCGGAGTAAGTATTTACACAACGCCGCGGTACTGACAAATCCAAGCATGGCAATTAATAAAGCGGCTTCGAAATACAGCGCACTTTTAACATAAATGCCGTACAGCAATATCAAAGCAATAGCATTGATGTACATGGTATCCAATGCCAATATTCGATCAGACACAGACGGGCCTTTGAGTAACCGCCAGAGGTTCAGAATGAGTGCAATACAAATGCACACAGCGACGATAACGATGGTCCAATTTAGCATCCGAAAATCTCCTTAACTGGTGCTTCGTAACGTTGTTTAATAGATGCAATTAATTCCGCTTCGTTACCCACATGGAGCGCATGAACATAGAGCCATGCTTTGTCCTTTGACACCTCGGCACTGACCGTTCCCGGTGTAAGTGACACCGTACTGGCCAAAATGGTGATGCCTAAATCTGAATTAATATTGATCGGAATCGCCACAAATCCAGGCTCCAGTTTTTTAATAGGTCCAACAATCAACAGAGCGACTTCGACGTTAGCCGTTAAAATATCTTTCATCACCATCAGCACATAACGTACGGCAAGCCAAGGTCTGCGGATTTTAGGATGTTTATCTCGCATTCCATCCACCAACCAAGGAATGGTAATGGCAAAGAAAGTAGCAAGCACAATGTGTCCAGCACTCACAGAGTTGTTAAGTAATAGCCAAACTACAAACAGCAACAGGCTGTGAAACGGCATAGGAAATAACATCAAGGCGTTCCTCCTGGTAACAGGCCATAAGCCGATGCTTGAATGTCATGCAAATATTGAGCGGCTTGTTGCGTATAGTGTGTGATGTCACCACCCAAAAGCACCAACACGGGAGCCGCCAACAGCAGCAGAGCAATACTGATGATTTCATTGGTTTTTGCCGGCTCAGCGTCAGAGGCTACGGTGCCATTGTGGCGCCAGAACAAGGTAGTTCCTGCTCTGGAAAAAGTAATCAACGCCGCCAAGCTGCCGATGAGTATTAATGGCCAAACCCACATGGTTTGGGCATTAGACTGAGTCGCTTGTAATATCATTATTTTACCAACAAAGCCTGACAGGGGCGGCATACCGACCAGCGTAAGGGCCGACATGGCAAACGCAAACCCCAGTAATCTAGGCTGTACAAAAGGGCGAGACCGCACAAAGCGATCTTCTGCTTTGCCTCGTTGGCGAGCCATTACGTCGGCCAGTAAAAATAACCCTGCCGACGCTAACGTGCTGTGAACCATGTAATACAGTGCCGCTGACGTAGCGGCTTCAGAATTGATGGCCGCGCAGGCCAGTAAGCTCCCGCTAGATACAATGACTAAATTAGCGCTCAACGTTTTAATGCCAGGGCTGGCAAATACACCAACAGTACCAACAGTGATGGTGAGCAAAGCCAGTGGCCATAGCCAAGGTGTGGCGATGTTGGCTAACTCGCCGGCATTTTCACCAAAAATCACGGTATAAACGCGGAAAATACTGTAAATACCGACTTTCGTCATGATGGCAAATAAGGCCGCGACAGGGGCGCTGGCGCTGGCATACGTTCTTGGTAGCCAAAAATGCATGGGCAGCATGGCGGCTTTTAAGCCAAAAACCACCAATAACAACAGTGCGCCGGTCTTTGCCAGTGTCGCTGTCTCACCTTCAAGTTGCCCTACTTTGACCGCCATATCTGCCATATTCAGCGTACCGAGCGTGCCATACAAAATGCCCAGTCCAAACAAGAACAAGCTCGAACCCACGAGGTTCAAAATGACATAATGCAACGCCGCTTGTGTTTTTTGCTTACCGCCAGCATGGATGAGCAGAGCGTAAGAAGCGATCAACAACACTTCAAAAAAGACGAATAAATTGAATATATCGCCCGTCAAAAATGCCCCATTGATGCCCATGATTTGAAACATGAACAATGGGTGGAAGTAGGCGCCCCCTTTGTCTTGCCCAGAAACCGCATACAGCATGACACAAAACGCTAAGAATCCCGTTAACAGAACCAGTAGGCTAGAGACCTTGTCTGCAATCAATGCAATACCAAACGGCGGTTGCCAACCACCTAAGGCATAAAGTTGTACCCCACTCTGATTTACTTGATAAAGTAAAAGTGCAGAAGAAATAAGCAAAAACAAGGTGCCAATCACCGAGGCAATACGCTGAAAGCTTATGTCTCTTGAAATAGGTGGCAGTAGCATGATGGCGCCAAACAACAGCGGAATCAGAATAGGAAAAATGCTTAAATGCTGCATTTATTGATTGCCTCCTGATTTCTGTGTCGTATCGCCTGGTCGAGCTGGCAGGGTGCCGTCTACGTGATCGTTGCCTAAGTCTGCTCTTGCTCGCATGGCCAAAATAACGGCAAAGGCTGTCATGGCGAAACCGATTACGATGGCCGTCAGGACCAATGCTTGTGGCAGTGGATCACTGTATTGTTCTGATTCTCCTAATACCGCCGCTGCATTGAGTTTGAGTCGGCCACTGGCAAACAGAAATAAATTCACCGCATAGGACAAGAGCGTTAAGCCAATAACGACAGAAAAAGTACGGCCACGCAGCGCGAGAAAAATGCCACACGCGGTGAGTAAACCAACACAAAAGGCGTATAAACCTTCCATTAATCATGCTCCTTTTGAATCGGACGCTCGCTGGTGGTCAGCTGACCAAGATTGGCAAGAATCAACATGGTTGCTCCTACCACAGTGAGGAAAACACCAAGATCAAAAATCATGGCACTGGCGAGCTCGAATTTACCGATAACGGGCAGATAAAAATAATCGAACCAAGACGACAAGAAAGTATGCCCAAATACCCAGCTGCCTAAGCCACTGAGTGTGGCGATCCCAATACCGGAGCCTATCATAATTTGGTAATCCAGTTTTACGCGTGTTTTGATCCATAACACACCGTGTGCAACATATTGTTGGATAATCGCTACCGAAGTGATGAGGCCTGCAATGAACCCGCCCCCTGGCATGTTGTGTCCGCGTAAGAAAATATAAGCAGATACCAGCAGCGCCAGTGGCAAGAGACTTTGAGAAATAACGCTCAACAAAATGGGGTGACGATCTTCTGACCAGGCTAAGCCTTTATCATCGCTGGATGGCATGTAGAGACGCATTCTAGCGATGAGTTTATAGATCCCCAATGCAGCAATACCCAATACGGTGATTTCCCCTAGGGTATCGAACCCTCGAAAATCGACCAAGATGACATTGACAATGTTTGTGCCACCGCCACCGGTTTTACTGTTTTCGGTAAAAAACGTCGAGATGGTGTCGAGTGGTCGGGTCATCAAGGCATAACAAATCGTGCCAACGACTCCTCCAATTAAAGACGCCAACCCCAAGTCGCGTACGACTCGTCTAGGTGATGACTCTTTTGGGGTTTTTTGAGGTAAAAAGAACAGGGCTAAGATCAACAAAATAACCGTAACGACTTCCACCGACAATTGTGTCAACGCCAAGTCCGGCGCAGAAAATTGCGCGAAGGCGAGGGATACAATAAGCCCAACAACCGATAAAGTAAGCAGTGCGACAATGCGCCGTCTATGCCATATCACGGTTGCCAAGGCGGAAATACACAACAAAACAGCACAGGTAATAGACAAAGCATCCAGTGGGATTTCAGGACGCTGGCCGGCGGTTGTATTGAGCTTCATCAAAGAAGACGCCGTCATGATGACAGCAAAACTTAGCGTGAAGAAAATATAACGCTGTAAAGAGCCATTTTCTGTTACCGCAATGAGCTTAGAGGTTTTATTGACTAAATACTGAACTGTGCTTTCGAACACTAATTTGGGATCGCTGGCAGGAAATTGTGCTTGGAATTTAAATAAGTGCGAACGATTGTAATACATGAATAAACCGCCGATTAAGGCAATGACGCTCATTAAAAGAGGGAAGTTAAACCCATGCCAAATAGCCAAGCTGTAGCTTGGCGCAGGGCCGTTTAATGTCGCGCTGGCCGCTGCGAGCAATAAATCCCCGACAACTAGACTTGGGAAAATCCCCACTAATAGACACAGAGCAACCAAAATCTCGACTGGGACGCGCATGTAACGTGGTGGTTCATGCGGTGTTTTCGGCAAGTTAACCGGCTCACCATTAAAAAATACATCGTGAATGAAGCGCGTCGAATAGGCAACAGCGAATACGCCGCCCAGTGTGGCCAGCACAGGAATAAACCAAGATAACGAACCTAAAGACGCTTGATGAAGTGTCTCGGTAAAAAACATTTCTTTTGATAAAAAGCCGTTCATTAAGGGCACGCCAGCCATTGATGCCGAGGCCACCATGGCCAGCGTGGCCGTATAAGGCATATATTTCCACAAACCATTAAGCTGTCGCATATCGCGCGATCCGGACTCGTGATCAATAATGCCCGCCGCCATAAACAAAGATGCTTTAAATATGGCGTGGTTAATAATATGAAAAATAGCCGCGACGGCCGCTAAGTCGGTCCCCATGCCGAGTAACAAAGTAATTAACCCTAGGTGACTGATCGTAGAGTTGGCCAAAAGCCCTTTTAAATCGTGTTGAAAAAGCGCGATATACGCCCCGACTAAAAACGTGGCTAAGCCGGTTAAACTGACAATTAAGAACCATAAATTGGTGTCCGCTAACGCAGGATAAAAACGCGCCATTAAGAAAATGCCGGCTTTTACCATAGTGGCAGAGTGTAAGTAAGCACTGACTGGTGTCGGCGCGGCCATGGCGTTTGGTAGCCAAAAATGAAAAGGAAACTGTGCCGACTTGGTAAACGCGCCGAGTAACACCAGCACAACGATAATCGGGTAGTTTGCACTTGCTTTAATCAAGTCGCCATTATCTAGTACGTCTTGTAGGTTAAAACTGCCTACGGTATTGCCCAAAATCAATAGCCCTGCAAGAAGTGCTAAGCCGCCCGCACCGGTCACTGTTAGCGCCATACGAGCGCCTTTTCTGGCTTCGGTTTTGTGCCCCCAAAAGCTGATCAGCAAAAATGAACTGATGCTGGTTAATTCCCAAAAAAACCACAACTGAATTAGGTTATCAGACAACACCACACCTAACATGGCGAACATGAATAAGATCAAATACGCGTAAAACTTCCCAATGGAATCTTGGGTGGACAGATAATAGCGAGCATACAAGATAACCAGTAAACCGATACCAAGAATCAAAATAGAAAAAAGCAGTGCCAAACCATCAAGACGAAAGGCAAGTTCTAACCCAATCGCAGGAATCCAGGGTAAAGCGGCCTGAAAGCGCTCACCATTAAAAATGTCTCCCGAGTGGGACAGCACCAAAAAGAGAGTCAATGCTGGCAAGGCGGCGGTCATAAAGGCGCAAGCCGTACGACTGAGGCGCGCCGTTAAAAGCGGCACTAATGTGCCCAGCAGGGGTAAAAAGGGCAGCCAGATAAGGGAGCTCAAAGAAAAGCCTCCTGTGCTGTGATGGACAATATAGTTTTAACAAACTGTCTGAACATGGTGGTGATCCTAACAATGGGCCTGCGTTAAATGACAATATGTCCAGTCAGTAAACGACCAAAATAACAAGTGTACAAGCATAGCCTTTTCATAATTGAATCAATAGCCTAAAAAAACGTCTGCGAACAAAAAAGTATGGTCAGGGGGCAAAGTCTGGCAACAAAATCAGAGTATGGATGGGGTAAAAAGTTCCTAACAACGCACTTTTTACCCCATAATTTCATGCGAGGGTAATGAGCCTAGCAAGGTAAAAGTGTCACAGAAAAGACACACTTAAAACCGCTTTACTTCATTCATGAGCCCATCAATCTGGATCACTACCTGTAAGCTGGCCGACTCCATGGTATCGAGGTGTTGAAGCATCGCTTTTACGTTATCGGCTTGCGCCGCTTGCAATGCAAAACGTCCTGACTCATGCACCACCTTATGCGGCGCTTCAATGGCTTTAAAGCTAGGCGATGACTGGAAATGACGCGCGCCATAGCCTTCGTAATACCACTTTCCCAGTCGGCACTCTGTGTGCAAGTTGACTTTGCTGTCGAACGTTTTTTTATTGATACGATCGTATACGTCGTTTTTCCACACGGCATGATCGAGTTTTACCGTATTCAAGAACGAGTGTGTCGCGGCCACGTTAATCACGGCCTGCATATGATCTGAACGGGAAATGACATGATCAACAACTTGGTCAATTTGAACAGACGAGGCAGAAATGTCCATGGCGCTGTCTTTGTTTTGATTGACCATGTTTTTGATTTGTTCAGTTTGAGAGATAACTTGTTTTACCAAGGTTTCCACTTGCTCGCTGGCACTGTGGGTTTTGCCGGCTAGGTTTCTGACTTCATCAGCCACCACCGCAAATCCCCTCCCCGCGGTGCCTGCTCTGGCCGCTTCTATTGCCGCGTTGAGGGCAAGCAGGTTTGTTTGTGAAGAGATTTCTTGAATGCTGGACACCAGTTTGCTGATGTCATTGGCGGTTTTATCGAGCACGTTCGCCGCGCCCATGCTGTCGGTGGCCTGAGTGTTAATAAGCCCAGCACGCTCACTTAAGCGTTGTAAAGCGATTCTGGTTTCATCAAAAATATCTTCTAGCTGTGACATGCTAACGCGCTCTTCAATAAGATTTTCAGCGCTGTCAGCCAGGCCAAAACGAATCGAGTTGAGCATTTCCCCACCACGAAGCTGGTAATGAATAAGGTTTCGGTCGTTTCCTGTGGGGTTGTTTTTTAAGTGTTCTAGCGCGTTTTGTAACACCCTTAACTCAGTGTTAAGGGTTTCTGATGTTTGCTTGTGAGCCGCCCGCTCTTGTTCTAGCTGTAGTGTTAGTGCCGTTATTTGTTGTTTTAATTCAGTATTGAAAAACATAATGAGGGTCCAGTGTAAGCCTTAAATAAACCCAATGACGAATTGGGTAAACACAGGTGTCTTTGTGCTAAATAGCGACATCAAAAATGAAACGTCACTATAATTGTTAAGTTATGTAATCTTCAAGTAAAACAGACAAAAAAATCGTATCCTTAATGTTTTTTAAAGTAGATAAATTACGTCAAATCAGTACCTGTAAAGTTGGGTAATGGGAGTCAATATGCAGCAAAAAGATTTCCGAAAGTTAGGGTGCGCTGAATGCGCTTCTGGGAGTGATTTAGGGTTCGATTTCACCATGGCTTTTCAACCGATTGTCGATGTTCAAACTAAGCGCATTTTCGCCCAAGAAGCGTTAGTGAGAGGGCGGCGTGGAGAGAGCGCTTTTCATGTTTTTCAGCAGGTTAATGAGACAAATCGCTATCGCTTCGACCAAAGCTGTCGAGTTAAGGCCATTAAGTTGGCCGCCGAGCTAAACATTGCCCAAGACAGCTTTTTGAGCATTAATTTTTTACCTAATGCAGTGTATAAGCCAGAGCTTTGTATTCGGACTACGTTAAACGCCGCTGAGACATTTCAATTTCCCAAAGAGAAAATCATTTTTGAATTTACAGAGAATGAGCAAATTACCGACAGCCAGCATTTAGAATCGATTATTACACATTATCAGCAACAAGGTTTTTTAACCGCAACGGATGATTTTGGTTCAGGTTTTAATGGTCTGAATCAATTAGCAGATTTAAAAACAGATATGGCAAAAATCGACATGGTGTTAATACGCCACATTGATCAAGATCAAAAGCGACGCATTATTGTTCGCAATCTGGTGCGTTTGTTTAGCGATCTCGACATGACCCTTATTGCTGAAGGCGTTGAAACGCAAAATGAATTTCATGTACTTCGAGATATGGGGGTGCGCTTGTTTCAGGGGTATTATTTTGCTAAGCCCTGTTTTGAATCGCTGGCACCTGTTCATTGGGGGTGATCTTTTTGTACGTAATAATACGTATGTGTGTGCGTAGTCACCGCTAAGCAGGTTCGGTATTCGTACGAATTGTTTACACATTGTTAATCGTTCATCATTGATCCTCGTTCATTTTACCCATCAAATAAACAAAGATACAGGATGATAAAAACAATGAAATCCTTAAAATTTACAACGTTAATTGCGGCTACAACCGTAACAATAGGGGCCATGTCTCTTCCTGCTTTTGCAGCAGACAAAGTGTACAAGTTAACTATGGCAGAAACATGGGCGTCTAACTTCCCTATTTTCGGTGAAGCGCCACGTAACATGGCTCGTATCGCTGATGAAATGTCTAATGGACGTTTGAAAATCACGATCGATTCAGCTAACAAACACAAAGCACCATTGGGTATTTTTGATATGGTGCGCTCTGGCCAATACGATATGGGGCACTCTGCTTCTTATTATTGGAAAGGTAAAGTGCCAAACACTTTGTACTTTACAACCATGCCTTTTGGTATGATCACGCCTGAGCAATATGGTTGGTTCTACCACGGTGGTGGTATGGAACTGATGCAAAAAGTGTATCAACCCTTTGGATTGTTGTCTTTCCCTGGTGGTAACACAGGCAATCAAATGGGTGGCTGGTTTCAAAAAGAAATCAACTCACTGGATGATCTTCAAGGTCTGAAAATGCGTATTCCTGGTTTTGCAGGCGAAGTGTTAGCGAAATTAGGTGCAAAACCTACTAACATTGCTTCTGGCGAGCTTTACACAGCGCTTGAACGTCGCACAATTGATGCGCTTGAGTGGGTAGGGCCTTCACTTGACTTGCGTATGGGCTTCCACAAAATTGCTCCATATTACTACACAGGTTGGCATGAGCCAGCAACAGAGCTTCAATTCCTTGTGAATGAACGTTCATGGAAAAAACTTCCAGATGATTTACGCGAAATTCTTCGTGTGTCTATGAAGTTAGCCTCTTACGACATGTACATTCAGTCCTACCATGAAAGCGCAGAAAACTGGGCGACCATGAAAACAGAATACCCGAATGTACAGGTGAAAACCTTCCCGAAAGACGTTCTTGTGGCTATGAAACAAGCGAACCAAGAGCTGTTGGCTGAAAAAGCAGCGGAAGATCCATTGGCGAAAGAAATTTTAGAATCACAAGCCGATTACTTGAAAAAAGTACGCGTTTGGACCAATATTTCTGACCGCGCCTACCTTGATAGTGTTGATAGTTTAGCGGAATAAAACCTCTAAGCATGGCGAGCAAGGTTTGTTCGTCATGCTTTTTTCTAGGAGCTTGTTATGTCTTTAATACACCTAGAACGAGGGATTACTCGTTTCTCTAATCTACTTGGTGTTGTTTCAACCATCTTATTTCTCGCCTTACTCTGCAATGTTTTCTACGACGTTTTAATGCGTTACGCTTTCAATGATGTGTCTATTGGTATGCAAGAATTAGAGTGGCATCTGTATGCGGCGATCTTTTTGTTGGGCATTCCATACGGCATTCAACACGGTGGCCACGTTCGAGTTGACTTGATTTACGAAAATTTATCGATCCGTGGAAAAGCGTGGATTGATTTATTTGGTTGTGTGTTCTTTTTAATACCTTTTACCCTGTTAGTCGGCTATTACGGTGTGGGATTCGCCCACGAGGCTTTCGTACTTGGCGAAACCAGTGGTGACCCAGGTGGCTTACCTTATCGTTGGATTATTAAAGCCGTTATTCCCGTCGCTTTTTTCTCTATGACAATCAGTGGTTTAGGTATGCTTATTCGCTGTATTAATGTGTTGCGCGGCGTAAGCGAAGAGGGTTTTTCACACCCTCCTATCCAGCATTGATTCTTGCCTCAATTTTAAGTCTATAGGTTTTTTATGATTGGAATAATCATGTTTTTTGTTGCCCTAGTGTTGCTTTTACTAGGGTTCCCGGTAGCGTTTACCTTTGGTGGTATCGCCCTGATATTCGGCGTGTTCGCTGAAGGCTTTGATATGTTTGCCTTTATGCCGTTCCGCATACAAAGCTACATGGAAAATACCGTTATGATGGCGGTGCCTTTGTTTGTGTTTATGGGCATTGTGTTGCAGAAAACCAGACTGGCTGAGCAGCTGTTAGAAGCCATGGGTAAGTTGTTTGGTGGTGTTCGGGGTGGTTTGGCTATTTCGACGATTTTAGTCGGCGCTTTGTTAGCGGCGTCTACTGGAGTAGTAGGGGCAAGCGTTGTTGCAATGGGGCTTATCTCTTTGCCTGTCATGCTTAAGTACAACTACGACAAGTCTCTTGCCTGCGGTACCATTTGTGCTTCTGGTACGCTAGGGCAAATTATCCCACCATCGATTATTCTGATTATTTTGGGTGATGTCCTGGGGATTCCAGTAGGGGATCTATTCCAAGCGGCTTTGTTTCCAGGCATGATTTTGATTGGTTGCTACATCGTTTATATTTTGATTTTGACTTTTTTGAAGCCAGAAATGGCGCCAGCGATGCCTCAAGATTTAGACAATGAAACGCGAGCTCAGCAAATTGTGAGCGCACTTAAAGCGATCATTCCGCCTCTCGCGCTTGTTTTAATTGTTTTAGGGTCTATATTTACCGGCATTGCTACGCCGACTGAATCCTCTGCACTTGGTGGGGTCGGAGCGGTTATCTTGGCGCTAATCTATCGCCAGTTTAGTTGGAAAATGCTCTACGACAGTGGTTTAGAGACCGTTAAAGTCACCGCCATGGTGTTTGCCATTTTGATGGGCGCGACCGCATTCTCGATGGCGTTTAGTTATACCGGTGGCGACTACATCGTTGAAGAAGTGTTATTGAATTTGCCTGGCGAAAAATGGGGCTTCATCATTTTAGCAATGATTGCCATTTTGATTTTGGGCTTCTTTATCGACTTCGTTGAAATCGCGTTTATCATAGTGCCAATATTGGCGCCAGTGGCTGAAATGCTCGGCATCAACATGGTGTGGTTTGCTATCTTAATTGCGATGAACTTACAGACGTCATTTTTAACGCCGCCCTTTGGATTCAGTCTATTCTATTTAAAAGGCGTTGCTCCCAGTTCAATACGCACCACAGACATTTATAAAGGTGTGATGCCCTTCATTTTGATTCAGATTTTGGTGTTGGTCAGTATTATGGTCTTCCCTGCTTGGTATGGAATGGGCTAATCTCATCGCGGTCAGATGTTGATAGACTGAGCAGGTAATGAAACAAAAAGCGGAGATGTCTCCGCTTTTTTTATTGATTTTATGGGTGTCTAAAGGCATGTTCAGACGAGGCAAAATGCGTCACATTGTTAGAAAAGGTCGTCCATTGTGGGTTTAAAAAGTAAAATCATTCTACTGGCGGTTGCGCCACTGATTGTCGCCACGACGATCATTACGTATTTAGGGCTGCAATCAGCCCGTGATCTTGCGGCGCAAGAGTTGTCTATTTATGAATACAATCTGGTCAATGCCAAGAAGCAAGCTTTAAAGAACCACGTCAATATCGCCATGTCGGCGATTCGTCCGATCATCGAAAACACGCAGCTAGAGGACGCCGACGCTCAAGCGCAAGTAAAAAAAATATTGGCGGGATTGAGCTATGAGGACGATGGGTATTTTTTTGCCTATGAAATGTCGGGTGTGAATTTGGTTCACCCCACTCAGCCTGATTTTGTGGGTAAAAATTTATGGGACTTTCAAGACAGAACAGGGAATTATTTGATTCAGGGTCTGATTCGTGCCGCGCAAGCGGGTGGTGGTTATCATAGATACATTTGGGAAAAGCCCCCTCAGATGAGGCAAGAAGACAAACTGGGCTATGTGATTGCGGTGGATCGTTGGAATTGGATCATGGGCACAGGACTGTACTTGGATGACATTTATCGTGAGTTGGCGAAAACAAAAGCCACCATGAATGACAATATCCAACGCAGTTTTTTTGCCGTCATCGAAGTGGTCGTGGTGACGGTGATTTTAGTGATTTTGCTGGGTCTGGCGATCAATCTTCATGAGCATAAATTAGCCGATTCACGTCTTAAAGAAATGGCACAACGCTTTATGCGTTTGCAAGTCAGTGAACGCCGGGGCTTTTCACGAGAGTTGCACGATGGTATTAATCAGCTACTGGTCAGCTGTAAGTTTCGGATTGAGTTGGCCGAAAAAAAACTCAATCGCGACCATGAAAAAAGTATTATTCAGCAAGAGCTTTATAAAGCGGGGGATCTTATTAATCAGACGATCAGTGAAGTTCGTCAAATTTCCCATAACTTACGTCCAACTATTTTAGACGATTTAGGGCTGAATACGGCCTTAAATGCCTTGATTAACCAATTTACTGAGCGCACTGGAATTCAAGTGACCTATCGTTTCGACGTCACGTCAACGTTGCCTGATGAAATTGAGATCACCGTCTACCGTTTGACTCAAGAGTCATTAACGAATATTGAAAAGCACGCGAATGCCAAACAGATTTCATTATTGGTGATACAGTCTCCTCGTAATGTCATGTTTGAATGCAAAGACGATGGTGAAGGCTTCTCATCAAAGGCGGCTTTGTCTTCCGGCATAGGTTTGATCAATATGCGGGAGCGATTGGAATTGATTGGGGGGGATTTTATGCTGGAGTCTCAACGAGGTAAGGGCACGAAAGTGCATGCATTACTTCCGCTTAAACAGCGTCTTTAAGCCGTATTTAAAAGAGGAACCACAATGATAAAAAAAATCCGCGTTCTCTTAGTCGATGATCACATGTTAGTCCTCGATGGCCTTCAAGCTCGTTTAGAATTGGAGGGCAATATCGATATTATAGCGACCGCTTCCAATGGGCTTGAAGCCTTAGAAAAAGCCAAAGTGACACGGCCTGATCTAGTCTTAATGGATGTCTCCATGCCCGTATTAAATGGCCTTGAAGCGACAAAACGTTTTAAGGTTGAGCAGCCTAACGTGAAAATACTCATGTTGAGCATGCACAATGACAAAGAGTATATTCTGTCGTTAATTCAGTCTGGTGCAAATGGCTACGTGCTTAAAGATGTGTCTTCTGAAGAGCTGGTGCAGGCAATCAATACGGTCTATCAAGGCGGGACCTATTTCAGTTCTGGCGCGTCGGATGCGTTATTTTCAACCGTTGCAGTGCCTAAGCAATGCGATGAGCTAACCAAGCGAGAAATTGCGGTCTTAAAAGAAGTGGCCGTAGGCTTATCAAACAAAGAGATTGCTCAATTACTCAGCATTAGCGTTAGAACCGTAGAAACGCATCGTCAAAATTTAAAAAACAAATTAGACATTCACACCTCAGCAGGCCTTATCAAGTACGCCTTAGCGCATCATTTAATAGACTGATGCGCTAACAATACTAACGTTTGTAAGAACATTAAATACTCTCGCCTACCTCAATCTCAAATGGCAAATCAATAATTCTTTGTGACACCGGATTGCCTTGCAAACGAGATAATAAGTGCTCGGCGGCTAGGCGTCCCATTGTTTCACGAGGTGTGTTCACTGTGGCCAATAATGGCACCATGGCACGGGAAATGTCGTGACCATGAAAGCCGGCAATGCTCATATCGTGTGGAATGCTTAACCCCGCTTTTTGGCAGGCATACAGGGCGCCGATGGCTAAGTCATCATTGGTGCAAAAGATCCCATCGGTATCTGGCTGTTGAGCTAATGCTTGCTTAAGGAACGTGGCCCCGAGCGTAAACGAAGAGGCGCTGTTGGTTTTTAAGCATAAAGGCGTCAGTCCATGATCTCGCATAGCCGTTTCGTATCCCTGTATTTTCAACAAGGTACGATGATCCATTCGTGCGGCAAAGTAGACAATTTTTTGTCGGCCACGTTGAATCATAACGTCGGTCATGGCGTAAGCGGCGGCTTGGTTATTGATGCCGATGGCTTGTTCTATGGGAGGTGACACAGAATCCATGATTTCAATCACAGGAATTCCCGCCACTGCGAGCATTCTACGAACACGTTCCGTATGGTAGCTTTCAGAAATGATTAACCCATCGACGCTGTACGAGAGCAGCGTCGCAATGCGAGTTTCTTCGGCTTCTTGACTGTAGCCGTAATGGGCCAGCATGGTTTGGTAGCCAGCAGGCTCAAGCACGGACTCAATACCCCGTATCACTTCACCAAACACCTGGTTCGTCAAAGAAGGCAGCAATACCCCAATGGCGTGGCTTTTTGATTTAGATAAAATGTCCGGCGCGCGGTTTGGTATGTAACCTAGCTCGTCCAATGCGGCCGCGATGCTTACTTGCAACGGCTTAGAAACCTGATTTGGGTTCTTAAGAAAACGACTAACGGTCATTTTCGTGATGCCCACTAGATCAGCGACATCCTGTAGGGTAGGGCGTTTCTTTTTTATACCTGAGCGGCTCATGATAAGAGACATATCCAAAAATTGTTACCTGTAACATTAGCATAAGCGGCCCATGTCAAGAAACAAAAAATAGACGATCATGGCAGGGACATACACGATTAAAGAGAGGATATAGAAAACATGTAGAAAAAATAAAGAGAGAATATCCGTCGTAAGTCGTTTTGGTTGTTCCGTTAGGGGCACCGCTTTCGGCTTGTGCCCCGGATGACTTATTGGGCCGACAAAAGAGAAAGTGCTTGGTTTAACACCGCGTTCGCGTCTTGAGAAATATCAATCACCAGAGCCTCCTCTTGAGTGGGTTCTACTAGGGTTGCAAATTGGCTTTCTAGCATGTCACGCCCATTAAAGTAATGCCCATCGCGCTTTTGGTGACGTTGCCAAATGGTATCGATGTTGCCCTTCAAGTAAATCATTGTCACGTCGTTTAGACCGTTGCGCAACATAGCACGATATTCAGGCTTTAAGCCGGAGCAAGCAATCACCGCTGAGGTGTTGTTTTTGAGAATCGAGTTTAAAGTGGCCAGCCAGCCAGTACGATCGTCGTCTGTGAGTGGGATACCTTGGCGCATTTTATCCACGTTGGCTTGACTGTGGAAGTCATCACCGTCGAAAAAACGATACCCCAGAGTGTCGGCAATACTTTTGCCGATCAATGATTTCCCTGAACCTGACACGCCCAGTACTACAATTTTCTTTGTCATCTTCTTAAATCCTTGTCACCTTGCCTTATTCAGCAAGGTGGTGTCGTTCACAGAACCGTATTGAACGGCATGGTCTCAATGGGCTATTTCCACCAAAGGGCCAGCTCAGGAAAGAAAATAACCAGAGCAAGAACCGCGATTTGTAGACCAATAAAGGGCAACAAAGAACTGAATATTTCCCCTAAGCTGATGTCTTTTGGTGCCACCGATTTAAGGTAAAACGCCGCAGGGCCAAATGGAGGAGATAGGAATGACACCTGCATGTTCAGACAGAACACCACACCAAACCAGATAGGGTCTAAGCCAAGGCCGGTAATAATGGGCACGAAAATGGGCATGGTTAAAAGCGCAACACCGACCCAGTCTAGGAACATACCCAGTACTAACAAGATCAGCATCATGATCATGATGGTGCCCATAACACTGCCACCACTGAGAGCAAGAATGGTCTCTTCGACGAAATCAATACCGCCCATTAGGTTGTATACACCAACCAGTGCGGTGGCACCGATGCCGATCCAAATGATCATGCCGCAGGTGCTCATGGTGGCTTTTGCGCTGTCTTTGAGCATAGAGAAGTTTAATTCACCACGAATCGCTGCACTGATCACGATGCCCACAACGCCTAACGCAGAGGCTTCAGTGACCGAGGCCACTCCTGTATAAATACTGCCTAGCACCATCATGACCGTGAGCAATGGAAAAAGCAGCGCTTTGAAATAGTTAACATCACTCTCAGCGGCCAGCTCCTCTTCACTGGGCAAAGGCGCGTATTCTGGATGAATTCGGCAGATAATCAGCACGTAAGCCATGTAAGCAAAGGCTAAAATAAACGCCGGTAAAAATGCGGCTTTAAAGAGATCACCAATGGATACGCTGGCGGTCAAACCATAAATGATCAAGACAATGCTGGGCGGTAACATGGTGCCTAATGCACCACCGGCACAGGTCACGCCAATCGCCAGTTTGCGGTTGTAACCTAGGCGCAACATTTGCGGCAGGGCTAAAATACCCAACAGCACGGTTTCACCCCCGATGACGCCAGACATGGACGCGAGAACAATAGCGACTAATAACGTTTGTACGGCCACGCCGCCACGTAGTTTACGACCGAAGACCTTCATGGCGTCAAAGAGATCTCGGGCGATACCGGATCGATCTAAAAGGGCGGCCATTAAGACAAACATGGGCACCGCTAAAAACACATAGCTTCCGACAAACGCGTACAAGCGACTGGTGATCAGCGGCAGCGCGCCCACGCCAAACCAACCGATTGCAAACACCAACGCGACCAAGGCGGTTACAAACGCCAATTGCATGCCAGTAAGCAGTAACACAATCATGGAGCCGAGCATTAATAAACTGCCGTAGCCGATGCCCATCGCGGATAAATCAAACATGGTTGCGTTTCCTTAGGCCATTTATTTCTTGAATTAGGTGCAAAGCAAACTGCACAAACATGACGCTTAGTGTCATGAAAATCATGCCTTTTACTAAGGCGGGGAAAGCCGGGTTCCATGCGGATCCGGAGGTCTCTAAACGCACATCACCAAATGGCGTAAACCAAGAATCTTGTACCATTTGATAAGCGGCCCAGCTTAATAAACCTGAAAAAAACAGCCCCATAATATGATGGAAAATATTCAACCAGCGGCGAGTTCGGTCAGACACAATGTCATAAATAAGCACGACGCGAACATGCTTATTAATAGACAGCGCATAAATGCCGCCGTACACAAACAGACAGCCACCTAAAAAAGACGCGGTTTCATGCACCCAAATAGTCGGAGCGTTAAACACATAGCGCATAACGACTTCATAAAAAGAAATGGCAACAGTGAAAAGAAACAATAGGCTCAAGCCATTGCCAACCGTAAAAATAGCGCGATCTAGGCCGTTTTTTGGTTGCTCTGAATGGTCGGGTGCTTGCGAGTGAAGGTCGTCTTTCATGATCATAATCCAATGAAAAACAGGCGTTTAACCATAAACGCCTGTTTTTTGTCGCTTAAAGGATGGGCGGTTTAAAAAACGGATAGTAAGCGAATGGGACGCTTACAGAAGGCCGTTTGCTTCTAAATAAGTGGTAATAGAATCGTACACTTTTTGTGCATTTTCAGACCCTTTGGCAAACTCTTCCCACTGTGTACGAGCAATCGCACGGAACTTTTTACGTTCGTCCGCTGACCAGTCGTGGATCGTGATGTTTGGGTCTGCTTTCGCTGCTTTTACGGCCGCTTGGTCAGCAATGCGCAATTGTGTGGTGATATCTTCTGCAAAGTCACGTACTGACACGGTCAAAATAGACTGAATGTCCGCAGGCAGTTGGTCCCATTTTTTCTTATTCATTGAAACATCGATCAATGGTAAAGAGTGAAAACCAGGCTGAACGGGGTGTGTCGCAATGTCGTTCATGCCGGCTTTTTGGTTGGTTGAGAAAACCGTGTAATCCGCTGCGTCGATAACGCCTTTACTCAGCCCCGTGAACACTTCAGAACCCGGTAGGTTAACGGGTGCGGCGCCGGCTGCAGCAAATACGCGCTGAACCAATCCTTCAGGGGCACGCAATTTTAAACCTTTAAGATCGTCAACGCCGTTTAAAGGAACACGAGACACAAAAGATTCCACGCCGGTTGTCGAGCCACCAATGAATTTCACACCGTAAGGGGCGTAAAGTTCGTTCATAAGCTCGTAACCGCCACCGTAATTAATGTATTGCAGAAGTTGTTGAGTATTTGACCACGCACCGACGGTATTACCGATTAAACCAAAAGCAGGGTCTTTACCGGAGAAGAATTCTGTCGCTGTAATTTGACCATCCAAGATGCCCATTTTGATGCCGTCTAAGGTTTCTGTGTGCTTGAAAATACTGCCAACAGGAAGTAAGTTGATTTTCACGCGGCCATTGGTCATGGCTTCAACACGGTTAGCCCATTCTTTTTGCACTTGAAAGTTTTTATCGCCCGCTGGATCAGAAGATTGGAACTTGAAGTTGTAATCAGCAGCGATGGCAGACGTTGATAAAACGCCAGCCATTGCGGCGGTCAGTAGCGTGGTGCTTAATTTACTCATAATTGTGCTTCCCATTATTTTTTTTTGAAAAAGCCATTGTTCAGAACGACTTTTAGGAAATGTGCTTATCGTTTACGGCAGATGTTACCGGTAACTAACGGCGATGTTACCGATAACATTTCACTGTCGTCAAGAGGGCGTACTCAAGAAAGTGACTTTTGAGCCATGTCATGAGGGTAGATGATTGATATCCATAGTGTTTATTTTTGATATTTTTTAGAGAATCATAGCGTGAATACGAGTAAGCTCCCTTTTTAGTCGATACAAAGCGTTACATAGACCATTCTAAAAAGGACATTCAAGCATGGCTCGTTGGGGGTTACGTGGTAAGTCGCTGTTTGCTTTGGCCAGCAGTTGTGTGTTTGCGTTGTTGATCATTGCGGTGATCGGCTGGTCTTTTATCCAAAAGGGGCAGGAATACGCAGCAGAAAACTACGCCAATAGCGTTACACAATTAAATTATCAGCGTATTTTGACGCCGATATCGAGAGAAGTGGCCTTGGCGGAGCGTTTTGCCAATGCTGTGGTGGTCAGGCGCTGGTTATCCAATCCAGAGGATTCTTTTCTAGCCAAGCAGTGGCGTGAGGAAGCTCAGGGGTATCTTGATACGTTTCAGAATCATGCGTTGTTTATTGTGAATGATGTGACGCGTCACTATTACTTTGCCGATGCCGACACACCTTTGTCCACGGTACCGATTTATACTCTCGACGAGACGAAAAAAGCCGATCAATGGTATTTTTCCACCGCCTCTAGGGACGCGACTTTCCGCATTAATGTCAATTACGATGAAGTGCTAAAAGCGATGAAAGTCTGGATTAACGTACCAGTTCGAGAGCAAGGCGATTTTATTGGGTTGGCGGGGACCGGGTTTTCGTTAGGGCGCTTCACGACGCAATTTCTTGAAAGCCACGTTCAGGGTGTGACACCGTTCATTATTAACGCCCGCGGCGGTATTGAGGTTCATCGCGATACCGCACTGATCGCATATCATGCACAACAAAGCGGCAACAAGACAGGGTCCATTTACGCTTTACTGGATAATGACGTGTCTAAGGGGCTGGTCGAAGACGCGTTGACCCGTGCACAGCAAAGCGAGGGGCAAGTTGTGACGGTGAAAGTACAGCAAGGTGGCCGCAAACAACTGATGTCGTTTGTGTATTTTCCCTTGCTGGATTGGTTTGTCGTGAGCAATATTGATCTGGCCAATGTCCGTCTTTTTGATTCTGGCCTGGTGTTGCCAGCGGTCAGTGTGTTTGTGTTGTTACTGATTATTCTATTGATTGTATTTGGCTTTGTGGTGGAGCGTTTGTTGATCACCCCGATTCGACATCTGCAGTTGTCTGCTCGTGCGATTTCTAGTGGTTCTTATAATATTGCCCTTACGGCTGACAGCAATGATGAAATTGGTGATTTAAGCAAAACCTTCAATAAAATGGCTCGCCAAGTAAGGCACCATACCCAAGAACTGGAAGAGAAAGTGCAGGTGCGTACGGCAGAGCTAAAAAAAGCCCATGAAAAAGTCGTCGAAGCGCACGACAAAATGGAAGCGTCAATCGACTACGCCAGTTTGATTCAGAAATCCATTTTGCCGGATCGTCAGATGCGACAGTTTTTAGGGGAAGATCACAGCGTGATTTGGCGCCCTAGAGACGTGGTTGGAGGCGATTTCTATGTTTTTCACACCCGTGACGAAGGCTGTTTATTGGGGGTGGTGGATTGCGCTGGGCACGGCGTACCGGGCGCCTTGATGACCATGTTAATGCGCGCCGCGATTGATTATTCGATTGCTCGAGTCGGGCTAACCGATCCGGCGGCTTTGCTGAGTGTCATCGATGAAACATTGCGTTCGATGTTAAGTGAAGAGGTGAGTGCCAATAAGGTGGCGACCAACGCCGATGTCGGCTTGGTTTATGTGCCAAAAGACGGCAGCGATATGTGTTTTTCTGGGGCTAAAATTGCCCTGTATGCGAGCAATGGCGATGCGTGTATTAAGTACGACTCTGGTCGACGCTCGTTGGGTGATCGGCGTCGTGGTGAATACGAAAATAGGCATTTACCCATGGCGGGCTGGACATATTACATGGCGACCGATGGCTTTTTAGACCAGTCAGGCGGTGCGAAGAATTTTGGTTTTGGTAATAAACGGTTTGAAGCGCTGCTTAAAAGCCACGCCTCGTTGTCGCTGAAGGAGCAAGCGGCGTCTTTTGAAAATGCGCTTGACCAATACATGGGCAATCAACCGCAACGAGATGACATTACTTTGCTGTCTTTTCGATTTGATGCCAGCCATAAATCGTTATTATAGGAGATAAAATGAGTTCACCGGATTTATATGAACTGAGGGAGCGCTTTGAAGCGGATACCATTTTATTGTGTTTCAATGGTCCTATTTCTCGTAGCTTAATTGAAGAAATTGGTCACGCCCTGAAAAACTACCTGAAGTCGGAACAATTATCACCCGCGTCCGCTTTGGATGTCTTTGCGGCCTATATTGAGCTCACACAAAATATTCGTCATTACGCGACCGCGTCATCATTACCTGGTGCTGACACGGCCACGGTGATCGTGAGCCACTACCAAGGCTGTTATCGTGTGGCGGCTGGCAATATCGTTAAACTTGATGATGGCAATCAATTGGTGGCACGTATTGAATCGCTTGCTAAAATGGATAAAGTAGAACTAAAAGCCGCTTATAAAGCGCAGCTGCGTAAACCGAGAGACGAAAGTGCGGTGACGGGAGCTGGGCTTGGGTTAATCGACATGGCTCGAAAATCTTCCCAGCCGATGAAGGCAACACTTAAATATATCGGTAATGGCACGGCGTATTTTAGTTTAAGCATACAAATTTGAGTACATAACTATGAAAGACTTACTAATAGAAGGAACGGCGTCGTCTCCAGCGGTAAGAGGGGAGTGGCAGCACGGCGTCTTGTATATGGAGGGGGACTCTTACCCAGAAAACTCCTATGAATTATATCGTACTCTTGTGGCTTGGATTGCGAGTTACCTCAAAGAGTCGTCCGAATCACTGACCCTTGAATTGACCTTGTTGTATCTTAATACCAGCAGCATCAAGGTGATGATGGATATATTTGATGACATGGAAGCCAGTTTTCAGCAAGGCCGTCAGGTGGCGGTAAATTGGTATTTTGATGAAGAAAACGAGCGTGTTGCCGAGTTAGCAGAAGAATTTAAAGAAGACTGTACTTTTCCATTTAGCATTATAGGCAAATAAATGAAGACGGATGTGACGGAGCTTGAGCAAACCATTGAGCATATTTTGGCCACAACCGAGTATCAGGCGCACCCAGCTTACCAAGCATTGAGTCAACTTTGGGAGGTGACCCAATTTCAATGGGAGCGTATGGACCGTTTGACGCGCCTGTCGGATTCGTATCAAGATATGATGATTCAGCGTGAGAAAAGCCTTAGCGAGCGTTTCGACAAGCATTTGCGACAGCTAGAAAAAATAACCCGTATTTCAGACCGATATCAACGTAGCTTACGCCAGCTCAATACCGAATTAGAAAAAACGGCCTCAATGGATCCACTTACTGACTTACCGAACCGTCGTTTGATGATGAAACAGTTATCTCAAGCGTTCTATCAACAAGGCGATACGTCAGCGCACAAAAAATCAGTGGATCCCCTTTGTATTGCGATGATCGACATTGATTATTTTAAGCAAGTAAACGATGACTTTGGCCACCAAGTGGGTGACGATGTGCTCATCGCATTGGGTCAGTTAATGCAAAATGTGGTGGAGCGCCATGGCGTGATTGGTCGTTGGGGCGGTGAGGAATTTTTAGTCATTCTAACGTCTTGTCCACTCCATGAAGCCATGGCACTGATGGAGTTACTGCGTACTAAAGTGAGTGAGTTTTCTTTGAGCGTCGATGAGAGCCAGGTAACGACCAGCGTCAGTATTGGGGTGGTGGAATATCAGCCGGTCGATTCGATGGACTCTTTGTTGTTCAGAGCTGACAGTGCGTTGTATTCGGTGAAGTCCAAAGGGCGCAACAGTGTGATGGCCGGCTAATAGTCTTTCTATTGGCTTTTTGACTCGATAAAGCACGTTTATCATGAGAACCCTATTATGGCGGCGATAGACATTCCAGAAGTCCACAAATTCATTGAAACGATACCTCCTTTTGCCAGCTTATCTTTAGCTGAACGTAAGCAAATGCTGACAGGGGTGTCCATGTTGTATGTGCGTCAAGGGCAAACGTTAGCCTTAAAAGACGAGGCGGCTACGGTGCATCTTATTCGACGCGGGGCGTGTGAAATCCGCACACCCAAAGGGGGGCTGGTGGATCAAATCGCCGATGGCGAGTGTTTTGGCGTGTCGAGTGTATTAGCGCAAAACCCAGATGGTTTGCAAGTGGTCGCAATGGAAGACAGCTTGGTGTATCGCTTTGAAAAAATACATTTTATTGAGATGCTTAAAAAAAACGATGCGTTTGGTTTGTTTTTTGAGCACACGCAACATCATCGTTTGCGCAAACTTTCTCGCAGCCAAAGTAATGAACTCGCCACCCCCGCTCTGCAATTATCGACCCCTGTCGCCAACATAATGACGCGTCAGCTTGTTTTGGCGTCGCCAGAAGAAAGCGTACAAACCATTGCGATTCGTATGACGGAAGCGCGAGTGAGCTCGATTTTGGTCGTGGAAAACGAACGCTTGTTAGGGATTGTGACAGATCGAGATTTGCGTTCGCGTATTCTCGCATTAGGCGGTTCTTCCAGTGCCTTGGTTAGAGATACCATGACAGCGGATCCCGTCAGTTTATTGCCCACGGCGTTGGTCATGCAGGCACAAACCTTGATGAGTGAAAGCAATATTCACCACCTACCCATTGTAGACGAAGATCAACATGCGGTGGGTATGTTGACCGCGGCGGACTTATTGCGCCATCAAGAGCTGAGCCCATTGTTGTTGATTAATCAAATTCATCGTCAACAATCCATCAGCCGCCTCGCGCAGGTTTGTAAGCAGTGGCCAACTTTGATTATTAATTTAATTGTGACCGACATGAAACCTGCCGACGTGGGCAACGTGCTGGCAACCATCAGTGATAATTTAACACGGCGAGTGATTGAATTGGCTCTGGAACAAGTGGGCCCTGCACCGATGGATTTTCAGTTCATGGTATTTGGTTCTCAAGCCAGACGAGACCAATCACTTGGCAGCGATCAAGACAATGGTTTAATGCTAGAGCGTGAGCCCACTACAGAAGAAAGTACGTATTTTGCGGCCTTGTCTGAGTGTATTTGCCAAGGTTTGGCGCAATGCGGTATTCGTCTTTGTCCGGGTAATATTATGGCCAGCAACCCGGAATGGCGCCGCACACAGTCGGGTTGGCAGCAAGCCTTTTCAAACTGGGTCAAAAGCAGTGCGCCAAGCGCTTTGCTGCATGCCAGCATCTTTTTTGATATTCGTTGCGTGTATGGCAACAACGAGCCTGTGGACCAATTGATCAAGGGGTTACAGCTTGAGATCAGTAAAAACAGTGTATTTTTGGCGACCTTAACACGCAGCGCTCTTGTAACGAAGCCACCGTTGGGCTTCTTTCGGCATTTTCTTTTAGAGTCGTCTGGAGAGCACAAAAATCAACTGGATCTTAAACACCAAGGTTTGGCGTTGATTAACGATCTCGCTCGATTGTATGGCTTGTCGTGTCGTACTTACCGAGCCGGTACCTTGGGGCGTATTGAGCAAGCTATTAGAGAAAAACTCATCAGTGTCGACACTGGGCGCAATTTAATCGACGCCTGGGACAGTTTAAATGGCTTGCGTTTAGAAGCCCAAAGCCGACATTGGCAAGCCACAGGCAGCGCCAGCGCGTATCTTGATCCAAAGGCATTAAGCCCCTTAGAGCGTAAGCATCTGAAAAGTACTTTTGGCATTATCAGTGATGTTCAAGACGTGGCGCAGCAGCGTTTTTTACGAGGCTACAGCTAAACGATGGCTTGGAATATAGTACGAGCATTGACGGCATGGCGCGAGTCTCAGCAATCGATGAAATGCCCTTGGGAAGAGCGAGATTATTTGGTTTTGGACATAGAAACGTCGGGACTGGATGCCAAACAAGACCAGATCGTCAGCGTTGGCTGGGTGTGTATTCACCATGGTGTCATTGAATTAGACAGTGCCCGCCACATTGTGCTGGAAAACGCGGACATAGGGCACAGTGTTGGTATTCACATGATTACCGACGCGGATGTGCTGGAGCACGGAAAAAAACAACAAAGTGTATTGCGCTATTTACGGCACCTGTTGCGGCATCGAATTTTAGTGATGCATCATGCGCCATTGGAGCTCAGCTTTTTAAAACAGGTGTGGCAAACAGAAAAACTCCCAAGTTTTTCGATACGCTGGCTAGACACGTTAGCGATTGAGCGTGCAAAAGCCGCTCGCTCCCAGCAGCCAATCCAAGAAGGGGGCTTTCGCCTAGGGGCGTGTCGAGAGCGTTATGGCCTGCCAGAATACCAAGGGCACGACGCGTTAACCGATGCGTTAGCGACCGCCGAACTACTGCTGGCACAAATTGCTTACCAAGGCAAAGAGTGCCGATTACACGACTTAAACCAAATGGGGGGAGGGCGAGTGACGCTCTCGACGCGTTAGCATGTTGGTTAATCGTAATAAGCGTTTACTGAACGCGCCTTTTTACCCTTTTTAATCCGTCATAAGCCGCTATAGTAAGGAGCGTACATAGGCCTCAAGATCGGGTTTTTTGCCATGATCAAAAAAACATTGCTGGAAACGTTCGCCAGATACCGCGGTTTTAATCAGCGCTGGGTCCATGGCGTTTAGACCATCCAAGTAGTTGTTTTTCATGGTGGCGGCTTTTACCATATTCAAGATGCCAGCGTTTTTCACCTGAGGGTCTTTGCGTTCAACCGGATACCCTTCGCCGCGCGGTCCGGTGAAGGCTTTTTCAAAGATGTAGCGCGCGTTCAGCTCTGCCGCCCAACCGAAGCCTTTTGCAAACGCCATGGCAATGGCGTTGCCGTTATTGATTTGATTGAACAAAAAAGCATCAGAAGGTTCTAGGCAGTAACCGCACACCACACCAGGGTGAGCGTTCAGTGACATCATGGCGCCTTGGCCTGTGCCACAGCCAGAGACAACAAAATCCACCGCGTTTGAATTTAATAATAGGCTGGCCATAATACCAAGATGAATGTACGTCAAGTGGTGATCGTTTTCGTCACTCATGCCAACGTTGAACACATCGTGATTCAATGGGCCTGCGGCGGCGTTGAGCTGTTCTAAAATCGCCGCGTTTTTGCTCGCTTGGCTGTTTTCCATCATCAGTGCAATTTTCATCATTTTCTCCTGAATTCGTGTCAATGGTTGCGTTTTACGGTGTGGCTCAAAGAAAGTCTTTTCGAACGGGGGTAAAGTTGTCTAGCAAGACCCCAGGCTCTAAACAGCGACAACCGTGCACGACATTTGGCGCTTTATAAAGGGTGTCGCCGGGGCCAACAATCTTGGTGTCGTCCCCTATGGTGAATTCAAACTTGCCTGATAATACGTAGGTTAATTGTTCATGCGGGTGATGATGTAAAGGCCCTATTGCGTCTTTTTCAAAATGCACTTCAACGGCCATGATGTTCTCTGAATAAGCCATTATTTTACGTGAGACACCTTTTCCAAGATCTTCCAAAGGGACTTCATTATTGTAAATAAACATAGGACAGCTCTTTGTATTCTTGTGTTAGATGGCATCACTATAACATTAATAAAACAATATTAAATATTTTATAAAAAGCTGTTTCATTTATTTTTTTAAAATAGAGGCCTAAACGCCCTCTCATTTTTGAGTATTAAACTTGTGCAATCTC
Source organism: Marinomonas sp. IMCC 4694 (assembly GCF_008122525.1). Taxonomy (NCBI): domain Bacteria; kingdom Pseudomonadati; phylum Pseudomonadota; class Gammaproteobacteria; order Oceanospirillales; family Oceanospirillaceae; genus Marinomonas; species Marinomonas sp. IMCC 4694. Next base: position 405,083 of record NZ_VSRV01000001.1, read on the forward strand.
GCTCGTTTTATTTCGAATGGCCAAGTTTTACCGATACTTTCTCGGCCGCTGCACGCAGCAAATCTACATAGGTTTCAAATTTTTCAGGCGTGTAGCGCAGCGTTGGGAAAGACAAGCTTACCCCAGCAATCACCTTGCCTAGTCGGTCATAAATTGGCGCCGCTATGCAGCGTAATCCCTCTTCTTGTTCTTCGTTATCCACCCCGTAGCCAAGGTCTCTAACTTCTTTGAGTTCCAATAAGAGCGAGTCTATGGATCGATGCGTTTTGGCGGTTGACGGCAAAAAATCAGTGTCTTTTAAGATATCTCGAACATCGCTTTCTGAACGTTCTGCTAATAGCACCTTGCCGATCGCAGTAGAATACAGTGGATTACGGCGGCCAACGCGGGATTGCATGCGCAAATTGTACTGAGCATCCACTTTATGAATGTAAATAATCCCATCTCCATCGCGAATACCAAGGTGCAATGCTTCTTTTGTTAGCTCGCCGATACGTGACATGTAAGGTTCGGTCAGCTCGACCAGGTCGACATGCTCTAAGGCGCGCGCACTGACTTCAAACAGTTTTAGCGTCAGAGAATAGCGGTCAAAATCCTCTTCTTGCGAGACAAACCCAAGCATTTTCATCGTTTGTAAAAAACGATAAACCGTACTTTTTGATGTCATGACGATTTGAGACAGTTCCGTTACACCCAAAGATTTGTGTTCTGCTAGCGCGTTCAGGATAGCAAATACCTTCATTACTGAAGATACCGGCTCGATTTGGTGGTTTTTTTCATCATTGATCATAGTGGTTTCATTTTTTTTGAAAAGCGTTTCTGTTGTGTGTCTATGAAATTGTAAAGTAATTCTCCTTTTAGTGACATGATCACTTTTCAAAAAGGCACGTACTGTGCCATTTCTTTGGCTTTTAACGAGCCAGCCAGCCACCGTCTACGGCAATGGTATAGCCGTTGACGTACCGAGAAGCTTCCGACGCTAAGAAAATAATTGGCCCTGCCATGTCATCAGGTGTGCCCCAGCGGCCTGCCGGAATGCGGCTTAAAATCTCATCGGAACGCTCTTTATCTGCGCGTAAAGCGTCGGTGTTGTTGGTGGCCATGTAGCCTGGGGCTATGGCGTTCACATTGATGCCGTGTTGTGCCCATTCATTGGCAAGCAAGCGAGTAACGCCCATGACGCCACTTTTTGATGCGGTGTAAGAGGGCACTCGAATTCCTCCTTGATAAGACAACATAGAGGCAATATTGATGATGTTGCCAGACGTTCCCTGAACAATCACCTGTTTCGCAAAGCCCTGCGACATAAAGAAGACCGCTTTGATGTTCAAATCCATGACATCGTCCCAATCTTTCTCGGTAAAATCTATCGCGTCATTCCTGCGAATAATACCAGCGTTATTCACCAGAATGTCGACTTTACCAAACGCCGATACCGCTTCTTTCACTACGTGAGCGACATTGTCTATTTTGCTCATATCGGCAATAACGCTGTGAAATTGACGGCCTGTTTTGGCCATTAACGCCATCGTTTCCTCTGGAACGCCTCGGTTCACACCGACAATATCAGCGCCTGCGTTTGCTAGGGCTAAAGCCATTCCTTGACCAAGTCCTGTATTACAGCCTGTTACAATGGCGACTTTACCCGTTAGATCGAACATAATGCTTCCTCGTGTTTTACGCATGATACTGGCCGTAAAGGTGATGTTTATTTGCCGCAGAGTGAACATCTTAGAAGAATGAAAAATAAATAACAATGATCAATTTAATTTTTAGAAACACCATTTCATTTTATTTATTTTGTTTTCCCCAAGGTTTTTTAGGCGTCTATTCAGTCATGTTAAGTGGCGGTAGGCTGATTGCTTAATGCCCTGAATTTTCCTGGTGGTAAGCCTGCTGAGCGTTTAAAGAAACGTGAGAAATAGCCAGGGTCTTTAAAGCCCAAGTCATAACTGATTTCTTCTACGGAGCGGGCGGTGTAAATCAAGCGGCGTTTCGCTTCCAGTAATAGTCTGTCATGTATCAAATCTAGCACGCTTTGATTAAACGTGGTTTTGCTCATTCGGTTTAAGCGGCTGATTGAAGTACCCAGAGCATCGGCGTATTGATGACTGCTCCAATGTTCACGGTAGTGGTTTTCAATTAATTCTTTTAACGACAAAGCGTGATGATTGTACGCTCTGCTGGCGGCACTGGATTTGTCGTGACGATGTTGTCGATGCAGTAGCAGCAAAATGGCTTTGATCAGGTATTCGCTCATCAGTGCTCGTCCCTCGCGCATCCGTGATGCCTCATTTTCAAGCTGCTGAATCAACGGCCAGAGTTCTGAAAACAGATTTCGATGGCCATTAAAGTCAATATGAAGGGCCTGACTCAATAAAGGTTTGATGTACATGGCGGCCTTTTCTTGGTACGCATCTTCCAGTAAAGATTCGGCAATACTGATCACTCGTCCGTCGGTGTCGGGTGCAAAGCAAAAGCCATGTACAACGCCCGCTGGCACAATAATCGCCCACGCACCTTGTAACGTCTGTTGCTGTTCATCGAGTTGCACGTGGGCTTGCCCAGACTTTAAGATGAGAATTTGAAACAGCTGAGCGTGGCGATGAGGGCTTATTTTCCAGCCTAAGTCGCTGCTGCGGGAGGCAATGTCTTCAATATGGAAAAAATCAGGGTCATCAATCCCGCTGGATTCTCCATACAGGCCAAAGTGCGGAATGGTCGCTTGCTTCATATAAGCTCGTTTATTGTCAGTTGATTGTTAAAAAGTGTACTTTTTACCGCGTTTTAGACGTGGCGATTAAACTATAGAATCGCCATTAAAATGGCAAACTTTGTAAATATAAGGATTAACCATAGTAAAAAATACACTTTTATACGGTTTTAACCGGACGTTATCCTGCTTCCGCGTACAAAAAGTACAATTTTTTAATCAGAAAGCACCTAACGTATTCTGCCTTTACTCTTCAATATAGTGACCGTTCTTATGCTGATGTTGTTCAGTATGCAAAATAACAATAATGTGGAGAAAAGAGATGAAGACTCAAGTTGCTATTATTGGGGCTGGCCCCTCTGGATTATTACTGGGCCAGTTATTGGCTAAGCAGGGCATTGATAACGTGGTCATTGAGCGCGCTGCAGGTGAGTACATTTTAGGTCGCATTCGCGCGGGTGTTCTCGAACAAGGTATGACGGATTTACTGCGCGAGGCAGGCGTGGGCGAACGTATGGATCGCGAAGGTCAAGTTCACCACGGCGTGGAATTGGCTTTCAATAATAAGCGTGTAAAAATCGATTTGGATACCCTCACCGGCGGCAGCACGGTCATGGTGTATGGCCAAACCGAAGTCACTCGAGATCTGATGGAAGCGCGAGAAAATGCCGGTCTGACCACGTATTATGAATCCAGTAATGTGGTGTTGCATGATGTCAAAACCGACCTGCCTTTTGTTACCTTTGAGCAAGGTGGCACCGAGTATCGTCTTGATTGCGATTACATCGCGGGCTGTGATGGCTTTCATGGTGTCTCTCGCCAAACCATCCCTGAATCGTCTCGTAAAGAATTTGAACGAGTGTATCCGTTCGGTTGGTTAGGTATTTTGTCGGACACGCCGCCAGTGAACGAAGAGCTTATTTATTGTAAAACCGATCGTGGCTTTGCCATGACCAGTATGCGTTCTGCCACTCGATCACGCTATTATTTGCAAGTTCCTTTAACCGACAAAGTCGAAGATTGGAGCGATGACGATTTTTGGACAGAGTTAAAGCGTCGTTTGCCCGATGATGTGGCTGAGAAGTTGGTAACAGGCCCAAGTATTGAGAAAAGCATTGCGCCGTTGCGCTCTTTTGTTTGTGAACCTATGCAATATGGCCATTTATTTTTGGTTGGCGATGCGGCGCATATCGTGCCGCCAACCGGTGCTAAAGGGCTGAATTTAGCGGCCTCAGATGTGGCCACGCTGACTAAAGTGCTGACGCGCGTTTACAAACAGGGCGATAAAGACTGTATTTCTCAATATTCCGACATTTGTCTGCGTCGTGTTTGGCATGGGGAGCGCTTCTCCTGGTGGATGACCAGTATGTTGCACGACTTCAGCGGGGAAAGCGCGAGTCAGATGGATGCACAAACCCATGATAGGTTTATGAGTTCAGAACTGAATTTTTATACCGACAATGAAGCTGGGCGCCGTGTCATTGCGTTGCAATATGTAGGGCTGCCTTACGAAGATTTGTCTTAAACCGCCGCCGGTGAGGCGGCCATAAAAGCCGTGAACCCATGAAGGGCAATACGATACAGATCACCGCCACTCCATGGTGTTTAATGGCGGCTGGATTCGTTCTTCTAGCCGCAACATTTCTTGTATTTTTTATGACTTCCGCAGAAGCAGGGGTCATTCCGCTGAGGTGTTTTTTCCACAAGTTGAGTAATGGGTTTGTTGAGGGCAACCGTCAACGCCGTAATGTCCTCTTGCGCCTCACGATCAATACGGATGTCTGCACACAAATCGTGAGCGATTAAGAGCGTGCTTATTTCACGCTCACGTTCAGGGGTTTGCACTCGTAAGGCAAGTGGATTTTCTTCACTGCCTGATTTTACCGTCGGCTTCGGCTGATAATTGCCTTGATTGTGTTTGCCCATGATATCGGGTCTTCCACGATAGAAAAATTTTGACACGCATATTCCTAATGGTCGTTTTGCAGTCGCTCACAGTGAGTGGCTGAAGAAGCCGCAGTCTATCAGAATTCAGAATGGTTAGCGCATCTCTATTACGGTTTCTGCTGCATCTCATCAGGAGGTTCTCTGTTTACCCGAGTCAGCATTGAATACAGGCTAGGAGCGGTTGTGTATTGATCCAGAAAAGCGTCTTTGTGTGAAAAGAGAAAGAGGTTGTTAGGTCATAAATATTGTGTTTAATCGATGAAAATAAGACTTTTTTATGCAGAAATAAAAGGCGTGCATGTCTTTTATAGGTGCGGATTGATTTTTATAAATACTATTAAAATCATCATATTAGTGAAGATTTTTGTGGCGATTAAAACAGATAAAAGGTCCGTTTTTCAAAAAAAGACAGTGAGCCTATCCAATTTATCAATACCACAACACTATAATCAATTACCTATTTTATAAGTGGATTGATAGTCTTGTAAAAAGATAAGCAATATTGAATATAAAGTGTCAGAAAAACCACAAAAGCCATTGGGAGTTAACCATGATAAAAATAATAAAACACGCCGCTATAACCGCAGTCGTCGCCACCGCAATAATGAGTACTCAGGCCTATGCCTCTGCAGAGTATACCCTGCGATTCAGCCACTTCTTCCCAGAGGTATCTGGACCGAGCAAGGCGTTGTTTCAAAAATGGGCGGAAGCCGTAGAGGCTGAATCCAATGGCCGTATTGATGTGCAGATGTATCCTTCGAGTACATTGGCAAAGCCTCCCGCACAGTACGATGCCGTGAAAAACAGAATAGCTGACGTGTCGGTTTCTGTTCAAGGTTACACAGCAAATCGCTTTCCATTAACACAAATTGTTGAATTACCTGGTGTTTCTCAAGGCGCCGCGCAAGGTTCTTGTATTGTGCAGTCCTTGTATGATGAAGGTCTAATTGCGAACGAATACAGTGAAACTAAGCCTTTATTCTTATTTACCCATGGGCCTGGTGGCATTCACACCACCAATAAAGAAATCAAGGTGCCGAAAGATTTAGAGGGTCTGCGCATTCGTCGCCCAACTGCCGTGGTTGCAAAACTGTTAGAAGGATTGGGAGCGCAGCCTGTTGGTATGCCAGCACCAGACTCTTACCAGTCTACTCAGCGTGGCGTTATTGATGGGGTTTCTCTACCTTGGGAAGGTCAATACACGTTTCGTTTGAACGAATTGACGCCCTATCACACCGAAGTGGGTGGCCTTTATACCTTGTCATTCATTATGACGATCAACAAATCTTTTTATAACCGCCTCCCAGCGGATCTGAAAACAGTCATTGACCACAACTCTGGTATGGAGTGGTCGAAAAAAGCCGCTGCTGTATTTGATGATTTGGATGCCAAAGGTCGCGCCCAAGCGATTGAAATGGGTCATACCATCAACGTCATAAAAGGCGGTGCTGAAAACCCATTGTGGAAACCAGTGTTGTATCAAGCGGCAGAAGATTACTTACAAGAGTTGAAGGAAAAAGGTCTACCTTCTTACAAGGTATATGCCCGTGCGGTGGAATTGTCTAAGACAGCCTGTCAGTAATCGAAGAACAATGAACGACAAAGTCGCGGCAGTTGGAGAGTATTAATGAAGGCAATGGCTCGGATAATAGAGCGTATCGCGTATGGAATGCATTTGTTGGGTGGGTTTTTCTTAATTGCCATGATGGTGGTAACCCTGTTGGATGTGTTAACGCGAGGGTTGTTTACTCTTACAGAGGGAGCAATAGATTTCACCATATTAGGTGGCATTGAATTAGTAAAATACAGCCTGTTGTTTACGGTGCTCTTTATACTGCCGCATTCTGTCAGCCGTTCACAGGTCATTGTTGATCTGTTTACGGAGCATTTGCAAACAAGAACAAAAAAGGCGTTAGAAGCCTTTTATATTCTCTGTTTTGGTTTGATGGGCGCGGGTATGAGCGTGAGCTTTTATCATTCGGTTGAAGAGGCCTCGATGAGTTATGAAACAACACAAGATTTATTGATTCCATTGACGTATTTTTATGCTATAGCGTGCTTTGCGACCGCCATGTTGGCGGTGTCGGCGGCTACCTATGCGTCTCAACTATTATTTTGCACTAAGGCAGAGTCATGAGCACTTCGATGATCGGTATTATTTGCATTGCTGCCATGTTGTTGCTGATCGCACTGCGTGCTCCGGTTGCTCTGACCATGGCTTTAGCGGGTTTTTTTGGTTTTGGCTGGATTGTGGCTTTTGACCCTGCCGTGTCTATATTGGCAAGTGGGCCTTTTGAAACCTTATCCAATTACAGTTTTAGCCCTATTCCCATGTTTATCTTGATGGGGGTCTTTGCGTCCAAAGCGGGCATGTCGCAAGAGCTCTTTCAGGGTGCCAGAGCGATGTTCGGAAGTTGGCGAGGCGGAATGGGCCTGGCGGCGGTGACTTCGTGCGGGATTTTTTCGGCGATCTCAGGATCGTCCATGGCGACCGCGGCGAGCATGTCACGTGTGGCGTTGCCAGAAATGGAAAAAAACGGCTATGCCCCCACGTTAGCAACGGGCGTTTTGGCGGCGGGTGGCACGCTGGGTATTATGATTCCGCCTTCGATTGCTCTGTTGTTGTATGCGTTGATTACTGAACAGTCAGTGGGGGATATGTTCATTGCCGGCATGGTGCCAGGTTTACTTGGCTTAGTGATGTATGGCTTAACCGTCGCGGTTTTAGTGACGCTTTTTCCACACATTGCGCAACCAGGTCAGGCCACTACGCTAAAAGAAAAGTTTTTCGGTTTAAAGGGGTTGCTTCCCTTTACTGGCGTGTTTGTTTTTATCATTGGTGGCATTTACACTGGCTGGTTTACGCCAACAGAAGCCTCTGCTGTAGGCGCAGGGGCAACACTATTGATCGCAGTGTTGCGTGGAATGAGATTGACCCAGTTTAAAGAAGCGGTGGGCGAGACATTGATCATGTCGGCGATGATCTTTTTTATGATCATTGGGGCTGAAATTTTCGGCTACTTCTTATCGGTGTCGCGTATTTCGTTTTCTTTGGTTGAGTACGTGGACAGCTTGCAACTCAGCCCTTATATGGTTTTGTTGTGCGTTCTGATCATCTTTATGCTGCTGGGTTGTGTAATGGACAGTATTGCAATGCTGTTGCTCACAGTGCCCGTCGTGTACCCTTTGATTGAATCGGCGGGTTTTGATCCTATTTGGTTCGGCATTGTCGCTGTGATTACGGTTGAATTGGGGTTGATCACACCGCCTGTGGGCATGAATGTGTTTGTGATTAAATCGGTCGCTCCACATATTTCGATTGGTGATATGTATCGAGGTGTGATGCCGTTTGTGATTGCGGACTTGCTGCGTTTGGCGTTGATTGTTGCCTTCCCTGTACTGGCGATTGGGCTACTCTAGCGTCAGTGAGTGAACGATTGTATCTCTTAAAATACACCAAAAAACGGCTCAAAAATGAGCCGTTTTTTTTGATGTATTGAGTTAGCGATCGGTTTAGGGTAACTGAGTTAACCAAGTAAACATGGCTTCTATCGCTTGGTTGGACCAGTTGATTGAGGCTTCTTTTTCGGCACTTTCTTGGCTTTTACCTATGCCTCTGGCACTCACGGTCCAAGAGGCCAGCCGCGCGCCAGTAGGACCAGACAAGGCCAGTGAGCCCTCTTCAAACACATACACGCGCCCGTTTTGGGTTTCGCTCTGTTGTGTGGTGCGGGTGCTTAGCGTGAAGGTTGAATCATTTTTTGGGGTTAAACCAAACCGTGATAAGGCGCTGGCCAGTGTGTCGGCTTGTTTTGTCTGGGAAGCATCAAACCCATAAAAGGCAAGGGCATTACTCAGTTGCTGCTCTATAGATCGAATATTCACGTCAGCTTTTCCGGCCGTGTTGTGCTCGGTGGAATACAAACTCAGTTCCTTTTGATCGCTTTTTCGTTGCGCAAAATAAGGAATGAGCGACATGTAGATCCGCCAGTCTTGTGCTACTGGTGGTTGGTCGTCAGATTGGCTAAGTAAGGCGGCTTGTCGACGTATCTGATCGTCGGTGTCGTTTATGGCGCGGGTGAGTTTGGCCACAATTCGACGGCGGTCGATTGATTGCAGCGCATAAACATAACGTTCTCCAGCAAAGCGTTGTTCGTTAGTGGCTTGCTCCAATTCAATGGCGGAGGTGGCGATCCGAGTGTAGGCGGTCGAGGTTTGTGAGATTTGTTCTGCACCTTGCCCCGATCGTACTTGAATGTCTTGGGTATTGACTTGGCTGATTTGAGTGCGCAGCTGCTGAGCAATTTGCACATTCCCATTTTGCTCAGCTTGAATGAACGCCAACGCGACATTGTCAATGCGCGGCGCACTCCCAACACCGTATAAGTGAGCGTCGCTTTTGGGTGGAGACAGTACCCAACTGGGTACGGCCTCTTCTTGGTGCTGAGTGGTCTGGGTGCCTAGACACCCTGTCAGGCTGATCACCAAGCTGGTGGTAATGACCCAGCGGTAGGGCGTAGGCAAAGCGGAATAGATCATGGTTAGAAGAAGCCTTTATCGGCTAACTTTTTCAGCTTTTTCTGACCGTTCCATACTTCACGATTCGTCGTCATATCGATCAGCTTTAGGTCAACTTGATAAAAACTCACACGCTGGTCACCATTGGAATCTACGATTGAATTGATGGTCCCAGACAAGGCAAAACCAGCGCCCTGTTCTAACCCAAATTTCGCTACTGTCTCTGGTGCGGCATTTAGTGCTTGCTCTTCGCGTTCACTGCGGATGTCTTCACGTTCAGCACCTGAGACCACAAAGTCGACTGTGCCAGCGCGCAGTAAGCTGCGTTTAATGTCATTGATGAAGGTTTCAACCGGGATGTGTTCCGAGGTTTTGTTGCGAATGGTTTGTACAATGACCGTCGGATTGCCTTTTTGGCTGAAGTTGTAGTCGCGAAACCAAGGGAAGGTCAGCATGTCCCCCATCATTTCCTCGGCCACCAGTCGAGAGTCGGTGTCGTTCCAGCGGTCCGATAGCATAACGTCTTCATTGGTGTCGAGTCGTTTGACACTACCGGAGCAGGCCGTGAGTAACATAGCCATAAACAGTGTGAAGAGACTCTTGTAGGACAGAGAAGCCCATTGAGACCTTTTTGATGTGCTTTTTGTTGAGAACATAGTATTTTCCTTGCGTCTAGTTAGCCTGATGCTCGTTTAAAGGGTGCTGAGCGTTTAGTGTAATCAATTTAATTGGGATTGCGTAGGTTCCATAGTCTAATGTCGTTAGCGCCTAGCTCGATGTCCCCCAGTGAAAAGGGGGTTCGGTCTACTGTGTATTTGGGGGAATATTGCCCCGCTGGCAGTGGTTGACGGGTTAATCTTACCTGCGCGGGTAACGTTAACCAGTTACGCGTATCCGCGGCAGAAGACGCAAACACCGCGACTTGCCCAATCAGATTTAAAAGTAGACTGGCGCCTTCGTCCTGGACATTAGCGGCGATTTGATACGCCAACCAACTGCGTAATAATTCACGAATGAGGCTTTCGTAGATATCGCGTTGCGCCTGGGCGAGCTGCTCTTGAAGGGCAATGTCTGCCAGCGATGTCATCCGTATGCTCGGTTGTTGGGCATTTAATGGCGTGCCATTGGTGATAAGTGCGGTTGGGCTTTTGTCTAACGTAAAGCGCTGATAATACGGTACAGTGACTCGAATGACTTGCTTGGTGAGCAGCGTATCAAGATTGATGGCATTCAGCTGCTGCCAGATGGGACGTCCGAGAATAACGCGTTTGGTAAAGACACCTGAAAAAGTGCCCCATGCGCCGCCGGCTTTGTAATTGGCGAGTAAATTGAGCGGATTAATGTCGGCATAGGCCATGGTAAACCAACGAAATGAGTCATTTGTGTCTTTTGCTCCACCGCCGTGCAAAGGCTCTAATACTAACGAATAAGCACGAGGGTCCGCGTACAGCAGTAGTGTCATTTCGCTTTTGTTTGGGACAAACCCCTGATGCTCTAAAACAACCAATTCAGCGTCGTCATGGTGGTATTGCTCAAAGGTATGTCGCATATCCGCAGAAAGCTTGCTTTGGATAAGCGTATCAATGTCGTTCTGATCAAAGCCCCCTTTTTGCATCATGCGAATCGTATCGAGCCATGCACGTTCTGCCGTGGTTGCCGATAAGTCGTATTGTTTGGCGTAACCGTCTTCGTATAAATTCGCGGCTTTTTGATAACTGACTCGAGCGTCGTCAATGTCCCCACTGATCTCGTAGTTCAAACCTTCCATGTAACGAGCCCAGGCGTCATCGCGATAGAGAAAGGTGTCTGTGTCACGTCCACCGGTGTAAAAGCCGCTTAGCCAACCCAAGGCTTTTTGATAGAAGGCTTGATTTTCTTTGGCATTGAGGTCTTGATAGCTGGGGTTTTGCGCGCGTATTTCATTAAGCTTGATATCAATGCGTCGTACTTCCACCAGTGCAGCATCGTTAAGTTGACGCTTTTGGGTGAATGGTGTTTCTTGTGTGGCGAGCGCAAGATAATTCATCGATTTAAGATAGCTTATGTAGACGCGTTCCATTCCGCTGCCACGGTAATCGCCCTGCCTTGGGTTGCTCAATAATGCCCAAGACCGATTCGAAAAGTTTTCTGAAAAAAAGGTATCACTGAGTCGTTCAGCCTGCTCAAGTAGGGCATTGCTGCGTTCATAATCGCCTTGATTTTGGGCGAGCGCCCCCGTCTCCATATAATAAAGCAATTGGTCTTGCGGGCTACTTAATACACCCTGTAAGGTCTCTTCGGCGTCTTTCCATTTGCCCTGCTGAGCCAACACCAGTCCTTCATTAATGTCTTGTTGGTAAGTGGCGCAACCGCCTAATACACCAAAGCACAAACAAAGAATGATGCCTTTCATGTTAGATTCCTTTCTCTAAAAACTGATGAACAACCAAGACCGCAAGCAAAACAAAACAACCAAGGTATAGCATTAACCAGCGGGCTTTTAAACAGTTCGGGCAGGGCTTTTTTTTCTTTTTCATCGCAACGTCCAGTGTGTCTGAGAATACTAAAAACCAATGACGCTCTATTATGTAATAAAAAAGGAAGCGCGGGGCTTCCTTTTTTTATTACTTTTCGCAGCACGCCGTGTTTCACACTTATTGAGTAGGCTCTGTCGCTTGCTGTTTCTGAAGGCTTTCCATGTAAAGCGCATCAAAATTAATAGGTGCAAGCATAAGCGCTGGGAAGCTGCCTTTGACAACGATGGCATCAATACTTTCTCTGGCGTAGGGGAAAATAGTCGCTGGGCAAAAAGCCCCCAATGCGTGATGAAGCTGTTGCTCGTCAAGACCAGCAATGACAAACAAGCCACCTTGTTGAATTTGCACCAAGTAACCTGGTTGCTCACCATTTTTTACCGTTACCGTAATCTCTAAGACAACTTCGTACACACTTTCGCCAACTTGGCGACTTTTTGTATTTAGCTCCAAGCCAACTTCTGGTTTCCATTCTTCTTGGAAAATCATCGGCGAACGGGGTGATTCAAACGATATATCTTTCAAAAAAACGCGCTGCATAGACAGTTGTGGTGCGGGCGCTTCTTGCGTTGCTACTTCTGGAGTTTCTGCTGTATCAGACATCTTAGTTCCTTTTTTTACTATTTTTAGTGTTGTGTAGTATGAAAGTGATAAAGGTGTGGTTGCGGGTAAATTATGGTGCTAAAAGCGCCGTCAACTTTTGTGCACGCTCAAGCGCAAACAAGTCATCACAGCCGCCGATATGTTTCTCACCAATCCATATTTGCGGAACGGTATGACGACCACTTTTTTCCATCATTTCCTGCCGCAATTGACGTTCTCCGTCAACACGGATTTCGTTAAACGCAACATTTTTTGAAGTCAGTAACTGCTTTGCTCTTACGCAAAATGGACAGTAATCACTCGAATATATTGTTACAGTGGCCATAGTATTACCTTTTACTTCTTCACCAGGGGTAGGTTGGATGCTTGCCATTCCGCAATACCACCTTGTAATTTATATACCTTACTAAAGCCGGCTTTTTGAAGATCTTTCGCACTGGCTCCGGCGGTTATACCCGATTTGCATACCACAATAATGGGGGCATCTTTGTGTTTCTCAAGACGTGTCAAATTGTCTTTCATTTTTGTTGCCGGCACATTGATCGCAGCCGTAATGTGCCCGGTACTGAATTCTTTTTCTGGACGAATATCGATAACCACGGCGTCTTCATTGTTGATCAGCGTGGTGGCCGCGGCCGGGGTTAACCCTTCGGCGCCATTTTTTCGCTCAACGAACAGCAAGGTGATCAGAATCGCAAAAAAAACGCCGACCATTTCCCAGTGGTTAATCGAAAATTCAATAAATTGGTTCATCATAATCGTAAAGCTCGAAATTAAATTGCCAGCATTATACACGGCCTGCGGAATCGGTACAGGTTCAAACGCACGGCGATGAGTTAAAAACAGATTTGAGGAACAAGAAAGTCCGCAGGAAAAATCACAGAACACCGACCGTTTTGAGGAAGTAAAACGGTCGGTGTTGGTCGTGACAGATTATCAAGGATTACTGATTACTGGTGGAGTCAAAAATTTTATCGGCGTTGCCTTCGATAAAGCTGTCGAATAATACTCCGTTTGCCATCGGATGACGGCGGGCGAATTCATAAAAACAGCTTGGAATGGCTTTTTGCGTGCCATCGGCAAAGGTGTAGTGGATTTTGTCGGCCATGGTGGAAGATTGCTCTAGGCAGGATTCTGGCGAGCCTTTGATGACACCGCCCACTTGGTTCAGCGCGTAGCCTTCGCTTTCCAATAAGGCGTTTACGGCCTCAATAGTGGGGAAGTGTTGCAAGTGATTGATGCTGACAGTGAAGTGGTTGGCCTGCAAGCCCATGGTGGCCAACCATGCCGCATATTCACTGTGTTCAGCAAGCGTCGCGTAGTCGGCCTGAGTGGGGGTTTCCCACAGCGTTCCTGCCCAAAAAACAGCGGGGCTTTGCACGGCGTTTGCTGGAATCTGTGCGACCCATTTACCGATGATGTCTTGGCAAACCGGTGGCAACTCTTCTACCAACAATTCAGAGAGAAAAATCTTCGGTAAATTCACGTCTGTGCTGTGCTTATAACAGCGTGCTTTGAGGTGTTTGCTCTCAAATAAAAACGCACCATACGCCTGATACCCTAATGCGGTGAGTTGGGGTTCCAATTTTTCCAAAGCGATTGGAGAGTGGTTGAACGTGCGAAACGCGACGTGGTCGTTTAAAACGGTTTCGCCATGCTTTTTAAACAGCGCTTGGATGCGCTGTGCTTGCGGTGTGACCTCGGTGTAGTGATCCCACAGAGAAGCGAAAAAGTCAGTTGGTGTCATGGTGATCTCCAGAATTAGCCAGTCGATTTGAACATGCCCTTACTCTAAAGGACGATTCCTTACCAATGCAAAAGGTAAAAACGCACCGTGTGATGCGTAAAAGTTATGTGAGCCGTGTTTCTAATAGGCTCTTGTGGGCAAACAGCTGCTGCTTGGCGGCTAAAATGGTATTGATCAAATGGGCAGGAAAGCTACGCTGTTTGTTGTGCGCTAAGCCAACGACGCGTTTTAGTTTTACATCATTCAACGGCCGTAAGCACACGTCATTACGTCCTCGAGAAGAATGCTCAGGGATCAGGGAAATGCCTAATCCCGCCGCCACCAAATCCAACGCATATTCCTCTGTTTTTACTTGCGCTCGCACGTCGGTAGTGAGTTCCTGTTTTTGCATTAAATAATTCCACGATTCCAAAATGTCGCACGGTGTCCGCGAAATAAAGGGCTGCTTATCGATTTGTTTGATCGACAGTGAGGGAAGGTCTGCCAGCCAATGGTCCAAGGGCATGGCAATCACATAATCGTCTTCCCATAAAGGGTAAAACACGTCTTCTTCACTGGTGTAGCGTTGGCAAGTAAAACGCAAGTCAGCGCTTTCTGATTGGTCCACTAATTTCAATGTTAGGCCGTTCACTTCGTCGAGCATGGTTTTAATCACTTGGCCTATCAAGGCCCCCGACAAAAAAGGCGCCAAGGAAATAGACAAGCTGAGGGGCGCGGGCGTTTCGGTAAATAAATGTCGCATGGCGCTTAAATCACTGACCATTTTGCATGCGTGTGGATAAAGCTGGGAGCCACTGTCAGTGGGCGATACCCCTTTAGAATGCCGTACAAACAGCTTGGTGTTTAAGTCGTCTTCGAGTTGGGCAACGGTGGTGGAAATCGACGGCTGCGCCACAAAGCAACGTTTGGCGGCGGCGCTTAGGCTGCGCTCTTCGTAAACCGCAATAAAATAGCGCAATGACCGAATGTCCATAGTGGGCTCTTATTTAATAGTGGAAAAGTCGCGTTCTGATCAATATACCTATAGGACTGGCTTCTGGCCATAGGGAAAAACTAGACCACTGGCAGGAAAACGGTATTTCTTATTTGAGTCAACACTGGTTAAGGTGAACGGATTGACCATTTATTGATACGAAAACACGGATTGAGGTTGTTATGTCACTGACTTGCTTAGAAACACTGGGCGTGAATACGCTAAAACAAGGCAATACGTTTTACAGCGTATTAACCGGTAATACACAGGCATTAGGCGAAGGCAGTGAATTTTCTGCCCACAGCCCAATCGATGGTGCCACCTTATCCACGTTTCATAATGCCACAGCGGTACAGCTTGACGCGGTGAGTACAGAATTAAACGCCGCGTTTAAGGTCTTGCGCACAATCCCCGCGCCGCGCCGCGGGGAGTTAGTGCGCCGCATCGGTGATGAAGCACGCAAATACAAACAGGAATTGGCGCAGGTGATTTCCCTTGAAGCCGGTAAAATTCTTCCAGAAGCATTGGGCGAGGTTCAAGAGTGGATCGATGTCTGTGATTTCGCTGTAGGTCAATCGCGCATGTTGCATGGTTTGTCTATTGTGTCTGAGCGCCCAGGACATCGCATGATGGAGCAATGGCATCCGCTTGGTCCTGTTGCCGTGATTACCGCGTTTAACTTTCCGATGGCCGTTTGGGCGTGGAACACCATGTTGGGCCTAGTGTGCGGCGATCCTGTGTTGCTTAAACCGTCTGAAAAAGCCCCTTTGTGCGCCTTGGCGATGTACAAAATCGCTCAAAACGTGATTGCAGACATGCCAGACATTCCGAAAGCCGCGGTGTCTGTGATGATTGGTGATCGCGAATTAGGTGAGGCGATAGCCTCAAGTGAGACTTTTCCGCTGGTTTCAGCCACCGGTTCTACGGCGATGGGTCGTGCCGTCGCGAAAACCGTGGCGGGTCGTTTGGGTCGTTCTTTGTTAGAACTGGGTGGCAACAACGCCATGATCGTCTCGGACACCGCCGATCTGGATTTGGCTTTGCGTGCGATTGTGTTTTCGGCCGCGGGCACAGCAGGCCAACGCTGCACCACCTTGCGTCGTTTGATCACCCATGAATCCATTGTGGAGGGTTTGGTGGAGCGCTTGGCGACCTCTTACGGTTCACTTCGCGTGGGCAACCCACTAGAAGAAGGCAACTTAGTGGGGCCTCTTATCGACGAAGGCAGTTTCAATCGCATGCAAGCGGCGCTTGATACCGCCAAACAGCAAGGCGGTGTGAGTATTTGTGGCGGCGATCGTGTCACCGAAGGCGTCCCAGCCGATGGATTTTACGTACGCCCTGCGATTGTCCGTATCGCTCATGATGCGCCGATCGTTCACGAAGAAACCTTTGCGCCGATTTTGTATGTGCTGACGTACAGCACATTCGACGAAGCCATTGAGATTCAAAACGAAGTGCCTCAAGGCCTGTCGTCGGCGGTGTTTACCGAAAGCCTGCGTGAAGCTGAACTGTTCATGTCGCCAGCGGGGTCGGATTGCGGTATTGCCAATGTAAATATAGGGACATCGGGCGCCGAGATTGGTGGTGCGTTTGGCGGCGAGAAAGACACCGGAGGCGGCCGTGAGTCCGGCTCCGACGCATGGAGAAATTACATGCGCCGCACTACAAACACGGTGAACTACGGGGGCGATTTGCCTTTAGCGCAGGGCATTGTGTTCGAATAAGCCCAGTTCGGGTATGACATTGATCGATCCATAAAGGTGAGTTTCGGCTCGCCTTTATGTGTTTATTCCATTGCAGGTGCAATTTAAATTGTTTTTGAGGGCGGTGAAATCTGGTCTCGGAGGTCGTTGTTATGGCTGAGCGTGTGTGTGATTCATTGTGGCGATGCAGTGCCCCAGCGGGACCTGAACTGTCGCCGTTGGTTGGTGGGTGCGAGGTTAAAGTGGCGATTGTGGGCGGCGGCTATACCGGCCTGTCTGCGGCCTTGCATCTGGCCAAATTTGGTGTGTCGGTGGCGGTGATTGAAGCGCAAGAAATGGGTTTTGGTGGCTCGGGTCGAAACGTCGGCCTTGCCAATGCCGGGGTGTGGTTGGAACCCGATCAGCTGGACAAAACCCTCGGGGCGGAAGCGGGCAATGTGATGTATAACGCGCTTGCCGCTGCACCGGATTACGTTTATCAACTCATCGCTGAGTATGATATCCAGTGTGAGCCCGTACGTAATGGAACGCTTCATGCGGGCGTCGGGAAATCGGGTTTAGTACAGTTACAGCGCCGTTGCGAGCAAATGCAACGTCGCGGCGCCCCGGTTCGATTGCTGGACGCCAGCGAGGCGCAAGCGCGCATTGGCTCAACCAAGTTTAACTCAGCGCTGTTCGATCCTCGAGCAGGTACGATTCAGCCTTTGGCTTACGCACGGGGCTTGGCTTCAGCGGCCTTAAAAGAAGGGGCGAAACTGTTCGATCATTCCCCCGTAAGTGGCATTCATCCCTTAGAAAACGGATGGCGTATTCAAACCGCACAAGGCGAAATACGCGCGGAAACCGTTATTTTAGCTACCAATGCTTACAGTGAGTATGGCCTTAAAGAGCAGGCATGTAAGTTTGTGCCTATTTATTACAGTCAGCTTGCTAGTAAGCCGTTATCTGAATCCCAACTTGCTCACGTCTTGCCTAACAAAGAAGGCGTTTGGGATACTTGCACCGTGATGAGTTCGTTTCGTCTCGACCAACAAGGGCGATTGATTTTTGGCGGTATGGGAGGCGAAGGCCGTGTTTTGTCAAACTGGGCATCTCAGCGAGTTAGCGAGCTATTTCCGATGTTAAGCAAGGTAGAATGGGATTATTGTTGGACGGGGCAAATTGCCTACAGCGAAGACCATTTACCTCATTGTCAACAGTTGCAACCAGGCTTATACAGCATCGCGGGCTACAGTGGACGCGGCATTGGTCCTGGCACTGTCATGGGCAAAGAATTGGCTGAGTGGCTAACGGGCAAGCGTGAGGCTTTATCGGTTCCAACCACGTTGCTGCGTAATATTCCTATGCGAGAGTTCAAACGACTGTTTTATGAAGTCGGGGCACAGACCTACCATTTGGGGCAGCGAGCTCATGCCTTGGATTAAAGTTGGGAATGCGGTGGAGATAGGATACAGTTGTCGCTTCTTATGTTTCACTGATCGTTAAGGTTGCTATGCGCCGATATATTCCATCATCCACTGCGCTAAAGTGTTTTGAAGCGTCGGTTCGGCATCTTAGCTTCACCAAAGCGGCCGAGGAGTTGCACCTTACTCAAAGTGCAGTGAGTCGACAAATTCGTAACCTCGAAGACTTTTTATCGCGAGATTTATTCATTCGTCTTAACAAGCGCTTAGTGCTCACTGGAACGGGCGCGGCTTACTATAAAGAAGTCGTGCCCTTGCTGGACGGTATGGAAAACGCCTGTCTGAAAATGCTGCACCGCGAAGACGAAAAAACCACCTTAACCCTATCGGCTTTACCAACTTTGGCGTCTTACTGGTTAATGCCCTTGTTGGCGGATTTTCAGCTTGAACATCCGCAATTTCAAATCAAAGTCCGTTCCCTTGACGATGCGGCAAAAATAGACCCTGAAAATATCGATATCATTCTGCATTATGGCGGCGATCATTGGCCTAGGGCGATTTCTCATCAGTTGATTAAAGAAAGTGTGATCGCGGTGTGCGCGCCGGCGTTGTTGCAGCGTATCGCTCGTTCATTAATAGACAATCCATCAATAGGTGAGTGGCAAGCCAAAGACGTGACTTTATTTCCGTTTCTGCATTTGTCATCACGTATGAATGCGTGGCCGGATTGGATGGTGTCTCAAGGGATGGAAAGTGGTTCCTTCGCTGGTGCCTCGTTTGCCCACTTTCATATGTTATTGGAAGCGGCGAAAAACAGTATGGGCATCGCTATTATACCGACTATATTGGCAGAGCGGAGCTTACAGTCGGGTGAACTGGTGGCACCTTTTGGCGGTGCCGTCTCTACGCCTCACGAATATCTACTGTCTTACCCAATAGATAAGGCCGATCTGGAACAGGTGGTGATTTTTCGGGATTGGTTGCTGGCCAAACGAAGCGCAATCTGAGTTGGAGTCGATGAAATTAATCGACACAATAGCGGCGCTGGCCTGTAATTAAATTACAGGCTTGTGGTAGTATCAAGCCATAATCATGATCAATGTAAGGGATAAATTCAGATGAACAAACAGACCACAGCGCTCTTTATTCTTGACGGATGGGGGTACAGCGAAACGTCTACGTCTAACGCCATTGCCGCGGCTAATACGCCTAATTGGGATGCGCTTTGGCAACATCATCCTCACGCGCTCATTAAAACCTCCGGGCTTGCTGTGGGGTTGCCGGAAGGGCAAATGGGTAATTCAGAAGTCGGCCACATGAATCTAGGGGCGGGTCGCGTTGTGTATCAAAACTTCACACGCATCGGCAAAGCCATTGACGACGGTACTTTTTTTGACAACGCGGCGCTGGTTAATGCGGTAGACAAAGCCGTTGCCACTGGCAATGCAGTGCACATTTTAGGTCTTTTATCAGATGGTGGCGTTCACAGCCATCATGAACAGATTATGGCGATGTGTGAGCTTGCGGTTAAACGGGGCGCCAAAGCGGTTTATGTGCACGGTTTTACGGACGGTCGTGACACGCCGCCGCGTTCGGCTCAAACACCGACGGCTGAGTTAGAAGCCAAATTGATTGAATTGGGCGTGGGTAAAATTGCCACCTTGACAGGCCGATACTACGCTATGGACCGAGACAATCGCTGGGATCGTGTGCAAACCGCTTATGATGCGATTGTACTGGGCAAAGGTGAGTTTCAAGCAACGAGTGCGCAAGCCGCGATTCAAGCGGCTTATGAGCGTGATGAAAACGACGAATTTGTTAAAGCCACCGTGATTGGCGATTCTGCTCCTGTGCAAGAGGGGGATGCGATTATTTTTGCCAATTTCCGTCCTGACCGTGCGCGCCAATTAACGCGCGCTTTTACGGATTCGCATTTTGAGGGTTTTCAGCGTTCTGCATTGCCGGTTTTATCGTCGTTTGTGACCTTTACAGAGTACGCTTCTGATATCAAAGCCGATGTGGCGTTTCCGCCGATTGCCTTGAGCAACACCTTAGGGGAAGTGCTGGCGAGCCATGGTAAAAAGCAACTGCGCATCGCAGAAACCGAAAAATACGCCCATGTGACGTTTTTCTTCAATGGTGGCGAAGAAGCCTTATTTGAAGGCGAAGAGCGTGAATTGATCCCTTCTCCTAATGTCGCCACGTACGATTTGAAACCAGAAATGAGCGCCCCAGAAGTGACCGATAAGCTGGTGGAGGTGATCGAGGCGGGCCAATACGATGCGATCATTTGCAATTTCGCCAATGGCGATATGGTGGGGCACAGCGGTATTTTCTCTGCGGCGGTTCAAGCCGTTGAGGCAGTGGACGCGTGTTTAGGTCGTATTATCAAAGCGCTAGAAAAGAACGGTGGGCAATGTCTCATAACGGCCGATCACGGCAACGTGGAACAAATGCTCAGTGATGATGGCTCACAGCCTTTGACATCTCATACTATTGGCCCTGTGCCTCTCGTGTTGTTCTCTCCTGCGCCGGGTGTTGGCCTTAAAGAAGGGGCATTATGTGATTTAGCCCCTACCTTGTTAGACATGATGGGCATGCAAAAGCCTGTTGAAATGACGGGTGTGAGTTTGCTCACACGCGCATGAGGCGAGCATGACGTTATTCTTTCGTTGCCTTTTGTTGAATGTGTTCTTGCTGTCCAGCGTATGCTGGTCTGCAGGCGCGCCGCAGACGCCAGAAGAAGCCAAGCAACAGATTGAGACCTTGCAAAAAGATCTGCAAAAGTTAAACAGCTGGTTGAAGGATCTCAAGTCTGAACGGTCTGGGGTGGAGCAACAGCTTGAAATCAAAGAAAAAGACATTCAGCAGCTGCTTAAAAAAATCCAAAACACTCAAGACAGTCTTAAAAAAGGTGAGGCGCAGCTGGGGGTGTTAAGAGTCCAGCAGCGTTCACTTCAATTAAGCATTCAACAACAAAATGAACAAATAGCCGCCCAATTAAGGGCGGTTTATCGTTCTGGCAATGAAGAAAGCGTGAAGCTTTTATTGAACGGTGATGGTTCAGAAGAAGCGGAACGTTTGGTGCAATACAATCGTTACTTTTCCAATGCTAGGCAGTCATTGATAAATGGCTTTATCAATGATGTCGGTGATCTCAATCTGGTCGAAAAAAGCATTCGCAGCCATCGCGCTCAGCAAGCAAAAGAAGAAGTAGAGCTAAAAGCCGAGCGAGCTCGGCTGAGCCATCAACAAGCAGAGCGCCGTGACGTATTAGCGAAGCTCGATAAAGACTTGGCCAGTGGCGATAAGCGTTCTAAGCAATTATTGCAAGATCAGCAAGATCTGCAAACGATGTTGCAACGTTTAGAAGAGGCGCTGGCAGACATCCAGATCCCAGATCAAGATGTGCCCTTTTCGTCGCAACGGGGAAAGTTAGTTCGGCCGTTAAACAAGGTGTCGGCCCTGTCGTCAAATGGCAGCATTAATCTGGGTGGTGTGACGCTGCAAGCCAAAGAAGGAGAAGCCGTAAAGGCCATTTTTTCGGGTCGAGTGGTGTTTTCTGATTGGATGCGAGGGTTTGGCTTTTTACTTATTTTAGACCACGGTGATGGCTACATGTCATTATACGGTTACAATCAAAGCTTATTAAAAGAAGTGGGTGAATGGGTGCGTGCAAACGACGCCGTCGCCACCGTTGGTAGTACAGGAGGTCGCCCCGATGCCGCTTTATTCTTTGCTATACGTCACAATGGTACCCCACTGAAGCCATTAGCGTGGGTCGAAGCTGGCTAATTTATACAGTAAGCAGAATGCGCGGGCACATGTCGCGGGTACACGCAGAGTAGCGGACACATAAAAACGAATAAGGGTGAATATGATCAAGTTTTTGCGTCAGAGAATGGTGGTTATTTGTTTGGTATTACTGCCTCAGTCTGCTTTGTATGCCGACGGGCTAGAAAAACCGGCGTTGCCCACAGCGGAAATCCAGTCATTTGTTGAAGCCTTTGAAACCATCCGTGAGGGGTATGTGGAGGTGCTGTCCGATGAGGACATTCTCAACAAAGCGCTGAAAGGCATGGTGTCCGGTCTTGATCCGCATTCTGAATATTTTACGAAAAGTGAATTGGTCGATTTCAATGAGCTGACGTCCGGCCAATATGCGGGCATCGGTGTTGAGGTTGAAATAAAAGACAAACGTCTTACCATTATAACGCCCATTGATGGCTCTGCGGCGGCGCAAGCGGGTGTGGTTGCTGGTGATGTGATCATTAAAATCGATAACACATTTATTTCCGATTTGGGTATGCAAGATATTGTCACTTTGATGAGAGGTGACATTGGTTCTGTTGTTACCTTAGACATTGATCGCAATGGAGAAGTTAAGCGCTATGAACTGACTCGTGGACTCATAGAGGACAACAGCGTCACGGCAAAATGGTTAGGCGATGGCATTGCTTATTTTCGATTGAGTCAATTTCAAAGCGATAGCAGTGAAGAGTTTTATCAAGCCATTGAAACGCTTAAAAAAGAAAGCGCTATCAAAGGGGTTGTGTTGGACTTAAGGAACAACCCCGGTGGTATTTTGCAAAGCGCTGTTGGTGTCGTAGATGCCTTCATTGATGAAGGCATTATTGTTTACACCAGTGGTCGTCACGAAATATCAAAGAGCCAATTTACGGCAACAGAAACCAATACGAAACTGGCCAATGTGCCGCTTGTGTTATTGGTCAACGAGGGGTCGGCGTCGGCGTCAGAAATTGTCGCTGGGGCGTTGCAAGATCACCAGCGAGCCGTCATCATGGGAACAGAAACCTTTGGTAAAGGGTCTGTACAAACGATAGTGCCCTTGTCCAATGGGGATGCGGTGAAATTAACCACGGCCTTGTATTTTACCCCCAATGGCCGCTCTATTCAGGCGCAAGGGATTACCCCTGATATCACCGTACCTCAAGCGACATTAACGTTTGAAAAAGGCGCGTTTTTTGTTAAGGAAGCCGAGTTAAAAGGACACCTTGGTAATGGGACCGGTGGAGTAGAGCGAACCAGTGCTGATGTTCAATCAGACATTGGCGAATTGGCAAAAACAGATTTCCAGTTGTTTCAGGCGGTCACCATGTTAAAGGCGCTGCCGAAACTCCATCAGAAACCGTAATGTATGTTTGGTAAAGCGCGTGCTCACTATTAATAAAATCTATGTATGGGTATTTTTCCTACTGGTGTTCTCACAGGGGGCGAACGCATCCGACGACTTCAAAGATCTGTCTAGCGCCACTCCAGTGATGTTTATGATTCAGCAGGCGTCGCCTTTGTCACTGGGTCCTGTCTTAAATGTCGCCCAACCTGCCCCTTGGGAAGCCCCCCTTATTTCACCGTATCGGACTGAAACCATCGCCTCGCCTGGGCCCATGATTATGCCGGCTATCGAGATTTTTGCTCCGACTCTAGTGGGCCGTGATCAGCAAAATAATCAACCAAAAAACCGTGAGAGGATTGAGCCGTCGACGATTTCAGAGCTTGATAAGCGACCTCATCTCCCCACAATAGCCATCTTGATAGACGATTTAGGATACAGCCGCCAAGGCATGAATGCGTCTTTGGCACTCCCTGTTGAGGTGGCGTTGGCGATTTTGCCGAGCACACCGTTTGCCTTGCAAACAGCACGCACAGCGCAGCAACAAAAACGTATGACCCTATTGCACGCCCCAATGGAAAATCAGCGAGCGTTAAAGCTTGGCCCTGGGGGATTATACGCAGCGATGTCTGAGCATGAATTAAAAGCTATGTTAAATGAGAGTTTAGACAGTTTGCCAGGCATTCAAGGCGCCAACAATCACATGGGCAGCTTGTTAACCACGAACGCACAGTCAATGAAATGGGTGATGGAGGTGCTACAGGGTCGCTCAATGTTTTTTATTGACAGCTTGACCAGTCCAGACAGTGTCGCGAGGCGCACCGCAGAGGAATACGGATTAAAAACCGTGAGTCGAGATGTCTTCTTGGATAACCTTCGCACCGAACAAGCCATTGATAAGCAGTTCACACGCTTGTTAAAGCTGGCACGGCGTCATGGCAGTGCGTTGGCCATTGGTCACCCTTATGCCGAAACCACTCGCTATTTAAGCAAACGCTTGGCCCGAATGGAAAACGATGGGGTTCGTCTTGTGCCACTTTCTTCTGTGTTGGCCGTCAGAGCGAATAAAGCGTTAGTCGAATCTCAATAATCGGGCTCGCTAGTTATGCCAGAGCTTTTTGATAAAAAAGCGGATCATTTGCTAATTTATTCTTGCCAAATTTGTACTACATTACACAGATAGAAAAGCAACGTAGCAGAAACGCTGTTTAATGATGCTCTTCCATGACGCTCTTCCTCTCTTATTTTGTTTACCCGATTGTGCCAAGCATTTCTCCTGTCACTTCCTCTCAAACCATGATCAGTGAAAGTTACTGTATTGACAATTTTTTTAGTGTAAAATGCTGTTTGAATCGACAACGGCAGGATTTTATATGCACTATTTAGATTATTTGCATTATTTTTGCGCACTACTATTGACCAACGTTTAGTCTGATATTACTGTGTACCCTTACAAAGATGCACATTTTTTGAATAGTTACAGTGGAAGTTCCATAATTTGTGCCTTTTATTGAGTGGGTTGTAATTATGGAACACTTCTTGCTTTTGAATAATAACGATAAAACACAAAACGAGTAGAGGCTTTTCTTATGTCAAATGCGGTTATTAAAAAAACATTACTATCTCTCGCCATCGCGGGTGCGGTGACAGTGGCTCAGGCTGACGTCGTCATTGGTGTCGCGGGTCCTCATACTGGTGCTTATGCGGCATTCGGTGAGCAGTTGTGGAAAGGGGCTGAGAAAGCAGCCGCGGACATCAACGCTGCAGGCGGTTTAAATGGTGAAATGATCAAGCTTGTAAAAGCAGACGATGCGTGTGAGCCAAAACAAGCCGTGTCCATTGCCAACCGTTTGGTTGATTCCGATGGTGCTGTCGCGGTAGTAGGGCATTTCTGTTCTTCTTCTTCTATCCCAGCATCACGCATTTATGAAGAAGCGGGTGTGCTTATGGTAACCCCTGCCTCGACTAACCCAACGCTAACAGACCAAGGTTTGCCAAACGTTTTCCGTGTATGTGGTCGTGATGACCAACAAGGTGATGTTGCGGCCAGCTACATTGTTGATACGCTAAAAGCGAAACGTGTTGCCGTTATTCATGATAAAGACACGTATGGTAAAGGCCTTGCTGATGCTACCAAAGCGACATTAAACGCTTACGGCGTGAAAGAAGTCATGTACGAAGGTCTGACACGCGGTGAAAAAGATTTCAACGCGGTAATCACTAAAATCCGTTCAGTAGACGCCGATGTTGTGTATTTCGGTGGCCTTCACTCAGAAGCCGGCCCTTTAGTTCGTCAGCTACGTGAACAAGGTTCGAAAGCCATCTTCATTTCTGGTGACGGTATCGTTTCTGATGAGTTCGTTTCTGTTGCGGGTTCTCCAGCATACGTAGATGGCGTGTTGATGACGTTTGGTGCGCCGCCAGCGTCTTACCCAGCAGGTAAGAAAATTGTCCAAGAGTTCCGTGATAGTGGTTACGAGCCAGAAGGTTACACTTTGTATTCTTATACTGCGATGCAAGTGGTTGCGGCTGCCTTGTCTAATAACAACTTAGATCCTGTAAAAGGCGCTGAATGGTTGATGTCTCATTCTGTTAATACCGTAATGGGTAAGAAAGACTTTGATGACAAAGGTGACTTGACTGTATCCGATTACGTTATGTACGAATGGAACGCTCAAGGCAAATATAACCCAGTAAACTAAAAATCAGTTAATCGACTTCACTTGTTTATCTGCCTACGGATAGGTAGATAAACAAGCCCTCTCTTTTTTAAATCCTTCACGAGGTCTTACGATGGATATCGTTCTCCAGCAGTTGGTAAACGGTCTTACCCTTGGTTCTGTTTATGGACTCATTGCGATCGGTTACACCATGGTGTACGGCATTATTGGCATGATTAACTTCGCTCACGGCGACGTTTATATGGTGTCTGCTTATATCACCGCGATTGCTATTGCCTTACTTACTTTTTTTGGCATCGAGTCTTTTCCAATTATTATTATCGGCACGTTATTCTTAACCGTGGCGGTTACAGGCGCCTACGGCTGGGTTATTGAGCGTATTGCCTATCGCCCACTACGAAATTCTAGTCGCTTATCCGTGTTGATTTCAGCGATTGGTATGTCTCTTATTTTACAAAACTATGTGCAGTTAAGTCAGGGGGCAAACCAGCAAGGTGTACCAACTCTTTTAACGGGGGCCATTCGCTTCACTGTGGGTGACGGTTTTGTGCAAATTACTTACATGAAATTGCTTATTCTGTTTATTTCTTTATTAGGAATGGGTGTGTTGACGTACGTTATCCAAAAAACAAAACTGGGCCGCATGTGTCGTGCGACTCAGCAAGACCGTAAAATGGCGTCTATTTTGGGTATTGATACGGATAAAGTTATTTCTACCGTATTTGTTATCGGTGCCATGATGGCCGCATTAGCCGGCGTCTTGATTACACTTGACTACGGTGCGTTTGATTTCTACGTTGGCTTTATTATCGGTATTAAAGCGTTTACGGCCGCTGTATTGGGCGGCATTGGTTCCTTGCCAGGTGCCATGTTAGGTGGATTGATCCTTGGGTTATCCGAAGCACTGTTTGCAGGCTTAATCAGTTCTGATTATAAAGATGTCTTCTCATTCTCTTTATTAGTGCTCATTTTGGTTATTCGCCCAAGTGGCCTTCTAGGCAAACCTGAAGTGGAGAAAGTTTAAATGAGCCAAGCAGTTGGAATAAATTTCAAAAAAAGCATCATTGATACCATTGTTGCTGGTTTCTTAGCGCTTATCCTATTCGGACCTATTGTTGGGGTTTTGCTTGATGGATACGAATTCGAAACAGGCTTTGGTCGTGTGGCCTGGATGGTCGCTGTTGTGATGGCTGGTCGTTTTGTTATGTCGTGCTTTTTTCAAACTGAAAAAGGCATCGCTATGGCATTCCGCTATGCAAATAGCGACGACGGCGCCACTGTGCTCGCACCGGGCCACAAATCTAAAATGGTGTGGATCATACCTTTGGTCATCGTGATTGGCCTTTTAGTGCCTTTCATCGCGTCTAAATACATTCTTACCGTAATTATTTTAGGTTTGATTTACGTTCTGCTTGGTTTAGGCCTTAACATCGTCGTTGGCCTCGCCGGTTTGCTAGATCTAGGCTTTGTCGGTTTCTATGCTATTGGTGCCTATGGTTTAGCGCTTGGGTATGAAAACTTAGGCTTGGGCTTTTGGTCCATGTTGCCCATTGCGGCTATTTTAGCTGCCGTCGCCGGTGCTATTTTAGGGTTCCCTGTGTTGCGTATGCACGGTGACTACTTGGCCATTGTGACATTGGGTTTTGGTGAGATCATTCGATTAGTACTGACAAATTGGGCGTCCTTTACGCACGGCCCCAATGGAGTATCGGCGCCACTGCCTACCTTTTTTGGCTTGGAGTTCAAACGACGCTCAAAAGATGGAGAAACCTTCCACGAGTTTTTTAATATTCCTTATGACTCAGCATATAAGTATATGTTTATTTATTTGGTCTTGTTTGCCGTGGTTTGGGCGGTTCTTTTCATTAAACATCGTTTGGTTAAAATGCCAATCGGTCGTGCGTGGGAAGCCTTGCGTGAAGATGAAATAGCGTGTCGTTCACTGGGTCTAAATCACGTTCTGGTTAAGCTCTCTGCGTTTATGTTAGGTGCATCAACCGGTGGTTTGGCAGGGGTGTTTTTTGCCACGTACCAGGGTTTTGTTAATCCTTCTTCCTTTACCTTCTTTGAATCAGCCTTGATTCTTGCCATCGTGGTACTCGGTGGAATGGGCTCTACACTAGGCGTTGTGATAGCGGCTTTCTGTTTGACAGTTTTGCCTGAAATGTTACGAGAGTTCGCAGAGTATCGTGTATTGATGTTCGGTATTCTGATGGTTGTTATGATGATTTGGAAACCTCGAGGTATTGTTCGTGTAACGCGAACCGGTTTTACAGCGAGAAAAGGGGCGGTCAAATGAGCCAAGAACATATCTTAAAAGTCGAAAACTTGGTGATGCACTTTGGTGGCATCAAAGCCTTAAACGACGTGAATTTTGACATTAAACGTGGTTCTGTGTCCGCGCTCATAGGTCCGAATGGCGCGGGTAAAACCACGGTGTTTAACTGCTTGACTGGGTTTTATAAAGCGACAGGCGGTAAGATTCTACTGTCTGCGGCTGGCAAAGAAACCAGCATTATTAAGGTATTAGGTGAGCCCTTTAAGCCGACAGACTTCTTTTCACCGGTCGCTTTTTTTAATCGCCTTAAATACAAGATGTTTGGTGGTTCGCATTTGGTGAATCGTGCGGGTTTGTCTCGTACTTTCCAGAATATTCGTTTGTTTAAAGAAATGTCAGTGGTGGAAAACCTATTGGTTGCCCAACACATGCGAGTCAATCGCAGCCTAATTTCAGGTATTCTGAATACTAGGTCGTACCGCAAAGCCGAAGAAGAAGCGTTAGAGCGTGTATTTTATTGGTTAGGAGTGGTCGATTTGACCGATTCAGCCAATCGCTTGGCGGGTGAGCTATCTTATGGCCAGCAGCGTCGTTTAGAGATTGCGCGCGCTATGTGTACCAATCCTGAGATCGTTTGTTTGGATGAGCCTGCCGCAGGTTTGAACCCGTCTGAGACGGAAGCGCTGACCAAGATGATTCGTGTATTGCGAGATGAACACAATACCACGGTGCTTTTGATTGAGCACGACATGGGTATGGTGATGGACATTTCAGATTACATCGTTGTGTTAGACCATGGCGAAGTGATCGCCAAAGGGGGTCCAGATGAGATTAAAAATAATCCAAAAGTTATTGCGGCTTATTTGGGTGCAGAAGAAGACGAAGAGGTGACACTATGACATCTTTGATGGAATTTAAGAACGTAGATGTTCATTACGGTCCGATACAAGCCCTTAAACAAGTGTCATTGACCGTAAATGAAGGTGAAATTGTTACCCTAATTGGTGCAAATGGCGCAGGAAAATCCACGTTATTGATGTCGATTTTTGGTCAGCCTCGTATTTCTGCAGGTGAGATTATCTATCGCGGTGAAGACATTTCGCAAAAGTCTGCGCATTACGTTGCCTCTAACGGTTTAGCGCAATCGCCAGAAGGCCGTCGTATTTTTCCAAGTATGTCGGTAGAAGAAAATCTTTTGATGGGGACCATTCCTATCGGCATGGACCATGCGGAAGAAGACATGCAGCGTATGTTTGAGTTGTTTCCTCGCTTATTAGAGCGTCGTAACCAGCGTGCATCTACCATGTCGGGCGGTGAGCAGCAAATGCTGGCGATTGCACGTGCGCTGATGAGTCGCCCTAAGTTGCTTCTGTTGGATGAGCCGAGTTTGGGCCTAGCGCCAATCATTGTGAAGCAAATCTTCCAGATTTTGAAAGACGTTGCCAGTACGGGTATGACGATTTTCTTAGTAGAGCAAAATGCAAACCACGCTCTAAAACTGGCTAATCGTGGTTATGTTATGGTGAATGGTGAAATACGGATGACAGGGACGGGCCAAGAGCTGTTGGTTAACCCGGATGTACGTGAAGCGTATTTGGGTGGACACTAAAATAGCCTCGTAAACCGATTTCATTGCCACTAAAAGCGTTTATTCAAAAAGCCTCGCCCTGTTTATACAAAAATGGTGCGAGGCTTTTTTGTTGCTTGTGGATAATGATGGGGCTTTTGCACAGTGTTTTTATCGCATGTTTTTGGCTACGTTATGCTCTAAACACGGCGTCTGTCAGGATGTCCTTCACCTGAGAAGGTTGGGATGCGTTGCCAAGCGGTGCATCAAAGATAGCGTCAATGCGATCGCCAAAATACAGGTGAACTTCTTCTGCGCTCATGGCTGGCGCCAGTCCTGCAGGGTTGGCGGAGGTTGACACAAGTACACCTTGGAAAGCCAAGCACAGTGTTTGTACTGGTGGATGTTGAGACAAGCGTATGGCAACGCTTTGGTGTTCGCCTCGTACCCAGCTTGGCGCGATGTGCGTGTCTGGAACCACCCAAGACGTTGGCATGGCATTGTCACTGATTAAACGCTGATAAGCGGCCGCATCTAAGGTTTCTTTCCAAGCGGAAAGTGCGTTAGCCTCACCCGCAATTAAAATAAGGCCTTTTGATTCAGGGCGATCTTTCAGGGCTAATATACGTTTCACCGCAGCGTGATTAAAGGGGTCGCAGCCTAACCCCCATACGCCTTCTGTTGGGTAAGCAATGACGCCACCCTGTCGAATAATATCAGCCAATACGGCCACAGATGTTATAAGATTCATAGGATTAAGACTCGAAAAGAGAACAAAAATAAGACGGCAACGACATATTGAAGCGGCCTCTGAAGGAGGCTCCCACTATCGAAAGAGGCACGGTATTGTCGACAATCAATAGTAGGGAGTGCTGTTTTATAGCACCAACATAGTTGGGTTACATCGCGTTAATCTTGTCTCTGATTTCACTTATTTTACTGGTCATCACTTTTTCTAAGTGCTCGAGCTCGTTAACCAAATCTTCTTTTGTTACCTTAACCTCGTGTTGTCTGCCAACAATTTGCTCCAGCTCTTCCATCGCACGAAGAACAATAAGCGAGGGTTCTTGAACTTGGCGGTAGGTCTGTTGACCACCATCCGCGAGTACGGTTTTGGTTGAGCGCCCAAATTTGAATTTTTTACTTTTGGGCAGTAAAGAGCCTTTTTCTCGACGGTAATAGATTTTTAAAACATCGTGACCACTTTCATAGCGCAAAGTGAATTTTTCGATGTCTTGAATACTGGTAATCCCCATGGATTGAAGCGTTGGATACATAGTGTTGTCCCATTAATTAATAACCATTTAGTGGTGCTTAATTAGTAGGGGATTGTGCTGACAAAATCAAGCTCAAAGGCGGAGAAATTGAAACAGCTCAGGCAAGCGTTGCGCTTGTCTGAGCTGTGTGGGTGCATTTACTGACAAACGCAACGTAAAAATATAAAAATCAATCCTCGTCTTGCTCTGCATGATCAATGTTTAATTCCTTTATTTTACGGGTGAGTGTGTTGCGCCCCCAGCCCAGCAATAAAGACGCATCGCGTCGACGCCCGCCAGTATGAGCCAAGGCGGTTTCAATCATTATGCGCTCAAATTTAGGCACAGCTTGATCCAAAATGCCTTTTTGTCCGCTTGCGAGCGAGCTGTCTACCCAGTTTTTAAGCGCTTCTTCCCATGATGAAAAGGGTTGTTCGTGAGGCACCGCGGCCAATAGCTCAGGTGGTAAGTCTTCTACCAAGACCTCGCGACCAGATGCCATAACGATCAACCAGCGGCAAGTGTTTTCAAGTTGGCGTACGTTGCCAGGCCAATCAAGATGGGTAAGGTACTGCTCGGTTTCTTTCGTGAGTATTTTGGGTTCAACCGAGAGCTCATCAGCGGCGCGGCTTAAAAAATGACGCGCCAATTTGGGGATGTCTTCGCGACGCTCAGCGAGTTTGGGCAAATGAACACGGATAACGTTAAGTCGATGGAATAGATCTTCCCTAAAAGTGCCTTTTTTTACCAAAGATTCTAGATTTTGGTGGGTGGCCGCAATAATCCGCACATCCACTTTTACCGGTGTATGGCCGCCAACCCGATAAAATTCACCATCGGCCAGCACGCGTAATAGACGGGTTTGCGTCTCCGCTGGCATGTCGCCAATTTCGTCCAAAAAGAGTGTGCCGCCATTAGCTTGTTCAAAACGGCCGCGGCGTTGAGTGTTGGCACCGGTAAAGGCGCCTTTTTCGTGACCAAATAATTCAGATTCAATCAAATCACGAGGAATCGCCGCCATGTTCAGTGCAATAAATGGGTTGGCGGCTCTGGGGCTATGAGTATGAAGCGCTTGTGCTACCAGCTCTTTACCTGTGCCTGATTCGCCATTAATTAAAACCGTTATATTGGAATTGGCCAACCGGCCAATTGCACGAAAAACTTCTTGCATCGCGGGGGCTTCGCCAATGATCTCTTTGTCGACCTGTACCTCTTCGATGGCGTCCATATCTTCTGTGCTGGGTCGCGCATTTTTGTGATGCAGCATAGCGCGCTTAACTAGGCTTACGGCTTCTTCCACGTCAAAGGGTTTAGGCAGGTATTCAAAGGCGCCGCCTTGGTAAGAAGCGACCGCACTTTCTAAATCTGAGTGGGCAGTCATTATGATAACAGGCAAGTATGGGTGGTCTTTTTGTAGCTTTTCAAGCAGCTTTAGTCCGTCCATGCCTGGCATACGGATGTCACTGATAATGGCACTGGGTTGCTCTTTGTCAATTATATTGACGAGGTTCTCAGCAGAATCAAATAGGCGACACTGTATGCCTTCTTGCTCTAATGTTTTTTCTAATACCCAGCGAATGGATCGGTCGTCGTCAACAATCCATACGGTTTCTTCTGTTGCCATGTGTGATGCTCCTAGTCTTGGATTATTGTCTCAATGGGAATTAATAAATTGAATTCGGTTTTATTGGGGTAACTGTTGCACTCGATAATGCCATGATGTTGATGGACAACCGATTGCGCGATAGAGAGACCCAGCCCGGTTCCGTCAGCACGTCCGCTGACCATGGGATAGAAAAGTGTTTTTAAAAGAGCGTCGGGAATGCCAGGGCCATTATCGATAATGCTGATTTTGCAAACCAAGCGATGACGTTTTGAACCAATGGTGAACTGACGTAAAGCGCGGGTTGCCATATGAATGGTTTTTTGGTGATTGTTTGTGTCTTCCATTAGCGCTTGCATGGCGTTTCTGGTGATGTTTAAAAGGGCTTGTATGAGCTGTGATTCATCACCAATTAAATCTGGAATGCTCGGGTCATAGTCTCTAATAAACTCAATTTTATGGTCTGTTTCAACTGAAATGAGCTGTCTGACACGTTCAATGACTTTGTGGATATTCAATGGCTTGTTCTTGGGGAGTTGTCGTGGGCCTAATAAACGGTCTACGAGATCCCGTAATCGATCCGATTCCTCAATAATGACCTGAGTATAATCGTTAAGCGCCTCATCGGTAAACGCCCGACTTATTAGCTGAGCGGCACCACGAATGCCACCAAGCGGGTTTTTTATTTCATGAGCGAGACCACGAACCAGCTCTTTACTGCTCTCGTGGTTGGCAATGATTTCATCTTCTTGTGAGATGCGTTTCATTCTGTCGCGAGGATAGAGCTCAATAATAAGGCTTTCAGTGTCATTCGAGGTGCCCATTACTGGTGTAACAGTGTAATCGCAAAATAGCTTTTTATTGTTGCTGCATTCTATTTCGGCCTCGCGTTTAGTAAACGGGTAGCCTGACTCAATAGACGCATACAAGGCATTGATGCTGGCGTCGTCTTCTCGAAAAGCCACGCCAATATTGTGGCCTTGAACTCGACGGCGGCTAACGGCGAGTAACATTTCTGCGGCGGGATTAAGGTACTCGATTTCAAGGCGATCGTTTAATTGAACGATGGCAGTAGATAAGTGATCTATTAATAAACTATACACAGTCAGTGCCTCTCTAGTGACGCCTGATTATAGGATGCTCTGTACAATATCTGCAAAAAACGAACCAACATTGTGCGGTTGAAAACGACGGTTTTATTAAGGTCTTTGTGCTGTTATAAAAAACAGACGCCTTATTTTGGTGCGTTAAACGTGTGTCGTTTTAATTGGTGCAAAAAAAAGCCTCGATACATCGAGGCTTTCGTATTTTACATTACGATACTAACGCTTATAGGCTGTAGTAAAGTTCGAACTCAAGTGGGTGAGTTGTCATAGAGACACGACGAGCTTCCGCTGTTTTTAGTTCGATGTAAGCATCGATCATGTCGTCAGAGAAAACACCGCCTTGAGTCAAGAACTCACGGCCTTCGTCTAAGCACTTAAGCGCTTCTTCTAAGCTACCAGCAACCTGTGGAATCGCATGAGCTTCTTCAGGTGGAAGGTCGTAAAGATCTTTGTCAGCGGCATCGCCAGGGTGAATCTTGTTTCTAATACCATCAATACCTGCCATCAACATAGCTGCGAAAGCTAGGTAAGGGTTCGCGGTTGGATCAGGGAAACGTGCTTCAATACGCTTGCCTTTAGGGCTTGCAACGTATGGGATACGAATAGAAGCAGAACGGTTACGCGCAGAGTATGCAAGCATAACAGGAGCTTCGAAATGTGGAACAAGACGCTTGTAAGAGTTAGTTGACGCGTTAGTGAACGCATTCAATGCTTTAGCGTGCTTGATGATACCGCCGATGTAGTAAAGCGCCATTTCAGATAGGCCAGCATACTGATCGCCTGCGAATTGGTTTTCGCCATCTTTCCAGAAAGACTGGTGAACGTGCATGCCAGAACCGTTGTCGCCAACGATAGGTTTAGGCATGAAAGTCGCTGTTTTGCCGTAAGCGTGAGCAACGTTATGTACGCAGTACTTAAGAATTTGAACTTCGTCGGCTTTTTTAACAAGCGTGTTAAATTTAACACCGATTTCGTTTTGTCCGGCCGTCGCTACTTCGTGGTGATGAACTTCGATGACCAAGCCCATAGATTCCATAGCGTTACACATGGCGCCACGAAGATCGTGATGAGAATCGACTGGTGGTACGGGGAAGTAACCGCCTTTAACGAAAGGACGGTGGCCCATGTTGCCGCCTTCGATTTTTTTGTTAGAAGACCAAGCCGCTTCTTCTGCATTGATTTCTACAGAACAGCCTGACATGTCTGTTTTCCAACGAACATCATCAAAAATGAAGAATTCCGGCTCTGGACCGAAAAATGCTGTGTCACCAAGACCCGTTGATTGAAGAAACGCTTCTGCACGTAAAGCAACAGAGCGAGGGTCGCGGTCATAACCTTGCATAGTAGAAGGTTCGATGATGTTACAACGAACAATAACGGTAGACTCTTCAGTGAAAGGGTCAATCACTGCAGTATCGTCTTGTGGCGACATGATCATGTCGGATTCGTTAATGCCCTTCCAGCCAGAAATAGAAGAGCCATCAAACATTTGGCCATTTTCGAAAAATTCTTCATCTACCGTGATAGCTGGAATCGTGACGTGTTGTTCTTTACCTTTAAAGTCAGTAAAGCGAAGGTCAACCCACTTCGCGTCATGCTCAGCAATCAAGGCAAGGGTCTTGTTTGACATAGTTGTTCTCCAGTCGTAGTGAAAGCAAAATTACTTTGGGTTTATAGAGTGCTTTAATATAAAGCGCTATTTGCCGAATATAAAGCACAACTTATGCCAGAATTTTGTGCGGACCAATAAACCTATATATTACAACAAGATAAATTCTCAAATTTTATCTGTGCGCTTTTAGGTGGCTTCAAAAAACGAATATTAAAACGTCAACGCTTTATTTTGGTGCGTATTTTTGGCCTTTTGTTTCTTTTTGGTGCGCTGTGCTGTTTGAGTATCTGATGCTCTTCACCGTAGCGGTGATTTAATGACTGTCCCTTGATTCTTATCATAGCTTGAGAGTATTTGCCGTTTATACTTTTGGGCTTCTTTTAATTCATGGATGGGTAGAATGCTACAATCTTTGCACTGTTTGTCTGTGCAAATGGAAGGCGTGGCGTCGCAGTTTTGGAAGCAGGTAACGCACTCTTAATTGAGTGAAACCGTGCTTTTTAAAAATGCCTCAATGTCTAAACTCTCGATTATCGTATTTTTGTGGACTTTTTTTCCCACTTTAATGGGATCTTCATCAAGATAAGGGTACAATTGCGCGAATTTTACCCCGCACCAAGATCCGAAACGCTTGAAGAGCATGACTGCCCGTATCAAGCGGCGGTACATCTTTTTGCTCACGCTAAACGCAGAGAACTATAAATGTCTAATGATATCAGTAAGTTACGTAACGTGGCCATCATAGCCCACGTTGACCACGGTAAAACCACCCTGGTTGACCAGCTATTAAGCCAATCTGGCACACTAGATCGTAAAGACCAAGGTTCAGAACGGATCATGGATTCCAACGATCAAGAGAAAGAGCGTGGTATCACCATTTTGGCGAAAAACACCTCTATTATGTGGCACGATTACCGTATCAATATCGTAGACACACCTGGACACGCTGACTTCGGTGGTGAAGTTGAACGTGTATTGTCCATGGTTGACTCTGTATTGTTGTTGGTGGACGCCGTTGATGGTCCTATGCCGCAAACGCGTTTCGTAACGTCTAAGGCGTTCGAACGTGGTCTTCGTCCTATTGTTGTTATCAACAAAATTGACCGCCCTGGCGCGCGCCCTGATTGGGTTATGGATCAAGTGTTTGATCTTTTTGATAGCCTTGGCGCGACCGAAGAACAGTTAGACTTCCCTGTAATCTACGCATCGGCTATCAATGGTATTTCTGGTAATGACCCAGAAGCCATGGCCGAAGATATGACACCACTTTATCAAATGATTGTTGACAGTGTGCCTGTGCCAGACGTTGATCCTGAAGGGACTTTCCAGATGCAGGTATCTGCATTGGATTATGACAGCTACGTTGGTGTTATCGGTGTAGGCCGTATTACACGCGGTAGTCTGTCCCCTAACCAGCAAGTCATTGTCAAATCGGCGAATGGTAAAGAGCGTAAAGGCAAAGTGTTAAACGTGAAGGGTTATCACGGTCTAGCGCGTGTTGATACTGATAAAGCGTCTGCGGGCGATATCGTTTGTATCACCGGCATCGATGGTCTAAGTATCTCTGATACTTTGTGTGATCCTACTTGTGTTGAAGCGCTTCCTGCCTTGTCTGTAGATGAGCCAACCGTTAGCATGACTTTCATGGTGAATGACTCACCGTTTGCTGGTAAAGAAGGTAAATACATCACGACTCGTAATATCTCCGATCGTCTTGATCGTGAGCTTATTCACAACGTGGCATTGCGTGTTAAGCAAGGCGAAACACCAGATAAATTCATTGTTTCTGGTCGTGGTGAGCTTCACCTTTCTGTATTGATTGAAAGTATGCGTCGTGAAGGCTTCGAGATGGGGGTTTCTCGTCCTGAAGTGGTTCAAAAAGAAGTCGATGGAAAAATTCATGAACCGTTTGAATTAGTAGTTATCGACGTTGAAGAGCAGCATCAAGGTTCTATCATGGAAGAGCTTGGTTTACGTAAAGCTGAGTTAACGAACATGGAGCCCGATGGTAAAGGTCGTGTTCGTCTTGAGTTCATGACACCTTCTCGCGGCTTGATCGGTTTCCGTGGCTTATTCCTAACATTAACGTCTGGCTCTGGTATCATGACCAGCGTATTTGACCATTATGGTCCAGTAAAAGAAGGTGATGTAGGGAGCCGCCAGAACGGTGTATTGGTCAGCATGTTAGCCGGTAAAACTGCGGCGTTTGCGTTGTTTAACCTACAAAGCCGTGGTCGCTTATTCTTGGGTCATGCGGTTGAAGTGTACGAAGGCCAAGTTATCGGTCTTCACTCACGCGATAACGACCTAACGGTTAACCCAGTGAAAGGTAAGCAGTTAACGAACATGCGTGCCTCTGGTACAGATGAGGCCTTGACCTTGACACCACCCATTCGCCATACACTTGAGCAAGCGCTTGAGTTCATTGAAGACGATGAGTTGGTCGAAGTGACACCGGAAAGCATCCGTATTCGTAAAAAATTACTAACTGAAAACGAGCGTAAACGCGCTGGTCGTAAGTAAATATAAGCCATGCATTGGCATGGTTTAATAGAGCAGCAGCAAATGAGTTCATGCAAATGAGCTCGTGAGCGACAGAAGCGCCTTAGGGCGCTTTTGTTTTTCTGGCATTTGGTAAAGTGATAAAGACAAACAGACTCGACGACAAGGAGTGAATATGAAGCTGCTAGTACAAAGGGCATTAAACGCCAGTGTGGTCGTCAATAACGAAACGGTCGGCGCGATATCGCACGGTCAACTGGTATTTGTTGGTATCGAAAAAGGTGACACAGAAAATGATGGGCAAAGATTGGCCGATAAGTTGTTGAAATACCGTATGTTTAGTGACACAGACGGTAAGATGAATCTTAACGTGCAGCAAGTGAACGGCGGTGTGCTATTGGTCTCGCAATTTACTCTGGCGGCTGAGACGAAAAAAGGCCTACGTCCGGGTTTTTCCACCGCTGCCATACCAGAAGAAGCCGAAAGATTGTTCAATGACTTTGTACACAAAGTACGCGCCCAACATGATCAAGTTGAAACAGGGCGCTTTGCTGCCGACATGAAAGTGTCTCTTACCAACGACGGCCCCGTGACTTTTCTGCTTGAATAGGCTAATGCCTCTTATTTAGAAGGCGCTGAGTCGCTTTGCTCCGCTTCTTCACTGCCATCGACCACAACTTTCACTGATCGACCTGCAATAAGTCCAAGTTCAAACAGCATCCACATTGGGATGGCCAATAGCGTCTGAGAAAAAATATCCGGCGGTGTGATCAACATGCCGACTACAAAACAACCCAGAAAAATATAAGGGCGCTTTTTAGATAAGGTGGCCACGGTTGTCACGCCTGCTTTGATAAGCAAATACGTTGCGACGGGAATTTCAAACGTCACTCCAAAAGCAAAAAACAGCTTAAGGACAAAGTTCAGATAATTGTTTATATCGGTCATGACGGTCACTTCCCCTGGCCCTACGGTCGTGAAGAAACCAAAAATCAGCGGCAATACTGCAAAGTAGGCAAACAATACGCCAGCGTAAAATAAGAAGATACTCGAGATCAATAAAGGAATGGCAATTTGTTTTTCATTTTTATAGAGCGCAGGCGCAATAAAAGACCAAGCTTGGAAAAGAGTGTAAGGCACTGAAATTAAAACCGCGACGGCGAATGTCAGCTTCAAAGGAGCCAAAAACGGCGACGCTACTTCAGTTGCAATTAAAGAACTACCTGGCGGCAGTAACAATCGAAGCGGCTCAGACACGATCAAATACAAGTCGTTGGCAAAATAATATAAGCCAATAAACAGAATTAATATCGCCAAAACGCATTTTAGTAAGCGATTTCTGAGCTCGATAAGATGAGCGACCAGTGGCGCTTGGTGAGTAGAATCTGTGCTCATAATGCGTTAAGTGTCCGCGCGAGGGTTAAGTTGACGTGTCTCTGGTGTATTGCCTTGGAGTGGTTCGTTGTCTTGCCGTGATTCGTTATCTTGATATGACGCCATGTTGTTTTCAGGAGCGATGTCTTGACCAGTAGAAGCGACCATCAAAGGGGCTGGTTGGTTGTCAGTATTTGCCGCGCTTTCGGGATGGGGAGTAATCTTATTTTGAATAGATTGCCCTTCTTTTAATACGCGTTGGTTGGTCTCGGTAATTTTTTGCTGCAGCTCCTCGTGATCGAGCTGTGCATTAATTTCACGTTGTACCGAATTAATACTGCGTCGAATTTTACGCACCCACAACCCTGCGGTTTTTGCAGCATGGGGTAAGCGTTCAGGGCCAAGAATGAGTAAACCCACTACAAAAACCACCAATAATTCTGAAAAGCCAATATCGAACACAGGTTAGGCGCTCTTATCGTCTTTTTTAGTTTCAGCATCAATCACTTTATGCTGGGCGGTTTTTTGCTCTTCTGGATCCTTGTCTTTGTCGACCGCTTCTTTAAAGCCTTTTACGGCGCCACCTAAATCAGACCCCAAGTTTTTGAGCTTTTTGGTGCCAAAGATAAGTATTAAAATAGCCAATACAATAAGCAATTGCCAAATACTGATTCCACCTAACATAACATTCTCCTTCAGGGTTATTTAGTGCGACTGGCTTTTTCTTCTAAACCAGACAAATCGAATCGACGCGCGAGCTCATCTAATATGGCTTCTGGGCCGATGTTTAAATGAGACAGCATAACCAGTGTGTGAAACCACAAGTCGGCTGTCTCATAAATCACGTCTGACGTGTCGCCAGATGTGATGGCGTCTTTGGCGGCGAGGATAGTCTCGATGCTTTCTTCGCCCACTTTTTCCAAAATTTTGTTCAGCCCTTTTGAGTGTAAGCTGGCCACATAAGACGAGTCGGCCGCCGCTGTTTTACGCTGTTCAAGTGTTGCCGCTAACTCAATTAATACATCGGTTTTCATTATAGTCTCTTAGATATTACGATTTTAAGACAAGTAGGTATAAGCCTACTAAAAATAACCCAATACTGGCAAAGTCAGCGTCTTTTAAGTGTGTCAGCGATGCCGGATCTGTGACCACCCAAGCGGCCCCCAAACTGACCAAACCCAACAAGCGAAAGGGTAAATTCCGTCGGCTCTTTTTCAGCTCTTTACTGAGTTTATTGATCGAGTCAGTTTGCGCTTGCATGCGTTCTGCTTGATGAGACATCTGTGACAGCGCCGTAAATACTAAATTAGGGATCTGTGGTAATTGGCCAGCCCATTGAGGCGCTTGTTTTTTGACTTCTTCGATGACGCGTTTGGGACCAACTTGTTCGCTCATCCAGCGCTCTAAGAACGGCTTTGCCGTAACCCATAAATCCAAATCCGGATACAGTTGTCGGCCTAATCCTTCTATGTTGAGCAATGTTTTTTCCAACAAGACTAGCTGAGGTTGTACTTCCATATTAAAGCGGCGCGCGGTTTGAAATAGACCAATTAACACCTGACCAAAAGAAATGTCTTTGAGTGGCTTGGCAAACATAGGTTCACACACGCTGCGAATGGCGGACTCGAAGGCGTGTACGGGCGTGCCTTTGGGAACCCAGCCGCTCTCGACATGCAATTCAGCAACTAAGCGGTAATCGCGCTGGAAGAAAGCCAACAAGTTACGCGCTAGATAATTTTTATCGGCGTCGTCTAGGCTGCCCATAATCGCACAATCAATGGCGATGTATTTGGGTTTTTTGGGGTTGGTCGCATCAACAAAAATATTTCCTGGATGCATATCTGCATGGAAGAAACTGTGTGAAAACACCTGAGTGAAAAAGATTTCAACACCGCGTTCCGCTAGGCATTTCATGTCTACATTGGCGGCGTGCAGGGCATTAATATCAGCAACAGGAATGCCTGAAATACGCTCCATGATCATCACATTGCGATGGCTGTAATCCCAGTAAACCTGTGGTACATACAGTAGATCAGAGGGGGTGAAATTGCGTTGCAGTAAACCTGTATTCGCGGCTTCTTTGGCCAGATCCAGCTCATCTAAAATGGTGTATTCATAGTCTGTCACCACTTCGACAGGCCGCAAACGTCGGCCATCAACACTTAAGTTGGCAACAAGATGCGCTAAGGTGTAGAGCAAACGAATGTCTTTGCTGATGGTTTTTTCAATGTCAGGACGTATTACTTTTACAACCACATCTTCGCCGGAATGCAGCTTAGCCGTATGTACTTGGGCAATAGAAGCGGATGCTAAGGGCGTAACCGAAAACTCGGCAAATAATTCTAAAACGGGTGCTTTTAGGTCGCGTTCAATAATGGCTTGTGCAACGTCTCCAGCAAAAGGCGGCACCTTGTCTTGCAGCTTAGCCAATTCGTTCGCGATATCGTCATCGAGTAAATCGCGTCGCGTAGATAAAATCTGCCCAAACTTAACAAAAATAGGGCCAAGGGATTCCAGTGCAAGACGCAAACGCTCCCCCTTGTTTTCACTTGCGCGTTTTCGA
The DNA here is from genome assembly GCF_008122525.1 of Marinomonas sp. IMCC 4694. Classification (NCBI taxonomy): domain Bacteria; kingdom Pseudomonadati; phylum Pseudomonadota; class Gammaproteobacteria; order Oceanospirillales; family Oceanospirillaceae; genus Marinomonas; species Marinomonas sp. IMCC 4694. Next base: position 446,882 of record NZ_VSRV01000001.1, read on the forward strand.
CCGATAGAGCACAAAGCGCCGATCGTATAGCGAAGGTACCAAGGCAGCAACGCAAAAGGAATAAACACATCGAGGCGAAAGCGTATAACCGTATAGACAATACGCAATAAACGAAAAGTACTGGTAAGCATAACTAGAATTTAAACCCTTTATGAAGCGCCACAATGCCGCCGGTTAAATTTTGGTAACTGGTGCGTTCGAAGCCGACTTCGTCCATCATGCCCTTCAGTGTTTCTTGATTGGGGTGCATCCGAATGGATTCAGCCAGATAACGATAGCTGTCGGCGTCATTGGCAATCAATTTACCCATAGCAGGTAAAAGACGGAAGGAGTACTGATCGTATACTTGCGATAAAAGCTCGGATTCTGGTTTTGAAAACTCCAATACCAACAAGCGACCACCGGGCTTTAAGACACGATACATAGACGCCAGTGCCTTAGACTTATCGGTTACGTTACGCAAACCAAAGGCAATGGTAATGCAGTCGAATGTATCATCAGGGAAGGGCAATGCTTCGGCATTGGCTTGTACGCATTTTACATTGCCCACCACGCCTAGATTGGCCAGTTTGTCGCGGCCGACTTTTAGCATAGAATCATTGATATCGGCCAGAATAACTTGACCTTCACGGCCAACAAGGCGAGAGAATTTTAGGGTTAAATCACCGGTGCCACCGGCAATATCCAGCACGCAGTGACCCGCACGAACGCCAGATTGGCTAATGGTATGACGCTTCCACAGGCGATGAACGCCCCCAGACATCAAGTCATTCATGATGTCATATTTCGCCGCAACAGAATGAAACACGTTGGCGACCGCGTTGACTTTCTCGTCGGCTGGGATTTCTTTAAAACCAAAGTCGGTGGTTTTTTTCTGATCGTCTTGCATAAACTATGTCATCCTAAATGGCGGGTATACGCGCCTTTTCTCGGTATTCGATGTAAAGGTCTATTGTAACCGTGACCGCAAGGCTCTGGTACTGATTTGTCGGCTCTATTTTTACGCAACGACTTTATTTCGGCCCGATTCTTTAGCGATATAAAGTTGTTTGTCAGCACGATCAAATAAGGGCTCAGGCTCTTCTTTTTGGTTCAGTTCAGCGATTCCAATAGACACGGAGATGGAAACGGGTTCGCCTTGCATATTAAAGGGGGTTTTTGCTATGGCAACACGAATGGCTTCAGCCCGTTCGATGGCTTGCTGTAGCGTGGTGTTTGGGAAAACGATCACAAATTCTTCTCCACCATAACGAAACATAATGTCGTCTTTTAACAAAATGCTACGAACTTGTTGAGGAATCAAGCGCAACACTTTATCACCCGCTAAATGCCCCCAAGTATCATTGACGTTTTTAAAGTGGTCAATATCACACACCGCTAGGCAAATCGGTCTCTGTGTTTTCTGCATCACCTTGCATAAGGGCAAGATAGCATCTTGATACGCTGTTCTGTTAGGCAAATCGGTCAGCGAATCCGTCATGGCTTGGGCCAGTCTTTCTTGCAGTAAAGAGCGCATTGAAACGGTGTCTTTTTCCATTTTATTCACTTTGCTTTTAAGCAAGGAAATAGACCGGTTTGCGTGTTCTTCTTGCTCAATAATCTGAGTTTTATAGTCTGTCATGGTGTGAGAGATAAGATTAAGACGCTCATCAATGAGTGTTTTTAAGCTGTCCAGATCGTTTGCATTTTTCACCGCATTAGAGGTATCTAGTACCTGGTTTTCTAGCCTAGTACTGAACCCTTCGCGGCTGTCCGATAAAGATTGTTGAGAATCATAGCTGTGTGAAATCGACTTATTGATGCTGGCGAGCTGTTTATTTAACAGATTAAGATAGTTGGTTAGGCTTTCCTGATTTTTGCCGATCGTGATCATGATCAAATGAATGACTTCATCTAATAGATCCGGTAATTGCTGCAAACTGTGATTGCTTGACAGGGCTTTTTTAAGCTCTGTTATGTCTTCATCGTAGTGGCTAGGCAAGGATAAGTTATTCATTAAGCCAGTTAAAGTGTGGCTGATTTGTCGCAAAATTTCTTGATCATTTTTGAGTGGGTTAGTGTCGAGGTTTCGTCTGAAAAAATGTTTTAAAAACGAATGCCTAGGCGCATCGTGCTCGGTTGTATTGAAGGTGTTTTCAGCCAGCGACAAATACCCTTTAAGCAAGGCGGGCCAGTACGATGGTGTTTGCCAATGTAATCGTATTTGGGATTCAAGCTGTTTTTTCTCATCCTGCGGGACACTTCGATCGACTTGTTTCTCAAGTAGGTCAATGAGATTTTGAAGCGTTGATTTAACCTGTTGTGCACGGTTTGATTGTGCCGAGTCGCTTTTAATAAGCAGCGGCTCGGCATTGTTTAGTACCGTTTGTATTTGTTCTGCGTTTGCACCTTTATTAATTGCTTGGCGAATTTGGCGAACAACGGAATCTAACTCAGGGTCGTTTCCTTCTGCCAGTAAACTGGTTCGGGATACCGCTTTACGTAATACTGCAATTAGATCGTCACTTGATGATTCCGTCATATCGCCTCATTTATTAATTCTGACGTTCTTTCTCGATTAAAAAATCCACCACGTTGTAAATGTTTTCGTTGCCATTGGCCGTTGCGGCTGTGACAAGATATTTTCCATTTACAATCAAACCTGGCACACCACGGGCACCGTAAGCGCGAATTTTTGCATCGGCTTGGCTGAGTCGGCTGTTTACAGCGAACGAATTAAACTGCTTACGAAATTCATCTTCGCTTACGCCATAGTTAGCGAAAAAGCTCGCTAGAGCATCTTCAGAGCTTAGGTTACGTTTGTCTATGTGGATGGCATTAAACAAAGGGGTGTGGATCTTATCCGTGATGTTCAGCAAGTCCGCCACATAAAACGCTTTTGCGTGCGCTAACCAGCTACGACCGAAAACCGCGGGTAAAAATTTGAAATCGACATCACTGGGTAGATTCTTTTTCCACGCTTGAGTAATGGGCTCAAGGCTAAAGCAATGAGGGCAGCCATACCAAAAAATTTCTGTGACTTCGACCTTGCTAGGGTCGCTGGTACGCACCGGCGTTTTAATGGTGGTATAACCGTTTCCATCACTGTACTGGGCAGCGGCGGCGGTCAGTGGGATCAAAAGTGAAAGAACGAGCGCTGAAAACAGCTTAAACATAGAAGGCTCCTAATGAGTGCTTAATAGTATTAAAGTATTCTAGTGCCGATAAAAGCAATAAATACACAGAGTGTAAAATACAGTGCCTAGATTTACAGCATAATACGATTATAACCAAGCAGGAAGGTTCTGCTTTTCCAGTAAGTTTACATAAAACTGACGTCAATAGAACAGGTTAGTCAGTGATAGAGCATTATTTAGGCCATATTTCTGCCTTCGAGGCGCTTCGCTTCACTTTTATAGGCTTATCCAGTTTAACATGGCATATTTTCTAAATTACTGGCATCATAGTGGTTAATAAATACACCCTAAATGCCCATCTACATTGACAGACGATTACCAACTTATGACTCCTTTTGACTCCACTTTCCAATCCGCACACTTTATTAAAAGTGCCGAAAAGCTTTCTCAATGCCCACTAGATCAGGGTGTGGAAGTGGCCTTTGCGGGTCGTTCGAACGCCGGAAAGTCTACGGCATTAAACACACTGACGAATCAGAAAAAACTGGCGCGTACTTCCAAAACGCCTGGCCGTACTCAGTTGATTAACTGCTTTGGACTCAATGTGGAAGATCGTCGTCTCATCGATTTACCCGGTTACGGTTTTGCAAAAGTGCCCATCGAGATGAAAAAAGTCTGGCAAGCACACATGCAAGATTACTTGATGAATCGTCGTTCATTGGCGGGTGTGGTGTTGGTGATGGACATCCGCCATCCATTAAAAGACTTCGACGAGATGATGTTAGAGTGGGCCAAATCAAACAACATGAAAGTACATATTCTGTTGACCAAGTCTGACAAGTTCAAACGTGGCCCTGCACAAGCGTCCATGTTTTCTGTACAAAAAGCGCTTAAAGCTCAAGGTATTGATGGCACAGTTCAAACGTTTTCGTCTTTAAATGGTGACGGTCTTGATGCTCTTCGAACTAAACTGGCCGAATGGCTTGTATTGGACAATCTAGACGTTATCCCTGTATCGCCTAACGCTTGATGGTTTAGGCTTTTAAGCCATAAGCCATAACGCATCACAAAACTAAAAAGCCTCTACTTTTTTTACTAAAGTAGAGGCTTTTTAGTGTGGCGCAGTCAGTGTTTATTGTGCCACGGTGAGCGCTTATTGAGGGATTAAGTACGCTTTTAAAAAGGTATCAAAATCCACATCATCGGTCGCTTCGATGGCTTCTTGATCCTGCAAAGAACGCTCGGCTTTGTCCATAAATTCTTGGGTTAACGCTGCAGGCAGTGGGCAGTTCATCCACATGGTTTGTTGCTCTTTTGACAAGGCCAACATGGCATTGTGGTAGCCATTTTGTGCTTGGCTTCGGGCTAACAGCTTAGCCGATGGCAGTTTAGCCTCGTCGGCTAACTTTTCTTTTTGCGCTTCTACTGCGTCTCGGTAAGCCAAGTTGCCCGTGGATGAAGATAAAAACTCAGCCACAACCGCTAGGTCTTGAAGCATACTGTCTGCTTTGCTTCGAAGCTGAACCGGGCCTTGACCAAAGTCAAAGTCCATATCCAAATCACGCCCATGAGAGGCGATTTCCTGCTGCATTTTGCGTAAACGAGTGCATTCGTCCATGCCCAGTGGTTCGTCTCCGCGCAGCATGCAATACACCAAAAATACATCGATAAAATACAGCGTCGACGACGTCATGCCGATAGAGGATTCTGGGTCGATGTCCATAATGCGCACTTCAATGTATTCGACACCGCGGGCATGCAAAGCGGCGCTTGGGTGTTCGCCTGGTTGCGTCACGCGCTTAGGTCGAATGTCGCTGTAATATTCGTTTTCAATTTGCAATACATTGCTGTTCAGCTGGCGGTATTGGCCATCGACTTTGACGCCGATGTCTTGGTAGCGCGGGTAAGGCGTTTGAAGCGCTCTTTTTACCGTACTGATGTAGGTTTCCACTTCGTTGTAACACACGTACAAGTCCGCTTGCGCTTTGTTTTGATACCCCAAATCACTCATGCGCAATGAGGTGGCTTTAGGACCAAACCATGTTTTTTCTTTAAAAACGTCTAAGCTGTCTGGTTTTGCCGGCAAAAAACTTTCGTCAATAGCAGGGGAAGCACCAAATAACAACGACAGCATCCAAGAGCTGCGGCGGAAGTTACGAATCAAGGCAAAATAACTGTCAGATTGAAAGGTTTGCTTTTCGGCACGTGATAAGCCGTTTTTGCCCTTATAGCCTTCTAAAAACGACCAAAAATCCGCATCAAAGGAAAAGTTATAGTGCATGCCAGCGATGCACTGCATGATGCGACCATAGCGATTAGATAAACCCTCGCGGTAAACGCGCTTCAATTTCCCTGTGTTTGATTCCCCAAAGTAGGCAATCGGTACATCGTCGTTACTTTCTAAATAGCACGGCATACTGGCAGGCCATAAGCATTCATCGATTTTGAACAGCTCGTGATTGACCAAATTATGAATGTCGTCAAGTTCCTTGATCACGCCCTCTACACTGGGGTGAACCTGCGTAATAAACTCCATCAACGACTCAGAATAGTCGGTAGTGATCGAGCTGTGCGTTAGTGCTGAGCCCAATGTTTTAGGATGAGGCTGATGAGAAATACGACCGTTTTTCCGATCGACTCGAAGGGCTTCTCGCTCAACACCACGATGGAACGTTAACGCGTTAGTGGTCGCGGCTTGTTGGCAATGGGTCGCCAGAGCTTGCAGGGCATCGGATAAGGTGGTCAAGAAGTCTTCCTTCTATTAGGTACAGCCAAGTTACGTTAGGCCAATTGAAAGTGGATACATTGAAATTTGCGGGAATTGTACTCGCCCAACCTTAACAACGGCAAGCAAGAGTGACTTTGTTCACAAAATATGCGAACTTGTAAGTCGGCGGTATCGCCGACTTACAACCGATAGCGACTTACAACAGACACCCAGAAAACAAATTACAAACGCATCTCGATGCCGGCATCGGTCATACGCTGTTTTGCTTGAGCAATGCTGTATTCGCCAAAATGAAAAATACTGGCCGCCAGTACCGCATCGGCTTTGCCTTCAATCACCCCATCCACAAGATGATCAAGATTCCCCACACCGCCAGAAGCGATAACAGGAACATGTACGGCTTCACTAATCGCACGCGTTACGCCCAAATCGAAACCGTTTTTCGTGCCGTCACGGTCCATACTGGTGAGCAAAATCTCGCCCGCACCGTACTCGACCATTTTTTTCGCCCATTCAACCGCATCCAGTCCGGTTGGCTTGCGTCCACCATGGGTGAAGATTTCCCATTTATCAACTTCGCCTTCGGCGCTGACTTTTTTCGCATCGATGGCGACAACGATGCATTGCGAGCCAAAACGCTGAGCCGCTTCGCGGACAAACTCAGGGTTAAATACCGCCGCGGTATTAATGCCTACTTTATCGGCCCCGGCGTTCAGCATGCGACGGATGTCTTCACAGGTCCGAATGCCGCCACCAACGGTTAAAGGAATAAACACCTGGCTGGCAATCGCTTCGACCATGTGAACCGTCGTTTCACGGTTATCAGAGCTGGCGGTGATGTCCAAAAAAGTGATTTCATCCGCGCCTTGTTCGTCGTAGCGTTTTGCCACTTCCACCGGGTCGCCTGCATCGCGAATGTCTAAAAACTGCACGCCCTTGACGACTCGGCCATTGTCCACATCAAGGCAAGGAATAATACGTTTTGCTAAGCCCATAATATGGCTCCTAATCTCAGAAAGAGTTGCTTAACTGGCGGTTATGGCTTGCCATCCCAGTGAAGGAAATTTTTATACAATTGCAGGCCGTCTTTGTGGCTTTTCTCTGGGTGAAATTGCACCGCAAACACATTGTTTCGTGCCAGCGCCACACAAAATTCCAAACCATAATCACAAGTACCAGCGACTTCGCTTTTGTTTTCCGGCACCACATAAAAGCTGTGCACAAAATAAAACCGTGCGTTGTCTGGAATGTTTTTCCATAAAGGGTGCTTGATCGTGTGTTTCACCTGATTCCAGCCCATGTGTGGCACTTTGAGTTTGCTGCCGTCGTGGTCTGTGTGTTTTTCGCCGAAGAACAAGGCGTTACCTGCGAAGTGGTTTAAACACTCGACGCCGCCGTTTTCTTCGCTGTGTGACATCAAGGATTGAATGCCCACACAAATCGCCAGAAACGGCTTTTCTTTCATGGCTTTTTGGATGCTGGGCACCAAGCCGGTACTGTGCATTTCACCGATGCAATCCCGAATGGCGCCCACACCAGGCAACAAAACACGGTCGGCCGCATCAATCACCGCAGGGTCACTGGTGACAATGACCGTGGTGTGTTCATCGGCAACGTGCTCTAGCGCCTTGGCGACCGAGTGCAAGTTCCCCATGCCATAGTCGATTACGGCAACCGTAGAGTGCTTAACATCACGCTTTGAGAGGTCTGTCATAATCCGAAAATCCTACAAACTGCCCTTGGTGGACGGCATTTGACCCGCCATACGCTCATCCATTTCCAACGCCATACGCAAGGCGCGACCGAAAGCTTTAAAAATCGTTTCGGCTTGGTGGTGCGTGTTTTTGCCGCGCAAATTATCTAGGTGCAAGGTGACTTTTGCGTGATTGATAAAGCCGTGGAAAAACTCAGAAAATAAATCCACATCAAAACCACCGACTGAACCGCGGGTAAACGGCACGTGCATTTGCAAACCAGGACGACCAGAAAAATCGATCACCACACGAGACAAGGCTTCGTCTAGCGGCACATAGGCATGGCCGTAACGTTTGATGCCTTTTTTGTCGCCAACGGCCACATCAAACGCTTGACCAAGGGTAATGCCTAAATCTTCCACCGTGTGATGGGCGTCAATATGAAGGTCGCCCACCGCGTGAATGTCCATGTCAATTAAGCCATGACGAGACACTTGCTCGAGCATGTGATCAAGAAAAGGCACGCCTGTGACGCAGTTGAATTTACCGGTACCGTCTAAGTTAATCGACACCTTAATCTGAGTTTCAAGCGTGTTGCGCTCGACACTGGCAATGCGATCGGACATTGATTGGATTCTCCACAGTGAGTGAGGCGATCATTTCGCCACGTTTTAAACATAAGTGACGCATTATAGAACGAGGGCCCATTTGCTTCTACGCTTTGGTTGAGTGTTTTTGATGCGTTCTCACTATCTGGGCGATGTTTTGCATCGATCAAGACTCGTTGCGAATGCTATGATACGCCGATCAACCGTTTTCAAGGAGTGTGTCATGGTTTGGTTAAAACGCTTAGTATTGTTAATTGCAGGGTTATTCGCCTTGGTGGCCATGTTGTTGGCGTATGTCATGGTGTTTGTGAACCCCAATGATTTCAAAGACGAGCTGAAAAACCTCGCCGCGGACAAGGCCAATGTGACCTTGCGATTAGATGGCGACATTCGTTGGTCTTTCTACCCTTGGTTGGGGTTAGAGCTTGAAAACATCGGTGTGGCCTTGGGTTCAGATACCGAGATTGTGCAATTTGATCGTGCTGAATTTGGCTTAGCCCTCTTGCCTTTATTGGAGCGGAAAATTCAGGTCGACAAGGTGAACCTCGTTAATTTACAAGCGAACCTAAGAAAAGACGCACAAGGTCGGGGGAATTGGCAAATGACCGCGCCCTCGGCTCAAGCCCTTGCAAGTCAAACCAGTGCAAGTCAAACCAGTGCAAGTCAAACCAGCACGGCCGCGCAACCTAATCCCGTCGGCGCTTCTGCCCCGGCATCCGATAACACAGAACAAGCGGCGTTCGTCCTGCCTGACCTTCAGCTAGACGCGCTCACCATTGAAAATGCTCAGGTGCGATATCGAGACGAACAAACCAACCAGCAAATCAACGCTACGTTAAACGTAATATTAAGCGATGTGCGATGGGACAAAGCGTGGCCTATGGTCATGGACATCGCGGTAACACAAAGTGATTTGCAGGGAGGTTCGGCCTTAACTGCAAACGCACAGTTAAAAGCCAATCTCACGGTTTTTCCGACGCGTGAAGCCTTATCTTTGGATTCCCTCGTACTCACCACAGACCTTGCGGGCGACGCGTTGCCGACGGGCCCGGTGCAAGCCAAGCTCAGTGCCATTCGTCTGGACATGGATGTACCGCAGGAAAATGTATTGATCGACGGGCTGGCGCTCAGTGTGTTGGGCATCAATATCGATGCTGAAATACAGGCGTATCAAGTGCTGAGTGATCCACAATTTTCGGCGGTCTTGTCGGTCGGTGAATTTAACCCAAGGACGTTGCTCACTCAGCTCAAGATCCCATTACCCGACATGGCAGACAAAACGGCGCTCACCAAGGCGCGGGCCAACATCACCTTAGAGGGTAACCTGACTACTCTCACGGCTCAGCCGATTTCGATCGCCTTTGACGACACTAAGATAGAAGCCAATGCGGTAGTTGAATTATCGCCATTACGCTGGGACGTCACCTTGGCGGGCAATCGTTTGGACGTCGATCGTTATTTGCCTATTCCGGTGGAACCCCACTCAGAGACAATAGCTGATAATGCGGCTGATAATGCCACTGATAGCACAGGAGCACGCCCCGTCATTCAATCGGCTACCCCGTCATCCCCTACGTCCGCTGTCAAGTTTGCCTCAACGGACGCAAAAGCCCCAACGGCAGACACCGCTTCAACGGATCTTATCCCGGTTGAATTGATTCGCCGTTTAAACGGCCATGTAAGCGTGGTGTTCAACAATCTTACGGTGAAAAAAATCAACATCGATACAATCGCATTAGAGTCCACCCAAGCCAACGGTTTGGTAACGGTGTCGCCATTGCATGCGAGCTTGTATGAAGGCACGGTTACGTCAAAAGCGCGTTTAAATGTGCGCGGTAATACGCCTGAATTGGCGCTATCACCGTCCATTAATAACGTGCAGATTCAGCCCTTGCTGGTTGATTTTATGGACATGGATAACATCGCCGGCGCGACCTTTTTAAACGGTGATCTAAGCGCCAGAGGCAACCGTATCGATACCCTGATGTCGTCGTTGCAAGGAGATCTATTAATTGAAATTAAAAACGGGGCGTTGGTTGGCACCAACCTAACCAAAACCGTATGCGAAGGCATAGCAGCGATTCGTAAAGACAGCCTTAATGAAGGGCAATTTGGCCCCGATACGCCCTTTGAAACCATGCGTTTTCCGGCTCGCATTGTCGATGGGACAATCTCAACACCGGGTCTGAACATCAGCTCGGCGGGCATTCAGGTGACTGGTGATGGCGTTGTGTCTTTGCCAAACTCTTCGCTGAATTACCAAGCGAATGTCGCCCTTGCTGGCAGTCAGCTAGACAACGCTTGCCGCGTAAACGAAACCTTAACGAAGCTGGCTTTTCCTATCGTCTGTAAAGGCCAGTTCAGTGATGACCCGGCAGGCTTGTGTCGTCCCGATTTAAAAGGCTTTGGTACATTGTTTGCGAATCTTGCCAAGCAAGAATTAGCCCTCAAACTGGAAGCAGAAAAAGCGCGCCTGAAAGAAAAAGAAGCCGAGATAAAAGCGCGTTTAAAAGAAAAAGAAGCGGCGCTAAAGGCTGAGTTAGAAGAGAGAAAGCACACTGAGAAAGCCCGATTAGAAGCGAAAATTGCCGCGGAGAAAATTCGACTGCAGGCCGAATTTGACGCAAAACGCAAAGCGGAAGAAGAGCGTCTAAAAGACAAGCTCAAAGAGAAGCTGAAAAGCTTGTTTTAATCCCAGTGTTTAAAATAGCTAAGGTAAAGACGAGGCAAACATGACACCAGTTGATAATTTTGCGCCCCGTGTATTGGCGTGGTTTGACGAACACGGGCGTAAAAATTTACCGTGGCAGGCAAACAAGACACCTTATCGTGTATGGATCTCAGAAATCATGCTGCAGCAAACGCAGGTGACGACGGTGATCCCTTTTTACCATAAATTCATGGCGTCGTTCCCCACGGTGGAAGCCTTAGCCGCCGCAGAGCAAGATGAGGTATTGGCCCATTGGAGCGGTTTGGGCTATTACGCGCGCGCGCGTAATCTCCACAAAGCGGCCAAAATGCTGGTGGACGGATTCGACAGCGAATTTCCACAAACGGTAGAAGGCGTCTGTGAATTACCGGGCATCGGGCGTTCAACGGCCGCCGCGATCTTGTCCATTTCTCGTGGCGTACAAGCGGCTATTTTAGACGGCAATGTCAAGCGTGTCGTGGCGCGGTTTCATGCGGTGCCGACCTGGCCGGGGGAGAAAAAAACAGAAAACGCCCTGTGGGATTTGGTTGATCATTATATGCCGAGCGAACGCTGTGGCGAGTACACGCAAGCCATGATGGATTTGGGCGCGACTTTGTGTACCCGTTCTAAACCGCAGTGCTTGTTATGCCCTTTGCAAACCGATTGCCAGGCCCGTTTAACGCAAGACCCGACGCAGTTCCCCGTTCGAAAACCCAAAAAAGCCCCTAAGCCTGTAAAAAGCCTACAACTTTTGGTATTAATGAATGCTCAAGGGCAGTGTTTATTAGAAAAGCGCCCGCAAACGGGGATTTGGGGCGGACTGTGGAGTTTGCCAGAATTGGCCAGCGACGAGCCCCTTGTGTTGCACATTGAGCAGCGTTTTGCGACTCAAGTGACCGCTGTCACACCCTTGTCATCGTTTCGTCATACCTTTAGTCATTATCATTTGGATATAGCGCCAAGCCGATTGCACATCGCAGATACCCATCTGGTATTAGAAAGTGATAAATATCAATGGTTTGATCCGCAAGACGCGCTGGCGCAAGGCTTGCCTGCTCCAGTCAGGACGATTGTAACGCTCGCTATCCTCTAAAGTGACAGTGATCCAATGCATACCAATGCATAGAATTCGATGAGAGAGCATCATGTCAGAGCCATTAATCCCCAGTTATGGGCAACGTCTATGGGACGTTTTTGTGTCTTTTTTACTGTTAGGTTTCACCAGTTTTGGCGGGCCAGCAGCACACCTCGGCTACTTTAATCAAACGTTTATACAACGAAAGAAATGGGCCACAGAAGCCCAATACGCCCAGTGGATGGCGCTGAGCCAAGTGGTGCCGGGTCCAGGTTCAAGTCAAGTGGGCTTTGCGTTGGGCTACCATCGTGCCGGTTGGCTGGGTGCGTGGGCGGCATTTGTTGGCTTCACGCTGCCGTCTTTTGTGTTGATGGTGTTATTAGCACAGTTCAGCGATGACTGGCAAGATACGGCGTGGTTTAACGGCGTGATTCACGGGTTAAAACTGTTGGCCGTGGTGGTGGTGGCCGATGCCTGCGTGAGTATGTGGCGATCTTTCTGCAAAACGTACACGTTAGCCGGCGTCGCGTTAGCCAGTGCGGTGGGTCTTATTCTTGCTCCGGTTTTGTTCCCTTTTATTAGCGTACCAAGCCTGTGGGTTTTGCTGTTGGTTGGTTTGGTCAGTGCAATGTTTCTGCCGGTCGATGCTATGGCGACGAGTGAGGCTTTGCCACCGGTGCGTTTCGCCCGTTGGCTGCCTGTGCTTGTGGTGGGGCTGTTTGCAAGCGGCTTTGTTTTTCAGGGGGGATTGGGTCAGTTATTTGCGGAATTTTATCAAGCGGGTGTCTTGGTGTTTGGCGGCGGGCATGTGGTATTGCCAATGTTGTCGGCCTTTGTGAGCGATAGGGTCGCCAGTGATCAGCTATTGGTGGGTTACGCGGCCGCTCAGGCGGTACCTGGTCCTATGTTTACCATGGCGAGCTTTTTGGGGGCATCCTCGACATCAGAGGGCGCTCATCCTTGGTTGTGGGCCGGTGTCGCCACGCTAGCGGTGTTCTTATCTGGTCTGTTGCTGATGTTAAGCATGCAAAACGTATGGCAACAATGGTCTCATTATCGTCGATTTCGTGCTGCGGTCAGGGGTATAAACGCGGCTGTGGTAGGGGTTTTGCTGGCGGCTTTGTATCATCCGATAGGCACTTCTAGTCTTCTTAGTGGCTGGGATATTGCGATTGTTGCGGGTGGGTTTGTGTGGTTGAACCGCAAGCGACCGTCTATTTTCAGTCTCATTTTTGTGTTTGTTGCGTTGCAACTCGCGCTGATTGGTTTGGCTTATTGATCGCTGACCTTGATTTTTTCATTGTAAACGCTATTAATTAGGCTACTTTGGGATCAAACCGTGAAGGCGGTCCAACTTTTTGATTTGATAATGGCGAGTGAACCTTATGGCGAATACCGTGTTTTGTAAGAAGTTTCAAAAAGAAATGGACGGCCTAGACCGTGCACCATTGCCCGGTGCAAAAGGCCAGGAGATTTTGCAAACCGTGTCTAAGCAAGCGTGGCAAGAATGGCAGTTGTTGCAAACCATGATGATCAATGAAAAACAGCTGAATCTTATGCAGCCGGATTCACGCAAATACGTGATGGAGCAGATGGAAAAGTTTTTTAAAAACGAAGCCACCGATAAGCTAGCAGGTTACGTTAGCCCCGATGACATCAAAGAGCTTTAATTAAAGATCTCTGGTTAAAAGCCGCCAGTCACAGTGCTGGAAACACCCAGAGCCGCGCGATCTGATTACCCCCTAAAAAAGCCCTTTTGCCGTGATGTTGTGCGCAAAGGGGCTTTTTTGTGACGAGTGTTTATTGCGTCACAAAACTGGCAAATAAGATGTCTTTTACTGGCGTCTGGCGAGTTTCTTCCAACATAGCGTTGTTTACCGCAAGGGCGGCGTCTGCTCGAGTTTGTTCTCGTGCGATCGTGCCCGTTACTTGTTTCGCCGTACGGGAGCTGAGGAACATCACTAAGGCATCTCTTACAAGAGGCATATTGGCTTCAATCAGGTCTTTTTGAACGACATCAGTGCGGATGCTGATGCTGGTTTTGATGTACCTGAGGCGGTTGTCTTTAGTTTGGTAATTCACGACGAAGCTGGGTTTTAATTCGACATACGCAGTCGGCACGGGGGCTTCTTCGCCTTCGTCTTCAGCATGACTGACAATGCTGATCACGCTGCACAGTAAAAGTAACGTAAAGAGGCGTAATTTATGGGATAGGTGCGTCATCAGGAGCATGTTAGGTTCTCGTATTCATTGCAATAGACAGTATACTAACTGGCACGAAAGCCCTCTGTCAGTAGTATTTTTGCATTTGCTTGATTGCGCGCTGATGGTATTTGTTGTTTATTTTCTTTTTAATTTTAGTTTTGGTGTAAGGAAACTGGTACATGTTCACACTGTTGTCTGCTCGTCGTTTTCATGGTTTGGTTGCTTTAGTGGCGTTCGCCTTGTTAGCGGTCGCTTTTTATATGGAATATCAAATGGCGCTGGAGCCTTGCCCTTTGTGCATGCTGCAGCGCATTGTGTTTTTCTGCGTAGGCGTGGTGTCGCTTGTGTCCTTTTTGTTATCCAGCGAGCGACTTCGACGTTGGTGTGCGTGGAAAGTGGTCGTCTTGTCTTTAATGGGCGCTGCGTTAGCGATTCGGCATTTGTATTTACAGCATTTACCCGAAGAAGAGTTACCCGCGTGTCTACCAGGTTTGAGCTACATGTTTGATGTTTTTCCCTGGCAAGAAATTATGCAAGCAATGATCATGGGAACCGGAGAGTGCGGCGACGTCGTGTGGACTTTGTTTGGCATTAGCATTCCCGGTTGGACCTTGATTGCCTTTGTCAGCATGGCGATAGTGAATGGTGCCATTGCTGTGCGTGGCGGCAAAAAAGCACACTAGCCACAAGTGTGTGGTGACCCTAAACAAAACCCCCTTGAGATAGTCTTGCAGGGGGTGACGTATCGGAATATGCTTGAATCATTCATAAAACGTCCGATGGAGTCTGCGTATGTTAGAAGGTTGTAAAACAGCCCAAGAGCGATGGGGCGGCGTTCACGTTATTATCGACCGCTGGTTAGAACAGCGTCGGCAATGGGTGGAAACCTGTGTGTATTTGCGTGAACGTGGCGAGTTCACTCCGACGGACACGGTTAAAATCCAATTTCTGTGTGAAATGCTGGTGGATTACGTGTCTGCAGGCCACTTTACGGTTTATGAACAGCTGGCATTAGAAGCCAAGGAATTCAAAGATGATAGTGCGGCCGTACTATTGAGTGAGTTATTGCCTTTAATCGACAGTTCGACGCAAATTGCCATTGAATTTAACGATAAATACGATACCAAAGAGCATTGTAACGCCCAACTTGAAGCGTTACCTTTTGCCCTACAAGCCTTATCGTTGGTGATGATGGAGCGATTCCAATTTGAGGATCAGCTTATTAAAGAATTGCATGAAGCGCACAGTGAAAAAAACGCTTAAATTTTTGTCTACCGCGTGTTGTGCGGCGGCCTTGCTGTCATGCTCTGCCGATGCGCCTGTGCGCTCAGCACAATACGCAACACAAGGGCTTTTTTCGGCGGTGTTGAGCGACGACGGCGCGACGTCCTTGGTCGGATCCATTCAGCATGGCGGCAGCTACTGGATCAATTCTGTTAATGATCGCCGCTACAATTGGAATCATGCCCAAGGTGAGTATTCGCCGCTTACGGCGGTAGATATTGACCCGAGTGGTCAATATGCCGTTACCGGAAGCGAAAGAACGTTAGTACTGTGGAACACGGTAACGGGTAAATCTGATGGCTTTTGGACCACACCGGGCGATATTCAAACGATAAAATTGACCCAAAACGGCGACTCAGCTTTGATCGGATTAAACGATCAAACAGCCCGCTTTTTTAACAGCAAGCAAGGCGGTATAAAACAAACACTTCGCACTGGTGCTACTGTGCGAGCGGTCGACGTGACCCCCGATGGCGCAGTGGGTATAACCGGCGATGACCTTTCAAACGTGATTCTGTGGGACTTACAAACGGGCGACAAAAAATACACCTGGCCATTAAGCAACCGCATAGCCAGCGTTGCCCTCTCGGCAGACGGTAAGTATGCTTTTGGTGCCGCCCAATTAGGCGATGCCAAAATTTGGTCTACCAGCACAGGCAGAGAACTCACCGTCATCGATACAGGCGCATTAAAATACCGAAAAGCGACCATTAGCCAAGCGGTTTTTTCCAAAGACAATCGGTCTCTATTGATCGGTGAAGTGAACAGCCGCGTTTCGTTAGTGCAAGTAAGCACAGGAGCAGTGCAAAAAGAATGGGATATATACACCACTAAAACCCGGCCCAGTGGTGCCAGCGTGCTTGCTTTAGCTTTTGGTTCAGGCCTGCGTTATTATGCGATTGGCAGTAACGGCTACTTGAGCGTGTTGCAATAAATGCCTTAATTTCATTCATACGAGCTCGACATGCCTCATCGTAAAATCACATCCAATGCTCATTATAACGCCAACCAATGGGCCGCCAGTTTTGCTGTTCAGGCCATGTTGTCTGTGGCCGCGGGGGCGTTTGGTGCCCATGCACTGACGGGTCTAGTGGATACCAAAGCGCTTGGCTGGTGGAGTACAGCAAGCCAGTATCTTATGTACCATGCGTTAGCGGGATTAATGGTGGTGGCGCTTGCTCAGTATGTGACTCCAATACGCTCTATTTTGTTGTATTTTTGTATGGGAAATGGTCTCTTTGCTGGTAGTCTTTACGTGATGGCGTTGACCGGATATTCCTTTCTAGGGGCTATTACGCCGTTAGGCGGCTTGTGTTATCTGGTCGGCTGGTGTCTTTTTGCTTTCCGGCTCTGGTCGACAAGACAGGACAGGATTTGATTTTTCAGTTAACATATCCCTCCAAATTTATACTGAGTGATTTTGGCGAGTCACCCTCCGCTTTTATAGCCGTGTTTTCTCGCCAATGTTGCTTGATTGAAACAGAACAAACAGACGCGATACGGAACCATGCCAGAGCAAAATATAGACATCCAAGATTCAGATAATCAAGATTTAGACACTCAAACTTCAGGCATTCAAGAAACGAAAAAACGCACCATACGCAGCTTTGTTGTACGCGGTGGCCGCATGACAGAAGGCCAACAAAAAAACTACGACGCCAATTGGGCTGTTTATGGCTTAAACCTCGAACAAGGCCGAATTGATTATTCCGTTGTCTTTGGGCGCGAGGCAGACGTGGTATTGGAAGTCGGCTTTGGTATGGGCGCCTCCTTAGTGGAAATGGCAAAAAATGCCCCAGAAAAAGATTTCATCGGTATCGAAGTGCACCCGCCTGGCGTTGCCAAACTGATGATGCTGGCAAAAGAACAAGACGTGACGAATTTACGTGTCTACTGCGACGATGCTATCGAAGTCATGGCGCAATGTTTACCACCCAAAACCGCCAGCGCGTTTCAATTGTTTTTCCCAGATCCTTGGCATAAGAAAAAGCACAATAAACGCCGTATTGTACAAGCTCTATTTGCTCAGCAAGTCGCCAACGTGTTAAAAGACGGAGGGCATTTTCACATGGCAACTGACTGGCAGCCCTATGCTGAATACATGATGGAAGTAATGGAAGAACAAACCAACTACCAAAACGCCGCAGGCAAAGGGGAATACCACCCACGCCCTGAATGGCGACCACTGACGAAATTTGAACAACGTGGCGAGCGATTAGGCCACGGAGTGTGGGACTTGATTTATTCAGTTAAATCGTTGTCTTTGTAAGGCTCAGAATCAATCAAAAAACTCAAACGTGTTAAACGTTTTTAAAATCTAAATAATGTATCTCATGATAGAGAGGACAACGTGACAAAATCGCCATTACCGCAAGATCAAACGGGGCAAATTTCTTCATTAGGCCAGCACCAGTTTACTCATAACGACGACGAAATTGATTTAAAAGAGCTCATCGTTGCTCTATGGAAAGGCAAACTCACTATTATTGCAGCGACTGTGGTTTGCGCTGTTATTGCTGTTGTTTATGCCTTAAAGACCGAGGAAGTATGGACCGCTGAAGCTAAAATCGCTGAACCACAAGTAAGTGATTTCTCTGGTTATCAAAAAATGGTGAGTAATTACAGTCCGATATTTAATGGAGAACGTTTTCTTCTCCCGGAAACGATATTTGAAATTTTCACGCAACAATTTGAAGTCAGATCAAATAAAAAAGAGTATTTCCAATCTTCTGCTGAATTTCAAGCCGAATTAAGCCTATTGCGATCAGAAGCAGAAAAAGACGCCTTAGATGATGCCGAAGCTAGACTGTATGATGAATGGTCCAAAAAGCTAACACTAAGTGTGGACAAGGCTTCTGATGATGTTACGTTGCAGGGAATACAAAATAATGCTGTGAAAAGTCTGACTTTTCTGGAAAATTACGTTGAATACATAGAAGAAAAAAGTAGAAAAATAGCAATTGATAATTTAGTGACGGTAGTAGAGGGTAAGCGCAGCGAGTTGGAGCAGCAGAAGTCGCTGATCATAGAGCAAGCGTCTAATAAGCTACAAAGTGAATTGCAACTATCGAAATACGCGTTACAAATTGCGAAAGCCGCTGGCGTTACGCAACCTCAGCAGAATCTAGGTGATCAAGAGATATTTATGATTAATATTGGTTCTAATGCGCTTGAAGCCAAGGTAAAAGTGCTTGATAACCTCACTGTGAAACAGCTCAATATTATTGACCCAAGATTACAACAAACCGAATCCCTACTAAATTTAATAAATAAGCTCAGTGTGTATGAGTCTGTGACTTTTCAAATGTTTCGTTACATTGAGTCACCAGAAAAACCGCTCAACCGTACCGCACCTAAGCGTTCTTTAATCGCGGTATTAGGTGTGCTGTTAGGTGGAATGCTAGGGTGTTTTATCGTATTGGTCAGATTTGCATTCAGAGAAAAAGAAACGGTTTAATAGCGTTTACAATATGAGTTCACTCGATTTCTGAGTGAACGATTAAGCTTATAGCGACTACAAGCTATTACAGGCAATAAAAAAGCGACTCATTTGAATGAGTCGCTTTTTTATTGGGTATTCAGTAAGTCGCTCACTGAAAGGTCAATATCAAAGGTTTATTTGATTTCGACGCTGTCGCGGCTGTTGCCCGCATCAAAGTATTGCTGAAAGACTTTAGGGGTACGGCCACGGCCAGTCCACTCGTAAGTTTCGCCTTCTATCGTAAGGCGGTATTTAGGCTCAACGGTTTTACCTTTGGTGGCGCCGGCTTTAGGGGCAATGGAGAGCGCTATTTCTTCCATGGTTAGGCCACTTTCTGCTATCAGATTAGCAATTTCTTCGGCGCGAGCCGATTTAAACGCTTGCTGCGCATCACGTGCTTCTTCTTCTTCTTTAACTTTCACAAGGGCATTACTGAACCCAGCAATAAGGTTTTCTAGCTGTGCGACCGTCAATTCTTTTGCGGCTGCGCGGGCTTTTGCTTTGTTGCCAGCTAATTCTAGTAATAAACTCATTTGTATGTCCTGCCTGTTGATTGAAATGTTTAATAGGTAACAAACGTAAAGGCGATCCATTCTTTGCGCTTGGCGAAGGGTATAAAAATAGGTTGTTTGCGAATACATCGCTTTTTTGTGCGTCATTTTGATACCTGAAGTAACCACAATATCATTTTAATGCGCATAAAGTATTATAATGCGACGTCGAACAACGTTTTATTTATAATCGGATTCTAATTTAAAATCGGATAAGATGCTAATAAAATAGACAACCACAATCGCCATAAAAGTGTAAAAATAGGGCAATAAATGAATTCGACATCATCGATCTTAACTCAAGAGTTTTCTATATCACAAAAAATCACTCAAAATATAATTCAACTCTTTGATGAAGGTGCGACGATTCCATTCATCGCGCGCTACAGAAAAGAAAATACCGGTGGTATGAGTGATATGATTTTGCGGTCATTTTATGATAGGTGGCAATATTTAACCGAACTCGAAAAACGCAGAAACAGTATTCTATTACTCTTGGAAAATGAGCCAAACGTTTCCAGCGCAATAATACAGAAAATACGCCATGCCAGTGCTAAAACTGAGTTGGAAGATTTGTACGCCCCTTTTAAAAAAGTGCGAAAAACGAAAGCCGATGAAGCAAGAGAGCAAGGCCTACAGCCCTTGGCGGCATTGATATGGTCTGGTCAGCGTTCCGACAGCTTGTCGGCGATTCAGGCCTGGTGCAAGCAGCATACACCAGCCGTCTCCGCAGAAAGTGCGTTAGAAGGCGTGGCGGAGATACTCTACGATACGATCGCAAGTGACAGCGAAGTCCTTAAAAAAGGCCGCAGTGAATTACTAAAAGACGGTATTTTAACCAGTCGAGTATTGCGTGGAAAAAAAGAGCAAGGTGAGAAGTTCAGAGATTACTTTGATTATCATGAACGAGTAAATAAAGTCCCAGCGCATCGTTTACTTGCCCTGTTTCGTGGCAAAAAAGAGTCTATTTTAAAACTCAATATTTCATTGAGCGGCGAGTCTGTTTTTCCTAATGCATTGCTGTTTCCACATTTTAATCAATGGCTGGATATTAACGCGGCTCCATCACAACGAATAACCCCAGTGCAGCGTCGATATTTAGACTTAGCGTGGGAGAATAAACTGTTACCGAAACTCGAAACCGATGTTCTTGCGCAACTTAAAGACAGAGCAGAAGAGGGTGCGATTCAAGTATTTGCAGATAACCTGCAAGACTTATTAATGGCGGCACCCGCGGGTGCTCACAGAGTATTAGGCGTGGATCCTGGTTTTCGTAACGGTGTTAAATTAGCCGTGATAGATGAGCAGGGTAATGTATTAGATTACGGTGTTATTTACCCCCATGGCCCTCAAAACCGTGTTAAAGAGGCTCAAGATAAACTACTGGCCTTGATTCGTCAGCACTCTATTCATTGGGTGGCCATTGGTAATGGCACCGCGTCACGAGAAACAGAAAGCCTGGTTAATGCGTTGATCAAAGATGAGAATCTAACGTGTCGATCGGCTGTGGTCAGCGAAGCGGGCGCATCAGTGTATTCGGCGTCGCCCATTGCGATTAACGAATTTCCAGATTTAGATGTGACCATTCGAGGTGCCGTGTCTATTGCCCGTCGTTTTCAAGATCCCTTGGCCGAATTGGTCAAAATTGACCCGCAAGCGATAGGCGTGGGGCAATATCAGCATGATGTTAAAGCCTCGCAGTTATCGAAAAGCCTGACCAATGTGGTGGAGGATTGTGTGAACCGCGTTGGCGTCGACATCAACCTCGCATCGGTGCCTTTGTTGTCTTATGTCTCTGGATTAACCCAGCGCCTGGCGCAAAGTATTGTGGAGTATCGACAGCAAAAAGGCCGCATTGAATCGCGCGCCGAACTGCTGAAAATAAAAGGCATTGGCGATAAGTGCTTTGAGCAATGTGCCGGCTTTTTGAGAATCCGCGATGGCAAAGAAGCGCTGGATCAATCAGGTGTTCACCCTGAGTCTTACCTCTTAGTCCGGCAGATGGCCGCTCAATTATCGTTAACAGTGAACCAATTGGTAGGGAATGCGGCTGCGCTGCAAACACTATCGCAACCGGGGCAACAAAACGATTTCACCTACGCGGATATTTTAGTCGAATTGGCGAAGCCTGGCCGCGACCCACGACCAGAATTTCGCTACGCGACTTTTGATCAACACGTGCAAACACTAGAAGACGTACACGAAGGCATGAACCTAGAAGGCGTGGTGACCAATGTGGCGGCGTTTGGCGCTTTTGTCGACCTAGGCGTGCATCAAGATGGTTTGATCCATATCTCGCAACTGGCAAATCGATTTGTCAAAGACCCAAGAGAATTAGTCCGAGTGGGGCAAGTCGTCACCGTCACCGTATTGGAAGTCGATGTGCAGCGCAAACGCATCGCACTAAAAGCCAACGGCTTGTAGATCGCGCACTGACGTCGACAAAAGGTCTCGTGGGTCGTGCATTTATGCCGACAAAGGCAGTTTATGTCGACAAAGGCAGTTTATGCCGACAAAGGCAGTTTTTGGCTACACGGATTCCGCGTCGGGCTAAAGCCGCGACCTACCGGGCGTTGGGTTTGTATCGGGCTTGTGGGTCGTGCATTTATGCCGACAAAAGGTTTTTTGTTACACGGATTCCGCGTCGGGCTAAAGCCGCGACTTACCGGGCGTTGGGTTTGCATCGGGCTTGTGGGTCGTGCATGTATGTTGACGAGGCTTTTGCCTCGTCAAATAGGGCTTTTATTTATTACCCTACAATGGTGTCTGAAATTTTTGCTTTGGCTTGTTCAAATGATGCTGCACCGGGTTCGCCCATTGCCTGACCACCGGCAATAAAGGTGTCTTTCACGGTAATGCCGACAAAGCCTAGGAAAGTGTTTAGGTAAGGTACTTGGTGATCCATAGGGGTTTCGGCTAGGAAACTACCACTGGCAATAAACAAATACGCGTCTTTGTTTAGTAAACCGACAGGGCCTGTTTCAGTGTATTTGAACGTACGTCCAGCGCGGGCAATGTAATCAAAGTAAGACTTCAAAGTAGAAGGAATACCAAAGTTATACATAGGGGCTGACACGGCGATCACGTCGGCCGCTTCGATTTCGTCAATCAATTCATCGCCGATCGCTACGATGGCTTTTTGTGCGTCGGTACGATTTTCTTCTGGTGTAAACAAAGCCCCCAACGTTTCGCTGGTAAAATGCGGCAATGGATGGGCGTCTACATCACGCACAACCACGTTTCCTTCTGGGTTGTTCGCTAGCCATTTTGCAACAAATTCGTTTGCTAACTGGCGAGATTTTGACTGTTCGCCAGAGGCACTAGAATCGATACGCAGTAAAGTCGTCATAATTATGTTCTCCGAAATAAGATAGTAAGAGCGTTTAGGCTCTGTTTATGTGTTGATAGAATGATAATATAACCAATATATTCGATAAAAAAGTGACATTTTCTGAAGATATATATCGAAAAATACGATAAATTATTCAAATCATTTTAATAAAAGAGAGAGTTATTGTGAAAGCCCCAAGAGTAACGTTAGAGCAATGGCGTGTATTGCAAGCTGTTGTGGATAAAGGTGGCTTTGCCCAAGCGGCTGAGGCCCTTCATAAAAGTCAGTCGTCGGTGAGTTATACTGTAGCGAAACTGCAAGAGCAGCTAGGGTATCCATTGTTAGTCATCGAAGGGCGAAAAGCCAAGTTAACTGAACGGGGCGAGGTGTTGCTGCGTCGCTCTCGTCATCTCATCAAAGAAGCTGTAGACCTCGAAGAGCTAGCACACACACTAGGGCAAGGCTGGGAGCCGGAGCTGGAGTTAGTGGTGGATCAAGCGTTTCCAACACCCGCTTTATTAAGAGCATTACAGGCCTTTGAGCCGCAGAGTCAAGGCACGCAAGTGCAATTGAAAGAGGCGGTGTTGAGCGGTGGGGAAGAAGCTTTACGAAAGGGCAGCCCAGATTTGGTGCTCAGCGCCATGGTGCCAAAAGGGTATCTTGCCGACCCCATTGTGGAAGTGGAAATGATCGCCGTAGCGGCAACGCGCCATGTATTGCATAAAGAGATTGAGCCGATTAATAACGAACGCTTGAGTCGTGAGTTGCAAATTGTGATACGAGATTCTGCTTCTGAAACGTCTGTCGACTCAGGTTGGCTGGGCACGGATCGCCGTTGGACTGTGTCTAGCGTGCAGTCTGCGTTGGAAATCGTCACCAGCGGCATTGGTTTTGCTTGGCTGCCAAAGGCTGACTTGTCGTATGCACTGCAAAGCGGGCAATTGAAAAAACTCAAACTTATTTCAGGCAGTGAGCGCAATTTTCATATGTATGCGATTTTTGGCAAAGGCGAGCGAACCGGACCGGCGACACGATTACTGGTGGAATTACTGCAAGCCGAATGCAACCGTTGCCCAGAGCACGCCAGCCTTTTGAAATAACGGATTTTCTAAAAGATACGTTTTGTCATTTTTTTTGTGACAATTTGGGTTGTGACGATTTCCACAAGAGAGTCTAATACCTGTCACTTAAAATAATCCATTCTGTCAACACGTCACACAAGGACGCTTCATGACTCAGGACATCGTAATTCTCGCGGCCGGCAAAGGCAGCCGAATGAAATCGGCCTTTTCTAAGGTGCTTCACAAAATAGGCGGCATCCCTATGGTTAGGCGCGTACTCACTACCGCCAGCGCGCTATCCGATTCCAAATTGCACCTTATCGTCGGGCATCAGGGCGAACAGGTCGAGACCAGTTGTCAGGACTTTTCGGCCAATATCGTTTGGCAGAACGATCCGCAAGGCACGGGCGATGCTCTAAAACGCGTGGCCCCTTTTCTGCAAACCGACGGCGCAACACTGACGCTGTATGGCGATGTACCGCTGATTCGTGCCAGCACCTTAGAAAAAATGACAGCCTTATCAACGCCAAACACGCTGGTATTACTGACGATTCGTTTAACCAACCCCACTGGTTATGGGCGCATAGTGCGCAACGAGCAAGGCAAGGTTATGGCGATTGTCGAACAAAAAGACGCGACCGACCGCCAGCTTGCCATCAATGAAGTCAACACAGGTATTTTGTTGGCGCCAAACTCGCATTTGCAAACTTGGCTCGCGGCACTCACCAACAACAATGCGCAAGGTGAATATTACCTGACCGACGTAATTGCTATGGCAGCCCAAGCAGGGGTAGACATAGTAACAGTGAACCCTGAAAACGAAGCCGAAGTAGCAGGCGTAAACGACCGAGTACAACTGGCGGCATTAGAGCGTGAACTTCAGCATCAGCAAGCCATTGCGCTGATGCAAAACGGCGCGACTTTATTAGACCCCGCGCGCATTGATGTGCGCGGCACGCTGACCACCGGCAACGACGTTATTATCGATGTGAACTGTGTGTTCGAAGGCAACGTGGTGCTGGGTTCTGGCGTCGAAATAGGCCCCAATTGCTTTTTGAAAAATTGCGTCATTGGTGACAACACGGTGATCAAAAGCAACAGCATGATCGACGACAGTCAAGTGGCAGAAGCCTGTGACATCGGTCCTTTTGCGCGCCTGCGTCCTGGTACACAACTGGCGAATAAAGCGAAAATCGGCAATTTTGTGGAAACCAAAAAAGCCCTCATTGGCGAAGGCAGCAAGGTCAACCATTTAAGCTACATTGGCGACACCGAAATGGGCGCAAATGTGAACGTCGGCGCCGGCACCATTACCTGCAACTACGATGGTGTGAATAAATTTAAAACACAGATTGGTGATAATGTCTTTGTCGGCTCAAACACCTCGTTAGTGGCTCCGGTGCAGGTAGCAGAAGGGGCGACCATCGCCGCGGGTTCGACCATCACCAAATCGGTGAGCGAAAACCAGCTGGCCTTTGCCAGAGCGCGTCAAACCAACAAAGACAATTGGCCACGGCCGAGTAAAAAATAACGTAATAATCCGTTTAATCACTTATTAGGAAGGGATCTGGCCCCTTTCGCAGACATTAAAAAAGGACTCTCTCATGTGCGGAATCGTTGGCGCCATTGCACGCCGTAATGTATCAAAAATTTTATTAGAAGGACTAAGCCGCCTTGAATACCGCGGTTATGACTCTTCCGGCGTAGCTATTAACAACGAAGACGGTGTGTCGAGTCATCGTGCGGTTGGCAAGGTGCAAGCCTTGCGCGACAAATTCGACCTTCAGCCGTTAGACGGCAAAATCGGCATCGCGCACACTCGCTGGGCGACCCACGGCAAGCCGACCGAAGCGAATGCTCACCCTCACTTTTCCGGTGATGATTTGGCCCTGGTACACAATGGCATCATTGAAAACCACGAACCATTACGCCAAGAACTTAAAGCCAAAGGCTATGAATTCAAATCCGAAACGGACACCGAGGTGATTGTTCACCTGATCCATGACGCGCTCAAAACCCAGCCGGATTTGCTCAAAGCCGTGCAAATGACCCTTCCAAAACTGCATGGCGCCTTTGCCATCGGCGTGGTCAAAAATGACGATAACGAGCGCTTCATCGCCGCCCGTAAAGGCAGCCCACTCGTGGTTGGTGTGGGTATCGAAGAAAACTTTGTCGCATCGGATCAGCTTGCTTTGTTGCACGTTACCGACCAGTTCATCTTCCTAGAAGAAGGCGACGTAGTCGAATTGTCTCGTGATGAAGTGATTATTTATGACGAAAAAGGCGACGTTCAAGAGCGCCCGATTAGCGTGTTTAACCACAATATAGACGCCACAGACAAAGGTGAATTTCGTCATTACATGATGAAAGAAATCTACGAACAACCTAAAGTCATCAGCGCCTGCTTAGAAGGCCGTATCAGCGAAAACAAAGTACTAACCAGCTGCTTTGGTGCGGATTCTGGCTTTCTAAAAGACGTTGAAAACGTCCACATCGTTGCCTGTGGCACCAGCTACCACGCCGGTATGGTGGCAAAATATTGGATCGAAGACCTTGCAGGCCTTCCTTGCAGCGTCGAAGTGGCCAGCGAATACCGCTATCGCAAAGTCGCCGTACCAAAGAACACCTTATTTTTGACCTTGTCACAATCGGGCGAAACGGCCGACACACTTGCCGCGTTAAGAATGGCAAAAGAGTTAGGGTATTTAACCACCTTGGCGATTTGTAACGTGCCTTCAAGCACTTTAGTGCGTGAATCTGCCCTGACGTTACTGACCAACGCCGGCCCAGAAATAGGCGTTGCCTCTACCAAAGCCTTTACCACGCAGCTGACCGCGCTCTTGATCACCAGCGTCGCCATTGCCGTGGAAAACGGCTTGTCAGCCGAAAGAGAAAAAGAGCTCGTACAAGCCTTGCGCTCTTTACCGGCGCACGTTCACGATGCATTACTGCAAGATGCGCACATCAAAAACGTCGCCGATCGTTTCGCCAACAAGCACAATGCCCTGTTTTTAGGTCGTGGCACCATGTACCCCATCGCCCTTGAAGGTTCATTGAAACTGAAAGAAATCTCCTACATTCATGCCGAAGCCTACCCAGCTGGCGAACTAAAACACGGGCCTCTAGCGCTTGTCGACGAAGACATGCCGATCATCGCCCTTGTGCCGCACAACGACATGCTGGACAAACTTAAATCGAACCTGCAAGAAGTCGCCGCCCGCGGAGGCGAGCTTTACGTCTTCGCCGACAAAGACACCGACCTGCATAACGAAGACAACATCACCTTCACCGAAGTGCCTAAAGTCGACAGCATACTCGAACCCATCGTCCACACCATCCCACTACAGCTACTGTCCTACCACGTCGCCGTCGTAAAAGGCACCGACGTAGACCAGCCGAGAAACCTCGCAAAAAGCGTCACGGTCGAATAAAGGCAAAAAAAAGCGCCTTTTTTAACAAAAGGCGCTTTTTTCACAACCATAGCCGATTGCAATACGCGAACTACAAAACCCTAACCAATCCGTGCAACCAAAAACTTTTTGTCAGCCATAATGCGCCACTGCATTAAATTAACTGTTCGCCATCATTATACAGTTTGATAATAAGCGTTAATGTAAGTGAGGCGGTAAGCCAGCAATTAATGTTCCTATAACCATCTAATTAGAATGTCACTGTTAAAAGGCTTATAGGTGTTAGGTGAGCAGGCGAGTGACGACATCAGGACCTAAAATAGAGGGGTATATTGTAAAGCCTAAATTCAGATAATAAGTGCGACACTGCAAATCAGGTGTAGAAGAAGCCAACTGCTGAAGTTGATACACTTCTTCTTACCACAGATAAAGCAGTACCAACATGAATTATCAGCAGTTGACCGAAGGCAAAAGATACCAGATTTCCGCTCTTTTAGGGCAAGAAATATCAGTGGCAAATATTGCGCTCACCCTGAATTGTCATAGAGCTACGATTTACCGTGAGTTAAAGCGGAATAAAAAAGTAACAGAATATTGCCCTGACAAAGCCCAAAGAGCTTGTTTGATAAGGCGGAAGACAGCGGCAAAATATCGCATATCATCAAAGACAATTGATTTTATTCGTATTTTAATTGAAATCGACTGGAGTCCTGAGCAAGTCTCTAACGTACTCAAAAACTGCGGTGTTCCCGTCAGTCATGAATGGATTTACCAATATATCCATGATGACAAAAGAAACAAAGGGACACTTTACCGCCATTTGAGGCAAGGAAGAAAACGCTACCGGAAAGGCCAGAGAACAAAAGCTGAAGTGATTAAGAATAAGGTATCCATTGATGATCGGCCTGTGATTGTTGATACCAAAAAGCGCTTTGGAGACTGGGAGATAGACACTGTTTTAGGTAAGCACGGCTCAGGCTCAATCGTCACCTTGCTAGAAAGAAAGACACGTTTTTACCTTATAAAGAAAGTGGATTCGAAATCAGCCAAAGATGTGACTCAAGCAACCATAGAGCTATTGTTGCCTTTTAAAGATCATGTTCACACGATCACAGCAGATAATGGTCGAGAGTTCGCGTATCACGCTGAGATAGCCGAAGCATTAGAAACGACAGTGTATTTTGCTCATCCATACAGTTCTTGGGAACGTGGAGCAAACGAAAATAGCAACGGACTCCTAAGGCAATATGTGCCCAAAGGTACTGATTTAAGGCGTGTTACAGAAGAGAGAATACACTTCGCAATGAGACGAATAAATAATCGTCCAAGGAAGTGTTTAGGGTTCAAGCAACCAGCCGTAGTGTTTAAAGAAATGTGCTTAGTTGCTTGAAGTGAAAAGTGTCGCACTTCGGGCTTGAATTCAGGGGTCGCTTTGATGGCAAAGGTACAGGGGAAAACGAACCTGTCACTTCTTGTGCCTGTGTGGTGTTTTAAACTGGCGGGTAAACTGTTTAAAAAAGACGCTGTGGTCGATCGTTTGGTTGGGTCTTTGCAACTTGATATTGAGCACACTAAGAAAACGTTAGATTGGACTCCGCCTTATTCGGTAGAGCATGGTTTTAAGTTGGCCGCAAAGAAAAGCGACCCAAGTAAATAAATTAGGTTAAGTAAATGATTCGGTTATTGGATTTTATATTTTCGTTTTTAGGGTTAGTCTGCGGTTCGCCTGTTTTATTGGTTATTTATCTAATAGGCCTTTCTGACACTGGTTCGCCTATTTTTCGTCAAGAACGAGTTGGCCGCAACAAAAAGCCTTTTGTGTTGGTGAAATTCCGCACCATGTCGGTAAATACTGCTTCCGTTGCAAGTCATTTGGCTTCCACGTCTTCTATTACTAAATTAGGTGGCTTTTTGCGTCGTACTAAGCTGGATGAATTGCCGCAACTGTGGAATGTGTTGAAAGGCGAAATGAGCTTAGTTGGCCCACGTCCTGGGTTGTTTAATCAGCAAGAGCTTACCCAAGCCCGAGAGGCGAAAGGTGTATATGCGGTTCGACCTGGTATCACCGGTTTAGCGCAAATATCGGATATAGATATGTCGACGCCTGAGCTGTTGGCGGAGACGGACGCGAAGATGATTGATAGTTTGTCTTTGACGTTGTATTTTTCCTATATCATTAAAACCGTCACTGGCAGCGGATCAGGTGATCGAGTTGGTTGAGTCATTTGTTGCAGATTGGCGATGTGATTTTTAGGTCGTGCATTTATGCCGACAAAAGGTTCTGGTTGCACAGATTCCGTGTCGCGCTAAAGCTGTGTCCTACTGACCATTTGGTTTGGTGATATGGCTAAACACCGGATAGGCATGAATGTATTGGATGTTTAAATGAGTAAAAAAATGGACTGTATTTGGTCTTTGCCGCGGTTTTATAAGCGCGTGATCAGTTTGGTGATAGATGCCTTGTTCGTCTGCTTGGCATTTGTGTTTGCTTATTGGGCAAGGCTCGGTGAGTTTAGTAATGTGATGAACGGGCCTATTCTGTCAACATTGGCCGGTGCTGTTATAGTGACCTTGCTAGCGAATACGCGGCTGGGCTTGTACCGTGCGGTGTTGCGTTACCTCACTTTTCATGCTTTTACGGCGATCTTGCTCGGTGGAGTCGTATCTGCGATAAGCATTACATCGTTTGCGTACTTTTTCAACTCGGCCATTCCCCGTACGGTTCCGATTATTTATTTTCCATTTTTTATTATATTGAGACCTTTGCATGAGCAGTCGATCTAGCCATATTGCTTGCCAATGGTCTTTTATAAAAAATTCAATCAACGCCTTTATAAAAAACGGTCAACATCGTTAAAAATCAGTGCTCTTTAACTCATAAAAATGCCCACATAGTCCACTTGGACGGACTTTACTTGCTATCTCAGCATTCTCGTTGGATACGAAACGCCCGTTTTAGGTTGTAAGCCATACAAATTAAACTCACCCTAGCCTGATTGCGAGCCCGTCCTAGATAACGCGCTTTACCTAACCCATAGTGCAATTTCATTATCCCAAAGACATGCTCTACACGGGAACGAATACTGGAAAAATAACGGTTTTGCTTTTCTTGATCCTCGTTAAGAGGTCTATTACGATAAGCTCGATGGGTAATGCATTCTTTGACCTTTTTTTGCTTCAATAACCTGCTGTGCTGGGCACTTTTGTACGCACTGTCTGCATACACTTCCCGCTCATGACCAGTGAGTATCGATTCAAATGGAATCGAATCGTGAACATTGCCTGCCGTGAGCATGACTTCTTTGACAAAACCATCCTCATCCACATTTGTATGGGCCTTAAAACCATAGGTGGTTTTACGTTTTCCATCGCTGCTTTGCTTAACGCTATAGCCTGCTTCTGGGTCTTGCGTGTTTTTACCCTCAGCATTCTTACGAGGACGAGCATTCTTCGCTTCTATCACGCTGGCATCTATGACGCTTATCTCACCTTGTTTGATGATCAGACTTTGTTCGGCTAACTGGGCATTGATCTCAGTCATCGCTGCGTCTAGTAATCCGTTTTTCTCTAGCAGATTACGGAAACGCCAAATTGTACTGTGGTCGGGAACGCCTTGATCTAGGCCGACACCGACAAACCGGCGAAATAATAAGTCGCGAGCCAATGCTTTTTCCAGCGCTGGGTCACTTAGGTTGTGCCATGATTGCAATAACAAAGCTTTAAACATCATCAACGGAGGCCAAGCGCGTTCACCTTTTGTACGGTTGTGAATGTCACAGAATAATCGCTCAATGCAGGACCAATTCAACAAGTCATGAATCTCGTCAAATTCTTCAATAAACCGATTCGATGCTTGCAGCGCATCGGCAAAGCTCTGTTGTTTTAACTCTTTCCACGCCATTTTTTGATTGCTCTTCTTTGCTTTTGGTTATTATCTCATAGGATCGAAGGAGATGATTCGTGCAAAGGTCTCATATTGTGTGGCGGCTCGCGTTTATTAGTGCGCGCTTTGATCACACAAAAACCAAAAACTGGCATCGAAGCGGTGTTGATATTTGGTGCAGGTTCCACTGGCAGGCAGTTGGCGTTGGCGCTGCGCCAAGCGTCCGCTTATCGGGTTAAGGGATTTATTGATCACGATGGTTCGTTGGAGAACACTATCATTCAGGGTGTGCCAGTGTATCGCCTGGATAAAATAGAAAGTCTAATGGATAAACACACTATATCTAAGGTGTTGTTGGCCATTCCTAGAGCGAGCCGATCTGAGCGTAAAAAAGTCATTGATACCCTGATTCCCTATGCTGTCGAAGTGTTAACTGTGCCCAATTTTGACGACATCGTGACGGGCAAGGCTAAAGTCAGTGAGCTACAAGATGTTGCCGTAGACGATTTACTGGGTCGTGATGTGGTCGAGCCCGATGCTATGCTGATGGGGGCTAACATCATGGGCAAGGTCGTGATGGTGACCGGGGCCGGTGGTTCTATTGGTTCTGAGCTGTGTCGACAGATTTTAAAACAACGACCAACGACGTTAATTTTGTTTGAAGTGTCTGAATTTGCTGTGTATCAAATACACAAAGAGTTGCTTGAAATTGTTGAAGAGCGAAGTTTAAACGTCACTATCGTGCCTTTAATTGGCTCGGTGCAGCGTATTAATCGTCTCGCTTCCACCATGAAGGCGTTTTCTGTGCAAACGGTTTACCACGCCGCGGCCTACAAACACGTGCCCTTGGTGGAATACAATGTGGTAGAAGGCGTGCGCAACAATGCCTTTGGGACGTATTACTGTGCTAAAGCGGCGATTGAATCGGGTGTTGAGTCTTTTGTATTGATCTCCACCGACAAGGCCGTGCGACCCACCAACGTGATGGGCGCGACCAAACGCATGGCTGAACTGGGCTTACAAGCTTTGGCACAACAAGAAGCCATAAAAGCGTCGCAACAAGAAAAATTTACCCGTTTTTGCATGGTGCGTTTTGGTAACGTGCTTGGTTCGTCGGGTTCGGTTATCCCTGTCTTTAAAAAACAAATCGCAGAGAATCAGCCCATCACGGTGACTCACCCCGATATTATTCGTTATTTCATGACGATACCGGAAGCCGCGCAGTTGGTGATACAAGCGGGTGCTATGGGCAAAGGCGGCGACGTATTTGTCTTAGACATGGGCGAACCGGTGAAAATCGTCGACCTAGCGGAGAACCTGATTCGTTTGTCTGGGTTGGAAGTGAAATCCGCCGCTTATCCTAGTGGCGATATCGAGATTCAATTTACCGGCTTGCGTCCGGGGGAAAAACTGTTTGAAGAATTACTTATTGGTGACAACGTCGCAGAAACGCAACATGAACGCATCATGACGGCGAAAGAGCGCTTTTTACCTTTAAATGAATACGTTGAGACCATGGACAGGCTTGATCAAGCGTGTCATGACTTTGACCATGAAAAAATACGCCAGTTATTAATCGACGCCCCGACGGATTTTCAACCGACAGACGGTATTGGGGATTTGGTGTGGAACGCCAGAAAAGGCCAACAGGAGAACAGCGCAAGCAACGTCGTGCCATTAAAAAAACAGATTTTATAATCGTAGGGCATCATGAGCGAAGCGATTTTTTATTATTGAAATACCGTGGTTTTGTCGTTATTTGGTCATGAGTTAAGCGTCGGATTACGCCTCGTGCCTCGTCTCATCCGACCTACGGGGCTTTTGGGTTTGGGCATGTTCCGTAGGGCATCATAAGCGAAGCGTAATGTGCCGTTGGGTTTTGGTCGTATTGTGGTGCGTCAAATGTGGTGGTTGGATTTGGGGCATATTCGTAGGGCATCATAAGCGAAGCGTAATGTGCCGTGGTGGTTCGATCGTATTGTGGTGCGTCAAATGTGGTAGTTGGATTTGGGGCATATTCGTAGGGCATCATAAGCGAAGCGTAATGTGCCGTGGTGGTTCGATCGTATTGTGGTGCGTCAAATGTGGTGGTTGGATTTGGGGCATGTTCCGTAGGGCATCATAAGCGAAGCGTAATGTGCCGTTGGTTTTTGGTTGTATTGTGTGGCGTCGGATTACGCCTCGTCTCATCCGACCTACGGGGTTTTTGGGTTGATGGTTATTTTACTGTGGCTTTTGTAGGTTTCGATTAAGACGGTACGACTGTAATCAAGCAAGGTAGCGTGGTCTGATTGCGGGTATTTTAAGGCGTGGTATGAGGGTTGTTCCGGTTGTTCTTTGTGGTGGTGTGGGCAGTCGTTTGTGGCCGTTGTCTCGTGTTCAGTTTCCTAAGCCGTGTTTTGCGTTGGTGGATGATGAGTGGAGTTTGTTGCAGCAAACGGTGCAGCGCGTTGTTGGTTGTGGTTTTGAGTCGCTTGTTGTGGTCTGTAATGAGCAGCACCGTTTTTTGGTGGCTCAGCAGTTGCAGGCGTTGGGTGTGCAGGGCGCGACGATTGTGTTGGAGCCTGTAAGCCGTAATACAGCGCCGGCGATCGCTCTGGCGACGTTGGAAGCGCAATGTTTGTTTTCTGATGATGCTCTCTTACTTGTGTTACCTGCCGATCACGTGATTCGTGACGATTCGGCTTTTCATTATGCTATTCAACAAGCCATTCCTTTGGCTAATCATGGTCAAGCCTTGGTGACTTTTGGTGTCGCTCCTACTCGAGCAGAAACCGGTTATGGTTATATACGAACCGGTGAGGGCTTTGCTGTGGCGGAGTTTGTGGAAAAGCCCAGTGCAGAGGCGGCTCAGTCGTATTTAGCGTCGGGGGATTACCTCTGGAACAGTGGGGTATTTTTATTTCGTGCTGATGTGTATTTGGCCGAGTTAGCGCGTTATCGTGAAGATATTTTTCAATCGGTTTCTTTGGCTTATGCACAGCGCACGGTGGATGTGGATTTTGTGCGAATCGGGGCTGAGGCGTTTGAGGCTTGTGCGTCTGCGTCGGTTGATTATGCCGTGATCGAACACACCAATAAAGCGTATGTCGTGCCGTATAATGGCGATTGGAGTGACATCGGTGCCTGGGATACTTTGTACGATTACGCGGATAAAGACGATCAGCAAAATGTCTTGTTGGGGGATGTGATCTCTGAAGCCTCAACGAGCTGTTATGTGCGTTCTGAATCTCGTTTGGTGGCGGCTGTCGGTGTACACAACTTGGTGATCGTTGAAACCGCGGATGCGGTGTTGGTGATAGACAAAGACCGTGCCCAAGACGTTAAACATATTGTGTCACGGCTTAACAAGGGCGCCCGCCAAGAAAGCCAATCTCATACAAAAGTGCATCGCCCTTGGGGACGTTACGAGGTAATCGACTCTGGCGAGCGCTTTTTGGTAAAGCGCCTTGTGGTGAAGCCAGGTGGGAAGCTCAGTGTGCAAATGCACCACCATAGAGCGGAGCACTGGGTGGTTGTGTCTGGCACGGCCAAAGTGCAAAACGGTGACCAAGCTATGCTGCTGAGCGAAAACCAATCGACCTACATTCCTATTGGTGTGGTCCACGCATTGGAAAACCCGACCGACAAGGCATTAGAGTTGATAGAGGTGCAATCCGGTGACTATATTGGCGAAGACGATATTGTGCGTTTACGTGATGCCTATGGACGATGAGGTGGTCGATGAAATGGTTTTATGACGAGAGTCGATGAAGTAAGCCGATTAAGAGAGCCGACAACGCTTCAACGACCGGTAAAACGTGTCTTATTGTTATCAGGTTAGAGGATAAATAGATTGCCTCATGGCAGTTGTGGTAATCTTGCAGCCCAAATTGGAATTGATTACTTTTTTAAGGTGTAAGGCGTGCTTTTTGTGACCTCTAGCGTAACCTCTGCGATGCTTAAGTCGTTCTATTTTATTGTTTTTATGGCGTTGGTTTTTCTGATTTCTAATCCCATTCCCATTTCTATTGCTATCGCAGTCTTGTCTTTGGTGTCGATCGCGTTTTTGTTTTCGACAAATAATACACCTATCCAGCTAGACCGATACGGCAAGCTCTTTGTTGTTGTGCTATCAGCGTATTTAGTGAGCAAAATAGCGCCTTTTGTGAGCAGCGGCTTTATTGCGCGGTATCTTAGCCCTGGTTTTCATATGCTGGTGTCTTTGCCTATTTTCTTGGTGCTGTGGAAGTTATCTCGTGATACCGATGGTGAAAAGCCGCTGATAAACATCATCACGATAGCCGCTGCATTGGGTTCGTTTGGTGGCTTGGCGGTGGCGTATTATCAAACTCAAGTCTTAGGAATGGGTAGGGCGGATGGCTTCTTATTCAGTATTAATTTCGGTTTTCTTGCCGGTACCTTGTTTGCTATTAGTCTTGGTCTGGTCGGCAAAAATCGCTTGAGTGTTTTATCTTTTTTGAGCTGTGTTGCGGCATTAGGCTCGATTATGTTGTCCGGCTCACGGGGGGCGTTGTTTCCGCTGTTGTTTGTGCTGATCGCCTGGTTGTTGTTTTCGTTTAAGCATCTACCTAAACGTTACCTAGTGGTTATCTTGGTGCTCGCCATAGCGACACCGTATTTTGCTTATAAAACGTCACCCTTTGTAAAAGCTCGGCTTGATACGGGGCTAACAGAGTTAAAACAAGTTGCAGAGGGTGATGTGTTTCGAAGTGGCTCACTGATCGCTCGTGTGCAGCTCTGGATAGCGGCGACACATGCTTATGAGCAAAGCCCTGTATTTGGTCTGACTTACCCTGAGCGTGAGCAGCTTAACAAAACGCTGGTCGACACTGGCGAGGTAGTCCCCTGGGTGGGAACGGTCCGCCGCGGTCATGCTCATAGCCAGTATTTTGAAACCTTGGCCACAGGCGGTTTGGTGGGCATGTTTTGTTTGGCTGTGTATCTTTTTGCTCCGATGGTGATTCATTTACGGTTTCTGGTTACCAATTCGACCAATGTGTACGCTCGAACAGGGTTTTTGTTTACGCTGTCAGTGGCTGGGTTTGGTTTGACCGAGGTATTGCTGCAGCAAGAAATGATCGCAACGTATTACGCTTTTATGCAGACAATCTTTTTTGTGTTTGCTTATCGACAATGGCAAGGCGATAAGACGGAATCACAATAAACACAGGGTAAAGCATTTTTTATGACTAAAAAAATGGCCGTTGTATGACGGCCATTTTTGTTTCACACAGCAATAAAGAACGCGTTATTTTGCAGTTTCTTCTTCGGCGTTTTCGTTCACTATGTTGTGCAGTTCCACAACAAATTTCAATGCTGAGTTAGGTGGAATAGGGCCGGTGCCGCCAGGGCCGTAGGCGAGGTCGGCTGGGATGTAGAGTTCGTATTTAGACCCCACTGCCATCAGTTGCAAGCCTTCTGTCCAGCCAGGAATCACGCCGTTTAGTGGGAAGCTGATAGATTCACCGCGCTTATAAGAGCTGTCAAATACGGTGCCGTCGGTGAGGCTGCCTTCGTAGTCGACTTCTACTGTGTCCGTTTCGGTTGGCATGGCACCATCACCTTGGGAGATGACTTTGTAAAGCAAGCCAGAATCTGTTTTCATCACGCCGTCTTCGGCTTCTTTTTCAGCCAACCAAGCGCTGGCCGCCGCGAGTGCTTCTGCAGAGGCTTTTTCTTGTTCTAGCTGTGCTTTTTGCATTTGTTCTTGCTGGTACGACTGAATAGTCTGTGTGACTTCTTCCATGCTCATTAATGGCTCTTTGCCATCGAACGCGTCTTTAAAGCCTGCCATGAAGGTGTCCATGTCCAATTCGGCGAAGTCTTGCGTCATACGAGAGCCAAACATGGTGCCGATGCTGTAACCTAGGCGTTGTCCTTGAGACTCGAGGGTAACCGCGCTGTCGTCGGCGTGGGCCATAGAAACAGAAGACATAACCAGCGCCGCGATAAGTGTTTTTTTCATAAAAAGCGTTCCATTGTTTGTTAATTTAGTACTGAATAAAGTATTAGGTTAAAACAAGCGACAGCAAAGCAGAAACATTGGTGTACGCCTTGTGCTTTGCTAAGTCAGATTGGTCATTCCTTTATAACATATGTTTTCTAACATAAATTAGACCGTTTATGCCAATTTAATGTTAATAGGCGAGTCAATGGACTTTTTTACTTGTTATTGACATTTGAGTGTACAGTTTGTGATGTTTTTGGTTTGTTTAGAGTGGTTTCTTAAGAGTAGTTTGCTAAGAGCAACTCGTTAAAAGCGGCTTGGTGCTTGGCATGAGAGGCGAATTAAACTCTCATGAACAAGGGAATCAACACCGGCACCAAAATGCTCATAATAAAGCCGCTGGCGATGCACACGGGAACGATTTGTGCCCCGTGAAATTTGCCCAACATGGGTAGGGTGAAGTCCATGGCGGTAGCGCCAGAATAGCCGACGGACATGTGGCTGTTGAGTCGCGCCAAGAAGGGGATTAAGCTCAAGGCGAGAATTTCACGTCCGAGGTCGAGTAAAAATGCCGTCGTGCCCAGTACAGGGTTGCCTAAGCCAGTGATCAAAATCCCCGATAAACTGTACCAACCAAAGCCCGACACCACCGCCAGCCCTTGATTCCAGCTTAACCCTAAAATGAGGCTGCCAAGCCAGCCGGCCAGCAACGTCGTCGTGATGGTTACTAAGGCGATGATCGCCCCTTGGGCGTTTAACAACAGCTTACGCAAACGATGATTGCCTTGGCGAAGTTGGCAGCCGACAAGAAACAGCAACACATACAATAAGCCGGTAACGAGCTCGTCTATGCCCGTGAGCCAGTCTTTGGTGAGCAGCCCAACCACCACGCCACCGATCACCCACGCTATGGTTTTCACGGCATCCATCAAGGCATTGGTTTTGGTGTCAGAAGGCCCTTGTCCCAAACGGCTCGCATGCGTGCCGCCAAAGCGTAAACCGCTCAAATACAAGCCAGATAAACTCAACACACTGATCAACACAAAAAACACAACCGCCTGATAACCTGCGATAAGCAGCTTTTCTGCCAAGTTATCCAACGCGCCAAGGCTAAAACCGATGAGGCCAAGAATCAGATACACCAGCTGTTCCAACCCTTTCGCCACCCGTTGCGGAGTGAACACCTTGATATTGATCCAATACCCCATAAAAAGTGCGATTAATAAGGGGCCGAGCGTGATCAGAATGGTCATGTCAGGAGATCTGCCTTGAAAACGTCAATGAAGGGTAAATGTCAGCGCGATGGAAATAACGAAGCGGCATTTTCAAGGTATTTGTCGTGAAATACAAGGCAAGCATAGGCCTTGCTTTACATCGCTTTAGTGTCTTCTGATTTTCAATACTTGCTTTTATCACCAATTAATACATACATTGACGATGTTTTTGTATCATATTCAAGATCCCAACCAAATACGGGCTCACGATTAGACCAAAGGACAAGCCAAGTGCATTGTCGAGCGATCGGTGGTAAATTGCGCGGCTAATGTGTGTGTTTTTGCATGAGTCATAATGAACAGCTACGGACAGTCGGCGGTGATGTGTGGTTAAGCGTTTTCCTGTGTTAAAAGAAGTGCTGCATTTGTTGTTTCCTATGGTGTTAACCATGACGTTGGAGCTGTCGATCAGTGTGGTCGATACCATTATGTTAGGGCATTACAGTGCCTTGCATTTGGCGGCAGTGGGATTAGCGTCGAGCTTATGGTTGCCGGTGGGTTGCTTTATGATTGGGGTGACCTTTGGGCTTACGCCGCTGGTCACTCGCCATTTGCATGGTCGACAGCCGAAACTCGTCAATCTGTACATGTCCCAAGCCGTTGGTTTGTGCGTGGTGTTGGGCTTAGTCGCCAGTCTGGTGGCGGTGTTTATTTTGCCGATTTTTGCGTCCATGATGGCGACGGAAGAAGAAACTCGCCGCGTTGCTGTGTCGTATTTGTATATTTTCGCGCCCGCTTTGCCGATGCTGGCATTAATGACCGCCTACAAAAATTTATTTGAAGCCGCTGGGCGTCCAGGTTTTCCTTTATTTGTTGCCAGTACCGGCTTGATACTGAACATTCTGTTTAACTATGTGCTGATTTTCGGCAAGTTTGGCTTTCCTGAAATGGGTGTTGAAGGCGCGGCGTTAGCGTCGGCCTTGTCGTTGTATTTGGCCGTGTCGATGTTTTTTGTGTACGACCGATTTATCAACAAGAGACCTTTATTTACCCGCCTTGTGTGGCGTTATACTCGAAAATTCGGCATTTTACTGAACGTTGGCGCGCCAGCGGGCTTTGCGTTTGCGTTTGAAGTTGGGCTGTTTTCATCGATGACTTGGTTGATTTCGTCGTTTGGGGATTTAGCGTTAGGTGGCGGACAAATCGTCATGTCATACACGTCTTTCTTGTTTACCCCGATGATGGCAATGAGCGCGGTAACGGCGATTGTCGTCGCGAAAGCCATGTCGAAAGAAGGCGTTGGCGGTGTGAGAAAACGCATTCGCGTGATTGTTTGGCTTGGCTTGGGTTACGTGGCAACCTGCTTCACCATTACACAGGTCTTTCACAACGAGATCCCGTATATCTTCAGCAACAACGCAGAAGTGGTGGCGTTGGCCGCGAGTATCCTATTGATCTCGTCCTGTTACCAATTCCCCGACATGCTACAAACCGTATTTACCGGCGCACTGCGTGGCTTTCGTGAAACGCGCTCCACCATGATCGCCTTCGCCGTATCTTTATTTGGCTTTAGCATGCCCTTTGGTTTTTGGTTATCACACTACAGCCCTTGGGCCGATACCTTGTCATTACGCGGTTTTTACATCGGCTTAGGCACCGGTTTAACCGTGTTAGCCGCCATACTCATCGTGCGCTTTCAAATCGTCCTACGTCGCTATGAAGGCAAACGCATCGCCTCGCCACGGGAAGTGGCGTAATCCGGCGTTTAATTAAAGCCGCTTCGCTCATGATGTGCTACAAAACCATCGTATATTTGGCCTAATCAAAACGACGCATCACTTGTAGGTCAGATGAGACGAGGCACGAGGTGTAATCTGACGCTCTAAAAAACTATTGTGGTGCCAGTTTATCTGTACATTGGTGTTATTTTCCGTTTTTATCTGGAATGATGCTGTTCCAATTATGGTCAAATAGATGGCGTTGAACATCACGGTGAAAGCTTGAATACGGCCATTCATGTGTTGAGGCAACAAGGCCATGTTTTACAGGGTTTAAGTAACAATAATTGATATGTGCTGTTAAATCGTCTGATGTGCGAATTTCATGTTCCCAGAACCGTTTCTGCCAAATGCTGTGTTTGTATTGAGTTGTTGCTTTGAGTTTTTTAGTAAAGAGCGTTTTGATAAGTTGCCAACGCCTTGAAAAGTCGTTGTCGCCATCGGGTAATGTCCAAACGGCATGAATATGGTCTGGTAAAACAACCCAAGCCACAATGGTAAAAGGTCGTCGCGATTTGACGTAACGAACGCTCTCACGTAGCAAGTCGATATGGTCAATTAATAAACAAGATTGACGGTTTTGAAGAGCGACGGTAAAGAAGAACGTACCACCTTTTTGTTTGCTTCTTACGTAGTTTGGCATCCATACCCACCTTTTTATCCATATTTTTGTAGTTTTAGCACCATTTTATGTTAATCATCAACCTTGTTTTGTAAAACAGCATTTCTCATGATGCCCTACGAAACCATCGTATATTTGGCCTAATTAAAACGGCACATTACGCTTCGCTCATGATGCCCTACAAAACCATCATCCATTTGGCCTAATCAAAATGGCATTTCCCATGATAAAAAGCCGCTTCGCTCATGATGCCCTACAAAACTATCGTATATTTGGCCTAATTAAAACGGCATTTCCCGTGATAAAAAGCCGCTTCGCTCATGATGCCCTACAAAACCATCATCCATTTGGCCTAATCAAAACGACGCATCACTTGTAGGTCAGATGAGACGAGGCACGAGGCGTAATCTGACGTTTAACTTATGACGACCTACGGAAATTAATTAGAATGGCATTTCCCGTGATAAAAAGCCGCTTCGCTCATGATACCCCACAAAACCATCATCCATTTGGCCTAATTAAAACGGCGCATTACGCTTCGCTCATGATGCCCTACGAAACTATCGTATATTTGGCCTAATTAAAACGGCACATTACGCTTCGCTCATGATGCCCTACAAAACCATCATCCATTTGGCCTAATCAAAATGGCATTTCCCATGATAAAAAGCCGCTTCGCTCATGATGTGCAACGGCGTATCACTTGTAGGTCAGATGAGACGAGGCACGAGGCGTAATCTGACGTTTAACTCATGACGACCTACGGAAATTAATTAGAACGGCACATTACGCTTCGCTCATGATGCCCTACAAAACCATCATCTATTTGGCCTAATTAGAGCAGCGCATCACTTGTAGGTCAGATGAGACGAGGCACGAGGCGTAATCTGACGTTTAACTTATGACGACCTACGGAAATTAATTAGAACGGCATTTCCCGTGATAAAAAGCCGCTTCGCTCATGACGCCCTACAAAACCATCGTATATTTGGCCTAATCAAAACGGCATTTCCCGTGATAAAGAGCCGCTTCGCTCATGATGCCCTACAAAACTATCGTATATTTGGCCTAATCAAAACGGCACATATCGCTTCGCTCATGATGCCCTACGAAACCATCGTCTATTTGGCCTAATCAAAATGGCACATCACTTGTAGGTCAGATGAGACGAGGCACGAGGTGTAATCTGACGTTTAACTTATGACGACCTACGGAAATTAATTAGAACGGCATTTCCCGTGATAAAAAGCCGCTTCGCTCATGATACCCCACAAAATCATCATCTATTTGGCCTAATCAAAACGGCACATTACGCTTCGCTCATGATGCCCTACAAAACCATCGTCTATTTGGCCTAATCAAAATGGCATTTTCCATGATAAAAAACCGCTTCGCTTATGATGCCCTACGAAACCATCGTCTTTTTGGCCTAATCAAAATGGCACATCACTTGTAGGTCAGATGAGACGAGGCACGAGGTGTAATCTGACGCTCTAAAAAACTATTGTGGTGCCAGTTTATCTGTACATTGGTGTTATTTTTCGTTTTTATCTGAAATGATGCTGTTCCAATTATGGTCAAATAGATGGCGTTGAACATCACGGTGAAAGCTTGAATACGGCCATTCATGTGTTGAGGCAACAAGGCCATGTTTTACAGGGTTTAAGTAACAATAATTGATATGTGCTGTTAAATCGTCTG
The DNA here is from genome assembly GCF_008122525.1 of Marinomonas sp. IMCC 4694. Taxonomy (NCBI): domain Bacteria; kingdom Pseudomonadati; phylum Pseudomonadota; class Gammaproteobacteria; order Oceanospirillales; family Oceanospirillaceae; genus Marinomonas; species Marinomonas sp. IMCC 4694. Next base: position 489,266 of record NZ_VSRV01000001.1, read on the forward strand.
ATGTGCGAATTTCATGTTCCCAGAACCGTTTCTGCCAAATGCTGTGTTTGTATTGAGTTGTTGCTTTGAGTTTTTTAGTAAAGAGCGTTTTGATAAGTTGCCAACGCCTTGAAAAGTCGTTGTCGCCATCGGGTAATGTCCAAACGGCATGAATATGGTCTGGTAAAACAACCCAAGCCACAATGGTAAAAGGTCGTCGCGATTTGACGTAACGAACGCTCTCACGTAGCAAGTCGATATGGTCAATTAATAAACAAGATTGACGGTTTTGAAGAGCGACGGTAAAGAAGAACGTACCACCTTTTTGTTTGCTTCTTACGTAGTTTGGCATCCATACCCACCTTTTTATCCATATTTTTGTAGTTTTAGCACCATTTTATGTTAATCATCAACCTTGTTTTGTAAAACAGCATTTCTCATGATGCCCTACGAAACCATCGTATATTTGGCCTAATTAAAACGGCACATTACGCTTCGCTCATGATGCCCTACAAAACCATCATCCATTTGGCCTAATCAAAATGGCATTTCCCATGATAAAAAGCCGCTTCGCTCATGATGCCCTACGAAACCATCGTATATTTGGCCTAATTAAAACGGCACATTACGCTTCGCTCATGATGCCCTACAAAACCATCATCCATTTGGCCTAATCAAAACGGCATTTCCCGTGATAAAAAGCCGCTTCGCTCATGATGCCCTACAAAACTATCGTATATTTGGCCTAATTAAAACGGCATTTCCCGTGATAAAAAGCCGCTTCGCTCATGATGCCCTACGAAACCATCGTATATTTGGCCTAATTAAAACGGCATTTCCCGTGATAAAAAGCCGTCAGCTTTTAAATCTGAGCCATAAGACAAACGCCCCTGAACCCTATCCGCCAGTAAAGCGAGTAAACCAAAATCATCCGTTGGCGCCAGTTTTGAAAAATGTTTTTTTATCACAGATAGCAGATAACCTTCTGGTAAATGCATCTCAAAAATAGGGAAAAGCTGATTTGAGGAATAACTTTTTGCGCGGACGGGCATGGTTAAGGAGACAAAATACGATGGATCGTTGCTCGAATAATTAAGCAAAAATTCATCAGACTCTTTTGCCAAACACGCAACGGGGGATCGGCTGATACAAACCTCTAATTTAGTCATTGCGACGCTCAGCTATTAGGGACTCAAAAGTGGGTAATGAACTCGCTGTTTGCGGCGACAACTCAAGCTGCAGATAATCAAACATGTTTAACACTTTACGAAGACCAATGTCCGCTACACGACCGCTTTCAAAGCCGCTTAGAGTGGCACGCGCGAACCCTAAGTCATCCGCCATTTGCTGCTGACTGATGCCCTGCGCTTTACGCGACTGCTTAACAAATTGCCCTAACCCTTGAAAATCCATAGCGTTTAAAATACCTTACAAAAAAACAATATGATAATAAATGTTTAATATATTAAACAAAAACGAAGGCTATGCAACCCGTAAAGATAAGATAGGATGAAGTGAGACGAGGCACGAGGCGTTATCCGACGTTTCGCTCATGATGCCCTACGGGAATTAATTAGAACGGCATTTCCCATGATAAAAAGCCGCTTCGTTTATAATGCCTTTCGGGGGCGTTGTTGAAAATCTCGGCACTGTTTGATCAGTGCGTCGATGTTTATGTGTTGTTCGGTGCTGTCGGCGAGGCGGTTGATTTCCTTGTCGCGGAGTTGGTCGTAGTCGAAATGCTCGGCATGGGTGACGCCTGCCCAGTGCAGTAGTGCCGCAAGGGCGTCTGGATGATCAAAGACGCCGTGGAGGTAGGTGCCGATGATGTGTTGGTCGGCGGACATATAGCCTTCTTGTTCGCCGTTTTCTAATGCGCTGAAGGGCGTTACGGTGGTGGAAAAGCGCGACACGCCTGAGTGAATTTCATAGCCGGTTACCTTGGTTGATTGTTCGGTAAAGGCCAGTGTGCCATGGCGTTGTTTGAGTTGTTTGTCTTTTTCTAGCACGGTGTCCATAGGAATCAAACCAAAGCCGGCGCATTGGGTGTTGGCGTGTTGATTTTCCAAGCCGAGTGGGTCGCTTAACGTGTCGCCGAGCATTTGAAAGCCGCCGCAAATCCCCATGACTTTTCCGCCGTATCTTAAATGTTTGTTTAAATGCGCTTCCCAACCTTGGTCGCGTAAAAACGCCAAATCACTCTGTACGCTTTTGCTGCCGGGCAGAATGATCAAATCCGCTGGCGGAATGGCGTCGTTGGCGCCTACGAGGGTGACTTGCACGTTGGGATGTAAGCGCAGGGCATCCCAATCGGTGTGGTTGCTGGTGCGGGGTAAAATTGGAATAACCACTTGCAGCAAGGCTTTGGTGTCGGTTTTCAGCGGGCTTTTGGTGACCGCGTCTTCCGATTCCAGATGAAAGCCCATTAAATAAGGCAGCACGCCCAACACGGGTTTGCCGGTGCGCGCTTCGAGCCAATCCAAGCCCGATTGCAGCAAGCTGATGTCGCCACGAAAGCGGTTGATCACAAAACCAATCACCCGATCTTGTTCGTTTTGACTGAGCAAATCTAACGTGCCAACGAGGTGGGCAAACACGCCGCCTTTGTCGATGTCAGCGATAATAATCACCGGACAATCGACGCTTTCAGCAAAGCCCATGTTGGCAATGTCTCGTGCGCGCAAGTTGATTTCCGCCGGGCTGCCCGCGCCTTCAATCATCATCGCCTCGTATTGCCCCGCCAGTCGGTAATAGGATTCTAATGCCGCGGCTTTGGCGACGCTTTTGTATTCGTGATAGCCCACGGCGTTCATGTTGCCAATGGCTTTACCCTGGATAATGACCTGCGCGCCGGTGTCGGTATTCGGCTTGAGCAAAATGGGGTTCATGTCCACATGAGGCGCAATGCCCGCGGCGTAGGCTTGCACAGCTTGGGCGCGGCCGATCTCGTTGCCGTCTTGGGTGACAGCACTATTTAGGGCCATGTTTTGTGGCTTGAAAGGCGCCACCGTGATGCCGCGTCGTGCCAGTAAACGACATAAGGCGGTGACCAAGGTGCTTTTTCCGGCGTCTGAGGTGGTGCCTTGCACCATTAAACTAAAGGCTGTCATTCAGGGATATCACGCTTTAAATCAATTAGGTGGTAGAATTCTACCTTACCTTCTTCTTCTATGACGTGAAAAAACGACCTATATTCATGACCCTTTCTATTTTAGACAGTATTTTCAACGGTTTCTTTGGTGATCTTTCCCATACAGGTTTTATGCTGGTGGCGGCCTTGGTGCTAGACCGATTATTGGGCGAGCCAAAAAGCTGGCATCCGCTGATTTGGTTTGGCCGTTGGGTCGACCTGTGCCGACAGCAATTGCAAATACCCACCGACGCAAGCCTGATTCGTCAACGTCTCGTTGGTGTGTTGGCTTGGCTACTAGCGGTATTACCTTGGGTCGCGATGTTACTGGCGGTATTTTGGTGTTTGCCCGGTTGGCTCGACAACGTAGTGTCTGTGTTGGTGTTGTACTTTGCGATTGGTTGGCAGAGTCTGCGCGAACACGCGTTGGCGATTTATCAGCCCTTGTCTGCGGTGCCGTTAACCGAGGATAAGCTAGATCAAGCCCGTGTCGCGGTCAGTTACATTGTGAGCCGTGATACGCAAAATCTTGACGACAGCGCGGTGGCCAAGGCGGGCATTGAGTCGGTGTTGGAAAACGGCAGCGATGCGATTTTTGCGCCGATTTTTTGGTTTATGTTACTCGGTGCGCCGGGTGTCCTCTTGTATCGATTGGCGAATACCTTGGACGCCATGTGGGGCTATAAAACGGCTGAGTGGCTGCATTTTGGCTGGTGCGCGGCCCGTGTGGATGACGTATTAAACTATGTGCCGGCGCGATTAGTGGTATACACCTACGCGGTATGTGGGCGTTGGAAGAGCGCGATCCGCAGCGCAAAACAGCCATCGGCTCGTTGGAAAAGCCCCAACGCTGGCCCTGTGATGGCGGCAGGTGCCGGTGCTTTAGGCGTGAAGCTAGGCGGTGAAGCGCCGTATTTTGGTAAAATGGAAACCAGACCGATTTTGGGTGACACCGACGGCGATGCGCCCCAACCACATCATGTAAAAGAGGCGATTTTGCTGGTGGATAAAAGCGTGTATTTATGGGGGTTGTTACTGTGGCTGTTGTTCTAAAATCGTCCTTATTAGAAAGTACCCCCCCAAAACACGGCGGTGACTTGGCATATTGGCAGCGAAAAGTCGGCAACGCAGCGTTGCATTGGTTGGACTTATCGTCGGCGTGCAATCGTGAACCTTGGCCGGTGCCTGAGGTTGATGCCAGCCTGTGGATGAATTTACCCGATCAGACCGCGCTCCTTGACGAAGCCGAGACGTATTTTACGCATCGCCCGAGTGCGATTGGTGCCGGGTCTCAGCACATCATTGAGTGTTTGCCGGTGTTGTTAAAACACGCACTTCCTGTCCGTGACGTGGCGGTGCGCATGCGGGCTTTTGTGCCACGTATCGGTTACCAAGAACACGCGTTTGCTTGGCAAAAGTGGGGTTACGATCTGGTCTATTACGACGCACTGAGTGAGCTGTTAACCCAGCGTTGGGACGTTGCGGTGGTGATTCAGCCGAATAACCCGACCGGAGAATGGGCGACGGCGGATTGCATCGCGCAATTGATCACGCATGCCGAGCAACAGGGGGCGCATCTGATCATTGACGAGGCTTTTATTGACCCTTGTCCTGAGCGCAGTGTCTTGATGACTCAAGCTCCGTCTGATGTGAGCGAGTCTTTGTTTGTGCTGCGTTCTGTGGGCAAATTCTTTGGCTTAGCCGGTGCGCGCGTTGGTTTTGTTTTTTGTCATTCTCGTTGGCAAAATGCGCTGAACAATTTACTAGGGCCTTGGCCGGTGGCGACACCGAGTTTGCATTTGGTGACCTTGGCGCTGGCGGACACCGCGTGGCACACTCACGCTTTAGCAAGTCTCAAGGTACGACAAGCGGCTTTTGTGGAGCGCATCATGCCCAAGTTCAATACCATTTTTGACTCCCAAGACAAGGTCGTTAATCCTTTATTTGTGACTTGGTTTGTCGATTCAGAGTACGGCCAACAGGTGTTCGATTGGTTACATAAAGTGGGCATTCATGTGCGTTTGGGTGATGGCTGGGTTCGGGTTGCGTTGCCCGCGCTGGCGGAAATGGATGCCTTGAATGCCGCGCTGATTCGCTTATTAAAAGACGTGGGAGGGCGAAATTTAGTATGAAGCATTTAGTATTAGGCGGTGTACGCAGTGGCAAAAGCGCTTACGCTGAAGAAGAAATTGCCGCTTGTGAAAAACCCGTGTGTTACGTAGCGACCACGCAAGTTTGGGATGAAGACATGGCCGAACGCGTTCGCTTGCATCAAACCCGTCGGCCCAGTGATTGGCGTTTGATCGAAGAGCCCTTGGCGCTCGCTGAGGTGTTAGATTCGCTCAATTCACCAGAGCAAGCGGTGATCATCGAATGCTTTACTTTGTGGCTGACAAACTTATTGTGCCTCGACGACGAGGCTCGGCTGGCGCAAGAAAAGCAAGACTTGTTGCGCGCTGTGAGCGAATTTAAAGGCGACTTGGTATTGGTATCCAGTGAAGTCGGCTTGGGTATTATGCCGATGAACGCCTTGGCGCGGCGCTTTGGGGACGAAGCGGGTGCGATGAATCAGGCGCTGGCAACATTGACCGATCGGGTAACTTTAGTTGCGGCCGGGCTACCGATGCCGCTAAAATCGCTTTCTACATCCTTAATAGCAAAAGCCTAGGAGCTTTCATGACCCCTTACTCAAAAGATTTCCCTGTATCCTGGGAAGAATTGCACCGCAACGCTCGCGCTTTATCTTGGCGTTTGCTTGAGCAGGGACCGTGGAAAGGCATTATTGCGATCACCCGTGGCGGTCTGGTACCGGCGGCAATCTTGTGTCGTGAAATGGACATTCGCTTGATCGATACGATTTGCATTGTCAGCTACAAAGACGGCGAAGCGGGCCAAGGCGCAATGAAACAAGGCGACTTGGACGTGTTAAAAGGCGTGGAAGGCGACGGAGAGGGCTTTATTTTAGTGGATGATTTAGTCGATACGGGTCGCACGGCGGCGAAAGTCCGTGAAATGTTGCCAAAAGCACACTTTGCAACGATTTACGCTAAGCCTGCGGGCAAGCCATTGGTGGACACCTTTATTACTGAAGTCAGCCAAGATACTTGGATTCGTTTTCCTTGGGACATGGAATACACGTTTTCGACGCCGTTGGCGAATCGCCAAGAAAAGTAAGATGGATTAACCATGGATTAACATCTCAGTCCGTTGTGTTGAGAAAATATTATTACAAAAGGCGACAAATTTTTGTGGCCTTTTATTTCTTTGTAGGGTGACTTTGTGTTTAGATCTAAGGTTAGTAGCGAAATGAACAGGGAGGTTACGCTGGTGAGTGTTGGGTAATTTTCTTTGTTATGTCGTTAACAATGACCTTTATGACGCAATAGGAAGTGAATATGTGGCAATCGCTAATTCGAGTTATGTTGGCTGGTTTTGTGTCCTTTTTGGTGGTGTTACCCGCTGCAGCCGAAGCCCCTGTGGTTTTAGGGACGGTGGCTCGCGCTCAGTTCACAACGGACGTTATTGACCGTGAACCCATCGATGATGTCGGCCCTGTTGTTACAGTCGAATACGGCGAAATTCAGCGGGTGTATTTTTTTACCGATTTGCGAGACATGGGTGGCCGTCAAGTCATTCATCGTTGGACATTAGATGGCGAAGAGCAAGCGGATGTGGCCTTTGATATAGGAGGTGACCGTTGGCGTGTGTGGTCCAGTAAGCGCCTGATGCCGGGCTTTGATGGCACTTGGCGCATTGACATTTTGCTCGATGGCAAGGTCATTGAAAGTCATTCATTTGATTATGTCGACGAAGGCTAATGATGAGCCTCGGTGCGCTCTTTTGTGCTTGTGAACCGCTTTAATAATAGGTAAGGGGAGTTATGCCGCATTTACGGGTACGTGGAATGGCGTTTGACGAGCTTGAGTCGATCGCTGATATTTTGGTTGAAAATCTCGCAGAAATAACCGACACCCCCAACTCGCATTTTACCTTGGAATACCAAGCGACGACTTACCTTGTGGTCGGTGGTGCATCGCCTGCTTATCCATTGTTTGAAGTAGTGTGGTTTGACCGAGGGGACGAAGTAAAACGCAAAGTCGCCCTTGTCATTGAAGATCTCATTAGGCCTTTGGTCGACAGCGGCCAAGACATCACCGTGTTATTCCGCGACCTGCAAGGCAAAGACTACTATGAAAACGGCGAGCATTTTTGAGCGTAACACTTTTAAAGTCGCTTATTTTGCTCGGACTTTACGGCTGAAATTCGTACACATTTCCTAGGTTGAGAAGTCGAGTGAGTTCGTCTAAGGCGTTACGGCTTTCGATGAGCAGCATGGGGTCGGCGAGGTCTTTTTCATACAATTCGTCGCGATAATGCTTGTCGACCCAAAGGTTTAGGCGCTCAAACAGGGTGTCGTTCATTAAAGTGGCAGGATTAATGGCTTGGCGCTCTGCGTCGGTTAAGGCGACACGAAGGCGCAAACACGCAGGACCGCCGCCATTGCTCATACTTTGTTTCAAATCGAATATTTTCACTTCATTGATGGGAGAATGGCCAGTTACTAAGCCATTCAAATACGCCCACACCGCCGAGTTATTTTCACATTCCCCTGGTACGACCAACACCATGTCATCGTCACCGCGGCTCAGTAGCTGACTGTTGAACAGATAGGATTGAATGCTGTCTTGTACCGATACGTCTGCGCGAGGCACTTCAATCAGATGGAATTTAGACGTACGATCGCCCCATGCGGTGAGTAATTCGGCTTTCATTTTAGCCGTGTCTAAAAACGCATCCTGATGGTAAAAGTGCGCATTGCGGTTGCCAACGGCGATCACGTCGTTATGAAACACTCCAGCGTCGATCACGGCGGGGTTTTGTTGTGCGTACACCACTTGATGCGCTGACAAACCATGCTGACGCGCCACGGCTTGGGAGGCTTCTACAGTGTGACGCGCTGGGAATGTCCTTGGGCGTGGTGCGTGGGTGTTGAACGCTTCCATTCCGTAAACAAAAAACGCCACCCCTTGCTCGCCATAATCGTGACAAAAGCGCGTGTGATTGGCGGCGCCTTCGTCTCCTAATGTATCCACACTGGGCAGCGCGTCATGATGGGCAAAATGTCGCTCGTCACGGAAAGTGGCTCGCAAAATCGCGCCGGTGGTTTCGTGTTCAATGGAGCGGTGGAATTTGTTCACCAAGTTGGCAGGCGTAAAATGCACCCGCTGGTCGCTGGTGTCGCCACTGGGCGAAACGGTCGCGGCGTTGGCGGTCCACATACAAGACGCCGAGCTCACGGCCGCGAGCAATTTGGGCGCGTGTTTTGCGGCTTGTTGCAAAATATGTGCGTCGCTGCCACGGAAGCCCAAACGTCGCAAGGTAGGAATATGGGGGCGTTCGTGAGGCGCGAGCACACCTTGTACAAAGCCCATGTCCGCCAAGGCTTTCATTTTGGTTAAGCCTTGTTTCGCAGCCGCTTTGGGGTTGGACGCGCGTGCTGAGTTGTTTAATGAAGCGACATTACCAAAGGATAGGCCGCTGTAATTATGGGTTGGGCCCACTAAACCATCAAAATTGGCTTCTGTCGCTGTGCTCATAATGCTCTCTTTTTTCGTTGTGTGATGAATCTTGTGAGGCTCGTAACATTGACAAGCTGAGGCCGTGTCCCAGTGTTTCTGGCAGGGTTAGGCTGTCTGCTTCAATACTAGAAACAGGGTAAGCACAGTAATCTGCCGCGTAGTAAGCGCTCGCTCTGTGATTGCCGCTGGCGCCGGTGCCGCCAAATGGCGCATTACTGGAGGCGCCGGTGGTTTGACGGTTCCAGTTAATAATGCCAGCGCGACTGTGCTGCAAAAACCACGCATATTCTGTGGCATCGTCGGACAATAGGCCGGCAGATAAACCGTATTGAGTGTGGTTGGCGATGGCCATCGCTTGATCTAACGAGTCGTAACGAATTACGGTGAGCAAGGGGCCAAAGTATTCTTGGTCTGGTAAGCGGTCTTGAATGTGTGTGGCGTCAATAATACCCGGCGTGATAAACCCGGTATGAGCGTCGCCGCGCGTCATGTCAAGCAGTGAAGTGGCACCTAGGTCGATGAGTTTCTGATAGGCTTGCAGCAAACCATCGGCGGCTTGTGCGGAAACAACAGGCCCCATAAACGGTTGTGTTGTGGCGTCAAAGCGGTCGATCAGTATGTTTTTGGTTGCCGTGATAAGCGACTGCAAAATCGCGTCGCCTACGGCGCCTTTTGGCAGTAATAATCGACGGGCGCACGTGCAACGTTGTCCAGCGGAAAGAAACGCTGATTGGATGATTTCGTGCACCGCGGCGCGTTGGTCGGCGACTTTTTCCGAGACCAAGAGAGGGTTATTACCGCCCATTTCTAGTGCAAGAATTTTCCCCGGATGACCTGCAAAGTCGTGATGCAACATGTGGCCGACTTGCGGGCTACCAGTAAAAAACAGGCCATCGATGCCGTGGTGATTTGCCAGAGCGACGCCGGTGTCGCGTTCGCCTTGGACCAAGTTCAATACGCCGCCAGGTAAGCCGGCTTGTTGCCACAACTGGACAATGAAGTCCGACGTGGCGGGGGCTTGTTCGCTGGGTTTAAATACCACGGTATTGCCCGCGATCAATGCCGGTACGATGTGGCCATTGGGTAAATGCCCCGGGAAGTTATACGGACCAAATACCGCCACAACCCCATGGGGCCGATGACGCAAACGGGCGGTAGCGCCGGGCATTGGCGTGGTTTTTTCGCCGGTACGTTCGTGGTACGCCTGTTGCGAAATGGCGATTTTGCCGACCATTGCAGCGGCTTCGGTACGGGTTTCCCAAATGGGCTTGCCCGTTTCGCGGCTGATTAAGGTGGCGATCTGTTCACTGTGTTCTTTTACCAAGGCGGCGAAGTCGTCGAGGATGCTCAAGCGTTCTTCTAAAGGGCGGTTCGCCCACGCCGGAAATGCCGCTCGCGCTGCGACAATCGCCATGTCTACTTGTTCAGTTGTTGCGGTATTGGCTTGCCATACGAGGCTGGCGTCGGCGGGGTCGATTGACTGAAAAGCATGGCCTGCGCCAGAGACCCACTGACCATTAATGTAATGTGCTTGCTGTAATTTGCTCATGATGGCTCCTTTTGTTCGCTTAATATTTCATTAAATAGCCGCTGGATTACCGTGAATAAGGGGACAATTCGACGATGCGCAACGGTTCTTTGTGACTGACGCATAGGCAATCGGCTTCTTCTTGCGTTAGGCTCATGGCGCTGCCGATGGGCGTCGGACGCTGGATCAAGATACAACGAAAATCCGCCACCTTGGTGTTAGAGACTAAATAATGGTTGCCCTCGTTTGTGCTGTTTGAACGGTTTGAACAGTGTGCGGTGTTGGTCGTGTTAGCGGTTTGAATGTTAGCGAGGCAAATACGGCTGTCACGTACGGCGCGAATGTCTTGCACGCGGGCTTCTAAACTTGGGCCACCATCAAAAATGTCCACGTAGTTTTCGTAACGAAAGCCTTCTTGTTCCAGCAAACGTCGCGCCGGTGCGGTGTTGGTGTGTACCTTGCCCAGTACCTCTCGGGCGGCTTTGGGCAGCAAGTTGACGTACACCGGATTATTTGGCATGAGCTCGGCGATAAATTGTTTGTTCCCTTGAGCGGTGAGCTCGTCGGCTTCTTTGAAATCGATCGAAAAGAAATGCCGCCCTAAGCTCTCCCAAAAGGGCGATACGCCGTTGTCATCACTTACGCCACGCATTTCGGCGAAGACTTTTTCCGTAAAGCGCTCGGGAAATTGCGCCATGAACATAAAACGAGATTTAGACAGTAATTGACCATTTTTGGAATGGCGGTAATCTTCCTCCAAAAACAAAGTACAAATTTCACTGAATCCGGTGAAATCGTTGTTCAATATCAAGGTAGGCACGGCGTTGTGGACGCCCAATTCTCGAGAGGCATGGGTGATGGTGCCAAGGTGATAACTGTAGAACGGCTCGTCTAGGCCAACGGTCGCTAAAATGCCACAGGTGCCGACGATGTCACCGGTCGTGCTGTCTTCGAGTACCATTAAGTAATCTTCGTTATTGGGCGTGCTGACCGTGTCTTTGGTGAAAGAGTGCACGGCGCCGTCGATTTTTTTTTGTAATCGCGTTTCATCATTGACCAGCGAGGTGAAGCCAATGCCTGTTTTTTCGGCCAAACGACAGAGTGAGGTTAGGTCATTTTGACAAATAGGGCGGATGACCATCATGGTGGTGTTCCTTGTTGTGTTTATTATTTGTAAGTTGAACGTATGTATTTTGGGTGTTCATCGTGTTTGTGTGCGCCGCTTTACAGTGTGATCCATTGGACGCGACCACCAGCGCCTATTCCTAGGTGTTCTTGGGTGGATTTTTCCAACCCAAGCCCAGCAATTTGAGGCTCTGCCTGGGCGGCTGTGACTCGAAAATGCTCTAAATGCCCAGCGGCAATAAGGTATGTGGTGCCCTTTGCCGCATGGGGTAGACTCAAGGCTTTGTCAGTTTTATGTTGCGATATAGTGTGCAGGCTTTCGGTTCGTGCTTCTATGCTGGGGCCGGCGTCAAAAATGTCCACATAACCTCGAAATTCGAAGCCTTCGTCCAATAAGATGTCGGCGCTTTGTACGGATTTTTCGTGCACTACGCCAATGCTGTCTTGCGCAGATTGCGGTAATGTGGGCACATAAATTGGGTAGCGTGGCATGAGTTCAGCAATAAAGTTTTTGTTGCTTACGCCAGATAAATAATCGGCTTTTTTGAAGTCCATGGTAAAAAAATGTTTGCCTAATGCGTCCCAAAATGCCGAATAACCGTGCTTGTCACTTTCGCCTCGCAGTTCGACAAACAGGCGCTTGGTAAAGCGTTCTGGATAACGCGCGATGAATAACAAGCGCGCCCGAGATAACAAAGACATAGCCAGATGATTTTGATGTGCTTTGTCTACCACTAGGGCAATCAGACGGCTGGTGCCGCTGTAGTCGTGGCACAAAAACAGCGCGGGAATTCGGTTGTGAATTTGCAATTGTGGCGAGGCGTGCACCACTTCGTCGATGCGATAACTGTAAAAGGGCGTGTCAACGCCCACCATGGCGTCCATGCCGCAGCAGCCGATAATCTGGTCGTTACTGGTATCCACTAAGACAAACAAGTAGGATTCATCGCCGGGTTGTATTACGTCGGTTTGGAAGGAGCGACGCGACGTGGCGATTTTGTCGTTTAGGCGCTCTCGGTTGGCTGGGAAGTTAGTCATGCCGATCCCCGCTTGTTGAGCAAGGCGCTCTAGGGCAGGCAAATCAGCAAAATCGACAGGGCGAACGAGATACATAGACAACCTCAGTGAGATGTAAACGGAACAATACCAGATAACCATTGGGTTATTATTGCTGAGATGCTTAGGGTGTGTAAGTAGGTGACTTTCGTATTAGCGACAGTTATTTCTTAATATTGGTTGATATCGTCTTATATGAGTCGATTTTTAATAAGTATAGAGGGTTTTAGAATGAAAGCAGGCGTCTATCAGCATTATAAAGGCTCACTGTATTGGGTAGAGCGAGTGGCCACCCACAGTGAAACCGAGCAGGAACTGGTGATTTACCAAGCGTTGTACGGCGCGTTTGGCTGGTGGGCGCGACCGCTCAGCATGTTTCAGGAATCGGTTCATATTAATGGTGAGAATATCCCGCGCTTTGAGTGGTTGCGAGCCGAACGCGACGCGGGTTAGTCTGTTTACCAACGGGCTACTTAGGTGAGTGCATCCATGGCGATTCACGCATAAAGTAAATAATTTGTTCCCTGAGCCAGCGATGGGCTAAGTCGTTATTAAAGCGTTCATGCCAAAAAATATGGATAGGGTGCTGTCCATTGTACTCGTCAAGTTCGATGACTTCTTTTGGAATAGGCAGTATTTTGACCGGGTAGAAATTGGCTTTCTCGCACATCACTTGCAAAAACAGATCTCCGATTGAGCGCGACGTGACCAAGGCCATGCCGCGTTTCACCGCTTGCATCGCGACCATTAAACTGTCGGTCTCCAAGCTGGGCTGTATCACATGACCTTGTTGTTTCAGTTTTTGCTCGGTTTTTGAGAACGAGCTGTTGCGGTTGCTGCGTAAATGATGAGTCACCACCTTGTGAGCCAAGAGGTCGGTGACGGACACTTCTTCTTGATGAAACAAAGGGTGCGCTTCACTTAGCACAATGCAAGCTTCCATGTAGCCAATCAGTTTGCTGCGAATGTTGCCCGGGGTATCGTTGATGCGCATGATGCCCAGATCCACATTGCCAGACACCAATTCATCGAATTGCGAGTCTCCCCAAGAATTGATGGATAAGCGTATTCCGGGTGCTTGATATTGCAGTGATGCGAGTAAGGGTTCGATAAAATTTTCTAAATCCCCTTCATCAACGCGCATTTTAAAACGTCTGTCTAAGCTTTTTAAGTCCAATGAATGGGGGCTCATCAGCTCCGACAATGAGCTTAAAATCGGCTGGATCATGTCGTGCAATTCAGACGCGCGAGCGGTGGGGCTGAGCCCATAGGCTTGTCGAGTGAACAGAGAATCTTTGAACAAGTCTCGCAATCGCTGCAAACTTTTGCTCAGTGCTGGCTGAGTGACGCCGAGACGCTCTGCGGCCCGCGATACGCTGCCTTCTTCCATAATGGTGACGAACGCGACGAGTAACTTAATGTCCAGTTTTAATACATCGTCTAAATGCATAAGGTGTCTCGTTAGCTGATAGTGAAAGTCAGGCGCCTTACTTCGTAAAGAGGTCGGCGCCTGTCAGTTCAGAAGTTAGTCAAAATCACGATGATGACGGTATTTTACTCGGAATAAGATTGAATAAAACACAGGAACCGCGATCAAGGTTAACACCGTGGCAAAGCCCAAACCAAACGAAATGACCACAGCCATGCCCTCAAAGAAGGCATCATACAGCAAGGGAACCATGCCCAAAATGGTGGTAATAGCGGCCATGCACACCGGACGAACTCGACTTACAGCGGAGTTGAAAATCGCCTGATATTGCTCGGTGCCTTGTTCCATTTCGTAGTTGATTTGATCGGCCAAAACGATACCATTTTTTACGGTCATGCCCGACAAGCTTAAGAACCCTAACAGCGCCATGAAGCTAAACGCTGAGTTCATCACCAATAAGCCTGTCGATACACCGATTAACGCCAGTGGCACACAGAACCAAATCGTCAGTGGCACACGAATGGAGTTGAACAACAAGATAGTAATAATGAACATAAACAGGTAGCCCATTGGCAAAGCTTTGAAGATGTTCGCTTGTGCGTCGGTGCTGCTTTCGTATTCACCGCCCCACTCCATGGCATAGCCTGGTGGTAATTCAATGGCTTCTATGGCGGCACGGGTGCGACTAAAAATCGCCATGGCGGTTTCGTCGCCTAAGATTTTAGGGTCGGCCATTACCGTGATGGTACGTTTACGATCGCGACGTTCAATGATTGGATCTTCCCACACGGTTTCAAAGCCAGACACTAAGGTCGACAAGGTGACATAGGAGCCGGTTGCTGGGCTGTAAATCTGCAAATCGCGGATTTGATCGATCGACACACGTTCGTTTTCAGGTGCGGTGCGTACTATTGGCAACAAATCTGTCCCTTCACGATACAAGCCAATTTGAGACCCTGTGAAGTTGGTCAGCAAGACATCGTCCAGCTCTGTTTTGCTGATGCCTAAACGTCGAGCTTGCGCGTCGTTAAAAATAGGACGCAACACCTTGACCGGCTGACGCCAGTTGTCCTTGATGCTTTCAAGACCGCCATCTGCACGATAGATTTCTTGGATCTGAGCACTAATCTGACGCAATTTTTTAGGATCTGGGCCACTGATGCGTGTTTCTAATTTAGAACCAGTTGAGGGGCCTAATTGTAGGCGTTGTAGCTTCACTTCCAGTTCTGGGTAGTCTTCCTGCATGGTGTAATACAGGTCTTTTAAGAGGCCAGGAATCACTTCTGTGTTGCTGGTACGAACAATAAACTGAGCGTAGCTGGAGTTCGCTTGCTCTGCCGTGTAGGTCAGCATGAAACGCAGTGCGCCTTGCCCTGTGGTCGATGTGACAGAGTCAATGCGTTCGTCTTTTAATAGATCCTGCTCAATTCTGGCGACGGTTTGGTAAGTATCTTCAATGTGTGTGCCTTCTGGCATCCGAATGTCCATGTACACCATCGGCGTTGTGGACGGCGGAAAGAACGACTGTTTCACAAATTGGAACGCCCATCCAGCGGTGAATAAGCTGCCTACCAATAAGACAACCGTGACCCAACGAAAGTGCATGGCTTTATCGAGTAACCATTTGTAGCCCGTGAAAATAAAGCCTTTATATGGGTCAATTGTGTCTGAAGAGGCGCCTTCTTCGCTGTTTGCTTTCGCAATGGTTTCCTTAAAGAACAAATCACAAAAGAACGGCGTAAGCGTGATGGCGGTTAACCAGCTTAATAACAAGGAGATCAACAAGACATAAAACAACGAGCCGACAAATTCCCCAACGGCGTCTGGCGACAAACCAATAGGCGCAAACGCCGTAACGGCAATCACAGTCGCGCCCAGCAAGGGCCATTTGGTTTGTTTTACCACGGCGCTGGCGGCTTGCACCTTGGTCATGCCGCGCTGTAAGCCGATTAACACCCCTTCAGTAACCACAATGGCGTTATCGACCAGCATACCGAGTGCGATAATCAAGCCGCCCAAGGAGATACGTTGTAAATTGATGTGAAGGTAATCCATCACAATAAAGGTGCCCAAAATAGTGAGCAACAAGATGATACCGATCAAAATCCCGGAGCGAATGCCCATGAATACCAAGAGCACCAAGATAACAATGCCCACGGCTTCGACCAAATTCAGTAAGAAGTTAGACACAGAACGATCCACTTCCTTGGACTGAAAATAAATCGTGTCCATGTTTAAGCCAACAGGCTGTTGGTATTGCAGTTCTTCGATGCGATTTTCTAACGCCTCGCCGATTTTCACCACGTTGACGCCCGATGAAAACGAGATGCCAAGCAGCAAAGACTTAGCGCCATTAAAGTTAACAATGTGAGTTTGTGGCTCGGCGTATTCGCGCTTAATGGTCGCGATGTCTCTTAGGCGAATGAGCTTGCCGTCTGCTGGCGTGCCGACAATGAGGTTTTCCAATTCGGAGATGTCGTTAAACTCTCCGGTTGGGCTAATGCGAATGTACTCACTGCCTACTTTAACACGGCCGGCATTAGAGACGCTGTTTTGATTGGAAAGCAGTGTTTCTAACTGGCTCGGAGCAATGCCCATATTGGTCAGTTTAGAGCGCGAAATTTCGATGGTGACCTGCTCGTTTTGTTCACCAGCGACCGCGACTTTTGCTACACCATCAACCAAAACCAACTCACGTTTGACATAGTCAACGTAGTTTTCCAGGTCTTTGTAAGGATAGCCTTCGCCATTGATGGCAAGCATGACACCGTACACATCACCAAAATCGTCCAGTACCATAGGCGTAGCGACGCCTTTTGGAAAGGTGCCCGTGATGTCGCGAATTTTCTTACGCACCTCGTCCCAAATTTGCTTTAATTCTTTGGCTCGGTAAGTGTCTTTGATGGTCAGCTGAACTTTAGAATAACCCGCCTTAGAGGTGGACGTGATCTTGTCCACATACGGTAAGTTTTGCAGTTCTCGTTCAATAGGGTAAGTGACTTCTTCTTCGACCTGTTCCGGCGATGCGCCTGGATAATAGGTGATGATTAGAGTGTCTTTGATGGTGAATTCAGGGTCTTCTAATTGCCCAAGGTTGCTAAATGCAATGATACCACCGATCAATAAGATCAGTGTGATCATCCAACTGGTGACTTTTCGATTAATAAAGTACGCTGCAATATCCATAATTATAGGCCACGCTCACGAGTCCAAGGACGCACGTGCATGCGGTCGGTTAAGCTGTTTACCCCTGCCGCGACAATTTGATCACCCGCTTCAAGCCCCGATATAATCTCAATTTGATCGTTCTGCAATGTACCAAGCGTCACCACGCGAGCACTGACTTTCTCGGTGCTTTTATTGTATACCCACACGGTGTTGTTGGACGTTCCTGTCGTGGTGTCTTCATGACGCAACACGGCTTCTACGGGGACGGTAAAATGTTTTTTCTGCCCCAATAGACGGCTCAAATCAATGTCTACGTTCGCCGTCATGCCCGGTAACAAGGTGTGAGCTGAGGCGTTGTTTCGAATCAATTGTAAGGTCACGTCGTAGGCTTTTGTGGTTTCATCCGGTGTTGTGTTGTGTTCTTTATACACGCCGGTTAGGGGTTCGTTTGGTGCAACATCCACAACCACATTAGGCCGATAGCTAGAGTCTGTTGATCTAATGCTAACCACTAGGCTTTCAGGAACTTGGAATTCAATGTCCAAATCGTCGATGTTTTGAATGTGCATTAACGTCTCGGTGGCGCTCACATACTGAAAGTTCTCTGTCGCTACGGACGAGATAACGCCCTTGAAAGGCGCGTAAACTTGGGTGTATTTAAGCTGGTTTTTGGCGGTTTGTAGGGCGTTATTCGCCTGATCGAGTGTCGCTTTTGTGGTGTCGTATTGCGCTTGCGTGGTGGCGTTTTGACGTAACAAATTCTGAATACGTTTAAACTGGGCGTCAGCCAGACTTTGGTTTGCTTGTGCGAGTTCGACTTGCAGTTTGAAGTCGGTAGGGTCTAACACAGCCAGTAAGTCGCCTTTATTGACACGCTGGCCTGCGACGACGTTAAGCGTCATTAATTGGCCGCCGACACGAAAAGCAATGTCGGCTTCTTCGCTGGCTTTTAATTCGGCCGGGAAGCGACGAATATTCACGGTGTCCGTGGCGTTAATAGTGACCAATTTGACAGGACGAATAATGTCTTTTTCTACGATGACGTTTTCTTCGGCTGGTGAGCAACCGGTTATCAGTAGTGACGCCGCGAGCGTCATACCCATTATTGTAGGTAAGCGTTTTTGAGGGTTCATTCATAACTCCGTAAACATTGAGGATATAGAAGGCGTAGCAAGATGAATCTATTTTATATCTCTAGCGTTAGGATATGAACTTTTAAATATATATGAAAGATATTCCCAATTAAGAATATCTTGCAATGTTAACCCCAATAAAGCACCGGCTATTGGGTTTTGGCCAGTTCTTCAAGAAAGGTTTCTAAAATAAGGTTTGCTCTTGCGCCCTTGCGAGTAATTGCGGAGAACTGGGTCACATAGCGGCATTCATTGGGCAGAATCGCTCTCATCCGACCATCTCGAATCCAGTGCGCGGCCACGTGGTCGGGTAAAAAGCCAATGTAACGCCCCGTTAGAATCAAAAACGCGATGCCTTCGCGGTCTGTTGCCGTGGCGCTGGTGGTGAGTGGCTGATGTTGTGCTTTGACCTCGGGCGTTTGGGCGTAGGCGGGCAGTACCGCGTCAAAATTTTTCAGTGTGGTTTTGCTCAGGTCGTTTTCGTTTAGATCAAAAAGTGGGTGAGTGTCGCTGCAATAGAGCTTGGATTCTTCTTCATATAGGGGGTGATAATCTAAGCCGCTGAGGATCTTTAGGTCGGGCACTATGCCGACGTGCAAGCGTCCGTCGAGTACGCCGCGTTCTATATCGGTAGGCGGTATCATACGAATGTTAATGGTGACTTGTGGGCCTCGGTCTTTGAGCCCAGCAAGTGTTTGTGTAATGCGCGTATGGGGTAAGGTGACCAAATTATCGGTGATGCCAATGTTCAGCTCGCCTTTTAAGTGCTGATGTAACGCGTTGATGTGTGTACGAAAATCTTCAATCGAAGAAAGCAGTTGCAGGGTATGGTCGTAGACTTGGCTGCCTTCATTGGTGAGTGAAAAACCCGAGCGACCACGCTGGCAAAGCCGAAATCCAAGTCGAGTTTCTAGATCCGACATGGCAATGCTGATCGCGGCGCGGCTGATGTTGAGCTCAACCTCGGCGGCGGAAAAGCCACCGCACTCCACTACGGTTCTAAAAATCCGTAAAATGCGTAAATCTGCATCACTGACCTGACTTTGAAATTTATTCATGGCTTGGCTTTCTTCTCTTTTGGTTAGTCTGTAATAATGGTTAAGTAATACGTTAACTAAGCGTTAATAGATTCAGATTTTTATAATCTATTCCTCTGGCATAGTAGTGTCAATCATCGTTATTTATGAATTTTTTATAAAGCCCTTTTAGAGTAGAGAGACCACGCTGTTATGGAAATTATTGGACATTTCATTGGAGGCAACGCCTCACAAGACGCCGCCCGTACACAAGATGTATTTAACCCAGCGACGGGGAACGTGGCGAAAAAAGTCGCCATCGCGTCAAAAGACACCGTCGAAGACGCGATCGCCGCCGCTCAAGCAGCGTACCCAGAATGGCGAAATACACCACCCCTGAAACGCGCTCGAGTGATGTTTCAATATAAGGCGCTGTTGGAAAAGCACGCGGATAAAATTTGTGAATTGATCGGCGCTGAACACGGCAAGATTTGCCACGACGCCGCCGGTGAATTGCAGCGCGGTATTGAAAACGTCGAATACGCCTGTGGCGCGCCTGAATTGCTTAAAGGCGAATACAGCAAAAACGTCGGTCCGAACATCGATTCTTGGAGCGAGTTTCAGCCGCTGGGCGTGGTTGCCGGCATTACGCCGTTTAATTTCCCCGCGATGGTGCCCCTGTGGATGTTTCCGATGGCGATCGTGTGTGGCAATACGTTTGTGTTAAAACCGTCCGAACGGGACCCCAGTACCGCGTTATTTCTTGCGGAATTACTGCACGAAGCGGGTTTGCCAGCGGGGGTATTCAATGTGGTCAACGGCGACAAGGTCGCGGTGGATACTTTATTGGAAGATAAGCGTGTCAAAGCCGTGAGCTTTGTCGGATCTACGCCGATTGCGGAATACATTTACAGCAAAGCCAGCGCCAATGGTAAGCGCTGCCAAGCACTGGGCGGCGCAAAAAATCACGCGATTGTGATGCCAGATGCCGACATGGATAACGTGGTGAGCCAATTGTTGGGCGCGGCATTTGGCTCGTCAGGCGAGCGTTGCATGGCCTTGTCGGTTGCGGTCACCGTCGGTAAAGCGGCCGGCGATGCCTTGATCAGTAAAATGGCGGAAGCAATGAAGCCACTAAAAGTTGGCGAATGCTCCGATAAAAGTAACGATTTTGGCCCAGTCATTACCCAAGAACATAAAGACAAGGTGGTAGGCTTTATCGACAGCGCCGAAGCACAAGGTGCTACGGTGGTGGTGGATGGTCGTTATCCACACGTTGCCGGCTATGAAAACGGCTTTTTCGTAGGCGCGACGCTCATTGATGGCGTGACGAAAAACATGGACAGCTATCAGCAAGAAATTTTTGGTCCTGTGCTGCAAGTGATTCGCGTGGACACCATGGAAGAGGCCATGACGCTGATCAATGACCACGAATACGGCAACGGCACTTGTATTTTTACCCGCGACGGCGAAGCGGCACGTTACTTTTCAGATCACATTGAAGTGGGCATGGTCGGCATTAACGTGCCTTTACCGGTTCCCGTGGCGTACCACAGTTTTGGCGGTTGGAAGCGCTCTTTATTTGGTGATCTGCATGCTTATGGTCCAGACGCAGTGCGTTTTTACACCAAGCGTAAAACCATCACCCAGCGCTGGCCTTCAGCTGGTGTTCGTGAGGGTAAGAGCTTTGCTTTCCCATCTTAGTGGTTAACGGCACTCTGACTGATGTTGTGACGTATCTTTTTGTGGCATGAATAGATGTGTGCTAAATGTGTTTCATGGCCGCTCATCGCAAGATGAGTGGCTTTTTTTTATGCGAATAAAACCCAAGCTGATGCTTGCTTTGCTCTGGTATGGCCTAGTGCTATGATGTTTTTTTCAATCGGCTGGGTGTGTTATGAAGGCGAGTCAATTAGGTGCAAGGGCAATGTCGTGGTCATGGCTTTTTGCTGTGCTGCTTTTAGTGGGTTGCGCCGCATCGTCTGAGCCTGGGATTAAGCGTGAATCGGCTCGTGCTTTGAGTATTGAAGTGGAAGATAACTACGCCTACTTGTTTGGTGTCTTGGACAGCAATTTGGTGAACACGCTGAGTGACATGGTCGAACAGCATCCCAATGTGACCGATTTGGTGCTGGTGGATGTACCAGGCTCGGTGGATCAACAGGCGACGATGGAAGGCGCACGGCTGATTCGTCGTTTGGGGTTGAATACGCACATTGCGTCAACGGGTTATGTGTTGTCAGGTGGTGTGGATTTATTCTTAGGTGGGGTAGATCGCACTATAGGCCCGGGAGCTGGCGTCGGCGTTCATGCGTGGTCGGATGGCTCTGCGATGACAGCCGAGGCGCTTAATATTGCAGACCCTGTACACGCTGTGTACGTGAATTTCTATTTGGAAATGGGCATTACCGAACGTTTTTATTGGTTTTCACTGGATGCAGCCCCTGCGGAGCGTGTGTATTTCTTATCCCCAGAAGAAGTGTATGATTTTCAGCTAGCGACAGAATAATGCGAGCGAAGCAACAGGAATCCAAATGGAACAAATAGAATTATTTGCCATAGAAAGCCCCTGTCGTGGTGTGTGTGAGAACAGCGCAAAAGGCTTTTGTAAGGGCTGTTTACGCAGCCGAGACGAGCGCTTTCATTGGTTTTCATTGTCCAACGAGGCGCGTCATCATGTATTGGATTTGTGTAAACAGCGCCGAGTGCGTTTGCTCAAAGCGCGTCAAGATCGATTAGCAGCCGACTCGTCCAAAGCGCTGCCTTACGGTATGGAAGCCGCCCCGTTGGACGATTTATTTACGTTTAAAAGCGACTGACTTTTAAGAACCACTGACTTTTAATAACAAGGGCGTTCTTAAAAAACTACTGTTCAAAAATAGCCTCTAACGCTTCGGATAACCGATCAACACCGATCACTTTCATGCCGTCTATTGGCTTTTTCGGGCAATTGGCTTTCGGCACGACCGCACGCGTAAAGCCGTGTTTCGCGGCTTCACTGATGCGCTCTTGACCCGAAGGAACAGGGCGAATTTCACCGGATAACCCCACTTCCCCCAATACGACTAAATCGTGCGGTAATACTCGGTCTCGAAAGCTCGACACCACCGCCGCGATGGCGGCCAAATCCGCACTGGTTTCCAGAACTTTTACGCCGCCAACAACGTTTAAGTACACATCCTGATCTGAGGTCAGTAAGCCACCGTGTTTGTGCAATACGGCGAGTAGCATGGCGAGGCGATTATGATCAAACCCCACGGTAACGCGTCTTGGGTTACCCAAGGCAGAGTCGTCGACCAATGCTTGTAATTCCACTAGCAAGGGGCGCGTGCCTTCCCATACCACCATCACTAGGCTTCCGGCGGCTGGGTGTTTGCTGCGATTCAAGAAAATTGAGCTGGGATTTTTCACCTCTTTCAAGCCGTTTTCGAGCATGGCAAAAACACCCAACTCGTTAACTGCTCCGAATCGATTCTTCATGCCGCGCAGGGTCCGAAAGCGTGAGTCTTCTGAGCCTTCCAGCAGCACTGAGCAGTCCACCATGTGTTCTAAGACTTTTGGTCCCGCCAGTGTGCCGTCTTTCGTGACGTGACCGACGAGCAAGACGGCGGTTTGCGTTTGTTTGGCAAAACGTGTCAATACGGCAGCGCTTTCACGCACTTGCGATACACTGCCGGGGGCGGATTCGATGCCATCAAGGTGCATGACTTGAATTGAGTCGATGACCATGACTTTCGGTTTCACCTGCTGAGCGATGGTCAATATTGCTTCAACGTTGGTTTCCGAAAGCATTTTCAGATGTTGCGTCGGCAAACCAAGACGCTGCGCGCGCATGGCCACTTGCTGCAAGGATTCTTCCCCTGTGACATAGAGCGCACTTTGTTGTTGCGCAAGCCAACACATGGTCTGCAGCAAAAGCGTACTTTTTCCGGCGCCGGGTGATCCGCCGATTAGTACAACACCCCCTGGCACCAAGCCACCGCCAAGCACGCGGTCGAACTCATTGGCGCCGGAACTAAAGCGCGGCACATCCCCAAGGTCGATGTCGGACAAATTCTGAATGCCTGTCACAGCACCGGCGTAGCCTTGATAACGTGGGTCTTGCGCGGCGGACACGCGAGCCGACGTTTTACCCGATGTTAGGCGTATCTCTGACAGGGAATTCCATGCGCTGCACGCCTGGCATTGTCCTTGCCATTTTACGTAGTCTGCGCCACATTCGTTGCAGACAAAGGCGGTTTTTGCTTTGGCCATGTGAGTCTCTTCTTTTCAGTGAGGTTGTGTCAGTGATGTTGTGTCAGTGATGTTGTGTCAGTGATGTTGGTTGGATCACGCTTTTTTCCAACTAAGTGAATATAAATCGGTACGGCGATCCTTTAAGTTATTGACTGAGCCTTCGCTGCGCGTCAATTTTAACTTATCTAAATCCAAGTCAGAGAACATGATCATTTCGGTGTTCGCGGTGGTTTCGGCCATAACGGCATCGTGTGGATAGGAAAAGTCAGACGGTGAAAAGACCGAGCTTTGTGAATACTGAATGTCGAGGTTTTCCACTTGTGGTAAGTTCCCACAGCTGCCGCAAATCACCACGTAACATTCGTTTTCAATGGCGCGGGCTTGTGCACAACGACGCACACGCAAATAGCCATTTTTTGTGTCGGTCCAGAAAGGCACAAATAGAATGTCCATGTCTTGTTCCGCTAACAAGCGGCCCAGTTCTGGGAATTCCACATCGTAGCAGATCAAGATGCCCACACGGCCGGCGTCGGTATTGAAGACACGAATTTCGTTACCGCCTTGAATGACCCAATCGCGGCGCTCGTGAGGCGTAATGTGGATTTTTTTCTGTTCTTCTACGGTGCCATCGCGGCGACATAAATAACTCACGTTATAAACAATGTCATCTTCGATCACGGGCATAGAGCCGGTAATGACGTTGATATTATAACCCACCGCAAACTGGCTCATTTCATTTTTAAAGCGCTCAGTGTAACTGGCTAAAAAACGTATGGCTTCGGTTTGATTGCTTTGGTCTGGGCTGAGTCCGATCAAGGGCGCATTAAAAAATTCTGGGAAGAGCACAAAATCACTTTTGTAGTCGGAGACGGCATCAATGAAGTATTCAACTTGTTTGAGTAATTCGTCAACACTTTCTACTTCGCGCATTTGCCACTGAATCGCACCGATTCGAACTTGGGTTTTGCGTGAACGAATCACATTCGTGTCAGGCTCGAAGAAAATATTTTTCCATTCTAATAACGTAGCATAACCTTGGGACTTTTCGTCCTCTGGCATGTAGCGTTTTAATAGGCGCGTGACTTGAAAATCGTTGGATAGCTGGAAGGTGAGAATAGGGTCGTAGATTTTGCGTTCGCGTACGGCTTCTAGGTATTCGGCAGGGCTCATTTCGTGAGCGTGTTCGTGATAGCTCGGGATGCGTCCACCGGCTAAAATAGCACGCAAATTATGCTGACGGCACAAGTCTTTACGCGCTTCGTACAATCGTCGCCCTAAGCGATAGCCACGATATTCTGGCGCGATGAGTGCGTCTAAGCCGTACATAGCGTCGCCTAGCGCATCGTTTAAAATGTTTTCTTTTTGATCGACTAGATCGTCGTAGGTGTGTGGGTTACTGAAGCGCTGGTAACTGACTTGCACCGACAAGGCAATACCGACGATTTTGCCGTGGTCTTCTAGGCAAATTTGGCCTTCAGGAAAATCTTTAATCAGTTGATGAATGGTGTGTTCTGGCCAAGAGCCGCCAATGTCATGATAGACCTTATCCATTAGGATTTTGACTTGTTCGTAATCGTTGTTGGTTAGGTTACGAATGGTTAAATGCAGATCTTCTCTCATGGTGGCCTCAATAAGTCGGTCGTAGGTTTTGTGCATGATAGCCTTTATCGAAGTGGGGAAGTAGACGATAAAGGCCTAAATAAAATAGTTACTTGATAATGGCTACTTGATAATCGTTACTTGATAAATAATTACTTAACGTAGATGCAAATAGAAAACCCCCGCCGAGGCGAGGGTTTTGATTACTGAACAAAGAAGTTACTTATATGTAGCGTTATTTTTTTCCAAACTCAGGGTAGGCTTCCATACCACACTCAGACATATCAACGCCTTCGTATTCTTCTTCTTCTGTCACTCGAACACCCATGATGGCTTTGATGACTAACCAAACCACCAAACTAGAGAAGAACACCCAAACGAAGATGGTTAGCGCGCCGGCGATTTGTCCACCGAACGTTGTACCGTCGTTGGTAAGAGGAACCGCTAATAGACCCCAAAGACCGACCACACCATGTACTGAAATCGCACCGACCGGATCATCAATTTTTAATTTGTCTAGCGTCAGGATAGACACAACAACAATCAAACCACCCACAAGACCAATCAGAGTCGCGCCTAGAGCAGACGGTGTGTCTGGACCGGCTGTGATGGCAACCAAACCAGCCAATGCGCCGTTTAGAAGCATGGTTAGATCGGCTTTACCGAATAGGATACGAGCTAGGATAAGCGCACCAATTGCACCACCTGCTGCCGCTGCGTTTGTGTTCAAGAACACCATAGCAACAGAGTTTGCGCTGGCGATGTCGCCAAGTTTGAGAACAGAACCACCGTTGAAACCGAACCAACCCATCCAAAGGATGAATGTACCTAGCGTTGCTAGAGGTAGGTTTGCACCAGGAATGGCACGTACTTCACCGTTAGGACCGTATTTGCCTTTACGAGCGCCCAGTACCAATACACCCGCTAGTGCAGCAGACGCACCCGCCATGTGAACGATACCGGAACCGGCGAAGTCAGTGAAGCCAAGGTCGCCAAGGCTAAACATACCGAATACAGAACCGCCGCCCCATGTCCAGTTACCTTCCATTGGGTAGATGAACCCCGTCATGACTACCGCAAACACAAGGAATGCCCATAGCTTCATACGTTCCGCAACGGCCCCAGACACAATGGACATGGCTGTTGCAACGAATACAACTTGGAAGAAGAAATCAGACGCGCCTGAATAGATAGAGCCGCCGACGAAGCCGTCTTCGCGACCAGCAAAATCCGTCAAGGTAGAGTCGACATCTACATCTTGAATCCCCGTTAAAAACCAGTCACCACCGTACATGATGGCGTAACCACACACCAAATACATGATGCAAGAAATGGCAAACAAGGCGACGTTTTTAGTAAGAATTTCTGTGGTGTTTTTTGCACGTACTAGACCTGCTTCCAACATGGCAAACCCAGCTGCCATCCACATAACCAGCGCGCCACACACCAAAAAGTAAAAGGTATCCATGGCATATTGTAAGTGAAAAATTTGATCTTGCATGTTTCGCCCCCCTAAAGGCTTGTATGAGTCAGCCGTAATTAAACCGCTTCTACACCCGTCTCGCCGGTACGAATACGAACCGCTTGTTCTAGGTTAACGATAAAGATTTTACCGTCGCCAATTTTGCCTGTGTTTGCTGCGCCAGTAATGGCTTCAACAACTTGATCGGTCATCTCGTCGGCAATCGCCAATTCGATTTTTACTTTTGGTAAAAAATCCACAACGTATTCCGCGCCGCGGTATAATTCTGTGTGACCCTTTTGACGTCCGAAACCTTTGACTTCTGTGACGGTGATCCCTTGGACGCCGATTTCAGAAAGTGCTTCTCGAACATCATCGAGTTTAAATGGCTTGATGATGGCAGTTATAAGCTTCATACCCACTGTCTCCTTAAAAAGTCAGTTTTATTGTCGTATCGCAGGTACTTAGCCTTATTCAATATGCGTGCCAGAAATGGATTACCCCATACAGCGTGGGACGTTTCGCTTAGTTAGGGTTCGCCGTGTTGGGGAAAGCGCAATTAGAACGTATTTTGTGCAGCAAATTGGGCTGTTTGTTTGCATTGTTGCGTTAACTTGGTGCGCAGCGTAAAAAAGCCATCGGTCAAAATATCGCTCAAGCCGCTATATCATTGCTTCTGATCAGAAAATGAACGGATTGTGACAGTGAAGTTTAATGGCGTTTTTAGTGGCTTTTAAGGCGGTAAAAAGTACGAACATTGCTTTATATGCACAATAAAGAGGCGACTATAAGAAGGGCGGGAATCACTTCAAGCGTAAAACGCACCGAAGAAACGCGTGATCCTTTAATGAGGCGTTAGAGATGGCTTGTATTGACGGTCTTAAGGTCTCTATACTGTTCAATATTGTTAATGCAAAGAATGAGAATCACATGATCGATCAGTTTATAAAACAACTTGGCACCGGATTAGAGCAGGCAGCAGAAACTTTAGGGAAATTGCCGAAAGAGGAAATTCAAGCGCAGCTTCATGATGTTGCACGTAATACATTGCAAAAAATGGACTTAGTCACACGAGAAGAATTCGAGGTGCAGGCCGCCATGTTGGTAAAATACCGTGAAAAACTGGCGGCGTTAGAAGCACGCTTAACCGTATTGGAACAAAAAGATTAACGCACTGTCTGCATGGTTGGACTGAATTATTTCCAGCCTTGCTGCCAGTCAGTTGCTGATGTCAGATTCTGCCAAGGCAATTGATACTGGTTACGATTGATCACCGCTTCTATAATGCAGTCGACAACCATATCGGCTTCATTACGGATGAGTTGTGTGACCAAAAAATGTTTCTCTTTTTGCTGTGGTGATGTGGACGTCCATTTAGACATCAGTAATTTGTTGGGATTAAGGCGGTGAGTCGGCATTAGGTTCTCTCGTCGAATGAAGTTAACGTTGTTTTACAGTACGTACCAAGTCGCAAGCGGGATTCTTCGTCGTTGCGTATTTTTTTGGATCAAGGAGTGATCATGAGTTTAGCCACCATTTACAGTCGCGCCCGTGTCGGCGTGTCTTCCCCTTTAGTCACGGTTGAAACACACATTTCCAACGGTTTACCCTCGTTAAACATTGTCGGTCTTCCTGAGGCGGCGGTGCGTGAATCAAAAGATCGCGTGCGCAGTGCGATTATCAACAGCCATTTTGAATTTCCCACTAAGAGAGTGACCATTAACCTTGCTCCAGCGGATTTACCGAAAGAAGGCGGCCGTTATGATTTGGCGATTGCTATCAGTGTATTGGTGGCGTCGGGGCAATTGGGTGATATAAACGTGCGCGATATTGAGTTTATCGGTGAGCTGGCACTGTCGGGGGACATACGAGGCGTGCCCGGATTGTTGCCTTCTGCGATTGCGTGCCATCATGCGA
This sequence comes from Marinomonas sp. IMCC 4694, assembly GCF_008122525.1. NCBI lineage: Bacteria > Pseudomonadati > Pseudomonadota > Gammaproteobacteria > Oceanospirillales > Oceanospirillaceae > Marinomonas > Marinomonas sp. IMCC 4694. Next base: position 517,623 of record NZ_VSRV01000001.1, read on the forward strand.
ATCGACAGTTGATTTTACCAGAAGACAATCAACAAGAAGCGGCTCTGGTCGACAGTAACGCTGTGTTTGCAAAGCATCTAACGCAAGTGACTGCCCACTTACTCAAGTCCATTACGTTACCGGATTGTGTGTCTAAACCCAGCGAACCGTTACCGTTGGACCACAAAGACATGCGCGATGTTAAAGGCCAATATCAAGCTAGACGTGCGTTAGAAGTTGCCGCCGCCGGTGGGCATAATCTGTTGTTTATTGGTCCGGCTGGCACGGGAAAAACCATGTTAGCATCGAGGCTGCCGAGCATTATGCCTGCAATGACGGAGGCCGAAGCCTTGGCTGTGGCGTCGGTGCAATCGGTCGCAGGTCGAAAAATGGGGCTAGATTGGCACTGGTCGGAGCGGCCCTTTCGGTCGCCACACCATTCTTGTTCCGCCGCCGCGTTAGTGGGTGGAGGCTCTATTCCGAAACCGGGTGAAGCATCGTTGGCCCATTGTGGTGTGCTTTTTCTTGATGAATTGCCCGAATTTGACCGAAAAGTGCTTGAAGTACTGCGTGAACCACTCGAAAGTGGCGAAGTCCATATTTCACGAGCGCGTGGCCAAGTGACCTTCCCGTCTCGGTTTCAACTCGTGGCTGCGATGAACGCGAGCAACGAAGCTTACAGCGGTGGACAAGATTACTACCAGTCCAGCGCGAGCCAAAAATATTTAAAAAAACTCTCAGCGCCTTTTTTAGATCGCATTGATTTGCATGTCGAGGTACCGCCTTTGCCCTCAAGTGTGTTGGTAAATGCCCAAGAAGAAGGCGAGTGCAGCGCCAGCGTGCGTGAACGCGTCGAACGCGCGGTAGCCCGTCAACGTTCACGTCAAGGCATGCAAAATGCTTTGCTCAGCGGCCGACAGCTAGAAAGCATCTGTGCGCTCAGTGAGAATGACAAACAGTTTATGCAGCAAGCCCTAGAAAAACTCAAACTCTCAGCCCGTGCCTATCATCGCGTGTTAAAAGTAGCGTTAACACTGGCCGACCTCAGTGATAGCGACGTCACCCGGGCGCACCTGATGGAATCGTTAAGCTATCGTAAAATGGAAAAAACCTTGTCCGCTGCGGTGTCGTCATAGGGCAAAGAGAGAGATTATGCCCGTGCGAGATGGGAGAATGTCGGTTACACTGAACGTGTATTTTTCATCACTTTGTGAGCTAGGTTTTCCATGAGTCAGTCTTTACCGTCTATTTCCCAACGTTTACGCAATTTGAACGAACGACAGCTTGATGCCGTTAAGAAAATTGATGGGCCTTTGTTGGTGTTGGCTGGGGCAGGCTCGGGGAAAACCAGTGTAATCACGACAAAAATCGCCTATTTGATTCAAACGTGTGGATTTAAAGCCAGCAGCATTATAGCGGTGACCTTTACTAATAAAGCCGCTCGCGAGATGAAAGAACGAGTGATGGGCATGTTATCTAAGCCTGAAAGTCGCGGTTTGAGCATCTCGACGTTTCATAATTTGGGCTTGCGGATACTGCGTAAAGAGTTCCGTCGCGCCGGCTTAAAAGAAGGCTTTACGCTGTTTGATGCGCAGGACTCTTTGAGTCTGGTGAAAGAGATTCTAGACAAAGAATTCAATGGTCAAATGGACTCGGCGGCGTATTGTCAGCATACGATTTCGAATTGGAAAAACGACCTGACCACACCTCAAGAAGCGATGACCAACGCCGACACGGAAGAGTTTCTGCTGGCCGCGCAAGTCTATGCGCAATATCAACGTTATTTAAGAGCTTACAACGCCGTCGATTTTGACGATCTGATTTTATTGCCAGTGAGCTTGCTCATGGCCGATCAAGAGCTGTGCGATCGTTGGCAGAAAAAAGTGCGCTATTTGCTGGTGGACGAGTGCCAAGACACCAACGCCAGCCAGTACGAATTGATCCGTTTGTTGGCCGGCTTTCGTTGTTGCTTTACCTTGGTAGGAGACGACGATCAGTCTATTTATGCGTGGCGTGGTGCGCGACCAGAAAATTTAGAGCGTCTGTCAGTCGATTACCCAACGCTTAAATTAGTCAAACTGGAGCAAAATTATCGTTCCACCAAAACCATACTTAAAGCCGCCAACACCCTTATAGCAAATAATCCCCATATTCACGATAAAGCCTTATGGAGCGATCACGAAGTCGGCGATCCGATTCGTATTATGGTGACGCGCAATGAAGACGCCGAGTCTGAACGGGTCGCCGCAGAAATTCAGTCTCGGCATTTACGTCACGATATTCCTTATCGGGATTTTGCCATCTTGTATCGCGGCAATCATCAAGCACGACTATTGGAAATTAAGCTGCAAGCCTATCGTATTCCCTACAAGATGAACGGCGGCACGTCGTTTTTTGCTCGTGCTGAAATCAAAGATTTGATGAGTTATTTGCGTCTTTTAGTGAATCCGTCAGACGACAATGCATTTTTGCGTATTGTGAATTTGCCGCGTCGAGAGATTGGCCCAGCGACCTTGGAAAAAGTCGGTAATTTGGCCACTGAGCGCGGTGTGAGCTTGTTCGAAGCGTCTGGTTATAAAGAATTGGAAGACTCGATTACAGGGCGCTCATTGAGAAGTTTACAGGAATTTGAGCGCTGGATGTCGACGCTTCGCCAACGCTTAGAAGGCGCGTCGCCTGTGCCGGTCATTGAGCAAATGATTCATGACATGGATTATTATGGCTGGATACAAGAGCAAACCTCGTCGTCAAAAGCCGGCGATCGTCGGATTGAGAACGTACGTTTCTTATTGGATTCGATCCAGCGTATGATGGAGTCGGCCTGGGAAGAAGACGAAACCGCGGGCTTGGATCAAGCCATTAGTAAGTTACTTTTAATCGACATGTTAGAACGTCAAGAAGAAGAGGAAGACGAAGACAAGGTGCAGTTGCTTACTTTGCATGCCTCTAAAGGGTTGGAATACCCGCATGTGTTTTTGATCGGCTGCGAAGAGGAGTTATTGCCTCATAGAAACAGCATCGAGAATGACGACATCGAAGAAGAGCGACGCCTTGCCTACGTGGGCATTACCCGCGCGAAGAAAACCTTGTGTATTACCATGGCCGCCAAACGTCGCCAATACGGTGAAGAAATCGACTGTTTACCGAGTCGATTCTTAGATGAGTTGCCCGAAGAAGATTTGGTATGGGAAGGGCGAGGCGACGAAGGCGAAAGTGCTAAGAAAGAACGTGGCCAGGCCTCCCTATCGGCGTTAAAAGCCATGCTAAATGGCTAGTGCTTAAAAGGCTTATTTTTCCGTGCTATCGATCATAAACTGAATCGTATTTTGTATTTCATTGTCAGTGCAATTGGAACACATACCACGCGGTGGCATCGCCTTGATTCCACTGATGGCGTTTTTCAGTAGGGTTGCCATGCTTTTATCGATGTGTGGTTGCCAGTCTGCTTTGCTTCCCAGTTTAGGTGCACCCGCTACGCCACTCATATGGCATGCAATGCAATAAGTATAAAAAACTTGCTCACCGGAGCGTTCAGCATAAGCATACTGACTGACGCTAAAAGCCGCTAACAAAACGCCACTCACCAAGGCTTTAAACACAAAAGTCTTCCACAGCATGAGATACCCCAAATTAAAAAGCGCCAGCAAAACCCGTAAACCGATTTGATCTACGCCATACCAACGAGAAAAACATCATTATCTAATGCTTTGTGTCATTAAGCACTGGAATCCTGAGTAATTTCCTTTAGAATACGCACCCTAAGTCGATTCAGACTTCATGTTGTGTGACTTAAACATGCACCCGTAGCTCAGCTGGATAGAGCGCTCCCCTCCGGAGGGAGAGGCCGGAGGTTCAAATCCTCTCGGGTGCACCATTTATTCAATTAATTCAAAGATTTAGAAAATAAGTTCCTTTCTTTTATATCTAATAATGCCTTCCGTTACCTTTTCGCAATTAATACTGTGTACTTAACTAATAGTCTTCAATCAGCATGAAATGTCCTTCGCTTTTTGTGACCAAAACAGCCTGTTTTTTGACTTGTGACCAAAATGTGACCATATGGTGACCAAAATGATTTTGGACAAGTCTAAGCCTCTAAATTACCTCTGTTTATTTGCCTTCTTTTTGTATCTCTAAGAGCTCTTCAATACCGCACTCAAAGTAGTTACATAATTGCTCTAGTACATCGAACTCTACTCGAATTGCTGTCTCGTGATAAAGGCGTGTAATGGTTCCTCGATTGATTCCAGTTTCGTTTGATACGTCTGATATCTTAAGCTTTCTTTCGCCCATGATTTTAGATAAGTGGCATTTTATCATCTTAAACCTCAAAAAATGATCTATAGAAGATCAAAAATCTTGCAAAAGATCTAAAATTGACTATTATGATCTACAGAAGATCATTAAGGTCTTTTAAAGATCCTAATAACTTGCAGGAGTTGAATATTATGGCACAAACATACTTAACAACCGAAGAACTTTCTGGGCGTATCAAGTACGACAGTAAGACCATACGTCGCAAATTAAAAGACACGGTTCTTATCGAGGGTATCCATTATTTTCGACCATTCGGTGGTCGCAAAATTTTGTACATCTGGGAGCAGATAGAGGAAGACATGTTTAAAGCGGCTGCCATTAACACATTGATGGCTGGTGTTCACTAGGGCTATGGGTTCAAGATAAGCTAACGAGTGACTACGAGCGTTTTCGAGTTATGAGGTGCTCAGAGGCTCGTTAGTTGGAAGTGTTCCTGCATTTCTTCAAGGAGACTGCTGGTAAAACGTTATAGATAATAACAATAAATAAGGGCTTAGCTGTTTGTGCTAGGCCCTTTTTCATGAGTGGTTTCTATCCATTTAAGTAGACTTCAGCCATACCATCGAGTTTGGCTTTTACTTCTTTCCAATTGGGCATGACTTGCGTGAGTAAGCGCCAGAATCGCTCGCTGTGGTTGTGTTCGGCAATGTGGCAAAGCTCATGTAGTATCACGTAATCAATGCATTCCTTAGGTGCTTTCACAAGGTGAGGGTTAAGCACTAATTGGCCTTTGGCGGAGCAGCTCCCCCATTGTTTTTTCATTGCCATCACACGAAATGATGGCGTGTCTGTCACCCACGTGGTTTTGCCGAGTATTTCTGTCAGTCGTTGTTGAAACAGCGCTTGGGCTTTATTTTTATACCATTGATCAACCAGCTCTTTTACTTTCTTGGCGCGCTCTTCGTGATCCTGTTGAAATGTTACCTGTAGCTGGCCACGGTTTAGTTTGACGTTGTTTGTTTGGTCAGTATCCACCAGCACTTTTAAAACATAACGTTTGCCTAAATAAAATTGTGTTTCGCCACTGACGTAATGCTTCGGTATCACAGTATCTTTTTGCTTAGCAAACGCTTCGATACTTTGCCAAATCCATCTAGCTCGCTTTAGCACCGCTTTTCTTATGAGCTCTTCAGACGCATCAAAAGGGGCTGAGGCTGTTACTTTTTGGTCTGGGTATACTTTTATCGTAACTTTCCGGTTACTTTTTAACGCATCATCACAAATCGCTAGTTTACGAATGACATGATATTGAATAGTGTTGTCTCCATAAGTAAAAAGACCCGTTTCACTGGGTGTTGTCATTGCGCCTTACCCTCTTGCTAAACCTAAACGTGTGATTTTTAGGACTTCTTCTATCAATTTTTGAGCGTTATCGAGACCTATAGCAACAAATAACACGGGTAATAATTTCATGCTGATGGCGTTTTCAATTTCAGCTGGATTAATAGAATATTCTGCAACAGCCGTTGTAACAGCCTCATCAATTTCAAACGCGAGAGAAACCAAACGACTATTATCCAATGATTTTTCTGATAAGAACTCATCATCAAAAAGAAGTTTGAATAACCCGAAATAGGCCTGTGCATGTCTGTTGAGCTTTCCAGACTCGTCGATAAAATCGTTTGGCATGTCAGGCATCTTGCGTTCTTTAATATCTTGTTCAAAGTCGGCAAATAAAATGTACTGTTTGACCGGCGCATCAAACATGGCTTTCGCATCCTCAATGGCTTTTTTTAGAAGATTAGAAAAATGCTCCTGAGCATAAGGATCATCCGCCAAATCCTGTTCAATCATTTTGGTGATACGTCCCGTAATTTTATCAGTTTGATTTCGAGCTTCATCGTTGGTCATTTCTTCTGGTTGTGCGTGCCTACCCAAATTACCTACCAAATAGGCGCCTTCGGGTTCTTTTATTTCAATGCCGGCAATATGCTTGTCGAGCAAGCTTCGAATGTCTTCTGAGTATTCGTCATAGTTGATGGTTTCATTGGCATCTTCACGGACTTGTAGGCGCAATTCAACAAACGATTTTAAGTCACGTTTATACAGATCCCGTTTGTTCTCGGCCGAGGAAGTACCATCAAAAAATTTGTCCTCAAAGTAATTGGCTGATTGAAGGGCAACCTTCATACAATTAGAAAAGGCAGTGAGAGCGGCATAGAAATCGTCTCTTTTCTTCGAATTTGCATCACTAAAATGCCTGTCTGATTCGCGGATTTTTGGCGCTAATGCTTGTCTTAATGCGGGACCATCTTGCTTGTTTTTCACATCATCAAAAATGGCCCATAAATCACGATGTAAGCCTGGGAGTTTTTTGTACTCCATGTCCATTCGGTTGTATAAACCCTTCAAATCATCAATCTCAAAGCCCTTTTGTGTACGCTCAGCTAGGTCTTGGTATTTATCGATTGTGGTATCTAGCTCTTTTAAAATACCGCGATAATCAATTAAGTAGCCAAACTGTTTTTTGTTGTGTAAGCGGTTTACCCTAGCAATTGCTTGTATCAAATTGTGTTCTTTGAGGGGTTTATCAATATACAGTACGGTGTTTTTTGGCTCGTCAAAGCCTGTTAATAGCTTATCGACGACGATCATAATATCGGGGCCTTCATCACGGCTGAACTCATTAATGATCGCTGAGGTATATGCCTTTTCATCACCACGATACATTTGTGCTACGTTATTTTTCCACCACTTTTGGACGATGTCTTTGCTTTCTTGGTCCACATCTTCGTGTCCTTCACGGGTGTCTGGCGAAGACATAGCAAGAACCGAAGTGACTTTGCCAATTTTATCCAAAGCATATTGGTAGCGAACGGCCGTGGCTTTTGAGTCGCAAGCCAACTGACCTTTTAAATGTCTTTGTTTAAAGTTCTGAAAGTGGTCAGAAATATCGTGCGCAATTAGCTCAATACGACCCTCGGTCTGATAAATTTGGCCTTTCTGGGAGAACTTCCTTTTCAGATCCGATTTTTGTTCGTCTGTGAGTTTTTCGGTAATTCGATCGAACCAGGCATCGATGGCTTTGTCATTCACATTCAAATCGGGAATGCGCTCTTCATACAACAGAGGTGTGACCGTCTGGTCTTCGACGGCCTGTTGCATGGTGTAGGAGTGAATGATCTTACCGAATTTATTTTCTGTCTTATCGTCTTTTAATAGGGGGGTTCCGGTAAAAGCAACAAAAGCGGCCTTTGGTAAGGCTTGTCGCATCCGAATGTTGTTTTCGCCGTTTTGACTACGGTGGCCTTCATCCACCAAAACGATAATGTTTGGACTGTCGTTATAGCAGTTCTTTTGTTTTACCGCGGAGCCAAATTTATTGATGATGGAAAAGATGACCCGTTCGTTGCCTTGACCGATTTGCTCCGCCAAGCGTTTACCCGATGTTGCCATGGCCTCTTTTTTATCTCGTGCGGTAAAGACTCCACCAGATGAAAAGGTACGGCTTAGCTGGTCTTCTAGGTCTATTCGATCGGTAACAATGATTACTCGGCACTGGGCGAGCTCTTCAAACCAAATCAAGGCTTTGGATAAAAATACCATGGTAAAGGATTTGCCGCTGCCGGTGGTGTGCCAGATTACACCACCTTCTCGTGCGCCAGCAGGGTCAAACGTACTGATACGCTCTATTAACGCTTTAATGCCAAATACTTGCTGATATCGAGCGACGATTTTGCCTGCTTTTTTATCAAATAAAGTGAATAAGCGGGTCATTTCCAGTAAACGGTCGGGGCGTAGTAAGCAAGTGATGATCCTGTCTTGATCGGTCACGGCCAAGTCTCCAGCGCTTATTAACGACTCGTATTGTGTTCTGGAGGAGGTTGGTCGGTGATCAAAAAGCCGGTTGAGCTGTTGATCGTTTAAGGCCTGGTTTTTCAAGCGGATAAACTCAGCGTCTGTTATTCCAAGGTGAGAGTCTTCTTCTTTCCACTTAGCCCAAAACTTTTCAGGTGTGCCGCAGGTGCCATATAAACCATCGTGACCATTGACCGACAGTAATAACTGACTGTAGGCATAAAGGTGAGGAATTTCGGTTTGGCCTTGATTGCGAATATGCTGAGAAATCGCTTCGGTATTTGTTGAGCGACCTTCCTTTCTTGAGTCTGGTCGCTTGGCTTCGATGACCGCTAGAGGAAGACCATTTACAAAGCAGACAATATCGGGAATACGGTTACTGGTACCTTCTGCGTTCTTGACTACCAGCTCTTCAGTGAAATGAAAAGAATTGTTTTCAATATTATGCCAGTCGATTATCTGAATCGTTGGAGAGGCTTTTTTGCCATCTATAAACTCAGTAACACTGATGCCATACAGTAAGGCATTATAAATTTTTTCATTGGCTGCCTTTAACCCAAGGTTCATTGCAGGGTTCAGCTCATGAATGACTTTATCAATAACGGCATCGGACAGTAGGTATTTTTTTCCGGCAAAGGGAAAGGACTGCTTTGCTAAGAATTGTTTTAGTACGGGTAGCAAAATTACTTGGTGAGTGCTTTTTTTCTCTATGCCTGCGTGGTTGCCACGTAGGGCTTCGCATCTATCTGGCGGAATAAAGGTGTAGCCCAGATTTGAGAGTAAAGACAGTGCGGGGATTTTTGCGCTGAATTCTTCCGAGTAACTGACGGCTTTAGGCGGAGTTATGTCCATATTAAATACTCTTTAACTGATTGATCTCTCAGGATCAAAGGCTACTGTTTTAAACGTTTATTTTTAATGTGGTTGAGTTATAAAACCCATTGTTTGAGTACACTGATCGCGGCCGGTGAAAAGGCTTCCAGTTCTCCGTCTTTAGGTGTGGACAAGTCTTGGATTAGCATCTTAAGAATTTCGTTATCTTCTATCCCATCTTCTGGGTCCACGCCGTTGCACAATAACAGTGAAGTAACGAGTTGCTTTCTTTGTTCTATAAGAGAACGGTTACCGGTCAATTCGTCACCTAAATTTAAGATTTTTATCGCTTCTTTTGCTCTATCAGTTAAGCCAATTATTTTTCCGCTTAACGTAAAGCTTAATTCTGATTCACATGCTTTTACTAAAGGCGAGAATGGAAGTGGTTGAGACCCATGAGCATCATCACATTGTTTAAAGGTTCTGCAACTTGCAACGATATTGGAAAAATCTAAACTGCGCTGAGGTGCGATTCTTCGAGCTTCAACGTGTTCATTCATGGTGTCTTTGGTTGAACCTGATATTTTCTTACAGCAGTATGCACACAGGTAATATTGTTCTGAGGAGCACGCTGATCGTATTGCTTCTCTTTCAACTTCGCCAAGGTCGCTATATTGACCTATTGGATTGTGTTTTTTCCACTTCTTTATAACCTCAGGTTCAAACCCTAATCGTTTAATTATCTCTTTCAAGGTTAAGCTCCTTTTTACGAAGCAATAGCCTTGCCTTGGATAATTCTATGTTGTCTATGGGTAGGGTATGTTGTAGCTCTGTTAATTGCTGCTTAGCGTTTTCGATTTCAGAATCGTGAATCGAGTCGTATAAAAGCGTAAGCTTTTCATTTATCACTGCATTGCGGATGTCAGTGTCCATAATATCAAGGAGTACTGTGTTTGCATCTTGCCCATACAGTGAGGGCAGTTCTTGCACTTCGTCCTCGTTAATCAGGTAGGTTAAAACCCCTTCACTGTCGCTGATAACCAATGGTGAGTGTGTTGTGAGTACAAACTGGCATTGTGGAAATGTGCTGGTAAGTTGGTGAATAAGACGGCGTTGCCATTTTGGGTGAAGGTGCATGTCCACTTCATCAATGAGGACGATACCGTCTCCGATCAAAGGATTGTCTAGCGACGGGTTCATAACCGCCAAGCGTCTCGCAATATCACCAATGAGTGCCATTAATGACTTTTCACCTTGAGAAAGCTGAGCAACATTTAATGTCTGGCCATTTTTATCAATCGACATATGCAGTCTTGGCTTACGTCGTACACGCAGGTTTGAAAATTCCGGCATAAATGCATAAATAGCTGAGCGTACAGCGGCCAGCTGTATATCTCTTTTTGATGCTTTTATTTCTTTAAGTTTTGCCCAGCTCTCATCGTCGTGACCAAAAACAAGACGCAGTTGTTCAAGCATATCGTCTGATATGCTTGATTCGTTTTCAGTGTCTTCACGCTCTCTAAACCATTCAAAGAAGCGTCTAAAATCCACGCCCTGACTGAGAGATTTGTCATAACCATCAAGTTGTAAAAACGAGTGTTTCCCTTTTATTTTCAAAGGTATATCAATAACAACACGCTCAACTGAATAAAAGGCGATTAAAGGCAATGATGATGTATCGTTCTGTGACAGTAAGGTACGGTAATGATTGGCCAAAGAGGTGACGCCCCAGTAATCACTTTTCAATGAGGCTTTGCGACCTTTGCGTGTTCTTGCAACGCGCCAAGGGAAACAGTTTCTATCATCGGACTCTCCTTCAGTGTCAGTGTCAGTGTCAGGGTCTGCGGTATTGCCAGTAAAATGATACACATCCAGATTAACGGAAGCGGATGACGCTTCATTTTTAATGACTAATTCTGGGATTGGGCTGCCTACGCCTTTTTCACTTTGGATACGTGCGACAAGCCAACTGAGCGATGTCGCAAGAGACTTTAGTATCGATGTTTTACCAGAACCGTTATTACCGACGAAGACAGTAACATTGCTTTGTTTATTTCCTGCAGGGGCTAAAAGGACTTCTAACGTATCAAAACGACCTATATTACGAAGTGTTAACTTTTTAACTTCCATTAGCTTGCCTTTGATTCTAAATTTTCGTTATGTAATTTAACCCGACGTATGTCAGTAAACAACTGTCGTACCTAGGCTACCATCTCGTTATTGAAATGAGCGAATTATAGTCGACTTACCACTCATTTTGCCCGCAAATGAAAACGTCTGTTTGGTCCGTCATAGACTGCAGGGAATAAAACAACCTAATGGGTTATGTCACGCTGTGTACTTGCTCACTAGCTGACTCAAGTGTCCTGCCTTGATAATCATGCAATGTCACGCCTTGCTCTGTTTTCCAGTTTACCCAACCATTAGCTGTGGCAAGCAATAAAAACATCGAGGCGCCACTGGGTGAGGGAAACAAACAGTCACGTTGAAATACAAAGCGGCCATTTTGTTCAACTATTACCCCTTTAGCTAAAAGGCGGTCGCGTTTATCGTAAAACCTTTGGTCGGTTTTGCGTGTTGTTGTCATCGGGGCGGAGGAGCCTTTTAGTACCACCATGCCTTCGTTAGTGTATATGCCTCTGGCATCCACATCGGCACGGTTACAAATGAATACCTGTTCGGGTTTAGTAGATGACTGTTCAGCAAGAGGTTCAAAAATTGGATAACCAAGAGTGGCTAGCAACAAACTGCCGATTTCATGAATTTCATCACAATCGGCTTTAAGCGGAATCGGCGTGTGGGGCTTTTGCCCGCCATTGCCATTAAGCAGTTCATATCTCTGGCAGAGTTTTGCTTTTTCAATAGACAAGGATTCTAAATACAGCACATGAGTTTGGGTTAAGTTATTGGTGAGCGACACCAATACCAGCACTCGTTCACAGTCTTTCTTTTCATCTTTATAGTGCTGCATCAATCGGCTACCCACATCGCCCGACTGACCAATATACAGCTCGTCATTATCTGTATAAGTGTTATCGCCAGAGACTAAAAAATAAAGCCCAACTTGCTTGGCTTCTGGCATTTTTACAAATTCAGCAATATCACTACGAGGCACTTCAATTAAGCGAATGATCGACGTGGTTTGCTCGGCAATGCGAATACCCGCAGGGTCACCGGTAGGTAAAAATATTTGAATGGTACGAGGTCGCTTTTGTGAAATCATGCAACCACCTTATCGTCAACTTTAACCCTGCGCTTGCCCGTTAACAACTGCTGCATTAACGCTTTTTTCTCTTGTTTGAAATCAGCAAGCTGTTGTTCTAAAAGTTTGATTTCTTGATCAGCGTTGTTAAGAACAGAGGCAATTTTTGCCTGCTCGGAGTGAGTTGGTATCACTAGATGCAATGACTTAATATCATTACTATTCACAGCTTCAAATGTACTGCCTTGCGAATATTGTTCCCATCGAGGTTCAAACCAAAGTAACCACTGGTATAAATATTCTTGAACGTGATTTGTTTTGGCTTTGATTGATGATATTCCACGACCAATGCAAGCCTCATGAGCTGATTTAGCAACCGTTCCAACGGGTGCTCTAACACTTAATAAGATATCTTCAGGATGGCATTTTTTGGTCACTTCACTGGTATAAATTCTTGGTATTGACTTGCGATTTTTAATATCTGCATTTCCCTGAATAAGCGGAAGACCTTCACTGTTTTGATTGTATGACGATGACTTAGGCGAAGATCCCATAATAACTTCAGCCACATCTGACAGCTTAACTTCTTCCCATTCACCTTCAAACGGTTTACCTGAATCATCAAGTAGGCGTTTTTTACCAGTGAGCAGTTGTTGCATCAGGGCTTTTTTCTGCTGCTTGCTGTTGTCGATTAGGCGCTCGGTGGTGCTAATCGCTTTATCCCACGTTCCAAGGATAGTGGCAATTTTTCGTTGTTCTGGGAGGGGGGGGAGATTAATTTTTACTTTGTTAATAACCGATTTCGATAAACTAGGTACACCACTAGCTGTTGTGGTTGAATTAGCCGGACACTTCAATAAAGGATAATATCCAATTATTGAGGTGTAAAATGACTAAACGTACTAACAAACAATATCCAAACGATTTTAAGCAAGAAGCGGTGGCGCTGGTGATTGAGCAAGGTTACTCAGTTGTTGAGGCTGCCGCTTCACTGAATATCACTGACAAGCTACTTTATAACTGGGTAGCGAAGTTTAAACAACAAAATGAAGATTCAGAGTTGTCGAAGGATGAGCGGGCTGAACTCGCTCAGCTCAGAAAAGACAATAAGCGCTTGCTAATGGAGCGCGAAATATTAAAAAAGGCTTCAGCGTTTTTCGCAAAAGAAATGAAATAAAATATTCATTTATCAAAAGTTTAGGTAAGCAGTACCCAGTTGTCATATCGTGTAAAGTGATGCGCGTTAGCAAATCTGCATACTATGCTTGGCGAAAACGTCCCGCGATAATTATCAGTGCACAAACACTGAATTTACATCGTAGGGCGAAGGCGCTTTTTGAAGATAGTCGAGACAGTTTGGGTAGCCGTGAGCTTGGGAAAAAGCTTCGCAAAGAAGGCTTTGATGTTAGCCGGCATAGTGTCATTGGCTTGATGAAACGATTGGGGTTAGTCGTTAAGCAGCGTATCCCTTACAAAGTCACAACAAAGCGCAAAGACAGTGATGCTGTAGCTGATAATTTATTGAACATGAATTTTAACCCGTTAGGCCAGAACCAGGTGTGGGCTGGGGATGTGTCATATTTAAAAACAGGCGAAGGCTGGCTATACCTTGCTATTGTAATGGATTTGTTTGGTCGTCGCATAGTGGGTTGGCACACGTCAAAACGTATGACGACAGACTTAATTGAGCAAGCATTTTTAAAAGCACATCGCTTACGACAGCCGCCAAAGGGCTTAGTATTTCATAGCGATAGAGGTTCGCAATACACGAGTAAACGCTTTAGAAGCCTATTAAAACGGCTTGATTGCCGCTCTAGCATGGGTGACGTCGGTGCGTGTTGGGATAATGCCGTGGTTGAAAGGTTCTTCGGCAGTTTAAAACATGATTGGTTGTTCAAGGTAGCACAACCAACAAGAGAGCATATGAAGCAAGATGTTGCGGCCTATGTGAAATATTACAATCTGGAGCGATTACATTCGTCGAATGGCGACCAATCACCCATTGAGTATGAAAACTCCTTTAGGAAAGTGTCCGGTTGGACTTGACCAGAACATGCCTCACTCAAACTACGCCAAGGAACAGTCTGGAAAAACTGGTAAATAAAATATGGAACGGAATCTTTAAAACTATGAGTATAGAATAATGTATCAACAGTCCAAAACTTGCCCTTCAAAAACATCGGCTTATCGATAGTACCTTTTCGACCTATACAAACACTCTCACCATCATAAAGGCCTGAATTCAAGTCCGAAGTGCGACACTTTCACTTCAAGCAACTAAGCACATTTCTTTAAACACTACGGCTGGTTGCTTGAACCCTAAACACTTCCTTGGACGATTATTTATTCGTCTCATTGCGAAGTGTATTCTCTCTTCTGTAACACGTCTTAAATCGGTACCTTTGGGCACATATTGCCTTAGGAGTCCGTTGCTATTTTCGTTTGCTCCACGTTCCCAAGAACTGTATGGATGAGCAAAATACACTGTCGTTTCTAATGCTTCGGCTATCTCAGCGTGATACGCGAACTCTCGACCATTATCTGCTGTGATCGTGTGAACATGATCTTTAAAAGGCAGCAATAGCTCTATGGTTGCTTGAGTCACATCTTTGGCTGATTTCGAATCCACTTTCTTTATAAGGTAAAAACGTGTCTTTCTTTCTAGCAAGGTGACAATTGAGCCTGAGCCGTGCTTACCTAAAACAGTGTCTATCTCCCAGTCTCCAAAGCGCTTTTTGGTATCAACAATCACAGGCCGATCATCAATGGATACCTTATTCTTGATCACTTCAGCTTTTGTTCTCTGGCCTTTCCGGTAGCGTTTTCTTCCTTGCCTCAAATGGCGGTAAAGTGTCCCTTTGTTTCTTTTGTCATCATGGATATATTGGTAAATCCATTGATGACTAACGGGAACACCGCAGTTTTTGAGTACGTTAGAGACTTGCTCAGGACTCCAGTCGATTTCAATTAAAATACGAATAAAATCAATTGTCTTTGATGATATGCGATATTTTGCCGCTGTCTTCCGCCTTATCAAACAGGCTCTTTGGGCTTTGTCAGGGCAATATTCTGTTACTTTTTTATTCCGCTTTAACTCACGGTAAATCGTAGCTCTATGACAATTCAGGATGAGTGCAATATTTGCCACTGATATTTCTTGCCCTAAAAGAGCGGAAATCTGGTATCTTTTGCCTTCGGTCAACTGCTGATAATTCATGTTGGTACTGCTTTATCTGTGGTAAGAAGAAGTGTATCAACTTCAGCAGTTGGCTTCTTCTACACCTGATTTGCAGTGTCGCACTTATTATCTGAATTTAGGGGTAATCAGAGACACTTAGCATATATCCGCCAGAGCCATATACAGGAATAGAACCTTCTTCTAAATGCTTGTAGTCTTTACCACCACCAATAGTTAATACTTTATCTAGCGTTGTTTGCTCCCATCCATTAGGCACCATAACCCAACTCCTTTAAATATCCATCCATTTCCGATTCTAGATTCTGCAGTTCGTTTCTATTCGTTAATCGTTGTACTTTATTTATCATGGCTTTGCTCCATCAGAGTGGCTTCTACTTCTCGACGTAGCTCTTCTTCGTTGGGAAGGTACAGTTGGTATTTTTGTACAAACAAATTCGTGTCCATGCCATAGGTGGCGTATTCAACCAGCAATTCGTCTTTGTCTTTACTTAAAATAATACCAATGGGTGGGTTGTCGCTTTCGATGTTTTCTTCTGCAGCAAAATAGCCCATGTACATATTCATTTGGCCAATGTCGTGGTGCTTCACATCGTTTATTTTAAGATCAATTAAAACAAAGCAGCGCAAAATGCGATGGTAAAAAACAAGGTCGACTTTATAATGGGTGTTGTTTAGCGTGATGCGATATTGGCGACCAACAAAGGTAAAACCTTTACCTAGTTCTAGCAGAAACTGCTCTAGATGCTGGCATAGTGCCTCTTCTAGGTCTTTTTCACTGTAATGTTGTTTTTCTGGTAATCCCAAAAATTCAAATACATAGCTGTCGCGTTGTACATCTTCAGGTTTGTTGACAAGTGCCTGTTGTGTGGCAAGGGCTAATACTTGTTCCTTGTCTTTGGACGCAGCCAGGCGTAAAAACAAGCCGCTGTCTTTTTGTCGTTTTAACTCACGAATACTCCAGTTGGCATGGATGCATTGCTGGGTATAAAACGACCGCTCAGTTGAGTTGTCTATTTTCAATAGTTCAACATGATGGGACCAGCTCAAATTGTGCGACACTGTCGCATAATTTGAGTTTTGCATATAAAACTGACGAAAGCGTTGCAAGTTACTGATGCTAAAACCTTTACCATGTTTTAGTTTTAGATCTGCGCTGAGTTGTTTTAATAGCTGTTTTCCGTAAGTCGCTTGTGCTTTCCCCTTTTGCTCGTATTCCACAATATGCTGACCTATTTGCCAGTAGGTGAATACTAGGCCAGCATTAATGGCGCTGACGGTTTTTAGCTGTCCTTCACGAAATGCCGTTGAAATAGTGTCAACCAATTCATGGTATTGATGAGTGACAGGGTTACTCATATCCGAGTTCCTTTAGGTAACCTTCCATTTCTACTTCAAGGTTTTGCAGTTCATTTTTAAGTTGTATCCGCTCGGCACGCACAGCCACCAAATCAATTTCGGCCTCTTCTTCAAAGGTATCAACGTAACGAGGGATGTTTAGGTTGAAGTCGTTTTCTTTGATTTCGTCAAAACTTGCTAGATATGCGTATTTTTCAACCGTTTCACGGTCTTTATAGGTATCGATGATTTTTTGAATGTTGTCAGGCGTGAGTTGGTTTTGATTTTTGCCTGATTTAAATTCGCGGCTGGCATCGATGAATAAGACGTTTTCATCAGACTTTTTCTTCTTGAATATTAAAATAGCCGCAGGGATACCCGTTCCAAAAAACAGTTTTTCTGGTAATCCGATCACGGTATCAAGCAGGTTTTCTTCAATCAGCTGTTGGCGGATTTTGCCTTCGCTGGATGCTCTAAATAACACGCCGTGGGGGACAACTACAGCCATTCTGCCGGTGCCTGGTTTTAACGTATTGATCATGTGTAGGATAAAGGCATAATCGCCTTTTGTTTTTGGTGGTATACCACGATGAAAGCGGCCATAAGGGTCGTTGCTGGCATCGTCATGGCCCCATTTATCTAACGAGAACGGGGGGTTGGCGGTAACCACGTCAAAATGCAATAAACTGTTACTGTCTTTACCTTGCTGCTTGTTTTCAAGTAATAGTGGATTGCGAATGGTGTCGCCCCATTCAATACGGTGGTTGTCTTCACCGTGTAGGAACATGTTCATTTTGGCCAATGCCCATGTAGAGCCAATGGCTTCTTGTCCAAATAATGCGTACTTTTTTGAGCCAGTGTTTTTACGAACCATGGCGCCACACTTTAACAGCAGCGAGCCACTGCCGGTACAGGGGTCACATATTTGGTCGCCTTCAACAGGCTCTAAAACGGTGGCTAGAAGGGTTGAGACCTCAGGCGGGGTGTAATATTCACCAGCGGTAGCCCCACTACCAGCAGCAAAGTGTTTAATAAGATATTCATAAGCGTTACCGATGATGTCTAGGCTGCCCACGCGTTCGGTACTTAGATTTAAGATGTCTTTACCGAAATCCTCTAAAAGGTGACGGAGTAAATCGTTCTTTTGCTTTTCTTGGCCTAACCGGTCGGTGTTAAAGCTGATGTCTTGGAATACGTTTTTAAGCTTACTGCCATTGGCTTCTTCTAATGCGTGTAAGGCTTTATCAATGCGCTCGCCGTTGCCTGCTTCATAACGCTTTTCGTATAAATCCCAAAAGCTTGCGCCTTCAGGCAATACAAAGCGTTGTTTCGACATCATGGCGTGAATTAGCGCTGGGTTGTCGCCATACTGTTCGATTAGTTTGTTGTATTCGTCTTTGTAGATATCAGAGATGTATTTTAAAAACAGCATGGTGAGGATGAAGTCTTTATAGGTATCAGCACTGATCACACCACGAAAGGTATCGCATGCGTTCCAGACCGCCTTGTTAATATCGTCCTGATTGATTTGGTTGGTTGTCATGATTTTTGATTCCTTATGTACTTTTATCTAAACGGTTTAGAAGGTCTGATGCGATGGCTGTCATTTCTAATTGTCTGTTTTCAATTAGCTGATGATACGTTTTGATTTCCCTCATGGCGCATCGATGTAAATTGACAATATTTCTCTGTGTTTCTAAGTCAGGTAAAACAAAGGGGGTATCTTCCAATACTTTTTTTCTAATGCTGACTTGCAGGCTACCTTCAGCTGATACCTTGAAGTAGCGTTGTGCAGGCTTTTGATTGAGTTGCCAGCATATAAACCCAGCTAAAATACTATTCTGCTTATTCGGCTTTATTCTTAAATGAAAGAAGTGGGGCGCGCAGACTGTATCCTTAGTGAGACCTTCAACTAATGAGGCTGTGTTGTTGCTTCCCTTAGCAATAAACACTATATCATTCTGCCTTAGTCTATCTAGTGAGTTCTCTCTCACTGACTTGGCTAGAGTCAGTGATTTCACGTCGATTCTGCCTTCTGCATCAATGTTTCGCATCTGTACGACATAAACATCGCCATCTTTGTTGGACTCAATCCGTCCTCTGAATGGATGACCAGATGTTATCTGAACAAAATCACCTAATGTGGTCGCCATATTTTGACTATCTCGTTTTCAATGTATTGAGCTTTATATAGGAAGTTATTGTAGATGAAATACACACCATTTCAATGATGCAAAAAAAATAAACAATCAACTTGAATTTATTTGGTTATTTGTGCAGTATCGAAATGGAGATTTCACTGTATATAATAACAGGGTAAGTGGAGTGCTAAGAATTGAGAGAGTGATTTAATGAAATAACCGACGACATCAGAGATGTCATCGGTTCATAGAGTCTAATCGTCTGGTAAACGATATAGACATCTAAGCAACCAAGGCCAGCTTAATCGTGCCGCTGGTAAGGTCGGAGGTGAGAGTCTGTACTTTACCAATATAGTAGCGCTTTTCAAGTGAGGCTTTGTTAACGGTGTTTGCTGTCATGCGAACGCATAACATTCTTTATTGGGAAAAAGGTATGGATATAAGGTTAATAGAAGTCTCGAAAGGGTTCGTGTATCTCCATTTTAAAGAAAAAGGTTACGGTCTTTTCGTTAATCAATTTGAAGCGTTTGGCTCATTGATGTTGAAAGCAGGCACTGATGCTGAATACGACGCAGAAACGTAAGCGTTCATTCCACGCCGTTATTTCATCTCATCTTTTCTCACTCTAAACTGGGCTCCGTTTTCATCTCATAACCGATAACGGAGTCCTGCTCATGACCAAGCCTTATACCCGTCGTTCTTCTTCTGAATGGCAACAAATCATTGATGATCAAGCCGAGTCTGGCTTGTCCGCCCCTCAATACTGCAAACAACATCAAGTGCGTTACGCCAGTTTTAGCAAATGGCGTCAGCATTTTTCGGGAACGAAAACCTCGCCAGATTCTAGTCAATCAGACTTTATCGATCTCAGTCAGATGCCTGCTCTCTCAGGTACTGGACGTTGGAATATTACCTTGTGCTTAGGTGATGGTATTGAACTCCGATTGAGTCGTGACTGATGTTCCTGCCCGATCCCAATGCTAAAATTTGGCTCTACGCTAAACCTACCGATATGCGTAAGTCTTATTGTGGTTTGTTAGGGCTGATCAAACAGCACCTCAAGGAAAGCCCACTCATCGGGTATTTTGTGTTCATTAACCGCCGTAAAACGCAGATGAAAATCCTTTATTTTGAAGCCTCGGGTTACTGCATCTGGTGCAAACGACTGTCTCAGGGGCAGTTCAACTATGCGCCATCAGAAAACGATAAACACGCTCTCAGCACACTGGAATTACAGCATCTGTTGGCGGGCATAAAAGTCGAAAAATATCGTCAATTTAAGCGCTACAAACGCGCATCTTAAAGGGTTGGATGGTATAATCCAACCCCATGAACGACGCCACTTATCGACCTATTTTACCCTTTAAAAACACCGATTTGCTTCACACGAATGAGGTCGAAAAGCTGCGCGCTGAAGTTGAGGCGATGTCTTTTAGAATCCGTCAATACGAAGCCGAAGTGTGGGCACTAAAACGCGAGTTGTTCGGACCGAAAAGTGAACGTCGAGGCTTACTCACGCCAGACCAACAAGCCCTCGCCGATATCGTGGGTCCGATGCCAGCTGAGCTAACCCGCTTAGAAGACGCGTCCACCGTTGAGAAGGACAAGCCTGAGTCGGTCAGTGTTCGGGGCAAAGCCCCCAAGTCTCGTAACGGCAATGAAATCAACCTCACCGGACTGCGTTTTGACGAAACCATCCCCGTTCGTGAAAAGGTGATTCTAGCGGACGAACTGCAAGGCCCCAATGCGCACGAATACGAAGCCGTGGGCTTCAAAGAAGTCAGCTGCATCGTACAAAAAACCAGTGCTTACGAAATCGTGATTACCAAGCGCCAAGTGGTCAAACACAAAGCCAGCAAACAGCTTATTACCGCGCCACAGCCGGATAGGATTTTTGACAGCTCTGTCGCGGATGTCAGCTTTATCGTTGGCTTACTGATCAACAAGTTCCTGTATCATTTACCGCTTTATCGTCAACACCAACAACTGAGTGCCGCTGGCATCACCCTCAGCCGTGCGACGCTGACGAACCTCACCAAACGCGGGATCGAACTGCTACGACCGATTGTCATAGAACAGCTCATCAGCGTACTGGACAGCAACACACTCGCCATGGACGAAACGCCTATCAAAGTCACCCGACAGCCTGGGGTAGGCAATAAACCCGGCAAAATGAAACAAGCCTATTTTTGGCCAGTGTATGGTGACAAAGACGAAGTGGTGTTTACCTTCTCCCAAAGTCGCGGCATGAAACACATCCAAGACTTGTTGGATCATGTTTGGCAAGGCACCTTGCTGACCGATGGCTATGCGGCGTATAGCCGCTACGAAGCCAAATCGCCAGACATCACCCATGCCCAGTGCTGGGTGCACATGCGTCGTCAGCTGCTAAAAGCTGAAAGGGAAGAAACCGACGCCGTCACGCACGCGCTGAACCTGATTGCGGCCTTATATAAACAGGAAAGCCATATCCAACAAAAAGGCTGGACGGGTGAGAAAAAACAAGACTACCGAGCGCAACACAGCAAGCCTTTAGTGGATCAATTTTTTGCCTTCTGCGAAGAGCAAAGTCAACGGGCCGACCTGCTGCCAGACGATAGCTGGATGAAAGCGTTGAACTACACCTTAAAGCGCAAACGCCAACTGATGGTCTTCTTAGAAAATCCCGATGTTGCCATGGACACTAACCACCTAGAGCGAGAGATAAGACCCATCCCGATGGGTAAGAAAAACTGGCTTTTCTGTTGGACAGAACTGGGCGCCGAACACGTTGGCATCATCCAAAGCCTAATCAGCACCTGCAAGCTGCACGACATCGACCCTAACGTCTACCTGACGGATGTCTTGCAACGAGTCAGCCAACACCCAGCAAAAGACACCGCCGACCTGACCCCAAGACGATGGAAACACCTGTTTGCAGACAACCCGTTAAAATCGCCATTGCTCTGAGTCAGTGGCTGTCAATGACTCCCTAGAATGAACGCTTACGCAGAAACAACTTCTATTGTGTATGAGTGTGACGGCAAAGAACGGCAAATTTACTTAGATCAGCTGTCATTTGTGCCAGCTAGAACTGGAGAAAAACCACATATCTGTCTGGAAAACGTAATTGCAGACAGCATCATTTCTGTTGGCGCAGAAGTATCATCCTTTGGCGTTGGTGAGCAGCAGCCTAATTTGCTCAAATTACAACTGTGGGATATGAATGATGTGTCTGAGTTTAAATGGCATTCTTCTCAGTCTTTCGGTCTTGCTGAAATCGCAACCCATGTTCCTTTTGCTGTATCAGGGGGGCGTGCGTCTAATCAAGTAAAGATGCAAGTTGATGATTTTGTCAACAGCCGCTCGGATAATCCAACGCCAGACAAAGCAGGTGATATCGCTTTAGCTGATATCGAGGGTATTCACTCCAAAGTAAAATTGTTTTTACAACGTAACTCGACTTTAGACCGCGGACTACTGCCATTAACACGAAATGAGGTGCGGGATTATTTAACGCTGTTGCCTATAATTTTGGTAGAAGAAGATGGTAAGTATTACTGCGTGGCTGGTATTCAATCTTATCTGCAAGCTTTTAATGCCTTAGATAAAAAGGAAAAAGTACCGGTTCGCTGGTTTCAAGGAAAAATAGGGCTGGCTCTGAAACGACTAAACACGATGGAAGTGTTGGGCCTTCCGATTATATTCAGCACAAAAAAATACCAGCTTCAGCAAACCTTTGACACGCTTCAGACTTCGTTTTCCCCTTTGTATAAGCAATCTTTTTTCGCATCTTGTAGTAGCAAGCAGTTTGCCGCACTTTTCGGTGTAGACACTAGAACAATACAGGAGGGCGGCCGTTGAGTACTCATCGTTCACCCACTGTCGAATTTGAAGGCTCTTGTTTGCATCGCTTTCTTAAAGAGATGAAGAAACAGCAATTGACCATTGCCAATTTAACTGCGAAACAATCTCGCCAATTTGTACTTCATTATTGTAATCGGTGTCATATCCCGCCTCATTTACGCGCCATCGATCTTTTTATTGAAAACATTAGTGACGCCATCGAAAGTGTCAGGGACGAATGCGATGACCTTTCACTGCTAGAAGATGAGTTTGGTGAGGGGCTGATAGGGCTAAGTCGCTTTGCTGATTTTATGGGAAGAAATATAGCCCTGTTGGAGCAAGTTGGTGCTTTTATATGGCATGAAAGACCTGACATTGTGGGTGATGAACAACACCCGATGGTGAGTCAATGGGGACGGTATCCCATTTATTCTATGCTGATGAACTCAGCTGAAGATAATGAATATACCAGCAATTTTAATGGATTACAGATCATTGTGCTCGCGGCTTATTCATCATTGAGTCATTCGTTAGAGGTCTTTTCAATGTACATGAAAGATCAAGAGAAGCGCTCTAAGACAAACCAAAGCTCAGCATCATCAGCAGGTTTTTTTATTCGGAATTGGTCAGATAATAATGTGGATGATGACGAGATAGAATTTTTTTGCAATGACATTAATGTGTATGAATGGTGTGAAGATATTATAGCGGCACGTGATGACTCAGCTACAGAGGAGCGCCCATTGTATCGTCAAACAATGAGTCCATTGATTTCGAGGTGGATAAGCTTTGAGTCTCAGCGTAGAGGTGTCAACGCGGCAAGAAAGCGCGGCAAGGCTAAGCCGTATAACCGAAAGTCCGCTGGTTGGCATGGTGGCTATTGCCGATACAATTCAGGCATCGTTAGCGAGTCTTTTCCTATTGATGACAACGGTGTTGTTGAGGCAGTGGCGTTTGGGGAAGGACTAAGTTCTATTTCTGTTACTGGTATCAAAGTTAAAAAAACGCCAATCTTGAACTCTGAAGAAGAAGCAAAATACGCCGATTTGGAAGAGGATGAGCAGGGCGATTATGATGAGATTATTAGTGTTGAAGACCCAACACCTAGCTGTAACAATATTCTCACGAAGCGACAAATTACTAAAGTTGTACAATCTAATCAAAATTTGATTTGTCAATTTTCTAACGCTACCAACGTTGAAATCGCTCAGCTTGTTAAACTTTGTTTAGACGTAATGAGTCGCCCTGCGTTTTATAATGACTTTGTTTCTCATGCAGCGCCAATTGCTTTATTGATGTTATATACCGGTTGCTCTTTAAGAGATGTTACTCACGGTACCAGATGGTCTGCTGACCACCTTGCTTCTAAAGCAAAGATAACATCGGTGTTGGTAAGTAGTGAGCGGTTTTGGTTTCTCAAGGTTGCAAATGTTCGACGCACAAAACGGATGACTCAAGATGTTTTAGCGCAATGCCGAGTTGTTGAGTCATATATTAAAATTCCTGATGAGTTTGGTCTAGCCGATTTTTTAAAAGCACAGCACAAAGAGCATCTAGATCGCAAAGAAACTGGGAGGATTTTTAAGAAAAAGCTACCTCAGTACCGACTTATACTGAACAAGTTACTGCGCTTGTTGCCCAATGGTAACCGGTTAAATGAGCATAAAATTGCCAATTTTTTACCCGCTCATATAACTCATCAAACCGGTGATATTGCGGCCACGATCTTATCGACTGGCCAGTATCTTCCGCTTGGAAAGACTCTTTTACACTATAGTGCTCCTTCACCTCATTACCTTGAAAATAGCAGAGGGAAGGTTTGGAATAAACTCTGTCGTGATATCCCTTTGCCAAGCTTCATTAAGCCAGAAGAAGACAAATTGCCAGCAATAAGCACATCGTCAGTTTCACCGCTATGCCCGACGTTGGATAGGATTTTTAACATGGTGAAGGAAAGTAAAAGTGCGATCAAATCCGCAAAAGATTCTGGTGATATTTTGAATGTTCATAACATGATGACATATTACACCGCTCAGATGTTTGCGTATGGAACGGGAGTGCGTGCTATTTGCTCACCGCTGGCTTGCTTAACTGCTTTTGATTCAGCCACGAAAACGGTCGTTATCTCTGATAAGGATGGTGATGATTTTTATAACTCCCGATTGTGTATATTACCTAAACTCGTTTGTCAGCAGTTAGAGGCCTATCAAAAGCACGTCGAGCAACTCAAAAACACCACTTACTTTTTGGCTATTAACAACAATTCACTAATAGACATACCAGACTATTTCTATCTCGATAAAGATCTTAATCCTATAGAAATTAAACCTAGCCTAAGCTTTGCGCTTCAAGAGCCTTTTTTACATTTACCCATGAATACTAACCGTCGATTTATTCGCACTTATTTGATGGAAAAAGGAGTGAGAGGTGAGTTGATTAATGCGTTCATGGGGCACTGGGGGGTAGGGCAAGAGCCTTGGGGTAAATTCTCAACATGCTCGCCATTTGAGCTTATTGAGATGGTGGCGCCAAATATTGACGAGATGCTTACCACTTTTAAATTCACTATTGAGCGGGGGCTTGCAGATGCTTGAATTACAAGTGATTGAGTCTAATGTCTCATGGAGAGCTGAAATAACAGAAAAGCGGTGGCCGATTTTTCACGAGTTTGAATTAGCAATAGGTGACTTAGAAAAGCCGTATTTTGAGTGCTTTATGACTTGGCTTGTCGAAGATGACAGCACAGATTCAAGGGGCATTATTAATGGGTACAGTCGTTTTAAAAAATGTAAAAAATTTAATGCTAACAAACTTTTTAATCGATTCATCAACACCTGCAAGCTAGATGCTGAAGGTATTGTTCATGTGTCTAAGGTGCTAAGGGCACTTGTCGTATATTTGAAAAAAATAGGTGAATTAGACAGTAGTGCTTCTCTTCCAGCTTTAACACAAAAAATGCATCGCGAAGCTGGGCGTTTAACGCCTATTCGATTTAATCGTTATGTTGTTTTGTATAAAGATGTTGTTAGCGCTTTATCTGAGTCTCTAAAGCAGCCGAATTGTACGGGTGATGTGAAGAGGGGGCAAATACTACTGTCGTCCGTTTTATATGGTGGCCTTCTATCAGTGGATAGTTTATATGGCCTTTTGGTTAATTCGTCTAGGTCACCTTGTGTTGTAAACAGTCAACATGTTTGGTCCTTAGACCTAAAAGCAAGCGAGTATTCGTACTCTGAAAGTCGCTTATGGTACCCAGATATACTGACCGAAACGCTCTTACTCAAGAGTCAGATCCCGGAAATTGAAACAATAACAAGTCAAAAACGAGAGATGAAGAAGAAAATAACATCTCTTATTCAAGAAGTTTTCTCAAACCTGCCCGTGAGTGTAAAAAAAATGCTCGCAATTAAGAAAGTAAATCTTACAACTCTTCTTAATGTGGTATCCGTTCATTATGAGCAGTTCGTACCTTCGTTTGTTGTCCGGTATTGTTATAGAGAGTTTATTAGTCATTCATTAAAACCGAGCGCTCTTAATCGTTTGGCGGGTTGTTGTGTTTTAGATGATGGTCTTGGAAAGAGTGATTTACCTGTTAGATCTACCTGGGGTCCTAGTGATCAATATTTATCACTGAGTAGTGATACTAACTTGATGGGCAATACATCTGAGCAAGAGGAAGATGATCAGGCTGCAAGCTGGACTTGGGTTGAAAAGCACATCAAACAGGCAGACAGCAAGAAAAGCTTGGAGTGTGACATTTCAGTTCTACTCAAAAACAATACTGAATTGGAGCCGGTACAAAGGCTGGTACTGATGTGGGGAGCACATTTAGCATCAGTAGGTAGTAATGATTTCACAAATCTACAGACAAAGCGTATTAGCTATATGATGTGTTCGGTCGGTTCTCGACTGACAGGTTTGGTACAAAACGATGATATGAGTTTGTACTCATCTGAAGATTTGGAAGGGCTATATGAAGAGCTCCTTGGTACGGTTTCATCGACCGGGTTAAAAAGAAAATTGGCCAGTATGCTGGATCGGTTTCAAAAATACTTGGAAAGCCACCACTGTGTTGACGCTATTGATTCAATAGAAGTGTTTGGAATTCAAAATTCACCTCTGCCCGTCGATGCTAATGTTCTGCTTGTTGACGAATATTTAAATGTCTTAAAAACCTTGGAAGGTATTGATGAGCTCGACTTATCACCAGAGGTGAATGTCGTAATCAGATTAATATTTATTCTTGGATACCGCTGTGGACTAAGGCAGAGCGAAGGCTTAAAACTGAGAGTGGAGGACATTCAAGGTGATGAAGATTGTTACCTTCTTATCAGGCCTCATCATTATCGAAGGCTCAAGACAAATAACGCTAAGCGCCACTTTAAGCTGAGTCATTTTCTAAGTCATGGTG
Source organism: Marinomonas sp. IMCC 4694 (assembly GCF_008122525.1). Lineage (NCBI taxonomy): Bacteria > Pseudomonadati > Pseudomonadota > Gammaproteobacteria > Oceanospirillales > Oceanospirillaceae > Marinomonas > Marinomonas sp. IMCC 4694. Next base: position 544,643 of record NZ_VSRV01000001.1, read on the forward strand.
AGTTATTGCTGTTTAGGAGTTGGGTGAACAAGAGGCGTGAGCAGCTTGCAAGCGGGGAAAGTAGTTCGCCTTTTCTATTTGCATGCGCATCAAAAGGATATAGCTGTATAAATGCAGATTTGGTGTTTCCTGTAATCCACAAAGTAATGCGGGCTGTATGTGGGGATGACTCCCTGAGATATCACAACCTTCGTCACTCATTTGCAACTCTGACATTATTAAAGCTGATGAATGAGGGGGCTTGTCAGTTATCCATCTATGAACAGCACCCAGAAACACAGAACTGGTTGGCTGATAATGTAGCTTTTAAGCATTACTTATACGCGAGCCAAGATCCAACCAGAAGACACCTTTATGCGTTATCGATACTGATGGGGCATGCGTCGCCAGAGACAACATTGGAACATTACATTCATTGTATGGATTACCTTGCTCGCTTTTCTATTGAAAAACGAATAATGCCGACGGCAGAAATACTGTCGGATGCATCAGGGCAATCTTTAACTACCATCTATCGATGGTTGCGTGATGGTGCTGATGGGTATCGTTTGGGTCTACATAAGAAGTACAAAAAAATCTTACCGCAGCCCAATCAAACGGTGTTTTCTGCTGCGATTTCTAATTTCAGATTGGAGCTCATCGCCAATAATACGGTTAGAAAATTTGATGACTGTCGAAAAGTATTGTTTAAACTGATTCAAAGCCCAGTATTAAAAATCGATGAATATAAGCAGTATGATGTGTTATTAGAGCAAACTGGAGTCAATGCATCAGAGATCAAGAAGTGGGAAAGAAATCTCCTGTCTTTGCTCGGTCTAGATAGGCATAAAATTACTTCTGGCGGTGTTGAAAACGGCTCAAGAAGAATCAACTTAGAGCGCTATCAAAACGAAACGCTACCGTTGCCAGCCAAGCCAAGAAACATCGATATTGATCATAATGCTTATATCGAGGTGGTAGACCGTCTTCAGATTATGGCCAAAGAAGACCCTGTCAAACTGCAAGCTCTATTAAAAGGTTTTTCTAAACATACCCAAAAGCGAAACTACCTATTCAGGTTTACTGACATTGCTTCCGCCGAACCAGTCATCGATGCATTAAGTGCATTGACTAACGATAAGGTATCGTTGTCATTTACGTTGTTGCATGGGCAAAAGCAATCAGACAATAACGTGAGACGAGTCTGTATCCCATATTGGCGAATGGGCTTAAAACTCTCTAAGAAATGCAGCTTTATATCTCGCCTTGCAAACAGCGATGCTAAAGCAGGTGAATTTGGGTGGTTTGGTGTTAACTTGGTTAACACCAAAACAGGCAAGGCCATTGAAGGGCTAAGATATGCTTTCGCAATGATGTATGTGTTAGAGGTAAGTGCTGTTTAGTAAACCTGGAAAGTCCATAATGCTGTGTTTATTTATGCTACTTTTATAGCGAGAAGTGGTTAATTATAAGAAGAAATATAATTGTATATAATTGGCGCACAAGAAGGGTGATTTGCCACTTTATTTGATTGTTTATTAACTATTCATACCGACCTAGGGTCTAGGGAAGGCACGAACAAGTCCTTGCCATGAGACAATTCATTTTTAATCTTCGAGTTTAACCATGTAACATCAACTGGCTGCTGAGGCTTAGATAAGAATGACGCCAAACTGGCGATGCTGTTTGCCTTAGCCAATGTCTTTAGAGTTGACCAGATGATTCGAGCCGCAAGGTATTAATCCGTTCAAAAGCCCCTAAATAAAGCTGAATGAGCTTATTTAGGGGCGGAAAGTGCTAGAATGAGCTACATATTGTACTTTTTTCTTGAATGAAAGAAGTTTAGTGTGTTTCGACTTCTTAATTGCAGTTTCCCTAAGCTTTTGCAGTATTTTGTGCATGATTTCTTTGCAAGTAATATGAAGCGCTTGTTAATTCTTTTTATCAATATTAAAGGTGTGCCAGCTCGCGTCTAAATAATGTCTCTAATACTTGTGCTGTTGGTGTTAGGGGGGTGCCTCGGAGTCGAATAATTCCCACGGTGACATCACCCGGTTGTGGCGATATATCAAACGTTTGTACGGCGTTGCCGCAGAGTGGATCATCAAATAAACGTGCAGGACCATAACCGATTAAATCCGTGCGTCTCATCATTTCTAGCATTAAAAAGGGGGATGAACACTCCACAATGTGTGCTGGGCGAGGCAAATTTTGTTGCGTCAACCAAGTCAGGAAAAGGTTTGAACTACTGCCTTGGCTTAAATTCAGCACCCAGCGTTGCTGTAATAACGTGGGCCAGTCATGTGAATGCGCCACGGGGTGCGCTTCTCGTCCCGCCACGCAGGAGCGAATAGCAACCATAGGCGTGAAGCTTAATTCGGAGGGCAGCTGAGTGGAGGCGGCAATGGCGACCCCAAAATCCAGTCTGCCTTCTAGCAAGTCAGGAATAATGCCGGTCAATAAACCTTCTTTTAAACTTAAACTAGCGTCGGGTAAGGCTTGGGTAAACTGCCGATAAATAGACGGAAAAAAAGACACCATGGTCACCGGTGTTAATCCCACCCGCACTCGTCCGCCACGCCCACCGGCAATCTGTTTGATTTCATCGCGCGCGGATTCAAGCGTTTCTAACACTAACCGTGCTCGCCTTAATAGCGCTTCCCCCGCGAACGTGAAGCTAACACCTCGATAACTGCGTTGAAATAATTCGGCGCCTAAGTCGATTTCTAACTCTCGCATGGTGCGGGTTAGCGCGCTTTGACTGATGCCCATATTGCGCGCGGCTGCTCGAATAGAGCCGTTATCGGCGATTTGAACCAAGCCTCTAATTTGTTGATGCTTCATGGTTAGATGACCTCAAAATGTGTTCACCATGGCGATATTAGTGTCTTTTATCACTAAGTGAAAGTCCTATACTCGACTATATCGTTGCTACAGAGAATAATAAAATGACCAGTCAACTACTTGATAAAGACACGATGCAAGCTTGGCGACATCAGATTCATCAACAGCCAGAGCTAGGGTTTGAAGAACATGCTACCAGTCAGCTGGTGGCGGAAAATTTACGCCAGTGGGGCTACGAAGTGACGACAGGGTTAGCCGTTACGGGTGTCGTTGGTAAAATGGTGTTTGGTGATGGGAAAGGACTAAGCATTGGCCTGCGAGCCGATATGGATGCCCTGCCATTACAAGAACAAACCGGTTTGCCATGGCAAAGTCAGCAGAGTGGTAAGATGCACGCCTGTGGGCATGATGGTCATACCGCTATGTTGTTAGGCGCGGCGAAGGCGTTAGCCAGCCTTAAAGAGCAAGCGAATTACCCTTTAAATGGCACGCTCATCATGATTTTTCAGCCAGCTGAGGAAGTCGGTGGCGGCGGCGGCGCTCAGCGCATGTTGGACGAGGGGTTGTTCACGCGTTTTCCTTGCGATGAAATCTATGCGTTACATAATTTCCCCGGTACTCCGGTGGGGCAATGTGTCTTTCGCCCTGGCCCATTTATGTGCTCATCAGATAAAGTTCGCATTCAAATCAAAGGCAAAGGCGGCCATGGTGGCTTGCCTCAGCTTGCCATTGATCCAACCCCGCCTTTAGCGGCAATGGTACTGGGGCTTCAGGCTATTGTGGCGCGTAATCTTGATCCGTTAGACACCGGTGTAGTCAGTATCGGAAGACTACAAGCGGGGACGACGTACAATATCATTCCAGAAACATCTCAACTTGAACTGAGTGTGAGAGCCTTGCAGCCACATGCTCGCAAGCGCCTCCATGAACGCATTAAAACCTTATGTGAACAGACCGCAAGCGCCTATGAATGCGAGGCTGAAGTGCTGATTGAAGAAGGCTATCCTGTGCTGATTAATCATCTCTCACCCGTGCAACGCATAGTGTCTGCCGCGAAAGCAGTATTTGGCCAAGATGGCGTCGATGATCAAGGGCGGCCTCTGACGGGCAGTGAAGATTTTGCTTATATGTTACAGGCCGTGCCTGGCTGTTACGTATTGATTGGTAATGGCGACAATGGCTATACCAAAGGCCAGCCGCTTGCCGGCCCATGCAGTGTTCATAACCCTCATTATGATTTTAACGACGAAATATTGGTGCAAGGCGCACAGTTATGGGTGCAACTCATTACGGAGGCGTTTCGAACGCGCTAGCATTATTTGAAACTGAGTACGATGACTAAAAACGAACGCTAAAAATAACAAAATAATAGTATGATAACAACAAAAGGTGACCGGTATGACTTTAGTTTCTAGCAAACCAATCTTTAATAAATCCATAAAAACCAAAGCATCATTAGGTGTGGCGGTATTGGTGACGAGCCTTAGCTTTCAGGCTCAAGCGACCACTTTTACCCTTTCTAACTGGGTGCCGCCGACGCATTTCGTTACCACGGATATTCTGAATGTATGGGCTGAACAAGTGCAAACGGCTACCGAGGGGCGTGTCAAAATTCGTATGCTCCCGAAACCTGTCGGCACGCCTGCACAGCACTGGGAGTTAGCCCGTAAAGGCATTGTGGATATTACTTGGGGCAATTTTACCTATGAGCCCGATCGTTTTAAATCTATCTGGTTTGCTGAAATGCCATTTAATGGCGAAGATGTTGAGGCCTCTTCTGTCGCACTATGGGATACCTATGAAACATACCTAGCCGGCAATCCGACTTATGCTGGCGTGAAAATGTTAGGGGTGGGATCGTTGGGGCCAGGCGTTATTAATCACGGTAGTAAAGCCATCGTATCGTCTGAAGACATTGCCAATCAAAAAATCCGCATGGGCGGACCCATTCAAAAACGATTAATAGAAGAGTTGGGTGCGGTCCCCATTGCCGCGCCAGCAACAAAGGCTTATGAGCTGTTAGCAGGACAAGTGTTAGACGGTTCCTTGCATACGTTGGAATCGGTGGTGAACTTTCGTCTAACCGACCAGCTATCGCACCATACATTAATCCCCGGTGGCTTTTATGACGGTACGTTTTTTCTCGTCATGAACGAAGGTAAATGGAAAAGATTGTCCGCCGCCGATCAGGCCACGGTGATGTCTGTTTCGGGTAAGGTTTTTTCCCGCCTATGGGGACAAACTTTTCAGCGAGAAATTGATCAAGCTTATGCCCAATTGCGTGAGGAAGGACACCAATTTAGCCAGCCTACCGAAGAATTCATGGCGAAAATTGGTTCAGTGCGTCAGCAGATGATACAAGACTGGGCAGCCGAGCATGATAGTTATGGTATCGAGCAACCACTCGAAATGCTTGACTACTATCGTCAGCGTTACACCGATCTTTCTAAATAATAGTCAGCGTTAACAAGAACGGCGAGACCGTTCTTGTTAACGCGAGGAGAACGTATTGTGAAGTTTATTATTCATAGTTTTCAGAGCACTATTCGGTTTTTGCTGATTCTGTCACTGAGCGCCATGGTTATACTGACCTTTGGTGATGTGTTGGGGCGCCGTCTATTTAATACGCCGATTTATGGTGCTCATGATCTAACTGAACACTTGATGGCGTTAATCGTTTTTTGTGGTTTACCTTTACTCACCTCGGTTCGAGGGCATTTGGCGGTCGATTTGTTTGATCGCTGTATTATGCAGCCGAAAATGGCTTGGTGGCGCGCTTGTATTAGCCTTATGGTGGCGGCCATCTTGTTTCTTATTGGTTTTCAATTTGCGATAGCCGCTAAGGAAGCTGTTTTTATTCAAGAGGTTAGCCAAGAGTTACTGATTCCGCGCTACTACTTATACACAGTAATGAGCGTTAGTGGCTTCATCAGCGGCGTAGCGGCTTTATTACCAGAATCTAACAATAATATGAATAACAGCGATTCGGCCTTGACCAAGGGCCCGTTGTCTAGGGAGAGTGGTTTATGATGACGGGCTTAATCGCGCTAATTGCCGTTTTGGCATTGGCTTTTTTGCGTGTCCCTTTGGCCTTTGCCTTATTAGGTGTGTCCATTATTGGCTTAGGGGTGCTACTGGGGGCTGAATCATCAATATCGATGGTGTCAATGACGATTACTGAAGCGGTATTTTCTTATGAATTAGCCGTCGTACCGCTTTTTATTCTAATGGGGAATGTTCTATCTAGGACGGGTATTTCGTCCGACTTATTCCGTGCTGCCAATGCCTATCTTGGTCATGTTAGAGGCGGTCTTGCCTTGTCGACCATGGTGACGTGTGCGGGCTTTAGTGCCGTGTGTGGTTCCAGTCTTGCCACGGCCGCGACTATGTCAAAGGTCGCTTATCCTAGTATGAAAAAGTACGGCTACTCCAATTCGCTGGCGTCGGCATCGATTGCTGCTGGTGGGACGCTAGGCATATTAATTCCGCCTTCTATTATCTTGATGATTTATGGCATTTTAACCCAGACCAATATTGGTCAACTTTTTGTTGCGGGGGTCATTCCTGGGTTACTGGGCTTAACGTTTTATATGTTAGCGATTTATGTGATCGCCATTTTACGTCCTGCAGAAGCACCACGAGGCGAAAAATCAACCACCGTGGAAAAGTATTATGCCTTGAAAGGTGTATGGCCATTTTGCTTGCTTTTTGTGCTGATTATTGGCGGTATTTACGCCAAGATTTTTACGGCAACGGAAGCCGCAGGAATGGGTGCCGGCTTTGCACTGCTGGTTTCTATGTTTCAAAAGCGTATTAGCATAGCGGACTTTAAAGTTATTTTTCTGGATTCCGCCTTCACTTCAGTGATGCTCTACTGTGTGCTGTTTGGTGCCATGTTGTTCGCCAAGCTGATTGCTTTTTCAGGACTGGGTGAGTCTCTATTGGAGATGGTTGCGCAAGCAGATTTAAGCCCTTATCAGCTTATTTTTGCCATCCTGTTTGTGTTTCTTATATTGGGTTGCGTGATGGATTCGCTGGCGATTATTTTGATCTGTGTGCCGTTGTTTATTCCGATTGTGGTTGCCAATGGATTCGATCTAGTGTGGTTCGGCATTGTGGTGGTGGTAGTCACCGAAATCGCGTTGATCACGCCGCCAATAGGCATGAATGTGTTTGTGCTCAAAGCGGCCTTGCCAGAAGTCGCCATAAAGGACATTTTCAAAGGCTTGGTCCCCTTTATCGCGGTCGATGTATTACGTTTATTGCTGCTGGTTTTCTTCCCTATACTAACGTTGTTCTTAGTGAAATTTATGAAGTAGAGGCGGCTGTCGGCAAGAGTGTGCAGAAAAAAACGCCTATGACTTACCCCCAAGTAATCTGAAATAGTGGTTACTTGAGGGGGGGCTTCACGCGCCTTAATAGCGTTAACAAGGCGTAAATCCCCGTTCCTAGTACCACGCCCCAAAAAGCGGAACCGATACCGAGTATTTCAATGCCTGAGGCGGTGGTCATAAAGGTAATGGCCGCCGCATCAATATTGGCGGTGTCTTTCAAGGCGAGAGTCAGGCTATTAAATATCGCCCCCAAAAGCGCTAAGCCTGCGATGATGGCAATCATTTGAGCTGGAAAAGTAGTGAAAAACAGCACAATACTACCGGCGAAAATACCGCCAAGCAGATAGAAAACACCATTAAAAATGCCGGCAATGTAGCGTTTGCTCGCATCGGGATGAGCATCCGAGCTGGCACAGATTGGCGCGGTAATGGCCGCTATCACCGTCGTGATGCCGCCAAAAAATGCGATGGGGATGGACACTAGGCCGAGCAAACTAATAATCGGGCGAGTCGCGACCTGATAGCCAAAGGTCTTTAATATTGTAAACCCAGGTAAGAATTGCCCCGTTAAGCTGACAATCACTAAGGGCAACGCCAAACTCAGTGTGGACGACCAAGTCCATTGCGGTGTTATCCAAGTGGGGGACGCGAGTTGCCAAGAAAAATGGCTAAAATCCGTGTCTAAAAAAAGCACCGAAAGCGTGCCGCCTAAGACCACCATCAGCATTAAAGAATAGCGATTGCTCATGGTCTTAAAAATGACGTAGCCAACCAGCATGGCCATGGTTAAGAGAGGGGCGCTGGTTAATGCTTCGAAGGCGGAAAGGCCAAAATTAAACAGAATGCCCGCCATCATGGCCGCCGCGACACTGGCCGGAATAAGGTTGATAATCTTGTCAAACCAACCGCTTATGCCGATAAGAAAAATAATAATAGCCGCAGTGATATAGGCCGCTACTGCTTCGCTTAAACTCAACTGAGGGAATAACGTCACCAATAACGCGGTCCCTGGAGCCGACCACGCGGTGATAACGGGGGCACGAAACACAATACTCAGCACAATACCGCTTATGCCCGCGCCAATAGAAATAGCAAAGACCCATGAGGTCATCATTTGGGGATCAATATTGGCGCTGCGGGCGGCTTGGAAAAAAATCGCCAAAGGACCAGAGTAAGACACAAGCACGGCAATTAAGCCTGCAATAACCGTCGATAGGTGAATATCTTTAATCATAATGAGGCCCTTGCATGGCGATGGTGAAATTAAGAGGATTTTGCAGCGATGGCTTTCACTTCCAAAAAGTAGCCCGCCGTGCCACATAAAGAGGCCGCGCCAATGGCTGTCCAAGCAGGCAAACAACCGGCGAAATACAGGTTTCGAACTTCCATATACAGCGGTAAATCTCGCATGTCAGTATGATAGCTGGTGATCTCGACAACATCGGCAAAATCCATCTTAGCGGTATGCAAGACGGCCTTCATGTTTTCAAAACATTGAATAAATTGCTGGCGTTTTTCTTCCACCAGTTGCCGCTTTGAGTCGCGGCCTATTTGCCCTGCAATATAGAGCGTGTTACCGCTCAGTACGCCAGGAGCATAGCCGATTTCGTCACGAATGAATTCCATACCGTGCGGAACAATAGCGCTGCGCTGTGTCATGATGATTACCTTAGGGTGAAAAAATAAAAAGCCAGCTACTAACTAAGTGGCTGGCTGTGATGGACGAACCTTAACCTAGGTCGCCACCACCAACGGGAAGGGTGGAGCCAGTAATATAGGAGGATTCGTCACTGGCAAAGAACAGGATGGCATTGGCTTGCTCTTGCGTTGAGCTGTAGCGTTTCATTAGGCTGGAGTCGACGGTTTGATCGACGATTTCTTGGTACCAGATTTTTTCTTGCTCTGTCATGGTTGCTTGGTTGCGGGGGATCTTGCGTTCACCCACGTCCGTTCCTCCTGGCGCGACGGCATTGACTCGAATTCCGTAGCGAGCATTTTCAAACGCTAAGGAAGCGGTCATCGCATTGACTCCGCCTTTTGCCGCTGAATAGGGAACACGGTTAAGGCTGCGAGTGGCAATCGAGGAGACATTGACAATATTGCCTGCTTGTTGCGCTTGCATGATATCGAGCACCGCATGACAGCACCACAGTGTAGGGAACAGCGAGCGTCGAATTTCGGCTTCGATCTGCACTTCTTCGTAGTGCTCATAAGGCTTAGCCCAGATGGTGCCACCAACATTGTTGATCAAAATGTCGATGCGACCAAATTGCTTTACCGCGGTTTGCATGGCTTGATGGCATTCGGTGAACTTTTCTAGATCAGCAATAATGACCAAAACGTCTTTTGCCCCCGCCGCTCTAGCTTCTTCGGCGACGTCATAGACGAGTTCTGAACGATCCAGTAAAACGAGCGTGGCTTTTTCTTCTGCCATTTGCAAAGCAACTTGACGGCCAATACTTTGTGCTGAGCCGGTAATGACCGCTACTTTATTCTCAAAACGTAATGCTCTCATGCTGGTTTTCCTTAATGGCTGCTGGCCGCAAACTTTTCATAGTAGAAGTTAGCAGGCACGATATTTTTCTCTTTCATAAAGTGACTCACCGCTTCGACCATAGGAGGAGGCCCACACAAATAAATGTCTACATCGCCATTGTTGAGGTGAGCGGCATCAATGTGGTTGGTGACATAGCCTTTTTGTGGCCATGCGCTTTCTTCTGATGCCACGCAAGCACTGACGGTGACATTGTCGATGCTCGCAGCAAAGGCTTCTAATTTTTCCATTTCGACTAAGTCAGAATCATAAGTGACGCCATAGATAAGGTGCACAGGGTGGTTTGTGCCTGTGGCCTTAATGCTTTCTAGCATCGCCAGAAAAGGCGCTAAGCCGGTTCCCCCTGCGAGCATCAGAATAGGGCGTTTGATATCACGCAAATAAAAACTACCGAATGGGCCGCTTAGCTTGATGTCATCACCGACTTTCGCGGACTCCGTCATAAAGGTGCTCATTAGACCATTAGGGACGACGCGAATTAAAAAGGACGCTGAACCATTGCTTTCTTGCATCAACGAACTAAAAGAATAAGCGCGTTTTTGATCTGTTCCGGGCACATGTAAATTAACGTATTGGCCCGGTAGAAAATGCATCGCTTTGACTTGCTCGCCTGCCACGCTAAAACTAAGGGTTGAATCGGAAAGGCGATTCAATTCAAGAATCTGCCCATGGATGTCTTCTTGTTTGCTACGCACACAGACTTCGGAGGAGGCCGGTACGGAAATAGCGCAGTCAGATTCCAAGCGCATGCAGCAGGTCAATACCATGCCCGCACTCACTTCTTCGTCGGACAGTGCGTCTTCAATGTAGTCGGTCATTTCAAATTGCCCTGACTCAGACTTGCATTTGCAGGTACCACAAGCCCCATCGCGACAATCCATAGGAATATTTAAACCAGAACGGTACGCCGCATCGGCAACGGTTTCACCAGGAAGGGTGTGAACAAAACGAGTGACCCCGTCTTCAAAATTTAATGCAACTTTATACATGGAAACCACCTTGAGCCCCTTTGAAGAGGCTACTTTTTATTAGGTCATGAGCAAATACATGCCATCAGCAAAACGTTGTTTATTAAACGTGATAAATATCAATGACGTGATGAATGTAGTCGTTCACCAGAATGATTTTTTTACGTTTAATGAGCATCTGACCCTCTGCATTTTTGACGAGGGTAACGAAGGTTGTACCAAAATACGTGTCGACAGTTTTGTAGCGGTAGCTGTTGGTGCTCCAATTATAACGAACGTCGGCGCTTTGCTCTGTGCTCTGAATCACCTCAATGTTGCCAAGAATGTGGCTCGTTCTGGCTTCAGGTAAGCTAGAGGCACTAGAACGTTCAGTTTTAATGCGGAAGATTCGGTCCTCTAACCCGCCTTTGTGGGCGTAATACATCAGAGACACTTCTCTTTGAGGGTCTGTTACCAGTTCACCATCGTCGTCCCAGCTGGGCATCCAGAAATCAACCTCTGGATGGTAAAAAGTCAGCCATTTGTCCCATTCTTTGTCATCCAGACTGCGCGCTTCGGCGTAGAGAAAATTGCGTATTGCTTCGTATTGAATTGTCATAACGTACTCCTCACTGTTGCGCTTGGTCGGTTGATACTTGAGACAGTTGTTCTTGATCTTTTTCTAAGGCATCCGTCATCGCATCGACCCAGTATTGATGCTGAACTTTAAATAAGCCTTCATCTTCGGATTTTTTCCCGCTTAATAAGGGCTTCAAGTCGATTTTCTGAGCGGCTTCATCTGGGCCTTGAACCCAGTGTTTCGCACCACGAGACAAGTCATTCCACGGTAATTCGCTGCCCAAGAAGCCTTCTTGGCAAGAGCGAAATTCTTCTAAATCGTCTGGGGTCGCCATGCCGGAAGCGTTGAAGAAATCTTCATATTGACGAATGCGTTGTGCTCGTGCCGTGTCACTTTCGCCCTTAGGCGCAATGCAATAAATCGTCACTTCCGTTTGATTAACCGAAATAGGGCGGAAAGTACGGATCTGTGAGCTGAACTGATCCATCAAGAAGACATTCGGATACAAGCATAAGTTGCGTAGATTAGAGATCATCCAGTCCGCACGGTCTGCGCCGAAATCTTTTTCTAGTTCAGCACGACGTTCGGCTAAGGGACGATCCTCAGGGTTAGGCCAGCGCATCCATAACAGGATATGGCCGTGCTCAAACGCATAGAAGCCCCCTTGTTGCTTGTTCCACGTACTGGCATCCATGGCTTTGGTGTCGTCCACCGCGTCGTCTAATTTGCGACGTGCGGTTGTGGCAACATAGTTCCAATGGACGGAAGAAACGTGGTAACCATCGGCACCGTTTTCGGCTTGGACTTTCCAGTTGCCGTCGTAAGTATAAGTGGATGAGCCTCTGAGGACTTCTAGGCCTTGTGGTGATTGGTCAACAATCATATCGATGATTTTGGCGGCTTCACCAAGGTGTTTGGTGAGCGGTTTGACATCAGGGTTGATGCTGCCAAATAAGAAGCCACGGTAGGATTCAAAACGCGCGACTTTTTTAAGGTTGTGTGAGCCGTCGCAGTTAAATGAATCCGGGTAGCCAGCTTCTGTTACGTCTTTTACTTTGATTAATTTGCCTGAGTTATTAAAACTCCAGCCATGGAATGGGCAAGTCATCACCGACTTGTTGCCTTTTTTGGTACGGCACAGCATGGCGCCTCGGTGGCTACAAGCATTGATAAAGCAGTTTAGCTCATCGTCTTTGTTGCGCGCGATAAAAATGGGTTGACGTCCAATGTAACCGGTAAAGAAATCATTTTTATTAGGGATTTGGCTTTCGTGAGCAAGATAGATCCAATTGCCTTCGAAAATATGTTTTACCTCAAGATCAAATAACTCTGGATCGGTAAACATGTCACGACGAGCTCGATAAAGACCCTTGTCCGTATCGACTTCCATCATACTTTTTATTTTTTTAATGAGTTCGTTATGCATTGTAATGCCCTCCTGATTTTTAAACAGGTTAGGCTTTGATTGTGTTGGTCACTATCCAGCAAGTGTTTTTCTTTATCCGCTCTCTGCAAAAAAGCGCAAAAAATGGCATTTGAGGGCAAAGCTATAGACAAAGCTCGCCACAAAAAGCCTGACACAATAACGCCTATTAGACTGACTAATCGTCGCTATATGTACATTATTAGCGGGTATGAACGGATATGAGCTGGTGAATAACGCGGGTGAAAAACCATCTTAATGTTGGTTTAACGCTGTGGCGTGGTTCAAATAAACCCCACAGCCGATAAAGGCATCGCCTTCCAGCTTGGTAATGTAAAGCAGCTTATCAGCCACTTGATCGGTTTGTGGGTTATTAAAACGAAACTGGTAGCCATTAATGCCTTTTGTTTTTGCTAGGCTAATCATCTCTTGCACCATCAAGCGGCCATCGGCATCTTTGGTGTGATAAAGATTTTTGCCCACCATTTCAGGATTGGCACCGTATGCTAATACGTCACCGTTGAAAGTGATCGCGACGATGAACAGCTCGCCCTGGATGAAGTTTCCATTGGGGTCTGAAAAGTCGGAGAAAGACGTCGCCTCACCCTTTTCCTTGATGTGTTCTAGCGCTTTTATGAGTAGCTTCTTGGCATCGTCTGGATGAAATAGGCGGAATTGCCCAATTGTCGTCTTTGCGAGCTTAGAAAAAACGGACAGTTGTGTGACAGCGTTGAGGTTTGAATGAACATCTTTACGGCTTTCTTGCATGGCTGAAACAACCTGCTGCAAGGTTTCAGAAAGCCCTAGCGCAGTATTTTTTTGTTCGCTGGTGGTGTGATTTATCGTTTGTAGTTCCAGTGCCACACGCTTTATTTGTTCGACTATATCTTGTAGTGCCTGCTTAGAAAGGTTGGCTTCCTGCTTGGCTTGATTGGCGGCTTGTTCACTTGCCGCCATGTCTACTAAGGCTTTTTGCAATTCGGCTTGCATGGCTTCCACGGTTTCGCTTATTTGTTCGGTTGCGTTGGCTGTTTGGGTTGCTAGTTTACGCACTTCATCGGAGACAACAGCAAAACCACGTCCATGCTCACCTGCTCTGGCGGCTTCGATGGCGGCATTTAGCGCTAATAAATTCGTTTGTGAGGCAATGCCTTTGATTAATTCAACAATTTTATTAATCTCATGGTTGCGCTGGCGAAGCTGGTTCATGGTGACCGCACAGAGATGAATATGGTCAGAGATTTTGTTAATAGACATAAGATTTTGTTGGATCTTGGTTTGACCTTGTTCTGCAACGTTCATTGCTTGCGCTGCGTTTTGCGTGGCAAGGTGGCAGGTTTTTGCGACATCTAAAGCGATGGCTGATAGCTCCTTACTGGCGGCGGCAGAAGTACTGAGCTGATCACCAACGGTATCAATATTGTGTACTAAATTTGCGGAATTTTTTTGCAGTAGTTGAGCGGATATAGACACATTGACCGTACCCTCAGAAAGCAAGGCCAGGGTGTTTTTGAGGTGTTGAGAAAAGGCATTAATCGTCGTGTTAAGACGGTTGTTGGCACCTTTACTGGTATCAATAGTCCTGGTGAAATCCCCATTTGATAAGGCGGTAATGACTTTTTCAAGATCGCTGTCAATCTGTCTACGCGCTGTTTGATTACCTGTGGTTAGGGTATAAATGGCTAAAAAGAGCATGACAACCGATAAGCCGAAGACGATTTTCAGGAACAACACTGAGACGTCGTTCAAAAAAAGGGCAGTGCCTGTGCTCAGGCTAATTGCAACGCAAAGTACTGAAATAAGGGAGTTGATCTTAGGCATAAATATTTCCAGCAGTGGTTTTTATTTATTTATTTCACCTTAGCTCAGTCACCAATCAAACCACAACAGTCGACAGTATAAGCTTGCATTTTTTGGACATTGATCTGCATCTTGCGGCTATTGTTATGGCTCGCTCTTCTCTTTAATCGATATCGACTAATAATAAAAATGATATCGAGGCTTACAATGAACAAAAAAAATAAGATCGTTAGCAAGGTTTTGGTAGGAGTATCGGCAATGGGTTTTGGCTTTGCTGCCATAGCCGCAGACCCCAATCCTATCAAGGTAGGTGTCATGCTTCCGTTTAGCGGTGTCTACGGTGGTTTAGGAGATGCGACGCGCAATGGCTTGAAGATGGCATTTCAAGAACACGCTGTTGAATTGCATGGTCGTCAGATCGAATTCATTGAAATGGATACCGAGGCTCAGCCTTCGCGCGCGCCTGAAATAGCCAACTTATTGTTAAATAAAGAACGCGCTGATTTTATTGTAGGACCGGTGCATTCTGGCGTCGCAATGGGCATGATCAAGGTATTGAAAGATAAAGATACCATTATGATCATTCCTAATGCGGGCATCGATGCCGCCACCGGGCCTTTGTGTGCGCCGAATATTTTCCGTACGTCGTTTTCTTCTTGGCAGCCTTCTTATCCGATGGGCAAAATCGCTCTTGAACAAGGTTTCAAAAAAGTCATTACCATGAGTTGGAACTATGGTTTTGGCAAAGAAAGTCTTGATGCGTTTGAAGAGTCATTTGAAAGTGGCGGTGGCGAAATTGTTAAAAAAATTTTAGTACCTTTCCCTAAAACAGAATTCCAGTCTTACTTGTCTGAAATTGGCACCATTCAGCCCGATGCGGTGTTTGTGTTTTTTGCCGGTGGTGGCGCGGTTAAATTTGTTAAAGACTACGATGCGATGGGATTAAAAAGCAAAATTCCATTACTGGGTGCTGGCTTCTTAACCGAGGGAACCTTGGAGGCTCAAGGCGATTCGGCGGAAGGTATACAAACCACCTTGCATTATGCGGACTCTCTTGATAACCCAGAAAACCAGCGTTTTCGTCGTGACTATCAAGCAAACTTTGGCAAGCCTTCTGACCTGTACGCGGTGCAAGGCTATGACACGGGGCTGATGATTGCGAGCGCCGTCAAGGCGTTAAAAGGGGACATTAGCGATCAAGGTGCCTTAATTAAAGCGTTAGAAACAACGGAAGTTATCAGTCCTCGTGGTGCTTTTACTTTCTCTAAAGCACACAACCCAATCCAAAATATTTACTTACGCCGCGTTGAAAATGGTGAAAACCAAGTGATCAAACTGGCCGCATCAGCGCTTGAAGATCCCGCTCGCGGTTGCAAAATGTAGGTCGCCTTTAGTCCGTCTTTTGCGCTTCTTTGCTCTGTGATGTTTCAGTAGAGAAGTGCTTTTTTCTTTTCAAAATTGTGTAGGTTTTATGATGGATAGTACCCTTTTTCTCGTGCAGTTGATCAATGGTATTCAGTATGGGCTGTTGTTGTTTTTGATCGCGTCGGGCCTGACTTTAGTGTTCGGTGTGATGGGGATTTTGAATCTGGCGCATGGTTCCATGTACATGGTTGGGGCGTATCTTGCTTGGTATTTTGTCCAACAGACTGGCAGCTTTGCGCTCAGTGCGCTTATTTCTGCGGTCATTGCCTTATGCATTGGCGTGGTTGTGGAGCGAACGCTCATTCGGCAGCTGTATCGGCGTAACCACTTAGATCAAGTGTTACTGACCATAGGGATGATTTTTGTCTTCAATGCCTTGCAAAGCTTGCTTTGGGGGAATGATCCGCTGGGCGTGGATGTCCCTGAAGCGTTAGCGGCGTCGATTCCCTTGACCGGTATTATTGAGTACCCAGTCTATCGTATTTTTGTGGCGGTGTTCTGTGTTGTGGTCGCCACTGCCATGTATTACGTCATCAATAAAACGCGTCTTGGGATGTTGATTCGGGCCGGTGAGTCAAATCGTGAAATGGTGGAATGCCTAGGGGTCGACATTAGCCGTCTTTATACCATTGTGTTTGCAATTGGGGTGATGTTGGCAGCGGTGGCGGGGGTGATTGCTGCGCCGATTAGTTCCATTGTTCCTGGTATGGGGGAACACATCTTAATCTCTTGTTTTGTGGTTGTGGTGATCGGTGGAATGGGCTCTATCAAAGGCGCTTTTGTTGGCACCTTGTTGGTGGGGTTGGTCGATACATTTGCCTCGGTACTGGTACCAGAATTATCCAGCATGATGATCTATGTATTTATGGCCTTCGTCCTTCTATTAAAACCTCAAGGTTTGTTTTCATCCTAATAAGGAGTTTGGATTATGTTATTCAAAAAACGCGCTGAACGACTGTTTATGTGGGTGTTTTTTCCCTTGGCATTGCTCATGCCGATGTTTCTGGAGCAAAATGAGTACTATGTTAATAAACTGACGACCATTATGATTTTGTCGATCTTTGTCATGTCGTTAGATTACTTGGTTGGTAAGTGTGGTTTGATCACTTTGGGTCACGCTATGTTCTATGGCTTAGGCGGCTACATTTTTGTGATCTTAGCACCGGAATACGAAGCAGTGAATTTCTGGGTTTATACCTTTTATATTTGCGCTATTTCGGCGGCTATCGCGCTTGTGATCGGCTTATTAGTGCTACGTACCAGTGGCATCTATATGATTATGATTACCCTGGCATTTGCGCAAATGACGTTTTATTACTTTTCCGGCTCGATTGATTATGGTGGTACGGACGGCGTATTTGTTTACGTTAAGCCGGATACCAGCATTTTTGGTTTAAGCCTTTTCGATTTAGACAATCCCACGCATTTTTATTATCTCTGCTTGTTGTCCTTATTTAATACCTTGTTGTTTTTTAAGGTGTTGGTGCGTTCTCGGTTCGGTCGAGTTGTTGATGCCATACAGGTGAATCCAGGTCGTACTACGGCCCTAGGTTATAATATTTTCGTTTATAAACTAATGAGTTATGTGGTCGCTTCTGCTTTAGGCGCCTACGCTGGGTATTTGTTTACGCTGCAATATGGGTTTGTTAATCCGTCCATGTTGGCTTGGACTACGTCTGGCACTGCATTGGTGATGTCAATTCTGGGTGGGATTGGTAGTATCTACGGCGCGATATTAGGCACGATTATGTATGAAGGGTTGCACTATACGCTTGAGCATTGGACTGAACATTGGATGCTGTTTATGGGGGGCTTAATTATTTTGATGGTGATGGTGTTTAAGAAAGGTATTGCCGGTTTCTTAGAAGATCTTTTGGAGAAGCGTGATGGAAAATAATGTCATTCTCGAAACAGAGGGCTTGTGTAAATATTGGGGCGGGCTAAAGGCGTTAGACGATTTGTCCTTGGCGTTTCATGATAAACAGCTGCATGGCATCGTAGGTCCCAATGGCGCAGGTAAAAGTACCTTGCTGAATATGTTATGCGGTCACTATAAACCCACCAGTGGCGAGATAATTTACCGCGGTGAATCCATCAGTTCAATCAAGCCCTTCGAATTTGCTCGTCGTGGGATTGGGCGCAGTTTCCAAAAAACCAATATCTATACGAATGCTACGTGTCTAGAGAATTGTTGTGTGGCGGTTCAGCGTTTAATGGGCGGGAGCTTTAACTTCTTTCGGTCTCGTTATTCACAAAAAATGCTTGATGACATCGCCACCAAAGCGCTGGAAAAGGTCGGGCTAGTACATCGTCGCGATTATATTGCATCGCAAATTAGTTATGGTGAGCAAAGACAGCTTGAAATTGCCATGGTGTTGGCGACCTCTCCAGAAGTGTTATTGCTTGATGAACCAATGGCAGGCATGGGACATGAAGAGTCGCAGTTAATCATTGATCTGCTGAATACCTTAAAAAAGGAATATTGCATTGTCTTGGTTGAACATGACATGGATGCGATTTTTGAATTGTCTGATCAGTTGACCGTAATGGTCGACGGGCAACATTTGGTGACAGGAAGCGTGGATGAAGTCAGAGAAGATGCGCGAGTAAAAGAGGCGTATCTTGGTCAAGGCGATGAGGTATATTAATGAGTAATTTATTGGATGTTAAAAGTGTTCACAGCTTGTATGGCGACAGTCATGTATTACACGGCATTAGTTTTTCCCTTGAGGCGGGGCAAACTCTCAGCCTGATGGGGCGTAATGGGATGGGTAAAACCACGACGTTAAAGTCGATTCTAGGTCTGGTGACACCTCGAAGTGGTAACGTCTTTTTTAAAGGTGAAGATATTACCTCGTTAGCCACTTGGCAGAGAATGAAGCGAGATATTGCTTATGTGCCTGAAGGGCGTGGCATGTTTCATAATTTAACCGTGAAAGAGCATTTGCAAGTGGCGGCGCGAGCCAGCGCTCAAGGGAATAAGGCGTGGGACTATGATCGCGTATTGAATACCTTCCCAAGATTAAAGGAGCGGCTTTCAAATTTGGGCACGCAACTCTCTGGGGGTGAGCAGCAGATGTTGGCGATAGGTCGAGCGCTGGTCACGAATCCGGAGTTGCTGATCTTAGATGAAGCAACAGAAGGGCTTGCCCCACTGATCCGAAAAGAAATCTGGGAGGTTATCCGTATCATTAAAGAAACGGGCATATCGACCATCATTGTGGATAAGAATATCCAAGTTCTGCAGAGTCTGTGCGATCGCCATGTGGTATTGGTGAAAGGCCAAGTGGTGATGGACCTTAATGCACAACAGTTGCAGGCTAACTTGGCGCAAGTGGAGAGTCATTTGGGGGTATAAATGTTACCCTGCCACACTGGTGCTGACAGTGGCCGTTAAACAAATTATCGCTTGTGTGCGATAACTTGTTTATGGGGCTGAAAACATAGAACATAGCGGCTCACTTGGTTTATTCTTGAGTCGCTACATTACTGATATTTGTGGCTGATTTTTTGTGGTGTTATTTTGATGATTGCGAATAGGGTCAAATAGGATGTCTGACATAGAAAAAATGAAGCAAGACAACGCCCGTCAAGGCATTGGTTCTTTAGAAATTGGACTGCGAATTTTAAACCTGATTACACAGTCTCCCAAACCACCTACGCTAAAAATACTGTCTGAACAGTTATCACATTCTCCAAGCCGTTTGCATAAATACTTGGTAAGCTTGTTAAGAATGGAATACATCACTCAAATCAATGGCAGCCAATATGCGTTAGGGAAGGCCAGTTTAACTTTAGGCATTGCCGCGATTAAAAAAATAGATCCCATCAGACAAGCGCTTGATGCGGTGGACAGTTTGTCGCAGGAAACCGATAAAACGGTGTCTGTGACTATATGGAATGGGCGTGCTCCGCTGGTGATTAAATGGCTTGATGCTAGCCAGCCTATTGCCGTTAATGTCAGGCTGGGTTCTGAATTGTCGCCGTTCTTTTCGGTATCAGGGCGTATTTTTTTAGCCAATTTACCGTTGGCGAGACGTAAAATACTGGTCAGCGACTTTTTTGAAAATTTGCCAGCTGCCCCTCGATACCAAGGAAAATCGATGAATCAAGAGGCGTTTAATGCGCATTTAGAGCTGATAAAAGCAGACAACCTGTGTGCGTTTTCTGGCGATTTCTTACCAGATATCAACGTGATCGGCAGCGCTATTTACGATATAAATGGCAATGTATCTTCTGTGGTGACCTTAATGGGCATGGCTAACGATTGCAGCACTAAAAAAGACAGCTGGTATCCTAGTCTGGTTAAAAAATACGCCAATCAGGTAACCGACGTTATCTGTGGCAGCCGAAGCCCCTCATCGGCGCTTTAATGTTTCCGATGGCAATTCTGAAAACATTTTTTTGTAGTCAGACGAGAAACGTCCAAGATGCAGAAAACCATAATCCAAAGCGATCTCAGTTACGTTACGTATGTCATTTTTTAGCACAATCTCATTTCTTAAATGCTTGAGTTTGGATTGTTTGATAAAGGCTTTGGGTGTGATGTGGTAATGTTTGGCGAATATGTTATAGACTTTTCTCACGCTAATATGAGCCACGTTAGCCAACTCTTCAATACTGATATCTTGTTTGATATTGCTTTCAATATGGTGCAGTAGTGTGGTGAAACAACGGTCGTTCAATTCTGGGTCTTGTGAGTTCTGCGTGTTGTTATCGAACTGCTGAAAGAGCTTGCGAATCAGAAGGTTTCGGTAAGGGGGTTGCAGTTGCAGACAATCGATTTCTGAGTCATTTGCTTCGTGTAAAATAGCGTCCATAAGACTCAAAAAACCAAGTGACTTGCTTAATTCAATCACCTTTCGTTCGAATAGAACACCAGAGTTTGGAATGACCTTGTTTTGCTCTAGACATAAATTATTAATGAACGCCTGGGGCACCTTCACAATCACTTTCTCACAATCAGCCGAATACGAAATATCCATATTTTCATGTGGATTCATCATCAAGGCTTGGCCAGGCTTTAGTAGCAAAGATTCTTCTTCAAATTGCCAGCAACATTGTCCCTGCGTGACGACTTGAAAATGATAGATATCATTTAAGTCCGCGCAGTGAATTTTCACCTCATTGCCATAGCGAATAGAAGATAACCCCAACTCAGCAAAATTTCGATGTTTAAGCTGAGAGGGCAGAGATTTTCTGTTTTTAACCGATTCGGACAGCAAAGTATGATGCCCAATATGACTATTTATATAATCGGATACTTCAAGCGGGTGAGCTTGGTTAAAAACAACAGCATTACTTAGGGCGTTAAAAAACATAATTGTTAACCATTTTTTTGTAATTATTATTAGTTTTTTTATATTAGGTGAATCTATAGCGACTAACAATGATTAATTATTCGTCTATTCTGATGGTGCTTATGCTCTCCAATCAGGCCTATCGTGATGATGAGTGAATACACGCTGACCCGCTTAGGGTGTGAATATACATCGCTAAGCGGGCAGTATGTCGTGCTTTTAAAAAGCGACGTATTTCAAAGGGTACGGGTTTAAAACGTTACGGGTTTAAAAAAGTTTTTAATAAAGGCACGAGTTGTTCTGGTGCCTCTACCGATGGGACATGTCCTACATTGGGAAGTACCGCGACAGTATTGATTTGTAGTAACGAGGCAAGGCTCTGCATCAATTCAGGTGTGGTCGCTACGTCTTTCTCTCCGCAAATAAGCTGAACAGGAACCGCGCTCGTAGTTAATGAAGCGGACAAATCGATATTGCCCAACCAAGCACAAAGGGCGCCGTAACTGTGGTCATCGACTTTAGCGAGTTGCATTTGCCAGTGGCTTGCCAAGGTAGTGTGGAAGTGGATGCTGTGCTCACTAAACCAACGCATCACTAATGTCGCCGCCATCGTTTCTAAGCCTAAACTCATCACGTCTTGTTGACGCGTTAGCCATGCGTCTTTGGTGCCAATTTTTGCGCCTGTGTTGGTTAAGGTTGCACTCAATAAACGGTCAGAGTGCTGAATAAGCAATTGTTGGCCGATGACACCACCGATTGAAGTGCCCATATAGTGAAATTGCTTGATACCAAGCTCATCGCATTTTTCAATTAATGGATCAACCAAAGCATTCGCTGTTAATGGTGAAGAATTTGGATCAAGGGCAGCACTTAGTCCATGTCCTGGAAGATCCCAGCGGATAACACGAAATTTTTCCAATAACTCTGGGACAATTCCATCCCAAACTTGGCTGTTCATTCCCAAAGGATGGCCCAGAACGATAGCAGGTTTGCTGCTATCGCCTTCCAGTGTAAAAAATAGGTTCTTCATTAAATATCGCTCCGTTCGATTAGCATGGCAATGCCTTGTCCGACGCCAATACACATGGTGCAAATAGCATAGCGTCCGCCTGTGCGTTTTAACTGCATAGCGGCGGATTGTAATAGACGAGCACCAGACATGCCTAATGGATGCCCAAGAGCAATCGCGCCACCATTTGGGTTAATGCGCCCATCTTCTGGTGAAAGGCCCAATTCTTGTATACAGGCTAGCCCTTGTACCGCAAAGGCTTCATTTAATTCGATCACATCCATGTCGGCGAGAGTAAGACCGGTACGTTTTAGCAATTTTTGCACTGCGGGAACAGGTCCCATGCCCATCACTGTCGGCTCCACGCCAGCCGTTGCCATACCAATAATTTTCGCTAAAGGTTCTAGCTTGTGTTTCTCGACTGCTGCTTTACTGGCAATCAACATTGCAGCAGCACCGTCGTTTATACCGGATGCATTGCCTGCCGTTACTGAGCCATTGTCTCTAAACGGCGCTCTTAGTTTTGCTAAATCTTCCAAGGTGGTATCAGGACGTATATGTTCGTCTTGATCGACGATAATTGGATTACCACGTTTTGGCTTGATCGTAATCGGGGTTATTTCTTCGGCGAAGCGGCCTTCTTCTTGTGCCGCTTTGGCTTTTTGTTGAGAACGCAAAGCGAATAAATCTTGTTGTTGACGCGTTATTTTATAGCGCTCAGCAATGTTTTCCGCCGTTTCTGGCATGGATTCCGTGCCATACAATGACTTTAAGACTGGATTAATAAAACGCCAGCCCATGGTAGTGTCTTCTAATGTTTGCTGTCTATCAAACGCTGCGCTTGGTTTGCCCATAACGAATGGAGCACGAGACATGGACTCAACGCCGCCAGCTAATACCAATTCAGCTTCACCGGCTTGAATGGCTCGAAATGCGGTACCGATAGCATCCATACCTGATCCGCATAAACGGTTCATCGTTGTGGCAGACACGCTATAAGGCATGCCAGACAGCAGCGTAGCCATGCGCGCCACGTTACGATTGTCTTCACCTGATTGATTGGCACAACCAAAAATAGCATCGTCAATGGCCGCAGGATCAAGATCTGGTGCATCACTTAGCACCGCTTGAATGACTTGAGCTAACATGTCGTCTGGGCGAACGGCCGCAAGGGAGCCTGCATAACGGCCAACGGCTGAGCGTTTAGGGTGACAGATGTAAACAGAGCTCATATTGCCTCCTGCGCACTGTGTGCTTTTTCAGTTCGTGCTTTTAATTCGCGTAAGACGTGCAGCTCTTTTTCGCTTGGTACTGGAGTGGTTTCAAGAGAGTCGGCAAATTTAATTTCCCAGCCAGTTGCTTCAATGACGTCTTCTGTTGTTGTGCCAGGATGCAAGCTGGTGACAATCAGCTCTTTGGTCGTTGGGTCAGGTTTTAAAATACATAAATCCGTAATCACTACGCTTGGGCCACGACCGATATTTGGTAAATTATCTCTGCCCTTGCCATCACGGCCAAAACCAATTGTAGTGATGAAATCCACATCTTTTACAAAGGTACGTTTTGAGTGCTTAACCGTAATAAAGACTTCTTTGGCATTGGTAGAAATTTCCGGCGCACCGCCACCACCGGGTAAACGGACTCTTGGATTTGCATAACTGTGAGCGCCGTTTTTGCCGTCTTCAGGGTGATTGGCTGCAATAACCGTGGTATTCAGATTAGCAAAACGGTCGATCTGTGCTGTGCCTAAAAAGCCAACATCGATGTGGCCACCTTGTAGCCAATAACGGAACATTTCTGGCACGGATACGGTGGTGAGAGCAGACTCACACAGTTCACCATCGCCAATGGACAAAGGCAACACATCCGGTTTGGTTTGCAAAGTGCCGGATTCGTAAATCAAGGTAACATCAGGAGCATGAGTCAAACGTGCTACGTTAGCGGCTTCGCTAGGTAAACCAATCCCCACAAAGCAGGTCATATTATTCGTCAAGGCGCGTGCTGCTGTGATGGTCATCATTTCAGCAGAAGTATATTGAGTCGTATCATTATGTGTTGTCATATTAAACATCTCCTTGGCCAAACACATGGGATTCTAACCATTGGTTGAAGCTGTCTCTGTCGCGACTGATGTTGTCCCATTGTTTGTAATAGTTGTTGTCTCGGTCGTAATAGCCAAGCGTATAGGAAGGTTTCGCTCCTTCCGGTGTAACTGCAATAGCGTCAATTGTCCATGCTGGTAAGACGCAAGCGTTTGGTGTGACTTCCAAGTTATCGACAATTTCTTCTACTGTGACAATGCTGCGTTTTGCTGACAGAACAACTTCTTTTTGAACACCAATAATTCCTTCGATAAGTACATTGCCAGCGCGATCAGCCTTTTGCGCATGAATAATACCCACATCAGGTTTAATGGCTGGAATGGCCGCTAGCTGCTCGCCAGTAAAAGGGCAAATTATGGATGCAATTTCTTTGTTGACGAGAGGCAACTCACTGCCCACGTAACCGCGAAAAACGGCCAATGGCAGACCTGCTGCGCCAGCTTCATAGGCATTCGCCATAGCGGCATGACTGTGTTCAACCGTTTCTAACGCGCAAGGGTAATCATTTTCTATGGCATCACGAACCCGATGAAGCGATCCAACACCAGGGTTTCCACCCCAAGAAAAAGTTAATTTTCGAACACAACCCGCACCTACTAATTGATCATAGATAAGATCTGGTGTCATACGAATGAGGGACAAGTTACGTCGCTTTTGACGAATAATTTCGTGCCCTGCGGCGAAGGGGATTAGGTGTGTGAAGCCTTCAAGTGCAATGGAGTCACCATCTTTTACATAAGTAGCGACAGCGTCTTTAAGTGTCATAAACTTCGTCATAATGTGTCCTGTTCGTTATACGAATTTAAGTTTGCAATGCGAACAAGATAGATCAATCTAGTATTAATGGTCAAGTCAAAATTTTGTATTTGTTTTTTTTTATCTGTATTTAGATAAAAAATGTGAGGAAAAGTCCCTTTCCTCTAGCTAGCCCGTAACGAATCATAAATAATGACGGGGTTATTAATGGCAATGAGTAAACTGGGTATGAATGAGGAAAAGCTGTCACCGGATCATAGAGATTATGTAGGTGCATTGGCGTCAGGACTGGATGTCATCATGGCATTTGATCCGCAGCATAAGGAAATGACGCTGTCGGAAGTGGCTGAGCAAACGGGAATGGACAGAGCAAAAGCTCGACGTTTTTTGTTAACTCTGCATGCGCTTGGATACATTAAGCGGGAAGGGCGACAGTTTACGTTAACGCCTAAAGTATTGGCGCTCAGCTACGCTTATAATGCCAGTAATGATCATCTCAATGTGGTTGAGCATTATCTGCATGACATCACCGCACAGCTGGGGGAATCTTCGTCTCTTGCCGTGCTTGATCAACAAGACATCATGTATGTGGTTCGTTCGCCAGCAGCCCACCGCTTGATGTCGATAGCTTTAAGTGCTGGAACACGATTGCCTGCTGCTTATACTTCAATGGGTCGTATGCTAGTTGCTAAGTTACCATCAGAAGAACAAAAAGAATGGCTCAAAGATGTTTCTCTTGAGGCGTTCACACCGCATAGTATTGTCGATAAACCTGCTTTTGAGCTGATGCTTAAACAAGTCGCTGAACAGAATTTTTGCATAGTTGATCAGGAGCTAGATCTTGGTCTACGTTCGTTGGCTGTTCTCGCTTTTGCTTTTGATGGATCTTTGCTCGGGGCCATTAATCTCAGTACCAATGCATCGCGAGTAAGTCACCAAACTTTGGTGGAAGAATATTTGCCAGTACTGAGAGAAGTAGCAGAACAAATTCGTTTGCATACCAAATAGCATTGTGCGCGTGAATCGTTATAAACCGTTTGGATGATTATTAATAAGTTTTTTGAGGATCTTGACCGCTAGTGCCGTAATTGAATCCATAGGTTCTTTTCTACGACTAAAAATAACTGGACACGTTATGGACTTATCCTTCAAAGGAATAAACACCACATCATCTCGTCCAAAATGCCTTACTTGCTCGGACACCAGAGTAAACCCCATCTCCGAAGCCACTAATCCTAACGCTGTTTGTAGGTCATTGACCTGTTGAGTCACCTTTGTGGTAAGTCCTCGGCTGGTAAATAATGAAGTACAAATATCAGCGAAGGTAGGAGTGGCGGCCTGACCTGCCGGATATAAGATCATTGGCATCTTCGCTAATTCTTCCAAAGTTGGCTCGCCTTTTTTAAGCAGAGGATGACCAACATGTAATGCGACTAATAAGGGCTCTTGAAACAAGGTAGTTTGTTCCACTTGTTCGTCTGGGATTGTTAAACGACCAAAACCAATATCAATTTTACCTGTTTTTAACGCCTCGATTTGCTCACCTGTTTTTAAATCATGCAGCAAAATATTCGCGTTGGTTTGTTGGCGTAAATCCCTAACCAGAGTAGGTAACTGGCCGTAAAATACGGACGGCACAAACCCAATGCTGAACACAGCCTTTTGTTCTTCTGCGATGCGACAAGTGTTTTCAACGACCATGTCGGCTTTGGCCAACATCTGCTTTGCTTGCTCCCAAAAGTATTTTCCCGCGGGTGTTAACGTTAACCCTCTAGAGTGACGATCGAACAGTTGCGCTCCCACATCTTCTTCCAACTGCTTTATCTGCCTTGTTAGTGGCGGTTGAGCAATAAATAGCTTTTCGGCAGCACGAGTTAGGTTTTTCTCTTCTGCCACCGCACAGAAATAGCGTAAATGTCGAAACTCCATTTTATGGTCTTCTTTTAATTAGTGTTTTTTGGGGCCAGATGAATTTTTCGGTAGTTGGTGTTGCAATTTCTGCATGTTTTTTAGGCGGTATTCAAATTGTCCACGTCGCATTTTTAGCATACGTGCTGCTGCCGAAATATTTCCTTTGCTGCGTTCTAAGGCATATTTTAATACCATATTTTCTAAGGCTTCAAGTGAACCTTTTGATTCAATTAGGCTTTCAATCATTTGTTCTGTAGTTCTATCGTCAAAGTCTTTAGTAGGGAGGGTCTTATGTAGATGACCATCTTGACCAAGCCTAAAAAGAACATCATCAATTTGCTCGCCGCCAGAAAACAAGTGATAAACGTCTAAATTATCTCCGTTGTCGGCCATGATTACACCGCGTTCGACGATGTTCTCCAGCTCCCGAACATTCCCTGGCCAGCCGTAAGCCCAGAGTGCTGCATGAGCAGCTTGAGTGATACCGTTTATTTTCTTGTTGAAGCGAGAGGAATAGCGCTTCACAAATACATTCATCAATAAAGGAATATCTTCGCGTCGTTCGCGTAAAGCGGGAATGTTAATCGGAAAGACATTTAGTCTAAAGAATAAATCTTCACGGAATCTTCCTTCGCGCACTTCCTCGCGGAGGTCTCGGTTGGCAGCTGCGACAATACGAACATCAATGTTGATGACCTCGCTTCCTCCTAAACGCTCAACTTCTCCTTCTTGTAACACCCGCAAGAGCTTCCCTTGAGCAGACAGTGGCAGGCTGGCAATTTCATCTAAGAACAAAGTCCCGCCATTAGCCCTTTCAAAGCGGCCATGTCTAGAAACAGTAGCGCCAGTGTATGCGCCCTTTTCTACACCAAATAGTTCCGCTTCAACTAGGTCGTGAGGGATTGCGGCACAGTTAATAGATATAAAGGGGGTGTCAGCGCGTTTACCAATAGCATGTAAGGTCTTGGCAAAGCGTTCTTTACCAACGCCACTCTCGCCGTTTAGTAATACAGTCGCATCGGTTGAGCCAACCCGTTTAAGTAAATGAATTGCGGCATTAAATGGCGCTGAAACACCTATTAGCTCCGGCATGGGTTCCGTTGTCTCAGGCTGACCTGTAAAGGGTGTATCGCTAGAGGGAATAGTTTTGCCCGGCGCTGATACGAAACTTTCTAGTTTCATAAAGGAGAGATCGAGCTCGGTATCTTCAAACTCCTCAAGTGGCTGACCAATGACGCGACAATGTGGATGTCCCATGGCAATACATTCAACTTCACGCCAGATAATAGGTCGTCCCATCATAGTCGTCGTAAAGCCATTTGCATATCCTGTCATCATCCAACAAGCTGGCTGACCTCCGATGCCAAAATGTTTATGGTGAGCTTCACCTTCCCATGAAGATTGCCAATAGTAATCCCCGTGAAATTCCCCAGTGTCCATATTGAATGCCATTCGGTTAACTGCTTGGTTGTGTATGAAGCCTTCTATTTCACGCAACCTTGGCCCTAATGCCATGGTGTGTTTTAAGTTTCCTCCTTCATATTGTCGCAAGCAACGACCATCTTCAACACCTTGCTGGTAACCGATTCGAGTGAATAGTTCACGAGTTTTGTCGAGACCCAAGCGCTCAATTAACTCTTGTCTTAATGACGTCATCGAAAAACAGTGCATGAGTAGCATCCGTTGATCGAATAGATGGATATGGCCGCTGTCCGGTGTGAATCTTAAGTACTGTGCCAGTACATCGTCGTCGATCGTCTCATTTATGTTATGCAAGGTTTTATTATTTTTATTCATAATTATCTCCACAGTTACTTTTTCAGCAATAGCAGAAAAAACACGTTATAGATAGATAAAAATCTCTCCATTTGAGTAACAAAATATTCCCCGTCACATTTCTACAGTTACAGTAAATATTTATAAATCCTATATAAAACAGATAGTTATTCTTTATTTTGTAAAACTGGCACATCTTTCGCTCTAATCTTTTTATATGAGTGTCAGTCTCAAACGCACCGTATGGCATCCAAAACGATAAAAATAAAAATAGAAAGGAGTACTCGTATGGCTGATTCTTGGTTACAAGTTGCTGTACATAAAAAATATCTTTTAGCAGAAGATATTTTGGGTCTTGAACTGAAAGCGATTCAGGGAGAGACACTGCCCCCAGTCGAAGCTGGGGCCCACATTGACGTTAAGCTTCCTAATGGCATCACTAGAAAATACTCTTTGACCAATGCCCCAGACGAAGTAGGGGTATATAAGTTGGGTATTTTACTGGATCCCAATAGTCGTGGCGGCTCCGCTTATATCCATAGGGAACTAAGACAAGGTGATGAGTTATTAATTTCAGTACCTTGCAATTATTTTCCTTTGGTTGACTCTGAACACGCCCTACTTTTTGCTGGAGGAATTGGCATCACACCTATCTTTGCGATGGCCGAATCTCTTTATCAGTCTGGTAAGAGTTTTGAGCTTCACTACGCCTGCCGCTCAGAGTCGAAAGCAGCATTTTTAAAGACTCTTTTGGTTAAGCCTTGGGCGGACCGAGTAAGTTTCTATTTTAATGACGCAAATCAGAAAATCGATGCAGAAGCGCTTATCTTTGATGCTGAGATGACCACGCATCTATATTGCTGTGGCCCATCGGGTTTTATCAACTGGATCAATGATGTTGCGGTTAAGCAGCGATGGCATGCTGATCGCATTCATTTCGAACGTTTCAATATGAAGAAAAGTGAGACGCCCAGTCAAGAGAGCGAGTTTGAAATTCGCCTTCAGAGAAGTGACAAAGTGATCGAAGTTGGAGTAGATCAAACTGTTGCGCAAACATTACTTGACCACGGTATTGATGTTGCCATGTCTTGTGAACAAGGCATTTGCGGATCTTGCATGATTCCAGTTTTGGAAGGGACCCCCGACCACCGAGACATGTTTCAGTCCGAAGCAGAAAAAAAACGAAATCACCAGTTTACGCCCTGTTGCTCGCGCTCACACAGTCAAACCTTAGTGTTGGATATTTAGTAAAAGCCAACCATTAGGATAATCAGAATTTGGACCTAATTGTCCAATGGCTAACGTATCTTAGCCGCCTAAGCTGGCTCGCCAGTCAGTTATTCTTGAAATGAAATACGTCTGTAAAACAACAATAAAAGAGAGAGAACTTATGACTTCAATGAATAAAAGTCCTTACCTAACGAATGTGTGGTACGTTGCAGCCTTGTCTACTGAAGTGGGTACGGAAGAGTTATTTAGTCGTACATTATTAGATACTTCAGTGCTGATTTACCGTACCGAAGATGGTGCAGCGGTTGCGATGCAAGATCGTTGTCCGCACCGTTTTGTACCGCTTAGTATGGGACGAAGAGAGGGGGACAACATAATTTGTGCTTACCATGGGTTGAAATTCAATTGTGAGGGCAAATGTAACCACAACCCTCATGGAAATAATCGCATACCCGTAGCAGCGCAAGTGCGTTCTTATCCGATCATTGAAAAGTATGGCTTTATCTGGATTTGGATGGGTGAAAAAACGGCTGATCCGGCTCTATTACCTGATTTTAGTCCGTTAGTGGAAGGACATCCTAATTCCGTAGGCTACACCTATATGCCTCGTGAATGCCATTACGAATTGATTACTGATAACGTTATGGATTTGAGTCACATTGATCATTTGCACGGCGATATTATTACCACCCGAGGACAGTTGTCGCCCAAAGTGCCTCAGATTAAAGAAGGTGAGCGAAGTCTATCAGCGCGATGGGAGTGGGTGCAGAAGCCCGCTATGCTGATTTTTAATCAGTATCTATCTAAGCCCGATGATGAAGCTGATCATTTCTTTGATATCACATGGACACCACCGGCCAATATCCAATTGTCTGTTGGTGCAAATCAAGATAAAGGCGCTTTAGATCTAGATCATACTGTCGGTCAGTATGACCTTCATACTAGTACCCCTGGCTCTCAAAATTATACCCATTACTTCTTTGCCACTCGTCGTAATCATATTGAGGACGACGCTGAATACAACGCAATGAAGATCAAAGCGATGCATGAAGCATTTGTCGCAGAAGATGGTCCAGTATTAGATGCAGTTCATAAAGAGATGGGTACATCAGATCTATTCAGCCTTAACCCTGTGCTGCTTACCAGCGACGCAGCGCCCGTTAAGGTGCGGCGTTTGTTAAAAGAGATGGTAAAGGCTGAACAAGAGAACCTTTAGAACTAAATGACTACCTATCGCTCTTCGATAAAAGGTGACGTCGAGGAGCGATGGGCGCCTATTCGGACGCTTCACGGTTCCCATACTTTAAAGGTATCACGTGCAACCAAATTGATATTTGTGAAGGATTTTACCGGGGGCTATGGTAAGTAAAAACAATAAACGGACACACTTAGCATGACATCTAAAATTGCCCACATTGAAACAATGCTTGTGGATATTCCTACCATTCGACCTCATAAATTATCCATGACGTCTATGGCTGTTCAAACCATGGTGATTGTCCGAATTAAGGATGATCAGGGCCGAGAAGGCTTAGGGGAGGGGACTACGATTGGCGGTTTGGCGTATGGCCCAGAAAGCCCAGAAAGTGTCAAAACGAACATCGATACGTATCTCACTCCTTTGCTGATTGATCAGCCTCTACACAGTATTAAATCGCTTATCCAGCGTATAAATATGTCTGTACGTGGCAATATGATTGCCAAATCCGCGCTACAAACCGCACTGTTGGATTTACAGGGCAAACACTTAAACGTTCCTGTTTCTACTTTATTAGGCGGCGCAATTCACCAACATATCCCTTGTTTATGGGTGTTGGCGTCAGGCGACACAGACAAAGACATTGCAGAAGCCAAAGACCTGATGGCAAGCGGTCGCCACTGTGATTTCAAACTTAAAATCGGCTCTCGACATGTCAATGATGATGTGGCTCATGTGGCAGCTATCAAAGCGGCCTTAGGCAATAGCGCAAGTGTTCGAGTCGACGTGAATCAAGCGTGGGATGAGTCCACCGCCACAAAAGGTATGGCAGCACTTCAAGAGGCGGGTGTTGATTTAGTTGAGCAGCCCACCCCTGCGAAAGATTGGGATGCTTTAGCGCGCCTGTCGCAAAAATTTAACATCCCAATTTTGGCTGATGAAGGGGTAGCTGATGCGTCAGATGTGTATCAATTAGCTCATCGAGGTTTTAACGGCTCGATCGCTCTAAAAATTGCGAAATCAGGCGGCCCTATTGAGGCTCTCTATGCCGCAACGGTTTCATCCGCTTCGGGGCTGGAACTTTACGGCGGTACTTTATTAGAAGGCTCTATTGGAACAGCGGTCTCGATTCACGCTTGGTCTACGTTACCGAAATTGCATTGGGGTAGTGAGATGTTTGGTCCTCTTCTTTTACAAGATGACATAATCAAACAACCGCTTCGCTACCACAAAAATGGTGTAGATGTTCCTGATTTGCCCGGTTTAGGGATTGAAATTGACGAAGAGAAGCTTGCGCTTTATCGACGCAAATAACACAGCACCAACGCAAACAATTATGAGGAAATGAACATGCTTTTTAAAGTTGAAATGACGGTGGATATTCCTGATGACCTTTCGGCGGCAGAAGCCGATGCTATCAAATTGAAGGAAAAAAAATATTCACAAGAATTGCAAAACTCTGGAGTGTGGGTGCATTTATGGCGTGTTGTTGGGCAGTACTCTAATGTGAGTATTTTTGAAGTGAAAGATAATGCTCATTTGCATGAGGTTCTTACTGGTTTGCCTTTGTACCCATTTATGACAATGAATGTGACGGCTTTATGTCAGCATCCATCGTCTGTAAAGTAGCTCTAAATTTTTAAAATAAAAATAAATTTCATTAAAGTGTTGATATAGCACTAAAAAACGGAGAAATTAAAATGACTGTTAAAACAATTCAAACAGAAGCAGTACAAAATCTATTGAAAAAAGTCGCTGGGTTGGATAACGACCAAGGGAGTCCTCGAGTTAAGGAAATAATGTATCGACTCATGTCTGATATATATAAAATTATTGATGACCTTGATATCACTCCAGATGAATTCTGGCATGCTGCAAACTATTTAAATGAACTAGGCACGAACAAGGAAGCAGTATTACTGGCTCCAGGCCTTGGATTTGACCATTTCTTAGATATTCGTGAGGATGCTAAAGATGCAGCGGTAGGCCTACTTGGAGGAACGCCACGAACAATCGAAGGACCTTTATACGTTGAGGGTGCACCATTATCTCAAACAGAAACACGAATGGATGATGGTAGTACCCCAGGTCAGGGCATGTGGCTTCATGGCCAGGTTGTCGCGGAAGATGGTAAGCCTATTGCAGGAGCTCTTGTTGATATTTGGCATGCTGATAGCAAAGGAGGCTATTCTTTCTTTGACACAACTCAAAGCGAACTAAATTTACGTCGTAAAGTTTTAACTGATGAAAATGGCTATTACTATGCTCGTAGTATTGTTCCAAGTGGTTATGGCTGCCCACCAGATGGCTCTTCAATGAAAGTGCTGAATTTATTAGGCCGTCATGGTAATCGACCAGCTCATATACACTATTTTGTATCCAAGCCAGGTTTCAAGCATTTAACGACACAAATTAATTTAGCTGGTGACCCTTTTACATATGATGATTTCGCTTTCGCAACTCGCGATGAGTTAGTTGTAGAGGCTAAACCATCAAATGACCCAAAAATGATTGAAAAGCATGAATTTGATGGTGAATATTTAGATGTGGAATTCAATATCACTTTATTGGAATCTAATAGCTCATCAGCTGAAGAAATGCATAGCAGAGCACGCGTCTCATTAGTTTAAATTTATTTTTTGGGATGTAGATAATTTTAACCCCATGATGTTATTTTAATTAAACACTGAAAACAGCAGGCTATCCTGCTGTTTTTTTTATAAAAATCTTCTGTATTTCTTATTTAAGACGCTTTTATAAGTAATACATTAGTTGCAGTTTCCTTAGGGGATATGCGACTCAGTCGGTTACATGAGAAAATCTTGCGACTTAATCAGACTACTATTCCTATAGACGATGAACCCTCTTTCCTTCGCTTAATCAAATTCACCAGAAAATGCCGTAAAACCCGAAAAGAGCTTTTCCTTGGTAGAATGAGCGGACTTCATGGCATCAACTCGAAGCTTAAATTTAACCGTTTTACCTCAAGGCTGGCAATGGCCGGCGTCCCCATCCTCCCGCTACCACGCTATGCATTCACTTTATGCAGAATTTATACAACATGAGTGATCCTGCGATGGAATGTGCTCCATTTAGATTACCTCAATTCGTTTATTTGCTGCTTTATAACTATAGAGGCAATTCCTGATCACACTATTAATCAGGACTTCTCAGTTTGACTACCACACTCGCAACAGAGCATGAACTTAATTCAGACTTGTTCGAAGCTGTCTCAGTGTTGGTTATTAATTGTGCATTTTTGCATTTGTATCATTATCAATTTGTGACCAAAAAATCACTATGAATGTACTTTAATACACTACTATGTAAAATCTTTAGAATGATACAAGTTGCTGATTTAATTGAAATAAAGTACATTAAAGACGCATAAGGTATTCATGTGCAGTTCCCTCCGGAGGGTGAGGTCGGAGGTTCAAATCCTCTCGGGTGCACCATTTATCTAATTAATTCAAAGACTTAGACGACAGCTTCCTTTCTTTTATATCTAATAACGTCCCCGTTACTTTTTTCGCAGTTAATACTGTGTTTTAACTAAGGCTCCTCAAGCAGCATTTGCCTATTTTACTTTCGATGGCCTTTCATTACGCCAAGATCGTAGCCATCCAACAGCCAATTAATCTGTTCGCCGGTGAGTGACACCAACTCGTCTGAGGCTTTGGGCCACTTAAACTTTTCCTCAGCAAGGCCTTTGTAGTAGAGCACGAAGCCATTGTCTTCCCGCATCACGCACTTGATTTTGACGCTTACCAATAACTGATTCATATTCTTAACAGTGCAAAGAAGAAAAGCAAAAAAGACAAATGAAAAAGTTAAGCGGACAAGAGTTTAAAAACAACGGGTCAAAAACAAAAGGTCATAAACAAAAGATGTAAAAACGTAGAAAGTAGAAAGGCGAATGGCTCGCCTCTCTACAAGTGATAAAAAGGGCTAATTTAGGTCCATGTTGTATTCAGCTTGGACTCTTTGCTCCGCTTTTTTCGCTTCGGTGTCTAAGAGAGTAAACCATTTGTCGCCGTCTTCGATGTTGTCTTTGAACCAGCCGTACACCGGTTGGGCTGCTTTTGCAAATTGTGCTTTTTGTTCTGGAGTCGGGACATACAGCTCACCGCCAGCTTCATTAAACGCCTTGTAAGCGGCAATAGACTTGCGTTTAGGTGATGCAAACGTGGCTTGTTGCAGTGCTGAGAAGCCATCAACGACGACACGGCGAAGGTCTTCTGGCATGTCCATGAAGGAATCGTTGTTCATATACCAAAGCGCCGACATATACGCATGGCCGTCTAGGGTGACATGCTTAAGCCCTGCATCGGTAAATTTCATGCCCATAATGTCAGTGATGCCATTTTTAGAGCCTTCTACAACACCCGTTTGGAAAGACGTAAACAGATCGCCCCATGGGATCGGAGTAGGGCTGGCGCCCAATGAACGGACCAGTTCTTGAGGAAGGTCAGAAACGACGGTGCGAATTTTTAAGCCTTTCAAATCCTCTGGTGTTTTTACTGTTCGTTTGGTATTAGCAAAGTTGCGCCACCCACCCGTGTTACCAATCGTCATCAGGCGTACGGTATTATCGGAATCGGCCAGGATCTGTTTGCGTAGCGCACGGGTGAAGTCGCCAGAGAGCACTTCTTCAGCGATGCGGTCATCACGTAATACATAAGGTAGATCAAGCACTTGAACGTAAGGATACATGGCCGACGCGCCGCCAGACGTTGAAATGTAAATATCCAGTGAACCGTACTCAAGACCTTCTAAACATTCGACACCGTTCCCACAAAGTTGGGTTCCCATGAAAATATCAATGCCGATACGACCGTTTGAATGGGATTCGACAAAGTCTTTAAACACTACTAGGCCGTCGTAATCTTCGTCGTTTTCGTTGGAGTTCGCCACCGCGCGAAAATTAAAATCGGCGGCTTGCGCGATGCCGCTCATCATGACGCCTGCGCCTATTAATGTTGCTGCAACGACACTCGTTATTTTTGTTTTCGTGAGCATTTTAAAGTCCTCATTTAGGGTTTGCATTGCGATTCACTACCCGGTGACCAGGCCGAGTAGCCTCGGTATGGTCATGGATAACGATGGGAAAAAAGTAATCAAAAAGATAACCACAACCTCAACGGCCAAGAAAGGCAGAATGGCTTTTGAAATGGTTTCGATGCGTTCACCCGAGACGCTGGAAGCGACGAACAGTACCAGCCCCATGGGCGGTGTGGCCAAGCCGACGGTGAGGTTAACGCTCATGATGATGGCGAAATGAACTGGGTCTATGCCCAAGTTGACAAAGATGGGCCCTAAAATGGGGCCAAGAATAATAATGGCAGGGCCAGCGTCTAAAAACATCCCGACTAAAAACAACAATAAGTTGATTAAAAACAACAACATGAGAGGGTTTTCGCTGATAGACAATACCCATTCAGCCAGCATTTCCGCGCTGTGAGATAGGCTCACCACGGTTTTAAAGGCAATGGCAGAACCCACTAAAAGCAGCACAACCGCCGACGCTTGGGCGCCTTTAATAAAGATATCGGGAAGGTCTCGCAGTTTGACCGTTTTCATCACCCACACACTGATGATCAGAGCGTAAGCGGTGGCGACGGCAGAAGCTTCTGTCGGTGTGAAGATCCCACCAATGATACCGCCCAAAATGATCACCGGCGCTAACAAAGGGAAGATCGCATGGCGTGTTGCTGTGCCTCGTTCTTTCCACGTAGATTTGGGTCCGGCAACGGGGAAGTCGTATTTTTTAGCCATTAAAGCGACCATGGCCATTAATCCACCACCGATCAAAATTCCCGGTACTATGCCGGCGGCAAATAGGGCGGCAACAGAGACTTCCATCGTGTACGCATAGATGATCATGATACCCGAAGGCGGAATGATGGGCCCAATGACCGACGACGCCGCGGTAATGGCGGCGGCAAATTTTCGACTGTAGCCGTTTTTTTCCATGGCGGGAATCATCATCGAGCCGATGGCGGAGGTATCAGCGACCGCCGAGCCTGACAAGCCCGCGAAGAGCATGCTCGACATCACATTCACGTGCGCGAGACCACCACGCACATGCCCAATAAATGACTGAGAAAATTGCACCAGGTTCATGGTAATGCCGCCACGGTTCATTAATTCACCCGCGAGCATAAAAAAGGGAATGGCCATTAGGGGAAAAGAATCAATACCGTTGTAGATATTGCGAAACAACAAAGACACGTCGCGCTCCATGCCAGTGGCATACAGCATTAGCCCAGGGGCGGCCAGCATCGCAAAAAACACCGGCATACCAATCAACAACAGGATAAGGAATAAAGGCAAAAACAGAGCTAACATAGTACGCTTCTCTTTTATTATTGTTTTTTAGTTTTTAGTTTTTAGTCTGAGCAGTTCGGTGCCGTTGAATTTTATAGTCGTGATTTACTCAGCGCGCCACCTCAGTCAGCGGCGGCGTCGACGCGTACGTTATAGCGAAGCTCAAACGTATTTTTATCGCCTAATAAACAGCCAATTTCACGTAAACACAGCTCAATATTCGCCAATAACATCGTAAAAAAGCACACCGGCATGGCCAAATAAATCCAAGCACGAGAAATGTGAATCGAAGCGGCTCGTGAACGAAAGCCCCGCTCAAAAAATTCTACGCCCATGAGTGATAATTTCAGCAATACAGCGCCGGCGAGCAAGAGTAATGTCAGTTTTAATAGGCTGGATGCTTTGGTTGGCAAAGCGTAAAGCAGCATATCAATGGCGACGAAGGAGCCGCGACGATACGCTTCACCCGCCACCACGGCCATCATCCAAATCATTAATGCTCTGGCGACTTCTTCCGGCCAAGGCAAAGCATTGCCCAATACATAACGACAAAACACTTGCAATAAAATAACACTGATCATCAAGGTCACTAAGACCCAGGCAATGTTGCGTCCTACTCGATTGAGTAGTTCGTTAATACACGCCAGCCAAGCGACGAGCCGTTTTAGAATCGCCATACACTTCACCCTCAACAGTACAATTTATTGGAATTCGTATTATGGCACTTCGTGACCTGCCGCCGCGGTCCAGAGTTCAAACCAAGTTTCACGGTCGATCTGAATGTTTTCAACAGCGGACAGCGCTTTAATGCGCGAGACGTTATTGGTGCCTACAATCGGCATAATGTTGGCTGGGTGCGCCAGTAACCAGGCGAGTGCAACATGATCGGCTGAAGCGCCTTGTTGCTCAGCGAGGTGAGCGAACAGGGGCGCTAAACGGCGTGTTTGCGGGGAATCGGCGAATAAATCACCACCGGCTAAAGGCGACCAAGCCATCGGCGTCAGCTTATCAAGCTGCATGGCGCTGAGGGTGCCATCGGTAAAGACGTCGCGTTGCAATAAACTGATTTCAACTTGGTTTGCTGCCAATGGATGGCGCATGTTGGCTTGCAATAGACGCCAATCCCAGACACCAAAGTTAGACACCCCGACAGTACGGACTTTTCCGCTGTCGATAAGGGCATCCAAGGCGGCACCGGTTTCGGCGGCGTTCATTAGCGGATCTGGACGGTGAATCAGCAGCACGTCCAAATGATCGGTTGATAGGTTCTGTAAACTTTGATCCACGCTGGCGTTTAAATAGCCTGCACTGGTGTCATAGAATTTTACGCGACGATCGGGGAATTTTTCAGACAGCAAAGCGATGTCACATTTTGAGATCAATTGCATTTTTGCGCGCAGTGCAGGGTCTTGGGATAACACCTTACCAAAGAGCTTTTCACATTCGTAATCACCGTAAATATCCGCATGATCAAACGTGGTAATGCCCTGCTCAAGGCACAAATCGACTTTTTCGCGAACGTGTTTTGCGGACGTGTCTTTGGCCTCGGATAAACGCCAAACACCATAAATTAGACGACTTAGTTGTATATCAGACTGCCCCATTGTTACCGTTCGCATGTTTTGTCTCTCCGACTGTTGAGCGTTATTACATTTTATTGTCGCTCAGAAAATTGTATTTTTGTTATAGGCTCTTTGCCACAGATTGAATGATCCAAGTGACTTTTGATGAGCTTGTATAATTACCCTAACAGTGTATTCTGGCCGTGTAAATCAATAGTGAATGAATTGTGTTAAAAAAATGATTGGCGCCTTTATCGCATTGGCAACGCAGTATTTAAACGCAGTCACTTACGTCCATAAGCGGCTAAGTTATGGTCGAGCGGAACAAGTGAATAGGTAGAAAAGTGGAAAAGAAAAGCAAAACAAAACAGCTTCCTCTATACATTCAAGTGAGTGAGCTGCTCAATCGAGAAATTGCCGCCGGGCATTGGTTACCAGGTGATCGCTTACCTATTGAATCCGAGCTTGCTGCGACCTTGGGCGTGGCGATTGGCACCTTGCGAAAAGCGCTTAAGAAACTCGAAGAAGACGATCTTTTAGAGCGCCGACAAGGGTCAGGCAACTACATTAAGCGCGCCCCTGGTGGGCAGGCGATTTACCAGTTTTTTCATTTGGAAATGTTATCTGGAGGCGGCGTGCCAACGGCGGATACCTTGTCTGTCACCCTTGACGATGATGCCTTTGTACTGCGTCAGCTTAACCTTCCTGCCGATGGCAAGCTGTGGTGCGTGAAGCGAGCGCGTTATTTGAATCGAGAATTGGTCGCAATGGAGCAAATTTGGTTCAATCATCGCCATGCGCCCCAGTTAAAACCGAAAGACCTACACGAATCCCTTTACCTGCATTATCGCGACAGCTTTTCTTTTTGGATTAGCCGAGTGGAAGACGAAATCGACTGCTCGACGGCGCCGGATTGGGTTACCACGCCGCTTTTGCTGGCTCCTAACGCCATGCTGCCTAAGGTGCATCGTCGAAGTTGGTCGAATGAAGGGGTTATCGAGGAGTTCTCTTTTACTTGGTTTGATCCCGCTAAATGCCGTTATTTTGCTCGATGGCATTAACCAAGCTCGATGGCATTAACCAAGATAATAAGCAGAGTTTACAATAAAAACATAATAATAAGAGGGTAACCGTTATGGGTCATTCAGTGCGTTATGGCATGTTAGGCTGCGGAATGATGGGTCAGGAACATCTAAGAAATTTGGCGCTGATCGAGGGGGCGAACGTGGTGGCGATCACGGAACCCAACAAAGACATGCAGCAACGTTGTGCCGCGTTGGTTCCTAATGCGCGTTTTTTTGACACGCTAGACGCCATGCTTGCGGCGGATATGGGTCTTGAGGCCTTGGTGATTGCAACGCCAAATTACCAGCATGCCGATCAGCTGTTGGCCTTGTTTGAGCAAACGGCCTTGCCTATTTTGGTTGAAAAACCGGTGGTGAGTCGCTTGGATCAAGTTGCTCAAATTCGAGCCGCCGCGGCCAATCATCCGTCCCCAGTATGGGTCGCCATGGAGTACCGCTATATGCCGCCCGTCGTCCAATTTCGCAAGCAGCTGTTAGACGGTGATATTGGTCCTTTGTCCATGTTGGCGATTCGTGAACATCGTTTCCCTTTTCTTGAAAAAGTCGACGACTGGAACCGTTTTAACCACAAAACCGGCGGTACCCTAGTAGAGAAATGCTGTCATTTCTTTGATCTGATGCGTTTGCTCACGCAAAGCGAAGTCAAACGGGTTTACGCCTCTACCGGACAAGATTGTAACCATTTAGATGAAACGTACGACGGCACCATGCCAGACATTATCGACAATGCGTACGTGGTGGTGGATTTTGAAGGAGGCCAGCGCGCCAGCCTTGATTTGAATATGTTCGCAGAAGGGTCGCGCTATCAAGAAGAGCTGTGCGCCATTGGCCCCAAAGCCAAATTGGAATGTTTTGTCCCGGGTCCTGGGCGATTTTGGCCGACAGAGACGCTGGGTGCGGCACCGATTCCAAAAGTGGTTCTTAGTCCGCGTTTGCCCAAAGGGCCTATTGAGGCTAACATTCCTGTCGATGAGACCTTGTTAGGCGCGGGCGATCATAACGGCTCAACGTATTACCAGCATCTTGGTTTTTTTAAAGCGATTACCCAGCAGGCACCGGTAGACGTGACCATTGACGACGGCCTTCGAGCGGTCGTGATCGGTCTAGCGGCGCAGCATTCTGCGCAAACAGGACAGGCTGTTACCCTAACCGAATCGGGCTTTTCTTTTGAACGCTCCTAGCCTGTTGTGAAATAACCGTGCACTAAAACTTTATATAAATCAGTCATTAATCAAGAGTTAGGGTTTTTATAAGCAAAATTCATTCACTATTGATTTACTTTTTAATGAGGCGTGTTTAGAGTGAATCACCCTCTATGCACGTTTGATCTATGTGAATAGCCAATTATTTTGCAACACGATGACTGAAAAAGGAGCAAACAATGAGTGTGGTGATATCCAAACTAACAGAACAAAAACAAGTCAATGGATTGGATTTTCCGCTGCTGGTCACGCCTCACAATACCGAGGTAAAACAGCATAAAGCGACGTTTTTAGAGTGGGTAAATGAGAACAAAGCCGATTTGCACGCTTTACTGATTAAGCATGGGGCCGTGTTGTTTCGCGATTTTCCGGTGGAAAACTCCATTGAATTTGAGCAAATGCTAGATCAAACGGATTACCAAAATATGCCGTATGTGGGTGGCGCCGCGCCTCGCGCTCAAGTCACCGCGTCTCGAATTGTGACGGCCAATGAATCTCCGGCGTCTGAAACCATCCCGTTTCATCACGAAATGGCTCAAGTGCCTACTCCGCCGGGCTACATTTTTTTCTACTGTGAAACGGCAGCCACCACTGGTGGCGCGACATCAATTTTGCACTCGGGGGAAATTTGTAAACAATTTTTTGCATTGGCTCCGGATTTTGCGAAAAAAGTTGAAGAGCAAGGCGTTCGCTATATCCGAGTGATGCCAGAAATGACCGACAATTCGTCGGCGATTGGTCGCTCTTGGAAAGACACGTTTCAAGTCAATTCGCGGCAAGACGCTGAGGC
This sequence comes from Marinomonas sp. IMCC 4694, assembly GCF_008122525.1. Classification (NCBI taxonomy): domain Bacteria; kingdom Pseudomonadati; phylum Pseudomonadota; class Gammaproteobacteria; order Oceanospirillales; family Oceanospirillaceae; genus Marinomonas; species Marinomonas sp. IMCC 4694. The sequence continues at coordinate 586,777 of NZ_VSRV01000001.1, forward strand.
CAAAATGCGCGAAGCCGGGATGACATGGGAATGGTTAGAGAACGGTGATGTTCGCACAGAAACTCAAGTGCTGCCGGGCATTCGCTTCGATGACGAAACCCAGCAAAAAGTTTTCTTTAACTCCATTGTTGCGGTCTTTACTGGCTGGAACGATGCCCGTAACGAAGGCAAAAAAGCGGTCTCGACGGCGGATGGAAAGCCCATGGACGAAGCCGTACTCAACCAGCTTGTTGTCGCTATGGACGCACTCTGCGTTAATTTTAAGTGGCAACATGGGGATGTGCTCTGGCTTAATAACCACACCGTTCTACACGCCCGCCAACCCTTCGAAGGGGATCGCCGCATATTGGCGTCTATCTCGTATAAATCACCCCATGGTCTTGGTTAACCAAAACAAGCTAAAGCGCGTGTCTATGCTTTGCACAGGCACGCCTTTATGACATGGATTTGGGCAACACGATACTGACTTTGGCCCCTGTTACTTTGCCGGACTCATAAGCGTTTTCTAAAAGGAGCTGGCTGTTCATTGTTGCGATAATTTCTTTTGCAATCACTAAGCCCAGCCCCAGCCCGCTGGTTCCGGTTGTATTTTCGCCCCGTTTAAAGGCTTTGGGTGTTAATAATTCCTCATTAAACCCTATTCCTTGGTCCGTAATGCTGATGTTGACCTGCGTTTTATTAACCACCATGTTAATAACAATAGTGCTGTTTTCAGGTGAGTATTTTATGGCATTGCTCAGAATAAGATCGAAAGCCATTAAAAATCCTTCTTGGTAGAGGTTAATATACTCCACCGGCTTGGACGTTTTTGTGTCGTATAAACACGTTATAGTTTGTGATGTTGATGGGGTTAATTCATCAATATGTTGAGTGAGTAATACCCACACCTCTTCTAAACGAACCAAATGAGAAGAGTTAAATTGTTTCATACGCTCTTGTGTCAAACAAAGATCAAGAACGTCGCTTATTTTATCAATGGCGACTTTTTGTTTTGATAAGCTTTTTTGTAAAAAATCAGATAAGCTGCTTTTTTCTTCAAACAGATTGCGATTCGCTGCCGACATAATCGCCAGCGGTGTGCGGATTTCATGGGAAAGCAAATTGACAAAAAGCCGTTTTTGCTCTACTTCCACTCTGTTTTTCTCGGCTAAGCTGGCTGTGAGCGCATTTTTTTCTCTTTCTTTTGTTTGTCCATAATTAATAGCTAAAAACAAAAAAACCACATCAATTAATAACGTAATGCCAGGAGCGTTATCAGTAAATCCATTTTTATTAATGATGCCATGAAGTCCTAATATTTGTATCGTATAACTAAGGAATATAGAAAGATAAATAATAAAAAAGAGTTTTGAAAAGGACTCTTTTTTCCAAAGAAAAATAGAAAAAACCAACAAAGAACCTAATAAAATTGACGATGATAAATGCACGATTCTTAAAGATAAATATATTTCCCCTATTACAACCGTAAGAATGGTCCAGAGTAATAGCGTGTAAAAATATAGAGAATATATTCTATTTATTTTGGGTAGATGTTTTTTTAATTTTAATGTACTTTGAGCTAATAAAAATATCATCAAAGCATTTGATGTTTGTGATATTGTTGATATTTTATCTCCAGCTCCGATAGGAAATATAATGTTACTAAAGCCATAAATTAATATGCCTGGGTTAAGCGTTCCTATCGTTAATAATGAGAAATAGATATACCCAATGTCTTTAAAGAAAACAAAATTAGTGAGAGACATTAATATTAAAATAAAAGATAACGCCAAGGTAAAAATGAAAATGATCCATGCTTTTCGTTCCTGAGCTTCAAGAATATCATCAGTAATTAAAGTCATTTTTATGGCTAATCCATTCTGCCCTGACAGCTTTACCCAGACGGTCTGCTCAAATCCCCCATCTTGCTGTTGACCTTGCTTTAATGGCACCAAGGGAAGACGCCTTCTATCGGTTTGATTTTGAGTATCCCCTAATGAAAATTGAGATGAGATTTTATTATTTTCAGTCAAGTAAACATCGATAATGTCTGTGTAGGGCGGTGTAATCTGTAAGAACCAAGTGGTGGTGTCTGAGCAGTTGGGTGGCACGGTGACGATCGCTTTTACCCAAAAGTTGCTTTTAGATAAGCCAAACGAAGTGTCGCTCAGTGGCCTTAAAATCTGGCTTTGGAGGTCTTCAAAACGAAGTTTTGCAGAGCTGTCCTCAAAAACTTGCAAATCTTGAACGATCGGATAAACTAATTTGCAGGTGTTTTCACTAGCGTATGCCAATGAATTGAACAGCAAAATACACACCAGCACAAACGCATTGCTTAGCCACCTTGCTGCATTGGCGTTGCCATAAAGGAAATAAAATAATTGCAAGCGTACAACCCCACCGTGAATATTTTGTTGTTAGAAGACAACCAAGACCTAGCCGATGAAATTATCTATTTTTTAGGCAAAAAAGGCCATCGCGTTGAGCACTGCGATCGACTCATTTCTTTATTGCAACACCTTGAACGTAATACCTATGATATTTTGCTGCTCGACCGATTACTGCCCGAAGGCGATACGCTTTCTTTTTTACCGCTAATCAAGCAAAAGCACGTAGGGATGTTAATTATTATCTCTGCGCTTGGGGATGTATCTGAACGTATTTCCGGTTTACAGCAAGGAGTAGACCATTACTTTGCTAAACCGGTTAATTTTGATGAACTTTTGGCTTATATAAATAACTATGCGCGAAAACGCGATGTAGAAACAGACAGCAGGCTGTTGCATCCTCTGAATTGGACGTTAAAAGGAAGCACATTAACGACTCCGCTGGGTGAACATGTGATATTGACGATGAGAGAAGCGTCGTTAATTGATGTTTTAATAAACGCATCCCCAGCCATGGTTGATAGAAACAAACTGCTTGCCGAGTTAGGTGAAGACCCTGTGAATTTTGATTTTAGGCGTCTTGATTCTGCTCTTTATCGCATACGCAAAAAAGTGCAGGATGAATCAACTTCTTCCCTACCTGTTAAAACTTACCATCGCCGCGGATACAGCTGGCAGATATGACACTCTAGGTCTATATTTTTACGCCTCCAACGTGCTGAATAAACGACAGGCATCGATTAACCGCTTCTCTTTGTAACGGTGAGTTGATAGTCGCTCAATCCGGTTACTGCTTCCCACGCGAGTTGGGAACCAGTAACCGGATTCTTTCATATTTGTTATGATGTGCTTTATTTTTTGAGTACTTATCATGTACGACGCGTCTTTATGGCAACCCAGTGCTTCTCTTTTTGTTCTGCAACAGCGTGCGCGGCTGTTTAAGCAGATTCGAACATTTTTTGATGCCCGTGAGGTGATGGAAGTAGACACGCCGTGTTTGTCTCTGGGCAGTATTACCGATCCTCATATCGAAGTGCTTAGCACTCACACTCGCTCTCAAGGCCAAGATCTGACGTATTACCTACAAACGTCCCCAGAATTTGCGATGAAACGTTTGCTGTGTGCCGGTAGCGGCTCAATTTATCAATTGGGTAAGGTCTTTCGGGCAGAGGAAATGGGTCGTCGGCATAGTATTGAATTTACTATGCTGGAATGGTATCGAGTGGGATTGGATCATTGGCAGTTGATGGATGAGATTCAGTGCTTGCTGTCGGTTGTCCTAAACGACAACGCCCTTGTGTGCGAGCGTCTCAGTTACCAAGCTGCGTTTGTGCGTCATGTCGGTTTGGATCCTTTCACTGCGACGCGCTTGCAGTTGCAACAGGCCGCTCATCAGCATACTGAATATGGTTTGCAAGAAAACGACCGAGATACCCTGCTCGAACTGCTGTTTTCCAGTGTGGTTGAAAACGCCATTGGTCAAGTTTCCCCTTGTTTTATCCACAGCTACCCAGCCTCACAAGCCGCTCTGGCGAAGACGCAGCTTGATAGCAATGGGCTATTAGTCGCCGCTCGCTTTGAGCTGTATTGGCAAGGAATGGAGCTGGCGAATGGTTACCATGAGTTGACCGATGCGAAAGAGCAGGCGCGACGCTTTGCAGAAGATACCGCCGCTCGACAGCGCATGGCGTTGGCAGAACGACAATGCGATGGTCGGCTAATTACCGCATTAGAAAGCGGCCTGCTGGCTTGCGCTGGCGTGGCGTTGGGGGTTGATCGGTTGTTGATGTTATTGTGTCATAAGTCACACATTAGTGAGGTGTTACCTTTTGCCCATGATCGAGCGTAATGTATGGCCCTGTATTGGGAATGTCAGGTTTAGAGAACAATAAGGCGCCAGTAATGAAAACCATTAACGATAAACAGGGCTGGAAAAAAGTATGGCCGAGGTTTAAAAAACACCTTGCCTGGCTGTATGCAGTGATTTTTTTTGTGACTTTTTTGTGTATTTGGAAGGGTGGTGAAGCCCTAAAAAATCAACAAATTAAAACGCTGCGAGTCGATTCTTTTGAGCAATTAAATCAGTTGGCGAGTGTGTTGGAGAGCGCCATCGCAAAATATCAGCATATGCCGACTTTGTTGGCCTCTAATGATAGGGTTAGGAAAGCACTGCGGGACGGTTTTGAACCGGATGTTAACCAATTAAATCGTGAGCTGGAACAGATTAACCGCATTACGGAAGCGTCAGACAGCTATATTTTAAACATTGAAGGTTTGACGATTGCCGCGTCAAATTATCGTGAAAACGCCAGTTTCGTCGGGCGTAACTTTGCGTTTCGACCGTATTTTCAAGACGCGATTAAGGGTAAGCCAGGGCGATATTACGCTTTGGGTACGACGTCGAATCGTCGTGGTTATTACTTTTCTTACCCTGTGTACGAGGGGGATGTGGTGATTGGTGTGGCGGTTGTTAAGGTGGATTTAACCCAATTTGAAAAGCGCTTTGCGAATCAAAATTATGAATTTTTGTTGCTCGACCCCGACGGCATTGTGTTTAGTAGTTCGCGCCCGAATTGGCTGTATCGAATTTTTGGTGAGTTGTCCCATACAGAATTGCAACGAATTGCCGATTCTCAGCGCTATTATGGTAAGTCGATTGAGAAGTTGGCGGTGGTGTACCAAAAGCCGTTTGACGAGAAGTCTCAAGTGGTGGACGTTTTGGAAAGTTCGCTGATCAATGGGGTGGATGACATTCAGCGCTTGTCTTTTTTGCGCATGAGTAGACCCATTCGATTGCTGAACTTCCAGATTTCTATCTTAGCGCCCCTCAAAACCATTAATGAACAAATCTCCTTATGGCGAACCATTTTTGCGGGGGGCGTTACCATCACGACCTTGTTGTTTGGTTTGGCGGTATTGCGTCGTCGTATGTTGCGCGAGCGATCCGATGCGAATGAAATGACACGTCATAATCAGGCATACATTCGCGAGGTGATCCAGAATACGCAGGCCGGTCTCGTGACGCTAGACGAGCATCATAAAATCGAATCTTTTAACCCTGCGGTGGAAAAACTGGTGGGTAAGCCCCTAGCGCCTTTGGTCGGTTTTCCCTTGAGTGTGCTGTTTACCTCCAGTGAGCAGGGCGCGTTAACCTTGCCCATTCAGGAGGATTTTCTAAACGCTTCCAGTGATTTAGGAATAAAAGTACTGACCCGAGAAGGTCAGTTAAGCTATTCCGATCAGGTGGCGGTACCAGTCGAGATGACCTTGTGCAAAATGCAGTTGCCCAATCGATTGAGTTATTTGGTGACGTTTCATGATATGACCGAACGCAAACGTTACGAGCAAGATATTACGCAAGCACGGATTGAATTAGAGGCGCGAGTCAAAGAGCGAACGGTTGAGTTAGAAGGGGCCAATACCCGCCTTCGCCATGAAATTGAAGAGCACAAAGGCACGCAACGCGAACTCATACAAACAGCAAAATTGGCCGTGTTGGGGCAGCTGAGCGCCGGCCTTAACCACGAGCTGAACCAGCCACTCACAGCGATACGCGCTTTTGCCGGTAACGGTCTGACGTTTTTAGATCGCGGTCAGCATGAGCAAGCTCATGCTAACTTACGGCACATTAGTCAATTGGGGCAACACATGGGTGACATTATTGCCCGCTTTAAAGTATTTGCCCGCAAAGGCGATGTTCATCAAGGGCCTATTGCGGTGCAAACGGCCATCGTTGGTGCACTCAAAATCATGAGCCCGCGTTATAAAGAAGTGGCGATTGAACTGGTGGTGGACGAAGACAGCGGTTTTATTGTTAATGGCGACATGGTGTTTTTAGAGCAGGTGTTGGTAAATTTACTGGCCAATGCAGCCGATGCGATCTTGGAAGCCCCCAATAACGTGCGTCGTGTTAGCGTAGAGCAGCGTTTGGTCAATGATCAGGTGGTGATTTCCATTCATGACTCAGGGAATGGGCTCAGTGACGAAGCCGTTAAGCATTTATTTGAGCCGTTTTTCACGTCTAAATCGTCCGGTGTTGGGTTGGGTTTGGGGCTGTCTATTAGTCAGCGTATTATTGACGCCATGGGTGGGCAGATCAGCGCCACCAATCGCCCCTCAGGCGGGGCTGAATTTTGTGTTAGGCTACCTCGATTCAACCATCACATCCCCGCTAAAGACGCTAAAGACGCTAAAGACGCTAAATAGGAACGCTAATGCCAGACAATAAGCACGTTTTATTAATCGACGATGAGCAAGCCGTGCGCATGGCCATCTCTCAGACGCTCCAACTGGAAGATTTTCAGGTGGTTGAGTTTGTCTCTGCCCAAGGCGTGGTGGAGCGTTTGTCGTTAGATTGGCCGGGTGTTATTGTCAGTGACATTAATCTACCGGGTAAAAGTGGGTTGGCGTTGTTCGAAGAGGTCAAAAAAATTGACGCTGAGATTCCATTCATCCTAATTACCGGACACGGCGATATTAGTATGGCAGTGAACGCCATTCGTGATGGGGCGTATGATTTTATTGAAAAGCCTTTCTCCAATGAAGACTTTTTGGAAGTAGTGCGCCGCGCTTCAGAAAAGCGTCGTTTAACTCTGGAAAACCGTTTTTTGCGCCTAGAATTGGCCGCACAAAATGCCCCAGGGCCTCGAATTATTGGCAATACGCCGGGCATTCATCGTTTGCGTCAAGCGTTATTGCATGTGGCGGACACCGGTGCGGATATCCTGATCCAAGGGGAAACCGGCACCGGCAAAGAGCTGGTGGCACGGTATATTCACGAACACAGCTCGCGCCGTGTTCATACGTTTGTCGCCATTAACTGTGGCGCTGTGCCGGACTCTATTATGGAGTCGGAGTTATTTGGTCATGAAAAAGGCGCGTTTACCGACGCCAAAGCCCAGCGTATAGGTAAACTAGAACACGCCAACGGCGGAACCTTGTTTCTTGATGAAATCGAAAGCATGCCCATGTCGATGCAAATTCGTTTATTACGCGTGTTGGAAGAGCGTCGTTTAGAGCGCCTAGGGTCGAATACCGCGATCGATTTGAATTTGCGTATTTTAGCCGCTACCAAGGTGGACTTGAAACAACTGAGCGAGGGCGGAACCTTTCGAGAAGATTTGTACTATCGGCTCAATGTAGTGCGTGTAGACATACCGCCGCTGCGAGAGCGCAAAGACGATATTTCCTTGCTGTGGCAGCATTTTTGCCTTGTGGCGATCGCACAATACAAGCGGGAATCCGAAGCTTTATCAGCCGCGCGCATGCACAGCTTATTGAGCTACGATTGGCCGGGTAATGTCCGTGAACTACGTAACTTGGCCGAGCGTTATGTCTTAATGGGGGAGGCGGGCTCGTTTGAGTTTGATCAGATCATTATTAACGAAAATAACCCTGGGGTCATGACGCTGCCCGAACAGCTCGAACGCTTTGAAAAAACCCTATTAGAGCAAGAACTGCTGCGCCAAAAAGGCTCCATTAAAGACACCATGGACGCGCTTGGACTACCGCGTAAAACCCTATACGACAAAATGCGTAAATACGGCTTAGACAAAGATATCTATAAGCAATAATGAACCGACTCAACAACAACAAAAAGAGAAGACGTATGACAGATAATTTAAAAGGGAAAGTCGCCGTAGTGACCGGCTCAGCCTCGGGTATTGGTTTAGCCAGCGCGGAGGCGATGATCGCCGAAGGCGCCACAGTGGTGTTTGTTGACCGTGACGAGGTCGCGTTGCAAGCCGTGTGTGAGAAACACGGTGACGCGGCGGTTCCTATGGTGGTTGATCTGCTGGATGCAGAGGCTTGCAAGCAGTTGATCCCGCGTATTTTAGAGGCGGTGGGGGTGATTGACATTTTTCATGCCAATGCTGGGCTGTATGTGGGCGGGGATTTGGTCGATGCAGATCCCGATGCGATTGATCGCATGATGAATCTCAATGTGAACGTGGTGATGAAAAACGTACGCGATGTGATTCCGCACATGGCCGCACGCAAAACCGGCGATATCTTGGTGACCAGTTCGCTAGCCGCTCATTATCCTACGCCCTGGGAGCCGGTGTACGCGTCGTCGAAATGGGCGATTAATTGCTTTGTTCAGACCACACGCCGTCAGGTGTTTAAAGATGGTTTGCGCATTGGGTCTATTTCGCCAGGTCCTGTGGTGACTGGGTTATTAGCGGATTGGCCCGAAGAAAAATTAGCCGGAGCGAAAGCCAGTGGTAGCTTGGTAGAAGCCAGTGAGATTGCCGAGATATTGATTTTTATGCTGACGCGTCCACGCGGTATGACGATTCGAGATGTCGTCGTCATGCCCACTAACTTTGATTTATAAGCCAAAAAAAGCGCCCTTTCGGGCGCTAAACTGTATAAATTTTTGCAAAACTGAAACCGTTATTGCACGATTTCTGGACCCATGATGCTGTACGGTAATGCCGTAGACAGTGCTGGAATGTAAGTGACCATCACCAAGAACACCATCAATACCAACACGAATGGCATAGCGGCTTTAACCACACGGGCCAAGCTCATGCCGGTAATACCGGATGTTACAAAGAGATTCAGACCAATCGGCGGTGTGATCATACCGATTTCCATGTTGACCACCATGATGATACCTAGGTGAATGGGGTCAACCCCCAGCTCCATTGCGATTGGGAACACGACCGGCGCAACGATGACCAACAGGCCAGAAGGCTCCATGAATTGGCCACCAATGAGCAACAAGATGTTCACAGCAACAAGGAAAGTAAACCAGTTAAAACCGACGCCCAGCATCCATTCTGTGATCATTTGAGGGATGCGTTCTGCTGACAAGGTGTGTGCGAACAACAAGGCGTTTGCGATGATAAACATCAACATGATGGTTGTTTTTGTGCCTTCTAGCATAACTTTACGAGATTCTTCGCCAAACAAAGAGGGGAAGAATCCACGTACCATCATCGACAAGTTACGGCCCCAAATCGGTGTCCCCGCGGCTAAGCAAGAACCAATCGATTGTTCGATGTGTTTCGAGCGTTTAAACACATAGAAAATGGCCAATGCCACTGACATGATGGCGCCCCACAAAGCACGATCACCACCAGTAACGGTTTCGCTGTCGGCAAATACGAAGAACGACATGATCTCCCACACTAGGAAGAAAGACACGCCATAAACCATGCCATTGAAGCCCACACGAGCGTGAGGTGCGTCGCCGTCATTGGTCCATGTTTTGCCTTTAAGTGGTCCCATATCGCGGTATACAAATAGGGCAATAAACATCGAGTAAACGGCTGCAACAACCGCGGCTTCCGTAGGCGTAAACACACCACCGTAAATACCGCCCATGATGATGACGACTAAGAACAAGCCCCAGCCAGCGTCTTTACCACCACGAATCAAATGACCAAAGCCTTTCCATTCTTCTGCAGGTAAATTTTTGATACGAGCCACAACATAGATGGCCAACATCAACATACCCCCCGCCATTAAGCCGGGGATAACGCCTGCCAAGAACATGCGTCCCACTGACACATCTACTGATGCGGCGTATACCACCATCACGATCGATGGCGGAATCAAGATGCCCAAGGTGCCCGCGTTAGCAATGATGCCCGCGGCGAATTCTTTTGAGTAACCCACTTGCGTCATACCGGCAATCGCGATGGTACCGATGGCCACTACGGTTGCTGGAGAAGACCCAGACAAGGCCGCGAACATCATACACGCCAATACCGATGCCATTGCCAAACCACCACGAAAATGGCCTACGCTGGCAATCGCAAAGTTAATCAAACGCTTAGCCACGCCACCCGTCGACATGTACGACGAGGCGATGATGAAAAACGGGATAGCCAACAGCGTATAGTGTTGACCAGCCCCAAACAGAGAAATAGCGACTGACGACAAAGAGTCGTGTGAGAAAAAAGTAATAAATAATATGGACGATAAGCCCAACGAAATACCCACCGGTAAACCCACAAACAGTAGGACAATGACCAATGAAAATAGAATGATTGATTCCACAATGACGCTCCCGCGGCTAGTCTTTTAAGACGTTTTTGTTTTCTGCGACAAGTTCTTGCGCTTCATGACCACTGATCAGCATGTCACGTTTGCCACTTGCGATATCGATAAAAGCTTGCAAAGAACGGTAAGAAAGCATCGCCAAACTGATGGGTAGAATAACCAGCACGATCCAACGATGAACACGAGGACGCAAACCAAACATTTCCTGAACAAATTCAGGATAACGCAACTCGTTTGACCCTATGCCAATGTTGTACATTTTTTGCCAGTACTCAATCGCCCCACCGCTCACATCTACGCCTAGCATGGCTAACCACGTAGAATCGAGCAGAATTAAGCCGTACATCATGGCGGCTGCAGCGCCAAATAAAGACAACCCTTTAGAAACGCGTTTAGGCACGGCGTTTAAGACGATGTCTACACCCAAATGCAGACCGGTTTTAATGCCGTAACTCATGCCTAGCAAAATCAACCAAGAGAAGGCGACGGTATTAAACTCTAATGCCGCGTCCCAGCCAGTATTAAACCCATAACGAGCGATTACCTGACCAAATGATACCGCCATGATCGAGGAGATAACGATGATCAACAGGTTTTCTTCGGCCCGCTCCATGACTTTTGGGAAGCGTTTTTCCAATGCCCAAAGAATAATAATAAAAAAAAGTAGATAAAGATGCGGCCAAAGTGCCATGGGGGTCTCCTAACTAAGTGGACCAGAACACAGTAAAATGCAGAGTTGCGGTATATTGTGTGGATTCTAGGATTAAGCGCTGATTCGTGTTGCTATGAGAAGGCGAAAGGCTAAAAAGAATGCACAGAATAAAAACACAAGAGCTGGCCTGTTAAGGCCAACTCACTGCGAGATAACAATTCATTAAGCACCGGCAGCGGCGTCAATTAGGTCTTTACCAATGTAGCTTTCAAACTGCTTCCAAACGGGCTTCATGGTGTCTACCCATTCTTGGCGCTGTGCAGGCGTAAGGGTATTGATTTTACCACCGGCTTTAAGAATGTTGGCACGGTTAGCCGCTTCGGCCGCTTTCACTTCTAAGTTCGCTTGCTGTGTGACTTCGTCAGCAATTTGAGTGAACTGCGCACGGTCTTCCGCTGAAAGGCTCTTCAAAAATTCAGACGATGTCATGAACAAGTACGCCAACAATTGGTGGTTGGTTTCTGTGGTACTGTCTTGTACTTCGTAGAATTTTTTCGTGTAGATGTTAGACCAGGTGTTTTCTTGGCCGTCTACGACACCAGTTTGCAAAGCACCGTATACTTCAGAGAACGCCATCGCTTGAGGAGAGGCATCCATTGCGGCGATCATTTGTTTTGCTACGTCAGAGGTTTGCACGCGGAATTTTAGGCCAGACGCATCGCTTGGAACCATTAGCGCTTTGTTGGCAGAGAAATACTTCATGCCAGACATCCAGTAACCCAAACCTACGAACCCTGCGTAATCGTCCATTTCAGTTAACAGCTTTTTACCTTGTTCTGTTTTGGTAAAGCGAATCGCGTGGTCCATGTCTTTAAAGATGAAAGGTAGATCAAATACACCGTATTTGTCAGTGTAAGAACCAAACTTAGAAAGAGACGGTGCAAGCAACTGAACGTCGCCTAAAAGTAGGGCTTCAAGCTCTTTAGAATCACCAAATAAGGTAGAGTTAGGGAACACTTCGACACACAATTTGCCGTTCATTTCAGTGTTTACACGTTCTGCAAAATTGTTTGCAGCAACGACTTTAGGGTGAGTGGTTCCGCCAGTTACGTGGCTGAATTTTACAACACGCTCACCAGAATCACAGTTTGCAACCGCAGTACCTGCAGAAAGGGCAAGAGCTAAAGACGTTAGAGCAAGGCTAATTTTTTTCATTGTTATAAGACTCCAAAACTGAATTATTATTGTGTACCTGATATTTAGCCTGATGATTCTATGGAGCAGACATCAAAAACAGGCAGAGCGAAACAGGTGATGCTTGTCATACTGTTTACACAATCTATGCCAACTTTGTTTTTTTAAATTAAATATATGATTTTAAAAGAAAAATATTATAACCAAATGTTTTCGAGTGTTTTTTACTCGTTATGAAAACGTTTTTTTTGGGGGGATTACACACACGATTTATTTTGTAATGGGTGGTTATTCACCCATTTTTCTATGGGGTGTGAATGCGTGATTTATGGCGGTGTGTGCCGCGTGCGCAACACGGTTTTAAAAGCCGCTAACATGGCTTTTTTCCCCGACATGTTGGCTTTTTTGCGATCAGCTTCGGTGTCTCGACCTAATGCAGCGGACAAAAAGAGCCGATGAATAGGATTTTTGTGGGACAGCTGGCTTAGTTGCGCCATTAATAAGGCCACGTTAAGAATCGCCGGACGAATGCTGTCGAAAGGCCTATGATGATCCACAAACAGCGCAATATCTTGCTCATCTTGAGGGGATAGCGTCGTCATTACTGAGGGCTCATGGCGTGATGCAACGGAAAGAGGAGAGTGGCGCAACATCAGCAACATCAGTTCTGCGGACAAATCCTTGTATTGTAAAAGCACATTGATGACAAAACGTTCGACAAAGTGCTGGTGCCATTGATTTGCCAAAAGGGTGGCAGGTTGTGAAATAGGTTTGACCATCATGAAAGAATAGTGGCCACTGGCCTGATCTTTTGCTGTACCAAGGCGGACGGGCGTAAAGCCATTTTTTTGCCAAAAAGCCACCACATCGACGGTGGCGGCAAAACTGGCGCACAAAAAATCACCGTTTTCTAGTGCTGCTCTGTTTTCAATATGGTTAAGCAATTGGCTGGCAAGGCCTTGGTGTTGCAGGCTTGGCTCGGTGGCAATGCGGCTAATGCGCCAATAGCAATATTGTCCAGCGTTGGTTATGCCCTCGTGCGCGAGTAAGGATTGTGGCACCAAATGGCCTCTGGGGCGTCGTGTGCCTTGTAAGACGGCGTGACTTAATGCGTCGGGTAAATGGCCTTCTTTGGTCACGACGGCCACACTGTTTAGGGCGTTGTTGTGGGTGGAAAGGTACGTAGTCACCGAGGGATCATCAAAAATCCAGCGCAAGTTATCTGGTGATGTTTGATAGTGGGCGCTTACTAATAAATGAAAAGTATTGGCGAGGTGCATCGGTTGACTAAGCCAATCTGCTCCTGATAACGCTGCATAATGTGCCGGTGCGTTTTGTGATTCTTGCGCGATAAAAATCGGGTGATTAGGGGATAAAAAAAACGTCTCGTTAATCCATTTTTCGAGTGGGTCATTTTCCCCCCATCGAATTGGCGTGTCTAAGGTGAGGTGTTTTAATGCCGACAAAGAGGAGCTGGGTGGCGCTTTTTTGTGTTCTAAATACGGACAAAAGCGTAAGCCAAAGCCTTTTCCGGCGCCTTCGTAGCCATAATCTGTGGTGCTAAACACGCTGTGAATGGCGAGCTGACTGAGCGCTTCTAGCATTGGCAAAGGGATCATCGATGCTTCGTCGACAAACAGATAGTCCCATTTGGGGTTCTCTTGCTGATTAAGACTTTCTAACAACATAGCATCGGGCGCAAAGAAGGGTAAGTCGGCCACGGTTTGAGTGGCTCCCCATGACGTGGCAAAACGTTGTTTTAAAGTCGCTATGGCGTTTTGATTCGGTGCCGTGATCGCCACCCGTTTTCCGGCTTTGGTGAGCGTGGCTAGGGTGTCACCGAGTAAAGTAGATTTGCCTCGACCCCGTGGCGCCATTAGAACGTAAGACCGTGCCTGACCGCTAAGTAAACACGCTTGGGCGGTGGTTTGTTCCTGCGTCAGAGGTGGGTTGGCTATTATGGTCTCCAACGCCGGTAAGGCTCTCAGTTGGTGAGAGTGTATTTGAATAAAAGGTGATGTGTTCTTGTGCAAAAGAGCAAACAGGTACAGTTTGAAATAAGAGGTGATTTGCTCTGGTTTATAAGGCCACGGCAAATACCGCGATAAATCCTGATCAGCCAGTCTCTGCCAGTTATGCTTGGGTAAGCCGATGGCGAACACTCCGTTACCGCGTACCGTACCCGCCAGAATCGCCAAGGCACTGGCCGACACGCCATGAGTTAAGTCTACCAAAATCGCTTCGTGAGAGCGGCCTAAATGCTGACGAATGTGCTTGAATGAGCAAGTTGAGAAAGAAGAGGGGCTGGCATCGTATTGATTCACATCGTGCGCGACAACAAGGGGCGAAGCCAACAGCTGGCTCAGACAGAGAAAATCCGCCAAAATCTCACTAGGTGAACCTGTGAGTAAATAACAATGTCGATGGTTGTCAGGCATGAATCAATCTCCTTATGGTCGCGCTATGATACTGCGACCACAAGGAAGCGCCAATGCTACGCGTGTCAGTCGGTTATTTTAAGGTAAAAATAGCTAGGTCGCTTTGCAGCTGAGACGCCAGCTTACGTATCCGCACGCTGTGTTCTTGTGACGTGTCGGCTAGCTCAAGTGTTGTTATCGCAGAGTGCTGAAGATCTTCCGCATTACGGCTAATTTGCGTGGACGCAACGCTCTGCTCTTCTGTGGCGACGGCAACGTTGTTGATGCCGGTTTCAACGTTTTGTATCGACTGATAAATCTTATTCAATAGGCTGTTGGCGTGATTCGCTTGTTGTACGCTGT
Organism: Marinomonas sp. IMCC 4694; assembly: GCF_008122525.1. Classification (NCBI taxonomy): domain Bacteria; kingdom Pseudomonadati; phylum Pseudomonadota; class Gammaproteobacteria; order Oceanospirillales; family Oceanospirillaceae; genus Marinomonas; species Marinomonas sp. IMCC 4694. Next base: position 601,782 of record NZ_VSRV01000001.1, read on the forward strand.
TGTCTACCTGATTGCGACCGTTTTCCATGTCGTTAACGGCGGAACGGCTGTTGTTCTGCAGCGTTTCAACGACAGCGCGAATTTCTTCTGTGGAGTGTTGTGTGCGTTGGGCCAATACTCGGACTTCGTCGGCCACAACCGCAAAACCACGACCTTGCTCACCGGCTCGTGCGGCTTCTATCGCGGCATTAAGGGCCAGTAAGTTGGTTTGTTCGGCAATATTACTGATGACGGTAACCACGTCACCGATGTTTTTAGAGCTGACTTCAACGTTTTGAATGGTCTGAGAGGCTTTGCTAAAGGCGGAAGAAAGGGCGCTGACGGTGCTTTCTACCTGTTGCACAGCGGTGTTGCCTTCTGCGGTTAACTTCCTCGCTTCGATCGACTCTTCAGAGACTTGGTTTGAATTCTGTGCTACGTCTTGAATGGACGCCGCTATTTGTGTAATCGCCGAACTGACTTGGGAGCTAGCGTCTTGGCTATGATTCGCGCTGACACGCAGGTCATGATTCGCACTTGAAATGCCCTCGGTTGACTTCAATAGCTCTTGACTAGACTGCAAGATCGTCTGTACCAGAGAGATTAAATTGTCACGCATACGAATTGAGTCGTTCTGCAATAAGTCAATTTCGTTTTGACTGTCGGCGTCTTTAGTGTGTTTAAAACGGAACGATAAATTCCCTTGCCCCAGTTGGTTTAGTGCGTGCGAGATGTCTTTTAGAGGGGCTAAGGCGGAGCGGATAAACGCCCATAACACCGTGCTTAGTAAGGCCGCGGCAATCGCACAGACCCCCATAATGGCCCAAATAATGCCACTGATCTCCTCTTGATATTCATCATTGTAAGATTTTAATGTCACTACCCAATTCCAGCCTTTCACGTGTTGATACACAGCTTTGGACGAGCGTGCTGTGTCGCCTTTTCCCTGTATTTGCAATGCGTAAGACACGATGCCGCTGTTGTCTTGGTACATTTTCTTAAAGGTGTTTGTTAGCTCGGGAAATTCTGTGTATAAATTTTTGCCCACTAAATTTGGGTGAATCAGTAAGTTGGCTTCATTACGTCCGGTATCGGTTACATAAATGTAGCCGCTTTTACCAAACGTCATACCGTTAATGGTATTGGCGGAAGACTCAATGATGTCCGCATAAGGCACGAGCAATTCAATCAGCACGTTTGGCAGATGAGGTACACTGGCATAATGGCTGAGGTATTGCTTGTTTTGGACCTGAGATGGGCCAACTTGAGGGGCTTTACTTTGAAGTGCTTTCGCTGCGTCGGGCAAGGTAACCAAACTGCCCGCTGCGGTTTGGCCAGCTTGATCTTCTATGCTTGTGATCGCTCTCACAAGGCCGTCTGAGGTTTTGAGTATTAAGCTGGCGTCGACGTGAGCGGCTTGGGCAAAGTTCGTTAGAAAATTCGGCTGATCTGTAATCCCTTGATTTAGAACGTTTTGGCCGTTAAGAAATACAGTAGGCACAGTTCGATTATTGAGAGTGGTTGTTAAGGCTTCATCAATGGTTAAGGTTTTGAGTTGACTTGCCAGCAGTAGGCTCAAACGGTCGGCAGTTGTATTTATGTGCTGGTATTGAGCTTCCAGTTGTTCGGCCACCAGTGAGGCTTCTTTTTGTTGGTGGCTGCTTACGATCGTGTTGATTTGGCTGCTAAATAATCGCTCAATAATGAAAATGACGAAAATAAAAACAACCGTAACGCTTAGGAGGGTGCCAAGGCTCAATTGTTTGGGTAAAGACGTTTTTTTAAAGGCTGAAATCATAGCGCGAGAGTCCTTGCGGCGTTGAATATGGTAGTCGTCGCCAAAAATGGCTTTTTAGTGCAGTTAAGATACCGTTAAGAAGGCGTTTTTACAATTTGCTTACTGTTGTTTTTGGTTTTCGGCTTAAATGTTCAGACTTTATCTTGTTATTTTGATTCAGATTGGCAATGAAAGAGCCATGGAACGAAAGAACCATAAAACGAAAGAACCATTAAAAGCGTGGGCGATGGTTGCCCATAAAAAAGCACCCTTTAAAAAGGGTGCTTTGCAGAAACGCCTCAATGCAACAGATCGTTATGCGATAACGAACAAGTCCATAAAGCGGTTAACGGGCGTGTTTTCCAATGCCGTTTGGTCTTTACATAAAGTGAAGATTTGGTTGCACTGACGATGTGGAAAACGGGTCGCCAAGTTGTTTTTAAATTTCTGTTCAAGCAAGGGAATGCCTTCTTCACGGCGACGACGATGGCCTACGGGGTATTCCACTACGACTTCTTCGGTATGGCTGCCATCTTTAAAGAAGACTTGAATCGCGTTAGCAATAGATCGCTTATCCGCTTCTAGGTATTCAGCCGTGAAGCGCTTGTCTTCGACGATGTCCATCTTGTTGCGCAATGCGTCGATGATGGGGTTTTGAGCATGGAAATCATCTTCGTAATGCTCGGCAATCAGGTTACCAAATGCCAAGGGCACGGCGGCCATGTATTGCAAGCAATGGTCGCGGTCGGCGGCGTTGGCCAAAGGACCGGATTTAGAAATAATACGAATCGCTGATTCGTGCGTACGAATGACGATTTTTTCAATGTCCGCCAAACGGTCTTTGACTTGTGGATGCAAAGTGACAGCCGCTTCGGCCGCAGTTTGTGCATGAAATTCTGCTGGGAAAGAAATCTTAAATAGGATGTTTTCCATCACGTAGGTGCCGTAATCTTGAGAGAACGAAAACTGACGTTGTGCCTCCGGTTTGATCGCTTGATCTTTGTTGGTTTTTGAGAAAGATACGTCGTAAAAACCCCACTGAGGCGCGGTTAATACGCCAGGAATGCCCATCTCACCGCGCATCGACATGTCGGCCAAACGTACCGCGCGTGACGTGGCATCGCCCGCGGCCCAAGACTTACGTGAACCGGCGTTCGGTGCATGACGGTAAGTGCGAAGGGCTGAGCCATCGACCCAAGCTTGTGAAATCGCCGCCATGATCTGCTCGCGATCCCCCCCCATCATCTTAGTCACCACCGCCACGGAAGCGACGCGTACTAATAAAACGTGACATAAACCCACGCGATTAAACGAGTTCTCCAGAGCGATAACGCCTTGAATCTCGTGTGCCATGACCATGGCATCTAATACTTCGCGCATGGTCAGTGGACTTTCTCCGTTGGATAAGCGCACTTGTGAAAGGTGATCCGCCACGGCCAAAATGCCGCCTAAGTTATCAGAAGGGTGCCCCCACTCTGCTGCCAGCCAAGTGTCGTTGTAATCCAACCAGCGAATAATACAACCGATGTCCCAAGCGGCTTTTACTGGGTCGAGCGACAGCGAAGTGCCTGGCACGCGCGCGCCATTGGGTACAACAGTACCTTGGACAATAGGGCCCAAATGCTTGGTGCATTCAGGGAAACGCAAGGCCAACAAACCACAGCCTAGGGTGTCCATCAGGCAGTTACGGGCGGTGTCTAGGGCTTCTTGGCTGTCGACTTTAAAGTGGATCACATAATCCGCAATGTCCTGAATGACTTGGTCGTAATCTGGGCGGTTGTTTATGTCTACGTTGTTGCTCATGGAATATCCTTTATTGTTAAATTTGCTTGTTATGGGCGGTGGTCGATGTCGATCCACTCGGAATGATCTGGCCCAATGTAATCGGCGCTTGGACGAATAATGCGATTGTTAGCGCGCTGCTCCATCACATGAGCGGCCCAGCCAGTAACGCGAGAGCAGACGAAAATGGGCGTGAATAACTTGGTCGGAATGCCCATAAAACGGTACGCGCTGGCGTGGAAAAAGTCGGCGTTACAAAAGAGTTTTTTCTCGCGCCACATAACGGCTTCGCAGCGTTCTGAGACCTCGTACAAGTGATCGTCGCCCATGTCTTCGCTGAGTTTTTTAGACCATTTTTTGATGATGTCGTTACGTGGGTCGCGTTCGCTGTAAATAGCGTGCCCAAAGCCCATGACTTTTTCTTTGTTGGCAAGTTTTTGCATGAGTGCCGCTTCCGCTTCGTCTGCGGTTTGCCATGCTTCAATCATGTCCATGGCCGCTTCGTTTGCACCACCATGTAAGGGCCCGCGTAAGCTGCCGATGCCACCGGTAATGCAGGAGTGCATGTCAGACAAGGTCGATGCGCACACGCGAGCGGTAAAGGTAGATGCGTTGAATTCGTGCTCTGCGTACAAAATCAACGAGGCGTTCATGACTTTTGTGTGCAATTCACTGGGGGCTATGTCGTGCAGCATAGTCAAAAAGTGCGCCGCCAACGAGGGCACATGGGCATTGTGAGTATTAACGCGAACGCCATCGTGGGTAAATCGATACCAATACACTACCATGGCAGGTAAGGTCGCCACTAAGCGATCCGCCGCGTGTAAAGCCAATAACGGTTGTTTTTCAAAGGGTAATTCTGGTTCAAGATTGCCTAAAAAAGAGCAGCCTGTTCGCATCACATCCATCGGGTGTGCGGTGCTAGGAATCAGCTCTAGCACGGCTTTGAGCTCCTCGGGTAAGCTGCGTAAGCTCATCAGTTTCTGTTCGTAGTCGTGCAATTCGTGACGGTTTGGTAGGGCGCCATACAATAATAAATAGGCGACTTCTTCAAAGCTGGCTTTGTCGGCCAGCACGTCAATGTCGTAGCCGCGATAGGTTAAACCGGCGGCCGCTTTACCAACGGTACAGAGTGCGGTTTCACCGGCGCTTTGACCACGTAGTCCAGCGCCTGAAAGTATTTTAGCCATGATCCTACTCCTTATGTCTTTTTATAATAGTGAGTGATGATTTACAGGTTTTTTTTGACTGAAAAAAGGGCGTCTAGCTTGTTCTCGTATTCATGATAGTTAAGAAATTCATACAATTCGTTGCGAGTTTGCATGCTGTCGACCACATTGCGCTGGTGGCCGTCAATTAAAAGGTGCTGATAGACATTGAGCGCCGCTTTGTTCATTGCTCTAAAGGCACTCAATGGATACAGCACAAGATCCACCCCCGCGGTACCCAGCTCTTCTCGGCTGAATAATGGCGTGGCACCAAATTCGGTGATGTTGGCCAACACCGGCACATTGACCGCGGCCACAAATTCTTTGTATTGCTCCAAGGTGATCATGGCCTCGGGGAAAATCATGTCGGCCCCGGCCTCTACACAGGCGATAGCACGCTCAATCGCCGACTCCATGCCTTCAACCGCAAGGGCATCGGTGCGCGCCATAATAACGAAATTGGCGTCGACTCTGGCGTCGACGCAGGCTTTCACTCGATCGACCATTTCGTCTTGGCTGACGATGGCTTTATTGGGACGATGGCCACAGCGTTTTTGCTGTACTTGATCTTCAATATGAACCGCCGCGGCGCCGGCTCGTTCCATTTGTTGAACGGTTCGTGTGATATTAAAAGCGCCGCCAAAGCCGGTATCGATGTCGACCAGCAAGGGCAATGGGGTGGCTGAGGTGATACGACGAACATCTTCCAGCACATCGTGTAGATCAGTCATGCCCAGATCCGGTAGACCGTAGGAAGCGTTTGCCACGCCGCCACCGGATAAATAAATGGCATGATGGCCACTTTGTTCTGCCATCATGGCGCAGTAAGCATTCACAGCGCCGACCACTTGTAAGGGGGATTGAGTTGCAACGGCGTGTCTAAAACGGGCGCCAGCTGAAAGTGTTGTCATGGTGTTCCTCTCTTAGGGTTTCAAATGGGAAACAAAAAGGGTTAATGAGAAGCGAGGGCGGTGTGCTCCATCGCTAGCTTTAAGAGTTGACTTGCGCGGCTAATATGGCGGCGCATGAGTAACTCAGCCAAATCACCTTCGTGATTGGCGATGGCATCTAAGATGGCTCTGTGTTCTCGCAATGCTTGGCGTGGGTCGCTGCGTTGATCGGCGGTATGTCGACGATACATACGAATCACGGCATACAATTCTTCGGTCAAAAGGCGAATTAATTTGACGTTTTGGCTGGCGTGAATAATGCGCTGGTGAAAATCGTCATTACCGCCTTGTTGTAAATAATGGTCGTCTTTGTTGTTGTCTAGGTGTGCTTGGTGTTTATCGAGTAGGGCGTATAACTTGAGTACTTCATCGGCCGGCATGTTATGGGCCGCTAACCTAGCGGCCATGCCTTCCAACGCTTCGCGCATGGTAAAGGTATCGAGCATGTCTTGAATGTTCAGCTGTATTACTCGCGCACCCACATTAGCGGTACGAGTGACCAAGCCCAGCCCTTCCAATTTAACAATCGCTTCTCGTAAGGGGCCACGAGACACGCCATATTGCTTAGCCAGTTCTGGCTCAGAGATTTTGCTGCCTTGGGGGATATGCCCTTGTACGATCGCATTGCTCAGCTGCTGAGCAATGTCTTCAGAAAGCGTGGCAGATTTGATGGAAATAAGGTTATTCATAAAAGACTAACTTGCTTCATTGTTGACAATGTACTCTTTATAATCGTATTCAAGGGGTTTATCAAGTTAGATTGTCGACAATTTTGCGATATACGTCTTATTCTTTCGTCTTAGTGTGTTAATTTATGAATATTTTTTTGGGGGGGGAGGTGCGGCTAAAGGCGTGTTTATAAAGTATTTTTTGCTTTTTTAATGAGAAATACGGGGCAGGGTAATAAAAACTGATAAAGTCGAGCCAATACGTTGGCCGAATTAATGGTTACACAGGCCGCCCATTGTTTAAGAAATTGTTATTTGAGAGATTATTATGAAGAAAATTAAAAACGAAATAGCATTGAGCAAAAAAGCCATTCAAGTGGGCGAAAATTACGCGTTGAAGCGTGGCTATGAGGGCTTTTCAGCTACCATGTCGGCGAATGAAAAAACCGAAGCCATTTACCGTTTGTTGGTGTTGGATAAGTTGATTGTGGCTCTGCCTGCTGACAAAGAAGACCTGCCGAGCATGAAGCACAAATTGGCGTTGTGGATTCAAAAGTTGTTGCCAAAAGACGATCCTTTATTGGCTTAGTCGTCTTAATAGCAAAGCGTGCTTGAGTTAGGCCAATTCCCCATCAATTTACCAACTAATCGGCTGATTATTCCAATCAAGGTAAGCCGCTTTGTTGTTCATTTCGACGTTGTTCATAATGAACAGCAGTTGCGAGGCGACAAACTCAGGAGTAAACAACTTTCCTTCTGGCACCGAACGTTGAAATGGCTTAGACAAGGGCGTGTCTGTGGTGCCGGGGTGAAAGGCAATCAGCTTTACATTTTTGGCGCGGCGCGCGTATTCAATTGAACTGGTCTGAATGAGCATGTTGAGTGCGGCTTTAGACGCTCGATAACTGTACCAGCCGCCTGTTTTGTTGTCTGAAATACTGCCGATGCGGGCGCTAAACAACGCGATTTGAGTCGCATGCTCGCCTTTTAACAAGGGCAAGAGTTTGCTCAGCCACAACATGGGAATAATAGTATTGGTGTGTAACATTGCTTCCAGTTGAGAGGCGCGAATGTCTTCCAGTTTCCGTTCTGGCATCATGCTATCGTCGTGCAATACACCATTGCACACCAATACTTTCGTTATTTTACCCGCGTAAGGGGCGATTTCCTTACACACTTTATCGATGGCTTGTTCGGTGTAATCGCCTGTCAGCCAGTGTGTTTTTGAGGTCGCCGTTTCAGGGGGTAAAGATCGACTGACCGCAAAAACACCAAGGCAATCTGGATGTGCTTCGAACTGCTGAATGGCGGCTTGTGCAATTTTGCTGCTGGCGCCGATAACCAGCGTGTAAAATGATGACATTGAGTTATTCCTATCCATTAAAACGGCTAGCGTTAAAGGTCACACTGATCTTTTTTGCAGGGCTCACAACGGGGTCTACCACTCACAAACGACGAGATCTGATGGCGATAACGTGCGAAGAATAAGTAGGTCTTATCCGCAAAAAAACGAATCAATGGCCAGCGCAGTACTTGCATCCACTTATGTTTACCCACCAGTTTCCACGCCAGACAAGTCACATCCAAGCCGGTGATTATTTGGCCATTGGCTAATTGACCATGTAGGACTTTGTCGGCCTCAACCGGATCGATGTGTGGGTATTTGTCGGTGAAATCATCGGCATGAATGTCTTCTAAGCGCAGCTTTTGTAGGGAGTCCAATGACCGTAACATGTTCATCTCAGCGACGCAGAGGGGGCAAAGACCATCGTAAAATAGGGTTAGCATGAGTGGCGTCTCGTATAAAAAGTGTGTCTGTATTAAGGTATACGAAACTGAGTGGTTTTTAGATCTGTAGAGTGGCCCGTGTGGGGCTATATTGTCGACAATACCACGTATTAATAGTGTGGATAAAGCATCAATAGGTGCAGTACACAGACCACAAGAGTGATCACAAAGCGCATGTTAAAATAATGTGAATGAGACGGTTGGATGAGTGTGTTGGCGCGTACTTCTAACCAAAAAATGCTCATAAAACCTAACAACAAAAGAGCGATAGCCAAAGCGGTCGTGTGCATAAGTAGCGCTAACCAAGCTGCCAAGGCAATAAGTTTAGTGGACAGTAAAAGCCATTTTCCAAACGTCGACACCTGTTTGTGCACCAGCTGACCCCAAAGCGCACCGCTCAAAAAACTTAAAATCATCGCGCTGTAAGTGCTGAACAGCTCATGGCCGGACCAACCCAAAAAAGTCTCATTTTGCCAGTTTAGATAAGTGGCTGTCGCAAAGGGAATAACACCTAATGAGCCCAATAATGTGGTCAAAAAGGTATAAGAAGGTTTCATGATAAAAGTCCCTATCTTAAAAGCTTTGATCTCAAAAAGCCCTATTGTTAAAAACGAAAGGTAATAAGGCCAAGAGATGAAAGCACAAAATGTGCAAAAAAAAATCATTGGTATTTTAAACGCAAGCGATAAATAAATGCCAGTTATATGAGGCATTCCCCTCCTTGGTTGCGTGCTTGATTGCGGCGCTCATGAATAATCGCCATTGAGCGAGGTACGGGCAAAGAGTACAATGATCGGCTATAACGATTGTATGAACATATTGCCAAATGGCTTTTGTGTACTTCATTAACCAATATTGCTTAAGGTGTGTTTAGAAATGCCAGCTAAAACAATGGATGAACTCGTCTCCCTATGTAAACGTCGTGGATTTATTTTCCAAGGCAGTGAAATCTACGGTGGTATGCAAGGCGCTTACGATTACGGTCCGCTAGGTATTGAATTAAAAAACAACCTAAAAGCCGCGTGGTGGCGTTCGATGGTTTACGAACGTGATGACGTAGAGGGGTTGGATGCAGCGATAGTCCAAAACAAACACGTTTACAAATATTCTGGTCATGAAGACACCTTCACTGACCCAATGGTTGATTGCCATGAATGTAAATCTCGTTTGCGCGCCGACCACATGAAAGACATCAAAGTCTGTGATAACTGTGGTTCGACCAATGTAACAGAACCTCGTGACTTCAACTTGATGTTTAAAACCAACGTCGGCCCAATGGTAAACGAAGAGTCGTACACGTACCTTCGTCCAGAAACCGCACAAGGTATTTTTACTAACTTCAAAAACGTTGTGGATTCGACTTCTCGCACCTTGCCTTTTGGTATTGCACAAATTGGTAAATCTTTCCGTAACGAAATTACGCCGCGTAACTTCATCTTCCGTGTTCGTGAATTCGAACAAATGGAATTGGAATTCTTCTGCAAGCCAGGTGAAGATGAAAAGTGGCATGAATTCTGGGTAGGTGCGCGTAAACAGTGGTGGTTGGATCAAGGTCTATCAGCAGAGAATATCGAGTTTGAATACGTGACTGGCGACGATCTTTCGCATTATTCAAAATCGACTGTGGATATCTTGTACCGTTTTCCACATGGTTTGGAAGAGCTTGAAGGTGTGGCCAACCGTACCGATTACGACTTGGGTTCTCATACCAAAGCGCAAGATGAATTCGATATCACCGCGAAAGTGAAAAAGAACGAACATTCTACGGCGAAGTTGGCGATTCGTGACCTTGAAGCGAACAAATGGGAAATTCCATTCTGTATCGAACCTTCTGCCGGTCTTGATCGTGGTTTACTTGCCGTGATGACAGAAGCCTACACAGAAGAAGCGCTGCCAAACGGTACGACTCGTACTGTGTTGAAATTTAAGCCGCATTTGGCGCCGATCAAAGTCGCTATCATGCCGCTGAAAAAGAACAAGCCTGAGATTGTTGCGCTAGCGAAAGAGTTGAAAAACAAGCTTCAAAAACTGGGCTTGGGTCGTATTCTTTATGAAAACACCGGCAACGTAGGGAAAGGCTACCGTCGCCATGACGAGGTCGGTACGCCTATTTGCGTGACCGTAGACTTTGATTCCATCGAAAAAGAAGGCGCCCCCGTGACCGTTCGTGACCGTGACACCATGGAACAAATCGTTGTGAACGCAGCGGACCTTCCTGCTTATGTAATTAACTATTTTATTAACCAAAATTAAAACAGTCGGTTGATAAAACTGTTAACTCAATAACCGTTAAAATGCCGTTAGGATGACAATCTTAACGGCATTTTTTATCTTCTTAATATTGAGTCTTTTTAAAAGCGCGCGCAGTTTGAATACATTGTCGGCGTGTGTATGCCCAGTAGCCAAATAAGCTATTCGTCATGATATCGGTACGATAAATGCGGATGAGCTTGTGAAGAACGAATCGGTGGTCCATTTCACCCTTCACAAATTACTGTCTCTTAAGTCAAGTTTAAGATGACCTCTGTTTGTTTAAGTGAATATAATGTGAGTCATCGGGTTGATAGGCGGTAGTAATGAGCACCATTAATGAAGTAGCCAGTGCGGCTGGCGTGTCTAAGGCGACGGTTTCACGTGTTTTGAGTGGCACCACACCTGTTAAAGAGGAAACTCGAGCTCGTATTTTGGCCGCCATAGAAACACTGGGTTATAGCCCAAATCAGGCGGCTCGCTCGTTGGCGTCCAATAAGTCTTTTACGGTTGGTGTGGTGGCCAGCTCGGTTGAAAGCGGGTATTACGGCCCGTCTGTTGGTGCCATTGAACGCACTCTGCGTCGATTTGATCGTCACGTTATCATTGCCAGTGGATACAAAACGCTCATCGGTGAGCAAGATGCGGTTGATTTTCTGATAAAGCGACAAGTTGATGCTTTAGTATTGGTAACAAATTGGCTTTCTCCGGAGCAAATATTAGAGATTAACAAGCGTTGCTCGGTGTTTGTGATGAATCAGCATTTCCCCGGCGATCGTGGTAAAAACATCAGTTTTGACAACTTTAAAGGGGGGCATTTGGCGCTGGATTATTTGCTGGGTCGTGGGTACAGGAAAATCGCTATTGTCAGTGGTCCGCTTTGGAAAGACGATGCCAATCAGCGTCACCAGGGTTGTCTAAAAGCGTTATCTGATAAAGGCTTAGTGCCTTTTTGGCATCAAGAAGGAAGCTTTGAGCGCAGCGATGGTACCCGTCATATGGAAGCGATTTTGGCTTTGCCAGAGCGCCCCGACGCGGTGTTTTTTGCCAATGATGAAATGACGATTGCGGCGTTACGTGTGTGTTATCAGCAAGGGGTAAAGGTCCCTGAGGATATGGCGATTATGGGGTTTGATGATTCAGAATTAGCCAACTACTATTCCCCTAGCATTACCACGATCCGAATGCCTTTGGCGGATATGGCGCAAGCCACGGCTAAGCTTTTAATGAAACGAATTTATGGCGCAAACCTAGAGGTTAAAGCGGCTTTTGAGCCCACACTCGTGGTTCGAGAATCGGCTTAGTCATGTTTTTTTGACAGAAAATACGGTTATCTTCGAGAATATCCGATTTTCTGCCACTTTCTGTGTTGTTACCGTCTTCATTTCCCCTTCTGTATTGTGCAAAAAAAAATCAAATAAAGATTGACGACTCAAAAACCTTCTGGCTATTATTTAGCAATGAAACCGGTTTCATTTTATCAGTAGATACTGTTTCTTGCTTCGCAAAGATGGACGCATTGGTGGCGAAGCCCCAACCCAATAAAGGATAAAAATAATATGATGGGCAAAAAAATTGGAATGTTGACGTTGGCGCTAAGTGCTGTGTCTGTATCGGTACACGCAGCCAATGTGGAGGTGATTCACTGGTGGACATCGGGCGGCGAGCAAAAAGCGGTGACGGTATTTGCGGATGAATACAACAAATTGGGCGGTGACAGCTGGGTCGATTCTGCCGTTGCCTTGGGAGAAAACGCTCGTGCTCTTACTATGCAGCGTATTCTGGGTGGCGATGCCCCTGGCGCAGCGCAGTTCAATACGTCTCGTCAATTTGAGGAGTTAATCGAAGAAGGGTTGTTGCTGGATTTAACGCCGATAGCGAAAAAAGAAGGTTGGCTGCAATTTATTCGTCCCACTAGCGTATTGGATCCTTGTATGAAAGACGGTGGCATTTATTGTGTGCCAGTCAATATTCATTCCAACCAATGGTTATGGACCAACAAAAAAGTGTTTGCTGATGCGGGTTTGCAAGAGCCAACCACCTGGAAAGAATTTTTACAAGTGGCGCCTAAGTTACGTGCTGCAGGCGTTATTCCCTTGGCGCTTGGTGGGCAAGCATGGCAAGAGCGTCACTTGTTTGATGTGGTGATGATAGGCACAACCGATAAGGCATTTTGGAGCCAAATATGGGACAAAAAAGACCCAGAGGCCGCATCGGGCGACACGATGCGCGGGGTATTTGAGACTTTCGGTGCTTTGCGTCAGTTTATTGACCAAGGTTCGCCAGGTCGCAATTGGAATGATGCCACCAATATGGTTATTACAGGTAAAGCAGCCACACAGGTCATGGGCGACTGGGCACGCGGTGAATTTTCAGCGGCAAATTTAAAAGCCGATGTGGATTATGGCTGTATTCCGGGCCCCTCTATTAAGCCGTATTTAACCTTAGCGGGCGATGCATTCATCTTCCCCAAAACAGACGATGCTGACCTCGAAAATGCGCAATTCAAAATGGCGTCTATGATGCTTAGTCCTCAGGTTCAAGCCAAATTCAATAACGCCAAAGGTTCCTTGCCAGTGCGTGATGATGTGGACATGTCATTGGCCGATGCCTGCATGAAAAAAGGCCTCAAACTGCTCGAAAACACCGACGCTACGTTTGCGCCCGCGAACGTTTACATCACCGCAGACACCAATGGTCAGGTGGATGATCTTATTACAACCTTCTGGAATGAGCCGGATATGAGCGTAGATACAGCATTAACCATTTTTGCTGGCATCATTGACGACGCGGAATAATCCCTTATTCGCCCTCTTGCTTTAAGAGGGCGAATCTTCGACTGTTTTAGGAGTTTCCTATGGATGAGAGAAGCAATTCCTCCCAATCGTCTCAATGCATTACCCCCACTCGAAGCGGCCGCAAACTACAACTGTCGGCGGTGTTGGCCAGTGTGCCCATGGCAATAGTCGCGCTAGGTATTTTTGTTATTTGTGTTGCCTATTCTGTGGTCTTGTCGTTCACCAAGTCTAAGCTGTTCCCTAATCTCAATTGGGTTGGATTAGATCAATACGACCGCTTATGGGGCAGTGCCCGCTGGCTTACGTCGGTTGAAAACCTCATGCTCTATGGTGTGTTGTTTATTATTTTATGTCTGCTTTCGGGCTTTCTTATGGCGGTATTTTTAGATCAAAAAGTACGCTTTGAAAGCGGTTTTAGAACACTGTTTTTATACCCCTATGCCATGTCTCTTGTTGTAACCGGTTTGGTTTGGCAATGGATGATGGAGCCTTCGCTTGGGATCCAGAATGTGGTGCAAAAGCTGGGGTGGGAGTCGTTTCAATTTGCGCCGCTGGTGGATTCGGATTATGCCATTTATGGGGTGCTCATTGCGGCGGTGTGGCAATCGTCTGGTTTGGTGATGGCGCTGATGTTAGCGGGTTTACGTGGCGTTGATGGCGAGATTTGGAAAGCCGCTCGTATTGATGGGATTCCAACGTGGAAGATCTACCTATTTATTGTTGTACCTATGTTGCGTCCTGTGGTGATTACCTCCGTGGTGTTGTTGGCGGTGGGTGTGGTACGCGTGTATGACTTAATTGTGGCGCAAACGGGGGGGGGACCGGGCATGGCAACTGAAATGCCGGCCAAATTTGTGATTGATCATTTAACCGGACGCAGCAATGTAGGCTTGGGAATGGCAGCGGCTACCATGATGTTATTGCCTGTATTAGTGGTGATTGGCCCTTGGATTTATCGCGAATATGTTCGCCCAGCTAAGCGATAGGAGACACAAATGACTAAGTTAACTGGCCCGCAAGGCCCAAAACCGAGCCGCAACTCTACCTCACGTTATGGTGTGTATGGTTTTTTGATTATTGCTGCGATCTTTTTTTGTATTCCTTTGTACATCATGGTGGTGACGAGCCTAAAAGGTATGCCAGAAATTCGCTTGGGAGATTTGTTCGCTTTACCAGGCGATCCCAGTTTTGCGGCATGGACCAAAGCCTGGTCTGAAGCCTGCACTGGCGTGCAATGTGATGGTATTCAAGGGGGATTTTGGAACTCGATCAAAATCTCGGTGCCCAGTGTTGCGATCTCTATTGCGATTGGTGCAATAAACGGTTATGCCCTGTCCTTTTGGCGATTTAAAGGCGCAAATGTGCTGTTTGGGGTGTTATTGTTTGGGGCATTTGTGCCCTTTCAAGTGGTGATTTTTCCTATCATTATTTTCTTTCGTGAAATCGGTATTTACGGTTCATTGTTAGGGATTATTTTAGTTCATACCGCGTTTGGTATGCCGATTATGACGTTGTTGTTCAGGAACTATTTTTCTTCGTTACCCGAAGAATTATTCAAAGCGGCCCGTGTTGATGGGGCGGGATTTTGGCAGATATTTTTCCAAATTATGATGCCGTTGGCCATTCCTGTGACTGTGGTGGCGGTGATTCTGCAAACCACTGGGATCTGGAACGACTATCTGTTGGGCCTCATTTTTGCCGGTCGAGAAAACTTACCGATGACGGTTCAGCTTAACAACATTGTATCCGCCACCTTTGGAGTTCGTGAGTACAACGTCAATATGGCGGCAACGATTTTAACGGCGATGGTTCCATTGGCGATCTATCTTTTTTCGGGTAAATATTTTGTGCGTGGCATCGCTGCTGGCGCGGTTAAGGGGTAATTATGTACAGCGTATCTATCAAAGATCTCGACCTTAAATACCAAGATGCTCATGTTTTAAAACGCTTAAATCTCGACATTAAAAAAGGCGAATTTTTAGTGCTGCTTGGCTCATCAGGGTGTGGGAAATCCACGTTACTTAATTGCATCGCCGGTTTGTTGGACATATCTGCTGGGCAAATTTGGATAGACGGACGCAATGTTACCTGGGAGGAACCAAAAGACCGTGGCATTGGCATGGTGTTTCAGTCTTATGCTTTGTACCCACAAATGACGGTAGAGAAAAACTTGTCCTTTGGCTTAAAAGTCAAAGGGATGCCGCAAGATGAGATTAAACAGCGGGTGGAACGTGCATCAAAGGTGTTGCAAATTGAGCCTTTACTGAATCGTAAACCTTCTGAGTTATCCGGTGGACAGCGCCAAAGAGTGGCCATTGGACGAGCTTTGGTGCGAGATGTGGATGTGTTTTTATTCGATGAACCTTTGTCGAATTTAGACGCAAAACTACGGGCTGACTTGCGGGTTGAGATAAAGCGCCTGCACCAGAAATTAAAAAACACCATGATCTACGTGACCCATGACCAAGTGGAGGCGCTCACATTAGCCGATCGCATTGCCATCATGAAAGGTGGCGAGATTCAGCAGTTGAGTTCTCCGTTTGAGATTTACCACAAGCCCTCTAGTTTATTTGTGGCGCAGTTTATTGGTTCGCCTAGCATGAACTTATTGTCAGGCCAATTACAGGGGAATGAGTTCGTCTACGGATCACAAAGTATCAACGTGGCGGAATACGACTTTGCTATCGAGTCTGAAAAATTTCAAGCCGCGTATTTGGGCATTCGCCCCGAACATTTAGCCGTAGAAGCAAATGAAGGTTACGAGAAGTTGGCTACAGTAAAGATCGACATAATTGAACCCATGGGCGATGAAACGATCATCTGGTTTGAGTTTTTAACCCAGAAATGGTCTGTAAAAGTCCATGGTGACCATGAATTTAGGTCGAATCAACAGGTTGATATGTATTTAGACCCAAGAAAAGCGCACTTATTCTCTGAGACAACCGAGTCTCGCCTTTAATGCGCCAAACAAACAAACAAACAAACAAACAAACAAACAAACAAACAAACAAACAAACAACAATAATAAGGAATCGTTATGACACCTTTTTCATTTCAGTTATACAGTGCTCGTAACACCGCGTCATTAGATGAGGTTTTTGCGTTGCTGGCGGCATCAGGTTACCAACAAGTCGAAGGTTACGGTGGCTTGTATGACAACTTAGACACCTTACAAACCCTAATGGAGAAATACGGTTTAACCATGCCAACGGGGCATTTTGATCTGGCCATGTTGGAGCATAATTTGCCTCGCGCTTTGTACATTGCCAAGGTATTAGGAATGCACACGATCATCTGCCCATATATTTTGGAACAAGATCGTCCCAGTGACTTTAGTGGTTGGTTTGCTTTTGGCCAGCGTTTGGAAGCGGTTTGCCAACAAGTAAACACCGCCGGTTTTGAATTTGGTTGGCACAATCATGATTTTGAATTTGCAGCGTTTGAGGATGGGCGCTTGCCTATGACGGCTTTGTTAGAAGGGGCGCCTTCTATTTTATGGGAAATGGACGTGGCCTGGGTCGCCAAAGGCGAGTGCAATCCAGTGGATTGGTTAACGCAATACCGTGAGCGTATTTGCGCGGTGCATTTAAAAGACATTGCGCCTTTAGGCGAATGCTTAAACGAAGACGGTTGGGCCGATTTTACACAGGGTATTTTGCCTTGGGCAGAGTATTGGGTGGCGGTGCGCCAAACACCCGCGCGTACTTTTGTGATGGAGCATGATAACCCCAGCGATGTATCTCGTTTTGCACGCCGTTCAATAGACGGCGCAACTTTGATCGTAGGAGCCACAGCATGAATCATGTACTCAACGTTGGTGTGATTGGTTGCGGTAATATATCGACCAGTTACTTGGATTTAGCGCCGCAATTTAACGGCTTTATGTTTACCGCTTGTGCGGATTTAAACGCGCAAATGGCCCAAGAGAAAGCCGCTAAATACGGTTTAAAAGCCATGAGTGTCGACGCTCTTTTGGCCGATAAAGAGGTGGATGTCATCGTTAATTTGACCATCCCGGATGCTCACGCAGACATTACGCTCAAGGCTCTAACGGCAGGCAAACATGTGTATTCAGAAAAACCTTTATGCCTAACCTTGTCTGATGGTTTTAAAATGAAAGCGCTTTCAGAAGCGAAGGGGCTCAGAGTCGGCAGCGCCCCAGACACTTTTTTAGGTGGCGCTCACCAGCTTGCTCGTCATCTTGTTGATGCCGATCGTGTCGGTCGCATCGTCAGTGGTACTTGCCATGTGATGAGCCCAGGGATGGAAATGTGGCATCCGAACCCAGATTTTTTCTTCAAAACGGGAGGGGGCCCCATATTGGATCTAGGGCCTTATTACCTTGCTAACTTGATTCAGTTATTAGGCCCCGTGAAAAGCGTAACGGCGCGGACTGCTACGCCTTCTCCGTATCGTACCATTACCAGCCAACCCCGTTATGGCGACAAAATAGCGGTAGAAACGCCTACGACGTTGCATGCCATTTTAGAGTTTGAACAAGGGGCTCTGATCACCCTCGGAGCCAGCTGGGATGTGCAAGCACATCGTCATGCGCCCATGGAGCTTTACGGCACTAAGGGCTCGTTGTATTTACCCGATCCGAACTTCTTTGGAGGTAAGTTAACACTAACAGAAGGCGCTTATGAGGTGCGTTTAGAGGAAGAATGGCCTCACCCGTTTGGCATTCCGAATCAGATTCATGGTGATCAAGCGTTTGCCAATTATCGCACTGCAGGTTTAGCCGACATGATCCGTGCGATTCAGCAGAAGGAAGATCATATGTGCTCATTAGATCGAGCGCTACACGGTGTGGACATCATGACGGGCATTTTGGCGTCCGGTGAAACGGGTCAAACCGTGATCATGACCACCTCTTGCGAGCGCCCACGCGCGTTGACCCCCGCCGCAGCCAATGAGCTATTGGTTAATCCAAAATAAGGAGAACATCATGCAAACAATCAAAGGGCCAGCGATTTTTTTGGCGCAATTTGTTGGCGATGAAGCACCGTTTAACAGCTTTGATGCTATTTGTGGTTGGGTGGCTTCATTAGGCTACAAAGGCGTTCAGGTTCCCACTTGGGACAAGCGTTTAATGGATTTAGAGCGAGCGGCTCACAGTCAAGCCTATTGCGACGAGTTGATCGCCACAGCGGCTCGGCATGGCGTGGTGATTTCAGAGTTATCGACCCATTTGCAAGGGCAATTAGTCGCCGTGCACCCCGCTTACGATGCCGCATTTGATGGCTTCGCTGATCCCTCTGTTCGCGGCAATCCGGATGCCCGTCAGGCTTGGGCGGTGGCGCAATTGTTGCTCGCGGCGAGCGCATCGAAGCGTCTGGGGCTCACGGCCCACGCGACCTTTTCCGGGGCATTAGCCTGGCCGTATTTCTACCCTTGGCCCCAGCGCCCAGCGGGGTTGGTCGAAGAAGCGTTTGCTGAGCTTGGACGACGTTGGTTGCCGATTTTAGACGCATTCGACGAGGCGGGAGTGGATCTGTGTTATGAGATTCACCCAGGAGAAGATCTGCACGATGGGGTGTCTTTTGAGCGTTTTCTAAGGGAAGTTAATCAACACCCTCGTGCCAATATTCTGTACGACCCAAGTCATTTTGTCCTGCAACATTTGGATTATCTGGCGTTTATTGACCATTACCATGAGCGTATCAAGATGTTTCATGTGAAAGACGCGGAATTGACTTTAAACGGTAAGTGCGGCGTGTACGGTGGTTTTGAAAGCTGGGAGGATCGTCCAGGTCGTTTTCGATCGATTGGCGATGGACAAGTTAATTTTAAGAATATCTTCTCTAAGTTAACCAAGTACAATTTTACCGGTTGGGCGGTGTTGGAATGGGAGTGCTGCCTTAAACACCCCGAAGACGGCGCTGTAGAAGGAGCGCGTCATATTAACGATTTTATTATTCGTGTGACAGATCGAGCGTTTGATGACTTTGCGGATTCAGGTATAGATCAGGCGGCGAATCGTTCCATGTTAGGTTTGAAGTGAGGATCAAAGATGAGCATACAGAGGGCGCCCCTTCGTTGGGGCATGATCGGTGGTGGGGAAGGGGCTTTTATCGGTGAGGTGCATCGCTTTGCCGCGCGTCTTGATAACCAATATCAGCTAGTAGCCGGCGCGCTGTCAACCGATCCGGAGCGTAATAAGCGTTCTGCGCAGGCTCTGGGTTTATCGCGTAGTTATGATTGTTTTTATGCTATGGCGAGTGCAGAAAGTGCGCTTGAAGACGGGGTTCAGGTGGTGTCTATCGTTACGCCGAACTTTCTTCATGCGCCGGTTGCCAAAGCCTTTTTAGAAAAAGGCATTCATGTGATTTGTGACAAACCGATGACGGCCACCTTAACCGAAGCGCTTGAGTTACGAGCGATTGCACAGGGGAGTAAGGCGGCGTTTTTATTGACGCACAATTATTCCGCTTACCCACTGATTCGCGAAGCACAAGCCATGGTGGCAAACGCCGAACTTGGACAACTGCGTTCGGTGCAGGTGCGTTACGCACAAGACTGGTTGACCCTGCCGTTAGAGCAAGAAGGCAATAAGCAAGCTGCATGGCGCACCGACAAAAGTCAATCTGGACTTGGAGGCAGTCTTGGGGATATTGGGACCCATGCCTATCAATTGGCGACTTTTATCATGGGCTCACAAGCGAATGCGGTATTAGCGGATCTTTCGGCTTGGGGGCAAGGCCGTGAATTAGACGACGAGGCCAATGTTCTACTGCGCTTTGATAATGGTGTCAAAGGCCATTTGTGGGCGTCGCAAGTCGCCCCTGGCAATGAAAATAATTTAGCCATTGAGCTTTATGGCGACAAAGCCAGCCTTCGCTGGTGTCAAGAGCAGCCAAATCAGTTGGAATTTACGCGTTTTGGGGAACCAACACAGCGCCTAACTCGTGGTAGTGGCTATTTATCTTCGGCTGCTCAATCCGTGACGCGCATTCCCGCAGGGCATCCCGAGGGGTATCTTGAGGCTTTTGCAACCCTTTATAACGCATTTTCTCGTCAGTTAGACAGCGCCACTGAGCA
Source organism: Marinomonas sp. IMCC 4694 (assembly GCF_008122525.1). Lineage (NCBI taxonomy): Bacteria > Pseudomonadati > Pseudomonadota > Gammaproteobacteria > Oceanospirillales > Oceanospirillaceae > Marinomonas > Marinomonas sp. IMCC 4694. The sequence goes on from NZ_VSRV01000001.1 coordinate 622,023, forward strand.
GACCTTGCCCTCTGTGGATGATGGTGTGCAAGGATTGGCTTTTATTACCGCGGCGGTTCGTTCCCATGAACAGGGCAATGTGTGGGTTTCATTGCAATCGGTGATAGAGCAAGAGTCCCTTGCGCTATAGTTTGGCGATCGCACAGCGTTTCAGTGCAGCATATTTAGAATCAACCGTTTTATAGTGACACAATATAAATAGATTCAGCAGGTAACGTATGAGTAACATGAATATAGAAGACATGATAAAAAACATGACATTGAGCGAAAAAGTCGCGCTGCTGTCCGGTCAGGATTTTTGGTCAATAGGTGCTCTTGAGCGTCTCGGGTTAGGCGAACTGCGCATGACAGATGGCCCGAATGGCGCTCGCGGCGCAGGGTCTCTGGTAGGCGGTGTGAAGTCGGCGTGTTTTCCTTGTGGCATTGCATTAGGTGCCACGTGGAACCCAAGTTTATTAAAAGAAATAGGCAGTGCGATTGCCGATGAAGTTAAATCAAAAGGCGCCCATGTCTCATTAGCTCCTACGGTTAATCTCCATCGAACTACCCGAAATGGCCGTAACTTTGAGTGTTATTCAGAAGACGCGGTTTTAACGGCGGAATTGGCGGTACCCTATATTCAAGGGCTACAAGAAAAACGCATTTCCGCCACGATCAAGCATTTTGTCGGCAACGAAAGCGAAATTGAACGTACGTCGATGAGCTCTGAAATAGACGAGAAAACCCTGCGTGAACATCACTTATACCCATTTGAAATGGCGGTGAAAAAAGCCGGAACCTGGGGGGTAATGTCGTCCTATAATCGTTTGAATGGCACCTATACAGCTGAAAATAGTTGGTTATTAAACACTGTGCTGCGTGACCAGTGGCAGTACGATGGCATTGTTATGTCGGATTGGTTTGGCTCTAAAACCACCGCGCCGACGGTGAATGCGGGCCTCAACTTAGAAATGCCAGGGCCAACTCGAGACCGAGGAGACAAGCTCATTGCGGCGGTAAATGCGGGCGAGGTGTCTCAAGAGCAGATCGATGCCCTTGTAACAGGCGTATTAACCTTGATGGAACGAACCGGCGTGTTGCACAATCCTACGCCACGCCACGAAGTGGCCGATAATCGCCCTGAACATCGCGCCCTGATTCGCAGAGCGGGTGCAGAAGGCACTGTGCTGCTTAAAAATACAGGTATTTTGCCGTTAGCACGTTCGCAGTCTATCGCTGTGATGGGGGCGAACGCAAAAACCGCTCAAATCATGGGTGGCGGCTCCGCTCAGCTTAATCCACATTATCGCGTGTCGCCCTACGATGGGTTGGTCAATGCCCTTGGTGAGGCGCACATCCGCTATGCTTTGGGCAGTCAAAATCGCCGTTTTGAACCTTTAATTAAAGAGGGTGATTTTACGGTGGAATACTTTGCCAATCGCGATTTAGCCGGTGAGGCGGTTTATACCGAATCCTTGACGGAGTTGCAGGTGTTTTTGTTGGAAAACATTGCTGCCGGCAAGGTCGATGGTGCCCATTTTTCATTGCGTATAAGCGGCTCTGTGACGGTGGATGACACCGCAACCTATTTCTTGGGTGGATTTTGTGCTGGTTGGATGAAGGTTCATGTGAATGGTAAGGAAACCCTAAATCTATGGGGTGAGCAGTGGCAAAAAGGCTCAACTTTTTTTGAAGAAGGCTGTAACGAGAAAACGGCCGCGATTGAATTAAATGCAGGTCAAACCATCGATATCGTGGTGGAGTTCGCGGTAAAACCGTCAGACAATTTAACCTTGTCAGGTTTGCATGTAGGCTTAGGGATACACACCACAGACGCTGACATTGAACAAGCGGTAGCGCTGGCAAAACAGGCGGATGTAGCGGTGTTGTGTGTCGGTCGAAATGGCGAATGGGACACCGAAGGCAGCGATCTTCCTCACATGAATTTGCCCGATAGACAGGATGAATTGGTTGCTGCCGTTGCCGCAGTGAATCCTAATACCGTGGTGGTGTTGCAAACAGGTGGTCCGATTGCCATGCCGTGGTTACCGAATGTGGCGGCAGTGATGCAGGCCTGGTATCCGGGTCAAGAAGTGGGCAATGCCATTGCCGATGTGCTTTTAGGCGACGTCGACCCTTCTGGTCGTCTGCCGCAAACCTTTCCTGTGAATGAATCCAACGTGCCGTTTTTGGATGGTAACGCTGACACTTACCCAGGTGAAAAGGGCAAGGTGGTGTATCGTGAAGCAGACCTATTTGGCTACCGTTATTACGATCATGCTAATGTAGCGCCATTATTTGAATTTGGGTATGGTCTGAGTTACGCGGCGTTTGCGCTTAATGATGTTGAAGTCCGTGAGCAAGATGGCGTGACGCAATGTTGTTTCACCCTTCACAATACCAGTGATCGCGATGGTGTGTGCGTGCCCCAGCTTTACGTTACCGTTCCCAGTGCAAGGCAAGGCACCAAGGCTTTACGTCAATTTGGCAAGTACGCCTTAGCGGCGGGTGAATCGCGTCGAGTCGCTTTGGCATTAACTGAGCGTGACTTTGCGGTGTATGATTTGGATAAATCCGCATGGCGAGTAGACGCAGGTGAGTATTTACTTACGTTAGGGCTTTCATCTCGTCAGTCTCTGAACACACTGTCGGTTGAGCGTGAACACACTGTCTTACTGCCAGTTTAAACAGAGCGCTTATTTGTTACCTTTGTCGCCACGCTTTATGTGGCGACGTTTTTTTATAAGAGGCCCTTATGAATACACAGAAAACCAAGTCGAGTCGTTTAGATACCAAAAACAGGGTGCTCACCTCTCAACGTTTGTTTTTTCTCGCATTGTGTGCGGGTTTATCAGTAGCCAATTTATATTATTCTCAGCCATTGTTGGCGGACATTGCACGCTCATTTGAGACGGATTTGAATGTGGGGTTGGTGAGCACGGCAACGCAGATCGGCTACGCCTTAGGTATTGTAATATTACTGCCTCTGGGAGACTTGGTTGATCGTCGTCGTCTAATAATGGTGCTGTCGCTGACATTGAGCATGGCGATGTTGCTATGCAGTGTTGTGATGTCGATTGATGCCTTGATTATGTCGTCTTTTTTCGTTGGTTTTGGGGCAATTTCTGGGCAGATCCTGGTGCCGTTAGCGGCAGATTTAAGTCACCAAGAAAAGCGTGGTCACGCTATTGGGACTGTGTTTAGCGGTATTTTGTCGGGTATATTATTGGCGCGAACGGTGAGCGGCACGGTGGGCGAAGTATTTGGCTGGCGTGCCATGTTTGTATTCGCCAGTTTTATCGCGCTGACATTGGCGGTGATCGTGTATTTCACTTTGCCAGTACTGCAGGCGAAAAGTCAGCAAAAATACAGTCACTTATTTATGTCGATGGGCACATTGTTGCGCCAGCATAGTGCGCTACGAATGGCTTGTTTTACGCAAGCCTTGTTGTTTGCAGTATTCAGCGGTTTTTGGAGCGTGTTGTCTCTGGTGTTGGCTGAACCGCCGTTTGAATATGGATCGGCCATGGCGGGAGCATTCGGTTTCATCGGAGCCGTTGGCGTACTGGGTGCCAATATAAGTGGTCGTTTTATTGATAAAATTGGCGCTCGACGCGTGTTGTTGTGCGGTCTATTGTGTTGTGTGATCGCCTACGGCGTGTTTGCCGCTCAGCTCTCATTAGTGGCGTTAATTGTGGGTATTATTGTGCTTGATTTTGGCCTTGCTATCGCGAATGTGGCCAATCAATCGACTATTTTAACATTAGACGAAACGGCCCGAAGCCGGATTAATACGCTTTACGTCACCAGTATTTTCACCGGTGGGGCAATAGGTTCTGCCGTTGCCAGTTTTGCTTGGTTTCACGGAGGTTGGGGCTCTGTTTCTGTGTTTGGATTGTTTCTTTCTGGAAGCGCCCTGTTGCTGCACATTAGAAAATAGGGTGAAGGTCTCGTTGTCATGGTAAAGAGGGCATTTACCTTACCGCCTTAATGATTTTGGCTACGTCTTCGTAGCTGTCTACGACCCAGTTTGCCCCTGCATCAATCAGCTTTTGAGTGTGATTTGGGTGTTTTGCGTGGGCTCCAGCCGTCAGTCCAATGCATAACATTCCCGCTTGTCGAGCCGCTTGAATGCCCGCTGGGCTGTCTTCGATCACGAGCGCGCTGTCCGCCGAGCATCCCATTGTGTGTGCCGCAAGTAAGAATAGATCTGGGGCGGGCTTTCCATTTTTCACCATGGTGGATGAAAATACCTTACCAGCAAAGTGGGCTTGCAGCTGAGTCGCATCGAGACTTACGTTGATGCGTTCTGGGTGAGAAGATGACGCGACACAGAAGGGCAGAGTGAGGGACTTGATAAAGTCCGCGACCCCTTGGATAGGTTGAAGTGCTTGGTAAAAGCGCGCAAATAACGCCACATTCATGGCATCAAGAGCCACTTGAGTAAGCGCCACACCTTGTGATGCAAACAGCTCCTCCTTGGCTGATTTCATGCTGCGACCCTGAAATTGTGCAATCACTTCGTCTTTTGTTAGTTTTCCCCCTTCCGCAAGGATTAAACGGTGCAAAGCATCAATGGACAGCACTTCGCTGTCCACTAATACGCCATCACAATCGAAGATAATTAATGCCAATGAGGCGAGCCGTTTCGCCTCTGAATGTTCTGTTTGATGCAACACGTTTATAACTCCCTTGCCAAGGTTTGTAGTTTGGTAAAGGCAAGAAAGCGCGCCTCGTGCCGTTGTGTAATGATAGCGGAGGGTGAGGGTAAATAACGACCCCCAAATGAAGACATCGCCTGCATAGCGTGTTCTAAACCTTCATAGTCCCCCGAGGCCACCGCCGCCAGCATGGCCGTACCTAATAAAACGGGCTCTTCTGCCGTGGGAGCGACCACTTCCTTGCCGGTCGCGTCGGCGATAAGTTGTCGTATTAGGGGGTCTTGCCCCGCTCCTCCGCTGATCACCACTCGTTGTATAAAGAGACCTTTTTCGGCTTGTGCTTCAATGATTTGTCGTAAGCCGTAGGCGATACCGCAAAGGCCTGCCACGTACAAGCTAACTAGGCTGTCTAAGGATTTATCCATCGTCAAACCTGCCATAATAGCGCGGGCGTTAGGGTCAGCAAAGGGCGCTCTATTGCCTAAAAACTCAGGCACGAGGTGCACGTTTTGGGCGAGATGCACCGCGTCACTCAGGTTGCTAAGTTGTTTTTTGGTGTGTTGGGATAACCAAACGGTTAATGGGATGCCTGCGTCGTGTGCCAATAGGGTTGCTTGTGCGGACGCTGGGTGCATTAACACTAAATGGTCTATGGCAGCGCCTGCAGCGGATTGCCCTGCTTCGTTCAGCCACATACCAGGTATCATGGCAGCAAAGTACGGCCCCCAAATACCGGGCACAGTCACCGGATTGGTTGAGGTGGTTAGTGTGCAGGCCGACGTGCCAAAAACATAAGCCAAGCCGTCTTCCGGGGCTGAGGTACCCGCTTGTGTTAAGGCTCCCACTGACCCAACACCGCCTGCATGAGCATCAATTAAGCCAGCGGCAACGGCGGTTCCAGGGTGGAGTCCGAGTTCTTCGGCCGCAGTGACGGTTAAACCTTGCCCTAAGGCGGTACCCGGAGCGACAACGTGGGTGCCAATTTTTGCACAGTGATCATCGACTAAATCGGCCAAACCAATCGACTCAAAGTAAGACGCGTCCCAGCGTTTTTCATGCGCCAAATAGGTCCATTTGCACACTAGTGTGCAAATGGAGCGAGCGTCAGAGTTCGAGGCGCGAAAGGTGAGATAATCCGTCAAATCAAAAAAATGACGGGCGCTATGGTAGGTGTCAGGTAAATGCGTTTTTAACCAGAGCAGTTTGGGAGTTTCCATTTCTGGTGAAATACGGTTACCAACGTAGTGTAAAACTGGGTGTTCAAGGTCGTTGATCAGACGAGCTTGCTCTGTGGCTCGCTGATCCATCCAGACGATCACATTACGATCAGCAATACCGTGTTCTCCAACAGGCAGTGGACGCTGGTTGTCCCCTAATACAACCAGCGAACAGGTCGCATCAAACGACAAGCCAACGATAGCGTCTACTGGCAAATTCGAGGCCGCGACGACGCTTTTAACACAGGCACAAACCGCCTGCCATATGTTGTCCGAAGACTGTTCATAGCGTGCATCGCTGTCTTGGTAAGTAATAATGGCTTGCTTGGCAAGATGCAGCTGGCGGCCTTGCAGGTCGAATAAACCCGCGCGAGCACTGCCAGTACCAACGTCAACGCCCACCACGTAACGAGCGGCAGCGTCATGAATGCGCTTACTCATTCTTTCATCCTCTCTCATAGATCCACGCTGTTGGGTAAAATAACCAGATCACGAATGGTGACATTAGCGGGTCGTGTCAGCATGAAAACCACAGAGTCCGCCACCACTTCTGGCTGCATTAAACTGCCACTTGATAAGGCTTCCTCCATTTTGGCGGCCGGCCAATCGTCTAATAATGCCGTTACCACAGGGCCAGGCGCCACGGCACCGACTCGAATAGAATGAACACTTAACTGACGGCGCAACGTATGGACAAATGCCTGAATCGCGTGTTTGGATGCCGTGTAGATTGGTTCCCATACCACGGGAACCAATCCCGCAATAGAGCTGGTGACGATAATGTCACCGCTTTTTTGAGCCATCATGTGCGGCAGCACCGCATGCACAGACCGAAATACCGAATTGATGTTTAAGTTCAGCATACGGTCCCATTCGTTTGGGTTGCCTTCGGCAAACACGCCGCCGACATAACCACCGGCATTGGCGTGAAAGGCGTGAAGGCGTCCGTCGGTAAGTGCCAGAATGCGTGCTAGGAGTGCATCCACTTCGTCTGCTTTTAGCAAGTCCATCACCAAGGGAATGGCTTTGCTGCCCAATTCTCTACAGACTTTTTCCAGCGCACTGGCAGAGCGGTCAATTAGCACTACGTCGGCTCCTTCAGCAATAAACGCCTTAGTGCAGGCTAAGCCGATGCCCGACGCCGCCCCTGTGATCGCGATGACTTTGCCTTGTAAATTCGTGTTCATAAAATACTCCTTAACGACCACGTTATGCTTTACCGTGGGAAACACGGCTCTGACGGGCAATACTGTCAACAATGACGGCAATGGCTAGCACGGCACCGGTGATCATGTAGCGGTGAGACGAGGACAAATTCAGCAGCGTTAATCCATTGGCAATTGACTGAATGACAATGATCCCCAGCAACGCCGACCACGCGGATCCACGGCCACCGAATAAGCTGGTGCCACCAATAACAGCGGCTGCAATCGCATTTAAGTTAACGTCCCCAGTGCCGGCTTGCTGGCTGGCAGAGGCCAAACGTGACGCGGCCAAAACACCACCCAATGCGGCCAATGAAGAACACAAAACAAACGCACTGATATAAATGGCCTTAACGTTGATACCCGCGCGACGAGCGGCTTCGGCATTACCACCAACGGCAAACATATAACGACCCCATTTGGTTCGAGTAAGCGCATAATTCATCGTAATCACCAAGAGCATAAATAAACCGAACATCCAAGGCACGCCGCGGGATTGATTCAAGTAAAATGCAGCCGCTTGAAGGGCGAGAGTGACGAGTATGGCTTTGATCACAATACTATTGAGGCTTTTAGCCGACAGGTTAGCCGCTTGACGTTTGCTACGAACGCGTGCACCCATGACCACAATGACGATACCTGGCATGAAAGCAAAGGAATACGCTACCCACGCAGGCATGATCATCAGTTGACCAAAATCCACCATGGACGAACCGTAGGGTAAGTTAATAGAACCGGTGGAACCTAAAATAAACAGCTGAAATCCCAGCAGAGCCAACAAGCCCGCCAAGGTGGAGACAAAGCTCGGCATACCAAATTTGGTACGTAAAAAAGCGTAACCCAAGCCCATCATGGCGCCAACGCACAAGCTCGCCCCAATGGCCAAAGCCAATGGCCATCCTTGATTGACCCACAACACGCCCAGCAAAGCCGACCCCACACCGCTCATGGAGCCCACGGAAAGGTCAATTTCACCTAACATCAATACGCACACAATGCCCAGCGCAATAATGCCAACGGTCGAGCAGTCAAACAGCAAGTTCACTAGGTTGTTTGCAGATAAGAAAATGGGGTTAATGGCTGTAAAAATCCCCCAAATTAGTACCAAACCAATGATCACCGGTAAGGAACCCAGGTCGCCAGATTTGATGCGGTCGATCGAGGCGTTAATACTGTCTTTTACACTGTTTGAGTGGGTAACGCGCACATCGCTTCGATCTAACAGCGTGGTGCTGTCGACAGATTTATGAATGGAATCACTCATGCTTGCTCCTCGCTATGGTTCTCTGCTTCTGCCAAGCGCTTTGCTCTTCTTGACACGGCATTATCCGTAGCGCCGGTAATGGCGCCGATTAATACTTCGTTAGACGCACTGACATCAAACACGCCATTATTTTTGCCCAGTCGCAACACCACCACGCGGTCGGCTATGGCTCGAACGTCTTGCATATTGTGAGAAATCATAATGACGCCTAAGCCTTTGGCCTTAACACGTTCTACTAAGTTGAGAACCTCAGCGGTTTGCGCGACACCCAATGCCGCGGTGGGTTCATCGAGCATGATGATCTTAGGGTTTGATAGCAGAGATCGGGCAATGGCAACAGTCTGACGTTGTCCGCCCGACAGTGACGCCACCACATCACGAACGCTGGGAATGCGCGCAGCCAATTCGTTTAACAGCGTCCAAGAGGTGACTTCCATGGTGGTTTCATCGAGGTGCAAGGCGTTTTTTTCTTGGCCCAAGAAAATATTGGCCACCACATCTAAGTTTTCACACAGGGCTAGATCTTGGAAAACGGTCGCAATACCCAGATCCAGCGCGTCACTGGGCCCGTTCATGACGACTTCTTTTCCTTCAAAAAGAATCGTGCCTGAGGTAGGCGAATGAGCGCCGGCTAAGGTTTTAATCAGCGTTGATTTACCTGCGCCATTGTCTCCGACCAGGGCGACCACTTCGCCTGGGTAGACGTCCAGATCGATGTCTGTAAGGGCGGCAACTGCGCCAAAATTTTTAGACACTTTGCGCAAACTCAGAATGGGTTGAAGCCCTTCTGGGCGTGCAGAAGTATGGGAAGGCATGATCTGCTCCACTAAATATCAGTTAGGAAAGACGCCACTCACAGGAGGTGAGTGGCGGAGCGTATGGTAATCAGTACGACGTTAGCGCCAGATTCCCAGCTCTATGCAGCCCGCTAAATAGCGACCAGTGCATACATCGCCCGCATACGTCACGCCGGTATCAAACACGATTTTTTTGATATTCTCACGTGTCACAACCTCTGGAACGAAGAGTTCAGAAGGTGTGTTGTACAGCGTTGTTTTGGCAACAGGTGTTATACCGTTCAACATCTGCACAGCCACATTCGCGGCCGCGGCGGCCACTATTTCAGACGGCTTAGAGATGGTGTTGTACTGGTCACCTGCGATAATCAATTGCAATGCTGCGATGGTGGCATCATTTCCGGTAACAGGGGGCAGGGGGTTAACGCCTGAGGCTTTTAACGCGGCGATCGCGCCACCCCCCGTACCGTCATTGGCTGCTACGACGCCTAAAATATCGGAGCCGAAACGGGCGATTTGCCCATTTGCCCACGTTTGTGCTTTTGGTGGCGCCCAGTCTGGCGTGTCGTATTCTGCGATGGTGGTGTAACCGCTGTTGTCCAAACCTTCATCGATACCGTCGCGGATCAAACCGGCCGCTGCGTCGGTAGGTGAACCGTTAATTTGTAAAATACCGCCCTTGTTTTTTGGTACACCCATGTTTTCTAAGTGTTGAACTAAGCTTTCTGCAATGGCTTTACCAATGCCTTTGTTGTCAAAAGACACATAAAAATCGGCGGCCTTGCCCGGGATAGGTCGATCATAGGCGATTACTTTGACGCCTTGGCTTTGTGCCAAGTTCACCAAAGACGCTGCAGCGCTGGAATCAACAGGGTCCAATACAATGACTTTGGCACCTTGTGTGATCACTGAGTTGAATTGTTGTTGCTGCAACGACACATCGCCGTTGGCATTTTGGTAAATCAATGTGCAATCAGCACAGAGTTTGGTCATGGCGGCTTTGAAGCCAGGGAAATCATGTTTTTCATATCGAGTCGATGCCTGATCTGGCATCAAAAAGGCAACAGTTGAGCTGGCTTGAGCTTGTGCAGCATACAGCCCGGCTGTGGCGGCAAGCGTAGTAAAACCGATTGTTTTTATTACTATAGATTTCATTACTGACACTCCGATCAAAAATGTAGGCGAAAATCGCCTTCAACAATCTAATATAGATTGATGCTTTATGGTCTCACCTTGACGTTGTTGGTAAACACACTCAGATGTAATACACTATGTCCGTCTTTTATGGCTGCTGTCACAGCGATATTAGGCGGTTAGACATCTTAATTGAGCTCTAATCGACGTTAAGGTGTAGGGTTAATTCGTTAGTGTGATTGACTTTCGTGGTCCTTTATTAACTCTGCATCTTGGCCTCCTCCTCGCGCTGTAAATGGTGATCAATATAGGGTTCTTTGTTGAACCCTCCCTGTGTCAAATGTGACGGTTATATAATACTTTTCACAGAATGACGTTTAATTAAACTGGCGTTTAGCACCGTGGCTTGCGGGTCGCTGTTTTTGCGCTCAGAATCGATGCGTTCCAATAATTTTGACCAAGCGTTGGCAGCGACCGCTTCTACAGGCTGACGAATGGCGGTTAGGCTGGTACTGCGAGCCGACATCCAAGCGTAATCATCGAATGCGACCAATGAGATATCTTCCCCGACCTTGGTGTTCAGTTCCGCCAGTGCAGTGAGTGTGCTGAGGGTCGTAACGTTAGTGAGAGCAAAAATGGCCGACGGCTTTGGATGACTGGCGAGCCAGTGGGTTATTGTTTCTGCACCGGCTTCTAATTCACAGCCTAATTCGATCACGCTAGGCTGCACAATGTTGGCATTTCTCAGCACGTTTAGAGCCCCTTCCACCCGTTCACGAATCGGTGGAAAAGACAAATCAGACGCCGCAATAAGAATGTTTGTATGGCCGGCATCGATAAGGTGTTGGCAAGCAAGTTCGCCGGCCGCACTGTTATCAATAGTAACCGTATCAAAAGGCGCCGAATGTACCGATACACGGTCAATTAACACGGTAGGGCAAAGGTTTTTTAGGTTCAAAAGCGCGCCGGATAATTGCCCCGCGCATGGAATGGCGATCATGCCAGCGGGGCGCCAACTCATAAGGGCCTTAATGCGCGACGCTTCGACCTCTTCACGGTCATGGGAGCTGGCCACAATCACATCGTAGCCGTGTTCAAAGGCAAGGTTTTCAAGCTGAGAAACAATAGTGGCAAAAAACGTATCGGTAATATTGGGCACCAACACGGTGACGACCTTATTACGCTGAGAGCGTAACTGAGAAGCCGCACGATCCATTTGATAACCGAGTTGATCAGCCGCAAGTTGCACGCGTGCTTTAAGTTCATCATTCACTGGTTTCTTGCCTGAAAAAACGTTAGAAACCGTGGCCGTTGATACCTCGGCTAATTTAGCGACTTCACGAATAGAAGGCTTTCTCATTACTAACGTACCTTTGTTGTTTTGCAGTTAAACGTTTAACAGTCATAAGGCTAACAGACTCTTATTTAGTCAGGCAAGTGTTTTGTTAAACGTTTAACAGTAGAGGTTTTTACTTCATTTGAGGGCAAGGCTGATGAACTGCACTTTGCTGTCTCAAAAAGAGAATGTACCCAGTAAGACAACTTGGTCTGCAAGCCAAGCGATTGGCACCATGGTATTGTGGCTAGGGTTTAAGCACTGGCAGATTGGAGTAAAAAGAAACGCTTTTGCTTGTGTTAATCATCGTTTTTTCATCGTACGCTGGGCAACCCTTTGGGTAGCCGCGTACGATATGCTTGCCTCCTGTTTACGATTATTGTCATGCTGAAGACACGAAAAGGCGCGTTAACTGACTCGGCCATAGAAGGTTTTACTGGCGGCTTCAGAGAGCGCGACGCCGGGTTTTGAATTGTAGGCGAGCACCGCCAGCATGCGAGTTGTGTCGCCTTGCGTTGGCGTGACTCGATGAATGGCATTTCGACCGCGGAACAACACTAATGCGCCAGGTTCAATCGCCAGCTCTTTGGCTTTGCGTTGTACGGATAACACCTCACTTACGCCGCTGTAATTCATTTCCCCTGCGTCAGCGTCACGCATGTTTTCAATGTATTCAAACACACCGCCGCCACTTGGCTTTTGAATTAACAAGGTAATGGCAAACGACGAATTGTCGAAATGCCAGCCCAGTTCCTGACCTTCGCTGGCGTAGTGCAAATTGATCGAAGAAAGAGGGTCGGCATAGTTATACAATGTTTTTTCGCCTAATACGTCAGCCAAAAAATCACGAAAGACAGGCGAGTCGTATAACGCTCGAAGCGGAGATTCCGCATCAATCTGGTCGTCAGTAATACAACCTTTAGAAGAGTTAACTTGCTTGTTTCTAGCGTGTTCAGCGCCATAATCTGGGTCGATATTGCTTAAGTAAACGTTGTGAGTGGATTGGGTGTACCAAGCTAGATGTTGTTTTGACTCGCCTTCCTTGATAATGCGTTCAATAGAACGGTCACTCAAAAAATCAGGCAAAATCAGAGCACCATTTTGTTCTAATGTTTTTTTACAGTCGGCTTTAAAATCACTGTTAGCGATCGGATAGCGGGCATTATTAATGAGCGAAGACAAAGACATGGCGGTTCCTTTTTTTATTGTTTAAACGTCTAATGAAATACCTTGTGCAGTTCAGACTAGATACATTTAAGGAAGAATGGAATCAATGTTTTTTGCACTCATCGTTAAGTTTTTTTTAATGATATAGCGTGTCAGTAAAATGGGTGTTTTTCGATTGATTAAGGTCGTGTCTGTTGCTTTCAAAGGGGAGTCTTCTTTGTTTCTCTTTAGTCAATTATACGTCAAATGACGTATCCCCCTATGTCATTTCGCGCATACCTTTCTTGCGGTGATTTTTGAATACTGGAGTGACTGATTTGATGCGTTGGCAAGGTGTTTCACGTTTCAAGTCTCGATTCATTATTTTACTAATCACAATAGGACGGCTCCCATTATGAAAATCAAAACGCTCACTTCTGCGATTGTGCTCTCTGGTGCAACGCTTATTGCGCTTCCTTCTTTGGCGGCAGATACCATTAAAGTCGGTGTCTTGCATTCTTTGTCTGGAACCATGGCGATTTCTGAAACAACGTTGAAAGATACCGTGTTGATGATGGTCGATGACCAAAACAAAAAGGGCGGTTTGCTTGGTAAAAAACTTGAAGCCGTTGTGGTTGATCCAGCGTCTAACTGGCCTTTGTTTGCAGAGAAAGGTCGCGAGCTTTTAACCAAAGATAAAGTGGATGTGATCTTCGGTAGTTGGACGTCGGTATCCCGTAAGTCAGTATTGCCAGTATTGGAAGAATTAAATGGTTTGATGTTCTACCCAGTGCAATACGAAGGCGAAGAGTCATCTAAAAACGTGTTCTACACAGGGGCGGCGCCAAATCAGCAGGCGATTCCTGCGGTGGATTACTTGATGAACGATCTAGGTGTTGAGCGTTTTGTATTGGCCGGAACCGATTACGTTTACCCGCGTACAACGAACAAAATTCTTGAAGCTTACCTAAAAGCCAAAGGGGTTGCTGCGAAAGACATCATGATCAATTACACGCCGTTCGGTCATTCTGACTGGCAGTCAATTGTGTCAGACATCAAAAAATTCGGTAATGAAGGCATGAAAACAGCGGTGGTTTCGACCATCAATGGTGATGCAAACATTCCTTTTTACAAAGAATTGGGTAACCAAGGTATTTCGGCTGAAGACATCCCAGTAGTGGCTTTCTCAGTAGGCGAAGAAGAGCTTTCTGGTTTGGACACAAAACCATTAGTAGGGCATTTGGCCGCGTGGAACTATTTCCAGAGTGTTGACAGTGAAGAGAATGATACCTTCATCGAAGCTTGGAAAGCGTACACTAAAAACCCAGATCGTGTAACAAATGACCCAATGGAAGCGACGTACATCGGTTTCAAAATGTGGGTAAACGCGGTGACTGAAGCGGGTACTACGGACGTAGATGCGGTTGAGCAAGCGATGATTGGTCAAGAAACGCCTAACTTAACTGGTGGCATTGCGGTGATGAATAAAAACCATCACTTGAGCAAACCTGTTCTGATTGGCGAGATCCAAGACGACGGCCAGTTTGAAGTTGTTTGGGAAACCGACGGCGTGGTGCCTGGTGATGCGTGGTCTGACTTCTTGCCTGGCTCAAAAGATCTGATTTCAGATTGGACAGCGCCTATTAAGTGCGGTAACTACAACACTAAGACGAAAGCCTGCTCTGGTCAAAATTACTAATTCAGCGCGTTCTTTGGGTTGATATTTTAGCACTCTGGCGGCCAGATCCTGTCCCGCCAGCGTGTTCGTTAATCCATCAGAAACCATGTCAGATCCATTCTTTTAAGCGCTGAGTTCAACCAGCCTTTTCGCACTAAACCTTTCGATACACGGAGTATGACCTTGAGACGTATGACCTTGAGACGTATCAGCTTGAAATATTGTATGGCACTGTGTTGCTGTCTTTTCGGGCTCTTATCCCTTCCGAGTTACGCGGCACAACCCCATGAGCTTGACCCGTTATTGGTTGAACTTGTCGACGCCAAGCTGAGCAAAATGGTGCCTATTTTAGACAAAATAGAAAAAGCCTCAGACGAGTCTGTACTGCCCCTTTTTCGTACTCTTTTAAACGGCGATTTGTACTACATTGAATCCACCAAGCAAATCGTTGGTCAGTTTGATGTGAACGGTGAGACGGGGTATAAAAACGTTTTTACTGATCAAATTAATGCGACGCTGACGAAGCGCGACGTCAAAAAAATTCGCGTAAACAATACCTTGCGTGGTTACTTGCGCAGCGCGATCGCCCGCATTCAGTTAACATCAAAAAATCCTTCCGTACGTGAAAGCGCCGTACGCGAGCTTTTGTCTCAACTAGACGACAGCACGATCGAGACATTAGAAAGCCTTTATCCAAGCGAGCCAAATAAAAAAGTGAAAGAGGCCATGGCCTTGGCATTAGCAATGAATACGGCATCGCAAACGTCGTTAGCGGTGTCCAATCGAATTGCCGCCATTGAAACCTTGTCAGACAGTTTGGAAAATGACGTACGAAATTTATTAACCAGCTTATCCCGTGAAGAAACACCTGCTATAGCGAAAGCCTCAGCGCTTGCTTTGGCAAACATAGAGCAGCGTGCCAACCGTTTTGCTTTTGTTGATCAGTTGTTTTTTGGCTTGAGTCTTGGTTCAGTATTGTTGCTGGCCTCTATTGGTTTGGCGATTACCTTTGGTGTTATGGGCGTGATTAACATGGCCCACGGCGAGATGATTATGCTTGGCGCCTATACCACTTATGTGGTGCAGCTGATGATGCCGAATTACATTGATTATTCTATTTGGGTGGCGATACCCGCCGCGTTTTTAGTGTCGGGTTTAATGGGCGTATTGATCGAGCGTTTGGTTATTTGCCGTTTACATGGTCGTCCATTAGAGACCTTGCTGGCCACCTTTGGTATCAGCTTGATTCTGCAACAACTTGTTCGAACCATCTTTTCTCCGCTGAATCGACAAGTATCCACACCGAGCTGGATGAGTGGCTCTTGGGAAATTAACCCTGTTTTATCATTGACGTTAAACCGTTTGTATATCTTGGCGTTTGCTTTGTTGGTGTTTATGACCTTGGTGATTATTTTACGTAAAACCTCTCTGGGTCTAAACGTACGAGCGGTGTCGCAAAATCGCAACATGGCCAAAGCCATGGGCGTTAAAACCCACTGGGTGGACGCGATGACTTTCGGTTTGGGTTCAGGTATCGCAGGCATTGCCGGTGTGGCCCTAAGTCAACTCACCAACGTCGGACCGAACTTGGGTCAGGCTTACATCATCGACTCTTTCATGGTCGTGGTGTTTGGTGGCGTAGGTAACCTATTGGGGACATTAGTAGCAGCCTTTACGCTGGGTATTGCAACCAAGTTCTTAGAGCCAACAACGGGCGCGGTGCTCGCAGCGATTCTCGTGCTGGTGTTTATTATCCTCTTTATTCAAAAACGTCCTAAAGGACTCTTTCCACAAAAAGGGAGGGCGGCAGAATGACACGTCTTATGAAGTATTTTACGGAAGGACGCACCTCTGGCAAGCATACGCTGCCGTTTGTGGTGATCTTATTGGGTGTGACGATTCTCGCATCGGCCGCAAATTTGTACCTGCCTGAAGACTCTGCACTGTATGTGAGTACTTACACTATTACCTTGCTGGGTAAGTATTTGTGCTACGCCATGTTGGCGTTGGCGGTGGATATTATTTGGGGTTACTGCGGGATTTTGAGTTTGGGACACGGGGCGTTTTTTGCCTTGGGTGGTTACGCGATGGGCATGTATTTAATGCGTCAAATCGGTGATCGTGGCGTGTATGGTGATCCGCTGTTGCCTGACTTTATGGTGTTCTTGGACTGGAAAGAATTGCCGTGGTTTTGGCTAGGCATGGATCAATTTTGGTTCGCCATGTTAATGGCGGTGCTGGTTCCCGGGTTACTGGCCTTTGTGTTTGGTTGGTTAGCGTTCCGCTCTCGTGTGACCGGTGTGTATCTTTCCATTATGACGCAAGCCTTGACGTATGCCCTGTTACTGGCGTTTTTCCGTAACGAAATGGGCTTTGGTGGCAACAATGGTCTGACCGATTTTAAAGAAATTCTTGGCTTCAATCTGCAAGCCGACAGCACTCGCGTTGGCTTGTTTTTAATCACGGCTATTTTGTTGGCAGTGATTTTCGTGGTGAGTCAAAAAATTCTGTCTTCGCGACTGGGTAAAGTGGTGTTAGCGATTCGTGATTCGGAATCCCGTTCGCGCTTTATTGGCTATCGTACCGATCGTTACAAGGTCTGGTTGTTTGTCTATTCCGCGGTGATCGCAGGCATTGCCGGTGCCTTGTATGTGCCACAAGTCGGCATTATCAACCCAGGCGAATTTTCACCTATTAATTCTATTGAAATGGTGATTTGGGTCGCGGTCGGCGGTCGTGGCACCTTGATCGGTGCGGTGATTGGAGCTCTGTTAGTGAACTACGCGAAAACCCGTTTTACCGCGATTATGCCAGACGCTTGGTTGTTTGCCTTGGGCGCGATGTTTGTTCTTGTCACCTTGTATTTACCAAAAGGCTTGATGGGATTGTATGGACAGCTAAAAGCCAAGCGAAATACAGTGATGAATAAGGAGCCACAAAAATGAGCACATTAGACAGCACTCGTGACTTTTTTCGCCGCGATCAGGTGTGGTCGTTTTTGGCACCGGAGCAGGCACAGGTCAATGTCGACAACAAGGTGATCCTTTATGTAGAAGATTTGAACTTGAGCTTTGATGGCTTTAAAGCCCTGAATAACTTGAATTTGTACATCAATGACGGCGAATTACGCTGTTTGATCGGTGCCAATGGCGCCGGCAAAACCACCTTGATGGACGTGATTACCGGTAAAACTCAATGCGATTCAGGGACAGTTTTCTTCGGACAAAATCACAATTTATTAGACAAAGACGAAGCGGAAATCGCTCAGTTGGGTATTGGTCGTAAATTTCAAAAGCCGACGGTTTTCGAAGAACAAACTGTGTTTGATAATTTGGAACTGTCTTTAAAAACCGACAAGGGGGTTCTACCGACGCTTTTTTCGCGCTTAACGCCCACGCAGATCGATCGAATTGACGACGTGTTAAAAACCATTGGTTTGGCGAAGCATCGCTTTATGTTGGCAGGCGCTTTATCACACGGGCAAAAACAATGGTTAGAAATTGGTATGTTGTTGGTCGCTGAGCCGCGATTATTACTGATCGATGAGCCTGTTGCAGGCATGACGGCACAAGAAACCGAACGCACGGCGGAATTGCTAACGTCGCTAGCAGGAGAAAGAACCGTGATTGTGGTAGAGCACGATATGGAATTTGTCCGTAGCATCGCCCGCACCGTGACGGTATTGCATCAGGGTTCTGTATTGGCCGAGGGCACCATGGATCAGATTCAAAGCAACAAAGACGTTATCGAGGTTTACCTTGGTGAAGGGGAAAGCGCATGATTTCTATTAAAAAAGTCGATCAACTTTATGGCGGCACCCAAATTTTATGGGGCTTAGATTTGGATATTGTGCCCGGTTCCATCACCTGCATAATGGGGCGAAACGGCGTGGGTAAAACCACATTACTCAAAGCCATCATGGGATTATTACCCATTCAAAGCGGTGAGATCACCATGGAAGGTGAAACGCTAAACAAGCAAAGTGCCGAAAAGCGCGCCTACTCTGGTATTGGTTACGTGCCGCAAGGACGCGATATTTTCCCTATGCTCACCGTGGAAGAAAACCTGCGTATAGGGCTGCCTGTGCGTGGCAAGCGTACCCAAGATAGCCCTAAAGAGATTCCTGAGAAAATCTTTGAGCTGTTCCCTGTGTTGAAAGATATGCTGCACCGTCGCGGTGGGGATTTGTCCGGCGGTCAACAGCAACAGCTGGCGATCGGACGCGCCTTGGTTCTGGAACCCAGTGTGCTCATTTTAGATGAACCCAACGAAGGCATTCAGCCGAATATTGTGAAGCAAATCGGCGACGTGATTTTAAAGCTCAATGCAGAAGAAGGCTTAACGGTCATCTTAGTTGAGCAAAAGTTAGGCTTTGCTCGTCGCGTGGGTAAAGAATTTCGTTTGATGGAAAAAGGCCGCATCGTAGCAGCGGACAAGATGGAAAACCTCAACGATACCTTGATTAAGCAATATTTAGCGGTCTAGTTTTTGCATGATTTGCGATCTGTCGCCATGCAATGAACGCTTATAGGGCACAAATGAATAATAAAACGACGATTGATTTAGCAGAGACACCTTCTCTGCCACCCTTATTGTTAGCAGAAACGCCCGCGTCCCAGTGGCATGCGTTTCTGACGTTGGGGTTTTGTAAAACCTCCCGCGGCACCGTGTTGAAAACCTGCGATCATCAGGGGCCTTTGTACGTACAAAAGCCCTTTTATCCAGAAGGCCGCGACACCGCCCATGTGTATTTATTGCATCCGCCTGGCGGTTTAGTGTCGGGTGATCGCCTGACCATTACGGCCAATCTAGCCGAAAATACTCATGTATTAATCACCACACCGGGTGCCGGTCGCGTTTACCGAGCCCGCGAAGATAAAACCTTACAACACCAAGTCGTTCAGCTAAATGTAGCCAAAAATAGCGCAATGGAATGGCTGCCCCAAGAAACGATTTTGTACCCCAATGCTCACACACGCCTTGAAAACCGCATCGATCTTGCTGAAAACGCTCAGTTTATTGGCTGGGAAATCACCTGCTTTGGTTTACCAGCAAATCACCAAGATTTTGGCGAAGGACACGCGGAGCAAGGTTTTGAAATTCGTCAAAACGGACGAATTAAAGTACGCGAACGCTTAGTCATCGACAATAACAGCCGGGCTGTATTGGGCGCGAAAGCTGGGCTAGATGGCCATTCGATTAACGGTGTTTTAATCGCAGGGCCTTTTGCCGCGACGACGAATTCATCGCTCAATCACGACGACCTAATCAGCGCTCTACGCGGCTATTGCCAGCAGCATAGCCAGAATTATGGCTCGTTAAGTGGTGTCAGCTTGGTGGGTGATTACCTAATAGTGCGCAGCCTTCACCGTGATTCAGAGCAAATGAAACAGTTGTTTATCCAATGTTGGCAGGCGATTCGCCCCGCTTTCATTCATAAAGAAGCAAGGGTGCCACGAATCTGGTTGACCTGAAATGGTGCATGCGCATCATTATAGTTCAAAAAAATACAATAAAAGCCACATGAAGAGGCATACAAAGAGGCACAGACAATGGAACTACTTCCAAGAGAGAAAGACAAGTTACTGGTGTTCACGGCCGCCTTATTGGCAGAGCGTCGTTTGCATCGAGGTCTTAAATTAAATTACCCCGAAGCTATGGCGTACATCACGATGGAAATCATCGAAGGCGCACGGGACGGCAAAACCGTAGCGGAGCTGATGGCCTTTGGTAAAACGGTACTCAGCGCAGAGCAGGTCATGGACGGTGTGATTGAATTGATTCACGAAGTGCAAGTGGAAGCGACGTTCCCAGATGGAACCAAGTTAGTCACTGTCCATAACCCTATTAACTAGGCTCTTTATTTTTTTGTAAATAAAGGGGCAAGGAGAACCTCCATGATTCCAGGTGAAATACAGGTTGCCAGCGGCGAGATTGAGCTGAATGTTGGCCGCAAGACGGTGACAATTCGTGTCGAAAATACCGGCGATCGCCCCGTTCAAATTGGCTCCCATTATCATTTTTTCGAAGTGAACCCATCGCTGACGTTTGATCGCAGTGTAAGCAAAGGCTTTCGTTTAAACATTGCGTCCGGCACCGCCGTACGATTTGAACCCGGTCAAGGCCGTGAAGTAGAGCTGGTGGAATACGCGGGTACAAAAACCATTTATGGTTTCCGTGGTGATGTCATGGGCACGTTAGAAGGAGCCAAATAATGGCAACGATGGACAGACACAGTTACGCGCAAATGTTCGGCCCAACCACAGGGGACCGAGTGCGATTAGGCGATACTGATATTTGGATTCAAGTAGAAAAAGATTTCACCGTGTACGGCGACGAAGTGAAATTCGGCGGTGGCAAAGTGATCCGTGATGGCATGGGGCAAAGCCAAGTAACAAACGAGATTGCGGTGGATTTGGTGATTACCAACGCCTTGGTGCTTGACCACTGGGGCATTGTAAAAGGCGATGTCGGCATCAAAGCAGGTCGTATTTTCAAAGTCGGTAAAGCGGGTAATCCAGACGTTCAAGACAACGTAGACATTGTTATTGGACCAGGCACCGAAGTCATCGCAGGCGAAGGGTCTATTTTGACCGCTGGCGGGATCGATGCACACATTCACTTTATTTGCCCGCAACAAATAGAAGAAGCCTTAACCTCTGGCGTGACCACCATGATTGGCGGCGGCACAGGGCCTGCTACGGGTACGAAAGCAACGACTTGTACGCCAGGGCCTTGGTATTTGGGCAAAATGCTGCAAGCTACCGACAGCATGCCGATGAACTTAGGCTTCTTGGGCAAAGGCAACGCCAGCTTGCCAGAAGCGCTAGAAGAACAGCTCGAAGCCGGCGCGTGTGGCCTTAAACTTCATGAAGATTGGGGCACCACCCCCGCATCGATTGATTGCTGTTTGAGTGTGGCGGAAAAGTACGACGTGCAAGTCGCGATTCACACCGATACCCTGAACGAATCGGGTTTTGTCGACAGCACACTCGACGCTTTTAAAGATCGAGTGATTCACACCTATCACACAGAAGGCGCAGGCGGCGGCCACGCACCTGACATCATTAAAGCGTGTTCAAATCCAAATGTGCTGCCTTCGTCGACGAATCCAACCCGTCCTTACACCCGCAACACGGTAGACGAGCATTTGGACATGTTGATGGTCTGTCATCATTTAGACAGCAACATTCCCGAAGACGTGGCGTTTGCCGATTCACGGATTCGCAAAGAAACCATCGCTGCAGAAGACATTCTTCACGATCGGGGCGCATTCAGTATGATTTCGTCTGATTCCCAAGCCATGGGGCGCGTGGGTGAAGTCGTGACACGGACGTGGCAAACCGCTCATAAAATGAAACAACAGTTTGGCTTATTGCCAGAAGACCAAGCGCTTGGTGCGGACAACTTTCGCGCTCGTCGTTACATTGCCAAGTACACCATTAACCCTGCGATAGCCCATGGTATTAGCGAGGAAGTCGGCTCGATTGAACCTGGTAAATTAGCGGATTTGGTATTGTGGAAACCGGCGTTTTTTGCGGTTAAACCCTCGATGATCATTAAAGGCGGCATGATCGCCAGCGCGCCCATGGGCGACCCGAATGCGTCGATTCCAACGCCGCAGCCCGTGCATTATCGTCCCATGTTTGGTTCGTTTGGTAAGGCCGCAGCGGCGACCTCGGTAACTTTTGTGTCTAAAGCGGCGCTAAGCAATGGCCTAAAAGAATCTCTTGGTTTGGATCGCACCTTGGTCGCTTGCAAAAATACGCGCAACATTTCCAAGCTCGACATGATTCACAACGATTGGTTGCCGAACATTACCGTTGACCCACAAACCTATGAAGTGCGTGCCGATGGCGAATTGTTAACCTGCGAGCCTGCACAAGTCTTGCCTTTGGCTCAGCTTTACACATTATTTTAGGAACATCAGATGCTCGATATTTACGAACGATTAGGTACCCATTGTCACGACCCTGTTTACACCACAGTGACCCTAACACACGAGCAACGTGATCGTGGGCGACTCAAATTAGTGGGCGACAACAACGAAGACGTGCGTGTTTTTTTGGAACGGGGTAAGCCGTTGTTAGTTGGAGAGTATTTAAAAACCGAATGCGGCAAAATCGTTCAAGTAAAGGGGGCGGTGGAAGACGTAGCTCATGCCAGCTGTGAAGACTGGGAAGCCTTTTCCAAAGCTTGCTATCACCTTGGTAACCGCCACACCAAAATCCAAATTGGTGAGCGCTGGTTACGCATCAAGCCAGACCATGTTTTAGAAGACATGCTGCACATGTTGGGTTTGATCGTCAGCCATGAAAGCGCCGTGTTTGTGCCAGAATCTGGAGCCTATCGTTCTGGAGGCAATAGTTCTGGAGGCAATAGCCATGGCCATAGTCACCACTGAGACGAGTTTATTACGCTTGTTGCAGCTTAGTAGCGTGAGCCTGCCGGTTGGCGGCTATGCGTTTTCCCAAGGCATGGAATTTGCCATTGATAAGGGGTGGGTAAAGAATAAAGCCAATGTATCGGATTGGGTTGGGTTGCAAATTCAGCAGTCGGTCGCGCGGGTGGATTTGCCTGTTTTGCGTTTGTGCATGGACGCGGCGCAGCAAGGTGATACGGCTCGGTTATGGGAGCTGAATGATCTGGCGTTGGCGTGTCGGGAAACCAAAGAACTTCGCCTCAACGATACGGCCATGGGGGAAGCGTTATCGCGCCTGCTGCGCAGCTTAACAATAGACACACCGTTCGAGCGTACTGACGACATCAGTTTTGTGGTGCTATTTGCCCTTGCTGCTGTGCATTGGAACTTATCGTTCGATATAGCGGCGCTGGGTTTCAGCTGGTCTTGGTTGGAAAACCAAATCGCGGCCGCGACCAAACTGGTGCCGCTGGGGCAAACCCAAGCGCAAGAATTGCTTGGTGAACTGCAAGGCGACATTCAGCATGCCATCGCCTTGTCTCTCACCGTTGAAGAAGATCGTATTGGCGCCGGTCTGCCCGCCATCGCGATTGCCAGCGCGCAACATGAAACACAATATTCGCGACTGTTTCGCTCTTAAACGAACAGTGCTCCTATTTATTAAGTAAAAGAATTCAGGATTAGAAGGAATCAGCATGAAAAAGCAAACATTACGTATTGGTGTCGGTGGTCCGGTTGGATCGGGTAAAACAGCCTTGTTGCGCTCTTTGTGCTCAGCCATGCGGGAGCATTACAACATCGCTGTGGTGACGAACGACATTTACACACAGGAAGACGCCAAGTTTCTCACCGAGCACGAAGCCTTAGACGCGGATCGTATCTTGGGCGTGGAAACAGGCGGTTGTCCTCATACAGCGATTCGTGAAGATGCGTCGATGAATTTGGCAGCGATTGATCAGCTATTGGCGCGCCACGGTGCACTCGACGTGGTGTTTGTCGAAAGTGGCGGCGATAACCTGAGCGCAACCTTTAGCCCTGAATTGTCTGATTTCACCATTTATGTGATCGACGTGTCGGCAGGGGATAAGATCCCGCGCAAAGGCGGCCCCGGTATTACGAAATCGGATTTGCTGATTATCAATAAAACCGATTTGGCGCCATTGGTCGGTGCGTCTTTAGAGGTCATGGACCGTGACGCAAAAATGATGCGCGGCGATCGTCCATTTATTTTTTCGAACCTGAAAAAAGCACAAGGACTGGATGAGATCATTCAAATCATTGTGTCAGAAGGCATGCTGGAAGCAAAAACATTGCCCCCAGCAAAAGCTGTTGTCTAGTGATAACAACAGCGATAAAAACAGCGATTTAACCAAAAGGGTTACCTTGAGCAAAGAGACGCGATGAAGGCCACACAAAAAATCTTCAAAGTGCGACGCCACTATAATAAGTGGGTCGCTGACCAAACCATGGAAGATTACGCCTTGCGTTATACGTCCAAGCATGACGATTCTTCCCATAAGCAAGGTCATGCCATGAGCATCGAGCGCATTGGTCACACCGCGCTGGGGGCGACGGCGTTTTTGGCGCTGGAAGGTCTGGCCGCGGTGATCACCTTGGCGTATGGTTTTACCAACGCCGTGGCGGCGATTTTGACGGTGTTGGCGTTGTTTTTTGTGACGGGTTTTCCCATTGCGTATTATTCGGCTAAGCACGGTCTGGACATTGATTTACTGACGCGCGGTGCGGGTTTTGGTTATCTCGGCTCAACCATTACCTCGCTGATCTACGCGACTTTCACATTCATTTTCTTTGCCATTGAAGCGGCGATTTTGGCCTCGGCGTTTGAAGTATTATTGGGGATTCCACTGCAAATTGGTTATGCATTATCGGCGCTGTTTGTTATCCCGATTGTGACCCATGGTATTCGTGCTATTAGCCGATTTCAGGTCGGCACCCAGTGGATATGGTTAGCGTTACAGGTGTCGGCGATTGCCGTGGTCGTGACGCAAGAGTACCAACACTTTTACAGTTGGACGGAATACACGCCTTTGAACCTCCCGCAAAGCGCGCATTTTGATTGGATTTTATTTGGCTCGGCCGCGTCGGTGTTGTTCGCCTTGATGGCACAGATTGGCGAGCAAGTGGATTATCTGCGTTTTTTCCCAAAAAAGACCCCACAAAACCGTCGTCGCTGGTGGTTTTGGCTGATTCTGGCTGGCCCTGGTTGGGTGTTTATCGGCGCGATTAAAATGCTGCTCGGCTCGTTTTTGGCGTATTTGGCTATCTCTGATGGCGCCACCGCCATTCAAGCCACGGACCCAACGTATTTGTACCAGCGCATCTTTTTCTTTTTGACCTCATCACCGACCACAGCCTTGATGCTGGCGGCGGTGTTTGTGTTTATTTGCCAGATGAAAATCAATTTAACCAACGCCTATGCGGGCTCGATCGCTTGGTCGAATTTCTTTTCGCGTTTGACGCACTCTCACCCCGGGCGCGTCGTATGGCTGGTGTTTAACGTCACCATCGCTTTGTTGCTGATGGAATTAGGTATTTACCAAGCATTAGGGGCCATTTTGGGTGTGTTTGCCATTGCCGCAGTGAGCTGGTTGGGCAGTTTGTCAGCGGATTTGTTGATCAATAAACCGCTCGGGTTAAGTCCCAATTACGTCGAATTCAAACGCGCGCACCTGTACGATATTAACCCCGTCGGCACCGGCTCTATGCTGATCGCGACGACGTTAGGCTTGGTCAGCTATTTGGGCGTGTTCGGCGAAGAAGCCAAGAGTTTGTGTCATTTTATTTCGTTAGCAACCTGCTTTGTGTGTGTGCCCCTGATCGCTTGGATCACCAAGGGCAAATATTATTTGGCACGACAAAGCCCGGAGCTGGTGCCAATGATCGAGCTTGCCAGCCAACGCAACCCTAAATACGTGACCTTGACCTGTGGAGTGTGTGAAAACGCCTTTGAAACGGAAGACATGAGCTTCTGCTCGGCGTACATGCAGCCGATTTGCTCCTTGTGTTGCTCGTTGGACGTGCGCTGCTTGGACAGCTGTAAACCACAGGCCAGCATCAGTCAGCAGAGCGATTACTTTTTCAAGCTGTTCTTGCCACGGCGTTTAGTGAAAGCGTTGAAGTCACGGTTTGGACGTTTTTTGTCCTTATTGACGGTGATCAATGTGATCAACGCCGCCTTAATGATGTTGATTTATCGGCAAATGGCGCCAAACTCGATCAACGAAGCCGCTTTACTACAAGACGCCATGCTGGCGCTATTTTTTACTTTGCTGATTGTGTCTGGGGTGTTGTCTTGGTTGTTTTTATTGGCCCACGAAAGCCGAGTGGTGGCGCAAAAAGAATCCAATCGACAAACACGAAAACTGATTCGTGAAGTCGATGCTCACCAAGAAACAGACCGCGCACTGCAAAGTGCCAAAGAACTGGCCGAGCGAGCGAACGAGGCGAAAAGCCGTTATCTTACGGGTATTAGCCATGAATTGCGTACGCCGCTCCAGTCTATTATTGGTTACGCTCAGCTGTTGTCTGAAAAAGCCAATACCCCTTCTGGACATCAAAACGGCTTGGACATCATTCATCGCAGTGGCTTGTATTTGGCGGACTTAATTGAAGGTCTGCTGGACATTTCCAAAATCGAAGCTGGGCGATTTGACTTGTACCGAAACACGGTGGATTTGCCGAAACTCATTGATCAGCTAAACAGCATGTTTGCCATGCAGGCAAGGGACAAGGGCATTCAATTACAGACCAAAATTCTCGCGCCTTTACCGCAACAGGTGATGACCGACGAAAAACGATTGCGTCAAATACTGATCAATTTACTGTCGAACGCAGTGAAATACACACCCAAAGGCTCGGTGTTGTTCGAGGTGAATTATCGTAATCAGGTGGCGGAGTTTGTGATTCGTGATACGGGTTTGGGCATTAAAGAAGCCCATTTGCAGCGTATTTTTGACCCTTTTGAACGTGTACGCGACATCAGTACAGGTAACTTGCCTGGTACGGGGCTTGGTTTGACCATTGTGAAATTACTGACCGAAGTCATGGGGGGCGAT
Organism: Marinomonas sp. IMCC 4694; assembly: GCF_008122525.1. NCBI lineage: Bacteria > Pseudomonadati > Pseudomonadota > Gammaproteobacteria > Oceanospirillales > Oceanospirillaceae > Marinomonas > Marinomonas sp. IMCC 4694. The sequence goes on from NZ_VSRV01000001.1 coordinate 648,938, forward strand.
ATACAGGCGCGCTCTGTGGTGGGCGAAGGCAGTGAATTTCGAGTGAGTTTGATGCTGCCGTGGGTCAGTCAAGTGGAAAGTGGTCGACAAGAAAACAGGCGCATTGCCAGCTATCACGGTTACCAGCGCACCTTAATGGTGGTGGATGATGACCCCGTGGTACGTGGTTTATTATCGGATATTTTGGTGCCACTGGGCTTTAATGTACTTGAAGCCTCGGATGCTAAAGTGTGTCTGGATGAGCTGGAATCCTGTTCGCCGGATTTGTTTGTGTTGGACGTGACCATGCCAGGCATGGACGGTCTCACGTTGGCCAAAACGCTACGTGATCGTGGCCACAGCACGCCTATTGTCATGTTGTCTGCCGATGCCCAAGAAAGCCTACGCAAGCCAGACGAACAGGCCGCGTTTAACCAATATCTCGTCAAGCCAGTGAACAACAGTGCGCTGCTAGACGCGATTAAACATTGGCTAGCGTTGGATTGGGTCTATCAAGAAAAAACACCAGAACCAGCGCCCATAGTGTTATCTAAAACGAATAAAGACTCTGAACAGCAAGTAACTAATGCGGTTGTTGCGCCCATTCCAGACCACGAAAGCGTGCGCGAGCTGATGGCATTTGCTGAGATGGGCTACAAAAAAGGCGTACGCGGTGTGCTCGATCAACTCGCCACCACAGACGTTATCGCTCCGAGCCACTTGCAGCAATTAGAAAACTTGTATCAAAGCTTTCAGTTTGATGCGATTGCTCACTATCTACAAGATCACGCGTCCTAGCGGCAGTTTATTGGGAAAGGGTAATAATGAATACAAGCAATAAAAGTGACATTGTTCTTGTTGTTGACGACTCACCGGATGCGCTGAGCCTGATCCACGACACCTTAGAAACCGCCAACATGGATGTGCTGGTGGCGCTGGAAGGTCGGCAAGCTTTAACCATTGCACGTCGTATTCGCCCCGATATCATTTTGATGGATGCCATCATGCCAAACATGGATGGGTTCGAAACTTGCCGACAGATCAAAGCAGACCAAAGTTTGGCATCGATCCCCGTGATTTTTATGACAGGGCTAACCGACACCGACGACATAGTGCGAGGCTTAGAGGCGGGGGGCGTGGATTATCTGACTAAGCCCATACAGCCCAATGAACTGATTGCCCGCATGCGTGTGCATTTGTCTAATGCGCGCTCGAGCAACAACGCGCAATCGGCCTTAGACAGCATGGGTCAATACCTGATGACCGCCACAGCGGATGGCGCGATCGCCTGGGCAACGCCGCAAACTTATGCGTTATTAGCGAAAGCAAGGGCCAGCAGTGACTGGCAAAGCGCGGAATTGGCTTTGCAAATTCGGCTTTGGTTGGCGCATCAGCCAGAGCTTGGCAATAGACTAAAGCTGACCGGATTGGATTATCCCTTAGGTTTAAAAATGATGGGCTTAACTGAACAAGAAGAAGTGCTGTTAAAGCTCGAAGATGGCGACAAACCTTCGGGTCCGGCCTTATTAAAACAAGAGTTGAATCTAACGGACCGAGAATCGGAAGTGTTGCACTGGATTGCCAATGGCAAAACCAACCGAGAAATTGCTGAAATTCTTGAAATGAGCCCACGGACAGTCAACAAACACCTTGAGCAAATATTCCCTAAATTGGGTGTGGAAAACCGGACTTCTGCAGCGGGTGTGGCTTTAAAAGTGTTAGCGGTAGAGCGTTAGTCTAGGTTGTCGTTTAACTCTAGGTAACCATTTGCGTATTTTATCCGCTGAGTAATTGTCTTATGCTGGCGTTTTAATCACATCGTAAAAGGTGTTTTGTTATGTTTAAAGAAGAATCGATACAGCCTATTTGTTACAAGGTAAACCACCCCATTACGTCGGCACAATTTATCGAGCTATTAGCGAAAACCACCTTAGGCGCCCGTCGTCCTATTGATCAAATCGACACCATAGACGCGATGTTAAAGCACGCTAATTTATTGATCACCGCTTGGCATGGCGAGCGTTTAGTTGGCGTGTCTCGTTCGGTGACCGATTTTGCTTATTGCTGCTATTTATCGGACTTAGCGGTAGACGAAACAGTACAGGCTTCTGGCATCGGGAAAACTCTAGTGCGGATGACAAAAGAAGCCCTTGCGCCAGACTGTTCCATCATTCTGTTATCGGCGCCGCAGGCCGTTGATTACTATCCAAAAATTGGCTTTACCCAACACAATAGCGCGTGGTTGGTAAAAGACATCAACGACCTCATCTAGTGCCAATGATCCAGTTTATAAGAACGAGGCAATAGATAAGGGCGATGTAATGTATAAGAACGGTTTAATCTTGTTAAGCCGTTGAGTTAAACCAATTCACCACGGGCTGGGTAGCTTTTCGCAACGGCAAATTCTATGGCGCCAAGCACTTCTTTAAAGTGTGGACGAGCAAACGGCATGGTGCTGATATTGCTCCAGTACAGTGTGCTATCGGGGCGTACCAAGAATAGACCTGGCTCAGTAAATTCAGTTGGCTCTTCAATGCCAATACTGGTCAGCCCACGGCCAGCGCTGCGGTGCAAACCCCATGCTTGAGATTGTTCGACACTCAAGTCATAACCCATGGTTAGGTTGGTGATTTCCCACTCAGTCGCAGCGGTTTCCGCTCTTTCTTTAGTGTCTGAGCTGAGTACCAGAACATTGACGCCTTTTTCAGTGAAGTCGTCAGCTAAACGGCTCAATTCTTTTAAGTAATTTTTGCAAATAGGGCAATGTAAGCCGCGGTAAACCACCACCATGGTGAAGTTCTCGGGTGCTTGCTCGGCAAGTGACCAGGTTCCGTTTAACGTGCTAACAGCAAGGCTTGGTGTTGCGACTCTGGATTTTAAAACGATCATAATAGCTTCCTTCTAATGGCTGATGTGTACTTGATATCTGTGTGTTCAATGGTTTATTGATTCAGTCGATAGATTTAAGAAAATAGATTCAATGAAGACAGTGTACGGCAACCAGTGATACGATCAATGACAAATAATCCTTTTAAAGTTGCAGATCGTATTTTTGGGTAAGGTAAAAAGCATGGATCGTCTTTCATCGGTATTAAGTGCATTTCGTCCCAAAGCAACGTCGGTCATTCATCGGCGTTTCACCCAGTCACCTGAACAGTGGCCGTTATTGGCAGAATCCAGCTATTGGTTATATGTGATAACCGGAGCGTTAACGCTGACTTCAAGAAACAAGCATCAAGTCAGCCTATAAGGAAGGTGAAGGCATTTGGTTGGCAACCGGTCTGCCACTTGAGGCGTCTGATTTTCAGCTTGGAGTAGAGTGTCATGTGCTGCTGTGTGAATTTGAATTTGGCACAAAAGCACTCAATCCCTTGTTAGACCTCGAATGGCGTTGGGTAAAAGTAGAGCAAGATGATGAGATTGCTCAGCAATTAGCGCCGTTAAATGCCGTATTATTGGCCGAGAGTTTGCAGCCGCGCTGTGGCTCGCAAGTCATCATAGAGCGTTTAGCAGAAGCGTATTTGGTGCAAATGCTGAGATTGTTTATTCAGACACAAAAAATTCAAATGGGTTTGTTGGCTGGTCTGAGCGACGCCCGACTGGCACGTGCTATTGTGGCGATTCATGAACAGCCAGAGCACGCTTGGCAAGTCGCGAGTTTAGCGGAAAAAGCAGGCATGTCTCGGTCTGTCTTTAGTGGTGTATTTAAAACCACCATGGGCATGACGCCCATGATGTACTTAACCTCATGGCGGATGCGTTTAGCGGCACAACGGATAAAAAATGGTGATAAAAACATTGCCTTGTTAAGCGACCAACTGGGCTATCAAAGTGAAGCTGCTTTTAGACGCACCTTCAAAAGAGTGATAGGCGTCCCGCCTGGCGCGCTTTTTTAATGATTTCGCACAGGACCCCGTATTTAAGCCTGAGTAAAAAACAAACAATCACCACTTATAAGCGCGTTAAATCAATAAAAACATCAACCACTTCTTGGCAATATCTCTAGGTACCTATATAATTCAACTCGTTTTTAGGGCCTGTAGCTCAGTTGGTTAGAGCATCCGACTCATAATCGGCAGGTCCCCAGTTCAAGTCTGGGCAGGCCCACCATATATCGAAGCCTCTAGATAGTTAGTGAATGCTAACTTCTAGGGGCTTTTTTATTTTTCGGAACACCCTCGGAACATTTATTTGTTAACAAATGTCATCTTTTCTTTGAGTGACGCCTACTTTTTTGCGTTTAGTGGCAGGAATGACCCCAATAAAACTACGCTTTCCCTCCTAAGATGTCCGAAAATCTACGATTCTTTTTATAGTGTCCAGAATCCTTTTCTTTTGAGTAGATCGAAGCTCTCTTGCCATGGAATAAACCAAAAGCGGATTAGGTTAACAGAGCGGATTGTGTTGTTTTAGGGGTGGATACAGTGACGCTTACCATTCAGAGGCTGCCAGTTTGGCGACATGACTTCATTAATAGGCCGAGGATGACTTAGTGTATAGGTTAAAAAGCCCGCTAAAATCTCTCTCGAAATCCCTTCACTGCCAAGTAACATACGCACATCAAATAAGTCGCGAGGATGTTGGCGATCCATTGCAGCACACAATTTCCCACCATATAGATCGGGAAGACTGACTACCTGAATCTCAGCATAACCATACTCGTCTTCAACAGACTCTTGAACTGGCATTATCTCTGCACTATGCAATGTACCTCTGGCGACGGGCGACACTTCAATTTTGATCGTCGCAACCGGACTTGATACAACGATTCTCAGTTCATCAGCGTTATTATCCTGAAATGCCGCTCGGATATCTGGTTGAGTATTGATTCTATCTGTAATGCGCTGCAATGCAGCCCTGACATTAATCAAAGCTTCGTCTCTTGGTTCAAGTGGGAGATAAGCAAGATCAATATCTACAGATAACCGAGGAAAATCTCTCTCAAATAAATTAATGGCAGTGCCACCTTTAAGTGCAAAAACCGTCTCTGTAGCTACCACAGGCAGCATTCTTATGAGCAAGGAAACCTGTTTGTAGTATGGGCTATCTTTATCCATTATGTTGTTCACCTTTTTTGACGCTTAATATCTCTGGTACTGTGATTTGATATCGCTCATCAAAACGTCCTTTTTCGACAACCTGCCGCTTTCCTGCACCCAATTTAATTCTTGTTTCATCTACGCGATTGACCCACTGGTGATCGTAGTATCGACCCAGAAATAGAAATATTCGGTTTGCCTGAACAGAGCAGCTTCGTTCAAGAATATCTTGTACTTTTCTAGGGCTAAGATTGACTAAACCCTGAAATAATTCTGCGACATGCTCAAATGAAATCAGCTTCCCAATCGCGTCTACCACTTCATAGGCAGCAAGTTCTGCACAGCTGACAGTGAGTTCTTTCTCTTTAACCGTGATCCTTTTCAAATCTTTCTCGGGATTCACTTCAAGCTTATGGTTTCCACAGTAAAACCAATTCTGATAAGGAAATTCACGAAACCATTTCGGTAAGGACGACTTGTTTTTAACGCAAATACAAACTTGCTCTTTGTCCAGCTGTAAATAGTGACTCAGTCCTTGGTGAGTTAAGCTGCTCAATCCAGCCAAATGAACTGAAACGCCCAATTGCACATCCAATGCTTGAATGGCATCAACCCAAGTTGGCTTTATATCGCCCTGCGCATTTGGACGATAGTACACACCAGAACTAAGCTTCTTCAGCCAACCGTTCTGCGCGTACTTTTGAGCCAAGGAGTAGCTCACGCCGTTTTCAGTCAGCCATTGCTGAAGCACTAGCGCACCAGGAGATGTATGAGCAACAAGCCAGTTTATCTTAGATGACATTTTAACACCCAAAGTATGAATATCACGAACAGTATAAACCATTTAGTTTATTTTGACAGGTATTTTACCACTCTAGGTATTAATATACCAAATGCTATAAACCAAGCTCACGAATGTGACGCTGTTGAAATGAAAAAGTCTACACAACATCACCAATAACCCGATGTTGTGTAGACCTAAGTTTGATTGCCTTAAGTGAACTGCCTACTGTGGCTCACATTCAGGTACCCAGTAAAACGGCGCTGATTGCTGGAACAGTTGTGCCAATGACTTCTTGAGTGCTGGCAACAACAGGTAAAGTTGCAGACATGACACTTTCAACGACTGTTGGCGTATTGTAGAGACCCATACCGCCACCAATGCCCAAGGCAAAAGCCATCAAGCTTTGGCGAGCGATACCGCCCACAATACCCACCAGAAGTCCCAAAGTACCTTGGGTCCAATCTTTTAGGGTATCCCAAACATCGGTGAAAGCATCACCACCGGAGCCCGCAAATGAGGGCTCCGAAATCATTAACGCCATTAAACCAAGCGCACCAATGGTCATTAGACGCTGAGTTTGAATGGTGCGAACTGCATTAGTCATTCGTTAGTTTCTCCGTAGATACTCAAGTTATCGCGCTTACCATCAGCTCCCGCTGAGGCAGAATCGCTTTGAGTCTGAAGTGGACGTAGCACTAGCGAAACCGTTCGAGGTGCTGACACCCCAATATCCCACCGGCGCGGTTCAATTTCGGTAAACACGTAGCTGGATAAATTCAGATATCCACGGTCATCCTCCCAAGGCGCAATCCAAATTCGCATCACGCTAGAAGGAATCCGAATAGGTGCAGATTGCTGCGTCTCAGGTAATGCTGGATGGCTCAGCAGTCCTGTCTCTAAATCAGATTGTGAATACCCAGAGGGAGAACCAATTCGAGTCGCCACAGCATCAATCGTCTTGGGTGCAGCCCCATTACTGGTAAGCTCATAGACTTCACGAGCGGATAAACAGCGCACACCGTCAGGCATACCTGGGCATTCATATTCACTACTCCCAAGACCCAATGAACTACAGCCAGACAATAAGGTTGAGCCGACTAAAGTTTAAAAAATGAACATGTTTTTTTATTTTGTCCTAATTTGGGAGAACAGCAAAAAAGGTATATTAAGCCTTTTTAAAATAAAAAACTAAATATATTCAAAAACTTACAACAAAACCAACACTCTGAGATCAATTTTCATTGTTCTCCCAAAAACGGAAAAATTGGACCAACGGTACACCTTTACGCTAGATCAAAGCTTGGGCATTGTGAAAATTTTAATGTTGATCACACCTAAATCGCCACAAGTACCATTCCAGTTGAATAGCGAAGTTGATAGGAACGATCAAATCGATGGCGGTAAGCAATTTTGATAGTCTTCTACTAATCAACTCACTGGCTATTCAGCTTCAAAGAAGCGGCCAAGATAGTGAAACGACATCACATCGCAGTTAATTAGATTTAGTAGTCATATTAATCTTTAGCATCAAGATTATTTGAAACATTGAGAGGACTAGCACTTCTATAACAATTAGATTCATAGAACCACCATCTCAATTCGTACGTGGCATTTGCCACATATAGATTCAAACCTAGGGATCTTGTGGGCTGATTACTAAAACGGCTTTTAATGAACTAGAATTAACTAAACGTCAGTCGAACGCCAAGAGGAAGTAAATTACATGACGACATATTGCTCAACTGCCATTAAATTATCCTCAGAATCAGACTCTATAGGCCTTATCTCCCAGTTCGCAATAGAGCACTACAATGCCAGACAGGCAGTACAAATCGATCAATATCAGTTCGTCGTAGATAATGGTATGAACGACTTAAGAGCTGTTCTTAAAGAAGAGCTCGGGCTCATCGCTCTCTGCTGCCGTTATGAAAAAGACGTTGAGAAAACAGAAGCAAAAATACAAGCGTTCTGTCAGAAATATAAGCTTGAATCAGTGCACTACGCAGTAAAATAGCTTATATGCAGAAAACCTTACAAAGGTAGTGGTGACAGATGCACTATTACTTACCGATAGTCGCACTAAAGCTACATTCTTTTTAAGACTTTGAACTTCGTTCAAAAAGAACCCCAGCCCCTATAGAAAGAGGCTGAGTAGTTGCCAATAACTCAGTCATTACCATCTTCTATGTGTAGGAAAAAATATTGTACTTTCGGTAGCTTACCCCTTATTTAAGATTATAAGCCTTCCCCCAAGTACAGGCGATGGGCTTTACCAACTTCGGCCACAAGTTCATTCATATCACCAAAGTCCACCAAGCCGGATTTTTTTGCATAATCCGACCAATTAGAAACCGTCTCCACCACGGCCCTTATTATCTTCTTAGCTTTTGCCTTACTAATGTCAGCAAAATGCGCCACAGCCAATAAATCGTCTAACTGGATATCTCGTGTTTTACCATTAATGGTCATTTGATGCTTACTTGTCCACCCTGCACCATTGCTATAAGTGATATCGTAAGCTGGCGACAGTGTCCAAACGCCAGACTGATCCATTAAAAATGAAATATTCTTTGTATGATCATCTTGGTTAACAGACACAACATTGAAAACCATTCGCAAATAGAACTGTTCAATTTCTTTGGCTGATAAACCAATCTCACGCATAACACCTATCGCCTGCTCATAAGAGTAGCCACCAGATTCATTAAAATCATAGTGAGCTATACCACACAGCGATTGCATATGAATCTTGTCACCACCATTGAGTCTGTCAAAGCGCTTGGTCATAAAATGAGAGCGCCCGTTTTCTTTAAACAATCGACATTCATTCATTTTAACGCCAGCATCTTCGGCCATTAGGTAATAAGCGTATTCAAGTAAACCAAAGCCTTTCGGATCTGAAAGCAACTCTTTATCTTTATTAGCATCAACACCGTCAAACTTTAACAAGTAGTAATCGAAACCTTCACCCGCTGGGGCTTGACCAGTTTTTATGACATTCGTTTCTTTATTCCAAGCAATAACAGCCTTTGCTCGTGCACCACCAGCTGATGTACCAACTAAAATAATTTGCTCAATCGTTTCGCGTCTTTCGCCCTGGCTATCATTATCAAATGTCGCATTCAACTCAGCCTTTTCTTGGAGCGCCTCATTCGCCAAATCAACAAGCTCACTTAATTGAATCTCAGATACGCTTTCTTTGAACTTACCAACAGTTGGCTTAAACTCTAAACCACCCATACCACGAGAGCCGATATAGCAAAGACGCTCTATTGGACTGAATGACTCTGGATCGCGAGAATTGCGCTCTAGCCATTGGTCAATTAATCGGTTACCAAATTTATCTGGCAAACTATCGGCCAACATTCCCGGCAAACCTTTAAAGGTTTCTTTTGATAAACCACCAAATGAATAAGACTTGTCGCTTAATGGCATTTTAATTGGTGACAACTCTATGCCTGAACGCTGAAACTGTTTTGAATACTCAAAGAACCCAATTCCCCTTTGCCAAGTGACTGAGCCTATTAGTGTATCCCACAGATATACATCAGCCTTTTCGATCAACTTTGCCATTACCTATCCTTATTTCCATTTAATTGTCGTATCGTCTTATTCCACTCGAAACCAGTTGATGGCTCTTTTTTACTTTTAGATTTGGATACACGTTTACGCTTTTCATTTCTTGCTGTCAGCAAAGCTGCTGACTTCACTGGAGGCTCTGGCATAAAGTTCTCTATTTCATGCAACTTGCCCAATGCACGCATTACAGCTAACACCTTTAACATTCCAACGCTTCGTTTACCGCCCTCTAAGCTCTGCACAGTTGAGACATTTACGCCAGCTTTATCGGCCAACTCCTGTTGCTCTAGTCCTTCATTAAGACGCGCCTGTAAGAATCTCTCACCTATCATCTTCAAGAGAGCCGCATTACTTTTCCTATCGATTCCCATAATAGTGTTAATTTCCATTACTGTATCTGATTTATAACATTATAGTGTTAAATAGCATTATTAGTAAAAAACTAATATGGTAAAAAAACCTAATAGTGAAAAAAAACATTTTTATGCGGGGAAAAATCACAATACAGTGCTTATTTTCACTATTAAGAGTTTAATCTTATGGAAACATTAGCGCCTGCAACACAATTAAGAAGCAGAACTGAAGGTCGGCAATTACCTATCCAAAATCATCAGGCCTTTGGGAGTTGTTGTAGGCAGCAAGGAGCTTAGTTAACCTTCTGGCTCGGAACTTCCCGAGCCAGAACTCTATCTGGGCTGATGTGGCGAGGTAATGTGACCAGGCAGCTACCTACGCTTAATAAGTAGCTCCATACAGAGAGCGCTGCCAATCATATTCAGAGGTAATTAAAGAATCGGGGGGGGAGAATTTCTGGGTTGATATGAGGCGGTACCTCTCAATTTATCTAACAAAAGGTTTCTAGCTAACTAGTGGCGATTCAAAGCTCTCGAGTACATTCAAGGTACCATCAGCTCACTATAATTTGCTAATGGATTGAACCTTAAATAGGCACAATGGATCAAGAGAGCCCACCTAGATGCCTTTGTGATAGTCATAACACCGTGGCGCAACCCAACCTCAGGATTACTCGGTAGCCGGAACACTGTTCTGACTATTTATACTGGAGCCCAACCTAAGCTCAGGATTAATCAGTAGTCGGAACACCGTTCTGGCTAATTAACCTTAGCATTATTCATCCAGCAGTCGGAACACTGTTCTGACTAATTAGCCCTAGCATGATTCATCCAGCTGTCGGAACACTGTTCTGACTAATTAGCCTTAGCATGATTCATCCAGCTGTCGGAACACTGTTCTGACTAATTAGGGAAACTGCGATTAAGAAGTTGAACAGTAGCCAGTGTTTCTAACTCGGCTAAAAAATCGAAAAACATCACCCATTCCAGTACTTTTAGCCTCTAAATAAGCTATTTTAGCTTGATTTAGAGGATTTTAGACGGATTATCCCCTTGCGACTCGTATCATCAGGTCAATTCTGAACACATTGGCTAAGGCAAACAGCATCGCCAGTTTGTTATCATTTTTCTCTAAGCCGCGATAGACGACTTTCCTAAAACCAAACTGACGCTTTATGATTCGAAACGGGTGCTCTACTTTTGCTCGAATACTGGCTTTTATGTACTCCGTTCGGATAGGTTGCTTGTTTATTCTTGGATGTTTCTTGAGAAGGCGCACCTTGCTTGGCCCTTTCTTTTTATAAGTAGCGGCAATCAACCAATCCGCTTTGATGTCTTTGAGCTCTTCTCGTTTTTGAGCGCCTCGATAACCTGAATTCACCGAGATAAAGCGTTCCTCACCATGAAGCAGATTTTCTGTCTCTGTGATGTCGTGTACGTTGGCCGCCGTTGTGCTTAGACTGTGCGTTAGCCCTGTTCTAGCATCAACGCCGATGTGAGCTTTTAACCCGAAGAACCATTGTTTCCCTTTTTGAGTCTGGTGCATTTCTGGATCGCGTGCTTTCGCTTTATTCTTGGTTGAACTGGCCGCTTCAATAATGGTGGCGTCGACAATCGTGCCTTCTTTTAGATAAATCCCAGCGCTGGACAACCACTTGTTGACCTCTTTGAACAGCTGACGGGAGAGCTTATGCTTTTCAAGTAAGTGCCTAAAATTCATGATGGTTGTGTGGTCCGGAATAGCATTGTCCAGCGACAATCCAGCAAACAAACGCATGGAGGTGATTTCATAAAGCGCGTCTTCCATAGCAGGGTCACTCATGTTGTACCAATGCTGCATGCAGTGGATACGAAACATGGTGGATAACGGATACGGTCTTCTTCCTTTTCCTGCTTTGGGGTAAAAAGGCTCAATCACGGCTTCAAGCTGATCCCACGGCATCAATTCATCCATGCGAGTTAAGAAAACTTCTTTGCGTGTTTTACGACTCTTGTTGTTGAATTCGCTGTCAGCAAAGGTAAGTTGATGTGACATGGTCAGGCTCGAAGGTTAAAAATGAATTGTCTCATGCGCGGGACTTATTCGCATCTTCCTCTACCGCTTCCGTTCACCCCAATGTGACCCCTACACGCTACTGCGTGGGAGTCAAGGCGAATCGATAGAGAATATCGTTTCAACTCGTTCCCACGCTCTGCGTGGTAATGCATAGCGCGCTTAACTTTTTGATAAATGTGACTTGTTGCGAGCTTTTTGAAATCCAATGCGGGTGAGCCGGTTTAATACGTAAAACATTGGCGGAAATACGGTTACCACGCAGGAGCGTGGGAATCAGGGATTTCCAGATGAGATAACCGACGCGCCAATAGATTACCACGCAGGAGCGTGGGAACCAGGGATTTCCAGATGAGATAACCGACGTGCCAACAGGTTACCACGCAGGAGCGTGGGAACCAGTCGGAAATTAAATGGTTCTATGAGAATTCAACTCGTTCCCACGCTCTGCGTGGTAATGCATAGCGCGCTTAACTTCTTGATAGATTTGACTTTTTACTGGCAAAGTAGCTAGGTTTTCAATTGTTAGTGCTCGTTATTTGAGATGGGCGCCTAACAAACAATTTCATATTCGTTGACAGCATTTAACTTAACATGTTAATTATATTTCTATGTTGTAGCTTTGGATTATAAAAATCAGAGGGTCATAGTAATGCAATATCATTTAAATGGTTTTAAGCCAGGTAATTATCAGGTTTCTGACAAGGCTCGTAAGGCCTACCCTAACCCTCCTATCGTGGATTTGCCAATGCAAGTCGATGTATTAATTGTGGGTACAGGTCCTGCTGGTTTGACTATGGCAAGGCAGCTGTCAGAGTTTGATGATATCAAGACGTGTATTGTGGATATGGCGCCAGGCCCGTTACTTTTTGGCCGTGCTGATGGTATTTCATGCCGTACGATAGAAATCATGGAAGCGTTTAATTGCAGTGAAATGGTGGTGAAAGAGACTTACCATCTAAAGCAAAATACCTTCTGGGAGCCAGATGCTAAGAATCCCGATAACATCAAACGCACAGAGAAGATTACCGACGCAAGGGCGGGGCTGTCTGAATTTACCCACGGTATTGTAAACCAAGCGCGATTGCATGAACTCTTGATTGATGGGATGCGCAATTCAATCACCCATTTAGAGCCACACTACAGCCGCGAGTTGGTCGATTTAATGATTGACGAAGACGCAACTCAAGATGTCACGGCTTACCCGATAACGGCCACTTTTAAGCGTATTGATGACGCGGGCAACGATAAGGTCGAAACCGTGAAAGCCCGTTACGCGGTAGGCTGTGATGGTGGCCGCAGTCGTGTTCGTAAAAATTTAGGCATTACCATGCAAGGCGACTCCGCTAACAAAGCATGGGGTGTTATGGACATATTGCTTAATACGGATTTCCCTGATATTCGTGTGAAAAGCTTTATACAATCTAAAGATCATGGCGCTGTCATGACGATTCCTCGTGAGGGGGGTTACCTTTGTCGTTTTTATGTCGAGCTTGACCTTATTGATAAAGACAAGCGCGCCTGTGATGTGAAATTGACAGAAAAAGATCTGGTCGAAAAAGCCCAAAAGATCTTTCACCCTTACACGCTCGATGTCAAAGAAGTCGCTTGGTGGTCTATTTACGAAGTGGGGCAACGCCTTGCGGAGCGTTTTGATAACCGCCCAGTTGGTTCTTCAGAGCGGGTTATTCCTCGCGCTTTTGTTGCTGGGGATGCGTGCCATACCCACAGTCCAAAAGGGGGGTGGGGGCTGAATACGTCTTTGCCAGATACCTTTAATTTAGGGTGGAAGTTAGCGGCGGTATTGCAAGGAAAATGCGACCCTAAATTGCTTCATACCTACGAAACAGAGCGTCGAAAGGTTGCCCAGCAGTTAATCGATGCAGACCGCGAGCTTTCTAAACTGGTGGCAACACGGCCTGCAGCGGGTGACAATGCAAACCAATCGACCGTGGACACCTCTAAAATTGAAGCCTTTATGAAACGTCAGAGTGGGTTTGTTTCGGGTACTTCTATTGAATATTACCCGTCTTATCTTTGTACCGGTCAGGAACACCAAGGTCTGGCCACTGGCTTTAAAATCGGTCAGCGCTTTCACTCTGTTGAGGTTCCACGAACGGCAGATGGTCGTGTTCAGCACCTTGGGCATTTAGTGAAAGCCGATGGCCGCTGGCGCTTGTTTGTCTTTGGGGGGGAGCAAAGCCCAACAGACCCTTCCTCAGAGGTGTGTCAGTTGATTGACTATCTGGCAAAAGACCACGCTTCTCCTGTGGTGAAATACACCCCAGTCGGTGCCGATATTGATTCGGTGATTGATACTTATGCGGTTTTTCAGCAACAAGATTTGTCGATGCACGATCTACCTCACTATTTGTGGCCTGCCAAAGGCAAATACGGACTACACGATTATGAAAAAGTGTTCCAACGGTCCGCTGAAAACGACCCTTATCGGCTACGAGGCATAAACACAGAAAAAGGTTGTGTGGTGGTAGTTCGACCGGATCAACACGTTGCCAGTGTTTTGCCGCTAACGGCGCATCATGAGTTGGCGCAATTTTTTGGTCACTTCATGATGGAACCAAAATAAGTACCCTTGGGTTGGTACTTGTTTGTCGATTAAGTAGTCAACACTTTAAATCAACCCAAATTCCAATGCGCTAGACCCTAATAAACAACCCAAGCCGGTTACGCCGGTTTGGGTTTTTTTGTGGGAAGGCGTTGTCGTGTGTCAATACACCCTCAGTAGGGGTAGTCCGAGCCCGTTAGCCACGACAAGGGTGGAAGAGGTCTAGGTCTTGCTGATATGCCTCTGTGTTAACGTCCATGATGCCCAGCAGTGAGCTGAAAAGATTGTCATGGGAAAAGGCGTTGGTGTTGGCTTCTTCTCGTAAGCAGGTTTCGTTTAGGGCTTTGCTGTTTTTGAAGCCTTCGGACATCCAGGTGATTAATGGCACTGTGGTTTGGGTTTCGGGGGCAAAGGCACGGGGGACGCCGTGTAAAAATAGGCCGTTTTCACCCAGTGATTCGCCATGGTCAGACACGTAAAACAGCGCTGTGTTGTAGTCGTCGCCCATTGATTTAAGGGTGTCAATGGCTTGGCTGATGACGTAGTCGGTGTAGACTATGGTGTTGTCGTAGGTGTTGATGATTTCTTCTGTGGAGCAGTTTTCAATGTCGCTGCGTGGGCAGTCGGGTAAAAAATGCTGCTGTTCTTTAGGGTAGCGCAGGTAGTAGGTTGGGCCGTGGCTGCCCATGATGTGCATTACGAGCATTTTGTTGTGGCCTTGCATGTTGGCGACCTCGTCTTTGATCCCGTCGAGTAGCGCCATGTCTAAGCAGGTGCTGCCGTTACAGTATTGGTTCACTTGTGAGCGGTCTATTTCTATTTTTTTGATGTGTCTGGCGACCTCTTTGTCGCCGCCGTCGTTTTCTTTCCAGAGCAATGAAATGCCAGCGCGATTTAAGAGGTCCAGCACGTTGTCTTGGCTGTTTGCTTGGTTTTTGTCGTAGTCTTTTTGTTTAAGTTGAGAAAACATGCAGGGAACAGAAACGGCGGTTGCGGTGCCACACGACGAGACATGTTGAAAAGAAACAACGTCTTGTTTTTCGGTGTATGGGTTGGTATTTTTCTTATAGCCGTTTAGTGCGTAGTTTTGCGAGCGTGCCGTTTCGCCAAGAATGAAGAAAAACAGAGTCGGTTTTTCATCAGGTGTTTTGCTGGCTTGTTTGGCATCAAGGCCGATTTGTCGATACTCAGTCGGTGTAGAAAAATACGTATTGCGAATATATTGATAAGTGCTGTAGGTGTAATAGGTTGGAATCACCATGGTTTTTAAGTAGCTGTTGTTGCGTCCTACCGAGCTGAAATCTTTGTAAGTGAAAAACAACACTAAGGCCAGTAATAGCGCCGACAGAAGCATGGCGATCAATTTTTTGAGCAAACCAGGGCCTGATTTCATTGGCGCCAGCGCGACCAAAATGGCCGGTAAAATGCCCGTTGTGCCCACCCAGCTGAGGGATTGCAAGCTGAGGTAGGAAGTGGCTTCGCCGACATCGGTTTCAAATGTGTTTTCTATCATGCCGTAATCCACGTTGATGCCATAAAACATCATGGCGTAGCTGACGAGGCTTGAGCTGACGATAAAAAATATAAAAATAGGTTTAGCGACGTAGGGCCAGCTGAATACGTTAAAAATGATGTTTACTATACAAAATATAAACAGAGGGATGGCCACAATAAAGCTGATGTGGACATTGTCGAGGGCGGACAGGATGCGATAAAACTCGGCATAAATGGGCAGGTTAACCACTAAAGAGTAATAGCCCGCTAGAATGGCCGCTAGAGCGGTATAGGAAAGTCGTAACGGGGCTTTTTTAGTGGCGTGGTTTTCTGTTGGTTCCATGAGAGGTCCTGGCGCGAGTGACTTAAAAACGCCATGCTAACGCCAGTAGAGTGAAAAAAATGTTGACTCTTTGGTTGCGTATTGGATGTGATTTAAAATGAATGGGTACAAAATGTTACGACGTTTAAGTCTGTTTTTTTACAATTTAATGAGATAATGAGGCTTTATTTGAACTGATTTTACGACCGTGTGTTTAAAGTGCGTATGTGTGTCTACACTACTATTATCATAAAAAAATAGAGGCGTTTGTTGATGTTTTCTAATCTTAAAGTATCGCAGTCGATCGCGATTATTGGTGTTTTGCCCTCACTGTTTGCCATTATTTTAGTGGCATTTTTAGTAACGGATCTTAATAAGCGTGTAGAAGAAGGTTTGCTCGCTGAAGATATGGTGAAGTTGTCTACGGTTTTCGATGGTGTTGCACACAATTTTGCGGTTGAGCGTGGCTTAAGCGCGGGCTTTTTAGGCAGCAAAGGAGCCAATGGCGGGGACGCTTTAATGGCTCAGCGTAAGGTGGCGGACAAGGCTGAGTCGACGTTAAGAAACCTGTCTGCGGATGCGTTTGATGTGCTGACAACCGAGCAGCTAGATGGCTTGCGAACCCCAGTTCTGTTGCAGCTCAAAGGAAAGGCTCAAACGAGACAAAAAGTCGAAGCGCTGGCGGTTAATAACGGTGCATTTGATTTTTATTCAGAAGTGAATAGGCGGTCTTTGAATGCGATTCAGCAGGTGATTTTGGACATAAGAAACCGAGACATTGCAAAAGCGCTTGAAGCCCGATTGAGCTTGTTGTGGATGAAAGAGCGCGCGGGTCAATATCGAGGTGCGTTAAATGGCGTGTACGCGGCGCAAGCGACCACGTTAAAGCGTCAGTCACAAATCGCAGTTTTCATTGAGGATGAGCAGCATCAATTGGAGTATTTCAACAGCATAGCGCCGGATAATGAAGTGCAAATGCTACGACAAATTGAGCAAAATGAGAAATGGAAAGCCGTGGACAAAGCGACTCAAGCTTTTTTAGCAATGTCTGATGTGTCTTCTGTACAAGGCCCGGATGGGTGGTTTGCGCTTGCTACGGCAAAAATTGGTTTGATAAAAGGTGTGGCGGACAAAGCGAGTGAGGGTGTTAATACGCTGAGTGCCGATTTGGCGTCGCACAGCGAGTTGTATCGAAATGGTCTGATTATTGTGTTTGTGTTATTGATCACACCGATTATTTTGTTGGCGTTTAGATTGTCTCGTTCCCTCACTAAGCGAGTTGAAGACATTAGCCAAGCCTTGTCTAATGTGTCGTCAAATCGTAACTTGGTCGGCCGAATTGAAAATACATCGAATGATGAATTGGGCGAAATCATCCAGTATCTTAATGTTCACTTAGACCATTTGCGTTCATCATTTGGTTTGATGGTAGAGATGGCAACAGAGTCAAAAGAAAGCATGAACGTATTGAGTGGTTTTTCCCGCAGTGCCTTAAAAGAAACGAAAGATCAGTTTAATCAAACGGATCTTATGGCGGCGGCCGTTGAAGAAATGTCGCTAACGAGCAATACCATTTCGCAAGACATGCAATCTTCCGCGCAAGCCACAGACAGCATTCGTGAACAGAGCACAAAAGGTTCTGAGCGCATGCAAACGATTTTACAGTCTATTGCGCATTTGTCTTCAGAGGTGGAAGGTGGCTACAAAGCGGTTCAATCGGTGACGGGTCATACTGAAGAGATCAGCAGTATATTGCAAACGATTGAGTCCATTGCGGAACAAACGAATTTATTGGCGTTAAATGCGGCGATCGAAGCGGCTCGTGCCGGCGAGCAAGGCCGTGGTTTTGCCGTGGTAGCCGATGAGGTCCGCACACTGGCTAAGCGCACGCAAAGTTCAACCGAAGAGATCCGTTCTATGATCAGCGCTCTGGTGAGCTCGGGCAAAAGTGCGCTCGCTTCTATGGATCAGTGTGCCAGTATGGCAACGGATACATCCAATGTGGTAAGTGATAATGTGAGCATGATGCAAGGTTTGTTCGATGCCATTGAGGCGCTTGCGCAAACCATCGAGCGAGTGGCGACATCGTCGGAAGAACAGTCGCAGGTATCGGAAGAAATTAATAAAAACATTCAAAATGTCAGCCACCGTTCTCAAACGATTTTAGATCTAGTGAACAAAACCGACGATGGGGCTGGGCAGGCAAAACAGCGCTTTGACGATGTATTGAAAGAAATATCGTCGTATAAGCTTCGTTAACTCTCATCCATGCGTGAGGGAAAAGGTATTCGGCTCTGAGTCGAGTCAGTGCGAAAAAAAACACCATTAACTTTCGTTAATGGTGTTTTTTTGTGGCCTACAAAACTCAGATTAATTCGCCAATCTTAGATAGACGATGCCTGAATGCATTAGTCTTGAGTCGACGGTCTGCGATTGCGACGCGCCTGTGCAAGCGGTTTACTGCGCAGGCCTTGTCCCGGTGTCATTTCGGCTTTGGCTGGCTGTTTGTCGTCTGCACGACGACTGTCCGTAGGGCGGCGATTGCCCGACTTCGGTGCGTTTCCAGACCTGGGTGCGTTACCTTGTTTGCCACGTGGGCTATTGCCTTGACGAGGGGCGCCGTCGTTAGTGTTTCTTTTAGGCTTGTTCGGCTTAATCGGGCGCGTGTCTAATGTGGTGTCTGGCAACATGTGCGTTGGCATGAAGTCGTCTTCGTAACGACGTTCGATCAGCTTTTGTGTTAGGCGTTCAATGGCGCGCAATTGGTCCAACTCGTCCGCCGCCACAAGGGAAATCGCTTTACCGGTGGCGCCAGCACGGCCAGTACGGCCAATACGGTGAACGTAATCTTCTGCCACATCCGGTAAGTCAAAGTTGACCACGTGCGGCAGTTGTTCGATGTCTAAGCCTCGAGCCGCGATGTCGGTCGCGACCAAAATACGAATGCGGCCTTCTTTAAAGTCAGCCAAGGCGCGAGTTCGTGCTCCTTGGCTTTTGTTGCCGTGAATGGCGCTGGCACGAATGCCCGCGTCTTCAAGCTGTTTGGTGATTTTGTTCGCGCCATGTTTGGTGCGAGAAAACACCAAGGCTTGATCCCAACGACCGTCTTTGATCAATTGAATCAACAATTCGGTTTTACGCTTTTTGTCTACAGGGTGCAGCCACTGCTCAACCGATACCGCAGTCGCATTACGCGGCGTGACGGAAATTTCGACAGGGTTGTTTACTAAGCCTTTCGCAAGTTGGCGGATCTCTGGTGAAAACGTCGCCGAGAACAACAAGTTTTGGCGTTTCTTTGGCAAAATAGCCAAGATTTTTTTGATGTCATGGATAAAGCCCATGTCGAGCATGCGATCGGCTTCGTCTAATACCAAGACTTCCAGTTTGTCGAAACGCACGGCTTTTTGATTGTACAAATCCATCATGCGGCCAGGCGTAGCGATTAAGATGTCGGCGCCGCGGCGTAATGCCATCATTTGAGGATTAATTTTCACGCCACCAAATACCACGGTGGATCTTAGGGCAAGGTGTTTGCCATAGTCTTTTACACTTTCAGCCACTTGGGCGGCGAGTTCACGGGTTGGGGTTAGCACAAGTGCACGAACTTGGTTATTTTGTGCGTGCTCGCCTTTATTCAATATTTCCAGCAAAGGTAAGGTAAAACCAGCGGTTTTGCCTGTACCGGTTTGGGCGGCCGCCATCACATCTTGACCTTCAAGAATGGCAGGGATTGCCTGGGCTTGAATGGCAGAAGGCTCTGTATAACCTTGGTCTTCAATGGCTTTTAAGATGGGGGCAGAAAGCCCAAGTTTGCTGAAACTCATAGATGTTCTCGTGTTTTATAAAGGCAGGTGCAACGCTGAAAAGTCAGGATATGCAAGAATTTTGCGAAGCTTACCCTATATCGGCTTTACATGCTATGAACGCCGACCGTTACAGTGTGTTGTCACGGTCGGATGTGGCTTTTCATTTTGGGTGATTGGCTTTTTGTACGAAGTGATTAGACGCGTCTTACGTCTACCGATACGGCCAATTGTTGTGAACCGCCCCCTTCAAAAATGACGCCTTGAAGTGGGGTAACATCCGCATAGTCTCGCCCCCAAGCGGTGACGATGTGTTGTTCATCGGGCATGACGTCGTTGGTCGGGTCGAATTCGATCCAGCCCATTTCAGGGATAAAAATGGCAAACCATGCGTGAGAGGCGTCTGCGCCGACGAGCTTTTCTTGTCCCGGCGGTGGTAGGGTTTCCAAATAGCCGCTCATATACCGGGCAGGAATGCCCACGGAACGTAAGCACCCAATGGCCAAATGAGCAAAGTCTTGGCACACCCCGCTGCGTTGTTTAAGAACTTGTTCTAGTGGCGTGGCGACCGTAGTTGTGGTGGGGTCGAATTTAAATTCAGTAAAAATTTTATGAGTGAACGCTAAAGCGGCTTGCAATAACGGTATGTCGTCGGCAAAGGTGCTGTCGGCGTAGGTTTTTAGGTCTGCAGAGCAGCGAATTTGCGGTGAATCGAGCAAGTATTCTTTTGCCATGCGCAGCTCAGGGGTGTTTGGTTCATCCAGCAAGGCACGCAAGTGGCCGCACGTGGTGGTTGCTTGCTGTTGCCATTCTTGCATATTGAGTGGCGTGATTTCAAAATCGGTTGTGACGTCGATTACCAGCTTTTTATGGGCTTCTTGAATCGAAAAATAAAAGGTCTGGTTACCAAAGTAATCTTGTCCTTCATTTTGATACACAGGGGGTGGGTTGATCTGTATTTTCTGATGCAGACAGAATTGGTTTCGAGTATCCCTTGGTAACAAGTGCGCCATGTTGTAGCACAAGCTGACGGGGGCTCCGTAGGTGTATTCGGTTATGTGGCGAACGCGGTATCTCATAAGCGGGGTTCCCCTATGGATTTCATTAAGGACTGTGGCCCCGCCGTGTGATCAAAATATTTGTCGCTGATCAAGACGGTAAACTGTTCAAGCAGCGCTAAGAGTTCAGTCATTAAGTGTTCTAACTGTTTGCGATTTTGCGTTTCTATATCAACTTTCGCCAGTTCTTCTAGGTCTGCTAATTGAATGGCCGACAAAGATTTAAGGATGATTTTATTCTCTGGGCTTAACCCTGCTGTGGCGACTTCATTTCTGGGTAATGATTGGATGTATTTTCTCAGCTGATCAACCTGATAGAGCAGTGAGCGTGGATTGCTTGCATCAATCATTAACAGGTCTAAACCATAGGCAATGCGGGTGCGATTACGATAGCGGCGACGGAATGAAATAAGCGCTTCGACACTCAATAAAACGGATTCAAGGATCTGCTGCTGAGGTGCTGAAGACAACGGCGTAGTGAGTGCAGAGCGCAGTAACGTGGCCGTTTGTAAGGCGCGTTCGGTTCGACGACCAATTTCTTGAAAGGTCCAATCAAGCCCACGCAACATGCTTTCGTGGTTTAACCCCGACAATGCGAGTAAAGAAGTCACAAGGCTATCGAGTGACTCTTCTGGCGCAGAAGGCAGGCCATTCGTGTAGGCGCGGTCGAGTTCGTGAATGTGATCGCGCAGCTCATTGATGATAATGCGGGTATCGGCCGAGAGCATTTCTTTGACCTGTTCACCGCAGCTTAACATGGCCTGTAAGTTGGCTTTGATCGAACCAGCCCGGTTTCCATCGATGATCATGGACACCAATTCCGCTTCCGGATGGGCTAGCATGTCGGCATCGGCTTCCATAAATCCCGGTAAACAGCCTGTTTGTGTGGATGCCATTTCTAGCAACATTTTTTTGCTTTCTTCTGGCAATGGGTCGACGCCGTTCATTTGTTTAAAAATAGTACGAAGAAGGCGCATGCTGATTTCCGCGCGTTCGGCGTATCGCCCCATCCAAAACAAGTTTTCAACCACTCGGCTTGGCAAGTTCGCTTGCAGAGCTTCGTCTTGTAACATGACTTGATCGGTAATCAGTGTGGCGTGCTGCTCTGGTTCCGCGGCTAAGATCCAGGTGTCTTTACTTTTTGATTGCGAATTATGCGAGACAATCGCTTCGGTATGCGATTCGCCTGCGCGGGAGAGTCCGCCTGGCATGACGGCGTAGCTGTCTGTTGTTGCTACCGTAAACGCCCTTAAGAGGCTCGGTCTGGCCTGTATTTTTCCATCGAGCCAAATGGGTGATATAGACCCAGGGACGTAGGCTTGCGCTGTGTAAAGGTGCGGTTGTTTTTTGATTTTTTCTATTGTGCTGAGTATTTGTTTTTCGCTTAATTTATGGCCGTAAATGCTGCTGTTGCCCTGGCTGCGGATCGCGGGTTTGATGATTAATTGAGAAATATGATTAATCACATACTCCAAATCGCCCTTATCGCCGCACCACCAGGTTGCCACAGAGGGTAAGCTAAGCGGTTCACCGGTGAGAAATTCGCTAATAGCAGGTAGATATTTAATTAGCGCGGGCGCTTCTAGAATGCCACTGCCAAGCGAATTCGCCAATACGACATTGCCGGCTCGCACCACTTCCAACAAACCTGGTACGCCCAAAAATGAGTCGGCTCTGAGTTCGGCTTGGTCGCAGTAGGCGTCTTCGACTCGACGTAAGATAACATCGACTCGGGCTAACCCGTTTAGGGATTTCATCCAAACCGCGCCATTTCGTACGGTTAAATCGCTGCCTTGAACAAGCGGGAAGCCTAAATAATTGGACAAATACGCTTGTTCAAAATAGGTGCCGCTAAAGGCGCCGGGAGACAACATAACGATGCGCGGGGTATCGGTCCATTGGCTCGCCAGAGAGGACAGCATGTCTTTAAACGACTGGAAAAAACCGGCAAGACGACGCACTTGACTGTCTCGAAAACTGTTAGGGATAACACGAGACACCACGGTGCGATTTTCTAATGCGTAGCCTGCGCCACTCGGGACTTGGGTTCGATCGCCGATGACCTGAAATTGGCCACGGCTGTCGCGTACCAGATCGACGGCATGTTGTAATAATTGGTGAGCGCCCGGCACTGTTACGCCGTGACATTGACGTAAAAAGCCTGGGTGACTAAAAATAATTTCCGACGGGATAATGCCACTTTTAAGCAATTCTTGTGGACCGTACAGGTCTTTTAACAGGAGATCGAACAGGTTGGAGCGCTGCACCAAGCCTTGCTCAATCGCCAGCCATTCGTCGGTTGGGATAATATTTGGGATAAGATCCAACGACCAAACACTCGGTGTGAGTGGGTCGCTGGTGAGGTTATAGGTCGCACCGTCTTCACGTAAAATACGCTGAGCGCGGCGCTGCTTATCAAGGATTTCTTCTTCCGTGAAGCTTGCCATAGTGCGCAATAAAGCCTCCCAGTGAGCGCGCGGTTCGCGATCTTCTGAGAAGGCTTCATCGTAAGCATTTACAGGTTTTTCATAGGTGGAAGGTAGCGCCGGCTTTTGATCGATTGCCGACGTTACAAAATTCCCTGTTTGAAGTTGCATAATGTGGTTGAGCCTAAAAAATTAATTATTAGAGCACAGTATACTGCTTCCTTAGATCTAATGTATGAGGATATTCATTCATTGGCTCTTCTGGTGGGGGTGACATGGTTTTTGGCTCGTTTCCACTTGGGTAAAAAGTGCGCAATGCACTGAATGCTGGAGGTGGAGACAGTGGGCCTTGGGTAAAACCATGGTCCCAAAAACGATTCACCCGACGCGCTTCCGCTTCGTTGCTGTTGACCGGTACGTTGTCATAAGTTCGACCGCCCGGATGCGATACGTGATACGTACAGCCACCGACGGACAATCCATTCCAAGTATCGATTAAATCAAACACAAGAGGCGCATCGGTGCCAAGGGTTGGATGCAAAGCAGACGGTGGCGCCCACGCTTTGTAGCGTACGGCACCAACGTATTCGCCTTTGCATCCAGTTGAACGAATCGGCACACGGCGGCCATTACAGCTTAGTACATAGCGGTTGTCGGTGAGACCAGACAATCGTACTTGCAGGCGTTCTACCGAAGAATCCACATAGCGAGCCGTACCGGATCCGGTAATTTCTTCGCCTAATACGTGCCAAGGCTCAATCGCCCAGCGCAGTTCGATTTCCATGTCGTCGATCTGCTGACGGCCATAATGAGGAAAACGGAACTCTTCAAACGGAGCGAGCCATTCCAGCTTAAACGGGAAGCCGTGACGCTGAAGGTCCAGTACGACTTCTTTCACGTCTTGCCAAACAAAGTGCGGCAACATGAATTTGTCGTGCAGGCTGGTGCCCCAACGAACCAAAGGTTTTTTGTAAGGTTCTTTCCAGAAACGAGCCACCAAACAACGCAATAACAGCATTTGTACTAAAGACATATGCGGATGAGGCGGCATTTCAAAACCACGGAATTCTAATAAACCTTGACGACCGCTGGCGCTGCCGGCGGCGTACAGTTTATCGATACAAAATTCAGAGCGATGCGTGTTACCCGTAATATCAACCAACAAGTTGCGCATCAAACGATCGGCTAACCAGGGTTCATCCACCAAGCCTTCTGGCATGTTTTGGAACGCGATTTCCATTTCGTACAGCGCTTCGTCGCGGCCTTCGTCTGGGCGAGGCGCTTGGCTGGTTGGGCCAATGAACATACCAGAGAACAGGTAAGATAACCCAGGGTGATGCTGCCAGAACGTCACCAAGCTTTGCAGCAACTCAGGACGACGTAACAGAGGGCTGTCTGCGGGCGTGCGACCGCCTAGCGTCACGTGGTTGCCACCGCCGGTGCCGGTGTGGCGGCCGTCGAGCATGAATTTCTCTGCGCCAAGGCGAGACAAATAAGCTTGGTGATACAAGGTTTCTGTGTTGTGAACGAGTTCTTTCCAGCTTGCGGCGGGGTGAATGTTCACTTCGATGACGCCAGGGTCTGGCGTGATTAAGAATTTCTGTAGGCGAGGGTCTTTCGGTGGTTCATAACCTTCAATAACAATTGGTAGATCCAGTGTTTTGGCAACGGATTCTAAGTGCTCTAGCACGCTAACAAAGTGTTCTAGGTGCGTCATGGGCGGCATGAAAATATGCAAGCGACCATCGCGCGGTTCGATACACAGCGTGGTGCGAATGACGTTTTTGAGCGTTTTTTCTGGTGTTAGCGCGGGTGTCGGTGCAGTTGGTTTTTTTGCAAAATGCTGTTTCGCTACGCTGTCGAGAACCGGATGGTCTTTTTTGTTGGCCAGTGGCTGACGTGGGTCGAAGGGGTCGCGTTCAGGAATGCGGTCTTCTTCGGCTTGAGCCGGCAATGAGTTTAATGGCAAACGGTAACCCATCGGGCTGTCGCCAGGAATCAAGGTGATTACGTCGCTGCGCATTGGCCAAAGTGAGCTGTTCCAGCGCTCGTTGACGGTATCGAACTCCAGCGGTAGCACATAACCCGAGGTAGTGCTTAAGCCACGGTTGAGTAATTTTGCTAAACGACGGCGTTCTAGGTCGTCTTTTAAGTCGGCTTTGGTTGGGTCAACATCGGCCGGCAGGGATTGCTCCATCCATAAATAATACAGCGTATCTTCATAGGTGCTTTGCAGGTAGTGCTTATCTAGCGCTAATTTATCACACAGTAATTCACCAAAGGCATGCGCATCTTTAATGGTGTGCTGGTAATTTTGGTCGATACGAGCGAGGTATTTTGGATCGTTCCACAGCGCTTCGCCATCGGTGCGCCAGAAACAGCCAAGCGCCCAGCGTGGTACTTCTTCACCTGGGTACCATTTGCCTTGGCCGTAATGCAGCAGGCCATTGGCACCAAATTCTTGTTTCATTTTGATCAATAAATCTTTGGCCAATTTGAGCTTTTCTGCCCCCAAAGCACCGGTGTTCCATTGTTCAGAATCCATGTCGTCGATGGACACAAAAGTCGGTTCGCCGCCCATGGTTAGCCGAACGTCACCTTCTTCAAGTTGTTGATCGACGGCAAAACCGAGTGCTTTAATAGTGTCCCATTCGCCATCGGCATAGGGTTTGGTCACTCGAGGATCTTCGTGAATACGGGTCACTATGTTGGTGTAGCTGAATTCACATTCGCACTCGTCGATGAGGCCGGTAATCGGCGCTGCAGACGCAGGCTCTGGAGTGCAGGCCAGCGGAATGTGACCTTCACCGGCAAACAAGCCAGAAGTGGGATCTAGGCCTACCCAACCAGCGCCTGGTAAATAGACTTCACACCAAGCGTGTAGATCGGTGAAATCTTCTTCTGGACCTGATGGGCCATCGAGCGCTTTCACGTCCGATGTAAGCTGTACCAAGTAGCCAGAGGCGAAACGCGCCGCCAAGCCAAGGCTTCGTAAGATTTGTACCAACAACCAAGAGGTATCGCGGCATGAGCCTTTTTTCAGCGTTAGGGTTTCTTCACAGGTTTGTACACCTGGCTCCATGCGAATGCCATAGCCGATGTCTGCCGCCAGGCGGCTGTTGATCGCAACTAGGAAGTCGTTGGTCGGCGTGCTTTTACGATCAACCGTAGACAGCCATTTGTCTAGTAACGGACACGATTCGGTCACTTGCAAATAAGGGTCGAGTTCATTTTTGAGCTCTTTTTTATACGCAAACGGAAATTCCTCTGCGTAGCTTTCTACGAAGAAGTCAAAAGGGTTAATCACCGTCATGTCGGCGATCACCTCTACATAAAACTCAAGCTTATTGGTTTTTTCTGGGAACACCAACCGTGTCTGAAAGTTACCAAAGGGGTCTTGCTGTACATTGATAAAGTGCGTTTCTGGCAGCACTTTTAAAGAGTACGCATGGATTTTTGTGCGTGAATGCGCTGCAGGTTGCAGCCTTAATACATGGGGCGCGACGTTAATAAAACGGTCGAACTCATACGTTGTCTTGTGCTGTATCGCGACTCTAATGGTCATGCAGCGTCTCCTTGCCGAAAATGAAACCAGTTTTCGGTGATCTGGTGATTAATGTCTATAATGGCTATTTGCAGATCGTTTAAGTGATCGTGAAACTTTTCATCCAAATCTTCAGAACTGGTCAGTGGGTAATTGAATTCAAGAATTTTATCGACTTGCGCGGTGATCAAGCCAGCTCTTGGTAATTTTGTCGCTGATTCACTAATCTGCCCAAAGCAATACGCTAAGCTGCGCGGAAAGTAAGCGTCGTTCATCAAAAAGGTAGCGGCTTTTGCTCCGTTAATCGACGTACGGACAGTACGTCGATAGTCAAAATACGCACTTTGTGATTTGAGTACTTTGGCCCAAGTCACTTGCCCAAGTTGCAGGCGAGTGTCGGGGTCGGATTTTAGCATTAAAGAGACCGCCGCATCGAGAATTCGTGTGCCCATGTCGGCGCGTTCTAGGTAACGTCCCATAATTATGAATTGCCAGCCAGAGTTGCGGCTCATGGCGCCGGCCAAAAGACCAATGATTTTCTGACAGCCTTCAATAATGGTGTTCAAAAAAAGATGGCGCTCTGAGCGATTAATGCCCTGTTTGATGTTTTGTTGAGCGTACAAGCCCAATTCGTTGACCAATTCCCAGGTTTCTTTAGGGACCACATCGCGGGTGGTGCGGATGTTTTCACGCACCATTTTTAATGAGGACAACATGGAGTTTGGGTTGGTGTCGTCTGCGAGTAAAAATTTGACCACGTTACGTTCGTCTTTGACTTTGTAACGCTGCTCAAAGGTTTCTTCACCGCTGATGATTTCGATTAAACTGTACCAAGACATTTCAATGTCTTTTGGCATATCAAACAGCAAGTCATCGTATACACTAACGAGGCGGGCGGTGTTTTCTACGCGCTCTAGGTAACGAGCACTCCAATATAAGCGTTCTGCGACTCGAGATAGCATGATTATTCTCCCTTCGTTTCCACGATCCAAGTGTCTTTACTGCCACCACCTTGAGAGGAGTTGACCACTAAAGAGCCTTTTTTCATTGCAACACGAGTTAAGCCACCTGTGGTGACGTAGGTGTCTTTGGCTTGCAAGATAAAAGGGCGCAGGTCTAGGTGACGTGGTTCTAAGAGGCCTTTGGATATTAATGTGGGGGCCGTTGATAATTTCAGTGTGGGCTGCGCAATGTAATTACGTGGGTTCTTGGTGATTAATTCGGCAAACAAGGCTTGTTCTTTTTTGGTCGAATGAGGGCCAACCAGCATGCCATAACCGCCCGATTCGTTGGCGGGTTTCACGACCAATTTGTCTAGGTTGTCCAGTACGTAGGCGCGCTGCTCTGGGTCATCGCACAAGAAGGTTTCGACGTTGTTAAGAATCGGCTCTTCTTTTAAGTAATAACGGATGATATCCGGTACGTAGGCATAAACCACTTTATCGTCGGCCACGCCGGCCCCTGGTGCGTTCGCCAAGGCAACGTTGCCACTGCGCCATGCGCGCATGAGCCCAGCGACACCGAGCACGGATTCTGGGTCGAATGCTTCAGGGTCGATGAATAGGTCATCAATACGGCGATATATCACATCGACACGTTCGGGTCCGTCAATGGTTTTCATGTAGACGCAGTCGTCGGAGTCAACAAATAAGTCGCTGCCTTCGACTAATTCGGCGCCCATTTGTTGAGCTAAAAAGGCGTGTTCAAAATACGCCGAGTTATAAATACCGGGTGTTAATACAACGATCTCGGGCTTTTCAATGTCGCGAGGTGACAACGACGCTAGGGTGTCGAATAACTGAGAGGTGTAAGAGTTGACTGGTAGTATCGAGTCGTTCTCAAAAAGCTCAGGTAAGACACGCTTGGTAATCGCACGGTTTTCCAACATGTATGACACGCCAGAAGGAACGCGCAAGTTGTCTTCGAGTACAAAAAAATCGCCATTTTCATCGCGCACTAAGTCTGTGCCACAAATGTGCGCCCAGACGCCAAAAGCGGGAGAAACTCCAACGCATTCAGGGCGAAAGTTTTTGGAGTCTTTGATGATGTGTTCAGGAATGATGCCATCTTTGATGACATTTTGGTCGTGGTATAAATCGTCGATGAAAAGATTAAGGGCCGTAAGACGTTGCTTTAATCCGGCTTCCGCTATTTTCCAGTCAGCCGCTTCAATGGTGCGTGGAACAATATCAAAAGGCCAAGCTCTGTCTATGTTGCCTTCTTCGGTGTAAACCGTAAAACTGATGCCCATTTCTTGAATGGTGACTTCGGCGGTGAGGCGCCTTTTTTCGAGTTCGTCTTCTGAAAGACTGTCTAAATACCCTAATAGTTGTTTCGCTGGTGCTCTTGGTTTGCCTTTCTCATCGATTAATTCATCAAAAAATACGGATGATTGGTATTGGCTCGTTAGTTTATCCATGTATACCTCGTTCTTTTTATCAAGCCGGAGGTGGGTGCGTTAAACTTGCACATAGTTATGTACTTTTTTCGTGCATCCGCCCCGCATTGGGGAGCCTTGTGTATCATTAAGGTTAAACCTAGTGATGGCGTCACTTTATTCGCTAGGTTGTGCATAGTGTTGTCGCACTACTGGCGAAATAAAGCAAGGATCGAGCCATACTATTTGCCTTGCCGACGCGCTCTTTAATTTGGTGCAGGGGCGTTTGGATCGGTTTTATTTACGTTAAAGTTCGCTACTATGTACAGGGAAGGGGGGTGGTTTTTAACGTGCTTTGACACTGGAGGGGAAAAGAGTGAATAAGGTGAGCCAAGTGGTGATCGTTGGGGCCGGTATAGGGGGGTTATGTGCTGCGTTAGCCTTAGCGAAACAAGGGGTCCAAGTGGTTGTGTGTGAACAGGCTTTGGCGCTGGGTGAAGTGGGGGCCGGGTTACAAATCAGCCCTAATGCGTTCAAGGTGTTGCGCGACTTAGGGTTGGAGTCTGCACTCAAGCCGTTCGCCTTTGTTCCACAAAACGCAGCGATTCGAGACTATAAAACCGGCGAGTATTATTTAAAAATCCCGCTGGCACAAGCCGCTGAAAAACGCTATCAGGCGCCTTATTGGCATTTGCATCGTGCGGATTTACATCAGGTTTTGGTTGACGCTTGTTCTGCCGCCGGTGTGGCTATTTGGTTAGGCGCCGTGGTTTCTCGTTATCAAGAAGATACGTCGTCTGGGCGTATTTGTGCCGTTTTGCAAGACGGTCGAGAATGTTCGGCTGACTTGCTGATTGGCGCAGATGGCCTTCATTCAGCAGTGCGTAGGCAAATGTTAGGGCCAGAAAAGCCAACGTTTATGGGGCAAGTGGCGTGGCGCGGTGTGATTCCTGTCAGTGCCCTAAACGTTGTGATTCAACCCGATGCTTGTGTGTGGGCGGGGCCGGGTCGCCATCTTGTAAGTTATTATGTGCGCGGTGGCGAATGGGTGAATTTTGTGGCGGTGGAAGAGCGTGACGATTGGCAGTCTGAGTCGTGGCGTGAAGAAGGTAGCATAGAAGAATTAAAGCGCGCGTTTGCTGGCTGGCATCCAGAGGTGACGGAGCTTCTGGGTTCTGCGACGAGCACGTTTTTGTGGGCACTGAATGGCCGTACTGAATTGCCCACTTGGTCTCAGGGGCGGGCGGTTTTACTTGGTGATGCGTGCCATCCGATGTTGCCGTTCATGGCGCAAGGCGCTGCTATGGCGATAGAAGACGCCGCTGTGCTGGTGCGGTATGTGTGTTCTTTTGATGTGGCTGATGCGCTGGCGAGATACGAACAGGTGAGAAAGCCAAGAACGACTAAGGTGCAAAATCTGTCCAAAGCCAACGCCGGTTTGTATCACATGCACGGTGGTGTATTCGGGAAAGCGAAACTCAAGGCGCTTAAAGTGGCCTCGCGCTTTGCTCCTGTGATGGTTCACTCAACGCTCGATGACGTTTATGGCCATCAGTTACCTTGTTAATGTTGGGCCAGTTAGCAGGCCTTTTTTATTTTGTAGTGATGAGATAAGGACAGATTTTGAAACAGGGAGTGCATTGTAGAGCGGAGCTTATCTTGCTGTTGGTGACAATGTTAGCAGGGTTAGGTTGGGTATTTTCCAAAGAAGCACTGGCAGGACTGCCCCCTTTGTTTTTTATGGGGGTGCGGTTTATTGTGGCCGGCTTTGTGTTGTTTTTAGTGGGACAGAAATATTTTAAAGCGCTCGATTGGCAAAATGTTAAGCAGGCCAGCTTAGCGGGGTTGGTGATGGGCATTGCCATGATGTTTTGGGTCACTGGCTTAGATCAGGGGTCAAATTTAGGTGTAGGTGCCTTTATCACTAGCCTTGGGGTCGTGCTTGTGCCGGTGGTGGCGCGTTTTATGTTTGGTCAAAAGCCGCCCCTGAGCGTTTGGCTAGCCCTACCTTTTGCTGTGATTGGTTTGGCATTATTAGCAGTAAATAATGGTGTGGGCTTTGAAGTCGCTCAGTTGTATTTTTTAGGGTCGGCTGTGGCCTTAGCGTTTCAGCTGAATTTACTGTCACGCTTTTCGATGCGAATGCATGTTTTGGTATTAACGGCGATTCAATTAACGGTGGCGGGCATTTTATTGTTGTTTCTGTCTTTGTTAACGGAAACGCTTCCCGACAGTATGAGCATGGAGGTAGCCGGTTGGTTTTTGGCCAGTACGCTGATCGCCACCAGTTTGCGCTTTTTATTGCAAACCTACGGCATGAGTCTAACGCCCGTTAGTCATGCTGCGGTGATTATGAATTTAGAGCCGGTTTGGGCGGCCGTGTTTGCGGTGTTGTGGTTTGGTGAATCTATGGGGGGGATGCAGATAGGAGGGTGTTTTTTCGTCTTTGTGGCGATGTTAGTAAATCGCTGGCCTCAGATAAAGGGGATTTTTAGGGCGATGAAATAGCTCTGTGAGTATTTTGTGTTGTCTTTTAGGGTAATGCGCCTGTATTCATAAGGGGCTTATTTGTATTCATAAGGGGCTTATTCAGCGCTTTTCATTTATTTGCACGTTTTGTCGTGTCTAAGAACGTTGGCTTATATTACAGTGCTAAGCCATGCTCATTTTATTTTACAAAGGAAGTCGCCTCCATGTTGTCTATGTTTAAGTCTGTTACCAGTACGTTACTTGTTCTGTTGCTGGCGGGTTGCCAGGAAGAGGCGCCTAAAGTGGCTGGCGCACCCGCAAAAAAGCCCGACCCTAAGGTCGGTGTGTTGGTTATTGAAACCCAAAAAACCGATTTGATGACCGAGTTACCAGGGCGTACAGCGTCGAGCTTGGTGGCTGAAATTCGCCCTCAGGTTGGTGGTATTGTGAAGAAGCGTTTTTTTGAGGAAGGGCAAGATGTCAATGTGGGCGATCTTTTGTATGAGCTAGATGATTCGACGTATGTGTCTTCTTATAAAAAGGCGCAAGCGGATTTGGAATCGGTGAACGCAAGTTTAAAAGCGGCGCAACTTAAAAATGAGCGTTATACGGCGCTGCGTAAACAGAATAATGTGTCTCAACAAGATCTTGATGATGCACGTGTGGCGTATTTAGAAGCCGTTGCTAAGCAAAAAGGCTCTGAAGCCGCGCTTGAAAGCGCCAGAATTAATTTGGGTTACACAAAGATAAAATCCCCCATCGCAGGGCGCATCGGCATTTCTCAAGTGACGGTGGGCGCTTTGGTTACGGGCAGCCAAGCCACTGTGATGACGACAGTACGTTCTTTGGATCCGATTTTTGTGGATCTGGCGCAAACCAGCTTGGATCAGCTTAAACAGCGAACTTTCTTGTCTCAAGACAAGGTTGAAAAAGGCTCCAATACGGTGGCGCTGGTGTTGGAAGACGGCTCAAAATACCAGTACGAGGGGACATTAAAGGCGCGTGAAGTCAGTGTGAATGAGTCAACCGGCAGCGTGACGTTACGGGCGGAATTTCCTAACCCAGATAATTTGTTGTTACCCGGTATGTTTGTACGAGGCGTGATTCATGAGCTGACGCACAATGCGGCGATTCTGGTTCCACAGCAGGGTGTGGCGCGTGATGTAAAGGGCAATCCAACGGCACTGGTGGTGAATGACAGTAATGTGGTGGAGAAGCGAATTTTAACCGTTGAGCGAACCATTGAAAATCAGTGGTTGGTGCTGGATGGTGTGAAAGCGGGCGACAAGGTCATTGTTGAGGGATCGTTAAAAGTGAGGCCCGGCAGTGAAGTGAGTACGGTGATGATGAAGCGAGACAGTAACAGCGGTGCGATTGTGGCCGATACGGCAAACGCCTCTTCAACTCAAGGGAACTAATCTATGTTGGCGCAATTTTTTATTAATCGACCGGTGTTTGCGTGGGTTATTTCCATCGCCATTATGTTGGCGGGGTTGGGGGCCATACTGAATTTACCTGTGGCTCAGTACCCTGACGTGGCTCCACCAACCATCAGTATTTCAGCGACGTATTCGGGCGCTTCAGCCGAGACGGTAGAAAACAGTGTGACGCAGATTTTAGAGCAACAGCTCACAGGTCTGGACGGGTTATTGTATTTCTCGTCATCGAGCAGCTCAAGCGGTCGCGCCAGTATTAATGTGACGTTTGAGCAAGGCACGGATGCTGACATTGCTCAAGTTCAAATTCAAAACAAGATACAGCAAGTGTCCTCTAACTTGCCGACTTCTGTGCAGCAAAGTGGCGTATCGGTCAGAAAATCCAACTCTGATTTTTTAATGGTAGCCGCTATTTACGACGAGACAGACCGTGATTCGGCCAACGACATTTCGGATTATTTGGTGTCCAGTGTTCAAGATGCCGTATCTCGTGTAGACGGCGTGGGGAGTTTGCAGGTTTTTGGCTCTGAATACGCCATGCGTATATGGTTAGACCCATTGAAATTGGCTTCTTACAAGCTCATGCCTTCGAGTGTCTCGTCCGCCGTGGTAGCGCAAAATACGCAAGTCGCCGCCGGCAGTTTGGGGGCTTATCCGGTGGAACAGGGGCAAGAATTAAATGTCACGGTGACGGCGCAGTCTAAGCTGCAAACCGCAGAACAGTTTCGTAATATTATTTTGGCGTACGATGACAGTGGTGCAACGGTACGTTTGAGCGATGTGGCGAAGGTGGAGCTTGGCAGTGAGTCGTATTCTTATATTGCTCGTTTAAATGGCCACCCGGCTTCTGGTATGGCAGTGATGTTGGCGCCGGGGGCAAATGCGTTATCGACTTCTGAAGCAGTAAAAATAGTATTAAACGATTTATCCAATAATTTACCCGATGGTTACAAACTGTCGTTCCCTGTGGATAACACCAGTTTTATTCGTATTTCGATTGAAGAGGTGTTGAAAACACTGGTTGAAGCCATTGCTCTCGTTATTGTTGTCATGTTTATTTTCTTGCAGAATTGGCGCGCTACCTTAATTCCTGCCATTGCGGTGCCAGTGGTGCTGTTAGGTACGTTTGGTGTGTTGGAAGTGTTTGGCTTCTCCATTAATACCTTGACGATGTTTGGTATTGTCTTGTCGATTGGCTTGCTTGTGGATGATGCGATTGTGGTGGTAGAAAACGTCGAACGGGTGATGAAAGAAGAAGATTTATCGCCAAAAGAAGCCACGATTAAGTCCATGAAAGAAATTACCAGTGCACTCATCGGGATTGCGGTGGTGTTGTCGGCGGTATTTTTGCCTATGGCGTTTTTTAGTGGCTCAACTGGCGTTATTTATCGTCAATTCTCTATCACGATTGTTGCCGCGATGACCTTATCCGTTATTGTTGCACTGACGTTGACCCCCGCCTTGTGCGCGACCTTTTTGAAAGCCAATCATGGGCAGAGTAAAGGGCTTGGTGGCTGGTTTAATCGAGGCTTTGACCGTGTAACCGATCGATATTTTGGCGGCGTGAGTCGTATTATTAAAAAACCGATTCGTTGGATGGTGAGCTACGGTATTATCGTGGCGGGACTTGGGTATCTGATGACGTCGTTGCCATCCGGGTTTTTACCCACCGAGGACCAAGGTCGTGTGATGGTGATGGTGTCTTTGCCTGAAGGCGCAGGCATGTCGCGAACCGATAAAGTGATGCGTCAAGTAGAAAGCTATTTTTTGGAAAAAGAAGCGAATAATGTTAAAGCCGTGTTTACGATTTCTGGTTTTAATTTTATGGGCAGTGGACAAAATGCAGGCATGGGTTTTATCGCCTTAAAAGATTGGAGTGAGCGTGTGGGGCCAGCCAACAGCGCCGGCGCCATTGTTGGTCGCTCTTATGGCGCGTTTGCAGGCATTCGTGACGCAAGGATCTTTTCTTTGATACCGCCCTCTATACGCGGCTTGGGCCAAAGCAGTGGCTTTACCTTCCAGCTCCAGGCATCGGGCAATACTGACCGCGCGACCTTACTCGAAATGCGCGATGCTTTGTTGCAAAACGCCAATGCGAGCCCATTGTTAACGGGAGTTCGTTTGGGTTCTGATTCAGAGGCACCTCAGTTACATATTGATATTGACCAAGAGAAAGCATCCGCTTTGGGGCTTTCTATGTCAGACATTAGTGCGACATTGAGCAGTGCGTGGGCAGGTCGATACATTAACGACTTTATTGATCGTGGTCGGGTTAAAACGGTGTATATGCAAGGAGCGGCGCAGTATCGTGCTTCTCCTGAGGATCTTCAACACTGGTACGTTCGCGGTAGCGACAACACCATGACGCCTTTTTCGGCTTTCGCTAAAAGCGAATGGACCTATGGACCAAAAAGTTTAAATCGCTTTAATGGTTTGGCATCGTATCAAATTCAAGGTTCGGGTGCGTCTGGAGTGAGTTCCGGTGCGGCCATGGACGAATTGCAGCGAGTCACCGATGACATGTCTGGTGGCGTTGTGGGGTCTTGGAGTGGCTTGTCTTATCAAGAGCGCTTGTCGAGTGGTCAAACTCAGACCTTGTATGCCATTTCGATTTTGGTGGTGTTCTTGTGCTTGGCAGC
Organism: Marinomonas sp. IMCC 4694; assembly: GCF_008122525.1. Taxonomy (NCBI): domain Bacteria; kingdom Pseudomonadati; phylum Pseudomonadota; class Gammaproteobacteria; order Oceanospirillales; family Oceanospirillaceae; genus Marinomonas; species Marinomonas sp. IMCC 4694. The sequence goes on from NZ_VSRV01000001.1 coordinate 684,859, forward strand.
GTTGTATGAGAGTTGGACGGTACCTTTCTCGGTGATCTTGGTGATTCCGCTGGGGGTCATAGGCGCGGCCGCGGCCGCACACATTCGAGGCTTAGAAAATGACGTATATTTTCAAGTTGCTTTGCTCACCACCATCGGGTTGTCATCGAAAAATGCCATTTTAATCGTTGAATTCGCCGAAGCAGCGTATCGACGAGGTGCCAACGTTTGGGATGCGGCCGCACAAGCGGCCCGCCTGCGATTGCGTCCTATTATCATGACGTCCATGGCGTTCATGGTAGGCACCTTGCCACTGGCGCTTTCATCCGGCGCGGGTGCGAATAGCCGTATCTCCATTGGTTCGGGCATTGTTGGTGGTACACTAACCGCAACCGTATTAGCGATATTCTTTGTGCCGTTATTCTTTGTGATAGTGCGTCGTATATTTCCTAAACGGCCTGAGGGGGTTGCGGTACACAAAGATTGAGAGTGCGTGACGTTGCAAGCATCTTAGTAAAAACAGCGCTTTGAAAAGTGTCAAAAAAGGAGCTTGATAGGCTCCTTTTTTATATCAATATTTAGGTCAATTCTATGTTCTGAGAATTATGCGGCTTTACTGCAAGCAAGAATATGGTCAAATTTTTAAGCATTTATTGTGTCTAGAAGTAAGATCAGCGAAAATAACGCCACGCAATTTAACCTCATTTTCACGTTGCTCTTTTTGAGTGGCGTCTTATGCACACTAGAAGACCATTTATCATGTCCCAAGAGTTTATTGATCAAGTTGAGCAACGTAGAACGTTTGCAATCATATCCCACCCTGATGCCGCCCAGCCTTTCAACGCTTAAAACCACCTTTCATTGCACACCACAATCACATCTCTACGTACTGAATTTAAAGGCTTTTTGTCTTTTTCTCGTTTCTTTACTTTTCAATGATGTTCAAGCGTAACCTCGGAAAGTGTGTACAAACTTGAGTACAAATTCCGTTTTAGAGGCCATTGGCGAAAATTCCATGACACAAATCTGGCTCTAGGCCTTGTGGTTACTGGGTTTGATAAAGAAAGTACCTCCTGCTTTTGGTACTTTGGTTTCGACATTACAAAAGCGGAAGAAATGCGATCATCTCTAGTTTTATGTTTGTAAGCCTATGAATTTAAAGGGTTCGCTATTGTGGTTTTTGATGTGTCATCGTTGCGAGTGTACAAACAGTGTGTACAAATTTTTCTCGTTAGGCATGTTGATTGCAATTCATGACACAAACCGCCTTGTAGCCCATGTTATTCATAGGTTTGAGCCAATAAGTACCTCTGCGGATGGGGCTTGATATTTTATCGCTTGGGTTAATAGCTGGGTTGGTTTAACAAATGGCAATTATACGGCGTTATGCGCCGTAAATAGAAAAAATGGTAAACTTCCCTTTGTTATGTTAGTTTATTAAAGCTAGGTTTTACGGCGATTTGCGCCGCGAAATCCTAAAGAGATAAACTAGAAGAAGGGTTTGGTGTTTAGAAATGGTTAGTCATCCCCAACGTGAAACGGTGAAAGAGTCATATAAGCAATCTCTTAAAACTCTTTTACCTTATGGCATGTTAGCTACAAAGAAGTGGCTTGCAGAGCAAGGCTTGAGTGCTCATGCGTTAGATAATGCTGTCAAAACCGATACGTTGTTGCTACTAGCTACAGGTGTTTACAGTCAGTATTCCCGAGCAGTCACTTGGGAAGGCGTAGTAGCTTCAATGCAGCGTATGATGGAAAAAAGTGTCGATGAACAACTTCTGTCTATCGTGGTCGGTGGATTGTCAGCATTGTCCATATCTGGTTTATCGCAATACTTATCATTAGGAAGTACGCCTCATATTCATTTATATGCAACGAAAAAGCTTCCTTCCTGGCTTGCGAGACTGTCATTGCCAATTAAGTTCGAAGGACATAGTACAAGTAAACTGTGGCCTGATAGTTTATCCCAAGATATAGCGTTCGTTAAAAAGCATGAATGGGGAGAGCAATTACCACCTGTATATTTTTCATGTCCGGAAAAAGCCATATTGGAAGTGTTGATGGATTTGCCTGAAAGTGTGTCATTTGAACATGCCGATGAGCTAATGCAGGGGTTAGTGAACTTATCTCCAAGAAAGCTTGATGCGCTCTTAAAGGAGTGTAAAAGCGTAAAGGTCAAACGCTTATTCTTTTGGTTTGCAAAACGCCAAGCTTATCCTTGGTTTGATAAGTTAAATGTAGAAAATTACGACTTAGGTTCAGGTAAGCGTGTTGTTGCTAAAGGTGGAAAGCTGGATACAGAGTATCTGATAACCGTACCTCAGCATATGGCGTTAGCAAGTAAAGGATAAGTTCAGCGATGGATAGAAATAGTATTTATTACAAACAAGTACAGCTTTTGATACAGGTATTGCCTTTCGTTGCCAAACAGCAATGCTTTGCCCTCAAAGGTGGTACAGCAATCAATTTATTTGTCAGAGACTTTCCTCGTTTATCGGTCGATATTGATTTGGTGTATCTGCCAATGAAGAGCCGTGATGATGCCTTGCAGGAAATTTGCGATGCACTTGATGCTATTAGCTCAGATTTAAAAATAGCATTTAAAGACATCGAGCTAACGGAAGCCTATCGCTCAAAACGCGATGCTCTAAGGTTGATCGTTGCTCGCAACGGTGTGCAGATCAAAGTCGAGCTATCACCTGTATTGCGAGGTACTGTTTATGAACCAAAGTTGATGGAAGTTTGCGCAGCTGTAGAAGACGAATTTGGCTATGTTGAAATGCCAGTTGTTGATCTAGCTGATTTGTATGCAGGAAAGATATGTGCAGCATTAGATAGACAGCATCCAAGAGACTTATTTGATGTGAAGTGGCTTTTGGAGAATGAAGGCCTAACGGATGAAATTCGTAAAGCATTACTCGTTTATTTATCAAGCCATAATCGGCCAATGGCTGAGTTACTCAGTCCGCAATTTAAGGATATTACTGCCACCTATGAAGGTGAATTTACCAACATGGCCGAGACGGATGTACCGTTGGTGGAGCTGGAAGCCGTAAGAGTGCGCCTAGTAGACCTCATTCACCAAGGCCTGACCGATAGTGAAAAGTCTTTTTTGCTATCCTTTAAAAATCGAGAGCCTGATTGGTCTCTACTCGGCTTAGATGGAGTCAGTGAGCTTCCTGCCATTAAATGGAAACAAATCAATTTAGCAAAAATGCCGAATGACAAACATACACAAGCCCTAGCAAAGTTGAAAGATGTTCTCGGTGTTTGATGTCAAAAATACAGGCATTTATGCTGGGCTGATCTTCTGAACAAATCATGCATCTTTCTGACCATCAACAAGTGATGAATCAGGCGATGATAGCTTTACATTGATTTTCAGGAGAATGCAGATGACAGCAGTAGCGCACCAGGTAACCCCTTTTCTAACATCTTACGAAGTGATGGCTCGTTACCACATTAGCTATACGACGCTCTGGCGAAGAATAAAAGATGGCAGCTTGCCGCAACCTCGTATCAACCGAAATACACGAAACAAGCTGTGGCACATTGAAGACCTAGAAGAGTATGAGAAGAAAGAGGACTGAGCCTCTTTCTTTTATTGTCCGAAACGCCAGTTGAATGGAAAGCCTGTCGGCTCGATGATGGTTTCTAGCTGTTGATACCAAACGTCGTAAGCATGACGCATTTCATCCAGGTACTGATATTGGTTGTAGATAGCATCCAACCCTTTTTTGCTGTGGCCAATCATCAACTCGGCAACTTCTTGCGTCGTGATGGCAGACATTCGCGTTCGCATCGTTCTGCGAAGATCATGCATAGACCAATGTTCCATCTCAACACCAAGCGATCTGCGAGCCCAGATTTTCACATTGTTAGGAATAGTGGTATCAAAGCCATTTGTGGCAAGCTCTTCTTGTCCGTTCGCGGGAAACAAGTAAGTTGATTTGCTCATCTGCATCGCCAGGTCAATCAGCTCAATAGCTGGCTTAATTAATGGCCGCATGATCGGCGCTCCAATTTTCTCACCTTGTTTGCGGATCTCTATAGGCACTGTCCACATTGCAGATTGCAAATCAAAGTGATGCTTTTCAGCTTGAATGAGTTCGCCCTTGCGACCGCCCAATAGCAGAAGCAGTTTTATGTAGATGCGGTTCTTCTCAGTGATTTTTGACTCGTGCAAATAGCGCCAAAGTATCCTGATCTCGTTGTCATTTAGCACCCGAGTTCGTTTGCCTTTCTTGCCGCCGACTTTCTTTGCTGTGATCCCTGCGGCAGCGTTAATTTCCAAAATTTGTTCATCAATCAGCCAGTCATAAAACTTATGCAGCACAGACACTAGGCGCTCTGTGTTCGAAGGGGACGACTCCGAAACCTCACGAAGACAGTTTCGCAAGGACAATTCATTGATGTCAGTTAATGGGTACTTGCCAAGTCGGGGCAGCAAATATATTTCACTGCTGCGTTTTTGGTAGTGCCACGTTTTCTCCTTTAGCCCTTGCTTACCGGCAGAGTCTATCCAGTCTCGAAAAATCGATTCGAAACTTTGCTTGGCAGAATACTTAGCCCGTTCCTGCTGTAGGTAGAGCTTGGGGTTTCGGCCTTGATCAAGTACTGCCCTTAACCTATCCAGCTCATTCCTTGCTTCAGCAAGCTTCATAAGTGGGTAAGTACCTATGTCTACCCGCTGTTGCTTGCCATCGAAACGATAACGAAACTGAAAAACAATTTTGCCCTTGGGCGATACCCGAGCACTTAGCCCATCTCGGTCGGCTTTTACTACGGTTTCTTTTGCTTCTTTATTTAACCTGGCATCGAGCCAGCTAACTGATAACGCCATGTTATAAGCCCAGCCCTAGTTTTGATTTTAATGATTGTTTACGTGATTCTGCTTTGGGTTCTGGCGCTGTACTCTCAGAAGTAACTTCACCATCTGGTGCAAGACCATCCAGCGGTCCAGATGTCGTGGATAGATTGGGTTGGCTCATGTGAATTAACCCAAAGGTGGCCAGCATCCGCAGACGCTCAGCGCGTTCCCGTGGTGGCGTCTTTTCCAATTCTTTGAGTAGTTCTGGGTGGCTCCCTGGGGGAATGTTGACGACAACTCTCATGATCAGGCCCCATAAAACCAGAAGCCTCGGACGTTCGCCAAAACAGACTGTTCCGGCACGATGATCTTGCTTCGCGAAAAAATCTCCTTGGCCGCTTCCTTATAAGCCATGGCTCCACCTCCCGCGATCAATACCAAGTCCGCATTGATGCTTTCGTCACGCATGGATTGGCGCATGGCTGTAAGAGCAACAGGCGCTACCTTTTTCATGGCAGCATTTAGATAAGGTGAAATATCGACCTTTTCTCCAAACAGCAGCACCTGCAAGTCGCCGGTTCTCATGGCTTTTTCAAGTCGATCCATACCTACTTTGGCACCGTGATCTTCCGAAATCAGCTTATCAATCGTTTCCAGTAGCACGGACATTGCCTGAAGACTGGTTCCTGATGAGCTGTAGCGAATTTCTCCGGCCTCAAGGGCAACCCAGTCAACAGAAAAGAAGCCAGGGTCTATAACGACGACGCGACCTTCTTCAATCAAGCCCAAATCTCCACCTGTTTGAACCAGATCCATATAGGCACCGGCAGGCTGCGGCAGCACTTTGACGTCATGAACTGTGATGCTGCGCTTAGGCGTCACTTGATGGACACCTTTTAAACGCTGCACAAGATCAGACTTACGTTGTGGTTCATGAAACTGGGAAACCGGTAATCCAGTGACAACCAAATCGATGGATTCTGTTTCAGCCATTAACAAGGCGGCATGAAAAAGTGCCTTATAGGTTTTTGTGGTGGGATATTCCGGGTGAAGCTCTCGTTCCCAGCCTTGAAGGCGTCCAGCAGGAACACCAGCGGCCCAACGCTCATTATCGACAGAGACATACAAACAAGTGTCATCATCGCCTCCACCGATACGCTCCGGCATACGATCCGCTGGACCGGCACCCGCAGGTAGAATAATGGTTTTCGGTTCACTACCTGATTGGCCAATTGCCAGCTTCAGGTTTGAGTAACCGATATCTACGCCTAGTACAAACATACTTATCTCCTGTGCACTCAAAGTGCTCTAACGGTTTTCAATCAACCGCACTGGTCACGCTTGGGCATTTCCAAGTGCTCTGGCGGTTCACTCAAATGTCATTATCAGGATTCGGTGCACTGGAGGTGGGCAGAAAGGTGACAAATCCTTTCATCTATCTGCCTATTGCATTTTCGCAAAAGTATGAGAATAGGCTCGGTTTGGCGGCGGATAACCTAGCCAAAAAAATCGAGACGCCAAACGTCGTTTGCATTCTGGCCTGAACTTGCCAAACGGTTTGTATTTTCATGGCAATACGTCTTTTTAGGCGTTTTTAAGTGAAATCGGCCTGTATCCCTTGTCAGGTATGGAATTACGCGAGTTGATTTATATCGAGACGCCAAACAGTGATTGTTACGGCAGTTTTACGTTTGGCGTTTCGATCCAAAAGCCAAACGGATAGTGGTTTTGGCTTTTGGGGTTAATTGGATGGAGAAATTGGTTTGGTAGAAATCGTCAATGAACAATGGAAAGCAGATGTATCAGATTTACTTCAGCAAGAAACGGACAGGCTAAAAGCACTGGCACGAGCTGAAGTTGATGACTTTTGGGTTACCCATTACAAGGTTCGTGAGAATGCGCCCTTTAAAGATTGGGGGCTGCTTGGTGTCCGTATCAGAGACTTTAAGTATGGCTTTGGCATTGAGTGGTACATCAACAGCTTTCACGGTCAACGAGGCAAGCGCGTAGTCTTTAGTAAAGGACTGAGTATTTCAAAGACGAAGCTGAGATACTCATTTTTGGACTGCCAAGGTCTAGCCAAAGAATGGGAGTTAGCGCTGGCCATGGAGAAAGAAGAATTCTTCAGTGATATTCGACGCCAGGTTGATAAGCTCAACATGCTGCGTCGCAGAGTGAATGCCTATTGAGTTAACTGCGCTACTTCACTCGCGGTAACTGGTCCCAGCGTGTTGTATAAGCGGGAGACAAATGCTCTCGCTTCATCGACCAATCTTTCTTCGTACCTTGTCCAGCAAAGAAAACCTTTCCGGCACCGCTTTGGTTAATGGTGTCCAATACAGACATTAACTGCTGGCTATTAGAGCGGGTCGATACGTCATCGAATAGTCCTGGTTGAAACATGCCAGGATCGTAAAAGTCAGACAGCATGACGCCCGCTTTGGCATAACGAAAACCATCCTTCCAAATCCGCTTGAGTAAGTGATTGGCCAGCTCGATAAAATCCCGCGTATCGCAACTGGGAATCAGTAACTCACCCGATGCAGAGTTGCTGTACTGCGGCTCGTTGTCCTTAAAGGGGCTGGTTCGTATAAACACGGTCAGCACTTTGGCTTGCTGCTGTTCTTTGCGAAGCTTCTCAGTGGCACGGGTTGCGTATTCGCATACGGCTTCACGTAACAATTCAAAGTGCGTCACTTTTACGCCAAATGAACGGCTACAGACGATTTGTTTCTTAATTGGCGGGATCTCTTCTAGTTCAATGCACGACTCACCATTGAGCTCTCTGACGGTTCTCTCTAAAACCACCGAAAACTGGTCTCTGATGGCTCTAGGTGAGGCATTGGCGAGGTCTAGGGCTGTGGTGATACCCAGAGCATTTAAACGCTTAGAAAGCCGTCTACCAACGCCCCAAACATCATCAACCGGGACTAATGCGAGCAATCGACGTTGCCGATCTGGATTGGTCAGGTCTACAACGCCCTGAGTGTCTGGATACTTTTTGGCGGCATGGTTTGCCAGTTTGGCGAGTGTTTTTGTCGGTGCAATGCCGACACAGACGGTGATCCCAATCCAGTGGCCTATGCGCTCTCGCACTTGTTGTCCGAACTCGACAAGAGATATGGCAGACTCTATACCGGTTAAATCTAAAAACGCTTCGTCAATGGAGTAAACCTCTACTCGTGGTGCCATTTCCTCCAAAGTGCGCATCACTCGACTGCTCAAATCTGCGTAAAGCGCATAGTTGGACGAAAATGCCCAAATGCCATGGCGCTGCATTTCAGATTTGATTTGAAAGACGGGTACACCCATTTTAATACCGAGTAACTTAGCTTCACGCGAGCGTGCAACCACGCAGCCGTCGTTATTGGACAGCACCACAACCGGCGTATCTTTTAAATCAGGACGAAACAGCTTCTCACAACTGGCGTAAAAGTTGTTGCAGTCCACCAAGGCAAATATAGGCATGGGACAGTCACGACTTGCGGCGCATGTTTCGCACCACATTGGTGACCACACCAAATATCTCTAACTCTGTCCCTTCGGGAATATGGATGGGTTCATACGCCCGGTTTCTTGGGATCAGCTTGACGCACGGCCTCAGTTGAAGCTCCTTTACCGTGAGTTCACCATGGATACCCGCGATCACAATGTCACCGTGTTCGGCTTGGACAGAGCGATCAACCACCAAAATATCATCTGGGTGAATCCCGGCATCAATCATTGAATCACCTTCAACACGCACAAAGAACGTTGCAGCCGGTCGCTTGATGCACAGCTCGTTGAGGTCGAGCGTTTGCTCAACATAATCCTGCGCTGGGGAGGGAAAACCAGCAGAAACACGTTCCATGAACAATGGAATACGAAGGCGCTTGGCTTTGATGAAGGCAAGTGCGCCGCTACGGCCTATCAGCGAGACACTCATGACGAACCTCGAAAAATCACAATTGATACTGTTTGTTTATACAGTATCTAATGCTATGTTGATTTCTACAAGTAAAATTGTAGATAAAACTGGTGTTGTCCGAGTAAGACGTTGTGTTTTATGTGATTTATTTTTTGTAGTGAAAAGCTTGATGTGGGGATTGCTCGCCCTCGTCAAAGCCTGCAAGGCTTGGACAATACTGCTTCTGTTACTGATCTTGTTTCTGTTACTGATCCTGTTACTGCTACTGGTTAACGCATGGGTCAAGTAACCGTCAGACAAGGCTTGTTGAACCCTTTGCAAAGGGTTTAAAAACAGTTAGTAAAAATCTGCTTCGTATTGAATTTACTGGCTTAAAGCGAAGTCAGGAGCACCATTAAAATGCTCAGTCGAACTCGGTTCAAGCCTTTTGCAACCGTTTGAAAAGGGGTTTGCTAAGCCATACGTAAAGGGTATCGGTAAGGGTTACCTAAAGGGTTTAGCTAAGGCTTTCTGAAAGGCTTAGCCAAAGCCTTCATACATGGGTTCACCCAGTAGAAAGATTAAAAAAACGCTGAGGTATCCAAGGTGCATTTTGTACAAACGCGTTTATAAACGAACAGGGCACAATGAAATAACTCAAAGCGAACAATAGAATTGAAGAGGAACCATCAATGACAAGAGCCCCTGCGCCATTTCCGCTAGAGCGCCTCGCGGATATCCCAGAAAGACCAGAAAATTTTAGATTACTGGAGCGCATTCCATTAACGCGTGAGCCGCAGACTTGGCCACTTGAACTTTCTCCTATGGTCGGTGATGAACAGCCAATGGTGCTGCTCGATACAGAGACAACCGGACTGTCTTCCGATGATGAGTCCATTATTGAGCTTGGTATGGTTAAGGTGCTTTACAGCCCCTCTGCTCAGCGGATTGTGTCGATTGTTGATGTGATCAGCCTGTATGAAGATCCCGGCAAGCCAATCCCCGAGCTGATTACCGAATTAACCGGTATCACTGATGAGATGGTGCAAGGCCAGCGCATTGATGATGCTCTGGTAGCGAGTTGGTTATCCGATGATCCGCTGGTGGTTGCACACAATGCGCAGTTTGATCGTCCTTTCTTTGAAAAGCGGTTTGCCGCATTGGGCCATCTATCTTGGGCCTGTTCAGCCAGTGGCATAGATTGGAAAGCACAGGGCTTTGAAAGTCGAAAGCTTGAGTACCTGCTGCTTCGCTTAGGTTGGTTCTATGAAGGACACCGAGCTGCAACCGATTGTTTGGCGATGGCCTGGTTGTTCTATTTGTTGCCCGAGTCCGTTGCAAACTTATTGTCAGAAGCAGACAGGCGTACTGTGCTAGTTCGTGCGTTTGGTGCGCCGTTTGATGTAAAGGACTATCTAAAAGAGCGTGGTTACCGCTGGCATGACGGTGTTAAAGGTGCCAACAAGCATTGGTGGCGCGAAATCAGCGAAGACGAGCTGCCGCAGGAACAAACTTACCTGGATGATTTGTACCATCGTGGCTCAGAACATGCCCACTATGACTACAAAGATGCCCGCAATCGATTTAAAGCTTTGTCATAGCCTCTTGCATATTTGAAAACCTCTGGAAAATGGAAAGTGAACTTACGTTATACCCAAACTACTTGGTGTTGCAGCTAGGCGGCAAGTGAGCGAATCCCCATGAGCATAGGTCTTCTATGTGATTGGGGTGAGCGAATGCAGGTAACACCGCTGCGGCTGCAAGTAGGAAGGGTATATAACCAACAAGAGGAATCTTTCCATGTACCAAGACACCTACATTGAATACTGGGGCGAAATCTTCGTCTCTGCCCGCATCATTGAATTTGGCATCACGTTCGAGCGCTTTATTAAAGATCCATGGAAGCACTTGATGTCCTGTGGCCAAGAGTCTGCACCGGACGCGATTGCTGAAGGGATGCTGCCATTGCTACCAGCTCAGGCAGAAGTTGCCAGGCGCATTCGGGAGAGTGAGCAACGAGCCCTGATGTCTACAGGGGCGGACAAAGGGGTATCTCATCGCGGTAACATCGTGGTGTCACTGGTTCGGGTAGCGCATTGATAGCGGCTATCATCGATGGCACCAAACAAGGTCTTCACACCGATATCTGAGCGGCAATTGCAATCCAGATCAAAAAGTTGCCGCTTAGTCTTCCCTACAAAATAATTTGTGATAGGATGATACCTAATAAAATTAATTAGGTTGAAGCCTATTCAGTGTTTTATGGCCATCTGTCCAGCTTCAACCAGTAGAGATTGCTAAGTCATTGCAGATGAAGAGCAGCATTGAGTGATGCTTTTCAATGTGATTACGCGATGTCTGACGGTACTTTATAAACAGAGTTTTAAGAAACTGGTTGAATTGGATAAACAAGACGCATGACAAATGATGGTCTGAAACAAACAGTACTAGCGAGTTCACTCGCTAAAGAAGGCGCGAAAGGAAAGCCAGATAGGCTTTCGCAGATAGCGCAGTTGCCACAAGCAACCAGGGATCGCATTGCCCATATCGATTTCACCTTATTGTTTAAGGGCGAAGCAGTACGGGCGGATTTAGTCGATCGCTTCAGTATAGCCGCCGCACAAGCAACGAAAGACTTCACAATGTACCGAGAGCTTGCACCAGGCAATATTGAGTATGACCAAAAGCTCAAATTGCATAAGCGCGGTGAAGCATTTGAACCCCTGTTCGACTATGACGTTGTGAGAACGCTGGCAACCATTAGCCAAGGCTACGGAGATGGCTTCACTGGAAAGGTAAAACCACCTCTTGCGTGTGAAGCGCCTTATCACCTTAACAAGCCGAGTTTATCGATAGTAGCGAAAGTCACCGAGGCCATCCACAAAGGCAAAGCCTTGAGTATCACCTATGTGTCGTTATCGAGCGGTGAAACAACGCGGGAAATTGTGCCGCATACGCTGGTGGACAATGGCCTGCGTTGGCACGTTCGTGGTTTTGACCGCAAGCATAGCGAGTTCCGTGACTTTGTACTGACCCGAATTAAAGCAGCGGTTGTGCTTGAAGACTCAAGGTTATCTGAATCTGAGTTCGAAACCCAAGACCGGCAATGGAACCGCTTTGTAGAGCTAGAGTTAGTGCCGCATCCTCGTATTGAGCATAGCGAAGCGATTGAGCTGGATTATGGTATGACGGGCGGCGTTCTAAAGGTTGAGATTAGAGCTGCAACCGCTGGGTATTTGCTTCGCCAATGGCATGTGGATTGTTCCAAAGCACACAGCCTTCAAGGCACTGAATACCAGCTTTGGTTAAAGAATACTCCGACACTCTACGGGGTCGGAAATTTGAATTTAGCTCCAGGGTTTAACGAATGATGTTCGACGACAGTGAACATTGCGTAACCCATAAATGAATTATGACGAATTAAAATCAGGAATAAATAGATGACAAGTTTACAACAACGTGCCGAACTTCAACGCCAAATATGGGCGATTGCCAACGATGTTCGAGGCTCAGTGGATGGTTGGGATTTTAAACAATATGTACTGGGTACGCTGTTCTACCGTTTTATCAGTGAAAACTTTGTCAACTACATCACAGGCGGAGATGATAGCGTTAATTATGCTGCCATGTCTGACGATGACGAAAACATCAAGTTTGCTAAAGAAGATGCCATTAAAACCAAAGGCTATTTTCTTTACCCTAGCCAGTTGTTTAGCAATGTGGCGGCTAATGCACACAAAAACGAAAATTTAAATACGGATTTGGCAGCAATTTTTGCGGCAATCGAAAACTCAGCCAATGGCTATGATTCAGAAAAAGACATCAAAGGCTTGTTTGCGGATTTTGATACCACCAGTAATCGTCTGGGTAATACGGTCGAGGCAAAAAACAAACGCCTGGCCGCTGTGTTAAAAGGTGTGGCAGGATTAACCTTCGGTAATTTTGAAGACAACCAAATTGATTTATTCGGTGACGCCTACGAGTTCCTGATTTCAAACTATGCCGCAAATGCCGGTAAATCCGGTGGCGAGTTTTTCACGCCACAGCACGTCTCGAAATTGATCGCGCAGCTCGCCATGCACGGCCAGACCAGTGTCAATAAAATCTATGACCCTGCTGCGGGTTCTGGCTCGTTGCTGTTACAAGCTAAAAAGCACTTCGATGCGCATATCATTGAAGATGGTTTTTTTGGTCAAGAGCTCAACCACACCACCTACAACTTGGCACGTATGAATATGTTTTTGCACAACATTAACTACGACAAGTTCAATATTCAGCTGGGCGATACCTTAACCGAACCGCACTTTTTAGATGACAAACCGTTCGATGCCATTGTCTCTAACCCGCCTTATTCAGTGAAATGGATTGGTAGCGACGACCCAACCCTAATCAACGACGACCGCTTTGCGCCCGCTGGTGTGCTTGCGCCTAAATCAAAAGCCGACTTTGCCTTTGTGCTGCATGCGCTAAGTTACCTATCAAGCAAAGGTCGCGCAGCTATTGTTTGCTTCCCCGGTATTTTTTACCGTGGTGGTGCTGAGCAAAAAATTCGTCAGTACTTGGTTGACAACAACTATGTTGAAACCGTGATTTCACTGGCACCAAACCTGTTTTTTGGCACCACCATTGCGGTGAATATATTGGTGCTGTCGAAACACAAAACTGACACTACCACCCAGTTTATTGATGCCAGCGGTTTGTTTAAAAAAGAAACCAATAACAACGTACTAACGGACAACGAAGACGAAAAAAATCCGGGTCATATTCAGCAAATTATGAAGGTGTTTGCCAGCAAAGAGAACGTAGATCACTTTGCTAAATCGGTGGATTTGGATGTTATCGCAGGTAACAGCTACAACCTTTCGGTAAGCAGTTATGTGGAAGCCAAAGACAACCGCGAGCTAGTGGACATTACAGAGCTTAATGCAGAGCTTAAAACCACTGTTGCTAAAATTACTCAACTTCGCAGTGATATTGACACCATTGTGGCAGAGATTGAAGGTGAGGAGCTTGAGGCATGAGTAATTTGAGCTATTTAGAGAAGCTACTGGATGGGGTTGAGGTGGAGTGGCTGCCATTGAAAGAAGTGCTAGTACGCACTAAAGGAACAAAAATAACAGCCGGGCAGATGAAAGTCCTTCACAAGGATGGAGCGCCGTTAAAAATTTTTGCAGGAGGCAAAACAGTTGCCTTCGTGGATTTTAACGACATACCTGAAAAGGATGTAAATCGGGAACCGTCGATTATTGTAAAGTCCAGAGGTGTGATTGAGTTCGAGTATTACGAGAAACCGTTCTCACATAAAAGTGAAATGTGGTCGTATTACTCGGATAACGATGCGATCGATATAAAGTTTATTTACCATTTTTTGAAATTGCATGAACGGCACTTTCAAGGCATCGGTAGCCGAATGCAAATGCCGCAAATTGCAACGCCAGATACTGATAAGTTTCTCGTACCCATCCCATGTCCAAATAACCCAGAAAAATCGCTGGCAATACAAGCGGAAATTGTGCGTATTCTGGACGCATTTACCACTATGACCGCCGAGCTGACCGCCGAGCTTAACATGCGGAAAAAACAATACAACTACTACCGCGATCAGTTGTTGAGTTTTGACCTGTCTGCCGATCAGGCGGGAGAGGGTGATGTTGAGTGGGTAAAATTAAGTACCGTTGCCAATATCAAAAACGGCAAAGATTGGAAGAAGTTGGGATCGGGCAAAATCCCTGTTTATGGCTCTGGCGGAATCATGCAGTATGTGGATACTTTTGCTTACAACAAACCAACTGTATTAATACCAAGAAAAGGTTCGATAACTAATATTTTTTATGTAGATGAGCCCTTCTGGAATGTTGATACGATTTACTACACAGAATTAGATCTAGATAAGATCATTCCAAAATTCTTTTATTATTTCATGACAACTATTGACATGATGCAATTAGATACTGGGTCAGGCAGACCAAGCCTTACGCAGGCGATTTTGAATGAAATTAAGATTCCTTTACCAACACTTGAAGAGCAAGCTCGTATTATCAGTCTTTTGGATAAATTCGACACCTTAACAACTTCGCTGCAAGAAGGTCTCCCACGCGAAATAGAACTCCGCCAAAAGCAATACGAGTATTATCGTGACCTGTTGTTGAGCTTCCCTGCCAGTCCGGCAGGCGGGCCGAAATCTCATTCAGATGAGGCAGCTTAATGAGTAAAACGCTAACGGAAATAGCAGAGTCAGTTATCCGGAAATTCCGGATAACTGTCAACGAAGGTAAGTATAAGGAGGCAGCCTAATGGCCTACCAACCACCTTTTACCATCACCACCGATATTTTGAACTTGGTGGCACAAATCAGCCAGCAGGTGGGTGAATTAAACGCCAGCCAGCTCAATGCTTCGCCGCAACTGCGCAAGCAAAATCGCATTAAAACCATTACTGGCACGCTGGCGATTGAAGGCAATACCTTAACCGAAGAGCAAATCACTGCCATTGTAGAAGGTAAGCCCGTATTGGGCAGCGTGCGTGAGCTGGCCGAGGTAAAAGGCGCGATTGCCGCTTATGATGCACTGCCTGCATTCACACCCAGCGAGATTTCCGATTTACTCACGGCTCACGGTTTAATGCTGTCAGATATTCTTGTGAATGCCGGTGAGTTTCGCAGTAAAGGCGTGGGTATCCATAAAGGTGGTGTGGTGCACCATGTTGCGCCGCCTGCGCATCAGGTATCCGGTTTAATGGCCGATTTAATCCAATGGCTTAAGCAAACAAAAGACCACCCATTGATCGCCAGTTGTGTATTTCATTACGAATTTGAGTTTATTCACCCCTTTGCCGATGGTAACGGTCGTATGGGGCGGTTATGGCAAACGCTGATTTTATCCAAGTGGCATCCGTTGTTTTTATCTTTGCCGCTAGAAAGTGTGATTAAAGACCATCAGCAAGCCTATTATCACGCCCTAGAGCAGTCCGATAACCAAGCAGACAGTTCGCCGTTTATTCATTTTATGTTGTCGGTTATTCAGCAAGCGTTGGTGCAAAATGCCTCTGTAAACGCCCCCCTAAAAGAAGGTCAAAACGCCCCTGTAAATACCCTTATCAATGTAACGGGCCTTAAAACGCCTGAGGCTATTTTAGCATTGCTGAGTAGCACGCCCGAGCTAACCCGACAACAACTCGCTGATACCTTGAATAAAGACGTGAGAACCATTGGTCGCGCTATTAGCAAACTACAAAAAGAAGGCAGGTTAACTCGGGTAGGTTCAGATAAAACCGGCCATTGGCAAGTCACTGAATAATGCGATGCGGTGGCTATTTCCATTTTGGAAAACACCACGGCTAACAAAAAAGGATGTAAACGAATGACAACGTATAAAACAGTTGCAGAATCGAATAACTTTATTGTGTTAGATAAATACACCAAAGACTGGAAAGTAGCAGAAAACTTTCAGAGCGAAGGTGATTTAGAGCGTGAGCTGATTCAGGACTTAGCGAATCAAGGTTATGAGTATCTACCCGCCTTGACCACACCCGATGCCATGCTGGTGAATGTGCGTAAACAATTACAAGCCCTGAATAAGGTCGAGTTTACCGATGCTGAGTGGGCTCGCTTTTGCGAGCAATACCTAAACACACCAAGCGACAATATTCTTGATAAAACCCGCAAGGTGCACAGTGACTATATTTTCGATTTTGTCTTTGATGATGGCCATATCGAAAACATCTACCTGTTCGACAAGAAGACCATTGCTCGTAACAAAGTGCAGGTCATTAAGCAGTTTGAGCAAACGGGAAGCCATGCCAACCGTTACGATGTGACGATTTTGGTTAATGGTTTGCCTTTGGTGCAAATCGAGCTGAAAAAGCGGGGTGTGGCAATCCGTGAGGCGTTTAACCAAATACATCGCTACAGCAAAGAGAGCTTTAATGCAGAGAACTCGTTGTACAAGTTCTTGCAGCTGTTTGTGATCTCGAATGGCACCGACACGCGCTATTTTGCCAATACCACCAAGCGCGACAAGAACAGCTTCGACTTCACGATGAACTGGGCGAAGTCAGACAATACGCTGATCAAGGATTTAAAAGACTTTACCGCCACTTTTTTCCAGAAAGAGACGTTGCTTGAAGTGATTTTGCGTTACTCTGTGTTTGACGTCAGCAATACCTTACTTGTAATGCGCCCCTACCAGATTGCGGCCACTGAGCGCATTTTATGGAAGATAAAGAGCGCGTTTAACGCTAAAGACTGGGCTAAGCCTGAAAGCGGGGGTTACATTTGGCACACCACAGGCTCAGGCAAAACACTAACCAGCTTTAAAGCGGCACGTTTGGCCACCGATTTAGACTGCATCGATAAAGTATTTTTTGTGGTGGACCGAAAAGACCTCGACTATCAGACCATGAAAGAGTATCAGCGGTTCTCACCTGACAGTGTGAACGGTTCAGACAGTACCGCAGGGCTTAAGAGTAACCTGGATAAAGACGATAACAAGATTGTCGTCACCACAATCCAAAAGCTCAACAACTTAATCAAAAGTGAAAGCGATTTAGCGATATACAACAAGCAAGTTGTTTTTATTTTTGATGAGTGCCATCGAAGCCAGTTCGGTGAAGCGCAGAAAAATTTGAAGAAGAAATTCAAAAAGTACTACCAGTTTGGATTTACCGGTACGCCAATTTTTCCTGAAAATGCACTGGGCGCAGAAACTACGGGCGATGTGTTTGGCCAGCAGTTGCACACTTATGTGATCACTGATGCCATTCGTGATGAAAAAGTACTCAAGTTCAAAGTGGACTATAACGATGTTCGTCCGCAATTTAAGAGCATTGAGACTGAGCAGGATGATAAGAAGCTTAGTGCCGCTGAGAATAAGAAAGCCTTCTTACATCCAATGCGCATTGGTGAAATCTCGCAGTATATTCTGAGCCATTTTAACCAGAAAACGCATCGAGCCTATTCTGGCGCTAAAGGGTTTAACGCCATGTTTGCGGTAAGTAGTGTTGATGCAGCGAAAGCCTACTATGAAACCTTCAAAACATTGCAGGCCGAGGCCGAAAATGGACCCACAAGTAAGCCTCTGCGCATTGCGACTATCTTCTCATTTGCAGCCAATGAAGAGCAGGACGCCATTGGTGATATTTTAGATGAGAGCTTTGAAGTTAGCGCGATGAACAGCAGCGCGAAAGAGTTTTTGAGCGCCGCGATTAACGATTACAATGCCATGTTTAAATCTAACTATGGCGTGGACAGTAATGGCTTTCAGAACTACTACCGTGACCTTGCTCAGCGCGTGAAGAATCAAGAAATAGATCTGCTCATAGTGGTGGGGATGTTTTTAACGGGCTTTGATGCGCCTACACTTAACACCTTGTTTGTTGATAAGAATTTGCGCTATCACGGCTTGATGCAGGCATTTTCTCGCACTAACCGCATTTATGATGCGACGAAGACCTTTGGCAATATTGTTACCTTCCGTGATTTGGAACAGGCAACCATTGATGCCATCACCTTGTTTGGTGACAAAAACACCAAAAACGTGGTGTTGGAGAAGAGCTATAAAGAATACATGGAAGGCTTTAACGATATTGCTACTGGCCAAGCGCGTCGAGGTTTTGTTGATATCGTCAAAGAGCTGCAAGAACGTTTTCCAAATCCAGAAAATATTGAAAAAGAACAAGATAAAAAGGAATTTGCCAAGCTATTTGGTGAATACCTCAAAGCAGAAAATATTTTACAAAACTACGATGAATTTGCTGGCTTAAAAGCACTGCAAAGCCTAGATACCAGTGATGAACAAGTTGTTGAAACGTTCAAGTCAAAGTACTATCTGGACGATGCTGACATCGAGGCAATGCAAACCATCGATATGCCGAGCGAGCGCGCTATTCAAGATTATCGCTCTACCTACAACGATACCCGCGACTGGTTGCGACGCGATAAAGAAGGTCAGGACAAAGATAAGTCAACGGTAGACTGGGACGATGTGGTTTTTGAAATTGATTTGCTTAAATCGCAAGAAATAAACCTCGATTACATTCTTGAACTGATTTTTGACCACAATAAGAAGAACAAGAGCAAAGAAGGCTTGATTGAAGAAGTTCGTCGTATGATCCGCGGTAGCCTTGGTAATAGAGCGAAAGAGAGCTTAGTGGTTGATTTTATTAACCAGACAAACCTAGATGAGATCAATGACAAAGCCAGCATTATCGACGCTTTCTTCAAATTCGCCCAGGCGGAGCAGAAGCGCGAAGCCGATGCCATTATTGCCTCTGAAAAGCTCAATATCGATGCTGCCAAACGCTATATTGCGTCATCACTCAAACGTGAGTACGCCTCTGAAAATGGCACTGCACTTAATGAGGCGCTGCCCAAACTTAGCCCATTGAACCCACAGTACCGAACCCAGAAGCAAACGGTTTTTCAGAAAATTGCCGCTTTTGTTGAAAAATTCAAAGGTGTGGGTGGGCAGATATAAGTGTTATTACGTGCTGTTCAGGAAGGAAGTTAAATAGCACAAGCGTCTGAAATTTATTGATTTCTAGGCTGGTTGTCTTTTACGTGGAAGGTGAATTAAAAAAATGGAAAATGAAAACATAGTAAGGTTTTTGTCATCAGACATAAAAAGGAACTCCGCGTCTTCGAAGAGAGAGCCAATCGAAATTGATCTTTCTAATGATGACTTAGATGACGAGCTGGCCACATTTTTTCGTTTTATCAATAAAGTTTTAGATACTGATAATTTAGTCATACTGGCTGGCTCAGGCACGTCTCTAACATTTAATAAGCCTTCTCAGCAGAATAAAGCGCCTATCGCTCCAAGTATGTGGCACCTTTGGGACTATTGTAAAAAAGCAGATGAGAATCTTTTTCAATTGGTTTTGAGGGCAACAAATTATGATGCCCTTCAAAAACATCGTGAAGCAAACGGAGATGCAAAGCCAGACATTGAACTATTATTGTCTCTTTGCGATTCCTCTTTAGCCGTTGGGAACCTTTCAAATCAAAGAATTAATCAAGTAAGTAAGTTCCTTGAGCAAGCCAAAAACATAATTTTAGCTAAAACTACCTTTACTGAATCGATCCCTGAATCAGACTGGGTTAGTCATGATAAATTTATGCGTGCAGTAGGTAGAAGGAGTGCTCAGCAACAACGACTTAAACTTTTCACTACTAATTATGACTTGGCTTTTGAGCACGCGGCATCAAATACTGGTTTTGTTGTTATTGATGGTTTTGAGTTTTCTAACCCCTCTTTTTTTAATCCTATGTGGTTCAAGTATGACATAGTGAACCGTGGACACTCCAAGAGCAGTGAAGGCGCATACATATCCAATGTGGTTCAGCTATACAAGATGCATGGCTCTGTGGACTGGAGAAAATTTAACGGCAGAGTTAGAAAGCTAGGTTCTGATAGCAAAATTGGTGAACCTGTTTTTATCTATCCAAGCAGTAGCAAATATCAGACATCTTATGATTCTCCTTACTTAGATATGATGACTTCTTTTTTGGAAGTAGTTAAACAACCAAAAACGGCTGTATTGTGCCTAGGTTTTGGTTTTAATGATAAGCATATAAATAATGCGCTAACTATGGCGCTTAGGACTAATCCTGAGTTTATGCTGATGGTTGCAACGAAAGACCCATTCAGTGAAACGGGTTCATTCAATGATGAGATTAGGAATCTGCTAATGGCAGCTATTGACCATGGGGATGGCAGAATCGCAATAATGGATTCAACGTTTAAACAGTTTTCTAGTCTGCTACCTGAACGAAGATCAACAACTCCCGAGGACGAACTCTTCAAAGCATTTGAAAAAATCACTGCGAGTATTAAATAAGGGAGACTATTCATGGAGCGGAAAAAGTGGTTTTCCCCGTACGATCCAACAAGACGGATTGGTAGCGTCATTAGCGTATCTGCAACCGAGCTTATCATTAACTTATCTAAAGCGGGATCTGGTGAGCCCAGTTGGTCATTCGGAAATCGAATAGCCGCTGGAGAAGTAAATGAATTTGTATTCATCGACATAGGTGAAACAGCGATACTTGGGCGCTTAGTGAAAGTGTGGATTGAGGGGGGAGAGAGATTAAGTGTTGACGGTTTGGCTGATAAACCATCCGAAAATCATCCAATTGGACTTGTTCAATTATTGGTGAGTTTGAACCCAGCTAATGGTCGTAACTACAAAGGAATTAAACAGCATCCGAGATTAGGTAGCCAAATATATTCAGCTCACCCGTATCTGGTAGCAATAATCGCTGAAGGTAAACAAGATGAGGAGCCTGGCCAAATCCATTTACCGTTAGCTTCCCTTCCGCATGATGAATCCGTAACTGTTCACGTTACCCCTGAGAAATTGTTTTCACGCCATTGCGCTATTTTAGGAGCAACAGGTGGCGGAAAAAGTTACTCGATGACAAACATCATCGAGCAAGTGATTAAGGCCGGAGGAAAAGCAATTATTATTGACCCCACGGGGGAATATGAGTCACTTGGCTGTGATAGTTACTATGTTGGGAATCATGCAAAAGCAACTCCATTTAATCAGTTAACTTTTCCACATTGGCAGTTTACAGACTCAGATATTAGAGCCTTTTTAAGGCCTTCAGCGCAAAGCCAAGCGCCTAAACTGGAGGCAGCTATCGAGAGTCAGAAAATAGTGTGGCAATTTTGGCAGAAACAAAATCATGGCCTTGATTTCAAAGCAAATTATCTTTTGAACAAGTCTGGTCAAGCAAAGGCTCCTTACGAAGCTGCTCTATTATCTATGAATAGCTCTATCCAGACAGCTCCATGGATGTTTAAAAACATTGCTGACCAGATTGTAAACGAGTGTGTGTGGCCCAATGGCGGTAATGCTAATAATCCTAACCCCACTATTTGGGGCGGTAGAGCTGATAATGATGTTGGCCACTGTTTAAACCTGATAGCTCGGATTAAAGCCTATTCAAACAACCCCAATTTAAAATGGATGATTGACCCGGATGATAAATTAAAGACATTACCTAATCTTATTGATGATTTCTGTTCGCCAATAAGTAGCAATAATGTGCTGAGATTAGATCTTTCTGAAGTTCCATTTGAAGCAAACTCAAGAGAAATACTTGTTAATGCCATTGGTAGAAAGTTGTTATCTGTAGCCAGGCAAGGTGCAATAAACCATGGTGCACCTCTATTAGTATTTATTGATGAAGCTCATCAATTTCTCAATAAGCGCATCGGAGAAGAAACGAACAGATTTGAGTTGGATGCCTTTGGGAATATTGCTAAAGAAGGTAGAAAGTATGGTTTGAATACCATCATTGCTACTCAGCGCCCACGTGACATTCCTGAAGATGTTTTAAGTCAGATAGGTACACTTATTGTTCATAGGTTGACCAATCAGCTGGACCAAGAAATTGTAAAAAAGGCTGTTGGCGCTATTGATCAACGTTCAGCATCTTTTCTCCCTGTCTTGGGTCAAGGAGAAGCTTTGTTGTTAGGAGTCGATTTTCCATTTCCTATGACTGTGAAAATGAAACGTCCTGCAAATGCGCCAACTTCGAAAAGCGCTTGCTTTTCTAAAAGTTGGAAACCGTTGCAAAATTAGTTTCAATTAAGACAAAACTGCTTCGCCACTTCCTAGTCAAATAGGTGCGGTTCTTTTACATCTAATTCACCGCCAGTGAGTTTATGAACCTTCACACTATCGTGTCGGAGGTTCACTATGTTCAAAAACCTATTTTTTCAAACCAAAGCACTACCAGAGCTGTCATCTCAACTGGATACAGACATTCCACGCTACCCCCCATTTCTCAAGGGGTTGCCAGCTGCATCACCCGAGGATTTACAGTCCACACAAGACGAGCTAATTGCCAAACTGCGCCAGGTACTTAGCTTTAACCAGCGTGACTTTCAAAGGCTGATTCAACCCTGCATTGATCATCTGGCGTCCTATGTTCACTTGTTGCCAGCTTCTGAGCATCATCATCACAGTGGTGCTGGTGGTTTATTACGTCATTCGTTGGAAGTTGCTTTCTGGGCGGCACAAGCTGCTGAAGGGATCATCTTTGTTGCCAGTGGCACACCGGTTGAGAAAAAAGAGCTAGAGCCAAGGTGGCGTGTTGCAGCGGCTCTTGGTGGTTTGTTCCATGATATTGGTAAGCCTGTTTCAGACTTGTCCATCACAGACGAAGATGGACGCTATCAGTGGAACCCTTTTTTAGAAACCTTATCCCAGTGGACCACAAATAACAGCATTGAACGCTATTTCATTCGCTGGCGCGACGGACGGTGCAAACGGCACGAGCAATTCTCAATTCTGGTGTTAAACCGGGTGATGACGCCTGAGTTGCTCGCCTGGTTAACACAACCTGGCCCTGAAATTTTGCAAGCCATGCTGGAAGCAATTGGCAATACCGATCCAGAGCATGTCCTGTCTAAACTGGTCATTGAAGCTGACCAAACCAGTGTACAGCGAGACCTGAAAGCTCAACGAATTTCCGTTGACGACAACGCCCTTGGTGTCCCAGTCGAACGCTATCTACTTGATGCCATGAGGCGATTGCTTGCCAGTTCCCAGTGGTTAGTTAATCAGCGAGACGCCAGAGTCTGGGTACGAAAATCGAATCAATCAACCAATCTTTACCTGGTCTGGAAAAGCGCGGCTAAGGACATCATTGAGCTGTTGGCCAAAGACAAGATACCTGGCATTCCAAGAGATCCTGATACCCTTGCGGACATCCTCATTGAGCGAGGATTGGCCACTAAATCCGCCTCAAATGAGCGATATGAAAGTCTTGCCCCTGAAGTGCTGATCAAAGACGACAAGCCAATCTGGTTACCCATGCTGCATATATCTGAGGTCGATTTATTGTTCAGCTCGAATGTACCAAGTGGTTTGACACTGTTTAGTAAACCTGAGTGGGAAGCAACACAACAAACACAAGCAGAGCCTCAGAGTCGTTCCAGTGAGCAGCCAGGCTTGTCTGAAGCGTCATCATCAATTGAACATAGTAGTTCGGCACAGTCACCATCGACAAACTCGTCCGAACAAGATGATGAACTTCGTCATGCCAGTGATGTTAATAACCCCCAGGCAACTGAAAATGCTCCAGGTGATGAATGCGAAAAGCCTAACAATTCATATGATGGCGCTATCTCAAATAACGTAAACCAGCACGATGCAGAAGCATTGAATCTGCCTGAATCTTTGGCATGGCTCCCAGAGGCCAGCAGTGCGTTGGTTATGGTTGATGAACAGATACTGATCCGCTATCCCGATGCCGTAAGACATTGGTGTGCTCCCCGAAAACTGCTTGCTGAACTCAGTCGATTAGATTGGCTTGAATTAGATCCCGCAAACCCGACTCGTAAGGCCAGAACTGTGACTACGAATGATGGCGTTCAGGAGCAAGGGTTACTTCTGAAGGTATCGATTTCTAAAAGGCTAATTGCACTGATAGACCTTTCCAAACAAGACGCAGAAGCGGCGGCAGCAATTCAGAACGAAGAGGCTTTACAGCGTCCGAGTCGAACTGAGACAACTAATGCCCAAGCAAAAGAGCCCGCCACAAGAGCGGAGCGTAAGCAAAAGCCGATTGAGCCCAATTCGAACTCAAGTACAGATCCCAAACACGCGCAGCGCCAACAGATGGTTAATTTTGTGAAAGATTTGCCCATCTTACTGACCGATGGCGATTACCCAGACGTGGATCATAGTGCCGATGGTATTCGCGTCACGATTCAAACCTTACGCCAAGTCGCCAATGAGCATGGCATTCCAGCCGGACAGCTGCTTCGGGGGATCTCGGCCAGTGACCAATGCCAGTTTGATGAGGGGGAAACGGTTCTGTTTACCGCTCATGCTAAACGTTAATCCATTTGAAATTAAGTGGATTGCAAACGGTTATTTTGCGGAGCATGAATGAAAGAAAACGCATATGAGATGCCCTGGCGGACGAAATATGAAGCCATGGCAGCAGCAGGCTGGCTGGTTGGGGCAACTGGGGCAATTGCCGCAGAAATGCTGACTGAGCTACCACCTGAGCCATTTTGGTGGATGACAGGGATTTCCTCGGGCATGGCGTTGTATCGCCTGCCTGAGGCTTACCGTCTTTATAAGTTGCAGAAGGGGCTAAAAGGCAAACCATTGGCTTTTATGGCGCTGTCGCATTTGCAAAAGGTGATGGCAAAACATCCTGATGAATTGTGGTTGGGGTATGGCTTTGAGTGGGACCAACGTCATGCCCAACGCGCTTATGAAATCTTAAAGCGGGATAAGCAAACCTTGCTTAACCAAGGTCACGGCAAACAAATGGGTTCGACCTGGATTCATGGTGTTGAGCCCAAAGAAGAAGATGTGTACCAGCCAGTTGGTCACACTGAGGGGCACACCTTAATTGTCGGTACGACCGGTGCGGGAAAAACACGATGCTTTGATACGATGATCACTCAGGCCATTTTGCGCAATGAAGCCGTGATTATTATTGACCCCAAGGGAGACAAAGAACTTAAGGATAATGCACAGCGAGCCTGTATTGCCGCCGGTAGTCCTGAGCGCTTTGTGTATTTTCATCCGGGGTTTCCAGAGCATTCAGTACGACTTAATCCCCTGAGGAACTTTAACCGGGGTACTGAAATTGCTAGCCGAATTGCGGCCTTAATCCCATCCGAAACCGGTGCTGATCCATTTAAAGCCTTTGGTCAAATGGCACTGAATAACATAGTGCAAGGTCTGTTGCTTACGTCACAACGTCCTGATCTGAAAACACTGAGACGATTCTTGGAAGGTGGCCCAGAAGGCTTGGTAGTAAAAGCCGTCACGGCCTGGGGGGAGCAGGTGTATCCGAACTTTAGTGTGGAGATCAAGCGCTTTACCGAAAAGGCCAACACCTTGGCTAAACAAGCCATGGCGATGCTGCTTTTCTACTACGAACGCATTCAGCCCGTTGCCGCCAATACTGATTTAGAGGGGCTATTGAGTATGTTTGAGCATGACAGAACTCACTATTCCAAGATGGTGGCCTCATTGATGCCGGTGCTCAATATGCTCACATCAAGTGAACTAGGTCCATTGCTATCACCTATTGCAAACGATGTGGATGACAGCCGGTTAATTACGGATTCTGGCCGTATTATCAACAATGCCCAAGTGGCCTATATCGGGTTGGATTCATTGACCGACGCCATGGTTGGTAGCGCCATTGGTTCGTTGCTTTTATCCGATCTCACCGCCGTGGCCGGTGACCGCTATAACTATGGTGTTGAAAATCGTCCCGTAAATATCTTCATCGATGAGGCGGCTGAAGTCGTCAACGATCCCTTCATTCAACTGCTCAACAAAGGCCGTGGCGCAAAAATGCGTTGTGTGATTGCTACTCAGACCTTTGCTGACTTTGCAGCTCGTACAGGCAGTGAAGCTAAGGCTCGCCAGGTATTAGGTAACATCAACAACCTGATAGCTCTTAGGGTGATGGATGCCGAAACGCAACAGTACATTACTGACAATCTGCCTAAGACTCGGTTGCAGTACATCATGCAAACTCAAGGTATGTCGTCCAACTCGGACAGCCCCGCGTTGTTTACCGGCAATCATGGCGAACGCTTGATGGAGGAAGAAGGCGATATGTTTCCACCGCAGTTATTAGGCCAGCTCCCCAACCTGGAGTACATCGCCAAGCTTTCAGGTGGCCGCGTGATCAAAGGTCGCATTCCTATTTTAACCAGCTCTACACAGGCAGCATAAGGAGTCTGTATGCATCATTCTGTCTGTCTGAAAATGACAACACTTACCAGTAAAGAAATGCTCGCTCAGTGGCAGCAACATAACCCCCAGTTCAAGGAAACCTTAAGACTACTTGAAACCGACTGGCCTCATGCTTTGGCCTCGGTGCATTGCTTGGCGGACTACTTAACGGATGCGTTCACGTTAGATGGCCATTCCATCTTTGATTTGTGCCTTTGTAATGGCTTGGGCAGTTATGAAGAAGTTAGTTGTGATGATGACAGTGTACGCCTTTGGCATTTCATTGAGGCACTGACCTGGACTGCCGCCAGTGCTTTAACTGGGATTCGCCTGCGTGATCCTGACCATTTCGAGTGGGCCGCCGTGGATGGTGTGTATTTCCACACCTGGATTCGTAATCGTCCAAATCGGATGGCGCATTTGGCTGAAGGACGCATCGACGTGCGTTATGTCAGTGGCCATACGACGACAAAGCGGCTTCAACAAGTGATTAAAGCCCGGATTATGACGCCAACCGTTGCAGCCATGCTGGCCCGAGTAGAAGAGGATGTTTGGCATGAGCAAGCATAAGTCGGTTTGGCTACTTTGTCTGGCGCTGATGCTGGAGATTATTGCTATTGGCGTGTTAGTGCCCGGTGATTGGACTGGCCGGGTCATTAGTAAAGAAAAGCAGATGATCCAAAATCAATTGGGCGCTCAAACAAGCTATTGGATTGGTCAAACTAGCCATGGCTGGTATCAATCATGGGTTGTAGATACGCAGATGGAGCAATCTGTGCGTGATTTTCTAATCCCCACTGAAGAGCAGCGACTGCGCTCTAAAGGGATGGAGAACATGGGCGGCTTTTGGTTTGTGTGGGTAGAAGACCGTATTCAGGCATTTTTTGATGTGCTGTACCAAGTGTTCACTCGATTTGCTTTGCTGATGGTCTGGTTGCCCTTTGCGCTTATTCTCATGTTACCGGCGCTGTGGGACGGCTTGATGACCTGGAAGATTAAGAAAACAACCTTTGATTTTTCTAGCCCTATTATTCACCGCTACAGCATGATAATTCTGGGCTCAGGCGTCATATTGCTCTTTATGGGATTGTTCGCCCCGCTGGCTATTCCACCGGTGGTACTACCGTCGCTGATCATCGGCTTGGCATTGATGGCAGGGTTGGCGTTAAGCCACTTGCAGAAGAAGATATGAGGCCAGTTAGGCCTCATCTTGTAGAGCTAAAACCTTACGCTTACTGCATTGCCATTCTCGTCTTCCGCTGGCAAATGATAAGTATCAATAAGGTGACCTTGAAGCCAAATATATTGCGGTATCCAAAACGAGTACTGTCGTATAAGAGCCAATACTTCTTTCAGCGGTTTGTTTGCATGAGGCTCGGCAAGACGAAAGTACATGAATGAGCAATCATCTCGAAAGTACTCCTGAAGCTCTGAATCCGATAGCGTTTCTTTTAGAGGCCTGTTTTGTTCGTCGTCCTCATCAGGGGAGTTGGCATAAATTTCAAATAGCTGCTTTTCAGTGAGCATCTCCAATAAGTGGTCTTCAATTAAAACCCCATCACTGGTATCGACATCCATACCATCTTTGACATCAAAAGCCATGACACATCCAGAAGATAATGCCACCTCTGATGGTTTCAGTACGTCATTAGCTTGCACAACCTGATGCCAATGATTAAAACCAGCTGATACTGCAACTTCATCGAGTGCTTCAGTGTGTGGAATGGATTTTTCACGTTTAAGCTTTCGTGCTTTTTGCTTTAAACGTTCAACCGAGGCAGAGGAAATGATTTTAGTAATTTGCATTGAGTTTCTCCTATTAGCGAATACGGTGCCCACTGCCGAGGTCGCAGAAAAAACCTAAGCAAAAAATAAATTTGATATGCATGTCGTCCCGTCCGGGTTTGCTAAAGTGGGCAGCTGGTCTCGACACGACCAATATCCCCATCATATCAACCGCATCAAAAAGATCAATTGTTAGTATTGTCTGATTAGAACCCTCAAAACCTTCAAGAATTCGGCATCTAGCTGACCACTGAAGCTGCCAATCCCGAGGCATCCTTCACTTCTCAATTCAAACAACGAGGAGTGACTATGGAACCTGTAAATATTCCATCCTATATCGATGATCCGCCGCACTTCCTGCTTTGGAGTGCCGATGAGATGGCTCCCATTCTGTTGGGGCTAGTGATCGGCATTTTTACCGGTAATGCCTTGGTTTTATGCCTGTTGGGGTTGGTGACAACCAAGCTCTATCGGCGTTTTCGTGATGGTCGCCCAGATGGTTTTATTCTTCACGCCATCTACTGGGCTGGACTGTTGCCAACCAAAGCCAAGACGATCCCTAACCCATTTATCAGGAGCTATCTGCCGTGAAGTTCGACGTGTTTTTAAAATCATGGCAAGGCACGCAATTAGAGAACCGATGGCAGCGGTTCCTGATTGCGGTGCTGGTGCTATCTAATTTGCTGCTTGCGATAGCGGCATTTTCTCGCAATACCGTGGTAGCTATTCAACCACCAACCTTGTCTGAAACGGCTGAAGTGTCACGAAACCAAGCCACTCAACCTTACCTTGAATCCTGGGGACTCTACCTGGCTGAGCTTATGGGCAACGTGACGCCGGGTAATGTGTCTTTCATCCGGGTTGCCATTGAGCCGCTACTTTCTCCAGCGGTGTACCAGCAAGTGGTCGATGCACTGGAGATTCAGGCAAGACAGATCCGTGAAGACCGAGTCACGCTCAAATTCCAACCCAGACAAGTGGAGTATGAGTATGAAACCGGCCATGTCTTTGTGACCGGTTATTCCTTGGTCTCTGGACCATCTGGAGATGAGCAGCGCCAAACTCGCACCTATGAGTTTGATATCGATATTGAGCAATACCGTCCAAAACTTAGCTGGATGGATACGTATGAGGGGCAAGCTAGAACGAAGCGCGTTCGTGAAAAGTTGACCCAAGAGCAAAACCGGAGGGTGAATGATGCGAACCAAAATTAGTCGATGGATGACACCAAGCTTAATAGCAATTAGCTTGAGTGGCGTTCTGTTATCACAAGCGTCGTATGCAGACGTGGAATTGCCGATTGTGCCAGCCAGTGTGATGAAGCAGTCTGCTACTGCAAATCCACCGGTTCAAAGCAATTCGGTTGCAGCGGATACGCCAACAACGCTACTGATGACACCGGGGGTTAATGAACTGATCCCTGTAGCACTTGGTCATCTGAACCGGATTGTGACGCCGTTTGAATCGCCTCAGGTGAGAACAACCAGTGATGCTCAGACGCAAATCAAGGGGAATGTTGTATATGTAGCCACGGACAAAGAATCACCGGTTTCACTTTACATCACACCGCCTGGTCAGGAAGCGCCCGCATTATCAGTCACCTTAGTACCTCGTCGTATTCCACCGCGTGAAATCACCTTAGCTATTGATGGTCAGCAGTGGCCTATTAAGGGCGTCGTGAACCGAAAAGCCGCCACTTGGGAAACGGCTCAACCATACGTCGATAGCTTACGTGACTTACTCAGAAGCCTTGCATTAAATGAGTTACCACAAGGCTATGACATCCGTTTAGCTGGCCAAACTGACACAAGCCCGAAATGTTTTCAGCCGGGCTTAAAGTTTGGTTTTAAGCAGGGGCAAATTGTGACGGGACATTACTTCACCGTCTATGTAGGACTGGTTGAAAGCTTTGCCGATGAACCGATAGAAGCCAGTGAAATAGCCTGTCATGCACCAGATATAGTGGCAAGCGCTTACTGGCCTCGCAATATCTTGTTGCCGGGTGAAAAGACTGAGTTGTATGTGGTTGTTCGCAATCATCGTGAAGAACCAGTGGAAAGTCAGCGACCTTCGCTTCTTGTGGGAGGTAAGTAACGATGAAAGCACAATGGGAACAAATGAGCCCGAACATGAAGCGGGGCCTATCGGTTGCTGGTATTGCTGGTGGTCTCATCCTTATGGTGATGGTGTTTTCACCTAATCCTGACGATGGCGCGAGCAGTCGGAACCGGCAGGAAACGATCCGGCACATTCTTACGGATACCAATACCCGTGATGTTGGGGTCGATAGTTTGGCTGCGAACGTAAAACTACTCAGTGAGCGCAATGAACAGTTACGTCGTGAAGTTGAGCGCTTGCGTCGTGACGTCGATTCAGGGCGACTAAGCCCAGGTTCGCCTTCTATTCCAAGTGAGGTCAATGCGGAGCTGGCCCGCCTTAGAGCGGAACTTGATGATGTTCGCGCTGGAGGTGATGTAGCAGTTGAAGGCACAAATAGCCGTTTTGAAGTGCCTTTATCTGCCATGGAATTACCTAAAGAAGAAAAGCCACTGCCGTCTAACCCAGACGACTATTTTGCCAATGCGCCGCTGCCTGATCCGCTCTATCAGCAGCCAGCCAATGGCCAAGGTACACGAGCTCGGGATGTTCCATTGCCGCCAATCACGATTCGTATGATTGAGCCTGAAGTGGTTGCCGAACCAGACGTTGTTGTGCAAGAAGCGCCGCCTTTGTATCTACCGGCGGGCAGCATCATCTCGGGTACTTTGATCACGGGTTTGGATGCACCTACTCACGAATCCGCAAGACGCGAGCCTTTTCCTGCATTGCTGAGGATTCAAAAGGAAGCCATTTTACCCAACCGATTTAGAGCGGATATCAAAGAGTGTTTCTTGATCGCCGCAGGTTACGGTGATTTGAGCTCTGAGCGTGCTTATTTGCGAGGCGAGACCATTTCATGTGTGAGAGAAGATGGTGGCGTCATTGAAACACGACTGGATTCTTATGCCGTGGGTGAAGACGGCAAAGCCGGTATTCGTGGCCGATTAGTGTCGAAACAAGGCCAGCTGGTGGCCAAATCGATGATGGCCGGATTCCTTCAGGGCTTGGCAGGCGCATTTGATGTGAATCCTGTACCAACGATTCAGACGGGTAATGCCGGTGATACTCAGCTGTACCAGCAAGTCATGAGCCAAGAAGCATTACAAGGCGCTGCGATTAAAGGCACAGGTAAAGCATTGGATCGAGTGGCCAAGTTCTATTTGGACATGGCTGAAAATATGTTCCCAGTCATAGAGGTAGACGCTGCAAGGAAAATTGAAGTCATAGTCACTCGTGGGGCCTCGTTGTCGTTGGCCAATTCGCAAGGGGGAGGTGCAAGAAGATGAAAAAATCCTGCATGTTGCTAACCGATCGAAGTCCGTTTCAGACAATAAGATGTGTATCCAGAGGAGAGTTAACCATGACGACATCAATGCAGAACAACCCAAAGCACCAGTCAAAACAGTGGTCTAAAGCTGGATTACTTTTATTGGCAGTCGGCTCAACCTTATTGTCTGGCTGTAGTTCATTGGGTCTTGGGAGTAGTGAATATGGATGCCCAGGTATGCCTGACGGTGTGCGCTGTTTATCCGCTCGTGAAGTCTATGAGCTTACCAGTAATGGCGCTGCACCCAAGACGATTGATGCTGTGGCGACTCGAATTGGTTCTCCCTCTGGGTATTCACAATCTGATTTAGAGACAGGACTACTTAGCCATCCAGCATTACCTGAGACGCAGCAATCTGCACCTATTCGCATTCCTTCAAGGGTGATGCGAATTTGGATTGCGCCTTGGGAGGATGACCGTGGAGATCTGAATTTATCCAGCTACGTGTTTACCGAAATTGAACCGCGCCGGTGGGATATTGGGGTGTCAGCACCTCGAACGGTTTCGCCTGTGCTACGTCCACTTCAGACTCAGAGCGATTCAACCTCAGCGGGAGCTGATGGTAAGCGCGATAACTTGAGTATCTACGGAGAAACTAACGAATGACAAATGCAGTTCGCAGCATTCAAACTCAGCGCCTAATGACCATTGGTGCGCTTGGTTTGATGGCGTTAATGATTTCGGAGCCCTCATTTGCGGGCACCGGTGGTGATGCTTTCACCGATGTGTGGGATACCCTAAAAGATTGGACCCAAGGTACTTTGGGACGGATCGTAGCGGGAGCCATGGTTCTGGTGGGTATTGTGGGCGGTATCGCTCGCCAAAGCTTGATGGCTTTTGCTCTGGGCATTGGTGGCGGTATGGGTCTCTACAACACACCAACAGTCGTTGAAAGTGTTATGTCTGCAACCTTACCTGTTGTTGCCAGCACTCAAGAAGTTATTGGTACAACAGTTCCAGCAATCAGCGCCGTTTTACTGGGCACCTGAATGTGAACCACAGTAGGCAGTTCACTTAAGGTAATCAAACTAGGTCTACACAACATCGGGTTATTGGTGATGTTGTGTAGACCTTTTCATTTCAGCGACGCCACATTAACGAACTTGGTTTACAGTATTTGGTATATTAATACCTAAAATGTTAAAATCCCTATCGTAATAAACTATATGGTTTATACTGTTCGTGATATTCATACTTTGGGTGTTAAAATGTCATCTAAAATAAACTGGCTTGTTGCTCATACTTCTCCTGGTGCGCTAGTACTTCAGCAATGGCTGACTGAAAACGGCGTGAGCTACTCGTTGGCTCAAAAGTACGCTCAGAACGGTTGGCTAAAGAAGCTTAGTTCTGGTGTGTACTATCGTCCAAATGCGCAGGGCGATATAAAGCCAACTTGGGTTGATGCCATTCAAGCATTGGATGTGCAATTGGGCGTTTCAGTTCATTTGGCTGGATTGAGCAGCTTAACTCACCAGGGACTGAGTCACTATTTACAGCTGAACAAAGAGCAAGTTTGGATTTGCGTTAAAAACAAGTCGTCCTTACCGAAATGGTTTCGTGAATTCCCTTATCAGAATTGGTTTTACTGTGGAAACCATAAGCTTGAAGTGAATCCCGAGAAAGATTTGAAAAGGATCACGGTCAAAGAGAAAGAACTCACTGTCAGCTGTGCAGAACTTGCTGCCTATGAAGTGGTAGACGCGATTGGAAAGCTGATTTCATTTGAGCATGTCGCAGAATTATTTCAGGGTTTAGTCAATCTTAGCCCTAGAAAAGTACAAGATATTCTTGAACGAAGCAGCTCTGTTCAGGCAAACCGAATATTTCTATTTCTGGGTCGATACTACGATCACCAGTGGGTCAATCGCGTAGATGAAACAAGAATTAAATTGGGTGCAGGAAAGCGGCAGGTTGTCGAAAAAGGACGTTTTGATGAGCGATATCAAATCACAGTGCCAGAGATATTAAGCGTCAAAAAAGGTGAACAACATAATGGATAAAGATAGCCCATATTACAAACAGGTTTCCTTGCTCATAAGAATGCTTCCTGTGGTAGCAACAGAGACGGTTTTTGCACTTAAAGGTGGCACCGCCATTAATTTATTTGTGAGAGATTTTCCTCGGTTATCTGTAGATATTGATCTTGCTTATCTTCCACTTGAACCAAGAGATGAGGCTTTGATTAATGTCAGGGCTGCATTGCAGCGCATTACAGACAGAATCAATACTCAACCAGATATCAGAGCGGCATTTCAGGATAATAAAGCTGATGAACTGAGAATAGTTGTATCAAGTCCGGTTGCGACGATCAAAATTGAAGTGTCGCCCGTCGCCAGAGGTACATTGCATAGTGCAGAAATAATGCCAGTTCAAGAGTCTGTTGAAGACGAGTTTGGTTATGCTGAGATTCAGGTAGTCAGTCTTCCCGATCTGTATGGTGGAAAATTGTGTGCTGCAATGGATCGCCAACATCCTCGCGACTTATTTGATGTGCGTATGTTACTTGGCAGTGAAGGGATTTCGAGAGAGATTTTGGTGGGTTTTTTAACCTATACATTAAGTCACCCTCGGCCTATTAATGAAGTCATGTCGCCAAACTGGCAGCCTCTGAATGAGAAATTTCAGGCAGAATTTGACGGAATGACTTTTGAAAAAGTTGAATGCGAAGACTTAGCCTCTGTTAGGTATACGATGTTAACTTCGCTGCAAAAACATTTCACAGAAAGGGATCATGCCTTCCTCATGTCATTCAAAAGAGGGCTACCTGACTGGACATTGTTTGACTATCCTAATGCAGCAGACTTGCCAGCGATTCGTTGGAAGTTGCAGAACATTAACAAATTGGCAAAGAATCAAGCAAAACATCAAGAGCAATTAGATAAATTGAAGCAAGTGCTTGATGATTGGCTTGTTAACGCAAACGTCGAGTAATTCGTTTATAACAAACCTCAACGAGCTATAAGCCCCCTAGTTAGATTGCGATTTCTTCAATCTATCTAACCGAGTCCACATAGGACAACTGCATAGACTGGAGCCTCGATTTACATTAACGAGGACTTCTCATGCGAAAACTATCTCCAATCATTCTGGCGCTTGCGCTGTCTCCTTTGGTTCAAGCTGAACCTGTGTCTGAAGTGTCGCCCGTTGGCAAAATTGACGGCATGGTTTCTTTACCTGTCACGGGTATGAAAGCGGTCGAAAGCAATGGCCGTATTGTTTTCATGTCAGACAGTGGCCGGTTCGTCATTGATGGCACGCTCTATGATGCCTGGTCCAAAAAGCCGCTTACCAGCCTTGAAGAAATTCGTGAAGCGGGGAACACGCTGGACTTAAGTCGTCTTGGCTTAAAAATGGATGATTTGAACCCACTGACGCTGGGCGAAGGCAAAAAGAAAGTGGTGGTCTTTGTTGACCCACGATGCCCGCACTGCCATGAGCTTTTGAAACAAGCTTTACCGTTAACCAAAGAATACACCTTCCAAATACTCCCTGTGCCAGTGCTTGGTCCTGATTCAGAGCGTCAGGTTCGCCAGCTTGGCTGTGCGCGTGACAAAAAAGCGGCCACCGATGCATTGCTGAATGGTCGAATTAGTAACTTAGAGCAGGATGATGCCTGCAACTTAGAGCCAATGCAGCGTACCTTGGTGACGGCTCAAATCCTGGGCATTCAAGGTGTGCCTTTCATTGTCGCCAATGATGGTCGCATCAGCCGAGGCCGTCCTTATGATCTTTCTGCTTGGTTGGAGGGGCGTTAATGAAAGCCTCTCTGTATTCAGGGCAACGCGCTTCAGAGCTCTTGCCAGTATTGGCCTATTCAGACGATGAGCAACTGTTTTTCATGGAAGACCAAAGTGTTGGCTTTGGTTTTCTATGTGACCCATTGCCGGGTGGTGATGAGTCTGTTGCAGACAGGGTTAATGTTCTACTTAACAACGACTGGCCAAAAGACACTTTGCTGCAATTTGGCCTGTACGCATCCCCTGATATTCAAACCGACCTTCAGCGCATGATGGGCTTACGGCATCGTCAATCCGATCCATTGCTTAGGGCGTCGATACGCAAACGTGCGGATTTCCTCGATGGGGGCACGGTTCAACCGATAGAAGAATCGACCCAGACTCAGGTACGCAACTTTCAACTGATCGTCACCTGCAAATTGCCTTTGGAAAGTCCTATACCGACGGAGCGTGAGTTGAGTCGAGCATCCGCGCTTCGGGCTTCTTTCTCGCAAGCGCTGGCAACGGTTGGTTTTCGCGTCACTGAGATGACTGACCGAAACTGGCTCGCGGCATTAAGTGCGCAGCTTAACTGGGGAAAAGATGCTTCCTGGCGCAATCCATCACCAATCCGCAGTGAGGCAGATAAACCACTTCGAGAGCAAGTGTTGGATTATGACCGAGCTATCAAGGTGGATAGCCAAGGTCTGATGCTGGGTGATTACCGAGTTAAAACCTTATCGTTTAAGCGCTTGCCTGAGCGGATCTGGTTTGGTCATGCCGCAAGTTTTGCGGGCGATATGATGACGGGCAGTCGCGGTTTACGCGGAAGCTTTTTGCTGAATGTCACCATTCACTTTCCTTCAGCTGAGGCGATGCGATCTCGTCTAGAGACGAAGCGTCAATGGGCGGTCAATCAGGCCTATGGCCCGATGCTCAAGTTTGTGCCGGTGCTTGCAGCCAAGAAAAAGGGATTTGATGTTCTTTTTGAAGCCTTGCAAGAAGGTGATCGTCCTATTCGGGCAAACATGACCTTAACGCTGTTTTCACCAACTGAAGAAGCGTCCATCAGCTCTGTTTCAAATGCTCGAACTTATTTCAAAGAACTCGGATTTGAGCTGATGGAAGACAAGTACTTCTGTTTGCCCATTTTCCTGAATGCCTTGCCATTTGGTGCTGACCGCCAAGCGATGAACGACTTGTTTCGATTCAAGACCATGGCGACACGGCATGTGATCCCTCTGTTGCCTTTGTTTGCGGATTGGAAAGGCACTGGCACGCCGGTGATTAACTTTGTTTCCCGTAATGGCCAGATCATGAGTGTGTCCCTTTATGACTCGGGCAGTAATTACAATTGTTGCATCGCGGCGCAATCGGGATCGGGTAAGTCATTCCTGGTGAACGAAATCATCTCCTCCTACTTATCTGAAGGCGGGCAATGCTGGGTGATTGATGTTGGCCGCTCTTATGAAAAGCTGTGTGAAGTCTATGACGGTGAGTTCTTACAGTTCGGGCGAGACAGTGGCATTTGCTTAAATCCGTTTGAAATCGTTGAGGACTATGACGAAGAAGCGGATGTGTTGGTTGGGTTATTGGCCGCAATGGCCGCACCTACGCAGTCATTAACCGATTTTCAGATGGCAAACCTAAAGCGTCAGACCCGTGAACTGTGGGAGAAAAAAGGTCGTGCCATGTTGGTTGATGATGTGGCAGAGGCCTTGAAAAATCACGAAGACCGACGTGTGCAAGACGTGGGTGAGCAGCTCTATCCGTTTACGACACAGGGCGAATATGGCCGATTCTTTAATGGCCACAACAATATTCGCTTCAAAAACCGTTTCACCGTTCTGGAGTTAGAAGAGCTTAAGGGGCGTAAGCATCTACAACAAGTAGTGTTGCTTCAGCTTATCTACCAAATCCAACAAGAGATGTACTTAGGTGAGCGGGATCGTCGCAAGATTGTGTTCATTGACGAAGCTTGGGATCTGCTGACTCAAGGTGATGTCGGTAAGTTCATTGAGACGGGTTACCGTCGATTTCGAAAATATGGCGGCAGTGCTGTAACGGTAACGCAGTCGGTCAACGATTTGTATGACAGCCCAACAGGTAAAGCCATCGCTGAAAACTCGGCCAATATGTACCTGCTTGGCCAAAAAGCTGAAACCATCAACGCGCTCAAAAAAGAAGGCCGCTTGCCACTAGGTGAAGGCGGCTATGAATACCTGAAAACGGTTCATACCGTCACGGGTGTCTATTCCGAAATTTTCTTTATTACCGAGATGGGCACCGGGATTGGCCGCCTCATCGTCGATCCGTTTCACAAGCTGTTGTACTCGTCCCGTGCAGAAGATGTAAACGCGATTAAACAGTTAACGCGCAAAGGCCTTTCTGTTGCTGATGCCATCTCTCAGTTGTTGAAGGAGCGAGGCTATGAATAAGTCCACGCTTTGGCCATTTATGGCCTCTATTACTTTGTCTATTGCTGGTAGCGGTTTAATGACCAGCTGGCTCTTAATGAAAACACTCGAACCCATCCACAGCCAGTTGGCGTTAAGTACGCCCATTGCAGTCGTGGATTTTGGGGAGGCGGTGTTGTCACTGGGTCCTAATGCCAGCGAACAAGACATCGAATCCAGGTTGCTTCAGACCAATCAGCAAATTGAAAAGCTAAAAGCAGCCGGTTTTATCGTGCTGGATGCCCAAGCGGTGGTGGGTGCTGATGATTCCGTATTTGTGCCA
Organism: Marinomonas sp. IMCC 4694; assembly: GCF_008122525.1. Taxonomy (NCBI): domain Bacteria; kingdom Pseudomonadati; phylum Pseudomonadota; class Gammaproteobacteria; order Oceanospirillales; family Oceanospirillaceae; genus Marinomonas; species Marinomonas sp. IMCC 4694. The sequence goes on from NZ_VSRV01000001.1 coordinate 722,925, forward strand.
GTAGGCTCAAAGGAGGTGTCTCATGCAGATACTCCGTAAAAGAATGCCTTGGCGGCCATACCTCATCCGGTTGACTGTTCTTGCGTTAATCATGGCCTTGGTAGGCACCTACGCCATGATGCGCTACCGAATAGGTATTGATACCCAGCAAGAGCGCTGCCTGCCTGATACCACGGTGTATCTGATTGACCTATGGAATAAAGAGCCCGTTAAGGATGGTTTGTATGCCTTCCACTCAAAAGGACTCGCTCCGTTATATAACGACGGTACTCGGATGCTGAAACGCCTAACAGGGATGCCTGGGGATGAAGTCAAGGTGACGCCTGAGCATGTGCTGGTGAACGGTGCTGAAGTCTCAACCGGCATGGCATTAGCCCAGCGTCTTGGTGTAGCGGAATCACAATTTAGCCGCTCATTGACGCTGCAAGAAAACGAATATTGGTTTTCCGGCGAGGCTGCAACGAGTTTCGACTCCCGTTATTGGAATGCAGTTAAGCGCGAGCAGATTGTCGGTCGCGCTTGGCCGCTTTGGTAGGAGGTGGAAGATGAGAAGACTATGCCTCTTATTTTTGTTGGTTGCTCCATTGGCTTGGGTTCAAGTGTCCTGGGCACAAGAGCCTTATCCGTTGTCTGATGAGGACAAAAAGATCGTCGAAATGAGCCGCAGCATTTTACAAAGTGCTGTGGATGGTTCATCTGAATTTATCGAGCCTTTTTCACCGATTGAACAACCTGCGTCGCTCAAACACGACGATGAATGGTTGATATTTGCGTCGTCCTCATTGGGGGATTCGTCACTGAAGCAACTATTTAAAGAGGCCAGTGTTACCGGTGCTATTGTGTTGTTTCGGGGAATTCCTGAAGGAAAGACCTTGGGGGCGGCTATCCGTGATTGGCATACCCTGATGGCGGGACTTGATCCTGTTCCTCAGGTTCGAATCGATCCGAAAGCCTTTGTGCACTGGCGGGTGACTAGCGTGCCTGCCATTTTTCGCATAGACGATGACAAGGTGACTGCAAGTGCACTAGGGGTTTACAGCAAGGACTGGTTGCAACGCCAAATTGAAACCGGCAATACCGGTTCATTGGGTCAACGCGGTCCGATTCATTCGATTTTAGAACCGGATTTGATGCAAGTGGCGATGCAGCGATTACAGTCGATTGACTTGGGCGCATTAAAGAAAAAAGCCATTGAGCGTTTCTGGTCTCGCCAAACATTCACTGACTTACCCAAAGCCACGCAGTATCGGATAAGAACGGTTGATCCAACCATCGTCATGCAGCGGCCACTATTGGATGCCAATGGCCGAACATTGATCCCAGCAGGAACGCGTATTAACCAGCTAAAAGCCTTGCCATTTACTCAGCAGCTCGTGGTGTTTAATGCGTCGAACGCTGAAGAAGTGGACGCAGTAGCGCATTGGCTTGAGGGCCAAGATAGGACGCTGCGCCGCATTACGCTTATCACCACGCAGCTCGACCGTGCTCAAGGTTGGAATAGCCTCAATGCGCTCGAAAAGACATTGGACAGTCCGGTTTATCTTCTCAATGCCTCGCTAAAGCAGCGCTTTGATTTGCAAGTCACCCCATCGTTTGTTCAAGCAAAGGGACTCGCGTTTGAAATAGAAGAAATTCCAGCAAAGGAGCTTGTTCATGAAAAAGCTCAATAATACGTATCGTCTGTTGCGGACTCTCGTTGTCATGTTTGTCCTTGGCGCATCTATTCCTGCAAAAGCCGAACTGACCTGCCCAGACGCGGGGTTATTGTCGGGTAAGTTGCTGACGGATGTTTGCTGGTCATGCATTTTTCCTATCCGAGTTGCGGGTCTTCCTCTTGGCTCTGGCAGTGTCCCAAGCGGCGCATCAAACAAGTCATTTTGCTTATGTGAAGACAACTTAGGTGTGCCAAGGCCAGGTATTGTTACCAGCATGTGGGAGCCAGCGCGTTTGATTGAACTGGTCAGAACGCCAGGTTGTTCGCCTTCCCTGGGAGGGATTCGTTTACCGTTAGGTGATAGACGACTGCAAGGTGGTCATGGCGAGGGTGAATACGACACCGGTGATCTTGCTTTCTACCATTACCATTATTACGCCTTTCCGCTTTTGGTCATGCTCGATTTGTTCATGGATGGCAATTGCAATGCCGATGGTTACATGGACTTTGACTTGATGTATTTGTCGGAATTGGACCCAACATGGCTGAACGATGAACTGGCCTTTTTTACTCAGCCTGAAGCTGCTGCTGTTGCTAATCCATTGGCTATCTCTGCTTGTACCGCTGACGCTGCTTCATCAACGCTTGGTAAACCCATCGACCAGTTGTTTTGGTGTGCTGGCAGTTGGGGCCATCTCTATCCGTTATCTGGCCACACCTTAGCCTTTGGTTCATTAGCAGAAAACACCAGCCATTTAGCGGCGCGTGCAATCGCGGCTCAACACAGGCGTGGTCTTGCAAGACGAACAATGGGGAACAGTGCGCTATGCCGACCTGTTATCGAACCCATGCTGCCGAAATCCCAATACAAGATGAGTATGTTCTTCCCTGTACCGGAAACTGAAAGTGCGCATGTCATCGGTGAAAGCACCATGAAATGGGGAGAGTGGCGAACGATCCCCGGTGCCGGTGAAGATGCTCTCTACATTTTGTGGCGCTGGCAAGACTGCTGTAACTCGGGAGGTTAACCATGAAACCAACACTTTTTACCCGAGTTTTAGCGGGTATTTTATCAATCACTATGGCGTGCTTGCCCTTACATGGTGTGGCCGCTGATGTGCAGCGCCAATCCGGCCTAAGCGGACAACAAGAAGGTAAGCAATTGCTGCAAAACTGGACGATGCCCGCACTCAATGGCAATACATTGTCGGTGCCGAATGGCAGTGGTAATGAGTCCATTAACTTGCAAGAGCTTTTCCCTGGTATGGATCAGGGCTCATTGGATGTCTTAACGGGCGTTTATGGCTCTGATGCCAGTATGAATCAATTGGGGACGCAGCGCCAAGAGAGCATGGCATCCGAAAGTGGCGCTACGGGTGAGGCGTTTCGCTCGCTACAGCAAATCAAAGACAGGTCTCGGCCAGATATGGTCAATGATCCGCTTTGGGCATTAACTGATGCGGTTCAAACTGACCCTAATCTATTGACGCAAAGCTTCCCAGGCTGTGAATCTCAAGGTGAAGGCAGTCCAAATTACCAGCAATGCGACAGGCTCAATACAGCGGTTAACAGTTGCACTATTACTCACGATTACACGGCTGGCATCATTGAGCATGTTTCAGGGCCGATGAACCTTCGCTCCTGTGGTGAGGGGTGTCTTGAAGTTTGGATTGGACGAATAGGCGACAACTACTGGAGTGGCCGTTGTAAAGTGTTTGAACAGGCCATCACACTCAAAGTCGTGAACCCTGATGCGATTACCTCAGCCGTTCTTGAGTACGCCAAATGGGATGACTACATGCAAGTGTGGCTTGGCGATCAGAAAGTCTGGTCTGGGCCGAACAATAACTTTCCACCAGAAACGGCAGGTCGCTGCGAGCTTAGTACCAGTTGGGAGCGCAATCCAAATACCGATCTCACTGCCAGGCTAAAAGCGGTAGAACCAGGTTTAGAAGTGCCGGTAAAAATTCGCGTATCGGTTACGGGTAGTGGTGAGGGGTATGCACGCATCAAGGTGCGCTTTGATCCAACCAAGGTGGTGATGAATGATAGTTGGTCGCCGCAATCCTGTATCGAACAAGCAGCGGATATTCCGACGAAGTTTTCAGACTACAGCATTCAATGCACGGATCAGCCGTCTTCAACCAACGGATGTACGGTGGTCAATGGTGTTTCAGTTTGTGAATCCTATTTTGCCCCAAGCCCTGTGGCTGGCATATCGCCTTTGTGTCGGCGTGTACAAGTCAGTGTGGATGACGAAAGCTATAAGGGAATTGAAAATCAGGCCTGCCAAGTGCTTGAAGCGAACCCTTCCTGTGGCTTCATGTCGTCAGAATGTGCCGAGACCAATGATAAAGGTGAATGCATTCGTTTTACCGATACCTATGACTGTGGATTGCAAACCAGCGATCCAAAGTGCGTAGTATCCAATCTTATGCCGAGTAATTTTGAGGCCTGTGAGCCTACTCAGACGATTACGCCATTTACAGAAACCAAGCATGTACCGGATTACCAGGTGTGCGAGAAGATCAGCACGCTTACTCAGTGTCAGTTAGAGCGACGTGTATCCGCTGAAACCCATCAACAAAGCTTGTCCATTGAGCGCGGTTGCTTTAGCTCTGAAACGCTCAGCTTTGTTCCACAGCACAGCAGTACTATGCAAACTGGAAACGCGACACTGAGGATTTTTGATAATCAAAATACTGAGATAAAAATCACCGAGTCGCCATCCAAGGCAAATGGTTGGAAAACGGCACTCTCATTGACGGGCAATAAGGAGACGGTGACTGAGACGAAACCGTCCATTAAGTACCCTGAAATGACGTGTCCAAAAGGAACCTTGGTTGGTTCATTGTGTAAAGTCGTCAATGGGTCGATTATTTCGTGGCATGAACCCCGGGAGGTCACTCGTTCTAGATGCGAGTCCGGCTGGAACAAAGTCGATTTCGATACTTGCAGCCGAGAAGTTCAGAAGTGTTTGGCTCCTGCGAAACTGAGAGCTTCATTGACCTTCTCCGGCAAGTACTTAGAACAGGACATTGTTCATCAATCAAGTGATCCCGGCATAGACCAATGCTTGATGCAAACAGATCAGTTCACTGCGGTGCAGTGGCAGTGTTTGGATACGGGCACAAAACGAATCGACGGGTTAACGGTTGGTAGTGGCGAGTTGGCCAATCTTGGAAGCCTTTATCCGGCGGTAGTTTCGTCTCCTGCTCATTTAACTAGTCGCGGCAGTTCTGATGGACTGGGGCTCTCATGCTGGAGGGCAAGAGCGACCTACAATGCTTCGACTGCTCATCCAGAGTTCAACATGGGCAGCTCAGATAGCTGGGTAGATGCCAATGGTAATACACAAACCATCGTCAATAACGGACAAAACACGACCACCAATACGTGTGCCGCGCTAGAGCAAAACCCTGCCTGCCAGTATGTCAGAACCGAATGCACTGAAGGCGGGGCTGGTCATGAAGGCTTCTGTTATATCCAAAGTTTGGTGTATGACTGCGGACAAAGCGTTGAAGTGCAAAACGCTCGAATGGAAACTCAATACAACTGTGAGGGGCCAGTTCGCTGTATGGGCACAGATTGTTTAGAGCCAGAGTCAATTAAGCAGGCTAACTTTGCAGAAGCCGCTGCGATGCTTAATGCGGCGCAGTTTATGACCAATGATATGTCATGCACGGGAGCTGATGGCCAAGATAACGTCGAGTGTACGGTTTTTAAAGGTAATGCAGGCCAGTGCAAAAAAGCCGTTGGCGGTATAGTGGATTGCTGTGAAAAGCCAAGTGGCGTGTCGTTATCGGATTACATCACGATGATAGTGGCAGTTAACAAGCTTGATACAGCAGTCATGGCCATGAATCCGTCGTCGGCAATCTATGGTTCGTGGAATACGCTGAGGGAACCGATAACGAGTACCTGGAGTGCGGTTAAAGAGCCTTTTGTGTCTGCATGGGACTCTCTCATGGGGGCTGGGCCATCAACGGCTGCTGGCGCGGGAGCGGAGCAAGCTGCGACAGGCTTCATGCAGGTGTTGACCAACAAAACGGCTGAATGGGTAGGCACTACCTTTGGTTCGGGGGCGCAATCGGCACTGTTTAGTAACGTTGGTGGCGCGGTTGGAGCCGATGGTGTTGTTTCGGGTGGTAACTTCGCGCTGGGTGGCGCTGCTGGCGCGGTTCTGAGTACGGTTATGACGGCCTACATGATTTATTCAGTCACCATGATCCTCATTCAGCTTATCTGGAAATGTGAGCAGAGTGAGTTTGAAATGAACGCCAAGCGAGTATTGAAGAGTTGCCACTACGTAGGCTCTTACTGCAAGTCTAAGTTCTTAGGTGCCTGTGTTGAGAAACGGCAATCATATTGCTGCTTTACTTCGCCGCTTTCACGGATCATTCAGGAACAAGTGCGTCCGCAACTTGGTCTTGGCTGGGGCAGTGCCAAGTCACCAAACTGTGAAGGTTTGACCGCGAGTCAGTTAAACCAGGTAGATTGGAGCCAAGTCAATCTGGATGAATGGATAGGTATCTTGTCGATCACGGGCAACCTACCTGAAATACCGTCACTGGATCTGGAACGACTCACCGGCTCAGGAAGTACCCTAAACGTGGATGGAAACCGTCAGAGTGCCGCAGACAGAGCTATTGAAAGGCTAAACGGAATGGATGCACAGAAACTGCGTCAGGATGCGACGGAAGAAATTTCGGGTAATGACTGATAGTGTTTTTAGAGGTCGAACCTATAAAGTTCCGTAATGGTTACTTAAATAAGCTTTTTCTGCTTTAAGGTAACCATTATGGAACTCTGTGATTTCTGCTCGTTTATGCTTCAGCTAACGCGTTTCTGCACCTTTCCGATTTACGAACCAGCTAGGCATAGCTTTTCTCATGGATGCAAGGGTACGGCTCCACCTCTTTTGCCATAACGATCATTGATAACTAAATCATAGAAATCTGTCCGAAGGTACAGCTATATCTGGTTAACAATTTCCTATATATAATCAAGAACACACATAGTAGATCATATACAATAAAAAGATTCTAATTATAGGTGGGTATGTCGTGCTAGAGAGAATTCAAATGATCGACAATGTTGGCAACTATTGTCGAGCGACATCTGGACAAATTCAGTTTTCTGATGTCAACGTCATTTACGGAGAAAATAGAAATGGAAAGAGCACCCTGTGTGACATTTTCTATTCACTTTCGTTGAATGAGCCACAACTCATACTCGATAGAAAGTCGATCATTCCTAATCAACCACCTGAACAGATACAACAAAGAGTGGAGCTAAAGTTCAATGGTCAAAGACAGGCTGTAAGGTTTTCAAACTCAGTGTGGGACTCTCAAGTTCCTGAAAATTCGAAACTCTACATTTTTGACCAAGGCTTCATTCATCGAAATGTTATGACTGGAGCAACATACAATCGTGAAAACTCCACCAATATGTCAGGCTTCATCCTAGGAGAAAATGCTGCACAGTTTGAAGCTCTCGAAGCCAGAAACCAGAAACTAAGAGCTGACAGAAGAACACTAGCGGATTACCAAACGCAGTTAGAAGCCCATGAGATAGGTGACTTCGATATATTTATATCTTTGTCCAAACCGACTAGGACGCTCCATGAACTTGATACTGAGATTCAGGCATCAAAAGATGTGCAGCAAGCAATAACAACTCAAATTGCAAATATTACTCAAATCACTCAAAGAGCTAACCTTGAGAGCATCGCGAATCAACAATTTATCGATGATAAAACACAAAAAATAAATAATTGCTTAGCATTATCGATGGAAAATATTCACGAAGCATCGAAGGAAATAGTTACGGCTCACAAGGCTCATGTTACGAATAACGAATCTTTCGATGGATGGGCAGCAAAAGGGTTGACTCACTTAGATGAAGACTGCCCATTCTGTGGTCAATTTTTAAGTTATGATGCACAGAGCCTAATCGAAAGCTACAGAACAGCTTTTAATGACGCATTCCAACGATTTGTTACCACCACAAAAGCAACGGTTGCACGGCTGCAAGGAGAGTCTCTGTTCAATGTATCTTTAGATACCCTTGCTCAAAAGCATGAGCGTAATCTAGCAACACTAGATAGCTACACTGAGGACTCTGTAAATGACCAACTGGAAGAGCGTGGATATGCACATCAACTGCGCGAAAAATATGAGCACATCCAACAATCCCTACAAGAAGCAAATGAATCATTGGCCGAAACAGCCGACATCGTTCGGACAGTGCTAATTGAAAAACATGATGCTCCTTACAATCCCATTGCTCCAATTGACTTTAGTGTACTCCATTCGAAACTGCTGAGATTCAATGCCTGCCTTGTGGAATACACTGCTTTGGCAACGGCCGCAAACGAAGTTCTTATAGGGTTTAAAGAAGCTCAGGATGTCACAGCGCTTCTGAATAGAAAAAGACAAGAAGCGCAAAACGAACTTGAAATAACGAAGCAGCGCAAAAGACTCCATCTAGATGCGGATTGCACTCGATATATTGAACTGAAGACTCAAGTTGAAGCTGAAAAAGTACAATATGACGCAGACAAGGTCGATTTAGAACAAACTCAAGAGGATTTTTTAGATACATATTTCAACGAGATTAATACTCTATTTAGGGCTGTTGGTTCCTCCGATTTTAATATTTCCCGAAAAGTGAATCGTGGTGGAACAAGAACCGTTTATGACTTAGAAGTCAGATTTAAAGGGCAATTGATCAACAACTCTAAATTGCACTGCCTGTTTAGTGAGTCAGACAGGAGAGCCTTGGCTTTATGTATTTTCTTAGCGAAAATTCATCAGCTTTCAGATGAAGAAAAAGGCAAAGCAATTTTGGTGATGGATGATCCTGTCACTAGCTTTGATAATGAGCGAATCTCAAACATTCTACGTATTCTTTTTGGACTTAAACCATTAATCAAACAAATGATCATCACCACTCACTACAAGGGGATGGCATCGGCAGTAATGAAAAAGTTTAATGATGCGCAAGCCTTGAAGATTATTCAAACAGCTCAAGGTTCTAGCTTTTTTCAGACATCAAAAGCTGAGATGACTGCGACAGCTCATGACGAACGGTATATGGAGATTATGGACTTTGTGAACCGACATACGCAGGACAATAAAATCACAAAACTCCGCCCTTTCATTGAGGATGAGATGAGGCAAAGATATAGGTTGCCACTTATGGCTCTAAATCTAACAGAAAATGATACGTTCAATGATTGTATTGAGGCTCTGAGAGAAAATGGCCATATTGAGGCATCTGTAGCTACATCTCTACATGATTATAGAACAACCCTGAACCTACCTGCACATGAGTTAGACCAATGGACTCTTGATGACTCTAGATCGTATGCTGAAGGAATGATGAATTTCATATATCACGACTTATGACTTGAACGATAAACCATGTGATCTGGTCTGTATTCTGCAATCAAGGCCCGACTATAGATTTCCTCATCCATACCCGATGATGAACACGAGGTTGTCTTGTTACATTTCTGACCAGAAGCGCGTGTTACAACGATCGTTAATAAAACCCACTGAAATCTGTTGCTTCGGAATGATAATCCGATTCTCGATTAATGCTTTATGTGTAGATGTTATAAGGCACACATATGCGTCGTCTTTTGATAGCCCCTTCGAGAGGGGCTGTGTGATGGGAGCCTAGCTGGCTAGTTGGCGGGGGTATCTGTTTCCTCTTCAGTGATATCGTCATCGGTTGAAGGCGCCGCTTGTTCAACTTCTGCTTCTTTACCCTTCGCTTGAGCTGATTTTCGAGCTCGAATTTCGATATCAATAATGCGTCGAGCCAGTTTGATGATGCGCTGTTGCCATGCGTAGTTACCATCAACACGTTGCTTGTTGCTAAGCACGCTAGACAACCAGAGTGTGTCCATTGAGATCATCAACGCATCGAGTTTGCGCACTAAGCCAACAAACTGGCCAACTTGGGGCGAACTTATTTTTGCGTTGAAGGATATCGGGTCGGTGTAGTCAGGTACTTCATCGATGCCGTTGGACTCCATCAGTTTGTCCAAACGAGCTTGTTCGCTGTCTACCGCCTTAGCGCAATCTTCGATCAACTGGCTAATGATCTGTTCCACTTCATCAATTTCGTTCTCATCGCCAATGATGCGCAGGATGACATCGATTCCGTAAAGCGCACTGACCGTGCGCCTAAAAACACGGTCAACGACACGTTGCGCCTGTAAGCTGTTAATTGTGAATGATTGTTCAAAGATGGGTTTTGAGTAATTGGGTTTTGCTTGGGCCATAAGTTTGCTCCTGATATGACAATAATCAGTCCCTAGCCTAATCCTCTGTGAGGTAATGGCCTTTCAGCTAGGTGGAAGAATTGAGCATCTTTCTAACTATCCTGTCTGGATAAGACGGTTACACTGACTATCAAATATTGCTGATCTGTTTCAGTGATATCTGCGCCTAAGAGCATGAGCTCAAAGGAAGCCCGCCGCTGAGTATTCTCAGTGGTACTAAGAGGTAGCTAGCCTCCCTAAACAAATAGCCTGCATGTTTTTACATGCTCAACCATGCGTTCCTTACGGTTCGCCTTTTCACCACCCAACTGGGGGAGTTTTCCCCAGTTGGGGGTGACTCCTTCAAAACCCAATTAAGGAGTCACCAATGGAATATATCTTCGGATTTATTATCCAAATCGCAGGCATTATGTTGCTTGCAAAACTGAGCTGGTCGCTTTTGCGATTGCTTGCTCGTCAAAGCGTGCGCCCGTTTCGATTTGGACTTACACAAATCAAGCGATTGCTCACACCAACACCAAAGCGTCGTCCAATGGCAGTGCCTAAAGCTCCTGGTATGCCCCGTTTGACATCTGCGTTTTACAAAGAGCCACATCAGTACGACATGGCTTTACTCGAAATACCAACCTATCTGCGCCGTCAGTCTTCTTTGCCCAGCCGGGCAGAAACGACTGTGTGCACAGAGTTCAACTAAGACGAGGAGAACATCATGAAAAACCAAGTAACACTCATAGGCTACGTTGGCTCTGAGCCAGAGACGCGAGCCTATCCATCAGGTGATTTGGTGACCAGCATTTCACTGGCCACTTCTGAGAAATGGCGCGACCGTCAATCCAATGAGCTCAAAGAGCATACGGAATGGCATCGGGTCGTTTTTCGAGATCGTGGTGGATTTAAGTTAGGGCTAAGAGCAAAAGATTTAATCCAAAAAGGAGCGAAGCTTTTTGTTCAAGGGCCTCAGCGCACGCGTTCATGGGAGAAAGATGGCATTAAGCATCGATTGACCGAAGTGGACGCGGACGAGTTTCTGCTTCTTGATAGTGTGAACAAAGCATCTGAGCCATCACCGGCGGATGATGCGAGCTCCCAAGCTAATTGGGCACAAACTTATCCTGAACCAGATTTTTAACCGAGCAAAAACGCTTTAACCCAGCCGGGAGTACTTTCCCGTCAGGGGCAGACTCCCACTTTGATCGTCGGAGTCCATAATGGAAAAACCAAAGCTAATCCAACGCTTTGCTGAGCGCTTTAGTGTCGATCCAAACAAATTGTTCGATACCCTAAAAGCAACAGCATTCAAGCAACGTGACGGTAGTGCACCGACCAATGAGCAGATGATGGCGCTCTTGGTGGTTGCAGATCAGTACGGCTTGAACCCTTTCACCAAAGAGATTTTTGCGTTCCCTGATAAGCAAGCTGGAATTATTCCAGTGGTAGGTGTCGATGGATGGTCTCGCATCATCAATCAACACGACCAGTTTGATGGCATGGAATTTAAGACTTCAGAAAACAAAGTCTCACTGGATGGCGCGAAAGAATGCCCTGAATGGATGGAATGCATCATCTATCGGCGCGACCGTTCGCACCCAGTCAAAATCACTGAGTATCTGGATGAAGTCTATCGACCGCCTTTTGAAGGTAACGGCAAAAATGGCCCTTACCGTGTAGATGGTCCATGGCAGACGCACACTAAGCGAATGCTAAGACATAAATCCATGATCCAGTGTTCCCGCATTGCGTTTGGCTTTGTGGGAATTTTCGATCAAGACGAAGCTGAGCGAATTATCGAAGGCCAAGCAACACACGTTGTTGAGCCATCAGTGATTCCACCCGAGCAAGTTGATGATCGAACCCGAGGGCTTGTTTACAAGCTTATCGAGCGGGCAGAAGCTTCAAACGCTTGGAATAGTGCATTGGAATATGCCAATGAACATTTTCAGGGTGTTGAACTGACGTTTGCGAAACAAGAAATATTTAATGCACAGCAACAAGCAGCCAAAGCGCTCACACAGCCTTTAGCTTCTTAGCGCCACGCATTCATTTTACGAACCCTGGCGGGATTATTCTCCCGTCAGGGGGAAGGTCTCGTCTTTTTTTTGGAGATCTTCCATGACTAAATCAGCCTCACTTTTTCGCTTGGTATTGGTTGTTGCCCTTGTCGTAGGTTCGATTCAAGCCGGTAAAGCGGCAATTGATTCGGTTCAAGCAAGTGTTGTTCAGCACCAAACAGCGTTAGCACAAGCTGCAAAGTAACCACTTAACCCTGAAGGGGAGTTCTCTCCTTCGGGGGAGTCTCCCCTCAAAGGAGGCAATATGAAGGTTATCGACCTATCACAGCGTACTCCTGCATGGCACCAGTGGCGCATTGCAGGGGTTACGGCATCTGAAGCCCCAATTATTATGGGGCGTTCACCCTACAAAACACCTTGGCGATTATGGGCAGAAAAAACTGGATTCGTATTACCGGAAGACCTGTCGAATAATCCAAATGTGCTTCGTGGCATACGGTTGGAGCCTCAAGCAAGGCGAGCATTTGAGAATGCGCATAATGACTTTCTTCTGCCGTTATGTGCAGAAGCCGATCATAACGCAATCTTTCGAGCCAGCTTTGATGGCATCAACGATGCGGGCGAACCCGTTGAACTGAAATGTCCTTGCCAGTCAGTTTTTGAGGATGTGCAAGCTCACCGAGAACAAAGCGAGGCGTACCAGTTGTATTGGGTACAAGTACAGCATCAAATACTGGTCGCCAATAGCACGCGTGGTTGGTTGGTATTCTATTTTGAGGATCAACTGATTGAGTTTGAAATACAACGAGACGCGGCGTTCTTAACTGAATTGCAAGAAACGGCGCTTCAGTTTTGGGAGTTAGTACAGACCAAAAAAGAACCGTCAAAATGCCCTGAGCAAGATTGTTTTGTTCCCAAGGGTGAAGCCCAATACCGTTGGACATCGCTGTCTCGACAGTATTGCTCAGCACATGCCGAAGTGGTCCGACTGGAAAATCACATTAAATCTTTGAAAGAGGAAATGCGAGACGCTCAGTCAAAATTGGTCGCCATGATGGGTAACTACGCTCATGCCGACTATGCTGGGGTCAAACTCAGCCGCTACATGATGACGGGCACGGTGGACTATAAGCAATTGGCCACCGATAAGTTAGGCGAGCTGGATGAACAGGTTTTAGCCGCTTACCGAAAAGCGCCACAAGAGCGGTTGCGCATTAGCACCAATAAGCCAGAGCAGCCCGTTGAAACACCAATCAAAATCAGTCTTGAGCAAGAGAACTTGGTTCTGCCAGGTGACTCGCCGAGCTCATTTTACTTTTAACGTTCACTTGGAGCCGATTTCGGCTCCTTTCTCATGCGCTTACATCGAGTGCATCAGAAAGCAGTTTCACTCGTAGCCAATGCTGGGTACGAATGATAGAGCGAGCTGAACTCTTATATACACAGCCATACCACAATCAACACACCACCCGACGGGGACTTCATTCCCTGTTGGGGCATGGGGCCTCGTCAAAACTGATGAGGTTTACCATGACTGAACAATCCCCATTTTTGGTTCAAGTGAATCAAGCGTTTAATGTCCCGGCTCCTGATGCTTTCGTTCTGGAGGGATTTGGTGCCGACACTACCCATCCAAACATTCCCGTTCGCAAGGACGAGTATGTTTTTAGAAAAGAAGACTTACGTGACGTATTGGCGTTCTTGTCTAACCCAGACGGTGACGGTTTGTATATTACTGGCCCCACTGGATGCGGTAAGACCTCACTAATTTGCCAAGTTGCTTCTCGATTGAATTGGCCTGTTCAGCAAATTACTGCGCACGGTCGATTGGAGTTGTCCGATCTTATCGGTCACCACACGCTGGTTAATGGCAACATGACCTTTGTGTATGGACCGCTGGCACTGGCTGTAAAGCATGGCCATTTGCTGATCATTAATGAAATGGATCTTGCTGAGCCTGCGGAACTGGCTGGGCTCAATGACATTTTGGAAGGTGCCCCGTTGGTCATCGCACAAAATGGCGGTGAGATCATCATGCCACATAACAAGTTTCGTTTTATCGCAACCGGCAACAGTGCGGGCAGCGGTGATCAAACGGGCTTGTATCAAGGCGTGCTTCAACAGAATTTGGCTTTCCTTGATCGCTTTAGAATCATTGAAGCGACCTATGCAGAGCCATCTGTAGAGGAAGCCATTCTGGAGAACGTTGCGCCGGGCTTGCCAGAAGTCTTTCGCCAAAAAATGGTGAAGGTGGCTGGTGACATTCGTCGTCTTTTTATTGGGGGCGCGGATGGCGGTGCGGAGCTTAGTATCACCATGTCCACTCGGACCTTGGTGCGCTGGGCAAAGTTAACACTTGCTTTTAAAGGCGCTCCTAACGCAGTGGAGTATGCACTGGTTCGGTCTTTGACGGCTCGTGCTGAGTTGGAGCAACGAGAAGCCATTCATCGTATTGCTGCTGATGTCTTCGGTGATCACTGGGAGGATTGATGATGGAAAAGTGCTTTGCTCTTTACCGTTACAGTCATTCTGATGGGACAGCCAAAGAATGGGCCATTTACGTTGGATCAGACACCCAGGAGATTGAAGTTCGGTTTGGAAAAGCTGGTCAATTGTCGCAGCAGCGATTGATTGACTCGACTGATCCTAACGCTGAAGCAGACCGACGAATCAATGAGAAAATCAACAAGGGTTATCGATTTGTTGGACATGTCGGTATTGATCATCAAGGGCGGCCATTTGAACTCTCAAATGCGCTAGATAGCGTCGCGTGCGCCAATAACGTCAGTTGGGAGTTTCGTACTCGCAAGGACGTCAATGGCCAAATTTCGCTGGCGCAAAAAGCGTTGTTCGATATGGCAAAGCTGCTTGAAGCCTATGGCTTGGCTGTTTTTGATGATAACCAGGTCAGGATTGGAGAATGGTCATTAGGGTTTTGCAAAAGCGCATTACCTAGTACCAATCAAATCAGCATGGTGTCGGGTGAAGGCGCTGGCATTGTTAACACTGATGATGGCCCGTGGCCATTGTTGCTGTTACTGGCCTTTAAGCGTCAATTACCACCTCTGTGTTCGC
The DNA here is from genome assembly GCF_008122525.1 of Marinomonas sp. IMCC 4694. Classification (NCBI taxonomy): domain Bacteria; kingdom Pseudomonadati; phylum Pseudomonadota; class Gammaproteobacteria; order Oceanospirillales; family Oceanospirillaceae; genus Marinomonas; species Marinomonas sp. IMCC 4694. The sequence goes on from NZ_VSRV01000001.1 coordinate 737,959, forward strand.
TCACAGTAGCGAGTCCTGAAGGGATAGAAGTATCCGACCAACTGAAGTTGGAAAAAGATGTATTGAGGCTATTAGGCAGTGATTTAGAGCGGGTTCGCCCGATAGCTGAAGCACTGGACTTAATGCCTGTGAAAATCGATCTCAACCAATCGTCGCCTGATTCGCAAAATTACTATTTCTGATAGTGATGTTGCCATTAGCGCGTCAACTACTACCACCCAAACGGGGGGCCATTGCTCCTGTTGGGAGTGGTGCGTCCCCATCTCGCATGAGGATGCACTATGAGTATTCAAACCCTCGACAAACTTTTGATTTGTCACATCGACTGTTCCATCTGGAGCGGTAGAAAAAAACTAAGGCCTGAAGATTTCAGACTAGCCAATGGCAGCCAACTTCCACCGAAGGATGTTGCCAGCTTAGGGAGTAAAAAAATTTGCGACCCTGAGGCATTGGCGAACTTTGAAAGGCTTAAGAAAGAAGCGCAGCGTTTGTGTGAGCAAGTCGGTGTGCGGTTCTTAGGTGGCTATGCCGTCCCTGAAGACCGAATTGATCAGATTGTTCCAGAGCTTGACCGGATCGGTCAGGAGTTTGCGCAGTGCAAGCAGTTGTTCTTGGACAACTATGATCAGGTGACTTTTGACTGGGTTGCAAAACACCCGGAATTTGCAGATGCAATCCGGCGTGCGCTGTCACCCATCGAAGACGTGGAACAACGGCTTCAGTTCGATTATGCCATCTATCGAATGCAACCGGCTGAACAAGCTGGTGGCTTAGATGACAAGGTCAATGGCATGGGACACACCCTCTTTAGGGAGGTGGCTCGTGATGCCAATGAACTGTTTGAGCGTTCCGTTGCAGGTAAGAATCAAATCAGCCAGCGAGCCCTTAATCCTCTGAAACGGTTAAGAGACAAGTTGGATGGTTTGTCATTCCTGGATCATCGAGTCCAGCCGATGGTTGAAGCGATGGACAATTTATTTGTTCGTCTGCCGAAGACCGGCCCTGTGACAGACAATCTCTATCACGAACTGATGGCGACCATTTTAATTTTGTCTGATCCAGACAAGATGAGAATGCACGGTGAAGGTCAATTGGATATCAGACAACTGATGCCCAAACCTGAACCTAAACCCGCACAGCCAGTATCTGCTCAGCCAGATAACTTACGTGCAATACCACAACCAACCGTCAGACCAAACCTTGGTTCGACTGTACCAAACTCATTTTATTTTTAACGTCCTTGAGGGTATGTTGCCCTGAAGGGTGCATGTCCTCTGAACTATGTAAGAGGAAATTATGCAATCAACCATCCATAACCCCAGCCAACTGAAGCAGTTTGAAGCACATTTTCGTGGTGTGACTGATGCGGTTGAAAGTGAATCGATACCAGAAGTGGCGTGTTGTCGAACGTTAGTACAACGGTCGTACTCAACACATAGTGTCGTGATCCCAAAGAACCCTGTGCTGATTGCAGATGCGGAGGCACAAGGAGCTTGGGTAACGGCCATGGTGTTTGTTCCAAACATGGCATTGCAGCAAACCGCTTTTGAGCGGGCCTGGCTGCAATATCAACACGAGGTGTCTACTCAGTTACAAGATCAGTACGGTCTGACATTGGATGACATCCTGAGTTTAGACCAGCTTAAAACGTCATTTGAGCAGCACGAGAGTCCAGCTCAATTGGTGGCTTGGTTAGGTCAAAAATACGACCTGGATAAGCTAAAAGCACAGGTTTAAACACTTACATTCCCAGCGGGGAAACGCTCCCGCTGAGGGAGTATTCCCCCTAATGATTAGGAGACTCCCATGAATCATCCATTAAAAAATGCACTGCCAATCGTTGCCGCCGCTTATGGCGAAAAGTTTGGTGTGAAGGTGCTTATTCAAGGACAAGATGCGTTTACCGATGGTGAGCGGATTGTGATCCCAACAGCAAACCCAGACGACCCACACTATCAACAGATAGCTTGGGGTTATCTGGCTCATGAAGCGGCGCATATTCGGCATACTAATTTTGAAATGGTGCAGAAGGCGTCGTCCAAGCCGATCCGTAAGACACTTCTCAATATCATTGAGGACGTTCGCATTGAAAACGAATTGGCAAAGGATTACCCCGGAACCCGGCGCAGTATTTTGCAAGTGATTGAGTACATGGTGGACACACAGCAAATGTGTGTACCTGCACAGCTTGAGCCTGCATCTAACTTGCAAGCCTGGTTGTTGTTCCGCTTGAGATGCCATTTTCTGGACCAGAAAGCGCTGACGCCTTTGTATCAAGCAGTTGATGAAAGAGTGAGGCAACTCTTTCCTGCCGCAGCGATGAGCCGGTTAAGCGCCATGCTGACAGCAGTACCTAGCCTAGCATCTACAGGTGAAGTGCTAAAACTTGTCGATGCTATCGTTGCCATGTTGGAAGAAGAATCTCGTCCACCACAGGATGAGTCTGATGCTGATAGCGGTGATGACATTGGACAAGCTGCGAGTAATGACAGCAATAACAGTAGTGACAGTCAAACCCCGGAAGCAGACTCGTCTGCAATGGTGGATGCTGCTGAAACGGGGGATTCAGATAACTCTGATCAAGCTGACAATTTGCGACAAGCCTTAGAGGCCAGTGCCGCTCAGTTTGAGCCCGATACCTTTGCACAAGTGGCAGAAGTGTTGTCGGAACAAGCTGAAGGACATCAGGGCGTCACTCCACTCAGTTTGCCCCAAGCAGAGCAAGCCATGTTGGGTGATGAGGCCATCTTGACCTTATCGGCGTCTGAGTCCGCTCAAATTCGAGCCCGAATTAGAGGCATGGTTCAGTCCAGTCAGGACAATCGGAATCATGCCCAAAGGCACGGTCTTCGAGTTGCAACCCATCGTCTTGCCGCTTCACAAGCAGGTGAGTCGAGATTGTTTATTCAAAGGCAACCTCGCATTGTCCCCAATGCTGCTGTGCACTTGCTGGTCGATATATCGGGTTCAATGGGTAAACCCATCGGAGAAGGTAATCGAAAGTACTTTCATATTGCCAATGAAGCCGCTTTGGCTTTGGCCATGGCACTGGAAGGCATACCGGGTGTTGTACCTGCGGTCAGTTATTTTCCTGGTATTCATCAGGAAGTTTCTATCGCGTTATTACCCAAGCAATCGGTTCGACATCGGGCCGCCTGTTTTGACCAAAAACCACGAGGTTGTACGCCTATGGCACAAGCGATGTGGTTTGCGGCAAACAGTTTGTTAGCACAAAAACAGAAGCGAAAGCTAATGATAGTGCTAACCGATGGTGACCCAGATGATTGGGCTGCCACGCATGACATTGTTGACCGGTGCAGACGAAGTGGCTTTGAGCTGCTGGGGATCGGGATTCAAACACGCAGTGTTGAGAAATTCTTTCCTCAAAGCATTGTGATTAATGACGTCAAAGATCTAAAGCGTGAGTTATTCGAAGTAACGCAACAACTGTTAATTCAGTAACCACATCCATTTTACCACCCTGCGGGGACGATTCCGTCTCCGTCAGGGCATGGGTTCGTCTCCGCTTTTTTTTGGAGACTCCTATGAAAAACAGAAAGTTCTTAGCTGGCGAAGAAGCCGGTACTTACATCGTTCCTAAGCAAGTGACTGAAGCGGATATTTTAGATATGGCGCTTAAGCTTGCCCGTGGTCGATTGAGTAAAGGTCGCAAAATTGAACAGCCATCGTCGGCGTTCTCATACCTGCAAACTTTGATGCACGAGTATGAGCACGAGGTTTTTGGTGTGCTGTTTCTTGATACAAAGCATCGTGTTATTCGATTTGAAGAGCTATTCAAAGGTACTTTAGATGCGGCGAGCGTGTATCCAAGGGAAGTAACAAAGCGAGCGCTAGAACTTAATGCGGCAGCAGTGATACTGGTTCATAACCATCCATCGGGTGATCCTGAGCCAAGTGAAGCTGATAAACGCATTACTCATCGACTCCGTGACGCCTTGTCACTTGTTGATATTCGAACGCTTGACCATGTTGTGGTCGCATCCGAGGGCTGCGTTTCGCTTGCCGAACGCGGTTATCTTTAATGAATGGGCGCATTGCCCATTCTCCTACATCACAAAAGCAGTCACATCAACACACATCATCACAGCTCGAATTTCTATTTGAGTTTGATGATGCCCCAGTCACTTGGTCTGACACGGAAATCTGGCAGTTACGCGAAGGCATTCTATTGGATGCGATCCGTGTATTGCTGGACGGTCGTGTCAGTACTCGATTGCGAAAGGATGTGTTGTCGTGGATTCAAAATGACGAAATAGCGCCATTTTGCTTTCGTGTTTGCGCGATGGCTGCGGTTGTCGATCCTGATGTGCTTCGTGATTCCATCATGTGGCTATTAAGACGACATGGTATCCAGCTTGACTAACGCTCCTGTATTAACCGAACGGCTAATGCAGGACCTAAGCTGACTTTTACCACCTGTGGTAGGAGTCGGCATTTTACTTAAGGAGGTTATATGGCGTTACCTTTACAGATTGAAACAGTAAGGCCATATCTTAATGGCCAATGGCTTCAAGTCTTGGCGGCATTGGTGCCAGAACTTGATGCCGCTATTGCTCGAAAAGGCCGTCATGTGGCTTGTCCTGTTCATGGCGGTCGTGATGGCTTTAGGCTGTTCAAAGATGCTGAATATACCGGTGGTGGCGTTTGTAATACCTGCGGTATCTTTCATGATGGCTTTGAACTGTTGTCTTGGATTAATGGATGGAACTTTGCTCAGTCTATTGAAGCAATCGGTCAAGTTCTAGGTATTCAACCCGGACAAGTACCAACTCGGGCAATACCGAGTAACGCTGTTGACTGGAAGACTAAAAAGCAGGAAGAGGACAAAGCGATTATCCATCGTTTGAATCAAACGTGGGAAGAAACGTTACCTCTTGCAGATACTCGTGCGCAACCTGTTTGGAACTACTTGCATCGTCGTGGCATTGTTACCCGGCTTCGTTCTGAATGGGATTCGGTGCTGAGGTTTCATCCAAATTTGCCTTACCATGATGAAGATGGCCTGTTTATCGATACCTACCCAGCGCTGCTAGGTAAAATCGTTACTCAGCAAGGGCGTTCGGCCACGTTCCATCGGATCTACCTAAGTAAAGATGGATTCAAAGCGCCGGTTGAAAAGCCTAAAAAGATGATGCCGATACCAAGTGACAGAACAATCACAGGTGGTGCCATTCCGATAGGTGAGCCTGGTGAAGTACTAGGTGTTTCTGAAGGTATTGAAACAGCTTTAGCGGTTACCAAAGCTACGGGACAAACATGTTGGTCGGTTGTGAATGCAACGCTACTGGCTAGGTTTGAACCACCAAGTAATGTGAAAATGCTGTACATCTGGGCAGATCACGATCTCTCTGAGACCGGCCTGAACGCAGCGAATGAACTAAAGAAAAAAGCCTGGCAAAAAGGCATTCTGACACAAGTGTTGATCCCTCCGATACCAACGTCACTCGGCGTGAAAAATTGGGATTGGAATGATGTGCTGAATGTTTACGGTGCTATGGGCTTTCCGAAAGTTCATATCTGATCCAAGGGGCTTCGGCCCCTTTTTTTTGCGCCTTGCATATTTGAAAAAACATGGAGAATGAAAAATAGATAACCAATAGGAGAAACAAACATGATGGTATTAACCCTGTTAACAAAGCAGATTGATGGTGAGTTTACGGTTTACTGGAAGACCGGCCTTCGAAGATGTGGTGAAGATAAAGGTCGATTTAGGAGAGCAAGACAACAATCTACCTGAGCAGCAAAAGCCAATTGCAGCGATTCTTAATTTGGGTCAGCTGACTCGGGATATCGTAGAGTAGAGAAACGATAGGTAACCGAAGGTAAGAAGCTTGAGTGGTTAATTGCAGAGATACCAAGCAAGGTAAGGGAATAGAAGAAGCATCCCAGTATTAATAAAAAATCTCATTAATACTGTGTATAAAAGACAGTATTAGATCAAAAGTAAAGAATCGATTTCGGTACTGAAGCGCAAGTTTGGCTTCCATAAATTGGTCTATAAAGGCCTATCAAAAAAGAAAAATAGATAGCATTATAGTTTGCTCTGGGAAACTTGTTGTGAGCGGAGCAGATGATACGGTCTGCACGGAGTTAATCTGTCTAAAAGGAAGTATTTAAAGCTTCTTAGCTTCTAACTAGGGTGTAAATGGAAGCGCGAATTACGTCTGCTATAAATTAGGTCGACTTAATCGCATGTTCCTTAAGCATGGATGCAGGTGAAGGGAGTTGTTTCCTAAATCATTGAACTAATCATCAGAACCTCGAGCAGATCATTAAAACTTATAGATGGGTGACTATGATGGGTAAGGCTAAGTACAGAATCAACAACTGGAAGCAATGCAACCAAGTATTAATTAACCGTGGGTATATCATTTTCTGGATAGATGATACCGCCGTGAATTCCTGGCACTGCAACGAGCATCATGGAAGCCACGGAAGAGGCTTCCAATTTACCGATGTCGTCATCGAACAGCCCTGATGAATAAAGGCGTTTTTAAGCCTCCGTTGCGCGCCTTACAAGGCTTTATTGACTAAATATTCATCATTGTTGTATGTCTGTCCCTCTTAAGTTGCCGTCTTACATACGTATCAGTAAGCAGGTATAGACAGTTGAGATTCATTACCGCCTGCCAAGTAGCGGTCCAGCTGCTCACGAAGTTATTTATGCAAGTCTTCGGTGAAGGAGAATGGAAAATGCGTAAGCATGGTAAAGAAAAACGCCGAGTATGGCGTAAATTGCACCTCGCTATTTATGCCGCTACGCAAGAGAACATTGCTGCTGAAGTGGGCTTGGATTGTGTCGGTGATAATGAAGTCTTACCGACGTTGTTGAACCCGCTTCGTCGAAAAATAAAGCAAGTAAGCGCATTAAAATCGGGTGATCTCGCCATGTGGAAATAGGACAGTGACTATCATAAGCGGTTATTGTCAGAAACGACGATGTACCGTTCTAAGCAGTTGCTCAGTCTAAAATTGACGTTGAGAGATTACAACGCACAAGTCGGAGAAGTGTTAGCAAACGTCAAGGTAATAAACAAAGTCATAAGACTCGGTATGCGTGTTCGAAAACCAACTGGCTAGGCTGTTAAAACCAAACAGGATCAGTTCGTTAGCTTAATGATTTGTTTAACAAGGCCTTTCAAAAATGATGAATTTTCTCAAGCTTGGAGTTAGGCATAATGCAAATTTAGAACTTTATTTGTATTATGGATATAGATATATGCAAAAAAGTTATTAAAATTAACATTTAAAAATTTGACTATTATTGCATTTAATTGTATTAATTAATCATCATAGTTTTTAACAACCAAACAAAGAGGGGGAAGAAAATGTCTTTTTTTAAATTTATTTATGCTTTCCCTTTAATCATATCGGCGGTTGCACACTTCAACTGGTTTACAGCCGATCCTCAAATTAAAAATCCATCCAAAAACTCTATTTAGTCTAAGAATCCCCTTTCTTTCGAATTAAAGTCATTCCGTTTTTCGTTTCTGCTTTAGCAGTATGCGTGTGACTTTTAGATTAAATATTCAATTATTTTTGATTAAGAGTTTTATTATGAAAAATCTACCTCAACCTTATAAAATCAAGGCCGTTGAGCCGATCAAGTTATTATCTTCAGAACAGCGTTTAGCCGCATTAAAAAGCGTTGGCTATAACCCATTCTTGTTAAAAAGTGAGGATGTTTTTATCGATTTATTAACAGACTCTGGTACCGGTGCTATGAGTCAAGCTCAATGGTCTGCAATCATGAGTGGCGATGAGGCGTACGCTGGTAGCCAAAGTTTTTATCGATTAGAGTCTGCTGTAAATAAAGTTTTCAATTACAAATATGTCATACCTACCCATCAAGGCCGAGGGGCAGAACAAATTCTTTTTCCAGTTTTAATAGACAAAATGAAAAAAGAGAAAGGGGGTAGTAAACCTGTTTTCATCTCAAATTATCATTTTGACACAACTGCCGCTCACGTTGAGTTAAATAGTGCAAAAGCGGTAAACGTCGTGGTTGATGAGGCTTTTGATTTAAGTAAACACTTTGATTGGAAAGGAAATTTCAACCTATCAAAGTTGCGCGAAACAATAAGCAAGTATGGTTCAGAAAATATTGCCGCTATTATTATAACCATTACATGCAATAGCATGGGGGGGCAGCCTGTTTCACTTGAAAATATGAAAGCTGTTTATGGCATAGCACAAGAATTTAACATACCTATTGTAATGGATGCAGCCAGATTTGCAGAAAATGCCTATTTTATTCGTGAGCGAGAGCCCCTTTTTGAAAATGTAAGTATTGAAGATATTGTTTTAAAAATGTTTCAGTATGCGGATATGTTTACTATGTCTGCAAAAAAAGATGCCATGGTAAACATCGGTGGACTTTGCTGCTTTAAGTACGATGAAGCTATTTATCGTGATGTACAAGCTTTATGCATTCCAATGGAAGGCTTTGCTACGTATGGCGGGTTAGCAGGGCGAGATATGGATGCGTTGGCAGTCGGCCTGTTTGAAGCTATAAACCTAGAATATTTAACCGCACGAATTGAGCAAGTCGACAAATTAAATCAGCAGCTTAGTAAAGCAGGTATACCCGTTCAAAATCCAAGTGGTGGCCACGCTGTTTTTATTGATGCAAAAGCTATGTTACCTCATATTCCAGCAGAAGAATTCCCAGGGCATGCTTTAGCTATAGCCTTATACCTTGAAGCAGGTATTCGTTCGGCTGAAATTGGCTCACTTCTTTTGGGTAGAGATCCAGATACTGGAGAACAAAAGCCATCTCCAACAGAGTTATTGCGTTTAGCTATCCCTAGACGAACATACACAAATGAACATATGGACTATGTCGCAAAAAGTGTAATCAGCCTTCTAAAAGTAAAAGAGAACATCCCAGGGTGTCGTTTTACTTATGAACCGAAGATCCTTCGCCATTTTTTAGCTCGTTTTGAGCCAATAGCCTAACACAACCCAACCACTCTAATAGCCATTCTGCTTTAACTGAATGGCTATTATTTATAATAATTAGGGGGATTTATGAATGAACTAAAGAAAGTTTCTATTGTTTATGGTGCCACCGTTGTTTTTAGTACAGCTGTTGGTGTCGGAATGACTAGCCTACCAATAATAAGTACTGGAATGTGGTTTACGCTGAGTGTTGCAGTCATATTTTTAACTGCATTCTATCTTGTTTCAGCAGGAGCTTTGTTACTAGAAGTAAACATGAAGTATCCGGCAGGAACTGGAATTCACATGATGGTACATGACTTACTTGGCCCAAAGCATGCTTTTTTAAACGATTGCATGATGCTTTTTAATGGTTTTATTCTTTTATACGCTTATCTAACTGTTGGCTCTGAGGCTATACAATTTTACTTTAATAAAGTGTTAAGTATTGATTTAAACCATTCCTTAGCAGCTATATGTTTTGCAATTTTGTTTGGAGTTATTTTTTACTTACCGCCTTTAATCATTAGTCGATTTTTAACAGTCTTTATTGCTTTGATGCTATTGTTGTTTTTGTGTATATCGTATGTTTTAGCTTTAAATTTCGATATCAAAAATGCGTTTACTCCCGCTTTTGCATCTTCGGGGCCTGAGTCCACCAGTTTATTCCCATATATCTTCATTGCACTCCCTTATTTTATGGCTGCAATGGGTTTTCAGCAAACGATCCCAATGTTAAGGGAGCTTTATAACAATGATGCAAAGAGAGTTTACAAAAGTATTCTATTGGGAATCACAATAGTCTCTGTACTCTATTTAGTGTGGCTTTTTGTCATAATGGGGGCGCAATCACAAAGCTATATGATTACGTCGCTCTCTTCTGGAGAGAGTAAGTTAGAGAATATTGTCTCTACACTAAGTGAAAATAATAAAGTACAGGCATTGATGTATTTTTTTATTCAGGTTGCTATTGTCACTTCTTTTATTGGTGTAGCAAAGGGGCTGCTGGACTACTTAAAAGATCTCTGTGTTACTCATTATAATCTACAAGAAATCTATCCTAAACTTCTGGTTATTTTACCTCCTCTAGTTCTCTCAATATTTTTTCCCTATGGCTTTTTAATTGGTATTGGCTTTGCTGGATTAGCTGGCGCCATTTGGGGTGGCTTTTATCCTGCATTAATGGCAATCAAGAGTAGGGAAATAATAGCCGGGAACGCTAAAGATTCAACGTTTGAAACAATAGGTCATTCCTTCACCCCTAAGTTCACCTTGTTTTATAGCGTTTTAATTGTACTGGTAATGATCCTTAGTTTATTCAATTTATTACCAAATTACCCAAATTTATAAGAGATATTATTATGTTTACTTCAACTATTGATTTTAAATTTCTGATTAAGGTTATGTTTTTAACTTTTTTTCTTTTGGAGTTTTAGCCAAAGAAACAAATAGTAATGGTTTTCAAAATATAGATGCCGATTATTACTCATATTCGACCTCAGCAACAAATACAATACCCGAGCAAAGTAAATTCTCATCTTCAGGTATTTTCCGATTGTATGGTAACTATGCGCTTGAAAATACGGACATCATAAAGTTTAAAGTCGAGTACAGAGACACTTATACTACTGTTACTCCGAAAGATTTTGTCATAAATAATGTGGGAGCAGTTGGTTTAATTGAGCCTCAATTCAGTGATATCGGATTTAGATTGACCAATTTGTATTGGCATAACAATTTAACTGAAAAAACAGAAATTGATATTGGCTTTTTAGATACAACTAATTACTTAGACACCTACATTTTAGGTAATCCTTGGGCTGGATTTAATAACTTTATCTTTAGTACGGGTTCTGGGACATTGACCATGCCAGATGAGGGAACTTTAGGGGTATCGATTAAGCATATATTCGATAATAATTACTATGCGTTGGCAAGTATTGCAGATGCGAATGCTTTGTCTAGCAGGCCATTTGACAACCTTATACAGGGAGAGTTTTTTAAGTCAATTGAATTAGGTTGGGTTCAAAGCGTAGATGAATTTTACACAAAAAACATACACCTTTTATATTGGGAGTTAGACGGAGGTAGCAGGCTAAGTCAACAAGATAGTTCTGGTTATAATTTTTCATTGGCTTATCAGGTTCAACAATTTTTGCCTTTTATTAGAGCCGGTATTAGTGAGGGTGATGCAAGCTTGCTCTCTAGAAATATAACCTTAGGTACGGGGTATTTTCTTAATAATTCTCAAAACTCAACACTCGGCTTTGCGATAGGTTTCGGGGTGCCAAATAAAGAGTTATTTAAGCGTCAATTAGAACATCAAACTACTACGGAAGTATTTTTAAAAACCACGGTTGGACCAAACCTAACTTTAACTCCGAGCCTTCAATATTTGCGTGGCCTCCCTTTTAACTCTGAGGAAAATAACGCGTTAGTAATTGGGTTAAGAATAAACCTAACGCTATGATAAGTAATAATTTAAATATATCTAAAGTGTAACCCCACCCAATTTAGCTTTAGCTAGCTTTTTAATTTACAGGTTGTGTAAGTTGCAATTAATTTAAATTTTACGGAATAAAATATGAGAGAAAATAAAATGAATATTTTACTAGTAAAGACTCAAAAAATTTTGAAGGAAAGTATAAAAGAAAAATTAACTTTCTTCTTTCCTGATTGGAAATTTAATTTCAAAGAAGCTGGAAGCGTAACTCAGGCAATTGTTCAACTAAGCGCCTGCAATATAAAAGACACTGATTTGGTAATTTGTGATTTGAACTTGCACAAGGGAGACGGGTTAGAGTTAATTAATTATTTAGCAATAAGTAAATTTAAAAAAATCCCTCTAGCAGTCACTAATGTAACCGACTTTAGGACTTTTCAATTAGTTAAGTCAATCATTTCTGGTTTCCAGCTAAATTGCGTCGGTGTTTATCAGTTCCCTGTAAACTGTAAAATCTTGTTTAAGGACTTTTTAAAAAAACATCAAAGGAGGAGACTACGTTAACAGCATTAGCTTATAAGCAGAAACATATTTTAGACCTATTAAATGAAGAAAATTTGTTTTTGGATTATCAGCCCAAGATTGACTTATCTTCTGGGAGTATTATTGGTTTTGAGGCATTGGCTAGATTGCGTTCAACTGATAATAAAGTTATATACCCTGAGGAATTTGTACCTTTATATGAAAAGGTCGGCCTAAATACCCAACTAACTATGCTTGTTTTAGATAAAGCGATTACTCATTGGAAAATGCACCCTTTTTTAAAAAAATACTCATTATCGATAAATATAAGTCCTAATGATTTACTGTCAAAGGCTTTTTCAGAGTTTGCCATTAAAGCACGTTCAGACTCTATGGATATAAAGCTTTTATTCGAATTAACAGAATCACAGACAATTATTGATCAGTATCAGGCTAATAAAGTGCTCAACGAATTCATAGGTTACGGAATTTTAGTTTCCTTGGATGACTTTGGTAAGTGTCATTCTAACTTTTCTCGTTTAGATAGTTTTTCATTTAGTGAGATAAAAATAGATAAGTCATTCGTTAGTGATATCGACACAAATAAAAAACATTTTGCAATTATTGAATTGATTTTAAATTTAGCAAAAAAATTAAATGTTCAAGTGACAGCTAAAGGCATTGAAAGCTCGGTTGTTTTGAATAAATTGATAGATCTAGGCTGTACTATTGGACAAGGCTATTATTTTAGTAAGCCTATCACAGAAGATTTGCTGCATGATTGGATCGAAAAACATACTAATAATCTGAAAGTAGAATCACTCAGTTTATGTGAATAAATACTTTTATTTCATAGCTAAAAACGCTTAGATAATTTTAAGAGGTTTAGTTTAAATAACTGAACTCTGGTAAGAGGAAATTAACCCAAAAATTAAACTTATTCGAAAGAGTAGTTTAAATAACTTTATGAGGTAACCCTATGTCAATTAATCGTAAACAAATAACCCAAAGGATGAGTGCCAGTGTCACACACAACGGTACAGTTTATTTATGTGGGCAGGTATGTAAAGATGCCAATGAAGGAATTACAAATCAAACAATTTCAATGCTAGAAAAAGTAGAAGATTTACTTGAAGACGCAGGAAGTGATAAATATCATTTATTAAGTGCTACTATTTTCATAAAAAATATGGCCTTATTTGAAGAAATGAATGATGTTTGGGATAAATGGGTGCCACAGGAAGCCCCCCCCGCAAGGGCATGTGTACAAGCTAAAATGGCTCGTCCAGAATTATTAGTTGAAATATCTGTTATAGCCGCAGTTATAGATTTTTAACAGTTTTAAAAGTACATTAATTAGAGAATTAAGACCAATTTGGCGTAGTTGTTTTTTATCTATTTTAATGTCTATCAAGCTATGGGAAGTCCAGTTAGGTTGATTTCTTCTAGCCAAGGGCAGATAAGGTTTGTATATTATGCTAGTAATATCTCACTAGTCAGAAACACTCACAATTCCTTCATCTATCTGGCCAATCGCACTTACGGGGATCTTTAGGATGTTAGCTCTATGAAATTTTCTGGAGCTGACAATGAGAACCCCTTTGTTACCTTGGTTCATCCTATGGGTGACCATCCCAATCATTATTTTCTTTCTATTCATCTTGCCCGCCCATGCCAGTGAGGGGCCATTCTATCAGCGTAGTCAGGAAGGTTGGTTTTGGTATCAGGTCATTCCCGAACCTGAACAGCCTGATGAGCTTACAGAGCCTGAATCTGGTGTAGTGGAGTCCAGTCAGAGCGAACTAAAGCCCTTCAGTGCGGCATGGTTCCGAGTGCATATGCAATCGTTTATGGACAAGGCAATTGATGAGCCAACGAGTGAGAATGTCAGAGCGTATCAGTATCTTCAGCGCGTCATGATGGATAAGGGCTCACTATTTGCTGATGTTAGTCAGCAAGTGGTCATGGGTGATCCTGTTTTGGATGAAATCAGTCGCAGACCCTTGGCGACCTACGCTGCCAATCGGATGGACAGAGAAGCTGGCGCCCAACGGGATTTTGCTTTAAGTGAAGTAGCAAAACAGGCTGGTTTGTTCTTTTTCTATCGTTCGGATTGCCCTTACTGCCAAGCTCAAGCGCCTATCATCGAATCAATGGCTTTGAACTACGGTTTCGAGGTGTTTGCTATTGCTGTCGATGGCTTGCCTTTACCGGGTGGAGAATTTCCTAATTACAAAGTCGATTCAGGACAAGCACAATCCTTGTCCGTTACGACTGTCCCCGCCATGTTCTTAGTTGACCCGCCTAACGTCATTACTCCGATTGGCCAAGGCGCAATGAGCCTTGATGAGCTCAATAATCGAATCATTCTCGCAGCCCATCAGGCCGGTTGGATTGACGATCAAACTTACTATGCCACCAGACCTGTTCAACCCGGCGTGTCACTCGCGATGTCAGCCCAAGAGCTTAACGAAAAGATATTACAGGACCCTGAGTTCCTTGTTCGCTATCTGCGTGCACAAGGTGGGTTATAACGATGAAAAAAGTACTACGAGTAACGCTAATCGCCTGTGCGATTGGTTTTTCGTCTATGAGCCAAGCAAGCTTGCAACAGGAGATGAACCAGTTGTTTGGTTCAATGACCAACACCACTGCGCCTGGCGTATTTGAGAGTCAAAGGCGTGGCGTGATATCTGGAGGAAGTGTTGTTGTTCGTAACAGGATCATGAACGAGAACCTCGTCTCTATGGTGCCACCGTCATTCCAAGCAGGTTGTGGCGGCATTGATATGTTCGCTGGAAGTTTGTCATTTGTTAATGCAGATCAGTTTGTTCAATTACTTCGCTCTGTAGCGGCAAATGCCAAGGGATACGCATTCCAATTGGCGCTCAGTGCTATGTGTGAGAAATGCTCCCAGCACATGGAGACACTGCAAAAGAAAATCCAGCAGTTGAACGAGTATTTTGGCAATTCCTGTCAAATGGCTCAGGGAGTCGTGAACGATACCCTGACTGCCTTTGGTAAAAAGGGGCAAACAGAAGCCAGCATGTTGAGCTCACTTAAAGGGGCTGGAGACGTTTTTACCAGTTGGAGTGAATCCAATGGTAAGAACCCATATGAGAACGCTTCGAGTGTCGCGGCATCTGATGTGAACAAAACGATTAAAGGTAATTTGGTTTGGCGAGTATTGAAACGTCATTCGGCATCAAGCTGGTTTGCATCGGGGGATGACCGTTTTCTTGAAGCGGTTATGTCGGTGACGGGTTCGATCATTGTTGGTGATCTAGCTAATGCCGCTGATGGCCAGGGTAAAGCCCCAAAACTGACCCGGCTGAATGGCAATAAAGTGACTATTGAGCATTTAATTCATGGCGGCAACGTCGCTATGTACCGATGTGACACAGTGACGCAAGACGGTTGTCTGAACCCAACAATCACTATCGTGACTCTTACCGGGTTATCAACTCAGGTAGAAAATTTGCTTCTAGGTACAGGTTCTAGTAACGGCATTATTTTTAAATTTGCTCGAAATACAGGGGCTGCTAGCACCACCGAAAAGGCTTTTATGACCTCGGCTCCTGCGAGTATTGGCGGCATGATTCGAACACTTTCTGTATTAAATGAAGGGGCCGCTAGATCGTTTGCTTCAAGAGCGGCACCATTTATTGCTGTTGAGATGGCCCGAGCATTGGTTGAAGACATGCTCTATGCAGCTAGAAGTACCTCCGGTGTGGAAGATCATGCCTATGCGAAGTTATTAACGGAAGACCTTGAACGTGCACGTCGCCAAATTAATGAGGAGTACGCTGCTTTGCAGCGAAGATACGGCTCAGAGCAAGAGTTGCTGGCGCATTTTAATCAGGTGATTCTGACCATTCGCAAGCAGCGTTATTACACCGTTAAATCTACGGCGCTGGGGGAATAGGTCATGTGGGAAATCTATTCCATCGGGGATTCGGCTTTTTTAGAGCAGGTCCTGAACGCTGTCGCGATGATCACTGGTACAGGCGACTTTACTGCGTATTCTCATGCATCGCGATCACCTAATACTATCTAAGCCGATCACCTAATACCATCCATCAAGATCACTCAATACCATCGATGCCGATCACTTTTCGGTCAAAATGGTATTGAGTGATCGGCTTGAATGGTATCGTTCAATTTGTACACGTTTTTGTCTAGCCAGTAGGTGTTTTTAACCGTTATTCTTTTCATTTTTGATGATGAGAATGACCATGCCAACGGCACCTATTTCAATGCGTAAACTTAAAGAGATTTTAAGACTAAAATACAGCTGTAAACTCAGTCATCGTCAGATAGCAACAAGCTTATCTGTTTCACCCTCAATCGTGTCTAAATATGCCTGTAAATCAGCAGAGTTAGATATTACTTACTGGCCGCTTGATGAGAAGTGGGATGATCACGCTCTGCAACAAGCGTTCTTCAAAACAAAGCCTCGATTAAAGGGCTTTACCATTCCTGACTGGTCGTTAGTTCAGCAAGAGCTTCGGCCTAAAACCATGACGTTGTTGCTGCTTTGGGAAGAATACAAAGAGCGGCACGCGGAAGGTTTTTACAGTTACACTCACTTCTGCCGTCAGTACAAGGCATGGCTTAAATGCCAAAAACCCTCCATGCGACAAAATCATAAAGCAGGTGAAAAACTGTTTGTGGATTACTGTGGCCCAACCATGAGTATTGTTGATACAAGTACAGGCGAATGTCGTACTGCACAAGTGTTCGTTGCGGTCATGGGTGCATCAAATTATACCTATGCCGAAGCGACTTACAGCCAGAAACTCGAAGATTGGGTGATGAGTCACGCCCGTTGTTTTGAGTTTCTTGGCGGTGTTCCTGAGCTAATAATTCCTGACAACCTTAAAAGTGCCGTCACCAAACCGTGTCGATATGAGCCTGACTTAAATCCAACCTACCAACAACTAGCGACACATTACGATACGGTCATTGTGCCCGCTAGACCCTATAAACCAAAGGATAAGGCTAAGGCTGAAGTGGGTGTGCAAATTGTTGAACGTTGGATAATGGCGCGCCTTCGCAATGAAACCTTCTTTAGCTTGCGTCAATTGAACCTGAAAATACAAGCATTACTGGTCGATTTAAATCAACGTAAAATGAAAAAGCATCCTGGCTCACGGCTCAGTCAGTTTGATGCTATCGACAGACCTGCACTCAAACCACTGCCTACACAGCCTTACAGCTATACCTTAGTAAAACAGGTGAGCGTGCATATTGATTATCATGTGGAAATTGAAAAGCACTACTACTCAGTGCCACATACCTTAATTAAACAAAAGCTTGAAGCCCATGCCTCCGGGAAGTTGGTGACACTCTACCATCAAGGCATACAAGTCGCTGTTCACCCCAGATCATACCGAGAAGGTGCGCACACCACGCTTGATCTGCATATGCCTATCGCTCATCAAAAGCAGCAACAATGGGCACCACAGCGGTTCGAACGCTGGGCGAGTAAATTTGGCACATCAACTGAGCAGTTTGTTATGCAATTGATGCAAGCTAAAAAACATCCAGAGCAAAGCTACCGTGCTTGTATGGGGTTATTAAGCCTAGGTAAAAAGTTTAGTGATCAACGTCTTGAAGCCGCCTGTCATCGCGCATTAACCACAGGTGTTACTCGCGTTAAACAAGTAAAGACTATCTTAGAAAAAGGCTTGGATAAACAACCCTTGCCACAAGCTCAAGGTGATTTACTACAAGATATTGATCATAAAAATATCCGTGGCAACCACTATTACCATTAATAAAAATTAACAAACCATAGGAAGACTTATGCAAAATATCAATCAACAAGTTAATAATCAGTTAAGTAATTTAAAGCTAAGCGGCATACGTGATGCGCTATTGCAGCAATACGAGCAACCCAATTTATACGTTGAACAAAGCTTCGAAGAGCGGCTAAGTTTATTGCTTGAACATGAAATAACGCAGCGTGATCAGCGTAAAATAGATCGCCTAACGCGACAAGCAAAGTTCAGAGTTGGCGGCACACTTGCCCAACTCAACTATGGCGCAGCACGACAACTCGATAAAGCTCAGATCCGTTCATTAGCACAAGGTGAATGGCTTCGTCTTCACCAAAACATCTTGATCACAGGAGCAACAGGTTGTGGCAAAACTTACCTCGCTTGCGCGCTTGGTCAAAACCACTGCCAACAAGGGAGTAGCGTTTATTATTTTAGGCTCAAAGAGCTATTAGAAAAGATGTTTCTAGCGCAAGCCGATGGTAGTTATCGAAAACTGATCAACAAGCTTAGCTCTGCCAATTTACTGATCTTAGATGATTGGGGATTAGAGCCATTAACGGCTCAACAACGGAGTGATTTACTGGAATTAATTGATGCAAGATATGATACAAAATCGACCTTAATAGCGAGTCAATTACCGATAGAAAATTGGTATGAAATGATCGGAGAATCGACACACGCGGATGCGATTCTAGATAGGCTTGTGCACGGGGCGATAAAGTTGAAATTAAAAGGCGAGTCGATGCGAAAAAAACTAAATTTCTTGACTGATGCCGATCACTCAAGTTAGATTTTACTGAGGTCTACTGACAGACAAAAAAGTGATCGGCTTGAATGGTATTGAGCGATCGGCATCATGGTATTACGCATTTACTTCAATGGTTCGGATTGGCTTGCTCATTGGGGTATTGATGGTCTCTGTCCAGGCCTTAATGCAAGGCGGTCGTGGGATTAACTTTCAACACGTTTTAGTCTCATGGCTAGTCTTTGCAACTATGTTTGGACCCAGTACCCGAGTGAGCATTGAGGATGCGTACACGGGACAAGTTCGAGTGGTTGATAATGTGCCCATCGGTGTTGCTGCCGCAGGCAGTACGATTTCGACTGTTGGCTTTCAAATCACGCGATTGTTTGAAGCCGCCTTCTCAACTCCCGCGATGACGGAATACGGCTTTGCATCCAGTTTACAGTCACTGATTAAAGTGAGAAAACAGGTGATGGATCGCTCTGGGTTGGGTGATGCAAATCGTGTCGGCGGCTCGGACATCGAGCAATCGTGGTTTAACTACATCAAAGAGTGCACCTTGATTGGTATCGACATTGGCCAAAAGAACCTCGATCAGGTGCTGAGTGATCCTAACCCGATGACTGCGATTAGGTTTGATTCGCGCATTTATGGCACTCGAATCATGCTCAGTGGTAGCCGTAGCGATCTGGACTGCACCGATGCCTATAGCCAACTGAAACTCATGACAGAATCAACCTTCATTCCAAGGCTTAAACAGGTTCTGTCAGCCTCATTGGGGACTTCGTCAGCAACGGACACTGATGACGTGATCCGAAATGCACTGAATAACCTTGGTTTGGCTTCAGTAAACACCCAAGAGTACATGACCGCGTCGGTGCTTTTGCCTATTTATGAGCAAAGCGTGACGGGCAAATATATGGATGATCAAGCTTTCACCGCAGCCGTTATGGTTAATCAAGCGATTGAGCAGCGCAATACGCAATGGGCGGCGGAGCAGACCCTGTTCCAAAGTATCGTTCGTCCGATGATGACGTTTTTTGAGGGGTTCATTTACGCCATCACCCCTTTGATGGCCTTTGTGATAGCCCTTGGCCAAATCGGGATGCGAATGGCCGGGAAGTACTTGTTAATTCTGCTTTGGATTCAACTTTGGATGCCTGTCATGGCCATCATTAACCTGTATATTCATTTAACCGTTGCAGGGAAAATGTCGGCTCTTGATGCCTTTGCAGGTACAGAAGTGCCATCTTTTGCTGGGATGATGCAGATGGATTCAGTGCTGCAAACCTGGATAGCTACTGGCGGCATGTTGGCGTCGAGTGTTCCGGCGATTTCGCTCATGCTCGTGTATGGCTCAGCAATAACCGCTACCCACTTGGCTGGACGTCTTCAAAACGGTGATGCCATTGATGAAAAGATGGCAAGTCCAGATGCCGCGAAAAATGCCCCGGTAATGCAATCACAGTCAATGTTCCAAAATTCAGCCCTCACTGGTTCTGCTATGACCGGCGCGTCAAACCTACTAAGCAGTTTCTCTGTTGGAAACGCAGTGGGTTCAATGGTCGGCTCTGCAAAAGAATCCATGACTCAGGCAACTCAAGCCTTTAGCCGTCAGGTTGGCAATACCATGAGTCGAACCTTTGGTGAAAAGCTAAGTTACGACAACCTGTCTTCGGTTGGACGTCAGATCAGTTCTTCTAATTCCTCATCTAGCGCCGTTGTTAATCAGGTCACTGATGACCTTCAAACTCGGTATGGTTTCGGAGACGATAAAAAAGACGCTGTACGTGGCTTAGTATCTGGCGTGTTATCGGGAGGCCTAAGGGTCGGTGGAGATGGAACCATTACAAATACCGATGATAAAGAAGTAGCAGATAAAGGGTTCTTGGGAAGATTACTTGGTACAGGGGGGAATGACTCCCGACAAGGTAACTTGCCTGGAGTCGATAATCCCGAATCCTCAAGAGTGCCAAAGATATCACGGTTACGAGCAGGCTTGGATTTAGGTGGAAACTTTAGTGGCCAAGTTGAGTCGTCAGAAGGCAGTTCTCGATCTACGACCGCAAATACGCTCACTGGGGAGATGCAAAGCTTGGCATCGAGTGATTCACGACGTGCTGAGTTTCGCGATGCCATGGTTAAGGACCTTTCAGATTCAAGACGTTCTGGCGTTGAAATGTCGTTGTCTAACCAAGACTATCAGTCACTTCAGAGTTCAGCACAAGACGTTATCACGGCATCAAACCGCTTTAGTGAGCTTGATCAGGCCAGCTACAGTCTATCAGGACAAAGGAACACGGATGGTGCGACGTTAACTCGATTAGCAGCGGATAATCCTGATGTCATGGATTATTTAGGTCGCTATATGAACCAGCATGTTGAAGCAGGTAACCGATTACGTGAAAACCTTCCAATGTATCAGCGCTTGCTACCTGATGATAATCAGGCGTATGTGGCCGCAGCTATGGAGTCTTTAACCTATAGCAACTCATCGACGCCCGCTGAACGCGACAATGATTATCAAGCAGCAATGACTGTTATGGCCATGGCTACCGGAGCCGATTTACGATCAATTCAACCGCGCTCTAATGAAGGCTTGTCATCAGCTGCACCTACTTTTGGTGGCACTCAAAGCCAAGTGGAATCGGGTGTATTGGACGGCTACGAGGATGCTGCAACTGTTCGAACTCAGTTCAACGCAGCTCAATCAGCTTACCTAACTAATTTATCTGGTGTTGATGGACAACTAAATGCGCATCAACAACAAGCCCAACAGGCCGTAGTTTCTGACACAAGTACCTATCAATCTGGACTAAACAGTGAAGCTGGGTCTCAGTGGCGAGCACGCATTATGGCTGATGATAGCGGAGTTTCTGGTGCTGAAATGTTCTTCAACAGCGCCAGTGCTATTGGTGATTTCAGTGGCAAGCATACTGATGCAGCACTGCATACCTTGAATCACTTTGGCGAAGACTATGAGAGTTACAAAGAACAAGCGCTTGAAGATGCTGGCTCACGAGGTTTCTTGCACAATGCAACGCTGGCCAGTAAATCAACCTGGGATGGCTTAAAAGCAGCCGTTGACGCCGGAACCTCTTTGGAGAATCCTTTGACGGCGTTTAATGATGCATACAGTGGATCGAGTTCGCAGTATGCCTCCGAAGTAAACTGGGGTACTAAGTCTGAAGCCATGTTGGCTGGGGCATTCGGTGCGGCAGTTAACAATCGATATGGTGAGTTCTTAGAACAGTATGCCTATGATTTTAAACAGGAAGCATACAGCGAAGGGCAGAGAATGGGATTGACCCCGATTCAAAGTCAAGTGTTAGCTCAAGCTTTCAATGAAGGTTTGGCGGGGCGCGTTTTCAACTCTGAAGATTCATCGAGTTGGTCGCCTGAAATGCTTGGTCTAAGGGAGCAAATGCTAAATGAGTATCGTCAAAAAGATGAGAGCGGTGCTTACATCCCCGACAGTGTGTCCGAAGAAGATAAAGCATTTGTGGATAAGCAGATTGCAGTGATCTCAAATGCATCCCTTGCTGGAGATTATGCTCAGAACAACTTGATCGATATTAGGGCCTATAACCAGGCTTCAGGAAGGAACTAAAAACAGAAGGTAGCCAGCTTGTGATGGGCTGGCTATTTTTTTGGCCTTTTGGGGAGGATAGATGAGCGACCGTCTGCAAATTCGTTTACCCAGTACCAATATTTTTTTTCGCTCAGGCTTAGTTCTCGACCGGTATCTTTCAGTTGTCTTTGAAATAAATGGATTAGTCCGCTTAAGCCTAAGAAAGCTAAACCGACACATAAAATTGCCCAACTCGCTTGCCAATATGCGATTGCTAAAAACATAGTGGTGATGGTTATAAGGCCGATAGGACTAGCAGTTGCTTTGAATCCCAAGTAGCTGAAAAAAACGATGGTGCAAATCAGAAATGGCAAAGCCGCTAACTTGGCAGATGCCGTAAATATTTCTGATGGAAAAAAATGAGCCGCTGCCAGAGTCGCTAGAAAAAGCCCCAGTGATATAACCCAGCAGCGTGCTGGTAAAGATTTAAGTAAGTTTGTCATCTTAGTACTCTCAAAGTGCACGGGAGGTGCACAATCAAATCATGCATCAGCATGTTAGTTTTCAAAAAGTGCTCTAGTGGTTTGCTCGGCCATAATCTCACACACAGGACATTTAAGCTGAATGCGCTGTTGTGATACCGTCAAATACAGACTGCCGCATCGACACCGGTGTAAGGATGCCAGCTGTGATCTTAAATCACGAGCTAGAACCCAACCTTCATTGATGGTCAGTTTTTTCCAGGGGAGCTCAGCTGGAAGATCTGCTTCTTCCCTGGCAACCAGGTACGCATCGTAAGCCTTCATCAAAGTATCAATATTTAATTGCTTGTAAACATTGTCACCACCAATATTGACATAAAGAGCCATCAGCAGAGAGCCTTCAACTAATGCTCTTCTGCTTTTAACGATAGCATCAGATTCTGGCAATTGACCAGGACAAGGTGACTTGCCAGTCACTTCTTTGTAAAGCCTTCTGATAATGTGGATTGGCAAACCAGTATCGAGCGCGATAATGGTTGTTCGAAATCCGTATTTAATAAGCAGTGAGGCTCGGGTAAACAGCTCACTTTTGGACAGGTTATCAATCATGCATCCCCCTTGTTGTTTAGGGTTGATAATAAATAAGCGATTCTTGGGATACCTGTACCTTTGCTCTTCACCATCTCAATCAGTTGGCTTTGGTTACCCCTGGGTTGAAACAGCATGAATGATGAGGTCGCCACTCGTTGCAGGTCGTCAACACCAGCATTAATCAGTGCATCAACCACATCGCGTGTAAGTCCAAAGCGCAAGACAGCCTCTTGAGGATCAATTCGCGCTAATTCTCGTGCTGCGTGTAGGTACGCCAAATTTAATTGATAGAAGTCTTGTTGATTGGTTGTCATTGAAGGACCTCCAGTTCATGTAAAATATTTCGATAAATAGAAAGCACTCTTTGTCCATACCAGCGTGCACGCTCTTCGTTCCAACTGTGATAGCGGCCTATGCCAAGCTCTAAATCGTTTGGTGAAGACTTGATTGCTTCGGCCAAAATACTTGAGCCGACGGTAAGGTTGCTGATGGGGTCTAGCAGTTCCGCCGCTGAGCTCACCCGATGTCCGTGCCAATGCAAATTGATTTGCATTAGGCCAATATCGAGCTGGTATTTTTCACTCTCTTGAAGTGCCTGGTTTAACAGTTGCTCCGCTTCTGTCTTAGATTTGGCGTAGGTTGCGTTTGAACCATTGCGAATTGCGTATGGCCATGGACTGGTCATGTTAAGACCTCGATGTGAGGCCGACTCAGCCAAGGCAACGGCGTAGAGCATGACTGGATCAATACCAACACTTTGTGCTGCTTTTTCCCACTGATAGCCTGGAAACGCATAGACTGAAGTGCTTGCGGACATGGCTATCACTAGGGCAACGGTTTTTGCTTTAATGGTTTTCATTTTTGTCCTCTAATTGATTTCCGAGAAGCGCCTGAATGGCTTTCGGGCTTATTCTTTTCAAAGGCACTGCGCTAAAGTCGGTGATGCCTCTTGTATAAACTTGTGCTGCTTTTGACCAGTCGCCCACGGCAACCGGCGCTTGCATATCAAATCCTTTTTGCTGGTTCTGATGGTCTGCAATACCTTGTAATAGCCTTGGGTATTCACCCACTTCGTCCCGCAACAAGTAAGCCTGGTAGCGTGTTAAAAACTCTTTTTGTTTAAAGGGGTATTCCCTGTCATCTACCTTGCAGAGTTCAACCCATCCCCCCATGTCTGAAATAACGCGGTGAATAAGCGCATCGTCAAACATCACGGATGTCCAAGCGCCAACCTGACGAACAGCCTTGTCAACTTTGTTCCAAGCAACCATGGCTCTTGAACCCGAGTTGCCATCGATATGCTTGATGACGTCAGCGGGCTTTGGGAAAAATTGCCCAGTATCCGGTGATTGAATATGCCGAGTCAGACCGATTCGCACTTCTTCAATGCTATAAGCACGAAGGGCTTCAAATGCGATGGATAGCAATTGTGGTGATACGCTTTTGCCATACATGGCCCAAGCAGCTCCCCAAACTTCAGCAAACTCGCGTTTATCAACCTCCTGCACTTGAACGAACCTCCCGAATACCTGGTCCGGCCCAGCTTTCAGCAATGCGGCGATTGCTTTCTTCAATGTTCAACTGGTGATTGCTGCCTTTTAGGCTCGTCGATGATTGCTGTACTTCATCAATGCGAACGTACTCGTCTTCCCATTGCCGGTTTAAAAGCCAGTTATGTGGCATAGGGGTCTTAGTCCGATCTTGATACTGCAATCGGTTGTCTCGTTGCTCTTTCCAGCGTGTTAGCACTTCCAAGGCGAGTTCATTGTCTTCATTGAGGCCCATGCGTAGCCATTCTTCTTTGGCTTTAGCTTTTTTTTCTTTGCGTATTTGTTCATCCCAGAAGTCTTCAAACTTTATGTAATTAATAGTTTTAACTGTTAGTTTATTGCTTCTCTCAGAGTCATCCGACCGTTGAGAGTCCCTAACTGGGCTGCCATCAGGCATAAACAATGATGAAAATTCTTCTGGAAGCCGAGCTTGAAAAGCGGCGAGAGATTTCAAAAGCGAGGCCATACCTATGAAGTCGGCAGGTACATCTTTAAGCAACCGAAAGGCTGCTTTACCTTGGTTTGGGTTTTCGATTGGGTTGTGCTTCAGAAAGCTTCGAATCAAAGTCCAGCCGGATTCCTCGCAACGAATGAGGAACTGATCTTGTTCTAACTCATTTAGAGCCTTGGTAACATGTTGCTCATCCCAGTTCAAGTCAGAAGCCACGTAACCAATCGGCAATCGAAAGCAGCCAAGCAAATTACAATGTGGGCATGTAAGCAAATACAGTCCTAGCAACTTCGCTGAGTCACTCCAGGACAAAACGTTTTGCTTTAGCCAAAAGCGGGTATAGACCTTGCCATAATCACGCATGGAGGAACTCGCTTTTGTGTTTACGTAAAATGCTGACCATTATTTGCCCTTAATCCTACTGGTTACTGGCTTTCAGCTCGCTTGGGCATTCGGGATAGATGTCCGGTCTTAACTGGGCTCGGGTTACCTGTCCTTGCGTAGCTTGTTCGATGGGTAAAACGAATTCAGCGGGAACACGCCCTGATTTATTCAACCAAAACCAAACGTTTTGCTGTTTTGAGTTGATGGCTCGTGCTAATGCTGATTGCCCGCCGACCAAGTCAATGGCACGGCGGAGATGTTTTTGTGTCGTGTTGAACACTTCCATACCGTCTCCTGTTACAATAATAACTGTTACAAGATTGAATATTACAGTTTAAACTGTAGATAAGTCAACAGTTAAAATTGTTGAAAGACTACAGTTTTATTTGTAGAATGCGGGCTTATGAAAACTTTATCCGAACGACTAAACCATGCCTTGCAGCTTACTGGGGTGACTCAGTCTGAGTTGGCTCGTCGCATTGGTATCAAACAGCAGTCGATCAGCCAGATTTGCTCTGGTAAATCGGCTAGGTCTCGTTACACTATGCAGATCGCGGAGGCGCTTCGCGTGAATGCTCATTGGCTCGCCACAGGTGATGGCGAGATTGGCTTGGGGGTCGGTAATGTAGAAGTCGGGCCTGATATTAAGGGAATAATTCCTCTCATTAACTGGGTTCAGGCCGGTGATTGGACTGAAATAGCGGAGGGATTTGCCCATGAAGATGCTGAGGAGTGGCGTGAAGTCACTGGGAAAGCACATGAGGGTTGTTTCGCACTTCGCGTAAAAGGCGACAGTATGGAAAATCCAAGCGGCAAAAAATCAATACCAGAAGGTGCAGTTATAGTTGTAGATCCTGATGCTCCTTACTCATCTGGTTCATTGGTTGTAGCGCGGCTTGATGATTCAAGAGAAGCAACCTTTAAACAATTAGTCTTGGATGGTGAGCAAAAATATTTGAAGCCTCTCAATCCACAATATCCAGCAATACCGATCAACGGCAAATGCTCAATTATTGGCGTTGTTAAACAAGCTATCATCGATTTTTGGTAGCGAAGGAATTTATGGTTTAGCCACAGTTTTTCATGAGCTGAAGAGGCAAAGATTGCAAACAGCTACAACTGAGCATTGGCGCACGCTGAGAGTAAATGGTAACCGATTAGATAACCATTGATTGTTTATAAAGTCAAGATCAGCGAAAATAGCGGCCAATTACGATTAACACGACGGATTTGACAAGCGAAGAACTGAAAAGAGAGTACTTCCAAAAGTGTGTACAAATCCGTGTACAAACTAAAAGAATTTATACATGGCAAACCAAGATTTTCTTAATGAAATCAATAAGCGAAGGACCTTTGCTATCATCTCGCATCCCGACGCCGGAAAAACGACCATCACCGAAAAGCTATTGTTACTCGGGCAGTTGATCCAAACCGCGGGTTCTGTGAAAGGGCGTAAGGGCGATAAGCACGCGACGTCGGACTGGATGGCGATGGAGCAGCAGCGTGGGATTTCGATAACCTCTTCTGTGATGCAGTTTCCTTATAAAGATCGTATGGTTAATTTGTTGGATACACCAGGGCACGAAGATTTCTCCGAAGATACCTACCGTACGCTGACTGCCGTTGACTCGGTGCTGATGATCATTGACGGCGCGAAAGGGGTTGAGGATCGTACGATTAAGTTGATGGACGTGTGTCGCTTACGTGATACGCCGATTCTGACGTTTATTAATAAAATGGACCGAGACATTCGTGATCCTATTGAGTTGTTAGACGAAGTCGAGGCGGTATTGAAAATCGCTGCCGCGCCGATTACTTGGCCTATTGGCATGAGTACCTTTTTTAAAGGGGTCTATAACCTTTACACCGATACGATTCATATTTTTGTGCGTGGTCGGGGCCATACTTTGACCGATGATATTCGTATTGAAGGTTTGCATTCAGAGGAGGCCAAGGCGCTGTTAGGGGATGAATGGGAAGCGTACCTGGATGAAATCGAATTGGTGCGTGGCGCAAGCCATGAGTTTAACCAAGACGCTTATATAGCCGGTGAGTTGACGCCAGTGTTTTTCGGTACTGCGTTGTCTAACTTTGGTGTGCGTGAAATGCTGGACGGCTTTGTTGAGTGGGCGCCATCGCCGATCGATCGTGAAACCAATGGTCGTAACGTGTCGGCATTAGAAGAGAAATTTTCTGGTTTTATTTTTAAGATTCAAGCCAATATGGACCCTAAACACCGTGACCGTATTGCCTTCATGCGGGTGTGTTCGGGTTCTTACAAGCGCGGTATGAAGATGCGCCATTGTCGCCTTGGTAAAGACATTAAAGTTACCGATGCGGTGTCTTTTACGGCGGGTGATCGTGAAGGGGTTGAAGAAGCGTTTTCTGGCGATATTATTGGATTGCACAACCACGGCACGATACAGATTGGTGATACCTTTACTGAAGGTGAAGATCTAAAATTCACCGGTATTCCGCATTTTGCCCCTGAGCTTTTCCGTCGTGTGCGCTTAAAAGACCCCATGAAAATGAAAGCGCTGCAAAAAGGTCTACAGCAATTGTCCGAGGAAGGTTCGACTCAGTTGTTTATGCCGCAGCGGAATAATGAGCTAATTGTTGGGGCGGTTGGACAATTGCAATACGAAGTGGTCGCTTATCGTTTGAAGGACGAGTACAAAGTAGAGTGTATTTACGAAGCCGTAAACGTCAACACAGCCCGTTGGGTTGAGTGTAATGATACGAAAAAATTCGAAGAATTTAAACACAAATGCCGTGATAACTTAGCCATTGATGGTGGAGGGCATTTAACGTATTTGGCGCCCACACGTGTAAATTTGATGATGGCAGAAGAAAAATGGCCACAAGTGCGTTTCCGCTCAACACGAGAGCATTGATCAATACTTGACTAATTTACTCGGATAAGTAGATAATCGAAACATTAAAATAGCGTATTGGTGTTGAAATGAGCATGGTTGAATCGATTGATCCTATTGAGTTTACAGACGCGGCCGCCGCAAAGTTGCAATCATTGATCGTTGAAGAAGAAAACGATCGACTGATGTTACGGGTGTATGTGACGGGAGGGGGCTGTTCTGGTTTTCAATATGGCTTTACCTTTGATGAAGAACATCAGGAAGACGACACAGAAGTTCAGCGTAACGGTGTGACTTTGGTGGTTGACCCATTGAGTTTTCAGTATCTTGTTGGCTCTGAAGTGGATTACAAGGAAAATTTAGAAGGCTCACGCTTTGTTGTACAAAACCCAAATGCCACCTCTACGTGTGGCTGTGGTGCGAGCTTTAGTATTTAGTTTTAAGATTTAGTGCAAAGCCTGTATTGTTCAGGCTGTAAAAAAGCCCTTTGTGTTTGCGCACAAAGGGCTTTTTTTGACTTGAAATAGTACAGAACAGCATTAAGCCTTTGTATTAAGGTTATTTATCTGCTTTTCGCTGTGGTTTTTGCTGATCTGGCTGACGCCGAGCGGTTTGTGGTGGCCCACAAAGAGCAAGCCGATCTGGTGATCGCCTAGCGCGATAGGCGCTAAAAGGGTGTTTTTTACTCGCCAAACTCGCAGTCCATCTATATTAAAAAGTGGGGCTTTTGTGTCTATTGGCTGGGTTTGATGGGCATGCAAATACAGCGGGGACAATTGGTCTGGTTCCCCGTCTTGGTCCAGTAAGATATGGTGATGCGTGAGTTGTCGGTGCAGTACGTCTGGCAGATACGGCGTTCGCAAAGTAGGCAACCAATTTTCTTTTGGCGTGGTGCGAAAAATATCGGGCACTTTTGGTGAGCCATAATGGGGCGAAACCAGTAGCGTCATTTCTATTGGAGGGCCGTAAATGGGTTTGACCGGTATATGGAAGACGAGCGACTTGATTGGCTGTGGTCGTTTTTTTTCTGGTGATAGGTACTCTGAAGCCCTTGTGTCTGGATTCGCGTTAACAGGAGGTACTTGCAAAGACAGAGACCATTCTTTTGAGTCTACATTAAGCTCTTCTGGGGAGAGTAGCTGAACCTTCCCTTCAATAATATGAAGCAATACGTGTTCAACGAGGTTTGCAAAAATGCTAATCGACGCGGTAAGTGGTGTTTTTTCCTTGCTATTAAGGCGGATTTCTTTTACTTGGTGTGCGGCTGTGCTTAGGTCAACAGAATCCTTGTTGCTGACAACAGAACGATATTTTCCCCTCATGAAGGGTTTTTTTTCGTGGGGTTGGGGGCTTGCTTTATTAAGTGCCTCGATAAAAAGCATGGTGCGAATCCTCTATTAACGTTTAAAGGTATCGGCCATGATCTTAAAGAGTTTAGAGATAGCCTGTTTTTTGATCAAAAGGCTATCTCGCTGCTTGGTGTTAACGAAGTAAGTTGGACAGCTTTGGGTTGGCTTGCAGTGCAGCGCGGTAAAAAAGGGCCACTTTGCCGATGGTTTGTACGGTTTCGCATTTCATTATTTTGCTGATTTCTGCGATCAATGCGCTGCGCACTTCGCGATCCATGATGCTGATGCGGATTTTAATCAGTTCGTGATCTTCTAAAGCGCGATCAATTTCGACCAACACTGTTTCGGTTAATCCATTGCCCGCAATCATAACGACTGGGTTAAGTTCGTGTCCGATGTTGCGAAATTGCTTTTTTTGGGCGTTTGTAAGACTCATAGTAAAATTTTCTCATGTTAGTTGATCCTCTTTATTGGAGGCTTAAGAGGTTAAGCGATATTATAGCGGAATATTGACTGATTTAGGTATGATGAAAACGTGGCAAGATCAAAAAGTAGTAATAATTGGATGAAGGAACATTTTGACGATCCGTATGTCAAAAAATCCCAACAAGATGGTTATCGCTCTAGGGCCAGCTACAAGCTCATAGAGATAAACGATAAAGATAAACTGCTTCGTCCGGCGATGCGTATTGTTGATTTGGGTGCGGCGCCTGGAGGGTGGTCCCAGGTGGCGGCTAAATTAGTGGGAGATCATGGGACCGTAGTCGCTTCAGACATTTTAGAAATGGCGCCTTTGCCTGGTGTGCGTTTTGTTCAAGGTGATTTTACCGAACAAGATGTGTATGAGTCTATTTTGACAGAGATAGGCAATGAAAAAGCGGATCTTGTAATTTCAGATATGGCCCCCAATATGAGTGGTAATAGTGCTTCTGATCAGCCACAAGCCATGTATCTCGTAGAGCTTGCTTTGGATATGGCGTCTCAAGTGTTGCGTCCAGGCGGGAATTTTCTGGTTAAAGTGTTTCAAGGAGAGGGGTTTGAAGAGTACCTGAAGGCCATGCGATCTCAATTTGAGTCTGTGGTCACGCGTAAGCCAGATGCGTCACGAGCGAGAAGCCGTGAGGTGTATTTATTAGGAAGACAATACAAAGGTTAACCGGATATGGTTCTGGTACAATAACCAGAGACATTTACAATAACCGTTTAGAGGTGTGCTCTTGAACGATATGATGAAAAATATACTGTTGTGGTTGGTAATTGCAGCCGTATTACTAACTGTGTTTAATAACTTCAATACAGCGCCTGAAACGAACCGAATTTCGTATTCTGAGTTTGTTAAAGAAGTGCAAGATGGGCGTGTCGCAAAAGTGGTTGTAGAAGGTTACACCATCAGCGGAACGCGCAGCAGTGGGGACACATTCGATACTGTTCGACCTGCCGCCGCCGATCCTAAAATTATGGACGACCTGCTTACCAATAATGTCATTGTTGAAGGTAAAATGCCTGAGCAACAAAGTATTTGGACGCAGTTGTTGGTGGCGAGTTTTCCTATTCTTCTTATTCTCGCGATTTTTATGTTTTTTATGCGTCAAATGCAAGGTGGCGGTGGCGGTAAAGGCGGCCCTATGTCTTTTGGTAAATCCAAAGCCCGCCTTTTGCCGGAAGATCAAATTAAAACCACTTTTGCAGACGTGGCGGGGTGTGATGAGGCGAAAGAAGACACTGAGGAATTGGTAGATTTTCTTCGTGAACCGTCTAAATTTCAGCGTCTTGGCGGTAAAATACCTCGTGGTATTTTGATGTGTGGTCCTCCTGGTACAGGTAAGACCTTGCTCGCTAAAGCGATTGCGGGCGAAGCGAAAGTGCCTTTCTTCACTATTTCAGGGTCAGATTTCGTTGAGATGTTTGTGGGTGTTGGTGCGTCTCGTGTGCGCGACATGTTTGAGCAGGCAAAAAAACACGCGCCTTGCATTATCTTTATTGATGAGATTGATGCGGTGGGTCGTAATCGTGGCTCCGGTATGGGGGGCGGTAACGATGAGCGCGAGCAAACGTTAAACCAGTTGCTGGTAGAAATGGATGGCTTTGAAGGTAACGAAGGTATTATCGTGATCGCGGCGACAAACCGTCCGGATGTATTGGACCCTGCCTTGCTTCGTCCAGGTCGTTTTGACCGTCAGGTGCAAGTGGGTCTGCCAGATATTCGTGGTCGCGAGCAGATCTTAAAAGTGCATTTGCGTAAAGTGCCTTGTGATGACGATGTTGAGCCAAAAAATATTGCACGTGGTACGCCAGGTTTCTCAGGTGCTGATTTGGCTAACTTGATTAACGAGGCAGCTTTGTTTGCTGCTCGTTCTAATCGCCGCTTGGTAAATATGGAATTGCTTGAATTGGCGAAAGATAAAATCCTCATGGGCGCTGAGCGTAAGACCATGGTGATGAGCGATAAAGAAAAATTGAACACAGCGTATCATGAGGCGGGCCATACGATTATTGGTTATTTAATGCCTGAACATGACCCTGTATACAAGGTGTCTATTATTCCTCGTGGTCGTGCCTTGGGTGTGACTATGTATTTGCCTGAAGAAGATAAATACAGCATCAGTAAGCGCGGGCTTGAAAGCCAGGTATGCAGTTTGTATGGCGGTCGAATTGCTGAAGAAATGATTCACGGCTTTGATGGGGTTTCTACTGGTGCTTCCAATGACATCGAGCGAGCTACTAGTATTGCACGCAACATGGTCACAAAATGGGGGTTATCTGAGAAACTGGGTCCCTTTGCTTATGAAGAGGACGACAATAGCGGAAGCTTTATATCGGGTCCTACTGGCAGTAAGTCGAACTATTTTTCACCTGAAACCGGTAAAATTATTGACTCTGAAGTTCAGGACATTATCAGTCGTTGTTACAAAACAGCGACCACTGTGTTGGAAGAGAATAGAGCCAAATTAGACGTTATGGCGGAGGCATTGATGCAATATGAGACGATTGATGCCAAGCAAATTAAAGAAATTATGGACGGCAATAAGCCTTCTGCTCCTGAAGGCTGGTCTGATCCTAGTGCGAATGCGCCGAAGGATGAAGGGTCTGCTCCTGAAGCTGATGTTTCTTCACACCAGGCCAGTGACACTGTGGATGAGTCAGCTGATACGCTAAATCAAGCGCCAAAGCCAACAGGCGAATAACGTGCGCTGCTAATGATTCATA
The DNA here is from genome assembly GCF_008122525.1 of Marinomonas sp. IMCC 4694. NCBI lineage: Bacteria > Pseudomonadati > Pseudomonadota > Gammaproteobacteria > Oceanospirillales > Oceanospirillaceae > Marinomonas > Marinomonas sp. IMCC 4694. Next base: position 770,871 of record NZ_VSRV01000001.1, read on the forward strand.
GGGTTGTTTCATGTCGTTAATGTTATTTGGGGACAAGTCGTTAGACTTGTCCCTTCCTCATGTTATGGGGATACTCAATGTTACCCCTGATTCTTTCTCTGATGGTGGTGCTTTTAACTCCCTTGAATTGGCGTTGCGACAAGCAGAGCGAATGATTCAAGAAGGCGCTAGTTTAATCGATGTAGGTGGTGAGTCTACTCGGCCAGGCGCTGCCCCAGTGACTATTGAGCAAGAAGTCGATCGAGTTTTACCCGTAGTTGAAGCGATAAAAAAACGCTTCGATATTGTCGTGTCTGTTGATACTAGTACGGCAGAGGTGATGCGCGGTGCGGCTGCATTAGGTGCTGGCTTAGTTAATGATGTGCGAGCGCTTGAGCGAGAAGGCGCTTTGTTAGCTGCGGCTGACACTGGTTTGCCTGTCTGTCTGATGCACATGAAAGGTGGGCCGCAAACAATGCAAGTCCAACCATCTTATGTCGATGTGGTGGATGAGGTTGCAGGTTATTTATTGTCAAGGGCGGCTGAGTGTGAGTTGGCTGGCATTGACCGTTCGCGGATCATCCTTGATCCAGGTATTGGTTTTGGTAAGACGTTGGAACACAACCTGTCTTTGCTACGCAATACGGCGGTGTTCAGATCGTATGGTTTCGACGTCTTGATGGGGCTTTCCAGAAAGGCCATGATAGGTGAAGTATTGGGGTTGCCCGTTGAAGAGCGTCTTTACGGTACTATGGGGGCCAATGCGTCCGCTTACCTAAAGGGGGCTCGTATTTTTAGAGTTCATGATGTTAGGCCGCATGTTGATATGTTGGCGTTGATGTCTCGTATTGAGAGAGAAGAGTGATGCGCAAGTATTTTGGGACAGATGGTATTCGTGGCAAAGTCGGAACGACACCGATAACGCCGGAATTTATGTTAAAGCTTGGTTGGGCAGCGGGCCAAGTGTTTAAGGAAAACGACAAGAAAATACTGATTGGTAAGGATACTCGCATTTCTGGCTACATGTTTGAGTCAGCTCTTGAGTCTGGCATCGTGGCGGCTGGGGCGGATGTTCGTCTGGTTGGTCCGATGCCAACGCCAGCGATTGCTTACCTTACTCGAACATTTCGGGCGAGTGCAGGCATTGTTATCAGTGCGTCGCACAACCCCTATACTGATAATGGCATAAAGTTTTTTTCTGCTGATGGGGGAAAAATATCCGATGAGATAGAAGAGCGCATCGAGTATTTTCTTGAGCAGCCTATGGAAGTAGTTGAATCCAGTTTAATCGGCCGCGCGAAACGTATTGACGATGCGGCGGGCCGTTATATTGAGTATTGCAAAGGAACATTCCCTATTGGGTTACAGTTGAGCGGTCTTAAGATTGTTGTGGATTGCGCGGATGGCGCTACCTATCACGTTGCTCCGCGTGTTTTTTCTGAGCTGGGTGCTGAGGTTGTTTCGATAGGTGTTAATCCTGATGGCTTGAATATTAATGAATTTAGTGGCGCGACCAAGCCTGAATTGCTGCGCAAAAATGTATTGGCCGAAGAGGCAGACCTTGGTATTGCATTGGATGGTGATGGTGATCGCTTAATCTTAGTTGATCGCCACGGTGTGGTGCGCGATGGTGATGATATTTTGTTTATTATTGCGAATCATTTGATGCGAACTGGCCGTTTTAGTGGTGGGGTTGTAGGCACTTTGATGAGTAATTTTGGTTTAGAGTTGGCTTTTTCTGAGACAGGGATTGGCTTTAGTCGTGCCGCCGTGGGTGATCGCTATGTTAATGAAAAGCTAATGCAGCATGGCTGGGTGTTAGGTGGTGAACCTTCAGGTCACATTGTTTGTCGCTCTATTACAACAACAGGGGACGGTATTATTGCGGCGCTACAGGTACTTAGGGCAATGGTTGAGGAAGGTAAAACACTGGATGAGCTTTTGGTGGGTTTGGTTAAATTCCCACAAAAGTTAAAAAATATCCGTGTTGCTAAGCGTTTTGTGCCGAATGAAGAGCCTGCTTTACAAAAAGCGATCGCGGTTGCAAATGAGCGTTTGAATGGTCTTGGTCGCGTGTTGTTAAGAGCGTCTGGTACGGAGCCCCTGATTCGTGTCATGGTTGAGGGGCGTGATCATGAAACTGTTGATGAGCTGGTTGATTACCTGGTAGAAGAGGTTAAATCTGTTGTTTCAGCGAAAGTGAATGGCCAATGAAAACTTTGTGTGTGGTTTGATAATAAATACTTGAAACAAACGCGCCCATTCCATAGAATAGGCGCCTCGAATTTAGGGGTTAGAATATGATTCGTCAAAAAATAGTAGCGGGTAACTGGAAAATGAATGGCTCATCAGAGTCGATTGTTTCACTGATTAGCGGACTATTGGAGATAGAGAGTTCTAGCGCCGAAGTGGTTATTGCACCATCGTTTCCTTATTTTTCTAAAGTTAATGATCTGATACAAGGCAGCGCTCTTGTGTTAGCGGCTCAAAACGTAAGTGAAAAAACATCAGGGGCTTATACTGGTGAAGTGTCTACTTCCATGTTAAGCGACTTTGGTGTCAAGTATGTTTTAATTGGGCACTCTGAACGTCGTTCATTGTATGGTGAGACAGATCAGCTTGTTGCCTCGAAAGTGAAAGCAGTGTTGGCGTCTGGATTGGCTCCTATGTTGTGTATCGGCGAGACCTTGTCAGAGCGTGAAGCAGGCAAGACAATCGAAGTGTGCGAGCGTCAGCTTCGTGCTGTGATTGATGAAATTGGTATTGCGTTGTTTGAGCAGGTGGTCATAGCATACGAGCCTGTTTGGGCAATTGGAACAGGGTTGTCTGCGAGTGCAGATCAGGCGCAAGAGGTTCATCGGTCAATTAGAGCTTATTTGGCTGCGTTGTCAGAGTCTGTATCTCAGAAAGTTCAGATTTTGTATGGCGGAAGTGTTAAGGCATCATCCAGCTCGGCATTGTTTCAAATGCCTGATGTAGATGGTGCTCTTGTTGGTGGTGCATCACTTGATGCAAAAGAATTTATAGCAATCGTAAAAACAGCAGGTTAATTGATGGAAGCACTTATTTTGGTTTTGCATGTACTAGCGGCAGTAGCTATTATTGCGTTGGTTTTGTTGCAGCAAGGCAAGGGTGCGGATGCGGGTGCCTCTTTTGGTGGTGGTGCGTCTCAAACAGTATTTGGCGGTCAAGGTAGTGGTAGCTTTTTTGGGAAAATGACAGCCGTTTTTGCATTGGTGTTTTTTCTGACAAGTTTTGGCTTAGCGTTTTTTGCTAGTGAGCAAGCAAAAGGTGTTTCTGGGTCGCTGGATTTTGTTCCTTCAGCGTCTCAAGTTGACGATGGTGCAGGCTTGCCTGATCTAGGTGTTGTGAAGAAAACAACGACTTCTGATTTGCCTGTTACTGAATAGTTTAAAGTGCCGAATGAATAAGGTGCTGTTAGATTAAAGTGTTTTTTAAAAAGTTTTGCGGATGTGGCGGAATTGGTAGACGCGCCACCTTGAGGGGGTGGTGAGCTATGCTCGTGGGGGTTCGAGTCCCCCCATCCGCACCAATCTTGAATAGTTGCTAATCTTTGTGTATAGTGACGACATAGCTATTTAGGTCCTTGGTTTTATTGCCAACGATCTTGCGTATTTAGTGTCAGGATTGATGCCCTTCCTTGGAAGGATGTTTACTCATTGTTATCTGAGTGACGTATAAAAGGCCCCTAAATGGGGTTTTTTATTATCTGAACTCTGCACTGTTTACAAATAAAATGGGCCTTGAGCCCGTTTTTTGTTTCTACGTTTTATAAAAAATTAGTTTTCGGAGAAAACGATTGTCAGCAAAATATACGATTTTAGAAGAACTTATTCGGCCAGTCGTTGAAGGTTTAGGATTTGAGTTCTGGGGGATGGAGTATTTATCGCTAGGTAAAGATTCTGTACTTCGTATTTATATAGAAACCGATGACGAAAAAGGCATAGATGTAGAAGACTGTGTTCAAGTTAGTCGTCAGGTGAGTGCCATTTTAGATGTTGAGGATCCTATTACAGGCGAATATAACCTAGAGGTGTCGTCGCCTGGATTAGAACGCCCTTTGTTTGGACTGGCTCATTATCAAGCATACATTGGATCTATCGTTTCTTTGCGTTTACGCGTGCCTTTTGATGGTCGTCGTAAGTTTAAAGGGCAACTAATGGGGATCGAAAACGAAGACGTTGTTATTCGTGTCGATCAAGAAGAATACTTGTTGCCTATCGATTTGATCGATAAAGCAAATGTTGTTCCGCAATTTTAAATATTTACCTTGAAGAGAGGCTAAAAGGATGAGCAAAGAAATTCTTTTGGTAGTAGAGGCCGTATCCAACGAGAAAGATGTTTCGAAGCAAGTTATTTTCGAAGCCGTTGAGATCGCCTTAGCGAGTGCTGCCAAACGCCGTTTTGAAGAAGACGCATTAATTCGTGTTTCTATTGATCAGCGTACCGGCGATTATAAAACTTACCGACAGTGGAATATTGTGGCAGATGAAGACTACTCTGCCCCCGCTTATGAACTCACCATAGACGATTCTGAAGAACAAAATCTAGGTGTGGCGATCGGCGAAATTTACGAAGAAGAAGTTGAGTCGGAAGTGTTTGGCCGTATTGCAGCGCAAACGGCTAAGCAAGTGATTGTTCAGAAGGTTCGTGAAGCTGAGCGCGCTAAGATGGTGGCCTTGTATACTGAGAAAGTCGGTAAGCTTGTGCATGGTCAAGTCAAGAAAGTGACTCGTGATAGCTTGATTGTTGATCTTGGTGAGAATGCGGAAGCGTCTTTACCAAAAGATCAGTTAATTGCTCGTGAAAGTTTCAGAATGAATGATCGTATCCGCGCTTTGTTGCTTGAGATTCGTGAAGACAGTCGCGGTGCGCAATTGATTCTTTCACGTAACGCGCCCGCGTTCATGATCGAATTGTTTCGTCTAGAAGTGCCAGAAATCGCTGAGGAAGTCATCGACATTCGCGGTGCGGCTCGTGATCCGGGTTTGCGTGCCAAGATCGCTGTTAAAACAAACGACCGTCGCATTGATCCTATCGGTGCGTGTGTTGGGATGCGTGGTGCACGTGTGCAAGCTGTATCTAACGAGATGAATGGCGAGCGTGTGGACATTGTTCTTTGGGATGATAATCCGGCACAGCTTGTTATCAACGCTATGGCCCCAGCGGAAGTGGATTCTATCGTAATCGATGAGGATGCGCATTCAATGGATGTGGCGGTTAAGAGCGATAACTTAGCACAGGCGATTGGTCGTAACGGGCAAAATGTTCGTTTGGCATCTACGTTGACGGGGTGGTCTTTAAATGTAATGACCAGTGAAGACGCGGAAGCCAAGCAGCAAGAGGAATCTCAGAAACTGATTGATATTTTTGTTGCAGGCTTAGACATTGACGATGATTTAGCCATTCAGATGGTTGATGAAGGGTTTACTTCTCTTGAAGAGATCGCTTACATCCCAATGGAAGAAATGCTAGATATTGATGGATTTGATGAAGATTTAGTAAACGAGCTGCGTTCAAGAGCAAAAGAAGCTTTATTAAATCAGGCGCTTCAAGCTGAAGAGCAGTTAGATGGCGCTAAACCAGCGGCTGACTTGTTGGCTATGGACGGGATGGATAACCATCTTGCTCTAGTGCTTGCTTCTATGGGGGTTGTCACTATGGAAGATTTGGCCGAGCAGTCTGTTGATGAATTGCTTGAAGTTGAAGGTATGACTGAAGCTCGTGCGGGAAGTCTAATATTGACTGCTCGTGCTCCTTGGTTTGCTGAATCTGAATAAAATCTGAGTACATAAGGGGGAACTTAATGACAGTTCAAACCGTAAAGATACTATCCGAGCTGGTCGAAACACCGGTCGATAAGCTACTAACTCAGATGAAGGACGCTGGTTTGCCTCAAACAAGAGCAGACCAAGAAGTTTCTGAAGTTGAAAAGCAGACATTGTTAACGCATTTGAAGCGCCAGCACGGTGATGACGCTGGCAATAGCCAACGCATTACTTTGCAGCGTAAGACCACGAGTACTTTATCTCGCGGTGACGGCGGTAAAGCCGTTAATGTCGCCGTCAAGAAAAAGCGGACTTATGTTAAACGCGATGACGGTGATGCAGAAGCGCAAAAACAAGAAGAATTGCTGGCCAAACGCCTCGAAGAAGAGCAAGCGCGCTTGTTAGAAGAGAAAGTGCGAGTAGAAGCAGAGCGCAAGCAACAAGAAGAGAAGGCAGCAAAGGCGAAAGCTGAAGCTGAAGAAAAAGCGCGTCAAGAAGCAGCGGTTACACCAGCCGTCGCAGATGCTGGCGCGGTCAATGATACGGAGCACTATGTTTCCGATACAGGAGCGGCAGAACCCGTGGAATCACCGAAGCCTAAAGCGTCGAAAAAAGTCTCTCAACCAGCGATGGACAATAAAAAGTCAACGGTTGCACCGAAAGGTAAAAAAGGTCCAGTGAGACATGAGAGTAACAACGACAAAGACAAGCCCCGTGGGCGTGTCAATCCAGACAACAAACGCACTGCACGTGTGAATGTTAACGACGAAGATGAGTTTACCCGTCGTGGCAAATTGGGTCGTAAAAACAAGAAGCAATCTAAACAAGAGCATGGTTTCCAAAAGCCAACGGCGAAAATGATCCACGAAGTAGCGCTTCCAGAGAGTATTACCGTCGCAGAGCTTGCTGAAAAAATGGCCGTGAAAGGCGCGGAAGTGATTAAGATCATGTTTAAAATGGGCGCTATGGCGACCATTAACCAAACGATTGATCGTGATACTGCAACGTTAGTGGTTGAAGAAATGGGCCATACCGCCAAGTTTATTGATGAGAATGCCGTTGAAAACGACATGATCGAAGCGATTGACTACCAAGGTGAAGCGATTAAGCGCGCGCCAGTTGTTACGGTAATGGGTCACGTTGACCATGGTAAGACGTCTTTGTTGGATTACATTCGTACAACACGTGTGGCGGCTGGTGAGTCTGGTGGTATTACCCAGCACATTGGCGCTTACCACGTTGAAACGCCACACGGCATGATCAGCTTCCTTGATACACCTGGACACGCGGCTTTTACGTCTATGCGAGCTCGTGGTGCCAAAGCAACTGACATTGTTATACTTGTGTGTGCGGCAGACGATGGCGTGATGCCACAAACTATTGAAGCGATTCAGCACGCTCGTGCGGCTGGCGTTCCTATGGTTGTTGCGATGACTAAGATCGACAAAGAAGGCGCCGACATTGATCGTGTTAAAAACGAATTGGTGGCTCAAGAAGTTGTGCCTGAAGAATGGGGTGGTGACATTCAGTTCGTCGGTGTTTCAGCTAAGTCTGGTGAGGGTATTGAAGCCTTATTAGAAGCTGTTTTGCTTCAAGCAGAAGTACTTGAGTTGACGGCAGTTCCAAGTGCGCCAGGTAAGGGTGTTGTCGTTGAAGCCCGTCTTGATCGTGGACGTGGTTCAGTGGCAACCTTGCTTGTACAAAACGGCACTTTGAAGAAAGGCGATATCGTTTTGGCTGGCCTTCAAATGGGTCGTGTACGTGCTTTGTTGGACGAAACAGGCAAGGCGATCAATTCAGCGGGTCCTTCTATTCCTGTTGAGATCCTTGGTTTGGACGGTACGCCTGAAGCCGGTGAAGAGTTTATCGTGGTTGCTGATGAGCGCAAAGCGCGTGAAGTAGCCAACTTCCGTCAAGGCAAATACCGTGAAGTCCGCTTTGCCCGCCAACATACGGCTAAATTAGAGAACCTGTTCTCTGAAATGGGTAAAGATGAAGTTCGTACGTTAAATGTTGTATTGAAAGCGGATGTTCGTGGTTCTCTTGAAGCCTTGATTAAATCGTTGACCGATTTGAATACGGATGAAGTGAAAGTAAACGTCGTATCAAGCGGTGTGGGTGGTATTACTGAGACAGACGCTACATTAGCGTTGGCCTCTGATGCGGTCATCTTTGGCTTCAACGTACGTGCTGATACGTCTGCTAAGCAGTTCATTGAGCGCGAAAGTATCGATCTTCGTTACTACAGCATCATCTATAATATCATCGACGACGTGAAATCTGCCTTGTCTGGTATGTTGTCTCCAGATCTTCGTGAAGACATTAAAGGGACCGCAGAAGTACGTGATATCTTCCGTTCACCTAAGTTTGGCTTGGTTGCTGGCTGTATGGTTATCGAAGGTACGGTCTATCGTAGTAAGCAGATTCGCGTATTACGCGATGATGTGGTTATTTACGAAGGTGAGCTTGAATCGTTGCGTCGTTTTAAAGATGCAGTGAGCGAAGTAAGCCGTGGCATGGAATGTGGTATCGGTGTGAAGAATTACAACGATGTCAAAGTAGGCGATAAGATCGAGGTTTTTGAAACCGTCGAAGTAGCGCGTACGCTTTAATAAGGCAAAATCATGGCAGGCGAATTTAGTCGTACTAGTCGGATTGGTGACCAGCTCCAAAAGGAGCTGGCGTCTTTAATCCAGTTTGAAGTAAAAGACCCTCGTTTAGGGTTGGTTACGGTCAACGAAGTGCGTGTAGCAAAAGATTTAGGCTATGCGGATATTTATTACACCGTATTAGGTAAAGACGATCAGCCGGAAGTTCTGGCTGAAAATCAAGCGGCACTGGACAGCGCCAAAGGTTTTTTGCGTCGTCGTTTAGCAAAAGAAGTAAAGCTACGTGTCATGCCGCATTTGCGCTTTCACTATGATCAGAGTGTGGTCAATGGTTCGCGGATGTCGACTTTAATTGACGAAGCGATTCGTGATGATGAGACGAAAAACGGTATCGAAGGCGAGTAGTAGATAGGTTTGTATGGCTAAGGCAAAATGGCGTTCGGTAGACGGTATTGTTCTATTGAATAAGCCGATAGGGTTAAGTTCAAATCAAGCTTTGCAACGCGTTCGCCGCCTGTATCAGGCGGCCAAAGCGGGGCACACCGGCGCACTTGATCCACTGGCCACAGGAATGTTGCCATTGTGTCTTGGTGATGCGACTAAGTTTTCTCAGTACCTGTTGGATGCGGATAAGCGTTATCTGACCTGCATTCAATTAGGGAAAAGAACCACTACAGGTGATCGAGAAGGGGAGGTGTTGACGCAAGAGTCGATACCTTTACTGACCGATGAGGCGCTGAACGTTATCTTAGATCGCTTTCGTGGCGAAATAGAGCAAATTCCCCCCATGTATTCTGCGTTGAAGCATGAAGGTAAACCTTTGTATGAATACGCACGTCAAGGGATCGTTATTGAGCGTAAGCGTCGTCGTGTGACTGTTTCGAATTTGACCTTGGTTTCTCGAACCGAAGAGTCGTTAACCCTCGATATTCAGTGCTCTAAAGGCACTTATATTCGTACCATTGGTGAGGATATTGGCGAGGCACTGGGTTGTGGGGCGCACTTGCATTCGCTGCATCGTATTTCAACGGCAGGCTATCTGCCTGAAAATATGATGTCGTTGGAAGAGTTTGAAGCGATTGCTGAGCAAGGTTATGAGGCGCTAGATTCTCATCTTATCTCAATGGATACGGCGGTTGAGCACTTTATCAAAGTGGATTTACCTGAGGTAGATACGCTGGATATGATGTTTGGCCGAACAGTACACAGTCCAATGGCCTTAGAAAACGACACCGTCGTCAGAATGTTTGATTCTGGTACTCAGCGTTTCTTAGGGCTTGGGCAAGTAAAAGGGGCGTTTTTGCGGCCTTATCGGTTGGTAAATACCAGTGAGTTCTCATTATAAATAGCAGTGAGTTCTGTGAAAAAAAATGGTAAACTTGTTGGCCTAGGATGACTGAAAATATGCTCGGCTATCCTTTACTTTTAATAGCATATTAATTTGGAGATTAAGATTATGGCATTGTCTGCAGAATCAAAAGCAGCGTTGGTAAAAGAGTTTCAAGTAGCGGAAGGCGACACAGGTTCTCCTGAAGTTCAAGTAGCATTGTTGACTAAGAACATCGAAGGTCTTCAAGGTCACTTTAAAGCTCATATCCACGACCATCATTCTCGTCGCGGTCTAATCCGCATGGTAAACCAGCGTCGTAAATTGTTGGATTACCTTAAGCGTAAAGATGCAGCTCGTTACACTAGTTTGATCAAAAAACTAGGTCTACGTCGCTAAGACTGAGAAAGGGCCATAAATTATTATGGCCCTTTTTTTATTGCACTCCCAAGGGACAGCCTGTACTTCATATGCGCTTTTTCTTTTCACAGGTTAGATAACAATCAACAACCTAACGATGAGAGGTTTAAGAGTCCATATGAGTACTGGCTTAAAAAGAGGTCTTTGGGAGAAGAATTTTTTAACCAAAAGGAATACGTGTGAGTATTACGACAAAAACTTTCCAGTTCGGTAACGATACCGTAACACTAGAAACCGGCCGCATCGCTCGTCAAGCAACGGGCGCGGTTCTTTGTACTATTGGTGATGCACAAGTATTGGCGACTGTTGTCGGTGCAAAATCGGCTAAACCAGGTCAAGATTTCTTCCCATTATCCGTTCATTACCAAGAGCGTGCTTATGCGGTTGGTAAAATTCCTGGTGGCTTCTTGAAGCGTGAAGGTCGTCCTTCTGAAAAAGAAACCCTAACTTCGCGTCTTATTGACCGTCCAATTCGTCCATTGTTTCCAAAGGGTTACATGAATGAAGTTCAGGTTGTTTGTATGGTTATGTCTACCAATACGAACTTGGACGCAGATATTGCGGCTATGTTGGCAACGTCTGCTGCCTTGACGATTTCTGGTATTCCATTCAATGGTCCTATCGGTGCAGCACGCGTTGGCTTTAACGACGAATCTGGTTACGTTCTTAACCCAAGCTATTCTGATTTAGAAGGTTCTTTGCTAGACATGGTCGTTGCGGGCACGAAAGACGCCGTTTTGATGGTTGAGTCAGAAGCCCAAGAGCTTACCGAAGACGAAATGTTAGGTGCGGTACTTTACGCACACAAAGAAATGCAATCGGCTATTTCTGCAATTACAGAATTCGCCGCTGAGTGTGCTAAACCTCGCTGGGAATGGGAAGCAGAAGCCGTAAATGTTACCTTGACTGAAGCGCTAGCCACAGGCTACGCGGCTCAAATCGCAGAAGCATACGGCATCAGTGAAAAAATGGCTCGCTACGCGAAACTAGGCGAAGTGCGCTCTGCAGCGGTTGCTGCATTGGCGACTGAAGAAAGTGAATTCTCTGAAGCGGATGTAACCGGTGCTTTTGCGAAACTTGAGAAACGTACGGTACGTCGTCGTGTTATCGATGGTCAGCCACGTATCGATGGTCGTGATAACAAAACCGTGCGTCCCATCAACGTTGAAGTCGGCCTGTTGAGCAAAACTCACGGCTCGGCTTTGTTTACACGTGGTGAAACTCAGGCGATTGCGACTTGTACGTTAGGTACCAGCCGTGATGCTCAAATGTCTGATGGTCTGACTGGCGAAAGTAAAGACAGCTTCATGTTGCACTACAACTTCCCTCCCTACTCTGTGGGTGAGTGTGGTCGCATGGGTGGCGTTGGTCGTCGTGAAATCGGCCATGGTCGTCTAGCTCGTCGTGGTGTTCAAGCAGTATTGCCATCTGAAGATGAATTCCCATACACCATTCGTATCGTCTCTGAGATCACTGAATCAAACGGTTCAAGTTCAATGGCGTCTGTTTGTGGTGCTTCTTTGGCGATGATGGACGCGGGTGTTCCTTTGAAAGCGCCAGTTGCGGGTATCGCAATGGGTCTGATCAAAGAAGACGACGGTTTTGCAGTATTAACAGATATCTTGGGTGACGAAGATCATCTTGGCGACATGGACTTTAAAGTGGCGGGTACCGAAGAAGGTATCACAGCACTGCAAATGGACATTAAGATCGAAGGTATCAATGAAGAAATCATGGATATCGCCCTAAGCCAAGCGATGGAAGCGCGTAAGCATATACTTCGCGAAATGGCTCAGGTCATTGGTTATGCTCGCCCAGAAGTGTCTCCAAACGCGCCTTCTATGGCAACGATTAAGATTGATCCTGAAAAAATCCGTGACGTTATCGGCAAAGGTGGCGCGATGATTCGTTCCATTACGGAGCAAACCGGTGCGTCTATTGATCTTGACGACGACGGTACGGTTCGCATTTACGCAGCAGACAAAGCGTCTTCTGATGCGGCGCTGTTGAAAATTCATGAAATTACAGCGGAAGCCGAAGTGGATAAACTTTACAAAGGTAAAGTGGTTCGTCTTGCTGAGTTTGGTGCCTTTGTTAATATTTTACCTGGAAAAGATGGTTTGGTTCACATTTCTCAGATCGCTGAAGAGCGTATCCGTGCTGTGACTGACTTCCTTTCAGAAGGTCAAGATGTCATCGTTAAAGTATTAGACGTGGATGCGCGTGGCCGCATTAAGCTATCTATGAAAGACGTTACAGAAGAAGAAAAAGCGTCTTATACTGAGTGATTTTCTGGTGTAAGAACATAAAAGGGCGCTATTTATAGCGCCCTTTTTTTTGTGTTTTATAGCCTAAATGCACTAAAATAAATGTGTTTTCAAGGTGTCTAGGTTTTATCTAGCTGAGTCGTTCGTTATTGAAGGGAAATAAAATGAAATTGAAACTGGTTAGTTTGCTTGTCTCGAGTGTGGTTCTTGTTGCTTGTAGTAAAGAGGTGATTAATGCACCTGTTGCAGCAATCCCTGATTGTGTTTTTGCGGATGGTTCTAATCAAGCTGCTCCAGATTGGGTATGTGGTGCGCCATTAGAGGGTGTTGCTCTATCTGCGGTTGGCTACAGTGAAAAATCGGCGGCGGGACCTAATTATATGAAACAAATGGCGGCGACCGCAGCGCGCGTGGAATTGGCTCAAGTATTAAGTGTTGACCTGCAAAATATGGTGAAGCAGTACGTTGAAACAACGGGCGCAGGTGACGCCGAAACGGTTGATCGTGTAAATAGCGTAGTGACTAAGCAAGTTACCGAGCAAAAACTGATTGGCTCTAAAGTGGTTCGTCAAATGCCTACACCGACTGGTGGTTTGGTTGTATTGGTGGGTTTAAACCCAGCGGAAGCGGAAGAAGCGGCGGAAGGTATTTTACGTTCGTCAATGCGAAATGAAGCCGCTTTATTTCAAAAAATGGAAGCCGAAAAAAGCTTTGATGAGCTCGCTGCAGAAATTGTAAAGCGTCGCGCTAATTAAGCTAATTAAGCTAATGGCGAGGGTGGCAGTCTGCTTTGTGGCCCTCGTTTTCTTAATGTATTAACAAAGTTATGAGATTGAAACTGTCTACGTCGTGTTTGTTGCCGTACCTTTGTCGTTGGGGGTTTTGTTGAAGGTATTACCCGCTTTATGTATTCGAGTGATCTTGTGTGTCATCACTCTTATTGTCATTGGTGCCTGCGATACCCGCTTTAAGGCGGAAATATTGCTGTCTCAATATGTGGCTGATTTAAGTCGTTCTGCGCTCCTCGATTTTTCGGCACCTAATAAGATCATGCCAGATGCCTTACCTTCTGCACGTTATCGTCAACAGACGTTAACTCAATTTGATATCGGTCTATTAGATTTTTTGTCTTTACAACAGTGCGATGTTGGGGTTGTTGTTGGCAAAAAAAACAGCATTCTTGGTAAGGTAATGCCAGATAGCCAACGTTTTTTATATGAGCTGGATATTATTCGTGCAATTGAGTCATGCGATATTAAGAATGATGCTTTAGCGGCGGAGTTATTGAGCGTTGCACAGAAAAAACGTGATGAATTACCTGCGGCGCTGGGTAACGCTATTTTTAATGGTGCTGAATCCGAGGCTTTTTTCAGTTTATCAAATGGTTTTTTGCCACTAGATTACACCACGTCTGAGCAGCAACTATTGTTGGATGCATTGAATCGACTTGTCAATATTGCTGAAAGTCTTCATGGTCTTCCTGACGTTGATGCCGTGGTATTTGAAGGGGATTTAAAAGTGTTGATGGACAGTGAGTACGCCGGACGTTTGTTGTATTCTTTGGCTCAAGTGACGCAGTCTTTAACACAGGTTACTGCCCAGATATCGTCCCTTGATCAGTCGGTGTGTGGTGCGCCAATAGGATACCTTAAACAACAATTTGAGGTGGATTATGTTGAACAGATACAGCCTTATATGGGCCGCATAAACCAAGGTGCCTATTTGGTTTTACCTCTACTTGATCGCCTAGTAAGCGCCGTTCAACCACTGACCGTTGACATGGAGCACTTTGTCAATCAGCTCTCCTTGGTTCATGTTCGCAGTATATGGCGAGGTTATCAAATAGCCTCTCAAAACCATGCGAAGCAATGGAGCGTTTTATTTAAACAGTGTGGCGTACTTTTGGCGGCAGTATCTTAAATGTGCATGTTAATGTGCTGTTCGAGGTTTTTAACGGCATCGTATTGGTAAGCAGGGCCGTCGGATAAGGGCTCTTGGCTTAAAGCTTTTAGTAGGGCGAGATTGGCAATTGGGTTGTGACTGATGCTGTGTGAAAATTGCATGGGACGAGTTATAGCGTGCGGTTTATGAAAGTTTAATGTGTCGGGCGTATCCTGCAGTGAAGGGCCAGGTTGATTAAACAAACTCATTAGTAGGGCGAAGTGCGCATTGCCGGTAACAGATTGACCGGCTTTACTGCCTTGGGTAACCTGGGTTTCGACAATTTCTCTTATATTCATTTTAACGTCCGCTCATTTGTCTGTGATCTATCTATCGGCATTTATTGGAGTATCTTAAGAAAACAGCCAATTAATTACCGTTGCTATCAAGGTAAGGCGTCTTCTTGTTGAAAGGCGCCCTACCTTGATGTGTCGTAGGTCGATGCAGCAAATTTTGCTCAATGTGTAGCTCAAACCAGTGAAGCGTCGTACTATAAGGCGTAATAGAGCGATTATTATTACGTTCTTGTGCTTTTATTCAAAAAAGTGAGCCGCCTGATGGCTGTGCGGTAAGGCATAATGCATGCATGATATTAATGAGTTGATCGATAACGTAAGGCATAACGAAGAAATTGCGCGTAAATTTTTCGAAATAGAGCGTTGTATTCTGTCAATTGGGCGTTGTGATCAGTTTGTTTCTACTTTGACCAAAGAAGTGCAAAAGCAGTTTAATGTGCCTTATGTTTGGGTGAATCTGATTAACGAGGCGCCACTTTCTCATTTGATTGAGAGTCTTGAAAAAACACCAGATCTGCGTGACCGAGTGATATTTACTCGACGCCGTTTTATGATCGATATTATAAAATCAAGCAATAAGACGATTTTGGTGAATGCGAATTTGAGCCGTTGTTGGGATATTATTCCTCCAGTGTTTCGCGATGTCGTGTCTTCACTTGCAATTTCACCGCTTACGATTGATGGTGAATTGGTGGGCTTATTTTGTCAGGCTGATTCAGACAGTACGCGTTATGATGCCGCCACTAAAGATACATTTTTACTCGATCAACTGGCGATAAAAATCTCCATTTGTTTGAGTAATGTGACGGCCAGAGAGAAGTTAGAGTACTTGGCAACGCGCGATCCTTTGACCGGATTATTAAACCGTCGACAACTTGAATTGATGTTGGATAGGGAATTTGCTCGCACTAAGGTTCAAGGGCGAGATCTCGCCGTGGTCTTTATTGATTGTGATGCTTTTAAGTCGGTCAACGACACCTTGGGCCATAATTGTGGTGACGAAGTGCTAGAGTATATTGCAAAGCGCTTATTAAAGTACGTGCATAAACAAGGCTTGGCGTTTCGTTTTGCCGGCGATGAGTTTGTCTTTGTTATGCCAGGTAAAAGTTATGAACAAGCCATTTTGGTGGCAGAATCCATACAAGACTATTTGCAATCCAATCCGCTGAGGTATAAGTCAAATCTTGTCCCTATTACCATCAGTTATGGTGGTGCCAGTGTGATCTCTGACGCACCGAACAGCTATAAATACTTGTTAAAAATCGCGGATGAGCGCCTTTATAATTATAAAAATAACCGTAAAAGATCCGTACCAACAAAAGTCTTCAAATTTTTAAATCGACTTCGTTGATTTATGTAATTTTATTACATAAATGGTGAGGGTTTTTGAGTGTTACGGTATTTTTCACTTCTGTTTTGTTGTAAAATTTCAAAAAAATTAGATAAGGTTCATTTATGTCTCATGCCTTAATCGCTGATCTTGGTGGTACTAATGCGCGCTTTGCTTTAGTGCCTATCCATCATTACGATCCCTTAGAAGTTAGGGTTCTCCCTTGTGCAAATTACGACACTTTTTTTGACGCGGCAGCCGACTATATCGATTCATGTAGTGTTGCAATGGAAGATATTGAAGCGATTGTGTTGGCCATTGCCGGTCCGGTCAATCAGCCAATTATCCGTTTTTCCAATAATCCATGGCAATTCACCCGCTCTGAAGTCCAATCGTATTTTGGCGGTGACAAATCAGTTGCTTTTTTAAATGATTTTGATGCGGTTGGTCATTGTTTGGAGATTCTAAAACCAGACGATCTTGTGGTGGTGGGTGAGTCTTCTGCGGTGGATACGACAGGTGTCTGCTGGGTGATAGGGGCTGGAACGGGTTTGGGTATCTCTTGCGTTGTGCCGCAGGCGGATGGACCAAACATTGTTTTGCCTGGTGAGGGTGGTCATGTTGATCTGTCTGCTTGCAATGAAGTGGAAGACAATATTTTGAAGTTTTTGCGTACTCGTCATCATCGCGTTTCCGCTGAACGTGTTCTTTCAGGTATGGGACTTGAAAATATTTATGAAGCCCTTTCGTTACAATCGGGTATTGAGAAGCGCTTAACGGCTCCTGCTATTGGTGAGGCTTTAAAGGCAGGTGATGACCCCATTGCTATTGCTGCTCTTGAACAATTTTTTGTCTTTTTAGGGCGAGTTATTGGGGATCTTGTATTGTCTGTTGAGTCCCGTGGTGGTGTTTACATTGCGGGTGGGATTGTGCCACGGTATTTGAATGAAATAGTAAAAAGCGGTTTTCGTGATGCAATGAACGATAAAGGCCGTATGAAAGCATTTGTTTCCCCCATTCCAACTTTTGTTGTGATGTCAGAATACCCAGGGCTGATGGGGTGCGCATGTTACGCATCTCATCTTGTATCGAAAGCCAAGATTTAGTTGGAGAGTTGAGAATGAAGGCCAGTTTAAAAGCCTGTGATGTTGTAATTTTTGGTGGCGGTGGTGATCTTGCGATGCGTAAGTTGCTGCCAGCCTTGTACCATTTGGATATGGACGGTCTGCTTGCCCCGACGACTCGAATTATTGGAGCTTCAAGACGAGAAGTGAGTACTGAAGAATATCAGAAAAAAATTCGTGTAGCGCTCGATGAATTTGTTCCTTCTAGTATTGGCGATGAAAAAACATGGCCGCGCTTTAAAGAACGCTTGAGTTATGTGTCTGTTGATGCTCAGCAAGAAGCCGACTTCACACGATTAAATGACCAGCAGGTTGGCGGTGACAATCGTGATGTTGTGTTTTATCTCGCTACGTCTCCTGATTTGTTTGGGTCTATTTGTTCTTCACTGGCGATTCATGGCCTCAATGCCGATCGTATGCGTGTTGTGTTAGAAAAGCCGTTAGGTCGAGATCTAGCCTCTTCACGAGCTATCAATGACGAAGTCATGAAGAACTTCAATGAGCAGCAAGCGTTTCGGATTGATCATTATTTAGGTAAGGAAACGGTTCAAAACTTATTGGCGATTCGCTTCGGTAACACGTTATTTGAACCACTTTGGGACAGTGCGCATATAGATAATGTGCAGATTACTGTATCAGAGACGGTTGGTGTAGAGGGTCGTTGGGGTTATTACGATAACGCGGGTGCCATGCGCGATATGGTGCAAAACCACTTAATCCAGTTATTATGTCTAGTGGCGATGGAGCCACCAGGGCGTATGGATGCCGATTCTGTGCGCGATGAAAAGATCAAAGTGCTCAAGGCGTTGCGTCCTATTGCTGGGGCAAATGCCTATACCAAAACAGTACGTGGCCAATATGCGAAAGGCATGATCAAAGGCAAAGATGTGCAAGGTTATTTTGATGAAGAGGGCAGTAACCCGAATTCTAAAACAGAGACCTTTGTTGCTTTACGTGCTGATATTGACAACTGGCGTTGGGCTGGCGTCCCATTCTACCTAAGAACGGGTAAGCGCTTAGGTCAACGTTATTCAGAAATTGTTATTCAATATAAAGCGGTGCCGCACAGTATTTTTAGTGATGAAAGTAACCGTCAGTTACAGCGTAATCAGCTGATTATTCGTTTGCAACCTGAAGAGAAAATCTCACTGACGGTAATGAACAAAGTGCCTGGTGCGAGCGAAGGCATGAATCTTCAGCCGGTTGATTTGAACTTGAGTTTGACCGAAGCCTTTAATGATAAGCGCAGTCCTGAAGCGTACGAGCGTTTGTTATTAGACGTTATGCGCAATGATGCGACCTTATTTATGCGCTATGATGAAGTGGAAGCGGCTTGGAAGTGGGTTGATGGCATTATGTCAGCGTGGAATCAAACCAGCGAACGCCCTAAAGAGTACGCTTCCGGTTCGTGGGGGCCTGCGGCATCTATGGCGCTACCTATTAAAGATGGCCGTAACTGGCACGATTATTAAGTGATAAAAGGAACAAGACAATGACGACTTCTTATACTGCAGAACAGGTAATGACAGCGACTTCCGTAGTGCCTGTTATTGTTGTCGATAATGTGGAGCAAGCGGTTGCGCTGGGTAAAGCACTTGTTGCGGGTGGTGTGCCCGTTTTAGAGGTTACACTGCGTACGCCAGCCGCCTTAAAGGCTATCTCCGCGCTTCGTAAAGAAGTACCAGATGCGATTGTTGGGGCGGGTACTGTGTGTTCTCGTGCTCAATACATTCAAGCTATCGAAGCGGGATCACAATTTATTATTAGCCCTGGAATGACGGCAGACTTGTTGGCGGTAGGGAAAGAATATGACGTGCCTTATTTGCCTGCTGTGGCGACCATTTCGGATATCTTGTTAGGCATGGAATACGGTTACGATCGTTTTAAATTTTTCCCAGCAGAAGTGAATGGTGGTATCAAGGCGCTAAAAGCATTTGGCGGACCCTTACCTCAAATCAAGTTTTGCCCAACCGGTGGTATTGGTGCTGACAATTTCCGTGACTATTTAGCTTTGCCAAACGTGTTGTGCGTGGGTGGGTCTTGGATAGTACCGACTGATCTTGTGAAAGCCGGTAAATGGAGTGAAATTACCGAGTTGGCAAAATCAGTGGCTTAGTAATTGGTTGATAATAAAAAGGGAAAGACATGAGTCTTTCCCTTTTTTTTGCTTCTAAATTAAGGCTCTATTTCTGCAGCCATTCAACCTAAAAAAACGCTGGTTAAAAGCCACGGTTTTTGAATTTCTAGCCTTTCTTTAGTGTATTTTTAATCGTCTAAGAAGCTTCTTAAATGTTCGGAGCGGCTAGGATGGCGTAGTTTACGCAAAGCTTTTGCTTCGATTTGACGAATGCGTTCGCGTGTCACATCAAACTGTTTGCCCACTTCTTCAAGTGTATGATCAGTATTCATGTCAATGCCGAAACGCATACGCAGTACCTTAGCTTCGCGAGCGGTTAGGCCAGCAAGCACCATGGTGGTGGATTCACGTAAGCCTTCGATGGTCGCGATGTCGATAGGAGACTCGGCGCCATCGTCTTCTATGAAGTCGCCAAGGTGAGAGTCTTCATCGTCGCCGATCGGGGTTTCCATGGAAATCGGCTCTTTCGCTATTTTCAACACCTTACGAATTTTGTCTTCTGGCATGTCCATACGAGCCGCTAATTCTTCAGGTGTGGCTTCGCGCCCCATCTCTTGTAGCATTTGACGAGAGATGCGATTCAGTTTGTTGATCGTTTCAATCATATGCACAGGGATGCGTATCGTGCGCGCTTGGTCGGCAATTGAGCGAGTAATCGCCTGACGTATCCACCATGTTGCGTAAGTAGAGAACTTATAGCCACGACGATATTCGAATTTATCTACCGCTTTCATCAAGCCGATGTTGCCTTCTTGGATCAAGTCTAAGAACTGCAGTCCACGGTTGGTGTATTTTTTCGCAATAGAGATAACCAGACGTAAGTTGGCTTCTACCATTTCTTTCTTAGCACGACGAGAGCGTGTCTCGCCGATAGAAATGCGACGGTTAATTTCTTTTAATTCAGCGATGGTTAAGCCAGTGTCTTTAGCGACTGCACGAAGTTTACGTTGGCTGCGCATAAACTCAGCTTCGTTCTCTTCAAGCATGCTAGCGTAATCAGCACCAGAAGCAATTTGCTCTTTTAGCCAGTCTTGATTGGTTTCATTGCTTGGAAAGCGTTTCAAAAACTCGGTTCTTGGCATGCCAGATTTACGTACGCACACTTGCATGATTAAGCGCTCTTGATCACGCACTTTTTCCATTCGAGAGCGTACACGATCAACCAAATCGTCAAACAATTTAGGCACCAGCTTGATGGGTGCGAAACTGATGCTTAATTCTTCTTGTTTGCTCTGAACGGCAGGGTTTTGTCTGTCGTTGCTCTCAAGTAAGACTTTTAGCTCATTATAAATTCGAGCAATATCGTTGAATCGTAATGCGGTCTCTTCAGGATCGGGGCCGTTGTCCGTTTCTTCTTCGGTAGAATCCGAATCGTCATCGTCATCCTCGTTGTCATTAGACTCTTCTTCAATGACAGGTTCTTCTATTACGGCTTCTTCAAAAACAGGCTCTTCGCCATCGCCATCGATAAAACCGCTGAATATGTCGCTTAGTCGGCCTTCTTCTTCCTGTACTTTTGCGTAGGCGTTTAGCAAAACGTCGACGGCGCCAGGAAAATACGACACGGCGGCCATGACTTCACGTGTGCCTTCTTCGATGCGTTTGGCTATGGCAATTTCGCCCGCGCGCGTTAAAAGCTCGACGGTGCCCATTTCGCGCATGTACATGCGAACTGGGTCTGTTGTTCTGGTGATATCGCCTTCTACAGCGGCCAAGGCAGCAGCGGCTTCTTCGGCGGCCGCTTCGTCGGTGGAGTCACCTTCTTCCATAAGAAGGCTATCTTTATCGGGTGCAACTTCAGAAACCGTAATGCCCATGTCATTGATCATGGCAATAATTTCTTCAACTTGCTCCGGGTCTGAAAGGTCATCTGGGAGATGGTCATTAACTTCAGCAAAAGTTAAGTAACCTTGTTCTTTGCCCTTGGAGATCAGCTCTTTGAGACGTGACTGTTGAGTGTCTGGCATTCGACAACCTATCGTTAGAAATTCATTTGGGAGTTTAGCAAGCCGCGGATTATACTAAATTTAATCACTTTCATCCATAGAATCCTTGCATTTTTGATTGAAAATCAAGCAAACGCTAGTGTTTTTTTTGTCTGATTAAGTCCATCAAATGTCGTAGTTCCTGCTTGCTACTATTATCCTTTATGGATTCGTTTCCTCTGCTTTTCAACCGTTCGATGCTGCTATTTAAACCAAGGTTCTTTTCCATGCTCGATATCATGTCTTGCACTTCTTGTTGTGCGTTGGTTATTTTTTGCTTGGTAGTGGCGTCTTTGTGGTTTAAAAGTGCGTATACAGAAGTAATGGTGGTGTTATCTGTCGCTTCTCCAATTAAGTGTCCTGTGTTTTTAGTAGGGTATTTTGCGAAATATCGCCATATTTTACAAAATAATTGCAGTTCTTCATTTGCCTGATTAATTAAAGGGTCTGGCAGGTCAATGTCTTTTGCAATGTGGGGATGTAACAAAAGGCATATTGAGGCTTGCTTAATGCGACTCAGGCTTGGTGCGGCTGGAGGCAGTGCTGGCTCATCATTGAAAAACAGACCTTTTACGAAGGGTTTTTTGCCAAACGGTTTTTGAGTCGTGTGCTGTTTTTTGGGGTAGCCTGTCGAGGCGCTTGAGCCAGAAGAAAGAGGGTAGTCCGTATATTCTCCAACTGGCGCTTCATCGTCATAATAACTGCTGTGTGGATGGTCAGTATCGAAATGAGGAGGGTGTTGCTCGCTTTGGTGAGTGTCTACTGTGGGGGGGTGTGCCTGACGACGTGTTTTAAAGACGGTATTGCCAAGCGTTTCTTTATCTATACCTGATTGATCACTCAGCTGTCGTATGAGTACTGAGCGAAACGTGAGTTCTTTGGGGATTTCGCGGATCATCTCCATTGCATTTCGGGCGAACTGTGCTTCGCCTTCTTCATCGCCAAGGGTAACCTGGTTTCGAGCATGATCGAATAATACGTGAGACAAGGATGAGGCATCTTCCAGTCTAAGATTAAACGCTTCTTTGCCTTCTTTTCTAACCAATGAGTCTGGATCCTCACCTTCTGGTAAGAAAAGAAAACGAATTTGTTTTTCGTCCTGCATCACGGGTAAAGCCGCTTCAAGCCCACGAATAGCGGCCGCCCGTCCCGCTTTGTCGCCATCAAAGCAGAGCACTACTTTGCTGACCAATTTAAACAGTTTGCGTATGTGTTGGCTGTTAACCGATGTGCCCAGTGTGGCTACAGCGTTGGTAATGCCATGCTGCGCTAGCACGATAACATCCATGTAGCCTTCGACAACGAGAATCTGATCAAGTATTGGTGTATTTTGTTTGGCTTCAAATAAGCCGTAAAGCTCTTGGCTTTTTTGAAATACCGGTGTTTCGGGGGAGTTCAGATACTTGGGTTTTTCGTCGCCAAAAGCACGCCCACCAAAAGCGATAACGCGGCCACGAGAGTCGCGTATTGGAAAAATAATGCGGTCGCGAAAGCGGTCGTAATAGTGTCCCGGTTGATCTTTCTTTTCGATCAACATACCGCCCATAAGCAGTTGTTCTTGGCTTTCAGCCCGAGTGCCGACTTTTTTGAGTAAGTTGTCCCAGCCTGGCGGTGCGTAACCCACACCAAAAACTTTAGCAATTTGCCCTGATAGACCACGGTCTTTGGATAGGTAATCGGTGGCTTTCTTTTTATCTGGATGTTGGGTGAGTTGTTGCTGATAAAACTGCGAGCTTTCCGACAAACGTTTCAGTAGTTCGGCGTTTTGCTCGTATCTATCAGGTGCACCTTGCTCTCTCGGGACTTCCATTCCAGCGTCTTTGGCGAGCATTTCAATGGCGTCGACAAAGTCCAGATGGTCGTGCTCCATCACAAAAGAGATGGCGTTGCCACCGGCTCCGCATCCAAAGCAATAATAAAATTGTTTGTTCGGATTTAAGCTAAAAGAAGGGCTTTTTTCATTGTGAAAAGGACAGAGGCCACTGTAGTTCTGGCCGGTTTTTTTTAAGCTAATACGAGACGCAACCACATCGGTTAGGTCGGTTCGAGCGAGAAGCTCGTCAATAAACTGATCAGGAATGCGTCCCGCCATGGTGTTAGCCTAGTTGTGCTTTTACTTGTTTGCTGATTTGCGCCATGTCGGCACGGCCCTGAACCTGAGGTTTTACAAGAGCCATAACGGCGCCCATTTGTTGCATAGTGCTTGCGCCGGTTTCGATAATGGCGGCTTTAACGATCTCACCTACTTCGTCATCTGTTAGTGGTGTCGGGAGAAACTCGCTGATAATAACCATTTCTTCTTGTTCGATGAGGGCGAGATCGTCACGGCCACCGTCGATGAATTGTTGATTCGAATCTTTACGTTGCTTGTTCATTTTATCTAGTACGGCTAATACGCGTGCATCGTCAAGTTCAATGCGCTCGTCAACTTCAATTTTTTTGCACTCAGACAAAATGGTACGAATAACGGTAACGCGTTGTTTTTCTTTGGCGCGCATGGCGGTTTTCAGTGTGTCTGAAATGTGCTTTTTTAGATCTGACATGGAAAGCCTCTTTGCAGTCATTGGGAGAGAGTAATGTAAGTAAAAACTAAGCAAAAAAAAGCGGCTAGTTGGTTAACTAGCCGCTTTTTTATAAGCCTAAAAACAATTTGTGTCTAGGCAAAACATTCGTAATGATCAAATTGCCAGATGGCAAAGTGGCCTAGTACAAACGTTGGAATTTCTTCTGTTCGCGAGAAACTTTCTTCGCGTGACGTTTAACGGCAGCAGCAGCGGCACGTTTGCGAAGTGTAGTGGGTTTCTCGTAGCATTCACGACGACGAACTTCAGCCAAAACGCCTGCTTTTTCACAAGAGCGTTTGAAGCGACGTAGAGCGATGTCAAAGGGTTCGTTATCTTTTACTTTTACAGCTGGCATGTATTTACCTTTAATATTGATTTTTTAAAGTTTAAGTATTCACAAAAACGGCGTGAATCATACCCGTATTTAATGGGCTTTCAAAGCGCGCTTTTGTTGAACAGAGTGTGATTCACTATGAATCAAATTTCCTAGGCGGTGCCTAACCCTGAACAGACTGTTGTCGCGTCTGTAACGGTATTCAATTTTAATAGGGTGTTTGGGCTGCCATTTCACTTTCTTTAGAAGCTATGTGCCAAACGAAAAAAATCACCTGCCTTTTAATTTAAACATTTAAAACGCGCGCATTATAATCACTTTGATCTGATTTGTCTAACTTGATTTAACATAACGACGAATGAAGTACCGCTTCGCGCTGCAATGGCGTTGGCAGATAAGGTACAATGCGTCTAAATTATTAATGAGAGTATTCTGATGAAAGTATTGGGATTAGAAACCTCCTGTGATGAAACGGGCATTGCGATTTACGACACGGACAGAGGATTGTTGGCGCACAAAATATATTCTCAAATTGCGCAACACGCTGAATACGGTGGCGTGGTGCCAGAGTTGGCTTCTCGCGATCATGTGCGTAAAACCTTGCCGCTGATTGATGAGGTGTTGCTAGAAGCGGGCATGAAAAAGTCTGAGTTGGATGCCATTGCTTATACCAGTGGGCCAGGCTTAGTCGGTGCGTTGATGGCGGGGGCAACCATCGGTCGTGCTTTGGCGTATGCTTTGACTATTCCTGCCTTAGGTGTGCATCACATGGAAGGTCATCTTTTGGCGCCTATGCTAGAAGCGTCGCAACCTGAGATGCCTTTTATTGCGCTTTTGGTCTCTGGTGGTCATACCCAGTTAGTTAGAGTCGACGGCATTGGCGAGTATAAATTGTTAGGGCAATCACTGGATGACGCCGCTGGCGAAGCCTTTGATAAAGCCGCTAAGATGATTGGGTTACCGTACCCCGGTGGGCCGCAAATTGCCGCGTTGGCGAAGCAAGGTAACCCAAATTCCGGCCTTAAATACCCTCGTCCGATGACGGATCGCCCAGGGTTAGATTTTAGTTTTAGTGGATTGAAAACGGCGTTTCTTACGTCGATTCATGCGGCACTGGATGAAGGACGTTGTGACGAGCAATTTAAAGCGGATGCGGCGCTGGCGTTTGAAACCGCGGTCGTTGAGACCTTGGTTATCAAATGTCGTAGAGCGTTGGAAGCAGAAGGTTTAAAACAGCTGATTATTGCTGGCGGTGTGAGTGCAAATCAACGTTTGCGAGAACAGCTAGAAAGTCAGCTGCAAAAAATTCGTGCCCGTGTTTTTTATGCACGCCCCGAGTTTTGCACGGATAATGGTGCCATGATCGCTTACGCTGGGGCGCAACGTTTGCTCAATGGGCAGTCGTCACCGCTTAATCTGTCCATCCGAGCACGCTGGCCCTTGTCTGAATTACCTCCATTAAAGGCGTCTTAATATGAAAGATTTGGTGTTTATTGAAGGGCTTAAAACCCAAGCGGTCATTGGTGTGTACGATTGGGAGAAGAAAATTCTCCAAGATCTGGTGTTCGATCTGGAAATGGAGCATGACAATCGTATTCCAGCTGCCACTGATGATCTGTCTAAAACCTTGGACTACGAGGCTATTTCGAATCACATTATGGCATTTTGTGCCGAGCGTCAATTTGAGTTAATTGAAACGTTGGCGGAACATTTGGTGAGTGAATTAATGGGCGTATTTAAGCTGAATGCCGTGACATTGACGCTGAGAAAGCCCGGAGCGATTAGCGCCGCGCAGTCTGTTGGTGTCAAAATCCATCGTAAATCAGCGGTGACTTATTAAATTGAGGCATCACTAATAAAGGGCGATAAGCTCTTGTTTAGAGCCTCTATTCGAGACTGTTTTAAAGCCAGTCCTAGCTCGGCGCCACTGACACCTTGTTTAATTAAGGCTGTGGCACTAAGGCCCGCTATCGTATCGCGCAGTGTTATCCAGTCTTCTATTCTGGTGCCTGTCAAGAGGCTCAGTACGTGGATGAGCAGCCTGTAGGGTTGTGGCTTTTTGATGGCGTTGACTGACATTAGCCATTTTTCCCACTGTTCGGCCGTCATGACAGTGTGTTGATGTTCAATAAAACCACGCACTTGTTCGGCGAGAATTTTAAATTGATTAGAACAGCGAATGCGCTGGTGTAACGCGATGAGTGCTGGCATTGGTGTCGATTGAGTTATGATTGCCCAGCGTTGGGCAGGTGTTAAGTCGGATTGAATGTGAGTGAAGGTGTTTTTTTGCCAAATGAACCCTGGAAACAGTGGGGTTATTGCATTGGCTTGTTGTAACACGTCAAAAAAAATGTCGGCATGCGGTGTTCTAAGCGCTTTCTCTAACTCCTTCCAAACTCGCTCGGGGCTTAGGGTTAAAAGCTCCCCTGAGGCGCTGATGGCTTGCATTAGTGTCATGGTATCGGGCGCGACTATAAAGCCAAAATCATGAAAACGTGCAGCAAAACGAGCCACGCGCAATACTCGAAGTGGGTCTTCCACAAAAGCGCTAGAGACATGGCGAAGTAGCCGGTCGTCAAGATCTTGTTGGCCATTAAAGGGATCGATCAGTTGTCCGTCTGAGGTTTGTGCGATGGCGTTAATGGTAAGGTCGCGGCGCTCTAAATCTTCTTCTAAACGAATGTCAGGGGAAAAATCACAAATAAACCCTGTGTAGCCCTCACCTTGTTTTTTCTCTTTTCGAGCAAGCGCGTATTCTTCTTTGCTTTTAGGGTGTAAATACACGGGGAATTGCTTACCGACTTGCTGGTAACCTTGTTGCTCGAGTTGAGCAGGAATGGCGCCCGTAACGACCCAGTCATGATCGTAAACAGGCAGTTTGAGCAGTGAATCTCTGACTGCGCCACCCACAAGATAGACCTGATAAGACATCGTCATGGCGTTTAGCGGCCCATTTCACATTGCTCAGGAAACATGGCACTCCATTGGCTGAAGCCACCGTTTAATGAGTACACTTCTTTAAAGCCCTGTGCCGCCAAATATTCAGCGGCGCCTTTGCTGCTGTTGCCATGGTAGCAACACACAATGATGGGCTGGTTTTGATCTGCACTGTCAATAAAGTCTTGTACATTGTCGTTCGTTAGGCTGACTGCGTTTGTAATGTGGCTGGTTTCAAAGCTAACCAAATCACGAATGTCGACAACAGCGGCATTGTTTTCAATGATGGGTAGGGCGTCTGAAATATCGATACACGTATAGGTCATGATTTTTTCCGATTAAGAGGGCAAGGTAGGCTGAATCTCTGTCTGTCTTCAAGGCGTAAAGCCGTTAAGCTTCCTCCCCAAACGCAGCCAGTATCAAGTGCATGCACGTTAGTTTGTGGGGTTTTACCTTCTAAAGCCGCCCAATGACCAAAGACAATATGGCATTCTGTAGGCACCTGAGAAGGGTAATGAAACCAAGGGGCGTAACCCTTTTCGGCGGTGTTAATGCCTTCTTTTGACTTTAGGTCAAGTCTGCTGTGTTCATCGCAGAAGCGCATACGCGTTAAATAATTGGTAACGGTTCTTAGGCGATCTGCGCCACTCAATGTGTTGTCCCATTGATCTGGTATGTTGCCATACATGGTCGCAAAAAAATGCTCAGCGTGGTCGGATTGTAATGTATTTTCGACTTCTTTTGCGAGTGCTTGAGCCGTATCTAAATCCCAGCAAGGCGGAATGCCGGCATGAGTCATGACGGTGTTTAGTGAGGGATCGTAGTGAAACAAAGGCCGGTGACGAAGCCAGTGCATAAGATCATCGCGGTCTGCCGCGGTCAGTATTTCAGACAGCGTGTCGCCCCGTTTTAACTTGCCGCGACCGTAGGAAACGGCCAGCAGGTGTAGGTCGTGGTTACCCAAAACCACAATGGCTTTATCCCCCAACGATTTTATAAAGCGTAAGGTCTCGAGCGATTCATGACCACGATTAATTAAATCCCCAGCGAACCACAGGGTGTCTTGTTCAGGGCCATACTCTATGTGTTCTAAGAGCTGCATAAGTGGCGTTAAGCAGCCTTGTACATCGCCAATGACATAAGTGGCCATAAATTGCCTCAGTGAACCTGGTTTGGAACCGACAGAGTAAACGGGCGTATCGGCGCTTGAAATTCGGTACCGTCATCGGCCAAAAACTGATAGCTGCCTTGCATGCTGCCCACCACTGTTTCCATGACTGTGCCACTGCTGTAGTGAAAGGACTCGCCGGGCGGTAAGTAAGGGTATTCACCGATTACGCCATTTCCTCTCACTTCTTGCACTTGTTCATTGCCGTCAGTAATCACCCAATGACGCGTTTGAAGCTTGGCAGATTCGGTCCCGCAATTGGTGATCGAAATATGATAAGCAAAGACATAACGCGCTTCACTGGGCGTAGATTGCTTGGCGAGATATTCGGTACGAACGGATACGACGACATCGTATTTCTGCATTTAACTTTCCTTTTTGAGGACATAGTTGGTGATGCTAACAAAGTCTTCGACATCCAGTCTTTCAGGGCGAAGGGTTGGGTCGATGGACAAGGCTTCGAAGTCGTCGTTGTCCAATACGCCTTTATAGTTATTTCGTAGGGTTTTACGGCGCTGCTGAAATCCGATACGAACCATTTCTTCCAATTTTTTAATGTTATCAACCACAAAAGGTAGGTTCTTATGAGGCGTCATTCTCACAATGGCTGAGTCGACTTTAGGTGCAGGGTCAAAGGATTCAGGCCCAACAATGAATAAGGATTCTACCGCGCAATAATATTGTGCCATGACGCTTAAACGACCATACAAGCTGTCACCAGGGCGCGCGGCTAAGCGATCAACCACTTCTTTTTGCAGCATAAAATGCATGTCTTCGATCACATTGGCTTGACTTAATAAATGAAAAATGAGCGGCGTGGATATGTTGTAAGGCAAGTTGCCGACGACTCTCAGTTTTTGGTCGTCCGTTTTTAGTGACGTAAAATCAAACTTCATGGCATCGGCTTCATGAACCGTCAAATCGGGGAAACGAAACAGGTTAACCTTGAGGATTGGAATCAGATCGCGGTCAAGCTCAACCACGTCCATGCGCTCTGTCACACTAATAATGCCTTCGGTTAAGGCGCCTTTACCCGGGCCGATTTCAACGAGACGTTGGCCTTTTTTTGGGCCGATGCAGGCGACAATACGACGAATAACGCCGTGATCGTGTAGAAAATTTTGACCGAATCTTTTTCGTGCTTTATGTGACTGTGGTTTGCTCATGTAGAAAACTTTTTCGCATTATTTGCCATGTTAATGGCATGTTGAATGGCCACTTTCAGGCTGCCGTTGTTTGCTTTGCCTGTGCCAGCTAAATCAATGGCTGTGCCGTGGTCGACTGACGTTCTTATGATGGGTAGACCTAATGTAATGTTAACGGCGTTACCAAATCCAGAGTATTTTAACACAGGAAGGCCTTGGTCGTGGTACATGGCTAAGGCGCAATCCGCGTTGTCTAAATATTTGCGGGTGAAAAGGGTGTCCGCGGGTAAAGGTCCAATTAAATTCATACCTTCTGCACGCAATGCGTTGAGCGTTGGCGTGATGACATGGATCTCTTCTTTTCCTAGATGACCGTCTTCGCCAGCATGAGGATTTAGCCCACAGACTAAAATTTTGGGCCGTTCAATGCCAAATTTTTCCTGTAAATCTTTGTAAAGTGCTCGTACAACCAAGCGGATATTCTGCTCAGTAATCGCATCGGCAACGTCTTTTAAAGGCATGTGTGTGGTGACAAGGGCGACTTTCATCGCCTCTGTAGCCAGCATCATCACTACATGTGGTGATCGGCACTGAGCTTGAAAGAATTCCGTGTGTCCTGAAAAATGCACGCCGGTGTCGCACAAAATGCCTTTGTGTACGGGAGGCGTCACAATGGCGTCAAACGCCTGTTCTAAACAGCCTGCACCGGCTTGTTTAAGGGTTTCCAATACATAGGGCGAGTTTTTAACATTTAAGGTGCCAGCCACCGTTTCCGTGCCCATATAGATAGGCAGTACACTAATAACGCCTTGCTGATGTGGCTTAGCGTCGGTGCTGTGGCTGAGTATCTGAATCGTTGGCGACAATCCTAAGGTTTGAGCTCTTTCTTTTAGTAAATTAGGATCGGCCAGCACGATTAAGCGAGCGTCAAAAGACTGCTCACTTAATGCGCTTAAGATAATGTCCGGGCCAATGCCCGCAGGTTCGCCAGAGGTGATGGCGATGATGGGCAGTGACGTTTCTTGTGTATTGGTCATGGCGTTGTGTTTACTTCTTAATGTCGATAAAGGCGTCAGCGCGCAATTCATCGAGCCAGTTACCTAATACAACATCTTGTTTTTGTGCGGTGAGGGCGCGTTCGGCGTTACTGCGTTTTACCTTGTCGCTGATGTCCGCTTCACGGCGACCTTCGACTTGCAATATATGCCAACCAAATTGTGTTCTAAACGGCGGGCTAATATCGCCTAAATCGGTTTGTTTCATCATGTCCTCAAATTCTGGCACCATGGTGCCTGGTGTGACCCAGCCAAGATCACCGCCCTGAATGGTGGAGCCTTGGTCTTCACTAAACTCTTTGGCAAGTTGGGCGAAGTCTGCTCCACTTTTTAGACGTTTATAGAGGTCATCTGCCAAGACTTTGGTTTGTTCAAGGGTTCGGATTTCGTTGGCACGAACCAGAATGTGGCGTGTTTTAGTTTGTTGTTGCAAGGTCACATCGGGCGAGCGTTTTTCTATCAGCCATAATAAATGAAAGCCGGCATTACTTTGCAACGGACCGATCAATGGACCTTTTTCAGTGTCTATTGCTCTTACAAACAACGGAGGAAGCTGATTGAGTGGGCGCCAGCCTAAATCACCGCCTTCGATGGCAAATTGACCGTCTGAGTTTTCAATCGTCTGTTGGATAAAATCGTCTTCCGAGCGTATTTTGTCAGCAATGGTTTGAATGCTTACTTCTGCACGTTCAGGATCACTCGCACGGATGATTAAGTGACGCAAATGAACTTGTTCCTTTTCTTTGGTGATGCTGGTGTCAGAGCTCAGGTAATCACTGATTTCTTCTTCCGTGATTACAATGCGCTTTCTAACGATGTCTCTTTTAATGCTATTGATGAGGATTTCTTGCGTTATCTGTTCACGGTAGCGAGCATAATCAACGCCTTTGTCGGCTAGGACACGCTTTAAACCGTCCAGATCGAGGTTCATGTTTTTAGCCACACCGAGAATAGCGTTGTCTACTTCTGAGCTTGAAGCGCGCATACCGACTTTGCGAGCGTAATTGACCTGTAGCGCTTCATCGATCATTTGGTTTTGTATTTGTCGATGAATGTTATCGGTCATGATCCCCCCAGGAATGCGGTCTTTAACGATTTGAAAGCGACCCTGAATGTCGCTTTCGAGAATAGGGGTTGAGTCGATGATGGCTGAAATACCGTCCACTTTAATGGGCGCCGCCTGAATCGCCTGAAAAGGCGTTAGTGATAATAAAACAACAGAGAAAAAAGAAAGCAACTTCATGGTTAATATCCAACGTTTCCTTGGTTCCAATAGGTATCAGCAATACTGGACTGATTATTTGCACGGCCAGCTGAGCTTAAACCGCGTAGGGTAAATTGTAAAAAGACGCCTCTATCAAATTTTTTGTCATCATTGAGCCAATCTTGGTAGCTCAATGATACCTTGATACAACAGTTTTCATAGCCTAGACCGGCAATCTCTTTAATAGAGTCTTGTCTGAGAAAATCGTAGGTGTATTGAGTGAACATCGACCAGTTTTGGCTTAGAGGCAATACGCTGCCAAGACTGGCCTGTTCGGCGTCGTCAACAGAATAAAGGTAACTGACATTAATTTTTACGTCATCGACAGGTTCTAACGAGGCGACTATTTGGGTTAAGTTGATTGCGTCACTGTCTGGGTCGTAATTCACGTTGCTGGTTAAAGAATATCGATCGCCACTGTAAGTCGCAGAGGTTAATAAATCACTGTGTTTTGAGCTGTCAACAGGGCTGCTGTCGTTCGAATTGCCACTGATAGACACATAACGATCTTCAAGGTAAAAAATTTGCCCGGCTTTAAAGGCCCATTTTTCACTGTTGTTTTCGTCGTAGAGACGACTTTCTAAGCCAAAGGTAAGCTGTTGTGTGTCACCAATGCGGTCGTTACCGTTAAAACGTTTATGACTAAAGGCCTGTGAGTAGGTCAATGTCGTGTTACTGGCGTCAAAGTTTGGGATGGCGTTTTGATTTTTGTAGGGTGAGTTTAAGTAGTTTAAGCGTGGCTCCAGTGTTTGCCGCCACAGCCTGCGGTTTGTTGTAATGCTGCGCTCAAGTACAATCGACGAGTCAATGTAAGCGCTAATGTGCTCAAGCGAGGCGCTGCTGGCTGAGCTACCAGTATAATGGTTTAGATCATAATCGCGATATTGCGCCAAGACACCTGGCGTGAAATTACCCCAAGCGTTACTCAGTTCTATCGCGATGTCTTGATTAAGAACAAAGCGCCGTCCGTCAAAGTTATCTTCCGCGGGGTCATAAAAATCTGTGTACTGCCCCGTAATCGAGTAATCGACCACCGAGTTAGCCAGTCGGTACGCGCTGTCAATGCGAGGTTTCCATTCAAACGGCTGATTAGTGGCGGCGTTCGGTGTTTGGTATGTTAAATAGGTTACCTTGTTGAGAAAGTTTCCCTCGTTCAAATCAACATAAATACTGCGCTCGTAATGATCTTTTTCCCCAAGGGAAATGCTGTTGATCTCAGGGTATTTGGTTTCTGTCGGGTTACTTTCGTAGGTGAGGCCAGCATAAATATGGCGATTAAACACTTGATCTGAAGTTAGTTTAAACAGCGTTTGTTCGCCTTCTTCATTGCTTGAGAAGGTAGATTGCTCGTAAACAGTGTCGCCAAAAGGCCCTAAATGCCTGAACTCAATGTCAATGCCTTCACCTTTTTCTTGAATGAATTGTGGCGTGAAAGTGGCATCGTAATTAGAGGCGATATTCCAATAAAACGGCGCTGAGAGACTGACGCCATCAGAACCTGAATAACCCAGTACTGGAAACAAAAAACCTGTTTGGCGAGTGTTGTCTATCGGGAATCTGAGCCAGGGAAAGTAAAAGATGGGTAAGCCAGCAATGCGAATTTGCACGTGTTTTGCTGTGCCAAAACCACTGTTTGTATCGAGCTTTATGGAGCTGCCATACAGTGTCCAGCTTTCTTGATTTGGTTCGCAGGTGGTAAAAAAACCTTCCTCGATAAACACCACCCCCGATTGAGTTTGCGACAGCAACTTGGCTTCACCTCGGGCGCCTGAGTTATGGCTAAGAAATTGCGCGTTATCAAACTGAGTCGCGTTGTTACCGCTGTTGTCAATATAAGCGCTAGAACTTCGAACGAGCTGGTTGCTGGCGCGTAGGGCGACATTGCCTTTGGCGCGATAGTATTCGTTAGGCACCCCGTCAATGGTGTCTGCGGATAAAGTGGATAAAGGCTGAATAATCTGCGCGGCACCTTTAAGGTGAATTACCCCTTCTTTTCCTCGAACGATCATGTCCGCCGCGAGACGAGTGTCTTCTGATGTTGTCGCCTGCCATTGACTCACGTAGGTGCCTTGGCAATATTGATTCAGTTGTGACTGCTGCTCGCTTGTCAGTGTTTCTCTTGGCGCCCAATCCCACTGATTCGCTTGCGCATGAACCAGCGGCAAAATGAAAAGACTTTGAAAAAATAAGGTGTAGGTGCGTAAATGCTTAACCATGCAGGGTATACTTATTATTAATAGTTGTTGTCCTAAATCGGATACTGCCTAAAAGCGGTTCCACCTGATGAGACAAATGATAATCTAAGCAGGCCTGTAGGGGCTACCGATTCTGGAGAAATTTCTTTATGTGGAAAATTGTGTGTGCCATCTTGGGTTATATTCTAGGTGGTTTTCTTGGGGGATTGTTAGGTTTCATTGTGGGCGGTTTTGTCGACCGAGGCCAAAAAGGGCAAGCCTTTGGTGGTGCTCGTAATCGAGCGAATATTCGTTTACAACAAGACACTTTTTTTCGTACTTTATTTTTATTGATGGGGCGTTTGGCCAAATCAGACGGACAGGTATCAGAGGCTGAAATTCAGCTAGCGCAATCGGTGATGCAGCGCCTCAGGTTGTCGCCAGCGGCTCAAGATCAAGCCAGACAGTTATTCAACGAAGGTAAATCCGCCCATTTTGATCTTACTTCGGTCCTAAATACCTTTAAACAAACGGTTGGCCCAGGCGATTTAACACGCACCTTATTGGAAGTTTTGTTGGTGTCGGCGTATGCGGATGGTCATTTCAGCGTAGAAGAAAAATCGTTTGTTTCTCAAGTTTGCGCGCATTTGGGCGTGTCGGTCGCTGAGTTTGATGCGCTGCACATTCAGGTTAAGCAACAAGCGCATTTTAGACAGGGGTATTCTTCTTCCGATTCGATGGGATCAAAAGATGTGCTAAAAGCCGCTTACGAGCTGCTAGGCGTAACACCAGAAATGAGCGATGCAGACATTAAAAAAGCGTATCGTCGGCTAATGAGCAAAAATCACCCGGATAAACTCAGCGCAAGCGGCTTACCTGATGAGATGATCGAGCTGGCGAAAGAGCGCACGCAAGAAATTCAAGCGGCCTATGAGATGATAAAAAACATCCGTAAATAAAGAGCGAGTGCTTGCTGGTGGCATTAAGGGCTTTCGTAGAAAAGTCCTTTTTTTAGGGTGGGTAGCGCTGAGCGTTGTTCTTTTTGAGTGGTGTTTTGTTTTAAAAAGCCGCGTACTCTTTGAATAAGTACGGCTCCGTTTTCTTCGCCTACTTGGTGGTCAAAAAGAGCATTTAACGCGGTATAGTTATTCTGACTGTTTTTTTGTTGGTTCGCCGCTTGCTGGCGCCAAACGGAAAACTGCTCGCTAGAATCAGTTTGGGTGTAATAGTCCAGTGTCGGTTGGTTTATCAGACTCAGTGATTGTGCGGTCGGGTATTCTTGTTGTGCGGATGACGCTTTTATTTCAATCAGTATCAAAGCGTTGACGCTTGTTGGGTTCGTGGCCAAGAAACTCAACGCGTAACTGGCACCTGTGCCGTACCCTAAAAGTGCTATTTGACCGATATTTTGCGTGTTTGCTTGATCTATTGTGGCTTGAATTCTAGCAAAAACAACGGCTTGGTTGGGCTGTTCTTGATTAGCCTGATCGTTGTTTTCTTCTGATGTGATGGTTTTGATCGGGGCTGCCCGCAATGTGACATCGGGTACTTCGATAGAAAAAGTACACCAGCTGTGGGCTGGCATGGCATTTCGTAATGGCGCAATCGCGTCAGGCCAGTCAGGGTGTTCATTGTCAGAGTGTAAAAGAATAAGGCAGCCTTCTGTTGAGTGGGTGAGCGCAGGTCGATACAGTGTAAGGAACGCCTCACCGTTTGCTTCTAAGTTTTGGATTTGATGGTCTAGTCTTCTTCGCGTTATCGAGGTAATTAAGGCTTCTATGCGCGTTTTTTGAGGTTGGGGTAACACATAGTCGGTGCTATCTGAAGGCGGATTTTGTGTGCTTTCGGGCGAGGGTTGAGTCGTTTCGGCTGACAAAAAACCACTGAGGATCAGACAGATAAAAAGCGTAATGATGTGTTGGGTCTTCTGAGTTCTTGTTTTCTGACAACTTGTCTGATGCGTTGTCGAGTGCCCTGTCTGAAAGGGTGTGTTCATTTTCTTCATTGTTTTCAATACTTCTTTTTAATGCCTTGTTAAAATACGCACAACATTTTCTTTTGATCCTTTATTGTGTCACTGCTGGAGTTAGATATGAATGATTTTCTTATAGCGCCTTCGATCCTGTCGGCGAATTTCGCTCGACTAGGAGAAGAGGTGGATAATGTGTTGGCGGCGGGCGCTGATATCATCCACTTCGATGTGATGGATAATCATTATGTTCCCAATTTAACCATTGGTCCTATGGTGTGCAAAGCGCTGCGCAAACATGGTGTGACAGCCGATATTGATGTGCATTTAATGGTGAAACCGGTCGATCGTATGATCGCCGATTTTATTGAAGCAGGCGCGTCCATTATTACTTTTCATCCAGAAGCCAGTGAGCACATTGACCGCTCCTTGCAAATGATCCGCGACGGCGGATGTAAAGCAGGTTTGGTATTTAATCCAGCGACGCCCTTGCATTACTTAAAGCATGTGATGGACAAAGTGGATATGGTGCTACTGATGTCGGTGAACCCTGGATTTGGGGGGCAATCTTTTATTCCCGGCACGCTGGATAAGTTGCGTGAAGCGCGCGCGCTTATCGACGCGAGTGGATACAGCATTCGCCTTGAAGTTGATGGCGGCGTGAGTGAAAAAAACATTGCAGACATCGCCCGCGCGGGAGCCGATACCTTTGTGGCCGGTTCTGCTATTTTTGGTAAAGACGACTATAAGGCCGTTATCGACACGATGCGAGACGAGCTGGCGAGTGTGCGCCGATGAAAACGCCGCGTTATTTTTCGACTTGGTTTGAGGGGTGGCCTGAATTAGTGTGCTTGGATCTTGACGGCACCTTAGTAGACAGCGTGCCTGACATCGCAAGCGCCGTGGATGCAGCCTTGTATGAGCTCGGTTCAACCTTAGCGGGTGAAGATCTTGTTCGCAGCTGGGTCGGTTTTGGTTCGGCTAAGTTGATCGATCAAGCGTTAGAGTGGGCGAACCTAGAGACGGATCTGCACGGCGAAGCCTATCGTATTTTCTTATTGCATTATCGGGCTCACCTTACCGACAAAACGACCTTATACCCTAATGTGAAAGCCTTGCTCAAAGCGTTTAAACACAATGGTGTGCCCGTGGCGCTGATCACCAATAAACCCAGTGTGTTCGTTAAACCCATGCTGGATCATTTCGGCCTTACAGAGCAGTTTGGCTGGTTATTGGGCGGCGATACCTTGGAAGAGAAAAAACCGTCGGCATTGCCTTTGTTGTATTGCAGCGAGTCAATTGACGCTTTGCCAGAGAAATGTTTAATGATTGGTGATTCGATAACCGATTTTAATGCCGCGAAAAACGCCGGTTTTAAATGCGCACTGGTGACCTATGGTTACCATCAAGGCGTCGACTTAACCACATTGGGAGCCGACGCTATTCTGGATGATTTGGCTGAGTTACTGGTTTAATGACGTCTCGGGCAGCGCAGTCATCCGGCTGTTGTCTGCCATATGAACCGTGTGAGTTGGGAAAGCGACTTCGGCACCGTGCGACTCAATAATCTGCATGGCCTTGAACAAAACGTCTTGCTTGACGTTATGATAGGTGCGCCAGTCTACGGTTTTGGTGTAAGCATAGATGAAAAAATCCAGCGATGAAGGGCCAAACTGATTGAAATTTACCATGTAAGTTTCGTTGGTATCGAGGTCTTCATGAGTGGCAATCATTTGCTTGATGTCGGCCAAAATTGTTGGTAGTACATTAAAATCGTCGTAGCGCACGCCAAGCGTTTCATTGATGCGTCTGTGTGTCATGCGCGATGGGTTTTCCACAGAGATCAGTGAAAAAGTAGAATTGGGTACATACAAAGGGCGTTTTTCAAAAGTACGAATACGCGTCTGTCGCCAGCCAATGTGCTCTACCGTACCTTCAATGTCTTGATCGGGTGAACGCACCCAATCACCAATG
Source organism: Marinomonas sp. IMCC 4694 (assembly GCF_008122525.1). Classification (NCBI taxonomy): domain Bacteria; kingdom Pseudomonadati; phylum Pseudomonadota; class Gammaproteobacteria; order Oceanospirillales; family Oceanospirillaceae; genus Marinomonas; species Marinomonas sp. IMCC 4694. The sequence continues at coordinate 808,659 of NZ_VSRV01000001.1, forward strand.
GCAAAAGGTCGATCCAAATACACCATTAAGCCACCAAAAAAATTCGCCAACAGATCTTTCGCCGCGAAGCCTACCGCGATACCGCCAATACCGCCAAATGCTAGTACGCCAGATATACTGTAACCGAGCGTTTGTAATACCACCAAGGCCGCCGTAATGACGACAGAAGCCCGCAATAATTTACTGATGGCACTTGCTGTGGTGTAGTCCACGTGAGTGGCTAATTTGCTTGACGTCGTTAGGGTTTTTTCACACTCAGAAATACAGCGTAAAATAAACCAAGTTAGAATAACAATGACACCTATTCCGCGTATTGACTGGATGAGTGACGTAAAGCCAGGTTCGATTTCAGTGCCTGAAATTTCAGCGGCCACGCTAAGCCCTGTTAGCCAAATAAAAACACCGATGGGCTTTTGGGCCGCATGAATGAGCACATTATCCCATGGTGTTTTGGTTTTTTCGAGTTGACGGTCGATTCGGGCTAGTAACCGAGTGGCGACAAAATTGACCAAAAGCGTACCAAGAACAACGACAAAAACGCGCACAACCCAGTGCATCTTTGTGTCGCCTAAGCCTAAATATAGCTGCATTGTTTCCCAATTCATGATTCTACTTTGTCTCTTTTTATAATCGTGTAGGGGTTAAATCAGCAACAAGGTGCCTAACCCTAAAAAGGCCACGAAACCAACAATGTCAGTCACCGTGGTTAAAATAACCGACCCAGAGAGCGCCGGGTCGATGCGTAATTTATCGAGCAAGACGGGAATCAAAACCCCAGAGAGCGCGGCCATAATAATGTTGACAATAATAGCCAGTCCAATCACCGCGCCGAGCATGGGGCTTTCGAACCACCATAACGTTACAACACCAATCACGATCGCCCACAAAATCCCGTTTAATCCACCGACCTTGAGCTCTTTGGATAGGAGGGATTTTAAGTTACTTCGGGTGATTTGCCCGAGCGCCAAACCGCGTACGATTAAGGTTAAAGTCTGGCTGCCAGCAATACCGCCCATTGACGCGACGACGGGCATCAGTACGGCCAACGCAACGACTTGTTGCAGCGTGCCTTCAAAAATACCGATAAACGCCGACGCTAAAAATGCGGTCAGCAAGTTAATACCCAACCAGATACCGCGCGTTGCTGCGCTGCGTTTTACGGGCGCGAATAAGTCGGATTCCTCATTAAGGCCGGCGGTCGACATTTGTTGGGCTTCGTGTTCTAAACGCCACGTTTCCATGGCTAAGCCTGCGTGAAATCGACCGAGTAAAATTTGATTGTCGTCGACGACAGGCAGTGCAGACAGAGCAGAACGCTCAAGCAGCTCGGCTGCTTTGGTCAGTTCGGTGTCGGCGCGAATAAAAGAGCACTCTTCATCGATCAAGCTAGAAATGGGTTCGTGCCCTTGAGCTTTAAAGAGCTTGTCAAATTTTACACAACCAACCCAACGCCCTGTTCGGTTCACCAGGTAAACCATGTCGGTGTAATCTGGCGTGCTTTTTTTCAGTAATCTCAGTGCTTCTGATGTGCGTATGGATTGTGAAGCGATTAGTAATTCATGGTCAATCCAGCGACCAACGACATCGTCGTCGTAGACAATACCTTGTTGATAATATTCGCGTTGTTTGTTGTCCATCTGCTTGAGTGCGATGTCAACAAGGCGATCCGGTAGGGAGTCGGTGATTTCTAATAGATCTTCGGCGTCCACATCCGTGAATAAAGCTTCAATTTCGGAATCGTCGAGCTCTCGAAGTAATAGCTGGCGAGATTCCCCTCGCATTTCAACAAGAATATCAAGCCGATTGGCTTGTTTGATGTTTGCCCAGGCTTGTCGCCGTTGGGTAAGGGGAATGGACTCCAGGGCTAAGGCAACGTCGTCGGGCGTTAATTCAGAAATCAGCTTATTAATGGACTCTGGAGAATGCGCGTCCTGAATGAGAGTTTCGATGAGATCAGCGACTTGGCTATGCACAGACAGTCCTTAATTACACAAATGAGAAGGTAAAGATAACATGCTTTCTAGTGTGTGGTATAACCCCTTGTTGATCAAACAAGGCTCTGTTTTTGCACAAGATTACCTTAATCGTGAGAAAGTCAGTTGAAGGGGTGCTGTTGCCTTGAGGATCTTGGTGTTATACAAAATTCAGCGTATGAGGGCTGGTCCGATTGTCTATCCGAGGCAAGACAGTGTGTTCATGACAGTGTAGAATCTGCCCCTCAAAGGTAGGAGAACGGCCTTGGTATTTTCCGCTGACTGGTTTCACTAACCGATAGTATATTGATAGAGATTTTTTGAGCGCGCCCATATTTTATGTTACTGATGATCGACAATTATGACTCCTTCACTTACAACCTAGTGCAATATTTTTGCGAGTTGGGTGCCGAAGTACACACTTTTCGTAACGATGAAATTACCCTAGATGATATTGAGCGGCTTGCTCCTTCGCATTTGGTGATTTCTCCTGGACCTTGTACGCCGAATGAGGCGGGAGTTTCATTGGCGGCCATCGCTGCTTTCGCGGGTAAAATTCCTATTTTGGGTATTTGTTTAGGCCATCAAAGTATTGGTCAAGTCTTTGGTGGAAAGATCATTCGTGCTAAAAAAGTGATGCATGGTAAGACATCGCTTATTTACCACCACAATACCTCGGTTTTTTCTGGGCTGCCAAACCCGCAAACGGCGACGCGATACCATTCTTTAGTTGTCTCATCACAAGACCTACCAGATTGTCTTGAAGTGACGGCTTGGAGCCGAAACGAGGCCGGCGAAAACGATGAGATTATGGGGCTTCGTCACAAAACGCTTGATGTAGAAGGGGTGCAATTTCATCCTGAATCGATTTTAACCGAGGCGGGTCATGCCTTATTAGCCAATTTTTTATCACGATAGTGCGACGATCGTGGAGATAACAGAACAGGAGACGCAAGTGAATATTCAAAAAGCGATTGCGGCCGTGGTCGAATGTCAGGATTTGAGCGGTGATGAGATGAAAACCGTAATGACAGACATTATGACTGGGAAAACCACCCCCGCTCAGATAGGGGGTTTTTTAATCGCATTAAGAATGAAAGGTGAGACGGTTGAAGAAATTACCGCTGCCGCTCAAGTCATGCGGGCGCTGTCTAGTAAAGTCGAATTGGATCTTGATCACGTGGTTGATACCTGTGGTACCGGTGGTGATGGCGGTCACTTATTCAATGTTTCAACTGCATCCGCTTTTGTGGTGGCATCGGCAGGTGGCAAAGTGGCCAAACACGGTGGACGTTCTGTATCCTCTAAGTCGGGCAGTGCTGATGTTTTGGAGCAAGCGGGTATTTTTTTGGGTTTGAGTCCAGAGCAGGTTTGTCGTTGTATTGAAGAGATTGGTTTAGGGTTTATGTTCGCGCCAAATCATCATTCTGCGATGAAATATGCGGTTGGTCCTCGTAAAGAAATGGCGACCCGAACTATTTTTAACTTGCTTGGCCCATTGACCAATCCGGCGAATGCAAAACGTCAAGTAATGGGCGTATTTCACCAAAAGTGGGTGCGTCCGATTGCAGAAGTGCTTCAGGCGCTCGGCAGTGAGCATGTCATGGTGGTCCATTCGCAAGATGGTTTGGATGAAATTAGTATTGCCGCTCCTACGTATGTGGCCGAACTGAAAAATACTGAAATTACGGAATATGTTATTTCCCCCGTAGATTTTGGTATCCCATTGCAGTCTACGGACACGATCCAAGCCTTTGATGCCAATGAAAGTTTAGCCTTGATAAAAACCGCTTTGGAAGGCAAGGGGAAAGTTAATCCAGCCAGAGACATTGTGGCTCTTAATGCTGGTGCAGCGATTTATGTGGCGGGTATCGCCGATACCTTGGCGGAAGGCGTCAATATCGCAGAAGATGTGATTGGCGGTGGCACGGCGAAGGTCAAGATGTCTGAGTTGGCCAGCTTTACCCGTTGTTTTATGAGTCCTGATTCACTGTAATAAATAGGAGCAGTAGCCTAATGCAAGCAGAAACACCGACTATTTTGAAAAAAATCGTGGCTCGTAAGTACGAAGAAATCGCTGAGCGCAAAGCTCATACACCTTATGGAAACTTGGAAGTCGCGGCGTCTGTCGCTAATGTGCATAATGCGCCAAGAGGCTTTGCACAAGCATTAAGGCATAAAATTGCCCTTGGAAAAGCCGGTGTTATCGCGGAGATAAAACAAGCATCGCCGAGTAAAGGTGTTTTGCGTGCCCCGTTTTTTCCTGCAGACATCGCAAGGTCTTATGAAAGAGGGGGAGCGGCGTGTTTGTCTGTTTTAACCGATAAAGACTTTTTTCAAGGTCACGACGACTTTTTAGTTGAAGCGCGTGCAGCGTGTAAGCTCCCCGTGATCCGTAAAGATTTTATTGTTGACGAATATCAGGTGCTGGAAGCCAGAGCCATTGGTGCTGATTGTATCCTCTTGATTGCAGCGTGTTTAAGCGGGGAAAAACTGCGACAACTCGATACTATGGCGCGTGATTTAGGTATGGATGTGCTGGTGGAAGTTCACAATCGCCCAGAACTTGAGCTGGCGTTGGCTTTCACTGAAACAGAGTTATTTGGTATCAATAATCGTGATTTGCACACGTTTGAATTGAGTCTTGATCACACATTTGAATTGATGGATAGCGTACCTAAAGACCGTCTTATTGTGACGGAAAGTGGCATCCACACTCGAGACGATGTGGCCTTGATGCGTCAAAAAGACATACATGCGTTCTTAGTTGGCGAAGCCTTTATGCGCGCTGATGATCCGGGTGATAAATTAGCAGAACTGTTTCAGTCTTAAAATAATGGGTAAGGTGAAGTTATGAAAACAAGTGTTAGTTGGCAAGAAGACGTACATTTTACCGCTGAGACAGGGTCTGGTTTCAAAATAGAGATTGATGGCAACCAGGTAGCGGGTCCAAGACCTATGGAGCTTTTACTGGCAGGGTTGGGAGGGTGTACCTCTTATGATGTGGTTGGGATTCTTAAAAAATCTCGCCAAGACGTCGTGTCTTGCGTGGCGCAAATAGACGCTGACCGTGCTGATACCGTGCCTGCCGTCTTTACTGAAATCCGTGTGCACTTTGTTGTCACAGGTCGTGGTTTAAAAGAAAACGTTGTGGCGCGAGCGGTTAAGTTGTCCGCAGAAGAGTACTGTTCTGCATCTTTGATGTTGGAAAAAGGTGGTGTAAAAATCGTTCATAGCTTTGAAGTGCTCGAAGCGGAATAAGCAATGCGTTGATATAAAAAAAGCCGCTTTTAAGGGCGGCTTTTTTATGTGTGGTGTCCTCGGCAGACAAAGAATAGATATTTAAGTCATTGTCTTATATGTTTTTTATTTTATATTTTTTTTGATGATGCCCCCAATAATGCCCCCATTTTGCCAATGTGTTCGTATTGGTTTCATTGTGTTCTTTTTCCATAATAGCGCTGTATTTTCACTTGAGCTGGTCAAATTGCGTACAGAAAGTGCGCAATTATTTGAAGCACGATAGCTTATATCGTATCATTTGTGGTACAAAGGCTTATGGAAAATCAAAGTCGAAAGAAAGTCTCTGCGTGTTTCTATCGGTCGATCTCAGGTAGCGAGCCTTTGCGTGAATGGTTGTTGTCGTTGCCCAAGGAAGACAGAAGCGTTATCGGGCAGGATATTAAATTAGTGGAATATGGCTGGCCTGTTGGTATGCCTGTTTGTCGCTCAATGGGGAGCGGGTTATGGGAAGTGAGAACCACTTTAAGTGGTGGTCGTATTGCCCGTGTTTTGTTCTGCTTTCATGATGAGCGCTTAGTACTGCTCCATGGCTTCATTAAAAACACACAAAAAACACCAAAGCCAGACTTAGAGCTAGGCAAAAAACGCCAACGGGAGGTAGAGCATGGCTAATACACATATTGGTTCATCATTCGATGACTTTTTAGAAGAAGCGGGAGTGTTGGCGGAAACAAACGCTGTCGCAATTAAGCGAGTGATCGCATGGGAAATTCAACAAAAGATTGAAAGCGAACACCTGACCAAAACAAAAATGGCGCAAATAATGAACACGAGTCGTGCCGCGCTTGATCGGTTGTTAGACCCTAACAATACGTCAATTACCCTTCATACCTTGGATAACGCGGCCAAAGCCTTGGGTAAGACCCTTCGATTGGATTTAATTTAAAGTACGGGCGATCGTTTTCGGTTTGTTTAGTAACATTGCAATCTGGAGCGATTACATTCGTCGAATGGCGACCAATCACCCATTGAGTATGAAAACTCCTTTAGGAAAGTGTCCGGTTGGACTTGACCCGAACATTTAAGTTCTCGATCTTTGGGTGGCATAGCTAATCCTTTTGTATTTACGCTTTCAGTTCGGTTGGGTTGGGGGTATCCAATTGGAGGCATCGACTTTTGACTTTGCCTAAATGCCCCCAGTAATGTCCCCCAAAAGTGGGGGCATCAACTGAATCAATAGAAACTAATTGAAACCTTCTAAAAGCGAGAATAGGGCGATAGGCCAGTAAATACGAGGGTTTAAGGCATAAAAAAGCCGCTTTTAAGGGCGGCTTTTTTATGTGTGGTGTCCTCGGCAGGATTTGAACCTGCGACCTATCCCTTAGGAGGGGATTGCTCTATCCAGCTGAGCTACGGGGACGATCTTGATTAAAAGTTTATACATTAATTGTGTGGAAAATACAATAATCAATGTTTATATTATTGATTTGTATGGTTTTTTAAGCTCTGCCTAGGGTATGTTTACTGCTTATGGGCTGTGTCGACCCTCTTGCTGTATAAACTTTATTTTTGCTGCTGTGTCCTTGGAGTAGCTCGAATAGGTGTTTGTTGCGTTTCTGGAGGGTGTTCAAGATTCTTGCGTTAGTATGGTTTTTTGTTTTGCAGGATTTAAGTAGGACTTCGCACTCTTGCATCAGAAGGCGAATAACATCCATTGAGCTGTCTTGCTTACCTAACCAAGCTTTAAAGGCTTGTTCTGTCGGGTTTTTTCGATCGATTATGTCAAACTTAATGAGAATATTAATTCTTTTCTCATTAAGTTTGTTCATTTCGTTTAGCAAAAGCTGTTTTTTATTGGACAGAGTCAAGACGGTTTCACTGTCCAGTTTTCCATAAGCAAACCGCTCTTCATCAAGTGTGAGCGACAGTGCCTCGAGTATGTCTTTAGTTTTGCTAAATATAGGCGTGAGCGGAATCATAGAATGAGTCGAATGTAAGCTGTTAAGACATTACAGTTTAGAATAGTGAGTCCATTGATGCCATGTTACTGGCAAGCTTTTGTGTGTCTATCTTGTATTCGCCAGCGGCAATTGCGCTTTTAATTTGCTCTACCTTGTCCATATCTATGTCGGGTAAATTGTTAATTTTTGATTGCTGCGCCTGCATGGTTTGTGCCGCACCGCTTAGTTTGACCGTATCTTGTGCTAAGGTGCCGCTACTTACTTCCGTGTTATTCTTTTCAGTAGATCTGCTAGAAACGTCATCCTTTTGGAAACGCTCGCTCTTGTTAATGGTGTTTTGGTTTGTTACACCTGTAAACTGTATCGCCATTGAGTTTTCCGCCCTTCAATGATTGCCTTTCTACGTTGTCGGCGAGACTTGTGAAAACTTTAATAATAAAGCCTCATAAATTTTGAAATTATGGATTGCCGAACACTACTGTCAATAGTTTACAAGAACCTCACTGTTAGTTACAACTTTGGCGTATATAATTCGTTCAGAACTGGTGTTTTTTACACGGATTTGCTGTCCCTTGCTGCCGCTTTCTAAAGCGATGCCGTTCATCTTTACCGTAATGCTGCCGCTGCTTGCGGTTATTAAGACGCTATCGCCTTTTTTAACCAAGGTGGGTTGGTCGATAAGGTTATCTGTTATGACTGTGTTTATGCGCAGGTTGCGTGATGCTATCAGCCCGTAGGGTGTATTTTTGGGCGTGAAAATGTGACCTCTAAGGTTGGATATATCCACTTCGACAGTTGTTGTGTTGCCACGATTGATAACATGCCCTCTCGTAATGGGTGTGCTTGTTTTAATCGCTTCAATTGTGATCGATTGAGTAACGGGAATATACGATGTCCAAGCTGGTGTTTGGCAGCTGATTTCGTAGTTCGTGCGTTTAATGGCGTCGGGTCTTTGGTTTTTAACTTGGATGTCGTCGCTGTCGCAAGCAGGTAAATAGCTGAGCGCAGCAAGGTTGTTCATTGTAATGTTAATGATCGCATCGGGATAAATTTTTGACAGGCGAGGTATTTCAGTCTCATTGATGTAGAGGGTGATTTGTTCCTCGGGAGATTTTGCAGAAGTGAGTCCAATCTGTAAAAAAATGAGGGCCATAATCAGTCTTGTGATTGGCATGATTCGCTCTCTTTGATGGTTATTATGACGTTATAATTAAGATAGTTAGTAAAATTTTAGAAATCACTTTATCATTGGACGATACATTTTAACAATTCTAAGGTAAGCCCTTAGAATCATGCTTACAAATTTTGGAGGCGAATATGGCTGGCGTTTTGGATACGGTTAACCAACGGACACAGCTGGTCGGAGAAAACCGACTTGAATTGCTGTTGTTTCGTCTAAATGGTAAGCAAATTTACGGCATTAATGTTTTTAAAGTGAAAGAAGTGCTTCAGTGCCCTAAGCTCACAAGTATGCCTCATAGCTCCCCTGTCGTACGTGGTGTCGCTCACATTCGGGGTGGCACTATTCCTATTTTAGACTTGGGGTTAGCGACAGGCGCAAGCCCGATGGAAAATATCAGCCAATGCTTTGTTATCATCACAGAGTACAATCGTCGTATTCAAGGTTTTTTGGTTCGCGGTGTAGAGCGTATCGTTAATATGAATTGGAGTGATATACAGCCACCGCCAAAAGGTCTATTAAATGACAATTATTTGACCGCTGTGTGTCAAGTTGACAAGGAAATGGTTGAAATTATTGATGTTGAGCAGATTCTTTCCGAAGTGGCGCCGACCAAGCAAGACATATCGGATGGTATTTTGAATGATGGAATTACAGAGAACGCCAGAAAACATCATATACTGATTGTGGACGATTCATCCGTAGCGCGTAAGCAAATTAAGCGTTGTATGGAACAAGTTGGTTTTGTCACGACGGTGTTGTGTGACGGCAGAGAAGCGTTAAATTATCTACAGGCTATGGTTGCTGAAGGTAAAGACGTTACAAAAGAGTTTGCTATGGTGATTTCTGATATTGAGATGCCAGAAATGGATGGTTATACGCTCACTACCGCCATCAGAAATGACAGCCGTTTGCAGGATTTATTTATTCTACTTCATACGTCGTTAAGTGGTGTATTCAATGAAGCTATGGTTAAGAAAGTAGGTGCGGATGGCTTCTTAGCGAAGTTTCAACCTGATGAGCTTGCAAGATTAGCAATAGAAACAGTACAGGTCCAATCTGATCAGTAATTTGATTTATTAGCTTATTGGATTGTTATGATTGATCTGTTAGTTATGGAGTTTTAATGCTCAGTAGTACCAATGCAATCACACCGAATGGTTACTTACGTTTTAGAGACTATCTACAAAAAGTGTGTGGGATCTCACTAAGTGACAATAAGCAGTATTTAGTTGCTAGTCGTCTTGGTAAGGTGCTAGAGAGGGACGGTTTTGCAAGAATAGAGCAGCTTGTTGATGCTTTAGAGCGTATCGGCAGTTCTGCTTTAAAAGAAGAAGTCATTAATGCAATGACGACAAACGAAACGCTGTGGTTTAGAGATTCTCATCCTTTTATTATTCTGAAAGAGAAGATTCTCCCAGAAATGGTGGATGCGCCTTTAAGAATATGGTCTGCCGCTTCCTCTACTGGTCAAGAGCCTTACTCAATCAGTATGGTTATTGACGAATTTAAGGCGTCTCAGCCTGGTGTTTTGAAGTTTGGTGAGAAGATTGTTGCGACAGACATTTGCACTAATATTTTAGAACATGCAAAGCAGGGTGAATACGACAGTCTGGCCATTGCTAGGGGGTTGGGTGCCGACTTTCAGGGGCGCTATTTTGATAAGCTCAATGATGCCACTTGGAAAATAAGGTCTACCGTGAGTTCTCGAGTTGAATTCAGATATTTGAATCTCATTGAGTCATTTGCGGCGCTGGGAAAATTCGATGTGATTTTTTGCCGCAATGTTATGATTTATTTTACGACAGATCTAAAGTTAGACATTCTAAAAAGAATGCATGCTTCGTTGAAATCAGGAGGATATTTGTTTCTTGGTGGCTCTGAGGCAATCAGTGGATTGTCCGATTATTTCGAAATTGTGCAGTGCCGTCCAGGCATCGTCTACAAGGCTAAGGTTTTATAAGCCAAGGCTGTTTTCACCAAATTACTTCTCGTTTAAGGCTCATCTGCGTTGTGTGGATGGGCCTTTTTTTATGTCTATTCTCCTACTTTAATGTTGCCGCTTTTTGCCGTTGATCGTTGTTGTTTTTTTAAGGTTATGATTTTAAAGAGTTTTTATTTTGGCATTATAATTGCTTTAAATTTATTAACGATACTTTCTGTAATATTCATTGAGGATAAAATGGCCATATCTTTTGCAAGTGCATTTGCCGGATACGATAAGACATTGCAGTTTCGCAGTGATAGAGCGTCCGTGCTTGCTAATAATATCGCTAATGCCGATACGCCGAATTTTAAGGCTCGGGATATATCGTTCGACTCAATGCTAAGCAACGAGAGTAGTAAATTGTCCATGGTTGGAACCAATTCTAAACATATTTCTGGTCATGGTGCTTCAGGCGAGCCTGAAGGTTTGTTTTTTCGAAATGCAACCCAGCCATCTTTGGATGGCAATACGGTAGATATGCAAAGAGAGCAGGCGGAATATGCGCAGAACTCGATGCAGTTTGACACAAGTTTTATGCTGTTGGATAGGAAAATCAATGGCATGAGAAAAGCGCTTACTGGGAATTAATAACAATGTCTTTAAGTAATATTTTTACCATCTCTGGATCAGCAATGAGCGCTCAAACGGTACGTTTGAACACCATTGCAAGCAATATGGCGAATGTGGACAGTGCAGCAAGCGCGGCTGATCAAACCTACCGTGCTCGCAAGCCTATTTTTTCGCAAATGATGAACGACAATATGCGACGCTATGGCTGGAATAATGTTAAGTCAGATAACAGCGGTGCTGGGGTGGGCGTTAAGGTTGACGCTATTGTTGAGTCCGATGCACCTCTACAACCTCGCTATGAGCCAGATCACCCGATGGCCAATGAAGAGGGGTATGTGTTTTATCCAAATGTGAATCCAATGGAAGAAATGGCCGATATGATGTCAGCCTCTCGATCTTTTCAAACAAACGTTGAAATTATGAACTCCGCAAAAAGTATGATGCAAAAAATGCTCACGCTTGGGCAATCATAGGGGGTAGCTAATGACAGATATATCTAACGCAAAGGGTCTTGGCGGGCTGATTTCTCAATATGGCACTGAAGCGGCTAAATCAAAGGCTGGTATCGAGAAGCCTGAAGTGGATAAAAAAGACACCGCCTTAGCCGATCAGAATGTTTTTTTAAAGCTGTATATTGAGCAGCTAAAAGGCCAAGATCCGACGGCTCCTCAAGACACCAACGACATGGTTGCACAAATGTCTCAGTTTAGTTCCCTTGAGCGGCTGACCAGTATTTCGGATCAGCTTGAAAATATGGCGACGTCGTTGACATCGAACCAAGCGCTGAGTGCCTCGACGTTGGTAGGCAGATCCATAATGATGGAGGGTAATAAAGCGAAGGTGACTGAAAACGTAGACGCTGTCCAGCTTAGAACCACGCTGCCAGAAGGCTTACAGTCAGCGACATTAAAAATATACGATGCTGATAACCGCCTTGTCCGTACGACACCGCTGAAAAGTGATGAGTACAAATGGGACAAACTTGACAATGAAGGTCATGTTTTGCCACCTGGCGAATACCGTTTTGATGCGTCTTATGTCAATGATAAGGGTGAGACGTCAGCCCTCAGTACCCGTCTGCCAACGCGGATACAAGGCGTCACTATCAACGGTGAAAATGGCACTGAGCTGAATGTGGAAAATCACGGAAAAATCAAACTCACGAATGAATTAGAAATATTAGGGTAACTGGGGAATATTATGGGATTCAATACAGCGCTGTCTGGCATTAAAGCCTCTGCCGATTTTTTAAGTGTTACGGGTAATAATATCGCTAACTCTGATACAACAGGTTTTAAAAAATCTCGTATCGAATTTGATGATCTTTACAATACCAGTGTGCTCGGCGCAGGCAGTGGTAATAGTATTGGTTCCGGTGTGAGTGTGAGTGGTGTTTCGCAGGCGTTTTCGGCAGGTACCCTATCTTATACCGACAGCAACCTTGATCTGGCTATTGATGGCGGTGGTTTCTTTGTCGTGGATGCGGGTGTGACAAATTCATATACTCGAGCAGGCAATTTCAAATTAGATGAAAATGGCTTTTTGGTGACCAGCTCAGGTAATAACGTTCAGGGGTTTAATGCCGTAGACGGCGTGGTTGGTGGTAACTTAGAAGACCTTAAGATTCCTACTGAGCGTATTCCCCCTGAAGCAACGGCGAATATAAGTCTAACCATAAACTTAGACTCTAAAACCGAAGATGTTCCTCCTGTTATGAACGTGGACTTTGACCCTACTGATCCTGATACATATAACTTTACTCAGACTCAAGGTGTTCAGGACGCAAATGGTGTGTCTCATATCGTGACGTATTATTATGCGAAAAGTGATTTGCCAAACACTTATAAGGTGTATGCTACCGTCGATGGTAACGTTACCGATGACACTGGTGCTAAGTTCTTAGGTGACACCTACGCGACTTATAATTCGGCCGAAGGTGGTACGGATTATAATGGAGATGGTATTGAAGAGCAGCCCTACGAATTGTTGTACATTGGCGCTACAGTGCCTAATGCGGTTGACGTCGCGACCGGTACGAAAACGCCATTAGCGCTGGGTGGCACGTTAGGAGGAGTGGCCATTACATCGACATTGGCACCAACCGAGGTGCGTGATGCTCGTATTTCTGGGCGTGACGCCTTTAGCCCGCTGAATCCTGACTCTTACTCATACGGTAATACCAGAACCATTTACGACTCGCTCGGTGAGTCACATACTCTAGGGTATTATTTTATTAAACAGGGTGAAAATAATACTTACGAGATGCGTGTCACGATGGATGGTGAAGAAACATTCATTGATCCGATGAGCGGTGAGGAAACGCGTTATTTAGAAAAAAACACTTCAGTGATGTTCGATGCGGCTGGGAATCTAATGGGTACCTATCGAGGGATTCCTCCATTAGGGGTAGAGCAACCTATTACGCTAGAGGTGAGAGGGCTGGATCCGACCAATAGAAGTCAAATTGCGCCTCTTGATCTTGCTGGATCAACGCAGTTTGCTATCGCCAACACAGACTCTTTTGAGCAAGATGGTTTCTCGGCGGGTGAGTTGCAAGGGGTTTCTTTTGACAGCGAAGGTTTGCTGGTTGCGAATTACACCAACCAACAAACGGCAACACTTGGCCAGTTGGCTTTAGCCACATTCGACAGTACCAGCGGCTTGGTGCCGAATGGTCATACTGCATGGCTCGCAAGTAAAACGTCCGGGCCAGCCGATATTGGACGACCGAACTCCGGCACTTTGGGTAAAATTGCGGGTGGGGCGTTAGAAGAGTCGAACGTCGATCTTACGTCTGAATTGGTTGCTCTTATTGAGGCACAACGTAATTATCAGGCTAACAGCAAGACGTTAGAGACAGAAAACACAGTGACACAGACAATTATCAATCTTCGATAACGTCTTAAATACAGTCCATTTTGATACCGGGTTGGCCTTGCTATCCCGGTTTTTTTTTGCATTTTTTAGATGTTATTAGTTGGTATGATTCTTGAAGGATAACCGTCAAGTGAATTTAAATGGTTATGGATATTCTTCTAGGAGAAGGTAAGTGGATAAGGCCTTATATTTAGCCATGAGCGGCGGTGTACAAACCATGAACGCTCAGACAATACACGCTAACAACTTAGCCAACGTAAGCACAACGGGTTTTCGTTCAGATTTCGAGCAAGCTCGTGCCATGCCTGTCTATGGAGAGCATCATCCAAGCCGTGTTTACGCGATGACTGAGAACCCAGGAACACGGTTTGCCCAAGGTGACATGATACAAACCGGTCGAAATTTAGATGTGGCTGTAGCAGGCGACGGTTTTATAGCTGTCTATGATGAAGCTGGTCAAGAGGCCTATACACGCGCTGGCGATTTGCAAATTAATGCAGCAGGTCAATTAGTAACAGGCCGAGGGTTGCCGGTGGTTGGCACAGCAGGGCCCATTTTTTTGCCACCTTCTAGTAACATCAATATCACAGCGGATGGTTCAATCTCAATCGTCCCTCAAGGTGGCGCCGCCAACGAGGTCGCTGTTTTGAATCAGATTAAGTTAGTCAACCCAGATAAACAGAATGTGCGTAAAGAAGAAGATGGTCTATTGCATTCACGTGATGGTCAAACGTTCGCTGCAGACCCTAATGTGCAATTAGTCAGTGGTTTTATCGAGGGAAGTAACGTCAATGCTGTCGAAGAAATGACGCACGTTATGAACCTTGCGCGTCGTTTTGAAATGAACGTAAAAATGATGGACACCCTACGAGATAACGCGGACTCCTCTGCTCGGATATTACAGCGTGCCACCTAGCCAACAGGCTAGGCACAGTTAACAAATAATTGGATCAAACGAGAGGCTTTTATGAATTCGGCATTGTGGGTCAGTAAAACCGGTTTAAGTGCGATGGATAAGCAGTTAAACGTCGTTGCCAACAACTTGGCGAACGTCTCTACCACGGCGTTTAAAAAAGATCGTGCGGTATTTGAAGATCTTATGTACAAAGCGGTACGTGCGCCGGGTGGGTTAAGTGCTCAAAATGCAGAATTGCCATCTGGGTTGCAGTTAGGTACGGGTGTCAAAGTTGGAGCAACACAGAAAGATTTCTCCAACGGCGATTACAACATGACGGACAGACAGCTTGACATTGCCATACAAGGTAAAGGCTTTTTGCAGGTGTTGCAGCCGGATGGCACGATTGCTTATACGCGTGATGGCAGTCTGCAGTTGAATAGCCAAGGTCAAATTGTTACATCAGGCGGGTTGGTTGTTGAACCGGGTATTCAAATTGATCGTGATGCTGTCGATATTTTGATATCAGAAGATGGGGTCGTGTCGGTTCGCAAAACTTCCGACGCTGATGCGCAGCAGGTTGGAACCATCAACATTGCTGGCTTCATTAACCCCACAGGACTAAACGCCGCCGGACAAAATCTTTACACTGAAACCAATGCCAGTGGACCGCCATTGGTCGGGGTGCCCGGAACCGATTCCCTGGGCCGGATCGCCCAAGGCATGTTGGAAGCGTCCAACGTAAACTCGATTGAAGAATTGGTGAATATGATCACAACGCAAAGAGCGTACGAAATGAATTCAAAAGTCATCGCCTCGGCGGATGGGATGATGAGTTTTGCAATACAGCAGTTATAACTTGGTGAGCTAACTATGATAAAAATTAAAATGGCGATTGCCATCGTGTTGAGTGCTTGCCTTTCGGGCTGCCTTTCTTGGGACATTAACGCGCAAGCGGTTGCAGAAGCTGCCGCGGCTGGTGTGGCGGCGGCCGCAACGGACGCCGTGATCGATGCCGCAGCAGGCAATGAAACCCCGCCAGAGGAAACAGCACCGGTTGACGAACCCAGAAAAGGCTATGTACCGGACCCAAATGATCCGCTTAATGGCCCCAGTTTTAGCCAATCAATTCAGTCTGATGATCCGTATTACGCTCCTGTCTACCCGAATGGCATGTCACCCTCTCAGGCGCCAACAGGCGGTATTTATCAGGCCAGTATGGGAGACGTGTTTTTTGGCGACCAAAAAGCCAGCAAAGTGGGTGATATTTTAACCATTAATTTGAACGAAACAACGACATCGACAAAAGCCAATGCGGCCACGGTGTCAAAGTCGTCATCGGCCACGATCGACAACCCCACGGTGTTAGGACAAGAGCTCAAGGTCGATACAATACTTCCACAACAAGGTACGGACTTTTCAGGCAACGCATCCGCGAATCAAAATAACAGTTTAAACGGCACCATTTCAGTCACCGTTTACAAAGCGTATCCAAACGGTCAGTTAGCGGTTCGGGGTGAAAAGTGGTTACGTCTAAATCAAGGTGACGAATACATTCGTTTTTCTGGGGTGGTTCGTAAGCAAGATATTTCTCCAAACAATACCGTCGATTCTGAGCGCGTCGCCGACGCCAGGATTACCTACTCTGGGACTGGGGATGTGGCGGCAGGCAGCGAACAAGGTTGGGTAAGTCGCTTGCTGAATTCCAGCAATATGCCTTACTAATCAAATCATCGACTAATCGAGGGCTTTGCTTCCTCAAAGGGTAATGTAATGAAACTCATAACATTCGTCGTCTTATCTTTCTTGTCGTTGGCTGTTCAAGCTGAGCGTCTTAAAGATATCGCGAGCGTTCAAGGCGTTCGAGAAAACCAATTGTTTGGTTACGGTTTGGTCATTGGTTTGAATGGAACAGGTGACAGCACCCCGTTTACCAATCAGAGCTTCTCCAGCATGTTGTCGCGTTTTGGTGTGACCCTCCCAGATGGCGTAAGTGCAACGTCTAAAAACGTCGCCGCGGTTTCTTTGACAGCGACCTTGCCTGCGTTTTCTAAACCAGGACAGAAAATTGATGTGACGGCGTCGTCCATTGGCAACGCGAGTGCATTGCGTGGCGGGACGTTGTTGCTGTCCACCCTCAAAGGAGCTGATGGTGCTGTGTACGCCATTGCACAAGGCAATCTTGTGGTGGGTGGGATGGGAGCAGACGGCTCAAGAAACTCTGTGAATGTGCCGACGGTTGGACGTATACCCAATGGTGCGAGTGTCGAGCGCATGGTCGCCAGTAGTTTTAATACAGGCGATACCTTGACGTTTAACTTAAACCGCCCTGATTTTACCACGGCAAGACAAGTTACCGACACCATCAACAATCTTTTGGGTCCAGGTGTCGCGACCACATTAGATGCCACCTCGATACGCGTCTCAGCACCCAGAGATTCAAGTCAGCGAGTGACTTACCTGTCTATTCTTGAAAACCTAGAAGTGGAAGTAGCACAAGAGCGCGCCCGCATCGTGGTGAACTCCCGTACAGGTACGATCATCATTGGTCAACACGTTAAAGTCTCCCCCGCAGCGATCACCCATGGCAGCTTAACCGTCACGATCAGAGAGATACCGCCGGTAGTTGGGCAAGATGGCACCACCACAGGCGGCCAGACTATTATTTCCCCTCGTGAAGGTATTGAAATAGCGCCAAACAGTGGCCGAATGTTTGTTTTTGATCCTGGTGCATCATTGAACGATATTGTTCGTGCGGTTAATCAGGTGGGCGCGGCGCCCGGCGATGTGATGGCCATATTAGAAGGCTTAAAGCAAGCTGGTGCGATTAACGCTGACCTAGTCGTTATATAGGGTGACTCATGAATTCAATTCCGCCTAAGCAGGATTTCTTTGCTGACTTTTCAACCTTGACCGATCTGAAAACGAAAGCCGCCCAAAACCCAGACGCGGCGATCAAAGAAGTTGCACAACAGTTTGAGTCTATATTCATCAATATGCTGCTAAAGAATATGCGCTCGACAAATGAGGCCATTGGTAGCGGGCTTTTTTCCAGTGCGCAAACAAAGCAATATCAAGAAATGATGGACTCGCAGATGTCGCAAAGTATGGCGAAATCAGGCGGGATCGGTTTGTCGGAAGCGCTTATCCGTCAGTATCAGGCGCAACAGCAATCCCGTGTTGGGTCACCTGAAGCAAAAGCGCGTGGTGATACGGATTTCCTCAATCAAGTCGCAAAACAAGATCTGGTTAGAATACAAGCCTTGGCACATCGCGCCTCAACCGAATTTATGCGGAGCGTTCAGCCAAGTGCAGAGCAGGCAGCCAGTATGGCTGCAACGAATGGGGTATCCGCGGCGGGAAACATAGCGGCACCGTCGGCATTGTCCGTCGTGTTTGCCACCCCAGATGAATTTGTGGATAACCTCTGGCCTTATGCCCAGCGAGCGGCAGAAAAATTAGGAGTGAGTCCGAAGGCAATTTTAGCGCAGGCTGCGCTAGAAACAGGCTGGGGAAAATACCCCATCGCCAAAGAAAACGGCGCGGCCAGTTTTAATGTGTTTGGTATAAAAGCGGACACTCGATGGCAAGGCGATAGGGCTGTGGTGAATACATTGGAGTTTAGAGACGGAGTGGCAAAGCGAGAAAAAGCCGCTTTTCGTGCTTATGACTCGTTTTCACACAGTTTTGATGACTACGCCGATTTCTTAGCATCCAGTGATCGTTACAAAGAAGCCCTTCAGGCGGGTAAAGACGCGTCAATGTTTGCCGCTTCTTTACAGCAAAGTGGTTACGCAACCGATCCAAATTACTCTCAGAAAATGGACAGTATTATATTGAGTAAGTGGATACGAGGCTTGTAGAGGGGTTGGTCGATTAATGGTAAGTATTGGTAAAGTTTTTGCATATTCTGCCGATAGCCATTATTCAGTTTTAACATGATTTATGAAAAACCTACTAGGGGTGTGAGCGATGAGCTCAAATTTATATTCAATTGGTTTGTCTGGGCTTCAGTCCAGTAATGCTCGTATTAATACGACGAGTCAGAACACATCCAATGTGGATACAGAAGGCTACAGCCGTCAACGAACCGATACGGCGAGTTCTGCATTAGGCGGCGTTGTTCTTCGTGATACTTTTCGTCTGGTTGATAATTTTGTTAGCGCTCAGGTGCGTTCCGATACGTCCGAGTTTGCGTATTATGACGCACTTCATTCAATGATGACGGCCTCTGACAACTTGCTGTCAGAGCAAAATGTGGCCTTAACTGGTTATTTAGATAAAGCGTTTGGCGCTTTGCAGGCCGCCAATAATGACCCTACGTCTTCGTCATTAAGAGAACTTGCCCATTCGAGCTTTAAAGACCTCGTCAATCAATACAAAACTTTGTCCAGCATTGTCACGCGCCAAGAAGATTTAGTGGACGAGCAAATTTCCTCATCTTTAACAGAAGTGAACGCCATTGCAGACAAAATTTCAGACTTAAACGCCAAAATTTCACGAGAAGAAGGGGCGTCCTTTGCGTCTGCGAATGAGCTACGCGATCAGCAAGAGCAGCTAGCTAAAGATTTGTCAGAATTTCTCAGCATCAAAACACAGTTTAACGACAAAGGTCTCATGAATATTCATTTGTCTAATGGCCAGCCACTAGTGATGGACAACGCACCGACTGAGGTGTTTGTAAGGCCAAATGAGCTAAACCCTAAGCAAGTCGAGTTAGCGGTTAACTTTGGTGACCATAATGTGGGCTTGAAAATGGAGGGGTTAGGGGGCAGCGTGGGCGGTTTAGTAGATTACCGTTCTGAATTTAGTTCGTACGCCGATCGCACGTTGGGGCAGAGTGCTATTGCTATTTCTGACGCGATGAACGCACAAAACGCAAAGGGGTTAGATGCAAACGGTCATTTTGGGAAAGATATTTTCTCTCTGGCAAACATAGAGGTATACACCGCTTCTGACAGTGCGCGGAAATCCTCTGCCGTGGAGGTACGGGTATCTCAAGGTGAAGCTGCAAAAATTACCAAAGACACCTATGAGCTAGTCAAGGTTGATGATCAAATGTTCTCCATCAATAGGTACGATCTTAACAATCGGCCCGTTGGACAACCCGTGCTGCTTGATCCGTCGGCGACGGCGCTCACCAGTGATGGTTATTACAAACTCGACGCGTTGGGTTTAGATATTAAATTGAGCGATCTCAATGCCATTGAAAATGGCGACGTGTTTCGTTTTGTTCCTACGCAAGGCGCGGCGTCAAAATTAGGCCTTTTTGCCAAAAATGGAGACGATATCGCCTTGAGTTCTCCTATCGGTGTCGTCACGCATTCCAGTAATTTATCCAACGCTAAAATATCTGTCTCTGAGATTACCAGTACCCGCCCCGATGCCTCCGCTTTTTCTGCCGATGGTTCACTTTACCCGAGTTCGCCACACAGTATTTACTTTACATCGCCTAATTCTTACGTGGTTCGTGATTCGTCTGGGTCGGACGTTGCAGCGGTCGATAATGTTCTTCAATACAATAACTTACTTGAGCAAGCGGGTTTATCTATAAAAGCGGGGTTTGATGTTTCGATTTCTTCAACCCCTCGTGCGGGAGATGAATTTTCAATGAGCCCTGACGAAGTGGGCGTGGCCGATAATTTGAACGGCTTAGCACTGATGAATTTACAAAACCAGTCTTTGGTTGAAGGTAAGGCAAGTTTAACAAAAGCATTTGCTGGTTTTATTGCTCATGTTGGCGTCGAAGCGGCAGAAGCAAAAGGCCATGCGGCATCGAGTGAGGTGGTTTTGAACGACAGCACAAACCGTCGTGATCGATTGTCTGCGGTGAATCTCGACGAAGAAGCCGTAAATTTAATGAAATATCAGCAGTCCTATTCTGCTTCTGCACAGGTTATCACTGCAGCGCGTACGACGTTTGAAACCCTGCTTGGTATCATGAGGTAACTACATGCGAGTGACGAACAATTTAATTTATGGTCAGTCAAGCAGGGCGATCGGCCAAGCCAATGAAAAAATGATGAAGGTGCAAGAGAAAATTGCAGCTCAAACTGACATTGTAAAGCCTAGCGATAACCCCGTGGGGGCGAGCCAGTTATTAATGTACGAGGGCAGCAATAATCGCTTAAAACTGTTTGACGAATCGATAAAAATGGCAACCAGCAGCTTGGAATACCAAGAGGTTGCACTGGACAGCCTAAATGACTCATTGGATGACGCTCGCACCTTATTTATTCAAGCGCAAAACCATATAAACACGCAAGATGATATCGATGCAATTATTCAAGAAGTGACACTGATCACAGAGTCCATGGCGGAACTGATGAATTCTAAAAGTGCAGATGGTAACTACATCTTTGCCGGCACAGACACTCAGGGTCCTCCTTTTTTATTGGACGGTCAGGGGCGATATCAATGGGCCGGAAATGAAAGTGTGAGATACGCTCAAATCTCAGAAGACATGAAAATACCCATCACAGATTCAGGCAAAAAATTGTTTCAAGACATTTGGACCAACCGAACTTTTAGCTCCCAAGTGATTGCAGGGGATGTGTCATTAAAAGCGAGTGTCAAAAACCAGGGTGATTTTGATCAGTTTATGGACCGTCACTATGATCCACAGGACCCGTTACGTAATGTGTATGTCATCACCACTCTGCCTACAGGTGCTGAAAACGGTACGCTTCCTTCGGTTGATTTATCGCTGATTGGTTCGGAAAGTGAGGTCGATGCCAAAAGAAGAGAATCCTTTGATGGCACGCCAGGTGTTTTTAGTGTCACCAACAGTGCCGGTGACGTGGTGTCTTCAGGGTCCTATACAACGGGTAAGCCGATTAATTTTAATGGCATGTCGCTGTTATTGAGAGGGGCGCCTGGTGCCAGTGTCGGCGTTTCTTTAGACAAGCCAAAACGAGACAACGTGTTAAACGAGATTAATGACAGCCTGGTCACGTTAGGAAATAAAAATGCCACTGAGGAAGAGCGCTCTGCGGCGTTTTTTAGTGCCACTGAGAGTATCAATAATGCTCAGACTAAGGTCGGCGAGGGTCGGTCATCTGTCGGTGCCAGGCTCAACACACTAAGAGATAGGGAAGATTTCAGTTCGGCGAATCAATTATCCAATACAATTGCGCAAGATCGAGTGGGCGGTTTGGATCTTGCGGCAGCGGCGACAGAGCTGTCTATGAATGAATCGGCGTTGAATGCCTCTCAGCAGGTATTTACCCGAATCAGTAATCTCTCTCTTTTTAATAAAATGTAATGTGCCACAGGGTAAGGAATCAGTATGTCGGCGTTTGAAATAGAATCCTGTTTTGGGGCTGAGATTAATGTCGGGTATTTTGATATTTATGAAATACTCGATCTATTGGGCGTTAAAGAGGACGTGGTTAGTAATAATCGTGTGCAAAATTTAATCAAAAAACATGGGGAAAATGAACGTATTGTTGCGGTGGCTATTCGCCAAGTATTGTTAGACTTGCTCGCGCCAGCCCTAGAGAGTGTTTTTCTCCCTTTTGATCCTTATTTCTCCGACGATAAGCTCCAAAATACCAAAAAAGAGCGGCTGTATGATGCGCAAGAGCGCTTTCTTATTTTATGCCTTTCTATTGCAAATGGTCGTTCTGTCAAGAGTCTCAAAAAGCTCAACCCCGAACTTAATACCAAAGAGTTGAGGCAAAAAAATAAGCAAGGGCAGAACCTCTTTCGCTATTTCAGAGAAATGCTGAACGAGCATACACGAGAATTCATTCAAAGTTACAAAGCGCGTATGGAAGCGGTAAGCAATGAGGTCTCAGAGAGCACTGCGCAAAAAAAAGAGCCAAATGATCAAACTAATAGTGTCACCGGCATTAACGCTGCAGGTACTAACGTTGCTGGCGCTGAGGCGATGGAAAGCGCCTCAGCCGACGCCAAAGTAAACGGCGCAAAAAAAAACTCCAGTACAAAATTAACTCCCACCACGTTTGCCAATGAATCGACAATTGCCCTAAAGTTATTTCAAGATGGTAAAACACTGCTGTCAGACCAAGTTGAACGGTTTAAGCGGGGTGAATCACTTGATATGCTTGAGCTGATGAAATTTTGTCACCGACTCATTGAGTCTCATACGCGAAATAATTTTTCCTTAATGGCGATTAGAAATATCAAGGATGCCTCCACCTATTTGGGGTCGCATTCCATTGGTATGGCGGTGTTAGGAATTCATTTTGCTAAGGCGTTAAAATTATCCAATGCGTACGTAGAAGGCATAGCGTTAGGAGCGTTATTGTTTGATTTAGGGCGTTTTCGTTTGCCTGTTGCAATGATAATGAAATCCACCAAAATGACAGACAGTGAATTTGATCTATTTAGAAAACACATTCAATTTGGTGAGCAAATATTAAGCCGCTGTGAAGGTGTCCCCAAAATAGTTCATCACATGCTGGTGGACCACCACGAAAAAATAGATGGCACAGGGTATCCTATCGGTAAGCAAGGCCAAGAAATATCCGTGTATGGAAAAATGGCCGCGATTATCGATGCGTATGATGCGATGACGTCAGAACAAAGTCATAAAAAATCTATCGTTCCTATTCAGGCCTGTAGGCAAATGAAAAAAGAGTCAGGCACGGCGTTCGATGCTCAGTTATTGTCGGTGTTTTTAAAAAGTATAGGCCCTGTTCCTGTGGGCTCTTGTGTCCTTCTGTCAAATGGTCGCATTGGGTTTGTCTTAACACTCGACACCCAGCTTATGCCGGCTTTGATTCGGCAAGTTTACAGTATGACAAACAAAGCATTTATTGCCTCAACTGACGTTGAATTAGGTAAGTCTTCAAATTTAGCGATTCAAAAAGAAATCGATCCTCAAGCGTTTGGCTTGTTGTTCAGTGATCATGTTTCTTAGCTCGCCTCCTGGTTTTCTCTCTAAAATCCCCGCGTTATCTACCTCAAAATCGCACCTAGCTTCTCTGGGTTAAGGTGCTTTTGTGTCTTTGTATAAAATTTTTCACTTTAATGTTTAAAGTTTTTTCCTTTTTGTTCGATAACCTGATTGTAGCGTTTTTAAGGGTGTTCATAAAAAATGAACGGTTTAAAAACAAAAAATTAAAGATTTATATCGAGTTGTCGATAAGATAAATAAGAGACAAAAACCAAATAACTAATTAAATCAAAAGGTTGTCTCGTTAATAATTGTTTTAGGAGAGAATAAAATGTCTTTATATGTCAATACTAATGTTTCCTCGTTGAGCGCTCAGCGTTCTTTGTCGAGTTCGGCACGAGATTTAGATACGTCTTTTGAGCGTCTATCCACAGGTTACCGTATCAACAGTGCGGCGGATGATGCGGCGGGTCTTCAGATTTCTGATCGATTAACATCGCAAATTAATGGTTTGAACCAGTCTGTACGAAATGCAAATGATGGTATTTCTTTGGCTCAGACAGCAGAAGGCGCACTTGAAGAAACCACCAATATGCTTCAACGCATGAGAACGCTTTCTATTCAAGCGGCAAATGGTTCAAACACAGAAAAAGATCGTGTGGCCTTGCAGCAAGAGATGACTCAGTTGTCCACTGAAATCAACAGAATCGCAGAAACAACCACTTTTGGTGGCGCTAACCTGTTAGATGGCACATTTAATGGTGTGTTTCAAGTCGGCGCTGACTCTAATCAAACGATCAGCTTTACTTTGGCGTCTGGTGGGATAAGTAATTCAGTGGATTATGCCGGTAATGGCGGCTTTACTGTCTCCGGTTTGTCTGCAAACTCCGCGATAACAGCGCAAATTAGTGTGGCGACTGCGTCAGTTTCGAACGTGGCCAATGCGCAAAGCATGATTGATGTGTTGGATACCATGATTTCTGCGGTGGATTCTAAGCGTGCCGAATTGGGTGCCGTGCAAAACCGATTTAGCTCGACAATATCTAACTTGAGTAACGTGTCTGAAAACGTTTCTGCTGCTCGTGCTCGTGTTCGTGATGCTGACTTTGCACAAGAAACGGCGGCACTGACCAGTGCGCAAATATTACAGCAAGCAAGTAGCACTATTTTGGCTCAGGCGAATCAGCGCCCACAAACGGCTTTGTCTCTATTAGGAAACTAATGAGAAATAAAATTTAATGCGACTTAGATTGAGTCGTTATTTAAACGTCATTCCAGTTTTTCTCGGAATATAGGTTACTTCTCTCTCCTAGAGGTGCCTTTGCTGCCGGGTGATTTTTTCACCCGGCTTTTTTTTGTCTGAAATAACGTGGAAGTGCATTTTTATATTTTACCGAAAGGGTTTGCAGTGTGTTGAGTCGTGTGTTTTTCCGTTGCGATTGCGGGCTCAAAGGTCATCAAAAAAGAAGTAAGTGCTCGCGTAAGGATTGGCGTGTGGCTCTGACCTTGTTGTGTCGCAGTTTGCCAGCACTGCCATGTTGTAAGTCTGATTTGACGAATGCGTTTTGAGCGCACTGTTTTGACCATAATGCTGTGAAGAGGCCTGGTTAAGCTGGGGCGCTCCTATTTACAGCCGAGTTCAGTTATCACGCACCAGTGCTGTTGCGATAAGTCGTCGCTTTTTACCTATGGCTTTCACGTGTTTAGGTGTGATTAGAGTCTTTTGTCGTGAAGGGGTACCGCTCGTAGTGGCGGGCGAAAGACAAAAGTGTTGGTTCAAGGCGTCCTATGAAAGTGAACGAATAAAGCCGTCATTAGGAAGCTTGATTGAAACGTACTGGCTCGACCGGCGAATGGTTAGCTGTCGTCTTTGTGCCTATGTTATGCCTGAGCCATTGTGATGCGCAATGGTTAGAGAGGATTGGAATAGTGATTTTTTATTTGGCTCGCTGGTGGGTAGAAGCTTAGTGAATGGGCCTGTTTTTTTGTAACAGGGCTTTATATTGCCTGCGCTGTTGAATGTTGAATGTTGAGTGTTGAGTGAGTCCTATTTTGCGCTTTGAGCGTCTGCTGATGTTTGCTGTGCGATGCTTTTTCATGCTTGCGCAGGTTGAATTCGGATTCACGAGAGGTGCTGTGGTGCAAAAAAATAAAAGGTGCAGGGTAATGGCGGATTGTTAATGTTTTGACGCATTTTTTGGGGGTAATTACATCAAAAATAGAGGTTAAATATTGCCTCTCGTTGTGCTTTTTAAGGGTGTATTTTTGCCGCCTTTTGCGGTTGCTTGAACAGAGTTTTTGGGCTTTCTCGTGGGATATAGGTTAATCGGCTATTTACATCGTTTGTGAAAGAGGTGAGCGCAAAGTAAAAAAAGTATAAATGGAAGTTTGTTGTTTTAAAGTAATTAAAAACAACCAGTTAGGCAAATTTTTGCCGTGTGTGCGGTGTTTTTTTTCCGTGTAAGGGAAATAAAGTTCCGTAATTAATTAAAGGTTTTCAGGAAGGTGTCGAAAACCTATTACGATCTGCTTTTAGCAGGATTTCAAAATCTAGGAGGCTATAATGGCTCTTTATGTAAATACAAATACTTCATCGTTGAGTGCACAGCGTCAGTTGATGGGTTCATCCAAGTCGTTGGATACGTCATTTGAGCGTTTATCTTCTGGTTTGCGTATTAATAGCGCTTCTGATGATGCGGCGGGTCTGCTTATTTCAAACCGTTTAACGTCTCAAGTTAATGGTTTAAACCAATCCGTTCGAAACGCGAACGATGCCATTTCTTTAACACAAACGGCAGAAGGTGCTTTAGACGAAACATCGAACATGCTGCAACGTATGCGTACTTTGTCTATTCAGTCTGCAAACGGTTCTAACTCAGACAAAGATCGTGCGGCGATTCAACAAGAAGTGAGTCAGCTATCGACTGAAATTAACCGTATCGCATCCGATACCACCTTCGGTGGTGAGAATCTATTAAACGGTAATTTCACGGGTGTTTTCCAGGTTGGTGCGGATTCTAATCAAACCATCAGTTTTAATTTGACCAATGGTGGAATGAATAACACGATCGACTACGCAGGAAATGCCGGTTTTACCATGTCTGGTCTGTCAAGCAGCTCTACTACAGCTCAAGTTAGTGCAACTAGTGCTTCTGTGTCCTCGGTTGCCAACGCGCAAAGTATGATTGACGTGTTAGATACTATGATCGCGGCGGTTGACTCTAAGCGTTCTGAGTTGGGTGCGGTACAAAACCGTTTTGGCTCTACTATTAGTAACCTAAGCAACATCACTGAAAACGTATCGTCAGCGCGCTCACGTATTCGAGATGCAGATTTTGCTGAAGAAACGGCTAAGTTGACCAGCTCGCAAATTCTTCAACAAGCCAGCTCATCTATATTGGCTCAAGCAAACCAGCGTCCTCAAACAGCTTTGTCTTTGTTAGGCTAACTATTCGTGGTAGCGAAAAGCTAGGGCACCGCCCTGGCTTTTGTCTACGTGGAGGGACTTTGATATGTCTATTAATGGTTCGGATTTTTCTAAGCAAAGCCTAGGTTATGTGTCGAAACCTGAGCAGCGCGCGGGCGAAGACTTTGTGGCATTGCGTCAAAGCCATGCGAGAACGGTGCAAAATACAGCCGATGCCGGTCGTGCTGACAAAGACAATAGAAATACGCATTTTTTGAATATGCCCGCAAAGGTGGAACCGTCCGATATTGAAGCGGCGAACAATAAAATGTCTCAGTTAAATGTGCATTTAACATTTGAGATGACAGAAGACCGAGCGCAAAATATCGTCAAAGTGTTGGATCAATCAACGGGGGATGTGGTTCGTCAAATTCCCACTGAAGAGTTTCTGAAAATGTCAGAGCGAATTGATGCTATTATGAGTCAACTCAGTGATATTCGAGGAACCTTGGTCAACAGCGAGGTTTGATCAGACAGATAATGTGGCGTGTTAGGAGATAAGTATGTCGGTTGGCTCATTAGGTGCAGGGTCTGGTATAGATTTAGAGTCCCTTGTAAAACAAATGGTGAGCGCTCAAAAAGACGCAAAAGTGTCACTCTACCAAGGCAAAATTGACGGCTATGAAGCCGAGTTGTCGGCGTTAGGTCAAGTAGGGTCCGCAATTGATGTTTTTAAAACGTCAGTCAAAGCGTTAAATGATGATGACTTGTTTACAGGTAGAGATGCAAATATTGCTCAAAAGGAAGGGGAAGAGGTTGTTTCAATAACCACCGATAATACCGCTTCTAATGGAACGTTTGCGATTGATGTAAACCAGTTAGCAAAAGGCAGTCGTGTCATGTCAGCCCCTGGCCTTTTTTCTTCGCCTGAAGATGTCGTTACGGAAAAAGAGGCGACGTTAATTTTTAAAGCAGGCGACAATGAATTTTCTCTCGATGTAAAAGCCGGCACAACACTTGCCGAATTACGCTCTCAAATTAATACATCAGAAGACAATTTTGGCGTGTCTGCCAACTTGGTGGACGACGGCAATGGCCATTTATTTTTCACCGCTACATCTTCAATTCAGGGGGCGGGTAATACCCTCAAGATAATCAATACCTCTTATGTCCCTGATGATGTACCGGTTGTTGCTAAAGAAGAACCCGTCGTTGAAGAGCCTCCCAAGGACATAACAGAAGAAATTGACGCATTAGATTTAAAAGGCGACGACGTTGATTTTGCTAACGACGGTGAGATTCCTGTCGATGAAAAGCCACCTACGCCACCCGTTGAAAAAAAAGCAGAGCCTGATAGTGCTGATGCTCAAGACGCCGCCTCTGCACAAACTTCGGCCAACCGTTTAAACAGCTTGTCGACTGAAGGGGCTTTCGCTGGCATGTACACCCCGTTAGGTGAGCAAGCAAAAGATGCGATTATTACCGTCGACGGCATTCAAATTCGCAATCAAACCAACACGTTTGATGACGCGGTGGCTGGCTTGTCTATAGAGGCCCTTGCGTTAACCGATAAAAGCACCAAAGTTGACATTAGCTTTGATCAGAAAACAGTCCAAGAAACCATCGAAGGTTTTATCGCCTCTTATAATGACCTAGTTGGCTTGCTGCAGAAAAGTTCAGGTAAAGACGCGGTGCTCAGTGGCAACAGCATGGTGCGTAACCTTCAGTCCTCACTCTCAACAGAAATAATGACGAGCCATGGAGCGACTCGAACCTTCACCTCTATTTTTGACCTCGGGGTTAAAATGGATAATAACGGTTTTCTGGACTTTAATAGCAACAAATTTGAAGCCGCTATGAAAAAAGGCTACAGCGAAATCGCGCCGTTAATATCGGGTGAAAAAGGCCTAGCGCAATCGTTGGATGATCTGTTATCGAGTTACACCGGGTCCACTGGGATGACAAATTCATTAAAGGAATCCGTTCGTCGGTCGATAGATAGTACAGAGGGGACATTAGAGGCGTACGAAGAACGAATGGTTAAATATGAGGATTCATTGCGATCTAAGTTTGCGAGCTTAGATTCTCGTTTAGCTAATATGAATGCTCAAGGTGGTTATTTAAATTCCGTATTATCTAAAATGTAAATTGTCCCAAATTGTCCCAAATTGTCCTAAATGTATTAATGAGGTTGTGTATGTACAAGAGTAAAGGGATCCAAGCTTACAGAAAGGACTCTATAAAGTCCGATTTAGCTTCAGCAGACCCTCACCGTGTCATTCAGCTGTTAATGCAAGGCGCACTTGAAAAACTTGCGTTAGGTAAAGGCTGTATTGAACGTTCCGATTTGGCAGGGAAAGCCGATGCATTGACGCGCGCGGTGGAAATTATTAATGCTCTGCGCGACGCTCTAGATCGAGATGTTAACCCAGAATTAGTGGATAACCTTGAGTCTCTTTACGATTACATGGTGGTTCGTATTACCGAAGCCAGTGTTCAAAAAGACACGTCTATAATAGAGCAAGTTATGGGCCTTATTTTGCAGATTAAAGGTGCATGGGACCAGATTTCTTCAGCGGATAAGCAAATGGCGTATTCCGGTCAGGGTGAAGCGCGTGTCGGAGCAATTTAATGTTTGATGTGTCTTACTTAGCCGAATTAAGTAGGGCGTTAGAACAGAGCGTTATCGACCAAGACATAGAGAAAATACAGCAATTGTGTGATCGCAATCATGATTTTATTTTGTCTATTGAGCCGCAACCAGACCCTATCGACAACGAGAAAATCCGTCACTTCATCAACACACATAAAGTGGCCAATCAATTAGTGTCGACTGTGCATGCCGAGATGCAAAAGCAGCTTTACCAAGTTAAAAAAAACCGCCAAGGTGTTAATCAATATAAAGGCGTGAAAAATGCAAAATGAAGAAATACAGTTGTCACTTGAGCAGGCAGAAGCTTTTTTTGATATGTTCAAAAAAGGCACGGCACGTCTTAAAGAAAACGACAAAGCACTGACTCAGCGTTATCTAGATAACATGACCATTTTTGCAGAGGTCATGCCTCATATTTTTGAGTCTTTTCAGGATTATCAGCCCCAAAAACGTCATGTTTACGTAGAGGAGAATGGTGATTTAAACTTATATCGCGAAGATGTTGGTGTCCCTCTTTTCTCAACAGAACCCACATTGCAAGCCGCTCACAAAGTATCCTTGGCCTTTAAGGCGCCCAATAAAACTTTTTTGAACCTCGAACGCACAGACAAACACCCTAGTCGACATGTCTATTACAGCAATAAAATACTGGATCAAGTGAACCTGCAGGCAGAGGGATTGGCGTTGCAGGAAACATGGCCTGAGTTTTCTGGCTCGCTCATATTGTTTGGTGTTGAATTTGGCTACCAGCTCGAACTGATTCTGGCAGAGCGCGATATAAAGCATCTTTATCTTTATGAGTGCGATTTGGATTTTTTTTATTACTCGTTATTTGCCATAGAATGGCAGCCTATTCTTGAAAAGTTTAATAGAGATGGGCGCACTATCCATTTTTTTCTTGGCGTTAATCACGAAGAATTCACCGAAAAATACCTGCGTCAGCTAGAAGAGAATGGTTACTTCATGGCGCCAGAAACCATGTTGCACGTGTCTTACACCAGTCCAGAAAATAACTTAGCCATTGAATCTTTTAAAAAACAATACGCCCGTCAAGTCATGGGATGGGGATTCTTTGATGATGCTCTTATCGGCATTGCTCAAGGGTTAAAATCCCTCAGCCATACCAAATTAGCCTACTTTCCTGGCCACAATGCTTTGCCAAAATGGGCCGTAAATACCCCTGTTTTTATTTTAGGTAATGGCCCGTCTCTGGATCAAGGCATTGAATTAGTAAAAGAAGTGCGCGAACAGGTTCTGCTTATTTGTTGTGGCTCGACCATTAATACCCTTAAAAAGTTGGGCGTTACCCCCGACATTCATGTGGATATTGAACGACTGAAACAGACCGTCGATAAATTTCAATTTTTAGACCAAGACTACCTCGATAAAATATGGGGCTTGTCAGTGAATGTGATGCACCCAGGGTTATTTGACTGCTTTAAGCGCTCTGGAATGGCAATGAAACCGGGCGAAGCCATCACCTCACTGATGCTGAATCAGATTCGAGTTTCTGGTGACAATGCAGAATACGTACAGCTAAACTATTGTAATCCCGTCGTGGCCAATTTAGCGCTGGCCTATGTGCATTTATTTGGTTTTAACAACGTCTATTATTTAGGCGTTGATAATGGTTTCAAAGATAAAGGAAGCCATCATTCTGTTCACAGTGGTTACTATAAGGAAGGCAAAGAGACGGGTTTTCAAACCTTCCAAGAAGCGGCGCTCGTTCAGCGCGAAGGTAATTTTGGTGGTACAGTGTTTGCTACGGGGATCATGGACACATCGCGAGTTCAGCTTGAATCATTGACTCGACAGTTGAATCAACGCCGTAACTTTCAAAGCTTTAATCTTTCTGATGGGGCGAAAATTGAAGGCGTGACACCCCTTAAAATGGACGATGTGTTGATGATGGACCCAAAGGTGGATCACTCAAGATTGATTGATCTTCTTGAAGCCACTTTTTTTACCGACGCTCCTGCATCATTATTGGATCGATCTGCCGATTCGCTTATTTCAGTAGACGACTTCCGTAAAATCAGTCAAATATTGCAGCAAGGTTGGGATGAAAAAATCACCACAAGAGAGCAAGTGTGTGATTTGTTATGGTCCCATCATCGTCAAATTTATTTTTTGAAGGGCAGTATTCATCGTCATATTTTCGATCTTTTAATTGGCTCTTTTACGTATTCTGCGTTTTTGATCGTGCAGTTTATTTTCAAATACCAAGACGAAGCCGAAACGGTCAAGCGTGCGCGACACTTATTTATGCCATGGTGTGAATTTCTAGACGAAATGCCCAGCATGCTTCAGCAAGCATCGGAATACGTCGATCAAGGTAACGATCACCTCATCACTCATTATAACGGGTAAGCCGCGGCTAATTATGTTTGAGCAAACGCCATTTATTATTGCTGAATTATCGGGCAATCACGACCAAGACTTTGAACTGGCGAAAGCCATGATACACGCCGCAGCCAACGCCGGTGTCGATGCCATCAAATTGCAAACCTACACACCAGACACCATGACGCTCGATATCCGTCATGGAGAGTTTATGGTGTCAGAACGTGACAGCTTGTGGCGTGGCGAGAACCTCTACGATTTATACGCCAAAGCCTCAACCCCATGGGAATGGCATCAGCCGTTATTTGAATTGGCTGAGTCGTTAGGGCTGGTGGCCTTTAGTTCACCATTCGATTTAAGTGCCGTGGCGCTTTTAGAATCACTCAATGTGCCCCTGTACAAAATCGCCTCTTTTGAACTAACCGACATTCCGTTGATTCAAGCCGTGGCTCGTACCGGTAAGCCCATTATTATGTCTACAGGTATGGCAAGCTGTGCAGAAATTGAAGAGGCCGTTGCGACCATTCGTGCTATCGGCAATAACCCACTGACGCTACTCAAATGCACCAGTACTTATCCGGCCAAAATAGGCGATTCAAACTTAGCTACCATGGCTGATTTGGCCCATCGCACCGGCTGTGATGTAGGTTTATCTGACCATACTCAAGGCATAGCAGCCTCGGTGGCGGCCACAGCATTGGGCGCCACCGTGATTGAAAAGCACTTTGTGTTGGATCGTCGTGCCGGTGGCGTCGATGCGGCCTTTTCCATAGAACCTGCTGAAATGAAGATCTTGGTTGAGACTTGTCGTGCCGCTAAGGCTTCACTTGGCTCCGTGATGTATGGCGGTTCAGACGCTGAACAAGTGGCGAAAAAATACCGGCGTTCGATTTACGTAGCGACAGATCTACCGGCGGGCACCGTGTTAACCGACGCGCATTTAAAAATTATTCGACCGTCTTTGGGTTTAGCGCCTAAGTATTGGCCTGAGGTGCTCGGCAAAACTTTATCCACCGATGTGCAAAAAGGCCAGCCTTTGGCGTGGGATATGATGGCGTGAAAGCGCTGATTCGCGCCGATGCGTCGGTCGAGCTCGGCATGGGACATAGGGTGCGTTGCCAAGCATTAGCGCATGCGTTTACGCAATTAGGCTGGCATTGTCACTTTGTTGTTGATCGTCGCTATGAGGCTTTTTCGGCGTCAGAGGATTACCTGATTGATCGAGAAGAAGAAGGTATCGCCTTGGCGAAAACCGCTGATTTGATGATAGTAGATCATTATGGATACAGTGCCGACGCGATTAACGCCTTGTTTGAGGTTCAGCCGGCTCTCTTAGTGCTGGACGATATGAATGACCGTGGCAACTTCTCCGCCAAATGGTTGCTCAATCCACTTAATGAAACCTATTCCACCCATGTTGAGCATCCATTAACCGGCCGTCAGTACGCCTTGCTGCGACCTGAATTTCTAGCGCGATCTACTCAGCGTCAACATTGTCATGCTTCAAACCAACTATTGATTACCCTTGGCGGAACCGACCCGCTGGCGTTAACCTTGCCTATTTTGCAGGCACTCAAAGCAAGAGGGTTTCCGCTCAATGCGATTCAAGTGTTGTTAGGCGCCAAGGCAAACAACGCCGCAGCGGTGAAACAGTTTTGCGATGTGAATCAGATCGCACTGGAACAAGGTTTATCCGATGTGACACCGCTCATGAGCCGAGCAAAAATGGCCATTTCGGCCGCGGGCGGTACTTTATTTGAGTTGGCGTATTTTGGTGTGCCGACTTTGTTTGCTCAAACTGCCGACAACCAAACGCGTTCGCTGCAACAGCACGTGCCCTTGGGCTGGTGTGACTCAGTACGATTTGACTCAGTAGGCTTTGACACTGTGGCGCCACTTGAGCAAGCCGCTCAGGTGGCGTGTCTAGTGCAAAGGTTGGAACAAAAATGGCACGATAAAACCTGGCAACAAGCCGCACGCAACATCGCGCAGCAATGCGTTGATGGTCGAGGAGCGGAGCGTGTCGCCAAACAGGTGACGCATTATTTTATCCATCAACAAAACTGATTGTTCATGACAGGTTCAACTTCGATGCTTTTTTTAACAGCATAATTTGCGTAAGTCGCAGCCAGTCTTCTTCTGTGTCCAAGTCTTGAATGCGGTGTCTTGGTAACATCAAAGGCAAGGAGTGCGGCCCAAAAATCGCCTTATCGAACCAGTCTTGCGTGCGTGCCCAATAAAACTGGCCTGCATCATGTAGCGCTTCCACCAAATCTTGCGATCTTGATTGGATATGTTCAGGAAACATGGGCGCCAGTTCGCCTGTGGCGGTTATATGCAAGGCGCGCTGAATAGGAAACCCAAAAGTAGTAGCTGAAAAGCAAAAGCCTTCAATGTGAGCCAGTTGTGCTTGGCCTTGCTGTAAATCGGCAGGCGTTAACAGGGGGCACGTCGCATAAATCAAACAGGCTTCGTCTGGTTCGTTCCCTTCGTGGATCAAATACTGCAAGGCATGCTGCATCACGGGCGTGGTGCCGGTCATGTGATCGGATAAATCCGCTGGCCGTAAAAAAGGCGTTTCGGCGCCGAACGCTTGGGCAACCGCGGCAATATTGGTATCGTCAGTAGACACAATCACCCGATCAAACAAGCCTGACGCCAGCGCGGTTTCGATGGAATACGCAATCAGCGGTTTACCATCGAGTAAACGAATATTTTTTTTGGGAATGCGTTGGGAGCCACCACGGGCTGGAATCACGGCTACACGAGTCATTTACTTGATGCCTTGTTCAGCTAACGCGTGTGTTAAAACCGCCACCACATGGTACTGCTGTGCGGGGGTTAAGCCAACAAACAGAGGCAAACTCAGCGTGCGATGGTAATAGTCTTCCGCCACGGGGAAATCTCCCCAAGTAAAGCCCAGCGCCTGAAAGTAGGGCTGAGTATGCACTGGTATGTAGTGAACCTGCGTGCCAATATTCGCTGATCGTAAGGCATCAAACACTGCTTTGCGCGCCGATATATGCGATTGTGGCAACAAAATCGGATACAAATGCAACGACGACCGGCTGTCGTTGGATTGATACGGTAAGGTGATTGGCAAATCCCTTAATAGCTCCGCGTATAAAGCGAATTGCTGGTGGCGTTGGGCAATAAAGTCGTCCAATTTTGCCAACTGAGACAACCCCAACGCCGCTTGCAGCTCCGTCATGCGGTAATTGAACCCCAATGTGTGCTGTTCGTAATACCAGTCGCCCGGTGTCTGGGTCAATTCGTCTGGGGATTTTGTGATGCCTTGATGCGCGTGCGTGCGCATGTGTTTAGCCAGTTGCTCGTGGTTGGTCAGCGCCATGCCGCCTTCGGCTGAGGTGATGATTTTCACCGGATGAAAGCTAAACACACAAATGTCGCTGAGATGGCTGTTGCCCACATAATCGCCTTGGTAGAGCGCGCCAATCCCATGGGATGCGTCTTCGATGATGCGAAAGCCATACTCTTGCGATAACTGATGAATGGCCAACATGTCACAAGATTGACCCGCGAAATGCACTGGAATCACCACGTTAGGCAATGTATTGCTGAGCTTGGCGAGCGCTAATTTGTCCGCCAGCTTGTTGGCGCATAAATTGTAAGTATGCGGATCAATGTCGACAAAATCGACCGACGCACCACAGTAACGAGCGCAATTGGCCGACGCAATAAAGGTATTAGGCGACGTCCACACTCGATCGTCTGCTGTTACGCCCAATGCCAAACACGCCAAATGCAGCGCCGATGTCGCACTGTTTACTGCAACGGCATACTGGGCACCGACCTTGTTGGCCACGGCTTGCTCGAATTCTGCAACACAAGGGCCTTGCGTGAGAAAGTCAGATTGCAGCGTTTTGACGACGGCTGCTATGTCCTCTTTGCTGATGGATTGGCGGCCATAAGGGATGAAATCTGTGTTTATTACAGCCGTGTTCATCAATTCAGCGTGCTTCTTAATGTGCGTCATCGAAGGTTAAAATCTCTTCAATACTCAAAAAGTGCGGGTTGTTACCCGATTGGTATTCGTAACCTGGCTCCACAAGCGTTCCTATTTCATTTAATCGGCTGTGACCGAAATCCATATCATCTTGGTAAAATTTAATACTGGGCGAAATCACATAATGGTCTTTAAATTCATAGGTGTGATAAGAATCGTCAGCAGGACACATGACCTCATGGAGCTTTTCGCCAGGGCGAATGCCCACGTTTTTAGTGGGCAAATGGGGCGCGTAGGCCGCGGCCAAATCCAAAATTCGTACAGACGGAATTTTGGGAATAAAAATCTCACCACCGTGCATGCGTTGGAAGTTTTTTAACACAAAATCCACGCCCATGGGCAAAGTGATCCAAAAGCGTGTCATATCTGGGTGGGTGATGGGAATGGACTCGGCACCATCGGTTACGAGTTTTTGGAAAAACGGCACCACAGAGCCGCGAGAGCCGACCACATTGCCGTAGCGCACCACAGAGAATCGTGTACGACCTTGGCCAACCATGTTGTTGGCCGCCACAAACAGTTTATCGGAAGCGAGTTTAGTGGCGCCATATAAATTGATTGGTGCTGCGGCTTTGTCGGTGGAAAGAGCAATGACTTTTTCGACGTTATTGGCAATGGCCGCCGCAATCACATTTTCCGCTCCGTGAATGTTGGTTTTGATGCATTCCATCGGGTTGTATTCCGCGGCGGGCACCTGCTTTAACGCAGCGGCATGAATGACAAAATCCACATCGCGCATGGCTTGCGTCATGCGGTCTTTGTCGCGTACATCACCAATAAAATAACGCATACAAGGGGCATCAAAATCTTGCTGCATTTCGTATTGTTTTAGCTCGTCACGAGAATAAATCACCAGACGCTTGGGTTGGTAGTTGGCCAATAATGTTTTGACATACTCGCGGCCAAAAGAACCGGTTCCGCCTGTAATCAGGATACTTTTGTTGTTGAACATGTTGTTATACCAGGCCAAAAGGTGAAAAGTGTTGATGTCGACTCTTTGTCGTTATTCAGGTTATGAAAAGTATAATTGTACAAAGAATGTTTCTAATGTATCGACCTTTTTTGACAAAACATTAATGAAATCAACTATTCCCTTGTTGTGCTTTTATTGTAAGTTGTCGCGCCACGCAGGCCTCAATGTGATCATTGACCATGCCAGTGGCTTGCATAAAAGCATAGCAGGTGGTTGGGCCAAGAAATTTGAAGCCGCGTTTTTTTAAGTCCTTAGCGAATCGTGTAGACAGCTCAGTCACCGCAGGGCCATCAGTATGATGCTTCAGAGGATTGTTTATGATTTGATGATCACTAAACGCCCAGTAATAGTCGCTAAAAGAGCCGAAGGCGTCGACAATGTCTAAAAACGCTTTGGCGTTGTTAATGGTCGCTTCTATCTTGGCGCGATGGCGAACAATACGCTCATCGACTAATAAGCGTGCCACGTCGTTTTCGTTCATAGCGGCGACTTTAACCGGGTCGAAATTATGAAAAAGTGCTCGGTAGCCCTCACGTTTGCGTAAAATAGTGATCCAACTGAGGCCGGCTTGGGCGCTTTCGAGTACAATGCATTCAAATAAAGAGTGGTCGTCGTAAATGGGTCGTCCCCATTCGTGATCATGGTAATCCATGTATTCAGGCGATCCCAAACACCAAGCGCAACGTATTGTTTCCATAAAATTACCCTATTTAAACGAGATACTTTTTAAGTTTTTAAGACGAGATACTATGACCTTTAAACCAACCTATAGCAAAAAAGACGTGGAAGTTTTAAAAGACGAGTGTCTTTATAAAGGCTTTTTTGAAATGCGCAAACTGACTTTGCGTCATCGCCAGTTCAACGGCGGCTGGAGCAAACCCATGCAGCGGGAAATGATGGTGCGCAACGATGCTGTCTGTGTGCTGTTGTTTGACCCAGTAGCAAACAAAATACTGCTGATCGAGCAATTTCGCCCTGCGGTGATACGAAGCGAATCGCCATGGTTGCTAGAAGTGGTGGCGGGTATGGTTGAAGAGGGCGAAAGTGACGAAGTGGTGGCACGCCGAGAAGCGTTTGAAGAAGCGGGAGTCACCGTTAAACGCTTGGAATACATGTTTAAGTTTGTGCCGTCTCCCGGTGGATTGATGGAATACTTGCGTATGTACGTCGCAGAGTTCGATGCCAACCAAGTGGATCTGACTCAGTCTTATGGTTTGGATAATGAAAACGAAGACATCAAACTGCATTTGTTGGACGCTAACGACGCCGTTGAGTTACTCAAATACGACATTGAAAACGCCAGCACTATCATGGCATTACAGTGGTTTGCGCTGAATAAAGCCGATTTACTGGCGCGTTGGGGTTGCTGATTATGGCCGATACTTCCTATTCGTTGAAAAAAAACCGTCAATACGTACCGAATTTGGTCAGTTTACAGCAACTGGGCGAGCTGAATTATCGTCGCATGAACAAGCTCATCCGTGGTCAAGAAGAAATGAGCGCCTGGTGTTTTTCCGTTCATACATCGGGCGATCAAGAAAGTCGTTTGCGGTTGACCTTAGGCAAAGAAAGCCGCTTCACATCGGAAATCACCTTAGAGTTCGGCCCAGAAATGCAGCAAAAATTGCTGTTTAAAACCACCTTGTTAATGACAGTTCGTTTGTACCACGATGTGGGCATCGCAGAAATCACCGATGGACACCGCCAATACAGCGGCGTGTACCCTTATCCTAACGACGCCATGCTACACCGGGACGAGAAATTTCGCTTGAATCAGCAACTGGCTGATTTATTGGAATTGTGTTTAAAGCACGGTCATCGGTTGAATCATGTGATCTCTTTTGAGTTTACGTAAAGGTTGATAAAACAGTGAGTTCCTATGCCAGTACTGCTCTATATTCACTGGTTTAACAGTTCAGATCGGTCTCATAAAGCGACGGTGCTGATGGACGCGGCGGCGAAAATGGGGCAACCCAATGCCGTGCTTTCGCCGTGTTTGTCGTGGCAGCCAGCCAAAGCCATTGCTCAGCTTGAAGCCATGATAGAAAAGAATTTGTCTCAAGGGGTGACCTTGATAGGCAGCTCGCTGGGCGGCTTCTACGCGGCTTTTTTGGCGGAAAAGTACCACCTAAATACCGTGCTAGTGAACCCTGCGGTGCAAGCACCTACGCTGTTAACGCGACACTTAGGGCACCAACAAAACCCTTACACCAACGAAGCATACGAATTGACTGGGGCACACATGTTGGAACTGGAAAACTTGGTGATTGCCCAGCCCACGCCAAAACGTTATTGGCTCATGGTTCAAGAAGGCGACGAGGTATTAGATTATCGCGCGGCGTTAACTGCGTTCCCCCAAGTTGCACGGCTCACACAAGAAGCCGGCGGCGATCACAGATTCGTCGATTTTGAGCGTTTTACGGGTGATATTTTACGCTTTGCCCAAATAATCACCGACTAAACGACGGCTTTTATCAGAGCGTTTCACACGGTACAAAACCAATGATAGACTCTGTCCCATCGTATTTACATTAAAAAGCGTTATGCTATTTTTCTTCGCAGCGCTCGATCACATTGGAAATCACACGCATGTCGGCAACAGAATACAACGCGGGATCTATCGAAGTTCTCAGCGGTTTAGAACCGGTTCAAAAACGCCCGGGGATGTACACAGACACCACACGGCCAAACCACCTAGGGCAAGAAGTGATTGATAACTCGGTGGATGAAGCCCTCGCGGGTCATGCGGACCGCATCGAAGTCATTTTATACAAAGACGGCTCGTTGAGTGTGGAAGACAACGGCCGCGGTATGCCCGTCGACATTCATCCAGAAGAAGGCATTTCGGGGGTTGAGTTGATTTTGACCAAGCTCCACGCAGGCGGCAAATTTTCTGGCGATAACTACCAGTTTTCCGGTGGTTTGCACGGTGTGGGTGTGTCTGTGGTCAACGCCTTGTCGACGTCTTTAGAAGTGTGGGTGCGACGCAATGGCATTCAATATCACATAGGTTTTGAGCATGGCTTTAAAACGTCCGAATTAAAAGAAATCGGCACCGTTGGCAAAAAGAACACCGGCACCAAGGTGAAATTCACCGCCGACACCAAATATTTTGACAGCCCAAAATTCTCCTTGTCACGCCTGAAGCACTTGCTCAAAGCCAAAGCGGTATTGTGCTCTGGCTTGCACGTGGTCTTCATTGACCAAAGTGGCAGTACAGAAGTCCGCGAAGAATGGTTTTACCAAGATGGCTTAAAAGATTACTTGGCTTCAGCCAACGAAGGTTTTGTGCTCTTGCCTGATGAGCCATTTATTGGCGGTTTGAGTGAGAAAACCCAAGGCGTTGATTGGGCCGTGCAATGGTTGCCCGAAGGCGGCGATTTGGTTACGGAAAGTTACGTTAACCTGATCCCCACGGCGCAAGGCGGCACCCATGTGAATGGTCTGCGTACCGGCTTATTAGAAGCGATGCGAGAGTTTTGCGACTTTCATAGCTTGTTGCCCCGTGGCATTAAATTGGCCGCAGAAGATGTGTGGGATCGGTGCAGTTATGTGTTGTCGGCGAAACTTCAAGAGCCTCAGTTTTCGGGGCAAACCAAAGAACGTTTGTCGTCGCGTCAAATCGTGGCGTTTATTTCAGCGACCGTAAAAGACGCCTTTAGCTTGTGGCTAAACTCCCATGTGGAAGACGGCAAAAAGATTGCGGATATTGTGATCAATAGCGCGCAAAAACGTCTGCGTGCGAGCAAAAAAGTTGTACGTAAAAAAATCACCCAAGGCCCGGCTTTACCGGGGAAATTAGCCGATTGTTCTGGACAAGATACTTCTCGAAGCGAATTGTTTTTAGTCGAAGGTGACTCGGCGGGAGGCTCGGCTAAGCAAGCCCGTGAAAAAGACTTTCAAGCCATTTTGCCATTGCGCGGTAAGATCTTGAACACATGGGAAGTGGATTCAAACCAAGTGCTGGCGTCGCAAGAAATACACGACATGTCCGTTGCAATTGGCGTGGACCCTGGCGACGATGATTTAAGCGGTTTGCGTTATGGCAAAATTTGTATATTAGCCGATGCGGATTCCGATGGTTTGCACATCGCCACCTTGATCTGTGCCTTGTTTGTGAAGCATTTTCCGGCTTTGGTGAATAATGGGCATGTATTCGTGGCGATGCCACCCTTGTATCGAATCGACTTGGGCAAAGAAGTCTACTACGCCCTAGACGACGAGGAAAAAGACATCACTCTGCACAAAATTGCCGCTGAAAACAAACGCGGTACTCCCAATGTACAGCGCTTTAAGGGTTTGGGCGAAATGAACCCATCTCAGCTGCGCGAAACCACCATGGCACCGGATACACGTCGCTTAATTCAGCTCACCATGGAAGACAAACCAAACACCGACGAATTACTCGACAAACTACTGTCGAAGAAGCGCGCCGGCGACCGCAAACATTGGCTAGAAACCTATGGCAACTTAGCGATTGTGGATTAAAAACGGTGATCCAGTCGTTACGATAATCACGGCCTCCAACTAAATGGAAACGATGTAATGTCTCAAGAAAAAGATGACGATGTCATCAGCGAAGAAGTACTTTATGAAAAAATAGACCATTATTTACTGACGTTCGGCACAGATCGTTCACTCATGTGTGTGTCCGAACTGGATGGTTTTTTAACCGCGCTAGGGTGTTCCATGCAAGAGCTTGAGCCCGATGTTTGGCTGAATGCCATCTGGGGTGCAGATGAAGACCAGCCTGTGTGGGAATCCACCGAACAAGAAGACGAGTTTTTGAGCTTGGTGTTGATCATGTACATGGAAACCATGAACAGCTTGCTGTTTGGCGATTTTTACCCGGTGTACTTAGAACAAGAAGTCGATGGCGTATACAGTTTGCTGGTGGAAGAGTGGTGTGTGGGTTTTGTGCGAGGCGCTAAGTTAATCGGCATGGGAATCGGCGGTGATCGGGCCTTTTTTGATGATGTATTGGCCCCTGTGCGTTTATTTGGCACCGAAGCCGGCTGGGAAAAGCTCGAGACCATGGTCGACGCGGAAGTCTCGTTTTGGCGAGACAATTTAGAACCGTCGATTTTGCGATTGGTAACGCATTATCACCCAGAAATTAAAGCTGGCATAAAAGACACTCAAACTCGCACATTGCATTGAGTATTCTGAGCTTAATACGACCACTGAATTTTACTGTGTAGATCACAAAAAGCGTGGTAGTCACTGTGACTGCCACGCTTTTTATTGATCAGTGTAATGGTCAATTAAACCGTCAATATAACGGCCAATTTAGCCAACAACGCGGGCGATGCTCTCGCACAAATAATCGATATTGCTGTCACTGACACCGGCAATGCTCATACGGCCGGTATCCGCGATGTAAATCGCGTATTCGCTGCGCAAGGTACG
Source organism: Marinomonas sp. IMCC 4694 (assembly GCF_008122525.1). Lineage (NCBI taxonomy): Bacteria > Pseudomonadati > Pseudomonadota > Gammaproteobacteria > Oceanospirillales > Oceanospirillaceae > Marinomonas > Marinomonas sp. IMCC 4694. Next base: position 851,019 of record NZ_VSRV01000001.1, read on the forward strand.
AACTTGCTCTAGGGTTAAGCCAGAATACGAAAACATGCCCCGTTGATCTTGAATAAAGCTGAAATCTTTGCTCACCCCAGAAGCGGCCAGTTTCGCAACCAGCTTTTCACGCAAACCGTTGATACGATCACGCATGGCCGTTACTTCCAGTTCCCACTCTGCTTTGAGTTCTGGGCTGCTCATAATGGTGTACACCACCGCCGCACCATGAGCGGGTGGCATGGAGTAGTTGGCACGAATCGCCTGACCAATAATAGACAGAGCGGCATTCGCTTCGTCTGCGTTTGCAGCCATCACGCTTAAGCCACCGCAACGCTCACGGTAAATGCCAAAGTTCTTTGAAAAAGAGTTGGCAATCAGCATGTCAGGTACATTTGCCGCCATGTGGCGTAAGCCGGCGAGATCTTCGTCTAGGCCATCACCAAAACCTTGATAAGCCGCATCGACTAGCGGTAATAAGCCGCGCTCATTGACAAAGTCGGTGAGCACCTTCCAATGATCAAATTGCAAATCGATGCCCGTTGGGTTGTGGCAGCAAGCGTGCAACAACAACACATCGCCTGCTTTTACTTCCGCTTTTAGGGTCGCCATCATGTCGTCGAAGCGAAGGCCATTCGTCGCTGGGTCGTAGTAAGGGTAATCTTTCACTTCTACGCCGGCAGAATCAAAGATGGATTTGTGATTTCCCCACGTCGGATCACTCACCCAAAGACGAGCACCCGCCAAATTGGCGCTGATAAAATCCGCCGCAACTTTCAACGCGCCCGTACCGCCAGGTGTTTGGGTCGAACGAACGCGGCCAGAGGCCATCAGCGGATTGTTTTCGCCCAGTAATAAATCTTTGATGACGGCTTCAAACTCGGCGGCACCAAAAATACCCAAATAGCTTTTGGAATCTTCTTGTTCAAGCAAAATGGCTTCGGCTTTTTTGACGGTATTTAAAATCGGCGTATGGCCGTTATCGTCTTTGTACACACCCACACCCAAATCGATTTTCTTTGGATTTGGATCGAGTTTATGAGCCATGATAAGAGCTAAAAGAGGGTCGCCAGAAACAGCGTTAAGATGCTTGAACATGATGGTTGCGGGGTCCTTATTAGGGGTCGCGGTCACAGTGCCGCGACCATTTAGATGCATAAAAACAGTCGTTAAATTGAGTCTTCATTTTGCCTTTTTTATGACAAAATACAATGCAACAACAAGGTAAATTTCCTGGCCACTGTAAAGAAAAAAAGACACTTACTTTCACCCCATTCATGTGCTCCCTTTATGACTGCTTTTCAACCGCGTTTTAACACACTCGACCGCTGGCTACATGACCACGCTTTACTCTGGCAATTCGATACCTTTTTGCGCCTCGATACCCCATGGAAAGCGGCTTTCCCAGATTTGGCGGCGTATCTTGAACAGGTTGCGTTAACCGAACTCCACAGCGAGCGCTTTTACGACGACGTGTTTTGCCTATGTCCAAGTTTGGCTGTATCGCGAGATTGGACTCGTCCGGCTCTCACCCCTTTACCGCCGAAGCAAGAACAGACTCACCTAATGCCAAGCTATGTGGCGAACGGTATAAAAGGGCGAAAATGGGCGCAAATTCAAGCCTTTGTCGGCCATACGCCCGTAGCGAAACAGTACCTTGAGTGGTGTGCGGGCAAAGGGCATTTAGGCAAGCTGTTGGCGTTTGAACATGGCTGCCCCGTACACAGCCTAGAGTGGCAAAAAACGCTGTGTGACGCCGGCGAGCAAGAAGCCAAACGACTAAAAATAGCGCAAACTTTTACCCACGCCAATGTGCTCAAACATCAAGGCCAAGCGGCTTTGCAAGACACCGACTGTGTCGTGGCGTTGCATGCTTGTGGCGATTTGCATCGAGTTTTGCTCGAACAAGCCGTCGATGCACGCACGCAGCAAGTGTGTATTTCGCCTTGTTGTTATCACCTAACCCAAGACGCCGAATACCAGCCTTTGTCGACGTCGGCCAAGCAATCGGCGCTCACGCTTCGACAAGCCGATTTAAAACTCGCTGTCAAGGAAGTGGCCACGGCAGGTGCCCGTGAGCAGCGACTTAAACAACTCGAGCTTACTTACCGACTCGGCTTTGATGCATGGCAGCGCACCGCTCGCCAACAAGATCATTACCTGCCAGTGCCTTCCATACAAAAAGCCATATTAACTCAAGGCTTTACCGCATTTTGCCACTGGGCTGCAGAGCAAAAACAGCTTTCAGCCCTTTTGAACCAAGTGCCCTGTGACGGCTTTGAAAGTATGGGTGAACAACGCTATCAGCACGTCCAAAAACTCGAAGCCATCAGCCAGCTTTTTCGCCCGGCATTGGAATACTGGCTTGTTCTCGATCGTGCTCTGTTTTTAGAGGAAAATGGCTACTGCGTTGACATCGGCCCTTTTTGTGATAAAAATCTCACCCCTCGAAACTGGATGATAAGAGCCTCGCTTGGCACAGAACAAAAACTGCGCTAGATTGGGCTAGACAGTCAAAAATGCAAAGGATGCGAATAAATGGACACAGCGCAACGTTACTGGATGCTCGAACTCATTGCCTTTTGGGAAGGGCAAATTAACACCAAACCCCTCATGGCCGCCCTTGGTTTAACGCGGCAGAGCGTCAGCCATTTACTGACCCAATATCAACACGAGTTTCCTAACGCGCTAACCTACGACACCACACGTAAAGCCTATCAAGTGACCGACGACTTCGTCCCATACTACATCGATCAAACCGTAGATGAATACTTTGCATGGCTGAACTTTGGCCGCATTCCTACCTTTTCTCAAGAACCCACTCAGCGCACCCAATATCGTATAGACCCTTTGCCGCGCTTTGTTTCACCTCAAGTGATGCGGCCATTATTAAAAGCCGTTAAAGACCATGCTGCGGTAGACTGTGAATACTTATCGGTCGCCAGCAGCGACCCACAAGGCCGCTTGTTATACCCGCATTCCTTCGTCAAAACTGCCAACCGCTGGCATGTTCGAGCGTACTGCGCCCTGCGTGATCAATACCTCGACTTCGTACTCAGCCGCTTTCAAAGCGTCGCTTACGACGGTGATCCTGCCGTGCAAACCCAAGAACAAGACGTTCTTTGGACGACACAAGTGCCCTTGATATTGTCCCCAGACCCCCGCCTTACCGACAAACAAAAAAACGTCCTCGAAAACGACTACGGCATGACCAACGGCCAACTGCACATCACCACCCGCGCCGCTCTAGTGAAATACACCCTCGACGACCTGCAAATCAAAACCAAAATGCTCGAAGCCAACCCACAGGCCCAACAACTCGTCTGTGTAAACTATACCGACATAAAACAATGGTTATACGACTGAAAAACGCCGTTTAAACGGAAAACCGCCCAACACCTGTAAAGTTTTTTTACCTGTGTAAAACCACAGGATTGTTGAAACAAGAAGAGTGGGGCAAAGTGTCGTTAAGTTGCTCTATAAGCCAGAATAAAACAGAAATAGAAAACAACAGGAACCCCAAGAAGGAATTTTAAATGGAACAGTTTTCACCATCAGACATGAAAGCCATATTGCACTCCAAGCGCGCCAATATGTATTACCTAGAATATTGTCGCGTCATGCAAAAAGATGGGCGCGTTCTTTACCTGACTGAAACACTTTCTAATAAGAAGGCAGGAGAAAACCAATATTTTAATATCCCGATTGCCAACACAACAGTACTTCTTCTTGGTAACGGCACCTCTATCACCCAAGCCGCCATGCGTATGCTCGCTCAAGCCGGAGTATTAGTTGGGTTTTGTGGCGGTGGTGGAACGCCGCTTTATATGGCATGTGAAGTCGAATGGTTCACGCCTCAGAGTGAATATCGCCCCACCGAGTACCTGCATGGTTGGTTGCAATTTTGGTTTGATGACGGCAAACGCCTAGAAGCGGCAAAGACATTTCAAAGAACACGATTAGATTATTTAGAACGTATTTGGACAAAAGACAAAGACCTCAAAAGTGAGGGTTTTGCATTGCAAGACTCGATTTTGCAAACGTCTTTCCAAATTTTTCACAATCGCACCGATGCGGCGACCAAGCAGTCTGACTTATTGCTGACAGAAGCCCAACTTACCAAAGCACTTTATAAATACGCCGCGAATGCTGTGAACATTGAAGGTTTTAAGCGTGAGCATCAAGGCTCGACAAAAAATAGCAACGACAAAGCCAACGACTTCTTAAACCACGGCAATTATCTTGCCTATGGCTTAGCCGCTTGTTGTTTGTGGGTGCTTGGCATACCTCATGGTTTTGCTGTTATGCATGGCAAAACCCGACGCGGTGCCTTGGTGTTCGATGTCGCGGACTTGATAAAAGATGCCATCGTGCTGCCTTGGGCTTTTATTTGTGCCAAAGAAAACGCCACAGAACAAGAATTTCGTCAGCAGGTACTGCAAAAATTCACCGACCATAAAGCGCTGGATTTTATGTTTGATACGGTGAAATCCCTAGCATTACAAAGCCAAGGAGAAGAGTGATGGCTAGCAAGAACAAAGTAGTAAGCATCCTAGGTGAAAGCATCACAATAACCGATGATGACTATATTTCATTGACCAATATGCTCAAGGTAAAAGAGGGAGATTTTTTTATTTCAGATTGGCTTCGCAACCGCAACACAGTGGAGTATTTAGGCATTTGGGAACGCATCCACAACCCAGATTTTAATTATGGCGAATTCGCCACAATTAAAAGTTTGGAGCAAAAATAACCATGATGGTGACCTTTGTTTCTCAGTGCGAGAAAAACTCGCTCAAAAAAACACGGCGTGTTCTTGATGCCTTTGCCAACCGAATTGGCGACAACACCTGGCAAACTCTTATTACTGAAGATGGGCTTTTAACCGTCAAAAAAATGCTACGTAAAACCGCCAGCAAAAACACCGCCGTAAGCTGCCACTGGATACGCTCACGGTCGAGAAGTCAGTTTTTATGGGTAGTGGGGAATAAAACGAAATTTAATGAACAGGGTGTAGTGCCAGTGAATAGTACACGAAGAGATTTGCTAAAAAGTGAAATGGAAAACGATTGGCATTATTTGCCATTAATTAAAGCATTAGCAAGTTTAGCCGCGCTCCTACATGACTGGGGTAAAGCGACTAAACTGTTTCAAGAAAAGCTATCGCCGAACAGTAAAAATAAGTTCAAAGGTGATCCCATTCGACACGAATGGATCTCGCTTTTATTACTGCGTGCATTTGTTCAAACAACCAATAGCGCAACAGATGACGAATGGTTGGAAAAGCTTTACCAAGGAAATATCGACGAAGAACAACTAAAGATACTCGTTCAAAATTCGGCTTTAACGCCGTTAGCAAACTTGCCGCCGATAGCCCAGCTGATTGCATGGTTAATTGTTTCTCATCACCGCTTGCCTTCTTTATTTAAAGATCAATCTGGTATTTACAAAAGCGAGCAAGCGCAATCTATGAATATCATGTTGCGGCGCATCACCAAAGAGTGGGGTTATGAAAATCGTCAAAACGAAGCAGAATACCAAAAACGTTTAAAAAGCTGTTTTAGCTTCCCCAATGGATTGTTAAGCAACTCAAATCAGTGGCTGAAAAACGTCAAGCGTTGGTCTAAACATCTTATCGAAAATAAAGCTTATGCCCTGAAAAGTATCGAGAATGGCAGCTATCGTCTGGTATTGAATCACGCTCGTTTGTGCTTAATGTTGGGGGATCATTATTACTCTTCTCAAGACGCCGCTAAAGGGTGGGAAGACACCACAGGACTGTTTGCCAATACAGATAAAAACACCCAAGAATTGAAGCAAAAGCTAGATGAGCACTTAGTGGGTGTTGCCCAGCATTCAGCCAGAATTGCTCACTTGCTCCCTGCTTTTGAAAACGAGCCACCTTTTGCCGAAGACATCCAAACGTTACGAAAAGCAAGCCCGAAAGCGTTTCAATGGCAAGATAAGGCCGTTAATAAAATCACCGAATATTATCGAAGCATTGAACCCAATAAACTCAAGCAAGGTTTTTTTGCCGTTAATATGGCCAGCACGGGTTGTGGCAAAACCTTTGCTAACGCCAAAGTTATGCGGGCATTGTCCAAGGATCAGAAAAGTTTACGTTTTGTATTAGCGTTGGGGCTTCGTACCTTGACCTTGCAAACAGGACGAGAATATCGAGACAGAGTGGGCTTAGACAACAGCGAATTGGCCGTACTGATCGGCTCTCGTGCCGTGATGGAGTTAGATCAGCGTAATGTGGCGTTACAAATAAAAGAGTCTAATGAAAGTTCTGGTTCAGAGTCACAAGAGTCACTATTAAACGAAGATGTTGACTTTGATTGCGCCATTCCAGAGCACGCCTTAACGACGGTGTTAACCAAGCAGCGAGACAAGCAGTTTCTGTATGCTCCAGTGCTTGCTTGTACGATAGATCATCTCATGTCGGCCACAGAGACTAAGCGGGGCGGTCGTTACATATTACCGACTTTGCGGCTGATGTCTTCAGATCTTGTGATCGACGAAATTGACGACTTCACCGGAGACGACTTAATCGCCATCGGTCGGTTGATCCACCTAGCTGGCATGTTAGGGCGTAAAGTGATGATTTCTTCCGCCACGATTCCACCTCACATGGCAGAAGGTTACTTTAAAGCCTATCGGGATGGCTGGCGTTTATACTGTCAAACTCGCGATGCTAGCCCTATTATTGGCTGTGCTTGGATCGATGAATTTGCTACCGAAGTACAGAGTAACAGTGCAGAGAATCTTGAAAGTGCCATTTTGTCTTATAGAGACAATCATGCGGGCTTCATTCAGAAGCGGGTGGAAAAATTAGGCAAGCAACCCGCAAAACGTAAAGCGGACATTGCTTCTTGCCAAAGTATTATTGAGCAACATAAGACCCAAAGGCAACAGGATGTCGATGTTGTTGAGAGTAAGCAAGGTGCGTATTTTAGTGTGATTTTTCAACAAGCATGCTTAAAGCATGAAGCGCACTATTTTGAAGATCCAGTAACTCAGTTAAGAGTCTCTTTTGGTGTAGTACGTATGGCGAACATCTCGCCGTGTGTTGCCCTGACCAAGTATCTACTTACCAAGGCATTACCTAGTCATATCGAAGTGCGTGTTATGGCGTATCACAGTCAACAAGTTATGTTGTTGCGCTCTGAGCAAGAACGTCATTTGGACGAAGTGCTCAAACGCAAAGAGAAATCGGGCGAATTACCAAACGCACTAAAAAATTCAATTATTAGACAACATGTAAAGCGTATTCAGCAAAATCAACCAGACGTGCGCAATGTGCTCTTTATCTTAGTCGCTACGCCGGTTGAAGAAGTAGGGCGAGACCATGATTTTGATTGGGCCGTCATAGAACCTTCCTCTTACCGTGCCATTATTCAGCTCGCAGGGCGTGTGAGACGGCATCGAGAGGATAAAGTAGAGAGCACTAACATTGCGCTCATGCAATACAACTGGAAGGGCATTCGTGATACACAGCGAGAAGATTCAATTGTATTTAATCGACCTGGATTTGAAGAAAATAGCCTTTGCCTAGCACACCATAACCTAGATGATCTGCTCGATGTGGAGCAAATTGGCAAACGTCTGGATGCGATACCAAGAATTCAATTATCCGATCATTTAACCGCTAAATACATGCGTAACGTATCAGAAACCAACAGATTATCAGAACTCGAACACATCGCCACATGGCGCTGGTTAGCAAATTATAAAACGACAGGCAGCGATGCGCAGATTGGCCCTCACACTCTTCAAGGTTGGTTGAATCAGCATTGGTTTTTAACGGCTTTACCACAAATACTGACACCCTTTCGTCAAAGCCAAGCCAGTCTAAATACATATTTGGTATTTAGTGAACCACACCAAGCGAGCTTCTTCTGTGAAAAAGATGATGACGGCCATGTGATTAATCGAGAAGCTATACTCAATATTCGGCGGGAATCTCTAGACGATTTCGCTATGGCAAAGCTGTGGTTAACACGTGACTTTGATCAAAGTTGTATCACGTTGGCCTCAGAAAAAGACCTAAGCCAAAAAGTCGTTTCTATTCGCTATGGTGAATTGAATTTTCCTCATAATGAAAAGAAACAGTACGTTTATAACGATCAATTAGGGCTAGTAAAGCTATAAAAAAAGCCAGGGAGTTATAGCCCCTGGCTCAATAAACTGCGTGTACGGCAGTGTAATTACATTGGTACATTTTCTAAGCTGCTCGATTAGCAGAGCTGGATTGTAATGAGTTAACAATTAAAAGTCATCAACGACCAATTTTAAAAATTTCATTGCTACATGGTTGATTTATTTATTATTGAATGTATGATGTGTGAAAAGTAACCAATAAAAACTTTATTGCATTGCTAGTAAAACACCTTTTGAGAAAGGAATAGTCAGATTAGTGACTTGGTGAAAACAGAGAAGTGATTTTTATTTCAGAAAAAGGTCTTCAATTGCAGCGTATAGCAGCTAAAAAAGTTGTGTAAATGGGAAAAGGGAGAAAATAATGGATCAAAGTATCTCGGCTTTCTTTGAAGAAAGAAAAGCGGCTTGGTTAAAGAAAAACCTAAGTGCATCTATGTCAGAACTGGAAGTCACCGAAAAAGAGCAAGAATGTGAGAGCGTGTTTGCGCTAAAAAACTGGTTGCCGAATGCAGCAAAAAGAGCAGGGCAAATGTCTATCTCGACTCATCCCAGTAAGTTTAGTCATCCAAGTACTGGAGTAGGTGAGAAGAATAAGAAGAATTATACGTTTGTGACTCCTATAATTTTTTATGGGCGAAAGAAGAGTGATGGTTTTTTGCGAACAGGCAATGTTGCCGTAGCGGCGGATGCACTGGGTAATGCCGCCGCCCTTGACGTGTACAAATTCCTGACCCTGATTACGGACGATGGACAAAGCGTATTGCAACACTTGGAACAAGACTCTGAATTAGCGCAAGTCTTACTCACCTTCCCGAATGCCGATGAAGAACACAGTTATCAGACAGTAAAACAAGGCTTTTTAGCCATGTCGGCAAACGATGATGAGGTGATTACCAACTCCAAAATTAAACAAGTGTATTTTCCTATTGCCAAGCAACATGGCGAAACAACCTATCATCAACTATCGCTACTCACGGCATCGGGGATTATTTTCGAACTGCGTCAACGCCTCGACAAGATGCGCTTTGGCGAAGAAATAAAACGTGCCCGAGACAAGAGAAAATCCAATGAATACCACAACGGTTTCCGTGAAATATACGATTTAACCACTATCGGATATGGCGGTACCAAGCCACGAAATATCAGCGTATTGAATAACCAAAATGGGGGCAAAGCCCACCTTTTAATGAGCGTACCACCCGCGTTAAAAAACCGCGATACGCACTTCCCTAAAGTCGATTTTTTCCAACAAAGCGTGCATTACTTCCAATGCAGAGCGTTATTTCATCAGCTGCATACGCTCTATAAACGAGACGATAATAACATGCACATTCGGGCAGATAGAGACGAGCTATACCAGCAGATCATTGATCATCTTATTGAAAAAATGTGGCAGGTACGAGCCGTTGCCTCAGAGCAATACATAGACAGCGCCAGTCAATTATCCAAAGCGCAGACAACATGGCTATGCCCACAAGGTGAAACCTTAAGAGAAATGTCAGACGATTGGCTAGATGAAATTATTCAATCGATCACCACTTTTGTATTTTATGGTTACGAAAAAGTATTAGGTAAAAAAGCCATCAAGTTAGGTCTTGCAGAGCGTAAGCATATGGAAAAAATAGCGGAAGAAAACAAGGGGGCACTGCGATGAGTGGTGAAATTAAGAAACTATTAATTATCCCGCACTTGCGTGTTCATAACGCCAATGCCTTATCTAGCCCATTTACCATTGGTTTTCCTGCCATGACAGCATGGCTTGGGGCGGTTCATGCATTACAGCGAAAGCTCAATGCTAAAAACATTCCCGCTGACTTTATAGCGACAGGTGTTGTTTGCCATGATCTTAATTTGCAAACCCATAAAGGGAGCAATGACTTTGTTCATTCTATCGTTGGTACTGGGAACCCACTGGATAAAACAGGCGCAAGATCGTCTTTCATCGAAGAAGCTCGCTGCCACCTTGATGTTAGCTTGGTGATTCAGTTCGACAAAATCACCCTAGATGAGCAAGAAGGCTTACTTTTTTCTGTCACACAGTTACTTAATTCCCACATGAAAATCGCAGGCGGTGATATACAAGGTTTCAAAGCACCGTTTTGCCTTGTCTGTGAAGAAGGCAAAGAGGACGACATGAACAAAGTAAAGCGCGCCTTAATGCCAGGGTATGTTTTGATCGAACGACGAGAACTCATGGTGGACGCCATGGAAAGCGGCGCTGATGCCATTGAAGCACTCATTGATTATCTAGCGATTCACCATACTTGTGATCGACTTATCGACGAAGAAGAAAATGAAACCATAGAATGGCGTAGACATCGAAAGCTTGTTAACGATAAACCCGCTGGCTGGCTCGTTCCCATCGCCACAGGGTTCCATGCTATCAGTGACGTTGGGGAGGCAAAAAATCAACGAGACCCAGACGTGCCACATCGCTTCGCAGAAAGTATAGTGACATTAGGTGAGTTCAAAATGCCCCATCGGCTCAAAAGAATAGAAGACATGTTATGGCGTTACCACACAGAGGGTGATGTATACCTTTGTCATCAAGCGTCTCATGCGCACTTAGCATCGGCCACAACGGTTACCGATGAAGACGACGAATCAGAATTCTGATTAATTAAACCACTAAAAAGGATATTTATTATGGCTAAAAATGACACAGCTTCCGTATTGGCATTTGAGAAAAAATTGGTACTAAGCGATGGCTATATGTATGGCACAACGTGGGCGGATCGCAGCAAAATCTCGCCTCTAGCATTAAAAGAAAAATCCGTACGTGGCACCATTTCAAATCGTTTTAAAAACACTGATAAGGTCGCTTTTGCAAAAGACCCAGCTAAGTTGGATGCGAAGGTTGAAAGTGCCAACTTACAACGAGTCGACGCTTGTTCGCTCGACCTAAATCAAGACACCTTGAATTTACAATTTACTGTCAAAGTACTCGGTGGCATTTCCAAACCATCGGCTTGTAACAACGCAAATTTTAAGAAAAGTTACAGTGAAGCGGCTAAGGCTTATGTAGAAAAGCACGGATTCACCGAGTTGGCTCATCGTTATGCTACCAACATTGCCAATGCGCGTTTCTTATGGCGTAACCGCGTTGGTGCAGAAAAAATTGAAGTGCATGTAACCGCGAAAAATAGCGCTGTCAAAGAGTCATGGACATTTGATGCTACCCAGATTAGTACGCGCCACTTTGACACCCAAGATGCCAAAATTGACCAGCTTACTCACGTTATTGCCAAAGCTTTGGCCAGCGAAGATGACTTTATTCTACTAGACATTAGCTGCTTTACATTAATGGGGCGTGCTCAAGAGGTGTATCCAAGTGAAGAGCTTGTCTTAGACAAGGGTAATGATAAAAACAAAAAGAGCAAAATTCTTTATCACGTGAATGATGTCGCCGCAATGCACTCACAAAAACTGGGTAATGCTTTGCGAACCATCGACACCTGGTACCCAGATTATAGTGATCCAGAGTTGTCTGTTGGCCCTATCGCTGTTGAACCTTACGGCGCCGTTACCAACCTTGGTAAAGCCTTCCGCACACCAAAAGACAAACAAGATTTTTATACCTTCTTTGATGGCTGGGCACGTGGAGAAACCTTAACTCGAGTTGAAGACGAACATTATGTTATAGCGACGTTAGTTCGTGGTGGTGTCTTCGGAGAGAGTGATAAATAAGGAGAAGGTTATGAAGCACTATATAGACATAACCTTATTACCGAGTGAAGATATTGGCGTTCACTTTTTGTGGTCAAAGCTCATGATGCAAGTCCACCTTGCTCTTGTAGAATCTCAAGATGACAACCAGCAAGTGCCTGTCGCAGTGAGTTTTCCTAAATACCAAGCTAAGTCACAAGACAAAGTCGGTTTTATTGGAAATAAACTAAGACTGTTTGCAAATGATAAAAGCGATTTAGAACACTTGAATCTTGGAAAATGGTTAAATCGTCTTGATGACTACGTGCATATAAAAAACATAGCAGACGTTCCGAATGAGGTACTTGGCTATGAATCGTTTAATCGCCGGCGTAAATCGGGTTCGCCGGATAAACACATAAAGCGACGTATGAAGCGTCATGATGAAACAGTAGAGCAAGCAACCGCATTTTTTAAAGGGTACAGCATGGCTAAAGAAGATAAAGCGTTGCCCTTTATTCGAATGAAAAGCTTACATAGTGATAATGAGTTCTGCATGAGCATTACCCGAAAAGAGACTGTACCGTCGAGTAATAGCGTTAAATTCAATACGTATGGATTAAGTGCAAAAGGTGCTTTACCTAAGTTTTAATGAATAAAAATAGCCCTTTAAAAATATCCATGTAAAACAATGAGTTGCAATGTGTGAAAATTATATAGGTAAAATAATCAAATTTTATCTAACTGCATGTTGTAACTCATTTTTTTGTCATTAAAATACTCTTCACCGCCGAACAGGCGGCTTAGAAAATTGCGGGTTGAATTTAAACCTTTCAAGGAAGCTTCACCGCCGAACAGGCGGCTTAGAAAAGTACGTCCCCCCGACAACGCCAACACCTCCACTTCACCGCCGAACAGGCGGCTTAGAAAATCAACCGTGATAGCAAAAGAACCATCCGAAACTTCACCGCCGAACAGGCGGCTTAGAAAAAAACATTGATCACTGTCGAGCGGTGGCACTGCTTCACCGCCGAACAGGCGGCTTAGAAAATAGCAATGTGTTTGCCTAGCATGGCAGTGGACTTCACCGCCGAACAGGCGGCTTAGAAAAAACTAACTTTACCAGCACCTTTGCACAGCCACTTCACCGCCGAACAGGCGGCTTAGAAATAATTTAGTCGCCACCTCTGCCACGTCCTCACCTTCACCGCCGAACAGGCGGCTTAGAAATTAGAGCGGCCATCTTGAATCAACCGTTCAATCTTCACCGCCGAACAGGCGGCTTAGAAAAGTAATAAAACTATCATCAATATAAGCAATCTCTTCACCGCCGAACAGGCGGCTTAGAAAAGTTAGCACCACGCTTACCACGCTTACCACGCCTTCACCGCCGAACAGGCGGCTTAGAAAATGTTTAGTACTCCAGCACAAAGTGCCCTGTTCTTCACCGCCGAACAGGCGGCTTAGAAATTGGTGAACGTTTGCTTTTTTGGTGGAACGTACTTCACCGCCGAACAGGCGGCTTAGAAAAAGTAGCAACATTGGCCGAGCGATTAACAGCTCTTCACCGCCGAACAGGCGGCTTAGAAAAGAAGATCAACCAACCTACACCCTAGACGATGCTTCACCGCCGAACAGGCGGCTTAGAAAGTGACGTGTTGATCTCACAGTTATCAGAGGCACTTCACCGCCGAACAGGCGGCTTAGAAAAGTGAGCATGATGGTCGTCACCACATTAAGCACTTCACCGCCGAACAGGCGGCTTAGAAAACGCGTCGGATTTTAGGCGGTAGGTCCCGTGCCTTCACCGCCGAACAGGCGGCTTAGAAATTCAACGGCTAGGGGTATTTCTGCGCACCATTCTTCACCGCCGAACAGGCGGCTTAGAAATGAACTAGATGCTATTGTAAAACTCGTACTGTCTTCACCGCCGAACAGGCGGCTTAGAAATTGCTCATCCTTGTACAGCTTGGTACACACTCCTTCACCGCCGAACAGGCGGCTTAGAAATAATCAAAGAAACAGACAGTGATCAAATAAAACTTCACCGCCGAACAGGCGGCTTAGAAAATTCGCGGTAGCAGCCCAGTGGTTACACTCCTCTTCACCGCCGAACAGGCGGCTTAGAAATACAGCATTAACCGTTATACCATGAGTGTGATCTTCACCGCCGAACAGGCGGCTTAGAAAATCAGCAGTAGCAGCCCATTGGTTACACTCCGCTTCACCGCCGAACAGGCGGCTTAGAAACCAAGAGTCTCACTTCTCAATTGCTCTAAAATCTTCACCGCCGAACAGGCGGCTTAGAAAGATAGGTGTGTATTATGAAACTCTTTGTATACCTTCACCGCCGAACAGGCGGCTTAGAAAGCTTTGCAAATCACTAAAAAGGTGTTGTTATGCTTCACCGCCGAACAGGCGGCTTAGAAATGCAACGCTATTCAGCGCCGAGAAGTGCGACGCTTCACCGCCGAACAGGCGGCTTAGAAAATTGTTCGTAAAGCGCTCTTTGCTCATCCAAGCTTCACCGCCGAACAGGCGGCTTAGAAACATTGGGCCAGCGCGGTTCCGTTGGTTGGAAACTTCACCGCCGAACAGGCGGCTTAGAAAGATTGCGCGCCATAGCTGCCATTTTCGTGAATCTTCACCGCCGAACAGGCGGCTTAGAAAAGGTAGGTAGACCAGGTAGGTTGATCGGGTAGCTTAACCGCCGAACAGGCGGCTTAGAAAGTCTAACGTTGAACTGGCATTAGCAGCAAATCCTTCACCGCCGAACAGGCGGCTTAGAAAGTATACTGGTTTGATCGCAGTATCGCTGACAGCTTCACCGCCGAACAGGCGGCTTAGAAAGTTCAGCGAGTCACGTATATAATCACGAAAAACTTCACCGCCGAACAGGCGGCTTAGAAACACCACATAAAATTGTTTCTAAATCACGTTACCTTCACCGCCGAACAGGCGGCTTAGAAATTGACTGCTGAAACCCGAAAATTGCACACTAACTTCACCGCCGAACAGGCGGCTTAGAAAACATCGGAAGAGCCAGAGTCACTATTGGTGTCCTTCACCGCCGAACAGGCGGCTTAGAAATCCATTCGATGTAGATGAAGATGTGTTCGAAGCTTCACCGCCGAACAGGCGGCTTAGAAAGTCTAGGCCCTTTGGCCCATAGCTGTAGGCGACTTCACCGCCGAACAGGCGGCTTAGAAAACTTATGTGATGCTGACTTGCTCAGTGCTGACCTTCACCGCCGAACAGGCGGCTTAGAAAGTGACACCCAAGCAAAACCAAAATCGCAAGAACTTCACCGCCGAACAGGCGGCTTAGAAAAATATGAGAGTGCCCTACGTAACGTCACTTACCTTCACCGCCGAACAGGCGGCTTAGAAATATAAAGCCGCACTTCGCACCGCCAACCTTGACTTCACCGCCGAACAGGCGGCTTAGAAAGTGGTGGCAACTGGAACAACGCGTCCAATGCTCTTCACCGCCGAACAGGCGGCTTAGAAATACTCAAAAGATGCGGCGGGCAACCAGTCTGTCTTCACCGCCGAACAGGCGGCTTAGAAATTACACCGCTGTAATTGGGTTAACTTGCTGGACTTCACCGCCGAACAGGCGGCTTAGAAATTTTGGGAAAACGGGCGTTGTTCTATACCCAACTTCACCGCCGAACAGGCGGCTTAGAAAATGTTGATGCACCTCGTCACATTAGCGCAGATCTTCACCGCCGAACAGGCGGCTTAGAAACGTCGTCAAGATTGAACATTTTGGTGTATACCGCTTCACCGCCGAACAGGCGGCTTAGAAATGTTTCAGAGCTTTAAACTCTGCGCTTATTTCCTTCACCGCCGAACAGGCAGCTTAGAAAAAGTAGGTGCGCCGAGATCAGCGAACGCTTGACTTCACCGCCGAACAGGCGGCTTAGAAATTTTTAACCCCATCGAATTCGATGTATTTAACGTTTTTTCGAGCTGCCACGGTTTTGTGAAGGATTTTTTGTCGGGCTGAAGCCGTGACTACAAAACATTTAAAGATTAATCTTTTGCAGATACTCTGTTTAAGCGCAAGCTTTTTTATGTTCCTCGCTGAATAATTTTGATGAATCAAAAGGCGTGTTTGATTTAAAACACGCCCAGACTCCAGTCAGCATTTTGCGCATTACGGCACACATAGCTTGGATCTTTTTCTTACCTCGCGCGATTAACGCTTGGTAAAACGCCTTTGCGTTTGGGTCATGACGAACAGCTGACATCGCTGGCATAAATAGCGCACAGCGTAGATAAGTGTTACCCGCTTTACTCAGCCTGCCTGGACGGTTGAGGCTGCTACCAGATTGGTTAAGCCGTACATCTAAACCAGCGTATCGACTAACCTGATTGGCCTTAAGTGTTTCTGGTAAAATAATCAGCTCTCCTAGCATGGCAATAGCCGAGACTTCTCCAATGCCCTTAGCCGCTAGAATATTATTAAATTGCTGCACTATTTCAGCATCGCTTTTAATCATTTCTAGAGCAGCCGTACGCAAACGCTGAATACGATTTTCTAAAGATGCAATACCCTCTTGCTCATCAAGAATAACTACGCAAGACGTTCCTTCATAAGATGTCATGGCATGTAAGCGGTTTTTTGCTTTAGTACAGTCACCTGTTAAACGATTGATTTGTCTTGATATATCTCGTAATTTTAGTTTGTCTTTATGAGGAGGTGTCCACTTTTCAGGTGTCATGCGTTGTGCATATTCCGCCAGCAAGGCAGCGTCAATACTATCTGTTTTACTGTGCGCTAACTTCATCTGAGCAAAGTGATTAAAGCTCTTGGGATTAATCACACTAATAGATATTTTGGCATCATGAAGGGCAACGGCTAAATCTAAATAATAGATCCCTGTGGCCTCCATTACGATCAATTTCGGATGATGCTTTTGTAAGAATTCGATCAGTGTTGCTCTACCGCCAGGTGTTTGTTGAAACGTTTTTACGGAACTATTTTTATCATTCTGACGTACGACAAGATCAACGGTTTTTGCCGCGATATCAATACCTACAAATGTACTCATGGTTTGCGTACTCGTTAATTTAGTTAGATAATAATTACCGGTCCCTGACCTCGTACTTTTTACCACTCAACCTTGTAATACGAAGTCACCTTTGGGTGCTTCTTGATACTCTTCGAGATGAGTAAATGAGGCGGGGGCCACTCTACAAACGAGGTCAGTAAACTGCCTCAAGGTCGGCACGGCCTCCCGATAATAACTAAAGAATACACCTCAATAGCCATTAAGATCATCATACAAGGTCGGCATTTATATTTTTGGTGATTACACTAAGTCAAACAGTAGAGCTTTGACGTTTTGCTTGCTGATTCTTTCAAAGTTAATTTCTGATGTTTTTTCGATTTTTGCGCCGTCGCCAGGTTTAACGGTGATGCCATCGCCTAGGGACAGTTCGCCTTCGATTACATGGACGTAGTAATGGCGTTTGCTGTCGGCTTGCCATGTGGCTTGTTGCTGATCTTCTAGGATCAGTTGGATGAGTTGCATGTTTTGTTTAACGTGCAGTGTGCCATCTTTTCCATCAGGGGTGATGATGGTGGTGAAGCCTTGTGCTTGGCTAAATTCTTTCTGTTGGTAGCCCGGTTCTCCGCCCAGTGTATTTGGTTGAATCCAAATTTGTAGGAATTTCAGCATGTCTTTTTTAGAGGCATTGAATTCACTGTGGTAAACGCCTTTGCCTGCGGACATGAGTTGGTATTCTCCTGCGGGCAGTTCTTTTACGTTGCCTGCGCTGTCTTTATGGGCGATGGTGCCTTCTAATACTAGGCTGAGTATTTCCATGTCTCTGTGGCCATGAGTTTCGAAACCTGCGCCGGGTGTGACGGTGTCATCATTGATGACGCGCAGGTCTGAGAAGCCCATTTGCTGTGGGTCGTAGTAGCTGCCAAATGAAAAAGTATGATGGCTGTTTAACCAACCAAAGTTTGCGTGTCCACGGTCTTGGGCATTTCGTAGTGTAATCATAGTCTGTCTCCTTAATGGGCTGTCGCCCTGTTTGACGGTATGAGCCAAGTGTAGTAGTTGCCAAAAAGAAAGAAAATCGAAAGGTTTTGAGCTAGTATTTCAAAAAAATTGAACAAAGGTGTGGTATGTCTTGTGCGGTCACGTTAGAAGCCTTGCGAGTGTTGGAGGCGATTCATCAGTTGGGCAGTTTTTCAGCGGCGGCGCAGGCGTTGTTTAAGGTGCCATCGGCGTTGACTTATACGGTGAAGAAGCTGGAAGACGATTTGGGTGTGGCGTTGTTTGATCGTTCTCGGCAAAAAGCCGTGTTAACGCCTGCAGGGCATTTGGTGTTAGAGCAGGGGCGGGCGATTTTAGACGCGGCCATGCGCTTGGAGGATTCGGTTAAACAGCTTGAGTCTGGCTGGGAGCCGAAGTTAAGAATAGCGCGGGATACAGTATTATTAGAGTCGCCTTTGATGTCTGTTGTTGGGGATTTTTTAGCGCAAAATCGACCAGTGGAATTGACCTTGTCGGAAGAAGCGGTTGGTGGTGGCTGGGATGCGTTGCAGGATAATCGGGTCGATTTGGTTATTGGTGTAACGGGCGAGCTGCCAAAGGGAAATGTGCATATTCGGGCGATTGGTGAGATAGAGTTTGTGTTCGCAGTGGCGCCGACGCATCCGTTGGCGCTAACGCAAGGGGGGATTACAACGGCGCAATTACGCCAGTATCCTTCTATTGTGGTGGCTGACAGTTCAAAAATTTTGCCCGCGCGCAGCAGTGGTGTTTTTGAGAGCCGCCAAGTGCTTAGGGTTGATACGATGCGCAGTAAAATCCAAGCGCAATGTCTGGGTTTGGGTGTGGGGTATTTGCCCAAGCATCGTATTGTTGATGAGTTAGGTTCTGGGCGTTTGGTGTTGCGTCAGTGTGAATTGCCACGGCCGAATCAGAGGGCGTATTTGGCATGGCGTAAGGATGATCCTGGCAAAGGTTTGTCGTGGTTTGTAGCGCAATTGGCCGCGCAAGATTGGCAGCTTGTTTCAATTTAACCGTTTTATTTAAGGTGAAAGGCTTTTTTTAAGGCTAGACGCTGTTTTAAGGGGTATGTGTGTTTTCTCTTTCTCTTTCTGTGTTGCCGGTTTTTTTGCTGTTGATGGTGGGAGCCGTGTGTCAGCGTTGGCGTTTTCCGATGGAGGGTTTTTGGTCTGGGGTCGATACCTTGTCATATTGGGTGTTGTTTCCGGCGTTGTTGTTTAGCAAAACGTCTCAGATCGATTTCAGTAGCCCCATGTTGCCTAAGTACGCGTTTATTTTGTTGTTTGCTTTGTTGGTGACGGCGGTGTTTGTGTTTGTCAGTACGTGGCTGATGGGGGTGGTGGCGCCGACGGCGTCGTCTATGTTACAGGCGGGTGTGCGTTTTAATACCTTTGTGATGTTGGCATTGGCGGGCAGTTTGTACGGTAACGAGGGCTTGGTGTTGGCGGCGTTGGGCGCCTCGGTGTTGATTCCGTCTATTAATGTGTTTTTGGTGGTGTCGATGACGCTGATGCACGGGCCGTCTTCGGCGAGCGCTTCGTCTGCTTCGTTACCGCGTTTGTTAAGTGGTGCCTTGATTCGCAATCCTCTGATTGTGTCGATTGTGCTGGGCAGCAGTTTGAATTTATTAGGGCTAACGCCGATTATTTTAGTCTCTGATGTGCTGAGTATGTTGTCTCAGGCGGCCTTGCCTTTGGTGCTGTTGGCCGTTGGTGCGAGTGTGCGTTTTGAGACGGTTCGATCTGTTGGCATGAGTTTTGTGATGTCATCGTTGGCGCGTTTTGTGGTGTTTCCTTTGGTGATTGGCTTGATGTGCTGGTGGCTGGATGTGCGAGGTTTGCCGGCGTTGGTGGCGGTTTTATTTGGGGTGGTGCCAACGGCGACATCAGCGTATGCGTTGGCACGTCAGTTAGGCGGCGATGCAAAAAAAATGTCGGCGTACATTACGATGCAAACCTTGTTGTCGGTAGTGACTTTGCCGGTGAGTGTGTGGTTGAGTCAGGTGTATTTGGGGTGAGTTGAGGTGATATTGCGCACCTTTATGGTGCGCAATGGAAGGTTAAGCGTCAGTCGGGTCTTTGTAGATGTTTTGGTAGCAATAGTTGGTGGCTTCGACGAAGCCGTCCACACTGCCACAGTCAAAGCGTTTGCCTTTGAATTTGTACGCGAGAACACAGCCTTCGGTGGCTTGTTGCAAGATGGCGTCGGTGATTTGTACTTCACCGTTGCGGCCCGGTGGCGTGTTGCGGATTTTGTCAAAGATGTCAGGCGTTAGGATGTAGCGACCAATGATAGCCAAGTTAGAAGGCGCTTCTTCTTTTGTGGGTTTTTCCACCATGTCGGTGACGCGGTATAAGCCTTCCATCATGGATTCGCCTTTGATTACGCCGTATTTGTGTACTTCGTCTTCCGGCACTTCTTGTATGGCGACTATGGTGCAGCGGAACTGATTATAGAGTTTGACCATTTGTGCCATCACGCCATCTTCGTCTTCCCCAAAGCAGAGGTCATCGGCTAATACTACGCCAAAGGCTTCGTCGCCGATGAGCGGTTCGCCAGATAAAATGGCGTGGCCAAGCCCTAACATGTTGTTTTGGCGAGTATAAGAGAAGTTGACGTTGTCGATAAGGTGACGTATGCCATCGAGGTATTTTTCTTTGCTGGTGCCGGAAATTTGATGCTCTAACTCGTAGCTGATGTCGAAGTGGTCGGCGATGGCGCGTTTACCGCGACCTGTCACGAAGGTGACGTTGTCTAGGCCAGCATTGACGGCTTCTTCAACGCCGTATTGCACTAAAGGCTTGTTGACGATGGGCAGCATTTCTTTGGGCATGGATTTAGTGGCCGGTAAAAATCGGGTGCCATAGCCTGCAACAGGGAAGAGACATTTGCGAATCATAAATTTTCCTTAAAATATTTGTGTAATAACAGCCCTAAAGAAGCGGGTATGTCAGTGTCATTGAGCCGTTCTGACCTGTAGCCCTTTTTCAGTGTAAGGTTTTTTTTGTCACGTCTCTTATGACTGTGGTCAAGCGGTCCAATACAGAGGAGTTAAGTTTGTACCAATGCCAATAAAGAGGCAAGGCCAGACGTTTGTTTGGTCGCAAGGAGATGAGTTTCTTGCTTTGTACGTCCTGTTTTACTTGAACACTTGGAACCAAAGCACAGACTGTGCCACCCTTTACCAGCTCGACAAAACCATGCGACGAAGGATACCAGTGGCTGTTGCTGATGGTGGCAGACGCGCCTAGGCATTCGTTTTGGTAGCGTGTCCAGAGTTCGTCGTGTTCGTCGTAAATGAGTGAGGGCGATTGTAAAATGGATGCCGTGCTGAGGTCGCTGTGTAAGTAATGCGCAATAAAGTGTGGAGTGGCGACCAATTCGTAGTGCATGTAGCCAAGAAAAACAGAGTCTCCGCCGGCGACGGGGGTGCCAATTTGACTGAGGCAAGCCACTACTTGGCCATTTTGCAATAATGAGCGGGTTTGATTTTGGTCGGCGGCTTTGATGTGCAGCATGTTGCGGTCGGTATTTGAGAAGTCATGAACGACCTGAGTAAACCAGGTGGCCAGGACGTCATTGTTAACGGCGATTTTCAGTGGGTGGCGCGCTTGCTGGCTGGTGATGTTTTCTTTGATGCCTTCTTCTAACAAGGAGACCTTGTTGAAATGCGCCAGCAGTTGCTCGCCCAAAGGCGTGGCGATGACGGGTCTGGCTCGAATCACCAAGGGTTGACCGTATTCTTGTTCGAGCCGTTTGATGTTTTGCGATACCGCCGATTGCGTTAGGTTCAAAAAATGGGCGGCTTTGTCAAAGCTTTGAAATGTCAGTACGGCGTGAAGGCTGGTGAGTGCTTTGTAATCCATCATGCTGTTTTACTATTTTCCTGTTTTGCTTTTTATTTATTAATTTTTCTAATGAAGTTTTAATTAAATTAATTTTAATCTAAAGGCTGCGTCGAGTAAGATCAAGCGAAATTTGATGATTAAGGAAACAGCCATGTTGGCATTTTTGAGTGGTGCGATTACCGGCGGTGGGTTGATCATCGCGGTGGGCGCGCAGAACAGTTTTTTATTAGAGCAAGCACTGAAGCGGCATTATGCGTTTCCTATTGCGCTGTTGTTTATCGTAAGTGACGCGCTTTCTATTGCGCTAGGCGCATTTGGTTTGGGGTTGATTTTACAAAGTCATGATTGGCTGCTGTCGGTGTCTCGATGGGCGGGCGTAGGCTTTTTGGTGTGGTTCGCGTGGGGCAAATGGCGCGCGTCGTTTCAAGAAGAGCACTTGATTTTGGAACAAGTCGGTAAACGACTCGCCTTGTGGCCGTTGTGTATGATGGGGTTTGCGGTGACTTGGCTGAACCCGCATTTTTATTTGGATACGATGATTTTAATGGGCAGCTTGGCGAATCAATGGCAAGGCGATAAGTGGGCGTTTGTGTTGGGCGGTATTACAGCCTCGGTGGTGTGGTTTTTGTCGTTGGCGCTGGTGGGAAAAATGTGTGCAAAATGGCTCGAAAAAGCGGCGTTTTGGCGTTGGTTTAATCGCGTTAATGCGCTGTTAATTTGGAGTATTGCCTTGAAAATCGCCACGCAACCTATGTGATTCTAAGGGGTGGCGATGTATGGGGATTACAGTTTGATTTCCACTTCGTGAGGGTTTTCTTCTTCCGGGGCAGACGATGAGTCAGCGTCTACCAGCATTTCTGCAGTAGCAACAGAAGACACAGTTAAAGCCACGGGAATCTGATCTCCTTGGTCTTCGATGATCATCGCTGGTTGATGGTTGATGCGATATAGGGCAAACAGCGCCACCGATAAGTTCAGTGCGGCAACGAACCAAAATAAAGCGTCTATTCGTAGGGTGTCCATGAGCGCCGCGGCGATAAGAGGCCCCAGCATGCCCCCGACACCGTTCAGTAAAATCATGCCGCTACTGGCGGACAGAATTTGCTCTGGACGCAGTTGGTCATTCATGTGGGAAGACGCCAAAGAATACATGGGGAAGGTAAAAGCCCCCACCGCAAACATACCAATCATCATGAGTATTTGGTTATTAACACCACCTCCCAGTGGTACGATAAAAGCGGCTAGGGCACCGACAACACCGACCCACAACATGGTAACACGTCGGTCTTGGCGGTCAGAAAGTTTGCCTATGGGCCATTGTAACAACATGCCGCCCACGTAACTGGCACCAATGAAAATCGATATTTCGGCAATGTTCATGCCGATGCTTTTGGCATACAAGGCGCCCAATCCAAGCAGCGCGCCAGACGTTGCTCCAGCGATGGTGACTCCAGTAACCCCCAGTGGAGCGGTTTTTATTAGACCTAGTATATTGAGCTTTTCCGGGACGTTAATTGTGGGTGAGGGTGTGCGTACCAGTAATAAGGGCACCACAGCCAATGAGATCAAAACCGAGGTTAAAATGAACAAGCCGTAACCGCTTGGTGACGACAGATTTAATAAAAATTGGCTGATGGTTTGGCTGGCCCAAATTTCAATAATGTAAATCGAAAACAAGCGCCCACGGGTTTTGTTGGTGGCAATGTCGTTTAGCCAGCTTTCCGTCACGATAAATAAGCCGGCATAGCATAAGCCGGTGCCCATGCGCATGAGCATCCAAAACCAAGGATTGACCACCACAGATTGCATCAAAATAGTGATCGACGCCAAGGAAGCCACCGCAGCAAACACTCGAATATGCCCGACATTTTTCACCCAGGTAGGCACTAATAAAGACCCAATGATAAAGCCAAGGTAATAGGCTGACATGATCAAGCCGGTGGCGGTGGTATTAAACGCCTCGATTGAAGCCCGAATACCAATCAATGAGCTCTGCAAGGCACTTGCCATCGTTAAAATGGCAATGCCGATGAGCAGACTCCAGATAGGGAATAGGGTTTGCTTTAACATGTCTTATCCTTTCTTGAGCGAGTAACGCTGTATTTTTGAGTGGTTTGCTGTGCGGTTTAAGATTTGAGTTGGTTATTATTTCGGCAGACTATACCGATTGAATTTTCGATTGCAATCACTAATCGAGCTAATAAAAAGGAGTGTATAAAAACGCCTTAGGTTGAGTCATTTGAATGGTTTTGTCGTTCAGTCTTTGTATACGTTAGAGCCTCAGTCTGCTGGTAAGTACATAGGCTATTAAAGTACAAAAATCAAAGGCAAACCTGTGATGGTTTGTCTTTGATTTGATTTGTGTTTGTCTTGTTTAGTCCTCGCATTTACAGGGAATCCTGTGCGAATGGATTACGCTTTGGCCTGTTCGCTTGTGAAGTGTTTACCGAGCAAGGCATGATAAAAATTGTGATCGTTTAAAATCCCGATGCACTGATCGTGCTCTTCTAACACCATGAAAAGATTGGAGTGATACCGCAGTTCGACGGCATCGCGCATGGGAATGCTCGCGGGCACAACAAACACGGTATTGTCAGGTACAGTGCTAAGCTTCATATCGGGTGTCCAACGGGCGGTAGGAAGCTCGCCATGGGGGCCTTGTATCTTGGCCAGTGTATTGTTGTTTTCTAATGTCATCCAAATATTGTCGCTGACCGCAATGCGATCATTGGACACTACCAGCTCTGACAATGGCGTCATCAGTGAGCGGCCACGTAACACATTTAATGGGTTGGTATGAGCGACAAACTTTTCGACGTATTGCGTGGCGGGGTTCAGCACGATTTGCTCGGGAGCGTCTTCTTGAATGATTTTTGCAGATTCCATGATGGCAATTTTAGAGCCAATTTTTAGCGCTTCGTCTAGGTCATGGCTAACAAAAATAATGGTTTTGTTGAGGCGTTTTTGCAGCTCGATTAATTCGTCTTGTAGCTGAGAACGAATTAAGGGATCGAGCGCAGAAAAAGGCTCGTCCATTAACAAGACATCTGTGTCCATCACGAACGCTCGGGCGAGACCTACCCGCTGGCGCATACCGCCGGACAGTTCGTCGGGCTTTTTGTCTGCCCATTTGTCTAAACTGACCATTTTTAATTGTTCGCGCGCTTTTATCAGTCGCTCTGTTTTGGGCATGCCTTGCATTTCCAAACCAAAAGCCACGTTCTCGAGTACGGTCAACCATGGCATGAGCGCAAAGCTCTGAAACACCATGGACACGCGATGCGTTCGCATGTGACGAAGTTGGGTGTCGTTGCATTTGGCCATGTCGACCATGTCGTCACCATCTCTGACGAGGCAGCGTCCGCGGGCGATTTTGTTTAAGCCGTTTACCGCTCGCAATAAGGTGGATTTACCCGATCCTGATAAACCCATTAGGACGCAAATCTCACCTTCGTTGACTTCTATGTTGGCGTTTTGCACACCGACCACGTCCCCAGTCATGCCTAATATTTGATCTCGAGTGTGGCCTTTGTCCATAAGCGGCAGTGTTTTTGCTTTGTTTTCACCGAAGACGATATCGACGTTTTCAATTATTACAACAGGCATACCTTATCCCTCGTTTTTCGATGATGGAGACTTGCAAATGCGGTCAAGCATGATGGCGACCAAAACAATGGCAACGCCGGCTTCAAAGCCTTGAGAAATGTTTACCGTGTTGAGCGCTCTAACAACCGGCTTCCCTAATCCATCGGCGCCAACCAGCGCGGCAACCACGACCATAGATAAGGACAACATAATGCACTGAGTCACCCCGGCCATGATGTTTGGCATGGCGGCCGGTAATTCGACTTTATACAATAATTTGGACTTGGTGCAGCCAAACGCCAAGCCCGCTTCGATCAATTCGTTTGGCACCTTGCTTACGCCAAGGTACGTCAAACGAATTGGTGCTGCGATGGCAAAGATGATGGTGGAGATCAGTCCCGGGACGTAGCCTAAGCCAAATAAAATGAGAGTGGGGATCAAATACACAAACGTGGGGATGGTCTGCATCAGGTCTAAAATGGGTCGTAAAATGGTGTAAAGCCAGGGGCGATGCGCGGCGGCAATGCCGATAGGAACACCAATTAAGACGCTGATGGTGGTGGCTGAGACAACCAAGACTAAGGTTTGGATGGTTTCGATCCAGTACCCCATGTTGATAATAAGCAAAAGTGCCGCGGTGATAAAAATCAGTAAGCCTATGCTGCGATGTAAAAACCAAACGCCGATTAAAACGATGCCAATTACCGCAATTGGGTGAAGGTATTCAATGGCGTCAACTAACGTGACAATAAGGGTTTCTAAGGTGATAGAGACGAGGTCAAAAAATACGGAAGCTGCGGTAACCAGCCAATCAACAAAGTTTTCCATCCAAGCGCCAAGCGGGATTTTGTTCTCCGTTAGCCAATTCATATGTGTGCTCCCTTTCGTTTGATGACGCTGTGTTCGCCATTTTTGGCCAACACAGCGATTAGCTGCTAGTAATACACCAGCATGGTGCTCAAAATATTACAGGCCTAGGTGCGATTTAACGGCGCTAAGACCATTTGCGCCAGACGCTGTTGTAACGCCAGTGAGCCAAGTATCAAGCACTTGAGGGTGAGCTTTGAGCCATGCTTTCGCCGCGGCATCGGGCTTTTTGCCCTCGTCTAAAATGGCGCCCATAATTTCGTTTTCCATTGGTAACGTGAAAGCAAGATTGCTGACCAGTTTGCCGATGTTCGGGCATTCCTGAACGAAGCCTTTGCGCACATTCGTGTGAACATTAGCGCCCCCAAAGTTAGGCCCAAAGTAGTCGTCGCCACCAGAAAGGTATTCCATGTCAAAGTTGGCGTTCATGGGGTGGGGGGCCCAGCCTAGGAATGCGATCCATTTATCTCGACGTGCATTGCGGCTTACTTGCGACAGCATGCCAGCTTCACTGGATTCAACGAGTTGGAAGTTGCCCAGATCAAAGGCGTTGGAGTCGATCATGTCTTGAATGATGCGGTTGCCATCGTTGCCAGGTTCAATGCCGTACAGACGACCAGAAAATTCTTTTTTAAATTTTGCAATGTCAGCAAAATCCGTTACGCCGGCATCAAACGCACTTTTGCTGACCGCGATGGTGTATTTTGCACCTACTAAATTAGCGCCCAAATCTTCGACCGTACCGGCGTTAAGGTAAGGTTCAATATCGGCTTGCATGGTTGGCATCCAATTGCCTAAAAAGACATCAATGTCGCCATTCGCAAGAGAGGTGTATGTCACGGGCACAGACAGTAATTGAGTCTTGGTCTTATAGCCTAGGCCTTCGACGATTTCACTGGTCACGGCGGTGGTTGCTGTGATGTCTGTCCAACCCACGTCAGAAAAACGCACCGTTGAACAATCTGCAGCCATGGTTAAGCCGGACATGCCGGCAAGGCTCATAGCGATTACCGTTTTTTTTGTGCTAAGCAACATAGATGTACCCTCTTTATATTGAACTCAAAATGAATGAGCGAATACAGTGCCGAATAACGGCACTGAACGTGAACTCCTGAAACATTGAGCAACGCTCATTTTATTGGCGTGCCCAGTAATAATTCATACAGCAATAGTGCTTAACGTTAACAGTGCCTAGTGCTGTGGTTAATGGTGAGCGCGATGTTGAAACGCTAAATCCAAGTAATTTTGTATTTGTTCAGCCGCTTTTTGCTTGTCAATACCGCCGGCTAAAGA
Organism: Marinomonas sp. IMCC 4694; assembly: GCF_008122525.1. Classification (NCBI taxonomy): domain Bacteria; kingdom Pseudomonadati; phylum Pseudomonadota; class Gammaproteobacteria; order Oceanospirillales; family Oceanospirillaceae; genus Marinomonas; species Marinomonas sp. IMCC 4694. The sequence goes on from NZ_VSRV01000001.1 coordinate 878,433, forward strand.
ACCGCGTAGCCACATACCGTCTATCATGGCGGCTACGGTGAGCGCCATGTTACGCGCTTCTTTTGTGTTGAATTCTTCTTTCAGCACACAGACTAACGCGGTGTTTAAACGTCGTGAATAGACATTCTGCAACCGATACAAAGCCGGCTTGTGCATGGCGGATGCCCAAAACCCCATCCAAGTTTTAACCACTTGAGGGTGCGTTTGCGATTGACTAAAGCTGGCGACGACTATCGCCATGACTTTGTGTTTGGCTGACGTCTCTTTTGTTTTTTGGATGCTGATGGACAATATCTCAAAAAACTCTCGGATTAAGCTTTTCATTGTCGCTTCGTATAAGCCGTCTTTGCCGCCAAAGTAGTGATTAATAATGGCGGGAGATACGCCGGCTTTTTTGCCAATGACACTCACGGTCGCTCCCGCAAAGCCGTGTTTGTCTATCGCTTTTATGGCGGCCTCGATGAGCTGAGGTTTGCGAATTTCAGGCATTCCAACTTTAGGCATTTAGGATCCTTTTTTATTAAACAGCCGTTTAATGAAAACTATAGTAGGCTGATTGTGTGATTTAGGTCAACCCTTGACAAATTGAAAACTTAGTTCTCTAATTAATTTAACTGTTTGATTATTAAAAGAATTTAGTCTTTAAAAATATTTTTTGGTCTTTTTTGTGTGGCATTGTGTCGGTTTGAGATAACTATTGTGTTTTTTTCGGCCAAAAAAAGACGTTTTTTGTGTCGCTTGGCTGGTGTTTGCTGGTTTTATCATGTTAATTATAACGGTAAATACACAATGGGAGTGATGTTTAATGAATGCCTCTTTTTCGATGTTTGATGGCTTAGTCGACCGATCTAATAGCCACAGTGAAAAGTGGTCGAAGTATCCTGAAAGTGTAATCCCTATGTGGGTCGCTGACATGGATTTTGATGCGCCAGATTGCATTAAAGAATCGTTAAATCAACGCGTTGAGCAAGGTGTGTACGGCTACACTAAAACGCCGGAAGCATTGGAAAACGCCATTCAAAAACACCTTTCTCAACGCTATGGTTGGTCTGTTTCTGTCGGTGATCTCGTGCATTTGCCAGGTTTGGTCTGTGCGTTGCATTTGAGCGTTCGAGTCTACTCGGACAAGGAAGACGCTGTGGTTGTACCAGGCCCTGTCTACTACCATTTAACCAAGGCGCCCGAGTTGTCTGGGCGGACGGTGTTGCATGTTGACATGGTAATAGAGGCAGGGCGTTGGGTGCTCGATATGGCGCAATTTGAAGTGGCGTGCGCTGACCCTAAAAGCAAAATGATTCTGCTATGCAATCCGCATAATCCAGGTGGAACCGTGTACACCAAAACGGAGTTGTTGCGCATTCATGTGCTGGCTGAAAAGTACAATTTGGTGGTCGTCAGTGACGAGATTCATTGTGATTTGATTTTAGACGATGTACCGCATGTACCCTTCGCCAGTTTAAATGAAGAGGCAGCGAATCGAACGGTTACGTTAATGGCGCCAAGCAAAACGTTTAATATAGCGGGTTTGGGGTATGCCTTTGCCGTGATTGAAAACGCCACATTGCGCCAGGTGTTCCAGCAAGAGCGAGCTGGCCTTATTCCTTCTCCTAATTTGCTGGGATTGACCGCCGCAACCGCGGCTTACGAGAAAGGGCAAGAGTGGCATCAGTCTTTGCTCACTTATTTAACCCAAAATCGCGATGTTCTGATTGAGCGCCTCGCCAAAACACCGTTGAAAATGGCGAATTTGGAAGCCACGTATTTGGCTTGGATTGATGTGTCTGCGTTGTTATTAGACGATCCTTACGGTTTTTTTGTGGACGCGGGAGTTGGGGTCTCAAACGGTGCTGATTTTGGTAATCCGAATTTTGTACGTTTGAATTTTGGCTGTCCTCGATCGGTGTTGCATCAAGCGATGACGCGAATCGAAGTGGCTTTGGAAAAACATGGTTTTATGGCTTAAACCAAGCTAGATGTCTTCACAGTAGGAACAGATGATCGATTTTACCGTTCGTATTAGTATTTTTTTAGTGGTGTTTAGTTCGCTCATGACATGGCAATGGCTTGCGCCAAGGGGGCCGCTGTTACAGTGGAAGCAGCGCTGGCGTCATAATCTAATTTTGTTGATGCTTGGGTCACTGTGCGTCCGTTTGTTTCAGCCTTTGTTGTTGTCATTGGTGGCTTTGTCGAATCAAGACACGGGCTGGCTGAGTCAGTTAGGGTTGCCTTTTTGGTCGATCGTGATCATTAGCGTACTTTTGCTCGACGGCCTAATTTATTGGCAGCATCGGTTGTTTCATCGGGTGCCTTTGTTGTGGCGATTGCATCGTGTTCATCATTCCGACCCTGAGCTGGACGTGAGTTCTGCGATTCGCTTCCATCCAGTTGAAATTGTTTTATCCTTATGTATCAAAGCCTCGGCGGTATGGGTGTTTGGTATTCCAGTTGAAGCCGTGTTGATTTTTGATGTCTTGCTCAACGCGTCTGCCATGTTTAATCACACCAATGTCAGATTATCGCCGCGGCTGGAAAAGTGGGTGAAGGTACTGGTGGTGACGCCGGATATGCACCGTATTCATCACTCTCGTGTCAGCGAAGAAGCCAACAGTAACTACGGGTTCTTTTTAAGTATATGGGATGCCTTTTTTCGAAGCAAACGCAACCAAGCTTTACAGGGCGACGCCGCATTAAACATTGGTATGCCGGGTACTACCAAGTATCAACCGGCTACCCTGATCGATATTTTGGTTATGCCGCTAAAAACCTTTAAAAAATCTCGTAAAAGTGAATAGGAAATCATGATGAGTTATCACCAAGTGAGTTTTATTGAAATGCGTATTATTGGCTGCCTCATGGAAAAAGAGGTGACGACGCCAGACCAATATCCGCTGAGTGTGAACGCGCTGCTTAACGCGTGTAATCAAAAATCCAACCGTGACCCCGTGACTCAATTGACCGAGTTAGATGTTCAAGACGCACTCGATGCTTTAGTTTCTCGTGGCTTAGTGACCGAGATCAATGCGTCCAGCAGTCGTGTGAGTAAGTATCAACATAGGTTTTGCAATACCGAATTTTCTGACCTGCAATGGTCGCCAGCCGAAACAGCGGTCGTATGTTTGCTGTTTGTCCGTGGTGCTCAGACGCCCGGAGAGCTGCGTTCTCGTAGCGGTCGTTTGCATAATTTTGCCTCGCGTGAGGAGGTAGAAGCGGCTTTGTTGTCTTTACAGAGCAAGACTGGTGGGCCTTATGTTTGTCCGTTACCAAAAGAGCCTGGAAAGCGCGAGCAACGGTATCAAGAGTGTTTTTGCTCTGATTCTGAGCGCCCTGATGTGACGACAGCTTCCTCGGCTTCGGCTACGGTTGCGACCGAGGAGTATACGCAACAGCTTGAAGCCAAGGTTCAGGCATTAGAAGCGCATATTCAAACATTAAATGCGCGCATTCAAGCGCTTGAAAATGCGCATGGACTCTAGTTGGCTTACACGTCAAACTGAGCGCGTTTTAATGGAAATGCTTTTTACGATGATGACGGAGAGAATGCTATGAAGAAAATACGCTGGGGTATTATTGGGACAGGCCATATTGCGCATTTGTTTGCCAGTGATTTTTGTCATGTTAAGGCCGGTGAACTGCGTGCGGTGGCTTCTCGTCATAAAGCCTCTGCTGACGCGTTTTCGGAAGAGTTTGATATCGAATTGGCGTTTGTTGATTATTATTCACTGATCAATAGCCATGAAGTGGATGTTGTGTATATTGCTACGCCTCATGTGTACCATTTTGATTTAGCCAAGGCCTGTATTTTAGCGGGTAAGGCGGTGTTGTGTGAAAAGCCTTTTACGCTCAATGAAGGACAATCAAAAGAATTGTATGACTTGGCGTTGGAGCACAATGTTTTTGTCATGGAAGCCATGTGGACACGCTTTAATCCTGTGATTGAACAAGTGATTGAGTGGGTTGAAGACGGTGAAATCGGTGCGTTAAACAGCATTCAGGCGAGCTTTAATTTTGTGGCGCCAACGGACCCAGAGCACCGTTTGATGAAACTGGAAATGGGCGGTGGTGCTTTATTGGATATTGGTATTTATCCCGTGTTTTTGGCTCAATTATTCTTTGGAAAGCCGGACTTTGTGCAAAATCAAGCGGTGATTGGCGATACAGAAGTGGATCTGTTTGAGCAAATTTTATTAGGTTGGGAATCGGGTCAGTTGGCGTCGTTAGACGCTTCTTTGATTTCGTGCAATCCGAACCGTGCAACGTTATCTGGTTCTAAGGGTTATATCGAAATTGACTCACCATGGTACAAGGCTAAGTCTTGCCGTATTGTCAGTGCGGACAACACAGAGCGTGTTGTCTCCATTGATTTTCCTGGGCAGGGTTACCAGTTTGAAGTCGATGAGGTGAACCGCTGTTTAGAGGAAGGTCTATTGCAAAGCCCGAATTTCAGCTGGGAAGACAGCTTGGCTCTCATCGCGACGCTTGATGAAATTCGTCAAGATATTGGTTTGTACTATCCTGGTGAGGAGCAAGCCGCGGATGATCACCACGAGGCAGATGTGCATGAACATCACCACGAACACCATCATCACCATAAGCATTAGAATAACAAGGGCATAAAAAAGGGCATAAAAAAGGGTATAAAAAAAGGGCGACTTTTCCTTAGAAAAGTCGCCCTTTTTGTTGTAGTCGCCCTTTTTGCTGTAATAGTGGCCGTGTACTTTGCCAGTTTGACTAGCCTAAGTGCTTGTTTAGCATTGGCAATAGCACTTTAAATAATCGTGGCGACGCACATAGCACATTGCCTTTTTCTAGGCTTGGTGAGCCATCAAAGCCTGCGAACAAACAACCCGCTTCTTTAGCAATAAACAGCGGTGCCTGCATTTCCCATTCTTGAAGTTGAATACCCCAAGCCGCATCTAGGCGACCGGCCGCGACGTTGGCAAGCAGCAATGCGGGTGAATCTTGCATGACCGCACGAGCACCCTGACGAGCGATGTCGGTGAGCACAGCAAACTGTCCAGACATGGACGGCATTAAGCGATCGGTGCCAGGAAATTGTGCGCCAACGGTAACGTTTTCAAGGGTGCGAGCTGAACTGCTGCGGATTCGAGAATTGTTTAGATAAGCCCCACGGCCTTTACTGGCGTAAAACTCATCTTTGGTGTGAGGGTTTAGCACAAGAGCGTGCTCCACTTTACCAGCAACTAAATAGCTCATGGTAATGACGTTGCCGGTCAGGCCGCGAGAAAATAAGTGCTGCCCTTGAATGGCATCGACAATCCATTCACCTTCGTTGCCATTTTGTACTGTGCCTTGAAGGCGAGTGGTAATGGTGTCGCCAGGGTAGGCTTTTTCTAAGTGGTAAACAATGCTGCGTTCAGCGCCGGAGCACACGGTTTGATACACTTGTTCGGCCGACTGACCTTGCTCTTTATCAAACAAAAGTTTTTCTTGTGAATGAACGATGTATTCTGCCGCGGCGCGGGCTGCTTTCATTGCAATATTGATTCTAGGTTGCATAATTTACCGTCAATTATTCCGTCATTAAAATGCACGTATCGCTAAAAAAGCGATAAGTTGCTAAATAAAGTGTTAAAGAGCGAGCGTTCCGTTGTTCCTTCACCTAAAGTAGGTACCGAAATACGGTTGTTACCTTAGAGAGTGTATGAAAACCAAACGCCAAAATTTGAGCGCGAATTCTAGCTTAATAGCCTGTTTTTTACTAGGTATTTCTTGTTGGAAAAATGATCAGTTTGCTGTTCTGAGGTAAATATCTGCTAAGATGGGCGTATTTTTAGACTGTTATTAAGGCACTTAACACAATGCAAAACACCGTAAGAATAGTTCTGGTCAATACCTCGCATCCTGGCAACATTGGTGGCGCAGCTCGAGCCATGAAAAACATGGGTTTGGCTGAGTTATACTTAGTGGCGCCAAAGCATTATCCCAGCGATGAAGCGGTTAGCCGTGCCTCGGGTGCAACCGATATTTTAGACAATGCGGTGGTGGTAGAGACACTGGAAGAAGCCTTAGCAGATTGTCAGCTGGTGATTGGTACCAGTGCTCGTGAGCGCAATATTCCTTGGCCGCTGGTGGACCCAAGACAAGCCGCGGATTTGGTGTTTGATGAAGGGTTAGTCACGGCGTTTGTGTTTGGTCGTGAAGACCGTGGCTTAACCAATGAAGAGTTGCAGCGCTGCAATTATCATGTGCATATCCCATCTGTGGAGACGTTTAGCTCACTAAATTTAGGTGCTGCGGTGCAGGTGATTGCTTACGAACTAAGAATGAAATCACTCTTAATGAAAGACGCCCCTGTGGTCGCCAGTAAGTGGGATGTACCAGCGGCCAATGTTGAACAAATTGATTATTTACTTGAACATCTGGAAAAAGTGCTAGTAAAAACCGAGTTTTTAGACCCAGATATGCCTATGCAGGTGATGACGCGGTTTCGACGCTTGTTTCAGCGTTCGCGTTTAGATCAGCAGGAGCTTGGTATGCTGCGCGGTATGTTGACGTCGATGGAAAAGAAAATGAAGTAAAAGACGTTGACTGACCTTGATGGATGTAAAAAATCCGCAGAATGACAGATCATTCTGCGGATTTTTTAGTTCAGAGTGCCGTGCTTACGCTTTGCGTTCAGGACGACCTTCTTCTTGCCAGTAAGTGTGAAATTTCTGGCCGGGTTCTGCATCGACGCGTTCGTAGGTATGCGCGCCAAAGTAGTCGCGTTGCGCTTGCAATAAGTTAGCAGGCAATACTTCTGAACGGTAGCCATCAAAGTAAGCTAAGGCCGAAAAGAACGAGGGCGTTGGAACACCAGACTGCGCCGCTAAGACCACGGCTTTACGCAAACCAGACTGCTTGCTGTCCATGGCGTCTGCGAAGTAATCGTCTAATAGCAAGTTTTCAAGCTCGTGGTTTTCGTTAAACGCATCGGCGATTTTTTGTAGGAAAGACGCACGAATGATACAACCACCGCGCCAGATTTTGGCAATGGTGCTAAAATTCAGTACCCAGTCGTATTCGGCTTGAGCGGCACGTAACAATTGGAAACCCTGTGCATAAGCACAGATTTTTGCACAATAAAGCGCTTGTTCAATGGCGTTTTCTACGTCTTCAGCAATGATTTCACCACTTTCAACGTCCGCGGTTAATTTGCCTGCGGCAATTTCTCGTTCGCCAGTCAGCGTGCTTAGGGCACGTGCGTAAACTGATTCACTGATAATGCCCGCAGGTACGCCCATTTGTGTTGCGCTAATGGATGTCCAGCGACCTGTGCCTTTTTGGCCCGCACTGTCGAGAATCATATCCACTAATGGGGCGCCAGTAGCGTGGTCGTATTGTTGTAATATATCGGCGGTGATTTCAACAAGGTAGCTGTTTAAAATGCCTTGGTTCCATTTTGCAAATAGCTTCCCAATTTCTTCTGGTTCGTAACCCAATAAAGAACGCAGTAGGTGGTAGGCTTCACAAATCAGCTGCATGTCGGCGTATTCAATGCCGTTATGAACCATTTTTACATAGTGTCCTGCTCCATTGGGCCCAAGATAAGCGGTACAAGGCTCGCCTTCTGTCACGGGTTTTCCTGGAGTTTTGCTTTCAATAGGCTTTCCATCCGCGTCGACTTTTGCTGCAACGGCTTCCCACATAGGTTGTAAATATTTCCATGATTCTGCATCGCCTCCCGGCATCAACGAAGGACCAAAGCGAGCGCCTACTTCACCACCTGAAACGGCTGTGCCAAAGAATTTGAATTTTTCTTTGTATTCGGCTTCACGGCGAATGGTATCGGTCCATTGGCTATTGCCACAGTCAACAACGATGTCGTCGGCTTCTAGTCCTGCTTTGATAAGATTCAAGCAAACCGCATCCACTGGGTTACCGGCAGGTACGAGTACCACAATGACGCGAGGTTTAACGAGGTTAGACAGCATGACTTCCATGCTTGAACAGCCAATAATGCGCGCTTCAGCAGAAGAATCTGGACGTTCAGCCGCTTCGGTGTCAAGAACGTCTTGTACTTTGTGAGAGTCAAGATCAAAACCGGCAACGCGGTAACCGTGATCGGCTAAATTTAAGGCAAGGTTTTTACCCATGACACCCAGGCCGACAAAGCCAATATTGCAGTTCTGATTCGTTTTTAACATAAATATTGATCAACCTTTTGAGCTGTTTGGGAGAGGAAATTAAGAAAGAATCTTACCATGAAGCAGAGGGTTTCAGGACACATTAGGGCGAAGAAAAATTCAAATAAGTGTGTTTTTTTGATGTTTTTTAATAGAAAGCCTCCCCATTAGTGGCCTTTGCTATAGAAGGCGGGTCCTCATGGCGGCTTTGCTATATGGGTTCATCGAAAGTAATAATTTTTCTATTTAGTATTAAGGTCACTTTTTAGGAAGAAAATTACAAAAATTATTAACTATATGAGCATTTACTTTAGAGAAAAAGTGTATTTAATGGCATTTTTTTAAAAAAATTCAATAAAATCAATATCTTGACGTTTTTTTGAAAGTTTCATAAAAGTAATAAAATAACATATGGTTATAACAATATTTTTTTTTAGATTGTTTTGTTACTATCTTTTTTGACAGAAAAACGTTCGTAAGACAACGTTTGCATAACAGCAAGAATGACCAGACAACCTTGACAGTTCAGAGGACTTAGCAACATGAACTCCGTATCAGACGTAACTAGCATTCATACCAATTTAACGACACCGCAGTTGGTTGAAAAAGCCTTGCAAAAGGGTGAAGGTGTACTTGCAGACAACGGCGCTCTTGTCGTTGAAACAGGTGCTCGTACCGGACGTTCTCCTATGGATCGTTTCATCGTAGAAGAGGCGTCCAGTAAAGAGAATATTCATTGGGGGCCGGTAAATCGCCCATTCCCAGAAGCCAAGTTTGCGCCTTTGTGGGATCGGGTGGCGTCTTTTCTGGATGCTCAAGAGTCGTTTGTGTCTAATATTCATGTGGGGGCGGGAGACGATTATTACCTTCCTGTCATTATGCGCACTGAAACGGCTTGGCATCAGCTGTTTGGGCGTAATTTGTTTATTCGTCCCGACACGTATAACCCAGCGGACAAGGGGGAGTGGCAAATTTTGAATGCCCCTAACTTTGTCTGTGAACCTGACCGCGATGGAACAAACTCCGATGGTTGTGTGATTTTAAACTTTGCCGAGCGCAAAGTGCTGATTGCTGGCATGCGTTACGCGGGCGAAATGAAAAAAGCCATGTTCTCTGTACAAAACTATTTGCTGCCGGCGTACGATGTGTTGCCGATGCACTGCGCGGCTAATGTGGGTACAGAAGACGATGTCACTTTATTTTTCGGCCTGTCTGGAACGGGTAAAACGACCTTGTCTGCTGATCCTGAGCGCTTTCTTATTGGCGATGACGAGCACGGTTGGGGTAAGGATACGGTGTTTAATATTGAAGGGGGTTGTTATGCGAAGACCATCGATTTGTCACAAAAGAATGAGCCCATCATTTGGGACGCCATTAAGTTTGGTACTATCGTTGAAAACGTGGTGTTGGATGCTGAAACGAGAGTCGCAGATTACACGGATACGTCGTTGACTCAAAATGGTCGCGCTGGCTATCCGCGTGAGCACATCGAAAAGCGTGCCGCCGGTAACCGTGCCGGTGAGCCGAATGCCATTATTTTTTTAACGTGCGATTTGACCGGCGTATTGCCACCAGTTTCTGTGTTAACCAAAGAAGCCGCCGCTTATCACTTTTTGAGTGGTTACACGGCGTTGGTTGGCTCCACAGAAATGGGGGCTGGGACAGGCATAAAATCCACATTTTCAACATGTTTTGGCGCGCCTTTCTTCCCTCGTTCTGCGGATGTGTATGCGGATCTTTTGATTAAGCGTATTGAGGAGTTTGGCAGCAAAGTTTACTTAGTTAATACCGGTTGGACGGGGGGGGCTCATGGCCAAGGCGGTAAACGCTTTAGCATTCCTGTGACACGCGCAGTCATTTCAGCGATTCAATCTGGTGCGTTAGTGGATGTAGACACCGAGCATTTGGACGACGTGAACCTTGATGTTCCAATACAGGTTCCGGGTGTCGACAGTGTTTTATTGAACCCACGTAAAACATGGTCTGACCAGGCCGCTTATGAAGTACAAGCGAAAAACCTGATTGGGCAGTTTGTTGAAAACTTCAAAAAGTTTGATACGGTTTCTGAATCAATCGTAAGCGCGGGCCCTTCTCTTTAAGCGTTTTGTTGAACGTTTCCCAAAAAGCTGCGCATTTGCGCGGCTTTTTTGTTTCTGTCTGTTTTATAATCTAACGCTTCTCATTTTATTTCTGTGGTTTTTTACGTATGTTTATTGATAGTCATTGCCATCTTGATGTTGAGGCATTGGATGAGCAGCGTGACGGTTTAATGAAACGCTGTGCTGATGTTGGCATTGCCGGCTTTTTAGTGCCCGCTACGACGTACAAAAGCTGGTCGAAAATAGCGTCTTTGGCTGAACATTACCCGCAATGGCGTGTGGCCTATGGCTTGCATCCATATTTTTTGAACCAAGCTGAACGGAGCCACATCGAGTTGCTCGGTGAGCAGTCTGACGCATCGAATGCGCTTGCTGTGGGCGAGATCGGTTTAGATTGTTGGCCTGGCGCGATTGATTTGACGCTACAAATGGACTTTTTTCGAAGGCAGCTTAGCGTCTCAAAATCCCTACATTTGCCGGTCATTTTACACACTAGGAAAAGCGAGGATTTGGTGCTTAAATGTTTGCGGGACATCGGTGTAAAAGAGGGGGGTGTGGTGCACGCCTTTAACGGTAGCCTAGAGCAAGCGAAGCGCTTTGTTGATCTTGGTTTTGTGTTGGGTATTGGCGGTACGGTAACCTACTCAAGAGCAAAAAAAGCCCATCGCGTGCTGGCGTCGTTGAGTTCGCATTCGTTTGTGTTAGAGACCGACTCTCCCGATATGCCGCTGAGCGGTTTTCAGGGGCAAGTTAATACACCGCTTTCTATTCCTATGATCGCCCAGCACGTGGCGTCTATTAGGGGGGAGAGTGTCGAACAGATCAAAATGCAAACATACAATAACCTACTTAGTGTGTTTCCTAGGTGGAACGAGGATTTGTTTTGAACAATACATTAGACATTAATGCCCCTATTCGTATTCTTTTACTGGGCAGTGGTACAGAGGTGGGCTCGTCATTATTGCAGCTTTCTGAACAAAAAAATGAATTTGAATGGTTGTGTCCCGATGAATCTGTCTTGTTGGACGTGACAAAAAGGAGTGAACTGGACGCGCTGCAATACGATGTCGTTATCGACGCCTTGAGTTTGCGTCATGCATTACAAAGTGATTCTAAGAAACTGCAGGCCACTTTGTCTTACTTGAGTGAAAAAAACAATGCTACGTTAATTATGCTCAGCAGTGCGCGGGTATTCGCGGGTAATAAAAGCGTTCCCTATGCTGAGGTGGATGTTCCTGATGGTTTGGAGCCTTACGCACAGGCTTTGATTGAAACAGAAGTCATTGTTCTCAAGAACCCCAATAACATTGTATTAAGAACGGGCTGGCTGTTTAGTGGAAAAGGCGATGATTTTGTTTGTAGGACCCTCGGACTCATTCAAGATGGCGTGAACTTGGCGTACAAAGACGACTTGATTGGTAGTCCAACGCCCGTTTCAGACTTGGTTCGAGTGATTTTATCTATGGTAAACCAAGGGCATTATGGCGCTCAAAATACAGGCGTGTATCATTATTGCTGTGCTGAAGAGATCAGTTGGATTCGTCTTGTGGAGGCGATTGTGGCAACATCAGGGCAGTTTGATCCAAAAGCGCAAGTTGAAGTGGAAGCCATTGGGGAGTCAGGGTTAGAAGTACAAGAGACACTTGTGATGCAACGCCAGTCATTGTCTTGTCGAAGAATATTCAATCATTTTGGAATTAAGCAGCGTCCTTGGCGATCTAAGTTACGAACCCTAGTGAAAGAGTTGTATAAAGGGAGCTAAAAACCCATTTTTTGTCGAGGGTAAACACGCAAAGTAGGAGTTAATGTGAACAGAATGAATTACAAAGCCATTGTATTGGTGTTTATTCTTCAGTTAGTGATTGGGCTGGTTTGGTATACGTCGAGCCCAGCGTCGTTGTCCAGTCATGTTGCTCAAGTCGGCAGTGGGCGTCCTGAAGCCTCTATAATGCTGTTGTTTGCTGGTGCGATTTTGGCGTATGTTTTTTTTATGGCATGGCTGTTGACTCGAGTGAACGCCATGTCAATCTTGGGTCGTGTCTTATTCGTTGTGAGTGTGTGGTTGTGTATTGTGCTGCCGAATTATGTTTTTGTGGCGGTGCACCTGAATATGACTGGCTCTGATACCGTGTATTTATTGGCGTATGGCGCTTTAAATTGCGCCATTGCTGCGACTATATTGCCGTTATGGCCTTCTTCTCGATCTATCTTTAGAAACTGATCAATATCATTTATGCCCTAATAAAGGCTGCTCTGGGGCCACACAAGCCACACACTTAATCCGCTAAGCAATAGGCTCATCACCCCTTGTGTGGTGATGATAAGAAAATTGTATTGAGTGTTTGATTCACGTGATGAAGGTCGAATCAATATCTTTGCAATGGGAGTGACGAAACCACTTGCTAGCATCATCAGCATGACAGTAGTGGGAATGTCAGCCAATACATGACTCTGAGTCAGTACCCCAGCCAGCAGCAAAAAAGCAACTACGATGTGATGCTCGGTTTGTGTTGTTTTTAGCGCATAACTGGCGACGAGGTAGCCCATTAAGGCGGCCGCCAGTACGCCGAGTAATTGCCCCAATAATAAGCTTCCTCCTATCGAAACCACAGGTGACGACGCTCCTGCGGCAATCATAAGCCCGATTGTGGGCAGGTGAGTGAAGAAAAATCGCGTTCGATTGGTGTGCTCAACGGGTTTGTTTTGCGACATTGTCGTCAAAATAAAGTACAAGAAAGTCATCACCGCCCCGACGGCGGCCCCGCTTAGACTGACAAGTTGGCCTGAGTGCTTTAGTACTGGGTTTAACAACAAGTAAAACGACACGCCAAACAATAGCGCGATTAAGCTCTGCTTAACAACGCTTGGTTTTAATCGCATCAGTAAGCTGACGGCAATACCGATTAAGGCGGTGGTGCTGTAGTAATCGATGGCTTGGTTTGGGGGAAAGCTCAGGCCGGTATGCACCAGACTGAGCCCTATCACAAAGCCGCCGAGGTAGCCCAGAAAAGACGACGTAGGAAACCATTTGCCAGTTATCACACTGAAAATAAGGGCGGCTATAAAAGGGTAAACCGCCGTGTTTAACAGCATTAAAATCGTTGTGTTACTGGCTTGTTCGTACATCATGTTTCCTTTATTTAAAACCTTGTTTTTCGTTGTTTGCTATTACGTTATTGGCTCAATTTTATTACTGACGAATGCCTTCTACGTAGATCTCTATCATGGTGTTGTCAGAGACCCCTGGAATGAAGTATGTGATGCCAAAATCGCTACGTTGAATAACGGTGGTGGCCTCAAACCCTGCACGGTATCCACCCCATGGGTCTTTGCCTTCGCCAATTTTATTGACATCAAACCTGACTGCATTCGTGATGCCATGCAAAGTCAGGTCACCGGTTAGCGTGTTACCGTCAAAGTTTGTGCTTTTGAAGGTCAGTGTCGGAAATTGCTTGGCATCGAGAAAGTCTGGGCTTCGAAGGTGTTTATCACGAGCGTCATGGTTTGTGTCGACGCTGTCTGCTTTTATAATAAGAGACGCTCGGCCTGATTTTTCATTTTCAGGGTAGGAGAAATCGCCTTCAAACTCATTGAAGCGGCCCAGGGTGGTGCTCACACCTAAGTGACCAATTTTAAACGCCACGGCGGAGTGAGCCGGATCGATTTTATAATCGGCGGCCAACGTAAGACTTGATGCAAGGGCAAAGGCGCTGATCGTAACTATTTTCATACATTAATACCTGTTTTCATTGATAAGATAGGAATAGTGTAATGTGTTTAATTTTATAAACAATCAGGCTTGATATAAATTCAGTGTTTCGTATTATGGAATAATAAAGCCCTTATGTATGTTGAGGAAAGATGGATAAATTTCAGGCAATGAAGGTATTTTGTCGTGTTTATGAAGCCGATAGCTTCAAGTTAGCCAGTGACTCACTTGGCATCTCTCGGCCTATGGTGACGCGTTACGTAAATGCGATTGAGGAGGAGTTGGGCACTAAGTTGTTGCAGCGCAATACCCGGAACATCAGTGTCACAGAAGCCGGTAGGAAATATTATCAGCACTGTGTTTCTATATTGGATGCCATAGAGGAGGCGGAAGGCGAGATAGGTGAGTTGACTCAACAGCCAAAAGGCTTACTCAGAATCAGCATGCCAATGGATTTTGGTTTGTCGCATCTTGTGCCTCTGATCAATCAATTTAGCGTCTTGTACCCACAAATAATGCTCGATATTGAGTTCAACGACAAGCGTATCGATATGACCGAGTCCGGTGTAGATATTGCGATTCGTGGCGGAGATTTGGGTGGTGATCAATTTGTTGCTCGGCCCCTTTGCTACGCCAAGGGGTTTGTTTGTGCGTCGCCCGAATACATTAAAAAAAATGGCGCCATCAATGACGTTGACGATTTGCTAAATCATTCCTGTTTGGCGTATTTGAATGCCACCATGCCATACCGGTGGTCTTTGACGGACGGGAGCGGGCAGGTTCGCACAGTATCTATTTCAGGTGCATTCAGTGCAAATAATGGGAGCACTTTAACCCAGTTTGCGCTGTTGGGAATGGGGGTGATTTATCAGCCAGATTTTCTGGTCGAGAAATACCTTAAAACGGGTCAGTTGGTCAATTTATTGCCAAATTTTAGCGGTTATAAAATCGGTTTTTATGCGATCTATCCACAGCGAAAATTACTGCCCAGGAAGACACGTTTGTTTTTAGATTTTTTACAGAAAGCACTTTCCAGCACGGTGTCTTAGTGCGCTGAAAAGTAGTTTTCGCTCCATGGTGTTCAGTCTAGGCTATTTTAGATCGTCGAACTCATGATCAACATGAAGATTTATGGGCAATTTATAGCCAGGCAAACGGATCTCAGTGTCTGTAATAGAGAGGTCTTCACCTTCTAAAACATGAAAACCAAACTTATAGACAGGAAGCATTTCACCACGAATCATGGCTTGATTGTAGGCTTCTGCTGCTGTGCATACCGTGGTATTTCTTACTCGGTACGCGTCCAATTGTTCAGGGCTGTAGCGTTTTTCGAGCATGCTCATCGTGTGCTGGGGTGATAATAAGACCGCCGTCGCGTTGTTGCCACCAAATCCTTTCGAGTTCAATAGCGCCGCTTCAAAATAGTCTTTACCATAGTTCTGATGCTTAAGCTGAAAGGCTAAACCGTCTTGGTGTACGTCGTCAGCAATGGTGTGAGAAGTGGTGATGCCGGGTAAGATGCCGTCTTTCCATACACCTAATGACAGATGCAGCTGGTCGCCGCCTGCCGTGCCTTGAGAATGGCCAAGAAACGCTTTCATCGCGACAACGGGTATGCCCGTGGCACCAAAGCTCGTGGCTGCTTTGCTTAATACATGAGATTCAGTAATGCGGTTTTGCGGTGTGCTGGTGCCGTGGGCTTGAATGAACGTGCGTTGGGTTAAGCCATCGTTACCAATGATGTTTTGCAGGTAGGCCATGGCTTTGCTCATGGTCAAATAGTTGCCAATACCGGGAGCGGAAATGGATTTCTTATGGCCATCAGCATGAGAAAAAACCGCTGGAATAGCGCCAAATATTTCGGCCCCCAGCTCAATGGCCAGTTCATCGTCCATTAACAGGGTCCACTGACTGGATTCACCAATCGTGAAACCGCAGTTTTGCGCAAAAGGCCGGCAGCTTCGAGTGTGGTCTGGTTCCGCCTGATTGCTTATTTTATCTAAGGCGAGCAGAGCCGCGTCTTCCGCTAGGGCGCCCATTGTTCTAAACCCTTCGATGATTTCAGGGGTAATAGGCGCATCACTGCCACCGACCATTGCTACCCGGATTTTTCCAGACTTAATGCCGGTAATGGCTTTTTCCAGATTGAAAAAGTACGTCGCGCAGGCGCCAATTGAGGTACCAACATTGCCGACACTGCCTAATAAGTAGGCATTCACAAAGTCGGCCGGCATTTGAGCGTAGCCCAGAGGTAGGTGTTTTGATGTGGTGCGTTTGCCCATTAACGCTGACTTGAGCATGCCACCAAATCCTAAATCATCCATTTGCCCAATAGAGTTGGCGGCGTAGACAGCCATTTGATCAGGGGCGACGGTGTCGCGAATCGTTTCCCAGTCAATGCCGCTGCTCTTAATGGCATCGGAAGCGCCGTAAACGGTCATTTGTAACCCACGAGGGTGGTTTCGGCTCTGATACAGCTTGGAAGGGTCGAATCCTGTAGGCAGTTGTCCAGCCGCTTTCACTGACAGGGGACGGGTGTCTTTTATAAAGGTTTCTAAGTTGCCGTCAACGGTAACCTTGCTCAATGTGTCTGATAATGCTGTGACGTGCCAATTAGTTGGATGAACATTGGGTAACGAACGAGTTTTTATGGTAAAGCTGAGCTTTTCATCCGTATGGCCTGATTGCAAAGTGGTGGATTTATGCAAGACGACGTGATCAACATCGAATAAGTCACGATGGATTCGTCGTATAAGCGTCCGAGCCAAAAGCGTTTCTCCGATGCTGTCTACCAGCTCCGTGGCGTCCATGGCGTCGCCGCGGTCAGTGTACCAAAGGCCATCTTTGTATTGTGCCATATTGGTAATAGTAGCAAGGTCAAGAAGAACGTCCTGCTGAATTGAGCTTGGCAGAAGATCAAAAACAATACGGCGATAAGCTTGATGGGAAGAAGTACGACCAGCCGAATTGATTCCGCCAAAGCCAACGATAACAGGTAAACGGGCCAATTCAATTTCCTCGTTTTAAGAGTGGGTAAAATATTACGGTATTGTAATGAAGGGGGTGACGCATAGCCACCCCTGCACAACGTAAATTCGTCACAATAAGAGACAATTTACGGTGTTTAACCGCTGTTTATTCAGCACAATAGCTGTTTAGGGTTGCTCTGGTTTGACTTGAATGCGATTAAAGCGCCAGAGTTTGTTGTAGTTTATTAGGCTTTCAATTTCTTCAATGTAAGCTTGGCCACGTTCCGAATAATGCTGAAGACCCTGGGATAACGCGAGCCCAGTAATAATGTCATTTTTTTGGCGCAATTGAGCGCGTTCCGCTCTGAGTTGCTTGTAGGCGGCGTTGGTATTTAAGTTGTCAATGTAGGCAAACACCGATTCGCGAGCATCGTTAAACTTACGAACTTCGTGGTCGGCATCGCTGTCTCTTGATTCAGGTACTAGGCCGCAGCCTTTACGAAAACACCATTGACCAAAGTAATTGTTGCCTTGAGTCGCAAACCGCGACATCCCCCAAGCCGATTCGTTAGCGGCTTGAGCCAGTACCAGTGACGCGGGAATGATGTCGAGTCGGTTTAATAAGGCTTTTATATCGTCTTTATTGTAGCTTTCCAGCGGCGCCAGTTTATGGTCTTGACGCAGCTGCGATACCCATTTTATGTCTTTAGTCGTCAGTGTTGTTTGGTTGTTTAGTAAAGTGTTTAAGCGTTCTCTGTCTTTTAGGATGAGTGTGTTTTTCTCATTAATGAAAGGCGTTAAGAAACTAAAAAATGCTTGCTTACGTTCTTTTATATCTACAATCGCCGCAAAGTCAGGGCTGTCTTTTGGGATAGGGTGGGATTTGAAATAACTTTTTTCATCAGACGTGGCTTCGCCTGCTTCTTGTTGAGGTGAATTGGGTTGTGTTGTTTTCTTTATGGGGGGGGGTATTGTGTTTTGATGTGACGGCGCAGTGTCCTGCGCTGGTTCGTTTTGCTCAGTTTGCTTTTGAATATGGGCTTGTTTTGTCTGATTTTGCTCATTTTTTAGGGCGGTTGCTTTCATCCACAGCACGATGATAAGCGCAAATGAGATCACCCAGAGAATTTTCTTTTCCATAAACAACCACAAGTATCCAATATTAATAGCCAGTCAATCACACTAAGCAAGGCTTAGACAACAGGATGGCAAATGAAAAAACAACATTATTATCCTAAAAAAAAACCTATTTTAACAGAGTTTAGCCTAGGCTTCTTTAATTTGCCTTAATTCCTATTGTCCAGCTTGCTTGATCAGTCATTAGAACAGTGTGCTTGGGCCGGCAGGAATGATTTGAGTCGGGTTGATGTTTTTGTGACTGTAATAATAATGGCGTTTTATGTGCTGGATATTCACCGTTTTAGCAATGTTTGGCGTGTGGTATAGGCGCTTCATGTAAGCGTTTAGTTTTGGGTAATCTATAATGCGTTTTAGATTGCATTTAAAGTGACCAAAATACACCGCATCAAATCGAACTAATGTGGTGAAAAGCCGCCAATCGGCTTCTGTTTGTGTTTCTCCCAGCAGATAAGACTGAGCGTCCAAGGTCGCTTCCAAAAAATCTAATGTGTCAAATAGAGGCGTTAATGCTTCCTCGTAAGCCTCTTGTGTCGTGGCAAAGCCGCATTTATAAACACCATTATTGAGTGTGTGGTAAATGCGTTCGTTAAGGGTGTCAATCGCGTCGGCTTTTTCAGCGGGATAGAAGTCTAGGGTGTTGCCGGTTAGATCGTTAAAGGCGCGGTTTAAGATACGAATGATGTCTGATGATTCGTTCGAAACGATGGTGTGGTCTTGTTTATCCCATAAAATGGGGACAGTGACTCGGCCGCTGTATGCGGGCTTTGCTTTGGTGTAAAGCTGATGAGCGAAATGGAAATAGTGGATCGGGTCCCCCATGTCGGTGTGAGCATCGGTAAAGCGATCGTCTTGTTTGAGCTCCCAGCCATGAGTAAGCATGTCAGGGTGCACGCAACTCACGCTGATGAGGTTTTCTAGTTGTTTTAGTTGAATGAAGATCAGCGCGCGGTGGGCCCATGGGCAAGCAAGCGAGACGTACAAATGGTAACGTCCAGCGTGTGCAGGGAAGTGGCTTGGGTTGTTCGGGTCGCATTGGTTGGTTGGGTAAATCCAGTGTCTGAATTCGGATTCACTGCGAATAAATTTGCCTTTACTGGCTTTGGTGTCATACCACTGGTCGACCCATTGGCCTTCTACGAGTAACCCCATTGTAGCGTGTCCTGTTGGTTAAGATGGGTTCTATTATTCATTAAAACGACAGACTTTCGGGGCGCTTTATTGGTCGTATTTGATCGAATGATCCGATCAATAATGATGTTAGTAGGAAAATGGCCACAAAAGTAAAAAACTTGTTCAATCGGTCAGTTTTTTACTTTTGCCTATTGTACTAGCAAAACACCTGTTTATAATCATGCTATTGACAGAACATTGCGGTGTATGACACGTTTTTGTCGTCGCTCAATTACGGTGCCAACGTGGTGTAACAGTTCGCTTTTATGGTGAATGCCTATAGCCATAAAAGTCTCTGTTACGAGGGGGAATGGGGAGCTTTTAGCTCCCCTTTTTTATGGGTTTGTCACGTCAGATCGGGCGTTGGACTGAGCATTGAATGTCTGATTGAACTTACCGGTGAATTTATCATTCACCCACAACGCAAGTAAGATAATTCCTCCTCCGATGCTTAAACGCAGAATGTCGGCATCACGGTTCCAAAAAACCACATTGACAATAATGCCCGCTGGAATGAGTAAGTTGTTGGCCACAGCTAGGGTGCCAATGTTGACCATGGTGGCGCCTTTGTTCCAAGCAAAATAGCCAATGCCTGACGCGACTATGCCCAAGTACGTCAAAATCGACCATTGCAATGTTGTGGTGGGGAGTTTGTCTGGGTTTCCAAGCAGAATATAGCAGGGTATGACCACGGCCAATGCCCCCAAGAAAAACCAGCCAAAGACGGTGCGCTGAGGAAGGTCAGGGCGCTCTTTGGCGATTAAGCGTTTGTAGCCTACCTGCCCGGCTGCAAAGCAAAGATTGGCGCATTGTACGATAATCAGCCCTTTAATAAAGCCTTCATCAATCCCTTGGTAACGAATAGCCACTGCGCCTAAAATCGCAATCAGTGCACTGAAAGCAAAGCCGATATTGAGGCGACGGTCCAGCATGTCATTAATGAGCGTAACGTAGAGGGGCGTCATCACCGTAAACAAGAGCACTTCAGGCACAGACAAATACAGGAACGACTGGTAGTAAAATCCATACATTATGCCCAGTTGTAAGGCACCACATACCATCAATTTTAAAGCGATATTGGCTTCAATCTGACGCAACTTCAGAAACGGTAAGAAAATTACCGTCGCCAAGGCGACACGCATAAGAACAGAAAACCAAGCGTCCACTTGGCCGGCGAGATACACGCCGATTAAGCTAAATGAAAACGCCCACAAGAGAGTGACGGCAATGAGTATTGGCATGTTTTGTAGTCCTGAAAATAATTTCGCCGAGTGTACCGATTTCTGAGATGCGGGTAAAACAGTTTACTTGATTTGTATGACGGGTTTACGGGTGGTTTTTTTGTTCTTTTTAAGGCCGTTTTTGCGTGTGTTCTGGTTGAACTAGCGTACTAAGGCAACGGATTTGATCTGCGCCACCACGGATTGGCCTTTTTTTAGCGATAAGCGATGTGCCGACAAAGCGGTAATGCGCGCCAATACGGGGGTGTGACCAACGAGCAAACGCACCATTACTTTACTCGGGTCCTGCGGGTCATTTTCAATGTCATCGATGTGTGCGGATAAGCGATTAAGAACGCTGGAATCTACCGGTTCGCTCAGCGATATAGTGACGTCTCGGGATGGAATGCGAACACGGACGGCGTCGCCTATTTTTTCTTTCCCTTGCTTGAATGCGAGAGTTTGCTTATTTGGATTTTGATCTTGATCTGCAATGCTAAGCCAAGACAGCCCCCAGCGATCCTCTTGGCGCACAATGGTACCAGACACCACAACGCTGGCCCCCTGATGCCGAGAAAAAGAGGTGCCCAGTTTCCCCAGCAAGGTGTGGGTATCCCCTTGTTCGACGGCGCGACCTTTTTCCAGTAGTACCATGTGGTCGGCCAAACGAATCACTTCTTCCAGTGAATGGCTAACGTACAGAATAGGAATTCGGGCAGATTGGCACAGCTGTTCTAAGTACGGCAGGATGTCTTGTTTGATGGTCTCATCGAGGGCGGATAGGGGTTCGTCCATTAACAGTAATTTAGGTTGTATTAACATGGCCCTTGCCATGGCTACCCGTTGGCGTTCGCCGCCAGAAAGTTGGTCTGGATAATGGGATAAAACGGCTTTTATATTGAGCAGTTGGACGATTTCGTTGTACGAAACAACCGACTGAAAGGGATCGGCTCGTTTTATCGCAAACTGTATGTTTTCGCCAGCCGTTAGATGCGGGAATAGATTGGCATCTTGGAAAACGTAGCCGATGGGGCGCTTGTGTGCAGGCCGGAAATACCCTGGTTGTTGCCAAATTTCACCATTTAAACTGAGGGTGTTTTCTGTGTTGTTTCTGTTGTTTTTTTCTAGTCCGGCTAGACAGCGTAACAAGGTGGTTTTGCCTGAGCCGGAGGGTCCAAATAAAGCGGTGACACCGGAATTTGGCAAGGCTAAATCCAGATCAAGAGAGAAACTCCCTTGTTCGTTGTGGTGTTGAGCCACTTTAATGATCAGCGTATTGTTTTTTATAGATGACATTAAAATACATCGCTGGTTTTAGAGTGGCGGGGGCGTCGTTTTTGAGCTCGATACAAAAGCGTCAGTACCACAAAGGCAAAGGCGATCATTAAGATCGACAATGTGTGAGCGTGTCCGTATTCAAGGGCTTCAACGTGATCGTATATTTGCACCGAAATAACACGAGTTTCATTAGGAATGTTCCCGCCAATCATGAGCACAACACCAAATTCGCCAACCGTATGAGCAAAGCCCAGCACCGCGGCGCTGAGATAGCCGGGTTTTGCCAGTGGCAGCACCACATTAACAAAGGTGTCCAACGGCGAAGCGCGAAGTGTCGCAGCGGCGTCCAATGGGGATTCTCCTACAGCAATAAAAGCGTTCTGGATGGGTTGTACCACAAAGGGTAAAGAATGCAGCATGGACGCCACAACCAAACCAGAAAAGCTGAACGGCAACGGCGTGATACCTAAAGACTCAAGCCATTGCCCCATGGCGCCTTGCGGTCCAAGGAAGATCAATAAATAAAACCCCAATACTGTGGGTGGCAGTATTAAGGGCATGGCCACAATGGCATTTATTGGGCCTTTTAACCATGACTGGGTTCGAGCTAACCACCAGGCGATGGGCGTGCCGATGATCATTAACAATACGGTCACTATGGTGGCGAGCTTTAAGGTCAGCCAGATAGCGTCCAGGTCTTCTGAACTGAGTGACACGGTATTTCCTCCTATTCTGCGTAACCCATGTTAATGATCTGAGCCTGTGTGTCTGCACGCATCAAAAATGTCATAAACGTGGCGGCTAAGGCTTTGTTTTCTGATCTCGATAGTATTACGCCCCCTTGGTTGATGGGGCGGTACAGTTTAGTAGGGATATCTTTGGTATACCCTGTGATGCGGCCTGAGCGCACTTGCGAGAGCGCGACAAACCCAAGGTCGGCATTTTGTGAGTAAACAAATTGGTAGGTCTGGCTGATGTTTTCACCCTGAACCCGTTTGGATTCCGTACTGTCCCACCGTGTTAAGTGTTTCAATACGTCTTCAGCGGCTTTGCCATAAGGCGCCAAAGTAGGGTTGGCAATGGCGATACGATTGGCGTTGACGACGGCGGCTTCAAGTGTCAGTGCGTTTATCGGCTTTACTGACCAAAGCACCAGCTTGCCTTTGGCGTAAATAGTCAGGCTGTCAGGAAGGGCTAATTGTTCCTTACTGAGCGCGCGTGGCTTGACCAGATCGGCCGACAAAAAAACATCGAATGGGGCGTTGTTTTTGATTTGCGCATAAAACTTCCCAGAGGAGCCAAAGGACAGTCGAAGTGAGTGCCCAGTTTCTTGTTTAAACTGCGTCGCAATTTTTTTAATAGGGGCAATGAAGTTAGATGCGACAGCGATACTTAACTCCCCCGCAACTGACCGGGATGGCATCACAATGAGCAGTGTCGTGAGCAAAAACACGCTCAAAGCCCTCCCCATGGCATTAACAAAACGGTAAGACTTCACGGCTTCGCTCTTGATGAATTGTCTGAGTGGTTGGGTGACTAGGCAATTAATAAATAACAATTGCCTTGTTCAATGCCCACTGTGGCTTTTTTTAGATGGCTGCCTTGGCATGGACCGGTAATGCAAGTGCCGTCCAACGGTGAGAAAAGTGCGCCATGATGATGGCACTTTAGATAATCTTCGTCGTCGTCTAATACCGAGTCAGACGCTCCATGAAGGGGCTTTTTTTGATGCGGGCATAGGTTTTCGTAGGCAATAATTTTGCCTTGCTGCTTGGTCACAACAAAGCGGTATTTTTCTACTTCGATATTAAGCGCCTTGCCTTCAGGAAGATTTTGCGCATTAGGGATTAGATGCTTATTAAACACGTGATTACCGCACTTTTTTATAATAAATGTTTTGAAATCATAGTCGACTGGCACCACAAAAAAAGCGCAACAAATCGACTACATAAAACGCTTGTAATCAACGCACTCTAAAGTGCGATGAGTGATGAGTCAATATGTAAGAATTGTGTTAGTTTTTAACGGGCGTTGCTTGCGTGCAGTAAGCTCCCTATACTTGACGCATATGGCTAAGAAAACTCCTGCAAAATCCTCACGTAAGTCCTCGAAAAAATCGAAACGACGCGCCAAACCTTCTTTTTTGAAGAGGCTATGTCTTGCCTGTTTAAAATGGCTGTTTATTGTTGGTCTGTTGGCCAGTTTGCCTTTTTCCCTCTGGGTTTGGTGGCTCAATGGTCAGGTGGTTGCCCGATTTGAAGGGCAAAAATGGCAAGTCCCCTCCGAGGTGTACAGCGCACCGATTGTGCTTACCAATGGCGCTCCGTGGAAAAAGCAAGATTTAGAGGCGCTATTAGAAGAAACGGGCTATCGCTTTGGTCGAAATAGCCAAAATGTCGGTTGGGCAGCACGAAGCAGTACAAAGGTAAGTGCTCACTTACGTTCATATGTTGATCAGTCTGGCTTCCACGACAGTCAAAGGCGCATTTTTTCGTTTCAAAGCGGTCACTTGGTTATTCAGACCTTAAGTGGGGACGAGGTCACAGAAGCGAGAATAGAGCCTCAACGTATTGGCTACTTGTATGGGGGTAATACAGAAAGTCGCCAAATATTGACGTATGAAGAGATCCCCAAGCCGCTAATTGACATTCTTATTGCGGTGGAAGATCAAGATTTTTACCAACATTGGGGGATTTCACTGACGGGCATGGCTCGAGCTGTGGTTGTTAATCTGACTCAAGGTGCGAGACGTCAAGGTGGGTCTACCCTGACGCAGCAGTTAGTTAAAAATATGTATTTAAGTTCTGAGCGGACTTACACGCGCAAACTCACGGAAGTGGTGATGAGTGTGTTGCTTGAATACCATTATTCAAAGGCGTCGATTATTACGGCGTACATGAACGAGGTGTATCTGGCGCAATTGGGCAACAGCGCGCTGCATGGTTTTGCTGCAGCGAGTGAGCATTTTTTTGGTCGCCCTTTAAACGAATTAAATATTGATGAAATGGCGTTATTAGTGGGCATGGTTAAAGGTCCTTCTCTTTATAACCCAGAACGCTCGCCAGTGCGTGCCAAAGACCGGCGTGACACGGTACTTGGAGTACTAAAGAGCCAGGGGCGTTTGTCGGCTGAGGGCTACCGTCGTTCAGTAAAGCAGCCCATTCGTCTCGCGGATAAAAAGAAACAGCGTTCTGTGTATGGGGATTATTTAGATTTAGTCGCATTGCAATTGTCACGAGACTTTGATGAAACGACGTTGGCAACGCAAAATTTGCGCATTTATACCGGTGTTGATATTCGGGCTCAGCGCACAGCGAGTGCTGCGATGCAGCGCCAAGTTGGTGTATTAGAAAAAAATGACAAAAAACTAAAAGGTTTGCAAGGCGCCATGGTCGTCACCGATAGAGTGTCGGGGCAGGTCCGTGCCGTAGTGGGCTCCAGTGATCAGTATTACACGGGCTTTAATAGGGCGTTGGGCGCGGTTAGGCCGATTGGCTCTTTGGTCAAACCGCCCTTGTATTTATCGGCTTTAGCAACAGGGCGTTACACTTGGTGGACACAGATCGACGACAAACGCATCAAATTTAATGTGGGAGGGCAGATTTGGCAGCCAGAAAATTATGATCGTAAGGTGCATGGCGTGGTTCATCTTTATGAGGCGATGGCGAAGTCGTACAATTTGGCCACCGTATCTTTGGCCGAGCAAATTGGTTTTGATCGAGTGGGTGATACATTACGCCAGTTAGGGGTTAAGCGGCCTTTTACTATGCATCCTGCCGTCGCTTTAGGTTCTTTGGAGTTGTCGCCTTTTGAAGTGTCTCGCCTTTATCAGCCCATTGCTTCACAAGGCAAGAGCAGTGAGCTGGGCGTTGTGCTTGCTGTGATGGATCAAAAAGATCGACTTTTAAAACGGTTTGATCAAGCCAAAGACGTGCCCTTTACCGACGCCTTACTCGCGGTGACGTTGGAGGGTATGACCCAAACACCACAGATTGGTACGGCGCGAGCCGCTCAGTCAGTCTTCCCTAATCTGCGTTTTGCGGCCAAAACAGGCACCACAAATCAACAAAAAGACAGTTGGTTTGTCGGGATTACGGGCGGTTATTCGACCACCGTGTGGTTGGGGGACGATGACAATGTGCCGCTTAGTATCACCGGCAGCAGCGGTGCACAAAAGGTGTGGATCGATTTTATGCGTGGAATGAACCCAATGTCTTTGCCGATCATTCTACCGCCTGGCGCGGCGCGTTTTAATCTGGTGGATGATGAGTTCAAACTAGCGAGTGATCGCTGTAATAATACGGTATCACTGGCCTTTATTTTGGGAACGGAACCAAAAGACAGTCGTTCATGTTTGTGGCCTTTTTAGGAAAGTTTCGTGTTTATGCACTAGTATTATTAACAGCGTCAAAATAATGTTGTTAACAATGTCAAGCGTAGTGTGATTGTGTAAGTATTTTTAGAGGTCTCGTAGTTTGTTAAATGAAAAAATTATTACGTAATTTACGTGTGCTGAGTGTTTGGCATTGAGTGTTATCACACCAAGGGGTGACTTGTATGCGGCTCTATCTACATTTAATAGGGTGTTTGTTGGGATTGATCCTGGTCCTGTCGAACACCAGCGTTGCTGCTGAAAAAGCCGCTGTCACGTCGTCGTGTCGCGCTTTAACGGCGTCAGGAAATGCAGAATACCCGCCCTTTTTATGGCGCCAGAAAGACATGGTTAATGAGTTGATGGGCATTAATCGCCTCATTATCGACGAACTCAGCCGCCGCATCGAGATACCGATTGCATTAACCTATGTCGGCCCGTGGTCACGAGCTCAGGGAGACGTGAAGAACGGCCGAGTGGATCTGTTAGCGGGCGCGTTTTACACCAATGAGCGCGCAAACTATATGGATTACTTTGCCCCTGTGCTGCTGCATACCACCAGCGTGGTGTGGCAGAGCAAAGATAAGCCCTTTGTGTTCCATCAAAAAGAAGATTTACAGGGAAAGTGGGGTGTTACTGTTATTAATAACAGTTTAGGGCAAGAATTTGATCAGTATGCGAAGCGCAATTTAAATATTTTGTCAGTAGCCAGTATTTCACAAGCCTTACGAATGTTAGCCGCGGACCGAGTAGACTACGTTTTATACGAAAAAAATCCGGCTTACGCGTACGCTTCTTTGCTTGGGTTGTCTGATTCTGTTGTGTCTATGTCACCTCATTTAAGCAGTGAGGGTTTGTATCTGACCATGTCTAAGCGGTCTTCATGCAACAACCCCGTTGTAAAGCAGGCGATCGTTGAGGCATTGCAAAAGATGCAACAAGAGGGGTTTACCGATCAGGCCATTCTTGAGGGTGTGCAAGCTTGGGAAAGCCAAGCTCGCAGCGATATATCCCTAAATTAGCGCCACTTTACTGATTCAGCAGCGAGCGGTATAAGCTCACCCATTGATCGGTCACAGCGTCCCAGCTGTGATTGCATTGCATGGCATTTTTTTGTTTTTGCAACCAATGAGGTGTGTCGTAAAAACACGCCATAGTGCGTTCCATTGCGGCTTGCAAATCGTCTTTGTTGGCTTCATGGAAAACAAACCCATTGGGGTTATCGCCGCCTTCAAAAACCGTGTCAGCAAGCCCTCCTGTGTGTCTGACAACGGGTAATGTGCCATATTTTAGCGCATACAGTTGAGTCAACCCACACGGTTCAAAGCGTGAAGGGATAAGCAGAGCGTCGATGCCGGCTTGGATTCGATGAGAATAGTCTTCAAAATAACCAATGCGAACGGCGACCTGAGTTGGGTATTGTTCTTGTAGCTGAAGGTAGCGTGTTTCTAATGATGCGTCTCCAGCCCCAAGTACGACCAAGCGTGCGCCTTTTTGCAATAAGGCAGGCATCGCTTCCAGTATAAGGTCTAAGCCCTTTTGTTCAGTGAGTCGACTGACAACCCCAAATAAAGGGAAAGTAATGTCTTCGGATAAATGATTCTCTTGTAGCAAGGCAAGCTTGTTCGCTTGTTTTTGTCCAAGCGTATTGGCGCTGTATTGATGTGCAATGTGCGCGTCCTTTTCAGGCGACCACTGATCGTAATCAACACCATTTAAAATGCCGATTAACTTAGTTTGCATTGCACGGAGCGTTCCATCTAACCCGTCTCCATACTCGGGCGTCAGTATTTCTCTGGCGTAAGTTGGGCTGACGGTGGTGATCGCATCGGCGTACACTAAGCCCGCTTTTAATCCTGAGAAGCGCCCATAAAATTCCATACCATGCAAACTGAGTAATTCCGACGACAGATGCAGATCAGAAAATTGATCCATGTCAAAACTTCCGTTATAACGTAAATTATGTACGGTGGTCACAATCGGCGGATGATCAACTTTCCAGCTTTCAAGATACGCCGCGGCAAAACCCGTTTGCCAGTCATTCAAATGAAGTATGTCGGCCTGCCATTGTGTAAGCTCACCGTCACACGCCAGCCTCGCTGCTGCCCATGATAATGCCGCAAAACGAACGTGATTATCGGTAAAGTCGATACCCTGTTTGTCTACGTAAGGCCCGTCATCGCGTTCATAAAGTGCTTGGCATTGCACGAGCCAAACAGGTATGTTGTTTTCAGGGATACAGGTTTCGAGTAGGATCAAATCCCCTACGCCAAATGGGTTTCCTAGGTTGATCGTGTTTTGAATTGGCGCTACCTTTTCAAGTATGCCTCGGTAAGCAGGCATAATGAGTTTGACGTCATGACCCTTTTTCCTTAAGGCGACAGGCAGTGCACCAGCCACATCGGCCAGTCCTCCTGTTTTAATGAGAGGGTAGATTTCGGAGGCAGCAAAGAGTATTTTCATTATCAGTCATCTTGTTGATTAGGAATAATGATTAGAGTATACCTTAATCATACTTCTATTAGAGTGTGTTGATAAAAATTTTAAGGGCATCACATGGATTTAAATACAGCGCGCATGAAAACTCTGTCCATTATATTAGCCGGTGGACGTGGCTCAAGACTTAAACAATTAACGGATAATCGTTCGAAACCTGCGGTTCCTATTGCCGGTAAGTACAAAATTATTGATTTTCCATTGTCCAACTGCATCAACTCAGGGATGCGTCGGATTGCGGTGCTGACTCAATACCGGTCACACACGTTAAACCAGCACGTACAACGTGGTTGGAATTTCTTACGCTCGGATTTCAACGAATTTATCGAGCTTTGGCCGGCTCAGCAACAAACGGGCAGTGATTGGTATCGAGGTACGGCGGACGCGGTTTATCAGAATTTAAGCATGATCGATAGTTTAGACAGTGAATATATTTTAATCCTCGCGGGAGATCACGTTTATAAACAAGATTACAGCGTGATGCTGGAAGATCATATTGAAAGTGGTGCCGACGTGACGGTGGCCTGCATTGAGGTACCGATTGAAGAGGCGGATCAATTTGGTATTATGCACGTGGACGAAGGTGACAATATTATTGCCTTCGAAGAGAAACCTTCCAATCCTCCTACCGTGCCTGGTAAACCCAATGTGGCGTTAGCCAGCATGGGGATTTATATATTTAATACGAAATTTCTATCTGAAAATTTACACTCAGACGCCAGTGATGATGATTCTAGCCATGACTTTGGTAAAGATCTTATCCCGCTTTTCGTGGGTCGCAGTAAAATCAAAGCGCACCATTTTTCGCGCAGTGTGATCAATAACCCCAGTTACCCAAGTGCGCCTTACTGGCGTGATGTGGGTACGTTAACGGCTTATTGGGAAGCGAATATGGATCTAACACGCCTCGTCCCAGAATTGGACTTGTACGACGAAGAATGGCCCATCCGCACCATGCAATATCAGCGCCCTGCGGCGAAGTTTAATTACAACTATGAAGAGCGCATCGGGACGGCTTTAAACTCTGTCGTTTCAGCAGGTTGTATTGTGTCTGGTTCGACGGTAGAACAGTCTATTTTATTCAATAACGTACGGGTCAATTCGTATTCCCATGTGGATAAGTCGGTGATTTTGCCGCGCGGGGACATTGGGCGTCATTGTCGTTTAACCAAAGTGATTGTGGATTCTGATTGCTGCATTCCGGAAGGCACAGTTATTGGCGAAGACGCAGTGGCGGATGCGGCTCGATTCTATCGTAACTCCGACGGAATTACCTTGGTGACACAAGCCATGATAGAAGCACTGCAAGACTGATTAAGCGTTCCTGTACCAATAAGCCTCAGCCTTTTGCTGGGGCTTTTTTATGGCTTGATTTTTGGGGGTATGATTGAAAAATGCTAAAGTGGTCGCATAAGTAGAATCTAAGTGTTTTTTTACTCATCATGTAAGTAAGAAGAGGTTATCCCCGTAACCTGTGGATAACCCTATTGGTGATGCTGTGATAACTCATGCAAAAGCAGTCACGGCAACGCTTTGATGATAGGTGTACGTTTCTTCTTCAGTTTTTCAATCTTGATACGATGTTGCATACGTATCTCGATTATTTTTCCTATTAATGAGGTCTTTTATGTTTACGGGTATTGTTCAGGGTAAGGCAACGGTCAAGCTTACAAACCAGGTGGGGCGTAACAAACGCCTTGTTATTGATTTCCCTACAGGCGTTATGTTGGGGCAGCAACTTGGGGCCAGTGTGGCCATTAACGGTGTTTGCCTTACCGTGTCTGACATGACCCATGACGAGCTGACATTTGATGTCATCGATACGACGTTGGCATTAACCAATGTTGGTTTGTTGCAAACCGGCGATATAGTGAACTTCGAACGAGCGGCCAGAATGGGCGATGAGGTCGGAGGGCACATTATGTCTGGCCATATTATGACGTCTGTTGCGGTGTCACGAGTCGAAAAAGTAGAAGACAGTGTGCATATTCGTTTTACCACAGATCGCCAAAACGAAGTGGATGCTAGGCGGTATTTGTTCGATAAGGGGTATGTGGGGCTTAATGGTGCGAGCTTAACCATCAGTGCCATTGGCGATGATTGGCTGGAAGTCTCCTTAATACCAGAAACCTTGCGGTTAACCACATTTGATAAATTGACAGTGGGTGATCGGGTCAACCTTGAAATAGACGCCCACACGCAAGCCACCGTAGACACAGTTGAGCGTATTTTAAAACAGCGTGGCATTGTTCTACCTTAAGCGGATTATTGTTTGTATGCAGAGCACGCCAATAGAATGGGTGAAGGGCGATTGAGTTCGCCTTTGAAATAAATGGAGTCCTTGCTTGATTTTCGGTAGAATGCTCGCCAATTTCTATCCTGAATGCGAGTGTATTCGCTGGTGTTCATCCAAACATCGCTTTTAAAGTGTGAGTAAATAGTGTCCTCTAATAATCTTAAGCACATACGCAATTTCTCGATCATTGCGCACATTGATCACGGAAAATCCACATTAGCCGACCGTTTCATTCAAACCTGCGAAGGTCTGAGCGAGCGTGAAATGTCTGCCCAAGTTCTTGATTCTATGGATATTGAGCGTGAGCGCGGTATCACTATCAAGGCGCAAAGTGTGACCTTGGATTACCATGCTAAAGATGGTCAAACTTATCAGCTAAATTTCATTGATACTCCAGGGCACGTGGATTTTTCCTACGAAGTGTCTCGTTCCCTAGCGGCTTGTGAAGGCGCCTTGCTAGTAGTCGATGCGGCGCAAGGCGTGGAAGCTCAGTCCGTAGCAAACTGCTATACCGCGATCGAGCAGGGTCTCGAAGTTATGCCGGTGTTGAATAAAATCGATTTGCCTCAGGCCGAACCAGAGCGAGTCAGTGCCGAGATAGAAGAAATTATCGGTATCGACGCAATGAACGCGGTGACATGCTCTGCTAAAACTGGCATGGGGGTAGACGATGTTTTAGAGCGTCTAATCGCGACTATTCCACCGCCAGAAGGCGATGTTGATGCACCACTCCAAGCACTGATTATTGACTCTTGGTTCGATAACTACTTGGGTGTTGTTTCTTTAGTGCGTATTAAGCAAGGTACCTTGCGCAAGAAAGACAAAATTTTCATCAAATCGACTAAGCAAACGCACCCTGTTGATATGACCGGTATTTTCACGCCTAAGCGCAAAGAAACCGGTGTGTTAAGAGCGGGAGAAGTGGGCTTTGTCGTGGCAGGCATCAAAGACATCCATGGCGCCCCAGTAGGCGACACCATCACTCATGCTTCTACGCCCAATGTGGCTCAGTTGGCGGGTTTTAAGAAAGTAAAACCTCAGGTGTATGCGGGTGTTTTCCCTGTTAGCTCAGACGATTATGAAGATTTTCGTGTGGCGCTGGATAAGTTGACATTGAACGATGCGTCTTTGTTTTTCGAGCCGGAAAGCTCTGATGCATTAGGGTTTGGTTTCCGTTGTGGTTTCCTTGGCATGCTGCACATGGAAATCATTCAAGAGCGTTTAGAGCGCGAATACAATTTAGACCTGATCACCACGGCGCCAACGGTTGTCTATGAAATTGAGCTAAACAATGGCGACGTAATCAACGTTGATAGCCCGTCTAAAATGCCCGATTTAGGCACTATCAAAGAAATGCGCGAGCCGATCGTTGAAGCCAATATTTTGGTCCCGCAAGAGTACTTGGGTAACGTGATTACCTTGTGTATTGAAAAGCGTGGTGTTCAAAAAGACATGCTCTACGTCGGTCGTCAGGTGCAATTGCGCTATGAATTGCCTATGAATGAAGTCGTTATGGACTTTTTTGACAAACTCAAATCATGCAGTCGTGGTTTTGCGTCATTGGATTACAGTTTTTCTCACTTCAATGCGGCGCCGTTAGTGCGTTTGGATATATTGATAAACGGTGAGCGAGTCGATGCGTTAGCCTTGATCATGCACAAAGACAACGTGCAATACAAAGGCCGTGCCTTATGTGAAAAAATGAAAGAGCTGATTCCTCGTCAGATGTTCGATGTGGCAATTCAAGGCGCCGTTGGCGCGAAAGTGATTTCTCGTACGACGGTAAAGGCTTTGCGCAAAAACGTGATCGCCAAATGTTACGGTGGCGATGTTAGCCGTAAGAAAAAGCTATTGCAGAAGCAGAAAGAAGGTAAGAAACGCATGAAGCAAGTGGGTAACGTAGAAGTACCTCAATCCGCTTTCCTTGCGGTTTTGCAGTTGGACAGCTAGCCAGTTAATCAACGGGCGTGTATTTGCACGCTTTGGTGGAGTAAGTAAGTATGGGTTTTGATTTCGAGTTGATACTGGCCATCGCATTTTTGGTGACGGGTGTGTTTTGGATCTATGATCGTATTGTGTATTTGCCGAAGCGAAAGTTGGCATTGGCAAACATGACGCCTGAAGCACGTGGTGCTATAAACAAAGAAGCGCAACAAAGGCTAGCGCAAACACCGCGTTTTGTTGTTGAAGTGAAATCTTACTTTGTGATTATTGCGGTCATTTTTGGCTTACGTTCGTTTGTGGTCGAACCTTTTCAAATTCCCTCAGGCTCTATGTTGCCGACGTTAGAAATCGGTGACTTTATTCTGGTGAATAAATTTGAGTACGGTCTGCGTTTACCCGTGTTGAACACCGTGATTATCCCTACGACAGAACCTAAACAAGGGGATGTGGTGGTGTTTAAATATCCGCGTGATCCTAGTTTAAATTACATTAAACGTTTGATTGGCTTGCCGGGAGATACGGTAGCCTATCGTAATAAAGTGCTGACAGTGAATGGTACGCCAGTGAGTAAAGCGTTTTTGGCGAAACTGCCCATTTCGTTAAACCCAAGTCAAGAGCCAGTGGATGTATTTTCTGAGCAATTAGGCGACGTTCAACACGATATATACAACAGTTATCGTTTTACCCCACAAGAAGGCGAGTGGACGGTTCCGGCTGGACATTACTTTGTGATGGGCGATAACAGAGACAACAGCGCAGACAGCCGTTTTTGGGGCTTTGTGCCAGATGAAAACATGAAAGGCCGCGCTTTTTATGTTTGGCTGCATTGGGATGAGTTTTTAAGTCTCCCAAGCTTTAAAAATAACGGTTTGATTGAATAGTATTTTTTGGAGAAATTTTGAGTTCATCGTATCAGAAGCTGAGTCGGCGAATAGGGTACTTTTTCGCTGACCTTGGACTGCTTGAGCTGGCGCTAACGCACCGTAGTTTTGGTGGCAAAAATAATGAGCGCCTTGAGTTTCTTGGTGATTCAATCCTTAACTATGTGATTGCGGAAGATTTATTTCACCGTTTTCCTAAGGCCAAAGAAGGTGAATTGAGTCGGCTGCGAGCCTCTTTGGTGAAGGGTGACACCTTGGCCGAACTGGCAAGAGAGTTTGAGCTTGGTGACTATCTTAAATTGGGGGCTGGCGAATTAAAAAGCGGTGGTTTTAGACGTGACTCTATCTTAGCGGATACGGTTGAGGGCATTATTGGCGGCATGTATTTAGACGCTGGTATGGACGTTTGTCGTCAACATATCTTGGCGTGGTACAAAGAGCGTTTAGACGCAACGTCTTTAAAAATAGTGACCAAAGACGCCAAAACACGTCTTCAAGAATATCTACAAGCTCGTAAGCATGCTTTGCCTCAATACGAAGTGGTGAACATTGTTGGCGAACCCCATGATCAATTGTTCTATGTGCATTGCTTTATTGAATTGTGTGAAGAGGCGATTGAAGGCAAGGGCAACAGTCGCCGTATTGCTGAGCAAAACGCCGCGACGAAAGCCTTGAAAAAACTGGAAAAGAAACATGTCTGACGTTGAAGTTGAAGTAACGCACTGTGGTTATATCGCCATAGTTGGGCGCCCTAATGTGGGTAAATCTACCCTGTTGAATCATATATTGGGTCAAAAACTGTCGATTACTTCCCGTAAGCCGCAAACCACTCGCGATCAGATTTTGGGTGTGAAAACCGAAGGTCATGTGCAGGCAATCTACGTTGATACTCCTGGATTGCATTTGGGGGAAGCAAAAGCCATTAACCGTATCATGAATAAAACCGCGGCAGCGGCATTGAAAGATGTGGATTTGGTGTTGTTTGTCATTGATGCTGATCGCTGGACGGAAGAAGACGAATCTGTGTTGCAAAAAGTCAAGCAGGCTCGTTGTCCAGTGATTTTAGTGGTCAACAAAGTGGATCAACTGGATCAAAAAACCGACCTGTTGCCGCGTTTGGCGAATTTATCCGATCGCATGAACTTTGCTCAAATTGTCCCTATTTCGGCTTTGCGTAACAATAACCTAGATCGTTTAGAGCGTTTGGTCGAAAGCTACATGCCAGAAGGAACGCAGTTTTACCCTGAAGATCAGATTACCAATCGCAGTTCGCGTTTTTTAGCGGCTGAAATTGTGCGTGAAAAAATCACGCGTCAGCTAGGGCAGGAAGTGCCTTATGAAGTGGCGGTGCAAATTGAAGAGTTTGTTTACGAAGAGTCAGCGATTCACATAAGTGCGCTTATTCTGGTTGAACGTAATGGTCAAAAACGCATTATTATCGGCGAACGTGGCGATAAAATTAAGCTAATTGGCAAAGAAGCGCGCATTGATATGGAAAACTTATTTCAACATAAGGTAATGCTTAATCTTTGGATCAAGGTTCGTTCGGGTTGGTCAGACGACGAGCGCGCGCTTGCGAGCTTAGGTTATCAGGAAGAGTAAGTCGAATGCGCGTGTCGGCGTATGTGATCCACACTCGTCCTTTTCAAGACGGCAGGATCTTGCTTGATCTATTGACTCAAGAGCAGGGTTTGATCCGAGGCGTGTGGCGGCTACCCAAAAAAGAGGCTCGGGTCATACCTGGGCCTTTTTTGTGTTATGACGCTGAGCTTACGGGTCGCGGTGACTTAAAAACCATAAAGAGTTTAGAGTCGATCAAGACGTCTTTTTCATTAGAGGGGCTGCCTTTGTATGCGGCCTTGTATGTGCACGAATTGCTAGAGAAATTATTGCCGCTGAATCTGCCTTTGCCCGATATGTTTATCTTGTACCAATGGTTGATCCGCAGTTTGCACTCTGGTGCGCCTATTGCGCCTCTGTTACGACGTTTTGAAGTCGGGCTGTTTGCTGAGTTGGGTGTGGGTATTAATATGGTGTCGACGGGGCGAGGTGAGTTAATCGATTCGCGTCAGCTGTATCAGTTTCATTACAAGTTTGGTTTGCGCCCGTATCATGGAGAAACGCCAAAGCAATTGCCCATGCTGTTTGTCGAGGGGCAAGTTGCTATGAATTATCACTCAGGGCAGTGGACCAATAAGCAGGTGTTGAGTTTAGCTAAAGAATTGCATCGACACTGGTTAGATAGCCTGTTGAATGGCAAACCTGTGGTGGCCAGGCGTTTATTGCCGAAGTCGCCTTTTCAGGGTGAGCGGCATTTGGGTGTGCCTATTTTTCGGGCCTAATGTAGCGTCATATTGACAGTTTATAAGGGGGATATGTGATTATCGGTATTGGTACAGATTTGGTGGATATTGCTCGAATTGCACAGTCTGTTGCGCGTCTAGGAGAGCGCTTTATTGACCGAATTCTGACACCGGAAGAAAAATCTCATTGGTTAGCTATCCGTAATCTCGACAAGGCGAATGCATTTGTGGCCAAGCGCTTTGCAGCAAAAGAAGCCGCAGTGAAAGCGCTGGGGACTGGTATTGCTTCGGGTGTGAGCTTTCAGCATTTTACGGTCAGTAATTTACCCAGTGGACAACCGATATTAACGGTTGATTCGAGTGTTCATGAGCGCTTTGATTTTCCTGTTGCTTGGCACTTGAGTCTAACGGATGAAAAGGCCTACGCTCAGGCGTTTGTTGTACTCGAATCGAACGGCTGATCCCAAGGAATGAGCAGGCGATGGTCGAGCAGTTCTTCTATCGCCTCGATGAAGTCCTCAGCGACCCCTTCTGCGTTTTCAAGCCCTAATTCTTTTAAATGGGTTTCTAAAAAACCAGCGTGGCGCGCTATGTTAACCGTACCTGTGTATTTAGAAGCGCCGTGGATTCGGTGTACGACCTCGATGAGTTTCTTGGTATCTTGGTGTTCTAAATGATGCTGAATGAGCTTTTTTTCATCGTCTAAGGAATCCGCTAGCATATCAAACATGTCTTTTGCTATGTCGGTTTTGCCATCAACAATTGCCAACGCCTTTTCTAAGTCAAAAATACCCATTAATTTGGCATCGATCTGATCTTGCAGTGTTTCGGTGGTAGAGCACCAGGTGTCTATGGTGTTCAGAAGAAGCTCCTCATCAATGGGTTTGGTTAGGTAGGCGTTCATGCCACTGGACAGCATTTGTTGTTGTTCAGACGCTAAAGCATGAGCGGTCAGGGCAATGATGGGCGTGTTCGTGTAGTGTGCTAATTGGCGTATGTGTTGTGTGGTTTCCATGCCATCCATTTCGGGCATTTGAATGTCCATAAAAATAAGATCATACGTGGTGTGTTCTGCCATTGCGATGGCTTGTTTACCACTGTAGGCCAATGAGATGTTTACTCCAATAGGAAGCAGCCAATGGTTGATGAGCTGCAAATTAATCGGGGAATCGTCAACGGCTAAAATATTGAGCCCTTTAAGTTTATCATGCAATGCATTGATTGGCTGCGATGCTTTACTGTGAGGCTGCCCGGGCGTCTCGTTTAGACGTTGCAGAGCATTATAAAGCCGGTCTTGCCCAATTGGCTTGAGTAGAATGTCGCTGCAGAGGCTTTTTAGGTCTTGATAGTGCGCTATTTGCCCAGGGGGTTGAATCATTACTATGCACGGGATTGAAAATTGTTGGGTTGAATAGGTGATTAATTCGCGTGCTTCCGCCACGCTTTTTGCGTCGGGCATCACGCTTAATAAAATGCAGTCAATGCGGTTTTTTGGAGTATTCATCTGCGCAACAACGTGTTCTAAATCGGAACCGCTGCTGCAGCCAACGCCTATGCTTTGTAGGTAGCTATTTAGGTAGCTTTTGTAAGTGGGGCTGGGTTCAAGTAAGACGACTTGAATATTGAGTGCGTCTTTATGAGGGCTTTGTTTATTCGACGTTTTTAGGGTGATGGTGAAGCGAAACGTAGAGCCAATACTGGGGTCGCTGCTCACCTCAATTTTCCCTCGCATCTGTTCGACCAATTTTTTAGTGATGACCAACCCCAGCCCAGTTCCACCAAATTGTCTGGTGGTGCTGGTATCAACCTGGGAAAAGGGTTTAAAAAGACGGTTTATTTTATGCTCAGGTATGCCAATTCCGGTGTCGATAATTTGGAAAGATAGGGTGACGTCTTGGTTTTTGTGTGAGGCAATCGAGACTTTGGTTCGTACCGAGCCTTGATGTGTAAATTTAATCGCATTACCAATCAAATTGGTCAGTATCTGTCGCACTCGCGTGCCGTCACCAATAAACCATTCTGGTATGTTTTGGCTGTATTCCGGTACAAGGTCGATTTTTTTTTCTTTGGTCAGTAAGTTGATGCTGAGAATTTGGTACACATCGTCGATGAGCGCCTTTAAATTGAAATGATTGCTTTCTAAGCTTAGCTTGCCAGCTTCTATTTTAGAAAAGTCCAATATGTCGCCAATGATGGTCAGAAGGCTGTTGGTTGACTGCTCTATGGTATCGACATACAGCCGTTGCTGTGTATCGGTAATGTCTTTCTGTAAGGTTTTTGTGTAGCCCAAAATGGCATTGAGTGGCGTTCGGACCTCGTGGCTAATATTGGCCAGAAATTGCGATTTTAAACGGTTGGATTCCATGGCTTCACGGTTAGCAATGTGCAACTGGGCGCTTTTCTCTTCCATACTGTCCATGCTGCGACGAATGTCTTCGGTCGATTGTTCTATACCGGCAATAAGCTCTTCATTATGGTGTTCCAGGCGCTCGGTAAGGTCGAGTAAATCTTTTTGAAGGGTTGCGTATTCGGGGGGGAGCTTTATTAGTTTTGCGGCGGAAAAGTGGCCTTTGACCAGTTTGGTAATGGCGTTTGCCAAACGGTCTACTGGTTGGGTGAGCGTTTTGGCGATGCGTAACGCGCTTAATACAATCGCTAGGTTAAACAGCAGTAAAATAAAGACTGTGAGAGCGGCGTACTGATATTTTTCTATTTGAATGCCCGATTTGTTGGTTTCTATCTTTACCCAGCCGATGAGGCTGCGCTGGTCAATTGGGTTAAACAGGTCGGCTTGCGTTTTAAAGACGCTGTCAGGGGCGTTACTGGTGTAGTAAATGGCGCTCATGGAGTCTAAATAAGTGGGGTATTCTTTGACGTAGGCGTCTTCCGAGAAGAGAGTGGCTTGTGAGTCGTTGCTTTGTGAAGGGGCTTTGCCTAACTCAGCAATCATTTTTTGTTCGCTATTAAACAGTCGGACGCTACTGATGTCTTGATTATTAAGGGCGTTTTGCAAGATACGGTACATCATATTTTGATCAGAAAAGACAATGGCGTATTCGCTGGTGGTAGCGACTTGCTCAGTAATGTGAGAGGTACGTTCGTATAGATGACGGTTTAAATCATGAAAACGTGTGCTGATAAGAAGTGCACCAGCCAGTAATGACACCATAAACACAGGCGCAAAGAGTGCCCAGAAAAGCGTATTGCTCAAATGAGCGGTTAATAAGCGAGCAAAAGGAAGCTTCATAAAATTATATGTTAGTTCTATAAGGGGTTAAAAAATCCGTTAATAGCAAGCTAAGCTGCCTAAGTTTTTTCGGCGCTGACATTCGTGTTCATAATGGTCGCACATTTGTTTTTCACGATTGGATGGGTTGACAATATAGGCACATGCCCGCCACTCTTTTCTCAACTCGGCGGGGTGTAATCCGCTCAGATCCGCTGTGGGTTGTTCGCAGCTAGTCACCATCCGTAATAACAGTAGTAGCGTGGAAAAACGTAGGATGAACATATCTATTACCCTAGAATGCGCAATTTAACCTAAGTTTATAACGCTTTCTTATTGTACTGTTTGGTCTAAGTGTTCTTAAATAGACGTAATCTATTAAGTGTCATTCCCTAAGTCATTAATGTCAACGAAGTTTTTTATGATCCAATACCCGAGTATCGAGTCCCTTATTGGGCAAACCCCATTGGTTCGCTTGCAGCGAATCAATCCTAACCCAAACAATACTATTTTGTTAAAGCTTGAAGGTCAGAATCCTGCGGGTTCAGTGAAAGATCGCCCTGCATTAAACATGATCGTTCAAGCAGAATTGCGCGGTGATATAAAGCCCGGTGATAGTTTGATTGAAGCGACCAGTGGCAATACGGGCATTGCGTTGGCTATGGCTGCTGCCATTAAAGGCTACAAAATGCATTTGATTATGCCGGATAACATGAGCCAAGAACGCAAATCAGCGATGTCGGCGTATGGGGCTATTTTGCATTTAGTCACCAAAGAACAAGGTATGGAAAGAGCGCGTGATCTGGCTCAAGAAATGCAAGCTCAGGGTGTCGGCATTGTTTTAAACCAGTTTGCCAATCAAGATAATCCCAACGCGCATTATGTGTCTACAGGGCCGGAGATTTGGCAGCAAACCCAAGGAACCGTCACGCACTTTGTGAGCTCAATGGGCACAACGGGTACTATTATGGGGGTGTCTCATTATCTTAAAGAACAAAATAATGACATTCAAATCATTGGCCTACAACCTCAAGATGGGGCCAGTATTCCTGGCATACGTCGTTGGCCAAAAGCGTATTTGCCTTCTATTTTCGATGCGGCTCGTGTTGATCATGTAATGGATGTCTCACAGCACGACGCGGAAGTGACCATGCGTCGTCTTGCAAAAGAAGAAGGTATTTTTTGTGGTGTGTCTTCTGGCGGCTCAGTTGCAACGGCGATGGCTTTATCCAAAACACTTAATAACGCGGTTATCGTGGCGATCGTGTGTGATCGAGGTGATCGTTATTTGTCGACGGGTGTTTTCGATGCTTAAAGGGCGAATCACGTATTAAGCGCCGCTTTCGTTTCCCGTTCGCTAAACAGATGCGATAGAATAGCAGCGCGTTTATCCTATACTCTGGAAAAGAGAGCCTCTTTTGAGAAGAAGAACCCCCCCGCGTCGAACCGCCAAACCTCAGCCGATAGGTCCTGTCCAGACTTATCAGGTGGATGGTTTAACTCATGAAGCAAAAGGTGTTGCACGTTTGCAAGGTAAAGTCACTTTTATAGAAGGGGCTTTGCCTGGTGAAACGGTGAATGCCCAAGTTACCAAAGCGGGGCGTCGGTTTGATGAAGCCATGCTCGTCAGCCTCATAGAACCTAGCGTCCATCGAATTTCCCCTTCCTGTGAACATTTTTCAGTGTGCGGTGGTTGCCGTTTTCAGCACTTGGCCGGCGACCAGCAGTTGGCAGCGAAATCTGCTTGGCTGCAGGGGCAGTTTCGTAACCTCCTACGTCATCAAACCATAGAGGTGCTGTCCGATGCGTCCACTGGATATCGTCGTCGCGCACGTATTGCGATTGATGTTGTCAAAGGCCATGCTGTGATGGGGTTTCGAGGCAAAGCCTCGAGTGACATTGTGCCCATTGAACGTTGCGTGGTCTTGACCGAGTCCTTGCAAGGTGCTTTTGTATCATTAAAAGCCAATATGATGGGTAATGCGTTGGCGCCGTCTGTTGGGCACATCGAGTTATTGGAAGACAGTAAAGGTGTCTCCGTGGTGTTTCGTTTAACGACGGACATCTCAGAGAGGCTTGAAAACGATTGGCAAGAATGGGCTGATGGTGCTGGTATTATCATCTATTGGCAAGCACCAAAATCGAGCAAGGCTGACGTGGCTCTTGAAAAAATGCGCTACTATGATTTGGGTGAGTTAAGATTGCATTTTCATCCGCAAGATTTTATTCAAGTAAATGCCGCAATGAA
Organism: Marinomonas sp. IMCC 4694; assembly: GCF_008122525.1. NCBI lineage: Bacteria > Pseudomonadati > Pseudomonadota > Gammaproteobacteria > Oceanospirillales > Oceanospirillaceae > Marinomonas > Marinomonas sp. IMCC 4694. Next base: position 919,910 of record NZ_VSRV01000001.1, read on the forward strand.
CAAAAAGATGGTAGCGCAAGCCATCGACTGGTTAAATCTTACCCGCCATGATGTGGTATTAGACTTGTTTTGTGGTGTGGGTAATTTTACTTTGCCACTCGCTCAGCACGTCAAATCGGTCATTGGTGTGGAAGTGCAAGACACCATGGTGCAAGCTGCAAAAGAGAATGCGCGTGTTAATAACATCGACAATGCCTCTTTTTTGGCGGCCGATTTAACTCAAGCGGATGCGATAACGACCAGCGCGAATGCGTTATTGCGTGCTGGTGTGACGAAAATACTGCTTGATCCCCCCCGCGCTGGCGCACTTGAATTTTTAGATAGCATAATAAAAATAGCGCCGACGCAAATATTGTATGTTTCTTGCAATGCTTCTACGTTAGCGAGGGATGCCGACTATTTGGTCGCAAAGGGATACCATGTGACACGCATCGGCTTGATGGATATGTTTCCTCAAACATCCCATGTAGAAAGCATGATGTTGTTGCAAAAAAAGAAGTAAATTGAAGGGAGGATGCATGGTAACGGTTAGAAAAGATCACCCTGTTTTAGAAGATGGCAGTGTCGATATTGATGCGTGGATGGGGCATTTTTCTCATCTGATCGATGACAGTGCTCGCGTTCCAGTACGAATGGCGTGTGAATTAGCGCGTCAAGCGGAATTGCAATGCGCTCGTCCCTCGTATTGGGGGGCGCAAGCGAGTACTTTTCGCGCAGGACTGGAGATGGTTGAAATTTTATCCGGTTTTCGGGCGGATCAAGACTCCCTTGTCGCCGCGGCGCTGTATCGCGTGGTACGCGAAGATCAGTTGCCTATTACGCGAGTCACCGACATGTTTGGTCGTAAAGTCTCTTCGATTATTGAAGGGGTCATACGCATGGGGGAGGTGTCTAAAAACCTCACTGCAGATACCGCCGTCGAAGTATTAGGTCGCAGTGATAATCAGCTAGAATCGCTGCGTAAAATGCTGGTGTCTATCATTGACGATGTCCGTGTGGTACTCATTAAGTTGGCCGAGCGCGCGTGTGCGATCAAAGAAGCCAAACATCAGGACGAAGCGCGTCGAGTTGCCGTTGCCTTAGAAGTGCAAAGTGTGTATGCCCCGCTGGCGCATCGATTAGGTATTGGTCACATCAAATGGGAGCTTGAAGACCTTTCCTTTCGTTATTTATACCCCTCAGATTACAAACGAATTGCTAACTGGTTGGATGAAAAACGTCTAGACCGCCAGCAGTTTATTGACGACGTAATTCAGCTTTTAGATGAACGCCTTAAAAACATCAATATTCACGCTGACTTGATGGGTAGAGCCAAACATATCTACAGTATTTGGCGCAAGATGAAGCGTAAAAACATCGGCTTCGATGAAGTATACGACGTAAGAGCCGTTCGTATTTTGGTTGATCAGCCAATGGAATGTTATGGCGTGTTGGGGGTTGTGCATAATTTATGGCGCCCCATTCCGCAAGAGTTTGATGATTACATAAGTAACCCCAAAACCAATGGTTATCAGTCGTTACACACGGCGGTAATCGGACCGCAAGGTCGTGCATTGGAAATCCAAATTCGTACTCATAAAATGCATGAAGATGCGGAGTTAGGTGTTTGCGCCCACTGGAAATACAAGGGTACAGATTTAAGCTCAAACAGCTCCAGTTACGAAGAAAAGCTACAGTGGCTGAGAACTATTCTGGATTTTCATGAAGTGCAGGGCGACTTGGAGTCGCTGTCTGAGCAGGTTCGAAGTGACATTGAGCAAGATCGTATCTATGTGTTTACCCCTGATGGGCACGTGGTGGATTTGCCCATCAACGCCACCGCAGTGGATTTTGCGTATCGTGTGCATACCGAAATTGGTCATCGATGCCGTGGCGCGAAGGTCAACGGTAAGATCATTTCCTTGGTTACTCAGCTCAAAACCGGCGACAAGGTTGAAATACTTACCACCAGAGAAGGTGGACCTAGCCGTGATTGGCTTCATCCTACGCTTGGGTATGTTCAAACCAACCGAGCCAGAGCTAAAATACAGAATTGGTTTCGTAAAGAAGATCGCGAAAAGAACTTAGAAGCGGGCAAAAACTTATTAGACAAGCAGTTAAAGCGTCTTGGTCTTGAAGACAATCGCATTGATCTGCAAGCGATCTCGTCACGTTTTAATTTTTCCTATGCGGATGAGGTATACGTAGCGCTGGGCGCAGGGGACATTCAATTAGCTCGTGTATTAAGAGTGATTGATGACTTTTACAGTCTCAACGGCGAAACGGCGGCGCCGCGACCTATTCGCCTGAAAAAAAGCCGCCATAAATCATCTGACAATGACATTCATATTTTAGGCGTAGGCAAACTTCTTACCCAGATGGCGAAGTGCTGTACGCCTATCCCGGGGGATGACATTGTGGGCTTTATTACCCAAGGGCGTGGTGTGTCGGTTCATCGCCAAGATTGTATCAATATCGTACAGTTAGGGCTGGATGAGCCCGAACGCATTATCGATGTGAGCTGGGGTGAAGAGTTAGACAATCAATACCCGGTTAACATTCAGGTCGAAGCTTACGACCGTACAGGGCTGTTAAACGACATTACTAGCTTGTTGGCAAACGAAAAAGTGAATTTATTGTCGATGAATACGCTATCCGCTAAAGAAAACCATACCGCGTGTATTCGCTTTACTATTGAGGTTGGCGAGCTGAGTGTGTTAAGCAAATTGCTGCATCGTATTAATCAATTGCCCAATGTGTTGAATGTGTTCAGAGAGCGTGATTTTTGAGCGAGTCAGCCGTTTTGATAGAGCCAATGAGCAAACTCAAGCACCTAATGCGTTGTTTGCGTGATAAGCGGTTTGGCTGTGCTTGGGATCAAAAACAAACCTACAAAAGTATTGCGCCTTATACCCTTGAAGAAGCTTACGAAGTGCTGGATGCGATTGAGCGAGAAGACTTTGATCACTTAAAAGAAGAGCTAGGCGACTTGCTGTTCCAGGTGATTTTTTACGCACAAATCGCAGAAGAGGAGCAGCGTTTCACCTTTGACGACATTGCCGATGGTATTGTTGAAAAGATGTTGCGTCGTCATCCTCATGTATTCCCAGAGGCTGATCTTACTCGTTTTGGCGAGCCAACTACGTTAACCGATCAACAAATTTCTGAGCAATGGCAGCATATTAAGGCTCAAGAGAAAGCGAACCAAAAGCCCCGAAAAGGCGTTGTAGATGAAAGCCGTCTTGATGCCATACCAAGGTCAATGCCGGCGCTTATGCAGGCCGTCAAAATTCAGCAGAGTGTTTCAAAAGTCGGCTTTGATTGGTCCGATATTGCACCAGTTTTTGACAAGATCCGAGAAGAACTTGATGAACTGGAAGACGCGATAAAAGAACAAGATACAGTGCACGTAGAAGAGGAAATGGGGGACGTGCTGTTTGCCGTGTCTAATCTGGCACGACATCTTAACGTGTCGCCCGATGTTGCATTGAATAAAACGAATGAAAAGTTTCGCCGCCGCTTTGGTAGAATCGAAGCCTTGGTGGCCGCACAGGATAAAAAATTAACAGATTGCTCTCTGCAAGAGTTGGATTATTATTGGGACCAGGCCAAGCGTGAAGGCTTGTAGCTTTGATGTTTGATTGGGTCAAAAAGAACGTTTTAAACGATGTTGTTGGCAACATTAGGAGGGTTAAGTGAGTGATCGACAGGCGTCATTACGTGAAAATGTTAGGTTGCTAGGAGACTGTCTTGGCGAAAGCATGAGCAATCATTTAGGGGCGGGTTTTCTTGAGAAAATAGAGAATATTCGGTTGTTGTCGAAAGATGGGCGCCAGTCTGGTGATTCGGCGGCACTGATTCAAGCGTTGGAAGCGCTGGATGATAAAGAAATTGTTCCTGTAGCTCGAGCTTTTAACCAGTTTTTGAATCTGTCCAATATTGCAGAGCAGTATCATCGTGTTCACCGTCGTCGTACCAATGAAAGCCTTGGTGTGTACCATAACCCCGTTGGCGATTTATTGGCTCGATTGGATAAGAGAAACTTCAGTGCCGATGACATGCTGGCGTCTTTGCAGTCCCAGTCGATCGAGTTAGTTTTAACGGCTCACCCAACAGAGGTGGTACGCCGTTCACTTATTCGCAAATACGACAATATTTCCAGTGAACTTGAAGCCCTCGACAAAGACAACATCTTGCCTTTGGAAGAGACTAAACACGTCCGACGTCTGAAAGAAATTATCACGCAGGCGTGGCATACCGATGAGATTCGTGAAGATCGTCCGACGCCTGTAGATGAAGCAAAGTGGGGTTTTGCGGTCATTGAGCAGTCTTTGTGGCAAGCCGTTCCGCGTTTCTTTCGTCAATTGGATGAGCAGTTTAGCGAGTTCTCAAAGGCTGAGCGTTTACCTTTAGACTTGGCTCCGATTCGTTTTGCTACTTGGATGGGTGGTGACCGTGATGGAAATCCGAATGTTACCCATAAAGTGACCCGAGAGGTGACCTTGTTGGCGCGTTGGATGGCGGCTGATCTTTACATCAAAGACTTAAATAATTTACGGGCTGAGTTTTCGATGACGCAATGTAATGCAGCGTTGCGAGAGCGCGTGGGCAACAGTGCTCAGCCATACCGTGAAGTATTAAGACACTTAGAAAATAAAATGTTGGCGACCAAAAATTGGGCTAAAGCCTGTTTGGATGGTAAGCCGACGTCGAATGATGACATTTTCTTAGACATTCAAGAGCTGACGGACGATTTGATTCTGTGTTACCAATCTTTATTAGATTGCGGCATGAAAGTGATCGCGAATGGATCCTTATTAGATCTTATTCGGTGTGCGGCGACATTTGGCGCCACCTTAGTGCGTTTGGATGTTCGCCAGGATGCGTCTCGTCATATCGATGCATTGTCGGCCATTACACGTTTCTACGGTTTGGGGGATTATGCGGAATGGGATGAAGCGTCTCGACAAGCCTTTTTGTTGACCGAATTAAATTCAAAACGCCCACTTTTACCCATGGAGTGGACGCCAACGGCCGAAGTCAGAGAAGTGCTTGATACTTTCTTGATGATTGCTGAAGGTCAGAAAAATTCGTTTGGTTCCTACGTTATCTCCATGGCCAGCGCACCGTCGGATGTCTTGGCGGTGGCCTTGATGTTGAAAGAATCCGGCGTCAGCTTTCCTATGCGTATCGTGCCTTTGTTTGAAACGCTCGCGGATTTAGACAATGCCGAGCCTATCATAGAGCAGCTTTTCTCGTTACCTTGGTACAAAGCGTACATTGATGGCCGTCAAGAAGTCATGATCGGATATTCGGATTCCGCCAAAGACGCAGGGCAAATTGCGGCGACATGGGGGCAATATCGCGCACAAGAAGCATTGACTCGACTCTGTAAAAAACACGGAATTCATTTGACCTTGTTTCATGGTCGTGGCGGCACCGTAGGTCGTGGCGGCGGTCCAGCGCACGTGGCGATTTTGTCTCAGCCGCCTGGCTCGGTGAATGGTGCCATTCGTGTGACAGAGCAAGGAGAGATGATCCGTTTCAAATTTGGTATTCCTGATATCGCTGTGCGCTCGCTGGAACTTTATTGTTCCGCTGTGATGGAAGCGTCTTTGATTCCAGCCGAACCGCCTAAAGAAGAATGGCGCGCTATTATGGATGAAATGGCTGAAGTGGGGATGAACCAGTATCGTTCTATTGTTTGGGGACACGAAGACTTCGTTCCTTATTTTAGAGCGACCACACCGGAGCAAGAGTTAGCAAAATTACCATTGGGTTCCCGACCCGCACGTCGCCGTTCTGATGGTGGGGTTGAAAGCTTACGTGCTATCCCGTGGATTTTTGCGTGGATGCAAATTCGCCTTATGTTGCCTGCCTGGTTAGGTGCAGAAAGCGCATTGGAGCAAGCTGTTGAATCGGGTAATTTGGAAAAATTACGTGAGATGCATAAAAAGTGGCCGTTTTTTGGTGCTTATTTGGATATGCTCGACATGGTATTGGCAAAGGCCGAGCCTGAAATTGCTGAGTACTATGAAAAACGTCTTGTCGGCGACGAGTTGCAGGGGTTAGGGCGCTTGTTGCGCGGTAAACTCAAGCAGGTCAGTGAATTGGTGAGAATGCTTAAAAAGCAAGAAAGACTGATTGATGATAACAAGACCATTCGTCAATCTATCGATGTAAGAAACCCCTACATCGACCCTTTGCACTATTTACAAGCTGAGCTTTTGTACCGCAGCCGTAAAGGTGAAGAGAATGCCGAAGTGAATAAAGCGTTGATGATTACTATGGCAGGCATTGCCAGTGGTATGCAAAATACGGGCTAAACATCGATTTGGTTGATAAATGCTCAGTATGAGCAAGAAACGGATAAAAAACAGCATGTAAATTTGCATAAGGGATGGCTGCTTGGGTATGCTTGGCGACAACTCAATTTTTAGTATGCAACAGTGTTGTCTGGTATTTTATAGGTGCGTCTGATGATGCACCAATAAAATGCTGTGTCAGTCTCTCTTGCTCGATCATTTTACGCTGTCTTTTGGAGATTTTTTATGCGAGTAATTTTATTAGGTGCGCCTGGCGCAGGCAAAGGTACTCAGGCTCAATTTATTACGGAAGCGTTTGGCATCCCGCAGATCTCAACAGGCGACATGTTGCGTGCAGCAGTCAAAGCAGGCAGTGAGATGGGGTTAAAAGCCAAAGCTGTAATGGATGCCGGTCAGCTTGTTTCTGATGATATTATTATTGGCTTAGTTAAAGAGCGATTGAATCAAGACGATTGTGCCAATGGTGCATTATTTGATGGCTTTCCACGAACTATTCCTCAGGCCGATGCGCTTAAAGAGGCGGGTGTGGCGATTGACTACGTCGTTGAAATTGATGTGGCTGATGAAGAGATTGTTCAACGTATGAGTGGTCGTCGTGTGCATGAAGAATCTGGTCGTACCTACCACCTTGTGTACAACCCACCAAAAGTGACAGGCAAGGACGATGTGACAGGCGATGATCTTGTTCAGCGTGCCGATGACACCGAGGAAACGGTGCGTTTGCGCTTAGGTGTGTATCATGATCAAACCGCGCCACTGATTGGTTATTATCAAGATTGGTTAAAAGCCGACGCAACCACCGCCCCTCAGTTCGTCAAAGTAAACGGTGTGGGTGACTTAAATAACATTAAACAAAGTTTATTAGACTCTTTGAAGGCTTAATTCATCCATGTCGATTATTTTGGCTTTGGACACTTCAACACCAGCGTGTTCGGTGGCGTTGAATATAAATGGCGTCGTGTTAGAAGATTTTCGCATGGCGCCTCGTATGCACAATGATCTGATTTTGCCTATGGTGGATCAGATTTTGAATCAAGCCGGTTTGCAGCTGTCAGACCTTGATGCCATTGCCTTTGGTTGTGGTCCTGGGTCTTTTACCGGCTTGAGAATCAGTGCCGGTGTGGTGCAGGGGCTTGCTTTTGGTGCCGATTTACCTGTCGTTCCAGTGTCTACCTTGGCGGCACTGTCATTAGAGGCGTTCCAAAAAACGGGTCAACAAAATTGGCTTGCGGCGTTAGATGCTCGTATGGGAGAAATCTATTTAGGTGGCTATCGTGTAACAAAAGACGATGGCCAATATGAAATAGACTCTTTAATTGATGAGTGTGTGGTGAAGCCTGGCGCATTGTCGGTTTTGCCTGAGTCTTATAACGGTGTCGGTTCCGGTTGGTGTTACGCTGATACTTTGAGTGCATTGCTTCCAGAAAAACCCGCTCATATTCTAGTGGATTGCGCGCCACGAGCGGCCTGTATTGCTGAGCTCGGTGCGCTGTCCTTTGCTAAAGGGCATTCAGTGTCCGCTTACGTTGCCATTCCAACCTATTTAAGAGACGAGATTAGCTGGGAAAAACAAGCACCTCGTGTAGGGAAACGTTGATTGTATGTTGTGGTATCACATTGTATTTCTAGCCGTAATTCAGGGGCTGACCGAGTTTCTGCCTATCTCCAGCTCGGCGCATTTGATTTTACCGGCTCAATTGCTTGATTGGCCAGATCAAGGCTTGGCGTTTGATGTTGCGGTGCATGTAGGCACTTTAGTGGCTATTGTTGGTTATTTCAGACAGGATATTTGGCAAATTATCGTCGCATGGTGTGTGTCATTGAGAACACGCCGATCAACGCCAAACAGCCGATTGGCTTGGTGGATCTGTATTGCGACCTTGCCAGCGGGCATTGCAGGCTTTTTGTTTGATGATTTTATCAGTCATCACTTACGCTCTGTAGAGGTCATCGCCTATACAACAATAGGTTTTGGTGTCTTGTTGTGGTTATCTGATCGCTTTGGTGCAGCAACAAAATCGGAAGCAGATTTTGGTATTAAAAGCGTGTTGTACATTGGTGCTGCTCAAGCGCTTGCTTTAATACCGGGCACGTCTCGATCAGGCATTACCATGACAGCCGCGCGCTCATTGGGTTTTACTCGGGAAAGTGCGGCTAAATTTTCGTTTTTGCTCTCCATTCCGCTTATCTTAGCCGCCGGTGGCTTGAAGTCGGTGGAGCTTATATCTTCAAACGCCACGGTAGATTGGGTCAGCATTGGAATGGGCGTATTATTGTCTGCAATCAGCGCGTACTTGTGTATTTATTTGTTTTTAAAATGGTTGAACACCATCGGATTTTTCCCCTTTTTTGTTTATAGAATGCTCTTAGGCTCGATTTTATTGCTGATGGTGTATTTATAAATGACGTCTTTTATTTTGAACCTATGCCATTAAGCGCTTATCTTATTAGTGAGTGCTTACTTTTTCATTATCATTTTAGGAATCACTGCGGTTGCGACATTCTATAGCGGTTGCCACAAACGATAAGATATTCGAGTCAGAAGCACGGTCTTTGGCGATGTCATTGGGTTTGGTGTTCTTATCGCTGAATGTGCCGATAAAATTCGTGACCCAGTACGACTATTTGATATTGAAAACGCAGGATGGTATCGCCATTGCCAAAACAGGCAAAGGCGCTCCCAAACCGGTTTGTGTTGACTTCACCTCTGGTGCGGCCGATCACAGAAGACGATTTGGCGGTGGTAAGGGTCAAGACATTGCCAAAGCTGTTGGTTTAAATAAGCGTCCTGGTCTTTCTGTATTGGATGCGACGGCAGGATTGGGTCGAGATGCCTTTGTATTGGCTTGTTTAGGTTGTTCTGTTTCCCTGTGTGAACGAGTAAACTTTGTGCGAGCTATGTTAGAGGATGGCTTGTATCGAGGCACTTTTTACCATGAAGTGGCGGATATTGTAGCGAACATGCACTTGCTTGATACGGATATCAAAGGCGTTGATTCTGGTTCGCAGTTTGATGTGGTGTATTTAGACCCAATGTACCCTCATATGGACAAATCTTCTGCGGCGGCCAAAAAAGAAATGGCTTTTTTTAGGGATTTAGTGGGGCAGGATTTGGATGCCGACGCACTTTTGCCGCATGCGTTACGGTTAGCGCAATATCGAGTGGTTGTAAAGCGCCCTAAAGGCGCTCCTTTTTTAAATCATGCCAAGCCGACGTATCAATTGGAAGGTAAGTCGGGGCGGTTTGATATTTATGTTTTGAAATCCCTCGACTCATTGCACGCCGTTAGATAGATTTGTACGAGATAGAATATCAATAATGCGGTGGTCTATCGCCGTCATGAATGGGCTGTTGTTGGCGGTACGACTCCAATTGGTTACCCAGTAAAACCAGCTTTTCCCTCATTAATAACAGGTCTTTTTGTTGGCTGATAAGTGCTTGGTTTAAGTTGTCTATTGTGTCTTCTTGAAATTGCATTTTAAACTCTAATTCGTCTATTCGCTGGTTGATTTGTGAGGTGTTCATAGAGGCCTTCTGTGTGTTAACCTTACTAGGCTAAATTCGTATTTTATGAGCGATTCTTTACAGAAAACTGACGCTAACACGGGTTGTTTAATGTTCAAGAGTGGCGTGAAAATTGCTCCGATAAGAAGTTAAGTATTTTACTACTATCTTCTTTGGCTTCACACAGTGATTTTAGAAAGAGTTTAGTAAAACGATTTATTTATTCACTTTTGTACTACTACGAAGCGTATTTTTTAAAAGTAGGCTTTGCTTCACTATAATATTTAATTTAATAAGAGAAAGACTGTTATGAATGATCATCAGGATAATATTTCACATAATAAAGAGTCAGCTCCGAATGCTGGTTTATTTTCATTACGTACCTTCATTGTTAGCCTAATTATTGCTTTAGTTATGCCTTTGCTTATTGCGGGTGTTTTAGGCCAAGATATTATGGCTCATTTCCCAGTGTATTTTGGGTTTATTCTTGTATCTGTCTATGTTGGTGCGATGCTTAGTCAGGTTAAATCGTCGGTTGTTGATTCTGATATAGAGGAAGAGGATGAAGACGATGACCGTGAGCAAGGAACGGTTAAATGGTTCAATTCTTCGAAGGGCTTTGGCTTTTTGACAATGGAAAATGGTGATGATGTTTTTGTTCATTATCGCGCTATTCGTGGCCGTGGTCGCCGTTTCCTTGTGGAAGGCCAATTAGTTCGCTTTTATGTTACAGAAGGCGAAAAAGGTAAGCAGGCGGAAAACGTTTCCATTATTCGCGGTTAATTTTAATAATTTAATAAAGAGGTAGGTATGGCAATTGTTACCCTTAAAGGTAATCCTTTTGAAACAGCAGGCTCACTTCCAGCTGTTGGTAGTGTCGCGCCAGCGTTTGAGCTTGTGAAAACCGATTTGTCTGTCACGAGTTTAGCGGATTATGCGGGTGCTAAGTTGGTTTTGAACATATTCCCATCCGTTGACACGCCAACGTGTGCGACTTCAGTTCGCAAATTTAATGAATCAGCAGCGGCCTTCAAAGGTGTGAATGTTCTTTGTGTGTCTGCGGATTTACCTTTTGCTGCCGCGCGTTTTTGTGGCGCTGAAGGCATTGATAATGTCGATACAGGCTCTAGTTTCCGGTCTACTTTCGGTGATGACTATGGTCTTGTGTTTACAACAGGTCCACTTATTGGTCTTTTATCTCGTGCTGTAGTTGTGCTGGATGAAGTTGGAAACGTCATTTATACAGAGCAAGTTGCTGAAACGGCAGATGAGCCAAATTACGACGCTGTTTTGGCCGTACTAGCTTAGTTTTAAGTGTACTCTCTCTAAATACATAACAAGCACAAAAAAAGCCCCTTTTTACCTTACGAACAGTGAGAGTAAAAAAGGGGCTTTTTAATTTTGCCGAAAAATAAAAAACTGTGATGCGTAAGCGTCAAGTCCAAATAAATGGGCCTTCCTCAAATTCATTGATTTTCCACCACTGGTCTGGGTCTTGAGCGCCTTCTTCTTCCCAGCCTTGAAAATTGCAACGCACCTCACATTTCAGCGCGATGAAGGCCTCTTTAGCGCACGCGATATCGTTTTCCCAAGGCGTTTTACTGGAATCAAACCAGATTGATGTAAAGCGTTTTCCAGCGGCTTTTTCCAGAATAGTAACCTCGATATGGCTTTCTTCAAATACGACTGTCAGCTTGGTGCACTGGGGATCATGCGAATCTTTGCGAAGTACACTAAAACGATTGTTTAACCAATGGATGATCGTTTCTGTTGGGCAAGACAATACATAAACTTCGATATCTGACTGTTGCATTGCGCTAATCCTTCTTTTTTATCATGTGGTAAATTCTGAGAACACTCATAGATAAATAGCCAATAAATGTCCATAACACACCAAACCCTGCGAGTACTAAACCAAATAAAGCCATGATTTCTTGCGCAAGAGACTCCACTATAACTCGATCTGCCACCATCAGCATGAGAACACCAAACACAAAAATCAATCCCCCCTGAATCATTTTAATCAGCGCTTGCCTGGGGTTGTTTCCGAGCTTCATGGCAAGTGTGTGAATGGTATTTCTCATCGTGCTTGTTTTACGCCTTGTGAGTGAAGAGGTTGGAAAGTATGCGGCTGTAAATAGTAGACAGCTGGTTCAGACTTTCTGCATCAACGCACTCATTAATTTGATGGATGGTTGCATTAATGGGCCCAAGTTCAACCACTTGCGTGCCCATTTTGGCAATGAAACGCCCGTCTGAAGTGCCACCAGAAGTCGATAATTCAGGTGTAATATTCACCGTTGATTGAACCGCTTCGACAATCGCATCAACCAGTTCACCCGGACGTGTTAAGAATGGTAAGCCATTGTAAGTCCACTGGATGTCATAGCGTAAGTTATGTTTCTCTAAAATATCAATGACGCGTGCTTTTAGGGCATCAAAATCCAGTTCCGATGAAAAACGAAAATTAAATTGGGCGTTTAATTTGCCAGGAACCACATTGGTGGCGCCGGTGCCAGATTGAATATTAGACACTTGAAAACTGGTCGGTGGGAAAAAATCGTTACCATTGTCCCAGTGCGAATTGGCCATTTCAGCCAGAGCTGGTGCTGCCAAGTGGATTGGGTTTTCTGCCAAATGTGGATAGGCCACGTGACCTTGTTTACCGTACACGGTTAAGTCGCCGCTGAAAGACCCACGGCGGCCATTTTTGATAATGTCCCCCAGTGTTTTGGTGCTGGACGGTTCGCCAACAATGCACCAATCTACCGTCTCGTTTCGCGCTATTAAAGCGTCGACAACACGGGTTGTGCCATCAACAAAAGGGCCTTCCTCATCACTGGTGATTAAGAAAGAAATTTGGCCATCGTGACTTGCGTGTTTGCTGACAAAATCTTCGACGGCAGTCACCATGGCCGCTAGACTGCCTTTCATGTCTGCGGCACCACGGCCATAAAGAACACCATCGATTATTTCTGGCGAGAAGGGTGGCACGGTCCATTCGTTTTCAGGACCTGTTGGCACAACGTCTGTGTGCCCTGCAAAACATAGGTTTGGACCAGAATGACCACGTTTAGCGTAAAAATTTTTCACTTCACCGAATGGCATCAATTCAACAGTAAAGCCGATATTTTTTAGCCGTTCTATTATAAGATCCTGACAGCCAGCGTCGTCAGGCGTAACCGATGGGCGAGAAATAAGATCGAGTGCAAGTTTTAGAGTGGGGGACAAGTCAGACATTCTTTACCTTTGTATTGGTTTTCGCTACTTTATAAACGTTTCTGTTACTATAACAGGAGATTTAAATAAAGGTGGGCTTATGAAGTTGGGTATTATGATTTTTTTAGGGTTAAGTTGTGCCGGCTGTAGCCTTTTTCAACAACCTATTATTCAAGAGTCGTATTTTGTTCCTGTTATTCGTTCTGATGTGTCTAATTCAGGATACACGCCATTTGTCACGCCAACAACGCCGCCCAAAGTGACAAAGGAAAGGCCGCGTTTTTATACACCCGCTTTAAATTAAAGCAGGTTATTGGCGTAATCGACGGGAGTGAATCCTAAAATAGTGGTGCCATTTTTGCTTAGAATAGGGCGTTTGATGATGGACGGTTGGGCTATCATTATGTTGATAGCTTGGTCGTTGCTCATGGCTTTCTTGATGCTGTCGTCTAACTTTCGCCACGTTGTGCCGCGTTTGTTAATCACGCTTTCCCAGCCAAACTCCTCTACCCATAATTTTGCCTGAGTTTCTTCTAAGTCTTCTTTCTTATAATCATGAAAGCGATATTCAATCTGCTGTTCATCAAGCCACCGAAAGGCTTTTTTCATGGTGTCACAGTTTTTAATACCATAAATGTCTATCATACTGTTTGTTCCCAATGCACCGCTCGAGTTTATTCCGAGCGGTGAGGTTGGTTATGAGTGTTATTCGTGTTTAGTTGTGAGCGTGAAGGGCTTCGTTCAGTTCAATGGCTGTCTTGTTGGTTTTACACTCGATTGCGCCAGTCGTTGAGTTACGACGGAACAATAGATCAGATTGACCTGAAAGCTCACGCGCTTTTACGCTAGAAACAACGTGGTTGTGTTCGTCTAGCAGGGCAACTTTTGAACCGGCTGTGATGTATAAACCTGACTCGACGATACAGCGATCACCTAGGCCAATGCCGATGCCTGCATTGGCGCCAATTAAGCATTTTTCACCAACCGCGATCACAATATTTCCGCCACCTGACAGTGTGCCCATTGTAGAGCAGCCGCCGCCTAGATCAGAGCCATTACCGACCACAACGCCCGCTGAAATACGACCCTCGACCATGCTGTTACCTAATGTACCTGCGTTGAAGTTAACGAAGCCTTCGTGCATCACGGTTGTCCCTTCGGCTAAATGAGCGCCAAGACGAACGCGGGCAGCATCGCCAACGCGAATGCCGGTGGGGACAACAAAATTCAACATTTTGGGGAATTTATCTACGCTGAATACTTCAATAGTACGGCCTTCCATGCGAGCGCTTAATTGGCGGTCTGCTAATTCACGAACATCGATCGGACCTTCGTTTGTCCACGCCGTGTTGATTAGTAAACCAAACATGCCATCGAGTACCGTGTTGTGCGGTTGTACTAGGCGATGCGAAATCAGTTGCAGTTTTAAGTACACTTCGGCTGGGTTGCTTGGCGCTTCGTCTGTAGCAAGTACACACAGAATAACCGGCTGGCGTGACGCTTTTAAACGCGATGCTAACTCGGCTTGCTCTATGTTTCCGGCTTTTAAAAGGCTCATGTGCAAGCGGTTTAAATCGCTTTCATCCAGTATTAGCGTGCTGTTGCCGCCTTCATAGTTGGTGCTTTCTAATAAAGCGTCTAGCGTGCCTTTTTCCGCGTTAAGGCTGGGAGACGAGTAAAAAACTTCTAGCCAGTTGCCTTCTTTATTTTGAGTGCCGATGCCAAGACCGAACGCGAAATTTGTATGACTCATGTGAATTCTCCGACTGAGATAGTTAGTATAAAAATGCGGTAAAACGTAAAATGTTATCGGCGACTGAGGAAGTCACGTATTCGTTTGGCGGCCTCAACGCACTCGGATTCTTCTGCGACAAGGGCCATGCGGACGTGATGGCTGCCAGGGTTTTTGCCATCCACTTCTCGACCTAAGTAGCTGCCTGGTAACACCAGTACAGACTCTTCTTGATAGAGTGCGGTGCAAAAATCTTCGTCTGTCATGATCAGTTCTGGCCACAAATAAAAACCAGCCTCGGGTTTGCTGATGGGCATAATGGGCGACAAAATCTCTAAAACTGAGTCAAATTTACGAGTGTAGATTTCGCGATTTTTGATGACATGTGCCTCATCATTCCAGGCCGCCACAGAGGCCTCTTGGTGGTGAATGGGCATAGCGCAACCTTGGTAGGTTCGATAAAGTAAAAACGGCGTCAAAATGGCAGCATCGCCTGCGACAAACCCAGAGCGTAGGCCGGGAAGATTTGAACGTTTGGAAAGGGATTGGAAGATAAGGCACTGTTTGTAGTCCGTGTGACCCAGTCGTTGACACGCTTCTAATAAGCCTAATGGTGCTTGTTCACCAAAATAAATTTCCGAGTAGCATTCATCGGCAACGATAGTGAAATTATGCGTGTGGGCCTTGTCGATTAGGTAAGCATAATCGTCCAGTGTCGTAATGGTGCCGCTTGGGTTGTTGGGCGAGCAAACAAACAAAACTTCACAGCGCGCCCAGGTGGCGTCGTCCACCAAGGAATAATCGACTTTGTACTGTGTGTCTGAACCGCAAGGTAAAAAGAACAAGTCAGCGCCGGCTAAAATACCGGCACCTTCATAAATCTGATAAAACGGGTTGGGGCTGATGACCAAGGCGTTTTGCTTTTCGCCAACCAGGGTTTGGGTGATGGCAAATAACGCCTCTCGTGTACCTGAAACGGGCAAAATTTCAGTGTCAGGGTTTAGGTTATCAAGTGAAAAACGGCGTTGTGCCCAGTCACTAATGGCACGTCTAAGCGGTAATTCCCCTTTTGTGCTAGGGTACTTGCTGATGCCGTTTAGGCTGTTGGCTAGGGTGTCAACCACGACAGCAGGGGCTTCGTGTTGTGGTTCACCAATCGTTAACTTGATCAGCGGTTTGGCTGGGTTAGGTGTCAACCCTTCAATGAGCTCGGCAAGCTTTTGAAAAGGGTAAGGGTGCAAAGAATGTATCAGAGGGTTCATTGGTCTTTAGTCCATCGCTTGAGAAAAACGGTCTATTTTCTCTTTTAAAAGGGTGCAAATTGTATTCATGCGTTCTGAATCGATGATCAGGTCGCCGTTTTCTTCGGTTATGTAAAAAGTATCTTCTACGCGCTCGCCCAATGTGGCGATTTTTGCCTTGTGCAGCATGATGTTATTGTTCATAAAAAACTGCCCAACTAAGGCCAGTAAGCCTGGCCTGTCTGGTGCGGTTATTTCGAGTGCAGACCAGACTTCTTCTGGTTGACTAACAAAGTGCGCGGTTGCCGGAGAGTTAAATATTTTTAAAATTCTTGGCGTATGTCGTTGTACCACACTCTCATACAAAGAGGGGGTTTCCAGTTGCTCCATCAGTGTTTTTCGAATGAGGGTGATGCGCTCTTTGTCTAAATGCAGAATCGTGTCGTTGTCATTGCTGTCCATCACCACAAAGCTGTCTAGACTGTAGTTGTTGGTTGTGTGGCTAATTTTGGCGTCTAAAATCGTTAAGCCAAGCTGTTCAAATGTGGCGGCTGTGACGGCAAATAAGTGTCGACTAATCAGAGTGTAAATGAAAATTTTGCTGGCACCAGAAAAATTTCTACCGCCTAAAGGCGTAATGGCAATAAGCGGTTTATCGCTAGGGCGGTGACGTAATATGGCTTCGGTGTTCCAAGCTATTTCGTCGCCGTTGGAGCGAATAAAGTATTCGTCTTCGATGGTATCCCAAATAGTTTCCGCTTCCATAATATCGACGTTGCGCTCTATGATGATTTCTAATGCGCGTTGTTTGTGTTCGTCGCTGATCATGTCAGCGTCAATTGGAAAGTCCAATCCACGACGAAGGGCGCGCTTGGTTTCTAGGTACAGTTGACGCATGAGAGAAGCGCGCCAGCTGTTCCACATCGTCGGGTTGGTGGCATTAATGTCGGCCACGGTTAAGATAAATAAATAATCTAGGTGTTCTTGATCTTTAACGTAGCTGGCAAATTCCCAAATCACTTCAGGGTCAGAAATATCTTTGCGTTGAGCCGTAACTGACATGAATAAATGATTTCGAACCAACCAAACAACCAGTTCAGTATCGCGTTTTGGCAGTCCATGACGTTCACAAAAAGCCTGTGCGTCGACGCATCCAAGCTCTGAGTGATCGCCGCCTCGGCCTTTGGCGATATCATGGTATAAGCCGGCAATGTACAGTAATTCGACTTTAGGGACATGGCGGATAGCTTGGCCTGAAATCGGGAATTTCTGTTTGAATTCAGGCAACCAAAGTCGGCGTAAATTTTCCACTAGTTGTAACGTGTGGGCGTCAACCGTATAAATGTGAAATAGATCGTGCTGCATTTGGCCAATAATAGCGCCAAATTCTGGTAGATAGCGTCCTAGCAGCCCCAAGTGTTTCATTGATCGTAAAATGCTGGTTAGACGATAGCGACTGGCAATAATGTCGAGAAACAGATCGGTGTTGATTTTATTGTTTCGAAAGTCATCGTCAATCAGGTCTAGATTGTCTCGAATCTGTCGCATGGTATTCGCGCGAAAACCTTTAATGTTCTCGTGGGCACCCAATAAAACATAAATTTCCAGCATGCTCGATGGGTTATCTTGAAAGAGCGTGTCTGAACGTGCTTCCAATTGACCATTAATAATTTGAAAATGGTCATTGATGATGTCGACGGTTTCAATGTTGTTATTGCTCAAAAAAGATTCTTCAAAATGTTGCAGCAAAAGATCATTCAACTGCTGTATGGCGGCAACACTTTGATAATATCCTTGCATAAAGCGCTCAACATTGCGTTTTAAATCATCGTCATCAAAGCCAAATAATTTTGTCAATGTGCGCTGATGGTCAAACAGTAAGCGGTCTTCTTTGCGGCCAGCGACTATGTGTAAAGCCCAGCGTACGCGCCATAGATGACTGACCGCGCCTTTCAACTGAATGTATTCGTCTTCGGAAAGAAATTGTTTGTCTATTAAGGCGCTAAGTCGATGGGTATGTAGGTGGCGTTTTGCTACCCAATCAATGACTTGCATGTCTCTGAGCCCACCTGGGCACTCTTTTAAGTTGGGCTCAAGGTTGTAGGCCGTATTTTGATATTTTGCATGACGTTGTTTTTGTTCAGTCAATTTGGCTTGATAAAACGAATGGCCATCCCACATGTTGGAAATGTCGACGTGCAGTTTAAGAGTTGCCAGCAAGTCAGAAGGGCCAATAAGTGTTCGAGACTCGATTAAATTAGTAATAACGGTAATGTCTTTCGCTGCCATCTCGGTGCATTCATCGATGGTACGAACGCTGTGACCAACATCCAAATTGATGTCCCACAAAAAAGTGATAAAGGCTTCAAGTTTGCTTTTGGGGGCGGTGGTTTCATTTTCGATAAGAATCAACAAATCGATGTCGGATTTTGGGTGTAATTCGCCGCGCCCATAGCCGCCCACTGCTACCAAACTCACGTGTTGATCACGGTCTAGGGCTTTCGCAGTCCAAGCGGCTTGCAAAACTTCATCAAAGAGGGATGAGAGGCCTTTGACCAGTTTTTCAATGGGGTACAAAGAGTGAAATAGATCGTTATAAACAGCAGTTTTTTCTTCAATTACGGCTTTGTAGCGAGCAATCGAACAGCTCGTCTGAGCAAGTTCGCTCTTTTCTTCCTGGGTCAGTAATGGCGGAGCATCTGGAAAAGCAGGGAAGTCCATACAAAAGCCTCAAAGCGTGTTTTAAAGTGCGCGATAGTAAAACGTTAGGTGTTTATTTGTTCCGCAAAATGAAAGCACGCTTTAATAAAAGCGTGTTTCTTCAGGGCGACGGGTCAGTACCTCAACCCCGTCTTTGGTGACCAGTAAAGTGTGCTCGTATTGAGCGGACAATCTACCGTCTTTTGTTTTGGCGATCCAGTTATCGGGGCCGGAATGCTTTACTTGTTTTTTGCCTGCATTGATCATGGGTTCAATGGTCAACGTCATGCCTTCTTCTAGCATAACGCCCGTGCCAGCTTTACCATAGTGAGCTACTTGGGGCTCGCCATGAAAGGTGGTGCCTACGCCATGACCGCAATATTCTTCCACCACAGTGCAATGGTTTTTATGAGCATGAGCGGCAATCGCGGCACCAATGTCGCCAAGGCGCGCGCCAGGTTTAACCATGTCAATGGCTAAATACAGGCATTCTTGGGTGACGTTCGCCAAGCGCTCTGCATGTGGTAGCGCAGGGCCGGCAAAAAACATTCTGCTCGTGTCACCATAATACCCATCTTTAATAACGGTAATGTCGATGTTGACGGTGTCGCCTTTTTTCAAGGCTTTATCGTTGGGAATGCCGTGACAAATAACGTCATTTACTGAGGTGCAGCAGGATTTTGGAAAGCCATGATAGTTAAGTGGCGCAGGAATCGCCCCTTGAACACCAACAATGTAGTTGTGGGCAATGATGTCAATTTGTTCCGTGCTCACACCTGGCACGACAAATTCTTCTAACATGACCAAAACGTCGGCTGCCAACTTCCCTGCAGTGCGCATGCCCTCTATATCGCTGATGTCAGTAAAGCGAGTGGCCGCTGGACGAGGGGTCCAATTAGGAACATCTATGCGTCCATTTTGGGTTAATTCTGCAATTTTTTGTAGAGTTTCGTTGCTCATAATTCACATATCTTTAAAAAGTTTGTTTCTGTGTAGAGAGTAAGTTGGACGTTATTCTACATGACTTAAGCGGTAGAATCGCCTCTATGTTTGAAAAAAAACGTCAGCTAAAAGGTGCTTAAAAAGCGTTTATGTCTTTTGGTTTTTACTCGGATATGATATAAAACGCCGGCTTATATGGGCTTGTGCCAGATGTAAGCTAAAATACTTAAATCAACGATCTTGCCGCAACACATAAAAGTATCTTGGGTGTCTTAGGTTGCCTTAAACCTTGTTTGACTGATGCTTTTAGCTGGTAAGCTTAAATAACCCAAATAAAGGATAGTAAAATGCCTACAGTTTCTATGCGCGACCTATTATTGGTTGGTTCACACTTCGGTCACCAAACTCGTTACTGGAACCCAAAAATGAAGCCTTTCATTTTTGGTGCTCGTAACAAGATCCATATCATCAACCTTGAGCACACCGTTCCTGCACTTAACAATGCCCTTGAGCTTGTTAAGAAAATGGCTGAGAACAAAAACAAGGTGTTGTTTGTTGGTACTAAGCGTGCTGCATCTAAAACGATTAAAGAAGAAGCGGCTCGCTCTTCTATGCCATACGTTAACCACCGCTGGTTAGGCGGCATGTTGACAAACTACAAAACCATTCGTACCTCTATCAAGCGTCTTCGTGAGCTTGAAGGTCAAATGGCCGATGGCACTTTTGATAAGCTAACTAAAAAAGAAGCGTTGATGCGTACTCGTGAGCTTGAAAAACTTGAGCTTTCTATGGGTGGTATCAAGGATATGGGCGGCTTACCAGACGTATTGTTCGTAGTAGACGTTGATCACGAGCGTATTGCGATTAAAGAAGCAAACAAATTGGGTATCCCAGTGATTGGTATCGTTGATACCAACAGTAATCCAGATGGTGTTGATTACATCATTCCAGCAAACGATGATGCTATCCGTGCGGTTCAATTGTATGTTGGCGCTTTCGCTGATGCGGTCCTTGAAGGGCGCAATGCCGTAGCGGGTACAGCTGACGAGTTCGTTGAAGTTAGCGAAGCAACTGAAGCGTAAGCAAACTTTCTGGTTTGTTCTGGTTTCTAAAGGGAGGTGCATAACCTCCTTTTTTAAATTTGAATTGTTTTAAAGAGGATTTAACATGGCCGCAGTATCTGCAGCATTGGTAAAAGAGCTACGTGAACGTACTGGTCTTGGCATGATGGAGTGTAAAAAAGCACTCGTTGCTGCTGACGCTGACATTGAAGTAGCGATCGAAGAACTTCGTAAGTCTAGTGGCATGAAGGCCGCTAAAAAAGCAGGCCGTACCGCCGCTGAAGGTACGATCATTATGCGCGTTGCGGATGATGCTTCTTACGCTATTTTGGTTGAAGTGAACTCTGAAACCGACTTCGCTTCTCGTGATGAAGGTTTTATTTCTTTCGCTAACAAAGTAGCGGATGTGGTTTTCACGACAAAAGAAACAGACATGGCGGTTGTGATTTCAGGCGAGATGCTTGAAGCACGCGAAGCGCTCGTTCAAAAAATCGGTGAAAACATCACGCCTCGTCGCGCGGTTATCATTGAGGGCGGCTTAGTAGGCGGTTACCTTCACGGTAACGGTCAAATCGCGGTATTGACTCAGTTGGAAGGCGGTTCTGCGGAATTGGCCAAAGACGTTTCTATGCACGTGGCGGCGGTTGCTCCTCGTGTTGTACGCGGTGAAGATATGCCGGCGGAAGTGCTTGCAAAAGAAGAAGAAATTGTTCGTGCGCAGCCAGATATGGCCGGTAAGCCAGCCGAGATCGTTGATAAAATGATTGTGGGCCGTATGAAGAAATTCTTGGCTGAAAACAGCTTGACTGAGCAGCCATTTGTTAAGAATCCAGAAATCAAAGTCGGTCAGCTAGTGAAAGACGCTGGCGCGGTTGTGACGTCATTCATTCGCCTTGAAGTAGGTGAAGGTATTGAGGTTGCTGAAGTGGATTTCGCAGCAGAAGTGGCAGCACAACTTAAAGGTTAATACCTGATCGTGGTGTCTTGAAAAAAGGGGCAGCTTGACTGCCCCTTTTTATGAAAGACAAATACGGTGAGAGTCGGTTACTCTGATCTCACTGAGTTAAGAAATAAAACCATTGCCGGAGGTTGATATGCCAAAAGAGAAGAGTCCAAAATACAAAAGAATTTTGCTTAAGCTGAGCGGCGAAGCCTTGATGGGCGATGAGTCCTTTGGTATTGACCCTAAGGTGTTGAGTCGTATTGCCCTTGAAATCGGTCAATTGCGCGGTATCGGTGTTGAAGTGGGTATTGTGATTGGTGGTGGTAATTTGTTTCGTGGTCAGGCATTGAGTCAAGCGGGCATGGACCGAGTCACAGGTGACCATATGGGTATGCTGGCGACCGTGATGAATGCCTTGGCGATGCGTGATGCGCTTGAACGCGCCAATATCGCGACTCGAGTTATGTCGGCGATTACCATGACGGGCATTGTTGAACCTTATGATCGACGTCGTGCTATGCGTCTGATGAAAGAAGGGGATGTGCTTATATTCTCTGCGGGCACAGGGAACCCATTCTTTACAACCGACTCTGCTGCTTGTTTGCGTGGCATTGAGATTGATGCTGATGTTGTATTAAAAGCGACCAAGGTAGACGGTGTCTATTCTGCAGATCCGATGAAGGATCCTGCCGCTGTAAAATATGATACATTGGGCTACGATGAAGTTCTTGAAAAACAATTAGGGGTCATGGACTTAACTGCAATTTGTTTAACCCGTGATCACGCTATGCCTATTCGTGTATTCAATATGAATAAACCAGGTGCTTTGATTAATATCATGGTAGGTGGCGACGAAGGCACACTGATTAAGTGAGGAAATTATGATCAACGAAATTCTAAAAGACGCTGAAGACCGTATGGCGAAAGCCGTTTCTTCCGTCGAGTCTGCATTTAAAAAAATTCGTACGGGCCGTGCTCACCCAAGTATTCTTGACTCAGTCAAAGTAAACTACTACGGCACAGACACGCCGTTGAGCCAAGTGGCTAACATTACGGTGGAAGACGCGCGCACGTTGGGTATTTCCCCTTGGGAAAATAATTTAGTGCCAGAAATTGAAAAAGCCATCATGAAATCAGATCTTGGGCTGAATCCAGCGACCAATGGCAATTTGATTCGCATTCCCATGCCGGCTTTGACAGAAGAGACGCGTAAGAATTACTTCAAACAGGCTAAGAACGAAGCCGAAAACGGTCGTATTGCGATTCGCAATATTCGTCGTGATGCCAATGGTAGCTTGAAAGACTTAGTCAAAGAAAAAGAGATTTCTGAAGACGACGATCGTCGTGGACAAGATCAAGTTCAAAAAATTACGGATAAGCACGTTGCTCTGGTTGAAGAGCGCCTTGCCGCAAAAGAAAAAGACTTGATGGAAATTTAATGGAAAAGGCGGGCTTCGGCTCGCTTTTTTTATTGGCTAGGATAACCTTATGTCTCAATTAGATGATACTGATGCAAAGTCAGTGATCATGCCTGCTCATGTTGCCATTATCATGGATGGAAATAACCGCTGGGCGAAGAAGAAACACCTTCCAAGTATTGCAGGTCACACTGCGGGAGCGGCCGCCGTGCGTCGTGTTGTGGAGGCGGCTGCGAGATCCGGTGTGCAAGTACTGACCTTGTTTGCGTTTTCCAGTGAAAATTGGAAGCGACCAAAATTAGAAGTGGATGGTTTAATGACGCTTTTTATGAGGTCTTTGAAAAAAGAGCTTAAGCGCATGAATAAACATAATATTCGCTTAAAAGTCATTGGCGATATTTCTGGTTTTAGTAGCAGTTTACAAAAGCAGATTCACAGTGTTGAGCAAGCGACGATAGATAACAGTCAAATGACGTTGGTGATTGCGGCCAACTATGGGGGGCGCTGGGATATTACGGAGGCGACTAAGTGCATAGCAAGACGCGTGGCGTCGGGTGAGTTGTCCCCAGAGAATATTGATGAAGCATTGATGTCGCAGCATGTCCAGTTGGCGGATTATCCTGCCCCTGATTTATTGATTCGAACTTCTGGCGAAGAGCGGATTAGTAATTTTTTACTTTGGCAAACCGCGTATTCTGAGTTTGTCTTTTTGCCGGTGTTATGGCCGGAGTTTGATCAACAGCATTTTGATGATGCCATTCAAACGTATCAAAATCGTCAACGACGCTATGGTGGTCGATAAATATGTTACTTCCTCGAATTCTCAGTGCCATCGTGATGGCGGTCTTATTTATTTACGCTGTGTTTGTTTTAAATGCCGCGAATTTTATTTTAGCCATGGCGGGCGTTGTTTTTTTGGCAGGATGGGAGTGGGCCAGATTATCCGGCGTTAAGCACTCATTTGGGCGTGTGTTGTTTGCGGCTTTGATTGGGGTGGCGTGTTTTGCTGTGCTGACTTTAGGAATGCAAAAAACAATCTTGTTTATCAGTCCCGTTTTGTGGGGGTGCGCTCTGTATTGGGTGGTTCGCTATCCTGCTTTACTGGTTTGGCAACATGTTTTCAGTCGTTTGGTGTTTGGTGTATTCGTGTTGGTAACGACCTGGTCCGCGCTGGTGGTGTTGAAACAGTCCGAAGATTTTGTTGTTTGGGTGTTGCTGTTAATGGGCTTGATTTGGGGAGCCGACTCGGGGGCTTATTTTGCTGGTCGCGCCTTTGGTAAGCGAAAATTGGCGCGCGCGGTCAGTCCTGGGAAATCGTGGGAAGGCGTGATTGGAGGGGTATTGTTAACGCAAGTCGGTATTTTACTCTTCGCTTTTTATCGTGATGTCTCGTTAATGGACGGTATCTTGCTGTCGTTGATCGCTTTGGTGACGTCTTTTGTCTCAGTGCTGGGGGATTTAACTGAGAGCTTGTTTAAGCGTCATGAACAGTTAAAAGATTCCAGTCATTTGATCCCTGGTCATGGTGGTGTGATGGATCGTGTCGATAGTTTAACGGCTGCGGCTCCGATTTATGTTTTGTTGCTGATCGTCGCAGGATGGTTGTAATGCAGGGTATTTGTCTCTTAGGTGCAACCGGTTCGATTGGCCAGAGTACACTGGACATTATCGCTCAACACCCAGAAAAGTTTACGTTGATCAGTGCGTCGGCACATCAAAGTGTTGATAAGATGGTCGACATTTGTCGACGTTTTCAACCTCAGCGAGTTGTAATGGGGTCGCAAAGTGCGCGCGATTCCGTGGCTCAGCAATGCCAAGGGTTGAATATTTCCTTTGAATGGGGTGGGGCAGCGCTAGACAGTATTGCTTCAGACTCAGCGGTGGATCAGGTGATGGCGGCGATCATGGGCTTTGCGGGCTTGAAACCGACGCTCGCGGGTATTCGTTCAGGAAAGCGCATTTTGTTGGCCAATAAAGAGTCGCTCGTCACGGCGGGTCAGCTTTTTATGGATGAGGTAGCGCGTCATAAAGTGACACTGTTGCCGATAGACAGTGAGCACAATGCGATTTATCAGAGTTTACCGCAAACGCCTCAAGGCGCTCATCAGCAAGATGTATCTAAGATTATTCTAACCGCTTCTGGTGGACCATTTCGAGATTGGTCCCTGGAAGATATGGCGTCTGTAACACCTGCTCAGGCATGCAAGCATCCTAATTGGTCAATGGGGCAGAAAATTTCCATTGATTCCGCCACTCTGATGAACAAGGGCTTGGAGCTTATCGAAGCCTGCTGGTTGTTTGGTGTTACGCCGAATGATGTGGATGTGGTGGTGCATCCAGAAAGCATCATTCATTCTATGGTGTCTTATCGTGATGGTTCTGTGATTGCTCAGATGGGCAATCCAGATATGAAAATCCCCATTGCGTATGGCATGAGTTGGCCTAATCGTATTGAAACCTCTGTGCCGCCTTTGAATCTAATTGATGTGGCGCGTTTGAATTTTGAATCGCCAGATATCACGCGTTTTCCTAATTTGAAACTGGCGGCGGATGCCTGGTTTATGGGTGGAACCGCGATGGCCGTATTAAACGCTGCCAATGAAGTGGCGGTAGCAAGCTTTCTTAAAGGACGCATCGGTTTTCTGGGTATTGCTAAGTTAAATGAGCGTGTATTAACGTCAACATCGATAGGTCGTGTCGATACCCTCGACGACGTTTTTGATGCAGATCGTCAGGCTCGTTTGTTGGCTTCTGAACTTATTTCTCACGGTCATTTTTCATGATACAAAATATTTTTTCGATTGTTATCGCTTTTGGTTTTTTAATTACTTTTCACGAGTTTGGGCATTATTTTGTTGCTCGCCGTTGTGGGGTTAAGGTATTGCGCTTCTCGGTTGGCTTTGGCAAACCCATTTATCGTTATGTTGGCAAAACCGGCACGGAATTTACCTTGGCCATGATTCCCCTTGGTGGTTATGTGCGCATGCTGGATGAGCGTGAAGGCAATGTGCCAGCCGAGTTGAAGGGTCAGACGTTCAATGTGAAGTCGGTTTGGCAACGTATTGCAATTGTCGCGGCGGGGCCGATAGCGAACTTTATTTTAGCGGTAGTGATTTATGCGATTGTGGCGTTATTAGGGGTGCAATCGGTTGCGCCTAAGGTTGGGCAAATAGAGCCTAATTCGCCTATCGCTCAGACTCAGATTCAGCCAAGCGATGAACTTATTGCCCTAGACGGTGAGGACGTTGCATCGTGGGATGATGTAAATTTAGTGTTAGCAAGCTTGATTGGTAAAACAGGAACCATTATCGTGCGTTACCAACCGGATGGTCTGAGCTCGCAGCAAGAAGAAACGGTTAGCCTAGATCGTTGGTTAGTGGGGGATGAGCCGAACAATTTGATCCGAGCATTTGGTGTTATGCCATGGCAACCTGAAGTGCGGCCGATTATTGCTCAGGTGGTTGAAGGTGGCGCGGCCGAGGCGGCCGGATTTCAAGCGGGAGATGAAATTTTAGTCATCAATGATCAGTCCGTGTCGCAGTGGCAGCAAGTAGTGGCGATGGTGCAGGCGAATCCCGATGCCACCTTGTTGGTGTTAGTGCGGCGCAAGGAAGGGATGCGTGAGCTGGTGTTGTTGCCTAAATCGACAGTGGTGAATAGCCAAACAGTCGGATACGCGGGGTTGGCTGTGGTGCCGCCTACGTGGGACGAAGAGCTGATTAGAGTGCGTTCCTATGGTCCTTTAGAATCACTTTCTTATGGGGTCGCTCAGACATCTAAGATGATTTCTCTCACTGTGTCTTCCATTGGCAAAATGGTGCAAGGGGTGATTTCGGTCGATAACTTATCGGGGCCGATTACCATTGCAAAAGTAGCGAGTGCGTCCGCCGATTCTGGATTGCAATCGTTTTTAAAATTTATGGCTTACTTAAGCATCAGTTTAGGGGTGCTTAATCTGTTGCCTATCCCCATGTTGGATGGTGGGCATTTGTTGTTTTTTGGTATTGAAGCGGTTCGTCGTAAGCCCGTCACTGAACGAATTCAGGGTATGGCTTATCGAGTTGGAGCGTCTCTTTTATTTGCTCTAATGGCCATTGCCATTTTTAATGATATTGCCCGCTTGTAGAGAGGTATGTGTGAAAGTCGTTTCAGCAGTGTTGTTGGCTTTAATAAGCGTGCAAAGTAGTGCGAAAACAGTCGAAGATGTTCGTATTGATGGTTTAGTTCAAATGCCGTCAACAAGAGCCTTTGATGTCATCGGTTTTAATAAAAGTGAGTCTTATGACGCGAGTAACGTTTATAAAGCGATAAAGTCTCTTTTTAATACGGGCTACTTTAGTGACATCAACGTCTATGAAGAGAACAACGTTTTGGTGTTTGATGTTGCCGAGCGTCCTTCCATTGGTAATTTAACCATTACCGGAAATGAGCTCATCAAAACCGAAGATTTAGAGCGTGGGTTAACGCTATCGGGTTTGGAAATTGGTGAAATTTACAAACCAGAAACCTTGAATCAAATTGTACAAGAGCTCCAGCGCCAGTATTACGCGTTAGGACGCTACAGCGCAAAAGTAGACATTACTGTCGAGGAGATGCCTCGTAATCGAACCGGTATTGTGATTAATATCGACGAGGGTGATACGGCAAAAATTGTACACATTAACATTGTTGGTAATAACGATTTTGATCAGGAGGTCTTAACAAATGCCTTTGAGTCGGCTGAAACTGGCTCTTGGAATCCCTTTAGCTCGGCCGACGAATACGCAAAAGCAAAAATTGAAGGTGATATTAATACGTTAAAAAGTTTTTATCTTGATAAGGGCTATTTGGATTTTAATGTGGTGTCGAGTCAAGTGAGTTTGTCCTCAGACAAGCGAGATGTTTATATTGTTATTAATGTTGAAGAGGGCAAGCCCTATACGCTGAACAACATTAGTTTAAGCGGTAGCTTGCCGATTGCCGAAGACAGGGTATGGAAGAAAATCACTCAGCAAAGTGGCGATGTCTTTTCGCGCAGTGAAGTGACTCAGATTATTGAAGGTATTTCGACAGAGTTAGGTGATGACGGTTATTTATTTACCAATGTGAACGTTATTCCTGAAAAACTGGATGATCATACCGTCAATTTAAGTTATCAAATTGCTCCCGGACCAAAGGTCTATGTGCGCCGCATTACTTTTAGTGGTAATAGTGAAACACAAGATGAAGTGTTGCGACGAGAAATGACGCAATTTGAAGGGGCTTTAGCAACACACTCGAAGATACAATCTTCTAAGCGTCGTATCGAGCGTCTTGGTTTCTTTGGCAGTGTTAATCTACGTACTCGCCCGGTAGCTGGAACGTCTGATCAGGTTGATCTTGATGTTGTGGTTCAGGAGCAGGCGTCTGGCAGCATTCAAGCAAGCATAGGGTATTCGCAAGAAGATGGTACCGTATTGGGTTTTGGTATTTCCAAGCGTAACTTTTTAGGCTCTGGTAATAAGTTGTCTTTTAACGCGTCGCGGACGAATCAGACCCAAGATTACTCGGTCAGTTACGACAATCCTTACTTTACGGTGGACGGTGTGAGCCGAGGTTTTCAGTTGTTTTACAAAACCAGCGATCATGCGGCTGATGATGTAGAAAATTATGACTTAGATGAAATTGGTGCCGGCGTAAGTTATGGTTACCCTATATCCGATACCCAGCGCTTGTCTTTTGGCGTGACGGTAAAAGAAACGACGGTTAAATTAGGCCATTCTCCGTCAAATGAAACGCAAGATTATGTGGTCAATCAGGGCGATAATTACGATGATGTTATTGCTGCCCTGACTTGGAGTGACAGCGACCTAGTCGGAGGCGTGTTGCCAACAGACGGCTATTCAACCAAAGCCACATTAGAGGTTGCTTTGCCTGTAGGTGACCAGCAATACACCAAACTGGGGTTGTCCTCTCAACGTTATTGGAGCTTGACCAATTCGAATTTATGGTTGTTTCGTTTGAAAACGCGATTAGGTTATGGGGCGGGTTATGGCGATACCGATACCTTGCCGTTTTTCGAAAATTATTTTGCCGGTGGTTCTTACTCCGTTCGTGGTTATGGTGCATCGTCCCTAGGGCCAAAAAACTCTTATGACAACGCCAGTACCTCGACGTCTGCATTAGGCGGAAATATTTTAATTACAGGTACGGCTGAGCTTATCTTTCCGTTGCCGATGGTAGAAGATCACAAGTCGGTCAGAACGGCCTTGTTTTTAGATGGCGGTAATGTGTTTACGGATACTTGTTTGGTGGGCAACTCACAATGTAATGAAGGGATTGATCCTACCGAGATGCGTTATAGCATGGGGTTAAGCTGGACCTGGATAACGCCCATTGCACCCTTGTCTTTTAATTTTGCCAAGCCGATAAATTCCAAGAGTGGTGATAAAACTGACTTTTTCCAGTTCCAGTTAGGAACGACATTTTAATCTAATATGAATAGTTGATAAGGATTTACAATGAATAGAATCATCGCTGTTATTTTTACTTTCTGTTTTATGGCACAGGCTCAGGCGACTGAAATCGCGGTGGTTGATTTTAGGGCGGCTTTGTTAGGAAGCGCTATGGGTCAAGAAGCTGCGAAAATTCCAAAACAAAAAGTGGCCGAAATGGACGCGCGTTTAAAGCAAGAGCAAGACGCTCTGCAAGCGCAAGCTAATGAGCTAAAGCGTGATGAACTCACCTTATCAAAAGAAGCATTTTCGGCACGTCGTCAGCAATTAGCGGACAGTGAAAATAAGGTTAGAGCAATGGCGGCGAGCATGCAGCGTCAAGCCAAAGAAATGGAGCAACAGCTCATACAGTCTTTAACGCCAAAGGGTGAAGCGGCGCTTAAAGCGCTGATTGAAGAGCGTAAGCTGGAGTTGGTGTTAAACAGGCAGCTCAGCCTTTATGCGAATGCCGACGCTGATATCACCAATGAGTTAGTGTTGCGAATCAATAAGGAAAACTAATCTATGAGCCATACGCTAGGGCAGTTGGCGGATAGAGTACAAGGTGAGGTGAAAGGCCGAGCGGATCTTGTGATTAAACGATTAGGGACGTTAGAAAATGCGACTCATGAGGAGTTGAGTTTTTTAGCCAATCCTAAGTATGAACAGCAACTTTTCAGTACATCGGCGGGGGCGGTTTTAGTGAAAACCCACGCGTTGGCTCAGCTGGTTGACAACGCCATCATTGTAGCCAATCCTTATCTAGCTTTTGCACACTTGTCCCGTTTGTATGAACCGGTAACACAATGCTGGACCGGTATTCATCACAGTGCCGTTATATCGCATACTGCTGTGTTGGCGGATAATGTGATTATCGGACCCAATGTGGTGATTGATGAGGATGTCGTAATCGATGAGGGCACTGTGATTGGTGCTGGTTGTGTGTTGGGTCGGGGTGTCAAAATAGGTAAACGTACCCGTCTATATCCCAATGTCACGCTCTATCATGATGTGATCATAGGGTCTGATTGTATTATCCACAGTCAGGTTGTGATTGGGGCTGATGGCTTTGGCTTTGCTCCAAACAATGGCCGTTGGGAAAAGATCAACCAACTGGGTTCCGTTGAGTTGTGCGATCATGTTGAGATTGGGGCCAGTTCTACCATTGATCGTGGTGCCATTGAAAATACACACATTGGTTATGGTGTAAAAATAGATAACCAAGTTCAAATTGCTCATAACGTCGTTATTGGCGATAATACCGCCATAGCATCGAGCACGGCGATTGCTGGCAGTACTAAAATTGGGTCAAATTGCACTATTTCTGGCTGTGTAGGTATCGCTGGGCATTTGACGATTACCGATCAAGTCCATGTGACAGGGATGAGTATGATCAGCCATTCTATACCAGACAGTGGTTCTTATTCGTCCGGAATGGGAATGGAACCAACCAGCAAATGGCGCCGGACGGTGGCAAGAGTCAGAAGAATTGATGAAATGGCTAAGCAGTTTCTACAACTAAAACAACAGGTTAATAAGCTTTTAGAGAAGGTTGATACTAAATGATGGATGTAAATGAAATCCGCCAATACTTACCACATAGATACCCATTTTTGTTGGTGGATCGTGTTATTGAGTTAAACTTAAAAGAGTCCATTGTTGCGTATAAGAATGTCACGATTAATGAGCCGTTTTTTAATGGGCATTTTCCTGATCATCCGGTTATGCCAGGCGTATTGATTATTGAAGCGATGGCACAAGCCGCTGGCATTCTAGGTTTTAAAACCATGGATAAAAAGCCCGAAGATGGCTCTATTTACTATTTTGTTGGCTCTGACAAGGCACGTTTTAAGCGTCCAGTCGTGCCAGGTGATCGATTACAACTAGAAGCTAAAATTATCACAGAAAAGCGTGGTATCTGGAAATTTGAGTGTAGAGCAACGGTTGACGGTGAGTTAGCCTGTTCTGCGACTATTCTGTGTGCTGACAGGAAAATATAGTGTTGATACATCCAACGGCGTTAATTGATTCGAAAGCAGAGATTGATTCCAGCGTGGAAATTGGTCCTTTTTGTGTGATCGGGCCGAATGTGAAGATTGGTGCTCGCAGTATTATTAAGTCTCATGTTGTTATTAATGGTGATACTACTATTGGCTCTAATAACGAGATTTATCAGTTCGCTTCGGTTGGAGAAGCAAATCAAGATAAAAAGTACAAGGGTGAACCGACCCAGTTGGTGATTGGTGATGGGAATGTGATTCGTGAAAACGCAACCATCCATCGTGGCACGGTGCAAGATAATGGCATTACCTTGATTGGAGACCATAATTTATTCATGGCCAGTACGCATGTTGGTCACGATTGTAAGGTGGGTGATCATAATATTATGGCGAATTTTGCGGCATTGGCTGGTCACGTTACCGTGGGCGACTACGTTATTCTTGGTGGTTACACTGGCATTCATCAATTCTGTCAGGTTAATTCATTTAGCATGTGTGGCATGGGTTCCATGGTGTCTAAAGACGTGCCGCGTTACATCATGGTGTCTGGGAATCCAGCTAAAGCCCACGGAATGAATTTTGAAGGGATGCGACGTCGTGGTGTGCCTGCTGAGGTGATTCGTTCGTTGCGTTCCGCTTACAAAGCGATTTACTTAAAAGGTTCGACGTTAGAGTCTGCGCTGATTGACTTAGAGAGAAGTGATAAATTTCATATTCCTGAAGTAGCGGAGTTTATTGCTTCTATACGGCGTTCAAAACGTGGCATTGTCCGATAGGATCTATGTGTTAAAAGAAAACCCCGGACTGTTTCGGGGTTTTTTATTATTAGAGGTTTATACATGCAAAACACGTCTGCAACACGTTATGTGTTGGTGGCTGGCGAGGCATCAGGTGACATTTTAGGTGCCAACTTAATGATGCACTTAAAGCGACTGCAACCTGATGCTTTGTTTGAAGGCATCGGTGGGCCTCTCATGGAAGCTCAAGGTTTAAAAAGTATGGTTCCCATGGATCGATTGTCCGTGATGGGGTTAGTGGAGGTCTTGGGGCGTTTAAGAGAGTTGCTGGGTATTCGTAAGCGTGTGTATCAGTTCTGTTTGAAATACCCACCGACCGCGTTTATTGGTATCGACTCGCCCGATTTTAACCTACCGTTGGCGAAAAAACTCAAGCAAGCGGGCATTCCTACTGTCCATTATGTTAGCCCTTCTGTGTGGGCATGGCGTCAAAAACGTATTTTTAACATCCAAAAATCCGTCGATCTGATGTTGGCATTGTTTCCTTTTGAATTGCCAATTTACCATCAACACGCTATCCCTGTAGTCTGTGTCGGTCACACTCTAGCGGACGATATTCCGTTGGAGAGTGATGCTCAGGTGGCCAGAAAAACGCTCAAATTAGAGGGGCTAAAAGGCCCCGTATTTGGCATTTTACCAGGATCCCGTGAAGGAGAAGTGTCTCGTTTGGCGCCTCTTTTTATCGATACGATTAAGATTCTTCAACAACATGAGCCTAATGCGACGTTTTTAATACCCGCTTCAAACCAAGCGCGTCGTGAGCAAATTGACACCCTGTTGCAGGGCAGCAACACCAACACCATTCTAATTGACGGTCAATCACGCACCGTGATGGCAGCCTCAGATGCTATTTTATTGGCATCAGGCACAGCGGCCTTAGAGGCCATGTTAGTAAAGCGCCCCATGGTGGTGTCGTATCGGTTGAATAAACTGACCTTCGCCATTATGTCCAGAATGATAAAAGTGCCTTATGTGTCGTTACCGAATTTATTAGCGAATGCGCCCTTGGTGCCGGAGTTGCTGCAAGACGAGGCTGTGCCCGACAATTTAGCCCGTCAATTACTGGAAACTTGGCACTCGTTTGTTGGCGATAAAAACAGACAAGCCAAGTACCTAGAATTGCATAACATGCTGCGTAAAAACGCGGGTGAAACGGGCGCGAAAGCCATTGTCTCTATGCTTGAGAAACGTTTGTTATTAGGCGTTGTTACGCAGGAGACGTCATCATAATGGAGTCCTTTGTCAGCCAAATATACTTTGGAGACTTACTTGCTGGCACCGACGAAGCAGGGAGAGGACCGCTGGCGGGTGAAGTTGTCGCAGCGGCCGTGATTTTAGACCCACAGCGTCCTATTGTCGGGTTAGCGGACTCTAAAAAACTCAGTGAAAAGAAACGTGAAGCCCTATTTGTCGAAATTCAAGACAAGGCATTGGCTTACGCCGTGGCCAGTGCGAGCATAGAGGAAATTGACGACCTCAATATTCTGCACGCCAGCATGTTAGCCATGTCGCGAGCGGTGGCAGCGTTGCCTATTATGCCAGAGCACGTATTAGTCGATGGTAATCGGTTACCGGTCAATTTGCCATGTCCAGCAGAAGCGGTGGTAAAGGGGGATGCGCGCCAAGCGGCTATTTCTGCAGCGTCTATTTTGGCCAAAGTCACCCGCGATCGAGACATTGTAAAAGCAGCGGCCATGTACCCAGAATATGGCTTTGAAAAACACAAAGGTTACCCCACGGCTCAGCACCTTGAAGCGCTACGCTTACATGGTGTTACGCCGATTCATCGTCGCAGTTTTGGCCCCGTTAAAAAGATAATAGAGGGATAAAAGCATGTCCGCATCGTTTATACATTTACGAGTACATACTGAGTTTTCTTTAGTGGATGGCTTGGTCAAAATCAAAGGCTTGCTTGGTACGACAGAGTTCATGTCGATGCCAGCCGTTGCCGTCACCGATGAAAATAACCTATGTGGTTTTGTGCGTTTTTACAAAGGCGCGATGGAAAAAGGCATTAAGCCAATTTGTGGTGTCGATGTGGTGGTGGCCGAAGACGACGAAGTAGGGTCGCGTTATCGCCTGACATTATTGGCTATGTCCAATCTGGGCTATAAAAACATCATAAATGTTATTTCCAAAGGGTATCAGTTAGGACAATCGGAAGGCCGTCCGATTGTACAAAGAGAATGGATTGAAGATTGCAGCGACGACATTATTGCTTTGTCTGGTGCGGGCTTTGGTGACGTGGGTTTGTTGTTGCAAAAAGGCCGATCAGATCAAGCAGAAATACGTTTAGCGCATTGGATGTCTGTGTTTCCGAATCGCTTTTATGTCGAGTTGCAACGTACCAGTCGCGCCGGTGAAGAAAGCTACATACATGCGGTCGTGCCGCTTGCGACAGCGTTGGGCTGCCCCGTAGTCGCAACCAATGATGTGCGTTTCTTAAAACGGGAAAACTTTGAAGCCCACGAGGCTCGGGTGTGCATACATGATGGGGTGACGTTGGACGACCCTCGTCGAAAGCGCCGCTACACTGAAGAGCAATACTTCAAAACGCCTGACGAGATGGAAGCACTATTTGCCGATATTCCCGAAGCGCTAGAGAACACGATAGAAATTGCCAAACGTTGCAGCGTGGATGTGTTATTAGGTAAGTACTTTTTGCCGGACTATCCCGTACCAGACGGCATGACAATGGACAGCTTTTTTAGCCAATTGTCTTACGAGGGCTTAAAAGAGCGTTTTGATTTCTTGACGAAAAAATACGGTGAGCGCATTGAAAAGCGTCGACAAGAGTACTGGGATCGATTGGATTTTGAATTAACCATTATTAATCAAATGGGGTTCCCAGGTTACTTTTTGATCGTAATGGACTTTATTCAGTGGGCAAAAGACAACGACATACCAGTAGGGCCTGGTCGTGGTTCTGGTGCAGGCTCTTTAGTCGCTTACGCGTTAAAAATTACCGATCTTGACCCGCTTGAATACGATTTGCTATTCGAGCGATTCCTTAACCCCGAGCGGGTGTCCATGCCTGATTTCGACATCGATTTCTGTATGGAGAATCGTGACCGCGTAATCGACTATGTGTCTCGTACTTACGGTCGCGATGCGGTGTCGCAGATTATTACTTTTGGTGCCATGGCAGCAAAAGCCGTGGTGCGTGATGTGGCGCGGGTTCAGGGTAAGCCTTACAGCTTGGGCGATAAATTGTCGAAATTGATCCCGTTTGAAATTGGAATGACGCTGAAAAAGGCCCTTGAGGAAGAGCCGGCGCTGCCCGAGTTTCTGGCCGGTGATGAAGATGCGGCCGAAGTCATGGAAATGGCGATTTCGCTAGAGGGCGTGGTGCGTAACTTTGGTAAGCACGCCGGTGGTGTGGTGATTGCGCCAACCAAATTGATTGACTTTGCTCCGCTGTACTGTGAAGAAGACGGCTCGGGTTTGGTGACTCAGTACGATAAAAACGACGTTGAGGAAGCCGGTTTAGTTAAGTTTGACTTCTTGGGGTTGAAAACTCTGACGGTAGTGGACTGGGCGGTGAAAAACATCGACGCGATCAATGCGCTCGAAGGCAAACCACCATTGGACATTGCGCTGATCGATTTGGAAGACAAGTCTACCTATGATTTGCTGAAGCGTGCTGAAACTACCGCGGTGTTCCAGCTGGAATCTCGCGGTATGAAAGAGCTGATCAAAAAGCTGTTGCCATCGCGTTTTGAAGATATTATCGCCTTGGTGGCCTTGTATCGTCCGGGTCCGTTGGGCTCCGGCATGGTAGATGACTTTATCAACCGTAAACACGGTCGAGCCGAACTGTCGTTCCCTCATTCTGACTACCAGCACAGCGATTTGATTCCCGTGTTGGAGCCAACCTATGGCGTTATCTTGTACCAAGAGCAAGTGATGCAGATTGCTCAGGTATTGGCGAAATTCTCTTTGGGTGGCGCCGATTTGTTGCGTCGAGCTATGGGTAAAAAGAAAGCCGAAGTCATGGCGGAGCAGCGTCTGATTTTCATGGAAGGGGCGTTTAAAAATAATGTCGACCGTGACCTTTCCGGTAATATTTTTGACTTGATGGAAAAGTTTGCGGGCTACGGTTTTAATAAATCACACTCTGCCGCCTATGCTTTGGTGTCTTATCAAACCGCGTGGTTGAAAAACCATTATCCAGCGCCATTCATGGCGGCGGTGTTGTCAGCCGATATGCAGAACACCGATAAGATTGTTATCTTCATCGAGGAATGTCGCTCAATGAAATTGGCACTGGAATTACCCAATGTCAATGAATCGGTATTCAAGTTTACGGTGAATCCTAAAGGCGCCATTGTGTATGGCCTTGGTGCCATTAAAGGGGTGGGTGAAGGCCCTATTGAAGCCATTGTTGAGGCGCGTAAAGAAGGGCCTTTTGAG
Organism: Marinomonas sp. IMCC 4694; assembly: GCF_008122525.1. NCBI lineage: Bacteria > Pseudomonadati > Pseudomonadota > Gammaproteobacteria > Oceanospirillales > Oceanospirillaceae > Marinomonas > Marinomonas sp. IMCC 4694. The sequence continues at coordinate 956,638 of NZ_VSRV01000001.1, forward strand.
CATATATTTGATTTTTGTCAGCGAGTCGGTCGTAAGGTCAATAAGCGTGTGATGGAGGCTTTAGTGCGCTCCGGTGCGTTTGATAGCATAGGACCAAATCGCGCGACCTTGTTTGCATGTATCGATGAAGCGCTTAAAAGAGCGGTGCAAGATGCAAAAAACCAAGACGCTGGTATGATGGATTTATTCGGCATCGCGGTTGAAGACAATACGGAAGACGCCTACAAAGACGTCGGCATTCAGCACGAATGGCCTGGGCGTCAGCGTTTAGATGGTGAAAAAGACACTTTGGGCTTGTATGTTACTGGCCACCCCATTGACGAATACGAAAAAGAGATTCGTCGCTTTGCTCGTGCAAAGATTGTTGATCTACAACCAAAGCGTGGCGATACGCAAATTATGGCAGGGTTGATTGTTGATTTGCGTATTACGAAAAGCAAAAAAGGCGGCAATATTGCCTTTGTGACCTTAGATGATCGTTCCGCTCGCATTGAAGTTACGGTGTTTCCAGACAATTACGACAGTTTTAAACACGCCATTGTGAAAGATGAAGTGGTTGTGGTGGAAGGTGAGATTACGGTGGATGAATTTCGTGGCGGGCAAAAAGTCATCGCGCGAAATATTCTTGATATTGCACAAGCAAGGATTCGGTACGTTGAAGCGCTGCGAATAACGTGGACATCCGAGACGGTCACCCCCGAGGACATTCAAACCTTAGCGCGGCATATGGCGTCATATCGTGGTGACGGTTGTGATGTGGTGGTCAGCTTTGATGCGGCTCAAGCCTGCGGTGATATTCGTTTGGGGGCGAGTTGGAAAGTTCGACCCGAGGACGAATTAATTCACCAACTGCAGAAACAATACGGTAAACAAAATGTTCAGTTAGTGTATAATTAATCTCATTTATTACTTTCGCAATGAAATTTGACGTAGAGACACGCTTATACAGAGCTGTAGAGCGAATGGCTTCGGCCTTCTGTCTTTGAATTTGATGGCAACCAAACAGTAGTGTAATTAAACATGAATTTAGATTATCTCCCCTTCGAACAGCCGATTGCTGAACTCGAACAAAAAATTGAAGAGTTACGTTTAGTCGGTAACGATAACGAGCTGAATATCAGCGATGAAATCAGCCGCCTTGAAGATAAAAAAATAGCCCTGACAAAAAGTCTATTTAGTAACCTAGGGGCATGGGAAGTTTCTCAATTAGCACGTCACCCAAAGCGCCCATATACATTAGACTACATTAAACACGTTTTTACGGATTTTGAAGAAATGCACGGAGATCGTCACTACGCAGACGATCGTGCCATTGTTGGTGGTATTGCACGTTTAGAAGGTCGCCCTGTGATGGTGATTGGTCACCAGAAAGGTCGTGAAGTAAAAGAGAAAGTCCTTCGTAATTTTGGTATGCCTCGTCCAGAAGGTTACCGTAAAGCACTGCGTCTTATGGAAACGGCCGAGCGTTTTAATATGCCCATTGTGACGCTAATCGACACACCTGGGGCGTATCCGGGAATCGGTGCAGAAGAGCGTGGTCAAAGTGAGGCGATTGCCTTTAATTTGGCGGTGATGTCACGGCTTAAAACACCGATCATTTCTACCGTAATTGGTGAGGGTGGTTCTGGCGGTGCATTGGCGATTGGGGTTTGTGATGAGCTTATGATGCTGCAATACGGCACGTATTCCGTTATTTCACCGGAAGGTTGTGCGTCTATTTTGTGGAAAAGTGCGGATCGTGCATCGGATGCCGCAAAAGCTATGGGTATTACGGCGTCACGTTTGCAAGAGCTGGGATTAGTCGACACTATTATTCCTGAGCCTTTGGGTGGGGCACATATTGCACATGAAGACATCGCGCACAGCTATAAACAGAATGTGATTGCCGCCTTGGATCGTATGGAAGCATTGACAACAGAAGAGTTGTTGGCACGTCGTTACAAGCGCCTAATGTCTTACGGCTTGTAAGCTGCGTTTTGTGTAAAGAGCCTCCTTTTTAGGGGGCTTTTTTGTTAATTAATTATTTATTGTGATTGATATGTTGTCGACCCTTCGTCCTATACTTTCCACTTCTCCGTTATGTTTTTGCTCTGAGTGGATAGACGCTGTATTTGCTCAATACCATCGTATTTGGGTCGGTTTTAGTGGTGGAGTGGACTCTCATGTGTTGTTGCATGCTTTAGTGACGCAACTCAATAGGGAGCAAATGCGCGCATTAGGCGTGATTCATGTTCATCATGGCTTGAGCGAGCACGCTGATGAATGGCTGGCTCATTGTGCTGCTGTGTGTCATGGGCTGGGCGTGTGTTTTGTATCAAAACACGTGTCTGTCAACGATCAAGCGTCGCTTGAAAATGCCGCTCGAAACGCTCGCTATTGTGCGTTCCAGCAAGAAATGGGCGAGGGCGATGCGCTATTGCTTGCCCATCATGCCGGCGATCAAGTCGAAACGGTGTTGTTTCGATTGTTAAGAGGCACAGGTGGGAAAGGGTTGTCTGGTATTCCTTATCAACGAGCTTTGGCTAAGCGCGATGCCACCTTGATTCGTCCTTTGTTGCAAGTAGATAAAGCGAGCATAGAAGTGTACGCGCTTCAGCATGGTTTGCAGTGGATTAGCGATGAGTCTAATAAAGACGAACGTTTTACGCGTAACTTTTTACGTCAAAGTGTACTGCCTACATTAAAGCAACGCTTTCCTCAAATGATGCAAAGTGTCGGGTCCACCGCGCAACGAGTAGCAACGGATTATACGATGTTGGCGATGTTTGCTGATCAGCAGCTCGATGTTTGGTGTTGCCAAAATGGTAGCCTGCCTTTGCGCCATATTGTTGATCGGCCTCATGATGAGCGGCTTTTTTGGCTGCGTTATTTTTTATCGCGCTGGGGGGTGTCCTTGCTGCACAGTCAGCTAATCAGTATTGATGAGATGTTTCTCAGTACAGAAGATAAACAGCCCACCCTGGTGTTTTCTTATGGGCGTCTCATGCGTCACCAAAATGAACTCTATGTATTGCCGCCGGATCAGCCAGTGCTATTGGGCTTGCTGAAAAGCGGCGACCTATTGAGGCGTCCCTTTGATACGGTTTTGCTACAAGACTGTCTGTGCTGCGAGCTGCGGCAACGACCTCAAGGGGCCAGTTTGATCATGCCAAACGGGCATCGGCGCAAACTGAAAAAATGGCTCAATGATCAACAGATTCCAAGCTGGTGGCGTGAGCATCTCCCTTATGTGTTTCAAGGAGATGTTCTTGTTGCAATTGGTGACCTGTGGCGGCATCCTGACTGGCATGGTCAGATTGAGTGGAGCTTAGACCCTTCATTGCCCTTGTAGTTGCTCTTCTAATGGTTCTTTTCGTTACCCCTTTTAGTGATCTAGTACGAGATCCTATTTATCTATACCTTTAGTTGCCAATCGGCGTGGTGCTGATAGCCGGCAACCAATGCTGCGTTCAGACCATCACTTTGTTTAATTCTGTCCATGGCTTGTTCATGGCTGAATTTCCACACGGACATATGGCGCTTTGCTAAGCGCTCAATCGCGATTTCAACGGGAACGTCCAAAAACCACTGCTCATCGAATAGGGCTTTTGACTCCTGCCATCCATCCTGTTGATGCAGTAAATAGAGGCCTTCTATTAATACCACCTTGATGTCTTGGTGAATGCTCTGATCGTTTTCAATGGGGTCGCCAAGGGCATGGTCGAAGCTGGGCCACAAAATACGGTCTTGTTGATACGCTTGTTTGATGCTCTTAACGCGCGCTATAAACGCTTCGCTATCAAATGTCCAAGGGGCGCCTCGCCGAGCAAAGGCATCTTCCGCGTTCGGAAGGGCCTGCAGTTGAGCTTTTGAAAGGTGAAAGCCATCCATGGAAAGGCATATTACTTGCTCTTGTGCATGCGTTGAAAGGCATTGATGTAAATGGCTTGCCAATGTACTTTTCCCAGAGCCTGGGCCACCTGTTAGGCCAATTAATGTACGTTTTGGTTGGTTTAGTGCTTGGTGTATTTTGTCGAGCGCCACTGGCACATCAGCAGAGTGTGCGAAGCCGTTGAGGCTGTCGAATGCAGGCATGTTTCTTCCTAATTGATAAGCGGTGTTGTGGTGTGTACTTTATCGCATGTATTTCGTCGGGTCATGCTCAATTGCAGTGAACTGAGTAATGGCATCACGCGTAATAGTATAAAACAACCGAGGTGTTCTCTCATGCTACTCAAAGACTTAAAGAAAATGACCCACGTAGATAAGGTTAAACTGCATTCATTGGAATCCAATTTGTACCAGTTGTCCGTGGTAATTGACGGTAAAGAAGAGTATATCCAAACAGGGAAAGGGCGGTTTTTAACCAGTCATAACAAGCTGGAGCTGCAAACCTTATTCAAAGATAAAACCGTGGGGGCAATGGTGCTGTGTCATAAAAGCGCTTACGACGAAATGGTTGGCCAGCCTGTTGGTACAGGCAATTATTTGGAAGTGCCGCTTGGTAATGCGCACTTGGGTTAGTCGTGCGGGTTGGTCGGTGTGTTTTTTGAACGCAACCCTGAGCCATTAATCACATGCAATGTGTCATTATCTTCTTTTCTTTCTGAAAATGTTTTTGCGTAACCCAGTGTAGCATTGGCATGTTCTCGCATAATGGCCTCTGCTCGGCTGCCTTTGCCTTCTTTGATGGCGTCAAAAACCGCATGATGTTGCATATGAGCAAAGTTAAAACGTCGAAATTCTGATGCTAAATTACGCTGATCAAAAACCAGAGCGCTGACTGAGGCAAAAGGCAAATGTTCATTGCGGCTTAAGGCGATGGTGATGGCGGGATTTTGACTGGCTTCAATTATAATGTGGTGAAAGCGCTGGTTAATATCGTGATATTGCGCAAGGTCTTCTTCATTGATACGGCCATCAGCAAAGAGCGTGTCGCCTTGTTGTAGTAACGCTTGCAGCTCATTGCTTTGTGATGTTGAAAGTGAATTTTCGGCCGCTTGTCTTGCTGCCAGCCCTTCGAGTACCCCTCTTACTTCCACTGCGCCACTTATTTCGGCGTGAGTCACTTGTCGGACGATAAAGCCACGCCCCGATAATTTGGTTAGTAATCCTTCTTGTTCCAATGTTCGAAAGGCTATGCGTATGGGAGTTCGTGATACGCCAAGCTGTTCGGATGTGGGGATTTCAGCAAGACGTTGTCCAGAGGCCAGTTCGCCAGACAAAATCATTTGTCGCAAACGCCCAATGACCTGCTGTCCTGGTTTGCTCATCACGGTTGCCTTGTTAGTGGTTGAAACATTGATGATAGCGAAATCCTCGTCAGAAAGTAATGATGGGATCCAGTAGTAAGCCGGTGGTGTGGATTATATCGCAGACATATCGTATTCATTATGGTTATATTGGATCCATTTTTAATATAGTTTTCTTGTTTTACGTTTAAAATCTACTATATTGGATCCAATTAAATAAAAATAATAGCAGGAGAGAGTTCATGAATCAGCCAACTTACCCTAAAAATACTTGGTATGTAGCCGCTATGGCCGAAGAGGTGGCGGGCAGTAAGCCTCTTGGTCGTCAGGTTTGTGGAGAGAGCATTGCTTTTTATCGTTCCCACAAAAATGAGATTGCTGCGGTGTTGGACTTTTGTCCTCATCGTGGGGCCGCTTTGTCTTTAGGTTATGTCGAAGACGGTCTTTTGGTGTGTGGTTATCACGGCTTAAAAATGGGCGCTGATGGCAAAACCAAAGAGATGCCTTTGCAGCGTGTTAAGGGCTTTCCCTGTATGAAATCTTATGCGGTTGAAGAGCGTTATGGCTTTATTTGGGTGTGGCCGGGCGATCAATCTCTAGCGGATAAAGCGCTGATTCCTCATTTAGAGTGGGCGGTCAATCCAGAATGGGCCTACGGTGGTGGTTTGTATCACATTAATTGCGATTACCGTTTGATGATCGATAATCTGATGGATTTGACTCATGAAACCTATGTTCATGCGAGCAGTATTGGTCAAAAAGAAATCGACGAGTCCCCTGTATCCACTGTCGTTCAAGGCGAACAAGTTCTGACAACACGATACATGGACAATATTATGGCGCCACCATTTTGGAAGGCGGCGTTACGTGGTAATGGTTTGGCAGACGAAGTGCCGGTGGACCGTTGGCAGATTTGCCGATTTACTCCGCCCTCTCATGTGATGATTGATGTGGGGGTTGCTCATGCCGGCAACGGCGGCTTTGATGCACCGGCCGACAAAAAAGCCAGCAGCACAGTTGTAGACTTTATTACGCCAGAAACAGAAACGTCGATTTGGTATTTCTGGGGCATGGCGCGTAATTTCAAACCAGATGATCAGGCGTTGACTGAGACCATTCGAGAAGGGCAGGGGAATATATTTGCCGAAGACTTGGAGGTGTTAGAGCGTCAACAGCAAAACTTACTGGCTTTCCCAGATTATCCTTTATTGAAATTGGATATTGACGCTGGCGGTGTGCAATCTCGACGCATTATTGATCGCATTATTGCGAAAGAAAATGCCGCGAATGTGTCGGTTCAAACAATAGCTCCCCTTCAAACTGTGTCATTTTAGTGGGCAAAAAAAATCGATTTTTGAGTTGGGAGTAATGCATGATTTCTGTTGTGGTTAAAAACGTAGTCAAAGAAACCCGTGATATTGTGCGGTTGGTGTTGGGGAGTGAGGATGGGGGGGCATTACCATTCTTTGAAGCTGGCGCACACATTGATGTGCATTTACCCAGTGGCTTGATTCGCCAATATTCCCTGTGCAGGTTGTCAGTAGAGGCGCAATATTATGAGATAGCAGTTTTAAAAGATGCTCACTCACGGGGAGGGTCTGCAGAGGTGCATCAGTTGAAAATTGGCGACATTTTATTCATCAGTGCGCCTAAAAATCACTTTGCTCTGGTTGATGGAGGGTCTCGTCACAGCGTTTTAATTGCGGGTGGTATTGGGGTGACCCCGTTATTGCCGATGGCGCAGCAGCTTCGTCATTTAGGACAATCTTTTGAATTTCATTATTGTGGTAGAACGTCTGAAACCGCCGCTTTTACCGCCGCTCTCAAGAACGGTTCTTTTGCAGATAACATGCACTTTCATTTTAGCCAAGAGGCTGAGTCGGGTCGAATGGAGGTGTCGAGGGTGTTGTCTGGACAGGCGGAAGGGGCAGTGCTGTATATCTGCGGCCCTGCCAGCTTTATTGAGGAGGTATTACAGCAAGCTCGTGCGCTGGGATGGCCGGAGGATTGTTTGCACCGCGAGTTTTTCTCTGCTCCCGCCTTGAATGAACATCGTGAAGGCAACGACGCATTTCAAATTAAAATTCATAGCACAGGTGAGATTTTGCATGTTGCTGCGGATGAAAGCATGTTTGAGGTGTTGGATAAACATGGTGTGTTTGTGCCCGTTTCCTGTGAGTCAGGCGTTTGTGGCAGCTGCCAAACGGGCGTTGTTTCTGGTGTGCCCGATCATCGAGACGTATTTTTAACAGACAAAGAGCATCAGGCTGGTAAGTTAGTAATGCCCTGTTGTTCGCGCGCCCTAACGCCTGTATTAGAGTTGGACTTGTAAGGCTGTGTAATTCCTCTATCCATAGGGTGATTAATCTGTCACTCAATGTAAAACAGCCGTGTTTTACATTGAGTGAGTGGCGTTGCGATGTTATTATTTTCCCCCGTCCAGAAGGCGTAATCATCAGTGTCTTCAAATCTCTTTTTTTTCTATTTTAAGGCGGGTTAAACACTCATGGCGACACGATATATTTTCGTTACAGGTGGTGTGGTTTCATCACTTGGTAAAGGCTTAGCAGCCGCATCTTTGGCCGCTATCCTAGAATCTCGTGGTCTAAAAGTCACCATGCTAAAGCTGGATCCTTACATCAATGTGGATCCCGGCACCATGAGTCCTTTCCAGCACGGCGAAGTCTATGTTACCGAAGATGGTGCTGAAACTGACTTAGATCTCGGTCATTACGAACGCTTTATTTCCACTAAGATGGGCAAACGTAACAACTTCACCAGTGGTCGCGTTTACCAACATGTTCTTAAAAAAGAGCGTCGTGGTGAATACCTTGGTGGAACGGTTCAGGTTATCCCTCACATCACAGATGAAATCAAACGCCGTGTTATTTCTGGTGCCGAAGGTGCGGATGTTGCCTTGGTAGAAATCGGTGGTACGGTTGGTGATATCGAATCTCAACCTTTCTTAGAAGCCATTCGTCAGTTAAAAGTAGAGTTAGGCCCACGTCGTGCTTTGTTCATGCATTTGACGTTGGTTCCGTATATTCGCACTGCCGGTGAAACCAAAACTAAGCCTACGCAGCACTCTGTCAAAGAGTTGCGTTCAATTGGTATTCAGCCTGATATTCTTATCTGTCGTTCTGAAGTATCCATCGAAGCGCCCGAACGTAAAAAAATCGCCTTATTTACCAGTGTGGAAGAGCGAGCGGTTATTTCCTTGCCAGATGCTGATACGATTTACCGTATTCCACAAATGTTGAATGACCAAGGGCTGGACAGTTTAATCGTTGAGTATTTCAACTTAGATTGCAATATGCCTGATCTTGAGATTTGGAATAAAGTCACACAAGCCAAATTGAATCCAGAGAAGCAAGTGAACATCGCCATGGTTGGTAAATACATGGAGCTGTTGGACGCTTATAAATCCCTGATTGAAGCGATGGATCACGCTGGCATTCACGCGCGTACTAAGGTGAAATTGCATTACATCGATTCTGAAAGCATTGAAGAAAAAGGCACTGAATGTCTAAAAGGCATGGATGCGATTCTAGTGCCAGGTGGTTTTGGTGAGCGTGGTGTAGAAGGTAAAATAACAACGGCCCAATATGCTCGTGAAAACAAGGTGCCTTATTTGGGTATTTGTTTGGGGATGCAGGTAGCCGTTATTGAATTTGCCCGAAATGTGGCAAATTTAGCGGGTGCACACAGCACCGAGTTTAATTTAAAAGCAGAGAACCCAGTTGTTGGTCTGATCACAGAATGGACCAATGCAGAGGGTTCCAAAGAAATCCGGTCAGAGGAATCCGACCTAGGTGGAACGATGCGTCTTGGTGCGCAAAACTGCAATCTTACCGAAGGCACGAAAGCGTTTAATGCTTATGGTAAAGCGGTTATTAAAGAGCGCCATCGCCACCGTTATGAAGTGAATAACTTTTATGTGAGTGCGTTGGAAGAAGCTGGCTTGACGATTTCTGGTCGTTCAGAAGATAATTCTTTGGTTGAGATGATAGAAATTGCAGATCATCCATGGTTTGTGGCTTGTCAGTTCCACCCTGAATTCACGTCAACACCTAGGTATGGACACGGCCTGTTCAGTGCCTTTGTTCATGCGGCATTGAAATACGCAGGAAAAGAAAAATAAGTTGAGCAAACGGACTGTTTGTGATGTTTCATTTATTTTAAGAGGTTTGTTATGAGTCAGATCGTTGATATCAAAGCCAGAGAAGTTTTAGATTCTCGTGGTAACCCTACCGTTGAAGCCGATGTGTTTCTAGCGGACGGTTCTGTTGGTTCTGCATGTGCACCGTCTGGTGCCTCTACGGGTTCTCGTGAAGCGCTAGAATTACGTGATGGCGACAAAAGTCGTTATCTTGGTAAAGGCGTATTAAAAGCCGTTGGCGCAGTAAATGGTCCTATCCGTGACGCTTTGATTGGCCAAAATGCGCTTGCACAAGCCGATCTTGATCAGATTATGATCGATCTTGATGGTACTGAAAATAAATCTACCTTTGGTGCCAATGCTATTTTAGCGGTGTCTTTGGCGGCGGCGAAAGCGGCGGCGACCTCTAAGAAAGTCCCATTGTATGCTCACATTGCAGACATCAACGGAACGCCAGGCGTTTATTCGATGCCTGTACCAATGATGAACATCATCAATGGTGGCGAGCACGCAGACAATAACGTTGATATTCAAGAATTCATGATTCAGCCTGTTGGTGCGCCAAACTTCCGTGAAGCATTACGTTACGGCGCTGAGATATTTCATGCGCTGAAAAAAGTATTGAGCGATCGTGGTCTAAGTACTGCGGTTGGTGATGAGGGTGGTTTCGCACCCGATTTGTCTTCTAATGCCGAAGCACTTGCGGTTATTAAAGAAGCGGTTGCCGCGGCGGGTTATGAACTGGGTAAAGACATCACATTAGCGATGGATTGTGCGGCGTCTGAGTTCTACGACAAAGAAGCCAATATCTACGATCTTAAAGGGGAAGGTAAGAAATTCACTTCAGAAGAGTTCAACCTTTTCTTGCAAGATCTAACGAAGCAATACCCAATCGTTTCTATCGAAGATGGTCTTGACGAGTCTGACTGGGATGGTTTCGCACACCAGACAAAACTCATGGGTGATAAAATCCAATTAGTGGGTGACGATCTGTTCGTAACCAATACTAAGATTTTAAAGCGTGGTATTGACAACGGTATTGCGAACTCAATCTTGATCAAGTTCAACCAAATTGGCTCTTTAACCGAAACCTTGGCTGCGATTAAAATGGCCAAAGACGCTGGTTTCACGGTGGTTATTTCTCACCGTTCTGGTGAAACAGAAGATGCGACGATTGCCGATCTTGCGGTTGGTACGGCGGCGGGTCAAATCAAAACGGGTTCTTTGTGCCGTTCTGACCGTGTGGCGAAATACAACCAATTGCTACGAATTGAAGAGCAACTGGGTGGTAAAGCGCCATATAAAGGTCTTTCTGAGATCAAAGGTCAGGCATGATTTTGCCTTGATCTGAAAAAGGGAGAACTTAGTTCTCCCTTTTTTTATATTTTTTTTATTCATTTCCTTTGATAATAGGGCGTGTATTTTTCTTCGGTCATTGAGGGTGTTATGGCGCGTTTGTTATTGGTCTTTTTTGTCTGTGCCATTGGCTATCAATCCTATCATCTGTACTTTGGTGAGCAGGGCATTAAGCGTCAAGAAGAGCTGGCAAAGCAAATAGCCTACCAGGAGCGTATTAACCTGCGTTTAAAACATCGAAACCAAGCGTTAAGAGCGCAAGTGAATGACCTTCGTTTAGGAGAAGAGGCCGTGGAAGAACACATTCGTACAGAGCTTCAATACATAAAAGAAGGCGAGGTGTTTTATCGTATGGTCAATAAAAAATGAGCCAAGGCTTATGGGCGATTATTCCTGCGGCCGGCATTGGTCAGCGGATGCAAGCGAATTGTCCTAAACAATATTTGCGGCTTGCTGGGGGCACTATTTTAGATCGCACGATTGATGTTTTTTTATCGAATTTAAACGTCGCGGGCGTTTTGGTCGGAATCAGTGACGGCGATACTTATTGGCGCCAGTCTACATGGTGCCAGCACGATCGTGTTACATTTTATGCTGGTGGAAAAGAGCGCAGCGATACCGTTCAGCAGGGGTTGCGTTATCTTATGGATTTGACTGGTGATCTTGAACAAGATGTTTTGGTGCATGATGCCGCGCGTCCGCTGTTAAGCCAAACTGCATTGAATCGTATTATCGAGCATCGCTCTGCACAGGGCGCTATTTTGGCGATGCCAGCGAAAGAAACGGTGAAACAACAACGGATCAATATTCAGCAGGTTGAAACAACATTAAAGCGTGAGCACATTTGGTTAGCGCAAACACCGCAAAAGTTTCCTGCTCAGGCGTTGCTGAATGCATTAGAAAAAGCCCATGCACAAAATGTGGTGGTTACCGATGAGTGCTCTGCGATGGAATGGGTCGGTTGGCAGCCTGATTTAGTGATGGGGGAGAGTCGCAACATAAAAGTGACTTTACCTGAGGATTTGCTTATAGCAGAGGCGCTTTTTTCTTATCTTTTAGCGACTCCGTCGAAAGATTAAACGATCGAATGTCATTTACAGCATAGGAGTAATCATCATGATGCCGTTTCGCATTGGTCATGGTTTTGATGTTCATAAATTTGGCGAAGGTGATCACGTAATAATAGGAGGAGTGTCTATTCCTCACTCACATGGATTGATTGCCCATTCCGATGGCGACGTGGCTCTGCACGCATTGACCGATGCCTTGTTAGGTGCGGCGGCGTTAGGGGACATAGGGAAACACTTTCCGGATACCGACGTCGCTTTTGCAGGCGCTGATAGCCGCCTTTTATTGAAGCGTGCTTATCAGGAAATTCAAGTGCTTGGTTTTCATGTGGGTAATGTGGATGTCACTATTATTGCTGAGTCTCCCAAAATGCGCCTTCACATCGATGCAATGCGAGCGAATATCGCCGAAGATTTGGCTATCGATATCGATTCTGTGAATGTGAAAGCGACGACCACCGAGAAGCTGGGTTTCACTGGCCGCAAAGAAGGGATTGCCGTTGAAGCCGTCGCGCTTCTTTTTAATCCCGCCTATTTAAAGCAAGCTGATGCAAATCAAGGTGCTGTATGAACACAGATTGGCAATACGCCTGGTCAAAACCCAGTGTTACGGGAGATCTTAAAACCCATGCGCAAGATTTTTACGTAGAAGAGCAGCTTGGCTTTGAACCAGATGGACGAGGTGAATTCTGTTTTGTTTTCATTGAAAAGCAGGGCGTGAATACCGATTTTCTTGCTAAGCGTTTAGCTCAAGTCGCGGGAATAGATGCCAATAAAGTGACGTACAGTGGCGCGAAAGATCGCCATGCGTGTACGCGTCAGTGGTTTTGTTTGCATGTGTTGAATAAAGAGCCGGATTTATCCAGTATACAAGAGGCGTTTAGAGAGCCAGAAACGGTGAGAGTGGTGGCGCAACTACGCCATTCGAAAAAGTTGCGTACAGGGACACATTTAGCAAACCGTTTTGTTATTCGTCTACGGAATATCTCTGGAGACCTAGACGAGTTGGAAGGCCGTTTGAACCTCATTAAGCAGGCCGGCGTGCCCAACTATTACGGTCCGCAGCGTTTTGGCATAAACGGTAATAATTTGCACAACGGCAAGGCTCTGGTGCTGAAAGGGCGGCAAAGTCGCCGCAAGTTATCAAAGACAGAATCCTTTTGGTTATCGGCGATTCGTTCCTGGTGTTTCAACGAAGCGTTGAGTGATCAGGTGGAGAATGGCATGTGGATGCGTTTGTGTGATGGAGACATTGCGCAATTTCAACACAACAGTGAACAGTTCCGCGTTAAAGAGATGAGTGCATTGATGCATCTTAATGTAATAAATGGTGAGATCAGCCCAGTATTGCCGCTGATCAGTCTCGGTTGGGAAGCGGGGACGGGCGCCCAGCGTGAGTCTGCCATTAAAGCGTCTTTGTCTGGCTGTATGGACATCGTTGATGCCTTAATTGCGTTTGATCTTTCTCGTGATAGTCGTCTTGCGCGTCTGGTTCCCATGAACATGGCGTGGGAATTGCTAACGGACAATAAAGAGAACGCACAATTAATCGTTGAGTTCTCGTTAACAAAAGGGTGTTTTGCGACCAGTATTTTACGCGAAATGATCGATTTCACCGATAAGTCAGCAGAGAAATCAAATGAGAGTACTGATCGCGAATGACGACGGTCTGAACGCTGTCGGTATACAGGTTCTTACCCAACGATTAGCCCAGGAATACGACGTATTGGTCGTTGCCCCTGATCGCGATCGCAGTGGGGCGAGCAATTCGTTGACTTTAACTCGTCCATTGCAGCCGATCAAAGTGGCAGAAAATCGATACAGAGTGGACGGTACGCCGACAGATTGTGTTCATTTAGCTTTATCTGGGATGGTTGATGGTGAGGTGGATATCGTGGTATCGGGCATTAATCATGGCGCCAATTTAGGTGACGATGTGATTTATTCCGGCACCGTTGCCGCGGCCATGGAAGCACGACATCTTGGCCGTCCTGCTTTTGCTGTGTCTTTGGTGGGAGGGGAACATTTCGACACAGCGGCTCAAGTTATGGTTCGATTGCTAAAAAACACCTCTTATCTTACGCTGCCAGCAGGCATTGTATTGAACGTCAATGTACCTGATGTGCCCTACGAGCAAATTAAAGGCATCCAGGTGACACGGCTAGGCTATCGACACAAGGCGCAAGCGCCTATGCCAGCCCAACACCCTAAGGGCATACCGAGCTTTTGGGTGGGCGCTTTATCTGAGCCTCATGATGTTTCTGAAGGAACGGACTTTTGCGCGATCAAAGACGGTTATGTTTCTATTACGCCGATTCATTCTGACATGACATGCTATGAGGCGGCCTCTCCCCTTGATCGATGGACGAGTACACTCCTCTTATGAACCATACTCTGAATGGGCTCGTGACACACACTGAGCCGAAAGCATCTAAAATGGTGAATCAACTGAGAGAGCAAGGTATTTCACATGAGGCATTGCTTACTTTGATGGCGACCATACCACGCCATGAATTTGTCGAATCGGCTTTTTCTCACTTGGCGTATTCTGCCACCTCTCTTCCTATTGGGCGAAACCAAACCATCAGTCAGCCTTTAACCGTGGCAAGAATGACGCAATGGCTGCTGTCTTATGCAAGGCTCGGTCGTGTTTTAGAAGTAGGAACGGGATCCGGTTATCAAACAAGGATTTTGGCGCATTTTTTTAATAAAGTGCACACTATAGAGCGTCATCGTCCTTTGTATTTACAAGCGAAAAACCGCCTCGCTTCGATGGGGGTAAACAATGTGGAGTGCTTATTTGGTGATGGGCAAGCGGGTTGGCCTCAGAAAATAGAAATGGACGCTGTGATTATTACGGCGATGGCGAGTAAAATCCCCCTCGCTTTGACCGAGTGCTTAAAGCCACAAGGTATTTTGATTATGCCGATTGATCAACCGAGTCCGCAGATTGGCTGCTGGCGTAAAGAAGGCGATCGATGGAAGTGTCTAGGCACAGAACCTGCGAATTTTGTCCCCTTATTAGAAGGAATTGAACATGCCTAGCTGGCTAAAAATATATTTAAGCGGTGTTTTAATGGGCGCCGCTGATGTGGTGCCGGGTGTTTCTGGGGGAACTATTGCCTTTATTTTAGGCGTGTACGATCGTCTCATTACTGCCTTGAGTGGTGTCAATCAAGCCAGCCTGCGTATGTTGTTACGCGGCGATTTTAAATCACTATGGCGTCACTTTGATGGGGCTCTTTTATTGCCTTTGGGGGCAGGTGTTGTTACCAGTATTGTGACCATCGCAGGGCTAATTACGCATTTATTGGCAGTTTATCCCTTATATCTATGGAGTGTCTTTTTTGGTCTTATTTTGGCTTCGGCGTATTTTCTCATTCATCAAATACACGGTTTTTCAGTGCGTCATTTGGGCATGTTAGTCGTCGGGGTTGCGTTCGGTGCTGGCGTCTCTTTGTTGGTCCCCACTCAGTTAGATACGTCTTTATTAATGGTGTTTTGCTCTGGCATGGTGGCTATTTGCGCGATGATTTTGCCAGGTATTTCGGGCAGCTTTTTATTGCTGATGATGGGAATGTATGGGTTTATTTTGTCGGCGGTTAAGAGCGCAGATATTCTTATTATAGCTGTTTTTTCTATGGGAGCTTTAATAGGCTTGCTCAGTTTCTCTAAGTTGCTCAATTACTTATTGCATCACGTACGCTCGATGACGTTATCATTGCTCACTGGGGTAATGTTAGGAGCATTGGTAAAAGTATGGCCTTGGAAGGTGACCGAAACGTGGAGCGTTATTGGTGATAAAAAAATAGCAATGCAGGAGCATTTAGTGTTGCCATGGCAGTTTGTTGATTATTATTGGCCTACGGACTTTTTGTTACCACTTGTATTTGTTTGTATGGGTTTCATGAGTGTTTTCCTTATTTCTTACGCATTTTTACAAAATAATACAAATAATGCCCGTTGAATTAAATCGTATGTTGAGGTAACACCTTATTTTTTTCTGCGCTCGTGGAATGTTTCCTTTATTAGTGCTAACTCGTGCTGTCAGCGGGCTGGTCGTTTTGTGCTTTCTGTTGTCTGGGTGCTCTTATGAGGTACTTCATTATTCAGCAAAAAACAATCGTACTTATGCGTCCAATAATGCCAGTGTTTCCTCCGTACCCGCGTCTGGAATTCATCGCGTTGAAAGCGGCGAAACCTTGTTTTCTATCGCTTTTAGATATGGATTAGACTATCGCGAGTTAGCCCAAGCAAATCGTATTGATTCCCCCTATGTTATCTACCCTAAACAAAAAATTCGTCTTGATGTTACGGGTAATCCCCCCGTGAAAGTGGCTAATAATACGAGCACACCGGCGTCTGCGTCGGCTAGAGCTGCAACAGAAATACCCATGAAAATCGTGCCACCAAAACCCATTGCTACGACAAAAGAAGCTAAAAAAATAGCTAAAAGCGACGTGAAAGACGAGAAAATAGCCAGTGGATGGTCGTGGCCAGTTAATGGTACGGTGACTAGGGGCTTTTCAAATGCCGGTGTAAGTAGTAAAGGTATAGACATAAAAGCGCCGCAAGGTGAATTGGTAAAGGCGGCGGCTGATGGAACGGTTGTCTACGCGGGAAGTGGCCTTATTGGCTATGGAAATTTAGTGATTGTTAAGCACAATGACGTGTATTTAAGTGCGTATGCGTACAACGAAAGGATTTTAGTTAAAGAACAACAAAATGTAAGAATGGGCGATTCGCTTGCTGTAATTGGTGGTAAGGGAGAAGAAAGGCCATTACTGCACTTTGAGGTGCGACGTGATGGGCAACCAATTGATCCGCTAGATGTTTTACCCAAAATCAAATAAACGTACTACACGTTTGTAAGGAGGGGACATGAAGTTAGCAAACACGGACAATGAAGCCGTCCATGCCTTGAGAGAAAAGGCAAAAAAGGACGATTTTGAACTTGATACGCTTGAGGATTTACCAAGTGATGAGGCATCGACCGATGAGGAGTTTGAGTCTGCCGTGATGGCTCGGTATGCCGAACCAGAGAAAAATCGTCACCTTGATGTGACTCAGCTTTATCTAAGTGAAATTGGTTTTTCTCCGTTATTGAGCGCCGAAGAAGAGGTGTATTTTTCTCGACTTTCGTTAAAAGGCGACGAGAAAGCGCGTAAGCGCATGATAGAAAGTAATTTGCGCTTAGTCGTTAAAATTTCTCGTCGTTATTTGAATCGTGGCCTTTCATTGCTTGATTTAATTGAAGAAGGCAATTTGGGTTTGATTCGGGCGGTTGAAAAGTTTGACCCTGAGCGAGGGTTTCGTTTTTCAACTTACGCAACGTGGTGGATACGACAAACCATTGAACGTGCCATTATGAACCAAACGCGTACCATACGTTTACCCATTCATGTGGTAAAAGAATTAAATATATATTTGCGGGCAGCCCGTGAGCTTGCTCATAGATTAGACCATGAACCCAGTGCAGAAGAAATTGCCGATATGCTGGATTGCCCTTTAAAAGATGTGCAAAAAATGCTCGGTCTTAATGAAAGAGTCAGCTCGATAGATGCCACATTTGGCGGTGAAAACAACGATAAAAGTTTGGTTGAAGTATTGGCGGACAGCCTTCATCAGGGGCCGGAAGCTGATCGTCAGGATGGCGACGTTCTGCAAAATATAGAGCTGTGGCTGGACGACTTGAGTGAAAAGCAACGAGACGTAATTATACGCCGTTTTGGGTTGCGTGGTCACGAAGCCAGTACCCTAGAGCGTGTTGGTGCTGAGATTGGTTTGACGCGTGAGCGTGTTCGTCAAATTCAGGTGGAAGCACTGCGCAAGATGCGTTTAATTATGGATAAAGAAGGTTTATGTCTAGACGATGTTATTCAATTTGATGAGCGATGATGACGAGTCCGCTGTGAACGATATGGCACTCATCTATTGAATATAACGGATCTCTTCCAGTAAAGTGCGATTAAACTACCCACTCTGATTATTGTGGGTATTTTTTTGTTAAAAATGAGCCATTAAACCTTGTCCATGTTTTTGTGGTTTATTCTGATCCGACAATGCTGGTGATCTGCTTGTGTATTTGCTGGTTGTATTTCTCTGACATGCCTTTTACCTCATAAGCGAGGATTTCATGATGCTCTTCGTCCTCGATTATTTCTGGCAGACCGGTGAAAACACGATTTTGAATGTGTGACAAGGTGAAAATCTCATCACTAATCACTAATTTATTCATGCTATGGGACCGGCTTAAGCAATGAATGTCTTTCAATAGGGTTTCAATTTGATCGGCCTTAAAATTGTTCTCTGAGAGCATCTGTGCAACCTGTGCATTGCCCTGATGAAGGCCTAAATGGAAATTAAGCACTGGGATGTCAACATAGAGATCATTTTTAAGCAGTGTCTCAACCAAGCCTAAAAAGAGCTGGGCGGTACTGACGGCATTGATGTAAAGGTTGTCTTCGCATGTTTTTGCACCGAATAAAACGATCACAGAATCTTTTTTATACTGATGAACCTGCCCCAAATACAGCTCACTGGCCTGAAAAATTGCGCGATAAATGGGGGTTAATAAGTTAGACACTTGCAGTGGTGTCATGTCGTTGTGCCATTCGTCTAAATTACGAATATCAAAATACAGAACACAACTGCGTTGTTTGGATTCTTCAAAGATAGCCTCAAAGTTGATTTCAAATTGAGGTTTCGACAGATGCGTCAGGTTTTCATCTCTGATTTCGGCGTTTGCTTTCTCAATTTCTTTCGGCTGCGTTTGCGATTGTACGACGTGTACCGCATCGAACAGCGTGTGCATTTCTCGGTAGGCCGGTGTTGGTAGCGTACTTAAATGGCGGCCCTTGCTGAATTCAATCAGTGCTGACGAAGCGTCGTTAATGGGCAAGAATAGCCATTTTGTGATGATATTAATCAGTAATAACGCAATGGTTAAAAGAAAAATAGCAACCCCAATGAGTAAATTATTAAGGTGTTGAAGTGTGGCTTGAGCCGGTGTTTTGTCCAATGTAATTAATACATGACCGACGACTTCATCGCGAAATTTTATACTCGAACTGTAAACGCTGCGAACATCGCTGGGGCGGAAGTCTTGCTCAGACTGCATGCCGGAGTGACTACTGTCTGCTTCGGCAAGCAATTCATCTTTTTTGTTGTAGACGCGAGCGCTTAAGATATTGTCATCAACCACGAGTCGATTTAGCAATACATTGAGGCTTAATAGATCATTATTAAGAATAGACTGTGTTGCATTAAAAGCCGCTTGTGTTGCCAAACTACTGCCTAATACCTCTGTTTGCTGTGAAAGGTAACTTCCTAGGGCATGAGTCATCGTGTACCAAAAGATACAGACGGTTAGTATCATTAATGAGAGAAATGTCAGCATAGTGACCGAAGAGGCGCTGAGTTTATGGCGTATAAACAATGAAAGAGCCTTCATTTTTGATTGGGTGTCCATTCATTTCCTTTGGAATTACAGTTACAGCAAGAACAAAAAATTAAGTACCTATAATATAACGGCCGTTTTCTGAATTCTTTAAAGTAGAACAGGTGCTTAGCGAAAAGAAAACGATTTGCTATAGTAGGCGCATTATCGAATTAGGAGCTTTTATGTCGGCCAGTATTACTCTTATAGGGGCGTTGAGTCCCGAATACCTGGATCAATTTATCACCTGGATGCACAAACACCGTTTGTCCGGAAAAAATCAGTGGTTATCTCACAATGCCAATCAAGTGTCGGTTGCACAAATCACACTCAATGACGTTGCTTGCGATGAAGCGGTAATCCGTACCGAATTGTTGGTGTTATCCAATGATACGGGTATTGACCATATTTATCAGTCGACTCAGCTGGATATAAAGACGCCAGGTGTGGCCGTGTTTGATATGGATTCTACTCTGATCAAAGCGGAAGTGATGGACGAGTTAGCGGTTGAAGCCGGTATTGGTGAGCAAGTCGCAGCGGTCACGGCAAGTGCCATGCGTGGCGAGATCGATTTTGTTGAGAGCTTTCAGCAGCGTTTGGCTTTGCTTAATGGGCTCAGCAGCGACGTGATGGAGGGCGTATACCAGCGTATTCAGCCTATGGAAGGTATCGCAACACTGATGTCCGTATTGCATCATTATGGTTGGCATACAGCGATTTTATCAGGCGGCTTTACTTATTTTGCAGACAAAGTACAGGCCGCCTATGGCATGACTGAAGTGCATGCCAATGTGCTAGAGATTAAGAATAATGTGCTTACGGGCAAGTATCTAGGTGATATTGTGGATGGCGAGCGTAAAAAATGGCTACTGACACGCATTGTTGAGCAGCAACATGTGGCTTGGTCACAAACGATTGCATGTGGTGATGGTGCGAACGATTTATTAATGCTGAACCACGCCGCCTTAGGCGTCGCTTTGCACGCTAAGCCATTGGTTAGAGAGCGGGCGCCGTGTCCGATGAACAACCTTGGATTAGAAGGTATTCTGTATTTGTTGGGTATGAGCTCGACAGACATTGCCGCCTTTTAGTGTGGTGTTTTAGTCTGTTTTCTGGGATGGAGCGCTTAATTAACGGCCTAGACTGGTCTCTTGCTTATCGGATTACATAATAATTAGGGCGACCATTAAAAGCTTGTTATGATCCTTTGTTATAACGATAACAAGCTCTATAGAGGTGTTGTTTTGTCAGAGATCAAACTGTCCGATATTGATTTGAATTTGCTGTATATTTTTCAAGTTCTCATCGAAGAATTAAATGTAACGAAGGCTGCAACGCGCTTGAATGTGTCTCAGCCTGCGGTCAGTCGTTCCTTGTCACGTTTGCGAGATGTGTTTGATGACCCCTTGTTTATTCGAACCTCTCATGGATTGTCTGCAACCGCGAAAACGCAAAGCCTGTCTTCTATGTTATCTGATACGTTGAAAGGACTAGAGAGCTTAATCCAGCCCACCGAATTTATTCCCCGAAGTAGTCAGCGTCGATTTATTCTTTCGACAACAGACTTTGGTACGTTAACGGTGTTGCCCAAAATATTAGATCAGTTTCGTCAGGCCGCTCCGAATGCCATTTTAGACGTAAAATCGTGGAACGAAGAGATGGTGGCTGAGCTAGATCATTCTGCGATTGATGTCGCCGTTGCGGTGTTGTCTAAAGAGCCGCCTCCGGGTATCAGAGCGTTACGTTTGAAAAGTGATCGTATGGTGTGCTTGGCTCGTAAAGGCCATTCTAGTATCGAGCAAACGCTCACACTGGAGAACTATTTAGCCGCGTGCCATGTGCAGGTGGTGCTGGGGCGTAGAGAGTATTTTGCGGTGGATCGTGAGCTCGACAAAATGGGGCATAAGCGTCATGTTTCAGTTCACTTGCCTAATTTTGTGCCTGCGGCTCGCGTGGTGATGGAAAGCGATTTATTGCTGACCGTGCCGAGGCTATTTGCTGAGGACATGGCGGGAACGGTTCCGGAAATCGCCGTTCATGAGTTACCTTTTGCTACCCGTGAATTTGATTATTCAATGATTTGGCATGAGCGTTTTCAGCATGACGCAGCGCACCTTTGGTTTAGAGGCTTATTGAAACAAGCCTTCCTTGACGCATCGGTTTAATCGATGCGTCAAGCATAAATCGCTTGCATATTAAAATGCACTAAAGGGAAAAAATGAATATCTTTGGCTCATTTCTATGGGTGTATTGGCTTTAATGTGTAAGTAACCTTGGCTCTCGCAGGCCGCTAACAAAGCACCAGAACTTTGTTGAACATGAGCGTAAGCTAGGCCGTCTTTACTAATAGTAACTCTTAAAAACTCATCTCTTTGAATGGTTTTTTTTCGCTCAAATCCGACGCCAACCAAGTAACCTTGTGGATGATGTGTGTTTGCCCCAGAGCAAACTGACAAGAGCAATCGAGCGAACCAATGGAAAGTGACCAAGGTAGAACTTGGGTTACCGGGTAAACCTAAAAAGGGGGTACCATTCAGCGTGGCATGAACCAAAGGTTTTCCGGGCTTGATAGCGATTTTCCATAAATGCACCGCCCCCAGCGTTTCTAGTACCTGCTTTACGTGATCCTCTTCACCAACCGATACGCCACCCGACGAGATAATAACATCGGAGCTGGCGATCAATGTATTTAAGGCTGCCTCAGTGGCTTCAGGTGTATCCATGGCGTGTAAGCAATGACTGATTTCGTGTCCCGCTTGGGTGACTAGAGCGCAGAGCATGGGCCCATTTGAGTTGTAAATTTGACCGTTTTGCAGCGGCGTCCCCGCAAGGACTAATTCGTCTCCAGTTGTTAATATGCCGACACGTAATCGTTGGTACACACAGACCTGCGTTAAGCCAAGGCTAGAGAGTAGACCCACATGGATCGCTGTGATAGTAGTGCCTGATGGTAATACTGTCTGACCTATTTGCATGTCCTGACCTTGCGGTCGGACATTGTCACCTTGTTTTGGGGCATTAAAAACTAACGAGTTATCAATGATTTGAGCGTTTTCTTGCATGACCACAGTATCTGCACCATTTGGTATGTTCGCACCGGTGAAAATGCGCGCACAGGTCCCTGCTTCGAGTGGCGTGGGGGCTTGTCCCGCCGCAATGCGCTGGCTAACGGCGAAGACCTTACCTTCCTGCCAATCACTAAACGCTAAGGCGTAACCGTCCATGGCACTGTTATCGTGTGGCGGCACCGCCATCTCAGCCACCACATCTTGTGCCAAAATTCGTCCTAAAGCATCTTGTAAGGGGAGGGTGAGTTTAGTCACACGAACGTCAGCGCTGTGCTCAATGTTTTTCAGGGCATCTTCAAATGCCAGTAGTGTCGACATATGAGTTACGCCTTAACATCAGAAGGAACATAAGGGCCGATGAGTAAGCTGACGAAATTACAAGGGCGATGAGAGGCATCTAGTTGTTCTTTTAAAATGCCGTTCCAAGCGGTTTTGCAAGCCCCCGTAGAGCCAGGTAAACAAAAAATCAATGTCTGATTGGCTAACCCTGCAATGGCGCGAGATTGGATAGTGGAGGTGCCAATTTCAAGATAGGAGATATGACGAAATAGCTCTCCAAAGCCTTCAATGTTTTTGTCGAACAAGGGGATCATCGCTTCTGGTGTGCTGTCTCGTGAATAAAAACCGGTGCCGCCTGTGATCAAAACAACGTTGGTGGCGTCGCTGGCGATCCAATGAGACACGGCCGCGCGCATTTGGTAAACGTCATCTTTGACAAGTTTTCGTTCTGATAAATTGTGGCCGGCATGCGTCAATAATTCAATTAAGGCGTCGCCGGAGGTGTCTTCAGCGAGTGAGCGGGTGTCTGAAACCGTAAGAACGCTAATGTTTAAAGGTCGAAAAGGGGTTTGTATTTTAGCCATGGAATTCCTTGTTTAGCCTCCGGTTGCGCTCATAAAGCGTAAAATTTGCGGGGCGTCATCGAGAGTAAAGTGATGTTTATGAGGTTTCAGTGCCAGCGCCTCAATAATGGCGGATTCCAATTGCGCTACGTCATTGGCGGCATCGCCTGTGCGTTGACGAATGGTGGTTTTTAAATCCTTTGAATGCTCGTTGCCCAAACACAGCAATAAGCGACCTTCTACTGTGAGTCGTACGCGATTACAGGCGTCGCAAAAATTGTGACTGTGCGGAGATATAACCCCAATTTTATGATCATAGCCTGCGACCTGATAATAGTTTGTTGGACCGCTGGTGGTCATATTACTTGGGGTTAAGTCATAGTGTTGGCTGAGTGTTTCTATTACGTCATCGCTGGAGAAATACGTCGCAGCGCGGTCGTGATCGGTAATCATGCCCAATGGCATCTCTTCAATGAAACTGATGTCCATTTTTCGTTCTAGGGCAAAGTTGGCGAGATCAAACAGTTCATCGTCATTGTGTTGTTTGAGCATGACGCTGTTGATTTTCAGACGCTTAAAAGGGAGTTGGCTTACCGCATCAATCCCTTCGATGACTTGCTGGAATTTGTCTCGTCGGGTCAATCTATGAAAACGCTCGGCTTTAAGAGTGTCTAAGCTGATATTGATGCGTGACACGCCAGCATCAAGGAGGCTTTGCGCCATTTTATAAAGTTGCGAGCCGTTGGTGGTGATGGTGAGTTCTTCTAACCCTGTTGTGTTAGCGATTTGTTCAATCGCCCATAGAATGTTTTTACGTACTAGGGGTTCGCCGCCGGTAATGCGAATGCGTTTGGTGCCCATGGATATGAAGGTTTTGGCGACGTAGACAATTTCTTCCAGCGACAAAATCTGCTCTCGCGCTAAAAAGGTGACATTTTCATCCATGCAATAGGTGCAACGAAAGTCACATCGATCTGTGACTGAAATGCGTAAATAATCAATTTTCCGACCAAATGGATCGATTAAAGCGGGCGTAGCCAAACAACAATACCTCGTAACGTAGGGCTACATAAAAGCAAAAAAATGCCTATTAAGCAAAGCAGTAGAAAAGATTTGCGATGAGATTCTGTATTTATTCAGCATTACTGCTAAAACCTGTTATTAAAAGGCGGCATAATAGGTGAATACTTAGTCGAAAAGGAGTGTTGTGATGAGATCTGTTGTGAATAACCTGATTGAGTTATTGACGTTAGAGCGTGTATCAAAGACGCAATTTATGGGTCGAAGCCAGGATATTGGATTTCCAAAGCTGTTTGGCGGTCAGGTGATTGGTCAAGGTTTAAGCGCTGCCACGCAGACCGTCGAAGATCGGTTTCCTCATTCATTGCATTGCTATTTTTTGCGCCCGGGCGATTCGTCTCAACCTATAGAATACAATGTAGAAATTGTCCGAGATGGGAGCAGTTTTAGTGTACGTCGTGTTATCGCCTCGCAGTTTGGAAAAAGCATTTTGGCCATGACCGTCTCATTTCATGTTACGGAAGAGGGTTTAGAGCACCAAGATGCGATGCCAAATGTCCCTGGCCCTGAATCGTTTCAGTCTGAATTGTCTCTCTATAGAGCGCATTCAAGTGAAATCCCTGAGAAGGTTCGTGACTTGTTCGTGGCCGATCGGCCGATTGAGTATCGCATTGTGGAAAATCAAAACCCCTTTCGACCTCGACCAGGCATCGCGAAGCGCCATATGTGGATTCGAAGTGTCACGTCTTTGCCTGATGATGCCTTGGTTCACCAGTCTATGCTAGCTTACACAACCGATTACGGCTTTATACAAACCGCGTTAATGCCACACGGCATCTCAATCGGTAGCCCTTATCTTACCGTTGCCAGCCTTGATCATGCCATTTGGTTTCATCGTCCTTTTAGGCTGGACGAGTGGCTGCTGTTTGTCGCAGATTCACCGTCTGCTAGTGCCGGTCGTGGTTTTGTCCGAGGGCAGATTTTTAATCAACAAGGGGCGTTAGTGGCATCAACGGCACAAGAAGGCCTGCTGCGTTTTTCTCATAAAGCGATTTAGCGGGGCAGATCGTGCTGATCTAAAGCCCATTTAATGTGTTCTTTCACTAGATCAGACGCTTTTGGGAGGGCATTTTGTAGCGTTTGAACCGTTAGTGGGTTAGTCGGCGCATTACCGAGGGCAACGGCAAGGTTTCGTTGCCAATTTTCAAATCCTGTACGTCGGATAGGGGAACCTTCTGTATTCTTTAAAAAAGTGGGTTCATCCCATTCGAACAGTTCAACTAAATCGGCTGAATCCAAATTGTGTCTTGGTTGGAAGTCATCTTCTTCGGTGTATTTGGCAAATTTTGTCCATGGGCATACTAGCTGGCAGTCGTCGCAACCAAAAATACGATTGCCCATTTTTCCACGCAATTCAACCGGGATAGGCCCTTTGTGTTCAATGGTCAAGTAGGAAATACACTTACTCGCATCGAGCACCCAAGGTTGAACAAAAGCGTCAGTGGGGCATTGAGTTAAGCAGGCAGTACAGCTGCCGCAATGTCGTGTTGTCGTCGGCGGGTCGACTGGTAATGGCAAATTTGTGAAAATTTCCCCTAGTAAAAACCAGCTGCCGGCTTTGGGCGTGAGAAGCAGCGTGTTTTTGCCAATCCACCCCATACCGGCTTGTTCGGCAATTTGCCTTTCTAAAATGGGGGCGCTGTCGACGAAAGCGCGATAACCATGATCGCCGACGTGCTGTTCTATTTTCTGCGCTAATTGGGTTAAGCGCTTACGGATGAGTTTGTGATAATCTCTACCCAACGCATACCGCGCAATATAGGCTTTGTCTTTGGTTTTTAGTCTTTCAACGGTGGCGACCGATTGGGGTAAATACTGCATTCGAAGGGAAATGACGCGACGAGTGCCGGGGTGAAGTTGCTCAGGATAAAAGCGCATGTCACCGTGATTGGTTAGATAGTCCATGCCAGCATGGTATTCGTTATCCAGCCAGTCGTTAAACTCGTTTTTGTACTGAGCAAGATCGGGCTCGACAATACGCGCTTCGGCAAAACCGAACTCGATCGCCCACGATTTTATATCGTCAACGAGCTGGTTTAAATGGTCTGGGCTGGAGAGCAATGGAGGAAGCAATGGTGAACCAGAAATTGAACGCTAGGCTTAAACAGGGCCCAGCGTATAAAACATTAAATTAGTAAAGCTGAGAATCGCCTTTTACCACATCCATTAGCAATTTTATAAATCTACGGTCGGCTTCTGTGTGTTCTTCTTGAATTTTGATCGTCGTTTGATTTGACACTTCGTCGGCAATACGTTGATAAGCATTCGGCTGATTGATGTTTTCTTTAGCGATACGGACTAACTCACCAGCGAGTTCTGGGTCCATCAACATTTTACGAAAACAACGTGTAAACTCGTCGATAATACGTTGTTGGTTGAGCTCATTAGCCATGGTAAAACTCCTTATGAAATTATCACGCTATGACACCATGAAGTGTAGGCTAGAGCAAGTTTTTATGCGCTTTGTGTTGACAAAATTCAGTCATAAAGACAAAATAAAAACCAATATAATTCGACGACACCCTGTCGATGACCTCTATTTATGAGCCACTAGCTCATCTCAGTCAGATTTTCTGATTAAGCACGAGCATACTTCAACGCAATATTGTTGTTTTATGCTTCTTCTCGCGAAAAGACGCGGGCAGTGTCAAAACTGCGATTTCTTGCGTTTGAGTGATTTTTACTTTTTATAAGCTTCCCTTATTTTAAAAGTTACCTCAGTTAGTTTAGAAACTTCGTTCTATCAACTTTAATCTGCTTGTCTTATGCGGTTACAATAGCCGCACTAAAATTTTAAGACAGATACATACTATAGAGGGTAACAAGGTGGAGTTATTATCCGGTGGTGAAATGATCGCCCGCTTCCTCAAAGATGAGGGCGTTGAATATATCTATGGTTATCCAGGTGGTGCGGCGCTTCATATTTACGATGCTCTGCATCGTCAGTCTGATGTGAAACACATTCTGGTTAGGCATGAGCAAGCGGCAACGCACATGGCAGATGGCTATGCGCGTGCAACAGGTAAAGCGGGGACAGTTCTGGTTACTTCTGGGCCCGGTGCCACAAATACCGTCACGGGTATCGCAACAGCCTATATGGATTCCATTCCTATGGTTATTATTTGCGGTCAGGTTATGAGTTACCTGATTGGCGAAGACGCGTTCCAAGAAACGGATATGATTGGTGTGTCACGTCCTATTGTGAAGCACAGTTTTACGGTCAAGCATCCTTCTGAAATCCCGATGATTCTAAAAAAAGCCTACCATATTGCGAGTACCGGGCGCCCTGGTCCGGTGGTAATTGACGTGCCAAAAGACATGACGATGCCGGGCGACAAATACGAGTATAAATACCCTGAATCGGTGTCTATTCGTTCTTACACGCCACCAACGAAAGGGCACAGCGGTCAGATTAAAAAAGCGGTTGAGCTCTTGTTGGCTGCTAAACGTCCGATTATTTATGCCGGCGGCGGTGTGATTATGGGCGGTGCATCTGAACCCTTGGTGACCTTAGCAAAAGCATTGAATGTGCCGGTTACGAATACCTTAATGGGGTTAGGCGCGTATCCAGGAACCGACAAACAGTTTGTTGGTATGTTGGGTATGCACGGCGCGTATGAGGCGAACATGACCATGCATCACAGCGACGTGATTCTTGCGGTGGGGGCACGCTTTGATGACCGTGTAACCAATGACCCCGACAAGTTTTGTCCCGGTGCTAAAATCATCCACATTGACATTGACCCTGCCGCTATTTCTAAAACCATTCGTTCTGATGTGCCTATTGTAGGACCTGTGAGTCAAGTGTTAGAAGAAATGCTGTCTTTGATCGAAGGTCAAAGTTCTAACACCGAAGCGCTTGTAAGCTGGTGGAAGCAAATCAATGAGTGGCGTCTTGTTCATGGCGGACGTTATGACACCAGCAGCGATAAAATCAAACCACAAGCGGCGGTTGAAGCTTGCTGGCGTGCGACCAAAGGCGATGCGTATGTTGCCTCTGATGTGGGTCAGCACCAGATGTTTGCGGCGCAGTATTACAAATTTGACAAACCAAACCGTTGGGTGAACTCGGGTGGCTTGGGTACCATGGGCTTTGGTCTTCCTGCGGCCATGGGCGTGAAGATGAATTTCCCGAAAGAAACGGTTGTGTGTGTCACCGGCGAAGGCAGTATTCAGATGAATATTCAAGAGCTTTCGACCTGTTTGCAATACGGTTTGCCAGTTAAAATTTTGTGCTTGAATAACGGCTACTTGGGCATGGTTCGCCAATGGCAGGACATGAACTACGAAGGTCGTTACTCGAATTCTTACATGGATTCTTTGCCCGATTTCAAGGTGCTTATGGACGCATACCGTCATAAATACGTAGAGATTCGGACCAAAGATGAGCTAGACGCGAAAATGGAAGAAGCGTTTGCTATGACAGATCAGTTGGTTTTTATTAACTGTTACGTAGATCCAGAAGAACATGTATATCCGATGCAGGTACCTCGCGGTGCAATGCGCGATATGTTCTTGAGCAAGACGGAGCGAACCTAATTATGCGACACATTATTTCTGTATTGATGGAAAATGAGCCCGGTGCGTTGTCGCGAGTGGTGGGTTTGTTTTCTCAGCGTAACTTTAACATCGAATCATTGAACGTAGCGGCCACTGATGACCCTACCTTGTCACGCCTAACCTTAACGACCTTCGGTTCTGACCAAGTTGTCGAGCAAATCACTAAGCAGCTGAACAAGTTGATTGACGTGGTTAAGCTGGTGGACTTGACCGAAGGTCAGCACATTGAGCGTGAGTTAATGTTGGTGAAAGTGCGTGCCACTGGAGCACAGCGTGCTGAAGTAAAACGTACGGTTGATATCTTCCGTGGCAACATTATCGACATGACACCGTCTATTTATACGGTTCAAATTGTGGGTGAGTCCGACAAGCTAGATGGCTTCTTGCAAGCGTTGGGCGGCGCTCACCTTCTTGAAGTGGTTCGTACTGGTGTGTCTGGTATTGCTCGTGGTGAGAAGACGTTGTCTTTGTAGTCTCGGCACTGAAACACCTGACCTAAAAAGCCGCGAATGTTCGCGGCTTTTTTATACATTAAAGAACGGAAGGTCTTCAGATGGATAAAACGAATTGGAAGCTGCTTAAATTATTGGAAGACAATGGCCGTTTAACGTATGCCGAACTGGGCAAGTTGGTTCACTTATCGGCTCCTGCGGTGGCGGAGCGAGTGCGAAAACTCGAAGAATCTGGTGCGATTACGGGCTATGGTGCAAAAATCAACTTAGAAAAGATCGGGATTCCCATAACCGCATTAGTAGAATGCCAAGTCTACCGGACAAAAGAGCGAGAATTTAAAGCGCTGGTTATGAGTCTGAATGAGGTGATTTCTTGTCATAACGTAACCGGTCCATACGCGTTTGTATTACGAGTAGCCGTGCGTTCTATGTCTTTATTGGATGTGCTGTTAGAGCGCCTTATCGACTTAAGTGACACTAATACCATGATGGTGCTTTCAACCCCAGTGTCACGAGAAATGCCGGCAAACATTGAAAAAGGGGCTGAATTAGAGCTCGATTGAACGTTATATCACTGCCGTCGCGATTTTTGGTTTACGCGGCCATTGGCTAATTATCATGCCTGCCATGATGAAGCCACAGCCAAGTAAGGCGCGAGTCGATAACACCTCTTCCATAAACAGCCATCCACCGATGACTGCAAACACGGCTTCTGTCGACAAAATAAGCGCACTGACACTGGGAGAGACGTTTTTCTGTCCTAATGTTTGCAAAGTAAATGCAAGGCCAGAAGACGCGACACCGGCATAAACCAAGGGCCACCAGGCCATTTTAATGCCCTCTATAGTCGGTACTTCAAGTGCAGCGGCGACAATTGTTGCGAGCACGGTGGCGACGAGAAACTGCACAATAGACAGAGGTAAGGCGGCAACAGAACGCGATAAATACCCAATAATCAAAACGTGCCCCGTCCAAAACAACGTACCCAGAAGTGCGAGGGAATCCCCTTTATTAATTGATAGGTTGGGGCCCACTGTCAGGCTATAGAGTCCCACCAAAGCGAGCGCCACGCCAATCCAAGTGTGTTTTTCTGTTTTATGTCCGAGTATGAGTCCCAATATGGGAACAAATACAATATACATGCTGGTAATAAAGCCAGCATTGCCCGCTGTGGTGTACTGCAAACCGACTTGCTGGCACGTAAAACCAAGAAATAGGCAAACGCCTGCGGCGAGACCGCCCAGCCAAAGTGTACGATTGTCTTGGGCAATCTTGGGTTTAAAGATCAGCAGCAGTGGTAAAAGTGAGAGGGTCGCCAGTAAAAAACGTACGGCGTTAAAGCTGTGTGGGCCGAGGCTTTCCATACCAACACTTTGGGCAACGAAGGCAAAGCCCCAAATGGCGGCGGTTGCCCACAAAAAAAGATGTGCAATAGACATAGTATTCTCAGGTCTTAAATGAAGAAGTGAGTATTTTACGGTGGGCCAATGTGTTTCCACAGCGGAACAGAAAGGTAATGTGCGTACTTGGCCTTAGATTAAAAGGAAAAAGGCGACTACAAGCCGCCTTTTGTTAATCTGTTATGACTGCTAATCAGTGATTAGCTATGTTCTTTAAGAAATTCTTCACTCAAGTAAAGGTCAGCATTGCTGTTCACTTTTACATCGCGATCGAGAATCATTTTTGCAATTGCTTGAGCTTCTTCTAAAGAATGCATCTCATACGTGCCGCACTGATATTCATTAAGTTCTGGAATATCTTCTTTGGCTTTTACGTTAAGCACATCGCCCATAGCCGCTTTCCAAGAATCGGCTACTTTCTCTTCAGAAGGGGTGCCGATTAAGCTCATGTAAAAACCCGTGCGACAGCCCATAGGAGAAATGTCGATGATTTCGACGCTTTCACCATTTAAGTGTTCACGCATGAAACCTGCAAATAAATGCTCTAACGTGTGTATGCCACGCTCTGAGAGAATCTCTTCGTTTGGTACGCAAAACCGTAAATCAAAAACCGTGATATCGTCTCCTTTAGGGGTAGACATGGATTTAGCAACGCGCACTGCGGGCGCGTCCATACGAGTGTGATCGACGCGGAAACTGTCTAATAGTGGCATAAAGCGCTCCTGTTTGAATCTGACGAAACAACGGTGTTTCGTAAAATGTAAGACGTTAAGGTAATAAAATAATCATTATTGTACAGGAAGTTTGGATATTTTGATGGGGCTTTTCTTAGATTTAATGTACTCATAACCCAGCGCTAAGCAAAAGGCCATAAAAGCAAAAAGCATACTTTGGCCAATAAAAAATACCATGAAGCTACAACTTATCAGCGCAATACCGGCGATCAATTGCACTGTGCGATTTACCAATTTTAATGCGGCGATACAGGTTAATGCGTAAATGAGCAGAAAACTTCCATTGGTCATTTCAATAAACCACGCCATTTTCCAGCCAGACAGTTCAGCAAAAACAATTGAAAACACCGTAATGGCGCCAACTAACATGACCGCTTTAGCCGGTGCACCTTTTTTATTTAGGTCGATAAATGTTTTAGGTAAAGCCCCTTGATTTGCCATGGATTGAACCATGCGAGAAAATCCTAAAATATAAATAGCCACGTTGGCAAAAGCAATGACATAGGCACCAGCTGCAAATATTCGGCTACTGGTATGGCCCATGAGCTTGCTGACAAGCAAGGCTAGGGACTGGCTGTTGGTCACTTCATCGCCATAGGTGTGATGCCAGGCAATAAGTAATACTAGGCTTAAGTACGCTAGTATGACGATGGTCATTCCCCCCAATAATGCGATGGGAAAGTCACGGGCAGGGTTCTTAAACTCGGCGCCCATATGTGCCATCACTTCAATGCCTAAAAAGCACCAGAATATCACGCCAGTTGCATAGAGCGTTTGCTGCCATTCTGATGAGTTTGTGGGCGTTGCAATCATCTGGCGACTGCCTTGAATGTCACCAATAATACACAGCCAAATGATGGTTCCTATCATAACAATCACAACGCCCGTTTGAAATCGGGCAGAGGTTTGCATGCCGACAATGGCGAACAGCACCATCCCTGCGAGTGTCAGTAAGCTAAAACTAAGTAACCATTCATCTGAAACATTAAAGATGAGTGTCAAATACGCCGCTGCTACTTTAATAGCGACGGCTGGCCCTACCAATAAAATACTCAAAAAAAGCCAACCAACCGCTTTTTCATAGCGAGAGCCAAATGCTCGTCCTATGTAATGAGACGCGCCGCCTGCCGACGGGTACTTGGCGCCTAAAAAGGCAAATACAAAGGCTATCGGTATTATCATTAACGCAGTAATAAGCCATGCGTAAAAAGCGAAAGAGCCCGCTTGAGATACCGACATGGCAGGTAAAATCATTAGTCCAGTGCCGATAAACGTTGTGACGGTCATTGCCATTCCCTGGAAGGGGCCGAGTGTTTTTTGATAGTTAGACATAGGGTCGCCTTGATTAGTCGAATTCAGGAGCTGTTATTTACTGTGGCTAAGGATAAAATAAGCGCATTAAAAATACGCCATACAAGTTGGCCCTATTGAGAAGCATTTTGCCGGAATCTCCGTCAAAGTGAACGGACAATGATAAAAGTAATAAAAGAGGGTTTTTGAGTGGCGGATCATTATGATCAGAAAATACTGGCATTATTGGTCGACGATGCTCGGCTCTCTGTTTCCGACATCAGTCGTCAAGTCAATTTATCTCGCTCTGCTGTTACTGAGCGAATCAAGCGCATGGAAGATAGTAGCATTATTACGGGATACCACGCTCATACTGCGGTGTCGAAAGAAGAAGGAGTTACGGCGTATTTGGCGTTAACGTTTCGCCCATTATCTTGTGAGTTAGTGCAACCTCTTATTGAAAGTCTTCCAGAAATTAAACTGGCGCACTCAATCAGTGGTGATTTGGATCTGTTACTTTTGGTGCAAGCATCTTCTATGGCGCGCTTGAATGTGATTAGAGGTGAGATAGACAGCTGGCCAAACCTAAATAAAGTGGTTACCCACATGTGTTTGTCGAGTCGTTTAGATCGCTGGTGAACGTGGTTGGATATGCGACTAATCGACACCCAACAAATTCAGTTCGAGTGTCAACTCAATGACGTGATTCAAAAGGGAGGGAGGATCTGAAAGGCATTAATATTAAACAACGATGGTCAAATAGAGCCAAATCGTACGATGATTTGTTGACCTTGGCGGCTCTGGGAACGCTGTGCGGTTTGTTCAGCGGGCTTTTAATGGCCCTTTTTTACGCTGTTGTGTATCTGCCTACGCGCTCTTTTATTGGAACAGATTTTGATGCATTTGAGTCTTTACCAGTTGAGTGGCGGGTAGGTTTGTCTGTGTCGGCGTGTTTGGTGTTGGCTCTGATTTTTACATTGTTGCCAAACCGACTGCATAAAGTGGGTGTGCCGTATGTAGTAGAGCGCTTAAATTACCACAACGGCAATTTACCGATAGGTAATGGGGTTGTGCAGTTTTTTACGGCGGCGATTGGGTTGGTTGGGGGTCTATCAATTGGCAAAGAAGGCCCTGCAGTTCATCTTGGTGCTACGATTGGAAGCTATTTAGCTCAAAAAGCTAAGTTACCTCAATATGGTGTCGAAACATTATTGGCTTGCGGCATTGCTGGGGCGATTTCTGCCGTTTTTCAGACACCTCTTGCTGGCGTTTTGTTTGCGTTTGAGGTGATTTTTCTCGAATACCGTCAGCGCTATGTTCTGCCACTCTTACTGTCTTCTGTCACGGCGACTTTAATTAGCCATTACCTTTTAGGGCCTCTGGATATTTTCAGTATTGAGGCGGTTTCCTCGGTGTTGCTGTCTTTGGATTTATTTTATGCTTGTTCCGCGCTCATTGTTTTTATTGTCTTTTTATCGGTGTTATTTTTGCACACCCAAAAGCCACTGTGGCAATTTGGTGTTTTATCGGTTTGGTGGCGTTTTGCGCTGGTTGCTTTTGCGACCTCGTTAGCGGCTGTGTATTTACCAGAGGCGCTCGGTAGTGGTTTTTTACCATTAAGCCATTTGCTATCTGGTGATTTAGTTGTTAAATCATTGTTATTGTTGATTTTAGTGAAAACAGTGCTAACGGCATTTACTATCGGCTTGGGTATTCCAGGCGGGATGATAGGGCCGGCTTTTATTATTGGTGGACTCGCTGGTGCGCAAATTGCGCTAGTATTTGAGGCGGATGTGACTTTATTTGCGTTGCTCGGTATGGCCGCTATGATGGCAGCGTGTTTTCAGGCGCCTCTAACCGCACTGGTGGCGGTGGTAGAAATGGCGCACTCTTCTCAAGCCATTGTGCCTGCTTTGTTTGTTATTGTTTTGGCATGCTTGCTTATGAGGGTATTTTTTCACCAAGAATCTGTGTTTGTTGAACGTTTAACTTATATGGGAATGGCATCAAGTGTGAGCCCGTTTCAGCGCTTTCTTCGCCATCATACGATTAAGCCTGTCGCTGATCCTGTGCAGACGTTATCAGTGTGTACGTCATTAGAGCGGGTGAAAGATCTAGCGTCGAGTATGCTAGACTATGTGGCTTATAAAAACGAAGGTACATGGTTTTTGGCTCGCCGGCTTGTTGTGCTGGAGGCGCTAAAAACATTAGATTTAGGTCCGCAGCCTTGGTTAGTGATCGACGATGAAAAGGTTTCAATGGATTTGTTTAAGGCGTTGGATTCTTCTGTTATACCCTCAATTGAAGAGCCTTTATCTTTGGAAGCCATGTTGGCGTGGTTTCAGGCAACTGGACTGTCCGAAGCGTTGGTTCCTTTGTCAGGCGCTTCGCTTGGTCTAGTTTCTCGTCATCGTCTTGATCAGTTTTTATTAAAGAGTGATTAGTGGCAGGGTACTCGGCCACTTTTTTTGTTTAGATTATATTATTCAGTTATAGGATTTAGAAAATATGAGTCGGTCAGAAGATTTATACGCACGTGCCCAACACCGTATTCCTGGAGGCGTTAACTCTCCAGTTCGAGCTTTTAATGGTGTGGGTGGTACCCCGATTTTTTTCCAGCGCGGGGAAGGGGCTTATGTTTACGACGAAGATAAAAAGCGTTACATCGATTATGTAGGATCCTGGGGGCCAATGATTTTAGGTCACTCTCATCCTGATGTTTTAGATGCTGTTCGAGCTCAATTGGATTTCGGGTTAAGTTTTGGTGCACCAACAGAAGTAGAAATTACGATGGCGGAAAAAGTCTGTGAACTTGTTCCTTCGATGGACATGGTGCGCATGGTGAATTCAGGCACAGAAGCGACCATGAGTGCAATTCGTCTAGCTCGTGGTTATACCGGTCGAGATAAAATAGTTAAGTTTGAAGGTTGTTACCATGGACACTCAGACTCATTGTTAGTGAAAGCCGGTTCTGGTGCTTTAACGTTGGGCGTGCCCAATTCACCGGGCGTACCAGCGGATTTAGCGAAGCATACTATTACTTTGCAGTTTAATGATAGTGAAGAGGTAACGCGTTGTTTTGCTGAGATAGGCGAACAGATCGCGTGTATTATTGTGGAGCCTGTCGCTGGCAATATGAATTGCATTTTACCTGTTGAGGGTTTTTTAGAAACACTGCGTAAAGTGTGTGATGAGTCAGGAGCCGTTCTAATTTTTGACGAAGTAATGACGGGATTTCGCGTGGCTTTAGGTGGTGCGCAAGAGCATTTCGGTATAGTTCCTGATTTAACAACGCTGGGTAAAGTGATTGGTGCTGGTATGCCTGTGGGGGCATTTGGGGGCAAGCGCGAAATTATGGAGTGCATCGCACCGCTTGGTCCGGTTTATCAAGCAGGCACATTGTCCGGTAATCCTGTGGCTATGGTGGCAGGTTTGGCTGTACTGAATAAAATCAGTGAGGAGGGCTTTCATCGCACGTTAGCCGCAAAAGCCAATCGTCTTGTAACTGGATTGAAAAAAGCCGCGGATGAGGCTGGTGTGCCGTTATGTGTTGTTAACGTTGGTGGGATGTTTGGCTTCTTTTTCTCAGAAGCGAAAGTGGTCAGTAGTTTTGCAGAAGTTCAGCGCTGTGATTTAGCTACTTTTAGAGCGTTTTTTCATCATATGCTGGAAGAAGGTATTTACCTAGCACCTGCGGCATTCGAGGCAGGCTTTATTTCTCAAGCGCATACCGATGAGGACATTGATTATACTATCGAAGCGGCTAAGCATGCGTTTGCTAAGCTTGTTTAACATATTTCAATTTAAAAGGTCGTTAGTATGTCTATAGAAGAGATGGAAAAGTCATCAGCGGATGAGGTAGAAGACATTGACGTTGGAGATGGGAGAAGGCAGCCGCACAAGGGAGTGTACTTGCTTCCCAATTTATTCACTACGGCGGCACTTTTTTCCGGCTTCTATTCTATTATTGCGGCTATGAATGGAAATTTCATTTATGCCGCGGTAGCCGTTTTTATTGCGATGGTTTTAGATGGTTTGGACGGGCGAGTGGCTAGGCTTACTCATACACAAAGTGCGTTTGGTGCAGAATACGACTCTCTTGCTGATATGGTGTCTTTTGGCATTTCCCCCGCACTTATTGTTTTTACTTGGTCTTTGGCGCCTTTGGGTAAAGTGGGCTGGATAGCCGCTTTTATCTATGCGGTAGGTGCTGCACTGCGCCTAGCTCGGTTTAACACAATGCTTGGTGTTGAAGAAAAACGCTACTTTACAGGGCTCCCTAGTCCAGCTGCAGCTGGAATTGTTGCCGGAATTATTTGGGCAGCGAATGATAAAGGGGTTTCGGGCGAGAGTTTGGCGACGTTTATGGCGTTGATAGTCCCTATGACCGGTCTTTTAATGGTGAGTAACGTAAAATATCGAAGTTTCAAAGATCTAAATCTAAAAGGCCGTGTTCCGTTTGTCGTATTGTTAATCGCTGTTCTTGTATTGGTATTTATTGCCCTGGAGCCAGCTCTAGTAATGATGGCTGTTTTTTGTCTGTACGGTTTATGGGGGCCTCTTGGAGTAGTGTTTAAGCGATTTCGTTAGGATCTGGTAGAAAAGTACGGTGCTATTATTGATGATTTCAATTTAATCATAATTAATCGCACTTTTCTTCAAAAAAGGGTTGCACTAAATCTGTAGATCCTTAATATACGTCCTCGCTGACACGGACAGGGCTTCAGAGCAACGAAGACCATGTTCAACATACTAGATTAAGTTCTGGTTTCGTTATCAAGTCAGCACGCTCTTTAAAATAGATAATCAGATAATTTGTGTGGGCGCTCGCTGGAGGCTTCAGAAGATTGACATGGTTGCTTAGTTTGCTAAGTGGTTGTGAGCGATCAAAAAAATTGAAGTCTTACGAGAGTCTACAAGCAATCGCTTTATGTTGGTTTGTCATCTTAGGATGATGGACTGATTAAGTTAAATTGTTAGTGTAAAGATTTGAGTGAGCAAACTTTTAACTGAAGAGTTTGATCATGGCTCAGATTGAACGCTGGCGGCAGGCTTAACACATGCAAGTCGAGCGGAAACGAAGGTAGCTTGCTACCAGGCGTCGAGCGGCGGACGGGTGAGTAACGCGTAGGAATCTGCCTAGTAGAGGGGGACAACATGTGGAAACGCATGCTAATACCGCATACGCCCTGAGGGGGAAAGGAGGGGATCACTTGTGACCTTCCGCTATTAGATGAGCCTGCGTGAGATTAGCTAGTTGGTAGGGTAAAGGCCTACCAAGGCGACGATCTCTAACTGGTCTGAGAGGATGACCAGTCACACTGGGACTGAGACACGGCCCAGACTCCTACGGGAGGCAGCAGTGGGGAATATTGGACAATGGGCGCAAGCCTGATCCAGCCATGCCGCGTGTGTGAAGAAGGCCTTAGGGTTGTAAAGCACTTTCAGGGGTGAGGAAGGGTGAGTCGCTAATATCGACTTATCTTGACGTTAGCCCCAGAAGAAGCACCGGCTAACTCTGTGCCAGCAGCCGCGGTAATACAGAGGGTGCAAGCGTTAATCGGAATTACTGGGCGTAAAGCGCGCGTAGGTGGTTTGTTAAGTCTGATGTGAAATCCCAGGGCTCAACCTTGGAATGGCACCGGATACTGGCTAGCTAGAGTATGGTAGAGGGGTGTGGAATTTCCTGTGTAGCGGTGAAATGCGTAGATATAGGAAGGAACATCAGTGGCGAAGGCGACACCCTGGACTAATACTGACACTGAGGTGCGAAAGCGTGGGGAGCAAACAGGATTAGATACCCTGGTAGTCCACGCCGTAAACGATGTCTACTAGCCGTTGGGTTGTAATGACTTAGTGGCGCAGCTAACGCAATAAGTAGACCGCCTGGGGAGTACGGCCGCAAGGTTAAAACTCAAATGAATTGACGGGGGCCCGCACAAGCGGTGGAGCATGTGGTTTAATTCGACGCAACGCGAAGAACCTTACCTACTCTTGACATCCACAGAAGCCGAAAGAGATTTTGGTGTGCCTTCGGGAACTGTGAGACAGGTGCTGCATGGCTGTCGTCAGCTCGTGTTGTGAAATGTTGGGTTAAGTCCCGTAACGAGCGCAACCCTTATCCTTATTTGCCAGCACTTCGGGTGGGAACTTTAAGGAGACTGCCGGTGACAAACCGGAGGAAGGTGGGGACGACGTCAAGTCATCATGGCCCTTACGAGTAGGGCTACACACGTGCTACAATGGCGTATACAGAGGGCGGCGAGCTAGCGATAGTGAGCGAATCCCAGAAAGTACGTCGTAGTCCGGATTGGAGTCTGCAACTCGACTCCATGAAGTCGGAATCGCTAGTAATCGTGGATCAGAATGCCACGGTGAATACGTTCCCGGGCCTTGTACACACCGCCCGTCACACCATGGGAGTTGATTGCTCCAGAAGTAGCTAGCTTAACCCTTCGGGGATGGCGGTTACCACGGAGTGGTCAATGACTGGGGTGAAGTCGTAACAAGGTAGCCCTAGGGGAACCTGGGGCTGGATCACCTCCTTAAACGATAGAAACCTCTGGTGAGCGTTCACACAAATTATCTGATGATACTCTTGATGAATGGTCTTATTCATCAGCCTGTATGATATCTATTTAAAGATTAGGATAGAGTCCTAAGCAAGACACTACGTCATCTTACGCCTTCGGTGTTGGGTGATTTTTAGTCTCTGACTTAGTGCTTTGCACTAAACTTGCTCTTTAACAATTCGAATTTTGAAATAACGATAAATCAAGCGTTAAACCGGTGGAAGCTCACTTTAACCTAGTGACTTCTATTATCGTAAATCCAGAGGGGTACAAAAGCCCTTTGGTATGTGATTCTAAAATACATAAGAACAAACCTTGTTTGATTTTATGAAAACTATTTTGGGTTATATGGTCAAGTGACCAAGCGTGCACGGTGGATGCCTTGGCAGTCAGAGGCGATGAAGGACGTGGTAATCTGCGAAAAGCTTGGGGGAGTCGATAAACAGACTGTGATCCCAAGATGTCCGAATGGGGAAACCCACTCTACTTGTAGAGTATCCCACAGTGAATACATAGCTGTGTGGAGGCGAACCCGGGGAACTGAAACATCTAAGTACCCGGAGGAAAAGAAATCAACCGAGATTCCCTAAGTAGCGGCGAGCGAAAGGGGATTAGCCCTTAAGTGGTTTTGGTGTTAGTAGAAGGCTCTGGAAAGAGTCGCCGTAGAGGGTGATAGCCCCGTATACGAAAACACCTTAATCATGAAAACGAGTAGGACGGGACACGTGTTATCCTGTCTGAATATGGGGGGACCATCCTCCAAGGCTAAATACTCCTGACTGACCGATAGTGAACCAGTACCGTGAGGGAAAGGCGAAAAGAACCCCTGTGAGGGGAGTGAAATAGATCCTGAAACCGTGTACGTACAAGCAGTGGGAGCGGACTTGTTCCGTGACTGCGTACCTTTTGTATAATGGGTCAACGACTTATTTTCAGTAGCAAGGTTAAGCATGTAGTGGAGCCGTAGGGAAACCGAGTCTTAATAGGGCGTTTAGTTGCTGGGAATAGACCCGAAACCGGGCGATCTATCCATGAGCAGGTTGAAGGTTGGGTAACACTAACTGGAGGACCGAACCCACATCCGTTGAAAAGGCTGGGGATGACTTGTGGATAGGAGTGAAAGGCTAATCAAGCTCGGAGATAGCTGGTTCTCCTCGAAAGCTATTTAGGTAGCGCCTCGTATCTCACCATTGGGGGTAGAGCACTGTTTGGGCTAGGGGGTCATCCCGACTTACCAACCCCATGCAAACTCCGAATACCAATGAGTGCAATTACGGGAGACACACAGCGGGTGCTAACGTCCGTTGTGGAAAGGGAAACAACCCAGACCGTCAGCTAAGGTCCCAAAGTTACAGTTAAGTGGGAAACGATGTGGGAAGGCTTAGACAGCTAGGAGGTTGGCTTAGAAGCAGCCATCCTTTAAAGAAAGCGTAATAGCTCACTAGTCGAGTCGGCCTGCGCGGAAGATATAACGGGGCTAAAACTGTACACCGAAGCTACGGATGCTTAATTGCTGTTTACAGTAATGGGCATGGTAGAGGAGCGTTCTGTAAGCCGTTGAAGGTCAAGCTGTAAGGCAGGCTGGAGGTATCAGAAGTGCGAATGTTGACATGAGTAACGATAAGGGGAGTGAAAAACTCCCCCGCCGGAAGACCAAGGTTTCCTGTCCCATGTTAATCAGGGCAGGGTGAGTCGGCCCCTAAGGCGAGGCAGAAATGCGTAGTCGATGGGAAACAGGTTAATATTCCTGTACTCGTGCATATTGCGATGGAGAGACGGAGAAGGCTAGGCCAGCACAGCGATGGTTGTCTGTGTTTAAGGCGGTAGGTTGGGTGCTTAGGCAAATCCGGGCACCCCCCTTTAGTGGGAAGACCGAGAACTGACGACGAGCCCTCTTTTGGGTGAAGTGGTTGATGCCATGCTTCCAGGAAAAACTTCTAAGCTTCAGATATGCAGGAACCGTACCCCAAACCGACACAGGTGGTCAGGTAGAGAATACCAAGGCGCTTGAGAGAACTCGGGTGAAGGAACTAGGCAAAATGGTACCGTAACTTCGGGAGAAGGTACGCCGGTTAGTGTGAAGGACTTGCTCCGTAAGCATTGATCGGTCGAAGATACCAGGTGGCTGCGACTGTTTATTAAAAACACAGCACTCTGCAAACACGAAAGTGGACGTATAGGGTGTGACGCCTGCCCGGTGCTTGAAGGTTAATTGATGGGGTTAGCGCAAGCGAAGCTCTTGATCGAAGCCCAAGTAAACGGCGGCCGTAACTATAACGGTCCTAAGGTAGCGAAATTCCTTGTCGGGTAAGTTCCGACCTGCACGAATGGCGTAACGATGGCCACACTGTCTCCACCCGAGACTCAGTGAAATTGAAATCGCAGTGAAGATGCTGTGTATCCGCGGCTAGACGGAAAGACCCCGTGAACCTTTACTATAGCTTCACAGTGAACTTTGAACCTACTTGTGTAGGATAGGTGGGAGGCTTTGAAGCGGTGACGCCAGTTACCGTGGAGCCACTCTTGAAATACCACCCTGGTATGTTTGAGGTTCTAACTCAGGTCCCTTATCGGGATCGAGGACACTGTGTGGTGGGTAGTTTGACTGGGGCGGTCTCCTCCCAAAGAGTAACGGAGGAGCACGAAGGTGTGCTCAGCATGGTCGGAAATCATGCATAGAGTGTAAAGGCAAAAGCACGCTTAACTGCGAGACAGACACGTCGAGCAGGTACGAAAGTAGGTCTTAGTGATCCGGTGGTTCTGTATGGAAGGGCCATCGCTCAACGGATAAAAGGTACTCCGGGGATAACAGGCTGATACCGCCCAAGAGTTCACATCGACGGCGGTGTTTGGCACCTCGATGTCGGCTCATCACATCCTGGGGCTGAAGCCGGTCCCAAGGGTATGGCTGTTCGCCATTTAAAGTGGTACGCGAGCTGGGTTTAGAACGTCGTGAGACAGTTCGGTCCCTATCTGCCGTGGACGTTTGAGATTTGAGAGGAGCTGCTCCTAGTACGAGAGGACCGGAGTGGACGAACCTCTGGTGTTCCGGTTGTCACGCCAGTGGCATTGCCGGGTAGCTATGTTCGGACGGGATAACCGCTGAAAGCATCTAAGCGGGAAGCCTCCCTTAAGATAAGATCTCACTGGGACATAAGTCCCCTAAAGAGCCGTTCGAGACTAGGACGTTGATAGGTTGGGTGTGTAAGTGCTGTGAGGCATTGAGCTAACCAATACTAATTGCTCGTGAGGCTTGACCATATAACACCAAAGTGGTTTTTAGATGAGAAGAGAGAAAAAACTCAAATCATCAGAATGAGACACATAGAATTACGATAGAGCATCAACCATGATGAACATCGGTTTAACCTTGATTACGTTATTTCAAAACAAGAATTGTTGAAGATCAAGCATCCTATTCGCGTGAAAACGCAAACAGAATTGCTTGACGATCATAGAGGCGTTGAACCACCTGATCCCATCCCGAACTCAGAAGTGAAAAGCGCCATCGCCGATGGTAGTGTGGGAGATCCCATGTGAGAGTAGGTCGTCGTCAAGCTTTAAACACTAAGAAGCCCCATACAGCCAATGCTGTGTGGGGTTTTTTTATGCAGATAAGCATGTGAGAGACAGATCATCCCAAGCTTTAAACACAAAGAAGCCCCATACAGCCAGCGCTGTGTGGGTTTTTTTATGCCTGCGATTTAGTCATGACGGCTTGATGCTGACCACTCAAAACTCAAAACTCAAAACTCAGAATACAAAGGGTAATGCATGTGCACAGCGTCTTGCTCTGCGCCTGTCTCATGCCTTGAAGCCGACGCTGTCGCAGGCAGAGCAGGCTGTCTGAATCCAGATAGACTTGAAATAGGTCATGTAAAGATGGCAAAAGAAGAGCAGCTAAAGGCGGCTTAATCAAACAAAACTAAGGCAAAAAATAGAATGACAGCCAACTATGGTAAGAATAAAGCGTTATGACGTCTGGTGAGCGAGTTGGGAAGGCTAAATAAAAATTTTTCCGCTGCGTCCATGCAGCAACGGGGTCATCCTGAGAAGCGACAGAGCCTCCGTCCTGAAGGCTAAAGCAAATCCGTTTGCTCTCTGTCTGTGTGTAATTTAGGTCAAAAAAAGATCAGTTACAAGTTTAAATTGTAAAATTATTGTTTCGGCGGTGTTACAGGGTAGGATTTTTTCATTTTATTGCTCAATGTAGGGAGTTTTTAGTGTGATTTTTCTACATCATCCTTTGGGTAAAAGTATCGCTTTTTTAGTCAGCCAGTGCTCTAGATTTTTAATAGCATCTTCATTTTTACGGCCTTCTTTGTAGGCGAGGTAGAATTTTTCTTTTGTTTTGTAGGCACGACAAGGCAGCTTAATAAGCGGCGTTTCGTTGTTCTTTTCGTTCATCATATAGTCGTTGACTAAT
The DNA here is from genome assembly GCF_008122525.1 of Marinomonas sp. IMCC 4694. NCBI lineage: Bacteria > Pseudomonadati > Pseudomonadota > Gammaproteobacteria > Oceanospirillales > Oceanospirillaceae > Marinomonas > Marinomonas sp. IMCC 4694. Next base: position 1,000,313 of record NZ_VSRV01000001.1, read on the forward strand.
GCGATCCCAAGAGAGTGTTTTGCGGCTTCATAAGCGAGCATAAGGTGACTGAAACGGTGAAATTGAATGTGCTCTGGCAAAGGCAGGTTCATGTTGTCAAACCAGCGTTTCCAATCTTCAATATGGCGATCATAAATACTATACGAAGTGATCAAAGGAAACTGAGCCAGTAAATCCGGTGATGCTCTTAATATCTCCGATAATTCATAGTCTGTGGTGACACCTAGTTTATTTTTAATAGTCTCGTAAAACGACACACTGCATACAGCGAACAACTCTTCAGCGTAAAAAGGTTTGAATTGAAAACCGCGCTTTTCCTTGTCGACAGTAATAAAAAAATCCGCGGTACGATCTGATAATTCTGGCGTGCTGTGACTCATTTCAATGCACAGCTCCAAGTGTGGATACAAATGCTTTAAGTCAGGCAATCTTGGAATTAACCAATACACGGCAAAAGAGCTGTACACCGCCAAGCGTATTTGAGTTTTTTGCTGACCTTTCATTCTGTTCGTAGCGTCTTCAATTTGTGACAAGGAATGGCTAATGGAGTCCAAATAATATTTCCCTTCCTTGGTTAGTTCCAAACGCCGCCCTTGGCGATGAAACAAGCTTTCACCAAGATGATTTTCTAACAGGCGTATCTGGTGCGAAATTGCGCTTTGAGTCACGTTCAGCTCAAGGGCTGCGAGGGAAAAACTGTTTAAGCGAGCAACGGCTTCAAAGATGGGTAACGTTTTCAGAGGAGGGAGCATTTTCATTATCCAAATAACTAATACTAAATCTAAATATATCATTTTATCTAATAAAAAGAAGGGGCTAGACTGCACGCAAAATTAAGTAATAGGCAGGAGAAATGTGATGTCAGGTCGTACCGTTAGCAGCGCTATTGTAGTGTTGGTCTTGGGCAGCTTTTTTGCCACCTTGTGTGATGTGTTTATTAAAATGGCTGGTCCCGACGTTGCCGTATTTCAGTTGACGTTTTTTCGCGCCGTTTTTATGTGCATGATCTTGCTTCCAATTGCTTTGTTTAAGTATCAACGAATGGAAAAATCAACGGCGCTGATGGGCGTTAAACTGCATTTCTTGCGTGGTAATTTATGGGTACTAGCTGGTGTGCTTTTGACGATTTCGTTGGCTGCTTTGCCGCTCGCTACCGCCAATGCAGTATTTTACACAGCGCCTATTTTCATCATGTTGCTGGGAGCTTTTTTCTACAAAGAACGCTTGAGCATTCATGTGATCGCAGCGGCGTTACTCGGCTTCATTGGTATTCTGATTATTTTACGGCCCACTGAGATCACCTTTGGCATGATCAGCGCGATTTTGTTTGCCGTGGTGTTGGCGGCAAACAGTTTGTTGATTAAAAAAATACCCCAAGAGCAGAGCATGATGTATGGCTTGTGCATCACCCAATTGTTTGCATTGCCATCGGCCGGTGCGTTGGCGTGGTGGGAAGGGGCCGTATTTACCCCAGATATTCTTATTTTTGCTGCGCTGTCATCGGTGTGTTCAATCTCGTACAGCCTAGCTTGCTTGGTCGGTTACCGTTACGTGGCATCGAGTCAGGTCACCAGTGCGGAGTATTCGGGTTTGATTTTTGCCTTTTTATTGGGTTGGTGGTGGTTCGGTGAAACTCCAGATTGGGCGGTATTTGTGGGGTCTTTGTTTGTGATCTTGCCGTTGTTGTATTTGAGCCACCAAGACATTAGACGTTTGCGTAAAGGTCAGTCATTGACCAATACGCGAGCCAATCTAGGTGCAGGTTAATCACCCACGCACAGGTTTTTGATCATTTGCTCGCGCATTTGATGTAAATCTGACGGATCCAAGTAAATACCATCAATGAATAAGCGAGCCAAACCATGGAGGCTTGCCCAAGTCGTTTGACCGATTCTTAGTGGCGTATTATCGCTGGGAAGTACGCCATCTTTTTGTAATTCTTCTACCCATTCTAGCCATGTTTTAAAGGTGTGTTTCGACGCTGATTTTAGGGATTCACTTGGCTCTCCCGCTTTCCACAAGGTTCTGCCGTACATTAAATCGTAGGTTTCACTGTGCTCTAAAGCGTATTCCAAATAACTCGACACATACTCATTAAATGCGTTTCTTGCGGTTTGTGTACTCCATTGAGAATTTTTCAACAGCGACAATAGGCGTTGTTCTTGTTCATAAAAGCCTGCTTCGGCAAGGGCGCATAAAAGAGCGTTTTTGTCCTTAAAATGATGATAAGGCGCCGTTCTTGACACGCCCACAGTGTCGGCTAGCTTGCGCATGCTAAGGCTCTCAACACCCTGCTCTTTAATAATAAGCGCGGCCGCATTGAGTAAAGACGTGGTGAGATCACCATGATGATAGTGCTTTTTTAATGTTGTCATAAGCGAGATTAGAGCGGTTAATCTTGACAATGTCAAAATTGAAATCTATCTTGACACTGTCAACATAAAGTTATTGACCGTCAGCATTGCCTAAAAAAATAAAAATACAGTGAGATCCATTATGAATCAGTCTATATATCCACATCTTTTTCAACCGCTCGACCTTGGCTTTACACAATTAAAAAACCGCGTGATTATGGGGTCTATGCACCTTGGTTTAGAGGAAGCGAAAGGTGGCTTTGAGCGGATGGCGGTATTTTATGCTGAGCGCGCCAAGGGCGGAGTGAGTCTAATTGTGACTGGCGGCATTGGCCCTAATGCCGAGGGGGGGGTATACGCCGGAGCAGCTTTAATGGTGAGTCAGCAAGATGTTGAAAATCACCGTATCGTCACCGATGCTGTGCACGCTGAAGACGGGAAAATCTGTATGCAAATTCTCCATACCGGACGCTACGCTTATAACCCAAAATTAGTGGCGCCGTCAGCTTTAAAGGCGCCAATCAATCCTTTTCCTCCTCGTGAATTGAGTGAAGAGGGCATTCAGCAGCAAATTGACGACTTTGTACGTGCGGCCGTTTTGGCGCAGCAAGCGGGTTATGACGGCGTAGAAGTGATGGGTTCCGAAGGTTATCTGATCAACCAATTTATCGCGACGCGAACCAATCAGCGCGATGACGATTGGGGGGGGATCTACGTCAATCGTATTCGTTTGCCTTTAGAGATCGTGCGACGTATTCGCGATGCAGTGGGCGAGCGGTTTATCATTATTTATCGTTTATCCATGCTGGATTTGGTTGAGCAAGGCAGCAGTTTGGATGAAGTGATTGAGCTGGGCTTAGGAATCGAAAAAGCCGGAGCGACGCTGATTAATACCGGCATTGGTTGGCATGAGGCGCGTGTTCCAACGATTGCGACTAAGGTGCCAAGGGCCGCATTTACTTGGGTTACCGCTAAATTACGGCAGTCGTTAAGCGTACCGCTGATCACCTCGAATCGAATTAATATGCCCGACGTGGCCGAAGCGGTCTTGGCGCGTGGCGATGCCGATCTTATTTCTATGGCGCGGCCGTTTCTCGCTGATCCAGAGTTTGTGCTGAAAGCGGAGCAAAATCGCGCTGATGAAATTAACACCTGCATTGCTTGTAATCAGGCCTGTTTGGATCATGTTTTTGACCACAAAATGACCTCTTGTTTAGTGAATCCCAGAGCCTGTCATGAAACTGAGATTATTATTACGCCAACACATACGCCAAAACGCATCGGTGTCATTGGTGCGGGCCCTGCCGGATTGGCGTTTTCGATCAACGCAGCGAAACGTGGTCATGATGTGACCTTGTTTGATGCGGCGACTGAAATAGGCGGGCAATTTAACATTGCCAAACGTATTCCCGGAAAAGGTGAGTTTTACGAAACCTTGCGGTATTTTGCGCGTCAAATCGAAGTGACGGGCGTCAACCTGCGATTAAACACTCGAGTTGATGCAGATCTGCTGGCTGACTTGGCGTTTGACGAGGTGGTGGTGGCGACGGGCATTTTGCCAAGACCCTTGGATATTGACGGAATAGATCATCCAAAAGTGCTGAGTTATCTTGATGTGATGAAAGGCCATTCAGTAGGTAAACGAGTTGCTGTGATTGGTGCAGGAGGGATTGGTTTTGACGTGTCTGAATTTTTAATCCACTCGTCGTCCCATCAAGACCCATCAATTGATGAGTTTATGACACAGTGGGGGGTAGACATGAGTTTTGCTTCTCGCGGTGGTGTAGAGGCCATGGCGCCACAGTTTGCACCTGCGGAACGCGATGTATTTTTGCTGCAACGTAAAAAGAAAAAGGTCGGTGCGACACTTGGCAAAACCACCGGCTGGATTCACCGAACTGAATTGCAAAAAAAAGGTGTTACTATGTTGTCTGAGTGCAATTATCAAAAAATCGACGATCAGGGATTGCATCTTTTAGTCGCTGACGAGGCGCGCTGTTTAGCGGTCGATACGGTGGTGATTTGTGCTGGACAATTACCCAACAGAGCTCTCGGTGAAAGCCTAAACAGCTCAGTTCATTATATTGGTGGCGCGGATGTGGCGTCTGAGCTTGATGCTAAGCGAGCAATTAAACAGGGCACTCTTTTGGCGCTGTCTATTTGATTTCTGTTTGATCGGTTTGTTAAAATTTACTTTGCCTTTACTATTGTGATGTCAAAGTCTCGCTGAAACTAGGGCGAGGCTTTGTCGTTAGGTTCGCCAGTTTTTAAAATAGTGAGAAGGTCTTCACGTTGCATACTGCCTTTTAGCGCCAAATCCAACTGATATTGATACTCATTATTCCAATCAGTGGCTCTAGGTACGATGTCGGATAAATCCTCCATAGATGACTTCATTACCTTTAAGTAGGCTTGAATGTTACGTTCTTGATCTATCAGAATGTTTTTTATTGCGGTGGCACTGCTGTGTCTAAGATAGAGTTTTAGGGTATTGTTCTGCTCTTCTATCGCGCTTATTTTATCGTTTTGTGCTAGCAACGAGGTTTCCATGGTGGCGGTTAACGTGGTTTGCTCTGTAAGTTTTTTGGCCAGATTGGAATTGTCGAGATCAGGTAAAAGAAAAAAGTAAGCAATGCCAGAAGACGCTCCAACACTGATTAAAAAGCACACAAAAAAAGCGATCGGCAATTTTAGGCTGTTTTTCTTTTTGGGAATTTCTTCTTCAATTTTTTTTTCTGGCGCAGATTTTGTTGGCATAGCAAACCCTTTTTAACTGGTGAGTGTTACTTGTTAGTAACCAATACAATGGATAACACGTCTTCTTCTTCGAGTTACGCTTTAAACTCGTTCAATAGTTTAGTTTTTTTTCCAGTGCACGTAAAATGTGGTCTTGTAATGATAGGTAACAAAATAACCTACTAAATTAGTGGGTTAAATACTTGATCAAAACAGTAGGTTTTGTGTACTATTTGTTTTTCAGAATAACCTAACTGGATAGCTTATGCGCCTAACAACAAAAGGTCGTTATGCGGTAACCGCGATGCTTGATCTGGCGTTACACTCTGATCAAGGTCCGGTTTCTTTATCAGATATTTCGAATCGACAAGGGATATCATTATCCTACTTAGAGCAGTTGTTTTCTAAGTTACGTAAAAAGTCTTTAGTGAGCAGCGTTAGGGGGCCGGGAGGCGGCTATCGTCTCAGCCGTCGACATGATGATATTTTTGTTGCGCAAATCGTCGATGCGGTAAACGAGTCGGTAGATGCAACAGGGTGCAAAGGCCGAAGTGATTGCCAAAGCGGTCACACCTGTCTAACCCATCATTTATGGTGTGATTTAAGCGATCAAATACACGATTTTTTAAATCAAATCAGTCTAGAACAGCTTGTACGCCGTAATGATGTTCGTAAAGTCGCAGATAGACAAGAACTTGAAAGCCGGCAGCGTAGCCTTAAAAATGACAAAATTAGCGCGGCTATGGTTGATTAATTAAAGAAAAAATTACGTGAGTTTGTTGTGCTGATTCGCAGTGCATCGACTCCTATATTAAGTGGGTTTTTATATGACTGAGCAGATAGATAAGGCGCTGGCACGGGAATACGAAGCGGGCTTTGTGTCTGATGTAGAATCAGAGACCTTTGAGCCTGGCTTAAACGAAGGTGTTATTCGACGTATTTCAGCAATGAAAGGCGAGCCTGAGTGGATGCTTGAGTGGCGTTTGAGTGCATTTCGTGATTGGTTAGAAATGGAAGAGCCTGAATGGGCGTTAGTGGATTACCCTAAAATTGACTTCCAAGCGATTTCTTATTATTCCGCGCCGAAAAGCATGAAAGACAAACCTAAGTCGTTGGATGAAGTCGATCCTGAACTATTGCGTACTTATGAAAAATTAGGCATCCCTCTTATCGAGCAGCAAATGTTGGCGGGTATTGCCGTCGATGCTGTGTTTGATTCTGTGTCGGTTGTCACCACTTTCCGTGAAAAGCTGGAAGAAGCCGGTGTGATTTTTTGCCCCATTTCTGAGGCACTTCATCGGTTTCCAGATTTGGTCAAAAAATACATCGGCAGTGTTGTACCGAAAAAAGACAACTACTATGCTGCATTAAACTGCGCCGTTTTCACCGATGGCTCGTTCGTTTATATTCCTAAAGGCACTCGTTGCCCAATGGAATTGTCGACTTACTTTCGTATCAATGAGCAAAATACCGGTCAATTCGAGCGCACCTTGATTATCGCCGACGAAGGCAGCCATGTGAGCTACTTAGAAGGCTGCACGGCGCCCCAGCGTGATGAAAATCAATTGCACGCCGCAGTAGTGGAATTGGTTGCGATGGACAACGCCGAGATCAAATATTCAACCGTGCAAAACTGGTATCCGGGTGATGAAAATGGCAAAGGCGGTATTTATAACTTTGTGACCAAACGTGGTATCTGTCACACCAGTGCCAAAATATCGTGGACACAAGTGGAAACTGGCTCTTCTGTGACTTGGAAATACCCAAGCTGTATTTTGAAAGGCGACAACAGCGTAGGCGAGTTTTATTCTGTAGCTCTGACCCGTGGCCGTCAGCAGGCGGACACGGGGACTAAGATGATTCACATTGGTAAAAACACCAAGTCGACGATTATTTCAAAAGGTATTTCAGCCGGACGAAGCAACAACAGCTATCGCGGTTTAGTGCGAATGAACCCAGGTGCGCAAGGCGCGCGTAATTTTACTCAATGTGACTCTTTATTGATCGGTGATCAAAGTGGCGCACATACTTTCCCTTACGTGGAAAGTCGTAACCCTTCTGCGATTATTGAGCACGAAGCCACGACATCAAAAGTCAGTGACGAGCAAATGTTTTTGTGCCGTCAGCGCGGTCTTGATCCTGAAAAAGCGGTCTCTATGATTGTGAATGGCTTCTGTAAAGAAGTGTTCAAAGAATTACCCATGGAATTTGCCGTTGAAGCAGGCAAGTTACTAGAAATAAGCCTTGAAGGCTCTGTAGGTTAAGGAATTATTAACGATGTCGAACACCAAAAGTTTGTTGACGATAAAAGAGTTGCACGCCAGCGTAGAAGAAAAACAGATCATTAAAGGATTAAATCTGGATATTAAGCCAGGCGAAGTGCATGCCATTATGGGGCCAAATGGTGCCGGTAAAAGCACCCTGGGTTATGTGTTGTCTGGCCGTGACGGTTACAGCGTAGAAAGTGGTTCGGTCACGTTAAACGGTGAAGATCTGCTTGAAATGGAAACGGAAGACCGCGCACGTGCTGGTTTGTTCTTGGCGTTCCAGTACCCAGTTGAAATTCCAGGGGTTAGCAATTTAGAGTTCCTAAAAGCCTCTGTTGATGCCCAGCGCGAAGCACGTGGCGAAGAAGCCATTACGTCGGCGGAGTTTTTAAAAGAAGCCAAAGCCGCGTGCAAGCAAGTGAATCTGCCCATTGCCTTTTTAAAGCGCGGTGTGAATGAAGGTTTCTCTGGTGGTGAGAAAAAACGCAACGAGTTGATGCAGATGTTATTGCTGAAGCCTAAGTTGTGCATTCTGGATGAAACCGATTCAGGTTTGGATATCGACGCCTTGCAAGTAGTAGCGGAAGGCGTAAATAGCCAGCGCTCTGCGGATCGGAGCTTTATTGTGGTGACCCATTATCAGCGTCTGTTGGATTACATTAAGCCTGATTTCGTGCATGTATTGTCTGACGGTAAAATCGTGAAAAGTGGCGATGCTTCTCTTGCACTTGAGTTAGAAGCGCAAGGGTATGCTTGGCTGCAAAAAGAGCCAAATGAAGACGAACTTGAGGGGTAATGCATGAGTGAATGGTTAGAAAGCGCCATTACTCGAGCGCAGGGGATGGATGATTGGCTCGCGCCAAAGCGTGCCCACGCTCTTGATGTTTTAGCGAAGACCCCATGGCCAACGCGCAAAACAGAAGCGTGGCGCTATACGCCGCTGCGCTCAGTAGAGCGTTCGACAGCGAAAACAATCGCAAACAGCGCGATTAACACAGCGGTTTTAACGCCAACGCAGATCACGGATTTATCGGCGATTGAATTGGTGTTTGTAAACGGTCAATTCGACAGTACTCAATTGTCGAGTGAGTTGCCTGCGGGTTTGTCAGTGTCATTGGGGCGAGATTTAGCCACAAGTGATCAAGCCGATGCGCTCCGTGTTTTTGCGGCAGTAAAGCCCGAGCGTCATCTATTTGGTTTGGTGAATGATGCATTGGCACAAGACGTATTGGTCGTGTCGGTTGCAGAAGGTGTTCATATCGATCAGCCGATCCGCATCAGCTCCTTGTCGAATCAGGGCGTTGAGTCCCATACTCGAGTGTTAGTGAGTTTGGCGGCGGGTTCTCGATTAACCGTGATTGAAGACAGCGCTTCCCAAGGCGACAGTTTAACAACCGCGTTTGTGGAATATCAGGTCGGATCAACCGCGCAATTAGAGCATTATCGATTTGCATTGCAAATTGGCTCGAATGTATCGATTGGCGGCAGTCATTTTAACCTTTTTGATCACGCTAAAATGCACAGCACCCTCGTCGGGTTTGGTAGTGATTTGTCTCGTTTAGACACCGACATTATTCACGCCGGTGAATACGCTGATGCGAAATTGAACGCCATGTATTTGCTGGATGGCAAAGAGCTGTTTGATTTGCATGCAACGGTGGAGCACGCGAGCCCAAATGGCACCACAGAAGAGAACGTTCGCGGTATTGTGGCTGATCGTGCTCGTGCGGTGTTTAACGGTCGTATTCATATTCACCGTGACGCACAAAAGACCTTAGCGGAATTAAATAATCGCAATTTACTGTTGTCCGATAAGGCTGAGATTAATACCAAGCCAGAGCTGGAAATATACGCTGACGATGTGAAATGTGCTCATGGTGCCACCGTTGCTCAAATTGATAAGCAAGCTTTGTATTACCTGCAAACGCGCGGTGTGAGTCGTTCCAAGGCACAGGTGATGCTTAATTTTGGTTTTATCAACGAGCTGATTGATTTAATGCCCAATGCGGCGTTAGCGGAATGGGTTCGCCCCATGATTCGTGAGCGCTTTTTGCAAATGGAAGTAAACTAAAGCGAGAATCGAATGACGTTTGATGTAGCCGCTATCCGTGAGCAATTTCCTATTTTAAAACGTGAAATTGACGGCAAACCACTGATTTATTTTGACAATGCTGCCACGACACAAAAACCGCAATGTGTTATTGATGCGCTGGTTGATTATTACTCAACCTGTAACTCAAATGTTCATCGTGGCGCACACCGTTTGGCAGATGAGGCCACGCGTCGTTTTGAAGATGCCCGTGACATAGTTAAAACCTTTATCAATGCGCCGAAGCGTGAAGAAGTGATTTGGACCACCGGCAGTACGGAAGGCATTAATATCGTAGCGAATGGCCTGCGTTCTATGTTGTCGCCAGGTGATGAAGTGATAACGACGGGCATGGATCATCACGCTAATTTAGTGACTTGGCAGCAGGCGTGTAAAGCGTCTGGTGCGATCCTAAAAACGGTGCCAGTAACCGACGATGGCGAATTGGATCAGGATGCCTACGAGGCGTTGTTGAGTGATAAAACCAAGTTTGTGGCTTTTCCTCACGTTTCAAATGCCTTAGGTACGATTAATCCAGTGAAAGACATGACCGCCAAAGCGAAACAATGTGGTGCTTTGGTGTTGGTGGATGGGGCACAAGGCGCGGCACATGGTTGGGCTGATGTGCAAGATATTGGCTGTGATTTTTATGTTTTCTCTGGTCACAAGCTTTACGGTCCAATGGGCGTTGGTGTTCTTTGGGGGCGTGAATCTGTGCTTGAAAATTGGCCTGTCTGGCGTGTCGGTGGAGAAATGATTTCGACGGTTACTTTGCAAGACGCTACGTGGAATGTATTGCCTTATCGTTTTGAGGCAGGTACGCCGAATGTGGGTGGTGTGATTGCTTTGGGTGAAGCCATTCGTTGGTTCAGTGCTTTAGATCACGATGCCGTGATTGCCCATGAAAAAGCGTTATTGGCCCACGCCACGGCGTTAGCGACCGAGTTTGATGGTTTGACTATCATTGGTACGGCGAAAGATAAAATTGGCGTACTAAGTTTTGTGCTTGATCATGGACATCCAGCCGATGTGGGTTTTTTGCTAGACCGCCAAGGCATTGCGGTGCGTACGGGTGACCATTGTGCTCAACCACTCATGGCACGATTTAATGTTCCGGGTACGGCGCGAGCGTCGTTTGCCGTTTATAATACCTTAGAAGAAGTTGATGCCTTGTTTGTTGCACTGAAAAAAGTGCGAACCATGTTGGCTTAGGAGAGTGAAATGACAGTTGCAACTTTTGACCCTGTTTCTAGCGTGTCGTTAACCGCTTCTGCGCAGAAATATTTTGCTTCAAAATTGGTGAAACAGCCCGGTAAACTCATCCGACTCAGCACCAAAGAAAGCGGTTGTACCGGTTTTGCTTACGTGCTGGATATTGTCGATATGGCCTCAGCAGAAGATACCGTGTTGGCATTTGGCGAGGTGAATTTGGCGGTAGACTCACAGTCTGTTGTGATACTAAAAGGCACTGAAATTGATTTGGTGCGCGAGGGTGTCAATGAAGTCGTGAAATTTAAAAACCCTAACGTTGTAGCCGAATGTGGCTGTGGCGAAAGCTTTAGTGTGAGTTAACGTCATGCAAAAAATGGTAGTGACGAATCGTGCCTGTCCCGCACGACGAGTACCGAGCGGCGAGCCGACGAGTATTCCTGAAGGGCAGTTTATAACGATAAATCAAAGTCTGGGTGGTAATTATACCGTGACCTGGCAAGGCAACATGCTGCGCATCGATGGCACTGACGCCGAAGCGATTGGTCAAGAACCTGAAGTGCTGGATTTTGAAGATCATGGCACAGGTGACATTGATAAAGACCAAGTATGGCAAGCGCTGGACAGTATTTATGATCCGGAAATCCCGATCAGTTTGGTGTCGCTCGGCTTGGTTTATAAGGTATCGGTAGATCAAGCGACGAAAGTGGCGTCTATCGATATGACGTTGACAGCGCCAGGTTGTGGCATGGGGCCGGTGTTGGTTGGTGATGTGAAATATCGAGTGGCGAAAGTGCCAAATGTGGCATCCGTCGTGGTGGATTTGGTGTTCGATCCGCCTTGGTCTCGTGAGATGATGAGTGAAGAAGCGCAACTCGAAGCTGGCCTATTTTTTTAGAGGCTGTGTTTTGATTGCTTCGGTCGTTCGTTGACATCGCATACAATATGAAACGGCCTTAACGCCTTGTTGAGTGCCGTTTTTTTATAGGCTTGCAAAAAAGAGAGTGGTTATGGCTTTACCGAGTACCGAAGACATTGTGGATGATTTGTTGTTTTTTGACGATTGGGAAGACAAATACAAATACATCATTGATCTTGGAAAATCCTTACCTGACTTTGATGACGCATGGCGAACGCAGGAGCGTTTGGTAAAGGGTTGTCAGAGTAGTGTGTGGATACAGCTAGGCAGTGAACAAGACACCATAAAGGGTGAAGTGTTGGTGTTTGCCGTCGACAGCGACGCGATTATTGTTCGCGGTCTATTGGGGTTGGTGCTGGCTGCGCTTAACCAAAAAACGCCGCAAGAGATTTTAGATTTTGATATCACGGCGTATTTTGAGGAACTGGACCTTGAAAGGCATTTAAGCCCGACCCGTGGCAACGGCTTACGTTCTATTGTTGGTCGTATCAAAACTATTGCCCAAGCTGCGGCTTAATTAGTGAATGAAGCCATTAGTGAATGAGTGAATTAATGAGTTAATCGATCCTTGTTATAGCTCATCTTTACCCTATTTTGGAGCGCATTACATGAACACTCCGGTTTATCTTGATAATTCTGCGACGACACCAGTCGACCCTAGAGTGGCTGAGAAAATGATGGCTTGTCTGACTCAAGACGGTAACTTTGGCAATCCAGCGTCGCGTTCTCATCTGTTTGGTTGGCGCGCCGAAGAGGCCGTGGAAGAGGCTAGGTTGCAGGTGGCAAGTTTGATAAAGGCCGATTCTCGTGAGATTGTGTGGACATCGGGGGCAACAGAAGCTAACAACTTGGCGTTAAAAGGGGTGGCTCGTGCGTATCGTCAGAAAGGGCGGCATATTATTACTTCAATGATCGAACATAAAGCCGTGTTAGACCCTTGCAAACAGCTTGAAAAAGACGGTTTTGAAGTAACCTATTTGCAACCAGATGGTCATGGCGTTATTTCTCTAAGCCAAGTGCAGGCTGCGCTTCGTGAAGACACTATTCTGGTGTCTTTGATGCATGGCAATAATGAGTTAGGTGTGCTGACAGACATTGCAGCGATTGGAGCCCTTACCCGAGCGCATGATGTTTTCTTCCATGTTGATGCGGCACAAACTACCGGAAAAATGGCAATTGATGTCAACGCAATGAACGTTGACTTGATGTCTTTAACCGCCCATAAAACCTATGGGCCAAAAGGCATTGGTGCGTTGTTTGTCCGTCGCTCGCCGAAAGTGACATTGGACGCGCAAATTCATGGCGGTGGCCATGAGCGCGGCATGCGTTCTGGTACGTTGGCGACGCATCAAATTGTTGGGATGGGCGAAGCGTTCCGTTTGGCAGGGGAGGAGATGGAGCAAGATTGTGCTCGTATCAAAGCCTTGCGTGAGCGTTTGTGGGCATCCTTGAGTGAATTGCCAGGCGTGTACCTTAATGGCGACGCTGAGCAGCGCGTTGCCGGCGTGATCAACGTGGGCTTTGCTGATGTGGACGGAGAAGTCCTATTGATGTCACTGGCCGATATCGCTGTGTCTTCTGGTTCTGCTTGCACGTCAGCGAGTTTAGAGCCTTCCTATGTTTTACGGGCCATTGGTCTAGCCGACGAATTAGCGCACAGTTCATTGCGTCTGTCCGTTGGGCGCTTCACCACCAAGGACGAGGTGGATTTCGTGGCCACTACCATCAAAAAAGCGATTCTGGCGCTGAGAGCGCTCCGTTAGAGATAGTAGCGCGTGTTTTTACCGGGTTAACGCAAATATTATCGTTACGATCATACAATTTTAGTCAATAGCTGCGTATAATACGCGCGCTGAACTTTTATGTCCTGGGCCGTGTAAAACGCGTCGCCCCTTTAAATTTAATTTGGAGTTATACCATGGCGTTAGAACGCACTCTATCTATCATCAAACCCGATGCGGTTGCTAAAAACGTAATCGGCGAAATTTACACGCGTTTCGAGCGTGCTGGTTTTAAAATCGTTGAAGCTAAAATGATTCAACTAGACGACGAATTGGCGGGCGGTTTTTACGCTGAGCACAAAGAACGTCCTTTCTACAAAGATTTGGTTGCTTTCATGACGTCTGGCCCTGTTGTGGTTTCTGTTCTTGAAGGTGAGGGCGCTGTTCTTCGTCACCGTGAACTTATGGGTGCTACCAACCCTAAAGAAGCGACAGCGGGTACTTTGCGTGCAGATTACGCAACCTCTATCGATGCTAATGCTGTTCACGGCTCTGATTCTGTTGAATCAGCAACACGTGAAATTGCTTACTTCTTCGGTAAGTAATTGACAGCGAGGACGTTTGTGTCTGAGCTGAATTGTAAAAGCGGGCGCGAGCCCGCTTTTTTACAGAGGCTTCTGAAAAGACCTTTCTTTTCAGAAGCTTTTTTCGTTTACATTTAATGCTAACCACAGCAAGCGATATTGAATTATGACTGATCTACAAAAAATAAACCTATTGGGTTTATCCCCAGAAAAACTGATTGAGTTCTTTGAATCTATTGGCGAAAAAAAATTTCGTGCGACTCAGGTGATCAAATGGATTCACCAAAAAGGCGCGGAGAATTTCGACGAGATGACCGACGTCAGTAAGGCGTTGCGCGCTAAGTTAGAGCAAATCTGTGAGATTCGCGGGCCAGAAGTGGTGTCGCAAACTATTTCAGCTGACGGAACACGTAAGTGGATTATTCGAACCGAGGGCGGCAAAAACGATTGCGTTGAAACCGTGTTGATCCCCGATGGAGACCGCGCAACGTTATGCGTCTCTTCGCAGGTTGGCTGCTCTTTAGATTGCAGTTTTTGTTCAACCGGCAAACAGGGGTTTAACCGTAATCTAACGCCGGCTGAAATCATTGGTCAGGTGTGGATTGCGATTAAATCCTTTGGTCCGATGGACCCTAATGGTCCTCGTCGTGTGACCAATGTCGTGATGATGGGGATGGGTGAGCCACTGATGAACTTTGAGCCTGTCGTCGATGCCATGATTCTTATGATGCACGACCACGCTTATGGCTTGTCTAAGCGTCGAGTTACACTAAGCACCTCTGGCGTGGTGCCCAAAATTTATGAATTGGTAAAGCGTACTGACGTATCTTTGGCGGTGTCATTGCACGCGCCGAACGACGCTTTGCGCAACGAGTTGGTGCCGATTAATAAAAAATACCCGATTGCAGAACTGCTTGAAGCGTGTCAGTTTTATTTGGCAAATCTGCCCGATAAGCGCCATATTACGATCGAATACACCTTAATGTCTGGCGTAAATGACAACGAGGAGCAAGCGCATGAACTGGCTGAGTTGTTAAACGTCCTTGAGTGTAAGATTAATTTGATTCCTTTTAATCCGTTCCCTCATTCAGGTTATGAGAAGCCATCAAATAATCGTACTCGTCGCTTTCAAAAAATCTTAGCGGATGCCGGTTATACCGTCACGGTGCGCACTACTCGCGGTGATGATATCGATGCAGCTTGTGGCCAGCTGGTAGGAGATTTTCAAGATAAAACACGTCGCAGCCAGAAATACATTGAACTGAGAGAAATCAAAAGCTAACGTGGTTTGACTATTTGAATGTTCTTTCACAAGAAGGTTTGTTAAAAACGTTCTTGTTAAGAATGTGTATGACAAGGATGTCAATATGCGATTGAAAATGCTGTTTTTTGTTTTTTTGTCCTGCTTGAGTGCTTCTTGCGCCTACCAAACGGTGTCGCCGCCGGGTGCTTACGTTGATCCTTCGAAACGCTTGTCTGTTGCTCAGGCGCATCTTTTTCTGGGGCAGTGGGCACTGGCAAAAAGACAGCTGGATTACCTTGCTGTTGCTGATCAAGACCAGTCATATTGGCGTCTTTTAAGTTTGTATTGGTTGAGTGCAGAGCAGGATAGTGAGGCAATGCTGGTTCATCAAGAGGCATTACGAAAATACCCTGATGATGATTTTATTTGGAATAACTACGGTGTTCTTTTAGGAAAGCAGAAACGCTGGAATGAAGCATGTGAGGCGTTTGAAACAGCAAGACGTTTCGGCTTAGCAAAACGACAATCTGTGCAAATAAATCTCTCACGCTGTGCACTGCGTCAGAAAGACGTAAACTTAGCTGAAATCTATCTCAAACAGGCAAAAGAAATTGCGGATTTGCCTCTGATTGGTTTGATGACAGAGCTCAATCTTGTTTTAATACAGGGTAATACTGACAAAGCTCGCAAAATTGTCGATTTTATCCAAGCTAATACTGACATGGCCACAGAGTCGGTCTATTTCAATGAATACAACTGTCTGTCGTGGTATTTAAGCGCACACGAGACTGACCTTACATCGTATTCTGCAGCGAGCCTTTTTACATGCCTAGATGGCACAAGGTAATAACATGACAACTGACATACAAATGGATTCTACTGTAAGTAATAACACAGTACCTACTTTTAATATCGGCGACAAACTGAGAGCAGAAAGAGTTAAGCAAGGCTTTGATGAAAGAGACATTGCCAGCCAATTAAAAATTCCTACTGGTCAAATTCGTGCGCTTGAGTCCAACGATTTCAACCATTTTCGATCTGCGACGTTTGCGCGTGGTTTTTTGAAAAGCTATTGCCGCCTATTAAATCTCGATCATGCTGACATACTGGCGGCTTTTGACATTGATCGCGCCGGTGTAGAAACCACGATTAAGCCCGTCGATAAGGTCAATAGACAGTCTCATTTAGGCGATCCTATCGTCATTTTCATTTCTATTGTCATCGTTGCGGTATTGGTTTTTCTGGTTTTTTGGTGGCCGTCTTCCACCAATGAGGTGGGTTCGGCGAATAAGGCGAATAACGCACCATTGACAAACGTTACTGCTCCCAAAACAGAAACACCGATTGTGTCAGAGAGCGCCTCTGTATTGAGTTCAACGTTACCAGGAACAACGGCTGATTCAGTAGTAAACGTTGATGAAAATAATGTTGATGCAAGAAGTCTTGATGCAAGTCACCTTGAGGCAAACAACGAAACAGCTCAAGAAGCTTTGGCGGATGACCTTAATGACAATGGCGTGGTGACAGGCCTTTCTGCAGAAACAAAAGCCATTCTTAAAGAGGCGGGCGTTAACCCCAATGATGTCATACGAGCAACCACTGACGCTTCTGCGGAAGCGGTAATTGAGCCACAACCGAAACCTTCCGTATATTCTGATGATATTCTTGTCGCCTTCAGCGCAGATTGCTGGACCGAGGTAAGAGACAGCACTGGGCGAATTTTATACTCTGGCGTTAAGTCGGCAGGGCAGGAATTAACGTTAACGGGTAAAGCGCCTTATCGTGTGGTGTTGGGTTACGCTGACGGCGTAACGTCGTTGTTATACAAAGGCGATAGTTTTGATTTTTCTTCTTTTATTCGTAAAGGTTTAGCTCGATTTGAGCTCAAGTAGAGACTCTTATGCATTTTGAATCCCCTATAAAACGTCGTCAATCTCGCCAAATTATGGTGGGGAATGTTCCTGTTGGTGGCGGTGCGCCTATTAGCATACAAAGTATGACGAACACAGAAACCTGCGATGTCGATGCGACCGTTGCGCAGATTCGCGCCATTGCAGACGCCGGTGCAGACATTGTTCGCGTATCCATTCCTTCTATGGACGCCGCAGAAGCGTTCAAGAAAATTCGCGAAGCCGTGTCGATTCCCTTGGTTGCCGATATTCATTTCGATTATAAAATTGCCTTAAAAGTGGCTGAGTACGGGGTGGATTGCCTTCGAATTAACCCCGGTAATATAGGCAATAAAGATCGTATTCGTGCTGTAGTAGATTGCGCACGCGATAAAAATATTCCTATTCGTATTGGTGTTAACGCAGGATCGCTAGAAAAAGACCTGCAAAAAAAATACGGTGAGCCAACGCCAGATGCCTTAGTAGAGTCCGCTTTTCGTCAGATACAGTATTTTGACGAGCTCGATTTTCATGAGTACAAGCTAAGCTTAAAAGCGTCCGATATTTTTATGACGGTAGAAGCGTATCGCAAAATCGCCAGTCAGATTGATAATCCGCTGCATTTAGGGATTACCGAAGCGGGCGGTTTGCGCTCTGGCACGGTGAAGTCTTCTATTGGTCTTGGTTTGTTATTGATGGACGGCATCGGTGATACCTTGCGTGTGTCGCTTGCTGCGGATCCTGTGCAAGAGATCAAAGTCGGCTGGGATATGCTGCGCAGTTTGAAATTGCGTAACCGAGGTATTAACTTTATTGCTTGCCCAAGTTGTTCGCGTCAAAATTTTGACGTGATTAAAACCATGAACGAGCTAGAAGAACGACTTGAGGACATTATTGTTCCCATGGATGTGGCGGTCATTGGGTGTGTGGTAAATGGACCCGGTGAAGCTAAAGAAGCAGACATAGGCTTGGCGGGTGGCTCTCCGAATAATCTGATTTACCAAGATGGCAAACCCAACAGTAAAACCAAAAACGACACTCTCGTTGATGATTTAGAAAAAATGATTCGTAAAAAGGCACTCCTAAAAGAGCAGGAATTAGCCAATATCATCGTGAAAAATTAAGGATCCATTGTGGCTCGTAAAATTCAAGCGATCAGAGGGATGAACGATATCCTCCCTGATCAATCTTCCGTTTGGTTGTATTTAGAAAAAACCGTAGCAGAAGTCGTTAAGTCTTATGGATATCAACAAATTCGTTTTCCTATTGTGGAAAACACGGATTTGTTTAAACGCGGTGTCGGCGAAACAACCGACATTGTGGAAAAAGAAATGTATACCTTCGAAGATCGAAATGGTGAGTCTTTGACTCTGCGACCAGAAGGAACGGCAAGTTGCGTGCGTGCGGCGGATCAAGCGGGTTTGCTGTTTAATCAGACACAGCGCTTGTGGTATACAGGCCCAATGTTTCGTTACGAGCGCCCTCAGAAAGGACGCTATCGTCAGTTCCATCAAATTGGTGTCGAAGCGTTTGGTATGGCATCGGCGGATATCGATGCTGAGTTGATTATTTTGTCCGCGCGGTTGTGGCAAAAATTGGGTCTTTTAGACCATGTTGAGCTGCAACTTAACACCATAGGATTAGCGTCTGAACGTGAAGCCTACAAAGCGGCCTTAGTTGAGTATTTAACGGAATTTAAAGATCAACTTGATGAAGACAGTCAACGACGTTTGGGTACGAACCCATTACGAATTTTGGATTCCAAAGATGAAGCCACTCAGACTGTGCTGAAAAATGCGCCGAGCTTAGAGGCCTTTATCGGTGAAGAATCTCAAGGGCATTTTGACCGTTTACAGGCTATCTTGGCCGCCAATGGCATAGCGTCTGTGATTAATCGACGTTTAGTGCGTGGTTTGGATTATTACGGAAAAACCGTTTTTGAATGGGTGACAACGCACCTGGGATCTCAAGCGACGGTGTGTGCCGGTGGGCGTTACGATGGTCTCGTCGAACAGCTAGGCGGTAAAGCGACACCAGCCGTGGGTTTTGCCATGGGCATTGAGCGATTGGTGCTGTTACTTGAAACCCTTGACTTGATTCCCACAGAAGCCACCTTTTCCAGCGATGTGTTCATTATTAGCATGGGAGACGAGGCCGAACTTGCTTCATTTGTGATGGCGGAAAAACTGCGAGAAGCGCGCCCAAGTTTGGTTGTATTGCGTCATTGTGGTGGCGGCAACTTTAAGAATCAAATGAAAAAAGCGGACAAATCAGCGGCTCGTTTTACCTTAATCTTAGGTCAGGATGAAGTGCAGCAAGGGCTTTGCCAAATAAAAGATATGTCAACGGGTGAGCAGAGTGCTTACCCTCTTGCTGATATTGCCAAGGGTATTATCGACAAATTGTAGGTCTGGATTGACGTAAGTATCAGAACTGTACTCTCAGAGCTGTACTATCAGAATTAAAATATAAGAAAAGCATGCTGCTTTGGAATGACCCAGCAGGATCCTAAATGAGGAAAAAAAAGTGTCTGAATTAAAGACTGAAGAAGAACAAATCGAAGCGTTTAAAACCTGGTGGAAAAAGAATGGCATCATGTTGATTCTTGCCATTGCTGTTGCTGGTGGCGGTTACTTTGGTTGGCAGGCATGGAAAACCAGTCAAGCGAACTACACCAGCGAAGCGTCTGCTTTGTATCAAAATTTGATTCAAGCGGCCGTAGATTTAAGCAAGGAAGAGAATCAAAAAACGGTGACTTTTATTGCTAATCAGCTTACTGAAGATTATAGCGATACGGGTTACGCTATGTTTAGTCAGCTATTTTTAGCACGAGTAGACGCTGAGCAGGGCAATTACAATGACGCTATTAGCGCGCTAGACAGTGTCATTGCAAAAACAGAAGATGCTTCCTTTGTTGCGATTGCTAACTTACGAGTAGCACGCTTATTGATCCAGCAAGAAGATTTTACCGCGGCGATGGCGCGTATTGAGGCAGTATCTGAAAATGAGTTCTTGGCCCAAAAACAGGAATTGATGGGCGATATTTTATTGTCTCAAGGGGATCGTGATGGTGCTCGCGTTGCATATGAAAAAGCCAATGAGGCTTTGGGTGCCGGTGTGACTCATCCTTTATTAGGTATTAAATTGAAGGATTTGGTGAAAGGCTAACTATGAGCAAATCTCTCTTTTTTGTCGTGTTACTCAGTGCAGTGTTAGTGCAAGGTTGTTCTAATGCTCGTCCAGATTTACCAAGTCTTCCCTCTATAGACAGTAAGGTAAATCTGAAAACGTCATGGCGAACCGGAGTTGATGGCGGCTTTGGCGAGACCAGTGAGCGTTTTAATCTGGTTGCAGAAAACGATGCTTTATTTTTGGTAACAAACAAGGGCACGCTCTATGAATTAGGCCAAGAAAAAGGCAAGCGCCGTGATTCTTTTGAAACGACTTACGAAGCCAGCTCTGGTGTGACTCGTCACGAAGACACCTTGTATTTTGGTACTTATGACGCCCAACTCGTAGCCGTCTCTCTAGCCAGTAAATCGGTACTGTGGGAAAAGACGCTGAGTTCTGAAATTTTGTCTGAAGTGTCTTATGCTGCCGGCAAGTTAGCAGTACAAACTTCGGACGGTTGGCTCAGTGTTTTAGACGCGACTACAGGAGAAACTCAGTGGCGCGCCAAAGAAGATTTGCCTTCCCTAACAGTACGTGGTACAAGCGCTCCCGTTATTGCAGAAGGTAAGGTGATTGCTGGTTTTGCCAATGGCAAGCTTAATGCTTACTCCCTTCAAGACGGTGCCTCCTTGTGGTCGTATGAGCTGGGTAAGCCAGAAGGTCGCTATGAGATTGAACGCTTGAGTGATGTCGACGGTCGTCTGGTAGTACAAAATAATGTGGTGTATGCCGTTGCTTACAACGGCACTTTAGCGGCTCTTTCCATTGAGAGTGGTCGACCTTTGTGGCAGCGCAGTATTGGCAGTGCCGTAGGAGTAGCGGTTGAAGGTGAGTTGTTGATGGCGGTCGACATGAAAAGCCACGTTGTCGCTTTGAATGCCAAAAACGGCACCGAGATATGGGAAAACACAGATCTTGCAGATCGAGATCTTATTACGCCCACTTTTTTTAGAGATTATGTCGCTGTGATGGATCGCGGTGGGTATGTTCATCTGCTTGACCTGACAACGGGTGAGGTGGCTGAACATCGAATGGCTGACAACGATGTCCCGCCTGGTAGCCGAATGGTGGCCAGCGATAAGCAATTGTTTATTCTTACGCCGAACGCTAACGTGACGGCATTGAGCTATTGAAGTCAATTTTGATTTCTTTTTAGCGATTTTTTAAAGGGGCTGCCATCTCTTTTTGAGGGATGGTGGCCGCTTTCGTATATTTATAGGTAAAAAAATGATTCCAGTTATTGCATTGGTAGGTAGACCCAATGTTGGCAAATCCACGCTTTTCAATCAATTGACGAGATCACGTGATGCTTTGGTTGCCGATTATCCAGGCCTAACCCGAGACCGTAAATACGGCGACGGCAAGCTTGGTGAGCACGAATTTATTGTCATTGATACTGGCGGCATCAGTGGTGATGAACAGGGTATCGACGAGCGAATGGCGCGTCAGTCTTTGTTGGCCATTGAAGAGGCCGATGCGGTGTTGTTCCTTGTTGATGGTCGCCATGGTTTAAATCCGGCGGATGAAATGATTGCGAATCATTTGCGCCGTTCTAATAAGCAAGTTTCTCTTGTCGTGAACAAAACGGACGGCATTAATGAAGACATTGCTTTGGCTGATTTTTATTCATTAGGATTTGGCGAATTACACCCTATTGCCGCGTCTCACGGCAAAGGTGTGCATGTATTAATAGACAAGGTAATGTTGCCCCTTGCTGCCCAAGTAGAAGAAGCAAAAAGCCAAATTAACTTAGAGTCTCGTGGTATTCGTATTGGTGTGGTAGGTCGTCCAAATGTGGGTAAATCTACACTGGTTAACCGCATGTTAGGCGAAGATCGTGTGGTTGTGTATGACATGCCGGGAACGACCCGTGACAGTGTGTATATCCCTTATGTGCGCCATGATAAAGAATACACCTTGATCGATACGGCGGGTATTCGTCGCCGTAAACATGTCAAAGAAGCGGTCGAAAAGTTCTCGATTGTTAAGACATTACAAGCAATTCAAGACGCCAACGTGGTGCTTGTGGTGATCGATTCCCATGAAGACTTGGTAGAACAAGACCTTCATATGATCGGTTATGTACTGGATGCTGGCCGTGGTGTGATCATTGCGATTAACAAATGGGACGGTCTTAAAAAAGACGATCGCGAACACATCAAAAGCGAAGTTGAGCGCCGCTTAGGCTTTGTGCCGTATGCTAAAGTGCATTACATTTCCGCTTTGCATGGCACTGGTGTGGGGGATTTGTACGATACCATTCAAAGTACCTACGACTCTTGTTATGCCAAATGGTCTACCAATCGTTTAACGCGTATTCTTGAAGATTCCATTGCTGAGCATCAGCCGCCTATGGTGAACAGCCGTCGTATTAAGTTGCGCTACGCTCACCAAGGTGGATCGAATCCTCCGCGTATTGTGGTGCACGGTAACCAAACGGATTCCATTCCTGGTAGCTATAAACGCTACCTTGAGAATAAGTTTAGAACCGTGTTAAACATTACTGGTACGCCGATTATTTTTGAATTTAAGTCATCAGAAAACCCCTACGCACCGAAGAAATAACGCTGTCGTATAACGAGTGTTTTCGTTCTGTTAGAAACATCCCCAAGCGCGATGATTGTGGTCATTGTACTTGGGGATTTTTGGTTAAATATTTGCTAAAAATAGACGAAATCGCTTTCTAAAAGTAAGGTTATTTACTATTCTCGCGCCACGACTATCTGTGTTTTTTTAATAAGCTTCCCTACCTTCTTTTTTGTTCAAAGGACATCTATGAAAATCGCAATTCTTTCTCGTAATCCTAGACTGTATTCTACCCGTCGTTTGGTTGAGGCCGGTGAAAAGCTGGGTCATGAGGTGGATGTCATTGATACCATGCACTGTTATATGGACATCACCAGCAGCAATCCTTCTGTGCGCTTCAACGGTAAGCCTTTGCCAAAATACGATGCTGTGATTCCTCGCATTGGCGCCTCAGTGACCTTTTATGGTACGGCTGTGGTCCGACAATTTGAAATGATGGGCACTTACAGTATCAATGAATCCGTGGCGATCAGTCGTTCGCGGGATAAATTGCGTTCGCTGCAGCTGATGTCTCGAAAAGGGTTGGGATTACCCAAAACGGGCTTTGCGAATCATCCAGATAAAATCGGCGATTTATTGAAAAACGTCGGTGGCGCGCCTGTTGTAATCAAGTTGTTAGAGGGTACACAGGGTATTGGTGTGGTATTGGCTGAGTCGAATAAAACCGCTGAGTCAATCATTGAAGCTTTTATGGGGTTAAAAGCCAATATTTTGGTACAAGAATACATCAAAGAAGCGGGTGGCGCGGACATTCGTTGTTTGGTCGTGGGTGGAAAAGTTATTGCGGCCATGAAGCGTCAAGGTGCAGAAGGTGAGTTCCGTTCAAACTTGCACCGCGGTGGAACGGCTTCTTTAATCCGTTTGACTCCTGAAGAGCGCCGTACCGCAGTGGAAGCCGCAAAAGCGATGGGCCTAAACATGTGTGGTGTGGATATTTTGCGCTCCAACAATGGCCCCTTGATCATGGAGGTGAATTCCTCTCCTGGTTTAGAAGGCATCGAGACAGCTACTGGTAAAGATGTTGCTTCAATGATCATCGAGCACATCGAAAAAACCGCGTTTTTGGGCACAACTAAAACGAAAGGAAAAGGTTAATGAGCGCTTCAATATTAACCATCGGTGATGTGGACATTCCTTTAGGCGGCACGGCACGGATTAAGTTGCCGATGGTGAAGCTGTACACGGACACCAATATGTCTATGCCGGTGTTTGTGAAACGTGGCAAACGCTCTGGGCCGACGTTATTTATTAGCGCTGCGATTCATGGGGACGAACTAAACGGCATTGAAATCATCAGCCGCATCATTCAAAGCAAATATCTTGAAAACATCAAGGGCACCTTGATTGCAGTGCCGATAGTGAACGGTTATGGCGTATTGAATCAAAGTCGTTATTTGCCTGACCGTCGTGACTTAAATCGATCTTTTCCGGGTTCTAAGCGTGGCTCATTGGCTGGGCGCGTCGCGGATCGCTTTCTAAGTGAAATTGTGTCAAAAGCCGACTACGGTATTGATCTTCATACGGGCAGTTTGCACCGAACTAATTTTCCACAAGTCAGAGCGAATTTAGACGATGCCGAAACCCTAGCGATTGCGAAAGCATTTGGTGTGCCCGTACTGATGAACTCCAATTTACGCGATGGCTCCTTGCGTGAATGCGCTAACGACGTGGGGGCAAAAGTGATTTTGTACGAAGCAGGCGAGGCTTTGCGTTTTGATGAATTATCCATTCGTGCCGGCGTAAAAGGCATTGTGGGAGTGATGCGTTATTTAGGTATGCTGCCAAAGTCGCGCAGTAAAAAGTCCTTGTCAGAACCGCGGATTGCCCGCAGTAGCAGCTGGGTAAGAGCGACCGACAGCGGTTTCACAACCCACATAAAAGAGCTGGGTGACTTGGTGGAAGCCGGCGACGTACTGGCCGAAATTAAAGACCCTTACGGTGATATTTTAGATAAGGTGCTGTGCAAAAACGGCGGCATCATTATTGGTAAGCAAAATATTCCCCTGGTTCAAGAAGGCGATGCCATGTATCACATTGCCCACTTTACTTCACCAGATGAAGTGGCGGGTCATGTGGAAAGCATGCAAGACGAATTAATGGACAGCGATGCGTCTTTGAGCTTGGTGGACTATAAGTCGTCTTAACACGTTGTTATGGCTGAAAATAACATTTCTAATGAAAATGTCTAAAAATAACATGGCGTTTCTTGACTGAAACGCCATTATTCAGGAACGATTAATAAGATACTGCGCATAGCGATGTACATTTTAAAAACGCTTAGTTTATCCAAAAAACGATTTCAATTTTGTTTCTGTTTTAGCAATAACCTCATCGTCTATTAGCACTGCAACAGCATACAATGCACTTGCTATGATCGCCATATCGTCTGTATACCCTAAAAAAGGAGTAAGATCAGGTATGATATCAAAAGGAGAAACAAGATAAGCAAGCGCACCATAAATTATAGCTTTATGTTTGGCAGTGCAGAATTCACTCTCTAAAGCATAATAAAGTTGAAGTACTTTCCGCATCGATTCTAAACCAATAACTTTTGCATACTTAAGGGTTTTTTCCCAAAACCCTGTTTCTGAATAACCTTCAATATTAATGCCAGCACTATTTTTATCAAAATCTTCACTTGATATTTTATCCATTCTTAAATCCTTTTTATATAGACTCAATTTAAATCTAATTTTAGAGTGCCCTTATGAAGGAGGGCTACATTATACTCTGATTTTGATATTTTTTTGAAGTTTATTTCATTGTCTTGAAATAATTTTACATGTTTAACATCTTCACTCAAAATTATACTCTTAGTTTTTTTCTTACAAAATTCACCATAGGAAAAAAGGGTTTTCTTGTATCTCATTGATGAGATTTTTAATATGTGATCTGCCATTTTGAATTTCCCTTGGCTTTCATAAAGCTGATTTTCTATATAAATTCCTTTTGGCATTATATCTAATAAAGTATTAATAAAATCCAACATTAAATCAGTATGACGTTCACTCATATTATCCAAAAGCCCAATAAAATTATCGACCAAGGAAAACAATTCATTTCTTTTTATTGCCATTTCACTAAGATATATATTTGCAATGTCCTTAGATTCAGTAGTCAAGTCTTTATCAAGCAACAACACTCTAGCAGATTCTACGATACCAAAGTATTCAGTTAATTTACCTATAAAATAAATAGCATTTTGAGAGTGTATGTCTTGTGAAATTATATCTATCTTATCTTGTAACTTGCCCAGTTTATTTGCCAAATACATCGTTTGAAGGTAAGCGTCCGGCAAACCACACATTTTAATCCCTTTACAACTCCTTAAAGTCTGTTGTCTTTTAAATAGGAGCAACAGACTCATGTTTACCGCGTCATCTCAACTCAACGTCACCCTTATTTGTGGCCCTACCGATATGCGAAAAGCCATTGATGGACTCTGTAATATTGTCGCCTACAATCTTGAAAAAGAGCCTTGTAGCGAACAATTGTTTGTCTTCTGTGGACGAGCACGTGACAAGATCAAAATCCTGCAATGGTCAAACAATGGTTTTTGGTTACATTACAAACGATTGGAAAAAGGCCACTTCCAATGGCCGGGGATTGATGATGAACTCTTGTCCCTTCAGGTTTCCTCCAGACAACTCAATTGGTTGCTGGACGGCCTACCGATTCATTCTTCACAAGCTCATCCGCATTTAACCTACCGATATCATGACGAATAGCCCATTTGGTTGGTATAATCCAACCCATGAAAATACGCTCAGAAGACTTACCCAATGACATTGACTCGCTTAAGGCCAAATTGCTTGAGCAAGCTTTGCTATTGGATGAAAAAGACAGTCTTCTGGGTAAAAAGGATATTCTGCTTGCCCAATGGCAATCCAAGTATCAGCTTATTTTGGAACAGTGGCGTTTGGCGCAGCAAAAGCAGTTTGGCAAAAGCTCGGAAGTCTCGCCCGGCCAAGGAGAGTTGTTTGATGAAAGTGCGATTGAGGCAGCAGAGGCATTAACCGATGCCGAGCCTGAAACGCAAACCATCTCTTACACTCGTGCCAAGCCTAAGCGCAAACCCTTGCCCAAAGACCTGCCGCGCGAAATCGTTGTGCTGGACGCTGCCGAGTCTGATAAAGTCTGTTCCTGCTGCCAAGGGGCGCTTCATTGTATTGGTGAAGACCGTTCTGAAAAGTTAGAGTTTATCCCAGCCCAACTCAAGGTCATCGAAACAGTCCGCCCTAAATACGCGTGCCGTGAGTGTGAAAAGACAGGCACGCAGAACGCCATCAAACAAGCGGCTATGCCACCGAGTATTATCCCAAAAGGCATCGCCACACCGAGTTTGCTGAGTCAGATTATCACCGGTAAATTCCAATACAGCTTACCGCTCTATCGACAAGAAACCTTATTTAAACAATACGGTATTGAGTTAAGCCGACGAACCATGTCAGATTGGATGAAAAAATGTGCTGATGCCTTAGAGCCGCTTTATGAACGGCTACATCAAGAATTACTGAAACAGTCCGTCATCCAAGCCGATGAAACCACGCTTAATGTGATTAAAGAAGCTCGTTCAAAATGCTACATGTGGGTGTATTGCACTGGCAATGATGCCCCAGACAAACACAACCCGATCCCGAATATTGTCTTATACGATTACCAACCGACTCGAAGTGGGCAATGCGCCGTTGATTTTTTACAAGGCTTCGATGGCTATCTCAATGTGGATGGTTATCAAGCGTACGAATCGACCCAAGCCACGCTGGCAGGCTGCTGGGCACACGCACGTCGAAAATTCATTGAAGCCGAAAAAGGCATGCCAAAGGGCAAATCAGGAAAAGCGACCATCGCCATCAGCTACATCAAAAAACTGTACGCCATCGAAACGCTGGCCCAACAGGCCGACAATGCAGAAGCCGCATTTAAAATCCGTCAGGAACAAGTCCCCGAAGTCTTAGCGAACTACAAAGCATGGCTTGAAAAATCGGCTCAACAGGTGCCACCTAAATCCTTATTAGGCAAAGCCATCCAATACAATCTCAATCAATGGGACAAACTCAGTGTTTACTTGACTGATTGGCGCATCAACATCGACAACAATCGTGCTGAACGCGCCATTAAACCCTTCGTTATTGGACGTAAAAATTGGTTGTTTGCTAACACAGGAAGTGGCGCAAAATCCAGTGCCATGCTTTACAGCATCATCGAAACAGCGAAAGCCAATGGGCTTATCCCGTATGATTACTTAGTCAGATTGTTTGAAGAACTGCCGAGAAGAAAGGAAAATGATGACATGGACGATTTATTGCCGTGGAATATCAGGCTAACTTAAGTTTGAGAATAAAGAGAAAAACCTTCCCGCTGCATCCATGCAGCCTTGAATCTTCCTGAAAAGAGACAGAACCTCCATCCTGGAGGCGTGGGCAAATCCGTTCGCCCTCTGTCTAATAATTAATTTACCGATATAATCCCTTCCATGCAAGCCTGATGATAAAGAAACTCTTTTTCAAGGTGGTGATTACCGGACGCTTACGTTCAAGGCCAATTGATTCCTGCTTTACACCAAGAAATAGGCTTGTTGACCCCAAAACTTGAAAAACTGATTCATATCTTGGAATGGTCTCGCATCGAAGAGTTTGTGACACGCTTTTCGTATCGGACGGGGCGTCCTCCCCATGAACTCGCTTGGTTAGCCAACGCGTTTGTTGCCAAGGTAGTGCTTGGGCTTACCACCACGGTGCATCTAATAGAACGCCTAAACATGGACAAAGCATTACAGCGAATCTGTGGATTTCCGCTTCATAAGAAACTGCCCTCAGCCTCGACTTTTTCTCGTGCGTTCGAGACGTTTGCCAAAGATAAGTTGGCCGAACGTGCCCACGAGGTGCTGATCAAAATGCACTTTGGAGATCGTCTCATTGGGCATATCAGCCGAGACGGGACGGCGATTAAGGTGAGAGAACGTCCACAAAAGATCGACAAAGTGGACACGGATAAACCTAAGCTTAAAGGGCGGCCCCGCAAGGACAAAGATGAAAAACGCCCGATCAAATTGTAAGCGTCCGGTAATCACCACCTTGAAAAAGAGTTTCTTTATCATCAGGCTTGCATGGAAGGGATTATATCGGTAAATTAATTATTAGACAGAGGGCGAACGGATTTGCCCACGCCTCCAGGATGGAGGTTCTGTCTCTTTTCAGGAAGATTCAAGGCTGCATGGATGCAGCGGGAAGGTTTTTCTCTTTATTCTCAAACTTAAGTTAGCCTGATATTCCACGGCAATAAATCGTCCATGTCATCATTTTCCTTTCTTCTCGGCAGTTCTTCAAACAATCTGACTAAGTAATCATACGGGATAAGCCCATTGGCTTTCGCTGTTTCGATGATGCTGTAAAGCATGGCACTGGATTTTGCGCCACTTCCTGTGTTAGCAAACAACCAATTTTTACGTCCAATAACGAAGGGTTTAATGGCGCGTTCAGCACGATTGTTGTCGATGTTGATGCGCCAATCAGTCAAGTAAACACTGAGTTTGTCCCATTGATTGAGATTGTATTGGATGGCTTTGCCTAATAAGGATTTAGGTGGCACCTGTTGAGCCGATTTTTCAAGCCATGCTTTGTAGTTCGCTAAGACTTCGGGGACTTGTTCCTGACGGATTTTAAATGCGGCTTCTGCATTGTCGGCCTGTTGGGCCAGCGTTTCGATGGCGTACAGTTTTTTGATGTAGCTGATGGCGATGGTCGCTTTTCCTGATTTGCCCTTTGGCATGCCTTTTTCGGCTTCAATGAATTTTCGACGTGCGTGTGCCCAGCAGCCTGCCAGCGTGGCTTGGGTCGATTCGTACGCTTGATAACCATCCACATTGAGATAGCCATCGAAGCCTTGTAAAAAATCAACGGCGCATTGCCCACTTCGAGTCGGTTGGTAATCGTATAAGACAATATTCGGGATCGGGTTGTGTTTGTCTGGGGCATCATTGCCAGTGCAATACACCCACATGTAGCATTTTGAACGAGCTTCTTTAATCACATTAAGCGTGGTTTCATCGGCTTGGATGACGGACTGTTTCAGTAATTCTTGATGTAGCCGTTCATAAAGCGGCTCTAAGGCATCAGCACATTTTTTCATCCAATCTGACATGGTTCGTCGGCTTAACTCAATACCGTATTGTTTAAATAAGGTTTCTTGTCGATAGAGCGGTAAGCTGTATTGGAATTTACCGGTGATAATCTGACTCAGCAAACTCGGTGTGGCGATGCCTTTTGGGATAATACTCGGTGGCATAGCCGCTTGTTTGATGGCGTTCTGCGTGCCTGTCTTTTCACACTCACGGCACGCGTATTTAGGGCGGACTGTTTCGATGACCTTGAGTTGGGCTGGGATAAACTCTAACTTTTCAGAACGGTCTTCACCAATACAATGAAGCGCCCCTTGGCAGCAGGAACAGACTTTATCAGACTCGGCAGCGTCCAGCACAACGATTTCGCGCGGCAGGTCTTTGGGCAAGGGTTTGCGCTTAGGCTTGGCACGAGTGTAAGAGATGGTTTGCGTTTCAGGCTCGGCATCGGTTAATGCCTCTGCTGCCTCAATCGCACTTTCATCAAACAACTCTCCTTGGCCGGGCGAGACTTCCGAGCTTTTGCCAAACTGCTTTTGCTGCGCCAAACGCCACTGTTCCAAAATAAGCTGATACTTGGATTGCCATTGGGCAAGCAGAATATCCTTTTTACCCAGAAGACTGTCTTTTTCATCCAATAGCAAAGCTTGCTCAAGCAATTTGGCCTTAAGCGAGTCAATGTCATTGGGTAAGTCTTCTGAGCGTATTTTCATGGGTTGGATTATACCAACCAAATGGGCTATTCGTCATGATATCGGTAGGTTAAATGCGGATGAGCTTGTGAAGAATGAATCGGTAGGCCGTCCAGCAACCAATTGAGTTGTCTGGAGGAAACCTGAAGGGACAAGAGTTCATCATCAATCCCCGGCCATTGGAAGTGGCCTTTTTCCAATCGTTTGTAATGTAACCAAAAACCATTGTTTGACCATTGCAGGATTTTGATCTTGTCACGTGCTCGTCCACAGAAGACAAACAATTGTTCGCTACAAGGCTCTTTTTCAAGATTGTAGGCGACAATATTACAGAGTCCATCAATGGCTTTTCGCATATCGGTAGGGCCACAAATAAGGGTGACGTTGAGTTGAGATGACGCGGTAAACATGAGTCTGTTGCTCCTATTTAAAAGACAACAGACTTTAAGGAGTTGTAAAGGGATTAAAATGTGTGGTTTGCCGGACGCTTACATCAAATTCAATGTGGCACGGCAACGTACCCAATGCCTAGAAGAGATGCTTAAAGAGATCCCGGTTGATTGCCGTCGTGGCACAAAATGCAATGCTCAAGGCTATAAAAACAGCTGGAATGGCTACAAACTGCATCTAGACATTGCAGACTGTGGCGTCCCCATCTCCGCTTTGCTGTCCTCAGCCTCCATGCATGACAGCCGTGCCGCCATCCCTCTGTCTCACATCAGTGCGGCGAGGGTGACCAACCTTTATGATCTGATGGACGCCGCCTACTGCAGTATTGACCTGCATGAGCACAGTAGAGAGTTAGGGCATGTGCCCCTGATAGATCACAACCCCAGAGGGGGCGAGAAAGAAGGATTTGAACCCGCCGATACGGTGCGTTATCGGGAACGTTCGGGCGCAGAACGAGCCAATGGCCGACTCAAGGATGAGTTCGGAGGTCGACACATCTGGGTACGTGGTGAGGTAAAAGTCATGAGTCACCTGATGTTTGGCATTTTAGTACTGAGTGTCGATCAACTGCTTCGACTGCGGCAATAAATCGCAGAAAGATAAGTCATGTATCGAGGATATTGTGCTTCTGGGGTGGTCACAGAACGAGCCGCTATGATCAAAAAAGAGAGAAAAGCGATGACGACCTAGTCAAAATAGAAAATGCATAGAAACACATGCTTAACTGAGTAAAAAAACAGCCTCTAAAGGGGCGATAAGTTATCCACAAATGGGTTGGCTATTAGTTTTGCAAGATGCTCAATAGTGTCTCCACCGTAATGCTGAATCTCTGCTCCTATCAACTGCCATACCTTGCGGTAATCACCGTTTGCCTCAATGAAATCTTTATTACCAATTAATGACTCAGATTTTCTTTTTTTACCATCCTTATCTAAAGTTAAATGCTTTACAAGAATGTCAAGCATTTCATTATCAGCATATCTTAGAAAGGCTAAATCCTTATCTTCTTTGTATTTACAACTCACACCAACTTCCTTATATGAATATCACCTATTAACTTAAAACCATTTACTATTCTGAGCTATTCTTAATAGCAAGTATTCTTTGTTTTATTCGCCTTGGCTCAAGGATTTTTTTATTCAAATATCGACCCATTTCCTTGTTTTTGAAACTAAGATGGCCACTAGCATATTTTGAAACATCAACATTAAATATAGAAAATTCATCTTTAATTAACAAGGGAAATAACCCAATAGGTTTATGATCAAACAAACATCCTATTTTATAAGCTGTCTTAAGAACAAAATCATTATTACTCATGCAATTAATAATTTTAATTGATTTGTGTGACAACAGTACAGGCTTCCACTCATTTTCTTCTGATGAAACAGCGCCAGCAAGAAGATATGAAGCACTAACAACAGATTTATCTAAGTGTGATAGCGTATGATAAACAACTCGTGCGCCTAATGAATGTCCCATTAATATACAGCCATGTAATTCTTTATTTTTATTAATAAGAACAGATAGGTCTTGCCCAACTCTACGAGTCTCATTAAAAGCACCACTCCAAAGACCTGCAATTTTATTAACTGCAATAGTGCTTGTAGCGGCTAAAATAGCTTTTAATTTAAATGAGCTAGCTAGCATCAATAGTCTTTTATTGACTGAGAAAAGCCCATCGTTTTTTAATGCGCTAAGAAGGTCGCCTGCATTCCACTTAGCATGATAAACTTTATTTTTTGGATATAATTCATTAATAAAAAGCAACCAATCATCTATTTTTTCATCGCTTCCTGAAAGAAAGCCATTAATTATAATGACAGCTGGAAAATCACCACCTTTAACCTCTTTTAAGATTAAGGTCTTATTAAAATCATTTGTAATAGTCATATTGAAATCATGTCAAATAATAAAATCTAGAAAATGAAATTGATAAATTTATTAATAAATAAAGTGCCAACTGAAGTGATTAAGATTAAAATATTTATACATAGATATTTAATTTGGCTTTTATGGATTGCCTCTCTTTCTTCTGCCATTTCTTCTCTTATATCTTTAGCTATTTTATTTATTTTAGTGTCTACTATATCTAAGAATTTTTCAGTCTTTTCATATACTGGTTCAACATCCTGTATGGCATTACCAACAGATTCTCTTAGCTCACTAAAGCTCTTAACCATCGAGCATCTTGCAAAACTAATAGCCAACCCATTTGTGGATAACTTATCGCCCTTTTAGAGGCTGTTTTTTTACTCAGTTAAGCATGTGTTTCTATGCATTTTCTATTTTGACTAGGTCGTCATCGCTTTTCTCTCTTTATTGATCATAGCGGCTCGTTCTGTGACCACCCCAGAAGCACAATATCCTCGATACATGACTTATCTTTCTGCGATTTATTGCCGCAGTCGAAGCAGTTGATCGACACTCAGTACTAAAATGCCAAACATCAGGTGACTCATGACTTTTACCTCACCACGTACCCAGATGTGTCGACCTCCGAACTCATCCTTGAGTCGGCCATTGGCTCGTTCTGCGCCCGAACGTTCCCGATAACGCACCGTATCGGCGGGTTCAAATCCTTCTTTCTCGCCCCCTCTGGGGTTGTGATCTATCAGGGGCACATGCCCTAACTCTCTACTGTGCTCATGCAGGTCAATACTGCAGTAGGCGGCGTCCATCAGATCATAAAGGTTGGTCACCCTCGCCGCACTGATGTGAGACAGAGGGATGGCGGCACGGCTGTCATGCATGGAGGCTGAGGACAGCAAAGCGGAGATGGGGACGCCACAGTCTGCAATGTCTAGATGCAGTTTGTAGCCATTCCAGCTGTTTTTATAGCCTTGAGCATTGCATTTTGTGCCACGACGGCAATCAACCGGGATCTCTTTAAGCATCTCTTCTAGGCATTGGGTACGTTGCCGTGCCACATTGAATTTGATCGGGCGGTTTTCATCTTTGTCCTTGCGGGGCCGCCCTTTAAGCTTAGGTTTATCCGTGTCCACTTTGTCGATCTTTTGTGGACGTTCTCTCACCTTAATCGCCGTCCCGTCTCGGCTGATATGCCCAATGAGACGATCTCCAAAGTGCATTTTGATCAGCACCTCGTGGGCACGTTCGGCCAACTTATCTTTGGCAAACGTCTCGAACGCACGAGAAAAAGTCGAGGCTGAGGGCAGTTTCTTATGAAGCGGAAATCCACAGATTCGCTGTAATGCTTTGTCCATGTTTAGGCGTTCTATTAGATGCACCGTGGTGGTAAGCCCAAGCACTACCTTGGCAACAAACGCGTTGGCTAACCAAGCGAGTTCATGGGGAGGACGCCCCGTCCGATACGAAAAGCGTGTCACAAACTCTTCGATGCGAGACCATTCCAAGATATGAATCAGTTTTTCAAGTTTTGGGGTCAACAAGCCTATTTCTTGGTGTAAAGCAGGAATCAATTGGCCTTGAACGATTTGCCAGCGTTGCATTATTTGTTGGGGCGTCGTAGCATTCATAGAGTGGGTATGTCGATGTTGTGTGAGAACGCTATCGTCGCCGGAAACGGCAGCCCACGTCTTCTCTTTTTTCGTTATTCCACGAATAGATATGGCTTATATCGACAGTTTTGCAATTACCTCCATCATATTTCCTTTATATTTTTAGATTATTCTCAATAATACAACAATATAAACTAATATAAACTAATATAAACTAATATAAACTAATAGAGACCTTTGCACGAATAATCCCCTTCGATCCTATGAGATAATAACCAAAAGCAAAGAAGAGCAATCAAAAAATGGCGTGGAAAGAGTTAAAACAACAGAGCTTTGCCGATGCGCTGCAAGCATCGAATCGGTTTATTGAAGAATTTGACGAGATTCATGACTTGTTGAATTGGTCCTGCATTGAGCGATTATTCTGTGACATTCACAACCGTACAAAAGGTGAACGCGCTTGGCCTCCGTTGATGATGTTTAAAGCTTTGTTATTGCAATCATGGCACAACCTAAGTGACCCAGCGCTGGAAAAAGCACTGGCTCGCGACTTATTATTTCGCCGGTTTGTCGGTGTCGGCCTAGATCAAGGCGTTCCCGACCACAGTACAATTTGGCGTTTCCGTAATCTGCTAGAGAAAAACGGATTACTAGACGCAGCGATGACCGAGATCAATGCCCAGTTAGCCGAACAAAGTCTGATCATCAAACAAGGTGAGATAAGCATCATAGATGCCAGCGTGATAGAAGCGAAGAATGCTCGTCCTCGTAAGAATGCTGAGGGTAAAAACACGCAAGACCCAGAAGCAGGCTATAGCGTTAAGCAAAGCAGCGATGGAAAACGTAAAACCACCTATGGTTTTAAGGCCCATACAAATGTGGATGAGGATGGTTTTGTCAAAGAAGTCATGCTCACGGCAGGCAATGTTCACGATTCGATTCCATTTGAATCGATACTCACTGGTCATGAGCGGGAAGTGTATGCAGACAGTGCGTACAAAAGTGCCCAGCACAGCAGGTTATTGAAGCAAAAAAAGGTCAAAGAATGCATTATCCATCGAGCTTATCGTAATAGACCTCTTAACGAGGATCAAGAAAAGCAAAACCGTTATTTTTCCAGTATTCGTTCCCGTGTAGAGCATGTCTTTGGGATAATGAAATTGCACTATGGGTTAGGTAAAGCGCGTTATCTAGGACGGGCTCGCAATCAGGCTAGGGTGAGTTTAATTTGTATGGCTTACAACCTAAAACGGGCGTTTCGTATCCAACGAGAATGCTGAGATAGCAAGTAAAGTCCGTCCAAGTGGACTATGTGGGCATTTTTATGAGTTAAAGAGCACTGATTTTTAACGATGTTGACCGTTTTCTATAAAGACGTTGATTGAATTTTTTATAAAAGACCTTTGGCAAGCAATATGGCTAGATCGACTGCTCATGCAAAGGTCTCTAATATAAACTAATATAAACTAATATAAACTAATATAAACTAATTTAAACCTAAGTTCACCCTAAGTTCACCCCAAAAAAATCGACCCACCAAAGGAAGATGTGAACAAGCCTTCACCATGAGACAATTCATTTTTAACCTTCGAGTCTCACCATCACCGTGTCACATCAACTCATTTTTGGCGATAGCGAATCCAACAACAAACGTCGTAAAACACGCAAAGAGATTTTCTTGACTCGAATGGATAACTTGATGCCCGTGGGATCAGCTTGAAGCGGTTATTGAACCTTTCTATCCAAAAGCTGGGTAGGGAAGAAGACCATACCCTCTGTCTACGATGTTTCGCATTCACTGCATGCCGCATTGTTACAACATGAGCGATCCTGCTATGAAAGACGCGCTTTATGAAATCACGTTCATGCATTTGTTTGCTGGCAAACGTCGGTTACACCTCACATAGTATTATCTACCAAAAACCATAAAGTCTTTTATTCTTTAAATTGGGATAAAAGACTCATGTTACGGCTTCCGCTCAACTTAATGTAACCCTCATTTGTGGGCCAACCGATATGCATAAAGTCATTGATGTGCTGTGCAATATTGTAGCGTACTATCTGGAAAAAGAGCTTTGTAGTGACCATATTTTCGTCTTTTGTGGACGAGAGCGCGATAAAGTCAAAATTTTATATTGGGCGTCGAATGGTTTTTGGTTGCATTATAAGCGCCTTGAAAAAGGGCATTTTCAGTTGTCAGGTATTGATGATGAACAACTGTCTATTCAAGTCTCACCCGTCAGTTAAATTGGTTGTTGGATGGTCTTTCGCTCAATGTAGAAGACGCCCATCCGCATCTAACCTATGGAGACAGTTTGGTAAAGGCTCTGAAGTGTCCCTAAGTCAAGGCGATCTGTTTGATGAGTCAGACGGTGACTCTCAAGAAGACAACGTCTATGTTGAAGCAGATAGCCAAACGGTTTTCTATACGCGCACCAAATCCTTCGTTATTGGTCGTAAAAACTGGTTGTGTGTGTCACGAAGGAGACATTATGAAGTAGAACTGATTACAGCATGATGAATCCATGCTCTAAGTTGGATGGAGGAAGGCCCTCCGGTCAGGGCGTTCAGGCGCACTGATCAAACTACCTGATGCTGCTGTTGATTAAGATCTTCGGTAGTGAGCGACTCAGGAAAAGGCGGAGATACTACCGTCATGTGAGTCTGGAAGAGTCGAACGAAAGTGAACTGTTCGAAGAAGCATCGAAATCTTAGGTGATGTCAAAAAGGGGTTGTACAGCCACCCCCTGATAAGTGTAGTGGATACCTGATTACTGACTACGCGGCATACGGTGTTAAGGCAGCGAGACTTCCAGACAGGCCAGTTTAGGGAACGTGAGAACCTACTGCTAGCACGTATCGTGCAGTAGGGACGGACAGACTCGTAGTAGTGTCGAAGGCGCTGTAATGGTGCTGGAGCGAAGGGGTCTGGGTCGCCAAATTGGTTAGAACACAACTTTTTTTTAAGAGGATGACGTTTTAATGCAAGGCAAAGCATTTGAGATTCCCAAGTCTCTCGTGTGGCAATCGTATAAATCGGTTAAACGCAATAAAGGTGCGCCGGGTTACGATGGCCAAACAATGACGCAATTTGATCACAACAGAGACCGTAATCTTTACAAGATATGGAACCGATTGTGTTCTGGCAGTTACCTACCGCCACCCGTTCGTGAAAAGCGAATTCCGAAAGCGGATGGTTCAGACAGAATACTGGGTATTCCAACAGTCAGTGATCGTATCGCGCAAGGGGCAGTCAAGATTTATTTGGAAGCGCGACTGGATACGCTATTTCATAATAGCTCATTTGGTTATCGTCCCAATCGATCAGCTCATATGGCGTTAGCGCAATGTGAGCGTCACTGCCGCCTCAAAAGCTGGGTATTAGAGGTAGATATTAAGGCCTTCTTTGACCACGTTAGTCATGATCTGGTGGTGAAAGCGTTAGAGCACCACGATATGCCTCGCTGGGTAATATTGTACTGTCGTAGGTGGATGGAAGCCCCCATGGCAGATCCAAACAAGGCTGGTACCTTAACTCTGAGATCACGTGGTACACCGCAAGGTGGCGTTATCTCACCCTTGTTAGCGAACCTATTTCTTCACTATGCCTTTGATCGATGGATGGACAAACAGTGGCGTTATGTACCGTTTGAACGGTACGCAGACGACATTGTATGTCACTGCAGTCGAATGTCAGAGGCGGTGAAGCTAAAAGAAGCGATCCAACGACGAATGGAAGAAGTGGGATTGAGTATTAATGAGGCCAAATCGAATGTGGTCTACATAGATACGTTTCCACGCCATAATGTAAAGAAAGTTTTCACATTCCTAGGTTATGACTTTAAGGTCAGAACGCTTAGGCGAAAAGATGGTTGTCTGTTCAGAAAATGCGCGGCGGGTGCCTCAATGATCGCTATGAAACGAATCACTAAAACGATAACGTCATGGCGAATACATCGATCATCTGGAGCGACACTGAAAGAACTTGCACAGAGGTACAATGCCTCGTTAAGAGGATGGATACACTACTATGGCAAGTTTTGGTACCGACACTTCAGTTATCGTATCTGGTCTGTTTTTCAATCAAGATTGATTAAATGGGCAAGATGCAAGCTGAAAACAGGTACGCGAGAAGCGGAGCGCAAGCTTGATCAAGTACGTAAAAGAATGCCGACGCTGTTTGCTCATTGGGAATTACTTCGTGCATCAAATGTGCAACCAAGAGCCGTATGACGGGAGACTGTCACGTACGGTTCTGTGAGCAGCTTGGGGGCAAAATTCCCCCTTGCTGACTCGACTTGCCAATACCGGTAACGGAGCCAAATCGAGCGCCATACTTTACAGTGTGATCGAGACCGCCAAAGCAAATGGCCTCATCCCTTATGATTATCTAGTGACACTCTTCGATGCGCTTCCAAAACGACAGACCAACGAAAGCCTTGATGGCCTGCTGCCATGGAACATCAAACGCATCTAGGTGGTGATGGCCGGACTTTTACGCTTTAAAACAGTTATTATAAAAAGTCTCAAAATACGCCATGTCCGTTTTATTGGCGGCATTCAAAGCAAAAAATCTCGACCTAGGTCGAGATTTTTTTTGTCACTTTCCGATGGCTTTATGTCATGGAGCGTTATTTATTGCTGACGGGACTTCACTTTTGTTTTACGACGTTTCGTCGGTGTTGCTTGCTCAACGCCAGAGGTACGGCTGCCTGGGGGGTTGCCTGAATGATGATTCTTACGCTGGGCTTTTTCAGCCGCGACGTTCTTCTCCATTGTTGGGCGGTTTGAGGTGTGAGATGCGCCGATAGCTTGGCCTGGTTTGGCTTTTTGTGGGCGTTGGCGTACTTGTCGGTCTTTTTCTTCGGCCGGTACAAGCTTGTTTTCCCCATGACCTATCAGATCGGTTCGCCCCATTTTAATTAAGGTGTTGCGAAGGTCTTGCCAATTTCTTGGATCATGGTAGCGCAAAAAGCCTTTTTGAACCGTGCGTTGTTTGGCGTCTTTTGGCGTATAAACGTCTTCACTTTTATAGGTAACGGGTTTAAGTGGGTTTTTCCCTGAGTGATACATGGCGGTGGCCAGTGACATGGGCGAAGGATAAAAGGTTTGTACTTGGTCTGGCTTGAAATCGTTGGTTTTTAACCAAACAGCCAAATTCAGCATGTCTTCGTCTGAGCTGCCTGGATGAGCCGCGATAAAGTATGGGATCAAATGTTGCTTTTTGCCCGCTTCTTTTGAGTATTTATCAAACATGCGTTTGAAGCGGTCATAACTGCCCATCCCCGGCTTCATCATTTTTGACAAGGTGTCTTTTTCGGAATGCTCTGGGGCAATTTTCAATAAGCCACCAACGTGATGCGTTACCAGTTCACGCACGTATTCTGGGTCTTCTACCGCCAAGTCATAACGCAATCCGGAGGCAATCGACACGGTATGGATGCCTTCCACTGCACGGGTTTTACGGTACAGTTCGGTTGTCGGGCTGTGGTCTGTATTTAAGTTTGAGCAGATAGTCGGGTACACACAAGATAATTTGCGGCACGAGGCTTGAACTTCGTCATCGTTACAATTCAACGTGTACATGTTCGAGGTAGGGCCGCCCAGATCGGAAATGTGACCGGTGAAGCCGGGCACCTTGACCTTGATGTCTTCAATTTCT
This sequence comes from Marinomonas sp. IMCC 4694, assembly GCF_008122525.1. Classification (NCBI taxonomy): domain Bacteria; kingdom Pseudomonadati; phylum Pseudomonadota; class Gammaproteobacteria; order Oceanospirillales; family Oceanospirillaceae; genus Marinomonas; species Marinomonas sp. IMCC 4694. The sequence goes on from NZ_VSRV01000001.1 coordinate 1,040,487, forward strand.
TTTAAAATAGATTCGTGTGAGCGCGACTGAATGACTCGGCCTTCGTGTTCGGTGATCGAACAGAAAGTACAACCACCAAAGCAACCGCGCATAATATTGATCGAGGTTTTGATCATGTCATACGCCGGAATGCGGGCTTTCTTGTATTTCGGATGGGGCACGCGTGCGTAAGGTAAATCAAACACGCCATCCATTTCTGGTGTTTCCAATGGAATCGGTGGCGGGTTGACCCAAATTTCTTTTTTGCCGTGTTTTTGGATCAAGGCGCGTGCGTTGTGTGGGTTAGACTCAAGGTGCAAAATACGCGACGTATGGGCGTACAGCACAGGGTCTTTGGATACTTTCTCAAAGGAGGGTAAGCGAACGTAGGTTTTTTCAGGATCGAGTTTTTCGCCCCGACGCAACGGGGCTGGAATAACACGAATCGGCATCACGTCCGAATCTTCCTCGTCTTTGGTTTGGCATTTGCCTTCAGGGATGTATTCGTATGGGCTGTAAATTTGATCGACTTTGCCAGGCCAATCGACCCGTGTTGAGTCTATTTCGGTAAAGCCGCCCGGTGGCGCGTTACGCACAATCGTGGTGCCGCGGATGTTGGTTAATTCGTCAAGGGTTTTGCCCATCGCCATTTGATGAGTGACTTCTAACATGGCGCGTTCCGCGTTGCCGTAAAGCAAGATGTCGGCTGTAGAATCGATCAACACAGAGCGGCGAACTTCGTTACTCCAGTAATCGTATTGAGCAATACGACGCAAGCTGGCTTCAATGCCGCCTATCATTACGGGCACATCTTGAAAGGCTTCCTTACAGCGTTGAGAATACACAATCACGGCGCGATCAGGACGTTTTCCGCCGATACCATAAGGTGTGTAAGCGTCGTCGTTACGGACTTTTAAATCCGCGGTATAGCGGTTAATTAAGGAATCCATGTTGCCCGCTGTTACACCAAAGTACAGATTGGGGCGACCAAGACGCATGAAATCGTCCGTGTTTCGCCAATCAGGCTGATCAATAATGCCGACCCTATAGCCTTTGGATTCCAAGAGTCGTCCTAACACGGCCATGCCAAAACTGGGGTGATCCACATAGGCGTCTCCCGATACAATGATCACATCGCAGCTGTCCCAGCCTAAAATATCCATTTCTTCTCGTGTGGTAGGCAGGAAAGGCGAAACGCCGTAACACTCAGCCCAATATAATGGGTAAGAAAAGAGTTCTTTGGCGGTTTTATGTCGTTTGATCATTATTTGCTCTTGGTATCGGGCGTGATAGAAAAATCGGTCAAAATTTGTGCCGCATTATCCCAGATAATAGCGAAGGTAAATACCCCCAGCCACATTGAGTCGGCTTTAATTCGCGGTAAATGTTAGTGTTGAGCTGGCGTTTATTTGGCTATGATTCTTTCATCACTTTTTAATAAGGAACGCCCATGTCTTTAGATACTGCGCCAGATCACATAAAACTGGCCGTTGACCTGATAGAAATGCTTGAAGAGCATAATATTGCACCAGACGTTGCGGTCGATGCACTGACGATTGTGCTCAAAGACTTTCAATACAAACGTCAACAGCAGACTCGAACCATAGACCCTCAAACAACAGAATAGTTTCTGGTTTTGCTTTTTTGTACTTTGCCTTTACAGACGCCTTCGAGGTTATAATAGGTGTTTTTTATGGCGGTTTTTTTCCGCCTGTTATTCTGCTAAAAAGAGTCCTCATTGTGCACACACTTGACCAACTAAACCGCGGCGAATTAAAGGGTATTGTTCGCTTACAACTGTCTGAGAATCTGACGGCCTTCCCTGAAGCGATTTACGACCTTGCTGATACGCTGGAAATTTTGGACTTATCCCATAATGCCCTAAGCCATTTGCCCGAGGATTTGCCGCGCTTGAAAAAGCTGCGCATTGTTTTCTGTTCTAATAATCGCTTTACTGAGTTGCCTGCCGTGTTAGGACGGTGCGAGCACCTAGAAATGATCGGTTTTAAAAGCAACCACATCACACGAGTCACATCGTCGTCGTTACCGTCACAGACTCGCTGGTTAATTCTTACGGACAATCACATTACGGATTTGCCCGATGATATGGGCAGGTTGACTCAGTTGCAAAAGCTGGCGTTAGCGGGGAATCGTTTGCGTCGACTCCCTGATTCCATGGCGGCGTGCCGTAAACTGGAGTTGATTCGTTTGTCTGCCAATCAGTTGGACGCTTTTCCAGACGTGTTGTTGGCGCTACCGCGGTTGGCGTGGCTCGCCTTTTCGGGCAACCCTTTTTGTGCTGCGCGCGACCCACATAACGAGTTCAAAACCGTGGCGTTTGCAGATTTATCCTTGCATCAAGTATTGGGGCAGGGCGCTTCTGGGGTGATTTCCCTTGCGACTTGGCAGCGCAATCCTTTTGGCTTTGATGACAAGGTCGCGGTGAAAGTCTTCAAAGGGCAAGTCACCAGTGATGGCTTTCCGGAAGACGAACTAGACGCTTGTTTGGCGGTAGGCTATCACGAAAATCTTGTCACCCCGTTGGCAAAAGTCGCCGAAGCCGAGTGCTCTGCGTTGGTGATGGGGTTGATCCCTCCTCATTATTCTAATTTAGGTTTGCCACCCAGTTTGGTGTCTTGTACGCGGGATACTTTCGATGAGGGTCAGGTTTTGTCGATCGACACCATCGCTCGGATTGTTGGTCAGCTTGAAAATCTTGTGGCGCATTTTTGTCAGCAGAAAGTCAGCCATGGGGATTTGTACGCTCATAATACGCTCATCAGCGATGATGGGCATGTCTTGTTCGGCGATTTTGGCGCAGCCTCAAAATACGGCAACTTATCGGCCACGCAACAGCAAGGCATAGAACAGGTTGAACGTCGCGCCTTGGCTTTTTTTATCGACGATATGCTGAGCATTTGTGCAGAAAAGGACAAGCACAGTCTGGCTTATGATGCGTTAAGGGAAAAAGTTCGTATGTAAAGGAAGGCTGAAGACATAAAAATGCCCCGTCTGTCACTCGATTAAAATGGCAAGTCGGGGCATCTAGGCAGGGCTAAATCAAGCTTTTTGCTTTTTCAGTCAAACGTATGGTTTGATCGCAAGCGTTAGCCAATTCAATGCCTTTTTTCACAAAGTGACGGCTAAAGTATTCTTTGTGCTCGTCGTGTTCGTGGAAGTTGTGCGGTGTTAATACGGCGGTCATCACAGGCACTTCGGTTTCAAGCTGTACTTGCATTAGCGCATCGCAAATGGCTTGAGCAACGAAGTCGTGGCGGTAAATTCCGCCATCTACCACAAGGGCGGTTCCGGCGATGGCCGCGTATAAACCGCTCTTCGCCAGCAGCTTTGCTTGCAATGGGATTTCATAACCACCTGGCACAGGAATAACATCGATCAAATCTAGGCTATAACCGCGTTTGACTAATTCGGTTTTAAAACCTTCGACGCAATTCAAAACAATGTCTTCGTGCCAAGACGCGTGAAGAATGGCAATACGTTTTGTTGCTGGTGTGAATTCAATATTCGTTGAGCTCTGATTCATTTTGTAACCTCAAATAGCAAAGGTGAATCAGGGCGAACGGACAGGCAACTACCTCACTTATCAATGAGATACCTAAATAGACACGCACTGAAAAACAGCGAGTGGCTGAGGACTTGTCTGACGCGCTCTCTATCATCCGGACTGTAACCGTCGGCTCTGGAATCACACCAGATCTGCTGACCCTAAAAGAAAGGCTTCTTAAAGGCGCTCGCGGGCTTAGAGAGACTGTTCAGTCATCATCTTTACCGCCGGTGGGGAATTTCACCCCGCCCCGAGAACGAAGTCGGCCTAAACCGACGAGGCAATATACTTGTTTTTAATAACGGCTGTCAAAGCGAGAATGTGACAAAAAGGCGCTATTCACACTTGCTGCACTTATTATGCTATCAGCCACACACTCAGATCTTGATGAGAAAAAATAGAAGAGTTTTGTTATGGCTCGCCTGAATCCCGCTCATTGCAAATCGTGCTGTTTTCATCTCGCCGAATAAACAATCCGTGTACAATGGCGCTATTCGTGTCTTACGGCGCTTGATTAAATTGTAGAGATAGTATGAGTAAGTTATTTGTAATGGGCATGGGGCCGGGTGATTTAGGGTTGGTGGCACCCAATGCCACCAAAGCCTTGGCGACCTGCAGTGATTGGGTTGCCTACGGTTACTACTTGGATTTACTGGGTGACCTCAGTGCGGGTAAAATCTTTCATAATTTGCCGTTAGGCGAAGAAATTGGTCGCGCTCGATTAGCACTTGATCTCGCCGCACAGGGTAAAAATACCGCGCTTATTTCCAGTGGTGACATTGGTATTTACGCCATGGCAACCCTCGTATTTGAATTGCTTGATATGCAATTGCAAGGCAAAGAAAATCACCCAGAATGGCTCGATGTAGACATTGAGGTGATCCCCGGCATTTCGGCGATGCAAGCCGGTGCCAGCCGCGTTGGTGCCATGCTTGGTCACGATTTTTGTACCATTTCCTTGTCCGATTTGCTCACGCCTTGGGAAACCATCGACAAGCGCTTGCACGCCTGTGGCGCAGGGGATTTTGTCGTGTCGTTTTACAATCCCGTATCCAAGAAACGCGATTGGCAACTAAACCATGCCCGCGATGTCTTATTGCAGTATCGTCCATCCAGCACACCGGTAATGATTGGGCGACAGTTAACGCGTCCAGAAGAAGAGATCACTTTTACCACATTGGGTGAGCTCGACGCCAAAGACGTTGACATGTTTACCATGGTCAGCGTAGGCAATTCAGACACCAAACACATCGTCAACGGCGACAAGTCTTGGATTTACACCCCACGCGGTTACTCGAAAAAGCTGTAAGCCGAGTACGATTAAGGAACAGTATGACAGTCTATTTTATCGGCGCAGGGCCGGGCGACCCAGAATTGATGACAGTGAAGGCGGTCAAATTGATCGAGCGCTGTCCCATCATTTTGTACGCGGGCTCCTTGATTCCCATGCAAATTATCGACAGCGTTCGTCACTCAGCCGAGGCCATTTACGACACGGCAGAGATGAACCTAGACGAAACCACCGCGGTGATCAAAAAAGCCGCCCAGGAAGGCAAAGACGTGGCCCGCTTGCAGTCTGGCGACCCCGCTTTATATGGCGCGATTGGCGAACAAATTCGGCGTTTGGAAGCTCTCCATATTGACTACGAAGTGATTCCTGGCGTCAGCGCGGTTGCGGCGTCTGCCGCTATGTTGCGCAAAGAGCTGACGTTATCTGGCGTATCTCAAACCGTGATCATGACGCGCTATGAAGGCAAAACGCCCTTTCCAGAGCGCGAGCGTTTGCCGGCGTTAGCGCAAAGTGGTGCAACCTTGGCGATACATTTGGGCATCACGCGCATTCATAAAATCGTTGATGAATTGATTCCACATTATGGCGAAGATTGCCCTGTAGCCGTGTGTTATCGCGTAGGCTGGCCAGACCAAGATTATGTGGTGGGCACGTTAGCGGATATTGTGGTCAAAGTACGTGAGAAAAAATTCACTCGAACCAGTCTTATTTTAGTAGGTCGAGTATTGGACACGGACGACTTCGCCGATTCTTATCTTTACGACAAGAGCCAAGCGCACATTTTTAGAAAAATTCACCGTCGTCGTGACGAACAAAATTAAGGGCAAGGATTGATTATGCAGCTGAATAAGATACCTACTACGATCGTCACTGGCTTTTTAGGCAGTGGTAAAACCACCTTATTATCCAACGTATTGAAACAAGCCGCGGGCAAGCGCATTGCGGTGATCGTCAACGAATTTGGCGAATTAGACATAGATTCAGACTTACTTCGCTCTTGTCCGATCGACTGTGACGATGATGGCAAAGAAGGTGGTCAACGCAGCGACGACGGCTTTTACGAACTGGCCAACGGTTGCATTTGTTGCACGGTAGAAGAAGAGTTTTTGCCCGTGATGCAGCAATTGGTTGCGCGCCGAGCCGACATCGATCATATCCTAATTGAAACCAGTGGCTTGGCGTTGCCAAAGCCGTTGGTGCAAGCGTTTAATTGGCCGGGTATCAAAGAGCATTGTACAGTCGATGCGGTGATTACCGTGGTAGACGGTGCGGCCGTGGCCGCAGGACGTTTTGCCCACGATGAAGACAAGGTGCAAGCTCAGCGCCAAGCCGACGAGAGCCTAGATCACGACCCAAGCTTGCAAGAATTACTCGACGATCAACTCAGCGCAGCGGATTTAGTGGTCGTCAGCAAAAACGATTTATTGAACGACGAACAACGCGCCCGCGTGCAAAAAATCATTGCGCATCAAGTGCCCGATACGGTGAAAACCGTGTACATCGAAAATGGCGAAACCGCGCTGGATGTTTTGTTGGGCATAGACGCCGCAAGCGAAAGCCGCATCGACGAGGTGCACAACCATCACGATCATCATCATGCTCATGGTGCACATCACGATCACGCCCACGATCATTTCGATTCTTTCGTCGTGACGTTAGGCGAAGTGCAATCAGACTTGTTGCAAGAAACCTTGTCGGAGCTGGTGGAGAAGAACAATATTTTTCGTATCAAAGGTTTTGCGGCCGTGCATGGCAAACCTATGCGTCAGGTTTTTCAAGTGGTCGGCACCCGTTTAGATCGTTATTTCGATCGTCTATGGCAGCCAGATGAAGTGCGCAAAACCCAACTGGTCTTCATCGGCAAAGGCATCGAAAAAGAGCAAATTGAAAACGTATTACATGACGCGTTAAGCGCTTAGTGGCTCCGTGCATTTATTAGCCGCCAAACCGGGTGGATTTGTTGACGACGAGGGTATTGTCGATTTAGGGCAAACGCCGGCCGATTTGGTGATCTTGGCCGCGGCCGACAGCGTATTAGGTGCGCTCGGCAGCGCTTTAGATCATGGCATCAATACCTTATCTGAAGGCGCTTTTCCGAGTGTTCGCCTGGCCAATTGGATGCAACTGGTTAAACCCGCCGCGTTTGACTTGTATGAGCACAAGGTACTCGACCACGCTCTCGTCGTGGTCGTTTCCTTGTTGGGTGGCGAGCATTACTGGGCCTATGGTTTCCAACAATTGCAGTATTGGGCAAAGGCCAAACCTAGTCGAACTCTGATTATTGTGCCCGGTGACGACGCCCCCGATCCTTCCTTAACCAAGGTTTCTACTGCGCAGCCTGAAGACGTGCATCGGGTATGGCGATATTTGCGCGAAAGTGGCCAAGCCAATTCTTTACAGTTGTTTCATTTTCTTGCGGATCGGTATTGTAATCTGTCCACTGAGTGGCAAGAGCCTGCGCCTTTGCCCAGTGCATTGATCTACCACGCCGGTCACGCGTCGAGCTTTTTAACATGGCAACAGCATTACGCCGAGTCGATCCAAAACGGTCTTCCTGTGGTCGTTGTGGCGTTTTATCGCTCTCATCTACAAAGCGGCAATACCCAGATGTTCGATGGTTTGCTAAGCGTGCTAGAGCAAGAAAATACGGTGCCGCTGGCGGTGGCGGTGAGCTCATTAAAAGACGATGTGTCGGTGGGTTTAATCGAATCGCTGATCGAGCGCACCGATGCAAAAGTGATTTTGAACACCACAGGCTTTGCGGCAAATCGAGTGGGCAGCCCCGATTTGGCCTCGGAGCCGACGGATTTTCAGTCGGCCTTTGCGTCGCCGATTCCCGTATTACAGCTGATCTTATCCGGCAGCACCGAAGAAGATTGGCAAGCACAAACTCAAGGGTTGCGCAGCCGAGACGTGGCGATGCAAATCGTCTTGCCCGAAATGGACGGGCGCATCATTACCCGTGCGGTCAGCTTTAAAACCTTGAGTCATTACAACGACACTGCACAAGTGGACTTGGTGCGCTATGAATTGCACGAGGAGCGCGCTCGCTTTGTCGCACAACTCGCCAAGCGCTTTGCTAATCTCGCCATTAAGCCTAACCATGAAAAACGCATCGCCTTTGTGTTGGCGAATTACCCCACCAAAGATGGACGAATTGGCAACGGCGTGGGGCTAGATACGCCTGCCTCGACAATCAATTTGCTCAAGGCGTTGGAACACGCCGGTTATCCCATCGCCGATGTGCCAGAACATGGCAATGCCTTAATTGAAGCTTTACTTGGCGCGGTGACGAACAACCCAAACACCTTGCACGAAAGAGGGTGCTGGCAAAGTTTGGCACTGGATGATTACCTTCACTATTTTTACCAGTTGCCATTAGAAAGCCAAAACGCGGTGTGGGATCGTTGGGGAGCGCCAGAAAACGACCACAAATGCCGCGAGCAAAACGGCGAACGCCGCATCATGTTGGCGGGCATTCGCCTTGGTGAAACTTTTGTTGGCATTCAACCTGCGCGGGGGTTTAACCTCGATTTGGCAGCCAATTACCACGATCCAGATTTGATTCCGCCCCACAGTTATTTGGCGTTTTATTTCTGGCTGCGTCATGTTTATAAAGTAGATGCCTTTGTGCATGTGGGCAAGCACGGCAATCTAGAATGGCTGCCGGGCAAGGGCACCGCGTTATCCGACCAATGTTGGCCAGACATCGCCTTGGGGCCCATGCCGAATTTTTACCCTTTTATTGTTAATGATCCGGGTGAGGGCGCACAAGCCAAGCGTCGCACACAAGCCACTATTATTGATCATTTAATGCCACCGATGACACGCGCGGAAACGTATGGCGACATGGCCGAGTTGGAAAACTTGGTGGACGAATATTATCAAGCCATGGGCATGGATGTTCGTCGAGAAACTTGGTTGCGCGAACAAATTCTTGAAAAAGTCCAAACGACGCATTTGCTGGAAGAGTTAATCGGTATTGAATCGGACAATGACGATTCGGTGCTGGAAGGCCTAGATACCTATTTGTGCGAGATAAAAGAAGCACAAATTCGCCACGGTTTGCATCGTCTTGGTGAATTACCAGAAGCGGACAAACTCGCCGATACGCTGGTGGCCTTGTTGCGTTTGCCTCGTGGTAAAGAGGCGACCAGCCAAGGCATTCTTCATGCGCTGGTAGAAGACTTGAGTTTATCGCAAGACGATTTTGACCCCATGCAAAGCCTACGTACCCCTTGGCTTGGCAAGCAGCCAGACGCGTTATTAGCGGTCAGTGAGGCACCATGGCGAACCCATGCCGACACCAAAGAGCGATTGGAATTACTCGCTAAGCAATTCGTATTGAGTTATTTGGTTCGAAACGATTCCACTGTGGATTTAACTCGCGCTTATCCACAAACATCGGCTTTGTTATCACACAGTAAAAAAACACTCATGCGCGCTTTAGAGCAAAGTGCTCATGACGAAATTCATGCTTTGCTAATCGGATTAGAAGGCGGTTTTATTCCGCCTGGACCGAGTGGCGCGCCGACAAGAGGGCGGTTGGATACCTTGCCAACCGGGCGTAACTTCTTCTCCGTGGATAACCGCGCCATTCCGTCACCTGCGGCGTGGGCGATTGGCCAACAGTCTGCCGAAGCCCTGATTCAGCGGCATCTTCAAGAGCATGGTGACTACCCGAAAGATTTAGGGCTGTCCGTGTGGGGAACCGCCACCATGCGAACCGGCGGCGACGACATTGCACAAGCGTTTGCCCTGATGGGAGTACGTCCGATTTGGGCGCCGGGGTCAAACCGTGTGACCGATTTTGAAGTCCTGTCTTGTATGCGGCTTGGGCGGCCTCGAGTGGATGTTACCCTTCGAGTATCGGGTTTTTTCCGTGACGCTTTCGCGAATGTGATGCGACTCTATGACGCGGCGGTGCAAGCCATTGCCGACTTTGAAGAGCCGGGCACAGGCAACACCATTCGAGCCAATGTGCAAGCGCGCAAACAAACCTTGCTTGATCAGGGCATGGACGAAGAGCTCGCGAACCGCCAAGCGACGTATCGCGTTTTTGGCAGTAAGCCCGGTGCGTACGGCGCAGGCTTACAAGGCTTAATTGACGAACGTTGCTGGGACACTAAAGCCGATTTAGCGGAAGCCTACGTAAACTGGGGCGGCTATGCCTACGATGGCAACACCTACAATAAGGAGCAAGATGGCGTAGAAGCGAAATCCGCCTTTGTTGAACGCCTGTCTCAGCTTGATGCCGTGGTGCAAAACCAAGACAACCGTGAACACGATATTTTAGATTCCGACGATTATTATCAATTTCAAGGCGGCATGACCAACGCGGTGACGGAATTCAGTGGCCAAGCGCCGAGCGTCTATCACAGTGATCATTCGAACCCCAGCGCACCGAAAATTCGTACCTTAAAAGAAGAGTTAAATCGCGTGGTGCGTTCGCGGGTATTGAACCCGAAATGGATCGACGCTATGCAAAGCCATGGTTACAAGGGCGCGTTTGAAATGACCGCTACGGTAGACTATTTGTTCGCTTACGATGCGACGACGGACTTGGTTGCGGATTATCAGTATGAGCAAGTAACCGATCGCTTATTGCTGGATCCAGACAATCAGGCGTTTATGCGCGATAATAACCCTCATGCGTTAGAAGAAATGGGCGAGCGTTTATTAGAAGCGATTCAGCGCGGCATGTGGCAAAACGCCGAAGCACATCGTCAAAAAATACAGTCCTTGTTGCTTGATTTAGATCAGCAGCAGGAGCAAGAAGATAAACGTCAGTAACCTTGGGCAGAGGCTTGCTGGTAACCTTATGGGCATTCAGTATTTGAACGCCGATCAGAGTCGACAAAGAGAGAGACAATGAGTAAGACAGAATCAATTAAAAAACAAGGCATCATGATTTGTGGTCATGGTAGCCGAGACAAAGACGCCGAACGCGAATTCGGCTTGGTGGCAAAGGGTCTAAAAGAGCGTTTTCCCCATTTGCCAGTAGAATATGGCTTCTTAGAATTTTCCGCGCCTAACATTCATATGGGCTTAGACAGCCTGTTAAAGCAGGGTGTGGAAGAAATTTACGCTGTGCCGGGCATGTTGTTCGCGGCCACTCATGCGAAAAACGACATCCCTTCCGTATTGACCACCTATGAAGAAAAGAACCCAGGATTGACCGTCACTTACGGCCGTGAGCTTGGCTTGCAAGACGACATGATCGAAGCGTTTCAAGCGCGTATTTACGAATCCCTTGGCTTGGATCCAGAGAATCCTCCCGCGAGCTTATACGACACCTTATTGGTCGTAGTCGGACGTGGGACATCAGACACCGGCGCTAATGCCGAAGCGGCTAAACTGACTCGCATTGTTAATGAAAACATGGGCTTTGGCTGGGCCGACACCGTGTATTCTGGCGTGACCTACCCATCGGTGGGTGTTGGTTTAGAGAACCTCATGAAACTGGGTTACAAGCGCATCGTGATTGCGCCTTATTTCTTATTTACCGGTCGATTGATTAAGCGTATTCAAGGTTATGTGAACAAGGTGGCCGAGGCGAATCCGGCCATTGAATTTATTCAAACGCCTTATTTGAGCGACCATTCAAGAGTCATCGATGCCTTCCAAAATCGTGTGGAAGAAATCATGCAGGGTGAAGAGCCGACCGGTGAAGAAACCTTAATGAATTCATTTAAACGCCGCTTAGCCGCCGGCGAAGTGGACGTTCATCATCACCACGCGGAATTTGTCGACCCACTAGACGACACGCAGGGCGTATCCGACTTTGATGCGAAACACGCCACCTTTACTGCGACAGACAACAAACCATCGTCTGTTCTTACCGCGCATGGCCATTCACATTCTCATGGACACAGCCACGATCACAGCCATGGCCATTCACACAGTCATGGTCATTCTCATGGCCATTCTCATGGTCATAGCCACGGTGTTTACAAACACATTGGCCACCCAATGGGACCAAGAACCATGATAGGCGAAGGCATTTGCTGCTGCTTCATGGGGCAATTTACCGATGAGATTTTAGAAGAAGAGAAACACAAAATAGACGGCGACTGCACCAAAACAGCGTTTGCCCATAAATAAAACCTAAGCCCATACAATTACGCTTCGTCCTTGGCTCCCGTAGGGGCGATTAGCGAAGCGTAATCTACCTTTGTTCTCGTTTCCACGCTCCGCGTGGTAATGCACAGCTCGTACTCGTTCCCACGCTCCAGCAAGGTTAGAGCTTAAACCATTGTGCTAGTCTTCGAGCGACTAGACGTGACGTTGAGTTGTGTGCTTCAGATTCACGAATTAAAGCTGACCAATCTAAGGTGAGCTTTTCCTTTCCCAAACTAACGGCCATGACGGTGTTGTTTTTAATCGCTGATTGAACCGCCCAGCGAGATAAAATACTCACGCCAAAGTTGGACGCGATTAATTCGATGACCGCGTCCGTGACTTCAACCACTGTGACTAAATGCGGAACGACGCCAGAGGGACGAATGAAGCGTTCATATTCAAAACCTGGTTGAGCCGTTTTGCTGTAAGTTAAATAGTCTTCACTCTCTAGGTCGGTTGCGTCTACAAAGGCTTTGCTTGCCAAAGGATGTGTCGGGTGAGTGATTAAAACAAGCTCGTCTTGAAAAACGGGAACAGAGTCAATGCTAGGTGTTGCTAAGTGTCCTGGAGCTAAAATCACATCTACGTCGCCATGTTGAAGGTTCCTGAGTGGGTTTTGCGTTGCAGACGCCACTAATTCTAATTGAATGTGAGGTTCTTTTTCCGACATCATTTTTAAAAACGCGGGTAGCCAGTGGTAGCAGCTGTAAGCAGCGATGCCAATACGAACAACGGTGGTTTTATTGCTCGCCATTTGTTGGAAATCGAACTCCGCTCGTTGTAATGCTGGGATGATTTGTTTGGCCGTTTGCGTCATGGCGCGACCAGAAGGTGTTTGCCTTAAGCGACGACCTTCGCGCTCAAATAATAACCCGCCCAAACGTCTCTCCGCCTCAGCAAGTCTGTGACTCAATGCGGACTGTGTAACACCAAGTGCATCGGCTGCTTGTCGTATAGTGCCAGTCTGATCGATCGCATTGAGCATTTCCCAGTGTTTTATATCAAGTCTCATGGTCTTATCTCGTTTTATTAGACTGTTCGTTTAATATTGGTTTGATGAGATTTATATGAATATTATTAATCAATATCTTATATTATTCATTATTTTATTCATCAGCTTTCTATTATGGTTGCGCCATTAACCAAATGGAATGCGAAAAATATGAAAAATCAATCAAACATAGGTGGCCAATATTTTGTGCTGCTGTCGGCCTGCTTTTATGGATTGAATCCTTTTTTTGCCCAGCAGTTGTTTCAAGATGGATTGGGGGCAGCAATGGTCAGTTTGTATCGTTTTATTTTGCCGGCCTTGTTCTTTATGTTTTGTTTACGAACGCCACGAGAAAATAGGCTTGAGGTGTTCAGAAGTTTGGTATTGGGAGTGGCGAGTGGGGTGGCGATTTTTGGTTACTTCCATGCCTTAGAAACGATTTCTGCGGCTACGGCGATTTTAATTTATTACAGCTATCCCTTTTTCAGTGTGTTGATTGGCTGGTGGCTTTTTAAGCGAACACCATCGCAAAACACGCTGGTGTCAGCGGCTTTAATACTGATTGCAGTGTCATTAACCATACGGCCAGAATCCTTGCCAGAAGGCGTTTGGTTGTCAGTGGCGGCTTGTTTTTTGGCGCCTGTGGCGGTGGCGACACAAGTTCAATATTTGTCGAATCCGAAGCAAACGATACCAACACGCAGTCGAGTAGCCTGGATTACTATGGGTCATGTGTTGGTGCTCTTTCCTATTGTGGTGTGGCATGAGCCAGAACAAATATTGCCTGTGTCCATGGTGGGTGTTTTTTCTGTGTTTGGTATCGCTTTATTAGCGGCAGCGTTGCCTCAGATACTGTTTATGCTGGGAGCGCCAAGGTCATGCGCGGATAGAAATGCGTTAACAGGATCACTTGAGTTAGTCGTCGCTTTCCTAACCGGGGCGTTGTTATTAGGTGACCCTTTGGATCGATTTGAATTAACCGCTATGGCGCTGATTGTATTGGCGCTGTTTATCAAGCAAGGACAAGCAAAGTCAACCACATATTCGACAGCTCACAATACGGCTTAATAAAACACCTTGGAGGCTTGTTTTTTCACGTAGCCATTTTTCAGGCTGGAAGAGTGAGATAGACTAACAGTCGCTTTGGCATTGAAAACACGCCATTAATTGCCGTCGATTAGGAGACGCAATTTGACTAAAAATCCGTTTAAATTTTCTCCACAAACTCTGCAAAAAAGAGCTGTGTTCTCGTTCCAGCGTGGTAATGCATAGCTTTGTTCTCGTTCCCACGCTCCAGCGTGGTAATGTATATTTTGCTCGTTATTCGACGAGTCTGATGCTGGGGAGCCTTTATGTCAGTGATCGCAAATACACCTAAACCTCCTTATTATGCTGTGATATTTACCTCTACACGATCAGAAGCGGATAATGGCTACGGTGAAATGGCAAATAGAATGGTAGCTTTAGCAGAGCAGCAATCTGGTTTTCTTGGTATAGAATCTGCAAGAGAGGACATTGGGATAACCGTTTCTTACTGGGCAGATTTAGAATCCATCAAACGTTGGAAGGCAAACGCTGAACACGTAGAGGCTCAGAAAAATGGGCGTCAATCTTGGTATTCTGCTTTTAAGGTGCGAGTATCAAAGGTTGAGCGCGACTATGGATTATAAAAAGGTCATGTTATGACAATCACGACAAAGTCTGATGCTGAGATTATAGACATCGTTCAGCCCATGATTGATGAAGTAGTAAAAGCGTCTAATAAAAAGGATTGGGCTGAATTTTCGAAATACCAAACCCAGCAAGAGGCTCAAGACCCAAAAAAAGCAGATTCAACCTTGAAGTGCATAACACTTAAGCAGCCAGAGCTGCCATGTGTTCAACATTAATTGCTGTCGATTAGGAGACGCAATTTGACTAAGAATCCTTTTACGCTTTTCTCCGAGCCAATACAAAAAATGGGAGGAATGAGTCAGTTTTCATATGGTATTCGTGTGTTTATCGCCTTATGTGGTGCGATGGCGCTGAGTTGGGGTATTGATAAAATTGATTGGGTAATACCGCTTTTTTTAGGGGTTATCGCCAGTGCGCTGGCAGAAACAGAAGATGGCTGGCAAGGGCGCGTTCGAACTCTTTTAATCACCTTAGTGTTGTTTTTGCTCACAGCGTTTGGCGTACAAGCCTTGATGCCCTATCCGTGGGCGTTTGGTATCGGAATAGCGGTCATCGCATTTTCATTGACGATGACCGGTGCATTAGGTCGACGTTATTCTTTGATTGCTCAGGCGACGCTGATTTTGGCGGTTTACACCATGATTGGTTTAAATCAAGTCACCCATGAAATGCCCATTTGGTATGAACCCGTTTTACTGACAGTGGGTGCTCTGTGGTATGGGATTTTGTCGGTTATCTGGGCGGCACTTTTCGTTCATGTCACTTTGCGGCAAGCGTTGGCGTCGTTGTATATTGAAATTGGCTTATATTTAAAACTGAAGTCTACATTTTTTCCGCCGCCGTCGAGTGCCGCGGTGGATACATTGCGACTAGCGCTGGCGCAGCAGCACGGTCAAGTCGTTTTGGCGTTGAATAAAGTGCGTGAAATCCTAGTGAGTCGTATTGGCAGTAGCCCAGGCAATCCACGCTTGGGGCGCTACATTCGTTTCTATTTTATTGCCCAAAGTATCCATGAGCGGGCCAGTTCTTCTCATTATAATTATTCCGATTTGGCTGATACTTTTTTTCACAGCGATATTTTGTTTCGCCTGCAGCGCCAACTTTCAGAATCGGGAACCAGCTGTCGAAAAATAGGCGAGGCGATTCAAGGCGAACACGCGATCGATCTACGCGACAGCGAAGAAGCGGTAGCAGGTGTTGTAAAGTCGATGGAATACCTTGAACGCGAGGTGCACCCTGTGCAATGGCGTTTGTTTCGTTCGTTACGGCAGTTAACGGATAACGTGGTTGGCTTGCAACAAGAGCTTGATAAAATCCCGCAATTAGAAGACGAGTCAGTGGTCGACGCGTCGGTTCAAATCCCACAACCTAGCATGACGTTACGATCTATCTGGGGCCAAATAATCGATCAATTGACACCCAGGTCGCAAGTGTTTCGTCATGCTGTGCGCATGTCGATCGCCCTAACGTGTGGCTATGCCATTATTCAGAAAATGAACATAGATGTGGGTTATTGGGTGCTATTGACCACATTGTTTGTTTGCTTGCCAACCTTTGGCTCGACGCGAAAACGTCTTTACGAGCGAATGGTGGGCACCGCGGTGGGTTTAGTCGTCGCTTGGTCTTTGATTACTTTATTTCCAATGCAACCGGTGCAACTGGTCTTAGCGGTAGTGGCTGGCGTGGTGTTCTTTACGACTCGCACACATCGATATGTGCTAGCGACAGCGGCGATCACGCTGATGGTAGTTTGTTGCTTTAACCAAGTATCGGACGGTTATGACGTGATCCTACCAAGGCTCATTGATACTCTGATTGGTAGCGCCATATCTTGGTTGGCGGTATTTTTTATTTTACCCGATTGGTCTTACCGACAATTACCGATGACCTTTGCCGAGGGCATGCGTCGTAGTGCGGAGTACCTGCGAGAACTGATGCGGTTTTACCAAGAAGACAGTGTCGACGAACAAATCTATCGTCGTAGCCGTCGTCGTGCTTACAACGCCGATGCTTTGCTAACGTCCACCTTGGTGAATATGCAACAAGAGCCAGGTCATTATCGAACCGATACGGAATTGTGGCAGCGATTAGTGATACGCAGTCATACCTTGTTTAATTACATAGCGGCGTTTAGTGTCCATCGGGGAACGCTGATCGAGCAATCCAGTAATCAAGTACTGGCCGATGCCAGCGCCTATATAGTAGAAAGTTTAGAGAACATTGCTCAAAGTCTCGAACAAAAGCAGCGCTTCACTTTTAAGTTAACTGTGTTTGAGCAGTGGCAAGCAACATTGGAAAGTGGGACGACAGAGGAAGATGAACGCCATTATTTCGTGCGCTCTCAGTTACAGTCTTTGTTTGATCAGTTAAAAGAGATTCAGCATTTAACCCATGAGCTGCAATTGCAGGTACACGGTGATAAGCTCAAAAGCGCACAATAACGGACTTTTTGTTATTCGCTTTTTACCTTTAGTAACGTCAAACAAGACAACCACCAGCGAAAACGCCTACAATAGAGGCGTTTTTTCGTTTTGTTTTAACCGTGTGTTTTTCGATTTTAGGAAGCAAGTAGCCCTATGACATGTCTCGCCCATAGCAACTTTCCTTTTACGGCCGTAGCGGGACAAGACACCCTCAAATTGGCGCTGATTTTGTGTGCGATTAACCCACATATTGGTGGTGTTTTGATCAGTGGTCCACGTGGTTCTGCGAAAACCACCTTAGCGCGAGGTTTATCCGGCGTAATGCCTGCTTTGAACAGTCATACTGAAAAAGTGCCATTTGCCACCTTACCCTTGGGCACCAGTGAAGATCGATTGCTCGGTTCACTGGATTTGGAACAGGTACTGCAAAACAAGCAAATGGCGTTTAAATCAGGGCTATTAAGCCAAGCCCATGGCGGTGTTTTGTATGTGGATGAAGTGAATTTACTCGCCGATAATTTAGTCGATCAACTCTTAGATGTGGCCGCCAGCGGTGTGAATCGCATTGAGCGCGATGGCATCAGTCATCAACACGAGGCGCGTTTTTTGCTGGTCGGCACCATGAACCCCGACGAAGGCGAATTGCGCCCCCAGTTACAAGATCGCTTTGGGTTAATGGTGGAATTGAGCAATCAATACAGCGTGGAAGAGCGGGTCCAGATTGTACGTTTACGGGAAGAATTCGACCAAGATCCGAGCGCATTTTTCGAGGCGTTTAAATACAAACAACGTAATCTAAAAAACAGCATTCGCTTGGCGAGAGAGGCGCTTCGTCATCTTCGTTGCCGTGACGAACTGCGCATGGACATTGCGCGGCGCTGCCAAGCCGCCAACATCGACGGCGTGCGCGGCGACATTGTTTGGGTGCGTGCGGCGTTGGCGCATGCCGCGTGGCGTGGTACGGCGGCGGTATCGATGAACGATGTGAATGCCGTAGAAAACCTTGTTTTAGCCCATCGTCGCCAAGTAAAGACACCGCCACAAAATACGCAACCACCCAATACGCAACCACCCAGCCCAGCGCCGTCACGTCGCCCTGACGCAAGTAAAGTACAGCCGCCTTCGATGTCTTCGTCTCCATCAGATCCATCAACCGAGTCTGAACAAGCAAGCCAAGGGGATTGGGGCAGTATGCCACCGCAAGCCATGGCCAGCGGTGCGCCGATTACCGTGTCAGTGAGCGAGCCGAAACAAACGTCATTAAGCCAGAATCGATTGGGCGAGGTGATGCCGGGAAAGCGTAAAGGGCATCAGATGGGAGGCTATCGACCGGATAGCGCGACAAAAGGCCAAGGCGTTGATTGGTTTCGTAGTCTAATACATCAGCCGCAAGAGTGGCCGCCTAAACACCTTGTTTCTAAAACCGCTAAAACCGGTCAAACCGTATTGCATTTGGTATTGCTCGATACGTCTGCTTCGACCTTGAGCCAAGGGGTATTTGCCAACGCCAAAGGAGTGATTTTAGACATCGCTGAGCGCGCGTATTTGGCGCGGGAGCAGCTGGCGATTATCGGCTTTGGCCAAGACAATGTGGCGTCGATTTTACCCAAGGTACGCGCGCCCAAAGACATCGCCGATTTACTGGATAATATACAAGCCGGTGGGGGGACGCCGTTTCGTATCGCTATTGAAAACGCCAGTCAATACCTCGTCAAACAACACAAAGCCAACGCTGAGCTGTACAGCCAAACCTATTTATTGACCGATGGGCGTACCCAAGCGGACGTATCAGATTTGAATTTACCAGGCCATACCGTGCTTATTGACACAGAGCTGGCTGCGATCAAACGCGGTCGCGGCCAAGACATCGCCCAGCACTTGGGGGCTCAATATGTACCATTGACTTCGCTTTTAGAGATTGCTTTATGACTGCTCCTGTCGCCCATTGCCCCGCATTATTTTTGACAGCGCCGGCGTCGAATCAAGGTAAAACCACCATCACAGCGGCGTTAGCGCGCTATTTCACCCATCAAGGCAAGGTGGTGCGCGTGTTCAAAACTGGGCCAGATTACCTTGATCCGCAAATTCTCGCTCAAGCGTCAAAACAGCCCGTAGAACAACTTGATATTTGGATGGCGGGGGACGACTACTGCCAAGACAAGCTTTATCAAGCGGCGCAAGTCGCGGATTTGATTTTGGTCGAAGGCGCCATGGGCATGTTCGATGGCGAGCCGTCGAGTGCCGATTTGGCAGCGCGTTTTGGTATTCCCATGGCGATCGTCATGGACGTAAAAGGCATGGCGCAAACTGCCGCTGCGCTTGCTACCGGATTGGCGAACTTTCGCGACGATGTCAAAGTGGCGGGGTTAATCGCCAACCGTTGCGGCAGCGAACGCCATGCGGAATTGATCCGCGATGCCTTACCGGCGAGTTTGCCACTGTTAGCGACGCTTAAACGGGATGAAGAGATCAGTTTACCCGAACGCCATCTGGGTTTGGTGCAAGCCGAAGAAGTAAAGGACGAGCTTGAAATTCGTTTCGAAGCCGCCGTTGAATGGCTAAAAGAGACCCGCGACGACGGCTTGTTAAGTTTACCGGCTCCTGTGGCGTTTTATCCTGCCAAGCTACGAGAAGCATCGAATCAAGACGTAGCAAGTGCACTAAAAGGCAAAACCATTGCTGTGGCTCGTGATGCGGCGTTCAGTTTTATTTACGATGCGAATCTCATAGCGCTAAAAAACATGGGCGCTAAAGTGGTGTTTTTCTCGCCATTAACAGACCAAGCCTTACCAGAAGCCGACGCCCTTTGGTTGCCGGGCGGTTATCCTGAATTACACGCCAAAGCCTTGTCGGACAACACAGCGATGCGCGCAGCGATCCACACGTTTTATGAAACTGGCAAAGGCATTTTGGCCGAATGCGGCGGTATGTTGTACAGCTTGGATGATCTGACCGATTTAAACGACGCTAGCTATCCCATGGTTGGCATCTTGCACGGTCAAGGGGCAATGCGCGGCAAACGGGGTTGCCAAGGCATGCAAACCGCGGTGATTCCACAAGGCGACATTCGCGGCCATGCACACCACAGATCTCGCAGTGCCAATACGCCAGAGCCTGTCGGTTACGGCCGTCGCCAGCGTCATCCTGCACCGGGGGAAGCGATTTATCAGCAAAAAGGCTTAACCGCCAGTTACTTGCATTTGTTTTTCCCGTCCAACCTTGACGCCACGGCGAAGCTTTTCTTAGCCTGTCATAAGGCGAACTAATACTGATGTGGCCTGAAAGTGCAGAAACGCCCGCCCCATTACGCAGTGGTTTAACCACAGGCACCTGCGCAACGGCCTGTTGCGTGGCGGCGGCACAGGCGCTCTTTGCTGATCAACAAATGGCCACGGTGAGCGTGACCTTACCAAAGGGCAAAACCGTCGAATTGCCTATTATCTTGTATCAAGCAATCGATCATCTAAAGTTTGACGGTCCACAGCTTAAAAAAGCCATAAGAACCGCGACGATTAAAGACGCCGGCGATGACCCCGACGCCACTCACGGCGCAACGGTGTTTGTTGAACTTCGTCTGGCGGCAGAAAAAGGCGTGCGTTTTCATG
This sequence comes from Marinomonas sp. IMCC 4694, assembly GCF_008122525.1. Classification (NCBI taxonomy): domain Bacteria; kingdom Pseudomonadati; phylum Pseudomonadota; class Gammaproteobacteria; order Oceanospirillales; family Oceanospirillaceae; genus Marinomonas; species Marinomonas sp. IMCC 4694. The sequence goes on from NZ_VSRV01000001.1 coordinate 1,061,137, forward strand.
CGGCAGAAGGGGTAGGCACCGTGACGCGCACCGGTTTATTACTAGACGTTGGTGAACCGGCAATTAATCCCGTACCGCGCAGAATGATGACTGAACACTTAGAAGGTTTCGCTGCCACCTACGGTTATCAAGGTGGCTTTGAGGTGTCGGTGGGCGTGGTGAATGGCGAACAGATCGCACAAAAAACCATGAACCCACGCCTTGGCATTGTGGGTGGTTTGTCGATTTTAGGCACCACGGGCATAGTGCGACCGTTTTCGTGTGCGGCGTATATTGCTTCGATTCATCAGGGTATTGATGTGGCGCGATCAAATAAACTCACGCATTTGGCCGCCACCACAGGCAACGCCAGTGAAGACGCCATCAAGCACCATTATCAGCTCGATGACATGGCGCTGATTGAAATGGGCGACTTTGTTGGTGCTGTGTTGAAGCACATTCGAAAAGTTGAACAGGCCCATTCGATACAGCTTCAGACGCTCAGTCTCTGCGGCGGCTTCGGGAAAATCAGCAAGCTCGCTCAACATCATATGGATCTAAACAGCCGAGTATCGAGTATTGATCTGGGGGCGTTGGCCGAATTGGCCGCCAGCTTAGGCGCGAGCGATGAACTGCAAGCTCGCATGACCAACGCCAACACCAGCGTGGAAGCGCTTGCTTTTGCTATAGAAGAAGCCATACCGCTGGCCAATGCCGTGTGTCAGCAAGCTTGCGACTTTGCACGGCGATACATTCCAGCGCACATGGCGTTAGAGGTGTGGGCGATTGATCGAAAAGGGCGTTTTGTGGGCTTTGCAAGCGACCGTCAGCCAAAAGACAGCGAATTAAAAAACGGTCAGGAGTCAGATTAATGAAAGTATTATTGCTCGGTGGCACCGCCGATGCGCGACGGCTGGCCGACGCTTTACACAAAGAAGGGCGACACCAAACCGGTTTGCAGGTCATTTATAGCCTGGCGGGTTTGGTTCGTATTCCCAAGGTGGACTGTCAGCTTGTGGTCGGTGGTTTTACGCAATTTGGTGGTTTAGCAACCTATTTGCGAGACAACGACATTGGCTCTGTCCTCGATGTAACGCACCCTTATGCCCAAACCATGAGCCAAAAAGCCGTCGATGCCGCTCGTGAAGTGGGTATTCCTTGTTGGCGTTTTCATCGTCCAGCATGGGAAAAAGAAGCGCAAGACAACTGGACAGAATATCAAACCGATGAAGATGTCTTAGCACAGTTTTCCCATTACCGAGTGCCGTTACTAAGTGCAGGTCAAATGAGTGAAGACTTACTGACGACGATGACACAATTACCAAACATCGAGCACATGGTATGGCGTACCGCCGTAGAGCCTACGTTTTCCCTGCCTGACAAAATCCATTGGATAAAAGCCATTGGGCCGTTTTTCTTAGACGATGAGCGCCAATTGTTAATGGAACAAGGCATTGATGTGATCGTCAGTAAAAACAGCGGTGGTAAAGCCACGTACGCCAAATTAGAAGCCGCCCGAGCCTTGTCGATTCCTGTATTGTTACAGCGTCGCCCGGTATTGCCAGTGGCGGATCGAGAATTCAGCGACCTAGAAACCTGCCTGCAAGCCTGTTTAGCGGCTTGGGGCTCGGCCTCTCTTCGTCAACGCCAACAAAAAGACAGCCAACAATGATAAAAACAGACATAACCACCCGCCATTATCAATATGAAAACAATCCCCAAGCGATCGAGCAAGACAGCTTTCGTCAAATTCGCGCTTTAACCGATTTGTCGGCGTGGAGCCAAGATCAGCAGCAAGTGGTCATGCGCATTGTCCACAGTCTCGGCTTGCCCGATGTGGCCGCTCAAGTGCGCTTTAGCGCCCATGCGACTCAAGCGGGTCGCGAGGCGCTTGCCAATAATGGCGCGATTTTGTGCGACGTGGAAATGGTGAAACAAGGCGTGACCAAACGCATGATCACGAAAGAGCCTTTGTGTTTTTTGAACGACCCGCGCACAGCGAATTTTGCGAAGCAACAGGGCGAGACGCGCTCTATGGCGGCACTGAATTTGTGGCAAAACGATCTCGCGGGCAGCGTGGTGTTGATCGGTAATGCTCCGACCGCTTTATTTCGGCTGTTGGAAATGATCGAACAGGGCGCACCCAAGCCAGCGTTGATTATCGGCATGCCGGTTGGTTTTGTGGGCGCGGCCGAATCGAAAGACGCCCTGTGGCAGGCCCATGAAAAGTTAGAGGTTGAGTGCATCACCTTACTTGGGCGCATGGGCGGCAGCGCCGTCACGTCGGCCAGTTGCAACGCCTTATTGCGCTGTAATCTGGGTGAATATTATTAATGATTCTCGAGGATGAAAGGATGAAAATTCATGTCATCGGCCTTGGTGTCAATGAACACGCCAACCTAGAGACAGGCGCACAGGCGGTGTTGGCCCGTTTGTCCGCTCAAGACATAGTACTGGGTGCGCCTCGCCAACATGAAACCCTGGTGGCGTATGAACATCAGGCACAACGCTGTGATTTGCCTAAGCTGAGTGAGTTGGACAACCATTTTGCTCAGTGGCATCAAGAAGGTGTTCGACAGGTTGTGGTGTTGGCGTCGGGCGACCCTTTGTTTTATGGCATTGGTGCTTGGCTGGTGCGCACCTTTTCGGCAGAGAATCTGTGCTTTTATCCCAATGTCTCCAGCGTGCAAGTAGCGTGTCATCGTTTAGGGTTGTCCTTGCAAGACGTGCAAGTGGTGAGTTTGCATGGTCGTCCATTGGCGACGTTGCGCCGGTATTTGCAATCCAATAAAACGCTGGTGCTACTGACCGACCAGCACAGCCAGCCCCATCATATTGCACAAGAATGCGCGCAAGCAGGCTTGGATGAAAGTGAATTGTCGGTGTGCGAAGCCTTGGGTTATGAGCAAGAGAAAGTACGCTCTTTTGCAGTTAAATCCTTGCTTGATGAGAAATTCGTCTTTGATCCACTTAATGTGGTGGTGGTGAAAACCAGCGCCCAGAAGTCACGTTATCCCAGCTCAGTGGGCATTCCCGATGCGGCTTTTGTGACCGACAAGGGCGAAGGAAAGGGCATGATCACCAAGCGCGAAGTACGCTTAGCGATTTTGTCGTACATGACTATCGAGCAAGGTGATACGGTGTGGGACATTGGCGCGGGCTGTGGTGGCGTGAGTGTAGAGTTCGCTTATTGGCATCCGCGTAGCCAAGTTATCGCTATCGAACATCACCCCGAACGCTTAGCCTGTTTGGCGGCGAACCAAGATCGTTTTGGCGTTATGCAGAATTTATCGATCGTGTCAGGTCGAGCGCCAGAGGTCTTTGCCGATGTACTTGCCAATCAACAGTATCGTCCTAATAAGGTTTTTATCGGTGGCAGCGACGGTGAACTGGCGCAGCTAATGGCACAAGTCTGGGCGCTATTGCCTCTTGGCGGCAGCTTAATGGTCAGCGCGGTGACCGAAGACACCAAATATCAGGTGATGCAATTTGCGCAAACACGCGAAAACGCCCAAGACACCGAGGAACAAAGCCTGCAAGTGGCCGTTGCCAAAGGTGAGCGATTGGCGGGACAGCGAGTATTCCGCCCTAATTTACCCGTTACACTTCATCATTTTATCAAGACAAATCATAAGGAAAGCGCGCAATGAGTGCCTCTGTGACAGGACAAAAAACAGGTCGATTCATTGGCGTGGGCGTTGGCCCCGGTGATCCGGAATTGATCACCTTAAAAGCCTTGCGCCTGATTCAAAGGGCGTCTGTGGTGAGCTATCTCGCCAACGCGGAAGGCGGCTCTCAAGCGAAAACCATTGCCGTGGAAGCTTTCGATGGTGTCACCCACGAGCAAACGCATATCGCTATCGTGATGCCCATGTCGACCGATCGCTCCCAAGCGAACGAGGCCTATGATGGTGGCGCCAAGGCCATTGCCGCCGAGTTGGATAAAGGGCGTGATGTGGTGTTTTTATGCGAAGGCGATCCGCTGTTTTTCGGCTCGTTTGCCTATTTATTAGAGCGCTTGGAAGGCCGTTTTGAATGCCAAGTGGTGCCGGGTGTGTCGTCTATTAATGCCGCGTCGTCCGCATTGAATCATCCGCTCACGGTACTGAAAGAATCTTTTGCGGTGGTCAGTGGTCGTCATTCTGCAGCGCAAATTGATACGGCATTAGGGCAACATGATAGCGTGGTGATTATGAAAGCAGGCCGCGCGCGACCGCGTATTCTCGCCGCGCTGCGTAAAACCAACCGCCTGCAAGACGCCAAATACTTAGAATACATTGGCCGCGACAACGAGCGCATTGTGCGTGATGTCACCACCTTGGAAGACAAAGCAGGGCCGTACTTTTCTTTGTTCGTGGTGACGAAAAGTGAGCGAGGCACACGGTGATACGTATTATTGCCTTGACGCCTGCGGGACATCAACTTGCTCAACGCCTAGAAGCAGACTATTGCTACCCTAACGGGCTAGAAGTCAAAGTAGATTACAAGCCAAAGCCGTTTGCCGAATCAGTGCAAGCGGCGTTTCAGCGTGGCGAGCGTTTAGTGTTTATTTGTGCCACTGGCATCGTAATGCGCACATTGGCGCCGGTGATTGCCAGCAAATATCAAGACCCGCCTGTTTTGGTTTTAGATGAAGAAGGGAAGTTTGTGATTCCGCTGTTATCCGGCCATGAAGGCGGCGCGAATGAGTGGGGCGCGCAAGTGGCGAATCGCCTTGGCGCACAACTGGTCATGACCACGGCCAAGCCTTACCTGAATCCTGTTTACACCTTAGGAATGGGTTGCGAGCGGGATTGCCCTTTAGACTTTTTAGAAACCCTCATGCTTGATGCGTTAGCGCAGAAAAACCTCACCCCAGCCGACATTCAGACGCTCAATAGCATCGACATCAAGGCCGATGAAACCCACTTAATCGCCTTAGCGAAAAAATACAACTGGCCCTTTAATACTTATAGCGCAGAAGAACTCGCACCAATGGAACCGCTGCTCAGCACGCGATCTGACTATGTTTATAAGACAGTTGGCGTCTATGGTGTTGCCGAATCCGCCGCGCTGTTAGCCGCTCACAAAGCGGTTAGCGAAACAAACGGCACAGAACCCGAATTGATACTAAACAAAATTAAAAATGCCAAAGCAACCTGTGCTTTGGCGAGAGGTTTCGGATAAGTATCGCAAGTGAAGATGTGTGGTCTTGCTATTCATAGTTCTTTTTCGCTTTGGTGACTTTTTCTAAATAATATTGTGATTCCGCTCTTGGGTGGTCGTAGCGCAGTTTTCGGTAGACTTCGCTGGTGGAGGTTTTGTTCAGTTTGGTCATGGCGGTGGTGCGGTTGCTGTCAAAGGTTTTGAGTACGTTGCCAGTGCCGCCATTGTAGGCGGAGATCATTGAATATTCTTGGCTTACTTCGTCGGTTACTTTGGCAAGGTAACGCGTTTGAAGTAGGTATAAGTAGGCGCTGCCGATGTCGATATTGTGTTCTGGTGAAAAGAGCACTTCTTTGGTGGGTTGGCCGGTTTTTTTCTTCACTAAATTGTACACATCTTTGCCGGCGGTGGCGGGCACGACTTGCATTAATCCGTAGGCGTTAGCAGGGCTGACAGCATAGGGGTTGAACGAACTTTCCGTTTCTATGATGCCGTAAATTAGGGCGGGCGACAGATTATAGCGATTGGCCGCTGCGATAACCAAGTCGCTGTATTTTTCTTGGCGTAGGTGCTGATGTTGCTCGACCAGATCAAAATCAACGGAGTAAATGTTTTTGCCGTTTTCTTGACGGGTGCTGAGTCTATTTGCGACAAGATACTCTGCGTAGCGCTCGGCGCGCCAGCGGTATTTGACCAGTTTACCATCGTGATCCATGACTTGTGGATACAAGAAAGGCACGCCATCAATGTCGGGTGCTGAGCTGGAAAAAATGTCGGTTTTGGTTGGGTCAGATGTCGTCAGCAACGTGGTGGTCACGGCCTCTTTGAGAGCGTCTCTTGATCCGCTGGTGGTGAGTGTTTCCACACGTACCTTACCGGCGTCAAAATCTACGATGGTTCTGGCTTGGTAATCGTTGGTGTATTTTACATACTGTCTTTTTGCCGGCAATTTTGCGTCATTTTTTCCCCAACGTTGGTTCACTTCCTCACCGAGATTTCGGTAAAGCGTGCGTATCATCTCGATGTCTGCATTGATAAAGCTTTTCGTGATTTTTGCCTGTTTAGTGATGGCTTTAAGGTCTTCTACGCTGTCTGCGGTTTGGACTTGTTCGGTCAACTTATTGACCGATTCGACGGAATCAAACGACAATAAAGACTGGCAACCCGTTAAGGTCAATAGTAGAAAGCTCGCTGTTAAAGCTGACCTTGTTCGGGCTTTTTTTCTTAACATAGTCGGGTTACCTGTCTTTATTCGTTCGCGTGATCATGGTTCAGCGTTTTTAGCTCATGGATGCTTTTCGGGCTTGATGCAGTTTTTTGTAGCTTTCGATTAAGCGCAAATGTGGTTCTATGCCTTCCAGTGCCATGCTGGTTTTGCTTAGGCCGTAAAAGCGAACGGTGCCATCGACGGAGCCCACCACGTTGTCCATGACTTGGTCGCCAAACATGCGTCGGAAGTTCTGAATGAAATCATCCAGTTCCAGTTCGTCGTCCAGCGTGACCTCTAACACCGCGCTCATGGCTTGATAAAACAGGCCGCGTTCGACGGTGTTGTCGTTGAATTGCAAAAATTCACCGACCAGTTCCATGGCGTCTTCATGAGCGCCCAACGCCAGATAGCTGAGAATTTTCAGCTCCATAATCGTGAGTTGACCCCAGACGGTGTTTTCATCGAAAACGATGCCAATCAGCGTTGGGATATCGGTGTAGTTGTCCAGCTGGCTTTCTTCAAGTCGGTTGACCAAGTCGGTCAGCTGATCGTCGTCTAGGATATGAAGGTTGAGAATGTCTTCACGGTAGTCCAGCGCCTTGTTGGTGTTGTCCCACACAAGGTCTTCTACTGGATAGACTTCGGAATAATCTGGCACCAGAATACGACACGCCGATGCGCCCAGCTCGGTAAATTCGGCCACGTACACTTCTTTGCCCAGTTCTTCGAGAATGCCAAACAGCGCGGCGGCTTCTTCTTCGTTACTGCCAGAAAAGTCCCATTCGCAGAATTCATAGTCGTGTTTGCTGCTGAAAAAACGCCACGAAATGACGCCTGTTGAATCGATAAAATGCTCGACGAAATTTTCTGGCTCACTTACCGCCATGCTGCTAAACGTCGGTTTGGGTACATCGTTTAGACCCTCAAAACTGCGGCCTTGCATGAGTTCCGTTAAGCTGCGCTCAAGCGCCACTTCAAGGCTTGGGTGCGCGCCAAAAGAGGCGAATACACCGCCGGTTTTTGGGTTCATCAAGGTGACGTTCATTACGGGGAATTGCCCGCCTAGGGAAGCGTCTTTCACGACGATCGGAAAGCCTTGGGCTTCGAGTTCTTGAATACCGGCGAGGATATTAGGGTATTTTTTCAGTACCGACATGGGGACATCGGGCAAGACAATTTCGTCCTCGATGATTTGGCGCTTGACGGCACGTTCGAAGATTTCCGACAAGCATTGTACGTGGGCTTCTTGCAAGTTATTGCCTGCGCTCATGCCGTTGCTAAGAAACAAGTTTTCGATCAAGTTCGACGGGAAATACACGGTTTCGCCATCGGAGTGACGCGTGTAGGGGATTGCACAAATACCGCGTTCGGTGTTGCCTGAGTTGGTGTCGATAAGGTGCGAGCCAAAGAGTTCCTCGTCTGGGTTGTAAATATCGAGGCAGTAATCGTCCAATACACCCGCTGGCAGCGCATCGTCGTCTTCTAAGGCAAACCATTTTTCGCTCGGGTAATGCACGAAGTCGCTGTTGGCAATCTCGGTGCCGAAAAATTGGTCATTGTAGAAAAAGTTGTTGTTTAAACGTTCGATAAATTCACCGAGGGCGGAACACAAGGCGCTTTCTTTGGTGGCGCCTTTGCCGTTGGTGAAACACATCGGTGAGGCCGCGTCGCGAATGTGCAGCGACCAGACGTTGGGGACGATGTTGCGCCAAGAGGAGATTTCGATCTTCATCCCAAGGTCCGCCAGCATGGCGGTCATGTTGGCGATGGTTTGTTCGACCGGTAAGTCTTTGCCCACAATAAAGGTGCTTGAATCGCCATCGGGTTGGCCCATGAGCATGGCATTGGCGTCAGCGTTTAAATTGGCGACAGCGTCGATTTTGAATTCAGGGCCGGTCTGCACGACTTTTTTGACGGTGCAGCGGTCGATAGAACGTAAAATGCCGGTGCGATCTTTTTCGGATAAGTCGTCAGGCAATTCGACTTGGATCTGAAAAATCTGATTGTAGCGGTCTTCAGGGTCGACAATATTATTTTGTGATAGGCGAATGTTGTCGGTGGAAATATCGCGTGATTTGCAATACACCTTGACGAAGTACGCCGCACACAACGCCGAAGACGCGAGAAAATAATCGAATGGACTGGGGGCTGAACCGTCGCCTTTGTAACGAATGGGCTGATCGGCGGTGACCGTAAAATCATCAAACTTGGCTTCCAGTCTGAGATTGTCGAGAAAATTAACATTGATTTCCATTGGATAGTCTTTCCACTAAATTAGCGATGGTGCGGCTCATGGCGTCGGGTGTGATAAAAGTCCATGAGTGAGTAAGTGAAATTATCGGTGATAGGAGAGAGTGAGTAAAATCAAATCGGCATTTCTTCACAGTTTTAAACAAAAAACACGGAGGATGACGGCCAAGCTTCGCTTGATTCGTTTTGTTAGGCTCGTTAATGTGTTTGGTTTTTTATCGCATCGTGTTTAATGATACTGTGCTCAAAATGTACGAGAGGATTTTTGTTATGCGTCGTTGTTTTTCTGTGGCTCTTTTGGCGCTGTTGTCTGTAAGTGGCTGCGCTTTTTCTGATGATGCGTCAGAGCATAGAACGCTGGCGTCTTTCAGCTCTGAATCGAATGGTGAGTCGGCTTGTTATGATCGAGAAAACGAGCCTTATACCGCGGTTGTGGATACTCACTTACATTATCGGCCCTTCGATGGCCGAGCGATTCCCTTTAACGAGATGAACGAGTATTTGTCCCGTACGACGGTTCGTTTTGCGAATGTGTACGGCATTGGGCAAATGTTGCCAGCGGAGTCTGCGTGTTCAAATTATTTAAAATGCCCAGGAACGCCAGTGTCGCCAACGACACGAAACGATTTTGTGAATGCGGCAAATTTGGTCGAGCACAAACCAGAAGGTTTGCATTTAACCTTATCGATGACGTTTACGGATTTATCGAATCCAGAGCCGACATTGGCGCTGATGGAATTTTACGACAAAGAATACTCGGGGTTGTTTCATTGGATGGGGGAAGTAAATTTAGTGAAGCAGGCGCAGTTTAACAATCGTCACAAAGCCGCGACGCCACAAAATATTTCTCAATGGTCGGCGTTTATGGCGGAGCTGCGTGCTCGAGATTATCCCATCACGATTCATTCTGATTTGGGCAATAATGCGTCACCTACCTTGTATTTACCCTTGATGGAAAATGCGCTGGCGTTGTACCCAGATAATAAAATCGTTTGGGCGCATATGGGCATGTCCCATGAGCTGACCAACATGGACGCGTCGCAGCATATTGCGATCATGTCGCGTTTATTAGAGCAGTACCCCAATTTGATGATCGATATTTCATGGCGGATTTTGGACGATTATTATTTTAGTAAATGGGGCAATCAGGATAAGTACGTGGCGTTTATGAATAGATATTCAGAGCGTATTTTACCAGGCTCAGATTTTGTGGCGTTTCGGGGCAATAATTTTAAGGTTTATCAGCAAGAGCTTAATGTGACCAGTCGTATTCATCAGTTTTTGAGTGACGATGCTTTTCGCAATATTGCTTTGGGGGAAAATTACTTTAAGCTACTGAATCTCGATTACCAAGCGCCGACAATATGCCCATGACCATTCCTTTAAAAGACGTTAGTTCAAAAGACGTTACCTGTTCCCATTGTCAGGCGTGTTGTTGTCGTATGGAAGTGATGATCATCACAGATACAGGGGTGCCAGATAGGCATATTTCGGTCGATGAATGGGGTGGCGAAACTATGTTGCGCCTTGATGATGGTTGGTGTTCGGCAGTAGACAGAGATACTTTTCGCTGCACGATTTATGACCATCGTCCGTGGATTTGTCGAGAGTTTGAAATGGGTTCAGATGAGTGTAAAGACGAATTTAACGTTATCAGGTAGCCATATTGGCGACCTGATAGAGGTAATTGCAAAACTGTCGATATAAGCCATATCTATTCGTGGAATAACGAAAAAAGAGAAGACGTGGGCTGCCGTTTCCGGCGACGATAGAGTTCTCACACAACATCGACATACCCACTTTATGAATGCTACGACGCCCCAACAAATAATGCAACGCTGGCAAATCGTTCAAGGCCAATTGATTCCTGCTTTACACCAAGAAATAGGCTTGTTGACCCCAAAACTTGAAAAACTGATTCATATCTTGGAATGGTCTCGCATCGAAGAGTTTGTGACACGTTTTTCGTATCGGACGGGGCGTCCTCCCCATGAACTCGCTTGGTTAGCCAACGCGTTTGTTGCCAAGGTAGTGCTTGGGCTTACCACCACGGTGCATCTAATAGAACGCCTAAACATGGACAAAGCATTACAGCGAATCTGTGGATTTCCGCTTCATAAGAAACTGCCCTCAGCCTCGACTTTTTCTCGTGCGTTCGAGACGTTTGCCAAAGATAAGTTGGCCGAACGTGCCCACGAGGTGCTGATCAAAATGCACTTTGGAGATCGTCTCATTGGGCATATCAGCCGAGACGGGACGGCGATTAAGGTGAGAGAACGTCCACAAAAGATCGACAAAGTGGACACGGATAAACCTAAGCTTAAAGGGCGGCCCCGCAAGGACAAAGATGAAAACCGCCCGATCAAATTCAATGTGGCACGGCAACGTACCCAATGCCTAGAAGAGATGCTTAAAGAGATCCCGGTTGATTGCCGTCGTGGCACAAAATGCAATGCTCAAGGCTATAAAAACAGCTGGAATGGCTACAAACTGCATCTAGACATTGCAGACTGTGGCGTCCCCATCTCCGCTTTGCTGTCCTCAGCCTCCATGCATGACAGCCGTGCCGCCATCCCTCTGTCTCACATCAGTGCGGCGAGGGTGACCAACCTTTATGATCTGATGGACGCCGCCTACTGCAGTATTGACCTGCATGAGCACAGTAGAGAGTTAGGGCATGTGCCCCTGATAGATCACAACCCCAGAGGGGGCGAGAAAGAAGGATTTGAACCCGCCGATACGGTGCGTTATCGGGAACGTTCGGGCGCAGAACGAGCCAATGGCCGACTCAAGGATGAGTTCGGAGGTCGACACATCTGGGTACGTGGTGAGGTAAAAGTCATGAGTCACCTGATGTTTGGCATTTTAGTACTGAGTGTCGATCAACTGCTTCGACTGCGGCAATAAATCGCAGAAAGATAAGTCATGTATCGAGGATATTGTGCTTCTGGGGTGGTCACAGAACGAGCCGCTATGATCAATAAAGAGAGAAAAGCGATGACGACCTAGTCAAAATAGAAAATGCATAGAAACACATGCTTAACTGAGTAAAAAAACAGCCTCTAAAAGGGCGATAAGTTATCCACAAATGGGTTGGCTATTAGTTTTGCAAGATGCTCGATAACCACTTAATTTAACCGTCACTTAATTTAACCGTCACTTGTTAGACCGTTATTGAATAGACCGTTAACGTTTAATAGTAAAGCGCGTTATATACGATGCAACACACACAGTTTATTGCCGGCAGGGTCGCGCAAATACGCTAAATACAATTGTGATTTGCCAAGATCTCGAATGCCGGGGGCGTCTTCGCAATGTGTGCCGCCATTTTCAAGTCCCGCTTTATACCAAGCTTCAACAACCTCTGCCGACGAGGCGGAAAAGCCAATAGTGCTACCGTTGCCGTGGGTCGCTACTTCACCATTGAGTGGCTTGGTGATCATAAATAAGCCTGAATCCGTTTGGTTAACGTATCGACCTTTGCGATCGATCATGCCTTTTCTGTAGCCTAATGTTTTAAATGTGGCATCGTAAAATACTTGAGACGCTTCTAGATCGTTGGTACCTAGCATGATATGACTAAACATAGTGACTTATCCTTACTCTGATCGAGCCTGTTGAAACGATTCGTTTTTATTAATAGTTAACGACCTGTTTATCGCATAGGTACCGTTGTTATTCAAACACAAAAAAGAGAGAAAATAATGCAAGCCATGACGATGGGGTTTAACTCTGAATACCATGAAACGGTTCCCAGTTTTGACGAGGTGGGCTGTTTAGCGGGTTCTGTATTGATTGAGTTCGGTGCGCCCTGGTGTGGTCATTGTCAGGCGGCGAGTCCGGCCATAAAAGCCGTCTTGTCTCAGTGTACGGAACAGGCGCACATTAGAGTATTGGATGGCAAAGGCAAACGCTTAGGTCGTCAGTTTGGGGTCAAACTTTGGCCAACCTTAATTTTGCTACAAGATGGAAAAGAAGTCGGGCGAGTGGTGCGTTGTACAACAGAGCAAGCAGTGCGAGATTTAATGGCACTTAGGCCATGATATCGATAAGGCTACCGAGGGTTTTGTCGTAAGAGCCCAATACTTTGGCATTGGCTTGCGCCTCGATCACGCTGCTGTTGGCGTCGAGTAAACCATTTCGTATATCCGAGTCGTTACTTTTTACTTCGGTAGCTTGATTAGATCTTGGCAACGACGCATTGGCCACTTGTTGGCTGGCCTGATCCAGCTTTTGCTGGCTGCGTTGCAAACCTTGCTGACTGTAGGTAAACGATGAATTGTTGATTTGCATAAAATGACCTTTTATCCCGACAGGCGGATGATACCACCTACATAAGCCGTTCGAATAGGGTCTATGTCGACGAGTCTACCTCGACGTTGTTCGTTCTGTTAAAAGTACAGAAAATAACCATTGTAACCGTTCGGCTACCTTCTATAATGCCGCTAGTTTTTCCCATTCTGTGTTTAGGTTCGTTTCCCCAAAATAAGTGGTATCAAAATGAGTGATGTTTTTAGTATTGGCTTGTTAATCATCGCCGGTGCTTTATTTGCCATGTCTGAAATAAGCATGGCCGCCGCCCGAAAAATCAAGCTGCGTGTGTTAGCCGATGAAGGCAATGTAAAAGCCATGGCGGTGTTAAAATTACAACAAAAGCCGGGGGCTTTTTTTGCGATGATCCAAATCGCACTCAATGCGATTGCGATTTTGGGCGGTATTATTGGTGAACAAACCCTGACGCCATACATTAAGCAAGTGGTCAGCCTTGCCTATTCTGGTCCTCTGTTGGATCAAATTAGCTTTGTGTTGTCGTTTTTGACACTGACGTCGTTGTTTATTTTATTTGCGGATTTGTTACCGAAGCGATTGGCAATCATTATGCCGGAAGCTGTGGCGATTCGTATGGTGACGCCCATGCTATGGGTGACATTTTTATTAACACCGGTGGTGTTTTTATTCAACGGCATTACCAATATGCTCTTGCGTATGTTTAATGTGCCGATTGAACGGGAAGAAACCGTTACGACGGAAGACATTGTCGCCATGATGGACGCGGGTGCAGAAGACGGCAGTTTGCAAAGCCAAGAGTATCAGCTCATAGGCAATGTGTTTGAATTAGAAACGCGCAACATCGCCAGCACCATGACACCACGGGATCAAATTATTTATTTTGATATTGACGACAGCAGTGAAGAGATCAGCCAGAAAATCATCGATCACCCTCATAATGACTTCTTGGTGTGCAACGGTAGCCTAGATAAAATCGAGGGCATTATCGAGTCGAAAGAAATTTTGCGTTTGGTGCTTAAAGGCGAAAAAGCGCAAATCAAACCTGAAAAAGTCGACAAAGACGTATTTTATTTGCCAGAAACGCTCACACTTTCTGAAGCATTGAACGCGTTTCGTGTCGCACCGCAGGCGTTTGCTGTTATCGTTAATGAATACGCGACCATTGTGGGCATCGTGACGGTGAAAGATTTGTTGGGTGGCTTTATGGGCGGCTTGTTAACGCCACACGACGAAGAGCAAATCGTTCAGCGTGATGAAAATTCTTGGCTAATTGAAGGGCTAACACCGATTAACGACGTATTGCGTCGCTTGGATATTGAGGAATTTCCAGATCGTACCCAGTATGAAACCTTAGGTGGCTTTATTATCTACAGCTTAAAGCGTTTGCCAAAGCGCACCGAGTTTTTTATCCATGAGGGGTATAAATTTGAAGTGTTGGATTTGGAAGGGGTTCGTGTTGAACAACTTTTGGTAACCAAATTAAAATAAGCCGAGGGTAATCCTCGACTTTTCGGCGGTAAATCACTATATTCGCCCCCCTTTGTGTTTATATTTTGTACGCTAACTAAGCGGCAAGTTTAAACGGCTTTCTTTTCTTTTTTTCAGGGCTTTCTTTTGATTTCCACGGCTAATATCACCATGCAATTTGGCGCAACGCCATTGTTTGAAAACATCTCTGCGAAATTTGGTAACGGTAACCGTTATGGCCTAATTGGCGCCAACGGCTGCGGTAAATCCACCTTCATGAAAATTTTGAGCGGTGCGTTGACACCGACGTCAGGCAATGTGTCGATCACACCAGGTGAGAAGGTAGGTACGTTAAGCCAAGACCAGTTCGCGTTTGAAGAATACTCCGTGGTTGATGCGGTGATCATGGGCGACGTAGCGCTGTGGAAAATCAAGCAAGAACGCGATGCGATTTACGCCAAACCAGACATGAGCGAAGAAGACGGCATGCGCGCGGGTGAATTAGAAGCCGAGTTTGCTGAAATGGACGGTTACAGCGCCGAGAGTCGCGCCGGTGATATTTTGCTGGAAGCGGGTATCGAAGAAGCCTTTCACTTTGGTTTAATGAGCCAAGTGGCCCCCGGTTGGAAATTGCGTGTGTTATTAGCGCAGGCCTTGTTTTCAAACCCAGATATTTTGCTGTTGGACGAGCCGACCAACAACCTGGACATTCATACCATTAACTGGTTAGCCGGTGTATTGAATCAACGTAAGTGCACCATGATCATTATTTCCCACGACCGTCACTTTTTGAATTCTGTGTGTACTCACATGGCGGACATTGATTTTGGCGAGCTGCGTATTTACCCGGGGAACTATGAGTATTTCATGGAAGCCTCTTCGCTGATCCGTGAACAACAATTGACAGAAAACGCGAAGAAAAGCGCGGAGATGGATGACCTTCAAGCGTTTGTTAACCGCTTTTCTGCCAACGCCTCGAAAGCCAAACAAGCCAGTTCTCGGGCAAAAAAATTAGAGAAAATCGAGCTGTCTGAAGTCAAACAATCCAGCCGTATGACGCCGTCTTTGAATTTTAAACAAGACAAAAAATTGCATCGCCACGCTTTGATTCTTGAAGACTTGGGTCATGGGTACGATGAACTCTTGTTTACCGGGGGCGATATTATTTTGGAAGCGGGTTCGCGTTTAGCGATCATCGGTGAAAATGGTGCCGGGAAAACCACTTTTTTACGTTGTTTAATGAAAGAATTAGACGCTAAACACGGTGAGATTAAATGGGCAGAAAACGCCGTGATCGGCTATTGCCCGCAAGACAGTACCGATGATTTTGATTGCGACTTAACCTTGTTTGATTGGATGTCAAAATGGCGTACAGCCAAGCATGACGATTTAAAAGTGCGTGCCATGCTGGGACGTTTGTTGTTTACCGCCGACGATTTTAATAAAAAAGTTCGCGTCTGTTCTGGTGGTGAAAAAAACCGTCTGTTGTTTGGTAAATTAATGATGGCCGACTTGAACGTACTGGTGATGGACGAGCCGACCAACCACATGGATATGGAAGCCATTGAAGCCTTGAACAACGCGCTAATGGACTTTGATGGCACCCTGATTTTCGTCAGCCATGACCGTGCGTTTGTGTCGTCGTTAGCCAACCGTGTGATTGAAATTAAAGGCAAGAAAGTGGTGGATTTCCAGGGCACTTACGACGAGTACCTTGCTCACCAAGGCTAGTGTCTTAGTCCAGTAGAAATGAAAAGTGCATCATCATTCAACCGCTGATAACCTAATGGTGTCAGCGGTTTTTTTATGTTTCTAAATAAAGAGTAAGGGGTGACGCATTGAACATTGACACATGGAACATTGACACATGGGAAATGGACGAATTAAAAATTAACGCTATTACCGCCTATTTATTGGCTAAACCCGAGGCAGAAGAGTGTTACCCGTTTGATGCGCAAACCGCCGTATTTAAAGTGCAAGGAAAAGTGTTTGCATTGTTGATCCATAAGCAGAAAATGCGTTTGTTGAACGTGAAGTGCGACCCCGAACAGGCCATTGAATTGCGAGATGTGTTTACTGATGTGATGCCTGCTTATCATATGAATAAGCGACATTGGAATTCCATTGTGCTATCCGGTTCATTGCCGATTGGTGAGGTTCAGCGTCAGGTTGATCATTCTTATGGTTTGGTGGTGAAAGGGTTAAAGCGATCGATCCGAGAAGGGCTAGAAGTACGCCATGGGTCGAGTGTTTTATATCGATGAAAACACAGAGGTAAGATAACCAACTGATTGGTCAGTTGGTTATTTTTGACTGTCTACTTGGGTTTCTGGTTAGCCTTTTTTACAACGTAAAAGTGGACATCACTTCTTGTGTTTCTTTGGTGGTTTTGGCCAAAGAAACGCTGGTTGCGTTATTTTGTTGTACTTGCACACTGGCTTGATTTGAAAGATCAGTGACCTGCTCGTTCAGATGATTCAATCTTTGTACCGCGTCGCTTTGCATGGTAACGCTGTTAATAACCGCGTTACTTGCTTTGCTTATTTCACTGACGGATACGGCGATTTCTTGCAGGTATTGTGTCGTCAGATTAATTTCAGTCGTCGTTTTTTGGGCCTGTTGATGGCTGTTGGTTATTTTGTTTTCGGCTTCTTTCGCGCCATGTTGCAAGGTGCTGATCATGGCTTGGATTTCGTCCGTCGACGCTTGCGTTCTGCTGGCCAATCCTCGAACCTCATCGGCTACCACAGCAAAGCCGCGACCTTGTTCGCCGGCTCTAGCGGCTTCTATGGCGGCGTTTAGTGCCAGTAGGTTAGTTTGTTCTGCAATCGCGCGAATGACGTCTAATACGGTGCCTATCGTCTGTGACTGCTCAGCTAAGTCGGTCACGGTTTTTAATCCCGCTTCTAAGTCGTAAGACAGTTTCTCAAGGGAGTTAACCGTTTGTTTAATGGACTCTTGGCCTACTTGCGTTTTGTCGACGGCTGTTTGTGCCGAGACAAGCGTAGATTGTGTGTTGTTATTCACATCGTTTTTCAATTCGTCCACTTCCATGATGGTGTCTGCCATCTGTGAAAACATGCCTTCACGCTGTTCGGTGAGGGCTTGCGTTTTGGACGCCACTGATTTGAGTTCTTGGCTTTTTTCTTCGACTTCTTGGTTAAGTGAGACCGCTTTGGTCAGCGTCTTCGACAGTCTTTTAACGAATGTATTGTAGTGAGCGGCAATCTCAGTGAGTTGATCTTTGCCGGACTCTGAAAGGCGGGTTTTCAGGTCGCCATCGCCCTCAGCCACATTTTTTAAGGCGGTTTGAATTTCGCCGATAGGCAGGAGAATGGAACGAACAATCAAAAATGAAATAAGCAGAGCGGTTAGGATAATGGCCGCGCAGATCACCCCCAATTTTACCGCTTCTTGCCTGAATTGCGTATCGACATCGTCTAAATAAATGCCTGAGCCGATAATCCAGCCCCATGGCTCGAAGCCTTGTACGTAAGAAATTTTATCAACGGGTTTTTCACTGCCTGGTTTTGGCCATAAATAATCGACGAAACCACCGCCTTGTTTTTTTACGACAGTCACAAATTCAGAAAAAAGCTTTTTGCCATTTTTGTCTTTCAGATCAGCAAGGGGTTTGCCATCTAGTGCGGGCGACACCGAGTGCATGATCATCACGGCGTTGTAATCGTTTATCCAAAAGTACTCGGATTCATCGTAACGCGTGTCTTTGATGGTTTGCATAGCGTAGCGTTGAGCTTGGGTCTTTGTTAATTCACCAGATTGTTCCAGTTTATAGAAGTGTGTGAAAACACCGGTGGCGGTTTCAACCACGTGTTTTGTTTGCGAGTATTTTTCATCGAGTAAAGATTGCTTATTTGCCGTTAGGGTGAGATAGACGACAAACAGCAACCCGAGTGAAAAGAAAGAAACGAGGCTGGTAAGCCGAAAATTGATTGGGATGTTGCGTAAGAAAGGTATCATTGTGTGGTCCTTATAAAGGTTTTTTCACTTTCATCGTGATTTAAAAGCGAGCGGGCACTGTTGGCTGCCTTGTTTTATTGACCGCTTCAAACGTGTGTGTCTGATGAATTTTGTCCTTCAAAAAGCGCACTTGTTTCATGTTTTATAGGTGATAACAGAGGGCTAAAACTAAGCCTTATCTTTTATGACCATAATGCCATTTTTCTGTCATCTCTATGTAATTTTTTGTCTGTAAATTGTTGCATAAGCTCCTTCAGTCGGAACTTTTATTTCTTAATCATCGCTTTGAATCGGTTATCCAATGCAACAGTGTATTTAATAATAGGGCAGTATTATGAAAATTGAACAACAGCACGGCTTAAGTTTCGATGAACTAGATGAGTTGGTTCGACCTGCTCCAGAAATAGTAGAGTTTGAAAAAGTGGCACTCAAAATGGTGTCCCGTCGCGGTTTCTTGGGTGGAGGCGCGTCCATCGGAGCAAGTGCATTTGTCATAGGTTCGACCACGCTGGCGGCGGGTAATGCTTTAGCCGCTGGCACGGGCCATTCTGAATCGCGTCTTGCGTTTAATATGGTGAAAGCCAATGCACTGGATACTATTACTGTACCAGAAGGCTACAAGTGGGAAGTCGTCGCGTCTTGGGGAGACCCATTGTTTAGCAATGCCCCTGCTTTTAATGCGGCGACAGGCGGTTCTGGTGCATCGCAAGAATTGGCGTTTGGGGATCATAACGATGGCATGGCATTTTTTACCCGAAATGGTAAGCAAGTGATGGCGATCAACAATGAGTACACCAACGAGAATACGCTTCACCCAGACCGTGCTGATGGCATGCCGACTACAGCCGATGATGTGCGCAAAAACAAAGCCGCACACGGTGTTTCTATCATTGAAGTAGACCAACGTGGTGGAAAATGGGGCATCGTACAAGATTCGCCTTTTAACCGTCGTATTACCGCCGATACCGAAATGGACATCACTGGTCCTGCTCGTGGCCACAAGTGGATGCAAACGTCAGACGATCCTAAGGGTTTGGTGGCAAAGGGTACTTGGAATAACTGTGGTAATGGTCAAACGCCATGGGGCACTTATCTGACTTGCGAAGAAAATTTCAACGGCTATTTCACCGCAAGCGACAAACATTACGTGATGCCAGACGCGTTCAAACGTTATGGACTTAGCACAGAGGGTCGTTATAACTGGGCGATGGCAGACAGTCGCTTTGATTTGGTTAAAGAACCGAATGAGCCAAACCGTTTCGGTTATGTGGTTGAAATCGATCCAATGGACCCAACTTCTCGTCCGAAAAAACGTACCGCTTTAGGTCGTTTTAAACATGAAAATGCTGAACTCACTATTGCTTCAAATGGCCATGTTGTTGTGTATTTAGGTGACGATGAACGCGGTGAGTTCTTATACCGTTTTGTGTCTAAACACAAATATTTAGCGGGTGGTAACAACCGCGATTTGCTTGAAGAAGGTACCTTGTACGTGGCGAAATTCCACGATAATAATCGTGGCGAGTGGTTAGCGTTAACGCCTAAAACGACGGGTATGACTGAGTCTGAAATCGCAATTCATACTCGCATGGCCGCGTCTAAAGTCGGAGCAACGACCATGGATCGTCCTGAGTGGGTTGCAGCGCATCCTCACAAGGCCGAAGTGTATTGTGCTTTGACGAACAATAAAAACCGTGGTGTGAAGCCAAATGCCGGTGGTGATTCGACGCCTGCATCCGGCCCGAACCCACGGGTAAAAAATAATTTTGGGCAAATCGTTCGTTGGATGCCAATGAGTGGCGACCATACCCATATTGAGTTCAAATGGGATTTGTTTGTTTTGGCGGGTAACCCAGCGGTGTATGACGATGCTTATGCTGGTTCCAGTAATGTGAATCAAGACAACATGTTCAATTCCCCAGATGGCCTACGATTTGATTCGAAGGGTTTGTTGTGGATTCAGACAGACGGTAACTATTCAAACGAGAAAGAATTTAAAGGCCAAGGTAACAATCAAATGTTGGTTGGGGATCCTGAAACCGGTGAAATTCGTCGCTTCTTGGTCGGTCCTAAAGAGTGTGAAATTACTGGCGCGACTTGGAATGCAGATCGCACTACTATGTTTATTGGTGTGCAGCATCCTGGCGAAAAAGGCGATTCTCATTGGCCTGATGGCGGTATGTCAGTGCCACGTTCGAGTGTCGTAGCCATTTCACGCAATGACGGCGCGGTAATAGGTTAGTTTTAGTTTATCAGAAAATGACAACCGCCCTAAATGTGTAGGGGGTTGTCATTTGCTTTTGCCTTTCTGCTTTGTTTAATCTTTGTTCGATATTGTTTCGCCTCTTCCTGATTTATTAGCACTTTGATTTATATCAGTGTTTTGATATAAGATATTTTTATACTTCCTTGTTTCATCCAGTAGAAAATGCCAGTCTTAAGTATTTGCAAAATAAGTGGCGATGTCTTACTAATAGACGAATGTAAACACGGCGGTTCAATCAAACTCGCATGAAATCATAAGGATGTAAATCATTAACGATGGATGTTGTATTTTCTAAATCATTACTATTCAAACAGGCGATTTTAACCCTAGCCTTAGCCATTGTATTAAGCGTAATCAGTAGCGTTATTCAGCTGGTGAATGCAATTCAGTACCAGAAAACACAGATCAATCAAAATTTTGAAGAGCTGCTTGCGATTGTCGATAAGCCATTATCGGAAGCCATGTTTCGGTTGGACATTGACTATGCCCAGCAGCAAATTGATAGCTTATTACTTAATGCGTCTATTGCGCACGTAGAAGTCCGAGATGACGCTGGTGTCCTGTTTGTTGAAGCAACCGCGGCCACATCGAACCATTTTGCGGTTAGCCATTCTTTAGTGAATTACTTTTTATCAGATTTACCCGATTATCAACGCCGATTACGGTTAGAAACGCCTGTTTTTGACGCTGGTACTGTTACCTTGTTGCCGGAAAAGCGGTTTTTATTAAACAAGATCTTCAAAGAACACCTGTCTATATTGACCTACAATTTATTTAAAGATGTGTTGTTAGCGTCACTTATTTGCCTGTTGTTTTATCTTTTGGTTACGCGCCCACTAAGACGCTTAACAGAGTCTTTGTCGACCGTAGATGTAAATGGCAATTTTCCCTTACCGTCGTCTTTTTACCGTCACCATCACTCTGACGAGTTGGGGGATCTACACACGACTTTTTCCCTCTTATGGAAAAAGTTAAACACGGCTCTGAGTGATTTGGAACGAAGCGACAACCACACCAAAGCCATGATAGAACATGCAGCAGATGGCATGCTTCTATTGGATCAAAATGACCGTGTTATCTTGGTGAATAGCGCCGCTGAGATTATGCTGAAAATCGAAGGTGTGGGGCTTCAGTCCAACGTGTTGGATGCCTTGTATACAGAGTCTTCTTGGGCTCAATTTACGGATGCATTAAATGGTTTAAAGTTGGATGAGCCGCTCACAGTGGAAGCAACTTACAAAGCAAAAGACATTGAGTTGTCGGTTGAAATCCGAATGGTCAAGTATCAGATACAGAGCAATATTGAAACGTTGCTGTTGATTCGTGATGTTTCTGAACGCAAGCAAACGCAAGCGCATATCCACCATCTGGCGTACTATGATTCGGTTACCACGCTGCCAAATCGTCAATACTTTGTAGATCAGGTTGGTAACGCTTTGCGCAACCAAAAAACCAAGACCTCCGGCTGTTATTCCGCTGTGATTTTTATGGATTTGGATCGGTTTAAAACCATCAACGATTCCTTGGGGCACGATGTTGGTGACCAGTTATTAGCTTGTGTGGCGACACAACTGTCTTTACTTATGGACGATAACGTGATTATTGCCAGAATGGGAGGGGATGAGTTTGCCTTCTTGTTTATTAATATCGCGGAGAATGCCGTCCAAGCCGAAAAACTATCCACGCAGTTTGCGAATCAACTCATGACTGCTTGCCAACAAGTTAAAAAAGTAGCGCGTCATGAGGTGCACATCACGGCGAGTTTAGGCGGGACTATTTTTGATGGCAAAGAGAGGTCTGTCGAGGCGATTTTGAAACAAGCCGATACGGCTTTGTATCGTGCAAAAGAGTCTGGTCGCAATACTTTCGCTTTGTATATGGATGACATGCAAGCGGTGTCTGATGCACGTCTTGAAATGGAAAAAGCACTGCATCACGCCACAGAAAACACGCTTTTTCAACTTTATTATCAACCGCAGACCAATGCCAACAATGAGCTTATCGGGGCTGAAGCACTGATCCGATGGAACGACCCGAAACGGGGGTTTATTTCTCCGGCTGAGTTTATTCCTGTGGCCGAAGAAATAGGACTGATTGTCGAAATAGGCCATTGGGTTTTAAACGAAGCCTTGTCACAAGTCGCAACGTGGTTACGAGAAGGGAAGTGGCGTCGCTCCTGGCGTATGTCGATTAATGTCAGCCCAATTCAATTTCAACAAGCGAGTTTTTTGCCGATGCTTACGGCTCAATTAGCAAAACATAAAGTCCCTGCCAGTTGCATCGACCTTGAAATTACAGAAAATATGTTGTTGAACGATTTAGCCACATCCTTAGAAAAAATGAACGACATCAAGGGGATGGGCATTCATCTCTCTATTGATGACTTTGGTACGGGGTACTCATCGCTTAAATACTTAAAATCTTTGCCGATTGACCGATTAAAAATAGACCAATCCTTCGTGCGTGATTTGTTAACCGATAAAAGCGACGAAGCGATAGTCCATGCTGTGATTGCCATGGCAAAAGCCTTGAATATTAGCGTTATTGCTGAAGGAGTAGAAACCTTCCTGCATTATGAACGATTGCGTGAAATTGGGTGTTATTATTACCAAGGTTATTACTTTGGTCATCCTCTTCCGTCTGATGATTTTACGGTCGCGTTTGTAGACAGCGTCCTCTCCCCTAAACTTTCTTGATATCCTATTATCCTATTATCGTGTTTTGATTTTTGTGCGACTATGTTGCCATGAAACGCGACGACGGAACACACACAGAGCTGATCAATCCGACACATAGGAGCACGTATGTCCACATTATTTCATTACGCTTTTCACGTAACGTCACTGGAGAAAACACGCCAGTTTTATACGCACGTACTCGGCTGTACGGAAGGGCGAAGCACAGAGACTTGGGTTGATTTTGATTTTTATGGCCATCAGTTATCATTGCATTTAGGCACGCCAAGCCCAACGACCAACACAGGTCGTGTAGGGGATTACCTTGTGCCAATGCCTCATTTTGGCCTGATATTACCGTTGGACGAATGGCAAGCCGTAGCGGCTAGATTAACTCACGCCAACGTGATGTTTGATCTTGCGCCTAGCGTACGTTTTGAAGGTTTGCCTGGCGAGCAATGGACTCTTTTTTTCAAAGATCCCAGCGGTAATGCGATTGAATTAAAAGGCTTTAAAGACCCCGCTCAGGTTTATGCACGATGATTTCTTTGGTGCCTTTTATGGTGATTCCTTTTGTAAGTCGCTTGGATTTGGACGCGCAACAAGCGTGGATTGATGTCTTATCAGCCGCCATGCCAGACGAGCATATCGTGCCCTTCGCGACGTTAACTCCAGAGCAAAAATCAGCTTGTCATTTGGCGATAGTGGCGGACCCTGAACCGAATGATTTACTGGCGTTACCTGCTTTGACCTGGGTACACAGTGTGTGGGCCGGTGTCGAACGTATGGTGCACGAATTGGTGTCACCAACGTTTTCTATTGTGCGTTTGGTTGATCCACAGCTTGCTGATACCATGTCGGAAGCCGTATTGGCTTGGACCCTTTTCTTGCATCGAGACATGCCTGCTTATGCCAAACAACAGGCGAATTATCGCTGGGAACAGCGGCCAATGGTGCAGGCAAAAGAGCGCCGTATTGGTGTTCTTGGGTTGGGCGAATTAGGAAAAGTCAGCGCGTTGAGATTGGCTCATAATGGGTTCTCAGTGGCCGGCTGGAGTCGTAATGAGAAACACATAGCGGGTATTACCTGTTTTGATGGTCATGAGGGGTTGGTGTCTTTATTACGACAGAGTGATATTTTGGTGTGTCTTTTACCTCTTACCTCAGAAACGAAAGGCTTATTGAGCCGTGAATCCTTGGCGTATTTGCCCGCAGGGGCTGGGTTGATTAATTTTGCCCGTGGTTTGATTATTGACGACAACGCTCTGCTTGAAAAGCTCGATCAAGGTGTTGTGTCCCACGCGGTATTAGATGTGTTTATGCAAGAGCCTTTACCAAAAAATCATCAATATTGGCAACACCACGCGGTCACCGTATTGCCGCATATTTCAGCCCCAACTCATTTGATAAGTGCCAGTCTTATTCTTGCGGATAACATAAAATATTATCGTATGACCGGTATTATTCCTTCTTGTGTTGATGTCTCGAGAGGCTACTGATAACGTCATTTTTTTCATAAATCCAAACGCAGGAGTCTGGTATGCCACATTGTATTATTGAGTACAGTCAAAATTTAGAGCAAGAAGTGCCGCCTGCCGATTTGCTCGAAGCAGTCAAAGAAGCATGTATGGCGTCTTCCTTATTTGCATTAGCCGATATTAAGTTGCGCAGTAATGCTTATAAAAGTTTCGTGACGGGTGGTCAAGAAGATGCCTTTGTGCATGTGACGATCAGAATGTTGTCTGGAAGAAGTACAGAGCAAAGACAGCAGTTGTCACATTTGATACTCGAAACCTTGACGCGTTTTTCCCTGAAAAATGTCAGCTTTTCTGCCGAAATCTGTGAAATGGAACGTGAGACTTACGCTAAAAAAGTCGTGCTGTCTTCATCGAATTTGTCCTAAAAAGAAGCGGGTCATTAGCATCCATAGAGTGTGAATTGATGAAAGTAATACCTTGTTCAGCAACGCTGTTTTCAATAATGCTGAGCTGTATGTTGCTGCCCAGCAAGCTTTGGGCGCAGGTCGACGACTCCGCATCCAACGGTGATCCCGCTAAAGATCAGATAATCAGTGGGCCATTGCTTCGGAGTGAGTGGTTGCCGGAGAGTGAGGCAGCCACTTCTTATTTTCCGGAAGAGCCTGAAGTACCAGAATCCATTGTTAAGCGCGCTAAAGATGATAATGGACTTTTTCAGCAAAGAGAAAATCGAGAAGCATCGACGGTGAATAATCCATTTGTTTTAACACCGCATAAACCTAATTATTTTTTACCCATCGCCTATACGTCAAACCCAAATGATCGTGCATTTTTAGGCGATGATGCGGGAACAGAAAGTTTAGACAGCGTGGAATTTAAGTTTCAACTAAGTTTAAAATTCCCCGTCGCTTATGACATAGTCGGTCGCAATACAAGTTTGTGGTTTGCCTACACACAGCAGGCCTATTGGCAATCGTATAACAGCGATATTTCTGCACCGTTTCGCGACACCAACCATGAGCCAGAAGCGTTTATTGTGACAAAACCAAAAAACGGTTTTTTAGGTATCAAGCCAAACTACGTGGCTTATGGGTTTAACCATCAGTCGAATGGGCAGTCTGGGGATTTATCTCGTTCATGGAACCGATTTTACGTCGATTTCATGTTTGAATTGGGCGACACCGCGTTTTCTATTAAGCCTTGGTATCGAATTCCTGAAAATGTCGAATTAGATGATAATCCGAATATCGAAAATTATTATGGTTACGGTGAATTGAACCTGATTCACGTTGTGGATGACTACACCATCGATGTGATGTTCAGAAACAATTTAAAACCCTCCGATAACCGAGGCGCGATTCAGGTCGGGTTCACTTTCCCTTTATGGGGAAAAACCCGTGGTTACGTGCAATATTTTAATGGTTATGGTCAATCTTTGCTGGATTATAACCATCAAACTCAGTCATTGGGGGTAGGGATAATGTTGACCAATTGGCTTTAAACTGAAAAGCGCTGTCGCTTTTGTCAAACGGACAGCGCTATTTATACGCTCAATGCAAGGTTAAGACATCAATGTTTGTTTAAAGAAATTAACGGTTCTTTCCCAGGCAAGCTCGGCGTTTTTTTCTTGGTAACGAGCCGTTGAATCATTGTGGAAGCCATGATTGGCGTTAGCGTATGTAAAAGCCGTGTAATTAACTTGGTTGGCTTTTAATGCTGTTTCGTAGTCTGGCCACGTGGCATTTACCCGTTGATCTAATTCGGCGAAGTGCAATTGCAGCGGCGCCTTGATATTCTCTGTGTTAGATTTAGCCGGTGTACCGTAATAGGGGGCGCCTGCATGAATGGTATCTGGCATGTTAGCCGCTAGAGCGTTGGTCAAGTAACCGCCGTAGCAAAACCCAACCATTCCAACTTTTCCGGTACTAAAAGTGTGATGTTTCAATAAGGTAGCGGCGTCCATGAAGTCACCTTCAATTTTATCGCCATCCATTGTTTTCTGCATGGCACGGCCTTCATCATCGTTGCCTGGGTAACCGCCCAGTGGAAACAGAGCATCAGGTGCAAAGGCAATAAAACCCACTTTGGCCAATCGACGCGCCACGTCTTCGATGTAAGGGTTTAGTCCGCGGTTTTCATGAGCAACCAGAACGGCTGGCGCTTTATTGTCCATGTTTACGCCTTTGGGAACCACCAAATAACCACGCGCTTTTCCGTGACCATTAGGGGAGTCGTATTCCACATAGCTTGCAGTGATGTCAGGGTCATTGAATGAAATCTGCTCGGCCAGTGCGTAGTTTGGAGTTAGTGCGCTCGCCACAACAGACAGTGTCAATCCTGTTACGCTCAGCGTACCAAGACGAGATAAGAAAGTGCGGCGATCAATATCACCGTGAGCGTATTCGTCATACCAATCAAACGCTTGCTGGGGGATGGTGCTAGTGGTTTTACTTTTGTTGTTAGACCGATCGATAAATAAAGTCATTTCAATTCCTTCTTAATTCGGTGAGTAAATCAAAGAATAACGTGCTGGTTAGAGCTCGGTGTTCTGAAGTGGTTCAATAGTTACGGAGGAAAAAATACATCAGATGACATTTATTGATCTTTTTCAAATGTCGCTTCGTATTGTAATTTAGTGTTAGCACATTATTGACATCGCAGTCGCGACCGAGCATCTTGCAAAACTAATAGCCAACCCATTTGTGGATAACTTATCGCCCTTTTAGAGGCTGTTTTTTTACTCAGTTAAGCATGTGTTTCTATGCATTTTCTATTTTGACTAGGTCGTCATCGCTTTTCTCTCTTTTTTGATCATAGCGGCTCGTTCTGTGACCACCCCAGAAGCACAATATCCTCGATACATGACTTATTTTTCTGCGATTTATTGCCGCAGTCGAAGCAGTTGATCGACACTCAGTACTAAAATGCCAAACATCAGGTGACTCATGACTTTTACCTCACCACGTACCCAGATGTGTCGACCTCCGAACTCATCCTTGAGTCGGCCATTGGCTCGTTCTGCGCCCGAACGTTCCCGATAACGCACCGTATCGGCGGGTTCAAATCCTTCTTTCTCGCCCCCTCTGGGGTTGTGATCTATCAGGGGCACATGCCCTAACTCTCTACTGTGCTCATGCAGGTCAATACTGCAGTAGGCGGCGTCCATCAGATCATAAAGGTTGGTCACCCTCGCCGCACTGATGTGAGACAGAGGGATGGCGGCACGGCTGTCATGCATGGAGGCTGAGGACAGCAAAGCGGAGATGGGGACGCCACAGTCTGCAATGTCTAGATGCAGTTTGTAGCCATTCCAGCTGTTTTTATAGCCTTGAGCATTGCATTTTGTGCCACGACGGCAATCAACCGGGATCTCTTTAAGCATCTCTTCTAGGCATTGGGTACGTTGCCGTGCCACATTGAATTTGATCGGGCGGTTTTCATCTTTGTCCTTGCGGGGCCGCCCTTT
This sequence comes from Marinomonas sp. IMCC 4694, assembly GCF_008122525.1. Taxonomy (NCBI): domain Bacteria; kingdom Pseudomonadati; phylum Pseudomonadota; class Gammaproteobacteria; order Oceanospirillales; family Oceanospirillaceae; genus Marinomonas; species Marinomonas sp. IMCC 4694. The sequence continues at coordinate 1,089,344 of NZ_VSRV01000001.1, forward strand.
AAGCTTAGGTTTATCCGTGTCCACTTTGTCGATCTTTTGTGGACGTTCTCTCACCTTAATCGCCGTCCCGTCTCGGCTGATATGCCCAATGAGACGATCTCCAAAGTGCATTTTGATCAGCACCTCGTGGGCACGTTCGGCCAACTTATCTTTGGCAAACGTCTCGAACGCACGAGAAAAAGTCGAGGCTGAGGGCAGTTTCTTATGAAGCGGAAATCCACAGATTCGCTGTAATGCTTTGTCCATGTTTAGGCGTTCTATTAGATGCACCGTGGTGGTAAGCCCAAGCACTACCTTGGCAACAAACGCGTTGGCTAACCAAGCGAGTTCATGGGGAGGACGCCCCGTCCGATACGAAAAGCGTGTCACAAACTCTTCGATGCGAGACCATTCCAAGATATGAATCAGTTTTTCAAGTTTTGGGGTCAACAAGCCTATTTCTTGGTGTAAAGCAGGAATCAATTGGCCTTGAACGATTTGCCAGCGTTGCATTATTTGTTGGGGCGTCGTAGCATTCATAGAGTGGGTATGTCGATGTTGTGTGAGAACGCTATCGTCGCCGGAAACGGCAGCCCACGTCTTCTCTTTTTTCGTTATTCCACGAATAGATATGGCTTATATCGACAGTTTTGCAATTACCTCGACCTTAAAAGTGTTTCGTTACTTCAATTCAACTCAACAGGAATGTAAGCAAATGACGCGTAAATTGCCGATTATTATTACGGGAGGAGGCCAGCGTTTGGGATTAGCTTGTGCAAAAAAACTGTTATCTCAAGGCGGTAATGTAATTGTTACTTATCGAAACAATCGTGAAAATTTAGCTTCTCTCGAATCGCAAGGCGCAGTCTGTATTAAAGCGGACTTTTCAACAGTGTCCGGTGTTGAGGCGTTTATCACACACATACAGGAACATTATCCAGCATTGGGTGGCATCATTCACAATGCTTCTGAATGGGTGTCAGAAGACAGTGGGGAAGACGCTGCCTGGTTAATGGAAAAAATGTGGCAAGTGCATGTATTTGCCCCTTATCGTATGAATCTTGCTTTTGAAGCTTTATTATGTGCCGGCTCTGAGCAAGACGGTCAGGCTGATATTATTCATATGACAGATTATGTGGCGGAGAAGGGCAGTGATAAGCACATCGCTTACGCGGCCAGCAAAGCGGGGCTAGCCAATCTCACGCATTCCTTTGCTAAACGTTTTGCGCCGCATATCAAGGTAAATTCAATCGCGCCATCGTTGTTAATGTTTAATCATGGCGATGACCCTGAATACCGTACTAAGGCGTTAAATAAATCACTGCTTCGAACGGAGCCGGGTGAACAAGAAGGTGTACTTGCGGTGCAGTACATATTAAACAGTCGCTATATGACAGGTCGAACCTTGTCACTTGATGGAGGTCGTCATTTGGTTTAACTCACCACATGATGCATTTTTTGAACGCCTCTAATGCAAGGGGCAAGGTACTCAACTTAGGACAAAATTATGAAAGCCAATACCGCTGAGCAGCTCAATGTAAATCGCCTAGTGTTGTCTGATGAAGCGATAAAAGTACGCGATGCTTTAATGAAAACCGGTTTAGAAACCCCGATGATTGATAACGGGCTAACAAGCGAAGAGAAATATCAACGCATTAAAAGTGCTTTTGAAGATGTTGTAACCACCCTTGGTCTTGACTTAACTGACGACAGCTTAGCTGAAACACCACATCGTATTGCTAAAATGTACGTGAGAGAGATTTTTTCTGGACTGGACTACAGCCAATTTCCAAAAATCTCAGTCATTGAAAATAAAATGAAAGTCGATGAGATGGTGAAAGTAAGTGACATCAGCTTTACCAGTACCTGTGAACATCACTTTGTGACCATAGATGGTTTAGCAAAAGTCGCTTATTTGCCAAAAGACAAAATCATTGGCCTGTCCAAAATTAATCGTATTGTGCGTTTTTTTGCACAACGTCCACAAGTGCAAGAGCGCTTAACTCAGCAAATTTTAGTAACCTTGCAAACCTTACTAGAAACCAACAACGTCGCCGTTAGCATCAGTGCGGTTCACTATTGCGTGAAATCACGCGGTGTTATGGACGCCAGCTCTTCGACTCAGACCACTGCACTGGGTGGATTGTTTAAACGCAGCGACAAAACACGCGGTGAGTTTTTGGCTAACTGATGTTTTCACAGCCCAAATCGTAAAATAATGTGTACACGAAAGAGCCTATTTATATAGGCTCTTTTTTTTATGTGCTTTTCGCAGCGAGGGTGACACAATAGCGGGATGATTTTATGGCTAGAGTGTAGGGTATGACGAGCAAAAAAGACGTATGGTTTCCTGCTAAGAAGAATGGCTGGGGTTGGGGTAAGCCGGTTGTTTGGCAGGGTTGGGTGGTAATGGTGTCGTATTTGTTGACGATTACCCTGTTTAGCTATGTGTACGATCCTAAAGTCGAGTTGTTTAACTGGTCTGTGGCGATTGGAATGTGTACTTTGGTGCTGATTGCCATGTACATTTGGAAAGGTGAAGCGCCCAGCTGGACCTGGAAAGCGATCGAGAAAGACAAGCGCCGCTGGTTTAAATAAGCGGCGGTTTAGGTCGTGTGTTGCTGGCAATAGACGAGTGAGTTATAGATTATTCGTTTTCTTTGTCGAGCCTTTGGCGCTTCAAGAGATCGGGAAATAAGTACATCCAGATCCCAACCACGGCGACGGTGCCCACCCCGCCGATCACAATGGCGGGCACCACGCCAAACCACGCGGCAGTGACCCCAGATTCAAATTCTCCTAATTGATTAGAGCTGCCGATAAACACTGAATTGGCGGCACTGACTCGTCCTCGCATGTCGTCTGGTGTTTCTAATTGCACCAATGTGGATCGAATAACAACGCTTATCATGTCTGAAGCGCCAAGTAATACCAAAGCGATCATTGAGAGCATCAGGTGCTCAGATAAGCCAAATAAAATGGTCGCTACTCCAAAGATGGCGACCGCCGCAAACATGATTTTCCCAACACTGTGAGTCAGCGGGTGTCGCGCCAAATAAATAGACATCAGCAAAGCGCCAAGCGCCGGTGCGCAGCGCAGCAACCCTAGCCCCCACGCCTCAGTGTGAAGAATGTCTTTCGCGACAATAGGCAACAAAGCGGTGGCACCACCGAGTAACACCGCAAACATATCCAGCGAAACCGACCCCAGAATGACCTTGTTGTTTTTTATAAAGCGTAACCCACCCAATAAATGTTCCATATCGATGGGCGATTTATTTTTGACGGTAAAGTTATAGCGTAAAAAAAACATGATGGCGCAGGATAATAAGAAACAACTCATGCTCGAAAGGTAAAGCGTGGTAGGTCCCAATAGATAAATCAGTCCGCCGAGTGCGGGACCTGCGATCACCGAAATTTCACGAGCCGAAGCAATAGCGCTCATGGCACGGGATAACATGGCGCTAGGAACCAAGTTGGGAAGAATGGCTTGGTTCGCGGGCATTTCAAACGCTCTTGCGGTGCCGAGTAACGCGGCGCAAAGGTAAATCATATCGGCAGAGATCGTATTATTTAGATTGCCATAGGCCAAAATAGCGACCGTGCTGGCCATGCTTAACCGCGTACACACACAAATGAGACGACGATTATAGCGATCAGCAACATGGCCGACTACCAAGGTTAATAATAGCTGAGGCAAGAACTGGCAAAGCCCCACTAAGCCAAGTGCCATAGGGCTGTTGGTTAGGTCGTACATTTGCCAGCCGATGCCCACGCTTAGCATTTGGAAAGCGAATGAAGAAGCGATTTGTCCAATCCAATAATGAACAAAATTTGGGTGTGTAAATAACGATGGCATTGGGTTGCTCGCCTTGCGGTAGGGTAGGTACATGACTAAAAAAGGTAATGCTACCTATTCTATACTGAGTGACTCACAACAGGTCTTTTTAAACGCTGTTTTGCTTATTAATACCCATAAAACTTGTATTATGAATTGAGCTTGGTCTGGGTGGCTTGTCGGGGCGAGATGCCAAAATGCTGGTGGAAGCGTCGACTAAAGTGACTCAAACTTAAATAGCCTAACTCGTACGTTACCTCGGTGACCGAACATTTCTCTTGCAGGCGCTGGTAGGCGCGGCTCATTCTGCGTTGGTGCTGGTATTCCATCGGTGTGCACCCTAGCTGACGTTTAAAGCTGTCGTAAAATCGACTGCGACTCATGCACGCCATTTTGGCGAGCTGATGGATGTCTAAAGGCAGTGCGAGGTTGTGTTCAATCCATTGCATTACACAGGTTAGCCCGTTTGCATCGGGCGTTTGTTGCGTAAAGCGCAACAGGGCGTCTCGGCCGTGGTGACGAATAATTCGTGTCACCAATTCGCTGACACCAAAATCCACTAATAAATCGCGGTCTGGGTCATTGCGGATAAAGTCACTCGTCAGTCTGTCGATGACTTGCTGGGTCCCTTGCGTATGCAAGGAGTGCAAATGTTGGTTTGGATCAAGCTCCATACCATTGGGCCGTGTTTCGACCATGATGTCGTTCATGCGATCGCAAATTTGCGCGACACGTTCTTGAGAAATGGCAATGGTCAGGCAGGTGGTGGGTTTTAGATGTTGAGCTTCGGGGAAATCAATAAAAACTTCTTCCTCCGGCGCCAATATAAAAGACTCATGCGGGAGGAAAGGGATGTTGTCATGCGCTTTAGTGTGCATGACTTTTGCCCCTGTTACCATACCACAATACAGTAGTGAGTCGGCCTTTAAGCTGACTTTTTGGGCTTGTTCGTAGGTATCATAGATACTTAATTCAGAATGCGGTCCAGCAAAGCAAACACGGTTTTCGACCAACTGAACGGGTGTACGTTTGTATTTTGACAGTGTTATTTCTGCTGACACAGTAGAGTCCATTTACCCACCTCTTTTATTTTCTTTATGCGGCGTGGCCTGTTTGAGTCTCTACATAATCACTCTTGCGTGTTCTTGGGTCAATACCAAAAATTGATGAGATATGGATAGCCAGACAAGTTTCATGGACTCACAGGCAAGTTTTTTGGATTCATTGTTTCTACAGTAGAAGGCAAGGTTATGACGTGAACTAAAAACAACAATAATGGAGATGACACAATGATTTATGCTAAACCGGGTTCTGCAGGCAGCTTGATTACCTTTGATGCTGAATATGGCAATTTCATCGGTGGAGAATGGGTGGCTCCGGTCAAGGGGCAATACTTTGATAACATCAGCCCTGTTGATGGCGAAGTATTTTGTCGTATCCCTCGCTCAACAGAAGAAGATATTAATCTCGCCCTTGACGCGGCCCATTCGGCGCGTGCGGCATGGGGTAAAACGTCCGTTACCAATCGTTCTAATATTTTGTTAAAAATCGCGGATCGTATCGAACAGAACTTAGAAGCCTTGGCTGTGGCCGAAACATGGGACAACGGTAAAGCGGTTCGAGAAACCTTAAACGCAGACATTCCTTTAGCCGCTGATCATTTTCGTTATTTTGCAGGTTGTTTGCGTGCTCAAGAAGGCAGTACGGCCGAGTTAGATGAGCACACGGTGGCTTACCATTTTCATGAGCCTTTAGGGGTGGTCGGTCAAATTATTCCTTGGAATTTTCCGATACTAATGGCCGCTTGGAAGCTAGCACCCGCACTCGCGGCGGGTAACTGTGTGGTACTCAAACCGGCGGAACAAACTCCCGCCTCGATTCTTGAAATGATCAAAGTGATTCAAGATTTACTGCCACCAGGGGTGTTAAATATCGTCAATGGCTACGGTAAAGAAGCCGGTGAGGCCCTTGCGACTAGCAAACGTATCGCCAAAATTGCATTCACCGGGTCAACCCCTGTTGGCTCGCATATTTTGAAATGCGCCGCGGAAAATATCATTCCTTCCAGTGTCGAATTGGGAGGGAAATCACCGAACATTTATTTTGCTGACATCATGAGCCATGAAAAAGAATTCGTCAGCAAGTGTGTCGAAGGTTTGGTGTTGGCGTTCTTTAACCAAGGGGAAGTGTGTACGTGTCCGTCTCGAGCGCTTGTTCACGAGTCAATTTACGATGAATTCATGGCCATGGTGGTCGAGCGTACGAAGACGATTAAACGTGGTAATCCGTTAGACACGGATGTACAGGTGGGCGCTCAAGCTTCTAAACAGCAATATGAAAAAATCCTTAGCTACATTGAGATCGGTAAGGAAGAAGGCGCCGAATTATTGATTGGTGGGGGAATTGAATCGATTGATGGATTGGAAAAAGGCTTCTACGTACAACCGACCTTGTTTAAAGGCTCCAACAGCATGCGCATTTTCCAAGAAGAAATTTTTGGCCCTGTGGTGAGCGTGACGACCTTTAAAGACGAAGCGGAAGCGTTGGCGATTGCGAATGACAGTGAGTTTGGTTTGGGTGCAGGCGTGTGGACACGTGATACCAATTTGGCGTACCGCATGGGCCGCAACTTAGAAGCAGGCCGCGTATGGATGAACTGCTATCATCAGTATCCTGCCCACTCTGCGTTTGGTGGCTATAAGAAATCTGGCGTGGGTCGTGAAACTCATAAAATGGCACTTGAACATTATCAGCAAACCAAAAACATGTTGGTGAGCTACGACGTTAATCCTCTCGGGTTTTTCTAATCCGGCGGGATAAGCAAAGATAAACACACACGAATAAAGTGTTTACATTAAATGACAGACATAAAAACCAAAAGACGGATCGGTCTTTTGGTTTTTTTCGTTTGTGGGTTGTTAAGCGTTTAACGGTAAACGCTACTCGCCGCATCAGGAGCGAATGCGGAGCGGGTATTGGTCTTTAAGCGTCATAAAGTTGCTTATTTGCTCTGTTGAGCAGGATTTAGTGGCGAATCCCGTGTTTCCGATTGGAAACTTAATATCATAAATGCTAATTTCTTACATCAATGATTTTTTGTTATTCATCTTTAGCGTCGTATGGCATTGCTGCCTCGGCAAAGGAAAACACCATGGCCATCAGTTTATTTGACCTTTTCAAAGTGGGGATCGGCCCCTCCAGCTCCCACACCGTTGGCCCAATGGTGGCAGCCAATCAATTTGCCCATCAACTGGAATCACGCGGCTTACTGCCAAGCGTGTGCCGTTTGAAAGTTGACTTATATGGGTCACTGGGTGCAACGGGTAAAGGTCATGGAACCGGAACAGCGGTATTAATGGGGTTAGAAGGTGAATTGCCAGAATCGATCGACCCCAGTGGCGTCAATGATCGCGTAGCAGAAATACAAGCTGTTTCGAAATTAGTATTATTGGCGCATCATGTTGTTGCGATGGATGTTTCAAACGATATTATTTACCACCGTGTTGACCGTTTAGATTTTCATGCCAATGGCATGGTGCTTGTGGCGTTTGATGGTCAAGGTGCTGTGATGCATCAGGCGACGTTTTATTCAGTCGGTGGTGGCTTTATTGTTCAAGAAGATGAAGATGGTAACGTTGCGCTTGTCGAAGACACAACAGAGTTGCCTCATGTATTCCATAGTGCCGAAACGCTGATCACGCTGTGTCGAGAGCAGGACAAGAGCATCGCACAAATTATGATGGAAAATGAACGACATTGGCGAAGTGACGCCGAGATCAAACAAGGCATTTTATCTATTTGGTCGGTGATGAAAGAGTGCGTTCAACAAGGTATTCGTAACGAAGGTATTTTGCCTGGTGGATTAAAAGTGAAGCGAAGAGCCGCCAGCTTGCACAGAGATCTGAGCAGCAAGACGCGCATGGATATGATTACACCGTCTTTAGGTGCGATGGATTGGGTCAATTTATACGCCCTGGCTGTGAACGAAGAGAATGCCGCGGGCGGTAGGGTGGTCACGGCTCCTACTAACGGTGCGGCTGGCATTATCCCCGCGGTATTGCATTATTATTGGGAGTTTTGCCCACGTTCCAGTGAAGAGGGAATTGTGACTTTTTTCCTAACCGCAGCGGCAATTGGTATGTTGTTTAAAGAAAATGCGTCTATTTCTGGCGCCGAAGTGGGTTGTCAAGGCGAGGTTGGATCAGCTTGTGCGATGGCCGCAGCGGGTTTGGCGGCTGCTACAGGTGGCTCTCCAGAACAAGTAGAAAACGCCGCCGAGATCGGCATGGAGCACAATTTAGGATTAACATGCGATCCCATTGGCGGTCTGGTGCAAGTTCCTTGTATAGAGCGTAATGCTATGGGGTCAATTAAAGCCATTAATTCCGCCAGCATGGCGTTGCGTGGAGACGGTACGCATTATGTGTCGCTCGATAAGGTTATTCGCACCATGCGTGATACCGGTCGAGATATGAATGATAAGTACAAAGAAACCTCACGAGGCGGGCTTGCCGTTAACGTGATTGAGTGCTGATCTGCAGCGTTTGGTATGGCTCTTTTTTATCAACGTATTTAGGCAATCACGGGTCTAAATAGGGCTGTAACAAAACAGTCACATTTCTGTAGTATATTCTTAACAAGCGCCTCAAGGGGTGCTTTTTTCATTCTTTTTATCACCTTGTACACGAGCCGTTTAAGGGTTTTTATCTGTGAATGCTCAGTGTAGAATGGCGTTAAAAATCACATGTTGAGAAATGTGATGTGATGATTTGAGAGCCAAATGAGTTTGGATGCTAGGACAAGCATGTCGTTGATTTTATGCGTGTGACGTGAAAATTGATGGTTTGGCAAAGATTAATATTAGAGACAGAAGAGCCCTTATGGATCTTAAAAATAACCTGAAAGAAGAATCTAGTTTATTAAGTGGTCATGAATTTGTACGTGTATTGATTGCTTTAGCATTCGTGTTGGCGGCTGGTTTTTATGCCTCTAGCCATGGCGCTGGCGTTTCTAACCTTTCTATTCTTGTTATCGCGGCGGCGATTGGCGCTTACATGGCTGTCAATATCGGCGCCAATGACGTAGCGAACAACGTCGGTCCGGCCGTTGGATCGAAAGCTTTGTCTATGACAGGGGCTATACTCATTGCCGCTGTATTCGAAGCCGCTGGTGCCCTTATCGCTGGTGGTACTGTGGTCGGTACGATCAAAAACGGCATTATTAACCCTAACGCTATAGGTGACACAGAAACCTTTATTTGGGTCATGATGGCGGCTTTGCTGGCCGGTGCTATTTGGTTAAACTTAGCGACTTACTTGGGCGCACCAGTGTCCACTACTCACTCTATTGTAGGGGGCGTATTAGGGGCTGGCATTGCAGCGGGTGGCTGGGACATTGCTAACTGGGACAAAATGATCGCTATTGTGGCTAGTTGGATTATTTCCCCAGTAATGGGGGGGGGCATCGCTGCATTGTTTCTGATGTACATTAAACGATCCATTACTTACAAAAATGACATGATTGAATCGGCAAAAAAAGTCGTGCCTGTATTAGTCGCTTTTATGATGTGGGCTTTTTCAACTTATTTGATTTTGAAAGGTTTGAAGAAGATCTGGAAACTGGATTTCATCAGCGCAAGTTTGGTCGGTTTTGCCATTGCTTTAACCGTGTACTTTGTTGTGCGTCCTATCGTGGATAAGGCCGCTTCTGCCTTAAAAAATGATAAAGATGCTGTAAACAGTCTATTTACTATTCCTTTAATTGTATCGGCGGCGCTGTTAAGTTTTGCCCATGGTGCCAATGATGTCGCTAACGCGATTGGGCCATTAGCGGCGATTAACGACGCTTTGATGACAGGCGCTGTTTCTGCCAAAGCTGCAATTCCTCTTTGGATTATGCTAGTGGGTGGTGTCGGTATTGCGGTTGGTTTGGCACTATTTGGCCCTAAATTGATCAAAACAGTAGGCTCAGAAATCACAGAATTGGATAAAACCAGAGCATTTTGTGTTGCTATGGCAGCGGCGATTACGGTGATTATTGCCTCTCAGCTGGGGTTACCGGTGAGTTCTACACACATTGCAGTAGGTGGGATCTTTGGTGTGGGTTTTCTTCGTGAGTACTTGAAGTTATCCTACGAGAAAAAACTGTCTGGTATTATTGCACATTCAGAATCCGCAGGTCACAACGGTCAACAGACTCAAGTTTTTGTTAAACGCTTTAAGCTGGCCGATGTTGAAGAGAAGCGTGCTATTCTGAAAGAATTAAAAGCGGCTCAATCGGCTTCTCCTATTTCTTCTTCAGAACGCAGAGGGTTGAAGAAAGCGACTAAAAAAGAGCTTGTTAAGCGTTCAGCCTTGTTTAGAATCGCAGCGGCTTGGGTAATTACGGTTCCTGCGTCGGCGACACTGTCTGCTATTATATTTTATATGCTGTTAGGTTTTTCTGTTTCTCGATAAATCCATTTTCAGCATTCAAAAAAAGATCAGGCGAACTGGTCTTTTTTTGTTTTTATCACCTCGACAATGTTATATAACATCTTATCATTGTTCAATTTTTACTAATGTTTCAATTAAGAGTAGAGAAATAGATAAAATCTAAAAAGTGGAATCGAGAATGTGGATTTTTGTAGCCATTATTACTGTGGCAGTGAGTTGTCTAATTCCTCCTTATTTTCATTGGAAGAGTAAGCAACGAGAGATGAGAGAGAGATTACTGTCACGTTTGTCCAAACGCAGCGATCACATGTTGTATTCTCTAAAGAAGGTATCAGACCGTTACCTCACGAGAGACACTAAAATTTTCATCATAGAATACTTACTTAATGTGATAGCGGAATGCGTAAGGGCCAATTTTCGAACGCCGTTTATTGAAAAGAAAGAAGAGCTTCTCATTCATTTGTCTGAGTTAAAGCTGGGCCGTAACATAGCGTCAAAAGATCGTGTGTCGAGCCAGCAACAGTTTGAACAAATGCAGAATATCCTGCAGTACATGCTCAGAGAAATTCGCAATATGCCAGAGAGTTATGGTGGTAGTCGGGTGGTCATAAAGCATCACCTGACCCTCATTCGTTACGCTCATGCTTTGGCGCAACGTGATTTATTGGTCAAACAAGCGCGGCAAGATTTAGAGGAAAACAAAAAAGCGCGTGCGTTAGAGCGTTATCGCTTTGCGCTGTCCATCATTGAGAAAAATGGCTCCATTGTGAGCTCCAAGCGCGAGAAAGCACGATTGCAAAAAATGATACAAGATGTCGAAATGCTTTTGTTTGACAAAAACAGCGATGATATTGCAATAAAACGACAATGAACATACAGGGCGACGTAAGCATGAATTTTATTAAGGTTCACGATATTTAAAATGGCCACTTTAACCACAGCCGCACTTTTATTGTTTATTGTAGGATTTCTTGCTCTTGTTATTTTTTTGCAATTGAAAGAACAGGCCCGACTGGACAGATTGCGCAAGGTGGCATTTTTAAACAATCAGTTGCGTCAAGTACGACGCTACCTCGATGATATTCCCCCTCAGTATCAGCCTAAAGATATGAGGTTGTGGCTGTATTCTCGAAAAGTCGCGATATACGAACAGTTGCTTGTTTTACACCCAGACCCAACCCTTGCGCGGCGTCATAATCATATCGTAGAAGAAATGAATGCGTTTCAAAACAGTAAACATAAACGCCGAGCCAAACCCATCAATGACGAATTGTTGATTATGGAAATAAAGCGCCAATTTGAATCGTTTAAAGTATTTCTCGCGTTATGCCAAAAAGACAGTACGATCAGTTCGGACGTTGCCCATAGGTACAAAAAGCTGATGAACTTTTACCACTTTAAAGTCAATGCGGATTACCACTCTTACCTTGCTAGGCAAGCATTTTTAAATGGCTTAATGGAGAACTCGGTCAAAATGTACAAAGAGGCTTTGGCACAGTTAGCGCCGGTGAAAGACACGCCCGAGGCTCAACCTACTATTTTAAAATTGAATGATTTAATACGAGAAATTGAAGAAGACTCTGCTTTGCAAAAGGCCGAAGAGGAGATGGCAAGAAGCTCAGACAATAAAGCCGATGCCGAGCTGGATTCTGAATGGGATAAGTTCATGGAAGACTCAAACCGAAATATTAAGAAGCGTTTTTAGCAATTTTTGTGTTTTTAAAGGGTTGTTTACCGAATAACTTTAATGTCTATAAGGATTTTCTGTGAGTCTAGCCGTACTTTCAGCGTTTATTCCCACCTTTTTCTTTGTTTCCATCACCCCTGGTATGTGCATGACCTTGGCCATGACATTAGGCATGACCATTGGTGTAAAAAGAGCCCTATGGATGATGTTGGGGGAGCTTGTCGGCGTTGCAATGGTGGCGACCTTGTCGGCCATTGGGGTCGCAGCCTTACTGTTGAATTACCCAAGTGTGTTTATGATTTTAAAATACATTGGAGGGGCGTATCTTGCTTTTGTGGGCCTGCAAATGTGGCTTTCCAAAGGCAAAATGGCGATCAAGACAGAAGACGCCAACGCCACGCCCGCTTCGCGCGTTGAACTGATGTCGCAAGGTTTTGTGACCGCGATAGCCAATCCAAAAGGGTGGGCATTTTTTGTGGCTTTATTGCCGCCTTTTTTGGATGCCAATCTGCCTCTTACTGGACAGTTAGTTATTTTGATTAGTATTATCTTGGCGCTAGAGTTCAGTTGTTTGCTCATTTATTCTGCTGGGGGCAGAACGCTCAAATCCATACTAATGAAAAGTGGCAACGTGCGTATTATGAACCGTATTGCGGGTTCACTCATGATCGGGGTAGGGGTCTGGTTAGCTATTGGCTAGGCCTTTGATCGCCTTTTAGTATGAGAGGTGCTGGTGGTTTTGGCGTTGCTTGCACTTCTCGTGAAGGACACTTTTTTTCCTCTGCTTTTACGTTTTGAAAAGGGGGTTTTGTTAGGCGAGGGCAGGTTTTGCAGTGCCGATGAGGGCATATCGCGTGATGCAATAAGCAGATCATTTAAATTATTTTCCAGGTGTATCATGAAATCTTGATAACTGGCCTCTCCCAGGCTAATGCTATTGAGTATAGACTCCCATTGTGCCGTCATGTCTGGCGTCACCAGTTGTTCAGGTAGGCAATCAATAAAAGCTCGACCTGTTTGGCTGGCGTTAATTTGCTTGCCCTGTCTTATTAGAAATCCCCGTTTAAATAGTAATTCAATAATACTCGCTCGAGTGGCCTCTGTACCCAATCCATCGGTGTCTCTTAAAATGGCTTTAATGTCTTTATTGCTGACAAAGCGACTGATGCCCGTCATGGCCGCCAGTAGCGTAGCATCGGTAAAAGCCGCCGGTGGCGTGGTTGTTTTTTCTTGAACCATGCCTTTAGTGCACCAGAGCGCTTCATTATTATTTAGTTTTGGCAGTTCGTTTTGGTTTTCGTTGTCCGCATCGTCTGCAGGCTTTTTGTTGGGTAATAAGACCTTCCACCCAAGCGCCACAGGGGTGTTACCTTTTGCTTCAAATAAGCCTTTTTCAATATCGAGCTGGATGTAAGACGCTAAATAGGTGTAATCAGGATAAAATTGCATTAGATATTGTCGAGCGATTAAACCAAATACTAACGCTTCTGTTTTGGACAGCGAGGCTACTTTGTGGGCTTGTGTAGTAGGAATAATGGCGTGGTGAGCAGTAACTTGTTTGTCGTTCCAGGCTTTATTTTTACGCGTTGGATCAGCATTAAGCGCGCCCTTGCTCAACTCTTTACTCAGTCCCTCGCCCTCGGCGCGACGCAGAGCGGCGAGGACAGCGGTCGCGTCTTTGTGTTGCTGAGTGGGTAAATATCGACAATCCGATCTGGGATACGTGATTATTTGATGACGCTCGTACAAGGCCTGACAGGCATCCAAAACGTGCTGGGCAGACAGTCCAAACGCTTTTGCTGCATCAATTTGTAATGCCGATAAGCTGTAAGGTAAGGGTGCGGCTTGTTTTTTCTGTTGGTAACTTGCTTCGATCACACGAGCGGGTTTATCGGTAATCCGAGACGCCACATTGTGCGCAAGTGATGCACTCAATACTCGGTTGTCTGTGTCCATGTAGGGTTGGCAGGCCTCGCTCGGCCGCCACTTAGCTTGAAAACACGTGCCCTGAGGGGTTTGCACATTCGCCCATACTTGATAAAAATCCTTAGCAACAAAAGCCTCTCTTTCTTTGTCTCGAGCAACGACCAGCCCTAATAAAGGTGTTTGCACCCGCCCTATTGATAATACTCCTTGATAGCCAGCTTGACGTCCTTTAATGGTGTAGGCTCGGGTAAGATTGAGGCCAAAAAGCCAATCGGCCCGAGCACGACCCAGTGCCGATCGAGATAAAGCAGCAAATTCGTTATTGGAACGTAAAGTATGCAGGGCTTTTTTTACTGCAGAGGGGGTCAGGTCACTGATCAATAAGCGCTGAGTGCTTTTTAGTTTTTGTGCTGAAACTTTTGTGTAATGCAGCACTTCATCTACTAATAATTGACCTTCTCTGTCAGGGTCACCTGCGTGAACCAAAACAGAGGCTTTTTTAATCAGCTTTTTGAGAATGCTTAATTGTTTTTTGGTACTGGCTTTTTCTTGCCATTGCCATTCTGTTGGAACGATGGGTAAGTGGTCCAAACTCCACGATTTGTAAGCAGGGTTATACTGGTGTGGCTCGGCTTGTTCCAGTAAATGCCCAATGCACCAGCTGACACAATCCCCATTGGGCAACCAAATGCAGCCCTCTTCTTTTTTTTGAGGCGAGGGAAGAGCCGCGGCGATCGCTCGGGCGAGGCTGGGTTTTTCAGCAATATAAAGAATCATAGATACACTTACTGTTTATATATACAGTAAGTGTATCTAAGGTAGGCAAGCATGACTAGAGAAATGTGCTATTTAATGGGCACAACTAAAACCGGAATAGTGCTGGTGTGAATGACTTTGTTGGCAGTTGAGCCAATGATCATTTGGCTGATCCGACTGTGCGTCCGGCTGTTCATGACAATAAGATCGGCTTTTTTGTCTTTGGCGGTACGTTGGATGCATTCAGACGGCACCCCATTGGCTAATACGGTTTCAGGTTCGATGGCTAAGGTAGAAAGTTCATCCGCATAGGTGGTCATAAAGTGGGACAGCAATGCATTCATACGGGCATTGATCTCAACGATCGCATCTTGGCGCATCGTTTCTCTTACGTCTTCACTGATGTAATTAGAGATCATAGTCGTGGCTTGTGCGTTGAGTGGTTCCATTGCGTGCATCAAAACAACTTTCGAACCATGAGCTTTTGCAAGGCTCATTACTAACGCCATAGCAGAGTCGGTTTTGTTGTCTAGGTCGCAGGCATAAACGATCGTATTAATCTTAGGTAGCATGATAAGGTCCTCTTCTTTATGTCTCTAAAGTGTAAGCCTTTTCGCTTTTCCCGTTCTGATCTGTATCAATCATTGTGGTGCTTATTGGAGGAATAGGGTCTAAATAATCAGACGCTTTTTTACTGCCATGGTTAGCCAACAAAAAGCTCCCCATAGAAGACAGACAAATAATAAAGACAAACAGTGCCCCCCAGAAATCGGTCTTTTTGCGGTTTGGTTGCATCTGATCTTTCAGAATAATCGTTCTTTTTTTCATTTTAACACCTCACTTTTACTAATTTATTAAATGATAATGAATATCATTAAAATAGTATATGGGGAGGGATAAAAAACAATAAACCCTTTTTTTGTGGGTGGATATCCAGTGCGCCATGAAAAACCCGCCTAGGAGATTCTGCCTATGTTATAATTCGCCTTCAATTTTTTCGTAAATGAATAAGAGAGTGTAACCATGTCAGAACTGTCGTTCGATTCTAATGAATCAAAAATCGCCTACGGTATTGGTCGTCAGATCGGTGATCAACTTCGCGGCAGCGATTTAGGTGAATTGTCCTTAACGCATCTTTTTGCTGCGATCGAAGATGCGCTTAACGGCGTAGAAATGCGCGTTCCAGGTGAAGAGCTCGAGGCCGCTTTCGCTCAACTTCAAGCGTCAATGGAAGAAAAAGCCCGTACAGGATCTGAAGAGACAGTCAAAGCGGGCGAAGATTTTCTTGCTCAAAACAAAGCAAAAGACGGTGTTCAAGTGACCGAGAGTGGCTTGCAGTTCGAAGTGCTTGAAGAGGGGGCTGGTGCCACGCCTGTTCGTGAAAACACCGTTCGTGTTCATTACGAAGGTCGTTTGATTGACGGACAAGTATTTGACAGCTCTATCGCTCGTGGCGAGCCAATTGAGTTTCCATTGACTGGCGTGATCGCTGGTTGGACGGAAGGCCTACAGTTAATGAAAGAAGGTGCAAAATACCGTCTTACTATTCCAGCTGAATTGGCTTACGGCGCACAAGGTGCCGGTGCTATGATACAGCCTTTTTCTGTATTGCAGTTTGATGTTGAATTGATTGCGGTTGTGTAATCATTTACTGAATACAAAAAAAGAGTACGCCCTAGTGGGTGTGCTCTTTTTTTGTCTCTATTTTGCAGTTACTTTAAAGAACCAACGGCTAAATATCACGCTCCATGCGAATGTGCATTTTGCCTGCTTCTAAAAATACTTTACCGTCTGTGGTGAAATTTTGCTTATCATAAAAAGGTTGAACATCGACCTGCGCATGCAAAAAAACCTGGCGGATCCCCATTTCTCTGGCCACTTTAATTGCACGAGCTAATAGCATTTCGCCGTAGCCTTGGTGGCGATACGCTTGCAGCACGGCCAAGCGGCTTATTCTGCCATCGTCGGTGAGTCGACAGGTTCCCGTTGGAACGGCGGTGGTGCCAAAAGAAACAAAATGTACAGCGTCTTCATCTTGATCGTCCCACTCCTCTTTTGGGTCGATGCCTTGCTCCAGAATAAACACTTGTTTTCGTACAAAACTGATTTGATCTTTGCTGCTGTTCCAGTCTGATGTTAGTACTTTCATAGTATGTCCTAAATCCTTTTATTCTTCTGGGGCCATTAATTCAATCAAACCTTGCTGACGAATAAAGAAGCGAACTAGGGGTTCCAGTTCGGCATTTTGCGACAAATCTAAGCCAGAAAAATCAAACTCAACCTGATGACAAACGGCTTCTACAAAGCCGATTAATGTGGCGTTGACGAGCAGATGCTCGCCGTTACAAAATACCCGTATTTCGCCTTGTTCTGCTTGCAGGTGTTCAAGGTTCTGCTCTTGTACATAATAGCAGATACGTGCGTCGCCAGGGCGAACAAAGGTTTGCCCTTTAACGGCATTAACAAACGCTTCGTCCACATCGTGTTGATTGAGGGGAGACAAGTATTCTGGATACTTGCTTTCACTCATGGTTTCCCCAAGCCATTGTGCCAGTTGATCTGGCTGGTTGATCAGGCGAGCCAATTGAGCCTGAAGATAGCCGATATCGTCTTTACTGATGTGCGCGCTGTGTTGTCGCGCGGCGGTTTCTGGCGCGGCAAAGCGGTCTTTGACGTTGTCTGTTTCGCACAGTTTGTCACGAATGCCAGTGAGCACATCTTGCATGCTTGGAGCGCGAAAGCCAATGGAGTAGGTCATGCAATCGTCGTCCAAAGCGCGGCCATTGTGGGCAAAGTTTGGTGGTAAATAGAGAATATCACCGGTTTCTAATTCCCAATCCATGTCGGTATTCACGGGAAAGTTATCTAAAATATGCAGCGAGATGTTTTCAATGGCGGAATCTTGGTATTCGTTTGGTGCCAATACTTGCCAACGACGACGACCGCTGACTTGCACTAAAAACACATCGTATTGATCGTAATGAGGGCCAACACTGCCGCCTTCGGTGGCGTAACTGACCATCACATCGTCTAAACGCCAGCTGGGTAAAAACTCAAATTGCTCTTTTAAGGCTTGTACTTCCGGCACCCAATGGTCGAGCGCTTGGATCAGCAGTGTCCATTCTTTTTCAGGCAAGTTAGCAAAGGTTTTCTCAGTAAATGGCCCTTGTTTGGTTTCCCATGGGGTTTTGCCATGTTCGATTACAATGCGGGACTCAATGTCTTCTTCCATCGCCATGCCAGCCAATTCGTCGGCTTCTAACGGCAAAGTGAAATTCACTAACCCCCCTCGAATCAACAAAGGCTTTTTCTGCCAATAATCATCAAGAAAAGTTTGTGCGGTCATGCCACCAAGAATAGTCAGCGGAGTCGTTAGGTCTGTCATGGAATGCTCATTAAAAGAAGAAATAAAAGGGCGTTGATCTAGTAAAATAAAGCGACAAAAAAGAGCCGATAAATCGGCTCTTTTTTTCAGTAACCGTCTCGTAAGCTAAAAAATTAGTGACGAATGGCTTTGGCTTGTGCCACCGCGTTACCGATGTAAGTGCCAGGTGTTAATTTTTTCAGTTCGGCTTTCGCTTGTTCTGGCATCTCAAGCGTATCGACAAACGCTTCGATCGTCGCTTGGTCTATAGTCCGGCCACGGGTCAGTTCTTTTAGCTTCTCGTAAGGCGATTCGATGCCGTAACGACGCATCACGGTTTGAATGGGCTCCGCCAGAACTTCCCATGCATTGTTTAAATCCGCGTTAAGACGTGGCGCGTTAATTTCTAACTTGCTGATGCCTTTTAATGTCGCTTGGTAAGCGATTAAGCTGTGTGCCAAACCAACACCAAGGTTACGAAGAACTGTAGAGTCTGTTAGGTCGCGCTGCCAGCGAGAGATCGGAAGTTTCGCGCTTAAGTGGCCCATGATGGCATTTGCAATCCCCAAGTTGCCTTCGGAGTTTTCGAAGTCGATTGGGTTTACTTTATGGGGCATAGTAGAAGAGCCGATTTCGCCAGCAATGGTTTTTTGTTTGAAGAACCCCATGGAAATGTAGCCCCACACATCGCGGTCGAAATCGATCAGGATGGTGTTGAAACGACAAATGGCATCGTACAATTCCGCGATGTAATCGTGTGGTTCGATTTGCGTGGTGTAAGGGTTCCAAGTCAAACCCAAAGAGGTAACAAACGCCTCAGCATGCGCTTGCCAATCTACGTCTGGGTAAGCAGAAAGGTGAGCGTTGTAGTTACCTACTGCGCCGTTGATCTTACCCAAAAAATCCACTTGTTCGATCTGCTTAAGCTGACGACTCAGTCGCGCCGCCACGTTGGCCATTTCTTTACCAACCGTTGAAGGCGATGCTGTTTGTCCATGAGTACGAGACAACATAGGTTGTTCAGCGTGTTCAATTGCAAGGTCTTGAATGGCCGTAATCACTTTGTTTAATTCTGGAGAAATACCGTCAGCCAAGGCCTCACGTAACATCAGCGCGTGGGACAAGTTGTTGATGTCTTCTGAAGTACAAGCGAAATGGACAAACTCAGAAATAGCGGCCAGTTCAGCGTGGTCAGCCATTTTGTTTTTAATAAAGTATTCAACGGCTTTGACATCGTGGTTAGTGGTTTTCTCAATGTCTTTAATCGCTTGCGCATCGGCTTCGCTGAAGTTATCTGCAAGTTGGTCTAAAACGGCGCTTGCTTGAGCGCTAAGAGCAGGAACTTCCATAATTTGTGGGTGATTGGCCAAAGCCTGTAGCCAGCGAACTTCGACTATGACTCGCATACGCAGCAAACCGTACTCGCTCACTGAGCGACGTAATACGTTGGTTTTCGATCCGTAACGACCGTCGATAGGGGAAATTGCATTTAAGCTAGTTAATTCCATTGAGATAACGCCTCGAACATGGTTTTCAGGGAGCCACTATTATAGGCAAAAGAGGCGGTCACGGCTATGGCTGAGGAGTGACTCAGGCCTAGCCTGAGAGACATTTTGTGCGCCGCTATAGATCGATCGCTCAATTGGCATTCAATAACGAACATTTTGAATTTAATTAGACTGTTTTTGACTACATTCAGCGTTATTATAGCGACGATTAAACGCCATGCCGTTTTGGTAATGTGCAACTTTTATGCTGTTTGCTAGGAAGCTGTTTATTATGAAGATAAGTCGTATTATGAACATAGTCATTGTTATCGTAATGATAGCCTTGTCTTTATTGTATTTTATCAGTCACCAAGGGCTAAACCGAAATGAGGACGCAATACGCCAACAAGTGGTTGTGTCTGATGCTGTATCGGCGATGAAGGACGCTCGTTATTATGTTGTTCAAGTGCAGCAGTTTTTGACAGACATGGGAGCAACTCGTAGTGAAGAAGCGCTCCCAGAGGTTGAGGTGAGTTTGAAGGGGGCCATGAACAGTCTCGACGAATTGTCGGCTATTCTGCCTGAATACAGCGTCCGTGTGATGGGGTTGGAGAAACAGCTTAGCAACGTTTATAACGTGGGCCGAGACATGGCATCGGCGTATATCGAGAATGGCACCTTTGCAGGTAACACCTTGATGAAAGGGGAAGGGGGCTTGGATGACGCCGCGGCGAATCTTGCTGATGCTTTCGAGCTTATTGCCAATGAATTGACCGATCGGCTTGATAAAAGTGCAGAGGCATCGATTGGAACACTGGAAGACTCTAAATTTTTGTTTTTGATAAGCAGTTTGGTGTCTGCGTTTGTCATCATTGGTGGGATTGTTCTCTTGCGTCGGCGTATATTGCCAGGCTTGAATTCATTGGAAGCTTCTTTGCACAACATTTCGGTCGGTGCTCGTGATTTAACGGTGCGATTGGATGATAATGGCAACGATGAATTGGCGTCTGTTGCCGGCAGCTTTAATGTGTTTATAAAAGGCATTCAAGAGCTTGTTGTTACTCAACAGGGTCAAGCGACTCAGTTATCTGTCGCCGGTGAACAAATGTTGGTTTCTTCTAATAAAACCAGTAAGGGAATGCAAGGGCTACAAAAAGAAACGTCAGGCATTGCAAACGTTGTTGCGGATATGCAAACGACGGTACGTCATGTTGCTGACAGAGCCGATGCGGCGGCAAAAGCGGCAAAAGAATCTGACAATATTGCGAAAGATGTCGAGTTGGTCGTGCAAACCAGTGTTTCGTCTATCGAAGAATTGGCAAAAGGTGTTGATAAGGCATCGAGTGTTCTTCAAGCATTGGAGAAAGACACATCGGATGTTGGCAGTATTTTGGATGTGATCCGTGGTATTGCTGACCAGACTAACTTACTTGCCCTTAACGCGGCGATAGAAGCAGCAAGAGCCGGAGAACAAGGTCGAGGTTTTGCGGTGGTTGCTGATGAAGTTCGTACTTTAGCGCAACGCACACAAGAATCGACAGAGCAAATTCAGCGAATGATTTCTCAATTACAAGCTGGCTCACACGATGCTGTTCAGGTAATGGGCATCAGTAAGCAGCAAGCGGAGCAAAGTGTTTCTCAATCGTTAAAAGCGAGAGAAGCATTACGAGCAATAACTTCCTCAATGGGCAGTATTTCTTCTATGGCGATCGACATAGCCTCTGCCATGGAGCAACAAGCAGCAGCGTCTGAAAATATTGATGGTCGTATTCGCTCGATTCGCGATGAAGCGGAGTTAACGAATGACAATGCCAAGCAGTCAAACCTTGCTGCGACTCAGGTATTAAGTCAGTCTAAATCTCTGTCTCATCTTATCTCCAGCTTTAAAGTATAAGGAACACGTTCGACACAAAAAAGCCTAATAAAAAACCCCGAGCAATTTACGTTGCTCGGGGTTTTTTATTACTAGGTAAAAACCGTAATGGTTTTTACCTTCGTTGTTGGTATTACAAAGAAGACAGTGCTGTGTTGAACGTGGTGCTAGGACGCATGATCTTAGTCACTTCAGCTAGATCAATATGGTAGTAACCTGATAGGCCAGCAGGCTTACCTTGAACCGCGGCTAACTCGGCTACAATAGTGGCTTCTTGGTCAGCCAAGACTGTCGCTAGAGGAGCAAATTTTGCCGTCAGCTCAGCGTTGTCAGACTGTGTCGCAAGTTCTTGAGCCCAGTACATAGCAAGGTAGAAATGGCTACCACGGTTATCAATTTCACCCACTTTACGGGAAGGTGATTTGTTCGTATCCAAAAGTTTGCCTGTTGCTTTGTCTAGGCAGTTCGCCAACACTTTTGCTTTTTCGTTGTTGTGCTTAATGCCAAGCTCTTCGAAAGACACCGCGACGGCCAAGAATTCACCTAGTGAATCCCAACGTAGGTAGTTTTCTTCCATTAGTTGCTGAACGTGCTTAGGCGCTGAACCACCTGCGCCCGTTTCATACATACCACCGCCTTCTAGCATAGGTACGATGGACAGCATTTTTGCAGACGTGCCTAATTCTAAGATTGGGAACAAATCGGTTAGGTAATCACGCAAGATATTGCCGGTAACAGAAATCGTATCTTGACCACGAATGATGCGTTCCATAGAGAAACGGATCGCTTCATTGTAGTTCATGATGCGAATGTCTAAACCGTTAGTGTCATGTTCTTGTAGGTAATGCTGAACTTTTTTACGGAGTTCATTATCGTGTGCGCGGTTCTCTTCTAACCAAAACACAGCCGGTGTAGACGATTGGCGAGCGCGGGTAACGCCTAACTTCACCCAGTCGCGGATCGGAGCGTCTTTGGTTTGACAAGCGCGCCAAATATCACCTTTTTCGACGTTGTGTTGCATTAACACATTGCCATCAGCATCAACAACGCGCATAACGCCATCTGCTTTTAGTTCAAATGTTTTGTCATGAGAGCCGTATTCTTCGGCTTTTTGTGCCATTAGGCCAACGTTTGGTACGGTGCCCATCGTCACTGGGTCAAAAGCGCCATTCGTTTTACAGAAGTTAATGGTTTCTTGGTAAATACGAGCATAAGTGCTGTCTGGAATGACGGCTTTAGCGTCATGTGCTTTGCCATCGCGCCCCCACATTTTACCTGAGTTACGAATCATCGCTGGCATGGACGCATCAACAATCACGTCGCTTGGTACGTGTAGGTTGGTGATGCCTTTGTCAGAATCTACCATCGCCAATTCAGGGCGTGTTTTGTAAACGTCTTGAATGGCTTGTTTGATCTCTTCTTGTTGTGCGGCTGGCAAGGTTTGGATCTTGTCGTAAACACTGCCCAAACCGTTGTTTGGATTAACGCCAATCTCTTTGAACAACTCGTCGTATTTTTCAAACACGTCTTTGAAAAATACCGTTACCGCATGACCGAATACGATAGGGTGGGATACTTTCATCATGGTCGCTTTTAAGTGAACAGACCACATAATGTTGTCTTCTTTCGCTTCTTGTAGCGATTTTTCGAAAAAAGCGCGTAACTTGGTGGTGCTGATGTTCATACTGTCGATAATTTCACCCGCAATAACAGGCAGTGATTTTTTTACTTCAACAGAACCGTCTTGGCCTACAAATTCAAGGCGAAGCGTTTGGGCTTTTTCCATAGTCACGGATTGTTCAGATGAGTAAAAATCGCCATCACGCATGTAATCAACGTGTGAAACCGATGTTTTGCTCCATTTGCCCATAGAATGCGGGTTTTTGCGAGCAAAGCCTTTAACCGCAGCTGGCGCGCGACGGTCAGAGTTACCTTGACGTAAAACCGGGTTTACCGCAGAACCGAGCACTTTAGAGTAACGTGCTAATACGTCTTTTTCTTCGTCTGTTTGAGGGTTTTCTGGGTAGTTAGGTAAGTTATAACCTTGCGCATTTAATTCTTTAATGGCGGCATTTAGCTGTGGGAGAGAAGCACTGATATTCGGTAGTTTTACAATGTTAGCTTCTGGCGATGCCGTCAACTCACCTAGAAACTTCAAGCCATCTTCCGCTTGTTTGTCAGCAGGAAGTAGATCTGAAAAAGACGAAAGAATGCGGCTCGCTAGTGAAATGTCCGTAAGCTCAAGTGTGATGTCCGCTTCTTTTGCAAAAGCACTAAAAATTGGAAGCAGAGAGGCGGTCGCAAGTGCGGGTGCTTCATCCGTCAATGTGTAATAGATGGTTTGTTTCGACATGTATTTTCCCCTAACATTTCAGGCTGTTGGCCTATTGGATCGAAGATGACTTTTAGTCGCCATTCGCGAATGTACATGACTTAGTCGAGACGAACGCGTCTAAGTCAAAAAATTGCACAATATAATACCTAAAAAAATTACACAGAGATATTGGCTGTTGGATATAGTGAAAATTGATTTTAATTATCTGTCAATAAATGGCTATTTTTAAAGGCAATTTAGCGGTGATAGGTGGCTATAAAAAAAAGACCCATAGGGAGCGCTGTAGGGTCTTTTATAGGCGAATTGAAGCGTATTTATGGCATTAGGGTCGAGCGTCGAGCGCCTGTAAGAGCGCTTTTCGTTTGAACACCAGATGCCAGCGTTTACCGCCCAGTTGTCGCCATAGCATGGCCGCACGAATGCCTGACATGAGGATGGCTCTGACTTGATTGGCCACTTGAGGTTGTTGCAAAAAACGACTGTCGCCATGCACTTGAATTCGAAAAGGCAGTTTACTCAAGGTGTCTTGGTACATTCCTGAAATAGACGCAATCATGTTTTCGTGTAATACGCTGTCATAATGGGCTTTTTTTTGTTCAATCTGGCCGATTTTTTGCCCGATTAGCGACAGCATATCCGGTGCTTTTGACAATTTGTTTTCCAAGTGAATTAAGCTTAAGGCGTATCTTAGTGTATCGGGGTTGACACTGCTGCGTTCTTTGCCCAGCGCCTTGCGTGACACTTTTCGACCGAGCGCGAGGTGGGTTTGGCAGTCCCATTGGCCGCCATAAATGTCTTCAGTTGAGCTCGCATTGACGGTGAGAATGCTGTTTAGCATAGGTGCTAAGCTGTCTTTGTCGACTTGGCCTGTTTTGGCCAAAATAGACACCAATTCTGCCGCTTGAAATACCGCAGACAAGGCAATGGATTGCTCTTTTTCTCGACTACTCACGTAATACGCTCTCTGAATTATGGGTTAAAGGCAACATTGATGATGCCGCCACCTAGGCAAAGGTCATCGATGTAAAATACCACCGACTGGCCTGGTGTGATGGCACGTTGAGGTTCGACAAACGATACCTGTACTCGACCATCGGCTAATTCGGTTAGGGTGCATTCTTGATCTGGTTGGCGATATCGGCATTTAGCCTTGCAGGTCAATGGGAACGCGGGCTTTTCTCTGGCGACCCAGTCAAAGCCATCTGCAATAAGATGCGTTGTGAATAAGGATTCGTGTTGGCCACCTTGGGTGACAATCAGCACGTTGCGTTCTAAGTCTTTTTTGACCACATACCAAGGATCATCAGAATACTTAGCCAAACCGCCGATGCCCAAGCCTTGACGTTGCCCAATGGTGTGATACATCAAGCCGTGATGGCGAGCAATAGTATCGCCCTCTAACGTTTCAATGTTGCCCGGTTGTGCCGGCAAATACTGCTCTAAAAAGTCTTTAAAACGACGTTCACCGATAAAACAAATGCCGGTACTGTCTTTTTTGTTGTGAGTAACCAGCTGGTACTCTTCGGCTAAGCGGCGTACTTCGGGCTTTTCTAGTTCACCTACAGGAAACAAGGTTTTGGCTATTTCGTTTTTACCAACCGCATACAAAAAATAACTTTGGTCTTTATTGGCATCAAGGCCTTTAAGCAACAAGGCTTCTCCATTTAAGCCTTTCCCACGGCGTACATAGTGCCCCGTGGCAATGTAATCGGCGTTGAGTGCCATAGCGTATTCTAAAAAGGCCTTAAATTTGATTTCTTTGTTGCACAAAATATCAGGGTTTGGGGTGCGTCCGGCTTTGTATTCTTCTAAAAAATGCTCGAACACGTTGTCCCAGTATTCCGATGCGAAATTAGCGGTGTGCAATTTAATACCAAGCTTGTCCGATACCGCTTGCGCGTCGGCAAGGTCGTCTTTGGCGGTACAATATTCGGTGCCGTCGTCTTCGTCCCAGTTTTTCATGAAAAGACCCTCTACCTGATAGCCCTGTTTCATCAAAATAAGTGCAGAGACAGAGGAGTCGACGCCGCCAGACATGCCTACAATGACTTTTTTATCGTGATTGGCGGGGTTATTCGTGAGGTATTGGTTTTCATTCATGACCGGTTGTTTCTCATTAAGCGTAGAGGGCGAGCCTCGGTAAATTGTATGTTTCATTGTACTGTATTTTCACGAGGTCAGCACGGGAGATAGAAACTGATCGGATAGAAACGTTAAAGGTACAATGGGGGTGTTTTGTGAATCTTCAATGCAGGTTTTTATTAGTGGGCTGCGGTGTGGTAGCGCCATGATCTCGTCATAGGTTAACCAGTGGCTGGAGACAATATCGTCGTCCAGTGGTGTATGGGTTTCCGTTATCGGTTCACATAAAAAGCACAAGCGGTGATAGGTGTCTGCACCTTCAAACGGCGTGAACGAATACAATCCCAGCAAACCTATGGGTTTTACTAGCCAGCCAGATTCTTCTTGGGTTTCACGAATTACCGCTTCTAGGGCGCTTTCGTCATTTTCGATGTGACCGGCGGGCTGATTCAATACGAGTGTCCCGTCCTGCCATTCTTTTACCATCAGAAACGTGGGGCCTTTTTTGACCACCGCGGCGACGGTCAGATGAGGTCGTTTTGTTCTTTCTTTGCTTGCTAAGCGCTCTTTGTTGTTCAAACTGAGTGACCTCTTTTATTAGGGTGTCTGTTGGCGAGGCAAACTGCCATTCACTGACTGCAATGGCATCTAAAGTATAAGGACCAATAGCATAACGAATTAAGCGTAAGGTAGGGAAGCCAACCGCAGCGGTCATACGTCGTACTTGGCGATTTTTCCCTTCACGAATTTGCAATGACAACCAGCTTGTCGGAATGTTTTCTCGATGTCGGACCGGTGGGTTTCTTTGCGCTACGTTGGGAGCATCCATTCGCTCTGCCATCGCCGGTTTCGTCATGCCATCGTTGAGCTCGACGCCTTGACGAAGCTGTGACAGGGCGGTTTCAGAAAGGTCGCCTTCTACTTGTACCCAATAAGTTTTGGGCAATTTAAAATCAGGCGACGCAATAACATGTTGTAAAGCGCCTTGATCGGTTAAGAGCAGAAGGCCTTCGGAGTCGTAGTCGAGTCGCCCAGCAGGGTAAAAATCCGGTGCATCTATGTAATTTGCCAGCGTGTCTTTCTCGCCCTCGACAGAAAACTGACTGAGTACACGAAAAGGTTTGTTAAATAAAATTAAATTAGAAGTCATTTTTATGAGTGTAGTTGAGTGTAATTAAGTGCCGTAAAACCCATATTTACCAAGGATTTTTTACTTTTTATCAAATGCTAAGATAACAAACTTGTCACAGGATAGCGATGGCTGCCTAGTTTGGTAGGCGAGAGCTCGGTTTATTAAACGTGTTTACAATAAACATCACAACTAACCCGCTGTGTTTGATTGATTACCTCTTAGCTCGCCCCCATAAAACTTAAAAGGTCATTTGGCGTTTGTAAAATCTAAGTGGTAATCTGTAATGCGTAACATGACGTATATAAATAATAATAGGCCAAAGTTTGGCCTATTATGTGAACAGTGTAGCCACAGAGGCGTGGAATGATTGTAGATCAGAAAATTAAACTAACATCAGAAGATGACGAGCAACATGGGCATTCGAATATTGCCATTGCGCCAGAAGAGACCGAGTTGAAACCACCTTCCTTGTATCAGGTTGTGTTGTTTAATGATGACTACACGCCAATGGATTTTGTCGTGTTTGTATTGCAGCGTTTTTTTTCGATGGAAGGAGAGAAGGCAAACCAAGTAATGTTAGAAGTACACATGAAAGGAAAAGGTGTGTGTGGAATTTATCCTTTTGATATTGCCGAAACCAAAGTAGCAATGGTACAACAGTTCGTAGAGCAAAATGAGCACCCTTTAATGTGCGACCTACAAAAAGTCGACTGATTCAGAGTGAGGGCATAGCAATGTTAGACAAAGAACTAGAGCAAACCCTAAACACCGCGTTTAAAGCGGCGCGTGACAAGTGCCATGAATTCATGACAGTAGAGCATTTATTACTTGCTCTTATTGATAACAGCGCCGCGTCTAGTGTGCTTAAAGCGTGTGGCGTTGATGTAACGGTTTTAAGTAAAGAGCTTGAAGAGTTTGTTGACAGCACAACACCACTTATTCCTAACGACGACGAAGAGCGCGAAGTGCAGCCTACCTTAGGGTTTCAACGTGTCCTTCAGCGTGCTGTTTTTCATGTGCAATCTTCTGGCAAGCGCGAAGTCACCGGTGCCAACGTGCTGGTAGCGATTTTTAGTGAGCAAGAAAGCCAAACCGTGTATCTGTTGAAACGACATGGCGTGGCAAGAATCGACGTCGTCAACTTTGTAGCTCATGGTATTTCTAAGTCAGGCGATACGGCGCCACAAGGGGAGCAAGACGAAGAGGTCGAAGATACCGCAACGGCTCCTTTGCAAAAATTCGCGACCAATCTCAACGAAGAAGCCAAAGCCGGTAAAATAGACAAACTAATAGGACGTGAATACGAAGTAGAGCGAGTAATTCAAACCTTGTCTCGTCGTCGTAAAAATAACCCTTTATTGGTTGGCGAGTCTGGAGTGGGTAAAACTGCCATCGCAGAAGGCTTAGCAAAACGCATCGTGGATGGTCAGGTGCCCGATGTTATCGCCGATGGCGTGGTGTATTCATTGGATTTAGGTGCCTTGTTAGCCGGTACTAAGTATCGAGGGGATTTCGAGAAACGCCTCAAGCAGTTGTTGAATGAATTGAAAAAACTGCCTAATGCGATTTTGTTTATTGATGAAATTCACACCATTATCGGTGCGGGTGCCTCGTCTGGTGGGGTGATGGACGCATCCAATTTACTCAAACCAGTTCTAAGTTCTGGTGGTTTGCGTTGTATCGGATCGACCACTTTCCAAGAATTTCGTGGTGTGTTTGAAAAAGACCATGCGCTGGCGCGTCGTTTCCAAAAAATTGATGTAAATGAGCCTAGTGTAGACGACACCTACCAAATTTTAAAAGGCATTATAGGGGCGTTTGAAGATCATCATCAGGTGAAATACGAAGAGCCTGCGTTGTTGGCGGCCGCAGAATTAGCTCAGCGTTATGTGACCGATCGTCATATGCCAGACAAAGCCATCGATGTGATTGACGAAGCGGGCGCTTATCAGCGTTTACAACCCGAAGATCAGCGTACGGGTGTGATTACCGTGGCCGATATTGAAGACATAGTGTCCAAAATCGCCAGAGTGCCAGTAAGAGCCGTTAACTCAGACGACAGACAAGTCTTGTCGAACCTTGAGCGCAATTTGAAAATGGTGGTGTTTGGGCAAGATAGCGCCATTACCACCTTATCCGCAGCGATTAAGTTGTCTCGTGCTGGCCTTAAAGCAGAACAAAAGCCCATAGGCTCCTTTCTAATGGCGGGACCCACTGGCGTCGGTAAAACCGAAGTTACTAAGCAGCTGGCGAAACAGCTAGGCTTGGAGCTAATCCGTTTTGATATGTCGGAATACATGGAGCGCCATGCCGTATCTCGTTTGATCGGTGCGCCACCAGGTTATGTTGGTTTTGATCAGGGCGGTTTATTAACCGAAGCGGTCACTAAAAACCCACACAGCGTTGTTTTGTTAGATGAAATTGAGAAAGCACACCCAGAAGTATTTAATTTACTTTTACAAGTGATGGATCACGGCACCTTGACAGACAACAACGGCCGCAAAGCGGATTTTCGTAATGTGATCTTGGTGATGACGTCTAACGCGGGAGCCGAAGAATTGGCGCGTCGTTCGATTGGCTTCTCAAGTCAGGATAACTCGACCGATGGCATGGAAGTGATCAATCGTACCTTCACGCCAGAATTTAGAAACCGATTAGATGCAGTGATTCAGTTCCAGCAACTGGACGAACGCATTATCTTTAATGTGGTGGACAAATTCTTGGTGGAACTGCAAGCTCAGCTTGACCCTAAAGGTGTGTTGTTGGATGTATCTGACACCGCAAGGGGTTGGTTAGCCAGTAAAGGCTATGACCGTCAGATGGGCGCTCGTCCGATGGCGCGCGTGATTCAGGAACACCTGAAAAAACCCTTAGCGGAGTATATCTTGTTTGGTGACTTGAACGAAGGCGGCCATGTTAAAGTGGCGCTGGATGAAAAGAGTGACGAACTGAAATTTGAAGTGATCAAAGAAACCGTCGTGCATTAAAACACGTTTTTTAGACATAAAAAAACCGGACGTAAATCCGGTTTTTTTATGTCTTCTGTTTGCGTTATTTCGTCAAAAACAAAGCAACACTAAAAACTCTGCCAATTAACGCGCGCGGTAAACGATACGGCCCTTGGTAAGGTCGTAGGGCGTTAATTCAACTTTTACCTTGTCACCGGTTAAAATACGAATGTAGTTTTTGCGCATTTTTCCAGAGATATGAGCGATTACAACGTGTCCGTTTTCTAATTCGACACGGAACATGGTATTAGGCAACGTATCAATGATAGTGCCCTCCATTTCTAAGCCTTCTTCTTTTGCCACAATATGTGTCCTATGGTATTAAAACTGTCTATTAATTAGTAGACGCCGACCATACCTTCTTCGGAGGTCTACGGACGAAGAGAAAAAATGTTCCTCTTGGTCGATTGAGCGCTAAATGTTGACACTTAGGATTACGTATTTAGCGACGTCTGAATTTTGATCGAGCGTATTTTGCCTAAAAAAGCGCCGTAAGGCAAATCGAGTTACGGTTTAATGCGCTCTATTTTAGCGAAAAATGGGCTGTTTTTGCTGTCGTTGGCCTATTTCGATCAACGCGACGTTCTTTTGTATCGTCGATATTCGCTGTTTTAGTCCTGTGCAAAAGGCTTCCCGAGTGACGCATCTTGCCCCCAAGGAAAGCAAATGATCCGATTCGACTTGGCAATCGATGAGCGTGATGCCGCAGTCTTTGGCAAGGTCGCAAAAGAGTTTAAGCGCAACCTTAGAGGCATTCGGTTGCAGCGAAAACATGGATTCACCAAAAAACACCTCACCCATAGCAACGCCGTAAAAGCCTCCAATAAGCTCGTCCTCACGCCATATTTCTATCGAATGAGCGAAGCCCATGCTGTGAAGCTGGGTGTAAGCGGCTTGAATGTCTTTAGAGATCCAGGTGCCTTCTTTGTCAGCTCGTAGCGCGGCGCAGTGGTGAATCACGCGTTCAAAGGCGGCATTGACAGAGAACGTCCAAGGGGTGTTTTTTACGGTTTTATTTAAAGACTTAGCACAGTGAAATTGCTCTGGGAGAAGTGTGCAGCGTTCTTTAGGATGCCACCATAAAATCGGATCTGGATCGCTGTACCAAGGAAAAAAACCGTTACGGTAAAGGTGAAGTAACCGTGTTGACGACAAGTCCCCTCCAACGGCGCAAAGCCCTTCTGGATCGAGCAAGGCGTTGTCTGGATCGGGAGTGTCGTAAGGGGAACCTGTGAGCCATACGAGCTCTTGTTGTTTGGCGTTATTAGGGGGAGTCATTCGTTACTGATGAGCCTTTTTTGTTTGATTTTTGAACATGTTAGGGTGATTAGAGAGATTGTATTTATAGGCAGCAATACTGTCTTAAAAAAATAACAAAATAAATTAAAGAATCAACATCACCTACCGATACATGAAGTAAGGAAGAAAAAATATTCAGCTTGCGACTTACTGACACAATGTTATGCTTGACTCATTAAATAAAGCATGAAAAAAGCACACAAAATGTATCTCGCATGCTGGGTTGAGTGTTTTTTGCTCAAACCGGCGAGTAAAATGGAAAAAAAGAGAAAAAAAGTGCACGGAGTGCTTGACCAGTAATGGAAAACTTGGTTTTAATCGATGTAGTCCAAAACGGTAGCTCGAAAGTTCATTGAATGCGGTGTTGGGAACTACAATTAATCTTGCTTTTTAGTGATTGTCACAAAAGCGAAACTGATTGGTTTTAAGATACGAGGGTCGTTGTTTTTCAACGAGTCTTATAATGATAAAGATCAATCAATAGGTCTACTAGACCACATAATATAATATAAAGGGGAATCTTGAATGAAAGCGACTAAACTTGCTTCTGTGTTTGCGGTAACTGCTCTTGCGGCTGCTGTTTCTTCAACTACTTTTGCAGCTGAGGCAGTTATCTCTGGTCAAGCTGGTCTTGAGTATCGTTTACTTGGTGATACCCATGCTGATGCTGCAGGCGCAGCTGCCAATAACAATACTTGGAGAAGCAAAGGTGAGCTTAATTTAAATGTTGATACAGGTGTTGTCGCGGCTCTTGTTGAGTTTCGTGAGAATGTAGCAACTATTGTTAAAGCAACAGTAACTCAAGGTGCTGTATCTTTTGGTGACTTCGATGGGTCTATCTCTGATGATGCTTACTTGAAAGCAACACGAGTAATTGAAGGTGAATACGGTGACGGTTCTAAAACTGATCTAGGTGTTCGTTATGATCTTGGATCAGGTTTGGTTGTTGCACTAGAAATGAAAACTGATCAAGACGGTGTTGGTTTTGCAGCAGACTATAGCGTAGATCTAGGCATGGCTTCTCTTGATCTTTCAGCTGGTACTTATGCTGGTGAAAGTTCTGCTAAAGTTAAAGATGAAGTGTCTAACTATGCAATAGGTGTTTCTGTTCCAGTTGGACCAGCAACATTTATAGCTTCATATGCTGGTGGTACAACAACTACTGGTACAACTGATACTGATATTGGTGTTACTACAGTAGGTGTTACTTTTGCAGTATCTGATGCGTTTACTCTTGGTATTCAGAACTCAACTGACTTAGAGGCTGCTGCAGGTACAGACGATAACAACACTGAAGTTGCTGCTTTCTATACAGCTGGTGATATCACTTATTATGCAGCGGCTCTTTCTGGTGATGATCTAAAAGAAGAGACTCGTATTGGTGCTAAAGCTTCTTTCTAAGACTTTACTTTTAAAAGTGTTTTCTTAAAAGTAGTCTTTCTTAGTTAAAGCGAAAGCCAACCCTTTGGGTTGGCTTTTTTTATGGTAAGCTTAGCGAACTTGTCGCTCCGTGATATGGAGTCAATTTTGTTTTGCTTGGCATAAGATAGGAAGGCGTGTTTTGTCAGAAAAAATGAGTGAGTCGGTACGATCACCAATTTGGGATATGTTTGCCAAACAGGCAGCGTTTATTACTGCCCTATTGTTATTATTCTTTTTTGGGTTGGCGACCTATACTTACAACCCAGCTGATGCGGGTTGGTTTTATTCTGGTAGCGGTGCAGCGACTCAGAACTCTATGGGGCCAATCGGTGCTGTTATCGCAGATTTAGCATCTGGCTTTTTTGGTTCTTTGTTTTATTCCTTACCGCCTTTGTTTTTTTGGGTAGCCATCATTATATGGCGCAACCCTCATTCTTTATTGCCTCTCAATAATGCCTTGCTCTGTACTATTGGCAGCATTTTGTATTTATCTTTTGGCTCTGTGTTGTGTTTTTTGCATACCGTTGGTGAACCATCATTGCAATATGGCACTGGCGGCATCTTAGGGCGCGGTCTTGGTGTCTTGTTATATGGCTTTATTGGCTACGACGGAGCGACGTTAGTCAGTCTCGCCTTGGTTGTGCTGTCTTTTACTTTGTTGGCGCAACTGCATTGGTTAAGCCTGATGGATGGATTGGGTGAAAAGGCTTTTGCGTTGATTATGCATATTCGACAAAAATGGTCAGCTCGACAAGAGTTGAGACATCAGAAAAAAGCGGATCTAGATGGGGCTGTTGACGATATTATTGAAGAACCTGCCATCGTCAGAAAAAGGCGTTTAGCTAAAAAAGACACGGCTGAAACGAAAGAGGCAGACCGTATTGAGTTGGATGATTCCAATGATGTGGATGTGCAGGAAGGTAAAAGGTCTCGATTTGGCTTTTTGTCTTTATTGTCTAAATCAAAGGACAGATCATCGAAAGATGCTGTGACGGAGGAATCGTCGAATCGCGTCCATGAAGAACCTGAGTTTGGTGGTCTGGATGAGCTGTCTCTAGATGATGAGGTAAACTTTGGTGATACGCTTTACATAGAAGAGTCTTGGGATACGCCAAAACCCAAGCCAACCGCTGCGGCGGATACTGCCTCGCCAGTGACGGATAATTCAGCTACAGATCAAGAGCCTTCTCAGATCCAAGTACCTTCATCTACTGTTTCTAAAGAGCAAGCGGATGCCATGTTGTTTGAAGAGGATTCAGCTTTTGTTATTCCTCCTGCTCATAAGCCAGCGTTTCGAACGTTATCGGAAGCCAAGCAATTGGATTCTCTTTCTGGGCCTTATTCCGATGAAGCTGAGAGTAATAAAAAAGCAGAAGTTTACTCTTTGCCTGATCGCTCGGTTCTCACCAAGCCAAAACCTAAGCAGGGTGGTTACTCTGAAGATGAGCTGCTGGCGCTGTCAGAATTACTGGAGCAACGTTTACAAGATTTTGGCGTGAAAGCCGAAGTGGTTGAGGTAAACCCAGGACCAGTTATCACGCGTTTTGAAATTCAGCCAGCACCGGGTGTGAAAGTATCCAGAATCACGAATTTAGCAAAAGATCTTGCCCGTTCTTTAAGCGTTATGAGTGTGCGAGTGGTAGAAGTCATTGCGGGTAAATCCACCATTGGTATTGAAATTCCCAATCAGGTGCGGGACACGGTGTATTTTTCTGAGGTCATTAACTGCGAAGCCTATGACCGTTCCTCTTCGCCGCTCACCTTGTCCCTCGGTCATGATATTTCGGGTGAGCCTGTGGTGGTGGATTTGGCAAAAATGCCCCACGTATTGGTGGCGGGCACGACCGGCTCGGGTAAATCGGTCGGTGTGAATGCGATGATTTTAAGCATGTTGCTCAAATCGACCCCAGACGAAGTGCGTATGATCATGGTGGATCCCAAAATGTTGGAGTTGTCGATTTATGAAGGCATTCCGCATCTGTTAACACCGGTGATTACCGATATGAAAGACGCTGCGAATGGCTTGCGTTGGTCGGTCGATGAAATGGAGCGACGGTACAAGCTGATGTCGAAATTGGGCGTGAGAAACATTGCCGGTTATAACAAAAAAGTGCGTGATGCGATCGAGGCGGGTGAGCCCATTCAAGACCCCTTGTGGCAACCAGAAATGGCGATGTTCTCAGAAGACGGTGTGGCGCGAAGCGTGCCGTATTTAGAGCCGCTGCCTTACATTGTGATTGTGGTGGACGAATTTGCCGATATGATGATGATCGTCGGTAAAAAAGTCGAAGAGCTGATCGCTCGTATTGCGCAAAAAGCCCGCGCGGCGGGTATTCATTTGATCTTAGCCACACAGCGACCTTCGGTGGATGTGATCACGGGGTTGATTAAGGCGAACATTCCGACACGAATGGCGTTCCAAGTTTCGTCTAAGATCGACTCCCGTACTATTCTTGATCAAGGCGGTGCGGATCAATTATTAGGCATGGGAGATATGCTGTATCTTCCTGCTGGTTTGCCAACGCCAATACGCGTGCATGGGGCCTTTGTGTCAGATGAAGAGGTTCATGCGGTGGTTGAAGAGTGGAAGTTAAGAGGTGAGCCTGAATACATCAATGATGTGGTGGTGAACCCTGAAGATTTAATGTCGGGCGACGACAGTGAAGACAAAGACGCTTTGTACGATGAAGCCGTTAAAATTGTTATTGAAACCCGCAAAGCGTCTATTTCATCGGTTCAGCGACGTCTCAAAATTGGCTACAACCGAGCGGCTAATTTAGTGGAAGCGATGGAGGCGGCGGGTTTAGTAGGCCCCATGGGCACAAATGGACAGCGAGATATTTTAATACCCGAATAGCGACCGCTGTGTTAAACGGCTCATATTGAATTGTTTATTGAATCCTTTGTTGGGTTCTTGATTGAATCGTTTATTGGATTGTTAGTTGGATTGTTAGTTGAATCGTTTATTGGAGAGATAGGTTGATAAATACGTTAGTTGCCATAGCAATATTGAGTGTTGTTGCTTTTCAAGCGGTTATTGTAAAAGCCGAAAGTCAGGCTTCTGGTTCGATTGAAAACCTACTCGAAACGAACCGAAACATTGAGGGAGAGTTTCGCCAAGTAACCTACGATGAAAAAGGTAAGCAACTACAGGTAAGTGAAGGTATTTTCCTTTTGGCAAAACCCAATCAATTTGTATGGGACAGCGTGACGCCTTTTGCCCAGCGTATTATTTCAGACGGTCAATACATCACGATCTGGGATGTGGATTTAGAGCAAGCGACCAAAAAGCCGCTGTCTGGCGCGGTGGGGAATTCTCCAGCCGCTTTATTGGGGCAGCCAGCCGCTGAGGTGTTGCCAAATTATGTGGTGACTCAGTTAGGTGAGCAAAAATTCCGTTTGGCGCCAAAAGGAGATCAAGATTTATTCCAAAATTTGACCTTATCGTTTCGTGATTACACCATCAGTGCGATGAGTATTTTAGATGCACTGGGTCAAACAACGGTGATTGAATTTAAACATGTAGAAGCACACGATGGTGTGGCAAAAGAAAACTTTGTATTGGATTTACCAGACAACGTGGACATTATCGTAGAAGGTCAGTAATGAAAGACCTGTTTTCAGAGGCGCCTGAGTCGGCTTATCAGCCGCTCGCCGCGAGAATGCGCCCCCACACACTGGACGACTATATAGGTCAGGCGCATTTGGTTGGCCCCGGAAAACCGCTAAGGCGCATGGTAGAAACAGGGCATTGCCATTCGTTTATACTTTGGGGGCCGCCGGGTGTGGGTAAAACGACGTTTGCTCAACTTTTATCTCATGCCTTAGAGGCGCAGTTTATTGAGTTGTCTGCGGTGATGTCTGGGGTAAAAGACATTCGTGCCGCGGTGGATCAGGCTAAGCAGTTGCGAGGGATGAGCGGCACGCAAACTGTACTGTTTGTCGATGAAGTTCATCGGTTTAACAAATCACAACAAGATGCTTTTTTGCCGTTTATTGAAGACGGTACTTTTTTGTTTATTGGCGCCACAACGGAAAACCCCGCGTTTGAATTAAATTCGGCCTTGTTGTCTCGAGCTCGAGTTTATCGTTTGACGACTCCCAGTGCAGAGGATGTCGCTTTAGCGTTGAATCGCGCTTTGGCTCATGTTTTACATCGTCACGATGACGGTAGGGCAGAGCCAGGTTTTCACATTGACGACGGTTATTTGTCGGTCATCGCACAAGCGGCGGACGGTGATATTCGACGAGGATTGAATTTTCTAGAAATTTTGTCGGATTTAGTAGAGCCTGGCGCGGCGGTTACGCAAGAGCAGCTTGAAGATGTATTGGGTGGCAGCGTTCGCCGTTTTGATCGTAAGGGCGATGTCTTTTACGATCAGATATCTGCGTTTCATAAATCCGTTCGTGGTTCTTCTCCAGATGGGGCTCTATATTGGATGGCGCGTATGCTCGATGGAGGCTGTGATCCTTTGTATATTGCCCGGCGTTTGTTGGCGATTGCCTCCGAAGACATTGGCAATGCAGACCCGCGAGCTTTGCAAGTTGGGCTCAACGCGTGGGATGTGTTTGAGAGAGTGGGTCCGGGTGAGGGCAACCGTGCTATTGCACAAGCGGCGGTTTATATGGCGTGCGCACCGAAAAGTAACGCGGTGTATAAAGCGTTTAACCAAGCAATGGCCGATGTGGGTGCTCAGCCGAGTTATGAGGTGCCAAATCACTTACGAAATGCCCCCACCACATTGGCGAAAAGTATGGGCCATGGTGAGGGTTATCGATACGCCCACAACGAAGACTTTGCCTACGCAGCAGGGGAGCACTATTTGCCCGAGGCGCTTGTAGGCCAGCGCTATTATTCTCCTTCAGATCGTGGGTTGGAAAAGAAAATTAACGACAAACTGGCTTGGCTTGCGGATCTTGACGAGCAAAGCCCCGTGCAACGTTATGAGACCAATGTAGCGAACCGTGACTTGCCTCAGGAGAACGAGAAATGATGTACGTTATGATCGCCATTGGTGGTGCTTTAGGGGCGCTGAGCCGTTATGGGGCAACGAAGTGGATCAACAGCCACTGGCACTCTTCTTTCCCCATGGCGACCTTGTCGATTAATGTCCTTGGAAGCGTGTTAATGGGGGTGGCGTTCGTGATTATCATGGAGCGAATGCCAGCTTTGGTGCCTTATCGTCCCTTGGTTATGGTGGGGTTTTTAGGGGCTTTCACTACTTTTTCGACTTTTTCTTTAGAAATTGTCGCGCTTATTAACATGCAGGCTTGGCTAAGTGCGATAAGCTATTTATTATTAAGCTGCATTTTGGGGATCGCTGGCTTGGCGGCTGGCATGGCGATGGCTCGTTTATTTTAACAGCGAGAAACCTCCTTCTCTTTATTTTTACACACTGTTTAAAGGATATTGTTGCACAAATGTTAGACATTAAAGCATTGCGCGCTGACCCGGAAGCCATTGCGGCTCAACTTAAAAAGAAAGGCTACGAGCTGGATGTCGCGATTTTTTCTTCGCTGGAAGAGCGCCGTAAAGTCATTCAGATGGAAACGGAGCAGCTGCAACAAGCCCGAAACTCGGTCTCCAAAGAAATTGGCCAAGCGATGAAGTCTGGCGACAAAGATAAAGCCGCTGAACTGAAATCACAGACAGCCACTTTAGGCGATGATTTGGAAGCAGCCAAAACACAGCTAGCGCAAGTTCAATTTGAATTTGAAGCCTTACTCGAAGGTATTCCCAATTTGCCTCATGCCTCTGTTCCAGAGGGCGTGACGGAAGACGATAACGTCGAAGTCCGTCGTTGGGGTACGCCAAAAGACTTCGATTTCGATGCGAAAGATCATGTTGACCTTGGTGAAGCTTTGGAGATGCTCGATTTTGCGGCGGCGGTGAAAATTACCGGTTCTCGCTTTGCGGTGATGCATTCTGACCTTGCACGCCTTCACCGCGCATTAACACAGTTTATGATTAATACCCACGTTGATGTGCATGGTTATACGGAAGTGTACGTGCCGTATTTGGTCAATGCACATTCTTTAAAGGGCACCGGTCAGTTACCTAAGTTTGAAGCGGATTTGTTCAAAGTGCCAGTAGACAAAGACAGCGGCAATAATGACTTGTACTTGATACCCACAGCGGAAGTTCCTGTGACTAACTTGGTTCGTGACGAGATCTTAAACGACGCCGATTTACACAAGAAATTCGTCGCTCATACGCCGTGTTTTCGCAGTGAAGCGGGCAGTTATGGTCGTGATACTCGAGGCATGATTCGTCAACATCAGTTTGAAAAAGTGGAGCTGGTGCATGTTTGCCGTCCTGATCGCTCTGAAGCGGTGTTGGAAGAATTGGTAAGCCATGCAGAGTCTATTTTGCAAAAGCTGGATCTACCTTATCGTACGGTCATTTTATGCGGCGGTGATTTGGGCTTTTCCGCTCACAAAACCTACGACATTGAAGTGTGGTTGCCAGGTCAAGCCAAATACCGTGAAATTTCGTCTTGCTCAAATATGTGGGATTTCCAAGCTCGTCGTATGCAAGCGCGCTGGCGCAACCCTGAAACGGGTCGTCCGGAATTGGCACATACGTTGAATGGTTCTGGTTTGGCGGTAGGTCGAACCTTGGTTGCTGTGTTAGAGAATTATCAAAATGCGGATGGCAGTGTTCGCGTTCCTGATGTGTTGGTCCCTTATATGGGCGGTAAAACTCTGTTGAAAAAAGCGTAATTCACAGCTCTTTTAGATAAGTAACGCAAAAAAGCCTTAAGAAAAGGCTTTTTTTTATGATTGGATAGTGAATATTATGACGGGTAAGGTGTATTTAATTGGTGCAGGTCCTGGTGATCCTGAGTTATTGACGTTGAAGGCGCATCGCTTACTCACTATGGCCGATGTCGTGTTGTACGATCGCTTGGTCGGCAAAGAGATAATTGATCTTATTCCAGCAACGGCGGAAAAAATGTACGTTGGCAAAGCGAAGTCACTGCACAGCTTGCCACAAGAAGAGATCAACAGTTTGTTGGCGGCGAAAGCAAAAGAAGGCAACATGGTGGTGCGTCTTAAAGGCGGTGATCCGTTTATTTTTGGGCGCGGCGGTGAAGAGCTCGAAGAGCTTATCGAGGAAGGCGTGCCTTTTGAAGTGGTGCCAGGTGTCACGGCAGCAGCAGGTTGTGCTGCTTACGCGGGCATTCCCTTGACGCATCGTGATTATGCTCAGTCGGTTCGTTTTTTAACCGGTCACTTAAAAGATGGTACAACAGACTTACCCTGGGAAGAGTTGGTGCATCCAGCGCAGACCTTGGTGATTTATATGGGGCTCACAGGGCTTAAAGAGATCAGTGAGTCGTTAATGCGTTTTGGTATGCTGCCATCGATGCCAGTGGCTATTGTGGAAAAAGGCACCACGAGTGAGCAGCGTGTGTTTACCTCGACCATGCAAGACATTTATGAAGTTGCCATACAAAATGAAGCGAAATCGCCGGCTTTGCTGATTATTGGCGAAGTCGTCACTTTGCAGAAAAAATTAGAGTGGTACGGAAAGTATTAACCCTTAAAAATGTGTACGGTTACAGGCAGTTTGCTGGTTTGGGAAGGCCAGCAATTTTCGCGGCTAATTTGGGTGGGCTGCCAGGAAATAAAGTCATTAAATAGATGCTTCTTCCTTTGTCGGCACCGAGTTTTCTGCTGACGGCTTTTACCAACGGTCGCATGGCGGGTGAGATTTCGAAAGCGGCGTAAAATTCTCGCAGTAGATAAATAATTTCCCAATGTGCCTCGGTCATTTCAACCTCAACCTCAAGCGCTAGCTGGTTCGCCAGTTCAGGCGTCCAATCTTGTAAGTCGAGTAAATACCCTTCTTCATCGAGCAGAATGTCGTTGTTCATAGCGTTGTTACCAGCTTATGTGCGTTTCGGCGTTAAAGGTGAGTGTTACCCATTCTTCGTCTGTTAGTGGCGTGCCTATCGAAGGAAAGACACCGTACGCGTTAGCGTCACTTTGAAGATAGTACAGGGTCACGCCTTTTTCGTCGCTCAGTGCGTTCATCGCTTTGCTGTGTTGGGTTAGGCGTAATAGGCCAGATTCTATCAATACAATTTGATCGCCAATTTGTAGGCTATTTTGCCAGCAGTTTTCGATGGCGCTGGGGTAGTCGAGTTGATTAATCTGATGAAGTTGCATAGTCAAAGTCGCTTATGGAAGTCAAAGGTTAAAACCGAAAAACTTGTTGGTATTGTGAAAATAAAGCCTGCCATTGCTCGGTATCGAGTGGTGTTATGCCGGACCAGACACTCTCATTACTTGGGTCTATGGTGTTGATTTCGACAAATACATTTTCGATGTCATAAAACTCTAGCCCATCGAGGAGTTTGTGCAGGTTTTTACCTTGGGTTGAGTCAGGCTGTTGTTGGGTTGATAGCAGCGAGACCGCTGCGCCAGATACGCAGAGGTCCACCGATTGCTCAAAGGTGGCAAATACTAAAGCAAGATCCAAGCCTTCTTTGCAGGCGAGGCTCGAATATGGGCCGCTGTTTAGGTGTATTAACGTTTTTTTCATGGTGTTTTAGGGTGCTATCTAAACTGAATGAGTTTATGAGTGGTGTTCATCAGATCAACTAAGGTGCCTAGTCCTTCTAATTGGAAATGCTCCGCAAGAGAGCTTTGATTAAGCCCATAACGCTGGCTTTCAGATTCACTGATAACGCCGCGTCTCACCGCGGCGGCAATGCACAAGTAAAGTGGAATATTGTGCTGAACGGCGATCTCTTGCCACGCTTTTGTCAGGTGTATTTCATCTCTTGGGGGCTGTGCTAATGCGTTACCGATTAAAACAGCGTCTTCATAAAAAAACACACCTTTGATGCTATCAGGGGACATAGACACCGCGGCATTAACGAAGCGTAAGGCAGAGTGACAGGCTTTGCTGTGATATGGCGATCCTGTGATCAGCAAGGTGTGTTGCATAGTAAATATGACCTTAATGAATAATTCGATAAATTTTACACACAAAAAAGGCCGCAGTCAGCGGCCTTTTTGTGTTCATTTTTACGTTGGTTGCCTGCTGTTTAATCGCGAGACATACCAAGCAACGACAAGACACTAATGAACATGTTGTATAAAGATACATACAGATTCACGGTCGCCATGATGTAATTGGTTTCACCGCCGCGTACGATCTGGCTTGTTTGCAACAAGATAACCGCTGCTGAAAACAGCGCAAAACCCGCCGAGATAAAAATTTGAAGTGCAGGCATTTTAACGAAAATGCCAGCAATAACGGCAAATAGGAGTACAAAGAAGCCAACCGTAATGAATCCATTAAGGAAGCTGAAATCTTTCTTTGAAACCAGTGCATAAGCCGATAAGCCTAGGAAGGATAGGCCTGTAATACCTAATGCGCTCATGATCAAGCTAGCACCGTTGGTCATGTTCATATACATGCTCAAAATTGGTCCAAGCGTCACTCCCATGAATCCAGTTAGCGCGAATACGCATAAAATGCCCAGCGCGCTGTTCTTAAATTTGTGGGTTAAAAATAGTAAACCATAAAAGCCGACTAGCGTGATAATCAGACCAGGATGGGGTAAGTTTAAAGCCATGCTCAAGCCCGCAGTGAAGGCGCTGAACAAGAGGGTAAGCGACAACAGTCCGTAAGTATTGCGGAGCGTTTTGTTTGCCGCTAGTGACGAATGTGTCGAAAGGGCTTCTGTGTAACGCATGGTAATAACTCCTATGAGGTTAATTGCAAATCAATAGAGTTAATATGCGGTGGAAAGTTCCAAACTTCAAGGTAGATTGTTTTATTCGCGGCTAAATAAGCATAAATATCTACGCTGATACAGCCTCCCCATCCAATAGCGTTTTTTTTCCAGCGCTATTGCTGTCAATGGTATTTCTTGATCCGCTAGCGGCTGACTTAAATCACTAAAAGTTCATGGCCTTGATCGAAGGTTATCGTGCTTATGGCAAAGGCTTTTGATAAACTATTGCGCTCATTATACGAAGTGGGATTTATGTTGGATAACGACTATTCATTGCCGATATCATTTTCGACGGCCGCTCAAATAGGCTTAGAAGAAACCGTGTTGCTTACCTTTTTGAAGCAACAGGCTTACCTCGTTAATTCGACAGTTTTGCGTGTTGAAATGCACAGATTGAGTGCTCAGTTACCTTTTTGGACTGTGCCTATGCTAATGAAGTTGTTAGGAAACTTGCAGCTCAGCCAGTTGCTCAGTTTTCAGCGTCAGGAAGAGGTGTTAGAGATACACCTGGTGTCGCCGCAGAAAACGGCACAAGCGGTGAAACCCACTGTCGAGCGATCTTCGTCAGACGAGTCTTTGATGAACAAAATGGATCGTTTACACAAAGCGTCTCGGGATAAAAACGATGAGTTTACACCTCAATCGAAGAGTTATCCTACCAAGCCGCCTGTTCGTCAATATGGCGCGCCACCTTCTCCGCCGGTAGCAAACGATCGACGTGGTGTGACAGATTTTGATTTATATTTGGAGCAAAAAGAGCGTGCGCGTCAGCCAGATCAGTGGCAACCAGAAGAAGCAACATTAGAACAAATTGTACAATCAGGCATTGCGCGTGAGTTTGCCTTGACGTTGCAAACTGAATTTTTGCTAAGAATCAAAGAACAACGTAAAAACGTCAGAACGTGGAACAGCGAGTTTTTCAAATACGTAAAACGCCAGTGGCAATATAAACAATCGGATCGGTCTTCATATGAAGGAACCTCAGGCAGTTCAAAATTTACTAAAACCTCTCGAGAGCAAGTTAGCGATGCCCTCAACAACATACACGACACCGACTGGTGAGTTTGAGGCGGGCCATCACTCTTCTCGTGATGCGGGCCCAACGGAAGCAGAACAGCAAACACGTGTGCTTGTTAATATGCTTTTTGCACGCTTTAAAGCCATTTATACCCATAAATTTGCCTCAGCATACAGCACCACAGACGAAGTAAAGCTGGCAAAACGAGAGTGGGCTGTCGCGTTAAAAGGTTTTCAGGAGCCCCTGTTGGCGTATGCGGTTGAGCGCACCAAAGAGGTCCATGCTTGGCCGCCGACCATTTCTGAATTTTTAAAGCTCATTAGTACCGCTTATAAGGCGTATGGTTTAGTCGATCCTCGATCTGCCTATCTTGAGGTGTGTGCCTGTCGTACAGACCCTTTAAAGCACAGATGGAGTCATCCTGCGGTTTTTTTTGCGGGTTCTGCAGCAGGATGGTACAAGATTAAGTCAGAAGAAGAGCGCGTTAGTTGGCCTTTGTTTGAAGCGAGTTATTTGAAAGTAGTCGACCGTGTGATTGCCGGCGAGCGTTTGTGCATTCCTAAAGTCATTATGATCGAAAACAAGCAGACCTTGAGTGTGCATAACTTGGCCGGCGACATTGCCCGCGCCTTGTCATTGTCTGTAGACGCCGTTATGCCGTTACTGTATTACACTCAAAAAACGCATGGGTCTGGTGTGCGAGTCCGATATCGAGAAGTGAGCCAAAAAAAGCTACAGGAAATGGGATACAACGAAAAACTACCAGAATAACGGTGAGTTTTGTGTCCTGGTTCGATACCATCATTAGAAACGGCGGGATGCCGTTGGCACGATTCCTTTGTACAGAATGGGGATTGATACAGAGAGTGACAAACTTTGCTGAGGTTACCATGTTAAAAGTATTAATTGTTGATGATCATGATGTGGTTAGTCACGGTATTAGCCGTGTATTACAGGATGTAAATGGAGTGGAGGTTGTTGGTGTGGTTCACAGTGGCGAAGAGGCGGTAATTCAATCTAAGGCCTTGCTGCCAGACATCGTTTTGATGGATGTACACATGCCAGGGATAGGGGGATTAGGGGCCACCAAAGAAATAAAGCGCTTGTTTCCAAGCATAAAAGTGATTGCTTTGTCGGCCCTAGACGATAATTTGTACCCGATGAAGCTACTGGAAGCAGGAGCGTCCGGTTATTTAACGAAGGGTACCAAAACGTCGGAATTGCTGGATGCTATCCAAGCCGTTGCGAGAGGGGAGCATTATATTTCCAACAGCATCGCCCAGAAAATGGCACTGACGAAGTTTACGGTTGATGGTCAAGGGTCGCCCTTAGGTCAATTGTCTGACAGAGAATTGCAAGTGTCGCAAATGATTGTAGATTGTAAAAAATCT
Source organism: Marinomonas sp. IMCC 4694 (assembly GCF_008122525.1). Classification (NCBI taxonomy): domain Bacteria; kingdom Pseudomonadati; phylum Pseudomonadota; class Gammaproteobacteria; order Oceanospirillales; family Oceanospirillaceae; genus Marinomonas; species Marinomonas sp. IMCC 4694. The sequence goes on from NZ_VSRV01000001.1 coordinate 1,134,130, forward strand.
CACGAAATCGCTGAGTATCTTAATGTCAGTCCCAAAACAGTCAGCACGTACCGTGCGCGTATTTTCGCTAAATTAAATATAGAGAGCGATGTAGAGCTCATTCATTTGGCCATGCGATATAACGTATTGGGCATGGGCCAGGCGTAAAACGAGGTTGGTTTGAGCCATTCAGAATTTGATCCAAAACATTTTGTAAACAATCTCACCAGTCGCCCAGGCGTGTATCGCATGTATGACAGTAAGGGTGAGTTGCTTTACGTTGGAAAAGCAAAAAACCTTAAAAATCGTGTTGCCAGTTATTTCAGGCCCACTGGATTAACAACCAAGACCATGGCCTTAGTAAGCCGTATTGATTCGATCGAAATTGCCGTGACCAAGAGCGATACAGAAGCTTTGTTGCTTGAGCAGACGCTGATTAAGCAACATCGACCTCCGTACAACATATTGCTTCGCGACGATAAATCGTATCCTTACATTTTGTTATCCAATCATTCGCACCCTGCTTTACTGTTTCGTCGTGGCGAAAAGGCCGCTAAAGGTACTTTATTTGGTCCCTTTCCAAGCGGCTCAGCCGTAAAAGACAGTTTAATTACCATGCAAAAAGTCTTTAAAGTCCGCCAGTGTGAAGACAGCACGTACGCCAATCGGTCGCGCCCCTGCTTGCAGTATCAAATTAAACGATGCTCTGGACCTTGTGTTGGCTTGATTTCAGACGAAGAGTACGACGTGGATGTACGCCATGCACGGATGTTTTTACAGGGCAAAGATCAAGAGCTCACCGCTGAGATTACCTCGCAAATGAGCACCGCCGCCATTGATATGGAATTTGAACGTGCCGCTGAACTGCGTGACCAGATTATTCAGCTGAAGCACATACAAGAGCAGCAGTATGTATACGGTCAAACAGGAGAGGCCGATGTCATCGCTTCCATTATTCAGCCTGGTGGCTTGTGTGTGCATGTGATGATGGTGCGAAAAGGTAAAGTGGTGGGCAGCAAAAGCCATTACCCTAAAATGCCGATTGAGATTTCTGAAAGTGAGCTATTGTCTTCTTTTATCGCACAATTTTACCTTGGCGGAATTCAAGAGCTGCCGAAGACGCTTATCATTAGTCATGCGCTAGAAGATGCCGATGCCTTGGTTGAGGGTGTTTTTGAGACTACACAGAAAAAAATTGAGGTTCTTAGCAGCGTGCGTGGTCAGCGCGCGCGTTGGCTTGAGTTGGCACAATTGAACGCAGAGCAGGGCTTGCAGGCGCGTTTATCTGATAAACGCAATCACTTTAGTCGTGTCACTGCATTGCAAAAGTTGTTAGGCTTTGACGAACCGCCTGCGCATATGGAATGTTTTGATATCAGTCACTCCAGTGGTGAAGCCACCGTCGCGTCTTGCGTGGTATTTGGTCCTGATGGTCCGGATAAAAAACGTTATCGTTCCTTTAATATCGAAGGGGTTGAGCCGGGTGATGACTACGGCGCCATGAAACAAGCACTGACACGTCGTTATAAACGCGTGAAAAGTGGTGAACTAGATGCCCCTGATGTGTTGCTTATTGATGGCGGCAAAGGCCAGCTGACACAAGCCGAAACAGTATTAAAAGAGTTGGGTTTGGTGAATATCTTTTTATTGGGCGTGGCAAAAGGGGATACAAGAAAGCCAGGTTTAGAAACTTTGTATATCGGTTCTAAAGAAGATGAAGTCGTGTTGCCGCCAGATTCATCCGCTTTGCATTTGATCCAGCACATACGAGATGAGGCACACCGATTTGCCATTACAACCCATCGGCGTAGGCGCGACAAAAAGCGTCGACATTCGTCACTGGAAGGTATTCCTGGGATTGGCCCAAGTCGTCGCAAAGAGTTGCTTATGGCCTTTGGTGGTTATCAGGAATTACTCTCTGCAAGCCAGGAAGATATTGCAAAGGTGAAAGGGATCAGCGCTAAAAAAGCAGAAGACGTGTATCTTTATCTTCATAAAAGTTAAGTTTGGCCAGATGTTGGTGCATCGGGCGTAATCATTAGGAATAAAATGAACATACCAAATATATTGACTTCCGTACGGATTTTTATGATTCCGATATTGGTCACTATTTATTATTTGCCATGGGAAGGTCGCTATTACGCTTGTGCCATTATATTCGCATTAGCCGCGGTCACTGATTGGCTGGATGGTTACTTGGCCAGGAAGCTCGACCAAACCACCGCTTTTGGTGCTTTCTTTGACCCAGTCGCCGATAAACTCATGGTGTCAATTGCTTTGGTGTTGCTGGTGGCGAGTTATGCTAACCCTTTACTGACATTGGCCAGTGCTGTGATTGTAGGGCGCGAAATAGTGATTTCTGCTTTGCGTGAATGGATGGCTGAAATGGGCAAGCGCGCCAGCGTTGCAGTCTCTTACATTGGCAAGTTAAAAACGACGATGCAGATGTTGGCGATTTTTATTCTACTGGGCAGTCGTCCAGATACCTTCGAAGCCCATGTGGGTGAAGTTGTGCTTATTGCAGCGGCATTATTAACGCTTTGGTCAATGTATGTTTACCTGAAAGCCGCGTGGCCCGAGCTAATGTTCAAAGAGTCGAACAAAAAATAAACAGATATTAAAAAAATGGCTAAGTTCGTTATTTATTTGGTTTTTTCCCTTGACGTGAAAGCTCAAATACATAGAATAGGCCACGTCTTTTGAGACGCGGGAATAGCTCAGTGGTAGAGCACAACCTTGCCAAGGTTGGGGTCGCGAGTTCGAGCCTCGTTTCCCGCTCCAATCAAAAGATAATCTGATATGAGGCCGGATGGCAGAGTGGTCATGCAGCGGACTGCAACTCCGTTAACGCCGGTTCGATTCCGACTTCGGCCTCCAATTCAGATATGCCCGGGTGGTGAAATTGGTAGACACACAAGACTTAAAATCTTGCGCTTTAACGAGCGTACCGGTTCGATTCCGGTCCCGGGCACCACTTAGTGGTGCCTTTTTTTTGCTCAAACATTCCAGCCTCGTCAAGCCCCCGTACTTCCTAGCTTTCAGCGCTTTTATTCCCCCATTAAAATTTTAAACTTTTGCTATCTTATGCTATCTTTTCCGAAACTCAGCACCTTTTTTGCACCCAATTTTGCACCCATTAGGCATTTCAGGAAAATTTAATATGGCTACGGCTTACAGGAAGAATAATGGTTGGCGCGGTCAAGTGACAATAAAGACCAAAGAAGGGTTCACAACCAAACGCGAGGCTATGGCATGGGCTGCAAATGAAGAGCGATTGGCCAAGGAAAGCACTTCCTCTGATATTCTTGATCGCCCATTTTCTGATGCGCTGACTCGCTTAGCCAAGAAAGTTGATGTGCTTAACTTGGCTAAAATATCGGGCCATACGGATTTGCGGATTTTGTAGAAGGTGTATTACGCGCCCGACATGGGCGATATTGCGCTGATGTTGGACTAAATAAGCAATGATGTAACTAATTTTTGTTTACTGTGTGTACAATTAATATGTTTTTATGTAGGATTTTTATTAATAGTTTTTTCTAAATTCGGCACCCAACGATCTTTTTTGTGTTAGCTTAGTGCTATACGATAACTATTTAAGTGAGTGATGAGAGGCAACTGTGCCAAATATCAACAGAACTAAATACCATGAGTTAAATCTTCTTTTGTGGGATATGCACAAGAAGTTTGTTGATCCCCAAACTGCTTTTGAATTGTATGAGAAGCGCTGGGCCTACGTAGATCAGGATAAATTATCAGATAAAGAGCAGAGCCTGATTCGAAAGTTGACGGAAGATTTTGGTAATGGTTATTTTATGCCAGCAATGTAATTAAAATGACTAAACACACCTTAGCTCATCATAAAACAATAGTATCAGCGTTAAGTAATTTTAACGCTGATTTTTTTTGTCAAAATATTATAATTTTTGGCGGAGGAACTCGTATAGCGCTTGAGCTTGACGAGTTCAGAGAATCTATTGATATTGATTTTCTTTGTCCGAACAAAAAGTCTTATAGGGCTGTAAGAAGTAATGTTACTAATTCAAGTCTTGGCGATCTAGTAAAAACAGAATTTGAATATGTAAGAGAAGTTCGTGCAGATCGCGATGGCGTTAGGACTATAATAAAATACCAAGATACAGCGATAAAGCTTGAATTTTTGAGCTTTGATAATTACGGGCTCTCTTATGAATATCAAAAGGATGTATTTAATGTTCCCTTCCTTGATAGGCAGTCCTGTTTTTACACAAAGTTGTTAGCAAACAGTGATAGAAAGCTACAGTCACCTTTTAAAGATATTTTTGATATACTTGCAATGTATAAATGCTGGGGATCAATACCCAGTAAGTCTATCGAGTTAGCTGAAAAACATTATGGAAAAAGAGTTGTTTTATCGAGCTTGATAAATGCATTAGAAGACATAATGAAGAATAAGTCGAAGTACTACCAGGCATGTGAAAATGTAAAAATGAAGGGGAGCTGGCCTCATGATCTTATAGAAGTAGAAGTAGAAGTGGATAAGCTTTTAGGTGAAATGCGATCAGTATAGGCATTAAATCGCAAAAAATTATTGGTAACTCATTAACGATTAGCTGTATTAAGAACGGCCTTTTGGTCAAGACAAACGCATTAACATTATTTAATCACCCCCACCACCTTAAACAGATACTTATCATCCCAGCCGCAGGCTTTGCGTTTGTTCTTGATGCCCAACGTTTACCGCTGTCTCCCATGGTGATTTAGTCGGTGATGAGTGATCAGGTTGGGCCGACATTGTTAATTGAGCCGACATTGTTAATTGAGCCGATATTGTTGATTGGGCTAATATTGTCATAAATAGCCTTTCAAAGTGAATTTAGTAATTTGGAGACAGATACAAAAAAACCTCCGTATTATGGGAGGTTTTTTGTACAAAAATCTAAACGGTTTTAACTTGAGTGGGTTTTAAAGTGTGAACGGACGGTCGCCGTTTTCGTCTTTAATGCGCGTCGGTAAGCCCATGTCGTTTAGTAACGCTAAGAAGGGTTTAGGGTCGAGTTGCTCTACGTTGCGCATTTCTTGGGCATCCCAAGTGCCATTAGCAACAAGGATAGCGGCGGCGACCGGTGGCACGCCCGCGGTGTAAGAAATACCTTGGCTACCCACTTCATTGAACGCGTCTTTATGATCGGCTACGTTGTAGATAAAGACTTCTTTTTCTTTGCCATCTTTTAAGCCTTTCACTACATCACCGATGCAGGTTTTGCCTGTGTAATCAGGGGCAAGAGAAGAAGGGTCAGGCAGTACCGCTTTTACCACTTTTAATGGAATGACTTCTAGGCCTTCCGCGGTTTTAACGGGTTGTTCAGACAAAAGCCCTAGGCTTTTTAATACGGTAAATACATTGATGTAGTGCTCGCCAAATCCCATCCAGAAGCGCACGTTTGGTACGTTTAGGTTTTGCGAAATAGAGTGCACTTCATCATGCCCTGTCATGTAAGCGGTTTGTTTACCGACAACAGGTAAGTCGTCTGTTCGGCTGACTTCGAACATCTTGTTTTCTTGCCATGCACTGTCTTGCCAAGAGTAAACACGACCGGTAAATTCACGGAAGTTGATCTCTGGGTCAAAGTTTGTAGCGAAATATTTGCCATGGCTACCGGCATTAATATCAATAATATCGATGTCGCTGACGCTATCGAAATAGTCATTGTAAGCCAATGCGGCATAAGCATTGACCACACCCGGATCAAAACCTACGCCAAGAATAGCGGTCACGCCTTTGTCTTTACATAATTCGCGGCGTTTCCATTCGTAGTTTGCATACCAAGGGGGTGTTTCACAGATTTTTGCTGGGTCTTCATGTATTGCGGTGTCTAAGTACGCCACGCCTGTTTCAATGCACGCTTCGAGAACCGACATGTTAATAAACGCAGAGCCAACATTGATGACCATTTGTGACTCTGTGTCTTGAATCAGTTTAACCGTTGCGGAAACATCAAGGGCGTCAAGAGCGAATGCTTGAATGCGGCCCTCTACCTTCATGCTGCCTTTGTCGAGGACACTGGCTACAATATCGTCGCATTTCGTAACGCTGCGCGAAGCAATTGCGATATTGCCCAGTGTGTCATTGTGTTGGGCGCATTTGTGGGCTACAACTCGAGCCACGCCTCCGCCACCGATGATGAGGACATTTTTTTTCATAATAACGCTATCTCCAAAATAAAAAAGTGTTGAACGGTCTTAACTTATGATCAAGACAAGTTCTGTTCGAAATCGTGGTAACCGAATTCCCTAACGAGTTCGATGCGGCCATCCAATTGGCGAATGGCAATCGACGGCATTTTGACGCCGTTGAACCAGTTCTTTTTCACCATGGTGTAACCGGCTGCGTCTTGAAACGACAAGCGATCACCCACCTTTAGTGTCTTATCAAATTTGAATTCGCCAAAAATATCGCCCGCTAGGCAAGATTTTCCACAAATCATGTAGTCATGTTCACCTTCACAGGGCGCCATTTTCGCATTTTCTCGATAAATTAATAAGTCCAACATGTGGGCTTCAATTGAACTATCGACCACGGCCAGATTTTTGCCATTGAATAAGGTGTCTAATACCGTGACTTCAAGGGTCGTACTTTTCGTGATGCTGGCTTCACCAGGTTCTAAAAATACCTGAATATCGTATTTTTCAGCGAAGGCTTTTAGGCGCTGGCAAAATTGATCGATAGGGTAATCGTCACCGGTAAAGTGAATCCCACCACCGAGGCTGACCCATTTTACTTGCTCAATGAGGTGACCAAAGTTTTCCTCAATGAGGGTTAACATGTCATCAAAGCGGTCAAAGTCGTCGTTTTCACAATTGTTATGAAACATGAAGCCTGAAATGTCGTCGATTACCGTGGCGATTTTTTTAGGATCCCATTCACCAAGGCGGCTAAAAGGACGCGCTGGATCAGCAATCAAAAACTCCGAGGTGCTGACTTGAGGGTTGACGCGTAGGCCGCGGGTTTTGTCTTGGCTGATGTTTTTGAAGCGGTTAAGCTGGCCAATCGAATTAAAAATGACTTTATCCGAGTGGGCAAGTACTTCAGCGATTTCATCGTCTGCGAAGGCGACGCTGTAGGCGTGAGTTTCACCTTGAAATTTGGTCTTACCCAATTTGACTTCGTATAAAGACGAGGACGTTGTACCGTCCATATACTCTTGCATTAAATCGAACACAGACCAAGTTGCAAAGCACTTAAGTGCCAGCAAAGACTTGGCGCCAGATTGCTGACGCACATAGGCTATCTTTTCTAAATTCTTTAGCAGCGCGGCTTTATCGATGAGGTAATAAGGTGTCTTAATCATGTCGACCTGTCTGGGTATAAAAACGGACTATTTTAGAGCAAAGAAGGGGGCGTTTTCTAGCTAAAAATCGCCATTTACCTTTATAATCGCAGCCAATAATGAGAAATAGGGCGTGTTAACACCTTGGCGTTTAGCCGCCAATAAATGATTTTTTAAATAACAATAAGGGATACCTTGGCATGTTGGTTTTAGTGATAGGTTTGGTGATTTTTTTTGGTGTGCATTCTATCGGTATGTTTGCACCAAAGTGGCGTGAAAGAGCCATGGCACGTGAAGGTTCCCTGCGTTGGAAATTACGCTTTGGTATGATAACCCTGATTGCGACGGGCTTTATTATAATGGGTTATATGCAAATGCGTGTGGAACCCGTGTGGTTGTGGTTTCCGCCGCTGTGGACGCGCCACGCGTCGGCATTGATGATGCTGGTAGCGTTGTTTTTCGTCGGTTCTGCTTTTATACCCAACAGTACGATGAAAAACAAAATGGGCTATCCATTGTGGATCGCAGTGAAAATTTGGGCGCTTGCACATTTGCTTAGTAATGGCACTTTGGCGGATGTCATGGTGTTTGGTGGCTTTTTGGTATGGGCGATTGTGGGCTTTGCTGTGTATCGCCGTCGAGACCGCAAAGCGGGTGTGGTGTACAAAACGTCCGATAAATCGAGTCTTCGACCTAATATTGTCTCGTTGGTGTTCGCGATGGTGTCTTGGATCATGATTGCCTTTCATTTGCACCTTGCTCTTATTGGCGTAGCGCCATTTGTATAACGCTATGTATGTGATATTCAAAGTGATAATGCCCGCGTTTTCTGCTATCTTGCGCGGCCATTTTATTGGTAATTTTAGGTAAGACATAGATGATTTGTGGATTTGATTACGGCACATCGAACTGCGCCCTGGGTATTGTGCAAGACTCAGCGGTGCGTTTGGTGGCATTGGAAGGCAATCATTCTTTTTTACCCTCTACGCTTTATGCGTTAGACCGAGACCTAATTACAGAAGCGGTCGGGCGTGGCATGCAAGGGATGACTGCGCGCCATGACTTTGCTCAGTTACGACAAAACGCGCTGACTAGAGCGAAGCGTGCACGTTATGAAGAAGACATCGCCGACGACGATCAAACGGTGTTTTTTGGTCGTGCGGCGTTTGAAGAATATTTCCAATGGCCGGAAGAAGGCTACTTTGTGAAATCCCCCAAGTCGTTCTTGGGTGGCACCGGCCTGCGTGCGGAGCACATCTATTTTTTCGAAGATATCGTGACCTTGATGATGCAAAACATCAAACAACGTGCGGAAAAAAGCCTAGGCGCTGAGATCACCCACACTGTGATCGGTCGTCCGGTGAACTTTCAAGGCTTAGACGCCGAAGCGAGTAATCGACAGGCCTTAGAAATACTCACCACCGCGGGCAAACGGGCGGGATTCAAAGAAATCGAATTTCTGTATGAGCCGATCGCGGCGGGGTTGGATTTTGAGGTCAAAATGACCGACAACAAAACCGTGTTAGTGGTCGACATCGGTGGCGGCACCACCGACTGCGCCATGGTACGAATGGGGCCAGATTACGTCAAAAAAGACGATCGCCGCGGTGACTTTTTGGCTCATACCGGTGAGCGTGTCGGCGGGAACGATTTAGACATACAAATTGCCGGTAAACATCTCATGCCGTTGTTTGGTATGGATTCTTTGTTAAAAACCGGTTTGCCCATGCCAACGCAGATGTATTGGAACGCGATCACGACCAATGATGTGTCGGCGATTGCGACGTTTAACAGTATGGAAACAAAGCATCAGATTACTCAGATGCGTCAAGACGCGGCGCAACCCAAGCTGATCGAACGCTTTATGCGTATGCGTGAAGAAAAGCACAATTACCACATTGTGCGAAGTGCAGAGGAAGCCAAAATCGCCTTGTCTGACACCCACGAGCATAACGTCTTGTTAAATTACATTGAAGCGGGACTGAGTGCGGACATCACTCGTGACAGATTAGCGGCTTCTATTGCGTCGCCGCTGGAAAAAATGTTGAGCTTGATGTCGGCTGCGATAGAGCAAGCTGGTGAAAAGCCGGATGTGATATACATGACCGGTGGTTCAGCAAAATCGCCTGTTATTCGTGCGGCGATTCAGCAGCGAATTGGCGATATCCCCGTACTAGACGGGGACCACTTTGGTAGCGTTGCCGCGGGCTTAACTGTCTGGTCTGAACGTCTTTTTAAGTAATATGCTTGGTTGTTTAGAATGTTTTTGTGTGTTTTTTTAGATTATAGTCAGAAAATACCATGCATTAAGTGGGCTGTGGATGAGTCGCGTTCTGATGAGCATGAAAAGTATTCTTGCTGGCATGACTATTTGCTCTTGATTGGTTGCTTAACCTCTCATAAAACTTTAGGCTTCCAGCCTGCGATAGCACGCTATTTAGTGTGCTTATCGATTCTTGTAAAGGTGCTCAAATACGAGTGAAACGGGAAACAGGTGCGAGTTTGAACAAAGCCTGTGCTGCCCCCGCAACGGTAGATCAGCGATGTGTTTTTTCTTATTGCCACTGTTTGATTATGGGAAGGAATGAGAATCGCAAAAACACAGTATTCCCCTACGCTGATGAGTCCGGAGACCGGCCTTTATTGTTGGGCTTTTTATGAGCAACGTGTGTTGTATTAAAAGTCGTTGAATTTGAATCATACGGGTGTGTATGACATTTATTTTGGAGGCACATTGTGCATATTGAACCAGGCGTTGTAGACGGCGCTAAAATTGTTTTAAGTTACGCTACGGCGTTAGCGGCGTTTGGCTTTTCTGCGAAAGCGTCCATCGACATGATCAAAAAAGACGGATTTATGTCCTTGGTGGGGCGCAGTGTATTCACGACGCTGCTTGTGTTTGCTTTTTTTGAAATATTGCCCCATCAAACGGTGGGTGTCTCCGAAGTGCATCTTATTTTGGGTTCAACTTTGTTTCTGATCTTTGGTCCAGCGGCGGCGTCCATTGGGCTTATTTTGGGATTACTCACTCAAGGCGTTCTGTTGGCGCAGTTTGACCTGCCTCAATACGGTATGAATGTGACCACATTGTTGTTGCCATTGTTTGCTATGTCTGTGGTTGCGCGTCGCACGATTGCGGCCAATACTGCTTACGTGGATATTAGCTACCAACAAGCATTCAAATTGTCTTTGACTTACCAAGGCGGCATCGTAGCTTGGGTAGCGTTTTGGGCATTTTATGGACAAGGTTTTGGTGCTGAGAATCTAGCGTCAGTGGCGACCTTTGGTATGGCGTACCTGAGCGTGGTTTTGCTTGAGCCCTTGTTAGACCTTGCGGTACTAGCGAGTGCAAAAAACCTCCAACGTTTCAAAAAATCTACATTGATTGAAGCGCGCTTGTTTCACTGATCAACGGGTTTTAGCATTCCAAACGGTAAGATACCCAAGCAGTCGCTGCGCTACTTGGGTATTTTTTGTTTTCTAAACACGCTGACGTTCGCTTTGACTGTGTTCAATCACAAAATCGAGAAAAGCGCGGTTGGCTTTAGATAGGTAACTATTTTTACGCCAAGCGATGTTGAGATCGAGCCAAATGGGCGGGTCAAACGAGCGAGTGATCAGTTGGTCGTCGTCTTCAATGACCATGGCCAGCAAAGTAGACACGCCAAAGCCTTGTTGAGTAATGGACTTAATCAGCGGAATCAAATTGGTTTCGAAGCCAATTTTAGGCGTTCGTTGACACGCTTTTGCCAATTTATCGACGATGCGCCGATGAAAGAATCCTTCTTTAAACATCACTAATTCTTCGTCAAAAAACGCTTCTGGCGAGATCTTGTCCAGTTGGCTAAAAGGGTGGTCTGTTGCAATGGTGACCAGCATTTCTTCCCTGAGTAGCGCTCGAGTGTCTAAGCTGTCTGGCAATGTTTCGGCCACGATCACGCTCAAATCCAGCTCGCCTTTTTCGAGCATTTGCTGAAGCTGCCAAGTGCCACCTTCAATGACTTTTAAAGTGAGTGTTGGGTGTCGATGTCGAAACGCCATTAAAATGGGGGGGAAATAATACGATCCCAGCATGCTGGGAATCCCTACGCGAACTTCCCCTTGGCTAAGGCCTTTGAGTTCACTCATTTCAAGCAGGGCTTCGTCGGTCGCCTGAATGATTTTTTCTGCATGCAGTAAGAGCTTCTTACCTTCATCGGTTAGGCCGATATTGCGATCGGCACGATGAATCAGGGTCAAGCCCAGATCTTGTTCGAGTTTTTTAATCGCCATACTGACGGCAGGTTGTGCCACCTTTAGCTGCTGAGCGGCCTGGGTGAAGCTGGCCGTGTTGGCAATGGCAATAAAATAGCGCAAGGGTTTAATGTCCATCAACAAACCTTATGAATTGAATAAATTACATATATTTTATTGATAAATGACGCCAGCGTATAGTGGCCCCCTTGTTTCATTTTACGTGGGGGTTGTTACCCCAGTGGAGTCTCGTGTGATCGAAGTAGGCAGTGCGGTGTTTTGGCGAGGGACTTTGGCCTTGGTTATTGGGTCTTTTATGATTTTTTCGAATGTGTACGTAACGCAGCCTCTGTTGCCCATGATCGCCAATGAATTTGACATTACGCCCTTGCAAGCCAGTGCGAGCTTTACGATTACCACATTGACTTTGGGTATTTCTTTGTTGTTCTACGGGCCGATTTCCGACGCATTAGGCCGTAAAGGCATCATGGTGATGACCATGGTCGGCATTACGTTAACCACGTTTTGTTTATCGTTGGTAAAGAGTTATGACATGTTGTTGGCGTTGCGTGGTTTACAGGGATTTTTTCTTGCGGGGTTACCGGCTATCGCGGTGGCGTATCTGGGCGACGAATACACCCCAGAAGCGTTGTTGGTGGCCGTGGGCTTGTACATCAGTGGCAACACCTTGGGTGGCATTGGTGGACGTTTGATTGGGGGCTTTGTGGGGGAATGGCTGGGGTACTCCGCCGCGTTCAGCGTGATGAGTGTGATCAGCCTATTGTGCTTGTTGGCGTTTTTTATTTTATTGCCGACCTCACGGCACTTTGAACCCAAGCCGCTTCGCGTTGGTCATATTGTGTCGAACATGAAAAGCCACTTACAGAACCGTCGTTTGTTAACCTGTTATTTGATTGGTGGCTTTAGCTTTTTTATTTTTATCAATCAGTACAGTTATGTGACGTTCGTATTGGAAGCTGAGCCATATGGCTTGTCAGCGAAATACGTTGGTTTATTGTTTTTGACCTATTTGTCGGGCACCTTGGGTTCGGCTATTTCGGGTAAGCTTGCTAAGCGTTGGAGTCAGCCAAACATCATGGTGCTGGGCACGGGTATTTTTATGATGGGGTCGTTGGTGACGCTTGGTGATTCCTTGTTGGCGATTATCCTTGGTTTGCTGATCAACAGTTTTGGTTTTTTCTTGTGTCATTCGACGACCAGTGGGTTTGTTAGTCGTAACGCCAAACACGCCAAAGCCAGCGCGTCGTCTTTGTATTTGGTGTTCTATTATTTGGGTGCGAGTTTGGGGGGGTTCTACCTTGATCCTTTTTGGCAGGCGAAGGGTTGGACAGGAGTCATTATGGGCTCTTGGATCGTGCTAGGTTTGGTTTTGTTAGCGGGTCTTAGTTTGATTCGTCGACACAACAAAGCGCTGCAGATGGCACAATAAACTGTCATAACAGCGGATTTATAATTACCATATGATCGATTGAATCATTAAGTGCCTAATGCTGAGTAAATTATGAACACCAAAGTCTATAAAGAAGTACTGTACCTTGCTAAAGAATTAATGAGCTGCGCCCATAAAAAAGACCAAGCGGGTTTTGATGCTTTTTATGCCGAATTGCAGCAATTGTGTGATGAAAACGACGGCACAGATAAAGATCATCCGGTGCAGTGGGAAACATTAGGGGATTTTACCGATGATTTGGAAGAGGCGATTAAAATCTACGATAAAGCACTGGTGAAAGCCTTAGCGATTAATTCGAAAGATTATTTATCCTCGTTAGGCTTTGCGGCAGCGACGTTAAAAATTGAGCTAGGAGATACGGTTGGTGCGATAGCGTATTTAGAGCAGGCTAAAATACACAGCAATAAAATCATCGATAAAGAGCTCAAAGCGGAAATCCATGACGTACTAAAAGCCTTACAAGACGTTTAAAAAGTCGTTTTAAGCAGGGAGTGTTTAGGTGCGATGACCCCAAGTAATTTAACAATTTTTTTAAATTAGATCGCTGAAGCAAAAAATATAAAAGTGGATCAATTGATCCACTTTTTATGGTACTGACCACACATACAGTGTTATTTTACGCTTTTATTGACGCGAGTTTGGAGGCTTTAATATAACCTTGAATCGTATCTTTTAACTGCAAACGTTGCTTCTTCAATTTCTCTTCTTCTAGCGTTGTTGATGGAATAATCTCTTGTTCCATTTTCGCCACCTCTTTCGTTAGGTGATGGTATTCGTCGTATAGCTTTTTAAAATGTGCATCGTCCATTTTTAACTGGTGTATATCGTCTTTAAATTCTGGAAATTCGTTCACTAAGCTATGATTTTCAATCGGCATACTGGCCTCCTTGGTTATTATCTTTATACCTAGAATAGCTTAGTTAATGCTGTTGTAACTTGATGCGTGTCAAGTTTTACACTTTCTGTTCGCTCTGGTTATCGTGTCCTTTCTATGGCTATTTATTATATCTGGCACATTAGATCTGACGTTAGAAATTCAGCTCGATACGCGGTGGGCTGTTTTTACCTAAATCTACTTCTGGCGAGCACACAAACACTCTTGAAGAAGGGATGCCTTCTTTTACCAAGTAGTCTTTTAAGTGATTAGCTCGCGCTTGTGCCAGCGCTTTAGCGGTCTCTTGCTGGGTGTTATTCAGTGTTGCCGGCGGATTTTCTAGGGCAAGGTCAAGGTAGCTGGCTACTCCGCAGGCTTTTAATTGGCTGTCTTCTTTGTCTTTCATCAGAGCAGCAAGCTGAGATAAAAACGGGGTTTGGCGTTCGTTGAGGTTTTCATCGCCAACGTCAAATAGCAGCGGTTCAACACGGATTTTGAGCAACTGATCCCCAGCGAATTGCGCAATACTGATGACGTTCGCATACGGTATGAAGGTCTGCATCAAATAGCTGCTAGAGGCGGTGTAAAGTGCTTTTTTAACCGGCAAAAACAGAAAGTCTCGCCAGCCAAACTCTGGGTTATCAATGTCGCCTGAAAAGGGGATATCCAGTTCAATGGTGTTGTTGCTGTCTTTTAAAATCCCCACAGCAATGTTCAGCGGTACAGCGCCTGCTTTTATTACCGAGCTGCTGTCTTGGCGCCCTCCAAGATCAAATTCCCGCAACACAATGTGAGAGCTGCCATCGAGCACACCCTCGTTGGCGTGCAATGTGAGGTCTAAATCCAATTGCCCCGAATCGATCTGATAGCCTAAAACACTGGCAATATAGGAGGAAAAAGGCGGTAATTCTGCTTCTCGAACCCTAAATTGACTGTTCAATGTGAGTCGGTCGGCGAGAGGCTGAATCGTCACGTCGCCCTCTAAAATGGCGTACTTATCGTTGCGTGCTTTAAGAGTGACCAGCGTTTGTTGGTCTTTTTTCTGAGTATTGAGATGTCTCAAAGACAAGATTTCAATGTCGACTGAGCGCTGAAGAGCCGGCGAAATGCGGTTGTCTTGAACATAAAAAGTAGATTTTCCGGTGGTATCGTAGCGGTCTATTATTAGGTAATAGGGGACTTTAAAGGCGTTTTGTTGTTCGACATCGACATCGATATCTACATTGGCTTTGGGCAGAGTATCTTGTGATTTTGGTGTCGACGCCGCCTGTTGTTCAGCGTCAATGAAAACAAGGTTTTCAAGGCGTTTTTGTGCATCCAAAATAACGTTGACGTTAAAGGTATCAGCGGTGATTCGATGTATTTCAGCACCTTCCTGGTTCGCTTTTAACTGTTCAATGTTAAGGGCGCCAATATGGCTTAAAGCGGGCAATGGGGTTTGATTGTTATCGTCTGCAATTTGCTGCGACAGCACTAAATCCTGTAGTGAAAGTTGTGCGAGCGACACGTCGTAGTGTTTACCTTGTTGGCGGAACGATACGCCACTTAGCTCGACTTCTTCCCAAGACGCTAAACGCTTATTATGATTCAGAATACTGTCTAAAGATTCGCTCGACAGATTGAGATTTGCGGCTTCAATGCTGGGTTCCTGTTCCCCCTCCAACTGGACGGTTAACAGATCTGCGTTTAAATTGGCGGCTGTCAACGAGATTTGTGTTCCATCTGCTTGTTCGGCGCTTAAACCTTGGATGTCGAGAGTGAGTTGACGATTCTCAGCGGTCAGTGTGTTGCCCTTTTTTTGCAATAATAGGGTGTTGCTAAAGCTTAATGCATCGTAATGAGCCTGATTGCCAGCTTGTTGTATGGATAGGTCTTGGCTGTTGATGGCTGCGGTGACAACGGCGGTGAGGGCTGACGGTGTTGTATCGAGCGTATCGAGATCTTGCGGCGTATGCAATGTGGCGTCTACATCGCTGAGTGTTAGGGCTAGGTGCTCATTGTGTAGAGCAAGATCGTCTAGTGCAACGGACAGTCCATGAACGTCTAACTGTGTTGAGAGGGTTTTAGCCGATAAGTCAGTCGGATCACGTGAGACTTTGAAGGGTGACCACAACGACAACGCATCAAATTGCATGGTCTGGTTTCCCTGATTTAGTAATGCGTTGCTAGACGTTGCTTTTAACTCTCCTGAGATCGACAGGTTGGCATTATTTTGTTTTATATCAAAAGGCGTCACCAGTGTGACGGTATCAAACTGGGCTTTTTGCTCATCTTGGGCAAACTGTGGTTTGAGCATGCTGACATTAAGACGACCATTGGCTGCAATGTCATTCTCGTTTTGCAACACATCAAATGGTAACGTCAATGCCAGTTCATCGTACTCTACGGTTTGTTCCGCTTGGCGAAAATGCAGCTGCTCAGACACGATATTAAGCATACCAGAGGCCGTTAATTTTTCGCCATTTTGTTCGATATGTAAAGGCGAGCCTAGGGTGAGAAGAGCAAACTTCAGAGTCTGATTTTTTTGAGTGAAAGACGCATGGCTAGCCTGTAAATCAAAGGCGCCTTTGACTGAAAATTGAGTTGGAGAAGCAAAGGTAAGTTCTGAATCCTGAACATGAAAAGACGTCGACTGTGTGCTGGCCTGGCTTTGCTGATCTGTGAATAGGGTTAGGTCCTCGCCTTGAACTTGAAGGTTAAGCTTTTTAACGTTTAGAGACGTCGCGCCATTCATGCTGGTTTGCAAGACTTGAAGGTTAGATGTCAGGTCCACTTGCCCTTTGCTTTGGTTAAATGGTGCGGGGATGAAGTGGCGAAAATCTTCTAACCACAAACGGGTATTGTCAATATTAACGCTCGCCTGAGCCTGCTCGGGCGAGTAATCAAATTGGCTTCTTATCGACACTTTAGTGCTGTTTATCAAGGCCGACAGCGAAAGGTCGCCTTGCCAGGTTAAGGCTTGCCCAAACAAATCATTTACCGTTAGTTCGGCTACGCGAAGCGTGTCTTGCATGGCAGGTAAGGTTAAGTCAGGTTGCTGAGAGACATTGACCTGGCTATTGGTGAAAGTAAATACCGGCAAGGAGATGGTCCAAGCACTTTCTAGAGGCACTTTTAGTTCTACTTCCTTTGAATCAGCGTCTGGCTTGTCTGTCGATGTGTCTGTGAGGTACTGAGTTGTATTGACGCCGGCAATGATCCAATCATTTTCTTGTTGGGTTACTTGCAGGGTCAAACCGTCTATTTTTGCGTCCGAGATAGACAGTTTTTTTGTGAACAGCGGCCACAGTTCAACTTCAAACAGCGCGCGTTTGAGTGTCAGGGTGTCTTGTTTTTCGTTGTTAATGGTGAGGTTTTTAAGGTCGATTCGCGGAGGAAAAAAGTCGACAGACAGGGTGCCAATAGAAAGGCGCTGCCCTTGTTCACTCATATATCTGCTTAAGTAATGTTCCGCTACAAATGGCGTTGCTAACCAGATGAGCGTGATTAAACCGATTAATGCCGCAAAAGGGTAAAATACAAATTGACGAAAGTAATGGCGTGTCATTATGAAAATGCCTTTTAAAGGATGTTCTTGAATGGAGGCTAGTGGTCTTTGTCTTGCTGTGTGGTCACGTCAGCCGGGTCTTGTTCTGTACGTAATGGCATGCGCAGCAAATACGTGCTCACGCACATGCCGATAGCAATGAGTCCAATGGTGGCCCAAAAACGTGATACAACCCATATTGAAATTCCCATGCCAAGCCACATAAACACAATCGCGCGGTTTCTGGCTTGGCGAGGAATGCCATCTGAAGATTGCCAATCTTTCACAATAGGGCCCAAAAATTTGTGCTCAAGCAGCCAAGTGTGAAAGCGTTTAGACGACTTAGAAAAACACCATGCCGCCAGTAAAACCAGGGGGGTTGTCGGCAGCAAGGGCAAGAAAATACCAATAATACCGGTGAAAAGGGAGAGCCACCCGAGCAATAAATATAAGATTCGCTTACCTTGCATCGTGAACCTCGTCCTGGGGGTAAAGAGTAACGCACTGGATAAAGCCCGAATGCGTTTTCAAAAAAGCTTTATTTTCCAGAATGAAAAATAGCCGCCATACTGTCTTCTTCCACTTCGTTTTGAACCAAGGGCCAACCGCCAAGGCGTTTCAGTCGGTTTACCATTTCACAAAACAATTCAGCGGTTTTCTCGGTATCGTATTTGGCCGAATGCGCTTCTGAACTATTAAACGGAATGGCCGCGGCTTCGCAAGCTTTTGCCAGCACTGTTTGTCCATACACCAGGCCGCCTAGACTCGCTGTGTCGAAGCTTGAAAAAGGATGGAATGGGTTGCGCTTAATGTCGGTGCGCGCAATCAGGGCATTTAAAAAGCCATGGTCGAATGCCGCATTGTGTCCCACTAAAACCGCCCGTTTGCACCCCACGGATTTCAGTTCCTTTCTTACTTTAGTGAACAGCTGAGTCAGTGCGTCGCTTTCATCTATGTCTTCCCTGCCTGGGGCGAAAGGGTCGATGCCGGTGAAGTCTAACGCGGACTTTTCAAGATTGGCGCCTTCAAAAGGTTTAATTAAAAACGCCAATGTTTCATGAATGTACAGGTCACCATTTTCATCCATTCTGAGAATGCTGGCGGCCATTTCTAATAAAGCGTCCGTTTTTTGATTAAAGCCTGCGGTTTCTACGTCGATAACTACCGGTAGGAAGCCGCGGAATCGGTCTTTGATTTCATGGTTTGACAAAAGAGGGTCCTTAATTCTACCGTCTTATCAACAGTGACGGTGTACAATAGAGTCGGATCATAACACAATTGATAATGCTTGAACGAGATGTCTAAATGGGAATTACCCAACAACTGCTAATTCGTACTACATTTTTTTTGGCCACGTGCTGGCCCTTTGTTCAGGTGAACGCCATTACCCATTATCAGTCTGGCATTTCTGATTCTGAATGGCTGCTTTCTGGCGATATTTTTTCATGCAGTTTGACGCATCCTGTTCCGCATTATGGTGAGGGCCACTTTATCAAGGAAGCGGGTGAGCCGATGAAATTTATTTTACAGCCGCAAAATGAGAAGCTGGGCCCAGGTCAGGTGTACATTATTTCTCAAGCCCCTAATTGGTCACCTGGCGTGAAACCTGAGACATTAGATATTTTACCCTACCCAGGTTATGGCTTAACCGTAGAAGTGGGCGGCAAGGTCGCAGAACGTATGCTTACAAGCTTGGATCGTGGCCGTCATCCTGTGGTGGCGGGCACCGCTTGGGAAAACAATCGTGAAACTGTTGAAGTGGGCTTATCGAACATTAACTTTGCGCCCGCATACAATGAATTCAGACGTTGTCTTTCGGGTTTATTGCCCGTTAATTATGACCAAATAGCCAGAACCGCCGCCTTGTTTACGACTAATGGTGTTAATCTTACAGACAGGATAAGGGCGCGGTTGGACTTGGTCGCCTTGTACGTTTCCTCTGATCCTAGCGTGGGGTATATCTACATCGACGGTCACACCGATATTATTGGCTCGCGCCGCGATAACCGCGAGTTATCTAAAGTTCGTGCCGAAAAAGTCACCGCGTACTTATTAGAAAAAGGCGTACCCGCTGAGAAAATCATCTCTCGCTACCATGGTGAGCGGTACCCTTCGACCACTAATAATACGGCCCAAGGTCGAGAGCGTAACCGCCGTGTGACGATTCGTTTAGAGAAGTCTGACGCGAATTAATCGGTGTTTCTACCGGCTTACTGTCGAATGGCTTTTAAAGGCTCTTTTTGTTCAATTGTCGACGCAAAAAAGGCTTTTTACTTGCTAAGCAAGAATCGAGATCTTACACTTGCGTTCCCATTTTTTAATTATTTGCGCCGCCATGTACTGGTTTAAAGGCATTGGTGTGGGAGCGCTAGCTCGTTGAGGAGAACAGAAAAAATGTCTGACGTGAAGAAGGTAGTGCTTGCCTATTCTGGCGGCCTTGACACTTCGGTAATCGCGAAGTGGCTTCAAGAAGAGTATAACTGTGAAGTGGTTACCTTTACCGCTGATTTGGGTCAGGGTGAAGAGGTTGAACCAGCTCGCGCTAAAGCTCAAGCGTTGGGTATTAAGGAAATCTACATTGAAGATTTGCGTGAAGAGTTTGTCCGCGACTTCGTTTTCCCTATGTTTCGTGCCAACACCATCTATGAAGGTGAGTACTTGTTAGGTACGTCTATCGCACGTCCTTTGATCGCAAAACGCTTGATCGAAATCGCTAACGAAACAGGCGCTGATGCCATTTCTCACGGCGCGACAGGTAAAGGTAATGACCAAGTACGTTTTGAGCTGGGCGCTTACGCGTTGAAACCTGGCGTTAAAGTCATTGCCCCATGGCGTGAATGGGACCTTACTTCTCGTGAAACGCTCATGGCATACTGCGAAGAGCATAAAATTCCAGTAGATTTCTCTACCAAAAAGAAAAAATCTCCTTATTCCATGGATGCCAATTTGCTGCACATTTCCTTTGAAGGCGATCAGCTAGAAGATCCTTGGACAGAGCCAGAAGACGACATGTGGCGTTGGTCTGTGTCTCCTGAAGAGGCACCAAACGAAGCAACTTACCTAGAAATCGGTTACGAAAAAGGTGACCCTGTTTCTATTAATGGCGAAGCCATGTCGCCAGCGACCATTTTGGAAACGTTGAACAAGGTCGGTGGCGCAAATGGCATTGGTCGCGTAGACATCGTCGAAAACCGTTTCGTTGGGATGAAAGCGCGTGGTTGTTACGAAACCCCTGGCGGCACCATCATGATGAAAGCGCATCGCGCGATTGAGTCCATTACACTTGACCGTGAAGCGGCGCATTTAAAAGACGAAATGATGCCTCGCTACGCTAAGTTAATTTACAACGGCTTTTGGTGGTCTGAAGAACGTCGTATGATGCAAGCGATGATCGACACCTCGCAGAAATACGTCAGCGGTACCGTGCGTCTTAAATTGTACAAAGGCAACGTGAGCGTTGTAGGTCGTCAGTCTGAAAACAGCCTATTCGATAGCTCTATTGCCACTTTTGAAGACGATGCAGGCGCTTACGATCAAAAAGACGCAGCGGGCTTTATTAAGCTTAATGCGCTTCGTATGCGCATCGCAGCTCAAAAAGGCCGTGGCTTTTTAGATAACGACAAGTAATTCGTTTATCTAAGAGAAAATAAACTTCCCAAAAACGCCTCATTCTTGCAGAATTGAGGCGTTTTTTTATTTTTGTACAATTGGTCAGTATTGGAAGTGCTAACAATACTGACTCCGACGCTGAAGGAAAAAGCATGACAATATACAATGTGGGTTCGATTAACCTTGATCATCTATATCAATTGGATCATTTTGTTCGTCCAGGCGAGACGATGGCGTCTAATAGCTATCAGTGTTTGCTAGGCGGTAAAGGAGCAAATCAATCTGTTGCCCTTGCTAAAGCGGGTGCTGATGTAAAACATGTAGGCGCAATTCATCGCAGTGATCAAGGGGTTATTGAGCAGTTAGAATCCCTTGGTGTGGATACTGGACTGATAAATCGAATCGATGTGCCAACGGGTCATGCGATTATCCAGCTAACCAAAGAGGCGGAAAACTCGATTATTTTGTATCAAGGCGCCAACCATGCATTGACCCATGATCAAATCGATCAAGTTCTGTCGCAAGCAAATGCTGGTGATTGGGTGTTGCTACAAAATGAAACGAACCTTATCGAATACACAATGCGCAAAGCGCAAGAAAACAAAGTTAAGGTCGCGTTTAATCCAGCTCCTATGGACGCTGAACTCACCAAGAAAGTGCTTGGTTTTGTTGATCTATTAATTGTTAACGAAGTGGAAGCCATGGATTTGATTGGCACGGTGGATATAGACAGCACCATTGAAGCATTTCCAAAAATTTACCCTGAGCTGGCCGTATTGATGACGCTTGGCAAAGCGGGTGTTTGTTACTTTAACGGTAATGAGAAGTTATCGGTCAAAGCGTTTGCTGTGGAAGCGGTAGATACGACTGCGGCTGGCGATACTTTTATTGGTTTTTGTTTATCTTCTTTAATGAATGGGGAGAACATGACGAACGCCATTACTCGTGCGTGTGCCGCGTCGGCTATCTGCGTGACTCGTTTGGGGGCGGCATCGGCGATTCCTACTCAACAAGAAGTGACCGATTTTCTGGTGAAAAATACCTAATCTAAGACTAAGCCAAACACACAGAATTAAAAAAGGACGACATTATGGCTCGTAAAATTATTATTGATACGGATCCAGGCATCGATGATGCAATGGCAATTTTCTTTGCTTTTCAAGCGCCGCAGTTAGAAGTATTAGGCTTAACAACAACCTTTGGTAACGTGTCAGTAGACTTGGCGACCCAAAATGCCATCACTCTGACTGAAATTGCAAAAGTGACCGTACCTGTCGCGAAAGGGGTGTCGGTTCCTTTTGTTATTGCACCGCGTCCACACCCAGACTTTGTTCATGGTAAAGATGGTTTTGGCAATATTGATCTGCCTGCTCCTCAAGGCAAAGCGATTGATAAAAGTGCGGCGCAATTTATGGTTGATACGGTACGGGAATTTCCTGGGGAAGTGACCATTATTGCACTGGGCCCACTAGGGAACTTGGCTTCGGCGCTGATTTTAGATCCAGGCATTGCCAACCTCGTTGACGAAGTGGTTTTGATGGGCGGCACGGCTCTTGAATATGGCAATGTTTCACCGGTTGCTGAAGCCAATATTATGAATGATCCACACGCTGCGGACGCTGTTTTTACCGCCCCTTGGCAAGTGACCATGATAGGTTTAGACGTGACACACCAGGTGTTACTTGATAATTCGATTTTAGAACGTATCAAAGCCGCTAACCCAGTGCAGGGTGGTTTTTTATACGATTGTGCGCAGTATTATATTAATTTCTACAGTAGCCGTTTTGATATGAATGGGTGCTATTTTCATGACGCATCCACCATTGCCTATGTGATGGATCCGAGTATTTTTAGCGTGGAATTAGGGGCGGTGCGTGTTGCGTGTGAAGGCATTGGTATTGGCCAGACCATTTTTGCGCCACAAGGCATGAGTTTTCCAGAACCACATTGGAACGATATGCCAATGACACAGGTGTGTATGGAAGTAGACAGTCAAAAATTGTTAACACTGTTTGAGACAACGTTGTCGTAAGCCGTTAGAATGGCGACAACACACCAAGGCATGGAAAACGCCATGCCTTTTATTTATCAAGAGAAGAATATGAAATTATTAGTCAGAAATTTAGCGCGTAATACCACGGAAGACGAGTTAAAAAACTTGTTCTCTGTTCATGGTACTTTGCAATCTTGCAACCTAGTCATAGACAAAGAAACAGGTGAGTCAAAAGGCTTTGCATTTATTGAAATGCCAAAAGTGGGTGAGGCGAAGGTGGCCATCAAAACGTTAAATGGTATGGACGTTGACGGTTCAAAAATTCGTGTCAAAAAAGCCGAAGAAACGGTCAAAAAAGAAGAGGCAGACACAGAGTAACAACGTTCGTTTAAACGCTTTTCGCTATTGGCTTGTGCTATTTGTGAGACTCAGTAAAGGCTTGTATAAACGCTACATCTTTCTTTGAGATCGTGTGGTAGCTCATTTTTATGTAGTGTTTGTTGTGCTCGTTAAACACATCTAAAATAGGATCACATAGGGCCACAATCGTAGTGGTGTTGCCTTCATGAATCGCCTTTAACTCTAGTTTGAGCAATTTGGATCCTTGCAAACCACCGTCTGCTTCCACTTCAACCATCTCAGTCGATATGTGTGTACAATGAACCGACATGACGACACCATTGGTTAAAAACAGCGAGCCTTTCCAGAAACAGCGAACATAATGAGGATCAGTAATAGGCACCGATTTTATCCTTTAACAAAAGAGGATTCAAAGACGTAACTAAGACTAACAGAATACTCATTTCAATGTGACTGTGTCAAATAAGGATGTGTGAAAAAACACGATGAATCAAGATGTTATATAAGCACATAACATCTTGATTCATCGGAGCAGAATACGAGGGGCACTTTCTCAGTTTTGCTGCTTAATGGTTTCGCCTAGGGCGTTTATTAGGCTGTCAATCTCAGATTGCTCGGTAGTGAAAGGTGGGGCTAATTGAATGGTGTCGGCGCCATATCGTACATAGTAGCCTTTTTCCCACATAGCCATGGCTATTTGGAATGGGCGTTTCGCTGGCTCGCCATCGATTGGTGCGATGGTAATGCCCGCAGAAAAACCAAAGTTGCGAATGTCCGTCACAATGTCACTGGCAACTCTAAGCTGGTGCACACTGTTTTCCCACGTGCTGCTCATACCGTTAACCCGTTCGATTACCCCTTGTTTTTTGATTTCACCTAGGGACGCTAAACCAGCAGCACAGGCGATAGGGTGCGCTGAATAGGTATAGCCATGCGGAATTTCTAGCATGTAATCTTTGCCACCATGCTCCATAAACGTATCGTAAATTTCTTGTTTAAAAGCGACGGCACCCATTGGAATAACGCCATTGGTCACTTGTTTTGCTAGCGTGATAATATCGGGCGTCGCGCCAAACGCTTCAGCGCCGGTTTTCGTGCCCATGCGGCCAAACGCCGTGATCACTTCATCAAAAATCAGCAAGATATTATGTTGATCACATATCTCACGTAAACGTTTTAAATAGCCAATGGGGGGGACGATGACGCCCGCTGATCCAGACATGGGCTCCACAATAACTGCAGCAATGTTAGACGCATCGTGCATCATAATTAAATTAAGAAGATCATCGGCGCGTTCTGCGCCTTTTTCGGCCATGCCTTTGGTAAATTCAGTACCGGGTACTTGTGTATGAGGCAGGTGGTAAGACTCTAGGCCTTGGCCGTAAAGAGCGCGGTTGGCCGGAATGCCGCCCACACTGAATCCCGAAATCCCGGCGCCATGATAGCCCTTGGCACGACCGATAAACTTGGTCTTCGTACCCATGCCTTTTTTACGCCAATACGCGCGCGCGACTTTCAATGCGGTATCAACCGACTCAGACCCAGAGCCTGTAAAGAAAATTCGATTCAAACCCTCAGGCATGAATTCGGTGATTTGCTCGGCCAACAAAAAAGACTTTTCATGACCAAATTGGAAGGCAGGCGAGTAATCCAGAGTTTTGACTTGTTCAGCTACCGCCTCATTAATAGCGGGCACGCTATGGCCCAATCCGCACGTCCATAAACCAGACAAGCCATCAAAGATTTTGCGTCCCTCGATGTCCGTATAATAATGCCCCGCTGCGGCCGTTAGAATGCGCGGATCTTGCTTGAATTGGCGATTGCCTGTGTAGGCCATCCAATGCGCGTCAAGTTGGGCTTGGGTTAAACGGGACTTAGCAATATGGCTCATGGCATCCTCTTTAAAAGATAAAGTGATAAATTAGGTGATGTATTAAATTCAAGAGAGACAGAATGCCGAGATGGAAAGGTTTAATAAATTCGATGTTATTTAATTTTAGATTAGTAAATAGTTAACTAATTAGACGCCTTATTGCTGTACTCACATAAGTCTTCAATAATACAAGCATCGCATTTGGGTTTGCGTGCCACGCAGATGTAGCGCCCATGCAATATCATCCAATGGTGAGCGTCTAAGAGAAATTCTTTTGGAACGAATTTAAGCAATTTCATTTCCACTTCTAAGACATTTTTGCCGGGGGCAACCTTAGTGCGATTACCAAAGCGGAAGATGTGTGTGTCTACCGCCATGGCGACTTGGCGAAAGGCTGTATTCAGCACCACGTTGGCGGTTTTTCGACCGACGCCGGGGAGTGCTTCGAGTGCTTCACGAGTGTCTGGTACGACGCTGTTATGTTGTTCGACTAAAATCTGGCAGGTTTTGATGGCGTTTTCAGCTTTGGCATTAAACAAACCGATGGTTTTTATGTAGGTTTTTAAACCATCAACGCCCAAAGCCAGCATGCTTTCCGGCGTATTGGCGACTGGGAAGAGTTTCCGAGTCGCTTTGTTGACACTAACGTCGGTGGCTTGGGCAGAAAACAACACAGCAATCAACAATTCAAAAGGCGAGCTGTATTCCAGTTCGGTAACGGGGTTGGGGTTTTCGGCTCTAAGGCGAGAAAAAATCTCGTGGCGTTTTTGCTTGTTCACACTCTTAGCCTTATTAGGTTGCAGTTGAGGATGTCATGTTAACTCACTTGGCCTGTTACGCGCACACGCTTTGAGGTCGCTGGGCCTTCTTTGGCTTTTTCGGCGGCAAGGCGTTTTTTCTCGCGTTCGTCTAAGTAATTCTTGCCAGCGATCAATAAACCTAAGCCAATAAACGCGCCGGGCGGGAGCACCGCAAACAAGACGTTTGGATAATTCTCAAATACAACCCACTTCCAATGTACTGCGTTGTCCCCAAACAGCAGCTGCATGTCAGAAAATAAAGTGCCTTGGCCAATCAATTCACGCATGGCGCCTAAGGTGACAAGGATAAACATGAAGCCCAAGCCCATCATAAAACCATCGAGTGCAGAAGGAAGTACTGGGTTGCGGCTGGCAAAGGCATCAGCACGACCTAAGATGGCGCAGTTAGTGACGATTAGGGGAATGAAAATCCCTAAAATCTGATACAGCTCGTAGGTATATGCCTGCATGATGAGCTCGATAGAGGTAGTAAACGACGCGATGATCATCACAAACGCAGGCAAACGAACCGCGTCCGCCACGTAGTTTCTAATCAAGGACACGGCGATATTGGAGCCAACCAATACTACGAGTGTCGCTAAACCTAGTCCTAAAGCGTTCACCACGGTGCTGGTCACTGCGAGCATAGGGCACAAGCCGAGTAGCTGAACCAGTGCGGGGTTGTTTTTCCAGATGCCGTTGTAAATGATTTCAGCGTAATTGGCGCTTGGCTTGCTCTCTTCTTGAGTAGCGTCACTTGTTGCTGTTTCTGCGCTCATTTTCATTAGCCTGTCCTAATACGCAAGCAGCGTATCTTTGTGTTGATCAAAATACGTTAAGGTGTTTTTAACCGCACGAACCACCGCACGGGGTGTAATGGTCGCTCCAGTAAACTGGTCAAATTCGCCGCCGTCTTTTTTCACTGCCCAGCCTTTAAGGTTTGGCTGATCAAGTGATGTATTCGCAAAGCTGAGAATCCAGTTCGATTTTTTCAGGTCCACTTTGTCACCCAGTCCAGGCGTTTCTTTGTGACTGATGACTCGACTGCCGGTGACAACACCGGTTTTATCGATAGCAACGAGCATGTCTAAATTGCCGTTGTAGCCGCGGGGTGCAATAGTTTCAAAAATAATGCCCGTCACCGCGCCATTTTTTCTGGCAATGTGAATTTTGATGTCGGTTTCACTGCCCAGCAATGGGTCGGCTGGCAAGATCGCCGTGTCTGTAGTCAGATCGTTATCGTACAGGTCCGCAGGCAGAATTTCATTAAACGCAGCGATTTGCGCGTCTAAGATATTATTCTTAATGGTGTGGTCAGTGAGCTGGTGAGTGATCGCGATTAATCCAGCGGTTAACACAGCAAAAATGGCTAACCCTAAGCTGTTGCGACGAATGGAAGCGAATAATTCCATCAGTGATCCTCTCCTATGGTTAAGCCACTTTTGGCTTTTTTGTGGCCATATGTTCTGGGTTGCGTGTAATAATCGATTAAAGGTGCGGCAAAGTTCATCAGCAAAACGCCAAAGGCAACGCCATCAGGATAGCCACCCCAAGCGCGAATGATGTAGATTAAAATCCCAATGCCAGCGCCATAAATCAGTTTGCCTTTATTACTTGTGCAAGACGATACCGGATCCGTCGCAATAAAGAAGGCTCCGAATACGGCCGCGCCTGTAGTCAAATGAAACCAAGGTGTGGCAGTTTGCGCCATATCGAACACATGGAAAACGCCGGACATCACTAACAATGCGCCCAACAACGCGACGGGCGTGTGCCAGGTAATAATGCGTAACCAAAGTAGGGCAATGCCACCGACTAGGTAAGCAAGATTAACCCACAACCAGCTGTTTATGCTGGCCGCTTGCAGGGCCGGAACGGTTGCGAAAGCCGTTTGGCTGTCGAGCAAATCTTTGTGTTTAAACCCATCAAGAGGCGTCGCCATGGTATAGGCGTCGATGGTCGGCAAGTGATGAAAGATCGCTTGAATGCTCTGCATGAAAGACAGGGTTTCTCCAGCCGTTACCATGCTGTTAACGCCCAGCCATTGGCTCATCGGAACCGGAAACGACACCAAGACAATGGCATAACCGACCATGGCCGGGTTGAAGGGATTATTACCCAGGCCGCCATACAGTTGCTTTGCAAAAATAATCGCAAAAGAGATGGCGGTTACCGTGACCCACCAGGGAACGGCCGGAGGCAAGGCGACCCCAAGTAATACGGCCGTGAGTAGCGCACTGTAATCCTTGAGAAAAAAGCCAACCGCACGTCGACGAATGGCTAAAATAGCGGCTTCACTCAACAAAGCGGTGATACAAGCAATTACCACGTTAATCGCTGTGCCCCAGCCAAACAACCAGGTTTGTACCAACATCCCGGGTACGGTTGCCAAGATCACCATTTGCATGACCCAAGAAGTACGGCGACCTGCACGTTGAGTGTGGGGGGAAGTAATCCTCAATAAAGCCATGTTTACTGTGTCTCTTGCGGGTTATTTAGCGATTGAATGAGAGTGGCCAATAACGCTTCAGCGCTTTCTAGTCGCTGTTGTGCGGCCGCGATGTCCTGTGGGAGCGTGTCGGCTTCTTCAGGCGCGGTGAGCAAACGTTTATTGAGCTTGTTTATTTGCGCTTTCGCCAGTGCCACAGCGATTTTCTCTTTTTTGATCTGGTTCGCTAAGTCCAGTTGTGCCGCACTGATTGGCGCGGCAACCGATTCATGGCTTGCAGGAGACGTGGCTGGTTGACTAACGGCTTTTTCTAAGGCGTTGGCGCGCGCTTGTGCGTCTTTGAGTTGCTGGCGAATGGTGTCGATTTCTGGCGCATTTATGTCTTCTGCTTTTTTCAACGCTTTCTCGACTTTTTTGACAGCGGCCTTGGCAATAGCGGCATCAATTTTGGCTTTTTTCAATGCGTCATCGACAGGGCTTTTTACCGTAGATGTTTCGGCCACAGTGGGGGTGGGTGCGGGCGCCTTTGCCACGACATTACCTAATTGTTCCTCCAGTGACGCGATGGTTTTTTCTTGATCAGTGACTTGCAGTTGCAGGGTTGTTACGTCGTCAAGGTGCTCGTTTTCTTGTGCTTCAAGCAATTGCTTTTGCAGCTTTTTCAGTTTGGATTTACCAATCGCTACATCGACTTTGAGTTTTTTTAATTCATCATTGGCCAGTGACACTGGAGCGGCTGTAGCGCCCTCAGATGGCGCTTTAGATGGCATCGCTTTAGCGGGTGAGGCCTTTTTAGCCTCGGCGGATTTATTGGCCGTGGCTTTTTGGCGCGCAAGGCGTTTGGCTTCTTTCTCGGCGGCTTCAGCGTCTTGGCGTGCTTTGCGGGCCTCAAAGCGCTGTTTAGCTAGGTCAGATTTTACATTGGCTTCGCGTGCATCTCGAATGCTGCTTTTGGTGTGTCGGTAATACTGCACCAAAGGAATGCTGCTTGGGCAGACATACGAACAGGCACCACACTCAATGCAGTCAAAAAGATTGTGGTGCTCGGCTTTTTCGTGTTCTTGGCTTTTGCTAAACCACAGCAGTTGTTGTGGTAACAAACTGGCTGGGCAGGCTTGTTCACACATGCCACAGCGAATGCACGCTTGTTCCGGTGCGGGCGTGGGGAGTTCTTTTTTGCTGGCCGCAAGAATACAGTTACTGGTTTTAACGATGGGCACGGCGGCGGAGTTTAAGGTGTAGCCCATCATGGGACCGCCCATAATCAAACGGTGCAATTTTTGTTGTTGAGCTTGCGCGTAGTCGAGTAAATGCGCGACGGGAGTGCCTAAAAGTACGTCGACATTTTGCGCTGCATTTAGGGCATCGCCGGTTAAGGTCGTAATTCGAGAAATCAGTGGCTTGCCTAAATACACGGCATCATGAACCGCCACACAGGTGCCGACGTTTTGACACAGCATGCCGATGTCGGCAGGGTGTTGTCCACTTGGGACTTCTTTGCCTGTTACTAGCTGAATAAGCTGCTTTTCCCCGCCAGAGGGGTATTTAGTGGGTACTACGGTCAACTGAATATTACTGTTGCGTTCCTTGAGCACTTTTTTTAGCGCGGCAATGGCCGTGGGCTTGTTGTCTTCAATGCCAATAACAACGGCGTCTGCTTCAACAAGGTGTTGGAAAATTTCGATACCAAGCACCATCTCGATGGTTTTTTCGCGCATTAACATATCATCTGCGGTGATGTATGGCTCACATTCGGCCGCGTTGATAATAAAGTGAGACAAGGGTTTTTTGTGAGCGCCTTGCAGCTTTACGTGCGTAGGAAAGCCTGCGCCGCCCATGCCAACAATGCCCATTTCAGCCAGATACGCTAACACATCTGTTTTACTCACGGTTTGCCATTGCGTTAAAGGCTCAAGGCTTTTCCATGTATCTTGGCCGTCAGGTTGCAATACAATGCAAAGATCGCTCAAACCAGAAGGATGAGCAATAGGGCGCTCTTCAATAGCAACAATGGTGCCTGACGTTGGCGCGTGCAAAAAGCTGCTTAAGAAGCCGTTATTAATCGCAATCGTGTCGCCTTTTAGTACCCTATCCCCTTGCTTCACCAGTGGACGTGAACTTTGTCCAATGTGCTGTCCAAGGGGAAGAATAAGTTCACTCGGTAACGGTGGACGCCCTAGGGGTAATTGAAGAGATTGAGTTTTGTTTTCTTCAGGGTGAACGCCACCGTGAAAGGAAAAAACGTGAGCCGTTTGCATTAGTGAGACGCCTCCGTTTGGCGATCGGTTGCAATAAGATTAAGTGACGTTTCTGTGATGCCTTGTGGTTTGTTCCACGACCACGTTTTTGCGGTAACACCCACGTCGACCATGTCGATACAATCGACCGGGCAGGGTTCAACACACAAGTCGCAACCGGTGCACTCGTCGGCAATCACCGTGTGCATTTGTTTGGCGGCCCCAAGAATGGCGTCAACAGGGCACGCCTGAATGCATTTGGTGCAACCGATGCATTCGTCTTCGCGAATCACGGCAACGCGCTTGGCGGACTCTGTGCCATGATCGCCATCTAAAGGCACTGCTTCTACGTCTAATAGGTCAGCCAACGCTTGGATCGTTGCTTGTCCGCCTGGTGGGCAATGGTTGATCGCTTCACCGTCTGCAATGGCTTGAGCGTAAGGGCGGCAACCTGGGTGACCGCACTGACCGCACTGCGTTTGTGGCAGCAATGCGTCGATTTGATCCACAATAGGGTCACCTTCAACATGAAAGCGCACATTGGCATACCCTAAAATGCCACCAAAAATGAGTGATAAAAGAACTAAAATTCCAATAGCAAGCAGAACAGTTAACATGCCGGCTCCTAAATCTGTACGAGGGCGGTAAAGCCCATAAATGCCAGCGCCATTAGGCCTGCGGTAATCATGCCGATCGCCGACCCTTTAAATACCACCGGCACGTCGGCCACATTGATGCGTTCGCGCATGGCAGAAAATAGAATCAATACAAATGAGAATCCAACCGCCGCACCGAAACCATAAAGAATGGATTCTACGAAGCCGTTTTGTTTACTGATATTTTGTAACGCCACGCCAAGCACGGCGCAGTTTGTGGTGATAAGAGGCAGAAAAATCCCCAACACTCGATACAACAGCGGGCTGGTTTTGTGTACCACCATCTCCGTAAATTGCACGACCACCGCAATCACTAAGATAAAAGAAATGGTCTGCAAATACTCAAGTCCAAATGGCTGCAATACGTAGGTGTAAGTGAGGTAACTACACAAGCTCGATAACGTCAAAACGAAGGTCGTTGCCATCGCCATACCAATGGAGGTTTCCAGTTTCCCAGACACGCCCATAAAAGGGCAAAGCCCTAAAAACTGTACCAGTACAAAATTGTTAACCAGAATGGTACTGACCAGTATCAGCAGGTATTCAGTCATTTCGCGTCCAATGTTGGTGGTGAATAGAGTGATTTAAAGTGCTTCAATAGAAAAGCAATGTCGAGCGTAACTATACCCATCTTCTTATAACTAACAAGGCTAAAAGAGTTGTGTTTTTAGTCTAATTAAGTATATAGATAATAAGTTATGCTTATATAATTTCGATTTATGATTGACAATAAATAACAATGCCCACCTTATTGATGGTTTGACTTATCGAACAAGGCGAGCATGTGGTGTTACGAGGTATGGCCTTATTTAGATCAACTTCACATGACTCTTTGGCCAGGTTTGGCGCCGCTATGTGGCTCCAATAAGTAGATCTCTTCACCACCAGGTCCTGCGGCCAACACCATGCCTTCGGATAAGCCAAACTTCATTTTGCGTGGTGCCAAGTTGGCCACCATGACCGTGTGTTTGCCTTCTAGGTCTTCTGGCTCATAGGCGGACTTAATACCAGAAAAAACAGTACGCGTTTCGCCACCAATGTCTAACGTGAGTTTTAACAGTTTATTGGCTTTTTCTACGTGCTCGGCTTTGACGATTAGTGCGATGCGTAAATCGACTTTGGCGAAATCATCAAAAGTGATTTCGGCTTCGAGAGGCGCTTTGCTGAGTTCGGTTTCGACTTGAGTCGGTTGCGCGGCTTCTTTGGCGGCGGCTTCTGCCTCCGCTTCTATTTTGCCTTCTTCGATCATGGCGTCGATTTGAGTTTGTTCGATACGACCCATAAGCGGCTTAAACTTATTGACAGTGCGGCCAAACAGTAATTCGCTGCGGTTGTTCCATGTTAGTGTTTTATCGAGAAAGGCTTCCGCGTCGGCAACCATTGTTGGCATTACTGGCTTCAAATAGGTGGCCAATATGCTGAACAGGTTCAAAGCAACAGTACATACGTCTTGAACTTTCGGCAGAGTGACGTCGTCTTTTGCTAACACCCAAGGCGCCTGTACGGCGATGTATTCGTTGGCGACGTCAGCAAGGCGCATGATCTCACGTACAGCTTTGCCGTACTCGCGGTTTTCAAAGTGATCGGCAATCACGTCACCCGCGTCGATAAAGGATTGAATCATCTCAGCTTCGCTGACGGTGCTGGCAAGTTGCCCGTCGAATTTTTTACCAATAAAGCTGGCTGTACGGCTAGCGATGTTCACCACTTTACCGACAACGTCTGAGTTTACTCGCTGAATGAAATCTTGCAGGTTTAGATCGATGTCGTCCACGCTGGCGTTCAATTTAGCGGCAAAGTAGTAGCGCAAGTATTGTGGGTCTAGATGATTTAAGTAAGTGCGGGCTTTGATAAAAGTACCGCGCGATTTAGACATCTTGGTGCCGTTCACCGTCACGTAACCGTGAGCGTTTACTTTAGTTGGTGTGCGATAGCCTGCACAGTCCAGCATGGCAGGCCAGAATAAGGCATGGAAATTGATGATGTCTTTGCCGATAAAGTGGTACAGCTCAGCGTCGGAGTCTTTTGCCCAGTAGTCATTGAATTCTAATCCGTCAGTGCGGTCACACAAGTTTTTAAAACTCGCCATGTAACCAATCGGAGCGTCTAGCCAAACGTAGAAATACTTGCCTGGCGCGTCTGGGATTTCAAAACCAAAGTAGGGCGCATCGCGGCTGATGTCCCACTCTTTTAAACCAGAGTCGAGCCATTCTGCGAGTTTGTTAGCGACTTGATCTTGCAAGGTGCCGCTGCGGGTCCACTTCGCCAAGAACGCTTGAAAATCGGGCAATTTGAAAAAGTAATGTTCAGACTCTTTTTCGATGGGGGTCGCACCCGAGTACACAGAGCGCGGGTTGATCATTTCCATCGGTGTATAGGTGGCAGAACAGACTTCGCAGTTGTCGCCATATTGATCTTCGGCCTTGCATTTAGGGCAGGTGCCTTTGATAAAACGATCGGCCAAAAACATGTCTTTTTCAGGGTCATAGGCTTGCACAATGGAGCGCACTGAAATTTTTCCGTTGTCGCGCAGTGCTGTGTAAATGCTGTTTGAAAAGTCGCGATTTTCGTCAGAGTGCGTCGAGTAGTAGTTATCGTAACCGATCATAAAGTCATTGAAATCAGCCATGTGTTCTTGTCGCACGCCATCAATTAACTGTTCTGAGGTAATGCCTTGCTGATCCGCTTTGATCATAATTGCGGTACCGTGTGCGTCATCGGCACACACTGCGGTACAAAGATGGCCGCGCATTTTTTGAAAACGCACCCAGATGTCGGTTTGGATGTGTTCCAGCATGTGCCCCAAATGGATAGAACCATTGGCATAAGGAAGGGCGCTGGTGACTAAAATTTTGCGTTGTGGTTGAGCCATTTTTGTTAAGCCTGCTGGATTAAAAAAGGTCGGGTATTCTATCAATAATTAGGCGTGAATAACGAATAAATAACGCACTTAAACAATCAATAGTGTTCAAATGTCGCCATTATAAGAGCCAGCTTCATGTGTGCAAGGGTTAGGCTTGCTTTTCCCTCATTTGCCCCCATTCTTGGAGGTTAATCGGTTACAAATTTAATCACGGCCGTACTAGGAGCTTTAAATGCAAACTGATGCCCAATTACAGGCAACATTAAAAACCCTTATCGATGATAACAGCGGCCTACCTTATGGCGATGTTTGGACGCTCATAAGCGATGATCGTCGCTTGCATATGACAATGACTTTGGCGTATCCCGCTCAAACGGAACAGCGAGCGTTAGTGGCGAAAATCCAAACGTTAATCGCCGATGATCGAGAATTAACGTTAGACATGGAATGCGACATTCAGCCACAAGCGACCCAAGGCAACATAGCGGGTTTGAAAGGCGTTAAAAATATTGTTGCCATTGCCTCTGGCAAAGGTGGGGTCGGCAAATCGACCACCACCGTGAATCTGGCATTGGCCATGGCCAAAGAAGGGGCGCGAGTGGGTATTCTTGATGCCGACATTTACGGCCCAAGCCAAGGTATGATGATGGGCTTCGCCGATGGTACTCGCCCTGAAGTGCGTGATGATAAGTTTTTTATTCCGCCAACGGCCCATGGTGTTCAAGTCATGTCGATGGCATTTCTAACCACCAAAGATACGCCAGTGGCGTGGCGCGGCCCTATGGTGACCGGCGCCATGATGCAAATTTTGACGCAAACCGATTGGAATGATTTGGATTATTTGTTTATCGACATGCCGCCAGGCACGGGCGATATTCAATTGACCTTGGCGCAAAAAGTACCGGTGGCGGGTTCAGTGATTGTCACTACTCCTCAAGACATTGCATTATTGGATGCTCGTCGAGGCATTGAAATGTTTAATAAAGTCAACATCCCTGTGCTTGGCGTGGTGGAAAATATGTCCACGCACATTTGCTCGAACTGCGGACATCATGAAGCGATCTTTGGTGACGAAGGTGGCGCAAGCTTGGCCGCTGAATATCAGGTCGATGTGTTGGGTAAACTACCACTGAACATGTCCATCCGCAAACAAAGCGACGCCGGTACACCGGTGGTGGTGAGCGCACCAGAAAGTGACGTAGCGGACATTTATCAGTCGATTGCTCGTAAGCTTGGTGCTACCCTTGCGCATCAACAAGATTCACTTAACCATCAACTCTTCACTATGCCAACAATCGGCATGAGTGACGACTAAGGAAAAGCAATGCGTTTGTGTGACCGAGATATTATAAAAGCCCTCGACGACGGTGAGATAGTGATCGACCCGCGTCCTGATAACAGCGTGATCAGCGGTGTGTCTGTTGACTTGCGGTTAGGCAATTCATTTCGGGTGTTTCAAGGTCACCCAGCGCCGTATCTCGATTTGAGCAGTTCAAAAGCGGATTTGAGTAAAGTCATTGAATCTGTGATGAGCGAAGAAATTTTGGTCGATGATGGCAAGCCGTTTTTTATCCATCCGGGCGAGCTCGTACTAGGCGTTACCAAAGAGTCGGTCACTGTGCCAGATTATTTGGTGGGCTGGCTCGATGGCCGGTCATCGTTGGCCCGCCTTGGCCTTATGGTGCATGTGACCGCGCATCGGATTGATCCAGGTTGGAGCGGCGGCATCGTGTTGGAATTCCTTAACGGCGGCAAACTGCCTATTGCCTTAAGTCCAGGCATGACCATTGGTGCGATCAATTTCGAAACCATGTCCGGCCCAGCCGATCGCCCCTATAACAAACGCGACAACGCCAAGTACAAAGGGCAAACCTCCGCGGTGGGCAGTCGTATTTCTGGGGATAAATCCTAACGGTTTTTTGTAACGTATTTGTCCAGTGCTAACCATTGAGCACAGCCAAACATCAGTTATTGTCTCAATGAAACGTATTTTCAGACACTCTAATCCTCGTTATTATGCGAGTGATTGTAAACATTACCACGCGTAGCACGTCACTGAGTTTACACTTTTTGCATGAGATAAAAAATGGAACGCCCTACGAAGGAACAGATCATCGAGTTGCCCCTTTACACTGGCCTCGATCTTACACACATCCATCTTGTTGAAAATGAACAGGACGCGGAACGTGCCTTAAAAGCATTAGAAAACGAGCCTTGCTTGGGATTTGATACTGAAAGTAAACCGATTTTCCAAAAGGGTGAAATAAGCCCAGGGCCGTCACTTATTCAGCTGGCGACAGAGTCAAAGGCGTTTCTATTTCCAACGCGATTCCCAGATGCTGTGGCGGCGGCTAGAATAATATTAGCGAACCCAAACATTAAAAAAATCGGTTTTGGTATTAAAGGTGACAACAAAGAACTGCGTGGGAAATTGAACATCGAGATAGCGAACACACAAGACCTATCCGTCTTACTGAAGAGGCTAGCGGGCGATAAAAACACCATTGGTGCTCGTGCTGCCGTGGCCATGGTTCTTGGGAAACGTCTTGCAAAAGGCGCTCAAAAGTCCAACTGGGGCGCGTATCCCTTAAAAGAACACCAAATTCTTTACGCTGCCAACGACGCTCATTCGGCGATTTGTGTGGAGAGGGCGTTGGTTCTGTTAACGTTTTAGTGTTTTCCCTTTTTTTAAGAGGTAAAACGTGATGCGAGCTGATGATTTTTTTGCCGCTGGCTTCGCAACTACCCCTGACGCTAAAATTAAAAAAAAACCCCGCATGGCGGGGCTATAAAACTAGAGTGTGACACTTACAATAACTAGGGTAAGGTCATGTGCTGTTGTGACACAGCGCTCTGATCGGGTGGCGTACGATACGCCACCAAGATGCAGCGGGTTTACCGTAACGCAGTTTAGGGCGTTACGAGCAGGTTATTTCACACGGCTTTGTGGTTCAAGTCTGTGTTTTTAAGCACGTCATCTAGGTGTAGCCAAGTTTCAATCACGGTGTCTGGATTAAGAGACATGCTTTCGATGCCTTGTGCGACTAACCAGTCAGCAAAGTCCGCGTGGTCGGATGGGCCTTGGCCACAGATGCCCACGTATTTTCCTTGTTCACGACAGGCGGTGATCGCCATTTTCAAGAGCTTTTTAACGGCGGGATTACGTTCGTCGAATTTGTCGGCGATCAATCCTGAGTCGCGGTCGAGGCCAAGTGTTAATTGAGTCAAATCGTTCGAGCCGATTGAGAAGCCATCAAAGTATTGTAGGAACTCGTCAGCCAGTAGAGCGTTAGACGGTAGTTCGCACATCATGATGACTTTCAGGCCGTTTTCGCCACGAGCCAAGCCTTGTTCCGCTAGGAGCTCGGTAACTTGCTGTGCTTCTTCTAGGGTGCGTACAAAGGGAATCATGATTTGTACGTTGGTCAGTCCCATGACGTTACGAACGCGGCGAATGGCTTCGCATTCTAGGGCGAAGCAATCGCGGAACGAGTCGTCGATGTAGCGCGCGGCACCACGAAAACCCAGCATTGGGTTTTCTTCGTCTGGTTCAAACAACGGGCCGCCCACAAGGTTGTGGTATTCGTTTGATTTAAAGTCAGACAAACGCACGATGACTGGCTTGTTGTAGAATGAGCAAGCGAGTGTCGCGACGCCTTCAACCAGTTTGTCGACGTAGAATTCCACTGGGCTGTTGTAGCCGGCGATGCGATGGTCGATTTCTTCTTGCAAGGCGGGCGTCATGTCCGCGTAGTTCAACAAGGCTTTTGGGTGAATGCCAATCATGCGGTTGATGATGAATTCTAATCGCGCCAAGCCAATGCCTGCGTTTGGTAACATGGCAAAGTCGAAGGCACGGTTTGGGTTACCGACGTTCATCATGATTTTCACGGGCAGTTCTGGCATGTTGCCGACTTCGGAAGTGATGATGTCGAATGGCAATTCGCCTTGGTAAACAAAGCCCATGTCGCCTTGTGCGCAAGAAACAGTGACTTTTTGACCGTCTTTTAAAACGTCGGTTGCGTCGCCACAACCAACAACAGCGGGAATGCCAAGTTCGCGAGCGATGATCGCCGCGTGGCAAGTCCGTCCGCCGCGATTGGTGACAATCGCAGAGGCGCGCTTCATGATGGGTTCCCAATCAGGATCGGTAATGTCAGTGACCAAAACGTCACCAGGGTTGATTCGATCCATTTCGGTAATAGAAGACAGCACCTTCACTTCACCTGTGCCGATCTTGTGGCCAATGGCTCGGCCTGTGATCATCACGTTAGAGGTTTGTTTTAGGTTGTAACGCTCCATACTTTGCGCGTTGCCTTGGCTACGAACGGTTTCTGGTCGTGCTTGAACGATGTAAATTTTGCCGTCAATGCCGTCTTTCGCCCACTCAATGTCCATCGGACGTTGGTAGTGTTTTTCGATGATGCAGGCTTGGCGAGCAAGGTCTTCAATCTCGTCATTGCTCAGTGCAAAGCGATTTTGGTCGTCGAGAGCAACCGGAACAATTTTGACGAATTCGTCGTCGCTGCCTGCTTCGGCGTATTCCATTTTTTGAGCTTTGCTGCCGAGGCTTTTACGAACCACCGCTGGGCGTTCTGCCGCAAGGGTTGGCTTGTGAACGTAGTATTCGTCTGGGTTGACCGTACCCTGTACAACCATTTCACCCAAGCCATAAGCGGCGGTGATGAAAACCACTTCGTCAAAGCCAGATTCGGTGTCTAATGTGAACAACACGCCAGAAGCGCCAATGTCACTGCGTACCATTTTTTGAATGCCAGCGGACAAAGACACACCTTGGTGTTCGAAGCCTTGGTGTACGCGGTAAGAGATCGCGCGGTCATTAAAGAGAGACGCAAACACGCGTTTGATCGACGCTTTGATGTCGGCCAAGCCTTTTACGTTTAAAAAGGTTTCTTGTTGGCCGGCAAAAGACGCATCGGGTAGATCTTCCGCGGTAGCAGATGAACGGACGGCGAAAGAGGTATCGTCGGCGTTGTCATCGCATAATACGGTGAAGGCGGCTTCAATTTCTTGGTCAAACTCCGCAGAGAAAGTAGCGTCGGCAATCCATTGGCGAATTTTCACGCCAGTTTCAGCAAGAGCGTGAACGTCGTCGACATCCAATTCGTCGAGTGCTTGATGAATTTTGTCGTCTAAGCCACTTTCTGTAATAAAACTTTGATAAGCATAGGAAGTGGTTGCGAAACCGTTGGGTACTTGAATGCCCAGGTCTGTCAGGTTAGAAATCATTTCACCCAAAGAAGCGTTTTTACCGCCCACTTCACTGACATCTTCCATATGAAGATCTTTAAACCACTTAATAAACTTGCTCACAAGAGACTCCATTTTTTTTAATTATGAATAACAGGAATAATTTTACAGCCAGTTTTCTATGTTATGTGTTAGACGATTGGGCACTTGTCAAAGCGCTTGATCTGGGTTCATTGTATGTAGGTGAGTGGCTTTGAATAAAATCGAATATTCGATGTAGTTTTATTTCAATCGAAAAAACAAATGTCGTTAGATAACAACAAAATAGGTGAAAAGTGAATGAAAGTGTATTTTGTGTCCGATGGAACAGCGATCACGGCGGAGGTATTCGGCTCGGCCATGTTGTCGTTTTTTGATGTGGCCGTAGAGACGAAGAGTGTGCCGTTTTTAGTGACAAAAGATCAGGCAGAAGGTTTGAAACAACAAATAGCATTAGAGGTGCAGAGCGGCGTTGCTTTATTGGTTTTTTATACTATTTCTGATGTGGTTATTCGCGATATTATCGAAGCTTGTGACTGCCATTGTTACAATTTATTTGGTGATTTGTTGTCGCCGATTGAACAAGCGTTAGGGGTAAAAGCGCAACCTACCGCGCAAAAAGCTCATGGAATGAAAGAAGGTATTTATGATGGTCGAATGGACGCGATTAACTATGCGCTTGCCAATGATGACGGAGCGTCGGTGAAAAATTTTGCTGAGGCCGATATTATCCTGTTGGGTGTATCGCGCTCCGGTAAAACGCCCACCAGTTTGTACTTGGCGATGCAGTACGGCATAAAGGCGGCGAACTATCCGATTACCGAGGATGACTTCTCCACGCCTGGTTTGCCCAAAGTATTAAAAGATCACAAGAAAAAACTGTTTGGTTTGACCATCGATGCTCAGCGCCTACACGAAATTCGCACAGGACGTATGGCGGCGAGTAAATACGCGTCTTCTCGCCAGTGTCGTTATGAAGTCGACGAAGTAGAGTCTTTATACCGTCAAGAGCGCATCCCTTTTTTGAATTCAACGAAGCTCTCTGTGGAAGAAATTTCCACCAAAGTGATGGCAGAGATGAATTTAGTGCGACACCGACAATGAATTAGATCGATAAAACCATCTATTAATTCGATGGATTAAGGTTTATTGATTATGTTTTAGACAGAAAAGCAATGAAAAATGTCTCTTTAGGCCAAAATGATAGGAGCGGCCGATGTACCGAGACCGCGCAAACCGTATGAGGCACGAAGAATTCAACGAATTTGTTGCGAAATTACCGAACTCAAAGGACAACCGTGCGCTGATTGCATTAAGAGCTTCGCTAACTTGAAGAGTATTTGTGCATAATGCTCTATAATAGTCAGTAATATATCGCGTGAGTGATAGACCACAAAGACAAACGGTCATCAAACGCACTCCCAATAGTGAGACGGTCACATTTCTATTTTATAAAAGGACGTCTTATTGCAAAAACCAAGGATAAACATACATTGAGTAAAAAAATTAACGATCCCCACCAGCAGCGTGAAGCGTCTAAGTACGATAATCCGGTCCCCAGCCGTGAATTCATTTTAGAGTTTCTCGCCACTCAAAATAAAAGCATGGGTCATTTTGATCTTTGTGCTGCATTTTCGCTTACGGGCGAAGATGAAATAGAAGCCCTACGTCGCCGTCTCATCGCCATGTGCCGCGACAATCAAATGACCAGCAATCAAAGTGACGAATATTCCCCCATTTTAGAAAGTGATTTAATCG
Organism: Marinomonas sp. IMCC 4694; assembly: GCF_008122525.1. Classification (NCBI taxonomy): domain Bacteria; kingdom Pseudomonadati; phylum Pseudomonadota; class Gammaproteobacteria; order Oceanospirillales; family Oceanospirillaceae; genus Marinomonas; species Marinomonas sp. IMCC 4694. The sequence goes on from NZ_VSRV01000001.1 coordinate 1,175,371, forward strand.
AAGGGTATGTTCAGGGAAATAAAGAAGGTCATGGCTTTTTGCTGCGTCAAAATGACGACGATATTTTTTTATCAGCGCGACAAATGCAAAATGTGATGGACGGCGATAAAGTGAAAGCGCGTCTGTCTGGTCGTAGTGTAAAAGGGCGTTTAGACGGTGTTGTTGTCGAAGTAACCGAGCGCAAGCACAGCCAGCTGGTAGGGCGTTTCTACCAAGAAACGCATCGCGACGGTCGCAGTGCTGCGTTTGTGACACCAGAAAATCCTCGTATTGCCCAAGATATCTTGATCACGACAGATTCGGGTTTAACACCGGTTCATGGTCAATACGTATTAGCTGAGATCGTTGCTTACGCGGAACGTGGCAAACCCGCTCAAGGCTTGGTGAAAAAAGTCCTTGGCGACTTTATGGCGCCGGGCGTTGAGATTGACGTTGCCATGCACCGTTTTGAGATTCCCCATGACTGGCCTGCAGCGGTCGAGAAACAAGTGAAAAATTTCACGACGGAAGTAGCAGAAGAAGACAAAGCACACCGTGTTGATCTCCGTGATACACCGTTTGTGACCATAGATGGTGAAGACGCCCGAGATTTTGACGACGCGGTGTATTGCGAAAAAACACCGGGCGGTTGGAAGCTGTTTGTTGCCATCGCGGATGTGTCTCATTATGTGAAGAAAGACACCGCCCTAGATGAAGAAGCGATAGTGCGCGGTAACTCGGTGTACTTCCCTGGTAAAGTAATTCCCATGTTGCCGGAAGTCCTGTCGAACGGTTTGTGCTCCTTGAATCCAGATGTCGATCGTTTGGCGATGGTGGCGGAAATTTCGCTGACAACCCGTGGCAAGATGCGTGGCTTTAAGTTTTATGAAGGTCTGATTCGCTCTCATGCGCGTTTGACTTATTCAAAAGTGGCGAAAATGATCGCGGCGGAGCCTGAAGAACAAGGCGTTGAACTTCGTGAACGTTATGGGTCGATCGTGTCTCATATTGATGATTTGAACGGTTTGTATCATGCACTAAGAGGCGCCCGTGATGAACGGGGTGCTATGGAATTCGATACCATTGAAACGCGCATGGTGTTTGATGAAAACTCCAAAATCGAGCATATTATTCCGGTTGAGCGCAACGATGCGCACAAATTGATTGAAGAGTGCATGTTGTGCGCCAACGTCGCCACAGCAGAGCTATTGATCAAGGCCGACTTACCCGCCTTGTTCCGTGTTCATGAAGGACCAAAAGACGATCGGTTATTAACCTTGCGAACCTACCTTGGTTTACTGGGTTTAGAGCTGACTGGTGGCACCAAGCCGACACCTGCGGATTATGCCGTTTTATCCGAAGCGATTAAAGATCGTGCTGATGCACGCAGCATTCAAACTATGATGTTGCGCTCTATGTCGCAAGCGGTGTACCAAGCGGATAATTTGGGGCACTTTGGTTTGAATTATGAAGCGTACACTCATTTTACCTCGCCGATTCGCCGCTACCCTGACTTACTAGTCCATCGTGCGATTCGCTACTTGATTCGTGGGGAAGGTCGTCCTGATGTGCGTCAAGCGCATCGTGTTACCGGTAGCCCAGAGTTAAAACAGCGTAAAATTTACGGTTATAACCACGCCGACATGGATGGCTTTGGTGATTCATGTTCTTTGACGGAACGCCGTGCCGATGAAGCCACTCGCGATGTGGAGTCTTGGTTAAAGTGCCAATACGTTGAGCAGCATTTAGGCGATGCTTTTGATGGTGTCGTAACCGCGGTTACCTCATTTGGCTTGTTCGTTGAGCTGCAAGGTTTGTTCGTCGATGGTTTGGTGCATATTTCTGGACTGGGGCAAGATTACTTTGTTCATGACATAGAGCATCAGGCGATTGTTGGCGAACGAACAGGTCGAGTGTTCCGCTTGGGCGATACCATCAAGGTCCGCGTAGCCAGTGTCAACCTAGAGCAGCGTAAGATTGATTTGAGCCTTGATGAAGGTACGGCTGCGCGCCCAGCGCGTAAGAAAGTCGCCCGTAATGACAAGACCGAGTTGGATATGCAATTGGCTCAGCTGCCACCCATTGAGCTAGGCGGCCGTCCGAAACCTAAAAAAGGCCCTAAAGTCGCTGAGAAGTCAGACAAAGCAACGAAAGACGCTAAGCCAAAAGAAGGTAAAGAGGGCAAAGAAGTAAACGTAAAAGAGCCAGACGGTAAGGCGAAGAAGAAACGTCGTTCGCCAATTTCGAAGGGCAAACGTATTCGCCAGAAGAAGACCGCTTCTGCAGCGAACGCCAGCGGTAAACCGGCTTCAGCCGCCGCCAAAAAGCCGAAGAAACCTAAAAAGCCGAAAAAAGCCAACGCTAAGCCAAAAGCAAAAGAGTAAACGCTGACAAAAGAGTTTCAAGGTGTCGCACGGCGTTTTGAGCTTGGATTAGAATGGTCTAGATAAACAAAAGGGGGCGTAAGCCCCCAAATTGATAGAGTAGAGAATGTCAGATTTAGAATGGATATACGGCATACACGCCGTGGAAAATGCGCTAAACCAGCAACCCGAACGCATTAAAGAAATACGTTTTCAAGAAGGCCGAGACGATAAAAAAACACAGCGTCTACAGCAGTTATGTAAAACCAACAAGGTAACTTTTAGTGTGGTGGCACGACGCGATCTGGATCAGCTTTTCACAAAAAGCAAAGATCGTGTGGTTCACCAAGGTGTTGTGGCTTACACCACAATGAACAAGGCCGGTAATGAAGCGGATTTACACACTTTAGTGGCTGGGCTTGATGAAAACCCTCTTATTATTATTCTCGATGGTGTGACCGATCCCCATAACCTGGGCGCGTGTTTGCGCAGCGCCGACGCAGCGGGCGCTCATGCTGTTGTCATGCCGAAAGACAATTCTGCTCCATTGAATGCGACGGTGAGCAAGGTAGCGTGTGGCGCGGCGGAAAGCATTCCCGTTTTTGCGGTGACCAATTTAGCACGCACCATGAAAAAATTGCAGGATCAAGGGGTGTGGATTTTTGGCACCGCGGGCGAAGCGACGCAAACCGTGTATGAGCAAGATTTTACTATTCCAACCGCCATTGTGATGGGGGCAGAAGGCGAAGGCATGCGTCGTTTGACACGGGAGCAATGCGATTATTTAGTTAAGTTGCCGATGGCTGGCGTTGTGTCCAGTTTGAACGTATCGGTTGCGACCGGCGTTTGCTTGTACGAAGTGGTGCGTCAGCGTGCCGTTAAGGCAAAAATCTGATACGTGCAGTTGAATGACATGCCGTTGAAAGACACCGTTGAGATACAGGTTTAAGGAAGAGGTTTAAGGGATCAGCATGTTTACATCGTTTTCTATTCAAGCGCCATTGACGGCTATTGATTCTACGTTACAGCAAAAAATCGACAACAAAACTAAGCCACTAGGGTCATTAGGCGAAATTGAAGGGCTTGCTTTTCAACTGGGTCATATTCAACAGACTTCTTCGCCTGATGTGTCTAAACCCAAAATGATTGTTTTTGCCGCTGATCATGGCGTCGTAGCCCAAGGTATCAGTTTGTTCCCCCAAGAAGTGACACCACAAATGGTGATGAATTTCTTGCAAGGCGGCGCGGCGGTGAGTGTATTTTGTCAGCAGCATAAGGTGCCTTTACGCGTCGTTGATGTGGGTGTCAATGCTGAGTTGGAAGCGCATCCGTTGTTGGGCGTACGCAAAGTGGCTTACGCGTCACAAGATTTTAGCGTGCAAGCGGCGATGACAGGCGATCAAGTGGCGCTGGCGCTTCAGGCGGGCGTCGATGAAGTCAATCTTGCCCTCGATGAGGGGGTAAATGTATTGATGTTTGGTGAAATGGGCATTGGTAATACTTGTGTGTCTTCTTGCATGATGACCGCTTTAATGGGTGTCAGTCCTGAGAACTGTGTCGGTCGTGGCACAGGGTTAGATAAGGCGGGCGTTTCTCATAAAGCTCAGATTATCCAGGCTTCCTTGCATCGAGCGGAACAGGATACAGGGCTCCCCATGTCGCAATGGACCGCGCAAACGCTGGCTGAGCAGGTCGGTGGCTTTGAAATTATTGCGATGGCGGGTGCGATGTTGCAATCGGCGCAGCGTCAAACGGCGTTTGTGGTAGATGGTTTCATTTGTACCGTGGCCTTGCTGTTCGCTCAAAAAGTGGCGCCCAATGTGGTGGCGTACGCTGTGTTTTCGCATCAGTCGAATGAACAAGCTCATACGCAATTGTTGGCGCATTTTAAGGCTCAGCCTGTCTTGTCGTTAGGCTTACGCCTAGGGGAAGGATCCGGTGCGATTTTGGCGTACCCATTGATTCAAAGTGCCTGTGTGTTTTTGAATCAGATGGCCAGTTTTGACAGTGCCGGCGTAGCTGAGGCGAATAGTACTATCGAGCCAAAGAGTAATGTTGAGGTGAAAAGCGAGTGATGAAAGGCATGATCGTCGGCCCTTATTGGCAAGGTTTTAAACGCAGCCTAGTTACTTATACTCGAATCCCATTAAAAGTCGATTGGCAAGAGGATGTAAAACACGTCTCCCCCGTGTGCTTTTTGCCGTGGATTGGTGTGGTGGTGGCTCTGATCAGTGCTTGGCCATTGTGGTTTGATTTTTCTGTGTCTCTGCAAGCCTTATTGATGCTGCTCACTGGAGTCTTGTTAACGGGCGGGTTTCATGAAGATGGCTTGATGGACAGCTGTGATGGCTTGGTTGGTGGCTGGAATAAAGAGCAGCGCTTAACCATCATGAAAGATTCCCGTATTGGCAGTTATGCGGCTTTGTCGATTTGGTTTTCTTTGACACTGAAGTGGCTGTTATTGAGTGAATGGCTTGAATCGGTACCGGATTCTTTTTTAGGCTTTATTTATACCTTGAGTGGTTGGTGTACGGTGCACGTGTTGGCCAGAGTGTTTCCATTGGCGTTAATGTCGACACTTGATTATGTCACTCTTGGGCAAAGTAAAGCCAAAAGCATGATCGCTAAGCTGAATTTTCAGCAATGGATTGTGGCCTTGGTGCCTTGTGTGTTGTTCGGCATCGTGGCGTTTAATGTGTTTGACCTTGTTGTGATGCTCTTTTCATGCGGTGTTTTGATCGTTTTAATGCGTTGGTATTTGTATCAAAAAATCGCCGGGTTTAATGGCGATACATTAGGAGCGAGTGAGCAGATAGCCGAAGTGTTTATTATATTGTGTTTATTGGTGTCTTATACATGAAGTTATTTCTGATTCGTCACCCAAGACCCGATGTCACATCAGGTCTGTGTTATGGCGATATGGATGTGCCGCTTTTGGACGGATGGCAAACCGGTGCTGAGTCGTTAAAAAGCGCTCTGTCACTGGACTTTAGACAGCCTTCTGACAGGTGTTTTCACAGTCCTTTGAGCCGAGCCGCGTTACTTGGCGAGTATTTAAGTGATGGGGACTCTCAGTCAGTGGCCGCGTTAAAAGAGTTGGATTTTGGCGACTGGGAAGGCATGTGTTGGCAAGACATTCCTAAGCAAGAAATAGACCTTTGGGCTGACAATATGGTTAACGCTGCGCCTTATCATGGTGAGTCGTTGCAAGTGGTGGCGGACCGAGTGTGGCATTGGTGGTTGTCGATTAAAGACACCCCCATGGAACACTGTGTGGTGGTGGCGCATTCTGGGGTAATTAAAGTGTTGGTTAGTCTACTTTGCCAATGGCCGCTAGACCAATGTCATCGTATTGATGTGGGATTCACCAGTTTGACGGAGTTCTCGATACAGGGTGAGTTTGTTACTTTGAAGCGTTTAGGGGCGGGGGATTGGGTGTAATACGTATCGTCGGCGTCGAGTTTATTATCTGATTTAGTGTTCACTGAATCCTCTTATTTTCCGTGTTTAATGTTCAGTTGAGAAAATACACAATGTTGCTCTATTGGTTAGGTCTGTTCGGCATCGCGGCATTTGCGATCACCGGGGTCATCTCGTCCGGAAAAAAAGACATGGATTTGTTCAGCGTGGTGTTTTTAGGCATGGTGACGTCTCTAGGGGGCGGTACCATTCGCGACACCGTGTTGTCCGTCGAGGCGGTGTACTGGGTAAAAGATACCTCGTATTTGTGGGTGGCTTTTTTGTCGTCGGCGTTGGCGTTTTTTACGGTTCGATTTATCGAAGATCGACAAACTGTTTTTCATTACGCTGACTCGTTTGGTTTGGCGTTGTTTACCGTCGTGGCAACAGAGAAAGTTTTAATCTTGGGTTTTCCGCCCACCATCGCTATTACTATGGGAATTGTTACCGGGGTCGCTGGCGGTATCATTCGGGACGTGTTGAGTCATCGACCGCCACTGGTGTTAGGGCGAGAATTTTACGCAACGCCGGCGTTTCTCGGTGCACTGTTGCTGGTGTTACTTGAAAAAAACATTCCCACGCATGAATTCAACTCGATTTACGCGGTGGCGTTAGTCTTTATACTTAGGGTGTTTGCCATTCATAAGGATTTATATTATCCGAGTTGGCTACTGTACAAAAAACGATAAAGTGAGAACACTATGACAGAGCAATTGAATCAAGACGAAAAAAATGAAGCGCGCTTATTACAGAAAAAAGCCATTGTTGATCAGCGTATTGCGGCGGCAACAGAAGAGCGTGGCGTGACCATTTTGCTAACCGGCAATGGCAAGGGAAAAAGCTCCAGTGCTTTTGGTACTATGGCGCGCGCGTTAGGTCATGGTCAGAAAAGTGCGGTGATTCAATTTATCAAAGGGCGTAAAGCAACGGGTGAGCAATTGTTCTTTGGTTCGCACCCGCTGGTGGATTTTCATGTGATGGGCCACGGTTTTACATGGGAAACACGCAACCCTGAACTGGAAAAACAAGCCGCCGAGCAAGCATGGGATCTCGCCAAACAGGTGCTGTCCGACCCGAGCGTGTATTTTGTTTTGCTGGATGAAATTACTTATATGTACAAATACGGCTATTTAAACGCAGATGACTTGATAGCGGCATTGGCTGCTCGACCGCTTCATCAAAACGTTATGATGACGGGACGTACTGCCCCGCGAGTCTTGCTAGACAGCGTGGATACACACAGCAAAATTGGTAACGAACGACACGCGTTTGCCAATGGTGTCAAAGCGCAAATGGGCATTGAGTGGTAGCGATTATTTTTGCCGTGAGTCAATCGGCGTAATTTTATTTCCTTTAAATGAATGTCGATTCATAATCTGTAGTATATTGTTTTTAGTATTTCATTGGTGAATGGTATTAAGTGAGGCTCCATGTTCAATAGTATTCGGGTTAAGGTTTATCTTTTTTTGGGTGTTCTTGCAATCACGTTCACAACCCAATCTATTCTTCAGTTTACACATTCTGACCGTGTTCGCGATCAGATGAATTATCTTTCGAGTACTCAAACGAGGATAATGTCACAGCTTCATTTATTGCAAGTGGCCACGATTCAAATTCAACAATGGTTGACAGACATAAGCGCGACTCGCGGTCAAGATGGCCTTAATGACGGGTTTGATGAAGCGGACAAATCCGTCGCTCAATTTCGTTCTTCAGTTTCCCAGCTTAAGGTATTAGATACCCGATCAGGTATTGATTATTCGTCATTAATACCTGTGATGGAGGTGTATCATCAAACCGGAATAAAAATGGCGAATGCGTACATAGAAGGGGGGGCGCCTGCTGGTAATAAAATAATGGCTGAATTTGACCAGGCTGCATCCGATATCTATGGCGAAATTGATGTTATAGCGGAGCGTCTTGAGGCATTACAAGCGGGTGCCTTTCAGAAAGAACTTAATGCCACTAAAACGTCAGAAAACATGATCGTGCTCTTTTCTATCATTTATATCGTTTTGCTGAGTATTTTGCTGTGGGGCGTTAAGCGATTTGTACTGACACCGGTGAGTAATATATTGAACATGACAGAAAATTTGTCGAGTGGTGACGGTGATTTAACCCAACGTTTGACGGTTAATGGAAAGCATGAGTTGGCTCTTCTAGCAATGAGTTTTAATGCCTTTATTGTAAAAACGGACGACATGGTGTCTCAGGTAACACGATCAGTGATTCGGTTGATTCCTATGGCGAAAGAGTTAACCGATACCAACAAGGAGATTGAAGACGCGTCACTTATCCAAAGCGAGCACAGTCGTCATGTTTCAGAACATATCGAACTCACAAAAGTTTCTGCGGGTGAGGTCTCTGTGCTGATTAAAGAAATAGCCAGTGCGGTTAAAAGCAATGTGACAGCCTTGGATGACGGGCAGCATGTTGTTCGTGACATGATTCAAGGTATGGATAAATTATCAGGTGAGATTGGTTTGGTGTCTGAGGCGGTCACCCAATTAAGAGAAGACAGCAAAAAAATTGAGTCTATTGTTGATGTGATCAATGCTATTTCAGAACAAACAAATTTGCTTGCACTGAATGCTGCGATTGAAGCGGCTCGCGCTGGTGAAGCAGGACGTGGCTTTGCAGTCGTTGCAGATGAAGTTCGAACATTGGCCAATAAGACGAAAAATTCGACTGAAGAAATTCAATCTATGATCAATTCTATTCAGAATGGCACATTGCAAGCGGCTCGGACCATGGAAAAAGGTATGGAGTCTACTCGCAGCAGCGTTGATCAAGTTCATCAGAGTGCAGAAATGCTGAAAAACCTTGGGTTGTCGATGTCCGAAATTAACACACAAGCTGAAAAAATAGAGAGTGAAACGGATGTTCAATCTCATCACTTCCATTCCGTTTCAGAGAATATCAATATAATGGAATCTCAATTCACTAAGACCTTAGAGCGGCTCGAATACAATCTCCAATTTGGTGCGGATCTAAACAAATTGAGTGAAAAGTTGAGCAGTTTAATCAGTAAATTTAAAGTCACAGATTCAGATTGGAGTGATTCAAAACGTACACAAAAACGTGACCCGAATCAAAGTAACTAGCCATACGTGAATGATTCCAAATAAAAGCCGTTTTGGCCGTTTGGTTATTATACAGAGTTGGATAGGGCCCAATGTGTAAGGCAAAAGCAAAGGGGTCTATTCTCCAGTGTACACAAAACAAGACAGTTTTTAAGGTAGCTGGAAAATAGTGTTTAGTCTGGTGGTTGGTGTTGTTGGGGTTTTTCTCTAAAATCCCACCATTGTCACACCGACCATTACTATTGAGTTTGAGAGCCCTTTATGTCCTCCATTGAGTTACCAAAAGCCAAAAAGCACACACGCCTTGAAGATGCCCAAGCGGTGATTTTAGGTACTTTGATTATTGCATTAGGTGTGAATTTGTTTACCTATGCGGGGTTGCTAACGGGTGGCTCAGCAGGATTGGCTTTTTTGATGCAGTATTCCACCCCGTTTACTTTTGGCGAGGCGTTCTTTTTAATTAATTTGCCCTTTTATGTGTTGGCTGTGGTGCATTTTGGGTGGGAATTCACCATCAAAACTTTCTTGTCGGTATTCTGTTTATCTGTTTTTGCTGATGTGACGCCAATGTTAGTGACGTTTGATGAGGTGAATCCTATTTACGCCAGTGTGGCGGGCGGCTTTTTGATGGGCGTCGGTTTTTTGATGCTGTTTCGTCATAACGCCAGTTTAGGTGGATTGAATATTCTGGCGCGCTATCTATCCGAAAAATATGGTATTTCTATGGGGAAATTTCAAATGGTGGTGGACTGCATGATCGTTTTATTGTCAGTCTTTGTGGTTGACTATAACTTGATTCTTATTTCCTTTGTCGGCGCCATCGCTCTCAATATGATTATTGCGGTGAATCATAAACCTGGACGTTATATGGGCAATGTGTAAATTGGCACGTTAATACCCCTGTTGCCCCTTTAAAAAGACGGCTTTGGTCGTCTTTTTTGTGTCTCTGTTTCTCTTAATTGCGGTAGGCGTTTCCTAACGGTGTCTTGCTCAGGTATTATTACGGCAATTTGACACCGAGAGGACATGCGTTTGGAATTGCTCAAAGTAGACAACCTAATTCCTTATTTAGAGGATCTGATCGCATTATTATGTGATGCGGTCGATTCTGGGGCTCCCATCGGTTTTTTACCTCCCATGAGCGACTCCGAGGCCAAGGCGTATTGGTTGAGCATCAATGACGACTTGCTTGCCAATTCACGCCAAGTATTGTTGGTGCGTGAAGACGATAAGGTGGTCGGTAGCGTACAGATCGGCATGTCTCCCAAAGCCAATGCTTTGCATCGTTGCGATGTAGAAAAGCTAATGGTTCACACTCAAGCGAGAGAGCAAGGCTTGGGCAGCATCTTGATGCAAGGCGTGGAGCGTGTAGCGGCATCGATGCAAAGACAGCTACTGATACTCGAAGTGCGAAGTGACGATATTGCTCATGATATGTACATTAACATGGATTACATTGCTTTTGGCGAAGTCCCCGGCTATACCCGTAGTGCTAATGGTATGTTGCACAACGCGACTTTTTTTTACAAAGAAATTGAAACAACCCACGAAGTTTTTTCTTAAATGATACAGAGCCATAGGCGAACCTCTTGAGACTTGATTTTTATTTATCCCATGTGACTGAGTTGGCTCGTAAAGCCGCTAAAATTGCAGCATCGAAAGGCCGTGTTACTGTTAACGGTGTTGTGGTTAAAAAAGCCAATTATACCGTACAAGAAGACGATGAAATCCACCTCGATGACACCCTTCTAGCATGGCCCTCAGAAGGCTATTACTTGCTTAACAAGCCAGCTGATTATGTGTGTGCAACACAAGATTCAGATCACCCAACGGTATTGGACCTTGTCCCTCCGCATCTAGGTCAAGGCTTAAAAATAGTCGGGCGTTTAGACAAAGACACCACGGGATTATTGCTGTTGACCACCGATGGTCAGTGGTTACATCGCATTACTTCACCGCGTAGCCGCTGTAATAAACGTTACCGTATGATGCTTGCTGAGCCCATCAGTGACGAAGCACTAACGCAGCTGGAAAATGGGGTAATGTTAAACGGAGAAGCAGAACCAACCTTGCCCGCTGTCGTAGAACGAATCAGTGAGTGTGATATATTCTTAACGATTCAAGAAGGGAAATATCATCAGGTTAAGCGTATGTTGGCGGCCGTGGGTAATAAGGTGGAAGAACTACATCGTGACCAAATAGGCCCCCTTGAATTAGATGCAGACTTGGCGATGGGCGAATTTCGCGCCTTAACTGACGCTGAAGTCGCGTATTTTAAATAAGCCTGTACGTTAATGAAGAGAGCGAAAAAATGAAAGAACTATCTATGGAAGAGCGCGTACAACTTTTGGTCGCACCAGACAGTGAACGACTGGCGTATTTTGTTGAACAAGCCAAAGCCACCGAATTAGTTTGGAGTCTGAGCAACGACGAAGGTTTTGTGATGGTAGAAACCGACGATGGTGATTGTGTGATGGTTTGGCCAGACGCCGAATTTGCCAGCCAATGGGCGATTGAAGATTGGGACGATTGCGAACCGGTTTCTATTTCACTGCAACAGTTCAAAGCGGAGTGGTTGCCAAGCCTGACACTGGATAAAATCACCGTGGCCGTTTTTCCTAATATTGAAGACGAAGGAAAATTATCGACAGCAGAAGAATTGACACGTTTGTTTGCTTGATACGATTCACATAAGGATTTAATGCTCCGATGAGTAAGCGCCAGAATAATCGTGAAGAAATTTTTATGAAAATCCTCGACGCGGCCGAAGTCGAATTTGGATTAAAGGGTTACAACGGTGCCAGTTTGCAGCATATTGCTGAGCGTGCTGGTTTGCCAAAACCTAATATTATTTATTATTTTCAGTCCAAAGCGAACCTCTACAAACAAGTATTGAATCAAACATTAACAGGCTGGAATGATGTATTTGATCGCGCTACGTTGGACGATGACCCAGCTTTAGTGTTGGACAGCTTTATCCGCGTAAAGTTAAGGCAAAGTTTTGAGCAAGGCAAAGGATCACGGTTATTTGCTATGGAGGTCATAGGCGGCGCCTTGCACATTGGCGATTATTTAAAAGAAGAACTTCGCCCTTGGTTCGCTTCACGTGCGGCTTTACTACAAGGCTGGATGGACGCAGGAAAAATGCGACAATGTGATCCTTCCAGCGTGATTTTTATGATTTGGGCGACAACACAACATTATGCGGATTTTGAAGCGCAAGTCTTGGCGCTTAGTGGAATTGACACTTTGCATACTGAAGATTTGCAGCGTATTGGAGATACGGTCAGCGGCATTATTTTGTCGGGCTGTGGTTTAACACCATCGAATTCAGACCAATAAACTTTACTGACTTTCTTCTCTCAGAGTGTGTATGTGTTGAACCAAAGCCCGCAGCTTCGCGGGCTTTGCGGGTTTTGCCATATAGGTAATATTTAGCTGTTTGCATTGCTCTACCAGTTTTGGGTCTCTCAGTGCTGTAATCAGCACGGCAGGAATAGTTTTACCTGCTCTCTTACGCAGCGTTTTTATCAAGGATAAACCGTCTTTATTATCGTCTAGGTGATAATCCACCAGCAAAAGCTCTGCCTCCCCCACAGCGTCAATGGCATCGCTAAAACGGTTAAAGGTGCGGCAATCACACTGCCAATGGGTGAGTAGGGTATTCATTGCGGTAAGGTTGTTCTGTTCGTCATCGATACACCAAACGTAACAAGTCGCGAGTTTTTCATGGGTCGTATTAATCACGTGTGGCTGAGATACCGTTGCTATGTGTGTGCCTTGAGCCAATGGAATGGCAATACTAAAACAGCTGCCTCTTCCAGGCGTCGAATGGATTTGCGTGGTGACGCCTAGCTGTTTTTGCATTCGACGAACTAAGCCAAGCCCTAAACCCATACCCGGTTCTTTCGTGTTTTCCCACCGGTAAAAATCATCAAAAATTTTCTTTTGTTCAGCGACAGGTATACCCACACCGGTATCCCATACTTGAAGGTATACGACGCCGTTGCGGGGCCGAACGCTCAATAAAACACGGCCTTTTTGAGTGTATTTAACCGCATTTGAAACAAAGTTTTGAATGATACGACGTAAATAAATAGGATCAGTGTGCACTCTAAAAGGGCGTAAATGGGTGCTTAGACGAATGTGTTTGCTGTCGGCAATGACGCCAAACTCCTGCACAATAGGGGCGAGTATTTCTTGTAAGTCGCAGTCGACTAATTTGGGTTGAATGGCGCCTTGGTCAAGTCGAGCAATTTCTAACAAGGTAGAAATGAGCGCTTCAGTAGATTCCAGTGAGTCCGACAACCGGTCGATTACTTGGCTGGTGTTGTCTGGTAAAGAGGTGGATTGCAAAATGCCCATATAGAGTTTAGCGGCGTTCAGTGGTTGTAAAATATCGTGACTGGCTAGCGCCAAGAATTCTGTTTTTGAGGCGTTGGCTTGCTCGGCTTCCGCTTTGGCACTAATGAGATCGATTTCAGCTTGATTACGACGCTCGATTTCTTGCATTAATTCGTAGTTCACACCTTGAACCTCCACGGTTCGAGCTTCAACCCGTTTTTCAAGATCAATATTGGCCTCTTTGAGGGCCTGTTGACTTTCAATGTGTTCCGTTACGTCGGTAAAACTGGTGACGAATCCACCATCGGGAAGTGGGTTGCCGACCATTTCTATGACGCGTCCGCTGGCACGACGGCGTAAAAAGCGGTGTGTTGTGCCTTTTCTAAGATGCTCTAAACGTTTATTGACCAACTCTTCTATGTCCCCTACGCCACATTCTCCATGTTCAGCGTTAAAGCGGATGAGCTTTTCAACGGGTAAGCCGACCGTCAGCATGCTTTCTGGATAAGGGTAGAGCGACAGATAGGTTTTGTTCCAAGCGACGATGCGTAGGTCTTTATCTACCACGCTGATTCCTTGGTCTAAATTATCCATCGAGACAAACAGTAAGTTTTGGCTGAATTGAATAGCTTGCGTCGTTTCATCCAAATAGGTCACCATTTCTTCTACCTTGATCTGTTTATCAACCAAGATGGAATTGATGATGGTACGGGCGGATGACCCTCCTAAAACACCGCCTAAAATTCGCTCGCAATAATCCACAAACAGGCGATTGGGTGACGTGTTGTGAGGAATGGTCTGATTGTAGTCTTGCTCAAAACTGGATAATACTTGCTGGCTTTTTTGTTTGCCTAAAAACGTTTCTAGCAGCACAAAAAAATCGCTGTTTGTGGCTTTGCTTTTAGGCTTAAAAAAGCCTTTTTCAAGCTCTGTGGTGGGGCTTACAAAGGCGGTGGCTTGAATGCGATCGATTAAGCGCTCAGTAGACAAAATTGAGCCTACAATATAGCCAAAGATATTCGCTAATAGGCTAATAAAAGCGCCATAACTGATCAGCTCTGAGCGAGACTCTTCACTGCTTAACCCCCAATCCATACTGCCCGTTAGCGGCAACATCATCAGTAATACCCAAGACAAAAAGCCCAAGGTTAAGCCCATATAAACGCCGTAAGCGTGGGCTCGTTTCCAATACAAACCACCCAGTACCGCCGGCATCAATTGCAATACCAGAGAAAATGCCAGCACCCCTGTACCAGCAAGCGATTCATTGTTGGCCATTTTTTGATAATACAAAAAAGACAACGCCAAAATGCCCATCATGGCGAGTCTCCTTATCATGAGTATGCGTCGCCTATAGAGAGGCAAGGCTTGTTGCTGCGCACTGGCTCGCGCCAACATGAGCGGCAAGATCACATCGTTGCTGATCATGATACTGAGCGCAAAGGTCGCGATAATGATCATGGCCGTGGTCGCAGACATCCCTCCCAAAAAAATTAGGATCTGCAGTGGTAAGTTATCAGACGCTAGGGCAAATTGAATGACGTAGGTATCTGGATTGATATCAGCCGAAAAGAGGCTTTGGCCTGCAATGGCAATAGGTGGAATTAACACAGCAAAAATAAGCAAATACAAGGGGAATAGCCAGCGGGCCATGTTGGATTGCTTGTTATTTTGGTGGTCTACTACGGTGACATGGAACTGGCGTGGTAAACAAATAACCGCTGCTGCCGACATAAAGGTTTGCATCAAAAACGAAAAAGACAGCAATTGTTCCGGTTTCCAAACAGAAAAATTGACATTTCTTTGCGCTTCTTCGATGCCGATATCTTGCGTCATTGACACGGCTACAATACCTACGGCGATAATAGCGACAAGCTTAAATAAAGACTCGGTGCCAATGGCCAGCATCATACCCGAGCGGTATTCCGTTACCTCTACTTTACGCGTACCAAATAGCATGGCAAACATACCAATCAAGATCGTTGAAACAAAAACGACAAAGCTGGCAGAAGATTCATCTTGGTTAACAAACAAAGCGAAGTTAGAGCCTATCGCTTTAAGTTGCAGCGCAATGTAGGGAATAACCGCAAGCATGCTAATCAATATGACCAAAGGGGCCGTCATGGGGCGTTTGCCATAACGCGATGAAATGAAATCCGCAATGGACGTGATGTTTTGCTTGCGGCTCACGGTAATCAACTTACGAAGCAATGGAAAACCCAACAAGTACAAAAGAATGGGCCCTAAAAGTATAGGTAAATAGCTCCAGCCTGAACGGGACGCCTCGCCGATGGATCCATAAAAAGTCCATGCGGTGCAGTAAATAGCCAATGATAAGCTATAGACAAAAGGGTGTCGTGTGAGCTTTTTAGCGGCGGCACTTTCTTTATCGCCCCAGATTGCAATCCAGAACAGTCCTAAAACGTATAAAACGGCTAACAAAATCCAGAAAACAGTCATTGATTACACTACCTGAATATGGGCCAAAACAGCATTGTATAAAAAGGTAACTTTAACATATGGCGCTACATAATCCTCTACGACTTAGGTCTTGTAAAAAAATGGCAAAAGGGTTTAGGGAAAACGCGCATAAATCTAGCCAAGTATTTTTTAAATAATGACCTAACATCCCTTTAAAAATCCTCGAACGTACCAAACTTTTAAGGTCATGCGGTAGTTATTGCGTTTATGGCACGTTATCATAATACGACACACTATTGTTTGGGTTCGTTCTGTGGCAGTGTCTCGCTTATTATTGAATGTAAGGTTTGCTTGTATCAGACGTTCGTTCCCTTATTACTTATTATCAAATTCTTAGGAGAATACAATGCAAATTACTGAAAACGCGGTTGTGAGCATGCACTACACATTAACGGATGAGCAGGGCCAAGAACTCGACTCTTCTATCGGTCAAGAGCCGTTAGTGTTTCTTAGTGGTGCGCAAAATATTATTGATGGATTGGACAAAGCTCTGCAGGGTAAAGTGGCAGGCGATAAACTCGATGTGTCTGTCGCCCCTGAAGAAGGTTATGGTGTTGTGCATGAAGAATTGATTCAAAAAGTGCCAACAGAAAATTTTCAAGGAGTGGATGACATTCAGATTGGTATGCAATTCATGGCGCAAACACCGGGCGGCCAACAACCCGTTACCGTTATTGCTGTTGAAGACGATGGCATCATGCTAGACGGAAATCATCCCTTGGCAGGAAAAACGCTGACCTTTAATGTTGAAATTATTGACGTGCGTGAAGCGCTGGCTGAAGAGCTAGAACACGGTCATGTTCATGGTGAGGGCGGTCATCACCACTAGGTCTGGCTTAACGTCTTACTTACGTTCAGGAAATAATTAAAAGCAGCGTCTGGCAACAGGCACTGCTTTTTTTAGGCGCCATCACAACACGCTGTTTTTGTTAAGGTGGTTTAGAATTTTGTTGTATTAATGTTGCGATTGCTACTTTAGGTTTAGGGTACTGCTATACTGTGGTAGAGGCACCGACTAATGCATTTTGCATCTCATATTTTATTAGAAAGATAACAATATTCCTATGGAAATTACCCACTTGTTCAGACCTAGATTGACATCTATGTTGATTTTACCTTTTGTACTGGCTGTGTCGGTTGTGCTCACCTATCTTGATTTCGAACGCAGAGAAAGCTCGTCCACTGCCAAAGTGATTTCAGATGTGAATCGAGTCTACAGTACGGCTGATGCCATATTGAATACATTTTATTGGGAAAGTGTCGACACGACGATTGGCGTAACCTTTCAAGGCATTCAAAAGAATATATTTGAAAACTTTGTTGAGAATAGCGAAAACTACATAGAAATAGACGCTATATTTCGCAATTCATTTGAATTAAATCAATCAGTTAGTCAGATTAGATGGATTGACAAAAGCGGTTTTGAGCGTTACCGAATGAATCGAGACAGTAGTGAGAATCTAGCACAAAACGTCTACGTCGTAAGTCCTGAAGAATTACAAGATAAGTCAGAGCGCTATTATTTCACCGAAACCAGAAAACTTGAAAGCGGTTATATCTATCTGTCAAAACTGGATTTAAACATTGAGAACGGTGAAATTACGACGCCCTATCAGCCCACTATACGATTGGCAACACCGGTAAGAAATGATCAAAATGAATTCCAAGGGATAATAATTATAAATTTTAACTTGAATGATATGTTCGCCACGCTGACAGAGATACCTTCCCAAGGTATAAATATTGATATTTTTAATGGAAGCGGAGATCTTCGTTACTCTAATACTCTTCCTGAAGTGACTTTTCTTGATATTATAAAAGATAATGTATTATCAGTAGGGATAGAAAAAGTAAAAAATTATTACGAAAAGGTTGAAGAGTTTAATAAGGTTAGCACTTCCAAAAATACAAACGCATTTTATGCTTTCGGTAATATTGAATATGCCCCTCAAGTTCGCGTTCAAGAAAATATTTCTTTACTTGTCTCAGTGCAAGAAAGTCAAGTGTCTAAAATCTCCAGAAAAAACTTAATAGAGTCATTAATGATAGGGCTGGTTACCTTGTTGTTGGGGTTTTTGCTGATATTTTTGCTCTATAGAGCCGATAAAAAAGTGGTAACACTCAATGTTGAACTGAGTAAGCAATTAAGAATTTCTGAAAAGTCTCGTGAAGTAAAATCTCAATTTTTAGCGAACATGAGCCATGAAATTAGAACGCCGATGACGGCTATTTCAGGTTTGCTGGAATTACTATTAAAGGAAAAATTAGATGATCATGTATACAAGCGCCTATACATTATTAAAGAATCTTCTGATGGATTAAGACGCATTATTAATGACATCTTGGATTTAAGTAAAATCGAAAGTGGTAAGTCGATTTTATCTGAAGCCGAGTTTAGACCGTCTTTGACGGTAGAGCGTTGTATCTCGACCTTTAATGGTTCTGCCAGTTTGAATGGTTCTGAAATATTATTAGATATGGACCCTGGGTTATTCTTTTACTATTGCCTAGGTGATGAATATCGTATTGAACAAGTAATCAATAACCTACTGAGTAACGCCATTAAATTTAGTGATAACAAACCCATTACCATTTCTGTTCGAGCGGAAATTAGTCCTGATGAAACCTTAGAGCTTATTTGCTCTGTGATGGACGGTGGTATAGGAATGCCAGAATCGTTAGTGAAAACGCTAGGTGAAACATTTACCCAGGCTGATAATACAGTCTCAAAAGATAACCAGGGTACTGGTTTAGGGTTGTCTATTTCCAAAGCCCTTTTGCGTTCTATGGGGTCTGATCTACAAATTAAAAGCGAGTTAGGAAAAGGGTCAGAATTCAGTTTTCAAATAAATTTGCCCGTGACTAAAAGAACAAGTGTATTTAACTTAGACAAAATGAACATTGATACACTTAATGTATGGTTGGTTAATCAAAATAACAAAAATTCAGAATTTATAAAGAAGTTGTTCAATCACTGGGGATGCAAGGCGACCGCTATTCAGACAAAAGAGCAGTTAGATTCAACTGTCACTGAACTTATAGAAAATAATTTAGCATTAGATTTTATTCTTTTTGATTTAGAACATGCGGTTACTGAGAACGACATACTGTA
This sequence comes from Marinomonas sp. IMCC 4694, assembly GCF_008122525.1. Taxonomy (NCBI): domain Bacteria; kingdom Pseudomonadati; phylum Pseudomonadota; class Gammaproteobacteria; order Oceanospirillales; family Oceanospirillaceae; genus Marinomonas; species Marinomonas sp. IMCC 4694. The sequence continues at coordinate 1,194,192 of NZ_VSRV01000001.1, forward strand.
CATCGTCGATCGATTTACTTCTGACAGAATTAACAACACTAAGCTTGTTTTAATGACGTCCGATGAAAGTAAAATAAAGAACTACGCTGGACTAAACGTTCATGTAGATTTACTCAAAAAGCCAATTACTATATCTGGATTTTTAGAATTGCTTCAAACACTGAAATTAGTGCCTAATATTCAAGCAATAGAAGATAATGAGAATGATATCGTTAAGACACTGGAGAGAAATATAATAGAACGTGTTAAGCGAGAGGGTCAGCCTAAAATATTATTAGTAGAAGATAACTTAACCAATCAAAGTGTTATTTCTGAAATATTCAAAAGTATTGATATCAATGTTGTTGTAGCAAGTAATGGAAAAGAAGCGGTTGATTTAGTGATGAGTCAGTCATTTGATATGATCTTTATGGACGTGCAAATGCCAGTAATGAGTGGTTTAGAAGCCACTAAAATCATTAGAGAACGATTTAATATGGAAGAGATGCCAATTATTGCTTTGTCTGCAGGCGTGACAGAGCAGGAATTCCATAAATCTAGTAACGTCGGCATGAATACTCATGTACCTAAACCTATCGATCTAAATAAATTGATGCATGTAGTGATTGAATTTTGGCCAGAAAAAATGAAAGAGGTCGGTTTAGGTCACCTTACTACTGAACAGCAAGCTGTAGCGTCAACAGTCGGTAATGAGGTTATAAACCGTACTTCTAGTAAGGTAGAAGATCTTAACAGACTGGATAGATTTGACTTGTCAAATACGGTCTATCAATGGTTAGGAGAAGATGCTTATTACAAGGTGACGGATGCTTTTTTAACTCAGTATTTACAGCCAAACATAGAAAACCCATCTCAAAAAGAGAAATCAGAGTTCGTGCATGGCTTAAAAGGTGCAGCGGCTAACATTGGTGCTGTCAAATTATTCAGTTTATGTGAACAGCTCGAGCAACAGCTTAGGGAAGCAGATGTCTCTATTGATGTACTATTAAAAGAGCTCGTAGCAGATATATTAATACTTCAGAAAATAAGATAGTAAAAAACCAAACTCCTTATCCTATTTTAGGTATAGGGAGTTTGATATTTAAGTTTACATTGATACGCATTAACAGCCTGATTAGATTGACAGGTTTGCTAAGATAATCTGCTGCACCCGCTTCATAAGCTTGCATTTCAAAAATTAAGTCTTTGTATCCAGATATAAAAATCACCGGAATGTGCTTGGTATGTTCTTGTTGTTTAATATGGTTACAGATGTCGAATCCAGATATATCAGGTAAATCGACATCCAGTAGTACCAAGTCGAAATTTTCATTATTTAATAGATCAATCGCAGCTTTACCTGTTCCCGCTGTTTTAATGTCTACATTTGCATTCAGCAAACAACGAACCGCTTCGATAGAGGTGAGCTCATCATCGACCATTAATATTTTTGCCATTTTTATTGACATGATTTCTCCGTATTAAGTGAGTTTAAGAGTTAATTAAATGCCAAGATAGTTCAGAATATCGTTTCTGGGTATGGCTTTAGAATAGTAGTAGCCTTGACCAATATTACAACCTCGTTGTAATAAGTAATCTACTTGTTCCTTATTTTCAATGCCTTCACAGATTATTTTAGCGTTAAGATTTTGTATCATAGCAATAATTGCATTCAGAAATTTCCTTTCATTCTCATGTTGTTTTTTTATTTCTTCTATGAAAATCTTATCAATTTTGACAATTTCAAAGTTGATTTTTTTTAAGCTGTAAATAGACGAATGCCCTGTACCAAAATCATCTAATACTAGGCTATAGCCCAGTTTATTTATGTGATTAAGATTTTTGATTGCAATGCTGTCGCTTTCAAATAGCATGGTTTCTGTGACTTCAATTTTCAAAAGCCTTACAATATCAGGAGCACTTTCTGCTATTAACTCCAACTCTTTTATAATAGCGTCTGATTTGACCTGATAAGATGATAAATTTACACTGATAGGCAGATGAACACCATGATACTTTAGTACCTTGAGATATCGTTTTATCTCTCTTATTTGATTAACACCCAGTTTATGAATAATCGGATCAGACTCAATATAAGGTAAAAAATATGATGGTGGCTGCAAAATACCTTCTTCATTAATGTATCTTGCCAGTGCTTCAAATGAAACAACATCTCCTGTCACCATGTCATGTATTGGTTGAAAATAGAGATGCACTAAGCTTTTCTCGACCGCTTGCTCTATCTCTTTGAATCTGTGCTCATGTTGGTTGGTTATTTTTTGTTTTTCATAATTATAAAAGGCAAAATCATTTCTACCAGACCTTTTGGCAATGTACATGGCGCTGTCTGCAGCATTGAGCAGGCTGTTTTTCGACATTGAGTCATCGGGGTACTGAGCAATACCGATACAACAAGTGCATTTGTACTCAAGGTCTTTGAGTGTGAATGGCCTTGAAAACTCACTTAAAATACGTCTTGCAACAGATTCTAAGTTACTTTTTGGTTGGTTTCCGGGTATTAAAACAACAAATTCATCTCCGCCCAATCGAGCGACAAAATCACTCGACATACTGCAATTATTTAATCTTTCAGCAGCTTGGGTTAATAATAAATCACCATACTCATGGCCGTATTGGTCATTTAAATATTTAAATTTATCAAGATCTATAAAAAATATACTGAGTTGTTCGCCTTGCCTTTGAGCTTCTTCAAATTGCTCTTTAAATGTCACGTTGAAACTGTGGCGATTGGCGATCCCTGTTAAGGGGTCTTTAAATGCCACGTCTTTCATGCTTTCTTCGGCTGTAACTTGCTTTGTTATATCTTCAACAAAATGTAAAAAATTATGTGATTCGTCATCATGTACCATAACTATATTTACATTACATATGACAGGTGCCGCATTGTCAAAGGCAGTAGTACATGTCATTCTTTCTTCGACATGATCTACTTCATTAATAAGGCTTTCAATTGCTTCATCATGTAATTTTTTCGAACTGTGGTGATAAAGAATATCATCCTTCTTGTCTTTTATATCTAAATAGTCACGACCAAAAAAGTGTGTAAAACTCGGATTTACGAACAAAATATTATGATTGCAATCAGTCAGGTAAATACTTTGATTCGAGCTTTCAAATGCTTGCTTGTAAAGGAAATCTTCTGATTTACTGTGAGAGTTATGTGTTAATGGAGAAAATGTAAAAAAGAAAGTAACTTTATTGTCGACAATATGTTTACTGTGACTGACAATGAATAGCTTCTTCTTTTTAATACATCGAATAAGTAATGGAATGGGTTTTTTCGTTTCATCTTTTAGTTCCACCCAATAAAAAAAGTAGATAAATCAGATGATATCAGGCGTGTTATTGAAACCATTGATTCTTTTAAGTCGTTACTTTTAATATGCCGACCAAACGTTTTATTGGCAAAATCATTATAATAAATGATACCAAAGTGTTCATTGGTTAATATGCAAGGTAAAGCTAAATAATTTAGCATATCATTATTCATTTATAACCCACTACCATTAATAAATTTAATCCTTTCGGAATCTCATTTTTATATTTTTGAAGAAAATAAGGTAATTAAAATTTTACTGGCTGCTAAGGTATTTTCATCCAACTCATAGATTGTATGATTAGCATACACAGGAACAGTACCTTCTTCGTTTGCAAGTGATATTTTGTAGCTACTGGGTGTGGCTTGACCAGGCTTAGAATCGATAACTGTTTGTATAACAGAGCGAAATTTTTCTTGATCTTTCTGATCAATGAGTTCAAAAAACTGCTCATCTTTAAAGGGAATCAAAGATTCTAATGAGTAGCCAAGTAACTTTTGAAATTCAGCATTAATATAATCAACAGACATAGTTTTTAAATCAATAACGCAGGCTGCATTAAGGCTACTATTAAGGATGTAGCTTATTTTATCTTTGTATATGGTTTGTTCTCGCTCTGACATAATACTTTCTGTGACATCAGTCATCGTGCCCATTACCCTTTCAGCTTGTTTCAAGTCATTAAAAGAAACAACCGCTTCCAAAGAAATAATAATCGTTTTCTTATTTCTATCATATGCCTCAAAAATAAAAGGTTGACTTGCTCTATTGTGCAATAGATTCGTCAATTGTTCTTCTAAGAGCCCACGATAATGGTCTTGAGCCAAGCCAATAAAGGCTTCGTACGACGGGTGAAACACTTTCTTATCTAAACCGAATAGTTGATAACAGCCATTACTCCAATCTATTTTACGGGTTGGAATATCCCAAAGCCATGATCCCATTTTGGCTGACTTCTCAGCGTCTTCGAGTAAGCTGTTGGTATGTTGTAAATTATTTCTTAGTGCTTCAAGTTCTGTTCGTTGATGCTCTCTTTCTTCATAAGCCATACGCAATTCTGCATAGGCAGTTTGTAGCTCTTCATTGGTAGATTGTAGTTCTTCATTGGTGGTTTCTAGCTCTTCATTTGAGCTTTGTAACTCCTCGTTCGAACTTTGTAATTCTTCGTTCATCGACTGCATTTCTTCGTTAGAGGTTTCTAGCTCCTCAATAACGTTTTGTAACTGTTCTTTTGTTTTTAGTAGTAACCTTTGTTGTTCGACTAATACCGCTTGATTAGAAGTATCTTGATTTCCCTCAGGCAGTACTGGAATATTTACGGGTTCTTCGACCTGAGAGAAGATCAAAATTAGAGAGCCTAAAGGCCCTTCACGTTTAATCGAGATTAAAATTAGTTTTACCCAGACATCCTTTCCATCTAAATTAAAAGATTGAAAGCCAGTGTTAGCGATGTCTTTTCCAGTATGAAGTTGGTGGAAAGCACTTCGTAAATCAATCGATAATTGAGGATGAAGGTTCTTAAAAATATTATTAGTGGGCAAGCCAGATGGACGTACTAATAGTTTATTTTCACCCTCTGTAAAAATAATATCTTGGTTTTCATTGATGAGCATAGCATTTGGTAACACAAACTCTTTAAGAGTCTGAGAAATGATATTTGAAAATTCTTCGTTTAATTTAGTCCGCCTAGGGCTTTCAGTTATCGATTGCTCTTTATAATCGATTGCTTTCTTCCTAATACCGCTTGATTTTCTTTCCGGTGGCAGTTGTTTACCTACAAATAAAGCCTCGTATATTTTACTCGTTTTAGAAAGAGGACGGTATTGTTCTTGAAAAACACCGATGGATTCGGATTGACCGAGCATTAAAATCCCTTTTGGATTTAATGCATAGTGAAACGTCGGTAATATTTGTCTTTGTAGCTCTACTGTAAAATAGATCATTAAATTTCGGCAAGTGATTAGATCAAGTCGTAAAAACGGTGGGTCGTTGTTAATATCATGAACTGAGAAAATCACATGTGATTTAATGGCTTTTGTTAACTCAAATTGATCGTCATTGACTAAGAAAAATTTATCACGAATGGGTTTGGGTAAATTTTGTAGGGCTGATTCAGGGTAAATAGCATTGCGAGCAAATTCAATAGCATGCTTGTCTATGTCAGTGGCAAAAATTTGAATTTTGTAGTCACTAATTTTATCGCCCAATATTTGACTTAAGATAATAGCGATGGAGTAAGGCTCTTCTCCAGTCGAGCAGCCAACACACCAAATGCGCAGCTCTTTTGTTTCTTTATTTAATATATAATTTGACAGCTCTCTGTCAAGACGATCAAATGCTCTTGCATCACGGAAAAAAGAAGTAACACCAATTAACATGTCATTAAATAGTAAGCTGACTTCTTCTGGATGGCCCTTTAAGTGATCTAGATACATGTCTGTATCATGAATACGCAAAGATGTCATTCGACGATCAATACGGCGTACAATGGTATTTTCTTTATACAATGTAAAGTCGACTTTACATTGCTTTTTTAAAATATTAATAATGCCATTATAGGTATCTCGTGAAATGGCATTTTCATTATCCACAGACCGTCTACGTGGAAAGTGCATAATATTTTTTAATTCAGTGCCGATCTCTGTGGACTGAACAATTAAATCAACATTGCCGGAATTAATGGCTGAATTCGGCATACCGTCGTATTTTGCATCTTTAGGATCTTGGACGATACCAAAACCATTTTCACCCTTTATAGCTCGAATGCCACGGCTGCCGTCGCTGCCCGTTCCAGACAATATGATACCAATCGCGTTTTCACCTTTTACAGAAGCGATGGATTCGAACAGCATATCGACAGAGGGGCGAGGAGTGCGTCGTGTCTCGGGATAACTGATTAGACTGATTCGATCGCCACTGGTGATTTCGATATTGAAGTTGGGGGGACAAATGTAGGCATGATTGGGTTCTAATACTTCATTATTTATTGCACTGGTGATCGGAATAGTGCTGCCTTTTTCGAGTAAATCTACCATCATGCTTTTGTAGGAAGGTGACAAATGCTGTGCCACAACAAACGCCATATTGGTGTCAGTAGGAAGGTTAGAAAGCATCGACTGCAAAGCTTCGAGCCCACCGGCGCTGGCGCCCACACCAACCACAGTCAGATTGGGACGCGTGATGGTCGTATTTTCATCTATGTTGTTTTTCTGTGACATAATATCGCGTCTCTTTAAGCAGTAACACACAGTTATTGTCGTGATTAGGTCAACTTTACACTGGCACACTGATCAGCGAAACGTAGCAAAATCGTTTTTAAAAAAGTGAATTTACGCGGCCTATCTGTGTTGTTGTTCATTGATCTCTATATATAAAATAGCTTATGCAAGTGATAAAAGATAATTTAATTCAAACTAAACAGCCATTACAGAGAGATTAATCACAAAAACATCGTAACGTAACTTGGTGATCTCGTATCGGGCCTTGACTCCGGTACTGAATAAAAACGGCTCAGCACTCATGCTATGCAAGTTACAAAAAGCAAGGTCCTTGCTTCAGCGGGGAAATGCAAAGGTGGAAAAACGGGCACCTTTTACCATCTAGCTACCAATGACCATGTGGTTGCTATCTGCCTATAAGGGTGGTCAGCTTGTCGAACTCAATCCTAGTGTCTACATCGAACGCATCGAAAGGAGATTATTAGCTCACCAAAGGCCCTTGATCTGAAAAGAAAATCTCTGTTGGTAAGATCTTCGGCCTTGAGAATCATGACTTTATTTCGACTCCGCAAGGTGATGGGTTCGTTCAAGGCAAAAGAAGCACAGGCTATTTTGGATTAGAAATGATCCCTTGTGAAATCGTTTACGCCAGTACGAACATCAAAAAAACACACTTCGGATTTCAGCTCAAACCACAGCATTAATTCAAAAAATTCAAAAAATGGAGCGCGCAAGCCATTCCCCTCCCGTTAAATTAGGAGGTATTCTTGCCAAGAATAGGATCAAAAGTTACCTGTTTTTAAGAATATTCTATCGAATTAAGCCGAGTATAAAGAGGCGTGTTTCATAAAAGCACTAGAGCATGATGACGCCGCGACCAATCGACGTGATGGGCCCCGTCGGGCGACCAGTCGGTGAGCCAGTTTCTTGCTCTAAGGTTAACTCGAACAATTGGTTCTCGGCGAGCGGTGGAAGCTGCTCTAACTCTACCCTAAGCGTTTCGCCTTTTTTTACCAAGCCTAAGGAAACCGGCGCATCCCAATTGTCTGCCTTTGTCCAAAATTGCAAAGCTTTGCCTTCTGGAATGTCAATGGTCATGAGGGGAACCAGTTGCAGTTGCCGTTGATTTGATTGGTTGGTCTGAATCACCCAGCCTGGGGTTTTATCCTCTGGAGCCACTAAAACGGCAATGTAAGTGGGCTCGCTGGGTGTGGGTTTTAGAGTGTGTAATTGCACTGCGAAAAATACGGCCAACGCCATGCCTGCTCCGGTTAATCCACGCCAAATGGGCAAACTTTGCCAGAAAGACGTTTTTTCTCTAGTAGGCTTTGACGTCGCGGGTTGATCAAGCGCGTCTAGACTGCGCTCAATACGAGCTGTCAAAGGCGGCGGCGCGGACACCGGTGGTAATTTATCGGTGATGGAAACAAAATGATTTTGCCACTGATTCACCTTTTTTTGTAATGCTGGGCTTTCTACCAGTCTGGCTTCAAACGTTAGACGTGCGGCTTTGTCCAGCGTGCCTAGTACATATTGGCCAGCAAGATTGCTGTCTGTGTCTGGAATATCCGTATCTGTGTCTGAAATATTTGAATGTGGTTTGCTCATTGTAAACACTCCTTCAACGAATTTAGGCTGCGCTTGATCCAGGATTTCACCGTTCCGAGTGGTTTGTCGAGGAGGGTGGCGATTTCGCCTTGCGTATAACCGTCCACATAAGCGTGTAATACACAGAGTTTTCGCTCAGGCTCTAAGTGATCCAAGCAACGAGTGAGGGAGGCTTGTGTCAATGGATCGTTTGCCAGCGTTTCTACATCATCAAGATGATGTTCGCTTTCTTGTAACTGGTTATCACACAGGTCGAGCAGGAATTCAGGTTCAAATAGAATTTGTCGGTTGCTGTATTTTAGAGCGTTGAGCGCCAAATTTCGAGTTAGGGTGTAAATCCAACCACGGGCTGACCCCAGGTCGCTATGGTAACTTTGAGCATTTTGCCAAATTTTAATAAAAGCATCGTGTACCACGTCCTCTGCGAGTGGGCGATTTTGTAGAATTCTCAGCACCACCGACAGTAATTTCGGTGCTTCTTGCTCATACAGTTGCCTTAAAGCACGACGATCACCGGCGGCGCAATACTTGAGCGTGGTTTCGTAGTCAAAAATAGAGGGAGACACCTTGATCCGTCCTAATAAAAAAAACAGTGTACAAAACTGACTCTTTGAAGTCATTAGGCACGAGGTAAGAAGCCTATTTTTTAAAGCATTCATCCTTTTTTAACTATTTTTTTAATTTTTTTAAAACAAACTGCATCCAAATGCTTATCTCGATTGTTGTACTTATAACGAACCGTCAAACGGACTGTTTATTCCATCAAAACTCGCTAAAAAAGGACACAACAATGAGCAATAAAATGATGTTTAAAAGCCTTCAAATCGCTGCAGTATCGGCTTTAATGATCACGAGTGTGCAATCACACGCTTGGACGTTTTCTCAAGACAACCTTCCCGCGTCTGTACAAGTACCAGCGGGCAACAAGGTTGCTATGTTTACGTCAGCGGTAGGTAACATTACGTGGGAATGTAAAGCGGATTCAAAAAATATGGATCAAGCAAGCTGGGCGTTTGCAGGCCCACGTGCGATCTTGAGTGACAATAAGGGTAACCACCTTGTTTCATACTTTGGTCCACCAGCAACATGGGAATCGATAGACGGTTCTTCTATTACTGGCAAACAATTGGCGGTTTCTCCTTCTGAAAAAGGCAGTATCCCAATGCAATTGGTCAAAGCCAACACCTCATCGCGCCCTGGCGTGCTAGAAGGCGTGACTTACGTGCAGCGTATTAACCTTAAAGGTGGCGCAGCACCAGAAACAGGCTGCAACATGGACAAGATTGGCCATAAAGTGGTTGTTAACTACTCTGGCGAATACTTATTCTGGAAAGCTAAGTGATAATAGAAAAATCTATCATTAGTAATTGATCAATACCTATTTAGTATTATTCCTATAATGGAATGATAATTTACGATTCTAGCATCAGTGAACTTATTTTATAATATAAGTTTGCTGATGCTCTTTTGCGTTTTAAAAGTATTTAAACACTTTGAGAAGCAATAATAATTAAAAATTATACACAATAAAACTTAATGTAATTCTATAATCATTTAAATGTTGATTTTATAAATTATAATATTTTTTAATTGGTTTCAATGAGGTTCAATCTAATGTTATCTAGGTTTTTTACCGGAAATTCTGCTTCAATAGATGAGCTTTTAAAAAGTAAAGAAGAGTTGCTTAAATATAAGCAAATATTGATATCCCAGAAAAAGCATCTTTTCTATATTACCTTTGATACTAAAGGCAATATTTTAGACGCTAATAGCCATTTTCTTAACATTATGGGGTACCAGAAAGAGGATGTTATCGCATTGAATCATGCTATTTTTTGTGAAAAAAATTACGCACAGAGCGAAGAGTATCAAGTCTTTTGGAGGGACTTGAAAAACGGAAATTTTCAAAAAAACATTTTCAAACGTATCACTAAGAGAGCATCTTGCAAAACTAATAGCCAACCCATTTGTGGATAACTTATCGCCCTTTTAGAGGCTGTTTTTTTACTCAGTTAAGCATGTGTTTCTATGCATTTTCTATTTTGACTAGGTCGTCATCGCTTTTCTCTCTTTTTTGATCATAGCGGCTCGTTCTGTGACCACCCCAGAAGCACAATATCCTCGATACATGACTTATTTTTCTGCGATTTATTGCCGCAGTCGAAGCAGTTGATCGACACTCAGTACTAAAATGCCAAACATCAGGTGACTCATGACTTTTACCTCACCACGTACCCAGATGTGTCGACCTCCGAACTCATCCTTGAGTCGGCCATTGGCTCGTTCTGCGCCCGAACGTTCCCGATAACGCACCGTATCGGCGGGTTCAAATTCTTCTTTCTCGCCCCCTCTGGGGTTGTGATCTATCAGGGGCACATGCCCTAACTCTCTACTGTGCTCATGCAGGTCAATACTGCAGTAGGCGGCGTCCATCAGATCATAAAGGTTGGTCACCCTCGCCGCACTGATGTGAGACAGAGGGATGGCGGCACGGCTGTCATGCATGGAGGCTGAGGACAGCAAAGCGGAGATGGGGACGCCACAGTCTGCAATGTCTAGATGCAGTTTGTAGCCATTCCAGCTGTTTTTATAGCCTTGAGCATTGCATTTTGTGCCACGACGGCAATCAACCGGGATCTCATTAAGCATCTCTTCTAGGCATTGGGTACGTTGCCGTGCCACATTGAATTTGATCGGGCGGTTTTCATCTTTGTCCTTGCGGGGCCGCCCTTTAAGCTTAGGTTTATCCGTGTCCACTTTGTCGATCTTTTGTGGACGTTCTCTCACCTTAATCGCCGTCCCGTCTCGGCTGATATGCCCAATGAGACGATCTCCAAAGTGCATTTTGATCAGCACCTCGTGGGCACGTTCGGCCAACTTATCTTTGGCAAACGTCTCGAACGCACGAGAAAAAGTCGAGGCTGAGGGCAGTTTCTTATGAAGCGGAAATCCACAGATTCGCTGTAATGCTTTGTCCATGTTTAGGCGTTCTATTAGATGCACCGTGGTGGTAAGCCCAAGCACTACCTTGGCAACAAACGCGTTGGCTAACCAAGCGAGTTCATGGGGAGGACGCCCCGTCCGATACGAAAAGCGTGTCACAAACTCTTCGATGCGAGACCATTCCAAGATATGAATCAGTTTTTCAAGTTTTGGGGTCAACAAGCCTATTTCTTGGTGTAAAGCAGGAATCAATTGGCCTTGAACGATTTGCCAGCGTTGCATTATTTGTTGGGGCGTCGTAGCATTCATAGAGTGGGTATGTCGATGTTGTGTGAGAACGCTATCGTCGCCGGAAACGGCAGCCCACGTCTTCTCTTTTTTCGTTATTCCACGAATAGATATGGCTTATATCGACAGTTTTGCAATTACCTCTAAGAGTAAGAAAGTTGTTTGGCTAGATTCTATCTACTTTCCTGTTGAAGATGAAAATGGAGCAGTTATTGAAATTGTAAAAGTAGCAAGTGATATAACGTCAACCATCGAAGAATCTCAGGATAAGCAAGCACTCATCGATTCATTGGAAAAATATATGGCTGTTATTAGTTTTGATAATAAAGGTCATGTCTTGGCGGCAAATGATAATTTTAATAAAGCAATGCAATATGAATTAGATGAAATTATTGGTCAGCACCATAAGAAATTTTGTTTTGATGATTTTTACAAAGAAAATCCAGATTTTTGGCTAAGGCTTTCAAGTGGGGAAAGCTTTCAGAGCCGCTACTCACGGAAAACAAAAACAGGTGAAGAAGTTTGGCTAGATGCGACATACAGTCCTGTTTTTAACGCTCAGGGCGAGGTTTACAAAGTAGTCAAGTTCGCTATGAATGTGACTGAACAAGTTCAGACGTTCAATAAAGCGAAAGAAATAACAGAGAAAACCTCCAAAGAAACGTCTGAAATCACCCATAAAACGTTGTCTGCTTTGGATGAGGTGTTAAAGACATCAAAAGCGGCTCTTCATGGGATTGCACAAGCCAGTAAAATAACGGTGGATTTAAACGCACAAGCAGAAAAAGTCTCTTCAATTGTAAAAGCGATTCAAGGTGTGGCGGATCAAACCAACTTACTGGCACTAAATGCGGCGATAGAAGCGGCAAGAGCGGGGGACGTTGGCCGAGGCTTTGCTGTTGTTGCTGACGAAGTTCGATCTTTGTCACAGCAAACCGCCAGTCAATCAAAAGAAATCCACTCAGTAGTGAGCAAAAATTCTGCGCTAATTGAAGACCTGAAGTGTTCAATGGAAAGCTCTAGTCAGCTCGCTCTTTCTAGTACGATCAAGGCTGAGGATATCCTCTCGTACATAGAAGACATTAATCGAAGTGTTAACGATCTTGTGAGATCAATAAATGATTTGAAGTAGACTTTACACAGTAGAGCTCTGCTAGGATGCGCATACTAACCGCTGATTAGTATGCGTTTTTAAAGCCATTCCCGTACGATGATTACGAGCCGGGTTTGTGGGTGAATTAGGTTACGAAATACACATGCCGACCTTATTTTGTGGCGTCTTGTGGGATCTGTTAATGAAAGCCGGTGTGGAATTTAACATGAAGCCGTTTGGGGTAGAAACACGGTAATTCTGGTAGGTTTTAAATTACGCATACAAAGTGCACGTCCAAAAGAAGGTTGTATTGTGTTGGCGTGGAATCAAGAGGATTGCATGATGACGGGCAACGTCATCTCGTTGGAATATTCCAACACAGTAGGTGTAAACATCGGTGGCGAGAATCAGCGCCATAGTGACAAAACAAACACAAAACGACAGCGACTATATTCTGCTATTTGCAGACATCGCCAGCGTACAATATTTGTGGGAAGCCTTAACCGACGCCACGGTAGGGTTTGCTTAAGCGAGCGATCTTCACCAGCGTGTAAGCACAAAAAGGTATTTTATGGTTGCCATTAAACAAGGGATTTTGTTTAGTGGTTTTTTATTTTGGGAGGCTCTTTTTTTATCGCTAAGATTGTTCGCTACTCAGGCTTTAATGCCACAGCAACCATGGTCGCTGTGGCGCAAGGCTCGCCGTTGGCGCTCAGACTTAGTGCTACGGTGGCCTTTCTGCCCTCCAACTGAGTGATTTCTCCGCAAAGCGTCAATGCCTCTTTAATCGGCGTAGGGCGCAGAAAGTCGATTGATAACGAAGCCGTAACAAAGCGAAGAATAGGCGCGGTGCCCATCTTTCGTCCTTCTTTTAAATAGGCCGCTGCAGCCGCTGATGCCGTGCCGTGACAATCTAAAAGCGATGCAATCAGTCCGCCATAAGCCTTATCGGGAACACCTCCAGTGTGATAGGGCTTGGGGGTGAAATGCGCGATAGTATGTGTTTTATCTTCGTCATCTAGCCAATAACTTTTTAGCTGCAAGCCGTGAGGATTATCACGACCACAGCCATAGCAATGGCTGAACTCGGCCGGATAGAAATCTTGAAAAGCCTGTTTAGACATGATGTTGTCCCTGTCTTTAGTGTTATAAAAATACCGTTAAGAAAAAGGCAGTGAAACCTACATATTGGGATAGTTCGGTCCACCACCACCTTCTGGCACTCTCCATTGAATATTTTGCCCATAGTCCTTGATGTCGCAGGTTTTGCAATGAATGCAATTTTGCGCGTTGATCTGCAGCTGTGTTTGATTGTCTTTCTCGATCAGTTCATACACACCGGCTGGGCAAAATCGCTGGGCGGGCTCTTGGTGCAACGGAATGTTGACTCGATAGGGCTGGTCTTTATCATGCAAATGCAGGTGGCAGGGCTGGTCTTCTTCGTGATTGGTATTAGATAAATACACGGAAGACGATTTATCAAAACTCAGCACACCATCCGGTTTTGGATAAACGATTTTTGTGCACTCGGTCGTGGGTTTGATTTGTAAATGGTCAACTTTTTTATCGTGGAGTTGAAGAGGTAAACGCCCCTTAAAAACGTTTTGTTCTAACGTGTTGAACGCACCGCCCCAAAATGGCCCTAACTTATGCAACGCAGGACCGAAGTTTTTTGATTGGAACAACTCGCTGTACAGCCAACTATCACGAAAGAGTGATTCGAAGCCTGTCGCCTCAGTGTGTTGATGTGTTAAGGCACTAACAACGGCCTCAGCCGCGAGCATGCCGGATTTCATGGCGGTGTGCGTGCCCTTGATGCGGGAAAAGTTCAGCGTGCCGGCATCGCAGCCAATCAAGAGGCCACCGGGAAAGGTCATTTTAGGCAAGGCGTTAAAACCGCCTTTGGCAATGGCACGCGCGCCATAAGAAACACGTTTGCCGCCATCCAAATATTGGGCTAAAGCAGGGTGATGTTTGAGCTGCTGACATTCGTCAAATGGACTGACCCAAGGGTTGCTGTAATTGAGATCGACAATCAGGCCGACCGCAACCTGATGGTTGTCCGCATGATAAAGAAAGAAGCCACCGCTTGTGTCATCTTGAAGTGGCCACCCAGCGCCGTGTATTACTAAGCCTGGTTGGTGTTTAGCGGGGTCAATATCCCACAACTCTTTAATGCCAATGGCGTAATGCTGGGGGTCTTTGCCTTTGTCTAAGGCGTATTTTTCAATCAAGGTTTTGCCTAAATGACCACGGCAGCCTTCGGCAAAAAGCGTAAATTTAGCTTCTAATATCATGCCAGGCATATAACCAGATTTGGGTTCGTTTTGTGCGCTAAGCCCCATATCGGCGGTGACAATTCCTCTCACGCTGCCATCGTCGTGGTAGACCACGTCGGCGGCTGGAAAACCTGGAAAAATTTCCACACCCAAGCCCTCTGCCTGATCGGCCAACCAGCGACATAGATTACCTAAGCTGGCAATATAATTGCCTGTGTTGTGCATGGTTTTCGGGGCTAACCACGTTGGAATCGTCCAATGTTGGGTTGGATTGCGTAGCCACAGTATCTGATCTTCCATGGCAGGTACGGTCAAGGGGGCGTGGCGCTCGGGCCAATCCGGAAACAACTCGTTGAGCGCCTTAGGATCAATCACCGCCCCCGATACGATATGAGCGCCTACTTCAGAGCCTTTTTCAACCACGCAAACGCTGATCTCTATTTGCTCTGCTTGTGCTAACTGTTTTAGACGACAAGCCGCAGACAATCCCGCGGCGCCAGCGCCTACAATGACCACATCAAATGACATGACGTCGCGTTCCATGTTGCCTCTCCTTTTCGAGTCTTAATTTTTAGCGTCTTAGTTTTTAAAATATGAGTTTTTAAAATATGAGTTTTTAAAATATGAGTTGTTAGAATGTTAGTTTTTAAAATGTTAAAGCTGATCAAGATCAAGTGAAAAGGTACTGCTTAAACCGCTTAGTATGGTGTCACCATGCTGATGAACACGCGGTAAATAGTATTCTGCGTAAAAATGCGCCGTGCCTTGTTTCCCTGTTAAGAACTCGTTGCTGTATTGTGTGTTTTCATTATGGGCTGCGTTGTGAGTCCGTAATTGCGCAGCGCGTAAGGCACTTTTTGCCATTAACCAACCGCCACACAAATAGCCCATCATCATTAGATAATCGACACTGACAGCCGCCGCCATTTGGCGATCTGATTGGCCTTGATCAAGCAACCAGTTTTTTACTGTGGTGGCTTTTTGTAATGCTAGCGTGAGTCGTGGTGTAATGTGTTGAAGCGTTTTATCCGTGCTTGCGGATAATTCCGTAAGGGTGCTGTCTACCTCGTTAAGCAGCTGAGTCAAGGCGTTTGCTTCATCGCTGAGGGTTTTTCGACCAACTAGATCCAGTGCCTGAATGCCTGTGGTGCCTTCATAAATGGTTAAAATACGAGCGTCACGAAAATGTTGCGCTGCCCCTGCTTCCTCAACAAAGCCCATACCACCGTGAATTTGAATGTTCAGCGACGTGAGTTCTTGGGACAGTTCGGTCATCCAGCCTTTTACGATAGGCGTGTAGAATTCAATGCGCTGTTTAGCGTCTGAGTCGCCGTGGTGATGTTTATCTATGTCGGCTGCGGCGCAAAGCGATAAAGCACGCATGGCTTCGCAACCGGATTTCATGGCCATTAACATACGGCGTACATCAGGGTATTCAATGATCGCGATTTTCTGGCCGTTTTTGTTCGTGCCTTGGGTGCGGTCTTTGGCAAATTGAAGGGCCTGTTGATAGGCTCGCTCAGAAATAGACAAACCTTGTAGGCCGACAGATTGTCGAGCATGGTTCATCATGGTGAACATGTAGTTCAAGCCTTTATTGGGTTCACCGATCAAATAGCCTATGGCGCCGCCATTATCGCCAAAACTCATGGTACAGGTTGGACTGGCGTGAATACCCAGTTTATGCTCAAGAGAGATACAGCGAGCATCATTGAGCTCAGTTGGTTCTCCGTCCTCAGACAATACATACTTTGGCACCACAAACAATGAAATGCCTTTTACGCCCGCGGGTGCATCTGGCAGCCGAGCTAATACCAAATGCACGATGTTGCTGGTCATCTGGTGATCGCCCCAAGTGATGTAGATTTTTTGGCCACGAATACGGTAATAATCGCCTTCTGGTGTGGCTTTACACGCCACGGCAGCCAGATCAGAACCTGCGTTAGGTTCTGTCAGGTTCATGGTGCCAGTCCATTCCCCTGAGATGAGTTTGTGAAGATAACGCGCTTGCAGCTCTGGGCTACCGTGTGCGATTAAGGCTTCCACCGCGCCTTGGCTCAACATAGGGCAAAGCGCAAACGCCATGTTGGCCGAGTGCCAAAGTTCATTGACCGCGGTGCCCAGTACATTCGGTAGGCCTTGGCCGCCAAATTCAGTGGGTCCCGTTAACATGGCCCAGCCATTATCAACATATTGCTGGTAAGCGTCTTTGTAGCCAGGGCTTTGCTGAACGCCTTGATCGGTCAACACAGCGCCGTGTTTATCGCCTTCGGCATTGAGAGGTGCCAGTACATCGGTAGCCAATTTACCGGCCTCTTGCACGATAACGTCTGCCAATTCGAGAGACACATCCTCTAATGCATACTGTGCGGCAAGCTTGTCCAGCTCCACCAGTTGATCAAGGACAAAAATAGTATCTTGCTGGGGTGCAATGTAAACACTCATAAATCACCTTAAAAATAAGTAAACGGTTGTTGTTCGGTAAACATGCTGCGTAAAAACAGTGAGCGCCTACAAACGTGCTGTCATCGCGGGGAGCGTTTCAAATAAGTCAGCCACAAGGCCGTAATCAGCGACAGAAAAAATAGGGGCCTCTGGGTCGTTATTAATTGCCACAATGACCTTAGAGTCTTTCATTCCGGCAAGATGTTGAATGGCACCAGAAATGCCAATGGCAATGTAAAGGGAGGGCGCCACTACTTTGCCGGTTTGACCGACTTGCAAATCGTTGGCGATGTAGCCTGCATCGACCGCCGCTCTTGAAGCACCGACCGCGGCACCCAGCTTGTCTGCTAAGTCATAAATGAGGGAGAAATTGGCGTCAGAGCCGACAGCACGACCACCAGACACAATGATCTCGGCGCTGTTTAATTCGGGGCGGCTGGATTCACTCAGTGTTTGCTCAACGAAGCGCACAGACGTGTCAGGTAACTCGATGGACAGCGCTTGAATGTGAGCAGGCGACGCGGCGGTTTCATGGCTCGGAGCAGAAAACGCACTGGTGCGAATCGTGACGACTTGGCAAGCCGCGTTATTTTGTACGGTGGCAATGGCATTACCCGCGTAAATAGGGCGTTTGTATTGGTTAGCGCTGATAATGTCGATCACATCAGACACCGCATTTACACCACACAGCGCAGCGATTCGAGGAGCGAGGTCTTTGCCAAATGACGAAGACGCCAATAAAATATGGCTGTATTGTGAGCGTAAATTGGCAATGACAGGCGCGAGTATTTCGCTAAACGGCATGGCGAGTGCTTCATGATCCCAGCTTAATACACGATCAATACCGGCAATGGTCGCCGTGTCTTGGCTCAATTGTGCCATGTCGTGACCCGCAATAAACACGTCGATCGGTTGCCCAAGCTGTTGCGCTGCTCCTAGTGTTACCAAGGTGTCGGCTTTTAAGGCGTGGTGGTTATGTTCCGCAATAATCAATGTTTTCATCTAGGCTTCCTTATCGTGCTTGGGCATCTGTACGTTAGGGTCGTTGCGCAATGTCGACATCAACTCATCCACGGAGCTCAATATGACGCCGGCTTGGCGCTGGGTTGGGCTGTCTACTGAGATAAGCTCAATGTCGGTGGTCAGTTCGATAGCGAGGTCGGCTAAGGTTTTCACTGCCAAGGGTTTGCGTTTGGCTTGCATGATTTTAGGCAGAGCCGCAAAGCGAGGTTCATTGAGGCGTAAGTCTGTTGTGATCACCGCGGGTAAAGACATTTCGACGGTGAGTAAGCCGCCGTCCACTTCCCGTGTGACGATCGCTTTGTTATGTTCAATGTGAACGCGAGATGCGCAGGTCGCTTGTGGGCAGTCGAGCAAGGCCGCGAGCATTTGTCCGGTTTGGTTATTGTCGGCATCGATGGATTGCTTGCCTAATAGGAAGATGTCGGCGTTCTCTTCTTGCTGGATTTTTTGCAATATTTTGGCGACATCCAATGGGCTGACTGGTGTATCGCATTCCACCTGTAAGCCTCGGTCAGCGCCTAAAGCTAGGGCGCTGCGAATTTGTTCTTGGCAACTTTTGGGGCCAATCGACACGACGACAATTTCGCCTACGAGGCCAGCTTCTTTTAAACGTACCGCTTCTTCCACCGCGATTTCACAAAAGGGGTTCATCGACATTTTGGTGTTGCTTAAATCCACATCGCTGCGATCGGCTTTGACGCGCACTTTCACGTTGTAATCGATAACGCGTTTTACCGCGACAATGGCTTTTAAGGGATGATGTGTCATGTATGTTTCTCCAATGAAGCGTGTGCCGAAGGCAAGGCATTCGCCTGATCTCTGAGTAAAAACTTTTGTACTTTGCCGGTTGAGGTTTTAGGTAAGGGGCCAAAAACCACGTATCTTGGTGCTTTAAAATGCGCCATATGTTCACGGCAGAACTGAATAATGTCGTGTTCACTGACGGTGTTTGCGCTGTTCTTTAAGGTGCTGTCTTTTAAAGCTCTGTCTTTTAAAGTGATAAAAGCACAGGGTGTTTCGCCCCATTTTTCGTCTAACTTGGCGACAACGGCGGCTTCTTGCACCATAGGGTGACGATAAAGCGTGTCTTCTATTTCGATGCTGGAGATGTTTTCGCCCCCCGAGATAATGATGTCTTTCGAGCGGTCTTTGATTTCGATGTAGCCATCGCTGTGCCAAACGGCCAAATCCCCTGAATGAAACCAACCGCCCGCAAAGGCTTTGTCTGTAGTGGCTGGATTGTTTAAGTAGCCTTTCATGACTAAATTGCCGCGCATGAAAATTTCCCCCAAGGTTTTCCCATCTTGTGGGACCGGCTCTAAACTGTCTGGATCGGCCACCATTAGGCCTTCCAGCATGGGCGCTTTGATGCCTTGTCGAGCTTTTAAGCGGGCTTTTTCTTCGGCGCTATGATCGTCCCACTCGTCTTTCCAAGCACAATACACGCAAGGGCCATAGGTTTCGGTCAAACCGTACACATGAGTAATATTAAAGCCGATGGCCTCCATAGCCTGAATAACCGCCGCTGGTGGCGCTGCACCGGCGGTCATCACGTTCACAGAGTGTTCTATGCCAGATTTGACGCTGTCATCGGCGGCGTTGAGCATGTTGAGAATGATAGGGGCGGCACACAAATAGCCGACTTTTTCTTGTTTGATGATGTTGAACACGTCATCGGCTTTGGCGTGGCGTAAGCTGACACTCACGCCCGCCATGGCGGCAATCGCCCAAGGGAAACACCAGCCATTGCAGTGAAACATGGGCAATATCCACAAATACACTGGGTGCTGAGTCATGCCCCACGACATGGCGTTGCTGATGGCGTTTAAATACGCGCCGCGGTGATGATACACCACGCCTTTTGGGTCCCCTGTGGTGCCCGATGTGTAATTCAGCGTAATAGAATCCCATTCGTCTTCAAGTGCTGGGCAATCAAAAAATTCGTCGCCTTGCGCAAGAAAAGCTTCGTAGTCTGTGGTGCCAATCAGCTCACCTCCTCGCCATTGGCTGTCATCAATATCGATGACTAAAGGTGGGTGGGACATGAGCGTTAAGGCGTCTTTTAATAGGGCGCCGAATTCACGATCCACAAAAACGATTTTGCTGTTGGCGTGTTGCAAAATAAACGCAATGGTCGGGGCATCGAGACGAGTATTGATGGAATTTAAAATGGCGCCAGCCATGGGCACGCCAAAATGTGTTTCAAAATGCTCTGAAATATTAGGCGCAATAACCGATACCGTGTCGCCCTTTTTAATGCCCTCGCGTTGTAATGCGCTAGCAAGCTGGCGGCAGCGTTGATAGGTTTCATGCCAGGTGCGCTTGATCGGGCCATTAATGGTGGCAATACGGTCAGGGTAAATACTGGCGGTGCGCTCTAAAAAAGAGATCGGTGTTAAGGCCGTGTAATTTGCGGTGTTTTTATCCAAATGACCATTTATGCTCAATTGGGTATCGAGGGCGGTATTATTATTCATATTGTTGACCTCATAATAATGTTGTTATAGATGTGAAAAACGAGCAGTACGACGTTCAATAAAAGCCGTCATTCCCTCGGTTTGATCTTGTGTGGTAAAGCAAAGCGCAAAGCGTTCGGTTTCAAGCTGGCAACCGTCTTGCAGTGACATGTTTACACCTTGATGGATCAGTTGCTTGGCAAAGCGCACAGCATGCGGCGCATTTTTGGCAATGTTTTCTGCTTGCGCTAGGCCGCCTTTCAACAGCTCAGCTGGGCTGAATACCTGACTGCAAACCGTCAGTTTGAGCGCCTCTTGAGCTGAAATGCGGTCGCCCGTAAGAATCCATTGCATGGCGTTCCCTTTGCCAATGCTTCGTGCCAAACGCTGTGTACCGCCAAACCCCGGTGTGATACCCAGAGACACTTCAGGTTGACCAAATACGGCGTTTTCACTGGCCAAAATATAATCGCAGCTCAGTGCTAATTCGCATCCGCCTCCCAGACAAAAACCATTCACCAAGGCAATCACTGGGGCAGCACAAGCCTCTATTTGGTGCATCAAAGCCATGCCCAAATGCGAAAATTCTCGCGCTTCTAGGGCCGTCATAGATTGCATTGCAGCGACATCGGCACCGGCTACAAAAGCTTTATCGCCGCTACCGGTGAGCAGGATGACTTTTGTGGTTGGCAACGAATCCAACCAGTAAAATGCTTGGCTCAAAGAGGCCAACAGTGCTTTGTTTAAGGCGTTTAAGGCGGTTGGGCGATCAATGGTAATCAGCCAAACGTCGTCTTGCGGTTGCGTTAGCAAAAGATGGTCAAAGGTCGGTGTCATGCTAGTGTCCATAATGATAAAACCCTTGGCCGACTTTTTTACCCAATCGCCCAGCGTCCACCATTTGGCGCAATAAGGGCGCGGCACGGTATTTGCTATCGCCGAATTGGGTGTGCAAAACGTCCATGATACTTAGGCAGGTGTCCAAGCCGATTAGATCGGCAAGAGCTAATGGACCAATAGGGTGAGCCGCGCCCAGTACCATAATCTGATCGATCTGTTCGGCTGTGGCACAGCCTTCTTCGAGTACAAATACCGCCTCATTAATCATGGGCAACAGAATGCGATTCAATACAAAACCAGCGCGATCCTTGACTGGAATCGCGATTTTGTCGGCTTTTTTTGCCACCTGCATGATCGCGTTGCGTGTCGATTCAGCGGTTTGCAGACCTTCAATCACTTCAACCAGTTGCATTAATGGCACGGGGTTCATAAAGTGCATGCCAATCATGCGTTCTGGGCTTGGTATGCTGGCAGCCAAGCGAGTAATCGATAACGACGAGGTGTTACTGGCGAACAGTGTGGTCGTTGGACAAATCGAGGCCAATTCTTGAAAAATGGCGATTTTCACCTTTTCTGATTCTGTCGCCGCTTCAATCACCAAATCTGCTTTGGCAAGTGATGTCAGCTCTGTTGAGCATTGAATCGCTTCAATATAGTCATTGCCTTCTTCGAGGACGCCTTTGCTGGTTAATTTATCCATACTGTGACGGATGCGTATTACCGCGTTATCCAACGCGTTGGCAGAAGAATCGATCAACTGAACCTGATAACCGGCGCAGGCCATCACTTGCGCGATGCCTTGTCCCATTTGTCCGGCGCCAATCACGCCAATAATTTGAATGCTCATGGAGTGTAGTCCTTAGCCAAAGCTTAAAAGTTGTTACGACGAAATTTATTAAATTGACCGACAATGCCGCTGCGAAAACTCAATACACAGATGACAAATACCGCGCCCATAATGATGTGCAAGTAGTTGCCGAGCTCGCCGCCACTTAAGTAATTTTGCATACTCACCACAACCCCTGCGCCGATCAATGGCCCTACGATGGTGCCAACGCCGCCAACCAGCGTCATCAAAATCACTTCCCCTGACATGTGCCAATGCACATCGGTCAAAGACGCCAACTCGAAGACGAGAGTTTTGGTGGAACCCGCTAACGCCGACAGTGCCGCAGAGATAATAAACGCAATCCATTTGTACTGATTCACGTCGTAACCGAGTGACGTAGCACGACTTTCGTTTTCGCGGATGGCTTTCATAATTTGCCCAAAAGGCGAGTGCACCGTGCGGTGAATCAACCAGAAACCGGCTAAGAAAATAGCTAATACAAAGTAGTACATGGTTTGATTATCGGCTAAATCAATGAGGCCAAACACTTTGCCGCGCGGCACCCCTTGTAAGCCGTCTTCACCCCCTGTAAAGGGCGCTTGTAGGTATAAGAAGAAGACTAATTGCGCCAAGGCTAAGGTCACCATGGCAAAATAAATGCCTTCACGTTTTACCGCCAATTTACCAAAAATCGCCCCCAGCAAGCCGCCAGCGATTGTGCCCGCGATGATGGCAATTTCTGGTGTTAAACCGCTGTTGATCATTAACCAACCAGTGACGTAACCGCCCGTACCAAGAAAAACCGCGTGCCCAAAAGACAGCAAACCGGCAAACCCCAATAGCAAGTTAAACGCACAGGCAAAAAGGGCAAAACATAATACTTTGGCCAGAAAAACCGGATAAATGACCAGAGGTGCGGCAAGAGCCAAGCCCAACAAAACTAAAATAGCCAAACGAGATCGCATAAACAGTGCTCCTAAGCGTTTTTACCAAATAGACCAGAGGGTTTGATCATCAGTACAATCACCATGACGAGAAAAATCACCGTCGCCGACGCTTCTGGGTAAAAGTACTTGGTTAAGCCTTCTACCACGCCCATTCCCAGCCCAGTTAAAATGGCGCCGCCCATCGACCCCATTCCACCAATCACCACAATGGCAAACACGATAATTAAAATATTTGAGCCCATATCGGGAGAAACGGAATACACCGGGGCCGCCATAACGCCTGCGAAACCCGCTAAACCCACACCAAAGCCAAAGGTGAGCGTGACGATCAGTGGCACGTTAATACCAAAGGCCTGAAGTAATTGAGGGTTTTCCGTGCCAGCACGTAAGTACACTCCGAGCTTGGTTTTTTCGATCATCCACCAAGTGGAAAAACACACCAAAACGGAGACCACAATGATCCAAGCGCGATAATTAGGCAGATACATAAACGGTAAACGCATCCCGCCTTTTAATGCCTCGGGCACTGGATAAGACTGACCCGAAGAACCAAACCAGTGGGTGAACAAGCCCTGTATCATTAATGCCAAACCAAAGGTCAGCAGTAAGCTGTATAAATGGTCTTCATTGGCAATAGGGCGAATTAAAAAACGTTGGATTAAAATCCCCATTAGGCCGACAACAAGGGGCACTACTAAAAGTGCGACCCAGTAGTTCATTCCCATGTACTTAAAGCCCAACAAGGCGACAAAAGCCCCTAGCATGTACATGGCGCCTTGGGCGAAGTTGATGATGCGTAACAGGCCAAAAATAATGGCTAAGCCGAGGCTGAGCAGAGCGTAAAAAGAGCCGTTGATCAGTCCGATTAATAACTGACCAAACAATGCAAAAAAATTGATTCCGAGAAAGGTTGCCATAAGGTGTCAACTGCCTTGAATGTGAACATAGTGTTTAAACATTAGGAAAGCCGAAACCGGCTTTCCTCACTACTGCCAAGATCAGAACGCGCAACTTGGCAACATCGGGTTGTAGGCTTTGTTGCCCGGAATCACCTCAACAATGTTGTAGATGTCGTTTTTACTTTTGCGATCGGCGGCTTTCTTGATTTCGACCAATAACATGTCGTGCTCCATACGACCGTCGGCACGTAAGGTTGCATTTCGTGCGAAGAAGTCATCTGGTTTGGTGAGTTTCATTTGCTTCATGACGGCATCAGAATCATCCGATCCCACGGCGGCAACCGCTTTAAGGTAATGCATGGTGGCTGAATAGGCGCCTGCGTGCGCCATGGAAGGAATCGCCCCGTGTAACGCTTCAAAGCGTTTGCTCCAAGCGCGTGTTTGATCATCCATATCCCAGTAGAACCCAGTCGTTAAGCGCATGCCTTTTGCTGTATCTGGGTCCATGGCTTGCGCATTGGGTGTGAACACCAATAAGCCGGCAATGTCCATGTAATCTGTCAGGCCAAATTCTGCTGCCGCGTTTAATGCGTTCACGGTATCGTTACCAGCATTGGCTAAGGCTACGACGTCCGCGCCAGACGCTTGGGCCTGCAGTACGTAAGAAGAAAAGTCTGTCGTGCCTAATGGCGCTCTCACTGTCCCCAAGGTTTCACCGCCATTTTCCTCAATGACTTTCATAGAAACGCCTTCCAGTGCGTGGCCAAAGGCGTAATCCGCGGTAATAAAGAACCATTTCTTTTTGCCTGCATTCACCATTTGTTTCACTGTGCCGTTGGCTAAGGCCACGACGTTGTAGGTCCAGTGAGCGATGTAAGGTGAGCAGGCGCTGGTAGTAAAGGCGTTGGACGCTGAACCAGTAATCAAGGTGATGTTTTTACTGCTGTTGGTGACCTGAGTTACTGCGCCTGTCACAGCGGATGACACGAGTCCACCAATTACATCAACGCCTTCATTTTCGACCCATTTACGTGCTACGGAAGACGCAATGTCGGGTTTAAGTTGCGAATCAGCCGAGACTAATTCGATATCGTGCCCAAGCACCTTACCGCCGAAATCGTCAATTGCCATGCGTGTTGCGGTAACGCAGCCTGGACCGCATAAGTCGGCGTAGGTCCCACCCATATCCGCTAATACGCCGATTTTTACTTTGCCGTCAGTGGTGGCTGAGGCCGTACTGGCGATGGTGGCTGCAACCGTTGCAACGACGATGCTGGTGATAAGAGCAGATAGGTTTTTCTTTTTAAATATCATGTTGTGACTCCAAGCTGTGGTTATTTTTATTGTGCTTCTGGTGTTATCTGGGATTACACCCCGAGATAGGTATTAAGTAGATCGCTTTTTGTGCTCAGTTCGCTGGCCAAAATCTCTTCCACAATGTGGCCGTGTTCCATGATGTAATGACGATCAGCAATGGGGGCAGCAAAGCGGAAGTTTTGCTCGACCAACAAAATGGTCAGTCCGCGATTTTTGAGGAGCATGAGGACTTCAGCGAGTTTTTGTACAATGACCGGTGCTAAGCCTTCGGTGATTTCATCTAATAAAAGAATGTTTGCACCGCTGCGTAAAATGCGAGCGAGAGCAAGCATTTGTTGTTCACCACCCGAGAGGCGGGTGCCTTGGCTGGTGCGGCGCTCATAAAGGTTAGGGAAAAGCTCGTATATCTCCTCTAGGCTCATGGCATCGGAGCGAACTTGTGGTGGCAGTAAGAGATTTTCTTCAACACTTAAACTGGCAAAAATACCGCGCTCTTCAGGACAAAATCCTAGCCCAAGATGCGCAATTTTATGAGCCGGCATGGTCATGGTGTTTTCGCCGTTGACGACAATTTCACCACTGCGTTTGCCCACCATATTCATGATGGCTTTTAGAGTAGTGGATCGGCCAGAGCCATTACGACCCAGTAAAGTCACAAGCTCACCTTGCATCACAGAAATATCGATGCCATGCAGAATGTGCGACTCGTCGTAAAAAGCATGCAAATTAGTAATACGCAGTTTTTCACGTGAATTGTGGCTCATGCGGACACCTCCTGATCGACGGTCTCGGTGCCCATGTAAGCCTCTCGAACTTGGGGATTGGCGGACACAGTGGCATAGTCACCTTCGGTTAAAATCGCTCCGCGCTGCAACACAGTAATTTTGTCGGCTAATTTGGATACCACGTGTAAATTGTGCTCCACCATTAAGATAGTGCGGTTTTTAGAGACCTTTTTGATCAAGTCAGCGACCAGGTCAATGTCTTCATGCCCCATGCCTTGAGTGGGTTCATCGAGCAGCATGAGCTCTGGCTCAAGGGCCAATGTGGTTGCTATTTCCAGTGCGCGCTTGCGGCCATACGATAAATCCGTGGTTTTGCTGTAGGCAAAGCTTTCTAGGCCAACCGAAGCGAGCAGCTCAATCGCTTTGACATTTAGCTTGTTGAGCACTTTTTCAGAGGTCCAAAAATGTAGGCTGTTTTTTTCTTTGCGCTGCAGGGCAATACGTACATTTTCCAGTACAGACAAATTAGGGAAAACCGCGGAAATTTGAAAAGAACGAATCACGCCCAAGCGCGCAATAGCGGCAGGATCGAGTGCCGTGATGTCTTGATTATTAAACAGAATCTTTCCTGATGAAGGCGGAAGAAACTTTGTAAGTAGGTTGAATACCGTGGTTTTGCCTGCGCCGTTTGGCCCGATTAAGGCGTGAATATCACCACGAGTAATATTGAGATTCACATCATCGACCGCCGTGAAGCCTTTGAAGCCTTTGCTCAGATGGTGTGTCGATAGGATAAAATCCGCTTCTGTTTTAGACATCGTATTTACTCTATGCAAATAAGCAGACAGGTCTGCTTGTGTTGTTATTTTTATATTTGCATTGATACTAGATGAGAAACATTGCCAAACTATTTTCCAATTCTAACCAAATGTAACAAGCCGGTGGTGCTGAGTAAGTTTGTGTTAGGATTGAATTCTAATAAAAAAAGAAGAAAACCATGTTTCGTCTGTCGACCATTACGCTTCGGCTGTTTGTTTTATTGATATTGCTGATCAGCAGTATCTTCGGTGCTATTTATCTTTTATCTGTCCCGCTGATTAAAAATAACGTTTTTACATTAGAGCTCAATTCAAACCGTCAGGTGTTGAACGTGGTTTATGATTTAGCCAGCAGCATTTCGTTTAATTCCAATACGTACCTTGACCGTACCTTAAACCACCACGAGCAACGCTTAAAATCCATTGTGGAACTCAGTGAACACTACATCGAAAGTGCGGTGATAAATGGCAGGCAAAAAGGGCGTTCTGACGCAGAAATTTGGCAGGATATTTTTTTCAGCTTACGCCATTTTAAATTTGGTTTTGAAGGCTATGTGTGGATATCAGACTACGATGCAAAGATTTTAGCCCATCCATCGCCTCTGTTTCATGATACGGATATGTCCCTTTACATTGACGTAAACGGCGAGCGAGTTATTCCAAAATTGGTGGCGTTAGCTTTAAAGGAAGGCGAAGGCTTTTATAACTATAAATGGAGTCGACTCGATGAAACTCAGGTCATTGACAAATACTCTTTTGTTAAAAATATGCCCCAATGGGGCTTAGTGATCGGCGCTGGTGTGTACATTGATGACATTGAAAAAGAGATTGCCGCGCAGAAAGAAAAAGCCGTTAAAGACATTGCTGATGTCTTAAAAGACATTAAAATTTCCAATAATGGTTATCTTTATGTGTTTGATTCAAAAGGCAATATGCTGTTTCACCCTAATGCTAATATCAATGGTATTAACTTCAAAACGCAACTTAATCCAGTGACCGGTAATCCTATTTACAAAGATCTTATGGCGATGGCTGATACCGGCGAGGAGCTCTATTACAAATGGGATCGGCCAGACGATCCTGGGCATTACAACTACGAGAAGTTATCCCTGACTCGGCACTTGTCCGGCTTTGATTGGTACATCAGTTCGTCGGTGTACTTTGATGATTTGATGTTCAGTTCGATTCAATTAAGCCAGCGTATTGTCGCAATTGGTGTGGTGGGGTTATTAGTCGGCGCGCTGGTGGCGTTCTTGTTTGCTAAATGGATTACCTCGCCCATTCGTAAACTGTCATTGACAGCACAAAAAATCAACAAGGGCGACTTAATGGCAAAAACAGGCATTAAACGCAATGATGAACTGGGCGTATTGGCCGAGTCGTTTGACTACATGGTGTCTCGTTTACGCAATAACATTCACACGTTAAACCTCAGGGTGGCGGAGCGGACACAGGGGCTATCTGAAAGCAATCAGCAGCTTTTAGGTGCCGTGCAAAGGCTGGAATTAACGCAATCTGAATTACGAGCGACAGAAGCAAGGCAGCGACTGATCCTTAATGCGTTGCCAGCGCAAGTGGCTTACTTAGACAGCGATTTGAACTTTGTGTTTGCCAACCGTGAATACCTAGAGATCTTTAACGAAACCAAAGACAGCATTGTCGGTAAGCGTATTTCAAGTGTGGTGGAGGCTGACATGTATGCCGCAATACACCCACACATTGAACGTGCTTTACAAGGTGAGCGCGTGATTTATGAGTACCCTTTAATTGACAAAGGCAAACCTATTTTAACGCGACGAACGGTATTGCCATTTTATGATGAGAGTAAAAAAGTGGTGGGGTTATTAACCTTATCGATTGATATTACTAAAGAGCGAGAGACTGAAATTCGTTTAGCAGAAGCCAGTAAAATGAAAACGGTCGGGCAGCTATCGGGTGGTTTGGCCCATGATTTTAATAATTTACTGACCATTATTCTGGGTAACTTGTTGGCGTTACAGCATCAAGACGCGGTGCCAGAAGCATGGGAGCATCATTTGGCCCCGGCGATAAGGGCCACGCGTCGTGGCGCTGATCTTACTCGGCGTCTGTTGGCGTTTTCTCGCCGTCAGCCTTTGTCCCCCAGTTACCTTGAGCCCCAATCTTTGGTTCATGATGTGGTGGCGCTGATCTCGGCACCACTACCCGATCATATTATTTTGGTCACCCAAGTCACAGATCATTGTCCGGCGATTTATGTTGACTCTGCACTCATGGAAGACGCCCTGGTGAATTTATTACTCAACTCAGCGGATGCCATGCCAAAAGGTGGGCGCTTGTTGCTCAGCGTTAATAAGGTCAATGGTGCAAAACTGGACTCACGAGATACCTTTGATGAGCCTATATTTCCTGGACAATACGTGTTGTTTTCTATTCAAGACAGTGGAACGGGCTTTACGCCGGAAGCCTTGATTAGAGCGTGTGAACCGTTTTATACCACCAAATTATCCGGTGCGGGATCGGGCCTCGGATTGAGCATGGTATTTGGCTTTGTTAAGCAATCAAAAGGTTACATGCGCGTCACGAACAACGACGACACAGGGGCGTGTGTGGAAGTGTTATTGCCCGCCACCGACGGTGTGAAAGACATGGCCAAATATGCATTGCCCTCAACAACTCGGCGAACTAAAAAGCCTAATAACGCGCTGGTTCTATTAATAGAAGACAACCAAGACGTTCGGTCTGTGGTCCGTGAGCAGTTGCTTGGATTAGGTTACGCGGTGATTGAAGCCAGCACGGCCGATGAAGCGATGGGGCTGCTCAACGTCGGATTGCCTTCTCTCGTAGGTGTGGTATCAGACGGCGTTATGCCAGGGAAAGCGAGCTGTTATGACGTTTTTTCGTTGGTACAAGAAAAGTTCACCACGGCCTTTTTTGTTCTGATGACAGGGTACAGCGATCAGCTGATTCAAACTGAATATAACGGGGTCTTGCTACAAAAGCCGTTTGATAGCACCGCGCTTGCTGGGGCGATTGAAGCGAACTTTACAGGTTACTTAACAGATAATTTCACAGGCAATTTTACAGATAACTCAGGACACAAACATGACTAAAAAATGTCTGATTTATATCGTTGAAGATGAAAAAGACCTAGGCACCTTGATTTGCAATACCCTGAATCAGTTCTATTTCGATACCAAATACTTTAGTACTGGCCAAGCGGCAGAACAAGGTATTTTGGCCAAGCAGCCCGACATCTGTATTGTGGATTTAACCTTACCCGACATGGATGGCATCGACCTCATCCGCCGCTTACAGTACAAAAACATTGGCATTATCATCGTTTCAGGCAGAGACGCTCTGACCGATCGCGTGCTTGGCTTAGAGCTGGGTGCAGACGATTACATTACCAAACCCTTTGAACCGCGTGAATTGGTTGCCAGAGTGCAGAGTCTACAACGACGCATGCAAACCCACGAAGAGAAACCTGCCCATAAAGCGCACTGCGCCCGGTTTGCGGGGCTGACTTATCATCCAGGATCTCTCACACTCAATGCCGACACCCCGACTCAAGAAACCTTAAGTCGCGCTGAAGCCGACATGCTACTGGCCCTGCTCAAACATCCCTACCAAATACTGTCGCGTGACCAATTATTAGGTGAAAACACCGTACCTTATGACCGCAGCATTGATGTACGTGTCTCTCGGCTGCGCAAAAAAATCCAACCTGAAAATACTAAAAATACGCTTATTAAAACCGTTTATGGCGCGGGTTACATGCTAGTAACTGAAGTGGAGTGGGGGTGAAATAATAGGTAATAAGCTGTATTTAATAATTAATTGACAAGCTTTTTTACAAATCACAACAAAAATTACATTTCTTTTATGTGAATTTTTTTCAAGTCATTATATATTAGAGGTAATAAAAATTATGCTGAGATTTGTTTATGAACCGTATTTACCGTGTTATCTGGAATTCCTCGTTAGGTGTTTGGCAAGCTGTGAGTGAAATTGGCAAGAGTGCCGGTAAAAAGAAAAACCAAGGACGTCATCAAAAAGCCAGACTGAGTTTAATTGCTGGTAGCGTTTTCTTGGTGAGTGCTCAAGTTTATGCAGGGGCGTTGCCTAGTGCGGGCGCGGTAAGTTTAGGTTCAGGTAATATTTCTCAATCCGATGCGAACACGCTTAATATCACGCAAACAACCCAGAAAATGGCCATCGATTGGCAATCGTTCAGCGTTGGTCAAGATAGCACGGTTAACTTCATTCAACCTTCGGCGTCTTCCATTGCTTTAAACCGTGTTACCGGTTCGGATGTGTCCACTATTCAGGGCGCGATCAACGCTAACGGTCAAGTCTTTCTTATCAACCCCAATGGCATTTTGTTTAGCTCCACAGCACAAGTTAACGTAGGCGGTCTGATTGCGTCGACAAGAGACCTAACGAACGAAAATTTCAGTGCCGACAATTTTGTGTTTGAAGGCAGCAACGGCAACGCAGTTGTTAACCGAGGCCGCCTAGTGGCAACCGACGGTGGTTACGTCGTGATGATTGCAGCGACCGTACAAAACATGGGCGATATTATTGCGAATCAGGGCAGCGTTCAGCTTGCTGCGGGGGACTCTGTCTTAGTCAACATGGGCGGTACGGTCAGTGTTGAGGTACAGCAAGGGGCTATTGATGCTTTGATACAAAACGGCGGCGCGATAAGAGCCGACGGCGGTCACATTTTGCTTACCGCCAAAGCCGCTGGTGATCTTGCGGCCAGTGTTGTTAATAATTCCGGTATTGTCGAAGCTACAAGCTTAGTATCCCAAGGCGGCGAAATCGTCTTTATGGGTGATGATATTACCAACAGCGGAACCGTGGTTGCCGACGGGGCAACCGGCGGTGGTGACATTCTACTAGGTGGTGATTGGCAAGGTGAAAACGCCGATCAATATGCCCATGCGACCAAGGTTACCTTAACGCAGACCAGTGATATTTCAGCCAGCGCTACGGTGCAGGGTGATGGCGGTAAAGTGGTGGTGTGGTCTGACATCAAAAATGCTGATAGCGTGACCAAAGTGGCTGGTAGCATTAGTGCAACAGGCCAAGGTGAAAACACCGACGGTGGCAAAATCGAAACCTCTGGTCACGCTTTAAACGTGGCAACGGGCACTCAAGTGAAAGCTTCTGAATGGTTGCTTGATCCAACGAACATAACTATCAGTTCTGGCAATGGTGGCAGTCTTACGAGTGACGCTACAAACAGTGATATTGGTGCAGAAACCATTGAAACCGCGTTAAACGCGGGCACTAGCGTGACCGTTCAGACAGATGCGGAAGTGGCTAGAGACGGTGATATCACCGTTGCAGCGAATATTTCGAAATCATCCGGCGCAGAGGCAACACTCACGTTAACCGCTGCAAACAATATTGTTATTAATGACAATGTGTCTATTACCTCGACCACGGGCGCACTTAACACCGTGCTTCGCGCAGACAACGACAGTAACAGTACTGGCGCAGTGACGATGGGAGCTGGATCTTCCATCACGACGAATGGTGGTAATGTCTTTATAGGTGGCGCAACAGACACAAGTTCTGCGGCTGCGGTAACCACACAAGCGATCACGGCAACAGCCGGTAACGTTAAAATATTATCCACGGGTGACATTAGCCTAGGTAGCATTACATCAACCGGTGCGGTTGAACTGTCTTCTACTGGTGCGGTCACCCAAACCGGTGCCATTACCGGCGGACAAGCTCTAAACCTATTGGGGACTGGCGGAACATATACCCTAACCAACGCTTCTAATGCGATTGGCACGCTTACGGCTAATACTGGCAGTGTGGAATTGGTGAATGGCTCTGCACAAACTACTGGCCCTATTACTACAACTGGGGCGTTAAGCCTCACCTCTGATGCGCTGACGATCAATGGAGATATCGATGCCGATGCTGGGGACATAACATTTAATACTGATGCACTGACTGTTACCAGCGGCACGGTCAAAAGTACGGGTTCACTACAAATAGCGGCCAAAACAGCAGCCACAACCATTGGTATCGGTGGTGGAGCAGGCACTCTGCAAATCACGGCGACTAATTTTAGTACAGACTTTGTCGATGGATTCTCAGATATCACGATTGGTGATGCGAATCAGTCAGGAAACATTGATGTTGGCGCAACCGCTTTGAATGATGCATTGACACTGCAAACCACGGGTAGCATAACTCAAAGCGGTGCCATTACCGGTGATCAGAACCTGACATTGCTAGGTGGTGGGGCTCACACGTTAAATAATGCTGACAATGCGATAGGCCAGTTAACGGCCACCAGCAGCACATTGAACTTCCATGGTACGAGCTACAGTTTAGGAGACATTGCTACCACCGGCGCGGTTGAATTGTCTTCGACTGGCACGGTGACACAAACCGCTGCCATTACCGGCGGGCAAGCTCTAAACCTATTGGGGACTGGCGGAACATATACCCTAACCAACGCTTCTAATGCGATTGGCACGCTTACGGCTAATACTGGCAGTGTTGAATTGGTGAACCGTTCAGCCCAAACCACCGGCGCTATTAGCACAACTGGGGCATTGAAGTTAACCGCGAATGCTTTAACTCTTGGAGCTATTAATACTGGAGGCGCAGTTGAGCTGTCTTCTACTGGCGCGGTGACACAAACCGCTGCCATTATCGGCGGACAAGACCTAAACCTATCAGGCACGGGTGGAGCATACACCCTAACCAACGTATCTAATGCGATTGGTACCTTGACCGCGAATACCGGCAGTGTTGAGTTGGTGAACCGTTCAGCCCAAACCACTGGTGCGATTACCACAACCGGTGCACTTAACCTGACTTCTGATGCCTTAACCATCAATGAAAACATTGTCACTGGTACGGGTAATATCACATTCAACACCGACGTTCTATCGGTTGCGAGTGGTAAGACGGTTGCTGGAGAGGGGGCTTTACAGATAGCCGCTAAAACAGCCACCACAACGATTGGTGTTAATGGCGGTTCTGGCGCTTTGCAAATTTTGACTGGTGATTTTGTCGATGGTTTCTCAGCTATAACCATAGGCAGTGCCGATCATACTGGTGGCATTGAAATTGGTGTCGGCATTGAAATTGGTGTCGGCACCTCGATTAACGATTCAACCACGCTTCAAACTGGCGGTACTTTAGCGGTTAAAGATAATCTAGATGTCCGCGGAAACAATTTGACCTTAAAAGTAGGCAAACTTACTATCGCCGATGGCAGAAACATTTCTGGTTCGGGTGTGTTGACGGTGGCATCTGAAAAAGACAGCGAAACAATTGACATTGGTGGAACAAGCCAGCAATTAAACGCTGCGGATTTTGGCAGCAAGATTGTCAGTGATTTCTCTGACATTGTCATTGGTGGCGTGGATCAAACTGGCGATATTAATATTGCAGAAGATTCTACCTTGGCCGCTTCAGTCACACTACAAACTGGCGGCATTTTGTCAGTAAGCAATAATTTAGCGGCTGGTACGAATAATCTGACGTTAAAAGTGGGCGATCTTTCGGTAGAAGATGGCAAAGCTATTTCTGGTACCGGTGTACTTACCGTTGCTTCTAATACCGATAGTAAAACGATTGGTATCGGTAGTGCAGACGGAGACCTGCAACTGACAGCTGACAATCTTAATACTGACTTTGCCGATAGTTTCTCGGAGGTTGTAATAGGTAGTGCGAGCCAATCAGGCAATATTACGATTGCAGAAGTTGCTTTTGATAAGGCGTTGACATTACAAACTTCTGGCGCAGTCACCCAAACGGGTGCCATTACAGGTGATCAGGATTTAAATTTATTGGGCGTCGGTGGCACGCATACCCTGACTAATACAGGCAATGTCATTGGTAATCTAACCGCCAATACAGGTAGTGTGGCGTTAGTGAACAGTTCAGCCCAAACTACTGGTGCTATTACGACATCAGGAGCTTTGAACCTGACTTCTGATGCGTTAACCATCAACGAAAATATCGCCACGGGTGCGGGTAACATCACATTCAATACCGACGCTTTAACGATAGCGGATGGAAAAACAGTGGCTGGTTCTGGAACTTTGCAAATAACCACTAAAACAGCAGATAAACTGATTGATGTGGGCGGTACAACAGCCGATGCTTTGCAATTAACGACCACAAACATTAGCACGGATTTTTCCGGTGGGTTTGCAAATATAACCATAGGTAGCGCCGACCATACCGGCGGTATTGAGATTGGCGCAGACACAACCTTTAAAGACGCAGCAATACTGCAAACTAGTGGTGCTTTGTCCGTCAGTAATAATTTAGCCGCTGGTGCGAATAATCTGACGTTAAAAGTGGATGAACTTTCGGTAGCCGAAGGCAAAGCCATTTCTGGCTCGGGTGCATTGAATATTACGAGCGATACTGCCAGCGACGCGATTAGTATTGTGGATACGATTGACGATAATGCAGTGGACACACTTCAACTACTTTCTGCTGATTTTGTCTCAAAAATTGCGGATGGTTTCTCTGGCATTGTGATTGGTGATTCCAGTCAATCAGGCGATATTACCATTGGTGCCACCGCGTTTAACGACGCATTGACTTTACAGTCAACGGGCACCGTGACCCAAACCGGAGCCATTACCGGTGGGCAAGACTTGAATCTACTTGGCGCGGGTGGCACGCATACTCTGAGTGATGAAGGCAACGCTATTGGAACACTAACCGCTAACACTGGAAGTGTTGAGTTTGTCAGTGCAAAAGAGTTAGTAGGCGCAGCTGATATTACGACAGAAACCTCTCAGTTAGGCTCTATGATCACGTCTGGGGCGTTAAGTGTTTCGACTGTAGACGGTGACATTACTGTATCCGAAAATCTAACAGCAGGTGGTGCTTTAACGCTAACGTCGGCGAAGGACATCACCGTAGAGAGTGGCAAAACCCTTACGTCTCCAGAAAGTATTGCCTTGTATGGTACAAACATCACTCAGAAGGGCGCCTTGGACGCCAGTAGCACAACGGCGAATGGTGGCAACATTACCTTAGCAAAAGACGCCTCTACAGCGGCGGACTTTATTAATTTAGTGGGCGTGTTAAATGCCAGCACGACCAGTGGCGCTGGCGGTACAATCGTGACCAATGGTGCGTTTGTACTTTTAAACACCACCAGCGCTAACGTTACCACGGCGGGTAATACAGCAAACGGAACTTGGAAAACGCCTGTTTCGACGTTTGATACGGTTGTGGCGGAAACCGGTGGTGATATTACTGGGCAAACCATATCTGATGCGTTAAAAACAGTCAATTACGAGCTAACGGCCAGCAGCGACAAAGTAGCGCTAAGTAACACCTTAGCGGGTAAAAATAACCTAATAGATATCAATACAGACAACGCTATTACCAGCGCCGATTTTGGTGGTATTACGATTAATGATGTCATCACCAAAGTAGCGGTTGTCGGCGGAACAGAAGAAAAGCCAGTTGATATTACAACGGACACCACACTGACCGTTACGTCAACTAGCAACATCACAGTGAACGGGGCGATCAGTTCAGAAAAACAACGTCTCAATGTCGTTTTAACAGCGAACAGCGATAATACTAATGGCGGCGATGTTATTTTTGGCACCAACGGCAGTGTCACCACCAATAATGGTAACTTTTATGTTGGTTCAGTGACATTAGGAACGGCGACCAATGGTGTATCGTACGCCTACAATGCCCCTTATCCTGATGTTGTTACAGCCTCTGCTGAAAACTTCACCATGAACACAGGGGGTCAAATAAACGTTGGTACTGGCTCACTGATTGTTAAAGTGACCGAAGATATTAATCTACCAACAGGCGATGCGACGGGTAAGTATTATTCGTTGAATTCTACTGCCAGTTCTTCAGGTTACAACAATGAGACGGAAACCAATCGCCTTCGTTTAGGAACCGCAAATAATGAATCCATAGGGACTGTCCCTGTTTCTGTGACACTCGAAGCAGGCGGTTCCATTACTGGCGCAAGTACAGCCTCTACCAAAATTAGCACGAACTCTTCGTCCGCAATGGTAAATGTGACGAGTGCTGAGAATATAGGTTCTGATGATTCTCCAGTATTATTTTCTAGTAGTTATGGAACCATTAATATTACCAATACTGTCGGCAACTCATATATTAAGTTTGCCAATGAAAGCGAAAGCTCTAATTTCTCGACTTTAAACTTAACGACAGATGTCAGCACTAAGAACACAACACAACGGATAGATTTTAATGGCGACGGATCGCATAGACTGTTAGCCACAACGGATGCCAATGGCTTGTTTAGTATTGCTACGGGTGGTTTTGTTGACGAAACCTCTTCCAAAAATATAACCATTAAAGCCCCCAATATTACCTTGGCGAATGGGGCTATTGTCGCTACCGGAGGATTTACGTCTGTTAATTCTTCTGATAACGCACTTCTAAATGGAACAGGGCTGAATTTAACGTTAACGGCATTGTCTGGCTCCACTTACGGTGAAATTAAAGCCGACAATGCGGCAGCTGATTACAGCTCGACTACTGCGCCCAGTGATTTTGCACACAAAGAGGTTTACCTACCAAATGGCACGCTGACGTTAAACTCCAGCAATGCGGGGGTCAAAACCAGCGGTGATAACGTCTGGGGCAATGCGCTTGAAGTGACGGCGAACACACTAAATATCAATAATTCTGGTGGTTCAACCTGGTTGCGTAACAGCGACTACAACAGCATTAATTTTTCGGCGGTTGACACTAATGGGACTGCAGCAGGACATCATCATATTCTGTCGACCAATGGGGATTTCGTCAACATAGAGACAACGGCTTTAAACGAAACCATTATCCACACGATAGATACAGAGAATTCATTATCGGGTATTAAAACCGATAATCGTAACGTTAGCTTGAAAACGGGAGCTTCAATTAGTGAATCACGCAACATTATCATGGCAGACAATGCCATCGACATTGGTGCGGCTACGCTTTCATTAACCTCTTACTATGGTAAACAGATTCTGGCTTACTCAGTCGACCATGTTCAGAGTGTCGGCGATACGATTACAGCCACTACATTATCAAATGAATCGACACCAACCGTGACAGTCGGTAATTTAAATTTAACTACTGCAAATAATACGACAGACACCGCTTCAATTGGTGGCGATGGCTATACCCTTAAAGTCGCCAAAGGCGGAGAAGTCGGCGAAGCCAATGTGGGTGAAAACGTACTGACGATTAACAATGAAAGTGGTGACATCGACCTTCATGAACTGTCTGCAGAGCACTTTAAAACTATAAAAGTCAGTTACTCAAGCACGGACAGTACAGCAAGAGCGCACACAGTAGCGATTGATTTATTTGACAATAATGCTGTTACGGAAAATCTGAATTACTCAGATACGGGTAATGGGCTCATCACGTTAGAAAATTCTACCGACAGTGTCGTGCTATCGGGCTTTAACCGTAATTTTGATTTGTATGCCTATAATAAAGACATTCAGGTGAATAACATTTATGGTGGTTCAGGTTATTTCAACTTATCTTCAATTACTAAGAGTATTACGTTAAATGGTGATGTGAACACCAATGGCGGTAACATCTCGTTAGTCAGTAATACCTTTAAATTGGCCGGTTCATCTCGCATTGACAGTAACGCAGACGACAAAACCAATACCACATCAGTAGGCGCTGCTGGCCGTATCTCGTTAAATAATAGCTCAGGCAGTAGAGGTGTTGATATCTCTGCGAATACGGGTGTAACGGCTGCGTTAACGCTTGACTCAAGCTCTAGTGACGGATCTGGTGGAAACATCTCGACAGATATGAACGCTACCAATACTGCAGGTTCATACCTAACCGACTTATCGTTTATAGGCTCTGGAGCAACGACAGATAAAGACGGTTCGATTTCATTAACGGGTGCAAGCTATGCGCTTAACGGTGGTTTTACGGCAACAGGTAAAGTGGCATTAAGTGGTGGAGAATCCACTTCCTCTTACAACATACCTGATGTGTTCATCGACACCAACCAATCAGTAACCCATAGCGGTGATATTACCTTCTCTGGTTATAGTTTATCAGGTAAGTCTTCTCGAAATTATAGTTTTAATACCAGTTCTACAGGTGGTAATGGTGGCGATGTCAATTTGTACCCAGCATCAACCACAGGCACATTTAGTGCAGGTTCGATGACGGTTAATACCGAAGGGTCAACATCAGAAACTTGGGGCACAATAATATTGCCTGCTGTTACCACGTATAAGAATAGCGGCTCGTACTCAACCACCAGCGCTCAAAGCTATACAGGGTCAACTATTACGCTTAAAGGTAACTTGCAATCCAACCAGGCCGATATTGATATATTGGGTTCTGAAGTAGTCTTAGCCAATGACGTGTCGATTGATACCTATCCGGGTTTTGTTTCTGGACAAGCATCAACAACATCTGACATTTCAGCAGGGTCAGTCACTGTCGGTAGCACAGGAGCCGAACTCACAAACAATGATCCAGCTTACTCTTTAGCAATAGACACCAGCGGTAATAAAGGAGCGGCGAATAATGGCGCGATAACTTTGAGAGATTCTACAGCAACAACGTTTAACAACTTCAGTATGGTCGGTGGCGGTAACTTAAATACTGGCTTTGAGACAACCAAGTATTCTGCAACAGGTCAAGTTACCATTGGTCAAATGGATGGTGGTTCTTTTATTTGGAGTGATCTCAGTGCGGGTAACTTGTTGCTCAAAGGGCCTGCCAATTACACCATCACCGGCAACATAGGGGCGGGTACTGGCGATGATTTTGTCGCTGGAACCTTAGCCGCAACGGGCGTGGCTAACCTAGATGTCACGACCAACAAGGCGCTGACTATCGGTAGTTTGTCCTCTGTGAATGGTATATCAGCAACAGGAACGGTAAGTATTGCTACTAAAGCCGACGATCTAACGGTCAATAACAACATTACAACTACCTCAACGGCAGATAATGCAATAACCCTTAATGCCGGCTTAGACACAGCAGTAGGCACGGCTACTGGTGGCAATGTTTTATTGAAGGCTAATTTGTCTACAGGAAGTGGAGGCCGAGCAACCGTTTACACCGGCAGCCTTGAAGACAGTGGTTCGTATAATTTTGGTAATGGGCATTACCGCTATAAGAGTGACGAAGCAACTACCAACTATACCACCGCTTTAGGCGCGGGTAGCTACGCCGTTTATCGTGAGCAACCCACATTAACCGTTGAATTAGTTGCCGATAAAGTATATGACGGTATTGCGGTCACTCCTTCGACTGGTGATATTTCGGGCATTAAGAACGGTGATACATCGCAATTCACAGACAATTTTGTTTGGCAGGTCACTGGTGGTGGAACGATTAAAAACGCAGCGACTTATGGGATTACACGTACAGGCTCTCTAACAGGAGCAATTGAATTGGGCTATAAGATTGAGGACTCCGCCTATAGCTATATTGTGTCGCCTAAGCAGTTAGCGGTTACGTTAAATAATCCTATTACTAAGGTTTATGATGGCGCTAAGACAGTCGATTTCACAGGAAATGGATTAACATTGACCGGTGTTGTGTCTGTAGAAGGGGTTACCTTAAAAAGTACAGAGTCCAAAGTCTTTGAATACAACAGCAAAGATGTCGCAACGGCTAACTTAGTAACAACCAGCCTAACGACAGAGAATTTTAACGTTGCAGTTGGCACACTCGTTGACAACTATGTATTGCCGACTACGGCAACGGGGACCGGTAGTATTACCAAACAAACGTTAACCGCTTCGATTACGGATACACCAACTAAAGTGTATGACGGTAATACCGATGCGACACTAACGAATGACAACTTCAGCCTAGCGGGCTTGGTCGGTAGTGAAAGTTTCACCGTTAAAAACACAACAGGGATGTATAACGATAAAGACGTAGCGGATGCCAATAGCGTCATGATTAGCTTAGTTGAAGGAGACTTCACTGAAGTAAGCGGCACTTTAGCAAGTAACTATAATCTGACTATGACGGCAACGGGAGCCGGTAGTATTGCCGCTAGAACACTGACGGCGTCGATTATTGAAACACCTACTAAAGTGTACGACGGCAATACCGATGCGACATTAACCAATAACAACTTCAACATAGCGAACCTTGTTACTGGTGAAGGCTTCACGGTAAGTAAAGCAACAGGGACTTATGATGATAAAGACGTCGCCGATGTGAGCAGCGTTACAACGAGTCTATTAGCAGACGATTTCGCTGTAGAGGGCTCAACACTGGCCAGCAACTACACCATGCCGGTGACGGCAACGGGAGCTGGTAGTATTACGAAAAAAACGCTTACCGTTTCTATTATTGGTTCGCCCACTAAGACTTATGACGGCAATACAGCGGCGACTTTGACTAACAGTAACTTTAATCTAGTGGGTCTTGTTGGAAGTGAAAACCTTGCCGTTAATAAATCGGCGGGGACTTATAACAGCAAAAATGTTGCTAATGCGAACACTGTTACCACTGACTTAGCATCAACTGATTTTGGCGGTGTAAATGGGTCGTTAACCTCCAACTACACGTTACCGACTACAGCATCAGGTGATGCTTCCATTGCTGCTCGCTCTTTGGTAGCGGTTGCAAAAACGGAAGATAAAATCTTTGATGCAAAAACCGATACCAAAACAGTGTTGTCGGTTGCTAAAGAAAACGCCAATTTAAGAGAGGGTAATGATAAAGCTAATCCATTGGTCGTGAACGGCATTGTTGGCAATGAGCAAGCCTTTATCACCTTTACGGAGGCTAACTTTTCCGATATGGCTGTTGGTGTAGATAAAACGGTAAAAATTAATGGCCTAGCCGTTGCTGGTGCCGATGCAGCCAACTACGTTGTGATGGTGAAAAATGCGTTAGGTCGCTTAACGGCACCTGCCAATACGATGACAACAACCGCTGACATTAATCCAAATAACATCCCTGCGGTCAATATTCCAGTGGCGGCCCCTGTCCCTGTGGTGATTCCTCAGCCAAACTTAGGCAATGCGCCAGTTATGGGCGTGGGCGGCATGAGAGTGGTTGCTATTCAATCGACGGGGGCAGAAGTAATCACCACCTCGGTGAATTCTGACGCTCAGGGAGGGACTCCGGTAGAGGCGGTATTATTAGCACAAGCTAACAGTGGTGTGGATTTTGGCAACCAAGTGTTCATCGTTGATGGCGGTGTTAATACCGTGACGTCAGCTGGAGTGGCTCCTGATCAAGCTGTTAGCCCTGATCAAGCTGTTAGTCCTGTTGAAGCGGCTGCTCCTAATGAAGCTACTAGCGCTGCCATTGTTACTGATGATGTCGCCAGCTCGACCGAAGGAGAAACTACGAGTCCTGTGGAGGCGGATGCCACAGCGGAACAAGAAGGTTTTGAAGAATCTGTTGATCAAGCAACTACCGAAAATTAAGATTAAGGTTAGATTTTATGAAGAAAATACTATTTACACAAAATGCCATCGTGCCTTTTAATCTAATGGTCGGGACAGTTTTAACCACGGTGGCAATGAGCGCTCATGCAGCGACCTTGCCACCGGTTAATTCAGGAACCATTATGCAACAAACCCAGCAAGGGTTAGTGGTGCCTGAGGCCTCTGATTTTAACATTCAGTTTGATGGTAATGCGTTAACAGAAACTCGTTCTGGTGGGCCTCAAGCCGTCTTAAGAGCGCTGCGCCTTACGGGACTGTCGGTTTTCACAGAAGCCGAAGTGTTGCTTAGTTTGGGCGATATAACGGATAAGTCCTATGATTTAGCCGGCTATCGAGCGCTTGCTAACACCATTAGTCAGTTTTATCGTGACCGTGGCTATCCGTTTGCGAAAGCGTACATCCCTGCGCAAAGCATGAAAGAGGGAGAGTTGCGTATTGATGTGTTAGAAGGTCAATACGGCCGCGCTACGGTTAAATCAACGAAAGACATTCAAGTCAGTGGGCAAGGGTACTTGTCGTCAATCATGGCAGGTGAGGTGATAGAGTCGAGTAAGCTGGAGCGTATATCGTTAATTATGAACGATCTTCCGGGCTACAAGGCTTTGCCTTCCATCAGCCCTGGTGAGCAGCCTGGTACAGCAAACCTTAATGTACTTTTAGTTCCTGAAGAGCTGTTCTCTGGTGATGTGACGGTCGATAATCAAGGTAGTCGATATACGGGATACAACCGTGTTCAAACTGGTGTGAAGAGATCTCGTCTGTGGACATTGGGTGATGAGATCACTGCACGGGCCATGTATACCGATGAAAATATGGTGTTTGGCTATTTAGGCTACAGTTTGCCAGTGATGCCAAACGGTTTAAGAGCCAACGCCACTTACAGTCGGACGGAATACAGTTTGGGACGAGAGTATGAATCTCTGGATGCCATAGGCAGTTCTGCTGTTTACAGCGTGGGATTAAGCTATCCACTTATTCGTTCACAACTCACCAACGTAAACGCGAAAGTAAATCTTGAGCGTAAAGAGCTGATGGACTTTTACAGATCCGCAAACAGCAAATTATCCAAGTCGGTAAACAGTATTCCATTGGCGCTTTCGTTTGATACACGTGATCAGTATTTGGGTGGAGGTATTACTTACGGCGCGCTAACACTCGGTATTGGTAATCTTTCTAATGATGAAGATACCGTGAACAGTGACGGCGATTTTGTTAAGACTACCCTAGATATTGCTCGTATTCAGTCATTGCCCGCGGGTTTTAGTCTTTTCGTTAAAGGTAGCGCTCAACAAGCCAACAAAAACTTAGATTCTTCAGAGGATTTATATTTGGGCGGCACGAATGCCGTTCGCGCTTACCCTTCTGGTGAAGCGGGTATTAATGGCGGTGGCGATGAAGGCTACTACACGCAGTTAGAATTACGCTACAGCATAAATGAATACACACCTTATGTGTTTTATGATGCGGGCCGTGTAAGTACTTATGCAAAACCTACTGCTTCTTTGTTAACTGAAACGCGTAATTTGGCCGGTGCCGGGTTTGGTTTAAAGTACCAACGCGGTGATTGGAGTGCTGATATTTTTGCCGCATGGAAGAAAGTGGGTGGTGCGTCTGTATCGGATATTTATGATGACGCTTCACCACGAGTTTTAGGCTCGTTAACGTATCGTTTTGGTGGTGGACAACCTGCTAATCTCGATGCGTCAGAATTATCAGACGGCATACATTAAATAAAACTTGACGGTTTACATAAAAAAACTCGCTAGCCTGTTCGGTTAGCGAGTTTTTTATTATTGCTGCTTAGTCACTCAGCTCACCATTTTATGAGGGTCGATGACGAATTTCTTCGCGGCGCCGCCGTCGAAGTCGGCGTAGCCTTGCGGTGCTTGATCCAGTGAGATCATTTGTACGTTGACCGCTTTGGCGATGTCGATTTTATCAAATAAGATCGCTTGCATCAGTGCTCTATGGTATTTCATCACTGGGCATTGGCCAGTATGAAGGGAATGGGATTTAGCCCAACCCAGTCC
This sequence comes from Marinomonas sp. IMCC 4694, assembly GCF_008122525.1. Lineage (NCBI taxonomy): Bacteria > Pseudomonadati > Pseudomonadota > Gammaproteobacteria > Oceanospirillales > Oceanospirillaceae > Marinomonas > Marinomonas sp. IMCC 4694. Next base: position 1,238,710 of record NZ_VSRV01000001.1, read on the forward strand.
GAAACGCATACTTAGGCTGCCTTGTTGTGCTGCGCTGTCGGTGGCACCTGGGTCTTCTGTTACGTACAACCCTGGGATGCCAATTTGACCACCGGCGCGGGTGATGGTCATGGCTGAGTTTAACACCACAGCAGGGGATTCCTGATGATGGTTGCAGCCACAGGCGTGGGCTTCAAAACCCACACAGTCGACAAAGGCATCCACCTCACGATCGCCTAGAATGGCTTCAATTTTGTCTTGAATATCGCCTTCTTCTCGTAAATCGATGGTTTCGCAGCCAAAAGAACGCGCTTGATTCAAGCGATCTTCCACCATATCACCCACAATAACACAGGCTGCGCCTAACAAATGAGCCGACGCGGCGGCGGCCAAGCCAACCGGTCCTGCGCCTGCTATGTAAACCGTCGAACCCGGTCCAACGCCAGCCGTGATACAACCGTGAAAGCCAGTAGGGAAAATGTCAGAAAGTAGTGTTAAGTCCTGAATTTTTTCACGGGCTTGGTCCGCATCGGGGAATTTTAGTAGGTTAAAGTCAGCATAAGGCACCATGACGTAGTCGGCTTGTCCGCCAACCCAGCCGCCCATGTCCACGTAACCGTAGGCAGCACCAGGGCGGGCTGGGTTTACGTTTAGGCAAATGCCAGTTTTACCTTCTTTGCAGTTGCGGCAACGGCCGCACGCAATGTTAAAAGGCACAGAGACCAGATCACCCACCTTAATAAACTCCACATCGCGGCCACATTCTATGACTTCGCCGGTGATTTCATGACCAAGCACTAAGCCGCTGGGGGCGGTGGTTCGACCCCGAACCATATGCTGATCACTGCCACAAATATTGGTGGTGACGACTTTTAAAATCACACCATGGTCACAGCGACGCTTACCAATCGCCAGTTCAGGAAAAGGGATAGCTTCTACTTTTACGGTGCCATTGCCTTGGTAAATGACCCCACGGTTTGCGTATTGACTCATAACGACATCCTTTTTGCAGTTGTTTTTGTTTTTTTGCACGATCGATTATTTTGTCACCAGCAGCAAAAAGGATCGGTCTTTATACGACCAAAAGACGTGTCGAAAACGACGCCCTTGATTATTTATTGTGTATTAACAAAAAACGCTAACGGTAAATAAGAGGTTTAGGTTGAGCAGGGTTAAGAGTAGGTTTCGATTAGCACATCCAGCATGGCCGCTGCGGCGATGGATAGGTTGGATCTGGGTTGGCAGATCACGCCAACTCGTCGGCGAATTTCGGGTGCTATCACTGGTCGGCAGATTGCGCCTTGTTCTATGGCTTGTTGTCGGCACAACGCCGGGACAACAGCCACGCCCATGTCTTCGCTGACCATGCGCCCTACCGTAGCAAGTTGGTGAGCATCAAACGCCACATTGAGTTCGATGCCTGCCTCATGGAGTGTACTTTCTATCATGGCGCGAACACTAGAAGGGCGTTGCAAGGTGATGAAATCGTATTCTAAAAGCGCCCGCCAACAAATCGTGTCTTGTCCTTCCAGTGGGTGATTTTTTGGCAAGATCGCGATAAACCTGTCTTCATAAAGTGGATGGAAAGACAAATCCAATAGGGTGCTTGGCTCGAAGGTAATGCCCAATTCGACCTGATTATTTCGCACCATTTCGACCACGATATCGGACAGCACATCATCGATGGCAACCTGAATGTTCGGATAAGACGCGTGATAATTACGAATGGCTTTAGGCAGCAAAGACGCTGCAAAAGACGGCATAGACGCCAGCGTAATCTTACCCATTTGCAGAGCAAACCGTTGTTTCATTTCATCTTCGGCGTTTTCCCACTGGGCCAATAATCGTCTGGCCAGCGGAACTAAAGCGTGCCCCTCCGGTGTGAGTGCAATGTGGCGTGTGGTGCGAGTAAAGAGCTTTCCGCCTAAATTATCTTCCAAGTTTCTGATCGATAAGCTTAAGGCTGGCTGTGATAGGTGCAGTTGGGTCGCCGCACTGGCAAAGCTTAACGACTGGGCTACAGCGAGAAAAGCGCGAACTTGTTTGATATTCACAATGTGGGTTCCGGTGACATGATGTGGTATTTATTGTTTTAAAAAACTTATTAATAAACAGTTAAAACAAATTTAATTAATTTATCGTTATGAGTCAAACTGATTGTATGTAACAAACACAAAACGGGAGACAAACAATGGCAGGTTTTGACAAAGTCGTCAGCTCTTACGAAGAGGCCATGGCGGGCCTAGAAAATGGCATGACCGTTCTGGCTGGGGGGTTTGGTTTGTGTGGTATTCCAGAAAATCTGATCGCTGAAATTAAGCGCAAAGGCACCACGGGCTTAACCGTGGTATCAAACAACTGTGGCGTGGATGGTTTTGGTTTGGGTGTCTTGTTGGAAGACAAACAAATACGCAAGATGGTGTCGTCTTATGTGGGCGAAAATGCGCTGTTTGAAAAGCAATTATTGAACGGTGAACTTGAGGTCGAGCTGACACCACAAGGCACCCTTGCTGAAAAAATGCGCGCTGGCGGCGCCGGCATTCCTGCTTTTTATACTGCGACCGGCGTGGGCACGCCGGTCGCAGAAGGCAAAGAAACCAAACTTTTTAACGGTCGTGAATATTTATTAGAAGAAGCCATTACCGGCGACTTCGCCATCGTGAAGGGCTGGAAAGCCGATCGTTACGGTAATGTGGTTTACCGCCACACCGCACAAAACTTTAATCCTCTGGCCGCGACAGCCGGTAAAATCACCGTGGTTGAAGTGGAAGAGCTCGTCGAGGTGGGTGAGCTTGACCCGGCGCACATTCACACGCCAGGTATTTATGTTGACCGTGTGATTGTTGGTCACTTCGAAAAACGCATTGAAAAAAGAACGGTGAAGGAGGCTTAGTCATGGCATTAACAAGAGAGCAAATGGCGCAGCGCGTCGCCCAAGAATTACAAGACGGTTTTTACGTGAACCTTGGCATTGGTATTCCAACGCTGGTGGCCAACTATGTGCCATCAAACATGGAAGTGATGCTGCAATCGGAAAATGGCTTATTGGGAATGGGCGAATTTCCTACCGAAGACACCATCGACGCCGACATGATCAATGCCGGCAAGCAAACCGTGACTACCGTTAAAGGCGCGTCTATTTTTTCATCGGCAGAATCCTTTGCGATGATCCGTGGCGGCCATGTGGATTTGACCGTGTTAGGGGCGTTTGAAGTCGACGTAAACGGCAATATCGCTTCATGGATGATCCCTAATAAATTGATCAAAGGCATGGGTGGGGCGATGGATTTGGTGGCGGGCGCCGACAATATCATTGTCACCATGACTCACGCTTCTAAGCACGGTGAATCCAAATTGCTCAGCGAATGCGCGTTGCCATTAACGGGCAAAGGTTGTATCAAAAAAGTACTGACCGACTTGGCATGGCTAGAAATTGAAAACGGTGCTTTTGTGCTAAAAGAAAGAGCGCCTGGGGTGACGGTGGAAGAAATCATCGAGAAAACCCAAGGTAAGCTCATTGTGCCTGATCACGTCCCAGAAATGACATTTGCCTAAGTATTTAGGCCCGATAATGGCGAACGTAGGGGCAGACAGGCACTAAAACAAAAACAAAAACTATACAATAAATAGGAATATCAGTTATGAAAGCAGTCATTGTAGCGGCGGCAAGAACGCCAATAGGCGCCTTTAATGGTGGATTATCTTCCTTAAGCGCCGTGCAACTTGGCACTCAATTGTTATCCGGTATGTTGGAAAAACAACCCGAACTAAAAGACCACATTGACGATGTGATTTTGGGGCAAGTTTTGGCAGCAGGCTGCGGCCAAAACCCAGCGCGTCAAACCGCCATTCATGCGGGTTTGCCGAACCAAGTGTCGGCCATGACCATCAACAAAGTCTGTGGCTCTGGTTTAAAAGCCGTGCAACTGGCCGCACAAGCGGTGCTGAACGGCGATGCCAATATGATTGTTGCGGGCGGACAAGAAAGCATGAGCCAAGCCGCGCATGTGCTTCCGAACAGCCGCTCAGGCAAAAAGATGGGCCACTGGACCATGATAGATACCATGGTCACCGACGGTTTGTGGGATGCGTTTAACGATTACCACATGGGACAAACGGCGGAGAACATCGCCAACCGTTGGGATATTAGTCGAGAAGAGCAAGACGCCTTCGCGGTTAATTCACAACACAAAGCGGCCGCAGCGCAAGCCGCTGGGCGTTTTGTAGAAGAAATCATTCCTGTCTCGATTCCTCAACGCAAAGGCGAGCCGATTATCATCGACGCGGATGAACAAATTCGCCCGAACACCAGCGCGGAGACACTGGCGATATTGCGTCCTGCTTTTACCAAAGAAGGCACGGTCACCGCGGGCAACGCATCGACCCTCAACGACGGTGCGGCCATGGTGATTGTGACGACGGATGAATACGCCAACCGTTTAGGCTTGCCCGTTTTGGCGGTGATTGAAGCGGGCAGCGCGGCGGGCGTTGATCCAGAAATCATGGGTACGGGCCCGATTGCTGCGACGAAAAAAGCCCTTGCCAAAGCCAATTGGCAAGTGAGTGATTTGGATCTTATCGAAGCCAATGAAGCCTTTGCCGTGCAAGCCATGTGCGTGAATCAAGAGCTCGGTTTAGACACGAGTAAAGTCAACGTGAACGGCGGTGCCGTCGCCTTAGGTCATCCCATTGGTGCATCGGGTTGTCGAATTCTCGTGAGCTTGTTGCATGAAATGCAGCGTCAAGACGCTAAAAAAGGACTGGCGACGCTTTGCATCGGCGGCGGGATGGGGGTCGCGTTGTTAGTGTCGTGTTAGTTTGCTCGTTTACATGGAACATAATTGAAGATAGTGACCTCCCCATATAACGGTGCAACCGTTTCATCCAATCCTATTTTTTGGTTGGATGAAACCATCTTAAGGTGTTTTTTGTTTATCGATCTAGTAAATGTATTCCAGTTATCTTACGCCAAACGTCTCGTCTGGTTGTCCGCTACTTGAGAGTTCAACAAGTTGTTTATGGTGGTTTCTGCTATGTGATTTAAGGCTTCAATCGTGAAGTAGCCTTGGTGACCGGTGACGACGACGTTGGGGAAGGTGAGCATGAGTTGGAAGACGCTGTCTTGGATGATGTGGGACGACATGTCTTCGAAGAAAATTTTGTTTTCTTGTTCGTACACATCGAGTCCAAGATAGCCAATTTTGCCTGTGTACAGGGCGTCGATGGCTTCTTGTGCATGAACCAGTGCGCCGCGGCTGGTGTTGATTATCATCACCCCGTCTTTCATTTTGTGTAACGTTGTTTTGTTGATTAGGTGATGTGTAGATTCGTTTAGCGGGCAATGCAGGCTGATAATGTCGCTTTTTGCATAGAGGTCATCAAGAGGCACGTATTCACACCCTAGGTCTATTAGGGCTTGGTTTGGGTAGACATCATAACAGTACAGGTGACAGCCAAAACCTTTCATAATTCGGCAAAATGCGGTGCCGATACGCCCCGTTCCAATGCAGCCGACGTTTTTGCCTTCTAAATTAAATCCCATTAAGCCTTCTAAAGCGAAGTTGCCTTCTTTGACTCTGTGATAAGCACGATGGGTTTTTCTATTCAGCGTCATGATCAGTGCGACAGCATGCTCTGCCACAGAAGTGGGGCTGTAGTCTGGCACGTGAAAAACACGGATACCTTCGATTTTAGCGGCCTCTAAATCCACATTATTAAAGCCAGCACAACGCAGAGCGATGCAAGTGATTCCTTGCTGTTTTAAACAGTGGATGACAGTGGCGTTAATGTCGTCGTTAACAAAACAGGACACAGCATCAAAGCCTTGGACTAAACTGATGGTTTCCATGCTTAAGCGACTTTCAAAATACGTCATAGATAAGAGGGTGTCTTCTGCATGAGAGGACAGTGTTCTTTTGTCGTAGGGCTTACAAGAAAATACCGCGATTTTCATAAAATGCCATCCTGTTGCTATTTATAAAGTAATTGTAAAGGTCTTTTTATAAACCATACTCTACATGAGTGGGTTTTGTCGAAATAACCTTGATATGAAGCGGTGAAATGATACGCTGATCGTTTTTTGAAAAGAAATGTAAACGGCTGCCTCATTAATTGACGGACGGCGGGAGAGCCTGCATGCGCTTTGTCACAGTCTGTTTGCGGTGGGTCTGTGATGGTTATTTGAGGGGCTTTAAGAAAGTGAATCGTATTGGGCATTGGTATTCTTTACAGGACAACACAAACAGGGAGATTCAGTGTGACATGATGTCGATGTTTATATTACCCAACGTACAGCGCCATATTTAAACGCCAAATATCTTTGGATGGGAGACAAGGTTGAATTCGATATCTTCAAGGAATATCTACAGCGGTTGGGCTTTATGTACTTTAATAGCGTGTGTGTGCCTTACGCTATTGGTCGCTCATAATGTTCAGCGTGTGAATGAAAAACGAATTGCAGACAATGCCAACGAGACGGCTAAGAGCGCGATGGCTGACGTGGTGTCGCTTATTGAGCTGTATCAATACGGGTTACGTGGGGCACGTGGTGCCATTTTAACGGCGGGTGAGGCCGGTATTAGCCGAGCGTTATTTCTCACTTACAGCTCTACCCGCGATGTGGATGTTGAGTTTCCTGGTGCGCGAGGCTTCGGTTTTATTCGTCGAGTTCCCCAAGCAGATCTGCAAGCGTTTACTGAGACGGCTCGACAAGATGATTGGCCAACGTTTTCCATCAAAATGCTTTCTCCCCATACGGATGAGCATTTTATTATCGAGTATATAGAGCCTGTGGAGCGTAACCGTCAAGCCGTTGGGTTGGATATCGCCTCAGAGACGAACCGTCGTAACGCGGCTATTTCTTCACTTGAGAGTGGTGATGTTCGACTTACCGGTCCAATCACATTGGTTCAAGCATCAGGCAAACCCCAGCAATCTTTTCTGATTTTAATGCCCATTTATCGTGGCAGTAAAACGCCAAATAATCAGGCAGAACGTCTTGCCTCTGGTTTTGGCTGGAGCTATGCGCCTTTGTTGATGGAAGAGGTGCTGAGTGCGTTAGACATGGACTCAAAAAAGTTTCACCTTGAGCTGACAGACATAACCGACGCAAACGAGAACGTACTTTTTTATAACAGCGGTGAAATGCAGGATAGTCAATATGAGCAAACAAGTACGGCGTTAGTCTATGGTCGTAAATGGCAAAGTAGGTTAAGCGTTTCTTCTGCGTACATTGACAGCTTGCATTTGTTGGACCCTACGTTGTTTTTGGTTGTAGGTTTATTTATTAGTGCCATGGCAACCATTTTGGTGGCGGTGGTGCGCTTAGACATGGCAAGGCACAAACAAGTAGTGGCGTATCAATCCAGAGTCGCCGCCGTGGTTGAAAGTTCGGCGGATGGCATTATCAGTAAAAATTTAGAGGGCGTGATTCAGAGCTGGAACAAAGGCGCTGAACAGCTTTTCGGGTATCGCTTCGAAGAAGTAATGGGCAACCGACTTTTGGATTTACTGGTTCCGAGTACCCTTGCTGAAGAAGACAGTGCCATTATGTCTCGTGTTATTCAGGAAAAAGAAGCTCAATCGATCGAGACCCACAGAAAGACCAAATTTGGCACCGAGGTTCCTGTTTCTGTCGTGACATCACCTATTTTTGACGTTCATCACCAGGTTATCGGTGTATCGCAGAGCATCCGAGACATCTCTGATAGGAAGAAAGCAGAAGCGAAAATACACGATTTAAACACCAATTTAGAAACTCAGGTGAAAGCGCGAACGGCAGAATTAGGCGAGTTAAATTTATTATTAAACGAAGTACTGAATGCGTCTTCTGAAGTATCGATTATCGTGACGAATGTTGACGGGCTTATTACGCTCTTTAATAAGGGTGCCGAGAGAATGTTGGGGTATTTGACGGATGATGTCGTCGGTAAAATGACGCCTGAAAAATTCCATTGTGTTGCAGAAGTGGAGCGTCAACGAGCGGTATTGTCTGAAACGACAGGCGCTGTGTTAAACCGTGCTATGGATGTCTTAGCGTTCAATGCTTTGCAAGGTGACTACGACAGTCAGGAGTGGACTTACATTGCGAATCATGGGCAGTTGCGTCCTGTTTCGTTGGTCATTACGCCGATGAAAAACATTGACCAGGTTGTGATTGGCTTTTTATGTATGGCAATGGACATTTCAGAGCAAAAACGCAATCAGCAAGCGCTGGCGTACGCAAGGGATCAGTTACTGATGGCGGCGGAAGTGGCTCGTTTGGGTATCTGGAGCGTTGAAAAAGACAGTAAAGCGTTGGAATGGAACGATTTAATGTTCGATATCTATCATATTCCGCCCTCTGAGCGAGAGCAGGGCATGGGGGTTGAGGGTTGGTTTGATCTATTGCATCCAGACGACAGGGATAGGGTGAGAACCGCGTTGGCCTCGGTTTTTGAAGGTAAGGGTTATTACGATTTGGTTTTTCGGATAAGGTTTCCTAATGGCCATGTTCGTTACATTATGGCCAGTGCTTCTTTGCAAGAAGGTATACATGGTAAACCAACAAAAGTAACCGGAATTAACCGAGACATTACACAAGAGCGCGAGCTAGAAAGTTGGTTACGTAAAGCCAAAGATGAGGCGGATGCCGCCAGCGCTGCAAAATCCAGCTTTTTAGCGAACATGAGTCATGAGATCCGTACTCCAATGAACGCCATTATTGGCATGTTGCATTTAGTGACGCGTACGGCGTTGACGGATCAGCAAAATGACTATATTTCAAAAGCACAGATTTCAGCAAAGTCTTTATTAAGCCTAATCAACGACGTATTAGATTTCTCAAAAGTGGACGCCGGCAAGCTTGAGTTAGAAAAGGCCCCTTTTGAGCTTGAGTCGTTGTTATGTGAATTATCAACGGTATTGTCAGGCAGTTCACTAGAAGAAAACGTCGAGCTTATTTTTGATATAGATAAAAATATCCCTGCGTATCTGGTGGGCGATAAGTTACGGCTTTTGCAAATATTGATTAACCTGCTCACTAATGCGATTAAGTTTACTTTGCAAGGTTGTGTGGTTTTAGAGATAAAACAGCGAGTCACCAATGACCGCATCGCGCATTTGATGATCTCAGTAAAAGACACTGGTATTGGTATTGAGCCAGAGCAGATCGACGCGATTTTTGAGGTGTTTTCCCAGGCAGAGTCTTCCACCTCGCGACGCTTTGGCGGCTCGGGCTTAGGGTTAGTTATTTGCCGTCGTTTTGTCGAGTTAATGGGTGGCAAGTTGCAGGTAGAGAGTACGCCCGGTAAGGGCAGTCGATTTTATTTTTCGGTGGATCTTCTTATTGACGATGCACAAGTAAAAAAAGCATTGGTTGATAATGCACAGATAGACAACCAAGGTTTCTCTTCTGCCATACAATCGTTACGTGTCTTAATAGTGGATGACAATACTGCGACGCACATGATTTTTTCTCGGATGGCATCAAGTTTAGGGTGGGGGTGCGAAAAAGCCGAAACTCTCGATCAAGCGCTGACAATGTTGAGACATACCGCTGAGCAGTGTCACCTATTTGATGTGGTGTTGTTGGACAATAAAATAGCCGATTTTGAAGGGCAAATCAGTATCGATGCTATACATAACGCGTATGCTCCATTTGGTCATGCAGTCAAGGTGGTTCTCTTGTCGAATCTGTCGAGCAACCATAAAGGAAATGCCTTCGATTCGGTCTCCGGTGTATTGGTGAAACCCGTTACCTTAAGTCGACTATCCGAAACGGTTTACCAGTCTTTATCACACAATAAAATGGCGTTGATCCAAGGGCGATCAATTGATCACGTAGGCAGTCGGTTGGCTGGGGTTACTTTGTTGTTGGTCGAGGACAATGCCTTTAATCGTCAGGTGGCGAGTGAATTGCTTATAGCAGAAGGCGCCCATGTTACGCTTGCAAACAGTGGAATAGACGGCGTTTCTACGCTGATGGATGCGGTAGAAGGTACATACGATCTTATTCTCATGGACATGCAAATGCCTGGCATGGATGGCTTGGAAGCCACTAGGCACATTCGTAAGACCGCGCGGTTTCAGGCTCTGCCTATTATTGCAATGACCGCGAATGTATCAGATGTGGACCGCAGAGCGTGTTTTGATGCTGGTATGAACGATCATATAGGAAAGCCGCTGGATATTGATAAAATGGTGGGCTGCATTTTAAGTAATCTCCATGAAAAGCGTGCGAGTACGGGCACTTTAGTCCTAGCTTCGAACACCGTAGCGACCCTTGAGCATGAAGATGTGCAGACTATTTTAGTGCGTTTTGGTGGCAGCGTAGCTTTATTTAGCAGCGTCGTAGAAGGGTATCGTGTCGATTCAAAAAATCTGCTGAACCAAATCGCATTGAGTGTGGCAGAGAAGGACGTCGCAAAAACGAGAGCGCATCTTCATACGTTAAAAGGTGCATCGTTAACCATGGGACTGGTCGGTCTGGCTAAACAACTTGCCACGTCTGAACAGACACTGAAAATCACCAGTGACCCTGAAGCAATAGCGGCGTGCTTATCCAGTATCGACACGGAGCAATGGTGGGATCACATGTGCGACGTATTATCTCTGATTATTAACGACCTCAACCCCTCTGTTTAGTCGCACGGTATCGACAGATCGGCATAGGCGAGTCATAGATGGTCGTCTAGCTATAGGGTTAATTTTTTGACAAAATGTCTAACGTATCCAATAGCCAATCTAATTCCTTGTTTCCTTCCAAGCGCGCGGCCATAATCTGCTCGTGCTCCATGACACGATCACTTAGCGTAAGAAAGAATTTTTCACCGGCTTGAGTCATAAAAAGTGCGTATGAGCGCCGATCATTTTTGGCAGGGCGACGTTCTATAATGTCCATTTTTTCCAATTTGTCGACGGCGGACACCATGGCTGACCTATCGTTGCCCAGAGCTTGAGCGACGGCGGTTTGTGTTAACCCTGGATTGCGTTCAACAATGGCGATAATAGCGAATAAGCCTGGGCTTATGCCAAGATCAGAACAGACTTCTGAAAACTTGGTGAAAAAATTCATTTGGGCACGACGAAGGCGATAGCCGATTAAGGTATTAAGTATGCCGAAGTCTACGGGATCAGTGTGTTTTGTATCGTCAGCCATTATGGTCTCGTTTTTGTGTGTATAGGTCTTATTATACTATAAAACACCATTTTGATGTAGTGCTAAACTGTTGTCGCTGTTAGCAAGAAAAAACCCGCTAAAAAGAGGGTTTTTTCTTGCCAAGTCCTAACCGATTAAATGAACCAGTCCTAGCGTAATGCCAGGGAAGAGAATAAGCAAAGCGACCCGTACTACGTCCGAGATCAAAAAGGGAATCACACCTTTAAAGCATTCTTTTAACTTCAATGAGTCATCAAACGATTTAATGATAAACACGTTCATCCCCACTGGCGGGGTGATTAAGCCAACTTCGACTACGATTAGCGCTAAGATGCCAAACCAAATTCCTAAATCGGCTTGAGGGATGCCAAAATCCATTGCCATGATCATCGGGAAGTAAATCGGAATGGTCAACAATATCATTGCCAAACTGTCTAAAAAACACCCCATAACCAAATATGTCAGCAACATAATCACCAATAAGGTGTAAGGCGACAGTCCTGAGTTCTGGATCAATTCTACACCCAGATCAGGCAGTCTTGATAAGGCGATAAACACACTAAACAAGTCTGCACCTAATACGATGAAAAAGATCATCGCTGAAGACACGGCGGTTTTCATTAAGCAAACCAGTAAGCCATCCACTCGCATTTTTCCGTGAGTAAACGCTAATACAGCAGTTAAAATCACCCCAACAGACGCCGCTTCCGTGGGCGTGAAAATACCCATATAAATGCCGCCTAGTACGACGAGAAAAATGCACGTAATATGCCAGACATCTTTGGTCGATTTTATCTTTTGAGCGAAGGTGGTTTTTTCACCACGAGGTCCTGCATTCGGAAAAATGCGAACATAAACAGCAATCGCTACAATGTAGCCACCAGCGGCTAAAAAGCCAGGAATAAAGGCCGCAATGAACATTTTAGAAATATTTTGTTCTGTCAAAACAGCAAAAATAATCAAGACCATAGAAGGTGGAATCAAGATGCCTAACGTGCCTCCCGCCGCCAATGCGCCTGCGGCTAAACTGCCTGAATAGTTGAGTCGTTTCATCTCCGGCAGAGCGACCTTTCCCATGGTTGACGCGGTTGCAAGAGAAGAGCCACAAATGGCACCAAATGCGGCGCAACCTGCCACGGCAGCCATAGCAATGCCACCACGCTGACGGCCAATCCAAGTGTTGCACGTTCTAAACAGCTCGGCGGTGATGCCGGAGCGTGTTGCCAGTTCGCCCATGAGCAAAAACAATGGCACAACAGACAGATCATAGGTGGAAAATTTAGAAATTGGCGCCGTACCTAAATACTCTAATAGTGCCGGTGTGCCGCCAATAAGCGCATAGCCTACGGCGCCGCAAATCAACATAGACAGCGCAATCGGAACACGAATGCTCATTAATACCAGCAGCGCTGCCATCATTAAAAACGCCAGCTCAATGTTACTCATTTGTGCCTCCACAAAATGTGGTGAAGAGTTTATAGAGACCGCAGAGTCCACATAACGTCATGGACATGACTCCAACAATAAAAGTCCACCAAGTCGGCAATCCGAGTAGCATACTTTGCTCTAAATATTCTTTAGCTTCAACGCCACTTAAGCTCATACGATAAGCAAAAATACAAGCCACTAAGGTAAATATAAGGTCGCTGGCAGTGTCTAAAAATGCGATCGTGGTAGGTTTGCAGTGCGACGTAAATAGGTCAACAATCACGTGACCTTGGCGCAAATAACATTCAGGTAGAAACAGAAACACCGCCATGGCGAGCCCCATTTCTGTGATTTCATAATCGCCTTCTATTGATTGCCCTGTGGTCGTTCTACCCACAATACTGGCGACGGTAATCGCCGCCAGTATTAGCATGATAAAACCACCCGTTAGCGCGAATAGATTCGATAATCGACCTATATAAGATCGATGGATATCTGTCGTAAATGAGATCATGCTAACTTATCCAACAAAAGGAATTAATAGTTTTGGTATTTGTTGATCAGAGCTTTTGTTTTGTCTAATAAGCGTTGACCATCGTAACCATCCTTTGTCATTTGTTTTACCCAGTCTTTGGTAACAGGCGCCATGGCGTCTTCCCAACGTTGGTGCTCAGCCCCTTCGATGTAATCAAATGTGTTACCGTGATTTACAGCGTATTGACGGCTACTGACTTCATATTTATCAAACAGTTCGCCAATATGGCCCGCCAGTTCAATCCCAGAGTTATCGTCGATGACTTTTTGCAAGTCAGCCGGCATGTCTTCGTACACTTTTTTATTCATTGAAAAAAAGAAGGTGTTTGCGTACAAACCTGATCCTTTAAATTCCGTATGGTGACCGACCAATTCGTAAATTTTCATTGGGAAAACCACTTCAAACGGCAGGACAGCGACATCAAACACCCCTTTAGAAATCGCGCTGGGCATTTCGGTAACCGGCATGAAAACAGTATTCGCGCCGACTATATCAAATGCTTCAGACATAACCTTGTTGGGTGCTCTAACCTTCATTCCTTGGATATCTTCAAGCGTTTTAATGGCTTTATCACGCGAGTGGAATGATCCAGGCGTATGAGTGTGTACTGCAATTAAATGAACATCTTTTAATTCATCTTGCATTTCTGTTTCGGCGTACTCTTGAAGAGCCATACTGGTGGCTTTCGCGTTGCTCGGTATGAATGGAAGCTCAAACGAGGTCATTTTGGGGAAGCGTCCAGGTGTGTATCCCGCCACTGTCCATGATATATCGACAATGCCTTTGCGTGCTTGGTCAAACAGTTGAGGCGGTTTTCCACCTAGTTGCATTGCAGGGAAAACATCGATTTTGATGCGACCGTTGGAGTCTTTTTCAACTTTTTCTGCCCAAGGTGTCAGTATCTGAGTGTGAGCCATCGACATAGGTGGCAGCATGTGATGCAGCTTCAAGGTGTACTCTGGGTCGGCTGCCATGGCGTTGATAGACAGTATGGAACTGGCAACGAATGCCAAACTTTTTAGTGGAAACTTGTTCATTATGTTCACCTTATTTTTTTTGTTGTGGAGCTTTTATTGTCAGCGATGTTCAGACTGCAACGACGTTTTCTATCTGTAAACGTCATCAAAGTGAAAGCGCATCACAGTGTGTTTTGCCGTTCTTATTCAAGAAGTATTACTTTGTGACATAAATTGTTGGGCTTTTCAACAATTGGTTTGATCAGATTTTCACACAGGGTATTCAAAAAAAGCAAGGTGAAAATAAATGTTTGAATTTATAATAGTTGTGGTGTACAACATAATAAAATTCACACACAAACTAACAATGATAAAACCAATGTGAGGGTCAAGATGAGCAAGGTTATTTCCCTAGCGCAAGCGGCTGATTTAATCGCCGACGGCGACAGTGTGGCGTGGTCTACGGTTGGCATGTCTTACTTTGCCGAAGCGGTCGCCAAGGCGGTTGAGCAGCGTTTTTTAAAGACAGGTCACCCACAGCAATTAACCTTGATTCACGACTGTGGTTGTGGCGACGGAAAAGACGCGGGTATGTCACGTATGGCGCACCCCAATTTGGTTAAGCGTTTGATTTCTGGTCATACGGGCCAAGCGCCAAAAATGGCACAGATGATCACCGATGACGCGATTGAAGCGTATTTATTGCCACAAGGTGTGCTGACCACGATGTGGCGCCAGATTGCTGGTAATAAGCCGGGTGTGATTACGAAAATTGGGATGGGAACCTATGTTGACCCGTTGGTCAGTGGCGGTAAAGTGACGTCATTAACCAAAGAGGAGCTGGTTAAGCGCATCAATATTGAAGACGAAGAATGGCTGCTGTTTAAGAAGTTTCCATTAAATGTGGTGGTCATTCGTGCCACGACAGCCGATGAGGACGGTAACTTGTCGGTAGAAGAGGAAGCCATGCTGGCGGAAATATTACCGATGGCGCAAGCTGCTAAAAACAGCGGGGGTATTGTGATCGCGCAGGTGAAATACATCGCGGAACGTCATTCAATTCATCCTAAAGAAGTCAAAGTTCCTAGTGTATTGGTGGATTACATCACGGTAGCGCCCGCGGAAGACCACAAACAAACTATTGCTAGTACTTATAACCCTGGCTTAGCAGGTAATGCTCGCGTCCCTTTAAATGCATTACCTCCTATGCCTTTTGGTGATCGTAAAGTGATTGCTCGTCGTGCGGCGATGGAGCTTCAAGCTGGCACCATGGTGAACCTGGGGATTGGTATGCCAGATGGCGTGGCGGCGATTGCAGCGGAAGAAAAAGTCTCCAGTTTGTTTACCTTAACCACGGAATTGGGCACTTATGGTGGAATTCCGGCGTCGGGTGGTGACTTTGGTGCGGCGTGGAATGCGGACGCGATTATTGAGCATGAAGCTCAATTTGATTTTTATGATGGTGGTGGCTTAGACGTTGCTTTTTTAGGCCTTGCGCAAGCGGACAAAGACGGCAACTTAAACGTGAGTAAATTTGGCCCTAAGGTCGTCGGTCCGGGTGGTTTTATCAATATTTCTCAAAGTGCTAAAAAAGTGGTGTTTTGCGGCACCTTGGTCAATGGCGCCAAGCTGGGTTTTGAAAACGGCAAAATGACAGTGTTGGAAGAAGGTAAAGTGCAAAAATTTGTCGATACGGTAGATCACATTACTTTTAGTGGTGCGGTGGCAAGAGCCAATAAGCAGCCGGTGGTTTTTGTTACCGAGCGGTGTGTTTTGGAATTACGTGAAGAAGGCATGGTGCTAACCGAAATTGCACCGGGTTTGGATTTGGAAAAAGAGGTGCTGAGTGTGATGGCTTTTCGTCCTATTATTTCACCGGATTTAACCACCATGCCAGCCGCTATTTTTACGGAGCAATGGGGCGGATTGGGTGAGATTATGGCCGTGTCGAAACAATAGTGCGTCACTTTTACAACGTTATTATAGCCATTTATTTTTAGTCATTTATTTTAGGAATTCCTATGTCCATTCAAAATATCGAGATCCCCTACGGCGCATATTGGAGTACGCCTTTCACGAAATGGCAGGGTGCTTTGCAGCATTTGCATTCGATGAAGTTTGCTGCCCACGTGGCCAAAGCAGAATTGGCAAAACGCAACATCGATCCATTGATCTTTGATTCGGGTGTGCTGGGCATGACCATCAATCAGTACCAATCGTTTAACGGAGCGCCTTGGCCTTTATACGATATTGGTGCGGTTAATACTGCTGGCCACGCGGTCAATCAAGTGTGTGCAACCAGTGCGCGAGGCTTGTTTGCTGCCGCCTCTGAAATTGTGTGCGGCATGGCGAAAGTGTCATTGTTGATGACGGCAGATCGTTGTTCCAACGGTCCGCATATTTATTACCCCAATGCCAAAGGGCCGACCGGTTCCTCAGAAGACCAAGTCACTTACAACATGATGAACGATGTGATTGGTGGGCATTCTATGATGCAAACGGGGGAAAACGTTGCTAAACGTTTTGCTATTACCCGTGAAGAGTTAGACCAAGTGACGTTCCGTCGCTTTGAGCAATACCAAGACGCCTTAAAGGACAATCAAGCGTTTCAAAAACGTTACATGACCGTACCACTATCCATACCGACGGCGAACTTCAAAAAAGAAGACACGGTGATTACGGGGGATGAAGGGGTTTTCCCGATGACGCTGGATGGTTTGCAAAAACTCAAGCCGATTCAAGAGGGTGGTGTTATCACCTTTGGTAATCAGACGCACCCTGCTGATGGCAACGCGTCCATGGTGGTTTGTCACACCGACCAAGTGGCGGATTTGACTCAAAACCCCGACATTAAAATTGAAGTGTTGGGCTTTGGTCAAGCGCGTGATGACTTAGGCTATATGCCTGCGGCGCCGATCGAGGCCGCAAAACGAGCGCTGGCGGTGGCGGGGGTCGACATTAAACAAGTCAATGCCATCAAAACCCACAACCCATTTGCTGTGAACGATGTGGCGCTGGCCAAAGCTATGGATCTTGATGTGATGGCGATGAACAATTTTGGTTGCTCCTTAATTTGGGGGCACCCACAAGGCCCAACAGGCACGCGCGCTATTATTGAGTTAATTGAAGAATTGGCCATGAATGGTGGGGGTTACGGTTTGTTTACAGGGTGTGCCGCCGGTGACACTGGTATGGCGGTGGTGATTAAAGTATCCGACCGATAAATATAAGAATAGAGGCAATGTTATGACAAGTTACCAATTTATTGATTTTTCTGTGGCTGAAGGGATTGGGCATTTACAGCTGAACCGCCCAGAAAAGAAAAACGCGATTAATGACCGTTTGTGTCTTGAAATTGAGCACGCATTTTTGAATTTAACTGACGATGTGAACGTCATTGTTTTGTCGGGAAGTGGTCCTGAATTTTGCTCTGGTTTGGACCTGCGTGAGCACAAAGCCCGTGAACCTTTTGACGTGGTTAAGCATTCGCAAATGTGGCACCGCGTGTTTGGACACATTCGTGAATCTGGCATCCCTGTGGTGGCTGCGATGCACGGCGCGGTGATTGGTGGTGGTTTGGAGTTGGCGATTTGTGCCCATGTTCGCGTCTCAGAAGGCAACACTTTTTATCGTTTGCCAGAAGGTAAGCACGGTATTTTTGTAGGCGGTGGTGCGTCTGTCAATGTCGCTAACGTGATCGGTACTAGCCGGATGACGGAAATGATGTTAACGGGTCGCGATGTGAGCGCCGAAGAGGGCTTGCGTATTGGCTTAGCGCATTATGTTGTGGACACAGGCGAGGCATTAGCCAAGGCGTTTGACATTGCCAAAGGCATTGGTAAAAACTCCAAATATTCCAATTGGGCGATGACCACAGGCTTGAGTCGAATCGGCAACATGTCATCTCAAGAAGGTTTGTACACCGAGTCTTTGATTTGCGGTATCACTCAAACCAGTGAAGAAGTGAAAGCGCGAATTGATGCGTTTTTGAACCGTAAAAAATCTTAAATGATCTTGATTAGACGATAAAAACAAGAGAAATACGAGGAAAGCTGACATGCAAATTCAAGGCAAACATTTTGTGGTGACGGGTGGTGCGTCTGGTATTGGTGAAGCGGTTGCGCGTCGTTTACATCGCTTAGGCGCCACGGTGACGCTCGCTGATGTAAACGACGCGGGTTTGACCCGAGTAAAAGCTGAATTGGGTGATCGTGTGCAGGGTTGTGTGACCGATATCGTTGACGAAGCATCGGTAAAAAGCGCGTTGGATAAAGCCGTGGCCGCTTTTGGCCCCATTAGTGGTTTGGTTAATTGTGCTGGTATTCCTGGTGCAGAGCGTATCGTTGGCCGCGAAGGCCCCCATCGTTTGGCGTCTTTTCAGCGCGCAGTGTCGGTTAACTTGATTGGTACGTTTAACATGATTCGCTTAGTCGCAGATAAAATGCAACACAATGAGCCAGAGGCCAATATGGAGCGCGGTGTGATGATCAATACGGCGTCTGTAGCCGCGTTTGATGGTCAAATTGGTCAAGCAGGCTATGCGGCTTCAAAAGGCGGCGTATGTGCAATGACCCTGCCTATTGCCCGTGAATTGGCGCGTTTTGGGATTCGTGTGATGACCATAGCGCCTGGGTTGTTTAAAACGCCGATGATGGATGTGTTGCCTGAAGAAGTGCAGAAATCGCTGGGCGCTTCAGTACCTTTCCCACCGCGTCTTGGTGAGCCGGATGAATACGCGTCTTTGGCGCAACATATTATTGAGAATGGCATGTTGAATGGCGAAGTGATTCGTCTTGACGGCGCTATTCGAATGACGGCGAAATAGACCGGAGACGATGATGAGCTATCAAGCACCTTACAAAGACATGCAACTTCTGGTGGCACAGGCCTATCAGCAACATGGCTTAAATAGCATTGAATCCTTGGAAGGGTTTGACCCCGAGCTGGCCAATGCCGTGATGGAAGAGGCGGCGAAGTTCGCTTCTGGCGTTTTGGCGCCGCTGAATACGGTGGGTGATGTGCAAGGCTGTCGGTTTGACAACGGACAAGTCACAACACCGGATGGCTGGAAAGACGCATTTCAGCAGTTTGTTGAGTCGGGCTGGATGGGCTTAGCGTTACCTGAGGCGTTTGGTGGTCAGGGTCTGCCGAAGTACATTGCCCAACCTGTCAATGAAATGTGGTTGTCAGCGAATTTGGCGTTTGTGATGTTTCAAGCGTTGGCGCAAGGTGGCTCAGAAATCTTGATGGCGTTCGCTAATGACACGATTAAACAGCGTTATTTGACGAAAATGGTCACTGGGGAATGGACGGTCGCGATGGCGCTTACGGAACCCAATGCTGGTTCCGATTTGGGTGCGTTAAGCACAAAAGCCATCCCGCAAGCCGACGGTACTTACCTAATTAAAGGTCAAAAAATTTACATCACCTATGGCGAGCATGACTTAACCAGCAATATTGCGCATTTAGTACTGGCGAGAACCCCAGACGCCCCAGCGGGCAGTCGCGGTATTTCGTTGTTTATCGTGCCTAAATATCGTGTTGATGAGGAGGGCCGTTTAGGCCAATTTAACGACGTTCGTTGTACGGGGATTGAGCATAAACTGGGTCTGCACGGCAGCCCAACCTGCTCCATCAGTTACGGCGATCAAGACGCGTGTATGGGCGAATTGGTCGGTGAACTGAACCAAGGTTTGATGGCGATGTTTGTACTGATGAACGAGGCCCGTTTAAGCTGCGGTATGCAGGGCGTCGCTCTGGGTGAGTTGGGTTACCAGCGCAGCGTTGACTATGCCCAAGAGCGCACGCAAGGCACCAACAGTAAGGGGCAAGCTGTGGCCATTATCGAGCATGCAGATGTGAAACGTATGCTGGTTGATATGCGAGCAGAAACCTTCGCGTTGCGTGCCTTGGGTTATCAAATTGCGGCACAGATTGATGCGGTCGAACACTCACAAGACCGCGCCACACAAGACAGAATCGCCTTGCTAACGCCAATTTTTAAAGCGTTTGCAACGGAACGTGCCAATATCATGGCCGGTCAAGTGATTCAGGTATTTGGCGGCATGGGGTTTGTGGAGGAAACGGGCGTCTCGCAAATCCTTCGTGATGCTCGCATTACGACCATTTACGAAGGTACGACGGGGATTCAGGCCCGTGATTTGGTGTTCCGTAAAATTCGTGGCGATCAAGGTTGTGCCTTGTCCGCTTTGCTGGATGAAATGGACGCGATGGCGGCTAAGTTCGATGCCGATGATTCACTCACAACCAGTGCGGCGCAGATGCGTCATGCTGTTCAGAAGGTTCGCTGTTTGTTGACGACACATTTATTGAGCGAAGACGCGACTTTTTTACAGGGTGTGTCCGTGTCTTTGCTAGAGGCCATGGGGGTTTTAAGCTGTATGTGGCAGCTCTTTAAGGTATTAGATTACCTGCCTATCCAAGGCACGTCAGACGAAGCCTATAAGCAAAACTTAGTAGCCATGACGATGTTTTATGGTGCGTATCGTTTGCCTTCTGCGTTGGCAGCGTTAAATGTCGTTGAGCAGAGTGGGGCAGGGCTGAGCGTGTTTGAGTTTTAATGGCAAGGCGAGCGTCGACACAATTGACAATAATAAAAATAACCAACGTGGTTTCGGGAGTAAATAATGAACGGTGAATTCCATCCTATAAAAGTCGTTACCCATCCGATTGATATTGAGAAACGGGCAGATGGTGTACAAATTATTAATAGTCAAAAAGCACTGGATCACTATGCTCGTTGTTGGACGGACCAACTCGAATATTGGGCCGATAAAACCCCGGATCAACTGTTTGTCGCGCAACGTGATGCGCAAGGGGAATGGCAAAAATTCACCTATGCTCAGACGGTGACCCGAGTGCGCCAGATAGCTTCTTGGTTGCTGTCACAGCCGGTGTCGGTTGATCGTCCTATTGTGTTTTTATGTGGCAACAGCGTAGAGCATTTACTGCTGGCATTGGCGGGAATGTATGTGGGAATTGCCCATGCCCCCGTGTCGCCTGCGTATTCTTTGATTGCGACGGACTACAGTAAGTTACAGCACATTTTTGACGTGCT
Organism: Marinomonas sp. IMCC 4694; assembly: GCF_008122525.1. Taxonomy (NCBI): domain Bacteria; kingdom Pseudomonadati; phylum Pseudomonadota; class Gammaproteobacteria; order Oceanospirillales; family Oceanospirillaceae; genus Marinomonas; species Marinomonas sp. IMCC 4694. Next base: position 1,259,823 of record NZ_VSRV01000001.1, read on the forward strand.
CACCCCAGGCTTAATTGTGGTGGATGAGTTGGCACCTTATGAAAAGGCCATAAAAGCGGTTTGCCAAGACGTAGACACGCCGGTTGCGGTGATCAAGGGCGATACGAACGCCAGCCTCATTGATAACCCTATTATTTCGTTTGAACAATCGTGGGATTTTCCTGAATCCACTTTGGTGGATGATGCCAACGGGCAGGTAACCGGTGACAGTGTCGCAAAAATACTTTTTACTTCGGGCACCACAGGCATGCCCAAAGGTGTGATAAATACCCAGCGTATGATCTGCGCGAATCAAGTGATGATCCGTCAAGTGATGCAGTTCTTGCAAGATCAGCCGCCGATTATGGTTGACTGGCTGCCTTGGAATCATACCTTTGGCGGCAATCACAATGTAGGTATTGCTTTGTACAATGGCGGTAGTTTATATCTTGATGATGGTAAGCCGACGGAAAAAATGTTTGCCAAAACGTTGCAAAACTTAGCAGAAATCTCACCTACCGTGTATTTCAATGTCCCAAAAGGGTTTGAACTCTTGGTGAAAAACCTTAAAGCCGATACCGAGTTGGCGCAGAAGTTCTTTGCTCGTTTGCAGTTCACTTTTTTTGCCGCGGCGGGCTTAGCGCAGCATATTTGGGACGATTTGGATGCGTTGGCCATTCAATACACGGGCAAAAAAATTCCCATGCTAACCGGTTTGGGCTGCACAGAAACCGCCCCATCGGCCACATTTGCATCGGTAGAAGAATCCACTTCTGGTGTGATTGGCCTGCCTGCTCCTGGTGTGACGATCAAATTGGTGCCGAATGAAGGCAAATTAGAGGCAAGAGTCAAAGCCGAAACCGTGATGCCAGGTTATTGGCGGCAGCCTGAATTGACCGCAAAAGCCTTTGATGAAGAGGGTTTTTACTGTTTGGGTGATGCGTTTGCGTATTTAGATGAAAATGCACCACAGCGAGGTTTCCGTTTTGATGGGCGTGTTTCTGAAGACTTCAAATTAGACAGCGGTACTTGGGTGAGTGCGGGCACGTTACGAGCGAAATTCATCAGTGCGTTTGCGCCCTTTGTTCAGGATGTGGTGTTGTGCGGTTCGAATCGTGGCTACATTACGGGGTTGGTTTTCCCTGATTGGGCCCATTGTCAGGCGATTTTGCCAGATGGTTTGGTGGAAACTCATGAGCAAATAATAGAACATTTTGCTGTGCGCGAAGCATTTCATCAAAAGCTCTTAGCGTTTGCCAAAAACAGCACAGGTGGATCCACTGTCGTACAGCGAATTCTATTGCAAGCCCTACCGCCCAGTATTGATGCTCACGAAGTCACAGATAAGGGCTCGTTGAATCAGCGCGCGGTTCAGGCGAATCGTGAAGATCAAATCGAGCTTTTGTACCAAGAGTCTGTGCCGGATTCGGTCATCAGTTTATAGGGGCGTATTATGTTTCATAACACGCGCCAAGTGTCTATCGAGTGGGGTGACTGTGACCCTGCTGACATTGTGTTTTATCCAAGGTATTTTGCTTTTTTTGATGCTTCGACTGGGGCGTTATTTGACGCTATGGGCTTCACCTTAAAATACATTCGTGATGAGCTTCATGCGGTGGGTTATCCGATGGTGGACACACGGTCACAATTTTTTAAACCGTCGAGATACGGGGATGTGGTGACCATACACAGTGAATTGACACACATTGGGCGAGCCAGTTTCGGCATTCGCCATCGACTTTTTAATGGGGATGATTTGGCGGTTGAGTGTTCAGAGAAGCGAGTCTGGGCTTGTCATGACGCGTCAGGTGCGCTAAAAGCGCTGCCCATTCCTGAACAAATTAAACAGCGAATGAGCACTGATCGACCATGACCATGAAGACAAACAGACAGACAGACAGACAGATTAAACGAATAGGACAGTAAAAAATGAAAATATTAGTCGGTGTTAAGCGAGTAATTGATTATAACGTCAAGGTTCGGGTGAAAGCAGACGAAAGCAATGTGGATTTAACCAATGTAAAAATGGCCATGAACCCTTTTTGTGAAATTGCTGTGGAAGAAGCCGTGCGTTTAAAAGAGGCGGGCGTTGCATCAGAGATTATTGTGATGAGCGTGGGCGGCAGCCAAAGCCAAGAGCAGCTACGAAACGCGCTGGCTTTAGGTGCTGACCGTGCCATTTTAGTGTCTGTGGAGGGCGAAGTTGAGCCTTTAAACGTTGCCAAAGCCTTTGCGGCCGTGATGAAAAAAGAACACGTCGGCTTAGTACTCTTGGGTAAGCAATCGATTGATTCGGATAACAATCAAATGGGGCAAATGTTGGCGGCACTGACGCAGCGCCCACAAGGCACGTTTGCCTCAAAAGTGGTGGTGTCGGACGATCTCGCTCTGGTGACTCGTGAGATCGATGGTGGCTTGCGAACCTTGGCTCTGTCATTGCCCGCCATTGTGACGACGGATTTGCGTTTAAACGAACCGCGGTACGCTAAGTTACCTGACATCATGAAAGCCAAGCGTAAGCCTTTAGATACGATGACGTTAGCGGATTTAGATGTCGCAGAAAAAAAACATACTCGTGTCGACAAGGTAGCGTCACCGATTACCCGAAGCGCGGGCGTAAAAGTGGCTTCAGTAGACGAATTGATCCGTAAATTAAAAGACGACGCGAAGGTGATTTAATGACAACTTTATTGATAGCAGACCATAATACAACCGCTTTGTTACCTTCTACTTTGTCTGCCCTATCGGCAGCGCAAGCGATTGGCGGCGATATTCATGTGTTGGTGGCCGGCAAGAACATGGAGCAAGTGGCAGCGCAAGCGGCGCTTTTATCGGACGTCAGTAAGGTATTGTGTGCCGATAACGACGCTTATCAGTATGCGTTGGCAGAACCCATGGGAGAATTGTTGGTGCATTTGTCTTCTGGTTATTCGCATATTTTAGCGGCGTCGAGCTCCGAATCAAAAGATTTTATGCCGCGTGTGGCGGCACTGTTGGATGTGGGTCAAGTGTCGGATATTTGTGCGGTGTTGAGCGCGGAGCAATTTAAACGACCTATTTACGCCGGTAATGCGATTGCCACGATAACGATGTTAGATGCGGTGAAAGTGATTACGGTGCGTGCCTCTTCTTTTGATAGAAATACCGAGAAAAATGCTCAGGCTTGCGCGATTGAAGCGGTGAGTTTTGTCGCTCAGAATGGCTTATCCATTTGGCAGAATGATGAGATTACCGAGTCAACGCGCCCAGATTTGTCCGGTGCTGGTCGCATTGTGTCTGGTGGCCGCGGCGTCGGTAGCGGTGAGAGTTTTGCGTTGATTAATGCGTTGGCGGATAAGCTAGGTGCGGCCGTCGGTGCTTCTCGTGCTGCCGTGGATGCGGGGTTTATTTCCAACGATAGTCAGGTGGGGCAAACGGGTAAAATTGTGGCGCCAGATTTGTATATGGCGTTTGGCATCTCCGGTGCTATTCAACATTTGGCTGGGATGAAAGACTCTAAAGTAATCGTTGCGGTTAACAAAGACGAAGAGGCCCCTATCTTTCAAGTCGCCGATTACGGTTTAGTCGCTGACTTATTTGATGTACTGCCGGAAATGACAGCAAAATTATGAGTGTGTGGACAGGGTTTAGCCCGTTTATTGGTGACCTTAACCGAGCCTAGGCTCGGTTTTTTTTGGCTCTTTTAGGGGCGTGAAGAAAGCGCGATCTTACTGCTATTGTCTTCGAAGGCCTCCAGTTCAATCGCGATGCTTTTTGACGTAGGCGTATGGCTAAATTCGCCACGGCTGTCTAGCGGTACTAACGGGTTGGTTTCTGGGTAGTACGTTGCGATGTTGCCAGCGGGTATGCTGTACGGCACCAGTTTGAAACCACTGACTTTTCGTTCCACACCATCGTCCCACAGGGAACGCAGTGTGACGCTTTGACCTTCTTGAAACCCTAAGCGTTGAATGTCGGCCGGGTTAATAAACACCACATTACGCTCCCCTTTAATGCCACGATAACGGTCGTTCATCCCGTAAATAGTGGTGTTGTATTGATCGTGTGAGCGCAAGGTTTGCATGATCAAGGTGTTATCTGTGACCAAGCTTCTGGCGCGTTTTGGCAAAATCGACTCCGGTAAGGCATGCGTGTGGCAAATGGCTTTGCCAGCAGGGGTTTTCCAGTGGCGCTCTCTGGCGCTGTTGCCCAAATAAAACCCTCCGTCTTGTACTATGCGTTGGTTAAAATCGCTAAAACCTGGCACCACGTCAGCGATGTAATCGCGAATAATGCGGTAGTCACCAATGGCCTCGTTCCAGTCAATAGGGAAATCGCCTAAAGTAGCCGCCGCCATGCCAGCAATAATAGCGGGTTCGGATTTTTGTTGGTTGCTTAGTGGTTCCAATACGCCGCCCGAGGCGTGAATCATGCTGAAAGAATCTTCTACCGTAACTTTTTGTTGGCCATGGGCTTGGTGGTCAATGTCAGTACGGCCCAAACACGGCAGGATTAAGGCATCGGTGCCGGTCATGAGGTGCGATCGATTGAGTTTGGTGCTGATTTGCACGGTCAGTTGGCATTTTTTCAATGCTTGTGTCGTGGCTTGAGTGTCGGGTGTTGCGGCCGCAAAGTTACCGCCTAAAGCAATGAATACACCGACTTTGCCCTCACGCATAGCATGAATGGTGTCGACCACCGCCAAGCCTTTATGCTGTGGTGGTGTAAATGCGAAACGTGTTGCTAAGGCGTCCAAGAACGCTTGGGAAGGATTCTCATTGATGCCCATAGTGCGATCACCCTGCACGTTACTGTGGCCGCGTACCGGACAGGCCCCTGCACCTGGTTTACCAAGGTTGCCACGCAGTGCCAGCAGATTAACCATTTCGTGAATCGTTGGCACAGAATGATGATGCTGAGTAATACCCATCGCCCAGGTGAGAATCACGCTGTCTGCTTTGGCATAGACGTTGGCGGCTTGGGTGATGTCGTCTTGAGTGAGTCCAGATTGTTCAATAATCGCCTGCCAAGGGGTGCGTTTTACTTCTTCCAGATATTCCTCTAGCCCTTGCGTATGCTGATGGATAAATTCATGGTCAAATACAGCTTTTTGGCCTTGTTGTTGAGCCTCGGTTTCGAGATCGATCAGCACCTTAACCATGCCGCGAACTACGGCCATGTCTCCGCCAATTTTCGGGCAATAATACCCAGTATTCGTCGGCTTAGACCCGTTGGTGAGCATTTCAATGGGGTTTTGAGGGTTCTGAAAACGCTCTAAACCACGTTCGCGCAGAGTATTAAATGTAAGCAGTTGAGCGCCGCGTTGAACGACTTCTTTCAGTGTTTCCAGCATACGTGGATGATTAGTGCCAGGGTTTTGGCCAAACACAAACACCGCGTCGGCGCGTTCAAAATCGTCTATTTCAACCGTGCCTTTGCCAATGCCAATACTGCTGGTGAGGGCATAGCCGCTGGCTTCATGGCACATGTTGGAGCAGTCTGGGAAATTATTGGTGCCGTAAGCACGAGCGAATAATTGGTATAAAAAAGCGGCTTCGTTACTGGCGCGTCCCGAGGTATAAAAGGCCACATTGTCAGGGCTGGATTGGCTTTTTAAAGTGTCGGCAATGAGCGCAAATGCGTGTTCCCAAGAAATGGCTTCGTAGTGATCGGTGTCTTGGTTGTATCGCATAGGCTCGGTTAAACGGCCTTGGTATTCTAAAAAGTAATCACTTTGAGTATTTAACCAAGAGACGCTGTGTTCAGCCATAAAAGCCGCGTCGACTTTACGTGAGGTAGCTTCCCAGTTAACCGCTTTGGCACCGTTTTCACAAAAACGAATTTTGGCCGGATCGTGTTTTTCACCCCAAGCACAGCCCGGGCAATCAAAGCCGTGTGGTTGATTGGTTTTGAGCAAAGTGTGTATATTACGCACGGCATTGTCGCTTTTTAGCCAATGAGTGGTGGTGCTTTGCAGTGCGCCCCAGCCGCCAGCAGGGCCCTTGTAAGGGGTATAAAAATCTGTTTTTTTACTCATGGTCTTTTTGCTCATGGTCTTTGCCCTCTGGTGGTTGCGAAGACGCAAATACACGCGGTGCATCTTGCTTGGGTAAATGAATTAACGTTAAACCATAATGCTGTGCCAGTTTAACCGCTAGGGTACTAGGAGACGCCAAATGTATGAGCCTCGACAAGCCAACTCGTACTGCTTTTTGAATCAATTCTGTACTGCATCGGCTGGTCATTACTACACTGTGGTTGTGTAGATGAATACCCTGTTGGAGTGCGTAGCCGATGACTTTATCTAGGGCATTGTGGCGACCGATGTCTTCCATGCAAAAAATAGGCTCGCCTTGTGGCGATATCAATAAAGCGGCATGAATGGCACCCGTCAGCTTGCCCAATGTTTGGCGATCTGACAGCTGTGTTTTCAATCGCGCCAATGTTGCTTGGTCGATCGGGGCGCTAAAGGGCAGTACATCGAGTGCGGGAAGGGCTTGATCAAGCGATTCTACGCCGCATAAACCGCAGCCACTGGCGCCAAGGTGTCGGTGTTTTCTTTGTTTGAATTGAGCAAATCGACGAGGACTCAGCACAAGGTTAATCTCAAGGCTGTGAATGCCAAGGTCAGAATGGGTGTGTTGCCATTCCATGTCTCTGATGTCGTCCAAATGACGAACAATACCTTCGGTGCGAACGAAGCCGATAACAAAGGCGTCTAAATGGCTTGGTGTTACCATCATGACGGCGTGCACAATGCCATTGACGCTGATTGCCAAAGGGGTTTCTACGACTAATTCGACCGACTCGGCGTGGTCCGACACAAGGTCGCCTCGGTCAAATGTTTGCGACTTGTGACTAGGGAAAGAAAGAGTCGAGTGTTGCATAGTATGGGATACAATCCGTTTGAAAGCAGGTTCAATAGTACGGAGACACGCCACGGTCGTCCAATGCTTTTGCGCCAAAAAAGAGCATGAAAGCGACGCCACCTTGTTCTTCATGGTCGTGTGGATCTGAAAACCTTGTCTTGCTTCATATTCATAAATGATAATATACAATTGATCGAAAAAGTAACGTATTCTAACGCCATGGCCTGAACGTTTGAGCCGCCAGCAATGAGGTCTTGGCATTAAGATTAAGTCGATGTTGTGTAAAGCGTACGGTCAAAATCGCACAGACTGTGGTTTTTTACTTGTCGTGTATGGTAATGGATCGGCGTATGTTGCAGAGTACGCCGCTGTTTTTTATTCAATGAGCGTGTATGGCCAAAGTGTTAGCGCGTAGGTCGGGTTTTGTAGCGCCTTTTTTGTGGATGAGTTGTTAATTTATGTCGTTTATTGCACGTCTTTTAAGTGGGCTTTTGTCCGGCCCAAGAGCTTGGATTGTACTTATTATCATTGTGTTTATTGGATTGTTGTTGGTGTATCGATCTCTAGTTTCACCGTCTCTTAATCCTTCGAGTTATCAGTTGCCTCTTACCATAGATTCTTCAACGCTGACGGCTGCGCCGGAAGACTTAGTCGCACCGCCCTATGTTGTAACGACCGATAAAAAGACTGAAACCGAGGATCGTGCGCTTGTAAGTACGAACCCTTTAGACATCATCGAAAAGCCACCGGCTGGGATTCCAGCGATCGACTATGAGATTAAGGCGGGCGATACGCTAGCGGGCATTTTTACCAGTTTGGGTTTACCTGTTAATGATTTGTATGGCGTGCTTGAAGCGGATCAAGAGTACTTGGTGCTTGAGCCACTGATGCCTGGTGATACCTTTATTTTTGCTTTGGACGAGAAGGGCGAATTAGCGTCACTAACGCGTCGCTTGGATGTGAGCAAAAGTGTGTCATACGTTCGACATGATAACGGTGGTTTTAATTACGAAGAAACTATTAAGCCTATTACTTACTTGAGTGAGGCGTTGCACACTACTATACAGAATAACTTTTACTTGTCGGCAAAAAGTATTGGATTGTCTGATGGTAATATTCTGATCGTTAACGATTTATTAAAAGGTCGGGTGAATTTTCGTAAAGATTTACGCGCAGGCGACGCGTTTAACGTCATCATTAAAAAGGGCACTGTAGAAGGTGTTGACGTTGGGAAAAGCCAAGTAGAAGCGTTAGATATCACCGTGAGAGGTCAAACTTACAGTGCATTTTTACATTCCGACGGGCGTTATTATGATGCAGATGCAAACAGTTTAACCGCCGCCTTGTTACGTTGGCCGACACGAAAGCCTTTTCGCATCAGTTCTTCGTTTAATGCAAATCGTTTACACCCTATTACAGGCGGTAAATCGCCTCATAATGGGGTGGATTTAGCCACGCCCAGTGGTACAGAATTAGTGGCGACAGGGGACGGTGTGGTGACAAGAGTCGCGACCCATAAATACGCAGGTAAATACATCGTGCTTGATTATACGGGGCCCTATGGCTCGCGCTATTTGCACTTGAGTAAGGTATTAGTAAAAAATGGCCAGCGAGTAAAGCGCGGCCAAGTGATTGCTTTATCGGGTAATACTGGTCGCACAACAGGGGCCCATTTGCATTATGAGCTTCATATTAAAGGCAAACCAGTGAATCCGATGACAACAAGCATTCCAACCTCTCAATCCATCGCAAAAGAGGAACGTCAAGCCTTTGTGGCCAATGTGGCTGAGTGGTCAAAACAGCTCAGGTCAGACGTCAGTGATGTTTTACAGTAGGATACGGTTTTGCGGTGGGTGTTCGTTACTCTGCTACGGTTTTGGCGGCTATTTTTTCGATGGCGTCGTTTAACTCGATCGGTTCAAAATACAGCATAGTGCCGATCGTTGGGTGGTCTAAATAGTTGACTTTTTTGCTGGCGGTTTTGTTGCTTTGGTTGAGTGTTAACACCAGTGCGGGCTCAAATTCTTTGAACTGCGTTTGTGGCGCTATTGGCTTTGTAAGAGCGTTTTCCGGTTCTGACGCTGTCGTGGGTTGAGTAAAAATAGAACGCAAGATGGCTTCTTGATCAACCGGTTGTAGGTCGAGTGAGCTGTCTGCGACCTCCAGTTGTTCGGGCACAGTGAAACTGTCGAATAAATAATGCTGATAGCGAATGTCCGACTCCAAATAACGTCCTAAGGTGATGGCGATCGTGCCTGTCAATTCTGGGTAACCGTCTTTTATTTGTTCGCTGTGGAAGGTTTTTCGTACAGTGTCGCCTGTTTGTTTGAAAATCAGTGTCCATCGCTGGTTTGATAATACGGTAACGTGGCGATTCAATTTTTGCTTGATATCAGCAAAAGGTGCCAATTCTCGCGTTTTATCCAGTGTACTTTCTTGCAGTTTTGGCTGTGTTAATGAAAGAGGTGAGCCATCGCTTGTATCAATGATATCGAGGCGCAGCAAGTTCTGTACAGAGAGGACGTTCTCGTAGTCAATATGCTCTTCAGATTGACCTTCTGGCCATAAAAAAGTCACTAAAAAGCCTTCATACGCTCGGGCGGTTTCTGGATTAAAGTCACTGTCCTCGGCGAACAGTGAAGTACTGAGCAGAGTGAGGGTTAGGGCGGTCACGATCAAGGCTTTCAATGTAATAATTCCAAAGTCAGAGTGGTTTGCTGGAAGCGTTCTTCAGCTGTGTTCATGGTAGCGATAAACTTCAAGGTGTCCGATCCTATTAACTTGTAGGTGTCCGGTTTGGTTTGAATAAGTTTAATCAGTTTCATTGGGTCGACCGGTGTTTTGCTGTTAAAAAACAGTTTACCTTCTTTTGCATTCGCTTCAATTTTATTAATGCCAAGTTGTTCTGCTTTTAGCTTTAATTCAGTTTGGCGAAACAGATTTTTTGTCGCGTCCGGAAGTAAACCAAAGCGATCAATCATTTCAACTTGTAGATCTTTAAGCTCACCGCTGACTTTGGCACTGGCAATGCGTTTATACAAAATCAGTCGAGAGTGTACATCGCCTAAATAGTCTTCAGGAATCAAGGCTGGCACTCGTAAATTCACGTCCGTTAGCGCCGGTGACGTGATGTCTACATCGGGGGACTCTCCGTTTTTCAACGATTTGACGGCCCGATCCAACATGTCCATAAACAAAGAAAAACCAACGTGTTCAATATGACCACTTTGGCCGTCGCCTAATAGTTCGCCAGTACCACGAATTTCTAAATCGTGAGTAGCTAGGGTAAAGCCGGCGCCAAGGGTGTCGGCGAGCAGGATGGCTTCAAGGCGTTTTTCTGCATCACCCGTCACTTTTCGATCATTGGGTGTAAGCAAATACGCGTACGCCTGGTGATGCGATCGACCTACGCGACCACGTAATTGATGGAGTTGGGCTAAGCCAAACTTGTCGGCACGTTCAATAATAATGGTGTTGGCGTTAGGGATGTCTATACCGGTTTCAATAATAGTCGAGCACACTAAAACGTTGGCGCGCTTATGATAAAAATCCGACATAACTTGTTCTAATTCTCGTTCGCGCATCTGGCCATGGCCCACAATGACTCGCGCTTCAGGGATTAACGCTTCCAGTTCTTCGGCGGTTTTTTGAATGGTTTGCACTTCGTTGTGTAAAAAATACACCTGACCACCACGATGCAACTCTCGTAATATGGCTTCTTTTATTTGATGATCATCGCGCTGCTGAACGAATGTTTTCACCGACAAACGTTTGGCGGGCGGAGTGGCGATAATGGACAAGTCTCGAATGCCTGACAGGGACATGTTAAGCGTTCTTGGAATCGGAGTAGCGGTGAGCGTTAATATGTCGACTTCGGCTCGCAGCGCTTTAAATTGCTCTTTTTGTTTCACACCAAAACGGTGTTCCTCATCGATGATGACCAAGCCAAGATTGGCAAATTTCACATCACTTTGTATTAGTTTGTGTGTGCCGACAACAATGTCAGCTCGACCATCTTCTAGTTTATCAATGGCGGCGTTGGACTGCTTACCAGAACGGAATCGTGACAGCAATTCAATTTCGACAGGCCAGTCTGCAAAGCGGTCGCAGAAGTTTTCATAATGTTGTTGGGCAAGCAGTGTCGTGGGCACCAGTACGGCAACTTGTTTGCCATCTTGTACGGCTAAAAAAGCCGCCCGCATGGCGACTTCGGTTTTGCCAAAGCCCACGTCGCCACAGACTAAGCGATCCATAGGTTTTTTGTTGGACATGTCGGTCATTACCGCATCGATGGCCATTTGTTGGTCTGGAGTTTCTTCGAATGGGAAGCCAGCAGCGAACAATTCATATTGGTCATCGGGTTTAGCAAACGCATAGCCTGCGCGGGATTCTCGTTGGGCGTATATTTCGAGTAACTCCGCGGCGGTGTCACGGGCTTTTTCAGCGGCTTTTTGTTTGGCTACGCTCCATTTGTCGGTGCCTAATTTGTGCAGCGGAGCCGTATCTTCGTCGGCGCCCGTATAGCGTGAAATAAGTTGTAAGGATGATACGGGTACATACAATTTCGCGTCATTAGCGTATCCCAGCGTTAGAAGCTCGGTTTCTTGTCCGTCGATTTGTAGGTTGGTTAAGCCAAGATAGCGGCCGACTCCGTGATCAATATGAACCACGGGCGCGTTCATTCTTAGTTCAGTCAGGTTGCGAATAATCGCGTCTTCACTGACGTTGTTTTGCTTGTTGCGTCGGCGATGTTGGGAAACACGTTCGCCCAGTATTTCGCTTTCAGGTATCAGTGTTAACTCATCGTTAATGACAAACCCCCGGCCAATATTACCTTCCGTAATAGCGAGGGATTTGCTTGATTTTGTGAACGCTTTCCAATCATCCACGTGTTTAGGTTTTATGTTGTGTTTTTTAAGCAGATCTAACAAGGCTTCGCGACGACCAGCGGATTCTGCCACGATCAAAACACGGGTATGAGTTTGGCTTAAAAAGTGACTGAGTCTGCCTAGGGGCTCGGCGGCCTTGGAGTCAATTTTGACACTGTTTAGGGCTTGATAAAACGGGTGTTCTCCTGTTGCTGTGAAAATAATGTTGGTGTATCGATTCAGTTGAGCAAACAGCTCATCTTCCCTCAGGCAGATTTCGTCTGGCTTTAAAATCGGTCGTTCAATGTTGTAATTCAGGGATTCATGGCGGCTGCGAAAATCCAGCTGGATGCTGGCAAATTGTTCGTTAAAGGTATCTGAACGTACGATTAGGGTAGTGTCTGGTAAGTAGTCAAACACACTGGCGGTCTGTTCAAAAAACAACGGCAAATAATATTCTATTCCCGCAGGAATAAGGCCGCTTGAGATGTCTTGGTAAATAGGACTGGATAAAGGATTGGTTTCAAAACGTTCCCTAAATCGTTGGCGAAAGCTTTGTATGCTCTGTGATGTTGTTGGAAACTCTTTTGCTGGCAACATTTTAATTTCAGAGACTTTATCAATGCTGCGTTGAGTTTCTGGATCAAACCAGCGAATGGTGTCAATTTCATTATCAAACCAGTCTATACGAATGGGGTTTTCCGCTCCCATTGGGAACACATCCATCAAGGCGCCTCGAATCGCGTATTCGCCATGTTCGTGAACATTGTCTACATTTAGGTATCCGGCGTTGGTAAGTTTCCTTGAAAGTTGTTCAAGGGGGAGCTCTTGGCCTGCTTTTAAATGAAAGCGCTGGGCGTCTAAATGCTGTTTGGGGCAAAGGCGTGTGATGCAGGAGGCGACGGTGGTTAAAATAATGGGGTTCTTTGTTTCGGTCAGTCTAGCTAATGTTTCCAATCGTTGGGAAACAATGTCTTGATGAGGTGAAAACGCATCGTATGGCAAGGTCTCCCAGTCACTAAACCTGAGAATTTCCTTTTTTTGATGATTAAGAAAATGTATTTCGTCTTCAAGCTCATTGAGCTCGGCCACCGTGTTCACCATAAATAAGATAGGCTGTTTGTATTGGGCGGCGATCGCAAGGAGTTGAAGCGCTTTACGACTGCCTTCTAATCCATGAAGGGTATTTTTAAAGCCTGGTTTTAAGGTGATCGATACGGTGTCAGACATGGTGGTTTTATGGTTCTCTATTAGCAGAAAGCGTTAGTGATACAGAGTCCGCGAAGCGTAAAGCGTGTGGCTTAGCGACTTCAATTTTGGCAAACGTAACGTGATGAGACGTCATGCAAAGTTCCAATAAATCGGCGGTGAGTTTCTCAAGTAAAAGGAAACGGTTGCCTTCGGTATGAGCAATCATTTCTTTGCAAATAGTACGATAATTGACGGCATTTTCCACGTCGTCGGTATCGTAAGCTTGTGAAGCAGGATACTGAATCCAGGCATTAATCACGACATCTTGTTTGTTTTGTTTTTCAGATTCATTGAATCCGATATAAGTTCTTAGGCGTAAGTTTTTAATATGAATTTGAGCTTCTGGTTTGATCATCGCTTTTCTTCCATTGTTTGGCCTGCTGAATCAGTAGGCAATATTGTGTCGTTTTCAACATTATAAGGCAACTCAGTACGGTACGGCTCAATGTGTTGTTTGGATTAAAAGGTCGTACTTTTATGTTGCTAAAAGACGATGCGTTTAATAATGCACAACTTTTGTAATTAAATAACAAAAAAGACAGCTAGAAGTGAAAGAAATCCATCTGTGGAGAAAGAATTAGTAATTTAAGTAAAAGTTGGTGCTTAAAGGCATCGTCATACGCTGGTCAAGGGGGGGAATGATCTTTATAATACGTCGGTTTTTTGGTGAAGTGAGTTTGTGTTTCGCAATTAAGGTTAACTTAACTGCTAGCTTATGCATGATTTCCCGGAGGGGGGTGTAAGCACAGCACATTACGCTTTTTGTGTTCAATTTATTGTTGGGCAGAACATAATGTATAAAATTACAAAAGGCCTGGATCTGCCGATCTCAGGTGCTCCCAATCAAGTGATTGAGAAGGCGGCTAACGCAAAAACAGTCGCTGTTATCGGTCCTGACTATCATGGTATGAAACCTACTATGTTGGTTGCGGAAGGGGATAAAGTTAAAAAAGGTCAAGTTATCTTTACAGACAAGAAAACAGACGGTGTGAAATACACAGCGCCTGCTGCTGGAACGATAATGGCCATCAACCGCGGTGCACGACGTGTTTTTCAATCGGTTGTTATCCGTGTTGAAGGGAATGAATCTGAAACGTTTGCTGCGTATTCTGGATCAGAATTGAAGTCTTTGGAACGTAGCAAAGTGGTTAGTAATCTGGTGGATTCTGGATTATGGACCGCATTTCGTACACGTCCTTTCTCAAAGGTACCTGAAGTTGCTTCAGTGCCAAACTCGATTTTTGTTACAGCGATAGACACGAATCCATTGGCCGCTTCTCCTGAAGTTGTGTTGGCTGATCAGGCTGAGGCGTTTGCTGATGGTCTTACTGTGTTGACGCGTTTGACAGAAGGTAGCGTGTTTTTGTGTAAAGCACCCGGCGCTAAAATTCCAACAACGAGCGATGTGACCGTTGAAGAGTTTTCTGGCGTACATCCTGCGGGCCTAGCTGGTACTCATATTCACTTTCTTGATCCTGTAAACGATAAAAAAACGGTTTGGTCGATAAACTATCAAGACGTCATTGCCGTTGGTAAATTATTTGTTACCGGTGAACTGAGCGTAGATCGTGTTGTTGCATTGGCTGGCCCACAAGTCAAAAAGCCTCGTTTGCTTCGAACGCAAGTAGGCGCGAGCCTAGATGGTTTGTTAAACGGCGAGCTAAGCAGTGGGGAAAACCGAGTCATTTCAGGGTCGGTATTATCTGGTCGCAATGCTCATGGCCCGTTTGCTTATCTTGGTCGTTATCACAACCAAGTGTCTGTATTAGAAGAAGGTCGTGAGCGCCAAATGATGCATTACCTTCGTGCTGGTGTCGAAAAACATTCTATTATGAATGTATTTTTCTCTAAGCTGACAGGTAAAAAGTCGTTTGATATGACTACGACAACCAATGGCAGTGATCGTACCATGTTGCCGCTGGGGAATTTTGAGCGCGTTATGCCGCTTGATATATTACCGACTCAATTGCTGCGTGCGCTGGTGGTGAACGATACCGAGCAAGCTCAAAAATTGGGTGCGCTTGAGTTAGATGACGAAGATCTGGCTTTGTGCACTTACAGCTGTTCAGGTAAGTTTGAATACGGTCCGATCCTTCGGGATTGTCTAACTCTAATAGAAAACGAGGGTTAATTCATGGGACTTAGAAAAGTACTCGATAAAATGGAGCCTGATTTTCATACAGGCGGAAAATATGAAAATTGGTATGCCCTCTATGAGGCCGTTGACACCATTTTTTATCGTCCTAGTTCTGTTACTAAAAATGGTTCACACGTTCGTGACGCGGTTGATATGAAGCGCATCATGATTTTAGTGTGGATGTGTACCTTTCCAGCGATGTTCTTTGGCATGTATAACATTGGTTTTCAAGCCAATACGGCTATGGATGCAATGGGCGTCACTGCAGTGGACTCTTGGCGTCATTCGATTATTGGTAGTTTAACCAATTACGATGCGACCAGTGTCTGGGACAACATGATTTATGGCGCACTGCATTTCTTGCCTATCTATCTAACGGCCTTTGCAGTAGGTGGTTTCTGGGAAGTCTTGTTTTCTTCCGTGCGTAAGCATGAGATTAACGAAGGTTTCTTTGTTACTTCTATTCTTTTTTCGTTGTCTTTGCCGGCTACCGTTCCATTGTGGCAAGTCGCCCTCGGGATTAGCTTTGGTGTGGTATTGGCGAAAGAAGTGTTCGGTGGGACAGGTAAAAACTTCCTTAACCCGGCGCTTGCAGGTCGAGCCTTTTTGTTCTTCGCTTATCCCGCGTCTATGTCGGGTGATGCGGTTTGGACAGCGGTTGATGGTTTTTCAGGTGCAACGGCATTAAGTCAGCTTGCCGCTTCTGGTGTAGCGGGTTTGACTGTGGGTTGGTCTGATGCCTTCTTTGGCTTTGTTCAAGGTTCTATGGGTGAAACGTCTACTTTAGCAATTTTAATCGGTGGTTCTGCTTTACTGATTATGCGCATTGCGGCTTGGCGAATTGTGGCGGGCGTGATGTTGGGCATGGTGTTGACGTCATCATTGTTTAACATGATAGGTTCGGACACGAACCCTATGTTTGCAACGCCTTGGTATTGGCATCTTGTTCTAGGTGGTTTTGCCTTTGGTATGATGTACATGGCAACCGACCCTGTTTCTGCTTCTATGACGAATCGTGGTAAGTGGTTTTATGGTGCCTTGATCGGTCTGATGGTTGTTCTTATTCGTGTTGTTAACCCTGCTTATCCCGAAGGGATGATGCTAGCCATTCTGTTTGCGAACTTGTTTTCGCCATTCATAGATCACTTTGTGGTTCAGGCTAATATCAAACGGAGGGTTGCACGCAATGGCTAGCAGTAACGATAGTATTCAAAAAACCATCATAGTGGCGTTAGCGTTATGTTTGGTGTGTTCTGTGTTTGTTGCCGCCGCGGCGGTTGGTCTAAAACCTATTCAGAACTCCAACAAAGATTTAGATCGTAAGCGTAATATTTTATCTGCTGCTGGTATGTTAGAACCTGGTAAATCAGTCGACGAGATATTTCAGACGGTAGAAACGCGCATTGTTAACTTACAAACTGGCGCCTTTGCGACAGACGCTGAAATGAAGGAAGCGGGTATTAATCCGGCTACCTACGACCAGCGAGCCGCTTCGAAAGACGCTAATTTATCGGTTGCTTTGAAAGGAGAAAATGATCCGGCGAGTATTAAACGTCGTGCGAATTTTTCTTCAGTCTATTTGGTGAAATCCGGCGATCAAATTGATCGGGTAATATTGCCTGTTCATGGTTATGGTTTATGGTCCACTATGTACGGTTTCATGGCATTGAAAAATGATTTTAATACCGTGATAGGCTTTGGTTTCTACGCTCAAGGTGAAACACCTGGGTTGGGCGGTGAAGTAGACAATCCAAACTGGAAAGCGTTGTGGAAAGGAAAAGAGGTATACGACAACGAAGGTCAAGCGGTGCTTAGGCTTGCCAAAGCCGGTGTTGACAGCTCGGATCCTGAAGCGATACATAAAGTTGATGGTTTGTCTGGTGCAACCTTGACCAGCCGTGGTGTCACTAACCTTGTGCAATATTGGTTAGGTAAAGAGGGCTTTGCCCCCTTCTTGACACAACTTCGTAGTGGAGGAGCTTAAGAATGTCTGATATTAAAAAAGTTCTCTTTGGGCCTATTCTTGCGAATAACCCTATTGCTTTACAGATTTTGGGTATTTGTTCTGCACTGGCGGTAACCAGTAGTTTGAAAGTCAGTTTGGTTATGGCAATTGCCTTAACTTTGGTAACGGCTTTTTCAGGCTTTTTTATCGCTATTATCCGTAATCACATTCCAAACAGCATTCGTATCATTGTACAGATGATCATCATTGCGTCCTTGGTTATTGTGGTGGATCAGATCTTAAAAGCCTTTGCGTTTGAAATCAGTAAGCAGCTTTCTGTGTTCGTTGGTTTGATCATTACGAACTGTATCGTAATGGGTCGTGCCGAAGCGTTTGCAATGAAAAATGGCCCTGTTATGAGCTTTGTCGATGGTATCGGTAATGGCTTGGGTTACAGTGCTATGTTGATTGTGGTGGCGTTTTTCCGCGAATTACTGGGTGCTGGCAAATTATTCGGTTTTGAGATTTTCGCAACCGTTCAGAATGGTGGCTGGTATCAACCAAATGGTCTGATGTTACTTCCGCCAAGTGCTTTCTTTGTGATTGGTTTGGTTATTTGGGCGTTGCGTTCTTACAAGAAAGAGCAAGTTGAAGCGCCTGAGTTTAAGATAGCAGCCAATTCTCGCTCTCAGGAGGCGCTCTAAATGGAACATTTAATCAGTCTATTTGTTAAAGCTGTTTTTGTTGAAAACATGGCGTTGGCGTTCTTCCTTGGTATGTGTACTTTCTTGGCTTTGTCCAAAAAAGTAGAAACCGCTATTGGGTTAGGTATTGCCGTTGTTGTTGTGTTAGCGATTACTGTACCGCTTAACAATTTGTTGTACAAAAACCTTCTTGCGGATGGTGCTCTTGACTGGGCGGGTTTGCCAGGGGTTGATCTTAGTTTCCTAGGTCTATTGAGCTACATTGGTGTTATTGCCGCGGTGGTTCAGATATTGGAAATGATGCTAGATAAATACATGCCCGCGTTATACAACGCGCTGGGCGTCTTTTTACCACTAATCACAGTGAACTGCGCCATCATGGGTGCGTCTTTGTTCATGGTTGAGCGTGACTACAATTTCAGTGAAAGTCTCGTTTACGGTGTCGGTGCGGGTATTGGTTGGGCGTTGGCTATTGCGGCGCTTGCTGGTATTCGAGAAAAGCTTAAGTATTCAGATGTTCCTGCAGGTCTTCGTGGTTTAGGTATCACGTTTATCACAGTAGGACTGATGAGTTTAGGGTTTATGTCATTTTCTGGTGTGCAGCTTTAATCGGCTGCATGTTTAGACAACCAAGAATAAGGTGTAAATAACATGGTCAACTTAGAAATTATTCTAGGTGTGGTGATGTTCACAGCTATCGTGCTTGCGTTAGTAGCAATTATCCTTGCTGCTCGTGCACGCTTGGTAAGCACTGGGGACGTTACAATTCGCATCAATGGTGAAAAAGAAGTGACTGCCCCTGCTGGTGGTAAATTGCTTCAAACTTTGGCGAATAGCGGCATTTTCTTATCATCCGCTTGTGGTGGTGGTGGTACATGCGCGCAATGTAAATGTAAAGTGACGTCGGGTGGCGGTTCTATGTTGTCCACTGAGCAATCGCATTTCACACGCCGCGATGAGAAAGAGGGTTATCGATTGTCCTGTCAGGTTTCTGTTAAGCAGGACATGGATGTAGAAGTACCTGAAGAAGTTTTTGGTGTTAAAGCTTGGGATTGTACTGTTGAGTCAAACCCCAATTTGGCCACTTTTATCAAAGAGCTAACGCTTAAATTACCAGAAGGCGAAAACGTAGACTTCCGTGCTGGTGGTTACGTTCAGCTTGAAGCGCCAGCGCATACGGTTTACTACAAAGATTTTGATATTGAAGAAGAGTACCGCGGTGACTGGGATAAATTTAACCTTTGGAAATTCGTTTCTAAGGTTGATGAGCCAGTGATTCGTGCGTATTCAATGGCAAATTACCCAGAAGAGCGTGGTGTTGTTAAGTTTAATATTCGTATTGCTTCACCACCTCCAGGTAAAGATGATTTACCTCCTGGTCAAATGTCGTCGTATGTATTCAGTTTGAAACCGGGCGATAAGATTAAAGTATATGGTCCTTTCGGTGAATTTTTCGCGAAAGATTCCGATGCTGAGATGGTATTTGTTGGTGGTGGTGCTGGTATGGCACCAATGCGTTCACACATATTTGACCAGCTTAAGCGTCTGAATTCTAAACGTAAAATTTCCTTCTGGTACGGCGCTCGTAGCGTTCGTGAAGCATTTTACTCTGAAGAATATGATAAGCTTCAAGAAGAGAACGAGAACTTTGAATGGCATTTAGCTTTGTCTGACCCTCAGCCAGAAGATAACTGGGAAGGTAAGACGGGCTTCATTCATAATGTACTTTATGATAGCTATTTAAAAGATCATCCTGCTCCAGAAGATTGTGAGTTCTACATGTGTGGGCCTCCAATGATGAACGCTTCTGTGATTAAGATGTTAGAAGATCTTGGTGTAGAAAAAGAAAATATCCTATTGGATGATTTCGGCGGCTAGCACCATAATAAAGACCCACCTTATGGTGGGTCTTTATTTTATAAGCAACGAAAAGATTAAATATGCGTAAAAAAATTGTATTTTCAGCCTTATTGCTTGTTGTCATTGCGGTTATCTACCGTGTGTTTGCTTTTACTCCCGAATTAGTCAGTTTTTCAGGCCCAACAATGGGTACGACTTACACGGTTAAGTTTTTTACTACGCCGGATGTCACAAGCTCGCATGATTTGAAAGATGATGTTGATGCTATTCTCGTTAAAGTAAACAAACTCATGTCTACCTATGATCCGAACTCAGAACTTTCTCTATTTAATGCATTGCCCGCCGGCCAATCGGCGAGCATTAGCGAAGAAATGGCTTATGTCATTGATAAGGCGTTGTTGATTAGTGAGATGAGTGAGGGTGAATACGATATTACGATTGGTCCATTGGTGAACCTTTGGGGTTTCGGCCCAGGTAAGCGTGAAGATAAAGTGCCTGCTCAGGACGCCATCGATGAGGCCAAATCCCGAGTCGGATATCAATATTTGCAGCTTGATGGCCGCCGATTAACAAAAGAAAAAGACATCTATGTGGACTTGTCATCAATTGCCAAGGGGTATGGCGTTGATGCGGTTGCCGATGCGCTTCAGCGTCGTGGTATCGACCAATATCTGATCGAGGTTGGTGGTGAGATCGTATCCAAAGGCGTAAAGCCGGATGGCACCCCTTGGAAAATAGCGATTGAAAGCCCTGCTGGCGGACATAATATCGCAGAGCGCATTATGTCAGTCACTGATATTGCGGTGGCGACTTCGGGCGATTACCGAAATTACTTTGAAAAAAATGGTGTTCGATATTCTCATACTATTAACCCAATTACTGGTCGACCCATTTCACATCGTTTGGTTTCTGTTACTGTGATGGACAAGACGACCACCATGGCGGATGGCCTTGCTACAGCGATTACCGTACTCGGGCCCGAGAAAGGGTTTGAATTTGCACAAAAGAATGGCATCGCGGCCTATTTGTTAGTGAAAACAGATTTTGGTTTTGAAGAGCGTCCGTCTGATGCATTTAAAAATTTTTTACAGTAATGGCAGTATTTTTAAGTTTTATTATTAGGAGAGTCTTATGTTAACCGTTGTTTTGGCATTTGCCCTTATGCTTCTGTTGGTTGCAGCAATGGCTGTTGGCGTCTTGATGGGAAGGAAACCTATATCGGGTTCTTGTGGCGGTATGAGTGCACTGGGCATGGAAGTGGCCTGCGATATTTGTGGGGGTGACAAAGGTAAATGCGAAAAAGAAACGAAAGAGGGCGTTGCCGCAAAAATTTCTGATGACACGTTTTATGACGCAAGCAAATAATTGAATGGCGAAGAGGGTAATATGACAACAAGACATTATGATGTAGTGGTGTTGGGCACAGGCCCTGCAGGTGAAGGTGCTGCCATGAGTGCTGCTAAAGCTGGCAAGAGAGTGGCCGTTATCGAGGCCAGTTCACAAGTGGGTGGGAGTTGTACGCACTTAGGGACGATTCCATCAAAGGCGTTACGTCATGCTGTTAAGGAAATCATCGTTTTCAATACCAACCCTATGTTTCGTGACATTGGGGAGCCCCGTTGGTTCTCGTTTCCTAAAGTCTTAGACCGTGCCAATCGAGTGATTGATCAGCAGGTCATGGGTCGTACTGAGTATTATGCGCGGAATCGTATCGATATCTTTTTCGGTAAAGGTAAATTCAAGGACGCTCACACGATTGAGGTGAATACCTATGAAAAAGGGCCTGAATTGTTGATCGCTGAAAAAGTCGTTATCGCAACGGGCTCTCGCCCTTATCGTCCAGCAAACATCGACTTTTCTCATCCGCGCATTTATTGTTCAGACACTATTTTGAGCTTAAGTCATACGCCGCGTTCTTTGATTATTTATGGTGCGGGCGTGATTGGGTGTGAATATGCGTCGATTTTTTGTGGGTTGGGTGTGCGTGTTGAGCTGATTAATCCTGCTAAAAAGTTACTGAGCTTCCTAGACGACGAAATTACCGATGCACTTAGTTACCACTTACGAGATAGCGGTGTTTTGATACGACACAACGAGACTTATGAGTCCGTCGAAACAACGGAACGCGGTGTTGTGATGCACATGTCATCAGGCAAGAAGCTAAGAGCTGATGCCTTGCTGTTTTGTAATGGACGTTCGGGTAACACTGATGGTTTAGGATTAGAGAGCATTGATCTTGAAGCAAACGGTCGAGGCCAACTTGCGGTGAATGACACGTATCAAACTCAAGTCGAAAACGTGTATGCAGCGGGTGATGTGATTGGTTGGCCAAGTTTGGCCAGTGCGGCCTACGATCAAGGTCGTGCTGCGGCTGCAAACATGTTGGGCACTGCGGGTGGGGAGTTTATTAGTGAAGTGCCAACCGGTATCTACACGATTCCAGAGATCAGTTCAGTCGGTAAGACAGAAGCGGAGCTAACAGCAGAAAAAGTGCCATATGAAGTAGGGCGTGCTTTCTTTAAAAATACCGCTCGTGCCCAAATTACAGGCGAAGCGGTGGGGATGCTAAAAATACTTTTTCATAGAGAGTCGCTTGAATTGCTAGGCATTCATTGCTTTGGTGACCAAGCGTCAGAAATCGTTCACATCGGACAAGCAATAATGAAACAGCCGGGTGAGCAAAATACGCTTAAGTATTTCCTTAATACAACGTTTAACTATCCGACTATGGCGGAAGCATATCGAGTCGCTGCCTTGAATGGCTTTAACCGTGTATTTTAATGTTTAGTGTGTAAAAAAATGCCCGTTTCATAAACGGGCATTTTTGTCTAGTTGATGAGTTCTTTAAAGAGTCAGACTTTACTTGTAATATCGCAAGGCGCTATGAAATCGGGTGTCTAACTGCCTTTAACAGCATAAATGCCTTTAAGGTTTCTAAAAAAGCCTTTGTAATCCATGCCGTAGCCAAAGAGAAAACGATCAACTACATCGGTGCCGATATAATCGGGTGTCATGTTTGTTTTACGATCATGCAGTTTATTAATGACCGTGGCGGTGTAGACGCTGCTTACCTCTTGTTCTTCAAGCCACTGAGCGATAGCTTGAAGCGTGTGTCCTTGATCGAAAATGTCATCAACGACTAAAACATGCCTATCTTTAAGCGTGCTTTGTGGATAGCTTAACCAGTTTAGCTGAGCGCCTTCGGTTTCCATGCCATATCGTGTGGCGTGAATGTAATCTAATTCTAACGGAAAATGGAGTCGTTCAATCAGCGCGGCGGTTGGAATTAATCCGCCGTTCATAACGCATAGAACCAGAGGAAGCTTGTCCGCAAGATCCGCAGTTATTTGTACTGCCATTTTATCCAGTGCGTCGTTTAAACCGGCTTCGTCGACTAAGCAATCCGCTTCATCTAAAATAGTGTTTAGGTCGTTGATTGTGTTTGTCATATTGGGCCTTTACTGAGAAAATTTGCGAAATTTTACATTAATCTTGACTGGATGCTAAGTTTTTATCTTTTATATTGTGTAATGTTGCGCATAAACAAATGGATGCAAGGACAATTAGCCAAGAGCTTTGTAGCCAAACAAGAAAAATAGGAATGGCAGCAAATGCACCGTAAACGACTTGATAGTTGGTAAAAAATTGTGCGAAAGAACTGAAAATAGTATTTAAAAGGAAAAGACCTAGGCTACCCACCAAAGCAGAAACAGAAGCCCACTTTATGGATACGTCGGCGTTTGGTGTCAAGAAGTTCAAGGTCAGCAGCATTAAAAAATACAAAACAACCGTACCAACTCCTAGAATGAAATTGATCCAGCTATTTTCAGGTGCATTTTGAATTTGCAGTGAAATAAGTGTGCCGTACAAGCTTAATGAAGCGGCAAAAATAATGGGTCCTAATGTCAGAATAGCCCAATAAGTTAATAGTCTCTCTCTTAATTTTCGTGTTTTTCTTATGCCCCAAATAGATTGTACGCTGCTTTCAAAGCTGTTTAGTAATAGCAATGCCGTCAGAAATAATGCAATCAGCCCCGCGAGCGGCAAGTTTTTGCTTTGGGTTGAGAACTCGATTAAATAAGGTAATAAAATGTCACTTGAGCCAGGGGCTAAATGTTGCTCTAGTAATTCAAAAAGTTGAGATTGCATGGCCTGAAGTGCGGGGGTGAAACTTAGAATCCCAACAATGATGGTAATAATAGGCACTGCAGCCAGCAAACTGGAAAGAGTGAGTTGGGCCGCTTTTTGTGAAAGGTTGCTTTGCTGAAAGCTTTTGACTGTCAATTGCCCATAATACAACAAGAGGGTATGCGGCGCAGTGCTAGATCGGGACATGAAGATTTGCTCATTAATATACAGCGCAAGAGTATCACAGTTTTAAAAATTATAAGACTGACCGAAGGTTAATGCACATTGCACAAATACGGTGCAACGTGCTGTATCTTAGCGCGTTTTACTTGTTATTGTGTTTATTGACCGGTAAAATTCGCTTCGTTCCTTTTGTGATTTTTGTGCTTAAAAGCAACGAATATTTAGTATTCTTGCTTGATTGGCTACAAATAGTCATCTTTAGCCCAGTTTTACTGGGCTTTTTTATGTCTATTAGTTGACGATTATTATTCCGTCCCTATAATAGCCCACCAAATGAAATGTAATGCTTTTAGTTCCGTTAGCTCAGTTGGATAGAGCAACCGCCTTCTAAGCGGTAGGTCACTGGTTCGAATCCAGTACGGAGCACCATTTCAGTCCATTACTTTATTTAATTATTTTTTAGGTTTTGTTGGTTGTGACTTGAAAAGTCTCTTGTTTTTAACAAGGTAATCAACAAATTAAAGCAAGTTCCCGAGAGGAAGTTTTATGCAAGTTTCTGTAGAGACAACGTCTCCAATCGAGCGCGTTCTAAACATTATTGTTCCTGCTGCTCGTGTTGACGAAAAAGTAAATTCTGAAGTGGCTAAAACAGCGAAAACAATTCGTATTGATGGTTTTCGTAAAGGTAAAGTACCTGTAAGCGTTGTTAAAAAACGTTACGGTCAAGGCATTCGTATGGACGCTGTCGAACAGATTATGCGTGATGCTTATGTTGAAGCAATTCAAAAAGAGTCATTGCAGCCGGCTGGTATGCCATCAATTGAGCCTAAGAACTTTGCTGAAGGCGCTGATCTTGAGTTTTCTGTTAAACTTGAAGTTTACCCTGATGTCACGTTAGCGGACAATGCAGCGATCAAAGTAGAGCGTGTTTTGTCTGAAGTAACAGACGCAGACGTTGATACTATGCTTGAAACATTACGCAAGCAAAACGCGGAATGGACAACGGTTGAGCGTGATGCTGCTGATGGCGATCAAGTGACGGTTGATTTCGTTGGCTATCTAGGCGATGAAGCGTTTGAGGGTGGTGCGGCTCAAGGTCACAAACTTGTACTGGGTTCCAATACCATGATTCCAGGGTTTGAAACTGGCATTGTTGGAACAAAAGCCGGTGAAGAGCGTTCTATTGCGGTTACCTTTCCAGAAGACTACCAAGCAGAGAATTTGAAAGGCAAAGAAGCGACTTTCAAAATTACTGTGTCAGAAGTAGCTGAGCAAATTCTTCCAGAGCTTAATGATGCTTTTGTTGAAAAGTTTGGTCTAGAAGAGGCGACAATCGATGCTTTGCGTGCTGAAGTGCGTAAAAACATGGACCGTGAGCTGAACCAAGCGATCAAATCCAAGCTTAAAAATGCCTTGTTTGAAGGTTTGTCTTCAATAAATGAAGTGGAAGTTCCTTCCGCTCTTATTGATCAAGAAGTAGATGCACTGCGTAAGCAAGCCGCTCAACAATTTGGTGGAGAAGGTTTCGATGCCTCTCAATTGCCCGCTGAGCTATTTCAAGAGGAAGCAAAAAAACGCGCTAAGCTCGGTTTGTTGATTTCTGAAGTGATTAAGCAGAATGACATGAAAGTAGATGACGATCGCGTCCGCGCTTTCTTGGAAGACATGGCTCAAGCTTATCAAGAGCCACAGCAAGTCATTGATTTCTACTTGAAGAACAAAGAGCAATTGTCTCAAGTGCAATCTGCTGTACTTGAAGAGCAAGTTGTTGATAAACTGTTAGAATCTGCTCAAGTTACTGAAGTAACATTGGGGTACGAAGATGCTATCAAGCCAAATGCTCAAGCTGTAGAGGCTGGGGAAGAAGCATAAGACAAGTCTTATCTTTTTTAATAAGGTCGACATAGCTCATGCTGTGTCGACCTTTTTGTTTTAAGGAATGCGATATGAATTTAATGAACCCAACTACTGGTCCTGTTGCAATCACAAGCAATGGTCTTGTCCCGATGGTAATTGAGCAGACCGCTCGTGGGGAAAGATCATTTGATATTTATTCTCGCTTGCTTAAAGAGCGAGTTATTTTTTTGGTTGGTCAAGTTGAAGATCACATGGCGAACCTGGTTGTGGCTCAGTTATTATTTTTAGAGTCAGAAAACCCAGATAAAGACATTCATTTGTATATTAACTCGCCTGGTGGTTCCGTTACGGCTGGTATGTCTATTTATGATACGATGCAATTCATAAAACCTGATGTGAGTACGATGTGTATCGGTCAAGCGGCTAGCATGGGGGCATTATTGCTTACGGCGGGTGCCGAGGGTAAGCGTTATTGTTTACCGAATTCGCGAGTGATGATTCACCAACCCTTGGGTGGCTATCAAGGCCAAGCGTCTGATATTGAGATACACACACGTGAAATTTTAAGCATAAAGCATAAGTTGAATGAAATCATCGCTTTTCATACAGGTAAGCCTATTGAGCAGGTGGCTATTGATACGGATCGTGATAATTTCATGAACCCGCAAACTGCGAAGGACTATGGTTTAATTGATGAAATTTTGCAGAAACGCACTGTTTAAAAAAAGGGTGGAATAAATGTCGGATGATAAGTTCAGCCGTGGCGACCATTCAGATCGGTTATTGTACTGTTCTTTTTGTGGCAAAAGTCAAGATGAAGTAAAAAAGCTCATCGCAGGTCCGTCGGTTTACATTTGTAATGAATGTGTCGACTTGTGTAACAACATTATTACGCAAGAGCTTTCTCAGCTTAATGAAGAAAATGCGTCTTCTGATGAGTTGCCAACGCCCGCTAAACTGAGTGCGGCTTTGGATGAGTATGTTATTGGTCAAGACAGGGCAAAGCGCGTTTTGGCGGTGGCTGTATATAATCATTACAAACGCTTGCGTCATCAAGGTAAGTCAGATACGAGTATTGAACTTGGTAAGAGTAACATCTTGCTAATAGGCCCTACTGGCAGTGGTAAGACGCTTTTAGCGCAAACTCTGGCGCGCGTGTTAGACGTGCCCTTTACTATAGCTGATGCGACAACCCTAACCGAAGCCGGTTATGTGGGTGAGGATGTTGAAAACATCATTCAAAAGCTGCTGCAAAATTGCGATTATGATGTGGAAAAAGCTCAGCGAGGTATTGTTTATATTGATGAGATCGATAAGATTTCAAGAAAGTCAGACAATCCGTCGATTACTCGTGATGTGTCCGGAGAGGGTGTTCAGCAAGCGTTGCTTAAGCTAATTGAAGGTACGGTTGCTTCTGTTCCACCTCAAGGTGGTCGCAAGCACCCTCAACAAGAGTTTTTGCAGGTAGACACCTCCAATATTTTGTTCATTTGTGGTGGTGCCTTTGCTGGATTAGAGCGTGTAATCAGTGACAGAACAGAAAAAAGCAGCATTGGTTTCTCCGCAAAAGTGAAAAGTAAGGATGAAGGTAAATCTTTCTCTGAGGCGGTTCATCGTGTTGAAACCGAAGATTTGGTTAAATTTGGTCTTATTCCTGAATTTGTCGGTCGTTTACCCGTTGTGGCAACGCTGTCAGAGTTGGATGAAGAAGCCCTTATGACTATTTTAAGTCAGCCTAAGAATGCTTTGGTTAAGCAATACCAACACCTGTTCGAGTTAGAGGGTGTCGAGCTTGAGTTTACTCCAGAATCGTTGAAAGAGGCGGCTAAACTGGCGTTAGAACGTAAAACCGGTGCGCGCGGTTTACGAAGTATTTTAGAGTCTTCATTATTAGATTGTATGTATGAACTTCCAACCCGTAGTGATGTTGTTAAAGTGGTTATGGATGGTGGTTCCATTCGAGGTGATTCCGCGCCATTAATGGTGTTGGAAAAAGAAGCGTTGGCGAAAAAGGCCTAGTTTTTATAGCCTCTATTGCTAAAGTGCTACCCTCTTTACGAAAAGGCCAGATTTAAGTGTTATTGCTTGAATTTGGCCTTTTTTATGTTTTCTCGTCAATTATTACTCTGTAGACTAAATTCACTGGGTGAATGTGCTTGTAATTTCGCGCTTCGGCCTTATCTCTTTCCTAATCAAAGTTGAAATAACAAAGTGCGCTTTTACTCATGCGCCCGGATTGGAAAAAAATATGACAGATTCTTTGCTCCTGCCAATGTTGCCACTTCGTGATGTGGTGGTGTATCCGCATATGGTGTTGCCACTTTTTGTGGGTCGTGCTAAATCCATTGCAGCTTTAGAGTCGGCGATGAAAGGCGACAAATTAGTGTTTCTTATTGCTCAGCAGGACGCCTCTAAAGATGATCCTGTTTTAAATGATCTTTATGCGATAGGTACAACAGCGAAAGTGATGCAGTTGCTACGTTTACCGGATGGAACGGTAAAAGTGTTGGTTGAAGGTGTTGAGCGAGCTCGCCTTGAGAAAATGGAAGAAGCTGACGGCTTTGTGTTAGGTCGGATTAGTGAACTTGATACTCAAGACGAAGATCAAACCGAGCACGGCGTGATTCGTAACGCCTTATTAAAACAGCTCGATGAGTACGTTGCTGGCAGTAAGCGGATACCTGCAGAAGTCGTGGCGTCGCTAAAGTCGATCGATGATTTGTCCAAGTTAATCGACAACATTACGGGCCACATGAGCTTAAAGCTTGAAGATAAGCAAAAAGTGCTGGAAATGGACTCTTTAACATTGCGTGGTGAATATCTAATCGGCTTGATGGATGGTGAGCTGGACATTGCTCATCTTGAAAAAAACATTCGCAGTCGCGTTAAAAAGCAGATGGAAAAAAGCCAACGTGAATATTATTTGAATGAGCAAATGAAAGCCATTCAGAAAGAGCTTGGCGACATGGAAGATGGCAGTAATGAGCTGGATCAGCTGCAAGCGAAAATTGCGGAAGTCGGTATGTCTGATGAGGCAAAAGAGAAAGCAGAAGGCGAGCTGAAAAAGTTACGCATGATGTCGCCCATGTCGGCGGAAGCGGCGGTGGTCAGGGGTTATATTGATTGGCTAACGTCATTACCTTGGAAAAAGCGCAGCAAAGTTCGCAATGATTTGGCTTACGCTGAAAAAATCCTAAACCAAGATCATTATGGTCTTCAAGATGTGAAAGAGCGTATTTTAGAGTTCCTTGCGGTCCAACAGCGCGTTAAAAAAGTAAAAGGGCCGGTATTGTGTTTGGTCGGTCCACCAGGAGTAGGTAAGACGTCCCTTGGTCAATCTATAGCGAAAGCGGTTAATCGTCAGTATGTTCGTATGGCGCTGGGTGGTGTGCGTGATGAGTCTGAAATTCGCGGCCATCGCCGAACCTACATAGGGTCAATGCCTGGTAAATTGTTGCAGAAATTGGCTAAAGTAAAGGTGAAAAATCCACTTTTCTTGCTTGATGAAATTGACAAAATGGGCATGGATCAGCGGGGTGATCCTGCGTCGGCGCTATTAGAAGTGCTTGACCCTGAGCAAAATCACACGTTTAACGACCATTATTTGGAAGTGGATTTTGACTTATCTGATGTCATGTTTATCTGTACATCCAACAGTATGAACATTCCGGGGCCACTGTTAGACCGTATGGAAGTGATTCGAATTCCTGGCTATACCGAGGATGAAAAGTTAAACATTGCTAAACGCTATTTATTGCCGAAACAAATTAAATTGTCAGGACTAAAAGAGCGTGAAATTCAGGTGTCTGATGAAGCCCTAATGGATGTGATTCGTTATTACACCAAAGAAGCGGGTGTGCGAGGGCTTGAGCGCGAGTTGAGTAAAATCTGTCGTCGCGTTGTCAAGCAGCAAGCATTAAGCAGCGCGAAAGAGGCCAAAGCTGTCGATGTGAGCAGTGCTAATTTAGAAGATTTTTCCGGTGTTCATAAATTCAGCTACGGTAAAGCGGAAGAAAAAAATCAAATTGGTCAGGTCACTGGATTGGCTTGGACGTCCGTCGGTGGTGAGTTATTGACTATTGAAGCGGCGGGTGTGCCGGGTAAAGGTCGCCACGTCAAAACAGGCTCTTTGGGCGACGTGATGCAGGAGTCTATTCAGGCAGCGCTAACGGTGGTTAGAAGCCGTGCGATTGGTTTGGGTATTGATGCAGATTTTCATGAAAAAACAGATTTGCATTTGCATGTTCCAGAGGGGGCGACTCCGAAAGATGGCCCGAGTGCGGGAGTAGCAATGTGTACGGCTATCGTCTCTGTGTTGACAAAAATCCCTGTTAAGGCGTCTGTGGCGATGACGGGAGAGATTACACTACGTGGCGAAGTGCTTCCTATAGGTGGACTTAAAGAGAAGTTACTGGCCGCCCATAGAGGCGGAATTAAAACCGTTATTATTCCTCAAGAAAACGCACGTGATTTGAAGGAAATTCCTGAGAACATTAAAGCAGATATCAAGGTAATACCGGTAAAATGGATCGATGAAGTTTTGGATATCGCTTTAGAGTACATTCCTTCACCAAAAAAGGTAGAAACCTTACCTTCAAGTGAAAAAACTGTTGATGAACAAGAAACTGTCAGTCATCATTAGGGGCATAATCTGTGTTGACAGGGAGCATGCAGGGCTTGTATAACTTCTTGCTCTGCTTTGTTGGTAGGTATTTATACTGTACCGAAAAAATTTAAAGCACTACGATAATACTGAAGGGGTACAACGTGAACAAATCTGAATTGATTGATGCTATTGCAGCGTCTGCTGATTTATCTAAAGCGTCTGCTAGTAATGCTCTTGACGCGACTTTGAAAGCTATTGAAGCGGTTCTAGCAAAAGGTGAGCAGGTTACACTAGTTGGTTTTGGTACTTTTGCAGTGAAAGAGCGCGCAGCACGTACAGGTCGTAATCCTCAAACTGGTGAGGAAATCCAAATCAAAGCAGCGAAAGTTCCTGGTTTTAAAGCCGGTAAAGGTCTTAAAGACGCTGTAAACTAAGGTTTTTGGAGCAGTAGTTCAGTTGGTTAGAATACCTGCCTGTCACGCAGGGGGTCGCGGGTTCGAGTCCCGTCTGTTCCGCCATTAGACACAAAAGGTGTATTCCAAGCGGAATGCACCTTTTTTATTTGTAATTTCATTCATTCATTTGGAGGCAGTAATGCTCCAGGATATAAGAGATAAGTCCCAAGGCATTGTGGTAAAAATTATCGTCGGCTTTATCGTCGTGACTTTTGCTCTGTTTGGTGTTGATGCCTTGGTTCAAAGTTTAAGCTCATCCGATACCGTGGCGGAAGTCGATGGTGTTGGCATCAGTCGTACTGATATGTTGCAAGGTGCGGAAACACAGCGTCGACAATTAATTTCTATGATGGGCGGTCAGGTTAATCCTGCCTTGTTAGAAGATAATGTGTTACAACGCCGCGCTTTAGACGAATTAGTTCAGCGTATCGTGCTGGTTAATCAGGCGCAGGGTTTGGGTTTAGGGGTTTCTGATGCTCAGGTCAATACGTACTTGTTGCAGGCTGAGCAATTCCAAACCAACGGACAATTTGATCAAAACAAGTATTTAAACCTAATTAATTCACTAGGGTATACCCCGCTTGCTTTTAAAGAGCGAATCAAACAAGACGTTTTGATTCAGCAGCCTCGTAATGCCATTTCAGGTTCTGAATTTGTTTTACCGTATCAAATCAATGACGTTTCACAGTTGCAAGCACAGCAGAGAAGTTATGATTATGTGTCTTTTTCTTTGGCGGACGAGTCTGAAAATACCAGCGTATCCGAAGCAGAGCTAAGAGCGTACTACGATGAAAACAAAGACAACTTTAAAACACCGGAGCAAGTGAAGGTGGATTATGTTGTTGTGTCCAGTTCTGATTTTTACAGTCGAGTGTCGGTTACCGATGTCGAGTTGAAAGACGCCTACCAAGCGTCTATCAATGGCCTTGTTCAAGAAGAAAGGTTTGCATCTCATATTCTGATTGATACTTCGGATAAGACAGATGATGCAGCTCAGAAACGGCTTGAGGAAGTTCAAGTTAAATTAGATTCAGGCGCCCTTTTTGCTGATTTAGCGGCAGAATATTCGGATGATTTGGGTTCTAAAGACGATGGCGGAAACCTGGGCTATGTTGAAAAAGGCACCATAGACCCAACGTTCGACGATGCCTTGTTTGGAATGAAAAAAGGTGAGATCAAATCGGTTAAAACGCAATTTGGTTATCATTTGATCCAATTAAATGACATCACGACACCGGAAGTGCCAAGTTTTGCGTCGCAAGAAGCGCAGCTTAAGCAAACCTTACTTGATATCAAAGCGAGGGATGCGTTGTTAACCGCTCATGAAGACATCACAGATTTGGCTTATGCGAGCGATAAACTCGATGTGATCGCTAAAGAATACAATGTTGATGTGCAGAAAAGTGATTATTTTAGTCGTGAGGGTGGGGCTGATGAGATTACTAGCAATGCTAGTTTTGTGGCGGCCGCGTTTAGTGTGTCTGTTTTAGAAGATGGCCAGAACAGTAATCTTGTAGAGTTGAATGATGATCAAGTTGCGATTATTCATTTAAACGATCGTCAGGTAGAAGCGGTGCAGGATTATGATTCGACTAAAGAACAAGTCACTTCTATTGTTGTGCAAAATAAAGCGTTGGAATCACTTAAGCTAAAAGCCGAAGCCGCTAAAGCATCAGAGATGACGGTGTGGTCTTTCGTGGCCAATGCGAAACGTGGTCAAGATGAAATTGCGTCATTGGCCTTTACCCTGCCTCATCCAATAGCAAATCAACCGGTGGTTCAGATCAAAGACTTATCCAATGGTGATGTGGTTTTGGTTAGACTAAATAGTGTAGGTGTGGGGGCAGAGGAGGTTCCAGAGGATCAACAACTGGCCTATGAGCGTTATTTAACGCAAACTCAAGTGAGCCTCAGCACACAGAGTCAGCAGGCGTTGCTTAAGAATACCGCTAAGATAGTGCGATAATTATTCTATATTGACCGAAGGTTAACCCGTGATAACCTATAAAAAACCACCTTATGGTGGTTTTTTTTGTGTTGCTCAACAGAATGTCTTGTGTATTTTTTGTCCCCCCATCGTTACCTGGGTAGTGGGTACCTTCGGTTGACTATTTGATTATGGGGCGGCTAGAAATTAGGGTATAGAGTTTTTAGCTGACTGGCTTGAGACGGCTTTTCTTTACCACTTGTGAATTCTTGAAGGGCGTCTGCAAGCGGCTCGCCCTGCCAAATATGTGTCGGGTTTTGGGAATACATCATCAGTTCTGCTTCCATAAGAAGCTGAGTCACTTGAACGCTGGTGAGACGTTTTATGTCATCGACACTACGGATCTCCTCATCTCCCCACCGGTGACGAGCCCATTCCAATAATCGCGATCTTAGCTGTTGCAAATCGTTTTGTTGGCAGCCGTCAATGAGCGCCTCGAAGGCGCTGGTCTCGTCACGAGTATTGAGGGGGGCAAACTGTTCCAAAGTAGGTACGTCGTCGACGCGGGTGGGCTCTGTTTTACGTTGCTTCCACCCCATCCGTACCCACAAGCTAAGCATCAGTAAAGCCAATACTAATAATCCCGTCACAAGATATTGTTTAATAGACCAAGTGGGAGCTTCATTCGACGAGGCGATTAAGGCGGTTGCGGTAGGTTTTTCTGCCGGTTTTAATGGCTGTGTTTTAGCTAAAGATATAGGGGCGACTGAACGCGTTTGTGGTGGCAGAGGTGCATCTACGATCACTTTGTCATCAAGGGCGTCTGTTTTCTGCTTAACCATTATTGGTAAGGGAGCAATGTTGATACTGGGCGTAACGGCAGTGACGGTGTTCAAGCGGCTTTGTTGCGTATCCCAATAGGAGATACTGATGGGGGGTAGTGTTAAGGTGCCTTCTTCTGTTGGTACTACTTCAATGATAATCGTCTGTTGCCCAATGACGCCACTGCGGCTTTTTTGAGTGTCAAATTTCGGAGGCTTAGGGTAAAGCTTATAGTGGCGAGTGCTGTTAAATTCGATGGTAGGGATTTGTTCAGGAAGCGCGCCATCGGCTTGCATGGTGATGGTCCAGATGAGCGTATCGCCCACCCTAGGCGAATCGTTGGTTTTGGTTAGCTCGGTGGTAATGGTAACGTTTTGGCTAGGCAGCCAAGCATCATTGGAATAGCTGGCGGGAATCGGCAGAACTTGCAGTGTCAGGGGATCGCTTTGAACCTTGATCATTCTTCTTCCAGTAGATGTATTGATCATGGCTTGTATGCTTTGTGCCGGAACTGTAAGGGTTCCGCTGCGCTGGGCAAAGGCCAAGTACTCACGAGTAACAACTTGGTACTGGGTGCCATTGACGGTTTGATAGCTCATTTGATCGTCAAACAGTCTTTCAACGACTAAATCAGGGTGAGATGGTATTGAGCGATTGGCGTTCTGTAAGGCGACTGAGGTATACAGTTTCACACTCAAAATGACTTGTTCTTGTAAGTAAGGCTCTGTCTCAGAGGCTTCCAACTTTATCATAACGGGTGGGTTGCCATTATTGTCCATCAATTGAGGGGAGCTTTTTACAAGAATTCGGATGGGGTCAGATTGATAGTCACCAATCTTGATAGAGGGAATTTCAATCGTACCGACTGACTTTGGCATCAAGTTGATTACCCAGAAATTTAATGCCGTACTTGTCCCCAAATTAAAACTAAACTGACTATTTTGGCTTTTACCCAAAATGGTAAAGTCGCGTTCTAGCGGCGTGAGATCGGGACCGTCTCCGGTGTCAGAAAAGTCCGCTCGTAGAGTGAGTTGAATGACTTCATTTTCAATGGATACTTTATTGCTTAGCGACGCCGTGACACTGGCAGCATAGAGAGGGCTGGTTAAAAAAACACACAGAAAAAAAGTAACCACAGCATAACGCAATTGAAACGACGTATTTCTAGAGAGTAGTGTTAAAAGATAGTGCTTTATTACCATGGGTTTTGCCCATCCTCTTGTGAAAATCTATTTTCATTGCGTCTTTCTTGATGTAAATACCAGAGTTTACGCTGTAACAGTAACCCCGGGTCATCCTGAATTTGTCGTAACCATTGGTTGAGTGCTTGTGTTTTTTCTTGGTCTAATGGGGTGGTGGGCGACTCACCTAATGGCTCGTTTACTGCGTTTTCAGGTGAGTCATTATCCTCAGGTGGTTTCTTTTTGTCTTGTGTTTCGTCTTTTTTATTATCATTTTTTGCATCGTCTTCTGCATTAGATGGGTTTGGTTCGTCTGTGTCGGATGATTTACCTTGTTCGCTGTTTTGATCTGAAGTGGGTTCTTGTTGTCTTTTCTCTTGTTGTTCTTGTTCTTGTTCTAGCTGTTGTTTTAAATAGTCTAGATTTTCTTTTGCCTCTAGCAGTGATGGATCTTGTTCTAGTGCGGTTTCATAGGCGCTAATAGCAGCTTGTGTGTCGCCGGATAGGGCCAGCGCATTGCCCATATTGTAGTTTTCCGCCGCGCTTCTGTTACTCAGTGTGTTTAAGGTTTCAACGGTAGACTCGTAATCTTCTAACGCATAAGCAGAGGCTGCTTTCCATTTTGGGTCGGAGAATGCTTGTTCGGCGCTCCTCCAGTCTCCTTGATCAACGGCTTTTTGCCCCTTTTGATCCGGTGTCAAAAACCAGTCCAGTGGTGAGGCTTGGAGTGGGTCAGAAGGAACCCAGATGATGCTAACCAATAAGATCAGCATCAGGCCTTTTCTAAATTGAAACGCTAACCAGAGCAAAAACGGTAGGGCAAACCAGTGGCCTTGATCCATCCACTGAGTGCTTTGATTTTGTGCCTTTTTCGTCTGATCGTTATCAATTGATACCTCGGTGATTTTTTCCAGTTCTTCTGGGCTGAGTCGTCCCTGATGAAAGATTCCATTCAATGCCGTGGTTAAGGTGTTGAGTTCGGCCATTGGTGTGCCGGGGATGACCAGTTTGCCATCTTGTCTGAGAACTTGTCCGTCAGGTAGCTCAATTAACGCGCCTTTTTGAGTGCCCACAGCAATCAAGTCTAGGCGAATGTTTTGATCTTTGAGTAAAGCGGGAACGCGTATTTTGTCCTCCTCACTTAAATCATCAGTGAATATAATCAGGTGTATCGGTGACAGACTGTCTTTATTTAATGCGAGTGCCGTTTCAATGCCATGACTTAAATTACTGCCATAGACGGGCATAATGCGTGGATCTAAAGCCAAAAGAAAGTGCATGATGGTTTCTCTGTCCTGGCTAAATGGGCTGATCACAAAGCCTTCGCCAGCAAACGCAACCAGAGCAATGTCGCCTTCTTTGCTTTGATCTAAGATATCTCGAATGATTTGTTTTAATTGTGTTTGTCTGTTTGGCTGAATGTCGGTGGCGTACATCGACAAAGATTGGTCCACCACGAGCACGGTTTTTTGAGTGTTTTCAAACATGGTCGTTGGGGCTTGAGTCCAGCTGATGCCCGCTATTCCAATCCAGCAATAACACACAGCGACTATGCCAAGCCATTTATTGCGGTGACTGGTCGTATTCGTGTAAACCAAGTGTTTGAATAAATTGGGGGCGATGACTGCTTTTAATGCGTTCTGTTGTGAGGCTGGATTCGTCACAAAGCGAGCCAAAACTAGGGTGGCAGGAATAAGCAAAAGCCACCAAGGTCGTTCAAAATGCAGCCAGTCGAAGAGCATCATGCGTCGTCTCCTGTTTGTTCCGCACGTTGACGCCAAGCAAGCTGACGGCCTACCAGTAAAGATAATCCTAAACATACCATCGACGCGAGGCTTAACCAGTGAAATAAGCTGGTTAGAGGGCGTTGCCATACGGCTTCATCGGGCGTTGGTTCCAAATCATTCAAGGTCTGGTAAATGGCTTGAAGGTCTTGCGTGCTTTTTGCTCTGAAATATTCCCCGCCAGTTTGTGCCGCAATATTTCTGAGCAGTGTTTCATCTAAATCACTGGAAGGATTAACAACTTTCGCACCAAAAAAGCTTTGTACTACCATGCTGTCAGCTCCGATTCCGATGGTGTGAATGCGCACATTTTGTGATTGTGCAAATGCTGCGGCCTGTTGCGGTTGCACGCGGCCCGCGGTGTTCGCACCATCGGTCATCAATATTAGGACTTTTTTATCGGAAGGTTTGTCTTCGAGTCGTTTTATTCCCAACCCAATGGCGTCGCCAATCGCGGTTTGTTCCCCAGCGAAGCCAATTTGCGCTTCTTGCACCAACTGATTAATAGTATGCGTATCGAAACTGAGCGGCGCCTGTAAGTAGGCTTTTGATCCAAATACAATAATGCCGATACGATCGCCTTGTCGTGCTTCGATAAAATCGGCCAAAACGGATTTTGCAGCATTGAGTCGATTCGCCGGCTCGTCGTTCAGTGTCATGTCGGACACTTGCATACTGCCGGATAAATCCAAGGCAATCAGTAAATCTCGACCCGAAGGAGTGACTTTAGTGGGTTCGCCAAGCCAAATGGGTTGCGTCATGGCGGTTACTAATAACCCCCACGCGGCCAGCAACATCATATACTTTAAGGTAGGGCGTTTGGCGGCCGCCTTATGGTCTTGATAATGCTGCAGTTGTTCTGTGTTATTCCACCATATAGCCTGGGTGTTGGTTTTTGATTCCGGTAAGAAATACATAAGCAAGGGAACAGGTAGCAGCCATAAAAACCAAGGCCAAGTGAGTTCAAGCATGGTGCTTCCTTATCCAATAACAGGTTACCTGAATCATCCGTGTGCGTTGCTCGGAGGTTAATTCGATCTGCGGACGATAAGGACCTTCTATAAATACCGCACCAAGAGAGCCAAACCGATGCTTTTTTGGCAGATGCCTGTCTAGGTTTTCAAACAACACAGTGCTTGGCAGCGAGGCAAGTAACTGCTGGCGCTCGCTGATTAAACATCGACGAACCATTTCATGGCAAAGCAAGATGTATTGTTTGTTATTTAGGTTGTCTGGCATGCTCTTAATCGACGTTAAGGCGTCACGGCGATAGCCCCGTTGTTGATAGCGTCGGTAGCTGAAAAAGCAAATCGCCAGTAAGACGACGAGAAGGGCGGCGACCAGAAGCCAAGTCCACCAAACAGGGGGCCACATGGCGATGTATTTTGGCAATAAATAGGCTTTATTAGGCAATTCAATCGTGCTGGAAGCCTCTGTCATTGTTTTTGCAACCGAAGTCATCAGCGTAACGCCCCTTGTGACAGTAAGTATCGGGCGATATTTTCTGGCGGCTCGGTCAAATCAAACACATGATGGCGTATGCCAAGTCTAGCCAGATCTTGTCGAAACTGTGCATTGTGCTCGACAAAATCCGTCTTGGCGTGTTGGATACTGCGCTCGCTGATAGACACGGTTTTTACACCGCTTACGTCGGCCATTTGATACTGTCCGGTAGGTAAATTAAAGGCGTTGCTGTCGATAATTTGTACCCAGTGTACGCTGTTGTGTTTGGCCAATTGCAACAGCGCGGTGTCGTCGATTTCTTCCCAGTAGGGTTTGTCCGTTAAAATGATGACGTCTTTGTTGTGTGCGTGTTGCGTGAGAGCGTGTTTTGACCATGCGGCGGGTCGTAATGCATTATTTGTTCGATGATAAAGACGTGACGCGTCTTTTAGCTGCTTCAATAGTCGTGGTAAAGCGCTGGCTTGTTGATCGGCACAGGCTTCATTTCCAAACAGCAAACGGTACGATAACGTATCGCCTTGCTGTTTTGCTCGCCACGCGATGATGCCAGCCAACTGAATAAACCGAGTAGAAATAAAAGTGTGTCGGGTGCCAAAGTAAGCGCGGCTGGATAAGTCTAGTAATAGCAGTCGTTGGTGATCGTTTTCTTGAGCGTAAAGTCGAGTGTGAGCTTGGCCGGTGCGAGCTGTGACACGCCAGTCAATGTGCCGAAAATCATCGCTGGCTTGATAAGCGCGAAGCTCAAGCATTTCCATGCCGTGGCCTTTTTGCCGAGAGCGCCGTTCACCTGTGGTCGAGGCAAAGCGCATGGCTTTTGGCGCACGGCCAAGATGTTTGGCGTAATGGGCTAAAAGGGCAAAATGCGTGTCATCTAATTCAGGTGAGTCAGGGGCTAATAATGGGCTCATGTTTGGTTTGCCTTATGAAGCAGCCTTGGCATTACAGCGCTGGAACGTGGCTGATCAGTCGTTTTAATAAATCATCCACGGATAAACCGGCCGCTTGTGCTTCGAACGTGGTGATAACGCGATGACGTAAAACGGGCAGAGCAATCTGTCGCACATCGTCTGGGGTGACAAAATCGCGACCATTGAGTAGCGCGTTGGCGCGGGCGCAACGGTCCAGCGCCAAGGTGCCGCGAGGGCTGGCGCCAAACTCGATCAAGTCCGTGCCCTTGCCAGCGTCGCCAAGGTACAGCTCAGGGTGTCTGGTTGCCATAATAAGCTGGACTATGTACCGCTCCACACTGTCTGACATGTACAAAGACAAAGCCTTTTGTTGTAACTCAATAATGTCGCTTGGCGTGCAAATGGGCGCCGTTGCGCTGGACGTTGTCTTGTGTAAATCCTGTTGGCGAATTAAGCGCAGCACTTCTAATTCGCTGGCGGCGCTTGGGTAACCTAAATGAATTTTCATCATGAAGCGATCAAGCTGTGCTTCCGGCAATGGATACGTGCCTTCTTGTTCAATGGGGTTTTGTGTGGCGATCACAAAAAATAACGCCGGCAAGGCGTAGCTGTGGTTGCCTACGGTGACTTGTCGTTCACCCATGGCTTCCAGTAACGCAGACTGAACCTTGGCTGGTGCGCGGTTAATTTCGTCGGCCAACACAATGTCGTTCATGATGGGGCCGGGGATGAAGCTAAATTCTCCGGTTTCTTGCTGATAAATATCGGAGCCAGTCACGTCGCCAGGCAGCAAATCCGGCGTGAATTGAATGCGTTGAAAGTGGCTGTCGATGGCACTGGCTAAGGCCTTAGCGGCCGTGGTTTTGGCAATCCCCGGTGGGCCTTCAAGCAGAACATGACCATTGGCAATAAGGGCGACCAGTAATTCATGGGTCAAATCGGGTTGGCCAACAACGGCACGGTTTAGGTGGTTTTTTAGTTGTTCAATTAGCGCTACCATCGAACCTAGATTCCTTATACTTCTGTCAAAAAAAGTGTCAACACAATATAATAGCGTCCATCTTATCGGATTCAATTCTTTACGCACAGAGTGTTCTCTGTAAGGGTAATGTAAGTACAGGACAAAAGAATGGCAAAAGTGGTATTAAATGTGGCCTTGTCCGCATTGAAGTATGAAGCGATGTACACAGGGTTGGCGAAAAATCTTGTGGCGAGCAGCACAGACGGACGAAAAATCCAGTTGCCTTTGTCGGCCTTTCAGCGTTTTGTTACTCACCAAGGAATTTACGGCTTCTTTGAGGTTGAATTCGACGATTCGAATAAATTGATTAGCGTTACAAAAGTTAGATAGCGCTGTCTAATGTTAACCGCCTAGGAGCTTTACCTATGTACCAACTCGCGCGCTCATTGTTGTTTAAATTGGACGCTGAAGTGTCCCATGACTTGTCTTTAGAGCTTCTTGGGGCAAGCAGCCGATTGGGCCTAAACAAGTTCCTAGGAGACATGCCTTCTACCAAACCCGTTGATGTGATGGGGTTGCACTTCCCTAATGCCGTAGGTTTGGCCGCCGGTTTAGATAAAAACGCTGATGCGTTTGAAGCGCTGGGTGCATTAGGCTTTGGCTTTGTGGAAGTCGGGACAGTAACACCAAAAGGTCAGTCGGGTAACCCGAAACCACGCTTGTTCCGTTTGCCTGAGCATGAAGCCATTATCAATCGCATGGGCTTTAACAACAAAGGCGTGGATCATTTGGTATCGCGCATTAAAAAGCACCGTTATCCTGGCATTCTGGGTGTTAACATCGGAAAGAATTTAACCACCTCCGTGGAAGATGCGGCCGCTGATTATTTAGCTTGTCTAACCCAAGTGATCCCATACGCTGATTACATCACCGCTAACATCAGTTCGCCTAACACGCCTGGTCTTCGCAGCCTGCAGTTTGGCGACAGCTTGGCGCAGTTAATTGCTCCCTTGTGTTCCGCTCGAGATCGTTACGAAGCCGAGCACGGTAAACGCGTGCCTTTGGCAGTGAAAATCGCCCCAGACATGACCGACGATGAAATCAAAATGGTCGCTGACACCTTGGTCGCTCAGGGTGTCGATGGCATTATCGCCACCAATACTACCTTGTCTCGTGAGGCGGTAGCGGGTCATGCGTTTGAAAAAGAAGCCGGCGGTTTGAGCGGTGCGCCGGTGCGCGATGCGTCTACCCATGTGGTTCGAGTATTGGCGGAACATTTAAAAGACACCTTGCCGATTATTGGCGTCGGTGGCATTTCCAGTGGCGCTGATGCCGTTGAAAAATTGCAAGCGGGCGCGCGCTTAGTGCAAATCTATTCTGGTTTTATTTACCATGGTCCAGAGCTGATCAAAGAAGCCATTGCAACCACAGACGCTTACTATCGCGAACGAGAGCTAGACTTGTAAGTTTACTGCTTCTAAGCTTTTTACGCGCGACACATTCATTGATATTAAAAAAGTATGTTAAAAATGAGCACAAAATTACAGACAGCCGACTCAACCAGTCAGGTTTATGCGTTAGAAATCACCTGTCCGCTTGGGTTAGAAAATGTCTTAGAAAAAGAATTGCACAGCGAAGGGTTAACCCAAACGCGCTTTGGTGAAGGTCAGGTGAAGTTGAGCACCGATTTAGAAGGCATGTACAAAGCCTGCCTTTGGTCTCGTGTGGCGACGCGTGTTATGTTGCCGATTGCTAATTTCAAAATCGATTCTGCAGACGACCTTTATGATGCCGTGAAAGCAATCAACTGGTCCGAGCACATGGCCGCAACGGATACCATCGCGATTGATTGCCACGGTACTAACCACCATATTCGTAACACGCAATTCGGTGCCGTGCGCGCCAAAGATGCGATTGCCGATTACTTTGTGGATTTGTCTGGCGAGCGCCCAAGTGTGCAAAAAGAACAGCCCGATGTGCGCATTGCTTTGCGTATTAAGCGCGAAGTGGTGACGGTGAGTATCGATTTATCTGGCGAAAGTATGCACCGCCGTGGATATCGCCAACAAGGCAGCATGGCGCCACTGAAAGAAAACTTAGCCGCAGGGTTATTATTGCGCGCCGGTTGGCACAAAGACTGTGGTTTAACGCAGCTGATCGACCCTATGTGTGGCTCGGGCACTTTTTTAGTGGAAGCGGCGATGATGTCGTTGGACATGGCGCCTGGTCTGGGTCGTCAGTATTGGGGATTCAAAGGCTGGAAGCAGCACGATCACCGCCTGTTTCAACAATTAAGTGACTTTGCCAAGAACCGTAAGCGTAATGCGGACGAATTAGGCTTGCGTTTCCAAGGTACGGATCGCGATCAAAGAGCGATTGCGGCGTCCCGTGAAAGCATCAAACGCGCTGGTTTGGTTGGCGTGATTGATGTCAGCATGACGCCATTTCAAGAGCACGAGTTTGCGATTAACGAAGCCCTGCCAGGTTTGGTTATTTGTAACCCGCCTTACGGCGAACGTATCGGCGATGAGATGGCGCTGATTGCTCTGTATCGTGAGTTAGGCGAATGGGTAGTAACGCACGCACGCGGTTGGCAGTTTATGATGCTGACCAGCAACGACCACTTGGCGCGTCAAATTCCGGTTCGTCCTGAAAAAAGCACCCGCGTGATCAACGGTGGCATCGAATGTCGCGCCTATTTGTTCCCGCTTTTAGCAGGCAAGATAAAAGAAGATGTGGTGGCGCAAGCCGCCATGACACCGGGCGCGCAAATGTTCGCCAATCGCCTGCAGAAAAACGTAAAAAAACTGAAAAAGTGGGTCGATAAAAACAAGATCCAATGTTACCGCGTTTACGATGCCGACATGCCTGAGTATGCCGTGGCAATTGATATTTATAAGGATTGGGCGCACGTTCAAGAGTATCAAGCGCCAAAAAGCGTTGACCCAGAAAAAGCCAAACAGCGTTTGTTTGAGGTGATGTCAGCGATTCCAACCGCATTGAACATTGCCGAATCGAATGTGATTTTAAAGCGTCGTTTGCGTCAAACGGGCAAAGAGCAATACGAAAAATTGGATCAGTCCAAACATGAAATGATCGTTGAAGAATACGGTTGCGATTTTATTGTGAATCTAAAAGATTACTTGGATACAGGTTTGTTTATCGACCATCGTCCCGTGCGCAAATTGATTCAAGACAAAGCCAACGGCAAGCGGTTCTTAAACCTATTTTGCTATACGGCGACAGCGACGGTGCATGCAGGCCAAGGCGGAGCGCGCAACTCGTTGAGCGTTGATATGTCCAATACTTATACAGAGTGGGCGCGTCGTAACATCGAGCTAAACGAATTTTCAGATTTGCATCACCAAGTGGAACGCGCCGATTGCATCGAGTGGCTCAAGCAAAGCCGTGATAAATTTGACTTGATCTTTATGGACCCACCGACGTTTTCGAATTCAAAGAAAATGGCCGATGTGTTAGACATACAGCGAGATCATGGTGAGTTAGTGCGTTTGGCGATGGCGAGATTAGCGCGAGGCGGCGAGCTTATTTTTTCCAATAACTATCGTCGTTTTGTCCTTGATGCGGATCTTGAACAGGAATTCAATATCAAGAACATTACCAGTGAAACGTTAGACCCAGATTTTGATCGTAACGGCAAAATTCACCAGTGCTATTTGATTAAGTTTAAGTCTTAATCGTTGGTCATCGGTAGCCCTTGGTAGATCACAGTCGTGGTATGCCAAACGTTTCAACTTGTTAGTAATATATTTTTTAGGTTTTTAAGATTGCCTTATGAGAAAAAAAACATTTCGTCTGGTTATTAGTTGTCCAGACAGGGTAGGCATTGTCGCGGCGGTCAGCCAGTTTTTGAATGATCGCCAAGGGTCTATTATCGAAGCGAGCCACCACACGGATTTGGAACAAAAATGGTTTTTTATGCGCCATGATATTGATGCCGAAAGTTTGAATATCAACGTAGAGACTTTTCGTCAAGAATTCGAACCGATTGCACAAGCTTATGCGATGCGTTGGTATGTGAAAGACAGTGATGATCGCCCTAAAGTGATTTTGTTGGCGACCAAAGAATCCCATTGTCTAAACGACATCATGCATCGCTGGCACACGGGGGAATTGAACTGTGATATCGTGGGGGTAATTGCCAATCATGAAGACTTACGATCTATGGTTGAGTGGTACAAAATCCCCTATTTTTGCATTCCGGTGCCGAAAGAAAATAAAATGCCTGCTTTTCAAGAAATTGAAGCCTGCATCGACTCGACCAAGG
Organism: Marinomonas sp. IMCC 4694; assembly: GCF_008122525.1. NCBI lineage: Bacteria > Pseudomonadati > Pseudomonadota > Gammaproteobacteria > Oceanospirillales > Oceanospirillaceae > Marinomonas > Marinomonas sp. IMCC 4694. The sequence goes on from NZ_VSRV01000001.1 coordinate 1,303,979, forward strand.
CCGAAACCATTGTTCTTGCGCGTTATATGCAGATTTTTCCTGAATATTTGTGCGAGAAATATCGTCACAGGGTCATCAATATTCATCACAGTTTCTTACCGTCCTTTATTGGTGCTAAGCCTTACCATCAGGCCGCGGTTCGTGGTGTAAAATTGATCGGCGCGACGTGCCATTATGTGACGGCAGATCTGGACGCTGGCCCAATTATTGAACAAGATGTGATTCGTGTTCGCCACAGTCATACAGCCGAAGACATGGTGCGCTTGGGTAAAGACATCGAAAAATTGGTGTTATCTCGCGGCTTGCGTTATCACCTAGAAGATCGAGTGCTCGTCCACGGTAATAAGACGGTCGTGTTTGCTGAGTAGCGCAGTAAGACGGAAGCGTTTACATTAAAAGGGAAGGCGAGTGCCTTCCTTTTTTTATGCTTTCAGTTTGTCGTTCTGCGCTGAGTGTTAAGTCACGTTCAGAATGAAAAAAAACGGATGTCAAAAAAACGGTCTATAGTTAACAGGAACGAAAAACGGCCAAATAAGAGACGGCAAAGCGAGGTGGACAATGAAACTCAAGTTAACGCCTACTCAAAATTTATGCATTGGGTATTTAGAATCTGGTTTTAAACTCATCCAATTAGACGAGCAGTTTTATTTTATCAAGGGCGAACGTCGACAAAAAGTCCTGCCCAAAACCTTAAATGCTCTTATCGATCGTGGTGCGCTGGAGCACACCGATCAGGGGGATTATACCCTGAGCAATGAGTTTGTTGAGCATCGAAGAAAAATGCGAGTTATGCACGAGCCAAAAAAGATACGCCATTAACGGTGTTGTGATCCGTGTCATTTTGATGTGTATGAAGAGTGTGTAAATCAAGCCGCTTTTTATGGTCATCAACTTAGGATTAGGTCTTCTAAGTAGGCCGCCGTAACTCAGCGTGTCGAAAGAAACTACCAGATTCGTTATGTTGAATAAGAAAAAATAGGCCGTAACGTCACTTCTTAATTCTATTATTTGTAACGATAAAAAAGAGAGCCTGTCGCACTTCTTGCTTCAGGCTCTGATTTTGGGCGTTTTTCTTTGGCACCAAGCCATCATTTAGGCCACCGCCATCAATGTAAGGGCTTAGGTGACTGTGTGAATAAAAAACCAACGGCTTGGGCCAATTTAGGACTGACGTGCCCGCTGCGCAGTAAGGCCCAAAGTGGTTGTTTGGTTTCTGGGTGTTGGCTGAGCTCTGTCGTGATCTGTTTGAAGGCGATGTGACCATCTTCACGGTGGGCCAGTTTTTCCATGATGATGCGCAATAACTGCGGGTTACGCCCGAGCCAATGAGGACACTTGGCGGCCAGCGCCGCAATAGGGTGCAGTGTTTCATTATGGCATTCTGATAGGCTGCCCAATAAAGCAAACAGTGGCATTAACAAAGCATCGTTTAGCTCCATTCGTGATAAAGCGCGCAAAAAACTGGCTTGTATTAAGGTGTCTTGCTCGGTTTGGAGTTGGTTAATTAAGGTATTTTGCAGCGATACTGGCAGGGTTTCATGCTCCAGCGCGTGGCATAAAGCGCTCACCACAGGCTTAGCGGCATGGCATAACGCTTTATCTATCAAATGCGTGTATTTAGGTTCGTTTACGCGTGTAGCGAGTTCCGCCATGCCTTGTAAGCCCAGCGTTTGCCAGTGGCTATTTTGTACTGTGAGATCCGATGACAGGTAATCGACTACGTCTTGAAAATAAGCCGAAGGTGACTGACGAAGATCTTTAGCAAGGATGGCGTGAAAGCTGGCCATACGCTGTTGGTCGGGTTTGAACACATACGGGCTGTCTTCCAACGCGTCCGATAATCCGGCCGTCTCCCCCTTTAGAAGAATTTTATCAACAATGCTTTTGATAAAGTGATCTCGCGTTCCTAAGTTCAAGCAGCCAGATTCATCCAGAGGTAATTTTACGAACCAAATAACACCGAGTTCCGCTACGCTTTTTTGTGCGGTGTTTTTGGGTTTTAGTAAGCATGCCAGCCACGCATGTTGGCGAAAAGGATAGGGGTAGGCGTGTTGTTTGCGGTCGAACTGTATGGCTTGCTGGGGGGTTATAGGCGTAATATTGCGCCCCAAATCGTAGTAGCTTACGTCGCAGCCGACTAGGTCAAAGACGTCAGAAAGAGATTCAATGTTGTTCATGCTAAAGTTTTGGCTCTGGTTGCCGATAAAAGCGCTACTGCGCTTTCATACGTTGAATAAAGATGTCTTATGTTACCGTTTTTTGAAGGAGAAATCAGGTTGAAAAACCCCTTTTCTGACCATCACATTTTGGCCGATTTATTAATGAATTTACAAATGGCCCTGCAAGATGCGGGGGTTTGGGTATGCGACATCCCGTCGCCATTCGCTATGCAAAGTGTTGAACCTTTTTGCATAGACAGCATGAGATTTGAGCAATGGTTGAGGTTTGTGATGCTTGAGCGTTTTAAAGTGATGCTGTCCCAAGGCCAAGCATTACCGAATAGATGCCACATTTCGCCTATGGCGCAAGACGCATTTAAGGGGCTGCCAGAAGATAAGATTCGTGCCATTGTTCGGTGTTTGGACAGAATAGATCAACATCTGAGTAACGATTCTTAATGGCGTTGCACCTGGCTCAGCAGATGGCTCACCCGTTTGTGAAAGACCTTGCTTGGCTGGTGGAGGGGCATTATATTACACGTGATTTTCAGCTTGAGTCCTACTGGGTTGAAGATATACAGCGTCGTTTATTCGCTCTTGATCAGCAGCCTGAAGCGCTGATCCTTGCGGTGTCGGCTTGCAAGTCTCACTTTATGGGGCGCTATTTTGAAACGTTGTTTTCTTACGCTATCGAGCATTTATCGACGCTAACAATTCAACTCGAGCATCTTCAGATACAGGCCGATGGTAAAACGCTGGGCGAAATAGACATGTTGGTGGAAACGCCAGAAGGTGGGCTGCATCAATTTGAAATTGCGGTTAAATTCTACTTACAGCGACCAGATTTTCACCCCAATGATTGGATTGGACCCAACAAAAACGACAGTTTAGCAAAAAAAGTGTCTCGAGCTAATGCGCATCAACTTACTATTTTACATACCGAAGAGGGAAAAGCGGCCATCGCTAAGGTGTCTAAAGGGCGTACTCCTCGGGCGAATTTATTGATTTTTGGGCGCCTTTATGAGGCCTTGAAAACGCCAAAAGACATCGATCATTGGTTTAACCAGTCCAGCCATGGTGGCTGGGTCCGGGTTTCTGACTTAATGTTGTTAGCCCAACACTTTTCTCATTATCGCTGTTTAGAAAAGCCGCATTGGTTGGCGCAAACTGATAGTAATGGTAAATTTACTTTCAATTCTCTTCAATCTGCCTACAATCCTGTAGGAATTTTCTTGCAGGATGATCGCCCTAAGCACCTTCTTTTGTGGCCAATTCCTAAGCATGCAGAAACACTACAGCGACCTGTATTTGTTGTCCCAGACACATGGTGATGATTTTTGTCGTGCTCCGTATTGCTATTTTTAACCTCATTTTCAGTAGTGCCTAAAATTAATGACCGATTTATCAGAATTATTGCAGCGTAAAATGCCTGTAGCCGCATGGGTTATCGACATTGAGGAATCCAGTGTGCCATGGAGTAATGAGGCGGCCAAAATTTTATTAAAGGATTCCTTAAGCAGCATTAAATTGGGCCAACGTGTTATCAGTGATGCTCTAAAGGAACGTCTTTCTGGGTATTTAGAGGCTTTGGACGTGGGCGATGTGTTGCCCTTCAAATGGCCCTTCGTTGCGAAAGATGGCTCGCGTTTCCGTGTCAGTGGCTCGGTTATCTCGTTGGGAGGCACTAAAAAAGGCTTGTCTGTCGAGGCGCATCGGGTTATCGATCTAAAGAGCCGGGAAGCGATGTCAAATGTCGCTATCTTGAGCCAGTTTACTACGCTGTCTTTTGTGGTATTTGATCACGGCGGCGTTTTTGTAGATGCCAGCGCTTGTTTTACAGAGCAATTTGGCGACGTTGCTCAGGTGAGCGATTTGTTCGCGGTGGCTGGGGCAGCCAACAGTTTTATTCGGCGTTTGTTAGACCGCGAACCCATGCTGCAAGAGATCAGATTGTCGACCATTCATGGTGTGCGTTGGCATAACATCGAAGTGTCTTATTCCCCTTCGAGGCAATACGTATACGTGTTGGTTCACGATATTCAAGAAGAGCGAGATCATGAGATCGCCTTGTATCGGCTTAACAATTATGATGGTCTGACACATTTGCCGAACAGACACCTGTTGTATCAGCAATTAGAAAGTGCGTTGGTGAACGCTCGTAAGCGACATCGTCAATTTGGTTTGCTGTACTTAGATTTGGATGGTTTTAAGGTCATCAACGACAATTTTGGTCACCGCGTAGGGGACGAGTTGATACAGCGTGTGGCTGAGCGAATTAAAGACAGCATTCCTTCCGGTGCGTGTTTGTATCGACTGGGGGGCGATGAATTTGTCGTAGTGTTGGAAAAGACTCAGTCGGTGGAGGAGCTTGAAAACATTGCGCAAAGTATCATGCAAAACGCGAGCAATACCTACCCTGTCGCTAAAATGGAAATGACGATTACTGCGAGCATCGGCATTGCCAGTTACCCACAACATGCTGCGGACATTGATAATTTATTAAAAAATGCTGATGCCGCCATGTATCGTGCCAAATCAAAGGGACATAATCTGTATTTTGTGTACGAAAACCACATGGCGGAAAATATTAATGCGCACCTTACCTTGGGTGGCGGCCTTCGAAAAGCGATAGATGAAGAGCAGTTTGTTTTGCACTATCAACCTAAAGTCCGTCTTTGTGATGAAGCGGTAGTAGGTGCTGAAGCTTTAATTCGTTGGGTGCACCCAGAACTTGGCATGATCAGTCCTGATCAATTTATACCGTTGGCTGAAGAAAGTGGGTTGATTCTTCCGCTAGGGGAGTGGGTTATTCGTCGGGCGTGTCGCCAGCTTCAAGAATGGCGCGAGTCAGGGTTGGCTCCTATAAATATGTCAGTCAACTTATCCAGTCGACAATTTATGCAGGTTGACTTAGTCGATATGGTAAAGCGCACACTGGAAGAAACGGGAGTCGACGCACAATTTTTTGAGCTTGAATTAACCGAAAGCATGTTAATGGCCGACGCGCAGCAGTCAATTGAAAAGTTGCACAGTTTTCGAGAGCTGGGTCTCACATTATCGATTGATGATTTTGGCACAGGCTACTCTTCTCTTGCCTATTTAAAAAAATTCCCCATTCAAACGTTAAAGATTGATCGCTCTTTTGTACACGATTTAGGTCAGGGTTGTGATAATGATGCCATCGTGAAAGCAACCATCACTATGGCGAATGGTTTGAACCTTAAAGTCATTGCAGAAGGGGTTGAGAAACGGTCGCAGGTTGAGGCGTTGAATCGGTATGGGTGCCAAGAAGTCCAAGGTTATCTTTTTTCTAAGCCATTGAGCAGCGATGACTTTTTAGCCTTCATCAAAGCGTATAACGAGCGGTGTCCTTTGGGGAAAAGCATTGAAGTAAACACAGCACCAAGTGATACCTTAAAATGACAAGAGCAAGCGACAAGTAAATACGAAGAAAGTACAGAGCGTCTGGTTTTTTTGATGTTCTGCGCCATTGAATAAGGTATTCTCTCATTTCTGCGCCCTTTTAAACTCAATAGGTACATTGTGTCGACGCTTGAACATCTTTCTTGTCCAATAGAGGCATCGCCATTAAGTTGTGGTGAACGCGTTTTAACGTGCGAACATGGACACACCTATGACGTTGCCAAAACGGGCTACGTGAACCTTCTTCCCGTGCAAAATAAACGATCAAAAGACCCTGGTGACAGTAAAGAAATGGTCGCCGCAAGACAACGTTTTCTCAATGGCCAACATTACTACCCGATTGTAAGTGCGATTGTATCTTCATGGCCACAAGGCCATTTGACGGAAGGCGTGCGCATTTTAGATGCAGGCTGTGGCGAAGGCTATTATTTGCATGAAATGAGCAAGGTATTCTCCAAGCAAAATATAAACGTTCAGCGTGTTGGTCTTGATATTTCAAAATGGGCCATTTTAGCGGCCAGTAAGCGTGACAAGCAAGCCAGCTGGCTAGTTGGCAGTAATGCCAATTTGCCTGTGCCAGCAGCGCGTTTTGATGCGGTGCTGTGTTTGTTTGGTTTTCCGGTTTTTGACGAGTTTTCACGTTCTCTAAGCGATAAAGGACTTCTGCTTTTGGTCGAGTCTGGGGCCAATCATCTTATTGAATTACGCCGTCTTCTTTACCCCTCTATTCATGATTACCAGCCTACTTATCCCGACGGCGTGCCGGGGTTTGAATTGATGCATAAGCACACTGAAACCTTTGAATTTTACTTACCTAGTCAGGTGAAAATTCAAGATTTGCTGAGCATGACGCCGCACATACACAAGGCGTCTTATGACGGGCGCCAAGCTGTACGGCAACTGGACTCGCTACTTTTAACCGCTGAGGTCACACTTCGTTGGTACCAAAAAAATTAAGGAAAAATCATGCCTAGTCATTTAGATGAACTTTTTAGCAAAAATCGAGAATGGGCGGCGAAAGTTACGGCGGAGGATCCCGCTTTTTTTTCGACCTTGTCTCACCAGCAGCATCCAGATTATTTATGGATAGGGTGCGCCGACAGTCGTGTGCCGGCCAATCAGATTGTTGACTTACTGCCGGGTGAAGTTTTTGTGCATCGGAATATTGCCAATGTCGTCGTCCATACTGACTTAAATTGCTTGTCAGTGATTCAATTTGCGGTCGATGTATTAAAAGTGAAACACATTATGGTGGTCGGACACTATGGTTGTGGAGGGATTAAAGCCGCTATGGGGACGGAAGAGCACGGCATGATAGACAACTGGTTGCGCCACATTAAAGACGTGTATCGTTTGCATCGCGACGAGTTAGACGCCATTGATGACCAGCCTACGCGTTTTGATCGTATGTGTGAACTTAATGTAGTGGAGCAAGTGGCCAACGTATGCCAAAGCAGTATTGTACAAAATGCTTGGAAAATGGGCCAAGAACTGCATGTTCATGGCTGGTGCTACAGTATTGAGAATGGTCATATTACCGATTTGAAGCGCACGGTATCCAGTGCAGCTGAATCTATTGAGCAGCTGAACAACATGTAATACAAATTTTTAATGTGAGAGCTATAAATTGTTATTTTCAGCAATGGTTCTGGCGCAGCCTGCGATGGTTGAGCGAAGCCAGATATGCCCAGGATCGTGTTGCAGTAAAGGGCTCCAGAGCATTTTTAATTCTACCGGTGGAATATCAAACGGCGGTGGCAATACCACGACATTCTTGTTGTCTTTCATTAGGCGTGTCGCCAGTGAGGGTAAGGTAGCGATCAAGCCAAGTTGCTCAGTGGCGCGCATGGCCACGTTGTAATTGCGTGTGAAGAGTCTAATGTTGCGTTTAAAGCCCAAATCCGCTAGAGACCCGTCAACCCAACCTAGCTTTTGCACTTCTTCTGGCTGAATGCCTACGCCGACACCAAAGCCGGTTTTGCTCACCCATACATGGGGGGACGCAAGGTAGGTGTCTAATGAAAAATTATTTGCAATGTCTGAATTGGCAGGTACTAAGCAAGAAAAGTGATCGACCCAAACCGATTTTTGATGAAACGACTGGGGTAATATATCGAAGCGATTGATCACTAAGTCCACTTTCCCTTTTTCTACATCGTGAAAACTGACATCGCTTGGGTTCATCACGTCTAAAATGACATAGGGTGCTTCGTCTTGAAGTTTTTTCATTAAAGGTGGAATGAGTGTCGCTTCGGCGTAATCGCTTGCCATAATGCGAAATACACGAGAGCTGGTGCCTGCTTCAAAATTTTGTCCGAGGTGTAGTATTTCATCTATCGATTGTAAGATGCCTTGTACGCGAGGTTGAAGCTGAATAGCCAGAGCCGTTGGCATCATGCCATCGCTGGTTCTAACGAGCAGAGGGTCATGAAAAAGGTCTCTTAGACGACGCAATCCATTGCTCATAGCGGGTTGCGTTATGCCCAGTTGATTCGCGGCATGAGTGACATTTTGTTCTCGCAATAGGGAATCTAGGTAACGAAGTAAATTGAGATCTATTTTGTCTAATTGCATAAAGAAGGAAGCGCTCGTTACTAACGTTGGGGTTGCATCATACTGCATTTTGCCTATGAATAGAATGATCCCCACCGTTAGTAAGGGCAACTAAGACTAATGGCTAAGTTGCGTTATGACGTCATAACAGGCGCCCATAGTATGATAATCGGTCTTTCCAGCAGGGCTTTTACAGTCATCAAAAGGGTGATTGTCTTGGCTGAGTAGACGAAACCAAGCGCCATATTGATGGTCTATCATGTGCGACCAACTGTAGTGCCAAAGTTGTTGATATTTTTCCCAGTATTGGTTGTCTTCAGTCAGGACAGCGAGCATGGCCGCGGCGGCAAAGGATTCGGCTTGCACCCAGAAATATTTGTCTCCATCGCAGACTTGGCCTTTAAGATCGTATCCATAACATAAGCCGCCATGCTTGTTGTCCCACGCTTTTTGCCATGCCTGGTCGAACAAGTGTTTTGCCGTAGGAAGTAACCACTCCTGTGGTGCCCGTTGGTGAATTAATAACAGCAGTTTTGCCCATTCCGTTTGGTGTCCAGGCTGGAAGCCCCAGGGGCGAAACAGATGTTTTGGGTCGGCTTTGTTGTATTCCCAATCAACTTGCCAATCGACAGTGTAATGCTCCCAAACCTCTCCACCTGCAAGCTTGGCTTGGCGAATACAAATGTTCTGAGCGAGTTGTGTCGCGCGTTCTAGGTACGTGGTATGTCCTGTGGCATCGTATGCAGCAAGCAGGGCTTCGCAACTGTGCATGTTGGCGTTTTGTCCACGGTAGGGTGAAATGGTCTGCCAATCATGGGAAATTTCATCTTTATATAAGCCAAATTCTTCATCCCAAAAGTACTGCTCCATGGTGTCGAAGGTTTCTTTTATCCACGGTTTGGCCTCTGCTACGCCGGCTTGATAAGCTGTAGCATACGCCAGCAAAACAAACGCAAAACCATAACAATGATTGGTTTCATCAAGATTTTGGTCTTGGGTTAATAACCACACATACCCTCCATTTTCACGACGATGGCGCTCTCTTAAATAGGTTAGGCCATGACGAGCTGCGCTTAAATAGTCGGCATTACCTTGCGTTTGATAGGCTTTTGCGTAGTTAAAGATAAAGCGTGTGCTGCTGACTAGGTGACGAGTGTTGGTGTCGTAAACGTCACCATTGTCCTTAAAAAAATGGAAAAAGCCTCCGGCAGGATCAATGCAACGGGGATGATAAAATTGCAGCGTCGTTTGTATGTGTTCGCGTAAAAAGTCGATGGATTTAAAATCAGCAGGCGTTGGCATAAAGTTGTCCTTTTCAGCATTCAGTGGATTGAGTGCTTTTCTTGATGGTTGGCTTTGTTAGATTGTCTGAACCTATGCAGGTTTTTATCTTAATGAGTTATGCTGTTAAATCAACGAGATTTACTAAATGCCAGTCATTCGTTCACAGGCTTAATATTAGGGGAGTGTGCTATGAAATCGTCAGGGAGTACCTCAGAACAAAGTCGCATTTACAATGAACGAATTATCCTTCATTTAGTGAGACAGAACCCCGAAATCTCGCGGGTCAATATAGCTAAGAGAACGGGATTAAGCGCGCAAACGATATCGGTGATTACCTCGTCTTTGCTGGAACGTCATCTGCTTGAAGTAACAGGAAAGGTAATCGGTCGTCGTGGTCAACCTTCTATTAAATTAAGCATTAATACGCAGGGCGCGTATGGCGTTGGCATCAATGTAGACCGTGATCACATCAGCGCGGCTTTATTGGATTTTAGCGGTGCTTGTGTTTTCCAATTAGAACGAGCGGTGTCTTTTCCGACCGAAAACCTGGCTAAGTCCATTGCCGCCGAGCTCATAACCGACGTTAAAGCAACCTTGGGGGATCGTTGGCATAAGGTTCAAGGCATTGGACTGACAAGACCAGATTACATGGATTCTTGGTTAGAGACCTTAGTGACAGACTCGCAACAAAGAGCGGATTTGAACGCACTAAAAGATGCGCTGGCGTATTGGCGATCAACGGCGTTTGAAACGTGGCTAGCACAATTCACAGGGGTGCCGTGTTTTTGTGAAAACGATGCCGTGGCGGCGGCATCCAGTGAATTATTGTTGGCATCGGCGGTGCCATACCGGGATTTCTTTTACTTATTTGTCAGCACCGCATGTGGTGGCAGCTTGGTCGCAAACGGAGAATGCTATTTTGGTGCGAACGGCAAAGCCGGCAGCTTTGGTTTGATCCCGACGGCGACGGGAAAGCACGGCAAATGGATCTTAGAAGCCTTGTCACTGTCGTCGCTACAGCGTTTTTTTGCCTCACATGGCATGATATGGTCATTAGATGAAACGACGTGGTGCGATATTCAATATCCTCTTTTGATTGGGCGATGGGCGAGCGAGGTTGCATTGGAAGTCGCCCCTGCATTGGCGTCGGTGATTGCCCTATACGACCCTGAAGTGGTGCTGATCGGGGGGCGTTTACCCCAATCTGTGCTCATCGCACTTATTGGTTGTTTGGGCAACGCTTTAGCGCCTTATACTATATTGCCATTACCCGAAATACGCATGGCTCAAACGGGTCAAGCGGCTGGCGTTTTGGGGGCGGCGGTGTTGCCTTTGTATGGTACCTTTGCACCACAACAAAATGTACTTTTATTGAGTTCAAAAGACAGCAAACGTCAGGTATCGGCATGAGACTAGAGATTCAGTGCGAAGACAGAATAGGCATGATGCATGAGGCATTAGACTTGTTCATTCCGCACGATATTGATATTCGGTTAGTCGAGGTGGATGCCAAGCGGCGCTGTATTTATTGCGGTTTCTCAGACATTCCATTTTCTAAGTTGCAGCGTTTATTGGCTGAAATTCGGCGTTTGGACAGTGTTGAAGATGTCAAAACAGTGATGTTTACACCATCAGAAAGAGAGCACAATGCCCTTTATACGTTATTAGAAGCTTTGCCGGACGGTGTGATTTCTGTTGACCTAAAAGGCCAAATTACCATGGTGACCGCGTTGGCAGCCAAGGACCTTAAAACGCCTGTTTACGATCTTCTGCACAAGCCGTTAGCCCAGTTTATTAAAGGTATTCACGTTACGAAAGAGACCTGGGCTAACCCGAGAGAAGGGCTAAGCAAACGAATTCGACTCCATGGGAAAACCCTATTGCTGGAAATGAAGCCTATTTTCGTGAAAGATGAAGCGGGGGCTAAAAATGCGGCCGGGACAGTGATTTATTTGACATCTAAAACCCGTGTAGACCGTGAATCCGCTCGATTAATCCAGGCGCCTGAAGCAGAACATCATCTTGAGCATTATTTTCAGTCTGCTGTCCTAAAAAGTGTGGCGATGAGCCGAATGTTGAGCCAAGCGAAACGATTTGTCGACGTGTCCATACCTTTGTTGATTCAAGGTGAAGTAGGCACAGGAAAGCGTTATTTGCTTGATGCGCTGTTTCAGTATTGGTATCAGAGACAAGGTGAGATTGATGCGCTGCTCATGGTTTATCACGCGAAGGACATTACCTCACAGGTTATTTTAGATCTTGATAATGCCTCTGGGTGGCTAGTGATTGAGCACGTTGAGTGCCTTGGGAGAGCCGTGCAAGGCGTCTTGTTTGATTGGTTAGCACGACAATCCAGCACGAATACCAGCTTAGACACGGCTGTAAGGGTGATCAGTACTTCTTCTTTAGATCTGGCGACGCTGGCGCGAGGTGAGCATCTCAGTAAAGATGTGTATTTTACCTTGTCTGCTTTAACGCTCTCCATGCCGCCACTGCGGGAGCGACAAGAGGACTTGGAAGGCTTGGTGCAGCAAATTAATCAATCGCAATCAGAGCGCTATCGGTTGCCTCTTCCGACATTGTCAAAGGGAGCACGGATGAAAATAGCGCGATATGATTGGCCTGGAAACCTGAAAGAATTACGTAATATTTGTCTGCAAACGCTACTGACAAAGCCATCCACCGAGTGGCAAGCTGATGATATTTTACTGCCTGACAGCCACCCACAGACAAACAGAGCTCTGGTTGATCATTCGCTAGAAATCACTCTTAAACAGTGGGAAGCGGAATTGTTAATGCAGCTTTACCCCCGTTTCCCAAGTACTCGCAAGCTGGCCAAAGCCGTTGGTATGAGCCACAGCGCGATAGCGAATAAACTCAAAGAACATGGCATAAAGACATAAAAAACCAGGCGTTGTCGGCCTGGTTTCGTGCTCATATGAATAGAGCATTACACTATGAATCGGCAAGTTATCTTTGTTAAACGGTCTAGTAGGGACGTTTTTGGCGAGGCACTGGACGACGCATTTTTTCACGCTCGATTTTAATCGGCTGAAGTGTTGATTTTGGTGGCATCACAGACCGCTGGACAGTGGTTACCAAGAAAGCCATTGCCACACAGGCAGCAATGAACAGCAAAAATTCAAACATGGCATATCTCCAAACGAATTATTCTTATCACCATCATGATTCACTATGATGGCTGGGTAAAGTCAATTATGTTGTCTTTTAGTAAATGGAGGGTGTTGGTTAAATATCAACCCCTTGCCATCAAATGACACTTGTCAAAACATAAACAAAAAACATGGACTGAGAGAGATCACAAGTCATAGCGTTGTCTTAAATATTTGGCTACGCCATCCTCGTCGTGGTGGCCAATCACTGCTGATGCATTGTTTTTAATGTGATCTTCAGCATTGTCCGTTGCAAATGCTTCATCAGATAATGAAAACATGGAAATATCATTATCTCCATCACCAAACACCACTAACCTTTCGGCACCAATTTCAGCTTTAAGTTCCATCAGAGCCGAGCCTTTACACACATTACTGTGATGAATGTCGAGCCAAAATGCGTCCGGGTGGTATATTCCACCACCAGAATAAGCGGTTAAGTGAGTGTGTTTCTTACTGTCAGCGACAATGTTGTCTATAAATTCAGGTCTGCCCATAGCGCTGATATTGGTGATTTTGTAATGGGGTGACAACTCGGCTATCGGATGAAGGCTCATGTTTTTGTGATTGCCCAGTTCATTCGCAATGTGATCGCTAAGATGGCCTGTAAGAGGAGAGTGATAAACACGATGAGCGCCGTTTTCATCTAAACAAAATACGAACGGCGTCACGTTGTTTTTTTCAAATGACAGTAACAATTCAGAGATGTGGTTTTGTGACATCAAACTTTGGTGGCGATACTGCTTTAAGCTTGGGTCCCACCACTCCACTCCGTTTTTAAAAATTTGCCAATGGGGAAAGTCATGGCCTTGGATGCAAGGCATAGCAGCAAGGTGAGTACGCCCCGTCGCTACTGTGTAAAATACACCAGCGGACTTTAAACGCTCCAACGTTTCTATCGTGTAATCTGATAAGCGTTGATGCCGATTGAGTAGCGTTCCATCAAGATCAAAAGCCACGAGTTCCATAATCACCTCATTATTATCGTTGTTTTGCACTATCGCATTTTATCGGTGATGAATTCAACCAGGGCGAGTGACGATATTTCATACAACAGGTTACGCAAGGGAAGGTCAAACGGTTCACCGTCGTGGTCAGGCTAGGCGTTTTTTTTGGTCAGTGCGAAGTGTTTAAATTGGATGCCCGCCCAGCCATTCTCAATAAATTGACGGATATTTTGATGATCTTCGGCGTTTGGGTTTTTTAAGACATCAACGCGATAAAACTCACCAAACAAGTTCAGTGTCGCTAATTCGTCCAGGTGGTGAATCATCGCAAACGCAAAAATCTTACAAGAGCCATTATTTTCGTTGATTGCATTGTGTTGTTTGCCATTGGTGAACGCAGAAGGCGTGAATGCGTATTCGCGTTCAATCACATTAATCACTTCATTAAACTGTACGTGTTCTGGGCTGAGGTGAACTTTTTCAATAAGGGTTTGGGTGCTTAGCATAAAGGCTCCGATTGTTGTTTGTTATGATTTAGATGAAAAATGCCACTATAAAAATACACATGTGCATCAAGGGTCAGTCTTTGATGTTGTGAAGTGAACCGTTGCTTTCAAACACACAAACGCCACTATGCCACAAGTGGCGATAGTCCCCAGCATAGGTACAAAAGTACCATCGTGAAGCACGCTCACTACCACACCCCCTAGTGCGCCAAAGGCAAATCGAGAAGACCCCGCAAGAGCGGTTACGCTGCCATTGTGATTGCCTGAGTAGCGTAATGCCCCCGCCATAAAGCCACTACCTAAAATACCCATTGGGCCCATAAAGAGAACGCTGGAGGTAATGATTAACCATAAAGGCGGGTGATTTAAAAAACACAGCACAATCATTAATATTGCCGCGATTAAAGGAACGTAAATTGCGTACTTCGACAGCACTTCTGTGCCCAGCTTTTCTACATAGCGGCTGTTAATGGTGGAGGCAAACATCATTGCAATGACATTTAAACCGACAAGAAACCCAAAATGTGCCGGGTTTACACCGTAAATTTCGATATAAACAAAGGACGCGCCTGTGACAAAGCTCATCATGCCCGCAAAATAAAAAGCGGAGGCAACAATGTAGCCCATCACAGCACGGTTTTTTAATAAGGTGGCGTAGTTTCGCAGTGCATTAAAAAAAGAAAAGGGAATCCGGTTTTTTGCGGGTAGTGTTTCTGGAATAGTGCGAAGAAATAAACCGATTGCCAGCAGGGCCACCCCCCCCAGCAAAACAAAAATATAATGCCAGCTTAATAACGTTAAAATGGCTCCGCCTACAATGGGGGCCGCTAATGGCGCCAGCGCCATGACCAGCATGATCATGGACATGGTTTTAGCAAACTGATTGATCGACAATCCGTCTTTAACCAGGGCCGGTACGCATACGGCGACCGCTGCACCGCCAAAAGCTTGAATCGCCCGACTGGCTAGCAAAAGTTCATAGCTTGATGACAGCGCACAAGCAAAACTGCCCAGTGCAAAGACAATCAGACCACCGACAATCACTTTGCGCCGCCCAATGGCATCCGAAATGGGCCCAAATACAATTTGCATAAATGAAAACACAAGTAAATAGACACTCAGCGTTAACTGTACAAAATTGATTTCTGTGTTTAAGTCTTTAGAAATGGTCGGAATACTTGGAAGATAGGCGTCCACGGCAAAAGGCGTCAGTCCAGATAAGAGTCCGAGTACTAAAATAATAGGTAAAGAGAGCGTCATAACATAACTTATCAGCTAATGGGTCTACGAGAATAGACAGAAACAATGTGATAGGCAGGAAAATACCTGACAACTTTTACGAAATTATAATCTTTTTCGTCCATAATCGTGGGTTTAATTGTGCAAACAGCAAGTAAAAATCTATGCGCTGTGTGTCGATAAAGTGATATTTTCTGGTTTTCGACGGGGGAACATGGTTCAATTTGTCACCCTTTATATTATGGAAATCATAATCGTTTTCCCACGCAATACGCGCATACGATGTTCTTTTTGTCGTGCCATCCTATCGTTTAGCAAGGAAAGTCATGTTACGTTTTTTTGAAAAGTGGGTCGATGCTTACCCCGACATTCAGGTCGCACAAGCGCCGAATACCTTGTTTGCCTTTTGTCGTTATTATTCAAAGGGGGTGGAGCTGCCGCTGATATTAATGTCGCTGTTGACTGCAACCATCGCGATTCTTGAGGTAACGCTGTTTAGTTTTATGGGGCAGCTGGTGGATTGGTTGATCAACAAAGACCCAGACACCTTTTTCGCCGAAGAAGGCCAGCATCTTCTATGGATGTCCTTGATGATTTTAGTGCTGATGCCCTTAGTGACTTTTGTTCACTCAGCGATTATCCATCAAACGTTATTGGGCAATTACCCTATGCGCATACGATGGTTGTCCCATCATTATATTTTACGCCAAAGTATGTCTTTTTTTCAGGATGAGTTCGCGGGACGTATTTCAACCAAAGTCATGCAAACTTCCCTTGCTGTCCGTGAAACGGTGATGAAGCTACTGGATGTGCTCGTGTACATTGGCGTGTACTTTATTTCGATGGTGGTGTTGATCGCAAAAGCGGATTACCGCCTGATGATCCCGATGCTGGCGTGGTTGTTGTGTTATGTTTTGCTGCAACTGTATTTTGTGCCTAAATTGAAAAAAATCTCGGCAGAGCAAGCCGATGCACGTTCCACTATGACGGGTCGAGTCGTCGACAGCTACAGCAATATTTCCACGGTTAAATTGTTTTCTCATCATCAGCGTGAAGCCAATTATGCCAAAGAGGGTATGGATGGTTTTCTGCACACCGTGCATAAGCAAATGCGTTTGGTCACTCTGCTGAGTGTGGGAGTACAAACGTGCAACTATGTGTTGGCGTTTTCGGTGGCGGCCTTGTCTATTTGGTTGTGGACCGGCAGCATTATTAGCGTTGGCGCGATTGCTATCGCTGTCAGTTTGGCGCTTCGCTTGAATGGTATGTCTCAATGGATTATGTGGGAGGTCAGTGCTTTATTTGAAAACATCGGCATGGTCAACGACGGCATGAAAACCTTATCACGCCCTATTGAGATCGAAGACAAGCCTAATGCTTCGAACTTGTCAGTACCTCATGGCATTATTGAATACGACGCGGTTAATTTTCACTATGGCAAGCAAGACAGTAAGGTAATTGAAAACCTTGTATTGAGCATTAAAGCGGGTGAAAAAGTCGGATTAGTTGGGCGCTCTGGGGCTGGGAAATCCACTATTGTCAATTTGTTGATGCGCTTTCATGATATTGAATCGGGCCAAATTCGCATTGATGGTCAAAATGTGTCTGATGTCAAACAAGACTCGCTGCGAGCAAAAATTGGTATGGTGACGCAAGACACGTCCTTGTTGCACAGAACCGTGCGTGAAAACTTACTGTACGGTCGACCTGATGCCTCCGATGAAGAGATGATCTCGGCGGCACAGCGAGCCGAAGCCCATGAATTTATCCAAACCCTAACCGATCCTTTTGGTAACAGCGGTTACGATGCCATGGTGGGAGAGCGTGGTATTAAGTTGTCAGGTGGTCAGCGTCAGCGCATCGCGATTGCGCGCGTTTTATTAAAAGACGCGCCCTTGCTTATTTTAGATGAGGCCACGTCGGCGTTAGACTCTGAGGTAGAAGCCGCGATTCAAGCCAGTTTGTATACGCTAATGCAAGGTAAAACGGTCATCGCGATTGCACACCGTTTATCAACGATTGCCGCGATGGACCGATTAATCGTACTGGACAAGGGCAATATAGTAGAACAAGGCCGCCACGAGGAATTGATTCTACAGAACGGCATTTACGCTTCACTGTGGTCGCATCAAACGGGTGGCTTTTTAGCAGAAGACACAGCGCCTGAAACAGATCCGTCGAAGGCGTAGGAGGGAGCGATGACCTACGTGATTTTATTATTAGCGATCGTGGCAGAAGTGATCGCCACAACCGCCTTAAAAGCCTCGGACTCATTCAGCAAGTTGGCCCCCAGCGTCATTGTCATTGTCGGTTATGTTGTCTCTTTTTACTTGCTAACGATTGTGATGCGCTCCATGCCGACGGGGGTGACCTACGCTATTTGGGCTGGACTGGGCGTGGTGCTGATCTCCTTGTTTGGCTACTTTTTTGCCAATGAAAAACTCGACTTAGCCGCGTGCATTGGTATGTCATTAATTGTGACGGGTGTGGTAGTAATTAACGTGTTTTCAAAAACGGTGAGTCACTAAACCCGCTTAGCAACGCACCGTTTTTGCTTCTTTCAAGTCGTGGGCTTATCGCTTCCTTAGTTTGATGACTTGGCTCGGCCTTTTTTGTTCGCTAGCCAGACAAACTGGTACGGCATCAGCGTGACTTTACCTAAACGATCCTCATAGACTTGCTCCGATACCAAGTCGGTCCAGTCGTCTGTGGCGATCAGATTAAGCTCTGACAAATTAAAGCTTTGCGGTTGATCCGTCATATTGTACACCGCGAAGAGGCTTTGTCTTCTATCAATACTCTGGCGCCAAAATGCGAACAAATTTTCTCCCATGTGCAAGACGTATTGTGTCGCATTAGGGTGGAAGGCTGGCTGGGCGCGGCGAATCCGTATCAGTTTATTCATACTCTGAAAGACTTTTTGGTGGTGCGTAGGTGTATTAAGCGCGTGTTCCAAGTCTTCTATGTCCCAAATATGGCGATTAATAGAGCGAAAGTGCCCCGTGTTTTCAACGCGTTCTACGTCATTTTCAGTACCGAACAAGCTGTGAATATAAAAGGCAGGCACGCCTTCCAGAGACATCATCACACCAGCCGCGCAAAGAAAACGCGCAAATTGCCATTGGTCTGGTCCTTGTAGTGCTGAGCCAGATAAGGCGTTCCACAGGCTGATGTTGATCTCATAGGGCTTGGCCTCTCCTTGTGGTGTCGTACGTGAGCTGATTTTGCCGCCAAAACGTTTCATTGTATTGATCAGCGTGTCCAGCTCCCACTCGGTTAGCAATCCCTCGGTAGGGCGTAAACCTATGCCATCATGAGAGGCTACAAAATTCAAATAGGTGGTGCCTTGTTGTGCAGGCGGCATACTCATTAACCATTGTTTTAAATGATTGCTGTTGCCTGTGACCAAGCTGTTGATCAGTAATGGCGGCAAAGAAAAGTTGTAAATCAAATGGGCTTCGTTGGCGTTACCAAAGTAGGTCAAATTTTCTTGATTGGGGATATTGGTTTCAGTGATGATGACGGACTCAGGTGCATAATGCTCAATCATCAAACGCAATAACCGAATGATTTCATGAGTTTGCGGTAAATTAATGCAGCTGGTGCCGGGGACTTTCCACAAAAATGCCACCGCGTCCAAACGAAACCAACGAATCCCTTTTTCAAGATACAATCGAATAATACCCAAAAATTCCAGTAGCACTTCGGGCTTTTCAAAATTTAAATCCACCTGATCGTGGCTAAATGTACACCACACATGTTTGTCACCGTGTTTGGTTTTGACTTCTCTGAGCAACGGTGAGGTTCTAGGGCGCACGACTGCGCTTAAATCTGCTGCTGGGTCTGCTTCATAAAAGAAGTGGGCTCCTGGATGAACGCCAGCTTTAAAGTTTTCAAACCACAAACTTCGGCTTGAACAATGATTAATTACCAAATCGCCCATGACGTTCACATCTTTCGCCAAATTCGCCACATGACTCCACCGACCACACGACGGGTTTACCGTGGTGTAATCCATCACACTAAAACCATCGTCAGAGCTGTAGGGAAAAAAGGGCAACAAATGCACGGTTGAAATGGCGTCTGAAAGCTTGCTTTTGACAAAGTGATGCAAGGTTTCTAATGGTGCTTCGTCAGTTTTGCGTAAGGTATCTGCATAGGTGATTAACATAATGTCAGACTGATCCCACAGACTTGTATGTGGGCGAGGAGATTCCGTTCTTGGATCTAAATCAAACGTCGCCAAGCACTTGTCTGCCAGCTCCTTGCTGTTCAAATGTGGGTAAATGGCTTGCAAGTGAGCGATCAAACGAGGCTCTAAATGAGACAAAGGGGGATTTTCCATGGTTATCTGCCTGTCTTGTGGGTCGAAAAAGTTATCCTATTTGGATGACTTAGGGCCAAACTCATGCATGTCTAATTCTACCGCATTGGCGAGTTGCGACATCACACCGGGGAAAGCACTGACGACGCGATTCCAGCTTGGGATAAAAGGGGTTTCCATTGGGTTCTCAAGGTACTGATTACCGGCTTTCATAATATTACTGGCAAACAACTCAACCGCTTGCTCTTCCGTATGGACATCCAGTTTAAGGCCATTGATTTCTGCGTCGTTGCGATAGGTTTCAATGAAGTCTAATGCCACGCGATAATAAGTCGCCTTGATAGTGCGGAAGGTTTCTTGATTAAAAATGGTGCCGTTGGTAGCCAGCTTTCTGAAAATCGCTTTGGTGATATCAATCGACATCTTAGACAAGCCGCCGTCGTCGTCGTCAGCAGAAAGGGCTTGGTGTTTGTGATCGTAAATATCGGCGATATCGACCTGACACAAGCGATTGGTCGAGTAGTTACGGTACATCTCGCTTAATACGCCAATCTCTAGGCCCCAGTCACTCGGGATGCGTAAATCGGTCATCACGTCACGACGGAAAGAAAATTCACCCGCCAATGGGTAGTGGTAGCTGTCTAAATAATCTAAATAATCCAAATGACCAAAGACTTTTTTTAAGGAATACAATAAAGGCGTGACCAACAAACGGCTGACACGGCCGTTCATTTTCCCATTGGCGGCGCGCGCATAAAAACCTTTGCAAAATTCGTAGTTAAAATTAGGGTTGGCGACAGGATAAATCAGACGCGCCAGTAATTCTCGGTCGTAGGTGACGATGTCGCAATCGTGCATAGCGATGGATTCTGCTTTGCCAGCAGCTAGGTTATAGCCCATGCAAAACCATACATTGCGGCCTTTACCTGGATCAGATGGAGACAGGTGCTCACCTTTCAATACACTGTCGATGGCTCGTAAGCGTGGGCCATCGTTCCAAAGTACCTTTACCTTTTGTGGCAACACACTGAAAAATTCCAACGCATGTCGATATTGTGCTTCGGTGGCGCGATCCAAACCGATAACGATTTCTGATAGGTAAGGCACTTGTTGCAAATGCTTTAAGATATTGGGCATGGCGTCTGTTTCTAATTCCGAATATAGACACGGAAGGATAAGAGACATCGGACGCGTTTTTGCAAATTCACAAAGCTCTTTTTCCATTTCCTCTAACGGACGGTGCGCTAAGTTATGAAGGGTGGTAATGATGCCATTTTGATGAAAGTCGCCCATAGTCGTTCTCCTAAATGAGGTATTAAGTGTTATTTTTGTCTACAAAACCATGTTGCTTGAGCCACACATTGACAGCCTGTGCCCAACCTTCTGGACCACAACTCTCGGTTAACCAAGCGTCGCTGCGGTTAGGTACTTTGGGTGGCGTATGAGCAGGGGATCGAATAACAACCGGAACGTCCGCTTGTCGCAACATGCCAATGTCGTTTTCGCCATCGCCTAAAGCGATAGTGTGGATGTTGCTGTTGCTGTTGCTTTGTTTCTGGTAAAGCCCTTTAAGCCACATCATGGCATGGGCTTTGTCGCACTCTTTTCCCATTAAATGCGCAAAGCGCCCGCCCTTTTGGATTTGTACATCGAAGGGAGCAAGTTCTGCACGCAAGACATTAAGCGCTGAATCTGAATCGACCCATAGCATGGGTTCACTGAAGTCGCGTTGCATGGCTTGCGTAGCGTTTTCCTCGTTTAAACCTGTGATCGACATCAGCTCTTGACAGGTCATGTCGCTAAAGCGGGTAAATTGAAAAGAGTTTTGTTTATCGTTTGTCAGTGCGATAAGTTGGTCACGATGGGGGCCAAATGATTTGCGCCAGAAGTCGCCGCAGTCTTCCAGTGCGTCATCACTACGCAGGGCTAAATGCTTAGGAATGTAAACAGCAGAGCCATTTTCGACGATGAAAGGGTCTTGATGCTCTAAAGCTTGTCGAAGTGAAATAAGCTCAACAAAGGTTTTGCTGGTGTTGATGATGCAAGGAATGCCAAAGGTCTTCAACGACCGCAAAGCCGCCTCAGCGGGCTGAAAATCGTAACTGTGGTGATCAAGCAAAGTGCCATCTAAATCCGTAAAAAGTAAAAGCGTCGTCATGTCGATTCCTGTTTGAGTCCATCCGAGTCATGCGAGTAGACGTTGATTTTAGACTTGCAAATCCAGTGCCAGTGCGCAAAAGTAGCCGACTATTCAACGAAGGTAAGCGTCTAAGGTTAACTGGGCGTTTCAATAAATTTATGACAAATTCGCCCCGTTTGTACGTATACATTGCACTGGCATTAATTGCTTTTGCGGCCAACTCGGTATTGTGTCGATTGGCGTTAGCGGATGAGCTAATCGACCCTGCCAGTTTTGCCGTGTGGCGATTGTTTAGCGGCGCCGTTACCTTAGCCTTGTTGTGTATTTTTAAATCATTAAAAACGAAGCCACCATCGGTTAAAAAAATATGGCTAGAAGGCAGCTGGTTATCGGCAATCGCTTTATTTATCTATGCAATTGGCTTCTCATTTGCTTACGTGACATTAGAGACGGGAACGGGTGCCTTGATCCTGTTTGGCGCGGTGCAATTAACCCTGATTCTCTTTGCGGTTTGGGCAGGTCAGAAACTGACTGGGTTGGAGTGGGTTGGCCTGCTCATCGCCTTTACTGGCTTTGCCTACCTTGTAATGCCGACCTTGACCTCACCCTCATTAATTGGCTTTATTTTGATGACCATCGCCGGCATCGCCGGCATCGCCGGCATCGCCGGCATCGCCGGCATCGCATGGGGCTTGTATACCTGGCGCGGTAAGATCTCATCCAAACCTTTATTCGCTACGGCGTCTAACTTTGTTCGCACCCTTCCTATGCTCTGTGTTGTCTTGCTCGTCGCGAGTTTGTACGGCAGTGAACAAATACATTCTGAAGGGATTGTGTACGCCATGATCTCAGGCGCGATTATGTCTGGATTAGGCTATGCCTTGTGGTACGCTGTATTGCCTTATCTTAGTGCTTCATTGGTAGCGGTATTGCAGCTACTGGTTCCTGTCATTGCGACATTGGGGGGTGTGATTTTTACTAATGAATCCATCACCTTACACCTTATTATAGCGACCTCTGGCGTACTTGGCGGCGTATTACTCGTTATTATGGGAAAAAAACAATGATCAAAATTGCCTTATTTTGGTGCGGTTTTATCTCAATGCGCCATAATCGACTGTAAGAGTTATTTAGACACCCAGAGTTATTTAGACACCCATGTTAGTGGCTAGAGTTACCGGAGAGTTACTAGAACACCCAAGAGTTATTAGGACATCCATGTAAGATAACCATTTTAGTTTTATATGGGTGTCTTAATAAAAAGGTCAGTCGGTTGTTTATGTCTTAAGTTGTTGATTGAGTAAGTTGTCAAGTTGTTTTCTGATGCGCTGCTTTGGTCTGTTACTGGTTTTTTCAGGGGGTAATACCATTTAAGCGAGTTAAATCCTTGCTTTAGAGCTGTAATAAAGGGTGTGACGCAATCGGAGGGTGTTAGGCTAATAGCGCTTTAGTTTTGTTGATTTTTGGCCGGCGTTTGTAATCAAATTTCTGGTAGTAGTCTGTTAGGATAGCTTCGGTTCCAACTGCCGTACAGGTATGCTGTTCAAATTGTGTCGCCATTATTATCCAGCTTTCTGCAGGCACATTTAGGCGTTGGAGAATGGGGGCAAGGGATAAATCGATGCTGCCTGGTTTATCGTGGTAAATGATGCGACCTGTGAGATCGACCAGTTCTAAATATTCTTTCAGATCAAAGGGTAGACCATTGGTTCTCTCTTCTTTTGAATGGCCAATAAACGGATTGAGTAAGTTGGGTTGTCTGTTCCGCTTCGCTGAGCGAATGCGCATTTTGATGCTTGTATGTGCTGATGTTTCAGGTGTCTTGTCGACGTTCGCTCTGATGGGGTTTAAATCGACGTAAGCCATGCAAGCGATCAGCGCGGACTCATCAAGGAGTGCTTGCGATTTGAAGCGGCCCTCCCAGAATCGCCCTGTGCATTCGTCTTCACGGTTGGCTTGCCGAGCTATATTTTCATTGAGTTCCCTCATGAACCAGCTAACGTCCATAAGCCGTTGTCGATACGTTTCAATGGTTGCATCCAGAAAAGGCGTTAAGTGGCTAGGTATGTGACCGTCTCTCATGAATTGCTGTGTTAACAGGGTGCCTTTATGTAATTGATGCCAGCGTGTTAAAACGTCGTCAGCAGTCCATTTTTTGGCCTTTTCAACATTGACACAAAGCACAATATGCGTGTGGTTGCTCATTACCGCATAAGCGCAAATTTCTATTGCAAACAGGCGACTTAAATACAGCATGCGCATCTCAACCCAGCCGCGTCTATGTTCGTAATTTTTACCGGTAACGGCGTCTTCGCCGCATAAAAATGCACGTCGAACACATCGTGAAACACAATGATAGTAAGGTGTGTCCGACAAACTAATTTGTTGCTTTCTTGCGGTAGGCATACGCTGAGCCCTCTTTCCATGAGTCATTCGATTACAAAGACCATAGAGTCATACTGTTCATTTGTACAGTGTTTTATGGCTGTCATGTGAAGAATGGCTTTATGGAAAGTCATCTACTTCTTATTAAATCAGGAATAGAAATGAGTGGGTGTCTTAATAAGAAAAAATGAGTGGGTGTCTTGTGTTGAGTATAAGGACACGTTTGATAGTGTCCTTAATGTCGTTGCAGGTGTGACAGTTTACGCTTCGTTGATGTGTTCTGAGAGTGCGGCGTAGGCGACGGTGAAGGCGCCTTCTTGGTACGCGCGCAAGCCGGTGGCTTTGAACGGAATCGGCATCGGGTTGTGTTGCAGTATGTCTTTGGTTTTCGCTCCACTGAATAGGTCGACGTCTACAGTGTTGATCAGTTGAATCGCGGCTTCGATTTTAAAGCCGACGGCGGCGCCAGCGAATTTGCCTTTTGTGGGGCGTTCACGGATCACCGCGCGTTTTACCTTGTAGTCTTCAAAGAGTTTTTTCAGCATGAACTGAAATTTGCGTACGCTGTCGCTGTCGTTTGGGTTGTTCAATGTGTGACGTGTTTGGCGACAGTCGGCAATTTGAAACAAGCCATCTTGTTTTGATAGCAAGCAAAGAATGACTTCGCTGCCTTTTATTTCGATACCACAAGTGATCATAACGGGGTCCTAACGGTGTTCTAACGAAGAGTTTCACGCATTATGGCACAACAAGGATCAATCGCGCAGAGTAAAAAATGCTGCGGGTTGAAATCCAGGCACGTCAGATGTAAGGCGAATCCAAGCACCTCTGGTTGATTACACTCTTTTGATTTTGTTCGCTCTTATTTTTTAAAGGGATATTGTAATATTGCAAGATAATATTTTGTAAAAAATTAATTTACGATATTTTATTCTGTTAAAAGCTAATAACAGTGCTTTTAACGATCACTTCTTTCTTTCCATTTAGACTAGTTAGGCTGCTTAACATGACCGTTTTATCGCCAATGGGTATTCCACGCCCCCAGGTGAAATCTTTAGATGATATTCTGCCACACGAGCCTTTGTTAATGATGGGAGCTGGCCCTGTGCCGATTCCTGAGCGTGTAGCGAAGGCGAATTCGATCGTGATCAATCACCTCGGTAGTGTGATGGCGCAGGTAATTGGGCAAGTTAAGTCGATGGCGCGTTATGTGTTTCAAACGGAATCTAAGTGGGTGCTTGGCGTAGCAGGGCCAGCGTCTGCAGCGATGGAGATGGCGGTAGCAAATTTGTTAGAGCCGGGTGAGCGCATTTTATGCATCAATAATGGTTTTTTCAGTCATCGTATGGCAGAAATGGCGACACGTATTGGTGCTGATGTGCACGAGTTGCATGTGGGCGTTCATGAGGCGGCTGACCCTGAGCGAGTTCGTCGTGCGATCGAAGAAACGCGCCCTAAAGTGTTGACCTTAGTTCAGGGTGAAACGTCGAATACGGTGTTCAATCATTCGCTACAAGAGATCACGGCGATAGCCAAGTCTTACGGTTGTCTTGTGGTGGTGGATGCGGTGTGTACGTTAAGTACCATGCCACTGAAGATGGATGAGTGGCAAGTGGATGTGGTAATCACCGGCGGCCAAAAAGGCTTGTCGTCTATTCCGGGTGTGTCGTTATTGGTGTTTTCAAACGAGGCTTGGGCGGCAGTGAAGCGCCGAACGAAACCAACAGTGCAATGGTGTTTTGATGCTCAGCTAGCGGAAAACTTCTGGCACAATGATGGGTATCATTATACGGCTCCTGTGTCTGGCATTATGGCATTGCATGAAGCATTGAAGTTGGTGTGTGATGAAACCTTAGAGCATCGTTTTGCTCGTCACTTACGCTGCTCTAAGGCCTTGCAAGCTGGGGTCGAGGGTATGGGGTTGTCGCTGTTTATCCCCGAGTCTTCACGGTTGAACTCTGTGGTTGGGATAAACATTCCTGAAGGATTAACCGCGCCACAAATTTGCCGTCATATTTCTGAATTATACCGAGTTGAAATTGCGGGATCGTTTGGCCAGCCCATTGTTCGTATTGGCCAAATGGGTGAGCAGTGCCGGGAACATAACTTGTTTCGTACTTTGCACGCTTTGGGCAGTACGATGCGGGATTTGGGAGTAAAGGTAGACCAGCCTAATGGCATGGCGGAGATGGAGAGTTACTTACAAAACGCGCCGCGCTCTTTGTATCAGGTTGCGTAAACGCGTCGAGTAGGAAAGCTAGATCCCCTTGGTTCGAGTGATGTCCAAGGGGATTTTTTTATTTGGCATTAAACTGGCAAACAGTGCCCCAGTGGTAATCAATAGGCAGGCAATAATTTGTCCTGTGGTCAGTGGCGCGTCAGTAAACAGCCCTAACCAAGTTGTCGATAACGCCGGTGCGGTATACGACAGTACGCCTAGCAGTGATAAGTTGCCTTTTTTTACACCCAAATCCCAACAAAAAAAAGCCACGCCAACGGGCCCCAACCCCAGTCCCAAAATGGCGATCCATGTGTTTAATGTCAAAGGCTCGGCCTGCTTTTCAAGCGCAACATGAGACACGCCAGCCAGTAATGCGGTGACCAAGCAATACCAAAGAACCGCACTGGATGGCACGGTTTGAAAGCGTCGATTTGCAACTGAATAGCTTGACCATATCAAGGCGCAAGCAAAAGCGGCGGCGTAACCTGTCCAGTGAATGGCACTGTCATTGGCGATAACGGTTTGGTCTTTTGAGTGCAACATGATGCCGGTGCCGACAAAGGCGATGATGGCGCCGATCAAATGCGTCCACGACAGCATGTTGCCTTTGGTTAGCCCCACCATGAGCACAATAATCAAAGGCCACAGGTAAGCTATTAGTCCAGCTTCTACAGGGGGGGCGTGCTGAAAGGCGTAAAAATACGCCAAGTGATAGCTGTAAAACCCTAATCCCCCCATCGTGATGGCGCTTTTTGGCGTTTGTTGCCACGATGTTTTAAGCTCTCCCTTAACAAGGTAGACCACAAAAAACAGCACGCTGGCAACACAAAAAGTCAGTGTTAACAGCAGCAACGGCGGCACGGCATTGGCTTGTGTTGTGAAGAGGGCTAGGGTGCTCCACAGTAAAATAGCTAGGCTACCGATGAGCGTTGCACGAGGGGGATTATCGCTCATTAGAAAGCTTCCTAACGTCTGATCAAGGCGAATAAAGAAGAGAAGGTTACCTTGTTTCTTAGGCAATGACATGGCTTTACGAGTACTTTTTATAAAAAAAGGGCGATGTTTTTGACACAATTATGCAAGAAAAGTTAATGACTGACAGGGTAGTGACAGGTTTGGGGGGTAAGGTTTAGCGATTCAAGTGTATTAAAATTTTTTTCGCGCTTGATTTGCCAACAAAAAAATAACAAGCAGGAGATAACCATGCTTAAAACTCTTTCTTTAAAATCTGTTCTTATCACAAGTGCTGCGGCATTAACCATTGCTGGCCAAGCTTACGCTTATGAGCCAGCTCGAAGTGCAGAATGTATTGCCCCAGCTAACCCAGGCGGCGGTTGGGATTTTACCTGCCGTAGCGTTGGTAAAGTGTTAGTCGATCAAAAATATTTTTCTGGTAACGTACAAACCGTCAACATGTCTGGTGCCGGTGGTGGTGTAGCCTTTGCTCATACCGTTAGTAAGCGTGATACCGATGAAAACCTTATTGTCGCGGCGAGTACCGCAACGACAACACGTCTTGCTCAAGGCCAATTTCCTGGTATGAATTCCGACCAAGTAAAATGGGTAGGCACTTTAGGTGCTGACTACGGCATCATTGCTGTCGGAAAAGAGTCAAAATATACGTCTTTGACACAAGTGTTAGACGCACTGAAAAAAGACCCAGGCGCGGTTAAGTTTGCCGGTGGTAGTGCTTCTGGTGGCTGGGATCATTTGAAAGTACTTATGACGGCTCAAAAAGCCAATGTAGAGCAGTTGCCAAAAATTCGCTACTTAGCGTTCAGTGGTGGCTCTGAGGCTTTGGTACAAGTTGTTGGTGGTCACATAGATGCCTTCACGGGTGACATCTCTGAAGTAAAAGGCTTCATGGATTCTGGTGATTTGCGTGTTCTTGCCGTGTTATCGGAAGAGCGTTTACCAGCCCCATTTGATGCTATTCCAACGGCGATGGAGCAAGGAATTGATTCGGTTGCACCAAACTGGCGTGGATTTTATGTACCAGGCAACGCAAGTGCTGATTCGTACGATTGGTGGGTAAGCACGATTGATGAGCTATACACAACGCAAGAATGGAAAGATGTGATGACCAAAAACGGTTTGATGCCCTTCCATAAGTCAGGTGCTGATTTTACTCAGTTCGTTAAAAACCAAACACTTGATATCCGAGTGTTGTCTCAAGATATCGGTTTAATCAAATAACGTAGACCGCTTTGGAGGGGGTCTTTCCCCTCCTGTTTTTCCCTTATTTTTCCCCTAAGAATGACCTACATGGAGCAAAGACATGCGTATTAACGATCGTGTGTTTGGCATGCTGATGCTGATTCTGGCCGTTGTATACGGACTAGAAGCAACCAAATTTCCTATTCCTTTTGGTGGGCACGAAAGTGTTGGGCCAGAAACCTTTCCTATTATGCTGTCGATCATTTTAGGTGTAAGCGCTGTTTATTTAATGGTTCGACCTGATGAAGATGAGCCATGGGCCCCCGTGTCTATGTTAATTGAACTGAGCGTCGTGGTTCTTTCTATGATGGCGTTTGCTTGGGCTATTGAACCGATTGGCTTTATGCCGGCAGCGGCTTTGGTCGTGAGTTTCTTGAGTTGGCGTATGGGAGCAAATGTTGCTAAGAGTCTTATCACGGGTGTGACAAGTTCGGTAGTGATCTTTCTGCTGTTTAATAATGTGCTTGAACTAGCACTGCCTCTAGGTCTATTGGAGTTTTAATATGGATACTATGAGCTTACTAATGCAAGGCTTTGCGGTGGCATTAACGCCGGAAAGTATTATGTTTGCGGTTATTGGTGCTATTTTAGGAACATTAATCGGTGCGTTACCGGGGCTTGGCCCTGCAAACGGCGTGGCAATTTTGATTCCGTTGGCGTTCAGTTTAGGGTTGTCTCCTACTTCTTCTCTGATTCTGCTTACATCAGTGTACGCTGGTGCCATGTATGGCGGTCGTATTTCCTCTATTTTGTTAAACATTCCGGGCGATGAGCCTGCGATGATGACCTGTTTAGACGGCTATCCGATGGCGTTAAAAGGCAAAGCAGCGGAAGCGCTGGCGATTTCTGCAATCGCGTCTTTTATAGGCAGTTTTATTGCGACGATTGGACTGGTTGTTTTGGCGCCTATTCTTGCTAAATTTGCCTTGAAATTTGGTCCTTCTGAATACTTCGCCTTGTTTGCGTTGGCGTTTGCCACCTTGGGTGGTATTACTGGAAAGAATCAATTTAAAACCTTAATGGCGGCGGCGATTGGCTTGATGATTGCCACAGTCGGTATTGATATTTCAACGGGCGTGCAGCGTTTTACGTACAACACGTTGGAATTGTTTGAAGGTGTTGATTTCATTATTGCGATTGTTGGTTTGTTTGCGATCAGTGAGTTATTGTTTTTCCTTGAGCGCCATGCTGGTGATGGGCTTAAACAGGTCGCGATCAATAAATTGAAACTGTCGCCAAAAGACATTATTAAGGTGCTTCCTGCGTCTTTGCGCGGGGCGGTACTTGGCTTTATTGCAGGTGTGTTACCTGGTGCCGGTGCTTCTTTGGGCAGCTTTATCAGCTACACGTTAGAAAAACGGGTATCGGATAAAAACGGCACCTTTGGGAAGGGAGATTCTCGCGGTGTAGCGGCGCCTGAAGCCGGTAACAATGGTGCCGCGTCGGGAGCCCTAGTGCCCATGTTAACTTTGGGTGTCCCTGGTAGTGGTACGACCGCCGTATTGCTGGCGATGTTGATCTCGTTGAACATTTCACCGGGTCCCATGTTGTTTCAACAAAATGCGGATTTAGTCTGGGGTGTGATTGCCGCGATGTTTATCGGTAACTTGGTCTTGTTACTGTTAAATATTCCTATGGTGGGTATTTTCGTTAAACTGTTGAGCATTCCACCGAAATACCTGATGCCAGTGGTCACACTGATTGCATCGGTCGGTATTTATTCGGTCAGCCACAGTGCGCTCGATTTGTACTTTATGGTGGGTTTTGGTGTGCTTGGTTACATCTTCCGTAAGGTCGATATTCCACTTGTGCCGATCATTTTGGGCATGTTGCTTGGGCCAGAAATGGAGAAAAGTCTTCGTCATGCGTTGGTTTTGTCCGACGGTGATTGGATGGCGCTGTTCAATAGCGGATTGAGTATTGGGCTATGGACGGTGGCGGTTTTGGGCTTGGTATTGCCTATTATTGTTGGTCCGATTGTTCGCGCTAAAATGAAGAGATCAAAAGACGCTGTTAAAGACGCGTAAGCCCTGCAATACTAATGGCCTTGCGATAAAAAATTCGAGTAACGAAGGTTGCTCGAATTTTCTCGTCTATACCTAGAAAAATAAAAAAATGGCGAATTTGTATGCGTATTTTAGTTGTAGAAGACACTCAAGTATTGGGACAGGCAATTTGTGAACGATTAACCAGTTTAGGTCATGGCGTCGATTTAATTGGCGATGGAAAGCGTGCCGACGATTTACTCAAATATCAGTCGGTCGATTTGATCTTATTGGATCTGAATTTACCCGGCTTATCGGGCCTGCAATTGTTACAAAAACTCCGCCAACGTGAAGACGACACGCCTGTGTTGATTTTAACCGCGAGGGATCAAATAGAAGATCGCATTCGGCTGTTAGACGAAGGCGCAGACGACTACCTCACCAAACCCTTTGACTTCGGCGAGTTAGAAGCTCGTTGTCGCGCTTTATTGCGCCGTAAACAGGGTTACGCCGCCAACGTGACCGAACATGGTAATATCACGGTTAATCGAGACAGCCGCCAGGTCTTTGTTGAAGGCGAATTAACCGCCATTACCAACCGAGAGTTTCGGCTCTTAGAGATTTTTCTTGGGCACTTAGGCCGAGTATTAAGCAAAGATGAAATTACCGATCATTTGTTTAACTTTAATGAAACACCCAGTCCTAATGCGATAGAGTTGTACGTTGGACGCTTAAGAAAAAAAATGGTCAAGGGTGACGTGGTGATCAGCACATTAAGAGGCATTGGCTATGTGGCGGAAATCACTAAACCCTCCAAATCTCAGTGAAGAAGAGGAAAAAAGTGCATTAAAAAAAGCACCGTCGTTACGTTTCCGCTTTATTCTTGCGGGGGTGCTGGTGATCGGTATTATTGCGGGTTTGGCGGTGAATTTAATTTTTGACTACAGTCAGAAATTAGCCGATTTATCTTACGATCGTTTGTTGCGCAGTGCTTTACTGCAAATGGATGAGAACGTTGGTTTAATGCGCAACGAAGTCAGCATCGACATCCCTTGGTCGGCGTTTGCCACGTTGGCACAAGCGGAGGAAGATCGGGTATTTTATAAGGTCGAAAGCCTAGAGCAGGGCTTTATTACTGGCTACCAAGACTTAAACAGTGTGCCGCCCAAACCGCCGGTGCTTGATCAAATCCAGTTTTACAATCAAGAGTACTCGGGAGAAATGGTGCGTTTTGCTTGGGTTGAGCGTTACCTAACCGACCCCGAAACGGCGCAAACGGTGAGGATTGTTTTAGGCCAAACCCGCTTGTCTCGAGAAGCCATGTCTTCGGCGGTCACTCAAAAAGCGGTTGAGGTGGTGGTGTTGATTGCGCTGGTGGCGATTACTTTAATCATTATCGGCAGCCATGTGGTGCTGCGTCCCTTGCATCGAATCGAACGAGTGCTAGAAGAGCGCGCCGTCGGGGATTTGACCCCAATTGACATTAACACACCAAAAGAAACCCATCATTTAAAAGTCGCGATCAACCACTTTATGGCGCGGTTGCAAACCAACTTAGAGCAACTCGAAAATTACACCGCCGACGCCGCCCATCAGTTGCGTACCCCTTTGGCTAGCTTGCGTGCATTGGCAGAAAATGCTCGGGACTACACCTCAGCTGGTAATCAATCGCCCGAAAAGCAGCGCTCCACTTTGGAGAATATTGTCAAGCAATGCGACACACTTAGCCAAACCGTTACCTTGTTGTTAAATCAAGCCGTGGTATCCCATCGGCTGCAAACGCATCGACTCGAACCAATCCATTTATTGGAGCCGGTGATGGCGTCCTGTCGTGAGCAAGCCGTGACTGCCTTGCATCAAGGTGTTCGACTTTCCTTGGACGGTGAATTGAACGAAAGCTGGATCTTAGGCGACAGTTTTTCCATTCAGCAAATGATGCAAAATCTCATTGAAAACGCCGTGCGATATAGTGGTTTAGGCGTTGAGCACGCAACTGAAGTCATTGTGCAGTTAAAAGAGTTTGAGCGTTTTTATCGTATTAAAGTGATTGATTACGGCAGTGGTATCCCCGATATTGAAAAAGAGCGAGTGTTTGAGCGCTTTTATCGAGGACGTTATGACATTGCGGGCAGTGGCGTGGGCCTTGCTATGGTGAAAGACATCGTTGATCACCATTCTGCCAGCATTGAAATATTGGACACAGAGCCCAAAGGCACAACGTTTCAGGTGGATTTTGCGAAGTATATAACCAGCGAGCGTACGTCATGAAAACGATGATTTATATAGTCAGTTTGTGGGCCACACTCACCAGCAGTAAGCTATTGGCTGAGGCGCCGGTGTGGTTTGGTAGCGACTCGGCTTCGCGCATTTTATACATTAATTCCGCGATGGATCTGGCATCGTTCGCACCAATTTTGACGGAGTTTGTAAGCTTGTATCCGGATGTTCGGGTTGCTTATCGAGACGTTAATACTTTGGAGTTGTATTATCAAACCATTCAAGAGCAGACGCATCCTCAGGCCAGTTTGGTGATCAGCAGTGCAATGGATTTGCATTTAAAATTAGTCAATGATGGTTATGCGCAAACCTACCAATCGAGCTTTACCGAACGTTTACCCACCAATTTCAAGTGGCGCAATCAGCTGTTTGCGTTTTCGCTGGAACCGGTCGTCATGTTGGTCAATAAGGCGGCTTTTCCGGGTGATCTACCCGAAGATCGCCAGTCATTGTTGCAAACCATTCGACAAAACGAAAAAGCCGTGACCCAGCGCATTGGAACCTATGATATTCGTAAAAGTGGCGTAGGGTACTTATTAGCGAGCCAAGATGCACGACAGGCCGACGTGACCTGGGGGCGTTTATTAGAGGCCTTTGGTAGCCACGACGTGCAAACTTACTGCTGTACTCATGAGATCATTGACGACGTGGCGTCGGGTAAATTGGTGTTAGGTTACAATTTGCTAGGGTCTTACGCATCGCAAAGAGCTCGGGACGATGATCGACTGAAAATGATTTTGCCAAAGGATTATACGCTGATGTTGATGCGTGTGGCGTTGATTCCCAAAGGGGCACCAAACGTGCAAGATGCGGGTGTTTTTTTGGATTTTTTACTCTCTGATCGCGGTCAGAAAATGATGCAAACCCAAGGTCTATTGTTTCCAATACAGCCAGATATGAACAACCCTGATGACCCATATGTTGTTAACGCGCCGGGGCCAACGGGGATCATTGAGCTGGATCAACAGCTATTGGTTGGGCGTGACTACGCCAAACAAAAACGGTTTATACGTAATTGGGAAATGGCATTAGAAATAAGCGAACCAGAATAGCCTACACAAAGAAGGTGCACGTATGGCGCTGGCGGGTGTATTTCTAGTATAGTAAAAACAATGAGATTGACCTGAGGAACGAGTTGATCAATCGTAAAACGAATAGACAACTGTTTAAGGATACATTATGCGTTATTTGCTTGCTTTATTGTGTGCATTGGCTCTGCAAAATGCTTACGCTGATATGACGCTGACGGTGTTAGATCAAAAGGGACTCCCTGTCCCCGACGCTGTGATCACGTTGAACAGCCAGGCGTCGATTACCCCGAACACCGTGGCAGTGATGGACCAAATTGATGAATCTTTTGTGCCAAGAGTGTTGGTCATTCAAAAAGGCCAATATGTCCGCTTTCCAAACAGTGATGATATTCGTCATCACGTGTATAGCTTTTCAAAGCCCAAAGCATTTGAAATTAAGCTGTATAAAGGGTCTGACATCCCTCCTGTCTGGTTCGATAAACCGGGCTTGGTTGCGTTGGGTTGCAATATTCACGATGACATGATCGGCTATATTGTTGTTGCAGACAACGCCTTCTCTGTAAAAACAGACCGCAATGGTCGTGCTACTTTACCGGCAAAGCAAGGCGATGTGGTGGACTTATGGAGTGAAAGAATGCTCGATGGCGTAACTGATGTGGCGCAAATCAACATTGTTAGCGAAAAAACACAGACCATCACGCTGGAGCTGTTACCGCCTCTCGACTTGATGGATCACTCTCAACACTCTGGTTTTGGGAAGAAAAAATGGTGAGCATTCTTTGCTTTAGGGCCTCTTTAAAACCAATTTTTTTGTTAAAAAACGCCGTGCTGTTGAGCATGACAGTGGGTCTTTTTAGCGTCACCAGCGTTCTGGCCGCTGAAGGGAAAATAGTCGCCACAGCGGGTTTGTCTCAATTAGAGGGGAGTGGAGGCGGTGGCCTTGTGCCTTGGGCGACGTTAGCGGGATACGACAGCCGTGATGAGATCGCGGCGTCGGCCTTTATGACCGACGTGAATGTGACCGATTACCGCTTGTCGTCAATGGGTGTCGCGGTTGGTTTTTATGACAAGGTAGAGCTTAGCTTTGCTCAGCAGACATTTGCTTTACCCGCCTCGTTAATCACAGGCTTAGGGCTTAATTCAGCCGAGATTAAGCAAAATATTGTGGGCATAAAATTACGTTTGTATGGCGATGCTGTGTATTCAGCGTACCCACAAATCAGTGTTGGTTTGCAGCACAAGCAACTTGATAAAGCCACCATTGCAACCTACCTTGGAGCAAAAGACAGCGAAGGAACCGATGTGTATCTGGCGGCCACTAAGGTGCATTTGGGTGCGTTAGGCGGTTATAACTTAGTGTGGAATGTCACGGCGCGTGCCACGAAAGCCAATGAAATGGGCTTGTTAGGCTATGGTGGACCCGATAATAAACATTATCAGGTGATGATGGAGAGCAGTGTTGGTGTTTTGTTATCACCGCATTGGGTCATCGGCATGGAATACCGCCAAAAACCGAATAACCTTTCCAGTGTAGAAGAAGAGGATTGGAGCGATGTGTTTGTCAGTTATCTTCCCAATAAAAATGTGAGCTTCACCGCCGCGTACGCCAATTTGGGTACCATAGCGACGAAAGCGGATCAGTCGGGTGTGTATTTATCAATGACGGGGTACTTATGGTAATGATCATAAAAACATCTGTGTTGGCCTTTGCGTTATTGTTGGCGGCATGTGCCGCACCGTCTCAAGCCAATAAAAGTCTGTACGATGAAATAGGCGGCGCCGGTGTTGTAGAGGCTGTCACCGACAATTTTATTAAAGAAATCAGTTTCAACGAAACCATTTACCGATATTTTGAAAAATCCAATATCACGCGATTCCGTGAAAAGTTTATTGAGCATCTGTGCGTGAGTACCGGTGGCCCTTGTCATTACACGGGCGACACTATGTTGAGAGTGCATCAGGGGCAAAATATCAGCGAAGCCGACTTCAATACCACGGTAGATTTACTGGTGAGTGCAATGGAAGACGCGGGTTTAAGCTATCCTCAGCAAAACAAGGTGTTAAACGTATTGGCGCCGATGCGGGATGAGATGCTGTACAAATAAGACATGAGCCTGTATGTATTCTGCTTGGTGTTTGTTTTGTATTTGTCCTAGGTCATGCTTTGCGTAGAATGCGCTTTTCGTTAAGTCGTTAATCCTTTACATTAGTTTAATCTAATTTTATTTAGTTTAATGTAACTGGAAGGTGCTAAACATGAAAAGCTATAAAGAGATCAACAAAGACCAAAATGCGTTTGCCCGTGAATTTCGTAAAACGTCGCCTGATATTTTAAATGGCTTTATGGCAATGCACAAAGCGGCGATGGAAGAAGGTGCTCTGTCGACAAAAGTGAAGGAGCTGATGGCGTTAAGCATTGGCATTGCGGCTCGTTGTGACGGTTGCATTGCTTCCCATGCCAAAGCTTCATTACGGGCTGGTGCCACGCGTGAAGAGCTGGTAGAAACGATCAATGTTGCCATCATGATGGGCGGCGGCCCCGCGGTGATTTATGGTACTCAAGCGCTCAGTGCCGTTGATGAGTTTTTATCTTAATAACGGGTTTATCAATGCGTCTGTTGTAAGCGTGACATGCGATTCGCCTGCCACGTTTTAACTCATTTACGGTCCCACAGCGTCAACCCACATAAAGCCGTCTATACTCATAATGAGCTTGTTAATGTTAAGCCGTCATACAGTATCAGATCGGATCAGAATGCGTTTTTTATGTTGCTTTTTATTGGACATAAAACAACCAAAAAAACAGTGGTGCATTCGCTGTTTTCAAGTAAAAAACTTTAATAATCAGTTATTTAGGGTATTATGTAATTTTTTTACGAAATAGGCATAAAGCGTTACAATAATACGCACTTCTTTTATTTCACAATCTAGGCAGAGCGTCTATTATCCTTTATCCATAAAATCTATTTATGAAAGTAGGAAAAACAATGAAAGTGACAGACATCGTCAAACGAAACAATGTGCGTATCCTTGGTCAGGGTCAAAAAACCCTGATGTTTGCGCATGGCTTTGGTTGCAATCAAAGTATGTGGAACGCATTGGTAGCGTGCTTTGAAGACAACTATAAAATTGTCCTGTTTGATTATGTTGGTTCCGGTCATTCCAATATTGCCGAATTTGATGTTGAAAAATACGCTCGTTTAGAAGGCTATGCAGAGGATATTTTGGACATATGTGATGCATTAGCATTGGAAAATGTTCATTTAGTTGGTCACTCAGTTAGCTCCATCATAGGTTTGCTTGCGGCTAAAGCGCAGCCTCAGCGTTTTTCCAGTTTAACCATGGTTTGTCCGTCGCCTTGCTTTTTGAATTTGCCTGACGAAGGCTACTTTGGTGGCTTTGAGCGTGAAGATTTGGTGGAATTATTGGACCTAATGGACAGTAATTATATCGGTTGGGCAAATTACTTAGGGCCAGTTATTACCGCGCAATCTGCCGATGAGGCTGTGACCGATGTGTTTATTAACAGCTTTTGTTCTACGGACCCTGTGTGTGCAAAAGTGTTTGCGGAAGCGACTTTTTTATCTGATTACCGATCTGAACTTCCAGGCAGCCAGATCCCTGTACTGATTTTACAGAGTGAAAACGATGCATTAGCGTCTACCCAAGTCGGAACCTATATGCAAGCACAACTTGCCAACGCGGTGTTAAACGTATTGCCCTGTAAGGGACACGCAATACACATGACGGATGCCAGTTTGACCGCACAGTCGATGGCAGAATTTTATGCAAACCGATTCTAACGAAGGGTTGAATGAGGTAGCCACGTTAGATTTATTCCATGTTGGTTTGGTTGTGACAGATTTGGAATGCAATATCGTGTCTGCCAATGATTTCGCTTGTAATATGCTTGCCTTATCGCCGTTGCAAGTCAATGAGATGAACCTAAATGATCTCATGACCAAGCCGTCAAAAATAATGTACGAATCTTATATTATTCCAATGCTGCTCAAAAATGCGCTGTGTGATGAAGTGCAAGTTACCTTGCTAGACAGTCATCATGTACGCAAGGAAGTGCTGGTTAGTGTTCGTTTGGATGAAGCCGATAAGCTTTGTTACTGGAGTTTGGTGTCGTTGGAAAAGCGTAAAGCGCATATCTCTGCCTTGTTGATGCGCAACAAAGAAAACGAAGCCATTATTTGCAGATTAAAAAATGAACAGCAGAGAGACAAGTTAACTGGGCTGTATGAACGTCAATACTTTATTGATAACCTGCTCAGTATGGCAGAAAAGCACAAATATAACCGTAAGCGCGTGCGCTTTTTTATGTGCAAGCTGTTATGTATTAAGGCACTCGGTCCTAAATCGTTCAACGAAGAAGACGCCATTCTTATACAAGCCAGCCAGATTTTGCAAGAATTCAGCCATACCGTGGAGAATTTTTCACGGCTCAGTGGCAGTGCTTTTATTGGCTGTTATTTGCTTTCTGATACAAAAGCCGGTGACGAAATGGAAGCTGAGCTTATTCACCATCTTACAGAATTGGACCAAGACGCTTTGTTTGCAAGTTACACCACAACGACCAATGAGCTTGGCGATATGGAAGCCATCGTGAGATTGTTGCGTCATTCGCTGCATAAGGCGGATACTTAATGAATTACACTCGGAATCAAAAAAGTTGGCTGGATTTAATTGGCTCTCGCAGGGTGCAATTTTACATGGCCGCCATGATGGACGCGTTGAAGGCAGACGTTATTTATGTTCAAACATCGACACGACAGCGTGAGTCATGGTGCTGTTACACCCGTACAAATGCCTCTTTTTGCTCAAAAATCCTGCTGAGCGAGAAACAACTACCGGCTAACTTAACGAAACTGCCTCTTGATTATGCCAATTCAACCACGGGGGATGTGTATGTATTGCCCAGTGTTCATGTTGAAGAAGAGGGTTCTGCACTTAGGCACATTATCGATTTACTGGCTGAAGACATAGAGGTGTATTCTCAAGCGCCTCAGATCAAGCAAGCCCTATTTAATCGTTATATCCAATCAGTAGAAAACTTTCCTGGAGTGATGATTCGTTTTATATATGATGACAGCCAAGTCATGCCAACAGAGTTGATCACTGTTCACGGTGCTCATCCTTTTTATGATCACATCAGTCAGAATCTGTATCGTGAAGACATCCTGATGATACTAGATGACTTCACTTTAGATCGAACTCTTAATTTGCACAGTGAATTATTAACTCAGCACGCTGATGAAAGCCGCTTTAGTCGAGTAGGTGCATACAGCATCGAGCAAAAAGACTATTGGTTTAGGGAAGACTACACAAGGGTTCATATAGAGGATTCTTTGTATGAAATAACCTTGTACATGACCGATGTGACGGAATTTCAGCATGCCCAGGCGATGTTTGAAAAGATAGCCTTTCATGTGCCCGGTATGCTTTATGCTTACAGTCAGGGTGATGACGGAAACAGTTTTGAATACGCATCGGATGGCATTAATGAATTATATGGCATAACGTCTGATCAGATTTTAGAAGACGCTGAGTATATATTTAATCTCATAGAAATAAATGATGTACCTGATATTGTAAAATCAATTGTGGCGTCAAAAAAAGAACTGGGGTATTGGGAAACTAAATTTAGTCTTATAAATGGGAAGAAAATACATTCTCATTCGATGCCTGAATTTGATTTGCAGTCAGGTAAAACAACTTGGTACGGTTATGCACAAGACATTACGGCCATTGAAGACAAAGAGCTGGAGCTGCTTAATTTAAACCGTTTTTTAGAGGGCATTTATAATAATATACCTTCTTGTATCGTTGTGTACGAAGAAGAAACAGGCAATATATTACGTATTAATAAGTTGGCTAATGAGTTTTTCTCTTTGTCAATTTTAGAGTCTACTGTATTTGATGAATTTTCGATAAAAAAGAGGATTGAAGACACATTTATTCGCTATGAGCATCACTCTAGGTCTGATGATGGTGGTGATATTATTAGTTATTTTGATATTTACCAGTTTGCGTCAGAGGGTGTTGAGTCTTGGTTGGTCTTTATTGATGTTACTCGAGAGGTGCAATCGGATATACGAAGTGCGATGGAAAAAAGGCTTTTATCGGAAGAGCTTGAAGAAAAAAATCAGTTTTTAAGTGTCGTCAGTCATGAAATAAGAACCCCATTAAATGCCATTCTTGGTATGTCTGAAATGCTTTTTCATAAGGCGAACTCTCCAGAAGTATCCGATATTTTGGACGTATTGGATTTTAATGCTAAAGGATTAGTCAAGTTATTGGATAATATGCTGTTTGTGTCAATGGACAAAGCATCGAAAGGTGCTAATGATAGGAGGCTCATAGAAGAAAAAATCAATGTATTTGAGTTTTTTTTGGGGTGTAATCTTAATTATAAATTCATGTCGGAATCTAAAGGGCTAAGTTTCGATTATACATACGACATCGATTTCAAAAGTTTTAATGTTGATGCGGTCCTATTAAAGCAGCTGATTGATAATCTGCTTACTAATGCCATTAAATACACAAAGTCCGGTGGTATTAGTTTAGACATAAGTTTAAAAAAATTAAGAAACAGCCAGCAAACCGAAGAGAATCCTGGGCAGTTGGCGACACTGGATATTTTAATCCGTGATACGGGGATTGGGATTCCAAAAGATTTCCAAAAGAAGGTGTTTGAATCCTACACACAAGTGGACCAAACAAGCGACGGCATTGGTGTGGGTTTGTTTATTGTTCAGCAAATAGTGACGGCCTTGAAGGGGAGAATTGAGTTGCAGAGTGAAGTGAATAAGGGCTCTGCTTTTACTATCCGACTGCCCATTTTCAGCGTTTACGATGAAAATGGGCAGTCGCTTGACGCGCTTGACGCGCTTGACGCGCTTGACGCATATTATAACACTATATTGGTCGTCGATGATAATAATATTAACTATTATGTTCAGAAGTTT
Organism: Marinomonas sp. IMCC 4694; assembly: GCF_008122525.1. Taxonomy (NCBI): domain Bacteria; kingdom Pseudomonadati; phylum Pseudomonadota; class Gammaproteobacteria; order Oceanospirillales; family Oceanospirillaceae; genus Marinomonas; species Marinomonas sp. IMCC 4694. The sequence continues at coordinate 1,344,817 of NZ_VSRV01000001.1, forward strand.
TATTTAGATCGATTACACATACATTGTGAACGTGCAGAAGACGGTAATATTGCTTTGGATATTTTAAAAAGCAGCAAAGATACGCTTTTTGATCTGATCATTATGGATGTGAATATGCCAAACAAAAATGGCATAGAAACCACGCTCGATATACGTAAGGGCTTGGCTGGACCACAGTATAAACGGATTCCTATTATTGGTTTGACCGGCGACAGTATGACAGAAACGAGAGCCGCTTGTATTCATGCTGGAATGGATCATGTTTTATTAAAACCAATCAGTTTCGATGATTTTAAATCAACGCTGTTTTTTCAAGCCAAAAGCCAATTTATAACCACGTCACAAAGTTATTTTAAAGACGTTAGCAATGGGATGAATAACAACGAACAAACAGTAACAGGGCGATCAGAAGTGCAATCGGAAATACCGTTAGAAATACACGCTGTTAGTGCCGTAAACCATTTACGGTTGCCTATTGAAGTGACTGGTATCGAAAATGATATTGTAACGGACAAGGTGAATCACAATATTACGCTTGTTGATGTCTGGGATTATGACGGTTTTCTTGAATTGGTCGGCGACAACGATTCATTGGCCATGGTGTTATTAACGTCGTTTAAGGCCGCTGTTGATGACTTTATGGTGAAGCTTAAGAGGACATTAAGTAATGTGGATAAGGCGTACACTGATGAAGTTGCCAATGTTGTCCATACGGTTAAAGGTAGTGCTGGACAGCTATGCTTTAAAAAATTAGAATCTAGTTGTTTTGATTTTCTACAAAAATACAACGCCGTTCATTCAATAGAGATACTGCAAAACGCCAAAGATGATCTACGTTGTCGAGGCCTTGAAGTTCAACGTGTTTTAACCGACAAACTGGAAAAAATCTAAAGGTAATATTGCGCAGATGAATATTTTTGTTTTTAGTTTAGTGGGTTACTTCTTCATAAGTAATTTGGTTTTATGGTTTGTAAGTGGCTCGGTTGAAGATGGGGTTATTATTTTCCTAACGGCAGTGGGCATCAGCGTTGGTTATGTGTTGTTCTTTTTTATCCAGCATCACCGTGATAAAGATACCGCGCCTAGTTCGAAAGAAAAGCTTAAGTCAGTCGATACCGCCCCCATAGACGGTGTTTTTTCAGCCAATAAGGCGCTTGCTAATGAGTTGAATCAGTTTACAGCGCAATTAATTGATGCACTGGCTTCTATAAAACACTTACAACACAATGGAATAGACGATTTGTCCGGTGCTTTTTTGCATCTACAGACGTTATCTCATTCTCAAAATGATCAAATAGGCGAATTGGTCAACAGTGACGGCGACAGTAATAACACCTTATGGATGCAAACCTTTGCTGAAACAATATCGTCTACCTTGGACCAGTTTGTTACGACAACGGTTGATATGTCGGCGGCTTCTATGGATTTGGTCGAGAAAATCGATCGTGTGCATGAGTCAATGCCAGACATTACCAAGGCGTTAAAAGACATTGATGAGATAGCCAGCCAAACCAATTTGCTGGCTTTAAATGCAGCAATCGAAGCGGCAAGGGCGGGTGAATTTGGCCGTGGTTTTGCTGTGGTTGCCGACGAAGTAAGAGCCTTGTCGAAACGATCTGCTGGTTTTAGTGAGCAAATTCAACAAAAACTTGGCGATATCGGTCAGCAAATCGGCAGTTTGAACCACGATATTGGTAAAGTGGCTTCTCAAGACGTGACCTATGTGATGGAAGCTAAGAAAACAGCACAGGATGCTATCGCTACTTTATTGAATAAAGTGCACACAGACGTAAAAATCGCCGAAGATTTGCAAGTTAACCACAGTATTATGAAGCATTCTCTCGATTCGATTGTGGGCGGTTTGCAGTTTGGTGATATTAATGGCCAGCACATTGACTACCTAATCAAATGGTTAGAGGCGTATCAGAATAACGTTTTTTCTGAGATGACTCGCCATCCGATATTAGACGAGGCGGGTTTGCAGGTTCTTATTGATGGCCTTCAAACATGGCAAGACTCTAATCGCAACCCGGTCTCAACCAGCCATTCAGCTGATGATGTAGACTTCTTTTGAGTAAATAAAACATGTCAGAAACTGTCGTTATTAACTTGCCTGCTAAGTTTGATTTTGGGCATTATAAAATTTTTCATTCCGATATTGAAGCCACGCTAAAGCGTAATCCTAGCCTAGTAGTGATCGATTTTTCTAAAGTGCTTTACATGGACAGCTCGGCCTTAGGTATGTTGGTGCTGTTTTCGAAGAAAAACAGCCACAATACCAAGTTGCAAATTAAGGGCGCATTTGGTGTGGCGAAAGATATTTTGCTCATGGCGAACATGGATAAAATATTTGATTTTTCGTAATCCCTTACTGTGCATTCAATTTTTAGGTAGCAACCATGTCACATGACGTTTTTCACACCGACCACGACGCGGGAATACTCGTACAAACGCTGGAGCAAGCACTTGATGCGGTCGTTTGCATTGACGAAAATAATGCGGTGTTTTTTTTTAACGCTGCGGCAGAAGCTTTGTGGGGGTACAACAGAGCCGAGGTATTGGGTGAAAATGTCAACATGTTGCTTCCTGCCGCGATTCGTCATCACCATGACGCTTACGTGGACAACAACCGTGCGACGGGTGTCGATAAAATTGTTGGTACCAGTCGAGACGTTGAATTTTTAAGTTCTAAAGGCAATACCATTTACGCGAAATTATCTATTTCTAAAATTCACTACGGTGATAAGATTTTATACACCGCATTTTTGAAAGATAAAACGTATGATGTAATTTCACGGCAAGACAGTGTGTTTTTAGAGTCAATATACGAATACTCTGACAATCTTATTATAGGTATAGATAAAAATGGCGTTATTCTTCATGAGAATATTCATTTTGATAAAACCTACAGTGACAATGGTCACAAATATAAAAATTTCTATGATTTATTGGCCAATTCAAATAACAGTGATGCCACGATAAAACGGTTTTCTGATTCTTTGAAGAACAATACCACTTTCATTGATGATTTTTCTGTTGGCATAGATAACCCCATGGTTTTTTCGGTGCACCTCCAGCCTATTAATATCGGGTCGTTTTATTCCGGTCATTTCGTACTTAATCTTAAGCCTATGGAACCGCTTGATATCCTCTACGATAACAATGAGTATCACATTGTTATCGTAGAGGATGATCTGGTTTTTTGCGCTTTGTATGCCGACTATTTCACTCGAAAATCACTCACTTTTACTTTGCTACATTCGTATCAGGCTTCGGTTGACTATTTGAGCAACCCTTTGAATCGTTTTGACGTGGTCATTTTAGACAATCAGCTACCCGATGGGTGTGGGTTGGATTTGTTTGATCAGTTTAAGAAAGTGAACCCTTACTGTGGCATTATTATGGTCACTGGTAGTGAAAAAAGTCAGTTCTTTATCGATGCGTATGATAAAGGCATTGACGATTTTATCCGAAAACCGATTGTTATGGATTTATTATGGATAAAATGCGTTCGGGTATTGGATAAAATATTAACCGACAGTAAATTGCGGCAACAAAAACACCAGTTAGAAAAAAAATTAGAACAGGAAAAAATAGACCAAGGTTTAGCACTGCATGCGTTTAATTCTTTGTTTGAAATGCACAATAAGTTTTGCCCTGGACTAAAGAGCTTTATCAGCAGTGAGTCTGTTTTTTGTGGGGATAACTTGTTGCAAGCCCAAGCCTCGAATGGTTGCTGGTATTTTATGCTGGCCGATGCAATGGGCCATGGTTTAGCCGCTGCCACGTCGTTAATGCCAATTGTGGAGCCTTTTTATAACATGGCCCGTGGCAATGCCCCACTGAACAAAATAGTGCTGAAATTAAATGGACTGCTAGAGCGTTGTTTACCAGATGATCGGTTTGTGGCAGCGACTATCGTTAGATTGGACCCCTATAATCAGGAAGTGAGTTTCTGGAACGGTGGTATGCCTGCAGTGAATTTATACAACCATTTTAATGAAACGACTCAACAGGTGGTGTCTAGCAATTTGGCACTGGGTATTTTTGCTAATGATAGGCTCAGTATTAACATAGAGACTGTGGACTTTAGTTCTTTTACTCATATGTTAATGCATTCAGATGGTCTGTCGGAAACATTGCAAATATCGGGTCAATTTTCTATTGATGATGTGAAGGACGTGATTGATTTCGACAACATTGACACGGCTTTTTATGAGCTAGAATCGTCATTAAAAAATAAAATCTCCATGGTACATGACGATATTTCGATTGTGCTGTTTGATCTTAACTTCTTCAGTTTAGGGGATTTAACGCTTTCCTCTGAATATGTGGTATCAAGTGAGAGTTTTGCCGTTGATTTGGATTTAAACGGCTCTATTATTGATGTGGTTGATATTACACATATGCTCTGTTCAGTTTTACATTCAAAGAATTTTCATGAAAAAGTTGTACAGAAAATTTCGCTAATCACAACAGAGTTAATATCCAATGCCATTGAGCACGGAATATTAGACCTGGACAGTACGGTTAAACAAACAGACGGTGGGTTTTTTACTTATTATTCCGATAAAGCCGAAAAACTACAGCAACTGACCATGCAAAGTCAGCTGACTTTTGGTTTTGTGTTTAATGCGGAAACTAAAGAAATTTGTATTAAAGTAAAAGATTCTGGCGCAGGCTTTAAATTCGATAAGGTGACGGGGGATAAAGATTCGTTTTTTGGTCGTGGTTTAACCATTGTGAAAGAGTTGGCGGATCGGGTTCAGCTAAACGAACAGGGCAATATGATTTCGGTGTATTTGTATTACCGATAAAGCTTATTCACGATCATAGAATTTATTAACGATCATAGAGTACGTTAAATGTTTATCACATTCACTTCTCGTAAAAATCTGACCCAAACTACACTAAGAGCGCTTTTTTAAGCGCTCTTTTTAGAACTCATTGATAGGGTTTAGTATTAATCGTCGTTAGTTTTTAATGACGCTGTTGTATTCCACAAATGATTCCCCGCTGTAAGGGTCAAAGTACACCTTGCGATAACCGAACTCACCGACGTCTACTTTTAAAATTTTACAATTGACCTCAAGCAGTAACTCAAAAGCAACGGCGGCGTTTTTTTCACCAATAGGTTGCTTTTCCCATTCGGCTTCTAAACCACTAAGGCCACTGTTGGCCGCGTGTTTGTGCAGCATGTTGCCACCGCCAAAAATATTCGCACGGTATTCTTTAAGCTGAGTGCCTCTATCAGCGGCGGCTTGTTCAAAGAGCTTCAAGCAATCTCGCGCATAACGGGCATCGAGTTTAGCTGGGGCTTCTGGTGGCTTTTCAGGTAAGGCGAAGTGGCACAGACCTGCAAACCGGTGTCTTGGATGCCATAAAGTGATAGCAATACACGAACCAAGCAAGGTGAAAATGGGCTTTTTACCTTTGCCAAAGACTAATTCACCAGCATGGACCACAATCTTGTCATTGGGGCTGTCTTGTAAACGCTGTTCGAACGTAGAGCTCACGACGATAATTCCTTAGATTTGCGGATTAAATTGCCCGCTATTTCTAATAGCGGAAGTTCTCGATCAACCGCGTTGCGTTTAACCGCCTCTTTGGGCATGCCATACACGACACAAGTGGCTTCATTTTGCGCCACTGTCCAAGCGCCAGCGGTGTGCATTTCTAGCATGCCATTGGCGCCATCGTCACCCATGCCGGTAAGAATAGTCCCCAGTGCGTTTGCACCGGCATAGCGAGCAGCAGAGCGAAATAAAACGTCAACAGAAGGGCGGTGGCGTGATACCAAGGGGCCATCTTTCACTTCCACATAATAGCGAGCCCCGCTGCGTTTTATCAGCATATGCTTGTTGCCAGGGGCAATTAAAGCGTGACCACGTAATAAAGGGTCACCATCCACGGCTTCTTTTACATTTATACTGCACAATTTATTTAAACGTTCAGCAAAAGATTTGGTGAACCCTTCAGGCATGTGCTGTACAACGGCTATGGCTGGGCAATCCAGCGGCATGGCTTCTAACAATTGTCTTATGGCTTCTGTACCACCGGTTGATGCGCCGACAGCAATGATCTTTTCGGTGGTAGCCGCCATGGATTTGCTGGCGCTTGTTTGCTGGTAGCTGATGACGGCATCGGCATTGAGTTTGGCGGTGGGTTGCTTTTGTAGCGTTAAGCGCGGCTGAGGTTTGCTTTTCGCCGCGGCTCTAATCGCATCGGTAATCAACAGCGAGGCTTCTTCTAAAAAACGTTTGGTGCCCAATGTTGGCTTTTGAATGATTTCTATCGCACCAAGCTCCAGCGCACTCAGCGTCGTATGGCTGTTGGCGGTTGCAAGAGAGGAGCAAATGACCACGGGAAGTGGGTGTTGTTTCATGATTTTTTTTAAGAAAGTGATGCCGTCCATTCGAGGCATTTCTATGTCCAGGGTGATGACATCGGGTGCTTGCTGGCGGATTTTGTCGACCGCTATATACGGGTCTGCCGCGGTGTCGAGCACATATAAGTCTCCACTGGCATTGATGATTTCAGTCAACGTTTGGCGAACTACAGCGGAGTCGTCGATAACCAAAACACTGATTTTATTTTTAGTTGAGTTAGGTAAAGTCATTAGGTATCTACACTATGGCGGTGAGAGGCGTTAGACACTTTGCGGTAAACGGTGGGTATGATCTGCTTAAAAATATCGTTATTGCCCGTAAGACCTTCTGAGTGACCAATAAAAAAGACCCCTTCGTCGGTTAGACTATTATTAAAGTGTCTGATCATATTATTGCGTTGTTCATTGTTAAAATAAATCATGACATTACGACAAAATATGAGGTCATAACTGCCGGATTTTGGGTAAGTATCCGTGATGAGATTAAACTCATCAAAAAACACTTTTTGACGAAGTTCTTTACACATTTTGTAAAGTTTTTTCTCACTATTACGGCTCTTTAACAGATACAGCTTTCGCATTGATTCGGGTATGGACTCAATGCGAGCTTCGGTATAAACGCCAGATCTTGCTGTCTGCAATACACTGACAGAAATGTCCGTTGCGTCGATACGAAAATCCGAAATATGACGGTCTCTGCGCAGGCTTTCTAAAATCATCGCTAAAGAAAAGGCTTCTTCCCCTGTTGAGCAACCAGCGCTCCAGACGCGCAATGTTTTGTTTTTAAATTCTGCGTTGTGGCTTAAAAAGGATTCGATATAATCAAAGTGACTCGATTCACGAAAAAAATAGGTTTTGTTTGTGGTTAACGCATCAATAAGCATGATGGTTTCTGGGCTATTATCAGCCAAGGCGTAATCTATGTACTTGCTTAAGGTCGCCATGTTATTGACTTTTTGGCGTTTACGCAAACGGGACTCAATCAAGGAACGCTTATGGGACGGTAACTGAATGCCTACCGCCGCATCAATAAATTCAGCAACACGCTGATGATCTTTGGGGGTTAGATTATCTGATTGAACCATGCTGCTGCTCATTGTGCCCACTTGTTGCTTATTGATGCTTATTGTTGTTGTGTGTAAAAAAGCGAGATTAACCCTTAACCATTGTCGCTTTTCATGGGCGTACCGGTCATTTCTTTTAACTCTGCGAGATCGTCCCCGTTAAAGACATTGGCGAGATGCAACAAGATGATCATGTCTTCTTCCTGTCGTATGATGCCTTTAATGAATTTAGTTTTGATGCGTGCCCCTAAACTTGGCGCTGGCTGAATTTGATCAGCAGTCAGTTCAAGTACTTCCTGAACACTGTCAGCGAGTAAACCAATAAAGGCTTCTTCACCTTCAATCATAATGTCCACAATAATAATGCAACTGTTTACCGTGGGGGTGGTGATGGTTAAGCCAAAGTAGTCTCTAAGATCAATGACTGGCACGACTTTGCCGCGCAAGTTAATGACCCCCAACATATACGACGGGGTACGGGGTACCGGCGTGACACGCCGGTACTCCAATACTTCTTGTATGTGTTGGATCTCAGTACTGAACCACTCGTTGTCCAAAACAAAAGTTAATATTTGCAAGTTAGGGTCCTGCTGCTGAGTGTTTGGTGAAACTTGTGTCGTCATAAGGTGGGCTCCTTAATATTTGACAAAGTCGTCATCGTCGTCCAAATCTATGTCAACGCCTTTGGATGAAGAGGCTCTTTTCTCAACGCTTTTAACTGTTCCGCCATGTTTGACTTTACTGTTAACCCTATTTCCCTTGTTTGGTGTTTTAGGGATTTTCTTGCCATGGTTTTTAGAGTCGGAGCCATCAACCACAAAGAATTCCATAGTGCTGTTCATTTGCTCTGCTTGAGCGGACAACTCTTCCGATGTTGCGGCCATTTCTTCAGCCGCGGCGGCCGATTGTTGTACCACTTGATCAAGCTGTTGAATCGCTTTGGTAATCTCACTAGCGCCTTTATCTTGTTCGATCGACGCCGCGCTGATCTCTTGGATAAGGTCAGATGTTTTGTGAATGTTTGGAACCAGTTCATTCAGCATTTTTCCGGCTTGTTCAGAAATTGACAAGCTGCTGCTGGACAGTTCGACGATTTCAGCCGCTGCATTTTGGCTTCGTTCCGCCAATTTGCGCACTTCGGCGGCGACCACGGTAAAGCCACGGCCGTGTTCGCCAGCCCGTGCAGCTTCGATTGCGGCGTTAAGTGCGAGCAAGTTCGTTTGGCGGGCAATTTCTTCAATGATATTGATTTTTTCAGCAATGTTTTTCATTGCGACAACCGATTGAGTAACCGCACCGCCGGTTTTTTCAGCATCTACGGCCGCTTGACGGGCAATTTGCTCTGTCTGGCGAGCATTGTTTGCACTGTGAGCAATGTTAGAAGACATCTCTTCCATTGCGGACGAAATCTCTTCCAGAGACGCGGCTTGTTCCGTAGAACCTTGAGCAATCTGTTGCCCAGTACTGGACAGTTCGATACTGCCAGTCGTGACATTGTCTGATGCTTCTTTGATTTCAGACACCACATCGCGCAGCTTCGCGTTCATGTTACGAAGCACGCCGTAAATGTCTTTGTCGTCCATTTTGGTGTCGAATTCGATATTCAAATCACCTTCGCCAATTCGCGTTGCGATACGTGCGACTAGATTGATACGTTTGACAATAATAGTGGCGATGAGTAAGGCAATTAATAGCGATGCCGCCAACATACCGAGCAGCAAAGTACGAGTGCTGACAAATAAGGCTCCAGCTTCGGTTACCAGTGTTGCCATCATGGATTCAGCCGTATCAACCAATATGACAGATTGATCTGAGATCGCCAATTGCAAAGGGCTAGCTTGGTTGTTTGTCATGTCTAGGGCGCGGCTGTTGCCATTCTCTAGGCTGAGTATCATGACTTGTGACGAGACAGTGTAATAGCTTTCGAGATCTGTTTTAAATTGTTCTAGCCGTGTTTTGTCAAACGAGGTATTGCCCAAGGTACTGAATGCCTGGTTAATATCGAGTTTGATTTTAGTCAGCGTATCGCTGTACTGAGCCATTAACGTCGCATCAGTGGTCACAATAAAGTCACGTAAGAGCGTCTGGAAAGCTTGTGTTTTGCGCTGTAAATTGGTCAAGGCGTGTATTTGGTTAGTCGTATCGTTTTGATCAACTATGTTGTCGAAACGAGCCGCGCTTTGGCTGCTTTGCAGTAAAGCGTTGTCCATTCCAACGGTGACAGTATCAAACATTTTGGCAAAAAGTGGACGTTGTTGTTCATCAAACAAGGCTCTGGCGCGAACATTTGAGTTTAATAGCGCCAAGGTGCTGATCTGATCCAAAACGCTGATGTAGCTATTGGTGGTGTCTTGTAGCGTTTTAACGGCGTCTATTTCACTGTCACTGATGATTTCTTGGTAGCGCTTGATACGCCCCACAAGTTCTGTCCCGCGCTCATCCATGCGCGTTTTAATGGTGACCATCTCCGCTCTTTCTGAGGTCAGAATCATACTGCGGATCATTCCATCTAGCGCTAACCCATCTTGACGAATACGCGCGGCTAAACGTACTTTTTCGGCAGGGCGATCGACGATACGAGTGAGGCTGTCGTAAATGTTGGTGGCTGATTTAATGCCTTCGTAGCTAGAAACCCCTATTAGCAGGATCATTAAGGCAAATCCAACAATAAGCAGATTTTTCATGGTGACGCGATTTATAAACATGTGATTTACCTATGTCAGTGTTGATTGTGGCGTTTGAGTTCTTCAGCCAGTTCCATTACATCTAATATCATTGCAACACCACCGTCACCGGTTATGGTTGCACCCATTATGCCAACCGAGTTTTGGTAAATTTTACCAAGGCTCTTTATGACGGTTTGCTGTTGTCCAATTACTTCGTCGATGATAATGCCAAACTTTCCGTCACCGACATTGGTAACTACCGTCTGTTCAATCATGATTTTCTCTGAAGGTATACCAAAATATTCCCGCAAGCGAACGCAAGGGAAGTGCTGTCCACGTTGCTGCAGCAATAACGTGCCATTCTCCTGAGTCGGAGTGTTACCGTTCGTTTCGATACACTCTTCAACTATGGACAATGGAAGGATGAATTTTTCTTCTCCAACCCTGATCATTAGTCCTTCAATAATGGCCAATGTCATCGGTAAAAAAATTCGAATTTGTGTGCCTTTGCCGCGCACGCTGTCGATGCGAATACGACCGCGCAGTTCATCAATAAAATTACGCACGACATCCATGCCTACGCCACGACCAGATACACCTGAAATGGTGTCAGCGGTCGAGAAGCCTGCTTCAAATATCAGCTGATGCAGCTTTTCTTCAGACAAATCGTGATCGGCAGGGATCAATCCCTTTTGGATGGCTTTTTGTTCAATGCGTGTGGTGTTGAGTCCAGCACCGTCGTCACTGATGGTAATTAAGATTTGGCCTTCACTGTGCGACGCCGACAGCATGATCGTACCCCGAGCCGATTTACCATTGGCCAGTCTGTCTGCAGTCGATTCAATGCCATGGTCCATGCTGTTGCGTAACAAATGAATAAGAGGGTCCCCGAGCTTGTCGAGCACCATTTTATCTAATTCTGTGTCTGCGCCTGAGGTTTCCAGTACCACCTCTTTGTTTAACTCTTTGTTCAGGTCGCGAATAAGGCGTTTGTAACGGGCAAACGTGGTTCCGATTGGCAGCATTCGAATATCAAATGCGGTATCACGCAAATCGGTGCTTAAGCGATTCATTTCTTCTGTGACGGTTAACAAGTCTTCATGGCCGATGTCGCTGGCCAGCTGTTCCAGCCTTACCTGAGCAGTAACCAATTCGCCGACCAAATTCATTAAAATATCCAATTTATTAACGGGGATTTTAATGCTTTGCTCTTCGCTATGTGTTTTGCTGCGTGGCGTATTACTGGAGCCGGCATTACTGGTATTTATATTGGCAAGACTGGCTTCTTTGACGGTCGCCAAGGCTTGACTAATGGCTTGAATCGCGCCAGACGAGGTCGGCTTTTGTTCTATGGCCATTTCGGTTTCAATCTCAGCGTCGTCAGTGCGAGCGTCTGGCGTATCAATAATGCTGTGGTTCGCCGTGTTGTTCTGCGCCGTGATGTCAATCTGCCAGTCGTCTACGACGAAGATGAAGACATCTTCTATGCTCATGAGATTGACGTCGGTGTCGAGTTGGATGCTAAGCTCGACATAACACAGCGTCACGTCAATAATGTCATTATTGACGTGGGTGTTGAGTGTTGTCTTGACGTCAATGTCACCCAAAGAGGCGAGCTCTTTGAGGATGGGCATAATATCAAAGCCTTCTTGAAAGGTTTTCGAAGCGGGTTTGATCTGTATAAGCCAGCGTTTTTTATCCGACTCGGTGTCATCTTCGCCTTGAGCTGTAATGCTTGTGGCGTTATCACCTGTTGTCGCGGTTTGAGCGTCGTTTGTTGTTTCATCTTGTTGAAGGTATTGACGTAACTCATTGGTTAAAAATTCACTGCGACTGGCTTGTTCTTTACTTGGCGTAACGTCTTCCAATAGGCCTAGAATATGGTCTTGGCAGCTTAATATTAAGCTGATCAAATCGGAGTTTAAGATTAGGCTGCCGGCTCGGACCTGCTCGAATAAAGACTCAAGATTGTGAGTGAAGCTCGATAAATGATCAAAGCCCACCATGCCCGCCGAACCTTTAATGGTGTGCATCGCACGAAAAGCCACATTAATGTGCTGTTGGTCGGTTGGGTTATCTTCCAAAATTAACAGCGCACCTTCTAAATTTTGGATGTGTTCGAAGGCTTCTTCGCGAAAAACCGTTAATAAATCATTCATATTGTCATCTGCTTAGGCGATTCTGCCTGTGGCAACGCACTTTCAAAGATCGTGTCGGCACCAAACAGAGACAGTTGCTGTCTCAAGGCTGTATCCACATTGATGAATTCAAGTGATTTTGCAGACAAGGTCGCCGCATGACGAATAAGCATTAATAGTTGGCAACCGCAGGAATCAATTTCACTAAGGTCAGCTAAATCCATAGACCAAGCGTCGCCTCGAGTGGCTATGTCGCTTAGCACGTCCGGCAACTCGCTTACTTCGTAGATGGTGAGGGTAGTAGGGGCTTTCCAGTGACACATTTCGGACATACTTTTCTCCATTCCCCTTAAGTAATTGATTAATTAAGCTAATTTTGAAATGGCGGACAGCAAAACATCGGGACGGAAGGGTTTAACTAACCATGCTTTGGCACCAGCGGCTTTGCCTTTTTCTTTCATAGAAGCATCTGATTCGGTTGTCAGCATCAGGACAGGAGTGAATTTGTGTGCAGGGTCTTTTTTAAGCTCTGTGACAAAGGTGATACCGTCCATAACCGGCATATTGACGTCGCTGATAATTAAGTTAACACGCTGTCCTTTGAGTTTTCTCAGGCCATCAGCGCCATCTACCGCTTCGATTACGGTGTTGCCGCTGGCTTTGAGTGTCATACTGACAACTTGGCGAACAGAGGCGGAATCGTCGACAATTAGGATGGTTTTAGACATTAGAAAAAGGATCCTCAACAAGGTAATGGTATTTAAAGATAGGTAAGTTTGTTTAAGATGTCCATTAAACGCAGGAAATCTAATATTTGCCGTATTGAATCACAAAAGGCGTAATCTGACGCATACCATTGTGTTTATTTTTGTAATAGATTTAACGGGTCGACTCTGTGCGTCGTGTGCCTGTCTCGAGGCGAGTTGCACCTCGTGTATTACATAGGCTCAAACACCGACCCTAGGCTTGGAACAAACAGTTTATTGTACATACGACTGGCGTAATCGTCCGTCATTGACGCCATATAGTCGCAAATAATACGGAGGCCATTTTCATCTGTGTCTTGGCTTTTTTGCCATTCGATTGCGATCTCACGAGGTAACAAACGGGCGGGGTCTGCACTGTATGCTTCGAACATTTCCAGTAACATTTGTTGGCCTTTGTAAACCAGCATTTGCACTTCTGGTCGTTGGATGATGTGTTGCATTTCAAATTGCTTTAACAATGACAATGCTTGACGCTGCCCCTCAGGTAAGCCGACTTGAAAGCGCAGTAATGGGTGGTCAAACTGCGACTTTTCTATGACCTGGCAAGAGGTAATAAACCAGCTGACTAAACTCCCAATCGCTTCTTTTCGTAAATGACTTTGTCGACTAAAAAGCTGGCTGCGTAAATCATTTAGGTTGTCAGTGAAATAAGGAGACGCCAGTGCCGCGAGTTTAGGTTCTAAATGTTCGAGCCACATGTCTTTGGTGACCATGCCCAACACGATTGCGTCTTCTAAATCGTGCACGCCATAAGCAATGTCGTCGGCCAGGTCCATGATGCTGGTGTCAAAACTAGCGTGTTTGGCTTTTGCATGTTGGGTTTTAGGGCGTTTGTTATCAAAAAAACTGTTTGTTTCTGCCTCGTTAACCTCGTGCAATAAAGCCCGGTCTGTGGCGTTAAAAGGTTCAGTAATCCATTGTAATAAATCGTGCTCGTCTTGATAAACGCATTTTGGTGGAGACCAGTCAGAGGCTTTGAACTGACGAAAATTTTCCAGCTTAGAAGGGTAAGTACCCACCACATTCGCGTGTAATACGGGGTATTTTAATGTCCCTAAAAGGGTCCGGCGGGTCACGTCCATGCCATAAATTGGTGAATAGGAGCCGCGTTTGCCCAAAATTCGCAATGTTTGGGCGTTACCTTCAAAGCCCCCATCGGATTGCATCATGTAATTTAGGGCGACTTCTCCCCCATGCCCAAAAGGGGGATGCCCAATGTCGTGGCTTAGGCATATGGTTTCTATGAGCGTGTCGTCGGCGAGCCAAGGGTGAAAGGCGGCCTCGGGGGCGGTGCTGTGTTTGAGCTGGTGAACAAGGCCTTTGCCAATTTGGGCCACTTCTAAAGAATGCGTGAGTCGGGTTCGGCTGTAGTCATTTTGTCGAATAGCAAGGATCTGTGTTTTGGATTGTAGGCGACGAAACGCGGCACTGTGGATGATGCGAGCGCGATCACGTTGATAAGGCGTGCGGTAATCGTTGTGACGAGATGTCTGGTGACCGGATTGTCTTTCATGCCAAGGTAACATTTCGTCGTGTGTGTGGTTCATGCTCTTAATCCGTAGAGTGAATAATTCTGAGTCTTTCATGAAAACACGATCTAGGTCAATGCTGGCACAGAAGGCCTTGGGCATAATGCGCTTTAATATAAGGAATCTTTATGCTAAACACACAACATCTCCTCACATTTCAGGTTTTGGTTGAAACGGGCAGTTTTACGAAAACCGCAAAACAACTTGGACTGACGCAGCCGGCGGTGAGTCAACATATCCAAAAATTAGAGCGTGGCTTGGGTGAGCCGTTATTCGTTCGACATGGTCGTACGACGGCGATTACGCTAGCCGGTGAAGTGCTTCTTAAGCACATTCAAGAGCTTGAAATATGCTATGACGGTTTTAAAAATTCTTGGCAATCGTTTCTTGCCGCCAATACGAATACAAATTTCAACGCCAATATTGGCACGAATGTCAGTAAGAACATTGACATAAACAAGAATAACCATTTCACCGCCACCAAAAACGGCTGACCCGTGGGGAGCCGTTTTCTGGGTACTTCCTAAGCGCATGTGCGGGTTAGGGTGTTTATGGTTGCGCCGTTGGGATCAGATTGCCAACGTGTAAACCACACTCTTTATTGTCCGACTCTTCCCACCACCAGCGGCCTTCGCGTTCGTGTTGATTCGGTAGAATAGGGCGAGTACATGGCTCACAACCAATGCTGGTAAACCCCTTTGCGTGCAGTTCATTGTACGGCACATCAAACATCTTAATGTAATTCCACACATCCTCAGAAGACCAGTTTGCCAGCGGGTTAAACTTGAACAAGGTTTTTTCGTCGTGGCTGAATGCGCTGTCTTTTTCAGCGAACGCTAAGACATTTCGTGTTCCAGGGCTTTGGTCTTTGCGTTGTCCTGTGATCCAAGCGTCGAGGGTGGCGAGTTTGCGCTTGAGCGGCTGAACTTTGCGAATGCCACAGCACTCTTTATGCCCCTCTTCAAAAAAGCTAAATAAGCCTTTGTGCCGTGTAAACGTTTCTAGGGCCTCTCGGTCCGGTGAAAGAATGTCGATATTGATATTATAGTGCTGGCGAACCTGCTCCATAAAACGGTAAGTTTCTGGGTGTAGGCGCCCGGTATCAAGAGAGAAAACAGCGACATTTTTGTTGGCTTTTACCGCCATGTCGATCAAGACAACGTCTTCTGCGCCACTGAACGAAATGGCAATATTATCGAAAGATTTCATCGCGTTGTGGAGGATTTTTTGGGCTTCGTCTTGGTTGTTGTTGGCAATAAAAGACGCTAAATTAAAGGCTGACATAAGAGGCGTTACCAGAATTTTGGTGAGTTTGTTGGTACTTTACCAATTCGTGATGGCGAAGCAAAAGACGAAAGCACGCTATCCTTATAATGGATCTTTGAAAAGATCCCAAAGCGCACGATTTGTAAGCTTGATGGACAAGATAAAAGCGCGCTAATATCAGCGTATGTGACGAGCAAGCGTTTGATAAAGACCATATAAAATACCAGCGGTTACACCCCAAATACGAATGTCTTCGTACTCGATTTCGAAGTAACCGCGTGACACAGTATCGAGTGTCTTTTTTCTAAAACGATAATTTTGTGGTGTCAGTAAATGCCTTAAAGGGACCCAATGAACGGATTTTACCTCGTCTTCACACAGGCTCAGTTCGCTGCGTCGGGTCATTTCGGCCACTATAGGTTTAATGCAATAGCCTGAAATAGTGCAGTATTCGCCCAATTCGCCCAGTAGATCGAAGCAGTCTGGTGAGAGTCCGACTTCTTCCAGTGTTTCGCGTAAGGCCGTGTACTGTATGCTGGCGTCATTGGGGTCATGTTTGCCGCCAGGAAAGGCAATTTGGCCAGGGTGATTGCGCATGTGTAAAGCGCGCTGAGTCAGCAACACATACAGTTCATCGTTAGTCGGCTCGCGCCAAATAGGGATCAATACCGCGGCAGACCGATACGTTAAATCATACCCGCTGGGAAACATTTCTTCGTCAGGGTTATGAATTTGTTGCGCATAAGGGGTGCTGTCTAATGCGGCGCGAATATCATCCAAACTCAAATTAATCGGAGGAGCACTTAAAAACTGCTCTATGTCAGACATGGTACGGCCTATTTCAAAAAGTCTTGTTCAAGAGTATGGGTTAACTTGCCTACCTTGGTAAAGGTTTCTTGGTATTCTTCTTGCCATTTTGAATCGGCAACTAAGCCGCCACCTGCCCAGCAGTGTAGCTTTCCGCGGTCGGCCACCAGCGTTCGAATGGTGATGCTGGAATCCATTTGGCCATTTGCGCTGAAATAGACAACAGAACCACAATACGCTGAACGCTGATGAGGTTCTAACTCGTCGATGATTTGCATCGCGCGAATTTTAGGCGCGCCCGTAATGGACCCACCAGGAAAGCTTTGGTGAAAGACTTTAATGGCATGTTCAGCCTGATCGATACGACCTTCAACGGTAGACACCAAATGATGAACATTGGCGTAACTTTCTAATGCAAACAGTTTGGGCACGTTAATGCTGCCCGTTAAGCAGGTACGCCCTAAGTCGTTACGCAGTAAGTCAACAATCATAAGATTTTCGGCGCGGTCTTTAGTGGACGCGAGCAGCCAATCGGCGTTGGCTTTGTCTTCTTCTGGCGTTGCGCCACGTGCCACTGTGCCTTTTATCGGTTTGGATTCCACTCGACCTTGGTCGCACAATAAAAAGCGCTCTGGGGAATGGCTGAGCAAGCTTTGTTCTGCGGAAAGTTGTAAGTACGCCGAAAAGGGCGTTGGACAGGCGTGGCGTAATGCTTGATATGCGGTAAAGGTATCGCCTTCGTAGGTGCTTGAAAAGCGCTGTGCTAAGTTTACCTGATAGCAATCGCCAGACTGGATGTACGCTTGTACCGCCGCGAATTTTTCGGCGTAGTCGGTGGCGCTCATGTTAGAAATAAACGGTGAGGTCAGGGCAAACGCTTGAGTGTGATGCAAACTGTGCTTCACCAAGACATCGTCACAGGCGCTGGTAAAACGGTTTATTAGGTCAGCGGCCGTTTCGGCATCACACCAAGGCGACAAAATCAATTGCGTTGTTTTGGTGTGATGTTTGGTTACTACCGCCCACGAATACAGCCCAATGTTCAAGGTGTCGAGGGCGATGTCGTGTTCTACTGTATCGGGCAAGTGCTCGACAAAGTGACCACTTTCATAGCCATAATAGCCTAATAAACCGCCGATAAACGGTCGCTCTTTAGGGGCATTTTTTGCCCATGGCTCTTGGCAAATAAAAGTCATTAGCTCATTTAACAACGTCATCGGGTTGTCGGTTTTGCTTAATGAATACAGAGGTTTGGTCAACCAAGTAATGGGGTCGCCTTCCTTCTTGGTGTGAATCCGTGCCAGCGGCCCGGCAACCAAAATGTCATGCTGGGTGTCTGGAAAATGCGCGTGGTTGCTGTCCAATAACGCCGGATAAGGCAAGTCGCGAACAGCAGAAAAAAAAGACAACAACGATGCCTGATAAGGAAGATGGATGTATTCGACTTCTGACATTTTGGCTCAATACCTAGTAATATAGGGTCGTTTGGCTTATTTTCGATTGACGTAGTTTGTAACGACATCGACATTGTAAAAAAGCGTTACATTGTAATCTTTTAACTGATCGGCTCACAGGGTATTTACCGGTGTCTAATGTATTTTTTCTTTCTTTACCCAATGCGGACATTGCGTACCGTCTATATGAAAACCCTTTAGCAAAAACCGACCGTACGTGCTTGCTGTTGCATGGGGCTGGTGTTGCGGGGGACATTACCTATGAGCCGATGTTGCCGCATTTAACGCAATGGCGATGGATGTTGGTGCCTGATTTAAAAGGCATGGGGGCGTCGTTTCATCAGCATGGTCGTGAAGCTGCGGTGAGTATTGCCGAATTAACTGACGAAGTAGCGGCTCTGGTGGCGCATATTGACTGGCACGATTTTGATGTGATAGCTTATTCTTTGGGCGGCTTGGTGGCGCTGAACCTGAATCATCGGCGGTGTTTGCAAGGCCAAAAAAGCCTAAAAATGGCGTTGCTCGAACCCGCCTCTTTGGATCGGGAAGATCTGTCATTGCTGAAGGATGTGCGCCAAAAATACCGTTATGCTTCCGGGTTGATACGTGACACGGGCGACGTTGAGCTGGGGGTGGCGAGCTTTATGGATGGCGTGTCTCCCAATCGTCGCAAGCACCCTGTTGCCGAAGCTACCACGCAATCGCGCTTGGCGCATCGGCCGTTTGGCTTCGCCTACGCATTGGATGCCGTGACGGACTTTGTCGAAACAATGAGCGCGCAACCGCTGTTGCGCGAGTCGATGATCGCCTCGTCAGAGCAGGTGTTTTTATTCTCGGGTGAGCTAAGCCACGAAGCATTGAAACAGCATTATGAACTATTGAGCCAACAAAACACCGCGTGGCAACACACAAGTCTGAGCGCATGTGATCACTCTTTACCGTTTCAAAAACCTCGGCAAATCGCCAATCATATTAACAAATGGTTCGCGATGGTTTAGTGTTAAGCACGATAAAGTAGGAACGCAGCAAGCAGTAAGGTAACAAACAGCAATACGACAAACAGCAATACGACAAACAAGGAGGTTTGTGTATGACCCACCAGCAGGGGTTCTCCCTCATTGAGTTGATGTGCGTGCTCGCGATTATGAGCCTTTTAGCAGCCCTTGGTTCGGCGCATTTTTTGCGTGTTAGCCAACACACCCAAGATAAAAACACCCTCATTCTAGGTCGTCAATATTTAGCCGATGCATTAACACAAGCCCGTCAGCTGGCGGTGGTTAGTGGAAAAACGAGTTTCTTGTGTGGTGGTTTGGTCTGTGATGGTCGTTGGTCGTCGGGGTTTACTTTGTATCAAACCGACTCGGTTCAAGGGCGTCGTGTGGTTCAAGAGCATGTGTATGAGGCGCTGTTGCAGGTGGTTTGGCAAGGCTTTCCGACACAAAAAACACAGATTGAATTTCAGAGTAATGGCTTGTCAGGTTATCAAAATGGCACTTTTGCGTTTTGTTTGGGAGCATGGCAGGCGGATTTAATTTTGAATCAAAGCGGACGTTTTTACACCACGGACCT
Organism: Marinomonas sp. IMCC 4694; assembly: GCF_008122525.1. Classification (NCBI taxonomy): domain Bacteria; kingdom Pseudomonadati; phylum Pseudomonadota; class Gammaproteobacteria; order Oceanospirillales; family Oceanospirillaceae; genus Marinomonas; species Marinomonas sp. IMCC 4694. Next base: position 1,364,465 of record NZ_VSRV01000001.1, read on the forward strand.
GCAAAAAAAAGCCACAGGAGCGTGTCAATGATACGCTTTAATAGGCTTTACACGCTTCGCCCGTTGCGCCAGCGAGGGTGGGTGATGATCGAGATGATCTTGTGTTTGGTGTTGTTTTCTGTGGTGCTGCACCTAGCTCAACAACAAAACGAAAGCCATTGGCAGTCTATTCAGCTGGCGCAGCAAGCGCAAAAGCAAGCGGATAACGAGCTTAAGAAAAGGCGAATGGTGCAACTCACCGGGTCTACAATCTGGCTAAAGCACGACCCCATCCCAACGGCACCGTACCCGAATTGTCAGCATTGTACGGACAGCGCGTTAAAAACGTGGTTTTTTGCTTCCTTGTATCCGGCATCTGCGCCGGACGCCGTCGCCGAAGAGGAGCCTCAACCATGACATTCAAATATCAGCATCAGGGCAGTATTTTGATTGAGATGCTGGTGGCGTGCGTTTTGATCGCGATCTTTTTGCCTCTGCTGGTTGTGGCGTCCACGCGTTTGCAAGAACGTCACCGGCTTGCACAGGCCTACCAAGATCAATTTGAGATAAAAGCGGCTATTGAGGCGCATTTTCAAGCGCAATGGGCGCGTTTAGTGCCGGCCAACTGCTATCCCGATGACACGGCTTTGTTGACTATTGGGTCAGGAATGTCGCCACCGGTTCGTCTGGCGTCACGTAAGGTTGCTGAGTCGTCTGACTGGATCAAAGGCACCGATTACGGTTTATGTCGGCGCTCTCTTACTGTCCACGAAAATCCGTTAGAAGTGTCAATGGCGTGTCATTGGCGAGTGGGTGATCCAGTCGTTTTTTCCAGTTGTAACGCTGGCTTCTCTGGTCAACTGACTTACGTTAACAGCCGAGGTAACCGAAGTAGAATCGCGTTTGATGATGAGGATGTGATTGGGCAATCCGGTGTGATCGAAAGCCAAAATGGTTTTTATTGGTATCTTTCGCCCGGCAAAGATGGCCGTGAAGCGTTTTGGCGAACCCCAGCTGAGAGTGGCAATTCATTAGAGCTGTTTAATGGTATTGAGCGTGTGGCGATATTTGCGTTATTAGACGAAAATAATGACGGCTTAGTCGATGCTTTAGGCGCAAGTTACGGTGATGTTTCGTTAAAAAAACTGCGCGGTTTATGGGTGGAATATCAATATCATTTGCGTGACTGTGGTGTCCAGAAAATGACACTGTCCATGCGCGAGTATGTTTCGATGAGAGGAGAGACGTGGTCATATTTTGCGCCGTGTCAGGGCGTGGGTAATCAGATAATTATTTTTTAAAATAGGAGTGAAAACACGAGGGGCTTATGAGGAAACGTATTGTGTTACATGCAACACCACGGGGATGGGTGTCTTTGCCTATTATTGCGGTGCTGTTGGCCGTATCGACCCTGTCGTTTCGTTATCAAGACAGTGTGATGGCGTCTTACCAGTGGCGAGGGCAATTAAGCGATGTCAACGAAGCGCAGCAGATATGGATCGACTTCCAAGAGCAATTTGTGCGTGCACCTCGTTTTATGGATTCGGTATCAAGGGGGTGCCAAGGGTTTTGTCGCTTGACAGACAGTCAGTTCACCGAGTACGAAAAAATAGGGTCATCCAAGGAAGGGGGGAGTGGCCTTTTTTATCAGTGGAATCGCTACGAAAAAGCCGATACCACCATGGTGTATCGGCTCTGTGGTTCTCAGAATCAGCGCCAATACCAGTGTTGGTGGTGGCAAGACCATCGTTTGATGTCAGCCGGTTGGGTCAGTGCTTCTGATTAAAGGCTTTTAAATGTTCAGCGCTACAAAACGCTCGAGCTTCTTGGTCATGAATAGCATGGGAGCGGGGCATAAACGTTTTGCATTCTAGGCAGCGCACCATTCTTTCTTGCGACTCGTCTTTTTGGGTTGACTCTGTGTTTTGGGCTTTCTCTGGCGATTTCCTCCCTGTAAAACGCACGAATTGGCGATATAACCACCAACCAATAAAAAAAATAGCAACAAAAACGATCAAACGTACCATCATATACTTTACCTAGCTTGGCTTATTCCAGACAATAACGAGCATATTCTAACAGAGTCCACGAGATAGCAACTGTATGACATTACGAATTGCAATGGCCCAGCTGGACATGCTGGTCGGCGACATTAAGAGCAACACCCAGTCAGTCATAAAGGCGGCCCATAAAGCACGCGACGAAGAACACGCCGATGTGGTGGTGTTTCCTGAGTTAACCTTGATGGGATATCCTCCGGAAGATTTACTACTGCGCTCAAGTTTAGATCAGCGTATTGAAGCGGCGTTGGCTACGATGATGACAGAGATTCGTGACATTTATGTGGTAGTCGGTTACCCGCGTCGCATAGATGGTGAATTATTCAATTGCGCTGGGGTGATTTACCAAGGCCAATTGTTGTTGGAATACGCCAAGCAAAAGTTGCCCAATTTCTTGGTCTTCGACGACAAACGTTATTTCAGTGAAGGCCAGGTTGCGGGCATTGTTGACCTAAAAGGGGTGAAAGTGGGCTTGAGCATCTGCGAAGATATTTGGCACCCTGAACCCATTGCTCAAGCGAAAGAAGCGGGCGCTGAGCTGATTTTGAATCTTAACGCGTCGCCTTATCACACAGAAAAAATGGGCGAACGTGAAGCCTTGCTGCATCAACGTGCAACCGAAGTGGGCTTACCCATTGTGTATGTTAATTACATGGGCGCACAAGATGAGCTTGTTTATGAAGGTGGCTCTTTTGTGGTCAATGCCAAAGGCGTGAAAACTCAGCAAGCGCCTTGGTTTGAATCTGGCTTGTATTGTGTTGATATGATGGTCGATCAAAGCCAATCCAGTAAAGTGTCGCCGGTTGCAGGAGTGATTGCGCCGGCGATGGGGCTTGAAGCCAGTGTTTACCAAGCCATGGTGCTGGGACTTAGAGATTACATCACAAAAAACCGTTTTAAAGGCATAGTATTGGGGTTGAGTGGTGGCATTGACTCCGCTTTGTCGCTTGCCGTGGCAGTAGACGCCATCGGTGCAGACCGAGTGCAAGCCGTGATGATGCCTTACACCTACACCTCTTCTATCAGCTTGCACGACGCCGAAGAAGAGGCAAATTTGTTGGGTGTAAAATACAGCGTTTTGCCGATTGAATCTATGGTGTCGGCGTTTACTGATGTGCTAGCACCCGAGTTTGACGGCTATGCAAAAGACACCACAGAGGAAAACTTACAAGCCCGCACCCGTGGCGTAGTTTTGATGGCGATTTCCAACAAAAAAGGCTTAATGGTACTAACAACCGGCAACAAAAGTGAAATGGCGGTGGGCTACGCCACCTTATATGGCGACATGGTGGGCGGCTATTCGGTGTTAAAAGACGTGTTTAAAACTCTCGTGTTTAAACTGTGCCGATATCGCAATACATTAGGTTATGTGATCCCTGAGCGGGTTATAACACGCCCACCATCGGCGGAACTCGCACCCGATCAAAAAGACGAGGATTCGTTACCAAGCTACGACATTTTGGACGAGATTCTTCGTTTGTACATAGAAGAAGACCAAAGTGCCGACGCCATTTTGGCGACAAAAAAGTTCGACCGAGAAACCGTGTACCGCGTCCTTCGCTTGGTTGACGTGAACGAGTATAAGCGTCGCCAAGCACCAACGGGTGTTCGCATAACGGCACGCGGTTTTGGTCGTGACCGTCGTTATCCTATTACCAATGGCTGGCATATTGGGGAATAGTGTTATTCATTTTTCCACTTATTTGATCTAAGTCGTAAAACGGCCCATTAACACAGCTTTTGCTGTACAAGCAATGTACTATATTAGTTTGTATTTATGTTGTCGTTAGAGTATTTACGATTTATAAAACGGATGCATCTCAATCGATGTGTTAGCACAGAATAAGGTAGGAAAACATGGTCATCAGTCGACGTAATTTACTTATTTCGGGGGCTACATTAGGCGCCGCTTCTGCCGCAAGTTTTTTGAGCTGGGAGCTGAGCAAGCAAGATACCAATGCTCGGGTCGTTGTCGTAGGCGGCGGCGCGGCGGGTATTGCCATCGCTAATAAATTGCAAATGTACCTTAATGGGGTGCGTATTACGGTTGTCGACCCTCGTCCTTATCACTGGTATCAACCAGGTCAGACGCTTTTGTTAGCGGGTGTGTATGACAACAAAGAGGATGTGATTAGTCCTAATAAGCAGTATCTGAATGCAGATATACGCTGGATAGAAGACCAAGTAACAGAGTTTGACCCTGACAATAATCAGGTACTGACCGGTCAAAGTGGTCGGTTGGATTATGATTATTTGATTGTATCGACCGGCCTAGAGCTGCGCTACGACTTAATCGAAGGGCTGGATCCAGATCAAATCGGACAAGATGGTATATCAAGCATTTATCACAGCCCTGAGGCAGGCTTAGCCAGTCACCGACAGGCCATGAAGTTTGCCCAATCTGGTGGTGGTAAAGGCATTTTTACGCGTCCCCATGGGGCGATGAAATGTGCAGGGGCTCCCATGAAAGCCACCAATTTAGTGGAATATTTCGTTCGTCAGGCCGGTCAGCGTGAGCGTTTTCAGATGGATTACATGACCGCCGAAAACGTTTTGTTTAGTGTGAAGGTATTTGATGCCCGTTTGCAAGAAATTTGGCAAGAAAGGCAAATAGCGCACCATTATGAACACGAGCTAAAAGCCATAAATAGCCAAACTAAGCAGGCTTGGTTTGGTACTAAAGAAGGTGGGACGATCGAAACATCTTGGGATTTTATTCATATTTCTCCCCCTATGTCTGCAATCCCCGTGGTGCGTCATTCACCCTTAGCGAATAATTCAGATTTTAAGGGTTACTTAGACGTAGATAAGTATACGTTGCAGCACAAGCGTTACCCTAATGTGTTTGGTTTGGGTGACACTGTGGGAACGCCCGTTGGCAAGACCGCGGCGTCGGTGAAATCACAATTGCCTGTTGTTGCGACGAATCTAACCGCCTTAATCCGCGAAGAAGCCTTACCTGCTCAATGGGATGGTTACACCTCTTGTCCAATGATTTTAGATGTGGGTCATGCTATGTTATGGGAGTTTGACTACACTTTACAGCCAGTTACTGCTTTGCCTTTTGAAGTCGTTGATCCGCTAAAGGAAAGTAAATTATCTTGGGTGATGGAAAAATCTTTACTCAGGCCCATTTACGACGTAATGCTCGAAGGCTATACCCCGATTTAATGTCGCGATTGGTCACAATATGGCTGACATATTGTGAGTTCACAGGGCATAGTATTTAGGCATTTTAACCGCTCGGTGTCTTGTTGATTTAAAAAGAGTGGACTTAGGAGAAACGTAATGGAAAACGTAATGGAAAACAAATCAAAGCTCATATTAGCCGCATCACTTCTGTGTCTATCTACTATTCCAACGGTTCACGCAGAGACATTGGTGTCTGCTAAAGATCCAGACAGTATCTTAAACATAGCAAGAGGTTTTGGTTACGCTCAACTAGAAACTGACTCTCAAGGCGACCCAAAGATATCAGGTCGAATAGATGGGGTTAGATATGGTATTTATTTTTATGGGTGTAACGGTGGTGCAAATTGCAATGATGTACAGTTTGCAACAGGCTGGAGCGGGGAAAATGTTTCTCTTGACGACATAAACGAATGGAATAGAACACAAAGATATGGCAAAGCCTACCTTGATGGTGATGGTGACCCTCGTTTGGAGTTAGTGGTGAACACAGCCTACGGCGTGACAGCTAAAAACTTTGGGGACACACTCGATTGGTGGTCCAAGGTCATGAAAAAGTTTAACCAAAGTGTATTGGGTAATTAATCGGTAATTTAGACACAGTCGATATCACGCCGATCTTAAAAGTGGCGTGTTTCACTCGGTCACGGCGTGGTATCGACGCGTCATATTGTGCATGCGCCACGGTCTTTCATACGGCCAATGGAAACGAACGTCTTTACATGATGCCCTAGGGTGCCAAGACGGTGTTGTGGCAACTGAGCTTTCCTATCCCAGATCGAGTTTTTGGTACTGTTTTTTTGCTCTGGCAACCGCGTGTGCGACTTGGCCTAGCGGGACACTTTCACTGAAGTAAAACCCTTGTAAAACGTCGCAGCCTCGATCGATAAGGTATTGCGCTTGTTCTGGGCTCTCTACGCCTTCACAGCAGGTGGCTGAGCCTATGTTGTTTGATAGTTCTAAAATCGTGTCTAGCACCATTTTGTCACGGGCATTATTTTGGGCGTTGGCAATAAAATGCTGGTCTATTTTTAGGGTGTCAATGTCAATACGAGTGAGGTAACTCAGTGAAGAAAAGCCAGTCCCGAAGTCGTCGAGCGCGATGGTAGCCCCCATATTTTTAACGAACGAGCAAAAACTGTTGGCGGCTTTGAAATCATAAAGGTAGCTTGATTCGGTCAGCTCAAATTGTAAGTGTTGGGTAATATTGGGGTGTTGTTGTATTAGTTGGGCAATAAATTTTTCCAATTTTTGATCTTTTAAATCCAATGAAGAAATGTTTACGGATATTTCTACATTCTCCTGGGTCGATGCACGAAGGTTGTCTAGGTCTGTGATGACTTGTTTAATGACCCATTCGGTGATGTGAGTGATCATGCCGCAGGATTCCGCTATCGGGATAAATTCAGAAGGCATGATAAAGCCCAGTTCGGCACTGTCCCAACGAATAAGCGCTTCCAAGCCTTGGATTTCTCCCGCAGCAGTGATTTTGGGCTGATATTGCAGAAACATTTCTTTGTGTTGTAAGGCGTAGGCAATGGAGCTTGAGATCTGTGATCGACGTAGGGCTTTTTTGAGCATGTCTTTGTTAAATAGGGTGGCACTGCCTTTCGCCTGTTTTTTAGAGTGGTACATGGCAATGTCAGCAAAATTGATCAGATTTTCTAGGTCATATTCGGCTTCGTCCAGAAAAGCGATACCAATGCTTACACCCGTGTTAATGCTCCAATGATCGATTTTAATAGGCTCTTTGACTCGGTGTATAATGTCTTCGGCAACCTGCACTGCGTCGCTTTTTTTGGTCAGTTTGGGCAGCACAATTACAAACTCATCACCCGCTAAACGGGCTAATACAGCGCCACTGTTTAACATTCCTTTAATCAGCACTCCCAACCGCACCAATAATTTATCCCCAATATCGTGACCCATTCGATCATTGACCCCTTTAAAACCATCGACATCAAAGTACAAAATCGCCAGATTAGAAGAGTGCTGCTGTGATAGGGCGATGTTTTCTTGTAACCAAGACATAACATACCGTCGGTTAGGAAGGCCCGTCAGTTGGTCATTGTTGGCAAGTTGGTACATGGTTTCACGTTGTCTGCGTAGCTGGGTGTTTTTACTGACATTGGATTGGATTTCTTGGTTAATTTGTTTTAATAAACCGTTAATATCCTGAGCCAAGGTCGCGACTTCGTCAGAGCCTGTGATGGTAAACTGCATGGTATATTGTTTGCTCTTACTGGCTTCACGGGTAAAGCTGGAGAGCCTAACCAGAGGGTCGAGTAAGCGTTTAATCGTCGATAAAATGGTGGTGAGCCCGATGAGCATGATGATCGCCAGCAAGGGCAGCGATAAGGTGATGAGTTCATATCGACTTTGTGCAATGGGCTGTTGGTAGTCGTGAGCGACCAAAATATACCCGCTAATGTTGTCTTTTTCGCCGATGATACTCACCGAATACGCCGTTTTGTCCAAAATAGACACGCCAAGGGTCAAGGTCTTTGGGTCGATTTGTGAGGGCAGTAAATACTCTGAAAGATCGTGGCTTGGATTGGTTTCGAGATAATTGGGGTGAATGTACTGCTCGAAGGCATGCCAGTTTGCATCGTATAAAATGGAGTACTTAATATGATGATATCGGTCGAATCTGAGCAGGGCGCTTTTGATCAAGAAAGGATCGTTGTTGTCAGCGTACACCAGCAATAAGTCGTCCGCCGTGTTGGCGGTTAAGGCGGCGAGATTTTCTGTGACAGAGTCAGAATAAATGATCTCGTGTTCATTCAAAGAGACAAAGAACACGGTCAAGGCGGAACTAATAATAGACACCGCACCGATCATTAAAAATTTTGCCTTAATACCGAACTTAATAATACTAAATGTCCTTATTTACGTCTTTCGCGTTAGCGCTGTTTGCCATGGTTATTTTTCGTAAACAACGACATAGGTGTCAGGAATGTCCATGTTACTTGGTACATAGGCAATGCTGTCGGGGTTTTTTTCAAGGTACGCTAATACGTCGTCAACGGATTGCATTTCTTTGGGTGGGGTGCTGCGTCCGGTAAACAGCAGTTGGTCCCAATAGGATTGAATGCGGTTTTCAGTCAGACCTATTACGGTATTATTAAATGTGTTGCGTGTGTCGCTGCCAACAGGCAAAGAAACCGCGCTGTACTTGCGGCTTAATGTTCCGCCCATGTAAATCTGGCGAATTTCATTTCGTGTCAGTGTTTGTAGTGATGAGTTAACATTCGAAATAACCTTTAAGTCTTGGGAATGCGCCGCAAAGCTGTGATGGGTCACCATAAAAACAAGGCTGGCCAGCACGAATGCAAATCGATTAGTAAACGTTGAGTATGCCATTTAAAATACCCACTCCATTGCCACTTGATAGAGTGCGGTTTTACGATCAAAGCCGCTTTGGATGGAGTCAAACAACGCCGTGTCGTCTTCTTCGCCCTGGATAAAGGTCACATCGGCTTTTAGAGCAAGTTTGGGTTTTACGTCCCAGCGTGCGCCTACGGTCCAACTTTTCAGTTGATCGGTACTGCGACCTGTAGAAATCTGATTTAGCCCCCCCACTATTTGCTGTAACCCACTATAGCGTGGATCGCTTGTACTCATGCCGGCCAGCGCTTGTGAGATTTCAGTGGGGAAATTATTGTAGTCAAATTGACTTTCAGCAAAAGTAAGGTGCACCGTTACAGGGTTAAAAATGTACCCGACGGTAGCGTAATAGCTGTTGATTTTAGGTATAAATGTTTGTAATTCGGGGCGTATTTGTGTCCACTCAAGCGCCGCAAAATAATTGAACTCGTCATACCTTACGCTCAATTGCGTTAGCTTGACGACTCCCTTTGTTGACAGTGAGTTGACTGTGTCATTGTAAACACCAAATTGGCTGATGCTTGAAGCAAGGGATTTTAGATCCGCCTGCTTGATATCCGCGTTACCACCGTGATGCGATGCTCTAAACTCAAAATTATTGTAGCGTACGGAGCCAATCACCCCACCTTGTTGGAACACCTCATAATCGGTTGTTTTGTTATTGAGGGTTATCTCTCCATCATTTTTACCATAATACACTTCTAAAGACGTATCTAATTGATCTGTTGAATGCCCCCAATAAATATCAATTCCCTTGAATATAGGAAAAATAAACGCACCATAAACTTGTTTTGGCGGGGTAATCCACTGATAAGCGTAACCAATGTCTACCACATCACTGAGCATGAACAAAGGAGTACGCAATTGGCCAATTTTGAACGACACGTTATCATCCGGCTGAACGGTGGCGTACAACCAATCTAATTTGGATGTTTCCTCTTCGCTGGTTCTCAGAACGCCTTGCGCCGTAAAGCTCAGATAATCGGTGGCGTAAGCATTGACCTGAAGGCCAAGCAATGAATTGGGTCGTGCAGTAACATTATTGGAGTAACCGCGAAAATTGGCCTCTTCTGTGGCCAACTGACCCGCAACAATGCGTCCAAAACCTGACATTGTGACGTGTTTAGTGTCTTCTGCCAGTGCGTAATGACTCAGACAACACAGCAAGATAGCCTGATGGCGTTTTTTGAGGACAAAGGGATTTAATAAGCTCATGTTCAATAACCGACAAATAATTGTGTATATGATAATGTGCTTTCATTTCGTACAGTAGGGAGTTTAGTACGCGTTTTGTATGATTTTTGTATACTGTGTAAGGAAAGTTGAGATGAAAGGTCAAATATGAGCCCAGTTGACGTTAATAATATGAACTGGACCGTGTGTCCGGACTGTCAAGGCCAAGGCAAAAAGAGTCGTCGGCTACGAAAAAAAGTACGCTTACACTATTTAAACGCCATGGCGGCCTTCGACAAAGCGGGGGGCAACGGCACGGAGCCGGTTCGTCCGAAAGGGCATCTTGAATCTTGCGTTTCCTGTGCTGGCTCGGGGTTGTGTGAGTCACTTGAACCGACCCCCGTGAAGGCTGAGCAATACCCTCATGTGGCCATTATTGGGGCGGGTATTGGCGGCGTTGCCTTGGCGGTTGCCTGTTTGCATCGTGGTATTCCATTTACCCTTTATGAACGGGACGCGGGCTTTAATGTTCGATCCCAAGGGTATGGTTTAACCCTGCAGCAGGCCAGTAAAGCCATTGAGGGCTTTGGCGTTTTTTCACTCGATGACGGCGTGGTATCGACTCGTCATGTTGTGCATACCCCAGAAGGCAAAAAAGTGGCGGAATGGGGAATGCGTAAATGGAGGGCGTCTTCAGATCAAGCGACGGTAAAACGCACCAATGTGCATATTGCTCGGCAGTCTTTGCGTTTCGCTTTACTTGAGCAGCTTGGTGGTGCCTCCCATGTAAAATGGGGGCATCAGTTGCTGAGTGTTGTGCAACATAAAGACGCACCTGCTGAGCTTACTTTTGCAGTAGATGGTCGTCAAATTCACGTGTCCGCTGATCTAATCGTCGGTGCCGATGGCATTCGAAGTACTGTACGCAAACAATTACTTTGTGACGAAAAAGCCCCTCTGCAATACCTTGGTTGTATTGTGATTTTGGGTATTTGTCCTTTAAGTGACTTACCCAAATGTGATCATGACTTATTGGATTCTGCCACGGTCTTTCAAACCGCCAATGGCAACGAGCGCATTTACGTGATGCCGTTTGATGCCAAGACGGTGATGTGGCAACTGAGCTTTCCTATGCCAGAGTCTGAAGCGATGGCGTTAAGCCAACAAGGCGCTGAGGCATTAAAGGCGGAAGCGATTCTACGCACACAGTGGCATGATCCTATTCCACAGATTGTGAGTGCGACACAAGCCAGTAGGGTGTCTGGTTATCCGGTGTATGACCGAGCTTTACTGGACGCCGGTTGGCTACAAAAAAATCCACAAGCGACCTTAATCGGTGATGCGGCGCACCCAATGAGCCCCTTTAAAGGGCAAGGTGCGAACCAAGCCTTATTAGATGCTTTGTCATTAGCGCGTGATATGACAAAGGGTTGTTGGCGCCAGTCCCATTGGCGTGAAATGGGCATAAGAGAGTCTGTTCTTAATGAATTCGAAGAGGAAATGTTGGCCCGTAGTGCCGTAAAGGTGACAGATTCTGCGGCCGCGGCTGAGTTTTTGCATTCTGATATAGTGCTTTATGAAGGTGATGAGCCTCGTGGGCGAGTACTTGATCGAATGAAATAACCCAGTGCCAATAAATCCGACGTCACAAACAGACAGACTGTGTCGTCTCTTCTGTTTGTGATGAATCTGTTTGTGATTAATCTGTTTGTGTTAAGCCGGTTTATAACACGCCTTGTTAATACGCTCAGCTTGGCGTGTTGCTGCGTTTTAATTGCATCCGACGCAAAAACTCCGACATGATGTGCATGTAAAGCTCGTCGCCTAAGTATTTGTCTTCCACACCTCGGTCGATACTGGGGTTATCGTTTACTTCGATGACATAGCCTCGACCATTGATTTCTTTCACATCAACACCGTATAAACCCTCGCCAATGGGTTTGGTGGCGGCAATAGCGGCTTGCAAAACACGACGCGGCACTTCGAACGTAGGTAGGGTATCAAAGCCACCACTTTGGCTTTTACTGCCGGTATGTTGGTAAATTTGCCAATGATTTTTAACCATATAATAGCGACAAGCAAAGATAGGCTTGTTGTTCAGTACGCCGATACGCCAGTCAAATTCGGTGTACAAATATTCTTGTACCAGCAGCAAAGACGACTTTTTAAACAGCGTGTTTAAGCTCTCGGTCAGCGCTTCGCGATTTTCGGCCTTGATCACGCCTTTAGAAAACGCGCCATCAGGGATTTTGACGACCATTGGGTAGCTAATCGCCGCTTCTAGGGCGTCTTCAACGTCTTTTTCTCCCTTGTGAACAATGCGTGTTTTTGGACAAGGGACTTTATGTGTGTTGAACAAATCCGCCAAATACACCTTATTGGTGCAGCGCATAATGGATTGCGGGTCGTCCATCACGACCAAGCCTAGCCCTTCGGCTTTTTTGGCGAAACGGTAGGTATGGTGGTCGATATTGGTGGTTTCACGAATAAATAAACCATCGTATTCCGGCAGGCGCATGATGTCTTTTGGCCCAATCGTATCGACATGAATGCCCAGCTGTTTACCGGCTTGAATAAACTTCTTAATCGCTTGATCGTCACTGGGCGGCATGGCTTCTTCTGGGTTGACCAAAATCGCCATATCGAATTTTGCCGCCCGTTGAATACGACCTTTGCTCCATACCTTATTGCTGAAGGCTTCTAAGGATTCAGCGAACAGCGTTTCTTCCACGTCGCTGAGCTTGCTCTGGGACGTAGAGAAGAGCGCAGTAACTTGCCATTCTTTGCGAAACTTCAACGTGACTTCTAAGACCGGGCTTGGAAAACTTTCGAACAATTTGCGCGCAAACTCTTTCATCTCAGGATGAATGGTTTTACCGAATACGCAATGGAATTTCATCTCCATTGGGGCATCGGGTTTGGCCAGTTTTTTTGCTAACAAAGGCAGCCATTGAGAAATTTCGAGCTCATATAGGTCTTTTTTACTCAGATCATTGAGCACGCGAACCGACGGCATAACGTGATGGCCGCGGCTTTCTGCCAACAGGGAGCAGTAATACCCATCGGATAAGTATTTGCTGCTTTTACAAAGGTTGATAATGCGAGTGCGACCTTGGCTTTTGGTGGCGGCCAAGTTTAAATATTGCGTGAAAGTGATTACTCGATCGCTTGGTAAAAACGCAGACCAATCTTTGGCCTGATCAACAACGATGTATGTCTGTGACATTGGTTCTCTGATTCCTTTTATAAGACGCGATTTCGCGTTTGAATGTGGCCTTTTAGCAAGGCGGTTTGGTGCTGTGAAGCCCCTTGAAATTGTGCGGATAGTGCGCCTGTTTTGTGGTTTTAACAATAGACTATTTTAAAAAAATTAAATGTTTTTCTGCGCATTTTTTAGACTATCTTTTAAAGAAGGTTCGCCCTAAAATGCGCAAAATTTTCTCTCGTCTAATTCATGCTTGATACGACGACCCTAACGACCTTTTGCCCTTTCGAGGCGATACCATGAATACACGTTCGGTCATTGATTCTGCCCCAAATATTGACATCTGTTTAGCCAGTATAGAGGACCTAAAAGCCTTGCTTGTTTTAGAAAATACCGCATTTACTGGCGATCGTTTGAGTCGTCGAAGCTTTCGTCATGCGATCACCAGCTCAGGCTCTGCGTTGTTTGTGGCGAAGCAAGGCGAGGGCGATTTACTTGGGTATGCCTTATTGCACTTACGCCAAGGCACTCGGTTGGCACGTTTGTATTCATTGGCGGTCGCACCGCAAGCGCGAGGCTTGGGCATTGGCAAGCTCTTGATGCAAGCCTGCGAGAAAAAAGCGCTTAAAAAAGGCAAGCTCTTGTTGCGTTTGGAAGTGAGTGCTGTCAATCAGAACGCCATCGCCTTGTATCAGAAAATGGGCTACAAAGAATTTGGCCATTACGATGCGTATTATGAAGACCAAACCGATGCGATTCGAATGCAAAAACGGCTGCGTCATGAGGGAGACCTGCCAACCACGCGAGCCATTCCGTGGCTAGCCCAAGGTACGCCATTTACTTGTGGCCCTGCCTCTTTGCAAATGGTGCTGTCTTCCATGCACCCAGATTATCACGCAACGCCGAACGATGAGTTAGAAATTTGGCGTGAAGCGACGACGATTTTTATGACGTCTGGTCATGGCGGTTGTCACCCTATGGGGCTGGCGTTGGCAGCGAAAAAGCGTGGCTTGTCAGCAGACGTTTGGTTAAGCGAAGAAGGTCCTTTGTTTGTCGACAGCGTGCGTAACGAGCTAAAGAAAGAGGTCATTACTCGCGTGCATGACAGTTTTGTTGAGCAATGCGAAGATGTCGGTGTGCCATTGCATTATACGGCGATGCCGCTAGAACAATTAATAGAAGCCTTTGATGAGGGCGGCTTGGCGATTATCTTGATCAGTACGTTTAGGATGGACGGGAAAAAATCGCCTCACTGGGTGGTCATGTCGGGTTACGACGAACATTGTATTCTCGTGCATGATCCCGATTTGGACGACGATAAAAAATTACCAGACGATCCACCAAGTCCGCTGGATTGCCAATTTGTGCCGATTGCCCGGGATGAGTTTGAAAAAATGTCCCGCTTTGGGCAGAGTCGTTTGCAGGCGACGGTCGTACTAAAAAATCGGTAATTTGGTAAATACCATAGGGCTGAAAACGGCTTATTATGTCTGATTGTCTATAGTGGAAAGCCGCAGAGTTTGGCTGCGTTCTCCCAGAAAAACTTTGCTCGTATCCTTGCATCAGGAAATTGCTTCTGTGCAAGGGTGAGTAAGGTGCCATAATCCATCCTATGTTGTGCTTTTAAAAACGGCCAATCTGATCCCCAAATTATGTAATCCTCTCCGAAACTTTCAATAATGGCCTCGACATAAGGTTGTGTGTCCACATAAGGAAAGAGGCCCTGTGTGAATTTGGCAAAACCAGACACCTTGATGTAAGTACGTTGCGTTTTTGCTAGCGCAAGCACGGCTTGAAAACCCTTGTTAGTAATACCTTTTTCAATGTTTGGTCGGCCACAATGGTCAATCAGAATGTGTGCCTTGGTGTGCATTAATAACGGCGCGAGATCGAGCATTTGCTCGTCTTCGACTTGCACTTGAACAATCATATCGAGGTCGGCTAGGCGATCCATCAAAAGTGCCGATTGCGCAAAGTGCTCAAACCCATAATAAGCGACATTAAAGGTGACACCGATCACACCTTTAGCTTTTAATTGCGCAAGTTCTTCTGTCGATGCATCTTGTTTGACGACAGCCATGCCTTTGAAACGACCATTAGAGCGCGCTATTGCATCCAATAAAGCGCGATTGTCATTTTCACCGTAGGCGGAATTTGGTCCAACTAATAAGGCATGAGAAACACCGTAGGTTTCTAAAACGTGTAGGAAATAATCCGCCGTGGCGACTTCATGGCCTTCTGGTGCATAAGGCGTATCGGCTTGATAGGGAAAGCTCTGTGGGTCAAAAATGTGATTATGGCAATCTATTTTACGTTCAGTGAACACCGACATGGGAACTCCTTTTATAGGGTGCCTGTACAGTAATGAAAGAAGATCAGCCAGGCTATTTGATTTTGGTCTTTAGGTATTGAAAATACCGGACAGTGTTTTGCTTTTAAGAACGTTATTTTATTTATTATGCCGCACAAAAATCCAAGCGCAGGTTTTTAAAGGCTGTCATGATGTTGCTTATTAATCTCAAATAAATTGATTTAAGGGGTATTCAATGAAGGTTGCGTTTACCAGTGACAATATTGCCGGAGCGTCAGAGTCTGTTTTTAACGCCATGATGGAAGCCGCTCAAGGTGATGCCATGCCGTACGGCCATGATGATGGCACGGCGCACGTCACGCGTATGTTGTCGGAACTGTTTGAGTGTGATGTGGATGTGTTTTTGGTGTCTACCGGTACGGCCGCGAATGTATTGAGTATCAGTGCGTTAACGCCACCTTGGGGGAGTGTATTGTGCCACCAAGAAAGCCATCTGCTAAACGACGAAAGTACCGCGCCGGAGTTTTACACCAGTGGTGCGCGGTTTGTTGGCATGGGGGGTGCGGATGCAAAGATGGATCCTGTTCAACTGCAAAAATTGGTCAATCAGAAAATCGGAGATGTGCATTCTTGTCAGCCTTCTGTAATCAGTTTGTCGCAAGTGACCGAAGTGGGCAGTGTGTATTCTTTGGATGAAATTCGAGCCATTACCGATGTGGCCAAAACGGCAGGCTTGCCAGTTCACATGGATGGCGCGCGTTTTGCCAATGCTTTGTTGGCTTTGGGTTGTACGCCAGCTGAAATGACATGGAAAGCGGGCGTGGATATGGTGTCTTTTGGCGCGACAAAAAATGGTGTGATGGCGTCTGAAGCCATCGTTGTGTTTAAGCAGTCTTTAGAAGATAAAGGCGTCTCTAGCGAGAAAGTAGCCAAAGATCTGGGTTATCGTCGTAAGCGTGGCGGTCATTTGCATTCGAAAATGCGTTTGCTGTCGTCGCAGATGATTGCTTACTTAACGGATGATTTGTGGCGTATTAACGCGGCTCATGCCAATGCCATGATGGCGCACCTGCAAGACGGTTTGAAAACCGTTCCGGGCGTAAAAATTAATACGCCAGCGCAAGCCAATATGCTGTTTTGTACCTTGCCACTGCCAATGATTGAGCATTTGCAGGCGGAAGGTTTCGGCTTTTATGGCGGTCGTTGGGAAGAAGGTGTTATTCGTTTGGTGACATCTTTTAGAACGCCAAAAGAAGGGGTTGAAGCGTTTGTTGACTGTGCGCGAAATTTTGCGTCATAAGGTTTATGGTTGAAACGAATGAATGATGTTCTAGTGCAGAATGTCACATCAATAATTAAGAATCGAAGATGATGGGTATGTTGTGTGGACATGTTGTATGGACATGTTGTGTGGATAAGTAAGAAAAGCATGGGTTAGCTTAGGGGTATCCAGAGACTGGCATGGATATGCCCGTCTCTGTTGGTCTGTTGTCGGCCAGATCAAAAAAAACCTCACTAGAACCACGCCATAAGCGCCATGATGAAGGGTTAATGATCGGCTGTAGCGTCCTTTGTGGCTGAGTTATTTTGATCGGTAACATTCGTAATTGACTCAAATACGTCGCCTAGCTCTTCATCGGCCAATACTCTCGCTAAGTTCAATATGATAATAAACTCTTCATTGTGGTGTCCCATGCCACTGATAAATCGAGTATCAATTCGGCTGCCTATTCTAGGTGCTGGGCTGATGTCGTCATGGGTCAGTTCGATCACCTCTTTTACCGCATCGGTTAACAGCCCCAGTGAGACTTTTTCGTTTTCCAGTTCGATGTCGATAATGACAATGCAGGTATTCACTGTCAATTCAGACACAGCCATCCCAAATTGCTGACGCAAATCCAGCACCGGCACGACTTTACCTCGTAAGTTGATGACCCCTAGCATAAAGCTAGGGGTGCGTGGTACGGGAGTGATACGGCGGTATTCTAAAACTTCTTGTACTTGGGTAATGTCGGCGCCATAGATTTCATCGTCCAACATAAACGTGAGTAACTGAAGGACATCGTCGTCATTCGTTGCTGAAACGAGAGACTGTTTTTCAGTATCTAATTGATTTGTCATAGTCATCTCCATAGAGTTCGATTAATAACGCACAAACTCAGACGAGTCATCGTCAAGGTCAATGGACACACCTTGTGTTGTATCACGATCATTTGACGTCAGCTTTTTTTGCGCAGTCATCGGCTTAGGGATGGCCGACTTTTTACTGGATTGGCCGCGACCACCACCATTAGAGCGATGACTGTTTGCGTTGTTGCTGCCTGAATTGTCCAGATTGAAAAAAGTCATTGTGTTGCTTAACTGTTCAGATTGTGCAGACAGCTCTTCCGACGTTGAGGCCATTTCTTCGGCCGCGGCGGCGGACTGCTGTACGACTTGGTCTAATTGCTGTAACGCCTTGTTGACTTCAGCCGCCCCCGAATCTTGCTCTCTGGCGGATGCACTGATTTCTTGAACTAAATCCGATGTTTTACGAATGTCAGGCAACAGCTGAACCAGCATTTTGCCCGCTTGCTCGGAAACATCTAGGCTTCCTTGGGCCAGTGTGACGATTTCTGACGCGGCATTTTGGCTACGTTCTGCCAATTTTCTGACTTCGGCGGCGACAACGGTGAAGCCTTTACCATGCTCTCCTGCACGGGCGGCTTCTATTGCGGCGTTTAAAGCCAATAGATTGGTTTGGCGAGATATTTCTTCAATCACGCCAATTTTGTTCGCAATCTCTTTCATTGCCGCGACCGCTTCGTCAACCGCTTTGCCAGTGGCTTCGGCGTCGATGGCGGCTTTGCGCGCGATTTGCTCGGTTTGTTTGGCATTGTCGGCACTGTGCGAAATATTAGACGCCATTTCTTCCATGGAAGAGGATATTTCTTCAAGTGACGCCGCTTGTTCTGTCGCACCTTGAGCGATTTCTTGCCCTGTTGAGCTGAGTTGAGCGCTGCCGACAGAGACGTTACCAGACGCTTCTACGACTTCAGAAACGATGCCTTTAAGGCTGCTGTTCATATTTCTTAGAACGCCATAAATATCCGCATCGCTGGCTTTAGGGTCAAACGTTTCCGTTAGATCTCCTTTACCAATGCGCTCGGTGATTTTGCTGACGAGATTGACACGACGGATGACCGTCCACGCTATTAGCAGGGCGATGATGATCGACACGGCCAAAGAGATAAGAAGAATGTTACGGGCGTTGGTGTAATTCGTGTCGCTGGTGACTTTGTCTGTTTGCATGTCGCTGTCATTGATTTTGACAATGTCAGCAATGTATTGCTCGGCTTGTTCCAGCGCGGCTCGTCCAGCGCCAGAAGATAGGGCAAAAGCACGACTATTGCCGTTTTCAGCGGTAATAGTTTGCACTTCTTCCGATAAGGCAAAATACCCTTTAACCTGATCTGAAAAGGTTTGTATAAGCTGTTTGTTTTCCCCAGTGGTCAGAATTAATAGCTCATCAACGATAAAGTCGATGTCACTTTTAGCATTGGAGAAAGCGGTTTTGTAGAGTGCCATTTCGGATTCTGAGATAGACAAAATGACATTTTTTTCAGCACGCTGCGCTTCCACTATTTTGGTGCGTAGGTTGTATACTAAGGTCTGGATAACGTTTTGAGCTTGCAAACTCTCAAGGTTGACGACGTCTTCTACTCTCGATTCGTACACGCTTCCTAAGGTAACCAGTGTCGCCTCAGCAACGTCATAAGCTTCGCGTGCCGTTCCTTTGCTTAAATCGGTGGCTCTTTTGTTCGAGTTAAGACGCGCCAGTAGACGAATTTCTTCGTTTAATACTAGGTATTCATCCCACGTTTTTTCGAACTGGTCGAGCCTTCTTATGCCATCGTCATTCGCCAAGGCGCGCAATGTACCGAGCTTTGCGTTGAGGTCTGATATGGCGGTATTCATGGACGCCGCAAACTCATCCATTTCTTCTTGGGTACGAGCAAGGATGATGTTCTTTTCGGAACGACCAATGAATAAAATGTCTTGTCGTGCTCTGGCGGCCACTTTTACTTTTTCAGCACTGCTGTCCACAATGGCGTTGATGCTGGTGTTCATGTTGGATAATGAATTGATACCCAAATAGTTCGTGGCGGCCATGGTGCCTAAAATTAGGATAAATGCTCCTAATATGAGTGCTTTTAAGGTAATTCTGTTCATTGTTTTCTCCTCAATTCTGGGTGCTTAATGTTGTAGTGTGTTCTTGATCGGCGGCTTCAATTAACGAGGAAGGGTCCAGAATCATAGCAACGCTGCCGTCCCCTAAAATGGTGGCGCCACTAAAACCAACGGCGTCTTCATAGACTCTTCCAAGCCTTTTCACCACCGTTTGGTATTGACCGACAACCTCATCAACGCACAGACCAAATTGCTCATTTCCAACATGGACGATGACAATTTGCTCAATAGCGGGGCGTTCTCCTGGCGCTTCAAACCACTCTCTTAAAATCAAATAGGGAATTTGTTTTCCGCGGGTTTCCACTAATTTATTCTGGGTGTGTTTAGCGCGTAACGAAGGCGGCATCTCTATGCATTCTTCCACACAGCTCAGGGGTAAAACGTAATGCTCGTCTCCGACGACAACCAGTAATCCTTCAATAATCGCGAGTGTCATTGGAAGGCGTATGGTGAATTCTGTGCCAATATTATGACCAGACTGAATGTCAATTTGCCCGCCTAGTTCTTGTATTGAACGCTTGACAACGTCCATGCCGACGCCGCGTCCAGAAAGATCGGTAACGGTATCTGAGGTGGAGAAGCCTGGTTCAAAAATCAGCTGTTGTAGGGCTTCATCGCCCAGTTCGTCTTCTTGTTTGATCAGCTGGTTGGCAAGGGCCTTGGCGTGAATTTTGGGCAGGTCTAAGCCTTTTCCATCGTCTTTTATGGTGATAATCACGTATGAATCTGAGTGCTCGGCACTGAATGAAATAAGCCCAGATTCTGTTTTGCCAAGCGCGATACGCTCCTCAGGTGTTTCGATACCATGATCGATACTATGGCGTATAAGGTGAACCAGTGGGTCGCCCAGTTTATCGATCACCATTTTGTCTAGTTCTGTTTCAGCACCAAAAGTCACGAGATGTATTTTTTTGTTTAATTCACCAGATAAGTCTCTAACCAGACGTTTAAACCGCGCGAAGGTGCTGCCTATTGGTAGCATTCTGATGCTGAACGTTTGATCCCGCATTTGGGTGGTTAATAAATCCAGTTCTTCAGCGATGGACATAATGTCCTCATTGTTATCGCGGGCAGAGACTTGGTTTAATCTGGCTTGCACAATTACAAGCTCACCCACGAGGTTCATGAGGTTGTCTAATCTGGAAGAGGGGACTTTAATGGTTGGGTCGTTCTGCTCGATTGTGTTTTTTGGTGTTGTGTCTTGCTTGGATTGTTTGGTCTTAGTTGGAGTGTCTGGTTTGGTCTGAGGTAGTGGTTGTTTGATTTGGTCGGTGCCTAAAAGGGGGCTTTCAGACAATGGGTTTGGTGCTGTGTTTAAGGGTGAGCTAAGGGCATTTTGCTTTGTTATTTGTTTTTCTAGCCAGTGTTTCATGTTTTCTGTCAGGGAATCTATGCTTTCATCATTGATTAGAGCAAAGGTAATGTCCCAGTCATCGCTAACAAAGGTGAAAATGTCTTCAATGTGCTTTGGGCTGACATTAGTATGAAGCAACACTTGCCATTGCAAATAGCTTTTTTCGGGATCGATATCTTGAAACTTAGGCAGGTCTTCACACTGACTAACCACAAGACAGGCCCCCAAAGCGCGAAGGTTTCTGAGTACTGGGCCGGTGTCCATACCATTTTGAAAGGCATGTTTATCGGGTGTGAAGGTAACAGAGTAACAATGCCACGAGCCCTCGTTCTCCGGTATTTCGGTGATAAAGGTATCAACGGGTCCAATCATGTTGCTTCCTTTTTGGTTATCGTTAAGGGAAAGTGAAAGAGATCAAACGCCTCAATCACGGCGTCTGAACCGAATGTGGTTGAAACGACACGGTTGTTGTTTAGAAGTGCCTGATGGTAGGCTATGAGAAGCTGAACGCCGGCGCCATCTAGCGTGGTTGTGTGCTGAAGATCCCATATCACGGACTGTTGATTCAGGGATAACTGACACAGTGCATCATAGTGTTGAGCCACATTGAAAATACTGATCTCTTCAGGAAATATCACCCGATTGTCCAACTGAGTGATGACGTCAACGGTCATCATGCCCCCTTGTTTCTGATGAAGTTAATATTGCCATCCAAAAGTCACTACGCCCCACTCACTGACTGAGCTATTTTGTTTGCTATGGCTTGTAATTCTTGGTCGCCTGAATCCCCTTGTTCATACAAACTTAATGTCTTTAAATTGTATTTCTCGACCATTTTTAGTAAGACGTTTTCTTGCTCTTCTGTTAGGCCATATTGAAAAAGGTTGTCATTGAGTTCAATCATTAAGTCATCCATTACTTGTACATTCGCCTCTCGCTGAATGGTCTTATTCTCTTGATAATGGCTGATAGATACCTTGGTGCAATCTAATACGATTTTCATTTCGTTCATTAATGTAATGGCTTTTAATCGACTGGTTGCCGCTTCTAATATGAGCGCTAAATGATCACGCAATCGTCCGCATTTTTCTTCATCATCGGGTAGGTTTTTAATCAGTTGTGAGATGGTGCCAAAATTTAGTATTAAGCGGCGTCCCATTTGCTGAATGCGCTTGGCATTTTTAAGAGTACTTAATACTTCGTATTCAAGAGGGGGAATTCTATTGCCAGAGGTTTCGGCGATACTTTCATGGGAAGTTTGGAGGATGATGGAGTTTTCAAGACCAAAGCCAGCGGCGCTGCTAACAATGAGTTTTGCCAATGATTTGACAGAAGTGCATTGGAAACTTTCCCGCATAAAATGTATAACGGTCGACAGCTCACCGGCATCGGTAATGGCTGTCATCGCGGTTTCCATGGCTATTTTTGATTCTGTGCAAGCGTTTTGAAATTGAGTGTAGTGTTGTAGGGCAGAATTCACTTTCTTGATTAGTTCGATAGGCTGGACAGGTTTAACCATGAAATCACTGGCGCCTGCATCATAGCCTTTAATTTTTTCTTCTATCGAATCATGCCCACTAACAAAAATAATATCGACGGCGGCAAAGTCTGGATTTTGTTTAATGATTTGACACGTTTCATAGCCATTCATACCGGGCATTGATGCGTCTAAAATAATGACTTGGGGTGCACAGTCTCCAGATAACAAGACCGAAATTGCCTCTTCACCACTCGAAGATTCAATGACATTAAAGTTTTTGCTGAGTAATGCAGAGCTTAACTTTAAATCGGTTGGGTTATCATCAACAATTAATATCGTATTATTCATAATTACCTTCTGAAAACCAACAAGTGTAAATATTCCATCATTAATCTTATGTTAATTTTTATTTATTTAGTGGATCAGTTTTTACTAATAATTAGGGTAAATTGATCTATGTCAATCCACAATGAAATAGATGTTTATTTATGTAAGTAGATTAAGCGGAGGAGTCTATGCACGATTTTTTTGTAGTAATAACAAAAGTAAGTGTTTTTTTAAAAGATTTTAATCATACTTTTTTGCTTATTTGTGTGTTTTTTTTATGTTTAGGAGGGTGTGTCTTGATTGATTAAAGGGGCGTTAAGGTGAAAAAAATTAGAAAGATCAACCCAAAAGATGAGGCCAGTAAGCTTCATCTTTTGGGGCGTTGGTCACTCGTGAGCTTTTATATTAGCGAAGTATCAGCAAGGGAATATCGCTTTCAATGATCATTTTGCTGGTGTTGCTGCCGACAAAGAACTGTCGAACTTTGGAGTGAGCGTAAGCGCCCATGGCCATCAGTTCGATGTGGTTTTCTTTGCGGTATTGGGTCAGTACGGAATAAATATTACCTGGCGTTATTGAGGCGGTTACTTTAAAGCCTTCTTTTTGAAGGCGTTGTTTTGCTTGTTCTAGCTGCGCTTGTTTGGCGGAGGTGATGTCTCCTGCCATGACAAGGTGACAGGGCAGACCGGCCAGTAACGGGCTTTTTGCGATGCGGTCAATAGCATTGTCTGCGGCTTCGCGTCCGTCGTACGCGATCATGACGTTTTTTGGCGGTGTGAAATCGCCCACTGCGATGAGCAAAGGGCGATGGCAAGTGCGGGCAACGCGTTCTATGTGTGAGCCCACAGTGTGTGCGTTCATCGTGTGATCGGTGCCGATGCGGCCTAAGACGATAAGGCGCGTGTTTTTTTCCAAATACAATAAATTCTCGACGAGGTCGCCGTGGCGTTGCAAGGTGTCAACTTGTGTTGCACCAGCGGCTTTCGCGTCTTCGAAGGCCTGGTTAAGCATCAGCGTGCCATGTTCTAGTGCCAGCTTGGCACGCTTTTCATCCAGTGCGACCAGCTCGTCGAGTAAGTGTTCTCGACTGCCAAGGCCAATAGAACCAGACAAGTTGTCATCGGTTTTCACAACGTCTTTTTCTAAGGAATGCAGCAAGGTCAACGGCGCTTCCATTTGCTTGGTCGCCCAGACAGAGGCGCTAATAACGCACCCTGATAAAGACGATCCATCAATACAGGCGATTACATTTGTCATTTTGCACTCCTGGTTTTGGTGAGTGATAGGGTGAATGTTATTGTAGTGAGAGCGGCTTAATGGCCGCCCATGACTTTTTCAACTTCTTCGGGGTTGTTGTGAACGCCAAACTTATCTACCACAGTGGCGCTCGCTTCATTCATGCCGACCAAGTTAACCTCAGCGCCTTCACGGCGGAATTTAATCACGACTTTATCCAACGCAGAGACGGCCGTAATGTCCCAAAAGTGCGCTTCAGTCAAATCTATCGTAACCCGTTCAACGGCTTCTTTAAAATCAAAAGACGCCGTAAATTGATCTGATGACGCAAAAAAGACCTGTCCGATGACTTTGTAGGAGCGGTGCCCTGTTTGAACGCCGCATTCGTTCTTCACCACCATAAAACGCCCAATTTTGTGAGCGAAAAACAGCGACGCCAACAACACACCCACAAACACACCAATCGCCAGATTGTGTGTCGCCACAACGATAGAAACGGTGGCCAACATAACAATGTTTGTCGAAAGCGGGTGTTTTTTCAGGTTGATAACGGATTCCCATGAGAAGGTGCCAATGGAAACCATGATCATCACAGCGACTAAGGCCGCCATTGGGATTTGTCCGATTAGATCATCCAGAAACACCACCATGATCAACAGTAATAATCCCGCGATAAACGTAGACAAACGACCTCGTCCTCCCGATTTTACGTTGATAACCGATTGACCAATCATAGCGCAACCTGCCATGCCGCCCATTAAGCTGGAACCTATATTGGCGATGCCTTGGCCTTTACATTCACGGTTCTTGTCGCTGGTGGTGTCGGTAAATTCATCGACTATGGTGGCTGTCATCATGGATTCTAATAAACCGACGACCGCCAATCCTAAAGAATAAGGCAAAATGATCAGCAGTGTTTCCAAGTTAAGTGGCACGTCTGGCCACAAGAAAATAGGCAAAGTGTCGGGTAATTCGCCCATGTCGCTTACCGTGCGTATGTCTAAACCGTATGTCATGGCGAATACGGTCAACAAGACAATGCACACCAAGGGAGAGGGGACGGCTTTGCCAATCACTGGCAACAATGGAAATAAATAAATGATTCCCAGACCCGCCGCCGTCATGGCGTAAACATGCCAAGTGACGTTGGTGAGTTCAGGAAGTTGCGCCATGAAAATCAAAATGGCCAACGCATTGACGAAACCCGTGACCACAGATCGAGACACAAAGCGCATTAAAGAGCCCAGTTTTAAATACCCCGCGATGATCTGAAAAACACCGGTCAGTAAGCTGGCCGCTAATAAATACTCCAAACCATGGTCTTTTACTAACGTCACCATTAACAGCGCCATAGCACCGGTTGCCGCTGAAATCATTCCAGGCCGGCCGCCAACAAAGGAGATAATAACGGCAATGCAAAAAGAGGCGTACAGGCCAACTTTGGGGTCTACACCCGCAATAATAGAAAACGCAATGGCTTCTGGGATCAGGGCGAGCGCCACGACGGTGCCAGCGAGCGAGTCACCTTTGATGTTTGAGAGCCAGTCTCGTTTTATCGATTCGATCATGTGTTACCTTCTGTAAGACATGAAGGCCAAATTCAGCATCAGGCTGCTGTATTTGGCCTTCATTTGTTAAAAATTCGTAGGTGCTGTGTTTTGGTGTTCGCACACTCAATAAAACACATAGGACGAGCCAAAAGCTTAAAAAGCCAAGGGCTAATAAATTAGACAGTGGGTAATGTAATGTGCACTGAGGGAATAAGCACTACGCCCAAAATTTGCCAAAATTATAGAGAGTTGATCTTGGTATGGCAATGACAAGCACTCAGAAGCTCAATCGTTCAAAGAAAAAGTCCGTAAAACCCGTTTAATGGTCTGGAATCCGAAAAAAAAGCGCTCGACTGTACCAAGGTACAATGGCCGGGCGTGCGTGCTTCATCTATCTTAGTTGTCATTATACGAACATTTTGACTTTTACAGTCTCCTCAACTTTAGGGAAAACATCATGAGCGACAGTCAACAACCTTTTGCAACACTAGGCAATCCGATCGGTTTCGTCACAGTAATGAAAGGCAGCATTCTGGTTCGGTCTCTCGACGGCCAAGAGCGAGTGATAAAGCTGGGTGATCCTGTTTTCTTTGGGGAGATGGTTATCACTGCAGGTGGTGCAAGCGTCACCATTGAATTTACCAACGGCACTCAAGTGGTGATTGGTAACGATTCCATTGTCGAAATGACCGATGAAATTTATAACACAGGGAATGCCGACGATTTGGTCGCGGATTCTGCTGCAGAGGCGGCCGCTTTACAAGACGCTATATTAGCCGGGGTTGACCCGACATTAATTCAAGACGCGCCCGCAGCGGGTGAGGTTCAAGAAGAGCAAGATCGTTTTGACGTTGATATCGATCGTAATGACAACAGTGCGCAGGCTGGCTTTGGTAATGACACCTTAAGCAGTTTGCCTACGTACGGTTACGATACCGAAAATGGCAGTGGCTTAAACTCAGCGCCGAATATTGCGTCTTTTGCCCTTCGCGGTTTGGGTCGTAGCGCCGCTTCTGATAGCAGCACTGATAATGAAACGGGTTCAGGTTCAGGTTCTGGAGCCCTTGTGACGCCAAACGTCGCTCAGTTTGCTGATGGCTTGGTAAACGGTGTTTCGTACAGTACGTCCAGTGGATTGTCTGGTTTGACGGGCGATCAGGGGGCTGATGGGTCTTTCCAATACAATGATGGCGATATTATTACTTTTACCGTGGGTGCGGTTACGATTGCTGAATTTCCTGCATCGTCCATTCAGGGAAGTATCGTTTTTCTACAAGACATTGCCGGCGTAGACTTATCCAATACGAATCTTAATTATATTGAGAATATGGCGATTTTCTTACAAGCCATCAGTGAGGGTTTGCAAGATAGCGACAGTTCAGATGGCGTTCTGAATACCAACGACATCATCAATATGCCTTCGGCTAATACTACGCTCACCATTACACAAACGATGCGCGATGCTTTTGCTGATTATACGCTGAACATCAGTGACGCTGGCAAAGAGATGATTTCAGAGGCGCTTGCTCATGTGGGCATCGTATTTACTCGTGAAAGCGAATTATCGGATGGTTCTGGCCAAAACGTATTTGAAACGGATGCCGTCGAGCACCTTACCTCGACGATTAGCGAACTGGCTGGAGATCGTGCACCTTCTAGCTTTGATGAGCGCACCGTGGATACGATTGACATACCCGGTGGGCAAGTTAGCTACAACTACAGTCAAGTGGATGGCGAGATTACCTTTTTAGCCAGTGATCTGCTGGCCGGTGCGGTGGCTAAGCAAGTTGTGGCGGAAAACTTGTTGGTGTCCAACGTGAGTTTGTCAAGCGCTTACGCAGGAATTGGGACCTTAGTTGATAACGGTGATGGCTCTTATACGATCGCATTGAACGAAGGCATTGATCAATACGACCTTGAGGGATTAAGCCTAGATTATCGTGTGGAAGATTGGACAGTATTCAAAGAGGTTACTTCCTCAACATTGGATACGTTTAAATCTCACCTGTCTACCGATGTACAGTCTGTTTCAGAAGGTGACGATTACAACCAATTTACCCTCTCTAGCACCTTGTCTTTTGACGATAGCCAAACCCTTAGAATTACCTTTACCAGTGAAAACCTCAGTGCAGAACTGGGTAAGCAAATTGCCGAATACGCCGATGATTACTCTATGCCGGTTGAATATTCAACAGACGGTGGGGCTACGTGGATTGCAGTAACGCTTGACTCAGTTGAATTTAGAGACAGCGTTGCTTGGCCAACATTTAGTATGGAGCTACCTGCGGGCAGTACCTCTATAGATGTGCGTATTCCTATTTTTGATGACGTTAAGGTGGAAGGTACCGAGTACTTTGATGCCGTCATTACAGGTGATAACTTCTACGATGAATCTGTTTCGTTTGAAATTATTGATAATGATACTGTCGAAGCGACAGGTCCGGTCGTTTCTATTAACTACGTTTATGCGGTAGAAGGTCAGGAGTTCGCGGAATACACCGTGTCTTTAAGTACAGCGTCTACGACGGAAGTGACGGTTGATTATGACGCCATCGGCGTTGGTGCAACGGCAGGTGTGGATTATACCGACTACATTGGAACCCTTACTTTTGCGCCAGGCGAGACTGAGAAAGTCATCCGCATTGCGATTACTGACGATACAGAAATAGAAGACATGGAAATGGCGTTTGTTACCTTATCAAACGTAACGGGTGACGCTGTTTTGGGTGATGTGCAGGGCTCCCTGCGTATTTTTGATAACGACGCGCCATCTACATTGGATGTGCAGCTTAGTATTGATGACATTACCACCGACAATGTGATCAATAAATCAGAATCAGAAGGCACTATTACCATTACGGGTAATGTTACTGGTACAGACTTCAGTATGGCCATCGTCACATTGACCGTAAATGGACAGACTTACTCTATTAAAACGGCTGTCGACGGGACATACAGCCTTACATTAGGTGCCAGCGAACTGACCAGCGACAGCGACCTAGTCATTGAAGGTAAAGTAAACGCTTTCGATAATAATGGTAATCGTGGTGAAGCAACGGCTACCCATACATACACCCTAGACCTTGCTGCTGAAGCCGGCACCGTGTCCATCGACGCCATTACCTCCGACGACATCATCAACGCAACAGAATCGGCACAAACCATCACTGTTACCGGCACAGCAACCGGCGGCGACATCGCAGAAGGCGACGCCGTCACCATGACCATCAACGAAACAGCCTACACAACCACCGTCGATTCAGAGGGTAAATGGTCTGTTGATGTTACAGGTTCTGATCTGGTAGCGGATACAGCGTTTGATGCAGTTGTGTCGTCTTCTGACGCTGCTGGTAATACGGTTAATAGTGTTGGTACTTCGACTCATACGGTTGATGTTGATATTAATGGACGAATGTCTATATCAGATGACATTATTTCTGCTGCTGAAGCTCAAGGTACTGTAGCTATTACTGGGATTGTTTCTGGGGATGTGAAAAATGGCGATATAGTTACTCTTACTTTAAATGGTAAAGAGTATTCTGGCTCCGTTACTAATCGTTTGTTTAGCATAGATGTTGCTGGTAGTGATCTTGCCCAAGATTCAGATAGACGTATCGATGCAACAATTACTCTGAGCGACAATGCAGGGAATATTCTTGTTGTAACTGCTAACTCAAATTACCAAGTTGATACGACGGCAGCGAGTGCGCCAACGGTTAGCATCGTTGACGATACAGATAATGATGGTCTGATCAGCAAAGACGAGTTGGGCAATAACAACGTCCAAGTGAGTGTGGCGGTGAATGCGGCGGATCTTGCGGCAGGCGGATCAGTGACGTTGAGCATCGGTAATGGCGATAGCGATAACACCGTGACGTTGAGCGCAGCGGATCTGTCTGAGAATGACACTTACAGCTACGACGCCGAGACGGGCACGATCACGTGGACAGAAAGCGTGGCGGAAGGTGCGCAGATCACAGTCACGGCGACACAAACGGATGCGGCGGGCAACGAGTCTGGTACAGGTTCAGACAGTGCGGCGATGGACAGCACAGCGGGCACAATCAGCATCAATGCGATCGCGACCGACGACGTGGTGGATGACAGCGAAGACGACAGCGTGACGCTAAGCGGCTCAACGACAGGCATCGAAGAAGGCCAAGTTGTGAGCGTGAGCGTGGTTGATGCGGACAATGAGGTTGTTTACAGCAACACAGCCACAGTAGACGCAGACGGCAACTGGTCAATCAGCGGCGTGGACATGAGCGAGTTCGCAGATGAAGCGAGCTACACAGTGAAAGCGGATGTGAGCGATGCGGCGGGCAACGCGGCGGAACAAGCGACTCGCGACTTCGACACAGAAGACAGCACAGCGGGCACAATCAGCATCAATGCGATCGCGACCGACGACGTGGTGGATGACAGCGAAGACGACAGCGTGACGCTAAGCGGCTCAACGACAGGCATCGAAGAAGGCCAAGTTGTGAGCGTGAGCGTGGTTGATGCGGACAATGAGGTTGTTTACAGCAACACAGCCACAGTAGACGCAGACGGCAACTGGTCAATCAGCGGCGTGGACATGAGCGAGTTCGCAGATGAAGCGAGCTACACAGTGAAAGCGGATGTGAGCGATGCGGCGGGCAACGCGGCGGAACAAGCGACTCGCGACTTCGACACAGAAGACAGCACAGCGGGCACAATCAGCATCAATGCGATCGCGACCGACGACGTGGTGGATGACAGCGAAGACGACAGCGTGACGCTAAGCGGCTCAACGACAGGCATCGAAGAAGGCCAAGTTGTGAGCGTGAGCGTGGTTGATGCGGACAATGAGGTTGTTTACAGCAACACAGCCACAGTAGACGCAGACGGCAACTGGTCAATCAGCGGCGTGGACATGAGCGAGTTCGCAGATGAAGCGAGCTACACAGTGAAAGCGGATGTGAGCGATGCGGCGGGCAACGCGGCGGAACAAGCGACTCGCGACTTCGACACAGAAGACAGCACAGCGGGCACAATCAGCATCAATGCGATCGCGACCGACGACGTGGTGGATGACAGCGAAGACGACAGCGTGACGCTAAGCGGCTCAACGACAGGCATCGAAGAAGGCCAAGTTGTGAGCGTGAGCGTGGTTGATGCGGACAATGAGGTTGTTTACAGCAACACAGCCACAGTAGACGCAGACGGCAACTGGTCAATCAGCGGCGTGGACATGAGCGAGTTCGCAGATGAAGCGAGCTACACAGTGAAAGCGGATGTGAGCGATGCGGCGGGCAACGCGGCGGAACAAGCGACTCGCGACTTCGACACAGAAGACAGCACAGCGGGCACAATCAGCATCAATGCGATCGCGACCGACGACGTGGTGGATGACAGCGAAGACGACAGCGTGACGCTAAGCGGCTCAACGACAGGCATCGAAGAAGGCCAAGTTGTGAGCGTGAGCGTGGTTGATGCGGACAATGAGGTTGTTTACAGCAACACAGCCACAGTAGACGCAGACGGCAACTGGTCAATCAGCGGCGTGGACATGAGCGAGTTCGCAGATGAAGCGAGCTACACAGTGAAAGCGGATGTGAGCGATGCGGCGGGCAACGCGGCGGAACAAGCGACTCGCGACTTCGACACAGAAGACAGCACAGCGGGCACAATCAGCATCAATGCGATCGCGACCGACGACGTGGTGGATGACAGCGAAGACGACAGCGTGACGCTAAGCGGCTCAACGACAGGCATCGAAGAAGGCCAAGTTGTGAGCGTGAGCGTGGTTGATGCGGACAATGAGGTTGTTTACAGCAACACAGCCACAGTAGACGCAGACGGCAACTGGTCAATCAGCGGCGTGGACATGAGCGAGTTCGCAGATGAAGCGAGCTACACAGTGAAAGCGGATGTGAGCGATGCGGCGGGCAACGCGGCGGAACAAGCGACTCGCGACTTCGACACAGAAGACAGCACAGCGGGCACAATCAGCATCAATGCGATCGCGACCGACGACGTGGTGGATGACAGCGAAGACGACAGCGTGACGCTAAGCGGCTCAACGACAGGCATCGAAGAAGGCCAAGTTGTGAGCGTGAGCGTGGTTGATGCGGACAATGAGGTTGTTTACAGCAACACAGCCACAGTAGACGCAGACGGCAACTGGTCAATCAGCGGCGTGGACATGAGCGAGTTCGCAGATGAAGCGAGCTACACAGTGAAAGCGGATGTGAGCGATGCGGCGGGCAACGCGGCGGAACAAGCGACTCGCGACTTCGACACAGAAGACAGCACAGCGGCGGGTGCGCCAGGCGTCACGATCACAGAAGATGTGAACGACAACGGCTACATCAGCGCAGCGGAGCTAGATGGTGATGTGAACGTGATCGTTTCTCTAACGGGCACCAATGCGGTACGTGGTGATACCTTGACGGTGAACGGCGCGGCTATCGTACTGACAGACGCTCAAATCGAAGCGGGCGAAGTGTTGACGATGGTAGCGGCGCCAGCAGAAGGCGCGACGTTGAGCGTGACGGCGACCATTACGGATGTTGCGGGTAACACGTCAGCGGAAGGTTCAGACAGTGCGACGATGGATACGACCGCGCCAGAAAATGGAGATGGTGTTAATACAATCTCATTTGAGACTAATGGTGATATTTATTTAAATAAAATTGAAAGTGGCTCTACGGATTTGACTGGTAAGGTTGAGTCAGGAGCTTCCGTAGTTGGTATTGTGATCACGGATAGCGCGAATCCTGCCAATACATTATCTGTTCCTGCCTCTGCTATATCAGTCGATAGCGAAGGTAATGTGTCTGTCGAAGGGCTTGATTTAGCTGGTTTAGTTGATGGTTCATTAACTGTTTCTATGTCTGTTGTTGATGCAGCGGGTAACGAAGGTAATGTTACTAATACTGCTATTTTAGATACTACTATTACAGCCGCTTTGTATTTTGATTACGTTACTGAGGACGGTATTGTTAATGCTATAGAGTCTCAGGGAACGGTTACTTTAACTGGTATCTTTGCTGTTGAAAATGACACTAATGCTAAGGATATTGTCGTTACGATCAATGGGCATGAATACATGGTTAAAGCGGAAGACATTCAGAGTGATGGAGGTTTTTCTTTAGAAGTTACGGGTTCCGATTTAGCTAGTGATTCTGATCATAAACTACAGGTAACAGCACGGTTTGAAGATGATGCTGGTAATACCATTATCATTGAAACTGGTGGTGGTCTTAACTACTCAGTTGATCTATATGTCGCTCCTCCAGTCATTACGTCAGTTACTGATGACTCAATATCTTCTGATTACTCTAAGGTGACTTTGCACGGTACTGGTGAGGTTGGTGCTGTTATTACATTGTGGGTTATTTCTGGATCGACAACGGCTGGTAATGATACTAATGAAACAGGTGAATACACTGAGTTAACCAGTGTTACTACGACGGTATCGAGTGATGGAACTTGGTCTTTGGATGTTTCAAGCCTTACTGATACACCAGTAAACGATAATGAGTTCTTCAAAGTAACTCAAACGGACACTGCAGGTAATGTCAGCGGAGACTCTAATATTGTTCATTACTGGCATGGTGATTGGACAAGTGTGAGTACAGAAACCGGTGATGATTTTGTGTTGCTAGGTAGTGGCGACGATACCGTCACAGTTGATGTCAATGACGACTCTGACTCTCTCACGGTTGATGGTGGTGCAGGTAATGATATAGCGGTGTTCTCTTCTGCGCTTTCAGAAATGCAATCTATAACATTAGATGATGCTGGTAATGTCGTTATTGTTGATGATCATGGTGACACTAATACCTTTATCGACTTCGAGTCGTTCTCGTTTGATGATGATACTTATACTAAAGATGAGTTATTTGCTCCACATGCTTATGATGATGAGGCAACAACTGATGAGGACAGTGTCGCGATTACTATTGATGTACTTTCTAACGATGTGGATTTTGACAGTCCGACTTTAACCATAACGGATGCAGACGTATCAGCGTCAGAGGGGACGGTCACGATTGTTGACGGTAAGTTAGAGTTTACACCTGCGGCAAATTTCAATGGTGAGGCGACGATTACCTATTCGGTTAGTGATGGCACAACAACTGACACAGCAACGGTCAGCGTGACTGTGAATGCAGTTGACGATGCGGTTGACGCGGTAAACGATTCTGTGACGGTTGCCGAAGACGGCAGCATTACGCTGAATCTAATCGATAATGACAGTGCGCCAGATGGAGGGTTAGAAGTTACGGCGATCAACGACGTTGAATTAACCGGCGAATCGCAAACGATCAGTGTTAACAATGGCAGTGTCGTGATCGCGGCAACGGGTGAAATGACGTTCGAGCCAGCAGCGGACTTCAGTGGTGATATCAGCTTTGACTATGATGTAAAAGACACCGATGGTTCCACAGATACTGCGACGGTTAGTGTTACTGTGAATGCCGTGGCGGATGCTCCAATTATTACTGAGTCGAGTAATAGTAGCTCTCCAGGTATTGCCTACTCTTTGTGGAGTGGTGTTTATGCGGGGGATGCAAATGGTGACGGTGTGGTAGACTTTGATGGTAATGGTGCAAGTGTCGAGCAGCTGACTGCATTGCTAGAATCAACGCAGAATACTATACCATCTGATGACAGTGGCGTTATTGGGAAAGTTTCTCCAATTAACGATATTCAACAGGGAACGCTTGCTGTTGCGACAACGTATGTCTATTTAGTAGCCGGTTCATCATATAGCTTCTCAGGAAATGCTGATGATAGTTTTTATGTGAAAGTCGGTGGTGATTTGGTTGCGGAGGCTCAGTGGGATAATGGAAATACAGCAATTGAATCCAGTGTATTAACGGTCTCTGAGTCAGGTTATTACCCTGTTGAAATTGCGTACCATAATCAAAATGGTGGTGGTTGTATTAATCTCGCTGTCAGTATTAATGGCGGTTATCCCCAAGACTTTGGCACAGATTCTTTTTCTATGTACCCAACGTCTACCATTCCAAATGCTGGCAAGGCGGTTTATGAAGAAGATGGGGTCACTGTTGATCATTACTTAATGTTGAATTCTGGTTATGAGGACTCCTCGGTTCAATTAGAGGCCTTCACCATCAGTTTGGCTGATCAAGATGGATCGGAAACATTAAATACCATTCTTTCTGGTGCGCCTGAAGGAACGTCAATTACCATTGATGGTAAAGAATACGTATTTGATGAAAACAAAATGGTTGATGTTGGTAATGAGACCGATTTCACCAACGTTACTTTGCAGACGCCAGAAAATTACAATGGAACCTTCACAATTAGTTTGACTGCCACGTCTACTGAGACGAGTAATGCTGATACGGTAGAGATGTCGAAAGATATTAGTGTGACGGTGTACGCTGTGAATGACGCCCCTGTTATATCAATCACTTCTGGTGATTCTGAGTTTGTAACTGTGTCGGAAGAAGGGCTTGAAAACGGTAACAGTGATTCTGAACAGCCAGTTGAGGCATCTGGTACTGTTTCGATTTCGGATATTGATTCAGCTACGTTTAGTATGTCGCTGGTTCCTCCTACAGCTGTTTACAAATCCAATGGCATCGACATCACTTGGGTAATCAATGGTGATGGTGATTTGGTCGGTAGTGCTGGCGACGACACAATTGTCACCATCAGTATTACGGATGTTGTTGATGGTAAGGCAACGTATACAGCTACCCTGACTGGCTCGGTAGATCATGCTGATCCTACAAGTGAAGATTCCCTTTCTATTGATTTTGGTATTGTTGCTACGGATGGTTCTGGGGCAGTGTCTACTAAGCAGAATGTTTCTGTTGTTATAGAGGATGATGCGCCTGAAAGTTCGGCGGATTTGTATTATTCAACTATCTTAGGGGAAGGGAATGATGCAACGGTCAATGGAACCTTTAATCTCGCAACCAATGAAAAGTACAAAGATTCGATTTGTATTTCAGATGCAAGCACTGGTAACAGTATAACAATTACAGCTAAAGGTGTTGCAGGCAGTGATATAGCTGGGGTTTATAGTGATGAGAATGGTGTTGGTGTGGCTTCTTATGATGTCAATCATTCTAGTAATCATGGACCCACTTACCATCAAGAAGCTCGATATGATGGTGAAATTGACTATGTCTACAATGATGGTCAATGGTCATCTGAGCAAATCATCGTTTCATTAGGTGAAGGTGAGGTTGCTTATTCCGCTAGTGTTGAATTAACCGATATGTATGGCGGTGGCGGTGAACTCGAATCGGGCGTTGCGTATTTCTACCGCGATGGTGAGCTAATTGCGACTCAGACTTTTAGTTCTGACCAAATTAGTGGAGATTATACGACTAACTTTTCTGTTTCAGAGGGTGGGTTTGATAAGATCGTATTTGAAGCAACCGCCAATGGAAATAGTGCTGATAGTGATAATAGTGACTTTTCAATTAAGTCTATTACCCTGGGGGGTAGCTCAAGCAGTGAGCCTATCTCTACTGCATCCGGTAAGATCGTTGGAGATTTTGGTGCAGATGGATTGGGCTCTATTAGTCTTACATCTGGTGAAGCTGGCACATCAAACGGTAAGACCGTTACAGTTAATGTATCCACAGATGGTAATACTATTACAGCGATAGATTCTAATGGCACTGTCGTGTATGAAGTTCACCTTACTCCAGCAACAGGCCTTTGGGAGTTTTATCAATACGAGGAGTTTGACGCTGGCAATGGAGTTATTGATTTTACCTACACTGTCACCGATGCTGACGGTGACTCGGCAGTAAGTACATTGCATTTGAATATGAGTACTTTCTTCGAAAACGTAGCGTCCAATTTAGACTCTAATCTTGCATGGTTTGAATCTAATACAGGCATTGAAGATACAACGCCAGACTCGCTGCAGGCAAACAATACAACGACATGGGATGATGATATTAAAGGTTCAGATATTACTGGGACGAGTAATAATGACACCATAGATGGTAATGCTGGTGATGATCATATTAAAGGTATGAATTTACAAGATACGCTAATTGGTGGCAGTGGATCTGATTGGCTTGAAGGTGGGGATGACGACGATAAACTATATGGAGGTGAGCAAACCACTTCTAATAGTTCTGGTAGTTCTTCTGATCGATTAGACGGTGGTGCGGGCCAAGACAAACTATATGGTGGTGGCGGCGACGACTTCTTACTTGGTGGCGACGGTACCGATACATTATTTGGTGGTGATGGCAACGACGTGCTTATTGGAGGACAGGGTCAAGACACGATGACAGGTGGTGCAGGTCAAGATTTGTTTATTTTGACTGATGATGGTGTGGATACCATTACGGACTTCAATGCCTCTGAAGATGCATTGGATATAAGCGATTTGCTGACACTGCCTAGTGATGTGAATAGTGCAGACCAAGACGCTGTAACGGCTTATTTAAATGAGCAAGTTACAATTAACAAGGATGGCAAAATGTCTGTTGATAACAAAGATGTTGTTAGTTTTGGAACAAGCTCGGATCTTGACTCCAATGACAGTGGTAGCGTCACCACTGCAGACTCCATCAAAGTCATCTACAACGACCAAGAGTACAACATCAATATTGATGGTTAATCTGGGTCTAAATAGACGTTACTAAAAAAGGCCGAATCGTTTTGCGATTCGGCCTTTTCGTTTTTATGACTTGTTTCTTTTAGAAAATGATTGTTTCCAGTTACTTAAAAGTTACACGTTTAAGCCGATAGGACAGCTTACGCCTGTTCCAGCTAAACCACAGTACCCATTTGGATTCTTGTGAAGATACTGTTGGTGATACTCTTCAGCGAAGTAGTAGGTGTCGAGTGGTTCAATTTCGGTGGTGATCATGCCGTGGCCAGCGCTGAGCAGTTCTTTTTGAAAGGCTGCTTTACTGGCTTCTACGATTTCCATATCTTTATTGTTGGTTGTGTAAATGACGGAGCGATATTGGCTGCCTATGTCGTTGCCTTGGCGCATGCCTTGAGTAGGATCGTGGTTTTCCCAAAATACCTTTAAAACACCTTCTAGGGAGATAATGGAAGTATCAAACACCACCTGCACGACTTCGCTGTGACCAGTCTGCCCCGAACACACCTCTTTATAAGTAGGGTTTGGCGTGAAGCCGCCCGCGTAACCAACAGAAGTAACCAGTACGCCAGGTGTATTCCACAGCTTGCGCTCAGCACCCCAGAAACAACCCATGCCAAGAATAACGCTCGCTTCTTTATTATCTAAAGAGCGGGTAAAGGGTTCACCATTAACAGCGTGAATCCCAGAAATTTCCAATGGTGCCTTTCGGCCCGGTAACGCTTCCTCTTGGCTTGGAATACCGGACTTTTTCAAGATATCTGCAATTTTTGTCATAGCGGTCTCTTAGTTGATGTAGTAGAAAGATTCAGATGGTTATTTTTTACATTGAGTAAAGAAGGGTTACAAGTACTTTACGGCTCTGATGTGATTCGAGTTTAAAAATACAAATAGAAAAACTATTTTCACTTAACTTCATATCTCTCGTAAAACACACTTGACTCTTGCTCCGATCTCCCTATAATACGCACCTCGTTAGCACGGGTTACGCATTTATGGTAATTCATTAACTGTCCAGAAACAGTTAAGTGCAACAAAGATTAGTCGCGGGATGGAGCAGTCTGGTAGCTCGTCGGGCTCATAACCCGAAGGTCGTAGGTTCGAATCCTGCTCCCGCAACCAACTAATCGAATGAAATTGTCAGTGATTCTTGAAAGAATTAATTTGTCGCGGGATGGAGCAGTCTGGTAGCTCGTCGGGCTCATAACCCGAAGGTCGTTGGTTCGAATCCGGCTCCCGCAACCATACAGGTTAATTTGGTCACAACAATTCAACGTCAAAAAAGATAAAAACCTAAACTATATCAATAGCTTAGTATGTCGCGGGATGGAGCAGTCTGGTAGCTCGTCGGGCTCATAACCCGAAGGTCGTTGGTTCGAATCCGGCTCCCGCAACCAACTAGAATCAGTCTAGTTTGGTCACATAGTTTTATCTTACATTTCTGAAAATAAGCTATATATATATCAATAGTTTAGAATGTCGCGGGATGGAGCAGTCTGGTAGCTCGTCGGGCTCATAACCCGAAGGTCGTTGGTTCGAATCCGGCTCCCGCAACCATTTCAAATTATACTTTTAAAAAATATCCTTCCATATCAGTGCTTTACTTAAAATACCCGGCTTTATTTCGATAAGTCTTTGTAGTGTTTTGTCTGTAGAGTGAGTCATTATAGGTACTCGTTTTTACACCGATACACGCTTGCTGCAGTCACCAGATTGATTAAATATTACCATCTGACCTTCAATGTCATCTTTTTTAGATTTTTTGTAAATCGTCGGTCCAAAAAGACAAAACAGGCTTAAAATTCCATGTGGCGAATCTGTGACCAAATTGTGACCAAAACGTTTATTTTGACGTGAAATTCTTTGCAAGGAAACTGTCAGTTTTTTACTTTAATTGACACCAAATGAGGAAGTTGTGAGCTTAGGGCAGTTTTGGTTTTCTGAGATAGCGCTAATCTTGTGGTCACATTTTTGTGTGACCAGAAAGACCATTAATGGACTTAAATAGTCTTTATTCTAAATGTTCTATTACTCTCTAACTTGTTGTATTTTATTGATATTTTTGACTGATGCCTATCTGTCAGTCAGAAGTTTTGTAGAAGGCTCTTGTGACCAATTTCTCTAACACAAAATAAATAAAGCCTCCTGTTTTCTAGCTTCTACAATAACGCCATACAACTTTTTCGTAACCGTTCACTCTCTGGCCCTCAAGCGGTGACTGTTTCGACGGAGGGCGGTTATCAGATGCTTCCAGTTCATCATAAAGCCCAGTCTGGTTAATCTACTCTTCAGTAGAGTTCAGTCACTCTAACTTCACCGAGTCTGCGCATTTAGGGTCTCATTCTGGGCGTTGTGTCGGAGTCAAGAATGATGCTCCCCCCTGATCTCAGTGCAAACATTCGGAAATCCTGTCTCTTGTAAAAATTCGCTTG
The DNA here is from genome assembly GCF_008122525.1 of Marinomonas sp. IMCC 4694. Taxonomy (NCBI): domain Bacteria; kingdom Pseudomonadati; phylum Pseudomonadota; class Gammaproteobacteria; order Oceanospirillales; family Oceanospirillaceae; genus Marinomonas; species Marinomonas sp. IMCC 4694. The sequence continues at coordinate 1,403,965 of NZ_VSRV01000001.1, forward strand.
GTCATTTGTACCACTTAAAACTATACTGTATAAATATACAGTTATTTTGGTGTTGATCATGCGTGTGACGTATCTTGGTGTGTCTGAGTCGGCGGTGTTTATCGCGGCCAATAGTGTGCGAATCCCTTTGTATGTGGATTCGGTATCAGCGGGGTTTCCTTCGCCTGCTCAGGACTTTGTTGAAAAGTCCTTAGACTTAAATGAGTTCTGTGTAGCTCACCCAAACGCGACTTTTTATGTGCGCGCTCAGGGTGATTCTATGGTTGATGTGGGCATTTATTCGGGTGATGTGTTGGTAGTCGATCGCTCGTTAACCGCACGTCATGGGGATATTGTGATCGCCTGTATTCATGGGGAGATGACGGTGAAAACGCTGGAGCTAAAACCTAATGTACTGCTTCGTCCGAAAAATAAAGCTTACAAAGCGATTCATATTACTGAAGAGTCTGGGCTGGAAATCTTCGGTGTGGTCACGGGCGTGGTTCGTAAGTACGAGCGCGGCGGATGAAAACAGTCTTTGCTTTGGTCGATTGCAATAATTTTTACGCCAGTTGCGAGAAGTTGTTTCGGCCAGATTTAAAAAACACGCCTGTTGTGGTGTTGTCGAATAACGATGGTTGTATTGTCGCACGTTCTAAAGAAGTAAAAGCGCTTGGCATCAAGATGGGCGTGCCTATGTTTCAGGTTCAGGACGAGATACGAAAGCACGGCATTGTGTGCTTTTCGTCGAACTATGCACTGTATGCTGATTTATCCAATCGGGTGATGACGATCCTGGAAGAAGCGGCGCCACGGCTGGAGGTCTATTCCATCGATGAGGCTTTTATGGATTTAACGGGTGTTGATCATATTACGGATTTGCTGGCGTTCGGCAAGCAAGTAAAAGCTAAGGTCGACCAATGGACAGGCATTACGGTAGGTATTGGTATCGCGCCTACTAAGACGCTGGCGAAGTTGGCTAATCATGCAGCGAAGAAATACCCGGCAACCGGTTCGGTGGTGGATTTGATGGACTCTGATAGACAAAAGCGATTATTGGCAATTGTGGATGTAAGTGATGTATGGGGTGTTGGTTGTCGTACCACGGCAAAGTTAAAGGCGAGGGGGATTCATACCGCGTTCGATCTGGCGAACGCGGATCCTAAATCGATTCGACGTGAGTTTTCTGTGGTGTTGGAGCGAACCGTTCGGGAGTTGAATGGTGTGTCGTGCTTGGATTTAGAATTAGTGAGGCCGACAAAGCAGCAGATTATTTGCAGCCGATCATTTGGTCATAAGGTGACAGACAAGCGCGAAATGTGGGAAGCCATTGCTAAGTACACCACCAGAGCCGCCGAGAAACTGCGTGAGGAAAAGCGTCTTTGTCGCGTGGTAAATGTGTTTATTCGAACCAGTCCTTTTATTCCTAATGAACCGCAGTATTCAAAAACTCTCTCTGTAGAGCTCCCCAACCCAACCGACGATACGCGAGACTTATTAGAAGTGGCCAACGTGCTGTTTAATCGACTTTGGTGTGAAGGCTTTCGTTATATAAAAGCTGGCGTGATGCTGGCTGATTTCTACGAACATGGCGCCTTTCAACAAGATTTATTCCAAACAGACAACACGAGAATGAACTCAAAAGCACTGATGCGTGTCGTAGATAAAATCAACCACCGCGGCTTCGGCAAGGTTTTTTTCGCTTCGCAAGGCGTGTCAGCTCAGTGGGCGATGAAACGAGATTATCTTTCGCCGTCCTACACGACTAAGTGGGATGAGTTGCCAAAGGTTTTTTGAACTGAAATGTAGAAAATAGCAATAAGATATTAGCGTTAAGAGGCACCGGGCCACTTTCTGCGAGCTCACTAGCAGGAATAATATAAGACGGAAAAAATTTCGTCGTGGTCGTGATTTTGCCGGAGACTATTACAACATCGAGCTTTTCCGTGCTAAGGTCTTGCCTTAACAGGGTGTTATGGTTCTTCAAAGTTAAGTTCAATATCCATACCTTTATGAAGAACGCGCACAATTAGGGTTACATCATTAACTTTATCATAAAATATTGTATGATTTTCAAACCGATGTTTTTTAAACCTTTAGCAACATCATTACACAGGGCGCAAGCTAAAGGATTTTCAGCTAAAAAATGAATACCAGATCCAAGCTTTTGAGATAGGTTCTTCGTTGTTATGCTCCCCATACTTTTTGAGTGTAACCGGCAACAGTTTTCAAATCTTTGCGTGCAGCTCTGGAAACTGAAAACGTATTCATTTGCCAAGGTCTTCATCAATCTCTTGCATCAAGCTGTCGTAGCTATACTCGGCTGAACCACTAGCGCGCCCTTCTTCTATCAATACTCGCAAGGCTTCAAGCTTAAGCTTTTCATCTTCTAATTTACGCAAGCCTGCGCGTACAACCTCACTCGCAGAGCCATATCGCCCTGTACTTAACTGGTTGGCAATAAATACGTCAAAGTGTTCACCAAGGGTAATGCTTGTATTTTTAGCCATGTCACACCTCATAAGTACCAATATATACCTAATCATGGTACATGCCCCATGGCAAGTCAATCAAGTACGCTCCATCGGTGCTGGCCTCAGAAAATCTGCACTACGCGGGGTATTTAGGCGTTAATCCCTGTATTTGATCTTTTATGAATGTCTCTCTATGAGGTACTTTCGAGTAGGTGATATTTATAAAATTTGAGCTACTTACAACACGCCACGATTAATTTGAAGCCAGTGAAAAGTCATCCAGGTACGACTGGTTAGAAGTTCATGTTAATGTGTTCGAACACTTCGGGTATGTGCCATAGCCATCAGAAGTTGGCCAATCATTATCAAATGGGGTATCGCTTTGAAAGGCTTGCTTAACAAAGCCTTATAGGCTTTTTTGCTGTTAGATATACCAAGAGTAACTGGCGCCGCGTGGACAGCCGCGCGGTTCGTGATTGGGCAAATCAGGTCGAGTGCGTGGGTAATCGGTCTGTTGCGTTTCCCAAGTGATCAAGCCATCTTTCACATAAATTTTCCAGCTGCAAGAGCCGGTGCAATTCACGCCGTGGGTGGAGCGCACAATTTTATCGTGCTGCCAGCGCTGGCGATAACCTTGCTCCCAGGTGCGATCTTCATTAGTGGTAACGCCATGCCCATCGGCAAAACTTTCTTGGCGTTTTTTTAAAAAACGTAATTTATCGAGAAGATGGCTCATTGCGTAACGGCTCCAAAAAGGCAAGCAAACTTTTATTCGTTTTTGAACAAACTGCTTAGGGTTTACGATTGACGCTTCAATACTGCGCCAAAGTTTACACCACGGCTAGTCGAGTAAAAGCGGCTCTAAAAGCCCTTTCTACCACTTTGTGGGTAGCTTTATTTTTAGTTAGTGAATTGATTTGTTTGAATTTTTGTATTTTTCTGTGTGTGTATGTCGAGTGCTTTAAGCGCCACTGGCGCGGAGGGAGTACTCCAAGAAATAGCCCACTGCGGTGGGGCAGCGGGCTTGTTTTCGCTATAGTGATAGGGGATCTTAGTGGTGCACCAGGGTCGTTAAAAATTCGTCATTATGTTCTTGGCCGCTACTATCACCCCACTGTGCGTGAAGCCCCGTCATTTAGGGCGGGGAGGATGTCAAGATACACGTTGCGCTCGGCGAGGTGGTTAAACGTTAAGACATCTCTTACGCTGACCAATGCAATGCATCAAAATGGGTAATGATGTGATAGGCCATGTGCACTAAGTGAATCCATTACCCCGGCGCAACTTACTTAATTTAATAGCGATATTATTATGAAATCTTTGGTCTATAAAAAATCGATTATCGTGCGTTTAAGCATTGCGCTGTCAGGCATAGTACTTTTAGGTATGAGTACCATGCTCATTTCTTATTGGTTGTCGGAACGCGCCGAAAATGATTCTCTGGCGATTAATGTCGCAGGTTCTCTGCGCGTGCAAACTATGCGTATGGGGTTGGTCGCGCTGCAAGAAACACCTAACACGGCAGAGTGGGTGAGTGCCTTAGGCAAGCTAGAGGCGACTTGGGCGCACTCGGTTTTCACCCCGTTTTTATATTCCAAACCGAATGTCAGTGACTTGTACCAAGCGGCATTTACCAATTGGCAAGACCAATTGTTGCCGAGCTTGCGTGAGCGGCAACAAAGCAAACAAAAACCCTCGCTGGCACAGATACAAGCTCAGCTTGACCGCCAAATCACGTTGCTTGATGTGATGGTCAACAGTATTCAAAAAGATGCCGAGCAAAAAGTACGCAGCTTTCGTATAGTGCAAATTGTTGCGCTGTTTGCCACCTTGTTAGTATCGGCCTTGGTGATGTATTTACTGAGGGTGAATGTAGGACAGCCGCTCAACCAATTAACTGCCATGGCTCAGCGTATCGCGCAGGGTGATTTTAATCACAAAATATACAGCCCTAATGATGATGAGTTAGGAGTATTGGCCAACACGTTTAATCTTATGAGTCACTCGATTGCTAATAATTACGACTCGATTGAGCAGCAGGTGAATGAAAAAACGCAAGCATTACAACAGTCTAATAATGCACTGCAATTTTTATACGATACGGCCAAATTTATTATTGAATACAATCCGCAAGGCATTAACTACGACGAAATCATTTCACGCTTATCTACCACGACCGGCCTTGGCGATATTGAGTTGTGTTTAATGACCACCGAAGGCAGTCGCCCCTACTTACAGATAAAACCAGCCAGTGAAATTGATAAGTCGTTGTGCGCCAAGCAAAACTGCAGCAAGCGTATTTCAAGCCGTGGGTTGATCGAAATTACCCAAGGTGTGGCGATCTACCGTTTTCAATTAGTGCGTAACGAGCGCGATTACGGCCTGATTGTGTGCCGTGTCCCGGAGCATGCGTTGTTATCAGTGTGGCAAGAGCAGCTGATCCAATCCACTGTTGACCAATTGGCGATTGGCATGAGCCTTAAAACGGATGAAGATCAATCGTGTCGTTTAGCGATACTGCAAGAGCGCAACGCAATAGCCCGAGAGTTACATGATTCGCTGGCTCAAGCGTTATCTTATTTAAAAATACAGGTCACTCGGCTTAATCGCGCCATTGGCAGTGAAGATAAAGAAACGATGTACGATGTCGCGGGGGAGCTACGCGAAGGTTTAAATAATGCGTACCGACAATTGTGTAATGGTCAAGTAATCCTGTGGGGTTTCTAAGTCACTCCCAGCCTTCCCAGAAGAATGTTTGTTGTATGGTTTTTTTGATTTTTTTAAAATGAGGGTATTTGAAGGGAGTGTGTTTGGGTCTTAGTCGCTTGCAGGGTGAATTTGCGATATTCTTATCGATATGTTTAAAATCCTTCAGAAGTGATCCTATTCGCATGAGTAATAAGTCCGTTACGATTCATGAACTAGCCAGTTTAGCTGGTGTTTCTATAGCTTCGGTAAGTCGAGCATTAAATGGAAAGCCTGGCATTAGTGAAGCATTACGTGCACGAATTATATCTTTGAGTGAAGAGATTAATTACAAACCGAATGTCATGGCTCGTCAGCTAATCTCTGGGAAAACGCCAGTTGTGGCGCTGTGTATGCCGCCTTCTCCTTATGAATTTTCTGATAGACCTTATTTTGTTCATCTTTATCAAGCATTAACTTTATATTTGCATCGAAAGGGTTTAGTGCCCGTTTTATTTGCCTATGAAAATATTGAGGACGTGTTTTCACAGGCATGTTCAGCGATTTTATTGGGCGCTGCAGAAGATGATCGCCCTGAGATTTTTGATCGGCAAAAGTTCCCCTGCGTCACTTTAGAAACAGGAGTGGGTGCTTCTGTTGTCACTGATGAGGCAAATGGCATGTATAAACTTACGCACTATTTGTTTAAAAAAGGTCGGAAAAACCTGCTTTTTTTAGGTGAGAATATCGACATCTCAACAAGTCAAGGGCGATTACGTGGTTATCGAAAAGCGGTTGCTGAACTAGGACTTCAAGAAAATTTTGATAATGTGCCTAGTCAAATTAGCTCTTCTCTAAGTGCTTATCGTCAGATGATGGGGCATTTCCAGTCCTCTGAGCCTTTCCCTTACGACGCTGTTGTTTGCGCAAATGATGAATTGGCGGTTGGTGTTATTCAAGCCGCAGAGGATGCTGGGTATAAAGTTCCTGAGGATATCTCTGTAACGGGTTTTGACGACCTTCCACGATTTTCTAATAAGATTACCACTATCCATCAAGACATTCCTAAGATTGCTGAAGCGGCTGTCAGTTTGCTATCAGAGCAATTAGATGGGCTTCCTCCACGTGTTGTTGAAGTGATGACACGACTCGTTAGCCGAGAGAGCGCTTAACGCTTCTTTTTCTAGCTACACCGCCTCTAATGCTTCAAAACTTGTTGTATTAATTTTTCCAAAAAAGGCTTTTATTTTTTTGAGTAAACGTTTAAGTTACGCTACGTAAACGTTTACTTTCTTTTCCATCATCAAAAAGTATCTAGGAGAAAAAAATGACAATAAAAGTGACTGTGTGGGGGGAAAATGTCCATGAAAAAACCAATAAAGTGGTCGCTCGTATTTACCCTAATGGTATGCATAGCTGCATTGCTGAGGGCTTGAATGAAGATCAGGATATTGAAGCAACCAGTGTGACTTTGCAGGATGAAGAGCATGGTCTTACCGAAGAAAAACTAGATAACACCGATGTTTTGCTTTGGTGGGGGCACGCTGCTCATGGTGATGTTGCGGATGAAATTGTTGACCGAGTTCAAAAACGTGTACTCGAGGGGATGGGCTTATTAGTCCTTCACTCCGGTCATTATGCCAAAATATTTAAACGTTTAATGGGAACGACCTGTTCTCTAAAATGGCGTGAGGCTGGTGAACGTGAACGACTCTGGGTAGTTAATCCTGGTCATCCTATTGTTCAAGGCGTGGGAGACTATATTGAGTTACCTCATACTGAAATGTATGGCGAACCGTTTGCTGTACCAAACCCAGATGAAGTTATTTTCATCAGTGCATTTGAGGGCGGGGAAGTATTCCGTTCAGGTCTTGTCTATCGGCGTGGTAATGGCAAAATATTTTATTTCCGTCCGGGCCATGAAACCTACCCTATTTACTATGATGACAAGGTGAAACGTGTCTTAAAAAATGCGGTGAAATGGTCACAGCCTGAGGGTAGCCGTTGGATCGACTCATGTCCTTGCGTCCCGGCTGATCAGGCTCCAAACCCTATTGAAGTGAAAGGCGAAGGTTTGCATAAGTCTGGTGAAGAGGGCTTTAAATAATGATTCGTATCGGCATTATTGGGACTGGCGGTATGGCGCGAGTTCACGCAGAAGAGTTTTCAAAAATAGCCAGTTGCGAAGTGGTCGCAGCATGCGATTTAAATGCTTCGCGCCTTGCAAGCTTTGTTGAGGCTCATAATATTCCTTATGCCTTTGGATCGGTAGAGGCTCTACTTAGCAGCGGTCAGGTGGACGCCGTCTCTATTGTGACACCGGATCCATTTCACAAAGATCTATCGATTCAAGCTCTGGAAGCGGGAATGCACGTGTTATGTGAAAAACCATTAGCACTTAATGCATCGGATGCCAAAGAAATGGCTGACGCTGCAAAAAAAGCACAGTGCATAAATATGGTTAATTTGAGTTATCGAAATGCTCATTCATTACAAAAAGCACGTGAGCTTATTGCAATGGGACGTATCGGCAATATTCGTCATGTAGAAGCCAGTTATTTACAGAGTTGGTTGGTATCGCCTAAATGGGGGGATTGGAAGACCGAAGACACTTGGTTATGGCGGCTATCCAGTGCACACGGTAGTAAGGGGGTGTTGGGTGATGTGGGCGTTCACATACTGGACTTTGTTCGTTTTCCTGTTGGCGAGTTCGCAAGTGTACACTGTACTCTCACGACCTTTGATAAAGCTGAAAATAATCAGATTGGTGAATACCATCTCGATGCCAACGATAGCGCATTGATCACCGCTCGAATGCAAAATGGGGCTATGGCGTCTATTCATGCTTCTCGTTGGGCGTCGGGAAATCTTAATGATTTAAGGTTGGTTGTGCATGGCGATAAAGGTGCAGTGAAAGTGTCATTAAAGCTGGATCAGGAATGGAATCAACTAGAAGTATGCTTGGATGAAGATGTGATTGATGGCGTTTGGAAAACCATAAAATGCCAAAGCACGCCCAATATCTACCAACGTTTTGTCAGCAGTATTTTGTCGGGTAATCAAGAACAACCCGATTTTGATGCTGGGTTGCAGGTACAAAAAGTGCTGGATGCCTGCGAGCAATCCGATCAGTTGGATCAGACAGTGCAACTTTAGGAGAGTGTTGGATGGCTATATTACATAGGGAAGTGCTGACCTCGTAGCAGAAGCACGTTTTGCTTTTATTCGATTTTCATTGGGATTAAAGGGGGGGGTAATTTATCCCTATAAATAAGAGGAATTAGGTTACTATATAAAATATTGGCCATTTCTTTTGTAGGCACTTCCTTATGAATGCTATGTATGTAGTTTTAACGTTTATTGGCATGTTTGCTTTGGTTGCCAGCCTTCAGCCTACCTATGATATTTGCAACCGTGATAAACATTTGGGTTGGCGTGTTTTATTCTTTCTCATTGTGTTGTTTATTCTGGGTTATGGTGGTTTTGCTTATTTTCAGCTGACGAATTCCATTGTTGAAATAATTGACGTGACCATGTCTTTTATTTTATTTGGCGGTGGTGCTTTTGTTTTGATTGTTAGCTTGTTAAGTCAGCGCAGTATTCAAGAGTTGGAACAAAGCGTGATTGATGAAAGGTATAACGCTTTACATGACAGTTTAACGGGTCTGGCAAACCGTAAAAACCTGATTGAATTTATGGATTCTTCTGTCAGCAAGTCGTCGCCGTTTTCATTGTTATCAATAGATTTGAATAATTTTAAACAGGTCAATGATGCGTTGGGGCATTATTATGGCGATCAACTGTTGGTTGCTGTGTCAGAACGGTTCAACGAGGTTCTGCCAAGTGATGTGTTTGTATCCCGTATGGGGGGAGACGAGTTTGCTTTGGTGATGAACACGGTCGATGGAGCTGATGTGATTGCGTTAGTGGGGCTGTTGCATGAATCGTTTAAGGTGCCATTTCATATTACTGGGTACGATGTCAGTGTTTTTTTGAGTCTTGGTGTGAGTAGTTTTCCCCATCACTCAAGCAATACGGATGTGCTTCTTAAGCAAGCCGATATCGCCATGTATGAATCCAAAAATAATCATAAAAACTACGTTTTTTATACAGATGAACTGGATAAAGGGGGAAGTGAAAAGTTAATTTTATCTTCTCGCATTAAAAAGGCGTTAGATAACGAAGAGTTTAGACTTTTTTATCAACCTATTGTAAACGGCGATGGCAGTATTTATGGGGCAGAGGCGCTGATCCGCTGGCCGCAGGAAGATGGAAGTTATATTTCTCCTGAAAAATTTATTGGTATTGCGGAGCAGAGTGTTTTAATTGGAAAATTATCACATTGGGTGATTAACAAGGCGTTTTCTGATTTGCAAATTATGAAGAAGAAGGGCTTTACGGGCTGTTTGCATGTGAACTTATCCGCGCAAGATCTGCAGACGAATGCTTTATATGAACTCGCTTCTGAGCTGATAGAAAGAGACCCTTTGTGTATTCATCAGATGATTTTTGAAATCACAGAAAATGCGATGCTAAAAGACTTGTACGCAGGCAAAAAAATGATGCTGCGCCTTAACGAGATTGGTTTTAAATTTAGTATTGATGATTTTGGCACTGGCTTTTCTTCTTTGTCTTTGTTGCGTGATTTACCGATAACACAAATAAAAATAGACCGTTCTTTTGTTATGAATATGACTGTCAGCTCAGTGAATCATGCGATTGTTAAATCAACCTTATTTTTGGCGAAGAATCTACATTGCAGTGTGGTTGCTGAGGGTGTTGAGGACCATCAGACCGGTCAAGAGCTGAAAAACTTAGAGTGCAATCATCTTCAAGGGTATCATTTTAGCCGAGCGGTGCCGTTATCAAGCTTTGTGGGTAGTTTTGTCGAGAGCACACTGCTCGATACCGGTGTTGTTTCTAGCGCGCCTTGAATTGAAAAGCTGCTTGTAATCATACAAAGCAGCCATTTTGTTTTCTACGTGTTTTTTGGTTTGAAAACGCCTTACGCCAATGGTCCACCCATAATGGTGTGGTGGAGTCCCGCGATGATGTTGTCGCCTTTTTCTGTTTTCAGTTCATCGTACCAAGCCTGAGTTTCCTCCATATTTTTGCCATGTGTGACGTCGCAGCGTTTACGGGCTTTTAATACTAAGTCTTTAACACGGAAGTGGCGTTTTTCTTCATAGTTTTTAAGTGCCGTTTCTATGTGTTGGCTGGCCGCGAAGCATTGACCCAAGACGACGGCGTCTTCTAAAGCGGAGCAACCGCCTTGGCCGATGTCTGGCGTAGTGCTGTGAGCAGAATCTCCCAATAAGGCAATTTTGCCTTTTACTAGCGTGTCGAAAGGATCGATATCGTGAATCTCAATTCGATTCGTGGTGTCTGGATCGATCGAATCGATCAAAATTTGGACAGGCGTTGACCAACCCTTAAAATACCCTTTTAGATCGGCTTGCACCGTTTCTCTGTTTTCTTTTAAGCCGGTTGGTAGCGGCACATCAAAAAAGAAATAGAAACGACCATCGGCAATGGGCATGACGGAAACACGTTTGCCTTCTGCCACATACGTTGTCCATTGGTCTTTAGGGGCGATGTCTTCGTTAATGTCCACTAGACCATTCCAGTTCACATAGCCTGCGTAGCGTCGGTCGGTTTGAAAACCAATGACATGCTCCCGCACTACGGAACGTGCACCGTCTGCGGCGATCATCATGTCGCCTGTTGCCGTGCTACCATCGGTAAAGTAAGCCGTGACGCCATGTTCGTTTTGTTCAACTTTTTCTAGGCGTTTACCAAACTGAATGTTGTCTTTGCCCCAATGGTCAATCATTTGGCTCTGTAAGTCGGCCCGTGATACGGGGCAAGGGCGTTCGCCGACAGATTTTACTAATGGTGCTAGGCTGAATTGCGTCATGACGGAGCCGCTCATGCCGTCGTGGTAAGCCATGTTGTGCATCGGGCCACCTAGGGCATCCATGATGTCGCCCATTCCCAAATGATTCATGCATTTCACGCCATTTGACCAAATAGACAAAGCGGCGCCTACGGGCTTTATTTCTTTAACCGCTTCAAAAATATCGCATTCGATGCCTTGTTGCTTTAATGCGGCGGCGGCTGACATTCCACCGATACCCGCGCCTATAATTACTGCTTTCATGGTGTGTTTCCTCTGATGTTTGAGATGATTTGTTGAGATGACTTAAAGCAGGACATTCGCAAGTTATATGCCATGAAACAAATGGATCTTAAAAATAAATTGTGAAACCTTTGTTTTAGAGGCGTACAGAAAAATGAACCCAAAGCCAAAGCACGCAAGGTGTGGTGTGCTATTTTGGCTCTGAGTGAAAAGCATGTTTTAACGTGGTGCGTTGTGATAAATCTTGGTGCGCTTTATGCAGTTTTTTTGAGCGCTTAGCTGCCTCGGTAGGTGCTGTATGAGTAGGGCGAAACCAGCAAAGGAATATGATAATGCGCGTCTGAGTCGCTGATTCCAAATCGGATGACCACGACGTTCAAAAATTCAGGAACTTGCTCTTTGTCGTTGTTGTCTTTAATGGCTGAAGTCGAGTGTTTGGCGAAATACTCGTCAATTAAGAATTCCAGCTCGTATACGCCCGTTCTAAAGTCGTCTGCTTGCAGCAAAGGCTCATTGCAGCGGCCATCTTCATTTGACACTGTGCTGTGAAGGCGTTGTCGTTGCCCGTCACTGGTGTGTTGGTAAAGGTGTATGGTGACCCCTGAAGCAGCGACCCCTCGGGTGGTGTCTAAAATGTGGGTGGTTAAATAGCCCATGTTATTTCCTTGATTGGTTTTGAAAAGATTGTTCCATATGTTTCAATAAATGTGCCATATGTTTCTATTGTGGTCTTTGGCGAGTTGAATGAATAAAATAGTAAACAGCTTTTTATCGTTTTACCAAAAAACTTAGAATTTGGAGTCTGATTATGCACGACCCGTTAGCGACGCTCGATAACCTCAATAAAGCGGATTTTATTTCGTTATTCAGTGGAATTTACGAGCATTCAGATTGGGTGGCAGACGCACTATGGCATCAAAAAGTGCAGCATCCCAGTGGTTATTTTCACGATATTACGAGCATTAAAATTGTGATGGCTAATATTGTTGAGAACAGCACAGACGAGCAAAAGTTGTTGCTACTTCGTGCTCACCCTGATTTAGCGGGAAAAGCCGCATTAGCGGGTGAGTTGACACATGCCTCAACCAACGAGCAGGCTGGTGCAGGTCTTGATCACTGTTCAGAAGAGGAGCTTGCGCACTTTTTGCAGCTTAACAATCGTTATCATGAGAAATTTGGCTTCCCCTTTATTATGGCCGTAAAAGGTGCCACAAAAGCGCAAATTTTGGCGGGTTTTGAAGCGCGAACCCCCAATGATTGTCAAACAGAGTTTGACCGAGCCATGAGCGAAGTGCATAAGATCGCAGGCTTTCGTTTGGCGGATTTATAATGCTGTTCGTATGATTAAACGCCAAAAAACACCCATGGCTATGATCGAAGTAAGCTCAATACAGGGTCAAAGAAATGGGTGTTTTTTTCGTCGAATGTTTGCGATGGTTTATTGATCGACGAAGTTTGCCAGTATCCGTTGCGTTAAAAAGTCGGCCGCGCTTATTGGCTGGTAACGTTTGGCAGGGCCTTGAATGATTTGCGACTTATTGGCCTGACAAAAGAAAGCGATAGAATGACGGCTGCCACAGTATTCATCGACTCGGGGTTGTCGTACTCGATGTAAATTAGAAATGAGCTGGTCATCGCTCCAGCGCATGAGCATATCGCCGATGTTGCACGTGATGACATCGCCATAGGGTGGAATGCTGGTCCAGCGTTGTGTTTCAGCTTCGGTTCCTGGGCACACTTGTAATCCGCCATGGCCTTCGTGCTGAAACAGCAGCGTTAGACAATCGAAATCCGTGTGTGCGCCTGCACGCCAGCTATTGCCTTGTTCTGTGACGCCTTCTGTAGCGAAATAGTGTAATAAACGTAAGGTACTTTGGTAATCTGGCTTGCTTGGGTCATGAGCCCGACTAAAAAAATCTTGATCAAACCCCAGTTTCGTGGCGAAGCACGACAACACTTTCATTCCCACTTCCCAGCACTTTTGCTCAAATCTTAGGGTGTTTGCTTGAAAATTAGGCAATTCGGCTTCGGTTGGCCATACATTATCCATGTGATATTGAGTAATTTGGTAGGATTCTTTTTGGTCTTTAGTGCCTGTAGAAGGGCGAATTTGGCTGCGACTTTCCCAGCCCGCGTTCACGCTTTTGGGTCTAGGGTATTGCGCTTTTATCTTGGTTGGAAGATCAAAAAAACGCTCGGATTCGCCAAAAGCGGCTTTTATCTCTTCGGGGGCGATGCCATGATGGCTAAGTTGGAAAAAACCAATTTCTGTGGCGGCTCGCCAGAGCTGTTCGGTTATTTCTTCACGACGGTTTTCAAAATCGCTTAAGTCTATGATGCGGATTTCTCGATCGTTTGTGTCTTCTCCGGCGCCACCAAAGGTGGTTTCTCGTTGCAGTTCTTCGAGTGAATAGGTCGTGCTCATTGTAAACTCCTAAAGGGAGCAATGACCCGACGCATGGTTAAGCATGCGCCTGACTGCTTCTACTCCTGTTGTTGTTGCAGTTGCTTTGGGTTATTTTTTCTTGGGTAAGCTCCAAGGGAAAAGCCACACTTGAATCCACTGTATCGATTTAAACATCAATAAGCTGATGATGGACAAGAAGATCAGTCCAGCGAACGCTTGGGGAATTTTAAAGAAAGACGTCGAGAACTGGATGAAATAACCCAAACCTTCTTCAGCCGCAACAAACTCGGCTACGACAGCGCCGATGATCGCCAGGGTAATAGATACCCGTAAACCACTGAAAATATGGGGAATGGCGTAGGGTATGCGTATTTGCCATGTTTCACGGTAACGAGGGGCGCGCAAAGATTGGCTTAATTCGATCATTTCGGGCGGAGTTTCCAGCATACCCGTTGTGGTCGACACCACCAAAGGAAAGAACGTAATTAGGCAGGTAATCAAGACTCGCGACGGATCGTCTGTGCCAAGTAATACGATGATCAAAGGAGCCACCGCTACCACGGGAGTTGACTGGATCACGATCAATGCTGGGTACAAAACACGGTTCATTAATTCAGAGCGCATCATGCCAATCGACAGCGGAATGGCAATCATAATGGATAACGCAAAGCCCATTAAAGCCACCCGTAATGTCGCCCAAAGGTGGGTTAGCCAGCGTGACATTTCTACTTCAAAAAAAGCACTAAAAATGGCCGATGGAGAAGGCAAAATGTATTCTGGCACCTTACCGACTTTACAGATGATTTCCCACAGCAGTACAAGGCCGATGAAAAACAACGCCGGCGCGAAGCGGTTCGCTTGCTGAGCGAGCCAAGATTTAGGCAGGTATGTTGGGTTCATAAATATAGCCTCTGATTTTGTCGGTTAGCTCAGCAAAGCGGGTAGAAGTGATCGTTTGAGCAGAACGCGGTCGGGGTAAATCTACTTCGATCAAGTCCAGTACCGATCCGGGGCGTTTACTCATGACCAAAATACGGTCTGACAGCAGAACGGCTTCGGTGATGGAATGTGTGATAAAGAGTACCGTTTTTGGGTGTTCTTTCCAGATGTCTAGTAGATCAAAACCGATTTGTTCTCTTGTTAAGGCATCGAGGGCAGAAAACGGTTCGTCCATTAAAAGAATGTCTGGGTTGAGCAACAAGGCGCGCACGATACCGACACGTTGCTGCATACCGCCAGACAATTCATCAGGCATTTTGTCAGCAAACTGTGTTAACCCCGCCATCTCTAGTAATTCATTAGCGCGTTTTTCATCGCTGGCAGAGTAGCTGCCGTATTTGTGTTTTAGGGGAAATAAAACGTTTTTACGTACGGTTAACCAAGGCAACAAATTGGCTTTCTGAAACACGATACCCACATCATCGCGGGGCTCGGTGACAGGGCGATTAAATACCGATACCTGTCCATGAGACGGGATCAATAATCCCGCTACCATGCGCAACAAAGTGGACTTACCGCAACCAGAAGGTCCAACTACCGCGACGAACTCGTGACGATGAATATCAAGGTCAATACCTTGCACAACCATGGGCGCATCAGGGCGTGGGTCAAATTTATGACCCACCCCCTTCATGCTGACATACGCTGCTTGTTCATTGTTAACTGCGTTATTGTCTGTCATACATTACTCCGGTTTGAATCCGTTATTAACCGAAGTTGCAGGATCGATGGCGTCTTTTGTCAGGCCGTTCGCTTCTGCAACGTATTCCCACGTCGTTTGAATGCGTGCTGGCGTAAAGTTGCCAAAACCGTCTTTTTTGGTCACGTCGTTATAAATCAAGTTGTAGATGCTTTTGATTTGTGCTGAAACGATAGTGGCATCGATTTCTGGCACCATTTTGTGCAAGTCTTCCCCTGCTTGATCTGGATTGGCGTAAGTGAATTCGATGGATTTTTTAAACGCTTTGACGAAACGTTTGGCAACGTCTGGGCGTTCCTCTAAGAATTTCTCAGACGCTAAAAGCGATGAGCTATAAAGTGATAAACCGGAATTAGACCAAGGCATTTCAATCAGCTCTTTGCCTGCACCAGCGGCTTGGCTTTCGTACAAGGCCGTATTGGTAACCCAGGCGATGATGGCGTCGGTGTTGTCGGTAATCATCATCGGAGCTAGGGCGCCTGGATCAGATTTTACCAATTTGATGTCGTCTTCACTCAAACCATTTTGCTTCAATACTAATGGTAAGAAGGCATTAGAAGAGGTAAAGGGTGAGGTGGCGACTTTTTTGCCTTTTAAATCGGCGATCGACTTGATACCGCTGCTTTTCAATACAAAGAAAGCGTGAGGGGCTTGAGTGAAGTAAGGTAGAACGGCCACAACAGGGACGTTAGATTGAGCTCTTGCCGCCATGAGTGCGCCGATGTCAGAGGTACCGATGTCGGATTGCCCAGTCGCCATCTTGGTCAGAGCATCGGTGGAGCCGCGACCACTGGCAATTTTTACTTCAAGGTCTTCGTCAGCAAAGAAGCCTTGTTGAATGCCCACGTAAACAGGCGCTTTGTCACCACCTGGCAACCAATCTAATTGGAAAGTCACATTATCGGCGGCGATCGCAGCCGTGCTTGAAATAAGACTGGCTAAAAGAGAGAGGCGAAGTGTGTTTTTAAGGGCAACTTTCATAAATGTTCTCCAGTTAGTAAAAAGGCATGAGTTTGTTTGTTTCATACTTACGAACTAGAGCAACAAGTGTTCCATGTTTTTAAATATCCGTGTATATATTTTCAAGTGACTGTATTAAAAGGAATATTTTTAAGAATTAAGGTTTTAACTAAATAATCTTCAAAGCAGAGAGAAAAAGTGGCGCACTAAAATTGTGCTTTAGATTTTTCTAATTTGGTGCGCTTGAGTCCCCCAGCGGTCAGAGTGAGCGTGAGTAAGTTGAATTTCGTTCGCCCCTAAATAACGCCATTGGCCTTTTTTTATATCAAGTCGAATGCTACCCACTTGTTCACGATGAAGGCCAACTACACGGTTTCCTACTGCCGAAAACATGCGTTTTACCTGATGAAATCGACCTTCGGTGATACTTAAAAGTACTTCAGTTGGTGTGATTAGGGTTAAGTCGGCGGGCAGAGTAGGAACGGTCTCACCTTGGAGTAAGATGCCTTGCAGAAAGCGCGCTTTAATGATTCCTGCGCGTTCAGTGCACAGCGGGCGAGACAAGGTTACGCGATACACTTTTCGGCAAGCATTGTTAGGGTGAGTTAAATTATACGACCATCGGCCGTCGTCTGTTATCAGTACTAAGCCTGTGGTGTCGGCGTCTAGTCGCCCTGCAATGTGCAGCTCTTCGGCCTTTTGAACATCAAGGCCACTAAAAATAGAAGGGTAGGTTTCGTCTTTGTTGGAGCACACTGTGCCAGCGGTTTTGTGCAACATGATGTAACGAAATGGGCGAGTGATAAGTCGCTGGCCATTCAGTTCAATGAGATTGTTTTCATGAACTTGGGTGGCGGATTCCGTGATAATCACGTCGTTGACAGAAATCTGCCCTGCCCGAATACAAGCAAGGGCGTCCCGTTTGTTGAGGTCTGTGCTTTTGCACACATATTTATCAAGGCGCATATCTTACAAACATGAGTTAATTTGATCTTAGAAAAGAGCTTTCATTATCCGGTTGGATAAAAGATTAGCAAGGTGGGATTGTTTAAAGGCAGGCTAAGAAAACCTATTGTTATCCCTGTAGGTTTCGTTTTTAATGAAAGTTTGACCGATTGGCCAAGTTTTTGCATTTTACTTTTTATTCCATTACGGCCAACTTTATTTAGAGCGGAGAGTGCGTTGAAACTTTTATTAAATGGTGAACTCATCGAAGACAATACGCTTCCTAGCGACTATACCGCTCTGAGATATCTTCGGGAAAAGCGTGGATTAATGGGCACAAAAGAAGGCTGCGCCTCCGGTGATTGTGGCGCCTGTACCTTGCTGGTCGGTGCTTTGGAAGAAGGCGAGTTACGTTATACCACGTTAAATTCTTGCATTACGCCAATTCAGTCTTTGTCGGGTAAGCATCTTGTTTCGGTAGAGTATTTATCGAAGGGCAACGGCTTACATCCAGCGCAACAGGCGTTGGTTGAGCATCATGGGTCTCAGTGTGGGTTTTGTACACCGGGTTTTGTATTGTCGTTAGCGGGCGTATATGAAGAAAGGCAAATGTGTCAGCAACTGCTGGATCGGGCATCGGTGTGTGATGCGATTTCGGGTAATTTGTGTCGTTGTACCGGTTATCGTCCGATTATCGATGCGGGGTTGGCGATGGGTGAAGTTTTGCCTGATCACGTTGCGTTAATGAGCCAAGATGAGGAAGTGAAGCGTACTCTTAGTGCGCTACAAGACGTATTATTTGAGCCTGAATCTTTTGCTCAGTCAGATCAAAAGCCAAATCCGAAAAACTATGTTCAGCCACAGAATCTAGAGCAGCTTATTCATGCTAAAAAAGCTTTCCCATATGGTATTTTTATCGCGGGTGGCACGGATTTGATGCTGGAAAATACTCAACGCTATCACGATTTTGGCACCTTGATTGATCTGTCCCAAGTAACAGAAATGCGCTCAATACAAGATAACGGCCAGAGCTTAATCCTAGGTGCGTCGGTCACTTACGCTGGGTTAGAGCGGTATTGCCAAGAAAAATATCCGCACATCCATGCCTTGTTAGGTCGCATTGCATCTCGCCAAATTCGCAACCGTGGCACCATCGGCGGGAACGTCGCCAATGCTTCTCCCATCGCCGATTTACCGCCCTTGCTGTTGGCCTTTGATGCGGACATACAGGTATTAAATGCGGAAGGAACCACTCGAACGGTGAATATCAACGACTTTTATCAGGGTTATAAACAAACCGTGTTGGAGAAGGGCGAACTGATTGTGTCGTTTTCTATGACGTTAGAAAAATTGGCTCAATGTCACCGTTTTTACAAGGTGTCGAAACGCATGGAAGACGACATTTCCAGCGTCATGCTAGCCGCGCGTTTTGCTATTGATCAAGACCATAACACCATTACCGACGTTCGATTTGCGTTTGGCGGCATGGCCGCCACGCCCATTCGCGCTATAAACGCCGAACGGGTGCTTACAAATGCGTCCATAGACGACGAACAAGCGTTGCACAACGCCATCGTACAATTACGAGAAGAGCTACACCCAATGAGCGATGTGCGAGCCTCGTCTCGCTATCGACTGGACATAGCATGCAGCTTGATTCGCAAAGCCTGGCTGGCTTTAAACGGCCAAGAAGCGGTGACGTTTTCGGGGCACGCGGTGTCAGACACGATGTTAACAACGGGTAATGAGGAGGCCACTCATGCGTAAACTGCCCCAAGATTTTACCTTAGGCGACAAGAGTGCTATGAAAAAAGGCGTCTTGCCCATTCATGAGTCAGCGATAAAGCATGTCACAGGGCAAGCGGTTTACATTGACGACCTGCCAGAATGGCTAAATGAATTACACATTGCGACCGGCAAATCCACCGAAGCGCACGCGGACATTGTGTCGATCAACTTGGACAAAGTTCGCGCGTATCCGGGTGTTGTCGATGTGATTGTTCAGGCAGACATTCCTGGCGAAGTGGATGTGTCGCCTGTGTTAAGCGGTGATTTATTGCTGGCGGGGGATTTTGTTCATTACATTGGTCAGTCAATATTTGCCGTGGCGGCCACCAGTTTGCGCGCTGCTAAGCAAGCGGTTGAGTTAGCGGAGATTGTTTATCAGCGTCGCGAAGCGACCTTGCTGCCGCAGCAGTCTTTGGCTCGTCAAGAGTTTGTGTTGCCGACGCATACCATTCAGTCTGGCGATGTCACCCGTGCTATGGCCAGTGCGCCGCGCACCATTCAATCTGAAATGTACATTAAGGGCCAAGAGCATTTTTACCTTGAAGGTCAAATCAGTGTCGCCGTACCCAATGAAGACGGTGGCGTACAGGTCTTTGCTTCGTCTCAGCACCCAGCGGAAGTGCAAAAGCTGGTGGCGCGAGTGCTTGGTTTACCCGTGGCGCAAGTGCTGGTGGAAACTCGTCGCATGGGCGGTGGCTTTGGCGGCAAAGAATCCCAAGCGGCTGTTTTAGGCTGTATGGCCGCGGTGTTGGCGGTGCGTAACCGTTGCCCAGTGAAATATCGTATGCCGCGACAAGACGACATGGTGCAAACCGGTAAACGTCATGATTTTTGGAATAGCTACCATGTTGGGTTTAACGAGGCGGGGGACATTCTCGCGGCTGAATATGACATGGTTGGCAAGTGCGGTTGCACAGCGGATTTGTCTGATGGCGTAGTAGATCGCGCCATGTTTCATGCGGACAACGCGTATTTTTTACCCAACGCTCGTATTAGTGGCTATCGCGGTAAAACTCATACCGTTTCCAACACAGCGTTTCGCGGCTTTGGTGGCCCCAAAGGGGTGATTTTGGCAGAAAACGTCATTGAAGAAATCGCTTGTGCGGTGGGCAAAGATGCGTTGGATATTCGTAAACTCAACTGCTACCAAGCTGGGAAAGACACCACCCCCTATGGGCAAAAAATTGACGATGATGTGTTATTCACTCTTATTGAAGAGTTGGAAATCAGCTCAGACTATCGCGCTCGTCGTAAGGCTATTCAGACCTTTAACGCACAGAATCCGTTTGTGAAAAAAGGCTTGGCGTTGACGCCCGTGAAATTTGGTATTTCCTTTACTTCTAAACACTTAAATCAAGGCGGTGCCTTGGTGCATGTGTATACCGATGGCAGTGTTCACATCAGTCATGGCGGTACGGAAATGGGTCAAGGGCTGTTTACTAAGGTGGCGCAAATTGTCGCCAAAGCCTTTGGTATTGATTATCAGCGGGTAAATGTCAGTTCAACACGCACCGACAAGGTGCCGAATGCGTCTCCGACAGCGGCGTCGGCAGGCACAGACTTAAACGGCATGGCGGCGTTGGACGCGGTGAACACCATCAAAGACAGACTACGCGACTTTGCTATTGAGCATTATGGTATTCAGCCGGACGATTTCGCCATTTCAGATGATCTAGTGCGATTGGGCGAGGAGACCATGAGCTTTCCTGAGTTCATCAAATTGGCGTACATGAATCGCGTCTCTTTGTCGTCGACGGGCTTCTACAAAACCCCAAAAATTGGCTATGACCGAAAAGCGGCGAAAGGTCGACCTTTCTTGTATTTTTCCAATGGCGCCGCGGTGTCTGAAGTCATTGTGGATACCTTTACGGGTGAGTACAAGGTCACGCAAGTCGATATTTTGCACGATGTGGGCGATTCCATTAATGCCGAACTGGACATTGGTCAAATCGAAGGGGCATTTGTGCAGGGCATGGGCTGGCTTACGTCGGAAGAGCTAAGCTGGGACGAAACGGGGCGAATTACCACCAACAGCCCAGCGAACTACAAAATCCCAACCTCGGCGGATGTGCCGGAGAAATTCACCGTTGCATTGTTTGATCGGGCCAACAGCGAAGAATCCATTTATCGCTCGAAAGCGGTTGGCGAGCCACCGCTAATGCTGGGTATCTCGGTGTGGTGCGCGTTAAAAGACGCTTGTGCCTCTGTGTGTGATCATCAATTCTCACCGCCTTTAGCCGCGCCAGCGACCCCCGAGGCGGTGTATTACGCCATGCAGGCCGCGCGTGATTATCAGGAGGCACGTCTATGATGTCGTCGATGGGATGGATTCAGGCGCTGGGCGAAGTGGAAAAATCGGGGCAAGCGTGGGTGATGGCCACTGTGATTGGTACGCAAGGCTCTTCGCCTCGTGAATCGTCTAGTAAAATGATCATCACGGCGTCTCATAGTTTTGACACCATCGGTGGCGGGCAACTTGAGTTCGCGGTGTGTCAGAAAGCCCGTGCCATGTTGCAAGGCACGGCATCGGCGTCTCATGTGTTCGAACACTTTCCCTTGGCGGCAAAAAGCAACCAATGTTGTGGCGGAGCGGTGAGCGTGTTGTTGGAGTATTTTCCTGAGCCTGCCACTAAAATTACCATTTTTGGCATGGGGCATGTGGCGGCGACGTTAGTGAGTGTCATGGGTAACATGCAGGCAAAAATCACGTGGGTAGACAGCCGAGCCGACTTGGTTGATCAACGCCAGCAAGAGGGTTTGGCGGACAATGTGATGGTGCGTCAATACATTTCTATGTTGGATCATATTGAGCAGATGTCAGCGGGTGAAATGGCGTTTATTATGACCCATGATCATGCGTTGGATTATCAATTAGTCGAGGCGCTGTTGGATCGAAAAAATTGTCGTTTTATTGGTTTAATTGGCTCAAAAACCAAGGCGTTGCGATTTAAAAAACGCCTTGCGAGTGCGTCTTTTAGCCCAGCGGAAATCGACTCAGTGCATTGCCCGGTGGGGTTGGCCGAAATAGAAGGTAAAAAGCCATTTGAAATCGCCATCTCGATCGCAGGGCAGATTATTCAAGTCACTCAAGAGAAAGTATCAATGACAACGCCTACGAAAAAGCTGAGTGGCCTCACATGGAAAGCCATTAACCATGCTTTAAATGAGGAAAAAGCCCAGGCATAGGCTATTTGTCGGTCGTAGCAGGGCCAATCATCGCTCGACTCTGAAGTCACTCCATTTTTTGGAATCCATTTTCAAGTCCGAAGGCGTTAAGGTGTCGATTGTTTTAGGAAAAAAGCGGTGAGTTTGTTAGAGTCTGTCGTTCGTTAAAAATAAGGTAGCCTTTCTGTATTATGCCCATTAGACGTTTATTTGGTTCATTGCCTGCGTTTGCCGTGGACCCCAACCAGTTCCATGTTTTGCCATCCGCCCTTGGTTTTCGAGAATATGTCTTAAATGCGATCCGCAATGCAACCTCTAGGATCTATCTTGTAGCACTTTATCTTGAAGATGATGAAGCGGGCCGAGAAATTTTAACCGCGGCTTATGAGGCTAAGCAGCGAAACCCTCGTTTAGACGTGGCTATTTGTGTGGACTGGCACCGTGCTCAGCGTGGTTTAATCGGCGCCAAAAATGGTACAGGTAATGCGGCCATGTATCAGGCATTTGCTGATAAATTCCCGCATCCTATTCCTGTCTATGGTGTACCAGTACGCAATCGTGAAGTGTTTGGTGTCCTGCATTTGAAAGGTTGTGTTATCGACGACTCTGTAATTTACAGCGGGGCCAGTTTTAATAATGTTTACTTGCATTTTCATGATCGTTATCGCTTTGATCGTTATCATGTTATTCAGCATACGGCGTTGGCCAATAGCATAGCGGAATTTATTCAATACGACCTGATAGATCACCCAGCAGTTCAAGATTTATCTCACAGATTGTTGCCGACGACTAAGGCGCTAAAACCTGCGATTCGACAGTTTCGTTTAGCTTTGGGTAAAGCGACGTATCGGGTTGATAATCAACCAGTGAGTGAAGGTCAAGTGGCGGTAACGCCTTTGGTGGGGGTGGGTCGACGGGGTAATGATCTCAATCAAACGATTATTACTATGCTGGTGCAAGCCGTCGACGAATTGGTGTTGTGTACGCCTTATTTTAATTTACCTAAAGTGGTGCTCAGGGAGATTAAACGGGCAATAAAACGTGGCGTTAAAGTGAGCATTGTTGTCGGTGATAAAAAGGCGAATGATTTTTATATCGCGCCAGACCAGCCTTTTAAAGCGATCAGCGGCCTGCCCTATTTGTATGAGATGAACTTGCGTAAATTTGCCGCGGTAAATGAGCGTCATATTGCCTCGGGCCAGTTGTCGATTCATTTATGGAAGCATGGCGGCAATAGCTTTCACTTGAAAGGTTTGTGGGTAGATCGCCGTATCATGTTGCTGACGGGGAACAATGTTAACCCAAGGGCATGGGCACTTGATCTGGAAAATGGCTTGCTGATTAACGACCCCAAGCAACACTTGTTGGCTAAGTTTAGCGAAGAATTCGATACTATTTACCAGCATACCCAGCGTATTGACTCGCTTAGTCAATTTGAAGTAATGGATGATTACCCTGCCAAAGTTCAGCGCTTGTTAAAAAAAGTGATTCGCACCCGAGCCGATAGGCTGCTTAAACGTATCCTTTGATTGCGCTGCACCGAGACAGTAAGCAACATAAAAAAGCGAATCGCTTTTTTATGTTTAGTGTGATTAGAGCGACGTTGCGCGTAGGTTTTTTTGTATCGTATCTGAATACCAGTCTAGGAAGTTGATCACGCCAAATTCGAACGTTTCAGAATAGGGTCCTGGCTGGTAACCGATGGAGTTAATGCCCTGCTGGTTGCGTTCACCTAATATTTTATCTTGTTCGTTCGTGGCATCCCAAACTTGACGCAGTTTTTCTGGATCGTAGTCGACGCCTTCAATTGCGTCTTTATGCACAAACCATTTTGTCGTGACGATGCTTTCTTGGGCCGATACGGGAAGCACGCGAAAAACAATAAAGTGATCGGACTGCATGTGGTTCCATGAGTTTGGTAAATGCAAAATTCGCATTGAACCTAACTCGGGATTTTTGATGCGTCCCAGCATTTTAGTGCAGGCGGATGAGCCATCGATGGTCATGACTTTGGTTTCTTTTTTCAGCGGCATGCGCACGATGCGATTGCGCTGAACCGCCCCAAAGCTTCTGTGCTTATGTGGAATTCCTTCTTGATCCCATTTTTCAGCTTGAGCATTGTAATGGTCGTGAAATTCTTGAGGTGCACGAGGGTCTTCGGTGTCATCCCATTCAAGCAAGGTGTTGAGCAGTTCAGGATGGCTGCCGGCACAGTGATAGCACTCTCGGTTATTTTCGAGTACCAGTTTCCAGTTTGCTTTTTCGTGCATGGTGGATTCTACCGCGAGCTTGGTGTTTTCAACGTCGTAGGGTTCCATATATTCGTCAAGAGTGGCTAAGAAGTCATCAAAGCCATCATCTGGGGCGGTTTTGCCGAGGCAAACAAAAATAAACCCACCTGCTGTTTTGCAAAAAGTCGACTTTAAACCATGTTGTTTAAGATCAAACCCTGCGTTCATTTCGGTGCCAGCGAACAGTAAATTGCCTTTTAGGTCATATGTCCATTGGTGATAGGGGCAAACAAGATTCGCAACTTTACCACGATGTTGAGTGCAAATAACGGAGCCACGGTGACGGCATGTGTTGTGAAAAGCATTAATGTTGCCTTCAGCATCACGCACAATAAGCACCGGGTTCTGCCCAATGTCGACAGTGAAATAATCGCCTTTTTTAGGGATTTCACTGCTCATGCCTACAAACAACCATTCTTTGTGAAAGACTTCTTCCATGTCAATTTTGAACATGTATGGGTCATTGTAGAGTGGAGCGTCTAACGAATAGTTACTAGAGCGTTGTGCCAGCCATTTTGTCATGGCGGTTTTCGCGTCCTCTAAAGAGGCATGGCGTGTATTAAGTAGGTCATGTTGATTCATCTTTCTGGGCCTTAATGACAAAAAGATTAATGGACTGATTAACAGCGTTCTGTCTTGTTCCGACCCATTTATAGTCGCTTATATAGAGTGTAAAAAAATGACCATTCACGACATCCGAAGCTACATAAATCGACCCGCTAAGGTACATGCTTCCTAGGCTTGGCTGCCATGAGCAACTTATTGTCGCTTAGAGTTAATTTGTCAAAACCGACTTTACCCAAAATGGCTCGAAAGAAGGCGCTGGTCGATTAGGTGCTGAACTTTAGAGACTCATTTTTTGCCACTTTACATCAACCAAGGGATTCCAATATGACCCACACTTCTTCTGCCATGGTGAACGCGGATTATTTAGCGCCAGTAAACACTCAAACTTGGGTAAATGGGCGTCATAATGTGCGTTGTGTCAAAGTAATCCATGAAACATGGGATGTAAAAACGTTTTGTTTTATGGCGCAGCAACCAGTGATGTTCTTCTTCAAGCCTGGCCAGTTTGTTACGTTGGAGTTGGAGGTTGAGGGTAAGCAGGTAATGCGCTCTTACACTATCTCAAGCTCACCTTCTGTACCATACAGTTTTTCTATCACGGTGAAACGTGTGCCTGGCGGTGAAGTATCGAATTGGTTGCATGACAATATGGAAGTTGGTAATGAGCTGGCGGTGCATGGCCCTGTTGGTCAGTTCAATTGTATCGACTTTCCTGCTGAGAAAGTGCTGTTGTTATCGGGCGGCGTGGGTATTACGCCCGTGATGTCAATGGCACGCTGGTGGTTTGATACGAATGCCGATGTTGACATGACGTTTATTCACAGCGCCCGTTCCCCCAGAGATGTTATCTACACGCGTGAGCTGGATCATATGGCGGCTCGATTAGACAATTTTGGGCTATACCTCATTGTAGAGCGCATGGAAAATGGTTTGCCTTGGCAAGGTTACCGAGGCTATTTAGACGCCGCTAAACTGGACATGATATCTCCTGACTTTATGGAGCGAGAAATTTACTGCTGTGGTCCAGCCCCTTACATGAAAGCGGTGCGAACACTGCTTTTGGCTCGTGGGTTTGATATGTCGCATTATCATGAAGAGTCCTTTGGTGCCACGCCTGCCAGCATCGTAGAAGATGCGTTGGAGCAAGCGGAAGTGGCACTGGCAGAAGCGGAAGCGGTAAATCAAGACGATCTATTACGCATTGAGTTCGTGGGAAGTGGCAAGAGCATTCAAATTGGAGCGGGTGAAACTTTGCACAATGCCGCGGCAAAATTAGATCTGATGATTCCGAAAGCGTGTGGCATGGGTATCTGTGGTACTTGTAAAGTGCTGATAACCGAAGGTGAAACTCAGATGGATCATAACGGTGGTATTACGGATGAAGACGTTGAGGCGGGCTATGTTTTATCTTGCTGTACCGTGGCTAAAACCAATGTTGTGATTGAATTCTAGATTGGTGTTGCTTAGATTTAACGCTGTTTAATTAAACCGAAATTCTGATCGATTTTGGTGCGTGCTTTAAATAGTTTTTATTGATTTTAGTAAAAATTAACGCGATTCTGATTGATGTTGAGAAGCTTTTTATTGTCTCTTTTTGTGGCGTGAGGGCTTTTTTTTGTATTTCCTTAAAAATAATAAACGTGTTTTTATGGCTGTTGGAGTATTTTCCAGAAATATGGTCTGGATTTTGCTCTCCATAAAAAACACACATATGAGGGCACTAATATGGCAATGGCGAACAGCACTAATTTGGCTTTTGATGCACGAAGTACAACAAAAGTAGGTTTTTTATTACTTGATCAGTTTACGATGATTGCGTTGGCATCTTCTATAGAGCCGCTGCGAATGGCAAATCAGCTATCGGCTGAGGAGCTTTATAGTTGGAGTTTGATTTCTGAAAATGGAAAGCCCGTTACAGCAAGTGATGGGTTAATATTGACGCCAGACATGTCTATTGAGGGCAGTGAAGTCTTCGATTTAGTCATTGTTGCGGGTGGCGTTGACATCACTCGCACGTTTACTGTAAAGCAGGTTTCTTGGTTGATTAAACAATCACGTAAAGGCGGCCAGCTTGGCGGTATTTGTACAGGGGCCTATGTACTCGCTCATGCAGGGTTATTAAACGGTTATCAATGCAGTGTTCATTGGGAGTGTTTAACCGCGTTGCAGGAGGCCTTTCCTAAAGTTAATAGCAACAATAAACTCTTCTCAATTGACAAGGATCGGCTTACTTCGTCTGGAGGCAGTGCGCCAATGGACATGTTTTTAAACATGATTACTAAGCAGCATGGTCCCAAATTAACCAATGCTATTTCGGACATGTTTATCTGTGATCGTATTCGAAATGAGTCTGATCAGCAGCGCATGCCAGCCCGTCAATTCAGTAGTGTGGGTGTGTGTACACCCAAGCTAGTGGATGTGATCGAGTTAATGGAAAACAACTTAGAAGAGCCGATTGAGCTAGATGAACTAGCGAGCTTTGTTGACGTCTCTCGCCGTCAGATTGAGCGCATGTTTCATCGTCATTTAGATTGTTCACCTTCGCGTTATTATTTACGATTACGATTAGAAAGAGCACGTAAATTGTTGAAACAATCAAACATGTCTATTGTGGAGATTTCCATGGCGTGTGGCTTTATTTCAACACCTCACTTCAGTCGGTGCTACCGCAAACATATTGGTGTCTCGCCACGTGATGAGCGAAAAACGGCGTGGAAAGTGGAAGCCGTTGCCCCGCTCCCGATTGACAGCAATACCCCCATCCCATTCACTCCACATGCGCAAGATGCACTCAGTAAATCTCATACTGAACCCAGCTACGGCTCCGTAGCAGTTTGAACATGAAGCGTCTTGATCAGTGAGAAGCAAGTGATTTGGTGTCAGCATTATGGTGACATAAAGAGGCGACAGGCTCTTTTTTTATTCATATAATCATGATGACAAATTGTTGTGTTTTCATTTAACAGGAAATGACTATAGTGAACGCTTTTTTTAAAGTCTTTTGTAATCGCTCTATTAGGCTGGTTGGTAATCTTGTTAAGGTCGCCTCTTATCCTTTTCATTTCTTTTTGCCTCGTGTTCGTTTTACCATTCCGGTGTATTCCGCAGCGAAAATTCGCTCCAGACCGGAATCCAAAGTCCCCAGCGTAATTTGGCAAACCAACTACTCTAATCGTTCTGCCTTGCCTGTTTATGTAAATTATCTTTTTAATCGTTTGTTGTCTCTTGATTACGAATACCGTTACGTTAGTACAGAAGATCGTGAAATTTTCATGCGGGAACATGCCCCTAAAGATGTTTATCTTGCTTATCTAAAATTAAACGATGGCGCTGCTCAAGCCGACTTGTGGCGTGTTACTTGTCTTTATATCAATGGGGGCATTTATATGGATATTGATGCCAGCTTGGTTTGGCCGCTGCGTTTCCTAGTGAAGAAAGACGTTGAGGTGCTTTACATTAAGTTCAAAAAAGACGACAAGGAGTTCACTAATTATTTTTTAGCGACGGCGCCGGGTAATTCAGACTACAAAAGTATCATAGACAAAATTGTTTATAATATTGATCACCATGACGCGTTGGAAAGAAAAGGGGTCTATCATACGACAGGCCCCTCAGTTTTTAATGAAGTGCTTGAAGGTAAGGTGGTTAATAGCGCCAAACGCGGACATGTTTGTATTCAGGGTGCCTTTACGAATGAGTATTTTCAGTACCTCGACAAGCCCCGAGGCAAGTGGACTCATTTAAGTGACGATGAGGTCATTAAAAAATAGCCTAGTGCTTTGGTAATAAGTCGGCTGGTAGCAGCCGACTATGAGAATTTTTGCCAGTCAACGTCAAAGTGCGTTTCATCTTTTTTTCATTTTTTTATCTTCCTGTTTGTCTTATATTAACGATCTTTATTGTTTTGATTTGATTTACTGAGATTGATATGAAGCTGCTGTTAGTGGAAGACCATAAAGATATAGCTGGAGTGATTTTTGATTATTTCGAGATCAAAGGGTATGTTTTAGACTATGCAAACAATGGCATTCAGGGTTATGAGTTGGCAAAGAGTGGCCATTATGATGCTATTATTTTAGATGTCATGTTGCCTAAGATGGACGGGTTGAGCGTGTGTAAATCACTGCGTGAAGTCGGGATCGATACTCCTATTTTGATGTTGACAGCGCGAGACACGAAAGACGATATATTGTCAGGTTTTACGCATTTTGCGGACGATTACTTGGTTAAGCCTTTTGATTTAGACATTCTTGACTCTCGCTTGCAGGCGCTAGTGAGGCGTCATAAAGGTTGTGTTGCGAACCGTACTTTGACGTACGCTACGCTGTCACTCGATATGAACACTCGTATGTTGTTTCGTGATGGCGATGTTTGCGCTTTAAATCCTTCCCAGTTTACGATTCTAAAATGCCTTATTCAGAAGGCACCTAACGTGGTTTCCCGAAATGAAATTTGCGACGCCTTATGGCAGGATGAAGAGCCCGACAGCAAAGTTTTGCGCAGCCATATTTATCAACTTCGTCGTTTAATTGATCGTCCATTTGATCATGCTTACCTAAAAACGGTGTCTAAAGTTGGGTATCGCCTGGTTGCGGAGGGGGAGGAGTGAAACAGCCTAAAACCGCAAAGCAGTTAACCTTTACCTATTTTTCTATTGTGGCGTTCGCCATTATTGTTTTTCATTTTTCAATGTTTGAGTCTTTGGTTGAAGACATAGAATTAATATACGCAAAAAATCGCATGTTCAAAGATAAAGATGTTGCTATGACGCTGTTAGAAGGCACAGATCTTAAGCACGTGGTTGTTCCGCCTTTTACCAATGTGTATGTCGGTATAGGTAGTGTCCCTGAAGGTGTTGTTTTTGCTTCTAATATTGCAGCAGATAGACCTTATGAGTTAGATAAGCGCTCTACTATGGATTTAGAAACCTTTTCAATGCGTTTTGACGTGGTATTAAACGGTCAAAAAAAAGACTTGTATCTACTGCATTATGATGATGTGTATGAACTATCTGAAGAGCAAATATTTCAAACACAGACCACTCAATTGGCTCTGTCTCTGCTGTTATTAGTGATCAGTTTATGGGTTGTGATGCGCATTTCAAATCGACTTACTAAACCCTTATCTCAACTTTCTCAGCGTCTTCATGCGCATAATTCTGACACTTTATCGGCTATTTCGTTGCCCGAGGGGTCAGTGACCAGAGAAATATTGCACTTGGTGGATCGTTTAAACCATTATCAAGATCAAATACGTGAACTGGTTAAGCGTGAGCGTGCATTTAATCGCTATGCTAGCCATGAATTGCGTACGCCGTTAATGGTCATAAAAGGAGCGGCGACGCTACTGGCTAAATCTGATTCTAAGGTGTTTTTGGAGCGGCAACGGGTACGTATTGCTCAGGCGTGTCAAGAAATGGAAGATTACATTAGCACTTTATTGTCCTTAACGAGGGAAGAGGATCTTGGTGCCCTTACTTATCGTGCAGTGGGGCAAGAAGAGCTCGGCGCCATACGTCAGGCGCATTTAGGCTATGTGATTGGCCCAGAAGTACAAGTTGATATTGTTCATGAGGGGGTTGTCATGACAAGATTACCTGTTGCGGCGTTGCATATCTTGGTAGGGAATGTATTAAAAAACGCATTGGCTTGTACTGATCAAGGGAAGGTGACGATTAAGCTGTCGAACAATACCCTTTCTGTTATTGATACCGGTTGTGGGTTAAAGGGGAAACCAGGTGGAGATAGTTATGGTCTTGGCTTAATGATAGTGAGGGACCTTTGCAGCAAGTATCACTGTTCATTCACGCTAACGGATAACCTGATGTCAAAAGAAGGGCGCCATGGTTGTACTGCGAAAGTGGTATTTCCCGTTTCCGATACGCCGAACTAAATAAAAATAACATCAATAGATTGAATGCTTAAGATTCAATAACAGCGTTAACTAATCGATTTTATTGATGTTATGATTGCGTTAATAAATTAAGACTTTGATGGAGAATCGCTGTGAGCTCGTCTATTTTAAAACGCCTTCCTTTAAGTATGTTTTGGCCAACGTTCGACCCCTTTCTTTTTTGTGCCTTCCACAACGATACTTACCCCAAAGGCAATGCGGCCATGGGGCCCAATGCGACCCTGAACAATCGTCCTTTAGGGCAAGACTTTAGCGGTATCGACGGCTGGAGAATGTACCATGGTAAGCGTGTTCCGGGTTTTCCGGCGCACCCACATCGTGGCTTTGAAACGGTAACCATCGTGAACAAAGGGTTCGTCGATCACGCCGACTCTATGGGCGCAGCAGGGCGTTATGGTGAGGGTGACACCCAGTGGATGACGGCCGGTCAAGGGGTTCAGCATTCAGAAATGTTCCCTCTATTAAACGAAGAAAGTGATAACCCATTAGAACTTTTTCAGATCTGGCTGAATTTACCAAGTAAAAACAAAATGGTGCCACCCCATTTCACTATGATTTGGGATGAGGATACACCGGTTATCAATGCGACAGATATAAAGGGTTTTGTTACTCAGGTTAAAATCGTGGCGGGGGAGTATCAAGATGTCACTTCTGCGCCTTGTCCACCCAACTCCTGGGCGGCAGATGGCAAAAATGATGTGGCGATTTGGTTAATCGATCTGCCTGAAGGGGGGGAGTGGGTCTTGCCGGCGTCGTCGGCCAACTTGAGCCGTACCTTGTACTTTTTCGAGGGCGACCAAGTTGAGTTGAGTGGTGATAAGGGAGGGGTCAACGAAGCGTTTGTGTTAAAAAGTGATTCGCCATTGGTATTGCGCAATCAAGGCATAAAAGCTAGGTTTTTATTATTGCAAGGCCGACCTATCGCCGAGCCTGTTGAGCAGCATGGCCCTTTTGTTATGAACACAAAAGCAGAACTGCAACAGGCGTTTCAAGATTATCAGCGCACGGAGTTTGGCGGTTGGCCTTGGCCGAGAGCAGACCAAGTTCACGATAAGGCGCAAGGTCGCTTTGCTAAGTATGCTGACGAATAGTGTCGATAGATCGAATGATGTTAAAATAATAAAGGAATGAACATGCCATACGTAAACATTCGTGTTACAGATGAAAGCGTTACCAAAGCCCAAAAACAGGCGCTTATTAAAGGGGTTACGGATTTGCTTGTGGAGGTGTTAGGAAAAAATCCATCTACAACCTTTGTTGTGATTGATGAGGTGAACACCGACAACTGGGGTATTGCTGGCGAGCAGGTAACTGAGCTTCGTAAAAAGTAAAGTTTTTCACGAAAACAACCAATGGTAAGTTGAGATGATATGCAATCTAATAAGATCAATTATGTTGAACTGCCTGCTCGAAATCTGGCCTTAAATAAGGTTTTTTTTAGCCAAGTTTTTGGGTGGGAGTTTATTGATTATGGATCCGAATACGCCGCTTTTCAAAACGCGGGGTTAGAGGGTGGTTTTTTTCAAGCTGATTTTTGTTCGCGTCCACAAACAGGCGCTGCGCTAGTGATATTATTTAGCGATGATTTAGAAACCACATTGGCGAATGTTAAAGCCGCAGGAGGTGGGATTGAGCAAGAGATTTTTGAATTCCCAGGTGGACGTCGCTTTCACTTTACTGACCCATGCGGAAATGAATGGGCTGTATGGGGTAAGTTGCCTGGTTAATTATTCACACAAACGCCGAATTTCAAATTCTTTATTAGGTCGGTTCTTCGGTTGTGATTGCGTCAGCTGAGTCCGCTAATGTGGTATCTGAAAGGGAATTTTCTTCGGCTGCTTGCGCTTCTACTTTTGCGCGTTCGGCTTTTGATATGTATTTCGGCTTGGCTTTTTTAGGGTTTACTTTTAAATTGGCCTGCTTCATGCGTTTGTCATAGATGTCTTTGATTTTTTTGCGACGATTCATGTTCATTCCTAAAGAATAGTAAGCTGGGTTTATTAAGTGAAATATTAAACTAACCAAAAAAAAGCCCTGATCATGGATCAGGGCTTTTATATTGGTACCAGTAGGCGGACTCGAACCGCCACACCCGAAGGCAACGGATTTTGAATCCGTCGTGTCTACCAATTCCACCATACTGGCCTTGAAAAAGGTGATGCAAATTATAGATAAGTTTGATCCAGTGTCAACAATCTTGTGTATCTTTTTTATCTTTTCAATAACCTCTCTCTTCTAAGTACCCTTTTGAGTGGTTTTTCGCTAAAATGCTGGGTCGTTTTTTTCTAGGTAGTGTTCTTTTCATGCTGGTTTCTGATTATCACTTTGATTTACCCGATTCACTTATTGCACATTATCCCACTCCAAACAGAACGGCCAGTCGCCTATTGCATCTTGATGGTCCGAGTGGGGCACTTGTTCATCGTCAATTTCCAGCGGTGTTGGATTTAGTGCAGCCAGGCGATTTGATGGTGTTTAATAATACGCGTGTGATTGCCGCTAGGGTGTTTGGCCAAAAAGAGTCCGGTGGGAAAGTGGAAATTCTTGTTGAGCGTGTGATTAATGGCAATGAAGCATTAGCGCACGTTCGTGCGAGCAAATCGCCGAAAGTAAACAGCACACTGATTTTGGGTCAAGATAAAGGTGAGCACATTGAAGCCACCATGATCGCTCGTTCAGGGGCGCTGTTCCATCTTGTGTTCAACGAACCCGTTTTAGATGTGTTGTCCCGTGTCGGGCATATGCCATTGCCTCCTTACATTGAACGACCAGACGAAGACAGTGATCAAGAGCGCTATCAAACGGTTTATAATCAAAAGCCGGGGGCCGTTGCGGCACCAACGGCGGGGTTGCATTTTGATGAAGCACTTTTGGTGGCTCTTAAAGCAAAAGGGGTTGAAGTCGCGTTCGTGACGTTGCACGTTGGTGCGGGCACGTTTCAGCCAATGAAAGTGGATAACGTACAAGACCACATCATGCACGCCGAATATGTGGAAGTTGAGCAAGCGGTTGTTGATCAAGTCAAGGCGACCAAAGCACGAGGTGGACGAGTAGTGGCCGTTGGCACGACCAGCGTGCGCAGCTTGGAGTCGGCCAGCCAAAGTGGTGACATTGCGCCGATGCAAGACGATACCAATATATTTATTTACCCAGGCTACGAATTTAAAACGGTTGATGCCTTGATAACCAACTTTCATTTGCCTGAATCCACATTAATTATGTTGATCAGTGCCTTTGCTGGTTATGATCACGTAATGAGTGCCTATAAAGCGGCAGTAGAGCAACAATACCGATTTTTTAGTTATGGCGATGCCATGTTTATTACACGAAATGCGCAGGCTAAAGGCCCGCACAGTGAGGAATAAGACGAATGTCTGATAAGCGTCCTGAATGTTTTATGGATTTTGAGTTGCACACAACGTCCGGGAAAGCGCGACGTGCTACCCTAACTTTTCCGCGTGGTAAGGTCGAAACACCAGCGTTTATGCCGGTCGGGACGTATGGCACCGTTAAAGGTATGTTGACTAAAGACATCGAAGAAATCGGTGCGGATATAATTTTGGGCAATACTTTTCATCTGTGGTTACGACCTGGAACCGAGGTGGTGAAAGCGCACGGTGATTTGCACGATTTTACCCAATGGAAAAAGCCCATTCTGACGGATTCCGGTGGGTTTCAGGTTTTTTCATTAGGGGAAATGCGCAAAATAACCGAAGAGGGCGTGAGTTTTCGTTCGCCAATAAACGGCTCTAAAGTGTTTTTAAGCCCTGAAATATCCATGCAGGTACAGCGCGACCTTGGTTCAGACATTGTCATGATTTTTGATGAATGCACGCCCTATCCAGCAACACCAGATGTGGCGGCAAAATCCATGCGCATGAGTTTGCGTTGGGCGAAGCGCTCCAAAGACGAGCACGGCGATAGCCCTTCGGCATTGTTTGGTATTATCCAAGGCAGTATGTATGAAAATCTCCGTGATGAGTCGCTGGAAGGCTTAGTCGACATTGGTTTTGATGGCTATGCCATTGGCGGATTGTCAGTCGGTGAGCCGAAAGACGAAATGATGAAGGTGCTCGATCACACGACACCCAAAATGCCGGCAGACAAACCGCGCTATTTGATGGGGGTGGGAAAGCCGGAAGATCTTGTCGAAGGTGTGCGCCGTGGCATTGACATGTTTGATTGTGTCATGCCGACACGCAATGCTCGCAACGGTCACTTGTTTACTTCCGACGGTGTCGTTCGTATTCGTAATGCGCAATATCGACATGATGTTGCGCCATTAGACAAAGAATGCGACTGCTACACTTGTAAAAACTTTTCTCGGTCTTATCTACATCATTTGGATAAGTGTCAGGAAATGGTAGGGGCGCAATTAAATACGATTCATAACCTACGGTATTACCAAACACTGATGGCAGGATTGCGTAAGGCGCTCGATGAAGGTAGATTTGACGCCTTTGTTGATGTGTTTTATGCAAAGCGTGGTTTGGATACGCCTGCTTTGAGTGAATAATAAACAATATACGCGTTTACTTACTATTGAGAAGGCGCAACAGTTTCATAAACCATTGGAGAGTTAACACCATGATCTCATTGATCTCACCAGCGTATGCTGAAGCCGGCGCATCATCTGATGCCGGTATTTTTAACCTAGTACTGCTTGCCGGCTTTGTTGTCATTTTTTACTTCCTTATGTGGCGCCCACAAGCAAAGCGTACTAAAGAGCATAAAAACCTCATTGCTTCTTTGACGAAAGGCACAGAAGTGGTAACCGGTGGTGGTGTATTGGGTAAAGTATCGAAAGTGGATGATAATTACGTCGTGCTGGAAGTGTCAGAAGGCGTTGAAATGAAGTTTCAAAAATCTTCTGTTGCCGCGGTTCTTCCTAAAGGCACATTAAAGTCGATTTAACGTGCCTAGAAAAGCGCTTTTGATGTTGTATCAAGGCGCTTTTCTTCTTCGTTGATCTGTTTATCTTTATTACTATTTATATTTATATTGGTAGGTTCACAGGTCAACTCAAATAATCGATCTATTCAATTCCTAGGTGAAAGGATTTTTCATGCTTAACAAGTACCCCTTGTGGAAGTATTTGCTAATTCTTCTTGTTTTGGCTTTGGGGCTACTTTATGCCTTCCCAAATCTTTATCCAGATGATCCAGCGCTACAACTGTCTACTCAAAAAAACACCGCTATTGTCGACGAGCAGTCGTTGCAAAAAGCGAAAGATGCGCTTTTAAAAGCTAATATAAATTTAAAAGAAGCAGAGCTTACCTCTGTGGGCGGTACCTTGCGTTTTAATAGCGGTGAGGACCAACTAGCTGCCAAGCCGGTTGTTGCGGCAGCATTAGGCGAAGATTACGTCACGGCGCTTAATCTTGTTCCTACGACGCCGGATTGGCTGTCATCGTTGGGAGCGGGGCCCGCTAAGTTGGGTCTGGATTTGCGCGGCGGTGTGCATTTCTTGTTGGAGGTTGATACTCCAGCGGCATTGAAGCAGCGTCTTGAAGTCAGTTCTAGCGAAATGAAAGCCGCTCTTCGAAGCGATCGTATCCGTTATCGCAGCGTGGACATCGAAGAGGGTGTGCTGTCGATTCGTTTTTTACAGTCGTCTGACTTGGATCTTGCTGAAACGCTATTGAAAAACGATTTTTCAGAATACCGCTATGGAACTCGCCAAGAAGGCAGTGATTTCTATCTAGACGTGAGTTTTACAGAAGCGTCTAAGAAAGAAATTGAATCTTATGCTTTGCAACAAAACTTAACCACACTTCGTAATCGTGTGAACGAATTGGGTGTAGCTGAGCCCTTGGTGCAACGTCAAGGCAGCAATCGTATCGTGGTTGAACTTCCGGGTGTGCAGGATACTGCGGCCGCTAAGCGTATTATTGGTGCCACAGCAAACCTTGAATTTCATCTTGAAGCTGGCCTAGACGATAATGGCGCGGACATTGAGACGCTTACGTTTCGTGACGGTAGTGGTCGTACCGCTCGTTTAGAACGAGACCTTATTATCACCGGTGACAGTGTGTCTGACGCCAGTTCTTCTTTTGATGAAAATGGTCGTCCACAAGTAAATATCAGCTTAGACGCGAAAGGCGGTAAGCAGATGAGTAAGGTGACGCGCTCTGCGGTCGGACGCAATATGGGTGTTGTGTTCATTGAACATAAGTCCCGTAGCCGTTTTGTAGAAAAAGACGGCAAAATGGAAGAAGTGCGCCGTAGTTACAGTGAGAAAGGGATTATTTCGCTTGCTACGATTCAAACAACATTGGGTAATTCATTCCGCATTACCGGCCTAGACAGCCCGCGCGAATCGTCTGAATTGGCGTTATTGCTTCGCGCTGGTGCTTTGGCGGCGCCTATTTATTTTGTAGAAGAGCGTACTATTGGCCCAAGTTTAGGGGCTGAAAATATCCAGCTTGGGGTGAGTTCCGCGCAGATCGGTTTAATCGTTGTCATGTTGTTTATGCTGGTGTACTACAAGGTGTTTGGTATTTTCGCCAATGTGTCCTTGGCATTGAATATTATTTTGCTCATGGCTTGTATGTCAGCATTGGGTGCAACCCTTACTTTGCCTGGTATTGCTGGTATTGTATTGACCATGGGGATGGCCGTTGATGCAAACGTGTTGATTTTCTCTAGGATAAAAGAAGAGTTGGCCAGCGGCCTGCCAAGTCAGCAGGCCATACATTCTGGATTTAACCGTGCTTTTACGACGATTTTAGACGCCAATATAACGACTTTGCTAGTGGCGGTCATATTGTTTGCTGTTGGTACGGGTCCTGTAAAAGGCTTCGCGGTGACTTTATCACTGGGGATTATAACGTCGATGTTTACGGCCATTGTTGTGACGCGTGCGCAGGTGAATCTTGTGTATGGCGGCGGTCGTAAAAATAAGAAACTGTTCATTTAGGAGAGCGCCATGAAAGTGACAAATATTCCGTTTATGGCAATGCGCAAAATCGTGGCTCTGTTTTCGATTGCGTTGATCCTGATTTCTATTGGTTCATTAGCGACCAAAGGGTTGCAGTTTGGTTTGGACTTTACTGGCGGTACGCTGGTAGAAGTCTCTTATCAAGAGGCACCTAGTTTAGATGACGTTCGGGCGTTGCTCGGCAATAACGGTTACAGCGATGTGGTTGTGCAAAATTTTGGTTCACCTACTGATGTTGTTGTGCGTATGGCGAATTCCTATACGCCAACGTTGGGTGATGAGGTGTTAGCCACGCTGCAAAATCAAGGCTCTAACGAAGTTTTATTGCAGCGCTCAGAGTTTGTTGGTGCGCAAGTGGGTGAGGAGTTGCGCGAGCAAGGCGGCTTGGGGATGTTACTGGCGTTGGCCATCGTGATGATTTACGTTGCGGTGCGATTCCAGTTTAAATTCTCACTCGCTTCAGTGGTCGCTTTGATACACGATGTGATTATTACGTTGGGTTTTTTCTCATTATTTGATGTGGAATTTGATCTTACGGTATTGGCGGCGTTGTTGGCGGTAGTGGGGTATTCGTTGAACGATACGATCGTTGTGTGCGACCGAATACGGGAAAACTTCCGTATTATGCGCGACACAGAACCGTATGATTTGATTAATGAGTCAATCAATCAGACACTAGGTCGTACTTTAATTACCTCTTTAACCACCTTGTTTGTGTTGATCGTGTTGTTTGTGGCTGGTGGTGAAGCTATCCATAATTTCTCGATGGCGCTTTTGGTGGGTATTGTGATCGGGACGTATTCTTCTATTTTTGTTGCAGCTAATTTGTTGTTGGCACTGGGCATAAAGAGAGAAGACCTTATACCCGCTCCAAAAGAAGAGTTGGAAGACGATTTGCCATAATATTGGTCTGAGTTTATTAAGATATAAAAAGCCTGCTTTTGAGCAGGCTTTTTATTGTGTGTAAGCTGTGAGTTGTGGTGAAAAGCGACGTGATTACTTTTCGATTACAGTGCCAAAAGGCATGCCCATTTTCGTGGGGGTTTCAGCTTGAAGAGCGTCGTCCCAGTTAACCGCGTCTTTGCCAAATAAGACAATAGCGGTTGAGCCAAGTTTGAATCTGCCTATTTCCTCGCCTTTCTTGATCTCAATATTGTTAAGGTCTTGGTAATCCCAAGTCACAACGTTTTTACTGAATGGTGTAACTTGTCCAGCCCAGACAGTCTCTATGCTGGCGACTATCATAGCGCCGACCAAGATAACCGCCATGGGACCGGCTTCCGTATCAAATAGACAGACGGTGCGTTCGTTGCGCGCGAAGACGTTAGGGATTTGTTCAGCCGTTACCTTGTTGACAGAAAAAAGTTTACCCGGGATGTGTATCATTTTGGTGAGCTTCCCCGTGAGCGGCATGTGGACGCGATGGTAATCTTTTGGTGATAAATACACCGTCGCGAATGAGCCACCGAGAAACTGAGTCGACAATGAGGCATCGCCCCCTAATAGGGTTGTTAGGCTGTAGGTATGGCCCTTAGCTTGCAAAAGTGTGCCATGTTTAATCTGACCAAGTTGGCTAATGGCGCCATCTGCAGGGCATGCGATGCTGCTTGCGCCCTCGCATATGGGGCGTAATTCAGCTCGAATTTCACGGGTAAAAAAATCATTAAAGTTACGGTATGAGCGCGGATCGCTGTTGACTGCTTCTGTCATGTCGACTAAGTATTTTTTAATAAACTGACGAATAAAGGTGTTTTTTACCCATGTGTTCTCACATTCTGCTACTTGACCAATAATGCGAGATAATGTTTTTTGTGGGGTTATGTGTTGAGCGAAGGCAAAAAGTTGATCTTTCGTCACGTGCTATATTCCTATTAAAAGTGAATGAAAAGTTCAGCGTTCAGACGCCAATCTGACTGATTAATGACGCTGTTATTTTAAAGTTTGTGTAGTCCTGCTCGCTGAATTGACCTTGCGTTTCGAGCCACAATATCACCATTTCTCGGTCCGTTACTAAAGTCGATGCCAGTATTAATTGGCTGTTTTTGCTAAGCAATTGGATAGCATTGGGTGGCAGTTCTTGTTGCATTTTTATGAATGCGTGGCCTGAAAAATGCGCCGCCGATCGTTTTTTACTTAGCGTGCTAAACACGGCCGAGGGCGCGTCCCACTTTACATATTTGATGGCTTCAGTGGGGTAGCCGTATTGAAGTATAGGCGAGAGTTTGTTGTTGATGTGTTTGAAAACAATGCACGCTTTTGCATGCGGTATGGCTTTGAGTAGTGTTTTAAGTGCCATGTTTGCTTTTTGTTTTGTATCAAAAATAGCGTGCTTACCGAGCGCTTTTTTGAGTGCTGCGATGGGCGATAATGGTGCGGCTGAGGTATCTGTGTTGATGTACAGTTCTGGGTCGATGAGTTGTTGCGCTAATGAATATTCTCCCCATTTGCTAAACTGTCTGGCGGCTTCAATGCTGGCTAAATGGGTGATATGAGAAACGTCGGCAGTGCGTCTATGCATTACGGTTGCAACAACACGGTATAAAAAAGGCAAATTTTTTGAGTCCCACTTCATTAATTTGGCCTCATGGGCTACTTGGTTAGCGCAATATGAAAAGACCATGGGGTTGTTAATTAAAATGGTGAGGCGCTGATTTTTTGTGAATTCTGGCAGTGTATTTGGATTGTGAGCCAGCCGAGCAAGTGTTTGAAGTTCGCTCGCATTGGGTATGTTGTTTGTTAGTAGGGCGTCGGTGATTTTTTTGGGCGTGTACCACTGGCGATAAAGATGAGTGGCGAGTTCGTCAATTCTACAACCTAGCGCGCTCATTTCTGCTTGATTGGATTTGTTACCCTGTTTGAGCTTAAGTCTAATCGTCAGCATGGCGGGTCGTGCATAGAACCATAATAGCCACCTTACAACATCACGAAACAACGTAATCCAGAAAATATCTTCTGTAATATTGGTGTGTTTTTCCGCTGCCCAGTGTTTTGCAATGGTTGCGGCATCGTAACTGGTTTGTATTTCATTTAAGAAAGAGACGATGTGGGGCGTATTTTCAGTGGCACTTAGACGGTAAGGCGCAAGGGAAGGGAAAAGCCTTTTAATGCCGTTGGTGCCTATAATAGCGGCCGCGTGAATGGGGCTTTTTATATCATTGTCTTTGTTTGAAATAACTCTATTTGCTTCGTTTAGGATAGAAAAGGCCAATAATGGGTCTGACATGATGCAGGCTGATATTTCATTTGGCGTGTTCTCTTCTGCCTCTATTTCATTTTTAAGGCGCAGTAATGTGCTCCCTCTAACGGGGATCTTTTTTGATTTCAAAAAATGCAGCCATTCATTGAGGCCTGAAGGTGTTTTGTCTTTCATAGCTTATTACGTAATGACTCGCTTAATAACGGCGGTTTGAGCGTGTTTTTTTAGACACATTGCTACCCTATCTTACACATCGGTACCTAAACAAGTCTGTTAAAACGCATTATTGTCTCGAATGGACTGCTTGATTCTCAAGAAACTTTGAAAACGGTGCTCGGTGATTTCGTTGTTTGCCAGAGCCTCTAATATGGCGCAGCCCGGTTCTTTTTCATGAGCACAATCACGGAATCGACAATAGCCGATATGCGGCCGAAACTCGATAAATCCGTTTAACAATTCATCTTCCGAAATATGCCATAGGCCAAACTCGCGTATGCCTGGTGAATCGATCAGATCACCGCCTTTGGGCATGTGAAATAGGCGTGCGGTGGTGGTGGTATGCACACCTTTTTTTCTTTTTTGAGATAATTCACCAACGCTGATGTCGATGCCGGGCAATAAGGTGCCAATCAGCGATGATTTGCCGACCCCAGATTGCCCCACAAAAACACTGGTTTTATTTTGTAAAAAGTCATAGAGCGCTTCCATACCGGCTTGATTTTTTATGGACGTTCTGATGATGTTATAATGCAGATCTTCATAGGTTTTTAACAGCAGATCCAAATCGTTTTGGTTGCTGTCGTCTATTAGGTCACATTTGTTGAGCAGTATAACGGGCGGAATACCGACGGTTTCCGCCGCGACTAAATAGCGGTCTATCAGGTTGGCGTGGGCGACAGGTTCCGCAGCAATCACCACGACAATGTGATCTATGTTGGCGGCGACAGGCTTGAGTCTGCCGTGCATATCGGGGCGTGACAGTGAGGTGTGTCTGGGCGTGGTGGCAACAACAACACCGCCCTCATTTTGTTTGGGACGCCAGACCACCTTGTCGCCGGTGACAAGCTGGCCAAGATTAGCGCGTAAATTGCAGCGTGTTGATATGCCAAGAAAAGGCTCTTGCGTTCCTTCAACTTCGACTTGGGTGCCAAAATGAGAGATGATAATGCCCTCTGTTTCTGGGCCCAGGTCGGATGATTGTAACAGCTCTTCAGCAACGTCTCCGCGTTTTTGAGTGCGTTCAACACGTTCTTTGTGGATTCTTTCAATGCGCCACGTTTGTTGTTTGGTAAGTTTTCGCTTCGACATTAGTTTCGTCTGATTATATTGTAAGACGCATAGAGTATAATGCTTGGCATTGATAATAAAGGACTTGGAAGATTATGAGCTTAAATGAAGAGAATTTAGTGTGGATTGACCTTGAAATGACTGGGTTAGAGCCTGATACAGATACCATTATTGAGATCGCTACTGTTGTTACTGATAAACATCTTAATGTGTTGTCAAGGGGCCCCAGTTTGGCTATTCATCAAGATAAAGTTGTAATGGAGGCGATGGATGAGTGGTGTACGCAGCATCACGGTGCCTCTGGGTTAACGGCACGGGTATTGTCGTCTACAATTACCATGGAGCAAGCCGAAGCAGAAACCCTTCGGTTTCTTGAAAAATATGTTCCGGCGGGTAAGTCGCCTATTTGTGGCAACAGCGTGGGCCAAGATCGTCGTTTCTTATACCGCTATATGCCTAAATTAGAGGCATTTTTTCATTATCGTTACCTTGATGTGAGCACAGTAAAAGAGCTTGCTAGGCGCTGGAAGCCAGAGGCGTTAGAGGGCTTCACTAAATCCGGCTCTCATTTGGCAATGGACGATATTTTAGAGTCCATCGGTGAGCTCAAACATTATCGCCGTACTATGTTTGGATTGGATGAGCCTTCGCAGTAAGGCGGTTGTCGAGTGGTGCTTTAAAAGGAGTGGCAGGGGATAATCTTCCTTTGCCCTTTAAATTAGATTGGAAGCGCCATCCCAAATAAGCTTAGTGCCCGTTAGGAGTAAAAAGCTATACATAAATTTGAAAAACAGCGCCGTGGAAATTCTGTAGTGCAGCCAAGCGCCTAACTGTACACCAAGGTAAGCAATGGGAATAAAACAAAGCGATAGGATGATATTGGAGCCATTGAGTTGTCCGAGCATACCGTATGGGATGAGCTTAACGTAATTAATGGCGGTAAAAATAACGGCAGACGTCGCCACATATTGTGTTTTGTCCAAATTTGCCCTGAGTAAGTAAACGCTCATTGGCGGGCCGCCAGCGTGGGCAATAAAGCTGGTGAAACCACCGAGCGCACACCAAAATTTCCCGATCAAAGTGCCCAGCGGTTTTTTAGTGTTCATATTATTTTTTCTGGGCCAAGAATTAATGGTGAATCCTACTGCAATGACTCCAACCATGATTTTTAGCCACTCAGCAGAAAACCATGATGCGGTTAATCCTCCAATAATCACACCGGTTACGGCGGCCGGTATGCATCGAATGAGTTGATCTGTGTTCCATTTTTTCCAGAACTTTTGTACGGTAAACAGGTCCATAATGCACAATATGGGCAGCATAATGGCAGCAGCAACAAGCGGGGGTGTTTGAAGCGAAATAAGC
Organism: Marinomonas sp. IMCC 4694; assembly: GCF_008122525.1. Taxonomy (NCBI): domain Bacteria; kingdom Pseudomonadati; phylum Pseudomonadota; class Gammaproteobacteria; order Oceanospirillales; family Oceanospirillaceae; genus Marinomonas; species Marinomonas sp. IMCC 4694. The sequence goes on from NZ_VSRV01000001.1 coordinate 1,447,765, forward strand.
GGAACCGCCATTATACCAAACGCTCCTGAAAATCCCCCTTTTGAAATGCCAGTAATAAAAACGGCAATAGCGATCAATAAAATAAGAATCCAGTCCATATTAGCCTTTCAAATAAAGTGTAAAAATGCGTCATGCATTATGTGTTATTTTCAGCGTTTTAAGAAGACTTTGGTCAAGATGAGTGCCGGCTCTATTTTAAGGGCGGCGACTAATAATTCAAAAGGTGAATAGAATGAGGGTTGAAAAGCAAGTGTACGGTGAAGAAGCCATGGAGCATCTAGGTAGCCTGTTGTCTGCTATGTTAAAAGAAGGTGGGGTGGTGTATCTAAAAGGCGATTTAGGAATGGGCAAAACGACCCTGGTGAGGGGGATGTTGAAAGGCTTGGGTTACCAAGGGCCGGTTAAAAGTCCAACCTATACTCTTGTTGAACCTTATGATTTGCTTGGATTAGAGGTGTATCACTTTGATTTATATCGTTTGTCAAACCCTGAAGAACTTGAATATATTGGTGTTCGAGACTACTTCACGCAGAGGAGTTTGTGCTTTATTGAGTGGGCCGAGATGGGGTATGGTTTTTTGCCAGAAGCGGATTTGATTGTTTCTATAACCATGATTTCACAAGGCCGAAGCGTGATTTTTGATGCACATACTGAAAAAGGTTGTAGTGTGCTGAGCGCTTTTTAATTGCTCATAACGTCTTGATTTAACGGTCCCTTTACGATGAGTAAGATTGAGATCCCTTTAATCACCAGTTATAGTGTCACGCATATACTAGCTAGCTGTCTGATATGCATAATAAATTTTGTACTTTTTTTGTCGTGTTTTTACATTCACTCGTTGCGTTAGCTTTGAGTAATGCGTTCGCGGCGGACGTCCGTGATATTCGCGTTGCTCAGCAAGAGGGTGTCACGCGCCTTGTGTTTGAGCTTTCAGCGGAGTCGGAGCACCGAATATTCCCTCTTTCTAATCCTGAGCGCATTGTCTTGGACTTGAGTGGGGTAGATCTTGATGCGTCCGTTGTGAACGGTCTATCTGCTTTGACGTCGGATGTGCTAATGCGTGTGCGTTATGCCAAACGCGATACCGGTGTGCGTTTTGTTTTGGATTTGGCGCAAAAGGCCAAAGCCAAAAGTACTGTATTGGCCGCCAGTGGCACCTATGGGCCGCGAATTTTGGTTGAGCTTGAATATGGTGCTCGTAAGCCAGTCACGATTGTCAAAAGCCTAGCGAGTTTATCTAAAGAGAAACGCGATATTGTTATCGCCATTGATCCTGGACATGGTGGAAAAGACCCTGGTGCGTTAGGGCAGTACAAGGTAAGAGAAAAGGATATTGTATTGTCTATTGGTAAGGAATTGGCCAAGCGCATCAATGAGACGGAAGGTTTCAAGGCAGTGATGACGAGGTCGACGGATACCTATCTTCAGCTTCGAGATCGTTCCCGTGTGGCGCGGGAGGCGAATGCCGATTTAATGATTTCAATTCACGCGGATGCTTTTACCAAGTCCAGTGCTCGAGGGGCGTCTGTTTGGGCGCTCTCGTTAAGCGGTAAAAGCTCTGAAATGGGGCGATGGTTGGCTCAGCAGGAAAATTCTGCGGACCTTGTTGGTGGTATTTCATTAGATGATAAAGATCAATTGTTGGCGGAAGTGTTGCTTGATATGTCGATGAACTCGACGATTCAAATGAGTTTAAATGTAGGTGAAAGCGTTTTAGGGGAGATGCGAGGTGTGGCGGTGCTGCACAAAGACAGCGTTCAGCAGGCCGGTTTTGTTGTACTTAAGTCGCCCGATATTCCTTCTATACTGATTGAAACGGGTTTTGTTTCTAATAAAACAGAAGCGAAAAACTTATCCAGTCGAGCCTACCGTATTAAATTAGCTGATTCTATTTCTCAAGGGGTGATTGATTACTTTACCAAGAACGCTCCTGACGGCACTTTAGTAGCTTGGAATCAATCGAAGCAAACCGATGATATTTATACGGTGAGTAAGGGGGATACTTTGTCGGAAATCGCTCGCCGTAATCGGGTGTCTTTGGATGTTCTTCGTCAAGTAAATCGTTTAAATAATGACGTTATTTGGATAGGTCAGAAGTTGGCTATTCCCGCCGGTTAGCATTTACATTCTCTTGCTGTTTTTAAAAGCAGTGGCTCGCTACTCAGCTGCTTAGTACGCAGCGGCTCAATAAAAGGTCAATCATGCAAAGAATTCAACTATTATCTCCTCGTTTAGCCAACCAAATTGCCGCTGGTGAAGTGGTTGAGCGTCCTGCGTCCGTGGTGAAGGAATTGCTAGAAAACAGCCTAGACGCGGGTGCTTCGCAGTTGGATATTGAGGTAGAGCAGGGCGGCGTGAGACGGATTAAAATTCGTGATAATGGTACCGGTATAATGAAAGACGACTTAGCGTTGTCGTTGAGTCGTCATGCGACCAGTAAAATTATCACTTTAGACGATTTGGAAGCCGTTAGAACCTTGGGGTTTCGTGGTGAGGCTCTGGCCAGTATCAGTTCTGTGTCGCGTTTGCATTTAACGTCGCAAGCAGAAGGTGAATCTGAGGCTTGGCGAGCTGAAGCGGAAGGGAAGGATATGGCGACGGCGGTTCGTCCTGCTTCTCATCCACAAGGTACAACCATTGAGGTGCGCGACTTATTTTTTAATACGCCAGCGCGTCGAAAATTCCTGCGTACGGAAAAAACAGAATTTACCCATCTTGAAGAGGTGGTGAAGAGGCTCGCACTCAGTCGTTACGAAACCGGCTTTAGGCTGAGTCATAACGGTAAGCAAGTATATGATTTACGACCGGTGACGGATCAACTGCACGCTGAGCACCGATTGGCAACGTTGTTGGGTAAAAAGTTCATTGAAAACGCATTGGCCCTAGATGTTGAAGCTGCGGGTTTGCGTTTGTGGGGTTGGATTGGTTTGCCTACTTTTTCTCGATCTCAAGCCGATTTGCAGTATTTCTTTGTGAATGGTCGTGTAGTGAAAGATAAGTTGGTGGTTCATGCGGTGCGTCAGGCGTATCGCGATGTGCTTTATAATGGTCGTCATCCTACTTTTGTGCTGTACCTTGAGCTTGATCCTTCAACAGTGGACGTGAATGTTCATCCCACAAAGCACGAAGTGCGTTTTCGCGATGGCCGCTTGGTTCACGACTTTTTGTTTGGTCGAATACACAAAGCGATTGCCGATGTGAGGCCGGAATCAGAGGCAGCGCCAACCGGTTTGCAAGAGTCCGATCATGATTCAGTTGTCGGTTTTGGTAGTGCAATTATAGAGCAATCCGCTTTGCCTTTGTCAAATCGCTCAAGTCCTTTGGGTACAGAGTGGATGGCTTCAAATGCTGGGGCTAGCGCCTTATCTTCTGCCGATGTACGAGGTCAGATTGACGGTATGCGTCGCCTTTCTGGTTATGCTCAACAATACGCCTCTGAGACAGAAAGCATAGACCCAGTTACGGGCGAAATTAAAGAAATATCGCCTGTTCACTCCTTGGGTCAAAGTGAAGGGGTGTCTACCGGACAGGCGCCGAGTTATCAGGCTGTTCCGCCATTGGGTTTTGCTGTCGCTCAACTTCATGGCGTGTATATTCTATCAGAAAGTGAGTCTGGTATGATTTTGGTTGATATGCATGCGGCCCATGAGCGCATTGTGTATGAAAGGATGAAAATCGCGTTTTACCAAAAAAATGTGGCGTCACAGCCGCTTTTGGTGCCGATTAATATTGCGGTTTCTCAAAGTGAAGCCGACTTGGTTGAAGAAAGTCGCGATGTGTTTGGCGCTTTCGGTTTTTGCGTTGAACGCACAGGGTTAGAAAGTGTGATGGTGCGTGAGGTTCCCATTATTTTGATTCGCGGTGATGTCGAGGGGCTGGTGCGTGATGTGATCAGTGACTTAGCGACTAATGGCTTATCAGACCTAATGGAATCAAGGGCCAACGAGTTAATGGCCTCGATGGCGTGCCATGGTGCAGTGCGCGCGAATCGAAAGTTGACGGTGGCAGAAATGAACAGTTTGCTGCGTGATATGGAGGTGACGGAGCGCAGCGGTCAATGTAATCATGGGCGGCCGACTTGGGCTCACTTAAGCATGTCCGATTTAGATAAACTCTTTTTGAGAGGGCGTTAAATGACAAAACCACAGGTTGTTTGTCTAATGGGGCCAACGGCTTCAGGGAAAACGGGGTTAGCAGTAGATCTTGCTGAAAATCATAATTTTGAGATCATTAGTGTGGATTCTGCGCTTGTTTATAAAGGGATGGATATTGGTACTGCCAAACCCGACGCGGCCTTACTGGTAAGAGCTCCTCATCGATTGATTGATATTATTGATCCGCTTGAGTCGTATTCGGCTGCCGATTTTGTGATTGATGCCGTAGAGCAGGCGCAAGCGATTTTAGCGACTGGAAAAACCCCCCTTTTAGTTGGCGGTACTATGATGTATTTCAATGCGCTGCAAAAAGGGCTGGCAGAAATGCCCACAGCAGATCCCGCTTTGCGTGTTCTTATTGAGAGGGAAGCGGAAGAGAAAGGCTGGGAAGCGCTTCATAAAGAACTTCAGGCTTTTGATCCTGACGCGGCGCTGCGAATTCATCCTAATGACCCTCAGAGATTACAGCGTGCGATAGAGGTGTATCGTTTGACGGGTAAGACCATGACTCAGTTTTGGGCTCAGCAAGAGGCGGTTTCTCTGCCGTTCGATATGATCAATATGGCGGTGATGCCCAGAGAGAGGAGTGTATTGCATGCCCGCATTGAGCAGCGCTTTTATGACATGATGGATCAGGGTTTTTTGGCTGAGGTGGAGCATTTTTATCAACGTGGTGATTTGTCTGCTGATATGCCTTCGATGCGTTGTGTTGGCTATCGTCAGCTTTGGCAGTATCTCGCAGGTGAAGATACTTTAGATGATGCCGTATTTAAAGGCGTGGTGGCTTCTCGTCAGTTAGCCAAACGTCAGCTTACTTGGCTAAGAGGGTGGGACGACTTAAGGATATTTGATAGTTTATCGAAAGATCTTTTGCCGGAGGCCTTGAATTACATAGAAAGCAGGATTATATAGGGGAAATGGATAATAATTTGGTGTAGTATCTACAAAGTTGTTTTACCTGTATTTAATTGAGACCTTTGCACGAATCATCTCCTTCGATCCTATGAGATAATAACCAAAAGCAAAGAAGAGCAATCAAAAAATGGCGTGGAAAGAGTTAAAACAACAGAGCTTTGCCGATGCGCTGCAAGCATCGAATCGGTTTATTGAAGAATTTGACGAGATTCATGACTTGTTGAATTGGTCCTGCATTGAGCGATTATTCTGTGACATTCACAACCGTACAAAAGGTGAACGCGCTTGGCCTCCGTTGATGATGTTTAAAGCTTTGTTATTGCAATCATGGCACAACCTAAGTGACCCAGCGCTGGAAAAAGCACTGGCTCGCGACTTATTATTTCGCCGGTTTGTCGGTGTCGGCCTAGATCAAGGCGTTCCCGACCACAGTACAATTTGGCGTTTCCGTAATCTGCTAGAGAAAAACGGATTACTAGACGCAGCGATGACCGAGATCAATGCCCAGTTAGCCGAACAAAGTCTGATCATCAAACAAGGTGAGATAAGCATCATAGATGCCAGCGTGATAGAAGCGAAGAATGCTCGTCCTCGTAAGAATGCTGAGGGTAAAAACACGCAAGACCCAGAAGCAGGCTATAGCGTTAAGCAAAGCAGCGATGGAAAACGTAAAACCACCTATGGTTTTAAGGCCCATACAAATGTGGATGAGGATGGTTTTGTCAAAGAAGTCATGCTCACGGCAGGCAATGTTCACGATTCGATTCCATTTGAATCGATACTCACTGGTCATGAGCGGGAAGTGTATGCAGACAGTGCGTACAAAAGTGCCCAGCACAGCAGGTTATTGAAGCAAAAAAAGGTCAAAGAATGCATTATCCATCGAGCTTATCGTAATAGACCTCTTAACGAGGATCAAGAAAAGCAAAACCGTTATTTTTCCAGTATTCGTTCCCGTGTAGAGCATGTCTTTGGGATAATGAAATTGCACTATGGGTTAGGTAAAGCGCGTTATCTAGGACGGGCTCGCAATCAGGCTAGGGTGAGTTTAATTTGTATGGCTTACAACCTAAAACGGGCGTTTCGTATCCAACGAGAATGCTGAGATAGCAAGTAAAGTCCGTCCAAGTGGACTATGTGGGCATTTTTATGAGTTAAAGAGCACTGATTTTTAACGATGTTGACCGTTTTCTATAAAGACGTTGATTGAATTTTTTATAAAAGACCTTTGGCAAGCAATATGGCTAGATCGACTGCTCATGCAAAGGTCTCTACCTGTATTTAATTTACTATTTTTTGCTTGTTTAAGGAGATTACAATGTCAAAAGGGCAATCATTACAAGACCCTTATCTAAATATTCTGCGCAAAGAAAGAGTGCCAGTTTCCATCTTTCTCGTAAACGGAATTAAGCTTCAAGGTCAAATCGAATCATTCGACCAGTTTGTGATTCTACTAAAAAACACCGTTAGTCAGATGGTTTATAAACATGCCATTTCAACGGTTGTTCCATCTCGTACCATTCGCATGCCGTCTCCAGATCAGCCGGAAGACGACGCTGAGTAGTTTGCTTTTAATGAAGCAAGCAGAGGAATTTAAGATTGTTTTTTGAACGTCCAGACAGTGGTGAAATAGCTGTATTGGTCCATATAGATTTTAATGATGAACGTGAATCTTATGGTCCTGAAGAGTTTGTTGAGCTTGCTATATCTGCCGGTGCAGATCCGGTGGCTGTTGTCTCTGGGTCTCGTCAGCGACCTGACGCAAGATATTTTATTGGTACTGGTAAGCTTGCAGAAATTAAAGATATAGTGGATCGAGAAGAGGCCCAAGTGGTTCTTTTTGATCATGCTTTATCTCCTTCCCAAGAACGAAACCTCGAAAGTGTCTTTCAGTGTCGAGTCCTAGACCGTACTGGGCTGATACTTGATATTTTTGCTCAACGCGCGCGAACTCACGAAGGTAAGCTTCAGGTTGAGTTGGCCCAACTTCAGCACATGTCGACTCGTCTTATACGCGGTTGGACGCATCTCGAACGCCAGAAAGGCGGTATAGGTATGCGCGGGCCCGGTGAAACACAGCTTGAAACGGATCGTCGTTTACTTCGTGAGCGCATTAAAGCCATTCAGAAAAGATTGGCGAAAGTGAGTTCTCAGCGAGATCAAAACCGTCGTTCGCGTGATCGATCTTCTGTACCAACGGTGTCGTTGGTTGGCTACACTAACGCGGGTAAGTCAACCTTGTTTAATCGTGCGACTGGAGCCGAAGTGTTCGCAGCTGATCAGCTTTTTGCAACGTTAGACCCGACTTTGCGTCGATTGGATATTGAGCAAATTGGATCGATTGTGCTCGCTGATACAGTGGGTTTCATTCGTCAGCTACCGCATAGATTGATCAAGGCATTCCAAGCAACGCTTAAAGAGTCTTCTGAAGCAGATTTGCTGCTGCATATTGTTGATGCCGCCGATATTGCTCGGGATGACAATATGAAGCACGTTTATTCTGTGCTTGAAGAGATCGGTGCTAATGAAGTACCAACATTAACTGTTTTCAATAAAATTGACGCCTTGCCAACAGCAGAGCCACGAATTGATAGAGACGCCTACGGGAACCCTTATCGAGTTTGGTTGTCTGCTCGTGATGGCCAAGGCGTTGATCTGCTTAAACAAGCCATCGCTGAATTGTTGGCGGTGGATGTGCTTGATGAAACGCTTTACTTGCCAAGTAAGTACGGTCGCTTAAGGGCAATGCTTTTTGAGCACGGCGCGGTCAAGTCAGAGAGTTTTGACGAGATGGGACGGTTTGTCCTCGATGTAAAGTTACCTAAAAAAGATTATTTGCAGATTTTGGCTCGTGCCGGCATGTCTGAAGATCAGGTTGATGCAGCATGAGATCGGTACAGAATTATCAATTAAAAAAAGTGGAGATGCAGTATGGCCTGGAATGAACCGGGTAATAACGATAATGACCCATGGAACCCAGACAAAAACCGTAACAATGGTGCTGGACGTCCTGACGGTGATCGTGAAAAAGAAGCCAATAATGACCCTTGGGGTCGTAAACCTGCTGGTAATGATCAAAGCCCTCCAGATTTGGAAGAAGCTTTTCAGAAGCTAATGGGGATGTTGGGCATTAAGAAATCCCGCAAGTCTGGCGGCTCGAATGGAGGTGGCTCTGGTGATTTTTCTGGGAAGTTTAGCAGCGGTTTGATTGTTATCGTACTGATCGCATTATTCGCTCTTTGGGCGGCTACAGGGTTTTATCAGGTTGATCAGCAAGAGCGTGGTGTGGTGCTTCGCCTGGGCAAATACCACTCTACCGTGATGCCAGGTTTGCACTGGAATCCACCGATGATCGATACGGTTCGTAAAGTGAATGTAACCAAAGTGCGTTCACACGATCACAAAGCACTTATGTTGACCGTGGATGATGCGATCGTTGAAGTGGGGGTTTCTGTTCAATATTCTGTTCAAGACCCAAAAGATTTTCTCTTAAACGTTCGTAGTCCAGAAGACTCTTTGGCGCAGGTTACTGAAAGTGCGCTTCGTCACGTAGTGGGCAGTTCTGAGATGGATCAGATTTTAACAGAGGGCCGTGAGTTATTGGCGGCAGAAGTTAAAGAGCGTATTCAGGATTACAGTAGCGCATACGGTACGGGTTTATTGATCTCGAAAGTCAACGTCGAAAACACGCAAGCACCAACCCAAGTGCAGGAAGCGTTTGATGACGTTATCAAGGCTAAAGAAGATGAACTAAGAGTCCGAAACGAAGCGGAGTCTTATGCCAATGGGATCATCCCTGAAGCGCGTGGTCGTGCACAACGTATTAGAGAGGAAGCGGAAGCGTATCGTTCTGAAATAGTGGCCCGAGCAAGTGGTCAGGCCGATCGATTTGATCGTCTGTATCAAGAATACATCAAAGCGCCTGATGTAACGCGCCGTCGTTTGTATATCGAGACGATGGAGTCTGTTTACAAAGACGTTAATAAGGTGGTTGTCGATACTAAGGGTGGAAACAACATGTTGTATTTACCTTTAGATCAATTAATGAAGCAACGCGCGGATGCCTCTAACGGTGTGGGTTCGGTCAATTCTGGCAATATTGGGTCGCTAACAGATCAAGTTATTGATGAAATACGTAAGCGTCAGGGTACAACAATCCGCAGAGAGGGCAGAAACTAATGAAAGGCTTGTCTTTATCTATTTTATTTGTTCTTTTGCTGGGTGTTTTAATTGGTTCACAGACGCTTTTTGTGGTGAACGAAACAGAGCGTGCCGTTGTTCTCAAATTTGGTGAGATCGTTCAGGACGATGTGAAGCCAGGTATTCACTTCAAGTTGCCTATCATGAATGAAGTGAAGGTATTTGACGCTCGTATTTTGACAATGGACTCTCGCCCTCAGCGTTATTTGACGTTGGAGAAAAAAGCGGTGGTTGTTGATTCTTACGTTAAATGGAAAATAGACTCAGTGTCTAAGTTTTATCAGGCTACGTCTGGTGATGAGATCGTCGCTAATCGCGTTTTGTCTTCCCGTGTTGATACCGGTCTACGAAATAAGTTTGGTGAGCGTACTATGCATGAGGTGGTTTCTGGAGAACGTGACCAACTTATGACAGAACTGCGTGACGATCTAAATTTGGTGGCACAGAATGAATTGGGTATTTCTATTGTTGATATTCGTGTTAAACGAATTGATCTACCGCCTGATGTTAGTGAGTCTGTTTACTCAAGAATGCGAACAGAGCGTGAGCGTGAGGCTCGTGAGCATAGATCGAAAGGTTTAGAGCTTGCTGAAGGTATTCGTGCTGATGCAGATCGTCAGCAGGTTGTCTTAGAGGCAGAAGCGCAGCGCGATGCAGAGATGATTCGTGGTGATGGTGATGCGAATGCGGCGGCTATTTACTCGAATGTTTACACGCAAGACCCTGAATTTTACGAGTTTTATCGTAGTCTGCAGGCGTACCGTGCAAGCTTCAGCGGCAGCAATGATTTGTTTGTTCTTGAGCCCGATAGTGAATTCTTTAAGTATCTAAATAGTTCTACGAGCAGAGGTGCGAATTAGGCTGGATAATCAGCAATAATCGTACTTGAGCCTATTTGTTAAAATAGGAAACATGCTACTATTACACAAACCGGGCAAAGCCCGGTTTTTTAATGGTCAAAACAAAGAGGATCTATGCAGGAATTGTTGTCGTCGCTGCTGGTTGGCGTCAGCCTTTTATTGATCGTCGAAGGTGTTTTGCCATTTCTTGCTCCGCGTATTTGGAGAAAAGTCATGGAAAAAGCCATTGCGAGCCCAAATTTAAATCTACGTATTTTGGGGGCGGTTAGTATGTTTCTTGGATTAACGCTTCTTTTGCTGACGCGCCGCTATAGAGGATAATGTAATGACATCAGCTGATCGCTGGTTACTTCCAGAGGGAGTAGATGAAGCGCTGCCTGAACAGGCCGCTAAGATTGAACACCTTAGAAGAACACTGCTTAATCTCCACGAAAGCTGGGGATATCAATTAGTAATACCTCCTCTTTTAGAGTATTTGGACTCCCTTCTTACCGGAGCCGGCTCAGATTTAGAAATAGAAACCTTCAAAGTCATTGACCAGTTGTCAGGTCGGCTTCTTGGTATTCGTGCTGATTTTACCTCACAGGTTGCTCGCATTGACGCTCATTGCCTTAAAAATGAGGGTGTGCAGCGTTTAAGTTACTGTGGCAGCGTATTAAGAACCATGCCGGCTGGACTTGATGGAACGAGAAGTCCAATCCAATTGGGTGCTGAGATTTATGGTCATGGTGGTGTAGAAAGTGACATTGAAGTCTTGTCTTTAATGCTGCAAACCTTGACCGTTGCTGGTTTGGGTCATGTTGTTCTCGATTTGGGTCATGTGGATGTGGTGAGTGGAGTGCTTGCTCTTTGCGATTTAGATACTGCACAAGAGACCAAGTTAATCGAACTTTACAAAGCAAAAGATTTACCTGAGCTTGATCGTTACGTTGAGGCATTGCCATTGATGGCTACTCAGAAGCGCTGGCTGGTTGAGTTACCTAGGTTGTGTGGTGGAAAAGAGGTCTTAGAGCAAGCGACTGAGCTGTTTTCGGGTGTCAGTCAGTCCATCGACGATGCCATTATTTTATTGCAAAAAGTCAGTCAGTGTGTGGTTAAGCGTTTCCCGAGCGTTGGCCTGCATTTTGATCTTAGCGATCTTGTTTCATACAGTTATCATACTGGGGTGGTGTTTGCTGCTTACGTTCCGGGTTATGGGAATGCTATTGCGCGAGGTGGGCGTTATAACAATATTGGCCAAGTGTTTGGCCGTTCTCGTCCAGCGACCGGTTTTAGTACCGATGTGAAAGCCTTGGTGGCCTTGACAGACGTAGTTGTTGTGCAGCCTAAAACGGTGTTATCGCCTATTTGTACAAACGATGCATTATGGGAAAAAGTAAATGCTTTGCGAGAGCAAGGTTACCGTGTAATGGAATCATTAGACCATTTGCACGTAATGAATATCGATTTTAAGCTGGATTTTGTTGGTGGTGCGTGGCAATTAGTGCCAGTACAAGACGAAAATTTTCTTTAAGAACTATCTGAATGAGACCTGAAATTATGGGTAAAAATGTTGTTATTTTAGGCACCCAGTGGGGTGATGAAGGCAAGGGTAAGGTTGTAGACTTACTGACAGAAGATGTTGCTGCGGTTGTTCGCTTTCAAGGCGGACACAATGCGGGTCACACTTTGGTTATTGATGGTAAGAAAACCGTATTGCACTTGATCCCTTCTGGTATTTTGCGTGAAGGTGTTCAGTGTGTCATCGGAAATGGTGTTGTTCTTTCGCCAGCGGCACTGAAAAAAGAAGTGCTTGAGCTTTTGGAGCAGGGTGTTCCGGCGGTGGATCGCCTTAAAATTAGTGCGGCTTGCCCACTGATTCTTCCTTATCATATTGCCATTGACCAAGCGCGTGAGCTTGCGAAGGGCGAAAAGAAAATCGGTACTACGGGTCGTGGCATTGGGCCGGCTTATGAAGACAAAGTCGCTCGTCGCGCTATTCGTGTAGGCGACCTTATGGACGCTCAACGCTTTTCTGCCAAGCTGAAAGAAGTGCTTGAATACTATAATTTCGTGTTAACCCAGTACCATAATGCTGATCCTATTTCTTTCGATGAGGTGTATGCGGAGGGCTTGGAGATGGCTGAGTTCTTGCGTCCAATGGTAGCGGATACAATTACCTTGCTGCATGACTTGCGTAAAGCAGGTGCCAATATTATGTTTGAAGGCGCTCAAGGGTCATTGTTGGATGTTGATCATGGTACGTACCCTTATGTAACTTCTTCTAATACAACTGCGGGCGGCGCGCCTGCTGGTACAGGTTTTGGGCCTTTGTATTTAGATTACGTATTGGGTATCACCAAAGCTTATACAACGCGCGTTGGTTCAGGTCCTTTTCCAACAGAATTGTTTGATGAAGACGGAGAGCGTTTAGGTCGTCGTGGTCATGAGTTTGGCGCGACAACCGGCCGTTCACGTCGCTGTGGTTGGTTTGATGCGGTGGCTTTGCGTCACGCTGTTCAAATCAACTCTGTATCAGGGATTTGCCTGACTAAGTTAGACGTGTTGGACGGCTCTTCTGTTATCAAGGTTTGTGTTTCTTATGCTAATGCAGATGGGACTCCTGTGACTGGCTCTTTAGTAGACAGTGAAGGTTATGAAAACGCTCATCCTGTGTATGTTGAGTTGCCAGGTTGGACTGAATCCACAGTGGGAGCAGAAAATTTCGAGGCTTTGCCTGAAAATGCTCAATCTTACGTGCGATTCTTACAAGAGCAGGTTGGTGTGCCGATTGATATTATTTCTACTGGCCCTGACCGTAACGAGACCATTGTTATACGTGATCCGTTTAAAATGTAATCGTTTGCCGTAAGAGTTTAACCTGTTCAAAAAGCCGCTTTTTAAGCGGTTTTTTAGTCTCTATTGCGTGTTAAGTTCACCATATAAGTATTATTTGTAAAAAGAGTGAAAAGACACGATGGTGATAATTAATCGTTAAGGTAGTATTTAGCGCTGACGTTGTAATGCAGAAATGATTAATTAAATCACTTATTTAACTACAAAAAGAGAGGAGGCAGTTTGTATGGTTAAGTTGTTGTTGGCGGATGATGACGCCCGTTTATCTGACCTGATCAAAGAGTATTTTGTTGGTGAAGGATACGAGGTTGCCCACGCGTGGAATGGTCGAGAGGCGCTTGCGTTAATAGCGGTTGATATGCCTGATATTATTATTCTTGATGTGATGATGCCTGAACTAGATGGTTTTGAAACATTAAAGCAAATTCGTAGTAAAAGCGCGGTCCCCGTTATTATGCTTACGGCAAAGGGCGACGACATTGATCGTATTCTTGGTTTAGAGATGGGAGCCGATGATTATTTATCGAAGCCGTTTAATCCTCGTGAATTGCTGGCCCGAATAAAAGCGATATTACGCAGAGCAACACAAGACCGTGATGATGACCCAATGGCGGACATAGATTTGGTCGGCGTTTTGTTGCGTAGAAAAGACCGTACGGTCTATTTAAATGGTGATCTTGTTGAGCTCACAACCTCTGAATACACCTTGTTGGAGTGTATGTTGATGGCTCCAGGTCAAGTGTTGACCAAGCAGGAGCTTTCAGAAAGGGCGTTAGGAAGAAAGCTCACTATGTACGACCGCAGTTTGGATATGCACATTAGTAATTTGCGTAAAAAAATTGGCAATGTAGATAATGGTGATCCAAGAATAAAAACAGTGCGCGGTGTGGGTTACATTTTTGTTTCTCCGGAAAAGGGCAGTTAGTATTGTATGAAGAATACTTTCCTGCGTGTTTTTCTGGTTGTGCTGTTGTCCAACATTGTGGTGGTTAGTATTGGCCTAGGAATCGTCCAGTTCATACAAGAGCGAAACCAAGTGTCGGCTGATTTGCTTGGTGAGGTCGGTGTGCAATTGGTTGCAGGTTATGAGCGATTTGGTATTGTTTCGCTGCAAGAAGAAACAATCAAAGCGCAAAAAAAACTTTCTGGAACTATTTATTTATATCAAGAAAATGGCCGATCACTTTTGAAGCCGTTGCCCCGAAATTTTAGAGAGCAAAATAGTCCCAGTGTAAAAAACCAACCAGAAGCTGATTTTCTTCACAGTCAATTTATTCAGGTAATTGGCAGTAGCAATATCCAGTATTTGATGATTTTCAAACCAGATCCTGAGAGCGACCCTTTGGCGCCTGAAGCGATAGTGGGCTTTTCATTGTTAGGTCTTTTGGTGTCGAGCGGTGTGCTAGCTTACTGGTTATTGGGTCCCTTGCTCAAGTTGCAACGTGTTGCACGATCATTTGGGCAGGGTGATATGTCGGCGAGGGTTGACAATAAGTTGGCGCGCAGAAGCGATGCCGTTGGTAAGTTGGCCAGTGAGTTCAATCAGATGGCCGGGAGAATACAAACGCTGTTGTCCTCAAAAGAGCGCCTCATGCGTGATGTGTCTCATGAGCTAAGAACGCCACTAGCAAGAATAGAGGTGGCTCTGACGATCGCAGAAGATAAATACGCCATAGAGGCGCAAAAAGGGTACCTGCATCGTATCCGTACTGAGTTACATGAGCTCGATGAATTGATTGGGCAGGTGCTTACGTTGAGTAGGCTAGAGGCCGCTTCACTCAGTAAAGAAGAGATTGATGTGCAAGAGTGGCTTGGCGACATCGTAGACGATGTCAGTTTTGAGAGTCAGCTTAAAGACATTACTGTTGCGGTATTGGGTAATGCGCCTAAAACCTTGCTAGGTGATCCTTTACAGTTGCGCCATGCGATTGAAAATGTGCTGCGTAATGCGTGTTTTTATGCTGGGAACGGTGGTGTGATAGAGTTGGAAACGAGGGAAAAGTCAGGGTTTGCCTACATCTACATTCGCGATAATGGTCCAGGTGTACCAGACGATAAATTGGATAAAATTTTTCATGCTTTTTATCGCTCATCAAAAGCGAGAGAGGCTAATAGTGGTGGTTTTGGCGTTGGTTTAACGATTTCCCAACGTATTATCGGCGCTCATAAAGGTCAGATAACAGCGCGTAATCGCGAAGAGGGTGGTTTGGAGGTCTGCTTTAAATTGCCTTTGGTGTGATGATTAGTGTGCGCCCGTTGTGTGTGATAGAAAGCCCTTGTTATTGTTCTCATAGGTGAGTAGTATTCTCACCGCAAGTTGGCTAGGCAGTCGCCGCTCAATTTATTGGGGGGAGGAAAGTCCGGGCTTCACAGGGTAAAGTGCCAGGTAACGCCTGGGGGGCGTGAGCCTACGGAAAGTGCAGCAGAAAATACACCGCCTAAGCAGTTTACTGCCGGTAAGGTTGAAATGGTGCGGTAAGAGCGCACCGCGCGACTGGCAACAGCTCGTGGCAAGGTAAACCCCACTTGAAGCAAGACCAAATAGGAACTCTTTGGCGTGACCCGCGCTGAGTTCGGGTAGGTTGCTAAAGACGTGCAGTGATGTACGTATTAGATGAATGACTGTCCACGACAGAACCCGGCTTATCGGCCAACTTGCATTTTTTCTTGTTGCGTACTGAACGTTTAATGTGAAATACACACCTCTGTATATATTTTTTATACTGTATAAGAACCGCTTTCAATAAGCGGTTTTTTTGTGCCTTTTTTTTAGTAAAACGCCATTAAAACAATATTTTTTTACTATTTTTACGAAAAATGTTAAATTGTGGGAAAATGTGTCGATAAGTGGGTATGAGCGTGTTTAGAGGGATTCATCAAGTCAGTGTTGATGTGAAGGGGCGAATGTCACTTCCAGCACGATTGCGCGATGAACTTGCTCTTTATGACAGCAGTGGTGTGGTTGTGACCATAGACCCTATTTCTAGGTGTTTGTTGTTATACCCGTTAGCTGAGTGGGAGTTGATTCAGCAGAAGCTTGATAAACTGCCCACGTTTCAACCTCAGGCAAGGCGTTTGCAGCGTCTTTTGGTTGGTCATGCAACAGATGTAGACGTTGATAAAGCGGGCCGGATCCTTCTGCCAGCGCCATTACGTGAATTTGCTCGATTAGATAAAAAGTTGACACTACTTGGTCAGGGTAAAAAATTAGAGATTTGGAGCCAAGAAGAGTGGGAAGCTCAGCGCGAAGATTATTTGTCTCAAGATGCCCTTGAGGACTTACAGACTGAAACCATGATGGATATTTCTTTATGACAAAGACGATGGCAGAACACATAAGCGTGATGCTTGATGAATCCGTCGATATGCTCGTAACCGACACAGACGGCCTGTATATAGATGGTACGTTTGGTCGCGGTGGCCATACTCGCTTGGTATTGGAGCGGCTCAACGAGGGCCGTTTGCTTGGCTTTGATAAAGATCCGGTGGCCATTTCACATGGCAAGTCGTTAGAGAAAGAAGACCCCCGTTTTACCATCGTTCAAGATACTTTTGCCAACATGTCTGAACACATCTTATCGGTATTTGGTGTGAACAGAGTAGACGGTGTGATGATGGATTTGGGTGTGTCATCTCCTCAAATTGATGATGCCGAGCGTGGTTTTAGCTTTATGAACGACGGCCCGCTTGATATGCGCATGAACCCAGATAAGGGGTTGAGCGCGGCACAGTGGGTTGCAACGGTCAGTGAAAAAGACATGGCCGATGTGATGTATCAATACGGTGAAGAGCGTTTTTCTCGTCGAATTGCTAAAGCTATTTGTGAATATCGTTCACACACGCCTATTTTAACCACTTTGCAGCTTTCAAAAATTGTTGCCGAAGCAAACCCCGCGTGGGAAAAAGGCAAAAACCCCGCCACTCGTGCTTTTCAAGGCATTCGGATTCATATCAATAATGAGCTGGGCGATTTAGAAGTGGGCCTTGATGCCGCGGCAGACGCGTTAAAAGTGGGTGGTCGGCTGGCGGTTATCAGTTTTCATTCCCTTGAAGATCGTATTGTTAAGCGTTTTATGAAACTCAAAGCCAAGGGTCCTGAATTACCTAGGCATTTGCCTATTCGAAACGCACATCTGGACATTAAATTTAAAACCATTGGTAAGGCTATTAAACCATCTCAATCTGAGGTGAGTGACAATGTCCGCTCCCGCAGTGCTGTGCTGCGTGTATTGGAGAGGGTGAGTGATTAAGGTGAGTGTTTCGCCTTGGCCCTTTGCGGTCGGTGTGCTGTTTTTAGCCATCACTTCGATCGCGGTTGTTATACAAGTGTATGACTTTAGAAAAGATTTTTCTTATCTTCAGACATTAAAGCAAGATGAAGTGGATTATGAAGTGAAATGGGGTCAGTTGCTTCTTGAGCAAAGTGCACTGACTCAGCCTAGCCGTTTAGAGCAGTCAGCGGTAAAAAAATTGAATATGCACGCTCCCTCACAAAATGAATTGATAATAGTGAAGCCATGAAGATTGAAGACAGTATTCATATACCCGGCAAATGGCGCGTCAGATTTGTGTATGCGATTGCACTACTGTTGTTTCTTGTGGCAGGAGGTCGATTGTTCTATCTGACGGTGGTAGATAAAGCCTTTTTGCAGAATCAAGGTGAAATGCGCGCGGTCAGAACGGAATCGATTCCGGCTACACGAGGCATGATTTTAGATCGTCGTGGTGAGCCTTTAGCTGTGAGTACGCCAACATGGACCTTAGTCGCGAATCCAAAAGCATTGTGGGCGATGGCCGCAGACCCCTCTCAGAACATAGGCCCAGAGCAAGAAATTAAACGGCTCGCTGAAGTGATGGGGGTTGGTCGTGCTTGGTTGCAAGAAAGGTTTGAGTCGAATAAGACGCGTTCATTTATGTACTTAAAACGTCAAATTCCCCCTCATGAAGCGGAGGAAATTATGGCTGCAAAAGTGCTGGGCGTGATCAAAACGAAAGAATACAAACGATTTTATCCGGCGGGTGAAGTGGCTTCCCATGTTGTCGGTTTTACGAACATCGATGACAAAGGTCAAGAGGGAATTGAGCTTGCTTACGATCAAGCGCTTGAGGGACAGCCTGGTCGACGTAGCTACGTTAAAGATTTAACCGGTAATATTATCCGCGGTATTGGTGTTGAAGAGACTGAGCGCCCAGGTGAGAATATTGAGCTCAGTATTGATCTTAGACTGCAATATTTGGCTTATCGTGAATTAAAAGCAGCGGTCACTGAGCATCGAGCCACGTCGGCGTCTGCTGTTATTTTAGATGTTAAAACGGGCGAAATTCTTGCCATGGTGAATCAGCCATCTTACAACCCTAATGACCGTTCCAAATTAGAGTATGAAGAGCTTAGAAATCGCGCCGTAATTGATTTGTTTGAGCCTGGCTCAACCATGAAACCATTCACGGTATCGGCGGCATTGATGTCGGGGCAATACACCACAGAAACCACCATTAATACCTCACCAGGGTATTTACGATTCGGTCGATTTACCATTCGAGATGCCGCGAATTACGGCGTAATTGATTTTGAAAAGCTACTGATCAAATCCAGCAACGTGGGGGCATCTAAAATTGCTTTATCGCTTCCACAGGACGCTATTTGGAATATGGATTATGAACTGGGTATTGGTTCCCAAGTCGGTATTGGTTTTCCTGGCGAGGCGTCAGGTGTTTTGCCGTCTCATCCAAAATGGCACCCTTCTGAAATTGCTACCTTGTCTTATGGGTATGGTTTGTCCGTGTCCACTCTCCAGCTTGCTCAGGCTTACATGACATTAGCGAATAATGGCTACCGTGTTCCTGTCACTATTTTTAAACAAGATGTGCCGGCACAAGGAAAGCAAGTTATCCCTAATGATGTGGCCAAAGATGTTGTGAAAATGATGGAGGCGGTTGTGCAGGAAGGGTCGGGTAAGGCCGCACAGATTCCAGGCTACCGAGTAGCAGGTAAAACCGGTACGGTTCACAAAGTAGGGTCAAAAGGGTATGAATACGATCAGTATATTGCTTTGTTCGCTGGTGTCGCGCCGGCGTCAAACCCAAGGCTGGCGATGGTTGTCATGGTGAATGACCCTAAAGGGCGTGAATATTACGGTGGTGAAGTTGCAGCGCCAGTATTTTCTCGTGTTATGGAAGGGGCGTTAACGACCTTGAATATCTATCCAGATTTGCCTGAGGGTTTGAGGGAAGTGCGATTGGAACCGAAAAAGTCGCCCTACAGAGTGGTGCAAGGTGGCTGATTGGTTAAGGTGTTTAAATGAGTAAAGTGACTCATTTACAGCTGTTGGATTTAGCGGGTTACTCTTTAGAGAATGATTCTTTAAAAAGTAATTCGCATTCTGCTTTTTATACAAGGGTGGAAACTGACAGCCGTAAAGTTAACGGTAGCAGTGTTTTTTTTGCTTTGCCTGGGGTGGCATCAAATGGTTGGGATTACCTTGATGCGGTTGTGTCGCTGGGGTGTAAATTAGCCGTTGTTCCGTCTTATTTGGCTTTGCAACGTGATGATATTGAGCTGATTTCTGTTGAAAGTCCCACCGCGCTTTTGGTGATGTGTTTGCAGCGCTATTTTGGCCATATGCCAGAGCATATTGTGGCTGTTACTGGAACAAACGGTAAATCCTCTATTTGTTACTATGTGGCTCAGCTAGCCGAATCTATGGGTTTTAACAGCGGACTGGTTGGCACTTTCGGTGTTGGGCCTTTGCAGCAGCTTAAAGAAGCGAAGCAAACGACGCCCGATGTTTTGTCTTTGCAGCGCATTTTAATGAGCATGTCATCGTCGGGTGTTAATTTTGTCGCGTTTGAAGCCTCATCTCATGCGCTCGATCAGGGGCGTATTGACGGTGTGCCTTTTCAGACCGCTGTATTTTCAAACCTCTCTCGTGATCACCTCGATTATCATGGCGATATGATGTCTTACGCCACAGCAAAGCAACGCCTCTTTGCTTTCAATGGTCTAGCTAATGCGGTTATTTGTCTTGATGACGACTATGCGTCTTTCATGGCAAGCGTGGTGACAACCTCGACTTGTTGCTACTACAGCGAGCAAAATACAGCGGCCGATTTTTACGTCAAGCAGCTGACTTTAGGGCCAGAAGGCAGCGAGTTTATTTTGTGTCATCCTGAGGGTGAGACAAGCGTTTTTTTGCCTTTATTAGGCCGTTTCAATATTTTAAATGCTTTGGCCGCTTTAGCCAGTCTATGGCATGAGGTGAATGACAAACATATTTTAATAAAGGCCTTGTCTTTATTGCGCGGTGCGCCAGGAAGAATGGATAAGTTACAACACGAAGGCTCGCCTCTTGTGGTGGTGGATTATGCTCATACGCCCGATGCGTTGCAGGTTGCTTTGTGTGCTTTAAAGGAGCATTCAAAAGGACGCCTTATATGTGTGTTTGGGTGTGGGGGGGATCGTGATCGTGGTAAGCGCCCGTTGATGATGCAAGCGGCGTTAGAAAATGCAGATTATGTCTGGTTGACGTCAGATAACCCTCGTACTGAGTCAATTGAGCAAATCTTTTCCGACGTGTTGTTAAACACTTGTGTCGACGAAAATTTTCGTTTTGAGCCAGATCGTCGAAACGCTATTCAACAGGCTATTTTGTCGGCCGATCAGCATGATGTTGTGCTTATTGCGGGCAAGGGGCACGAAAACTACCAAGAAATACAAGGCATCAAACATCATTTTGACGATCGAGAAGAGGCGCTAAGGGCGTTGGAGCGATATGTTAATTAATCTTACGCTTGCAGAGATAGCGACAGCCTGTCATGGCGAATTAATCGGTGCAGACCGGTCGATTACTTGTGTGGTTACAGATACCCGCCACATTGTAAAGGGCTGTTTGTTTGTGGCTATTAAGGGGGAGCGGTTTGATGGTCACGATTACGCAGCGGAAGCGATTGAACAAGGTGCTGCTGGGCTTTTATCCGAGCAGGATCTCGGCCTGCCATCTTGTATTAAAGTCGATAATACCACTGTGGCCTATGGCAGGATTGCGCGTTTAATCCGAAATGCCTTTAAACGACCTGTGGTGTGTATTACTGGCAGCAATGGAAAAACGACAGTGAAAGACTGGTTGGCGCAATCACTCAGTGAAAGCAATGTCTTAAAAACCCAGGCGAATTTGAATAACCAAATTGGTGTTCCGCAAACCTTGTTGGCCCTAAATAAATTTCACGACATGGCCATTGTAGAAACAGGCACCAGTTTTCTAGGAGAGATTGCGCAGCTGGCTAAGATTGCCTTTCCTGATGTAGTGATTTTAACCAACGCCAGTGGCAGCCATTTTGAAGGGCTAGGCGATTTAGAGAGCATAGCCAAAGAGAAAGGCGAACTGATTTCAGGTTCAGCACCCCGCGCTCAGGTGATCTTAAATGCAGATGATCCGTTTTTTGCTTACTGGTGTAGTTTAGCCGGTGAGCGCCGTGTTTACTCTTTCGGCTTTTGTTCGTCGGCCGATTTGTACGCGACGCAGATAGCGTTGTTTGCTGATTTTAGCTCCGCGTTGTTTTGTTACGGCTCGCATAAGCAAACAGTCTTGATTGCGGGGGCGGGCAAGCATCACATTGCTAACGGTATGGCCGTTGTACTGGCCATGCTGGCTTTGGGGTTTGATTTTGCATATTCGGTGGCGCAATTAGCTCGTCCTGTTATGGTATCGGGTCGATTGGAGCGACTTGAGGCAAAAAATGGCGCGTTATTAATTAATGATTGTTATAATGCCAGCCCGTCCTCTGTTGAGGCTGCTATCGATGTATTAGCGATGCAATCGGCTGAGAAAACATGGCTGATTTTAGGCGCACTCGGCGAGCTTGGCGCTCAACAATATGATATCCATTATGGTTTAGGCCTCTACGCAAAAAACGCAGGACTTTCCCATTTGGTGTGTGTTGGTCCTATCGCAGCGGTTGCCGGCAAGGCTTTCCGAGATCGCGGAGGCGATGTTGTGTTTTGCGACACTCACTTAGAGGCGGCCGCGGTGGTGGCTCATCTTGATAAAAAACACGCCATTTTAGTGAAAGGCTCGCGCTCTGCTAAAATGGAATATGTAATTAAAGCATTAATTAATTAGGATAATCCTTACCAATGTTACTTCTGCTAACGGCTTTTTTAAGCAAATATTACACATTTTTTACTGTCTTTAATTACTTGTCTTTGCGAGCTATTTTAGGTGTTTTAACCGCTTTAGCGATCTCTTTATTAATTGGTAATAAAGTCATTCTGTTGTTGCAGCGTTTGCAAATAGGCCAAGCGGTTCGCAGTGATGGTCCTCAATCTCATCTAGCAAAAGCGGGTACGCCTACTATGGGCGGGGCGTTGATTATCTTCTCAATTTCTGTCAGTACCCTGTTATGGGGCGACTTGCGTAACCAATACGTATGGGTTGTGCTTTTGGTGATGTTGGCCTTTGGTGCGGTGGGTTGGGTGGATGATTATCGAAAAGTCGTCGAAAAAAATCCGCGCGGTTTACCAGGCAGATGGAAGTATTTCTGGCAAAGTATTTTTGGTTTAATGGCGGCGATTTATTTGTATTACACCGCAAGTACCCCAGCTGAAACCGCCCTCATTGTTCCGTTATTTAAAGACATTGCGATTCCTTTAGGGCTGTTTTTTATTGTATTGACGTATTTTGTGATTGTTGGTACCAGTAATGCCGTTAATTTAACCGATGGGTTAGATGGCTTGGCGATTTTGCCCACTGTATTAGTAGGAGGCGCTTTAGGGGTGTTTGCGTATTTAACCGGTAACGTGAAGTTTGCCGATTATTTGTTGATCCCTTATGTCCATGGCACAGGGGAATTATTGGTGTTCTGTGCCGCTCTGGCCGGTGCAGGGTTGGGTTTTCTTTGGTTCAATACTTACCCTGCGCAAATTTTCATGGGCGATGTGGGGTCCTTGGCGTTGGGGGCTGCGTTAGGGACTATTGCCGTGATCGTTCGCCAAGAATTGGTCTTGTTTATCATGGGCGGGGTTTTCGTTATGGAAACTGTGTCGGTTATTTTGCAAGTGGCGTCTTACAAACTGACTAAGCGTCGAATATTTCGAATGGCACCCATACATCATCACTTTGAACTCAAGGGGTGGGCTGAGCCAAAAGTGATTGTGCGCTTTTGGATTATTACGGTGTGTTTGGTTTTAGTGGGTTTTGCCACGTTAAAAGTACGTTAGGGGTTGAGTATGTCGTTGATCGGGTCAGATCGGGTTAAAGCCGTCGTTGGCTTGGGGGCGACGGGCTTGTCTTGTGTGCGCTTTTTAGCGAGTAAGGGAATGGATTTTTATGTGGTGGATTCTCGCGACAATCCACCAGGGCTCGAGGAAGCAAAAAAATACTGCCCAGAAGCGCGCATTTTTACTGGTGATTTGTCGGTGTTGGAAACGCTTGGGTTGACTGAGCTTTTTGTCAGCCCTGGTATTGCATTGAGCACCCCTGTGCTTGCGCGTATGGCGCAAAGTGGTGTGATTATGCGGGGCGATATTGATTTGTTTTGCGATTACGCCGATGCGCCTTTTGTCGCGATTACGGGCTCAAACGCCAAAAGTACGGTAACCACTTTGGTGGCTTTGCTGTTGCAAGCGAGCGGTAAAAGTGCAAAAGCCGGCGGTAATTTGGGGTTGCCAGCGTTGGATTTGCTATCGCCTGATACTGATTTTTATGTACTTGAATTGTCCAGCTTTCAGTTAGAAACGACGCACGCCTTGCAAGCGGATTTGGCTTGTCTGCTCAATGTTTCTGAAGACCATATGGATCGTTACAAAGATCTGTATGAATACCAACGTGTGAAACAAAAAGTCTATCGTGGTTGTAAGGCGGCTGTGTGTAATAAACAGGATATTCTGACCGCACCTTTATTACCAGAAGGGGTGCCCGTAAGAGCTTTCACTACAAAGAGCCCGGATTTGAAAGAATATGGGATACTCAAAGACGGCGATGGTTCGTGGTTGTGTCGTGGTGTTGAAAGGCTATATCACACCTCTGATATTGCGCTTAAAGGGGCTCACAATCATGCGAATGTGTTGGCCGCTTTGGCAATGCTCGAGTTGTTAGGGGTGCCGGTAAAGTCGGCGGCTGTTGCTAAAGTCTTAAGCGAGTTTTGTGGCTTGGCACATCGATGCGAAACGGTTAGAACCCTTGGCGACGTGACCTATATTAATGATTCAAAAGGGACGAACGTCGGCGCTACTTTGGCGGCCTTGCAAGGGTTGGGCGTTCCCGGTAAGCAAAATATGCTGCTAATTGCTGGCGGTGAGGGCAAAGGTGCGGATTTTCGTAGTCTTTCTAAGCCCATTAAAGAGCTAGTCCGAACGGTGTATTTGTTTGGCAAAGACGCGCAGAGTATTGCATCAGCATTGTCCAGTGACACGATAGTTAAGCGGTATGCGACGTTAGATGAGATTGTTGCTTGTGTTGATCAGGACAGTCAAGCTGGTGACATTGTGTTGTTGTCGCCGGCGTGTGCCAGTTTAGACATGTATGTAAATTATGAAGCCCGTGGCGAGCATTTTATTCGCTTGGTTAATGCCTTATGAGCGGGTTGAATATATTTGACCGGGTGTCGCTGCGTGAATTCTCTCAAGTCGATACGGTGTTTGTTATTTCAGTGTTGTCTATTCTTGCTCTGGGTTTAGTGATGGTGTCCAGTGCGTCTATCTCTATTTCTGAAAGTATCCATGGTCACCCTTATTTTTTTATGGGTAGGCAAGCACTTTACCTTGTTTTAGGTATTGTATTTGGCTGTCTGCTTGTGTCATTACCCACCCATCAGCTTCAGAAACATGGTGTTAAAATAATGTGGCTGTCACTGGCTTTGTTGGTGATGGTGCTGGTTCCAGGTGTTGGTAAAAGCGTCAATGGCAGTCAGCGCTGGATCAATCTGGTGGTATTCAATTTACAGGCGTCTGAAGTGGCTAAAGTCTGTATGGTGATTTATATCTCGGGCTATTTAGTACGAAGAGCAGAGCGTTTGCGGCAAGGTAGGTGGGTGGGGTTTATGCTGCCACTTTTCCTGTGTGGCGTGTTTTTGATGTTTTTGTTGTTAGAGCCAGACTTCGGTGCCTCTGTGGTGTTGTTGGGCACCGTGATGGCGTTGCTGTTTTTGGGTGGTGCTCCGCTTTATCAGTTTTTGGCTCTATTAGGGATTGCATTTGTCGTTTTATCAGGTGTTGCTATTTCAGCAAGTTATCGCTTAAAACGTTTGATGAATTTCGTTGATCCGTGGGCCGATCCTTTCAATGAGGGGTACCAGCTGAGTCAAGCATTGATTGCTTACGGACGGGGTGAATGGTTTGGCTTAGGGTTGGGTAACAGTGTGCAAAAGCTGTCTTATTTGCCGGAGGCTCACACTGATTTTGTATTTTCTATTTGGGTGGAAGAAACGGGCATGTTAGGAGGCTTGTTTCTGATTTTTTTATTCGCGGTTATGGTGACTCGTGCGTTTAAGATTGGGCATGATGCGATGGCGTTGGCGCGCCCTTTTGCCGGGTATATGTGCTTTGGTTTTGCCATTCTTATCCTTGCTCAAGTTATCATTAATATCGGCGTGAATACGGGTTTTTTACCGACTAAAGGGCTGACTCTTCCTCTGATCAGTTATGGCGGCAGTAGCTTGATTGTTACCTTGGGCAGTTTGTTTGCTATCGCGCGTGTTGATATCGAAAATCGTCGTGTTCAGCGAGATCACCAACAGGAAGTGAGTGAAACGCTAAAAGTGAGTGAAGTATGAGCACCGTTAAAAAAATCATTATAATGGCGGGTGGTACAGGCGGTCATATATACCCAGCTTTGGCCTGCGCTCAATGTTTTAAAGAGAAAGGTTTAGAGGTCCAATGGCTCGGTTCAAAAGGCGGCATGGAAGAGTCCGTCGTGCCGGATCAAGATATTCCGCTTCACTCATTATCGATAAAAGGTGTCAGAGGGAAAGGGGGGCTTGGGTTATTTGCCGCGCCATTCAGAATATTGCACGCTATTGGCCAAGCCATAGCGGTGTTGCAAAAAGTAAAACCAGATGTTGTTTTAGGCATGGGGGGCTTTGTTGCAGGTCCCGGAGGCGTGGCGGCACGTTTGCTTGGCATTCCCTTGATCATTCATGAGCAAAATGCCATTGCAGGCACGACGAATAAGCTTCTTGCTAAAATAGCGACTGTTAAGCTTCAGGCATTTGACGGGGCACTTTATCAAGGTGTGAGTGTTGGCAATCCCATTCGAGCTGATATTTTGGCACAACACGTTCGTCCTTGCAGAACCGAGACGGCGCGTCCATTGCGACTGTTAGTGGTTGGCGGCAGTTTAGGGGCGAAAGCGATTAATGACGTTATTCCTCAGGTTTTAGCGCAATGGCCTTTTTCCCAGCGTTTGGATGTCTGGCATCAAACCGGAAAGCGACATTTTGACGAGGTGTCACAATGTTACCAAGCGGCAAAAGTAGAAGCCCGTGTCGAAGCGTACCT
Organism: Marinomonas sp. IMCC 4694; assembly: GCF_008122525.1. Taxonomy (NCBI): domain Bacteria; kingdom Pseudomonadati; phylum Pseudomonadota; class Gammaproteobacteria; order Oceanospirillales; family Oceanospirillaceae; genus Marinomonas; species Marinomonas sp. IMCC 4694. Next base: position 1,474,218 of record NZ_VSRV01000001.1, read on the forward strand.
CGATAACATGGATCAAGCATACTATTGGGCGGATGTGGTTTTGTGTCGCGCCGGTGCCATGACCGTCAGTGAGCTGGCTATAGTCGGCTTACCTTCTATTTTAGTGCCTTATCCTCATGCGATAGACGACCATCAAACAGCCAACGCTCGTTTTTTAGAAAAAGTGGGCGCGGCTTATTTATTGCCTCAGTCCCAGTTAAGCCAAGAAATCATCACGTCCTTACTCAGCGGTTTATTAGAGAGTGAAGAGACATTATTAAAAATGGGTGAGCAAGCGACCTCAATTGCGTGCCCAAATGCAACCCACGATGTGGTTGCACATTGTTTAGGGTTAATAAAATCATGATAGATCAAAAGGTTCAATACGACATTCCAACGATGCGCCGTATCCAAAATATTCATTTTATTGGTATCGGTGGTGTCGGCATGTGTGGCATCGCTGAGGTGCTGCATAATCAGGGTTATCAAGTGACTGGCTCTGACCTTAGGGCGTCTGTTGCGACAGAGCGTTTGGAGGGTTTGGGCATTAACGTTCACATCGGGCATGTTGAAGAGAATGTCTACGATGCTCATGTAATCGTCGTCTCAACCGCCATTAACGAGCAAAACCCTGAAATTATCTGGGGTAAAGAGCACCGTATTCCTATTGTTCGTCGCGCTGAAATGTTAGCCGAGTTAATGCGTTACCGTCATGGGATTGCGGTGGCGGGCACGCATGGTAAAACCACCACGACCAGTTTGATGGCGTCTATTCTTGCTGCAACGGGCGAGGCGCCGACGTTTGTTATTGGTGGGCGTTTAACCAGTGCGGGTGCCAATGCTCAATTGGGAAGTAGTGTTTATTTGGTTGCTGAAGCCGATGAGAGTGATGCTTCGTTTCTGCATTTGCAGCCACAAACCGTGATAGTGACTAACATTGATGAAGATCATATGGATACTTATGACGGTGATTTTGAGCGCGTTAAGCGAACTTTTATTGAGTTTATTCACAATTTACCTTTTTACGGTCTGGCTGTGTTGTGTGTGGATGATGATAATGTCCGTGAAATTCTACCGTCTTTGAGTCGTCCAGTATTAACCTATGGGATCGAGCAGGAGGCAGATTTTTACGCTACCGATATTGTTCAAATTGGCCGTCATTGTGAGTTTCTTGCGCATCGACCAGAAGGTGAGCCATTAAAAATTCGCTTGCCCATGCCGGGGCGTCACAACGTACTGAATGCACTGGCTACCATAGCAGTATCCACCGATCTCGGTGTGGATTCCCTTGCCATTCAAGCCGGTTTAATGGGTTTTGAAGGTGTTGGACGACGTTTTCAGGAACAAGAGCCTTTGCTTCTGCCTAATGGTGAGCACGTGATGTTTGTTGATGATTACGGTCATCATCCCAGTGAAGTGCTGGCCACGATAAAAGCCATTCGAGATGGATGGCCAGATAAAAGGCTGGTGATGGTGTATCAGCCTCACCGTTACACGAGAACGCGTGATCTATATGAAGACTTTGTACGAGTGTTATCTCAAGTCGATGTGCTCTTGTTGCTGGACGTATACTCTGCAGGAGAAACCATGATCAACGGTGCAGACAGTCGATCTTTGTGTGGCAGTATTCGACAGCGTGGAACTGTTGACCCTATTCATGTGGGCAGCGAATCAGATCTACGGTCAATTTTGAGTAACGTGTTGCGCAAGGGGGATTTGATGATTACACAAGGGGCGGGTGATATTGGTAACCTTTCTAAAAACTTATCAATCAGTGGGATCTAACATGGCTAATACACAAATGCAGCCTGTGATTGCCGTTATTTACGGTGGCCGTTCTGCCGAGCGTGATGTCTCTTTACAAAGTGGCCCCTTAGTCGCCGCGGGCTTACGCTCTAAAGGTTATCAGGTCGTTGAGCTGGATCTCTATGGGCCTGGGGCGCAGCGTGATCCTGTTGTTCAATTACAATCTATCGAATTTGATCTTGCATTTATTGCTCTGCATGGCGGTGAAGGAGAAGATGGTCGCGTGCAAGCCTTATTGGGTATGCTGGGTAAGCCCTACACTGGCAGCTCGCCTTTGGCGTGTGGATTGGCTATGGACAAAGTGTTAACCAAGCGTTTTTGGCATGGTATTGGAATTCCTACGCCAGCTTATTTGTCGTTTGTTGGGCAAGCGGACGCCGACCTTATTGAATCGAAAATGTCTTATCCGATGATTGTAAAGCCTTCTCGAGAAGGATCGACAATTGGTATTAACAAGGTAACAAATCGTGGTGAGCTTAACGACGCATTATTGAAAGCGCTTCAATATGATTCTGACATTCTCATCGAAGCCTTTGTGGATGGGCCTGAATTTACGGTCACTATTATCGATGATGTGGCTTTTCCGGCCATTGGCTTAAAGCCTGCTGCCGATCATACCTTGTATGACTATGAGGCCAAATACATTGCAAACGATACCGAGTATCTGTTGCCCTGCGGTTTAAGTGTTGATGATGAAAATGAACTGTTGGCTCTCTCTCTTCAATCTTATCGCTCTTTAGGCTGTTCTGGTTGGGGTCGTGTTGATGTGATGCGCGATCAATCTGGCGTCTTTTGGGTGCTTGAAGTGAATACTGCGCCAGGTATGACATCGCATAGTTTGGTGCCGATGGCCGCCAATTATGTTGGTATCGACTATGCATCGTTGGTAGAGAAGATCGCGCAAAATGCATGGAATGACGTTGGGCGCGATTAGACAATGAGAATGCTACTGCTCATAGGGGCTATTTTTCTGGTACTGGTTGCCTCTTTTCAGGGAAGTGACGTTTCAAATGACTGGTTCGCCATCCAAAAAATCGAAGTGAAGGGCAATCTGAACTACGTTTCAGAAGACGAATTACTGGCTGACTTTTCTTCATTAATGGGGGCCAACCTGTTAAATGTTCCCTTGTCGGGCGTGCTCGAGGTTGTTTTGTCATCAGAGTGGGTAGCCAATGCTGAAATTCGTAAAATTTGGCCTAATACCCTGCAAGTTCTTGTTCATGAACACACACCTCTTGCTTATTGGGGGGATGGGCAATTGATATCCACCTCAGCGGTTATTATCACCCCGCAACAGGTGCCAAAATTGCCGCTTACTAAGCTATACGGACCTGATGGATCAAGCGGTGTCGTGTTAGAGCAGTTTGGTTTGATTAGCCAAGTACTTTCCTCGACCTCTTTGCGTGTTGCCTCACTCAACTTAGAAGAGCGAGGGGCATGGCGTATTATTTTTACCAATGGTGTCGCGGTAAAGCTCGGAAGAGAAGACATTCTAGAGAGATTGCAGCGTTTTATAGCGGTGTATAAAAGCGATTTATCGGGTAGAATAGACCGGATAAGCTCAGTTGATGCTCGTTACCCCCATGGTGTTGCAGTAAGTTGGGTAAAAAATAATTAACATTGGCCTGATTGTTGCTTTTTTACACGATTGAGAAGGGCTTATTACCACAATACGTACTGCCGGGAAGGTGAAATGATAGTCGGTTTAGATGTAGGTACATCAAAAGTTATTTGTTTGGTCGGTGAGGTGCTGGCTGACGGTAGTTTAGATATTGTTGGTATTGGGTCCCATCGTTCAAAAGGTATGAAGCGCGGTGTTGTCATCAATATAGAATCTACGGTGCAATCTATACAGCGTGCAGTAGAAGAAGCGGAATTAATGGCCGGTTGTAATATACATTCGGTTTATGTGAGTGTGGCAGGGAGTCATATTCGCAGCTTAAATTCCCACGGTATTGTGGCTATTAAGCACGGAGAGGTACAGCAAGAAGATATCGATAGAGTGATTGATGCCGCGCAAGCTGTGCCCATTTCCTCTGATCAGAAAGTGCTGCATATTTTGCCTCAGGAATACCATATCGATTCTCAGGAAGGTATTAAAGATCCTTTGGGTATGTCTGGTGTTCGTTTAGAGGCAAATGTGCATTTGATTTCGGGTGCAGCCAATGCCGTGATGAACGTTGAAAAATGCATTAAGCGATGTGGGCTCGGTGTAGATGGTGTGATTTTATCACAGCTGGCTTCCAGTGAATCCTCATTGAGTGAAGACGAAAAAGACTTAGGTGTTTGTCTCATTGATGTAGGGGCTGGAACGTCGGACATTGCTGTCTGGCTCGATGGTGCATTACATCATACTGCGGTCATTCCAGTGGCCGGCGATCAAGTTACGAACGATATCTCAATGGCCCTGCGAACACCAACGCAACACGCCGAAGAAATTAAAGTCAAATACGCGTGTGCAATGTCTTCAATGGCAAAGGCCGATCAGGTACTTCAAGTGCCGAGTGTGGGTGATCGTCAACCAAGGTCAATTACCCGCCACGCATTAACTGAGGTTGTTGAGGCCCGGTATGAAGAAATTTACAATCTAGTTTTAGACGAATTAAGACGTAGTGGCTTTGCGGAGCGGATTCCTGCTGGCATTGTTATTACTGGTGGTACCTCTCTAATGGAGGGGGCTGCAGAGTTGGCGGAAAAGATATTTCAAATGCCCGTGAGATTATCTTTACCAGATTGTACTAAAGGAATGTCAGATATTGTCGATAACCCAATATACTCAACAAGCGTTGGTCTATTGGTTTACGGAAGTAAAGAGGCTGAAGTATCAGAGATCTCTAATCGCACAATGTCTAAGACGCAAACTAAACAAGAAGCGTCAATTTTGGCTCCAAAAGAAATCGGGCCATCCTTCAGTGCAACGAAGGCGTGGCAAAAATTAAAACACTGGTTTGAGAGTTACATTTAGTCAGAATTGATTGTGAATTTACAAAGGAGCGATATGCCCATGAACGTCTTTGATTTAGTAGAAGATAATGTATCCGATAATGCGGTGATTAAAGTCATTGGTGTTGGCGGGGGTGGCGGTAATGCTGTGCGTCACATGTTAGAAAACCGGTTAGAGGGCGTCGAATTTATTTGTGCCAATACCGATTCTAAAGCGCTTATAGGCTTTGAAACTGGCGTATCTTTGCAGTTAGGCTCAACCATCACAAAGGGATTGGGCGCTGGAGCAAATCCAGACGTTGGCAGAGATTCCGCGTTGGAAGATCAAGAGAAAATTACTCAGTTATTGACCGGCGCTGATATGGTGTTTATCACAGCGGGTATGGGTGGCGGAACAGGGACTGGTGCGGCTCCCGTTATCGCTAAAGTGGCACGTGAATTGGGTATCTTAACCGTTGCTGTTGTCACCAAGCCCTTTCCCTTTGAAGGCCGACGCCGAGCTAAGGTTGCCGATGAAGGGGTGCGAGAGTTGCGTGAAAACGTTGACTCTTTAATTACTGTCCCCAATGAGCGCCTTTTGCCTGTGCTTGGGAAAAACATCACATTATTAAAAGCATTCGGTGAGGCGAACAATGTCTTATTTAATGCGGTTCAAGGTATTACCGATTTGATCATGCGTCCCGGGTTGATAAACGTCGACTTCGCGGATGTGAGAACAGTAATGTCTGAAATGGGTATGGCCATGATGGGGACAGGCTCGGCATCGGGTGAAGACAGGGCGAGAGTAGCGGCAGAAGCGGCTATACACAATCCCTTGCTAGAAGACATCAATTTAAGAGGTGCACGTGGTGTGCTTGTAAATATAACGGCAAACGAAGAGGTAGGTTTGTCCGAGTTTACAGAGGTTGGTGGAATAATAGAAGAATACGCATCGGAAGATGCAACGGTCGTGATTGGTTGTGCTATTGATCCTAGTGTAGGGGATGAAATGCGAGTCACGGTGGTTGCAACGGGGTTAGAGGGGCGCATGGCAGCGGAAATGAAATCTGCTGTTGGTGATTCTGTCGTTTCTAATCCTGTTGTTGCGAAGGTAGAGCAAGTTGTTGAAAGTAGTGATTCTAAAATGACTGTTGCTCAATCTGTGCTGACACCTTCACCTGATGTGAAGGTGAAAGCAGTAGAGAAAAACTTGGATGAAAAGGTGGAGTCTGCTGATTCTTCCCATCTTTCAAGTGGCGATAAATTATCGTATTTGGACATTCCGGCATTTTTGCGTCGTCAAGCTGATTAGTTTGAGTAAAGACGATGCAAAGTCAGTGCGTCGGATTGTATAAAAAATGTGTTATTGATACTATTTTGTAAAGAATAGTATCCAGTCATAAAAATGTAGGATTATAATGGTACGCCAACACACACTAAAAAACATTATTCGAGCGACTGGAGTCGGTTTACATTCCGGCGAGAAAGTATACTTGACACTAAAACCCGCGCCTGTAAATACGGGTATCGTATTTGTTCGCACAGACTTGGACCCCGTTGTGGAAATCCATGGTGACGCACGATCTGTAGGGTCAACAAATTTTGCAACGGCTTTATGTCAAGGTGATGTAAGAGTGAGTACCGTTGAACATTTATTGTCTGCAATGGCAGGGTTAGGTGTAGATAACGCTTATGTAGAAGTCAGCGCTAGCGAAATTCCTCTTATGGACGGCAGCGCTAGTCCTTTTGTCTTTCTTTTACAATCAGCGGGACTTGAAGCTCAAAATGCCCCTAAGAAATTCATTCGAGTCAAAAAGCCTATTCGTGTAGATGAAGGTGATAAGTTTGCAACACTTGAGCCTCATTCTGGTTTTCGATTGTCTTTTACGATCGATTTTCAGCACCCTGCGATTGGAGAGGATGTGCAGAGTACCTCGTTTGACTTTTCAACGACGACTTTTGTGAAAGAAATTAGTCGTGCTCGAACATTTGGCTTCATGAAGGATCTCGAATACTTCAAAAATAATAATTTGGCTCGCGGCGCGAACATGGAAAATGCCATCGTTTTAGATGATTACCGTGTTTTGAACGACGAGGGCTTGCGCTACCGTGATGAGCTAGTTCGTCATAAGGTGTTAGATGCCATCGGTGACCTTTATTTACTTGGTCACAGTTTGATCGGTGAATATAAGGCTTATAAATCAGGGCACGCTCTAAATAATAAGCTTTTGTTGGCTCTGCTTGAGCATCAAGATGCTTGGGAGTATGTTGTTTTTGAAGATGAAGCTCAAACAACTCCTATCTCTTATGTTGAGCCTGTATTTGTTGGTGCTTAACAACTGTTTAAATCTTGATCGTATTTATAAAAGCCAGACTTTATGTCTGGTTTTTTTGTATTTGAGGTCTTCATATTTCATGTTTTGTCGAACATTACCATGATAGACTGTTTCTATTACTAATTGGCTATGATGAGTTCAAGATGTTAGGAAAAGTGATTAAAAAAATTGTCGGCACAAAGAATGACCGAGAAGTTAAACGATTTAAAAAAATCGTTACGCAAATAAATCAACTTGAAGAACCTTTCAGCAAACTGTCCGATGATGAACTATCTGCAAAAACCAGTGAGTTTCGCGAACGAATAAATAAAGGTGAATCACTGGATTCTATTTTGACGGAGGCTTTCGCTGTTGTTCGTGAAGGCAGTAGCCGTGTGATGGGGATGCGTCATTTTGACGTACAGCTCATTGGCGGTATGGTTTTAAATGAAGGTAAAATTGCAGAGATGCGTACGGGTGAGGGTAAGACGCTGGTGGCGACTCTTGCTGTGTACTTAAACGCTTTATCATCAAAAGGTGTGCATGTTGTTACAGTAAATGACTATCTCGCAAAACGCGATGCTAACTGGATGCGTCCTCTTTATGAATTTTTAGACATGAGTGTCGGCGTTGTTTTTTCCGGACAGGAGCGTGACGATAAAAAAGCCGCCTACTTATGCGATATAACTTATGGAACCAACAATGAGTTTGGTTTTGATTATTTGCGCGACAACATGGTTTTTAGACTTGAAGATCGAGTGCAACGTGATCTGAACTTTTCGGTTGTCGATGAGGTGGATTCCATTTTAATTGACGAGGCGAGAACCCCTCTCATTATTTCTGGTGCTGTTGAAGACAGTTCGGAGCAATATCGTAAAATTAATGCGCTTGCGCCTCTTTTGGTTAAACAAGAGCATGCTGAAGCGGAAGAAATTACCGGACATTATACGTTTGATGAATCTCAGAGAAGTATAGAGCTGACTGAGTTAGGGCATTCATTTGTTGAAGGTTGGCTCGTTGAGCAAGAATTATTAGGTGAAGGTGAAAGCCTTTATGCTGCGGGCAATTTATTATTGCTTCATCATGTTCATGCCTGTCTAAAAGCCCACGTCATCTTTAAGAAAAACGTGGATTACGTTATTCAGGGTGATCAGATTGTTATTGTTGATGAACACACTGGTCGAACGATGGTTGGCCGACGTTGGTCTGAAGGTATTCATCAGGCAGTGGAAGCAAAAGAAGGGGTAACAATTCAAGCAGAAAGTCAGACGTTAGCGTCAACTACCTTTCAAAACTATTTCCGCTTGTACGATAAACTTTCTGGAATGACGGGTACGGCCGATACAGAGGCTTTTGAATTTCAGCAGATTTACGGTCTTCCTGTTATTGTTATACCGACCAATCGTCAAGTTCAGCGTAAAGATTTCAATGATCTTATTTACATGTCTACAGAAGACAAATTTGAAGCCATCGTACAAGACATAGAATCGATTGTAGCGCAAGGTCGTCCTGTACTTGTGGGTACGGCATCGATTGAATATTCTGAACTTCTATCCAACTACCTCAACAAAAAAGACGTCAAACACAATGTGCTAAACGCTAAGCAGCATGAACGAGAAGCCGAAATAGTAGCAGACGCGGGTCGTCCTGGTGCCGTGACTATTGCAACCAATATGGCTGGTCGAGGAACCGATATTGTGCTTGGTGGTAACTTGCAAGTTGAGATTGTTCAATTGGGTGAGGGCGTTAGTCAGGATGCTATTGACGCCTTAAAGACCGATTGGAAGCAAAGAAATGAAGCGGTATTGGCGGCGGGTGGTTTACATATTATCGGCACTGAGCGCCATGAATCTCGTCGAATCGATAATCAGCTACGAGGTCGTGCGGGTCGTCAAGGTGATGTGGGTTCGTCGCGTTTCTATTTGTCTTTAGAAGACAATCTAATGCGTATTTTCATGTCCGATCGTATCAAGAAAATGATGATGGCACTTGGTATGGAAAAAGGCGAAGCCATTGAGCACAAAATGGTGTCTAACGCGATAGAAAAAGCCCAGCGTAAGGTAGAAGGGCGCAATTTTGATATTCGCAAGCAGCTTTTAGAATACGATGATGTCGCCAACGATCAGCGACAAGTGATCTATCAGCAGCGCTTTGACATGATGGTTTCTGATGATCTTTCAGGCGCTATTGCCGCTATGCGTGAAGACTTAGTAACAGGGCTTGTAGATGAGTTTATACCGCCTCAAAGTATCTTCGATATGTGGGATCTTAAGGGCTTAGAAGAAAAAGTATTAAATGAGTTTGGTACGGATTTGCCCGTGTCAAAGTGGGTTGAAGAAGACAAAAAGCTCTATGAAGAACCATTACGTCAGAAAATACTAGACACCTTTGTGAATGATTATAAGGCGAAAGAAGACGTTGCGGGCGAGCAAGCTTTTCGATCTTTCGAGAAGCAGGTATTGCTGCAAGTGCTAGATACTTTGTGGAAAGAACATTTGCAAACTATGGATATGTTGCGTCAAGGTATTCATTTACGTGGGTATGCTCAAAAAAATCCTAAACAAGAATACAAACGTGAGTCATTTGAGTTGTTTCAAGGTCTTTTGGAGCAGATTAAGTTTGAGGTTATTCAAATAATCACTCGCGTAAAAGTTCAGTCAGCCGATGAGGCGCAAAAAATTGAAGACGCACGTAAAAAATTAGAAGAAAAAACCACCATGAATATGGTTCATGATTCTTTGAACTCATTGTCTGGCGATTCTTCTGGTTCTAATGTTGACCTGCAGGAATACCCTAAAGTGGGCCGCAATGAGCCTTGTCCTTGCGGATCAGGTAAAAAATACAAACAGTGCCACGGCAGTCTTGTTTGATTTAATGTGTGTGGGTTTGAAAAGTAGTGTAGTTGGAGAGTATTCAAATGGCAGTAGGGTTGCATGATTTTCCTCATATTCCAGAGATAAAAGGAATTAAAATTGGGGTGGCTGAAGCAGGAATTAAAAAAGCCAACAAAAAAGATGTTGTGATTTTTGAATTGTGCGAAGGATCTTCTGTAGCGGGTGTCTTTACTCAAAACGCATTTTGCGCCGCTCCAGTTCGCCTTTGTCAAGCGCATCTTGGCTTGGCGGAGAGCCGATATTTGCTTATCAATACGGGTAATGCCAATGCGGGTACGGGGAAGTCGGGCGTAGAGGCGGCATTGAAAACGTGTGCGGCCTTAGCTACGCAAACCGGTGTCAGTGTTGAGTCTATTTTACCTTTTTCAACAGGCGTTATTGGTGAGCCGTTACCTGTAGATAAAATTTGCAGTGCAATTCCGACTGCGTTAGCCAATTTATCGGCGGATAACTGGTATTCTGCGGGTCTTGGTATTATGACAACTGATACCTTGCCAAAAGGTTCAATACGGTCTTTTGATTTTGGTGGGCAAACTTTTACTGTCGCTGGTATCTCAAAGGGAGCGGGTATGATCCGCCCTAACATGGCGACCATGTTAGGCTATATTTGCAGCGATATCGCCATCAGTGTTGAGTTACTTGAGGGCATCTTAAAAGACGTAGTCAACAAAAGTTTTAACCGCATAACAATCGATAGTGATACTTCAACAAATGATTCTTGTATTGCTATTGCGACGGGTAAAGCTGGAAATGCCATTATTTCATCATTAGATGAACCGCTAGCACAGGCTTTTGTTGTTGCGTTTACCGAAGTTATGCAAGAGTTGGCTCATGCTATTGTGCGTGATGGTGAGGGAGCTACTAAGTTTGTTACGGTCGAGGTTGTTGGTGCCCTCGTTGAGGCGGATGCAACAAAAACGGCTTTTGAAATTGCTCATTCTCCACTAGTAAAAACAGCCTTGTTTGCGTCAGACCCAAATTGGGGGCGTATATTGGCCGTTGTGGGTCGTGCAGGTGTCGACAATCTGAATGTTGACGGTGTTCAGCTACATATCAACGGCGTTGAAATTGCCAGAGATGGCGGGCGTTCACCAGATTACCGAGAAGAGCAAGGTAAGGTGGCAATGGCGCCGCAAGAGATACATATCGTAGTGGATTTAGGTATGGGTGAAGCATCGGATGTTGTTTGGACAACCGATTTTTCTCATGAGTATGTGACGATAAACGCAGATTACCGAACTTGATGCGGATTCGTGTTGCTGTTGGTATTATTCTCAGAGGCGATACTGTTTTGATCGCATTGAGAAAAGTCAGTCAGCATCAGGGTGGGTTATGGGAGTTTCCAGGCGGTAAGTGCGAGCAAGATGAGGCACCGCATACCGCATTGGTACGAGAACTACAGGAAGAATGTGGCATCATGGCGACAACCTGTACTTTTTTTAAGTTGATTTCTCATGATTACGTTGATAAACGTGTTGAGCTTCATTTTTACAAGGTAACGGCTTTCGGCGGCGAGCCAAGGGGCAAAGAGGGTCAGCAGGTTATGTGGGTGGCGTTCGATGATCTGTCAGATTATGCGTTTCCTGAGGCAAACCAGAGCGTTGTGTTAGAGTTAATGTCTTGCTCTTAGATAAAGTGTCGAAATTGGGATCAAAAAAAAGCGTCTATTTAGGGCGCTTTTTCGTAACTATTTTTACGTAAGTCCTCTATTTAATTGAGGATTTTCGCTAATAAATCTCGGACTACACTGGGTTCAAATGGTTTTCCACATATGGCATCGACACCTTCCTGTGCGATATTAGACAGTTTGCTATCCTCAGAATTTGAACTCACCATCAAAATGGGAATATGCGCGAGTGCAGGATCAAGGCGAACAGCTTCAGTGAGCTCGCGTCCGTCCATTTCTGGCATATTGTAGTCAGTGACAATCAGATCAAACTCCATCTTTTTTAACAGTACAATGGCCTCTTTGCCATTCTCCGCAAACTCAATGGCTTTGATACCCATTGTATTGAGGGTTTTACTCACGTGTTTTCGCGCCAAGCGGCTGTCGTCAGTCACCAGTACTCTGAGTGTTCCCGGGTCAAACAGCTCTAGATCAATGTCTTCCTCAACGATAAGATCAAGGGTGGCGTGAATTGCTCGCTTTAAATCTTTTTGGCTGAAAGGTTTGGGTAAAATAGCAAGCACGCCAGATTGCCTAAGGTGCTCTAAGTGTTCTCGGTTTCTTTCGCTGGAAATTAACATGAAGCATTGGTGTTCGGTTTTTTTGTTGTTTCGTATTTGATCGATCAGGTCGTTTGCAGACCCGTCTGGGAGGTACATCGAGGATATAATAAGGTCTGGTGGAAAAGAGGCAAGGGAGCGTATTGTTTCTTCGATGGTGCTGGAGTGTTCTATTTGTTTAATACCTGCGTCATCTAATGCTTTTGTGATGATTTTTCTTTGAGTGTCAGAAGGCTCAACAAGAAGAAAAGAGAGGTCGCTGATCGCTGCATAGGTACTCATAGTATAATTGCCTAAATGTGAGTGTTAGTTTTTTGACCAAGACTGTTTCAAGCTTAGTGATCACTTGTCACGAATTCCATTATACTAGATAGGTTACCATGTTTTATCCAGTGTGTTTGAGTGTTGGGAGGGCGAATGTCTACAGCAAGTGCGTGTCATATTTTGGTAAAAACAAAAGTCGAAGCTGAATCATTAAAGCTCAAATTAGACAAAGGTGCCGATTTTCACAAATTGGCAAAGCACTATTCGACCTGCCCGTCAGGAAAGAAAGGCGGTGATCTTGGTGAATTCCGTAAAGGGGATATGGTGCCAGCCTTTGATAAAGCCGTTTTTGGTGGTCCCTTGTATAAAATTCAAGGCCCGATTAAGACGCAATTTGGTTTTCACCTGATTAAAGTGCTGTACCGCGCTTAACGATATTATTGAGGAGATGATATGAACAATCCTATTCAGCTTGATGCTCATTATTTTGTGTTGCCTCAAGTTTTACCGGCAGACTTGGCAACACTAAAAAGCCAAGGCTTCGAACGCATCATTAATAATCGCCCTGAGAGGGAATCGGATGATCAGCCTGATGGTGAGAGTTTGCGCATAGAAGCGGATCGTTTGGGGCTTGAATACGTTAGTAATCCAATTGATTTATCTGCTTTGTCGCAAGCGAATGTTCAATCCCAAGCTGGCGCCTTAAAAGAGAGCAAGAAAACGTTGGCATTTTGTCGAACAGGTACGAGATCCTCGGTGTTGTGGGTGTTGCTAGAAAATGCCAAGGGGGCAAAGTTTACCGATTTAGAGGTCTATGTTACGGGTAAGGGATTCGATCTATCTCGATGCTTACCTGCTATGACACCTCTTTTGGTTCCATAGCCTGTATTGGCATTTTTTATTATAGATATATTGGTGCATTATGGTTAGTCGTCCGTCACTAGAAACCGCTACGGCATCAGACCCCGATCGTTTTGTTGAGCCTCTAGAATTAGGTAAGCGCGTTAAAGCGATTCGTTTAGCAAAAGGTTGGACATTGGAAGAAGTGGGTAAGCGAACCGGTATCGCTCGCTCTACTTTGTCTAAGATTGAAAACGATCAGGTGTCGCCCAGTTTTACCATTGTTCAAAAGCTCATTAATGGCTTGGAAATGGACTTGCCTCAGTTGTTTGTTGAGGCCAGTGAGCATTCCATTGCTGGGCGCAGAGACATAACGCGAAAAGGTCGAGGGGAACCTCATCCAACAGCGACGTATGAGCATGAGTTGCTTAATTACTCCATCAGTCGAAAAAAAATGGTGCCTTTTAAAACAACCGTCCGAGCCCGTTTATTTAGCGAGTTTAAAGAGTGGGTCCGACATGACGGTGAAGAGTTTTTGTTGGTGATTCAGGGTAAAATCAATTTTTTTTCTGAGCTCTATGAGCCAATAGAGTTAAAAGAAGGTGACAGTGTGTATTATGATGCGACTATGGGGCATGCGGTTGTGTCGCTATCAGCAAAAGACGCCGAAATTTTGTGGGTTGTCGCTCGTTAACATAGATTAAAAACATAAAAAAGGTTGTAGGAAATTATGTCACAGTGGAGTGTAGCAAGTTGGAGAGAGAAAACGGCATTGCAGCAGCCAACTTACCCTAATGCAGAGCATCTGGCGCAAGTTGAGAGTACGCTTGGAAAAATGCCTCCTCTTGTTTTTGCTGGTGAGGCACGTCAGTTAAAACAAGCGTTGGCGCAAGTGGCTAATGGCCGGTCGTTTTTATTGCAAGGTGGTGATTGTGCCGAAAGCTTTGCTGAATTTAACGCCAATACTATACGCGATACGTTTAAAGTGATGCTGCAGATGGCGGTGGTATTGACCTACGCGGGTAAATGTCCCGTGGTCAAAGTGGGTCGTATGGCAGGGCAGTTTGCAAAGCCTCGTTCTGCCGACAATGAGACCGTTGGTGGTATTGAGCTTCCTAGTTATCGCGGTGACATCATTAACGGCATTGATTTCACTGAGCAAGCAAGAGTGCCAGACCCTGAGCGACTTGTGCAGGTTTACAATCAAAGCGCTTCTACTATGAATCTACTCAGAGCTTTTGCTCAAGGTGGCTTTGCCGATTTGCATCAGGTACACCAGTGGAATTTAGATTTTTTGAACGCCAGTCCAGCGGGAAGTCGTTTTCAGGGTGTGGCCAATAAAATCGATGATGCTTTACAGTTTATGGAAGCATGCGGTATCGGCCCAGGCTTGGCGCAACTTAAAGAGACAGAGTTTTACACGTCTCACGAGGCGTTATTGTTGCCTTATGAGCAAGCTTTGACGCGTCAGGACAGTTTAACGGGTGGTTGGTATGATTGTTCGGCGCATATGTTGTGGATTGGTGATCGTACTCGCCAACTTGATGGAGCCCATGTAGAGTTTTTGCGCGGTGTGCAAAATCCAATTGGTGTCAAAGCGGGCCCTAGTATGGACCCAGAAGACTTATTGCGTTTGTGTGATGTTTTGAATCCAAAAAACGAAGCCGGTCGCTTAAACATTATTGTTCGAATGGGCGCGGATAAAGTGGAAGACGGCATGCCTAAGCTGATTCAAGCGATCCAGCGAGAAGGCAAACAGGTTGTCTGGAGCAGTGATCCAATGCATGGCAACACGGTTAAAGCGTCCACGGGGTATAAGACCCGCCGTGTTAACGATGTGTTGAAAGAAGTTCAGCAGTTCTTTCAGGTTCATAATGCGGAGGGCAGTTATGCCGGTGGTGTGCATTTTGAAATGACAGGGCAAAATGTGACGGAATGTGTTGGGGGGGCTTTTGAAGTGACGGAAGCGGATTTGGCCGACCGATATCACACCCATTGTGATCCGCGTCTCAACGCAGATCAGTCTTTGGAGTTAGCATTCATGATTTCAGAGACCCTTAAAAAAGCACGTGCTTAATGAAAAAACGAGTAATCGTTGTTTTTTTAGCCAGCTAGATCATGATGCAAAAAAACTCAGTTAGTTCGCTAACTGAGTTTTTTTTGGTCTTTATATGTGACGCAGATTAGCTCTTGCGTCGTCGGAAAGCCGATGTGGCCGATTTTGACGTTACATCAATTTTTGCCATGATCAGTGCCATTTCCTCAGCTTCGGCCTGCTGTTGTGATTTTAGTGTCTCTTCACGTTCTTTTTTTGCCGTCTTCTCGGCCGCACTGAGCATTTTTTGAATACTCGCTTTGCTTTTTGTGCGCGGTGGGGCTTTTTTCTTTTCTGTGACCGTTGTTATTGTCGGTGTTCCCAATCGTTCTTCACCAATCAGTTCGCCAAAAAATGACTTGGCTGTCGGTGCTGGCTCAGTGGTTTTTTTGGGTAATTCAACGGTTTTTTTTACCGCGGCTTTACGTGTTTTCTTTGGTTGCTCGGCGGTAGAAACACCGTTGGCATCAAAAAGTGCTTTCTTACCAGTATTTAAATTCGTGGCTTTCTCGGCGGTTTGTGCAATCTTGTAACCGCGTAGACTTTCGCCATTATAGATAGAGATATAATCCGTTTCTAGCTCATAAAGCTCTTGTTTATCACTGGTTTCATACAGCTCTTCAACGGTAAAAGCGTCAATGCCATTTTCCCTAATGTCATTGTACAGTGGAAAATCCAGACCTTCGTTTGATGCTTCAACGTATTGCTCGAATCGCTGAAAGCCGCTGTTAAAGGAAGTGCCAATATAGTGCTTCCCGGAGATATTATTTGTGATTCTAAAAACGACCAAAATCGCTGCCTCTTACGTAATGTCTTTTTAATAGCGCACAACACCCATTTATTTGGAGTGACCCAAATGTGAATGGGGTTATAAAGAATAGGGTTAGTGTTTTACGACGATGTTAAGGCCGTCACGAACATTCAAATGAACATTCTCAACGCGTTTGTCATTCGCAATTAAGCGATTGACTTGGTTGACAGCAACATCGCTGTTTTCTTTCGGGTCCAGAACTCGACCTTGCCATAGTGAATTATCAATGATAATAAGGCCACCAGATCGCACGAGCGGCATCACCGCTTCGTAGTAATTCAGGTAGTTGCGTTTATCGGCATCAATAAAAACAAGGTCAAATTCACCCTCTAATGACTTGATTGTATCAAGAGCGGGGCCAAAAATCGGTTTGATTTTGTTACCGTGCTCGCTACGATCAAAAAAGGATTGAGCAAATTCAATTGCTCTGGGGTTTGTTTCACAACAAATAAGCTCACCATCACATGGCATACCTTCAGCAATGGAAAGCGCAGAATAGCCAGTAAACATGCCAATTTCTAAAGCGCGTTTGGGTTGAGCTATTTTTGTCAAAAGTTTCAGCGTACGGCCAATGGTTTTTCCTGATAACTTGTCTGGGTAGCCCATATCTGAGTAGGTCTTTGCAACCAGCTCAATTAACAGGTCGGGTTCTGCTTGAGTTGTCTCAATGCAGTAGTCGTCAAGAGTAGTAAGATCCATATGGCCTTTTAATAGATAAAGTCTGTGTTAACGAGCGGCAATTTTACTCTGCACGCAGAGAATGTCTATGGTTTAAAGGCAGAAAAAGGGCTTGATTTTTGCGAATGACGTATAAGCGTCGGTTAAATCAGTCATTAAATTAGATTCGCATGAATAAGTGAAAAATGCTAATTTATGTCCTGAAATTTACATGTGCTCTTTGGTATGGAGCACCACTGACTCCGATAGGGGAATAAAATGCCTGTAATTACATTGCCTGATGGCAGCCAACGTTCTTTTTCAAACCCTGTTACTGTGTTGCAAGTTGCCGAGGATATTGGTCCTGGTTTAGCGAAAGCAACGATTGCGGGTCGTATTAATGGTGTTCTCGTTGACGCTTGTGAGCTGATTTATGACGATGCTGAATTAAGTATTGTTACCGGCAAAGAGGCGCAGGGCGTAGAGATCATTCGTCACTCGTTTGCTCACCTTGTGGGTCATGCTGTTAAGCAACTTTATCCGACATCGAAAATGGCCATTGGCCCGGTGATAGACGAAGGCTTTTATTACGATATAGCCTACGAGCGTCCTTTTACGCCAGAAGACTTAGCGGCTATTGAAAAGCGCATTGCTGAGCTCGTTAAAACGGACTATGACGTTGTTAAAAAAATGACGCCAGTGGCTCAAGCCCGTGCACAATTTATTGAGCGTGGTGAAACCTATAAAGTCGCTTTGATTGATGATATGGATGACTCCGTTAAGGAAGTCGGTTTATATCATCATGAAGAATACATGGACATGTGTCGTGGTCCTCACGTGCCGAACACACGCGTACTTCGTCATTTTAAATTGATGAAATTGGCGGGTGCGTATTGGCGTGGTGACTCCAGCAATGAGCAGTTGCAGCGCATTTATGGCACGGCTTGGAACGATAAAAAAGACTTAAAAAATTACCTAACGCGCATTGAAGAAGCTGAGAAGCGAGACCACCGTAAATTAGGTAAAAAACTGGATTTCTTCCATCTTCAAGAAGAAGCGCCGGGCATGGTTTTTTGGCACCCTAAGGGCTGGCGTTTGTATCAAGTTGTTGAGCAATACATGCGCCAAAAACAACTTGATAATAACTACCAAGAAGTGAAAACACCTCAGATTGTAGATCGAGTGCTTTGGGAAAAATCCGGGCATTGGGGTAAGTATCATGAAAACATGTTTACGACGCATTCTGAAAACCGTGATTACGCTGTTAAGCCAATGAACTGCCCTTGTCATATCCAAGTGTATAATCAAGGGCTAAAAAGTTACCGTGATTTACCGTTCCGCATGGCGGAATTTGGTTCTTGTCACCGCAACGAGCCTTCTGGTGCATTGCATGGCATTATGCGTGTGCGTAACTTTGTGCAAGACGATGGGCACATTTTTGTTACCGAAGGGCAAATTCAGCAAGAAGTGTCTGAATTCATAGACTTGTTGCACGAAGTGTATGCCGACTTTGGTTTTGATAACATTATTTACCGTCTATCTACTCGACCTGAGCAGCGAGTCGGTTCAGATGAGGTTTGGGATAAAGCTGAAAAGGCCTTGTCTGAAGCGTTGGACTCTGCGCAGTTGGAGTGGGAAGAGCTTCCCGGTGAAGGGGCTTTTTATGGCCCTAAAATTGAGTTCTCTCTCAAAGACGCCATTGGGCGTGTTTGGCAATGTGGTACGATACAAGTCGACTTTTCAATGCCAACCCGTCTTGGTGCGCAATATGTTTCAGAAGATGGCTCTCGTCAAACCCCCGTTATGTTGCACCGTGCGATTGTAGGATCGCTAGAGCGATTTATCGGTATTTTGATAGAAGAGACAGAAGGTGCCTTTCCGGTCTGGCTTGCACCAGAACAAGTTGTTATTATGAACATAACCGATCGCCAAGCAGACTATTGTGCTGATTTGGAAAAAAGATTGAATTCAAATGGCTTTAGAGCAAAACTTGACTTGAGAAACGAGAAGATCGGGTTTAAAATCCGCGAGCATACTCTTCAACGAGTGCCGTACATGATTGTCGTTGGTGATAAAGAGGTCGAACAGCAACAAGTTGCCGTTCGTACTCGTACTGGTGATGATCTTGGAGTGATGAGTATTTCCGATTTTGAAGAATTGCTTCAACAAGAAATTGCTCGCCGTAGCCGTAAACAAGAAGTGGAGATAGTACTATAAAAGGTAATATGAATCGTGGACGTACCGCTAGTAAGCAGCGTCCTCTAATAAACGAGAACATTCGAGCTACCGAAGTGCGCTTAATTGCAGCCGACGGTGAACAAGTTGGCGTTGTCTCTCTTGAAGAGGCTCTAAAGGCAGCTCAAGAAGCTACTTTAGATTTAGTGCAAATTGCTGATTCAGATCCGATTGTTTGCAAAATAATGGACTACGGTAAGCATATTTTTGAAGCGAAAAAAGCGAAAGCTGCGCAAAAGAAAAATGCGAAACAAATTCAAGTTAAAGAAATGAAATTCCGTCCAGGGACGGAGGAAGGGGATTATCAGGTAAAACTCCGCAACCTGATACGTTTCCTTGAAGGCGGGGATAAGGCTAAGGTGTCGTTACGATACCGCGGTCGTGAAATGGCCCATCAGGAGCTTGGTATGCAGCTTATGAGTCGAGTCGCTCAAGACTTGGATCCATACGGTGCAGTAGAGCAAGCTGCGAAAATGGAAGGTCGTCAATTGACTATGGTGCTAGGCCCCAAAAAGAAGAAGTAATTCTAAATAATTTGCGTTAAGTGCTTAGGCTCTTAATGCTTTTATTATTATGAAATTACACTAACATTAACGAATGCGAGAGTGGTTTTATCATGTCCAAAATTAAGTCACACAGTGGCGCAGCAAAGCGCTTCAAACGTACCGCGAATGGTTTTAAGCATAAGCAGTCTCATACTAGTCACATTTTGACTAAGAAATCGACTAAGCGTAAGCGTCATCTTCGTTCTATGAACCAGATTGCGCAAAGTGACAAAGCGTTAATTGTACGCATGTTGCCATACATCTAAGTCTCGATTTTTTAGTTCATTAATTTTATTAGTATAAGGTTTATATTATGCCTCGCGTAAAACGTGGTGTTCAGGCTCGTCGCCGTCACAAGAAGATTTTAAAGCAAGCTAAAGGTTACTACGGTGCACGTAGCCGTGTATTTCGTGTAGCGAAACAAGCTGTTATCAAAGCTGGTCAGTATCAGTACCGTGACCGTCGTCAGCGTAAACGTCAATTCCGCGCATTGTGGATTGCTCGTATTAACGCGGCTGCACGTATCAATGGTCTTTCTTACAGCCGTTTCATTGCTGGCTTGAAACAAGCTGCCATTGAAATTGACCGTAAGGTTTTGGCTGACCTAGCTGTGTACGAGAAAGAAGTGTTTGCTGCTATCGTTGAAAAAGCGAAAGCAAGCTTGGCTTAATTTCTGACGTAGCCTTAGGGTGATTTGTTTAAGTTGGATTTTGTCTAATTAAAATGAATAGCTCAATGCAGTCTTTGATAGGGGAAGAGCCAATGGTTCTTCCCCTATTTTATTTTTTGGAGTGTGTAAATGGAGAACCTAAAACAGATTCTTGCGGATGCGCTTAGCGCGGTCGCTGCGTCTGAAAGTGAGTCTGCGCTAGACGATGTTCGTGTGCATTATTTAGGCAAAAAAGGCGCACTAACGGCTTTGCTCAAACAGTTAGGCAATGTGTCTGCTGAAGACCGGCCGAAATTTGGTCAGCTTGTTAACGAGGCGAAAGACCAAGTTCAGGAAAAAATCACTGAACACAAAGCGGTGTTAGCTGCGGCAGCGTTGAATGCCAAGTTGGCGACAGAAACGATTGATATTTCTCTTTCTGGTAAAGGCCAAGAAGTGGGCGGTTTGCACCCAGTGACTCGAACTATGGAGCGTATTGAGACTTTTTTTCGTGGTATCGGTTTCGATGTGGCAGCAGGCCCAGAGATTGAAGACGACTACCATAACTTTGAAGCCTTAAACATTCCCGCGCACCATCCCGCGCGTGCTATGCAAGATACCTTCTATTTCAATCCAACCACTGTACTTAGAACCCATACATCTCCGGTTCAGGTGCGTACTATGGAAACCAGCCAACCGCCGATCCGCATTATTTGTCCGGGCCGAGTGTATCGTTGTGATTCAGACCAGACACATACTCCTATGTTTCATCAGGTCGAAGGTCTATTGATTGACGAGAATATTTCTTTTGCGGATCTGAAAGGCATCTTGCAACAGTTTTTAAATGTCTTTTTTGAAGATGACTTGAAAGTCCGCTTCCGCCCTAGTTATTTCCCCTTCACTGAACCTTCTATCGAAGTGGATATTATGCGTACCAACAGCAAGGGTGAAGAGTCATGGTTGGAAGTTTTAGGCTGTGGCATGGTTCACCCCAAGGTGCTTGAAATGTCAGGTATCGATTCTGAAAAATATACAGGTTTTGCCTTTGGTATGGGCGTTGAGCGTTTTGCCATGCTGCGCTACAAAGTAGACGACTTACGTATGTTTTTCGAGAATGATTTGCGCTTCCTTAAACAGTTCAAGTAAACCAGTTGACCTAGGGTGTTGTTATGAAGATTAGTGAAAATTGGCTAAGAGAGTGGGTCAATCCAAACATCAGTAGCGATGATTTGGTGGCTCAAATTACATTGGCTGGCCTTGAAGTAGATGAAGTTTTGCCTGTTGCCTCCGATTTTACGGGCGTGGTAGTCGGTGAGATTACGGCAGCTGAGCCTCATCCTAATGCCGACAAGTTGCAAGTCTGTCAGGTATTTGATGGTACGGAAACATTTCAAGTTGTTTGTGGTGCGCCCAATGCGCGTCCCGGCATTAAAATTCCGTTTGCAAAAATTGGCGCCGTACTTGGCGCAGATTTTAAAATTAAAAAAGCCAAACTTCGTCAAGTCGAATCGTTGGGTATGCTGTGCTCCGCTTCTGAGCTGGGCTTAAGCGATGATCACGATGGCATTATGGAATTACCTCTTACAGCGCGCGCGGGCGAAGATTTTCGTGCTTACTTAGGGCTTGACGATTGCATCATTGATGTTGATCTAACGCCTAACCGCAGTGATTGCTTGAGCTTGGCAGGTCTTGCTCGCGAAGTGAGTGTTTTGAATAAAACCGACGTGACACCGGTAGCAATAGTGCCAGTGGCCCCGGGTATTGACGAAGTTTTTCCTGTGCGAGTGGAGTCAGCAGAAAGCTGTCCTCGTTATCTTGGTCGTGTCATTCGTGGCGTCAATGTCGCAACAACGACGCCATTGTGGATGGTGGAAAAATTACGCCGTAGTGGGGTGCGTTCCATCGACCCTATTGTTGATGTGACCAATTATGTGATGCTTGAATTGGGCCAGCCAATGCATGCTTTTGACTTGGCTAACTTGTCAGGTTCTGTTGTTGTGCGTATGGCAAAGCAGGATGAAAAAATCACCTTGCTAGACGGTCAAGGCATAACGCTCCGTGACGACACCATGGTGATTGCGGATGAAAGTACTCCCTTGGCCATTGCTGGTGTTATGGGAGGAGAGGGGTCTGGTGTTCAGGCTGATACTCAAGATATTTTCTTAGAAAGTGCGTTTTTTGCGCCACTGGCGTTAGCGGGTAAAGCGCGTTCATACGGTTTGCACACAGACGCGTCACATCGTTACGAGCGTGGCGTTGATGCGACATTGCAAGAAAAAGCCATGGAACGAGCTACGGCGCTCATCTTAGAAATTTCCGGTGGTCAAGTTGGCCCAATCACACACGTGGTGAATGAGGCGTTTTTGCCTGCTGCTGCGGTAGTGACATTGCGCCGCAAAAAGCTCGATCAGTATCTGGCCTTGTCGATTGATAAAGACTTGGTGACGGACATTTTGACACGTCTTGGTTTAGAAATGGTAGAAGTCACTGATGACGCTTGGACGACCAAAGCGCCGTCTCATCGCTTTGACATTGCCATCGAAGCGGATTTGATCGAAGAAGTAGCGCGCATATACGGCTACGATAATTTGCCGTCTTCTATGCCTCAAGCCGCCGTTAATTTTACGCCGCTGTCTGAGACAAAAACGCAGATTCAAGTACTACGTTCTATCTTAGTGTCGCAAGGGTACCAAGAAGCGGTGACGTACAGTTTCATTGATCCTGTGTTGAGCAAGCAATTTTTGCCAAACATCGAGCCAGTGCCTTTAGCGAATCCTATTTCTGCTGACATGGGCGTAATGCGTCCCAGTCTGATACCAGGTTTGGTGAAAGCCTACCTTTATAACCAAAATCGCCAGCAATCGCGTGTGCGTTTGTTTGAAACGGGGCGTCGCTTTATCGGCTCGGTGGATGCCTTGGCGGATTTGGATCAGCAGCAGCAAGTGGCGGGCTTAATTGCTGGTACGCGACATGCTGAAGCGTGGTATCACGGCAGTGAAAAGGTCGATTTCTATGACCTTAAAGCGCACGTCGAAGCGTTGTTTGCATTAAACGATGGTGGTATGCCGACCTTTAAACGCTCTGAGTGTGAATTTTTACATCCAGGCCGTTCAGCAGACCTTTTCATCGATGAGCAATTTGTTGGTTTGATGGGAGAGCTTCACCCGCAATTATCTAAATCGTTAGGGGCAAACCAACCGATTTACGTCTTTGACATTGCGCTTGATGCGGTCCTTAACGCTAAACTTCCTGAATACAAAGCTGTTTCTCGATTCCCAGAAGTGCGTCGTGATTTGGCTTTATTGGTTGATCGTGATGTGCCGGTAAGTGCGTTGGAGTCAGTGATTTCAGCTACCGCGGGTGACGCGTTCAAAGGTGTGTTGGTTTTTGATGTTTATCAAGGCCAAGGTATTGATGAATCGAAAAAAAGTGTCGCCTTGGGCTTGACGTGGCAGCATCCTTCACACACTCTTAGTGATGAAGAAGTAAATAATTCTGTCGAGCTCGCTGTGGCTGCATTGTCTGAGCAGTTGGGAGCCGTTGTAAGGGGGTAGTATTATGGGGTCGTTGACAAAAGCGGACCTTGCTGAAAATTTAGTCGACTCTATTGGTTTGACTAAAAAAGATGCCAAAGACCTAGTTGAAGGTTTTTTTGATGTGGTTAGGCATTCTCTTGTTGAAAGGCAGCAAGTTAAATTGTCGGGTTTTGGCAATTTTGAAGTGCGTGAGAAAAGTCAGCGCCCTGGTAGAAACCCTAAAACAGGAGAAGAAATTCCTATTTCGGCTCGCACTGTCGTGACGTTTCGTCCTGGTCAAAAGCTGAAATCGAAAGTTGAAGATTACATGCAGGAATAGCGCTGCACGTGTGTTTCGCGGTAACGCAAGCGCATGTGATCCGTGAAAAACCACCTCTAAAGGGTGGTTTTTTTTGTTTCGAGTGTCTGTTTTGATGTTTGTAATGCTTTCCATTTATGCTTTTGAACTCGTAGTACAGCAGCCAATGAGAATTACAATAAGATCAAGGGGGGAAGCTGACCGTCACGAAACAACGCATGCTGGGTGAAATGAAAAAAAAACTATAAAACTCTTCCATTTTCAATTTCTTATAGTAATATACGCACCCGCTGACAACGATAGGGTTTACCCACATCTTGTTGGTTTCGGGGCGTAGCGCAGCCTGGTAGCGCACTAGCATGGGGTGCTAGTGGTCGCAGGTTCAAATCCTGCCGTCCCGACCATTGTTTGAGAAATGCCGCTATAGCTCAGTTGGTAGAGCATCTGACTTGTAATCAGAGGGTCCCGAGTTCGACTCTTGGTGGCGGCACCAAGTTGTGGTCAAAGTGTTCCTTTATTAAGGAACACAAATTAAAGAGATTAGTTTAGCCGCTATAGCTCAGTTGGTAGAGCATCTGACTTGTAATCAGAGGGTCCCGAGTTCGACTCTTGGTGGCGGCACCATTTCTATTATTAGAGTGGTAAAACTAAACTGCGTATCGTTATGCCGCTATAGCTCAGTTGGTAGAGCATCTGACTTGTAATCAGAGGGTCCCGAGTTCGACTCTTGGTGGCGGCACCATTACTTATTTTAACGTAGGTAATGTTGTGACGACATTTAGCGAAAGCCGCTATAGCTCAGTTGGTAGAGCATCTGACTTGTAATCAGAGGGTCCCGAGTTCGACTCTTGGTGGCGGCACCACTGAAAAGTGTTTGGCTAAATGGCATTGGGTGTGTAGCTCAGTTGGGAGAGCGTCGCCCTTACAAGGCGAATGTCGGGGGTTCGAACCCCTCCACACCCACCATCTACGGATGTAAAAAGTGAGTCTGATGAGACATTAAAAACATTGAGTTGGAGTGGTAGTTCAGTTGGTTAGAATACCTGCCTGTCACGCAGGGGGTCGCGGGTTCGAGTCCCGTCCATTCCGCCATTATTTACCTGTAAATATGGCAAAGATTTTACGAGCGGGTGTGTAGCTCAGTTGGGAGAGCGTCGCCCTTACAAGGCGAATGTCGGGGGTTCGAACCCCTCCACACCCACCAGTAAGTAAAGCTCCATAAAGCACTTTTCTTTTCAAAAAAACATTCCTTTACAAGCACTTAGCTGATTTTTTAATCGCTTCAAATGTAATGTCTTATGCTTTAAGTTCACTCTTAAATATCAAAATTTTCCTATGTGCCGAATCTGTGACAACGATGTGACCAGATTAAATGGCCTGTCTTTTCGTATTACTCATTTTCAAAACTGTTTTGTTCGTTTTTAAGTCACAATCGGATAAGGTAATAAGCTTGTCATTTCTTGGGGTTTTACACGGGATAGGCATGGATTACACCGATGGTAAGCAGGTTGTCTATGGCAGGGCGTACCACTTAGAAAAAATACCGTGGAAGAATAGGCCAAATGTCGTTGGGAAATCATCATGGGCTTCTTCTGTTCGATAAGGGTGACGAGCTTATTGATTACAGAGAAACCGTGCGGTTATTACCTGATATACAGACGTTGATATTCGAGGGTGGATCGCATCGTTTTGATCACATCGACGAATCTTTAGATGCTATTCAGCAATACGCAAATAGGCTGTCTTTAGTATTGGGATTTGGGGAAAGCTAAAGCGGCCGTTTGCTGTGTTGTAAAGGGGAAGATTGGGCTCTTAATAAGTCGTATTAGGGGTTACCCATAAAAGGCATTATCAAGTAATATGTTTGTAAGTTTTCACACAAGGTAAAGTGGTTGCATTGACTATTCTGCCCACTTTACCCCGTTTTGTACAAGGCGAAACCGCGCCAATGGAGCAAGCCCAGCACATGGAACCGATAGACGTCACCACAACCCCAGATACCCCTGTAAAAGCCACTTCAAAGAAGAAAAGTCCTGCTAAAAAGAAAGCGATAAAAGGTTTTGAAGAAACCCTTTGGGACACGGCGAATCAATTACGCGGCAGTGTCGAATCCTCCGAATATAAGCACATTGTGTTGAGTCTGGTGTTTTTGAAATTCATCAGCGATAAGTTCGAAGCGCGTCGCAAGAAGATGCTCGACGATGGCCAAGAAGCCTTTATTGAGATGAAAGAGTTTTACCAGCAAGACAATATCTTCTATCTGCCAGAAGACACTCGTTGGAGTTTTATTAAAGCGCGTGCCAAGCAAGACAACATTGCTGTGCTGATCGACACCGCCTTGTCCACCATTGAAAAGAACAACCCAAGCCTAAAAGGCGCTTTACCAGACAACTACTTCACTCGCCAAGAACTGGAAGTGAAAAAGCTCGCCTCCTTGATCGACACCGTTGAAAACATCGACACGCTGGCCAATGAGTGCGACACCACAGAAGAAGATTTGGTGGGTCGTGTGTACGAATACTTCCTCGGTAAATTTGCCGCCACAGAAGGCAAGGGCGGTGGCGAATTCTATACACCAAAGTCCGTGGTGACCTTATTGGCGCAAATGCTCGAACCTTATCAAGGCAAGGTGTATGACCCCTGTTGTGGTTCTGGCGGTATGTTTGTGCAGTCCCTGAAATTTATCCAGCAGCACGAAGGCCGCAGTAAAGACATCGCCATTTACGGTCAAGAACTCACGGGTACTACGTACAAACTGGCGAAGATGAACCTGGCAGTACGAGGCTTGTCTGGCAATTTGGGTGAGAAATCCGCTGATACCTTTTTTGCCGATCAGCACAAAGACCTCAAAGCCGATTACATCATGGCCAATCCGCCGTTTAACTTAAAAGACTGGCGCGACGAAGCTGAGTTAACCGACGACCCGCGTTTTGCAGGCTACCGTACGCCGCCCACTGGCAACGCCAACTACGCGTGGATATTACACATGCTGTCCAAGCTGAGCGAAACCGGCACCGCAGGCTTTGTCTTAGCCAATGGATCTATGAGTACTAATACCTCGGGCGAAGGCGAAATACGCCAGCAGTTGATCGAAAACGACCGCATCGAATGCATGATCGCCTTGCCGGGGCAATTGTTCTACACCACGCAAATTCCCGTGTGTTTGTGGTTTATGTCGAAAGACAAAACCGTTAACAGCGACAAAGGCTTCCGTAACCGCCAAACTGAAACCTTGTTTATCGATGCCCGCGAAATGGGCTCTATGATCAGCCGTGTACACAAAGAACTCACAGTAGACGAATTAAACCGCATCGCCGACACCTTCCATGCCTGGCGCAGCAGCGACGAGGCCTTGCAAAAGCGAGTCGCAAGCGGCGATTGCAAAGTTACTAAATACCAAGACCAAGCTGGCTTCTGCAAATCTGTCACCATCGAAGACATCAAAGCCAACGACTACGTACTGACACCGGGTAGATACGTGGGCGCAGCGGACATCGAAGACGACGGTATTCCTTTTGAAACCAAAATGCGTGAACTCAGCCAAACCCTCTACCGCCAAATGAACCAAGCCGAAGAACTGGATAAAGCCATTCGCAGTAACTTGGAGGCGTTGGGTTATGGGGAGTGAAATACAAGAATTTCGATTGGAAGATTGCATGGAAGCCATCATCGACTATCGAGGAAAAACGCCTAAGAAAACAAACTCTGGAATACCTTTAATTACTGCAAAAATAATTAAAAATGGTCGTATTCAGCCAGTCGGTGAATTTATTGCTGAAGATGATTATGAAGCTTGGATGACGAGAGGTTTTCCAAAGGCTGGAGATATAGTTTTAACAACGGAAGCGCCTTTGGGTGAAGTCGCTCAATTGGATGGTAAAAAGATTGCTTTAGCGCAAAGAGTTATTACGTTAAGAGGGAAGCAAGGATTATTGGATAATGATTATCTTTTATTCTTAATGCAATCAAGAGATGTTCAGCACCAACTTGATGGAAGAGGCACTGGTAGTACAGTAAAAGGCATAAAACAATCTGAATTAAGAGAGTTAATACTTCGATTTCCGTCTATTGATAAGCAAAAGAAAATTGCTCAACATTTAACTTCGATAGATCATAAAATCGCTCTCAATCGCGAAATCAACCAAACCCTAGAACAAATGGCGCAGGCCTTGTTTAAGTCTTGGTTTGTGGATTTTGACCCTGTCATCGACAACGCGTTAGACGCTGGCTTTTTTGATGCGGCAACCAACAGCGAATTAGACAGCCTTCCACCGGCTTTAATTGCCCGTGCTGAATTACGCAAAACCGCCCGCGCCAGCGATGGCTTCCAAGCCTTACCAGACCACGTTCGTCAGCTTTTCCCAAGTGCATTTGAAGACAGCCAAGAACCCAGTGTTGGAGTTAATGGCTGGGTGCCCATGGGGTGGGAAGTTACTAAGCTTGAAAACCTTATTGGTATTAAGCATGGATATGCATTTAAAGGCGAATATTTTAGCGAGAATGCTACTAACGATATACTACTTACACCGGGTAATGTGAAGGTTGGAGGGGGGTTTAAATCGGATAAGTATAAGTTTTATTCAGGTCCATTAGTCAGCGATTACATATTTAAAGCAGGGGATATATTCGTAAATATGACAGATTTGAGTAAGGCGAGTGATACGCTTGGATATCCATCAGTTGTTCCTAATTATGAAGGACTTACTTTTCATCATAATCAACGATTGGGTAAAGTTTCCTTTTCTGATCACCCTTGCGCTACGAAGGAGTTTATTTATCAGACATTATGTTCCAATAATTACCGAAATTCAGTATTAGGTAGTGCTACGGGAACAACTGTAAAACATACAGCACCTAAGAAAATACTTAGCTATATATTAGTTTGTAGCAGAGTGGGCTCTATAGAAAAGATATTTAATGAACAAGCTGGTGCGTTGATGCAAAAAACATATGAGAATGAATCTAGTTCTAGAGTACTTTCTAAACTTCGAGACACTTTATTGCCCAAACTCATTTCAGGTGAGTTGCGTTTAGATTCACCAGAAGTCACGCAAGCCAAGGCGTTGGTGGACGCAGAATAACCCCAACTTCCCTGAAGAAAAAGGGGAGGCGCTAGATCATTAATAATAACAAGCAATCAGAAGGAATTTTATTGCATGGGTTCAATGTTTACTGAAGCAAAGCTAGAGCAAGCCATTATCGATTTGCTGGGCGAGCAGGGTTATCCGCATGTGTTGGGTCAGAACATAGACCGAGCGGAGCCGTCTCAGGTGTTAATCGTCGATGATGTGCGCGCGTATTTATCTCGTCAATATCAGGCGGACGGCATTACTGACAACGAGATCGATTCGATCATTCGTCAGTTAAGCGCCTTGCCCGCCAGTGATTTGTACCAAAGCAATAAAACCTTCAGCGCTTGGTTAACCAATGGTTTTTTGCTCAAGCGGGAAGACCGCAACCAAAAAGACTTGTACATCGAGTTGATCGATACCCGCCACCTGAATGAAACATTGGCTCAGTTATTTGCCACTCCGAAAGACCTCGCTAAGGTAGCGGAAGGTAAGGTGCATTATTTGCCGTCGGCCGGGAAAGCGTCTTCCAGCCATAATGTTTATAAGATGGTGAACCAGCTGGAGATTGAAGGGGTAGACGGCCAGATGCGCATTCCCGATGGCATCTTGTATGTGAATGGCTTGCCGCTGGTGGTGTTTGAATTTAAATCAGCAGTTAGAGAAAACAACGCCACGATTCACGATGCTTGGCAACAAATCTGTATTCGTTACCAGCGGGATATTCCCCAACTGTTTGTTTACAACGCCTTGTGCATCATCAGTGATGGGGTGAATAACAAGCTGGGTAATGTGTTTGCGCCCTATGAGTTTTATTACGCATGGCGCAAAGAAACGGGGTATGAATCGGCCGAGAAAGACGGTATCAATTCGCTTTATACGATGCTCCACGGCTTGTTTTATCCTACTCGATTGTTGGATGTGATTAAGAACTTTGTCTTCTTCCCAGACACTAATAAAAAAGAAGTAAAAATCGGTTGTCGCTACCCGCAGTATTACGCCGCTCGTAAACTCTATTTTAATATTCTTAAAGAACGCAAACCCCTAGGCTCCGGCAAAGGCGGCACTTATTTTGGTGCGACGGGTTGTGGCAAGAGTTACACCATGCAGTTCTTGTGTCGCTTGCTGATGAAAAGCATCGACTTCGCCAGCCCGACCATAGTCTTGATTACCGATCGAACCGACTTAGACGACCAGCTTGCCAAACAGTTTACCGGGGCGACCGCCTACATTGGCGACGACACCGTGGTGTCTGTGACCAGCCGAGCCGATTTGCGCGAGAAGCTGCAAGGCATCAAAAGCGGCGGGGTGTTTTTAACCACGATTCATAAGTTCACCGAAGATTTACAGCGGTTGTCGGATCGTACCAACATCATTTGCATTTCAGACGAGGCTCATCGTTCGCAAGTGAATCTCGACAAAAAAACCGTGATCAAATACAGCGAAGGTAAAGCCATTTCGATGAAAGAAACCTACGGCTTTGCTAAATATTTGCACGACTCCTTGCCGAACGCCACTTACGTGGGTTTCACCGGCACGCCCATAGACGCCACGCTGGACGTATTTGGCCAAGCCATCGACAGCTACACCATGACCGAAGCAGTGAACGACGAAATCACCGTGCGCATTGTTTATGAAGGCCGCGCTGCGAAAGTTTTTTTAGACAACAGCAAACTTAAAGAAGTGGAAGAATACTATGAGGTGTGTGCCGCGGAGGGATCCAGCGAGCATCAAATAGAAGAAAGTAAAAAAGCCTCGGCCAACATGAATGCCATCTTAGGTGACCCAGATCGCATCGCGGCTTTGGCAAAAGATTTTGTTGCCCACTATGAAAGCCGAGTTGCCGAAGGGGCCACAGTCAAAGGCAAGGCCATGTTTGTCTGCGCCAACCGTGAGATCGCCTACGACTTTTACAAGGCCGTCAAAGTTCTTCGCCCCGATTGGTTTGAAAAGCGCCTCACCTCAGACCACAGCCGAGCCTTAACCGAAAAAGAACAAGAAACGCTGTTGCTTTTGGAAAAAGTGCAAATGGTCATGTCCCAAGGAGACAATGACACCGCTGAACTGTATGCGCTGGTGGGCAAAAAAGAACACCGCAAAGAGCTGGACCGACAATTTAAGAACCCGCTGTCCAACTTCAAAATCGCCATCGTCGTAGACATGTGGCTAACCGGCTTTGATGTGCCTGAGCTGGACACCATTTACATTGATAAACCACTGCAAAAACACAACCTGATTCAAACCATTTCCCGCGTTAACCGTAAATTGGAAGGCAAAGAGAAAGCCTTGGTGGTGGATTACATTGGCATTAAATCTCGGATGAACCAAGCCTTAGCGCAATACTCCAAAGCGGATACCACCAGCATGGAAGACGTGAATGTGTCTGTGGTGGAAGTAAAAAACCACCTAGATTTGCTCAAGCAAATGTTTCATGGTTTTGATGTGTCGGGCTATCTTAGTGGCGAACCCAAAGCGCAATTGCAATGCTTAAACTTAGCCGCCGAATTCATCTTGCAAACCAAAAAGGGCGAAAACCGCTTTATGGGCTTAGTGAAACGCCTAAAAGCCGCTTACGACGTGTGCTGTGGTAGTGAGCGAATTAATCAAAACGAACGGGATTTGATTCACTTCTACATTGCGGTGCGCTCGATTATCTTCAAGCTCACCAAAGGCGACGCGCCAGATACTGCACAAATGAATGCCCGTGTACGCGAGCTGATTGCCGAAGCTTTGCGTGCCGATGGGGTAGAGGAGATCTTCACCATAGGCGAAGCAAAAGCCGATGCCATTGATATTTTCGATGAAGACTACCTAGCGCGCATCAATAAAATCAAACTGCCCAATACCAAGATACAACTGCTGCAAAAGCTCCTACAAAAAGCCATTGGCGACTTTAAGAAGGTCAACCAAGTAAAAGGCATGGACTTCTCAAAACGCTTTGAAGCCTTGGTAGAACACTATAACGAGCGACGTGACGAAGACGTATTAAACGGAGAAGAGTTCGACACCTTCAGCCAAGAAATGACCGACATGGTCTACGCCATGGCTGAAGAAATGGGCTCCTTCGCCGACTTGGGCATCGACATGGAAGAAAAAGCCTTTTACGACATCCTCGAACACATGCGTAAAAAATACGAATTCACCTACGACAACGACAAAATGCTCGAACTCGCCAAAACCATGAAAACCATCGTCGACGACGTCGCCAAATACCCCGACTTCGCCAAACGCGACGACATAAAAGCCACACTCAAAGTTGACCTAATACTCCTACTGCACAAATACGGCTTCCCACCCGTTGCCAACGACGACGTATACAAAAGCGTGCTGGAGCAGGCCGAGAACTATAAGAAATATCGGGGGTGATTTTTGCCCACTTTGTCGTGTGGTTGGTATCGCGATAAATTTTTTAAAAAAAGGTTAGACAATCCTTTTTCTTGGTGTATTATATGCCCCGTCTTCAAGCGAAGCCGATTAATTACTTCGATGTAGTTAATTGTTTTAAAAGAAGAAATTGTGTTGGAGTGGTAGTTCAGTTGGTTAGAATACCTGCCTGTCACGCAGGGGGTCGCGGGTTCGAGTCCCGTCCATTCCGCCATTATTTATACGTAAATAGGGCAAAAGAAGTGCAAATGGGTGTGTAGCTCAGTTGGGAGAGCGTCGCCCTTACAAGGCGAATGTCGGGGGTTCGAACCCCTCCACACCCACCATCTACGGATGTAAAAAGTAAGTCTGATGAGACGTTAAACACAATGTTTTGGAGTGGTAGTTCAGTTGGTTAGAATACCTGCCTGTCACGCAGGGGGTCGCGGGTTCGAGTCCCGTCCATTCCGCCATTATTTTTAGTAAAATATTTATTAACAATGTGGCCAGTTCGCTATCTTAAATAGCGCGTCTGATGGGACGTTAAACACAACGTGTTGGAGTGGTAGTTCAGTTGGTTAGAATACCTGCCTGTCACGCAGGGGGTCGCGGGTTCGAGTCCCGTCCATTCCGCCATTATTTACCTGTAAATATGGCAACAATTTTACGAGCGGGTGTGTAGCTCAGTTGGGAGAGCGTCGCCCTTACAAGGCGAATGTCGGGGGTTCGAACCCCTCCACACCCACCAGTAATTACAGTTTTATAGTCTATTTTTTTGTTAAAAACTCCTTTTTTAATAAGTGCTTAGCTTATTTTTTGATAACTTCAAATTTCATTCATCCCCTATAAATTCAGTCTTAAATATCAAAGTTTTCCTGTGTGGCGGATCTGTGACCACATTGTGACAAAATTGAATGTCTTGTTTTCTTTTTACTTTCTGATTTACGCCAAGAAATCGGCTCACTGACTCTAAAACTTGAAAAACTGATTCCTATGCTGGAATGCACCCGTATTGAAGAATGGGTTCAACGTCCTTCGTACCTCACTGGCTGTCTTCCTCATGAACGGCATGGTTAGCCAGCGTGTTTGTAGCCATGGTGGCGCTTGGGCTTGCCACGGTGCGTCTAATAAAGCGCAGAAAAAGAACATTGCCCATTTATAAAAAGGTATGTCTGGTACAGGTGCCCTAGAACAGGCTACCGTGACCAAGAAGGTGAGAAAACCATGATGATCTATTGTTTGTTTGGCTGTGAGTTTCCAAGATGCTCGTCTCTAATGCATCAGTTAGCTTGCCGTGCTCAGTAAATAGTAGGTGAAAATGGTCTTCAAAGCGTTCTATTCCAGATGTGCATTTCTTTACAAAATTACATAGATCTTGGAATCCTAAATGTTATTTAGGATCAGGCTTAGCTCATGTACTCTTTTTTAATGCTCTAAGTGCTTGGTCAATTTCACTTGACTGGCTTTCCCAGACGTTAATTAGAGGTGCTGTCTAGCGCGATGATGTCGTTTAATAGTCGACTTAGTTCTTTCATTTTGTCTTCGCCCAATTTTTCAATGATTCGCTGGTACGATGCATCTACTTCTGGACGAAATTCTGTAACAATTTTATTGGCCTTGGGGGTCAGCGACAGCAGTGCTATACGTTGATCTGTAAGAGACTTCTTACGAATTAAGAGGTCGTCTTCTTCAAAACGCGTGATGATCCGCGTTAGGCTGGGGCTGAGAATGCAGCACAGCTCCGCTAACTGCTTTGCTTCGAGCTCTTTGTGGTCATTTAAAACTCGTAAAACCCGCCATTGTTGTTCGGTAAAGCCGGCCTTTTGTAATACCGGACGAAAAAAAGCCATGGAGGACTCTCGTGCTCGTAATAACTGTAATGTCAGGGAGTCTTCTAATCTTTTCATGTAATTTTCTGTCAACCTAGTAAGTAAATTTTTTCATTTTCACTATATTAATGTGGGTGAACAATATTAATAGAATGCTTTTACGGTTTTTTGATGATTTTTAGTACACGAAAGTGTACCTGTTCGCAGGGTAAAGGCAACTTAATATAGGATGTGAGGTGCCTATTGTTGATGTCTGTGAGATTCCCTAGTTGAGTGTTTCGTTGGTAGGTACAGAGGGAAGTTACCGAATTTATTCGAAGAAATGAGCGGGAATTAGCGCTAGTCGAGCTCCCTGTAAACAGATAGAAAGACAGCGCGAAATGGTTGTGTAAGCCTTTTTATCGATCTGTAAAAATAACAAAGCGGGTTTCGCTGGTGGTTAGGCGATAAGTTGTTAATTTACCGAAAAAGTCCACTGTGTTTTTGTGAAGAGGCTATATTATAAACGGTTCGCGCGTAGATAAAGCAACATACTGAGTGAGCCACAGCAGGCCATAATGAGTAATAAGCTGGATGGCGTGCCATCAAATAACGCACTGGCTACATAGCTCACTAGGCTGCCGATTGCGAACTGAGAGGCGATGAATAATCCTGATACCGTCCCCGCTTTTTCAGGCAATAAAAGAAAAAGCGTTGCCAAACTGTTTGCGCCAATGGCGCCGGTGACACTGATATAGAGCATGGTCACGCCGATAAAAAATAGCAGTGGCGTCCAATCAAGTCCGTACAATAACCAAATGAATAATGTGGCAGTGAACGATAACATCATGGCTGCGGTTAAAGCCACCATGATGCTGTAATGTTTGCTAAGCCATGAATTGCCCAGAGTGGCGACAATAATAGCGATGATATTCCCAGAAAATAGCATGGCGTAGTGAGTTTCAGAAACGCCATAGTGTTCGATATAAATGAAGGCCGACGTGGCGATAAAGGCAAACATACCACCAAAAGAGAGTGCATTAGTAAGGGTGTACAGTACCAAACGCGGCGCGCGTATACAGTCGAAATAGTTATTTACATAGGTTTTTAATGAGAGATGGTTACGAACGTGTTGTTTGGACTCTGGCAGCAGCAAGTAACTACCCACAAAGGCAAGGGTTGAAAAGAATGCGAGGAAATAAAAAATCCAACGCCAATCAAGATAGCTAACAATGTAGGCGCCCAATATCGGCGATGCCAGCATCACCATCATGGACACCACATGCATGTGCGATAAGATCGCGGCCGCTCTGGTGAGCTCGAAAAAATCTCGTACTAGGGCCCTACCTAACACTGCCGCCGCGGCACCTCCTAATGATTGCAAAAATCGGAATAAAATTAACTGCTCACCTGTGTGGGCCAGTGCGCAGCCGATGCTGCTGAAAAAATAAACCCCAATGCCAAGCAGCAATAGACGCTTGCGACCTAACAAATCGGATAAGGGACCAAAGAATAGCATGCCAATGGCCATGCCCATAAGAAAGACAGTAATGGTTGACTGAATCCGTTGGTCGGTGGCCCCCAAACTGTCGGCGATATTGGGTAAACTGGGCAAGTACATATCAATTGAAAGTGGCCCGAACGCCACTAACAGACCCAATAAAGGGAGGGTCAATGTATTCGACAAAGAGGTCATGGCGCTCCTAGCGTAAGCCCTACAGACGAGGCTTAAAGTGGGGTAGAGTGATTAAGTCGTCTCAAGGTATGCTGCGAAGCGCTACTGTGGCGCAGTCGATATCTTGTTGTTCACTGCCGCCTGAAATACCGATAGCGGCAACCACATCATCGGCAATAATGATGGGTAAGCCGCCTCCTATAAAGCTAAAGTCGGGCTCACTTTGCAACGCGAGTAAAATATGAGTACGATCCGCCAAACGACTTTGCCATTCTTTTGTTGGGAGTCGAAACGCCGCGGCAGTGATGGCTTTTTTTGTGGCGATTGAATGCGATAAAACCGGCGCTTGGTTCATATTCGCACTAGCAAGAAGGCGTCCTGATGGACAAACCACCGACACGCAAACCGCAATTTTAAGGTGTTTGGCATGGCCAAGCGCGGCTTGGCACAAAGATAAAGCAACGTCCGTGGTGAGTATGCTTTTTGTTATTGTCAGAGCGGTCATCATGTTCCTTATTTGTCATTGGCGTCATATCTGTTACCTAAGTAAGAGAATGTACGCAGTATCGTACGATTTCTTTGCATGATGCCACGGCGTAACGAAAAAATCCCAGCCTGAGATCGAACGCTGAGCTGGGTACCGAGGATGCTCAAAACACGCTGTATTGTAGGTGTGATGCTTAAAAGGAACGGTTCCCCCCCTTTTTAGTAAACCGAGGTCGTGGAATTTTCTGTCTTCGCTTGTTCGGGTTTGAACGTGTTGACTAGCGCTCTTGTACTGTTCATTAAAAGCCCTGTGTCACTGCCAACAGCCACAAATAACGCGCCTAGTGCCAAATAATGCTTGGCTTGTTGAACGTCGGCCATCAAAATGCCCGGCGCTTTTCCCACCGCAATAATTTTGGCGATGGCGTTTTCTATCACGGCCACCACATCAGGGTGATTTGGCTGTCCAATGTAGCCGAGCGACGCACTAAGATCCGCAGGGCCAATAAACACGCCGTCCACTCCCTCTACGGCCAAAATAGCCTCTAACGCTTGAACCGCCTTTACGGATTCAATTTGTACCAATACACAAATCTCGTCGTTGGCTGTAGTGAGGTAATTTGGCGTGCGGTTAAACTGCGATGCACGAGCCAACGCGCTGCCCACACCGCGCATTCCCAAAGGTGGGTAGCGTGTTGCTTTCACGATGGCAGCGGCTTGTTCTGCGTCGTCTACCATAGGCGCCAATATCGTTTGCACACCAAGATCGAGTATTTGCTTTAATGCTATGTGGTCTGCCCAAGCAGGACGAATAATTGGGTGACTTTTGAAGGGCGCTATGGCCTGTAATTGTCCAACGAACGTTGGTAACGTGTTGGGCGCATGTTCGCCATCCAGCAAAAGCCAATCAAACCCCGCGGAAGCGATCAGTTCAGCGGTGTAGTTATTCGCGAGACCTAACCACAAACCAATTTGTGGTTCGCGGTTTTTTAGCGCCTGTTTAAAGGTATTTTTAGGGGCAGACACGGTCATCTCCTAAGTTGAAAAATGAAAATCACGACGTTGAGCCATTCATCTTAGTTATTTAAAATGGCAAGATACCGTGCCCAAAGCCCCGTAATCCACGGTAAACGTATCGCCTTTGCGTGCGGCAATAGGGCGCGTGAAAGAGCCACCAAGAATG
The DNA here is from genome assembly GCF_008122525.1 of Marinomonas sp. IMCC 4694. Lineage (NCBI taxonomy): Bacteria > Pseudomonadati > Pseudomonadota > Gammaproteobacteria > Oceanospirillales > Oceanospirillaceae > Marinomonas > Marinomonas sp. IMCC 4694. Next base: position 1,511,874 of record NZ_VSRV01000001.1, read on the forward strand.
ATTTGACCAGGTTCTAATGCCACATCAAAAGGGGCCAGTTTATTGGCCAACCAAGACACACCATTAGCTGGGTGATTCAATACGCCCGCCGCTACACCAGTCTCTTCAATAATACCATTGCGTTGCATGATAGCAGACACCCAGCGTAGATCCATGTCGCTGATCTTGATTGGCCGACCGCCTAAAATAATCGCCGCATTGGCTGCATTGTCAGCGATGGTGTCGAAGACTTTGCGTGGGCGCTTACTTTCTGGATCGATCGATTGGCTGCGTGCATCAATCAACTCAAGTGCTGGAATCACATAATCGGTTGCGTTATAAACATCAAAGATTGTGCAATTAGGTCCTTTTAAAGGTTTCTTTAAAACGAACGCCAGTTCCACTTCAATACGTGGCACGATGAACCGATCAGTGTCAATGTCACAGCCATCGTGATACAGCATGTCATCCAATAGTGTGCCGTAATCTGGCTCATCAATTTGTGAGCTCATTTGCATGGCGCGAGACGTTAAGCCAATTTTGTGGCCAATGACGTTGCGACCTTCGTCTATCTTCATTTTTACCCATTTGCGTTGTATGGCATAAGCATCGTCGAGAGTGATGTCGTGGTAATCCAATGAAATTTGACGGATCTGTACACGCTCTTTTTCAGCCAAGTGTAGGCGCTCAGCGCAGGACGTAATAATATCGTTTGATAACATGTTATCCACCTTAATGGCTGAGGGAGTTTAGGTAGTCGGTTTCTGAAACGATGGTGTTTTTCAAAACACCAATGCCTTCTACCTCGGTTACGACGACATCGCCGGGTTTCACATCCGCTAGGCCTTCAGGTGTTCCAGTGAAGATCATATCACCGGGTGTGAGGGTCATGATGTCGCTTAAATAAGCGATTAAATGTGGAATATTAAACACCAGATCCTTGGTGTTGCCTTCCTGTTTTAATTCGCCATTGATGTAGGTTCGTAACGTTAAGTTATGCGGGTCTTTCACCTCTTTAGCTTCCACTAGGTAAGGGCCAATCGGCGTACAGGTATCGCGACTTTTTACGCGCAGGTTAGGGCGATAATAGTTTTCTAAGTAGTCACGAATGGCGTAATCGTTCCCCACGGTGTAGCCGCCAACGTAGTCCATGGCGTCGTCTTGTGAAACATTTTTCGCCTCTTTACCGATCACAACGACCAGTTCACATTCATAGTGCATGTAATTAACGTTGTCTGGACGAACCGTTTTTTGATTGTGGCCAATGAGTGAATTGTTGTTTTTTAAAAACACCAACGGCTCGTCTGGCGCCTTGAAAGACAATTCAGCGGCGTGATCGGCGTAGTTGATTGCTAAGACAAAAATTTTCCCTTCGCAAGGGGGTAACCAAGTAAAAGACCCCTCTTCTAAAACCGTGCCTTCGGCTGTCATGATTTGATCTTGGTCGTTGATGGTCACCTCTAAAGGGGTGTTGTTATACAGTATGCGAGCGGTTTTCATCACGGATTCCTATTTATTCTTGTTCTACAGGGTTGGTTAGGGAGCCGATTGTTTCAATGTCGATCGTGACGCTATCGCCTGGTCGGATCTCAAGTTCAGCCGTACGTTGAGGAGTACCAGCAATAATGACGTCTCCTTCTTCGAGCGTCATGAAACTACTGATGTAACTGACGATCTCTTCAACCGAATAGATCAATTGATCCGTGTTGGTTTCGTGCACTAAAGATCCGTTGATAAGGGTTTTGATCCCTAGACTATTAGGGTGGGCGATCAACGACTTATCGGCGACCCATGGCCCAATAGGGCAAAACGTATCGCGGCACTTTGCTTTGACGGCGGGACGATAAAAAGACGTTTCGGCTAAGCTGACTTCGTTCACCACAGTAAATCCTTGGATGAAGTCCAACGCATTGGCCGCCTCGACACGCGTCGCTTTCTTGCCGATGACAATGCCAAGAGATGGCCCAGCGTAAATAGCGCCTTTGCCCTTGGGCACCTGAATAGTGTGGCCATAACCAATGTGCGTATTGTTTGTTTTGATGTGTAAAACGGGTGTTTTGGGCGGTTGGACATGCGGTTTTTCATTAAAAGCCGTTTCAAGCGACGCCATTAAAGCTTTGTTGTTTAATGCCACGCCAATCACATTACCCGTTACAGGAGGCAATAAGCCATTTGTTAAAGAAACATTGGCGGCGTTTTGTGCTGATAAATGGCGTATTTTATCCTGCATGGTTGTTCTGTAATAAAGCATGGTTTTTAATCCTAATTTGCTTAACATGTTAAATATATTTGCTCAATCTTTGCGATGTGTCAACTCAAAAAAATGGCTTTAACGTAAAATAGACCCAGTGACAGAGGCATAAAATGGATTGTTTTTTTGATCTTCTGCTCTTTTTGATGCTTGACAATGCCCTTCCGGAAGAATAATTTACTTAACATGTTAATGATTTTGCCCCTTTATAGTGTTTTAAAAAGTCGTTTCTTAGTGATGACTGACGCAGTGGGCAGGTTAATAATTCACTACATAATGAGGCAGTGACCATGATCAAGAACTTAATAAATGGCAAATGGGTCGACAGCAAAGAGACCTTTCAAACCTTTAATCCTGCCACCGGTGAGATGTTGGCTGACGTGGCGCACGCCTCCGATGCCCAAGTGGCCGAGGCCGTTGCGGCCGCCAAAGCGGCGTTTCCTGCGTGGGCCAACATGCCAGTGGCGAAACGTTCAAAAATCATCACCAAATTAGGGGATTTAATTGCCGACAACGTAGAGGCTTTAGCGCAAATGGAAACCGCTGACACCGGGTTGCCTTTGTATCAAACACAAAACGCCTTAGTTCCTCGCGCCGCCAATAATTTTTACTTTTTTGCTGAAATGGCAAAGCAAATGAATGGCCATACCTATCCGATGGACGACCAAATGCTGAACTATTCTTTGTATCAGCCAACGGGAGTGTGTGCGCTTATTTCCCCATGGAACGTGCCTTTCATGACGGGCACATGGAAAACCGCCCCTTGTCTTGCTTTGGGCAATACCGCGGTTATGAAGCAATCTGAATTGTCCCCTTTGACCACAGACTTTCTGGGGCACTTGGCGTTAGAAGCCGGTATCCCAGCTGGTGTGTTTAACATTGTGCATGGCTTCGGTGCGACAACGGGAAATGCGCTAATCACCAACCCTGACGTTGCTGCGATTTCATTTACGGGCGGTACTTCAACGGGCAAACACATTATTGCGACGGCGGGATTAAAAAAATTCTCGATGGAATTGGGCGGTAAATCGCCTGTGATGATTTTTGATGATTGTGATTACGAGCGTGCACTCGATGCCGCCGTCTTTGGTATTTTTTCAATCAATGGAGAGCGCTGTACAGCAGGTTCTCGAATTTTTGTACAAAAAACCATTTACGATAAATTCTGTGCCGATTTTGCCGCGCGAGCAAACAAAATAGAGGTGGGTGATCCGACCAATATGAACACCAAGGTGGGCGCCTTGATTAGCCAGCAGCATTGGGAAAAAGTGACCGGTTACATCCATATTGGAATCGCAGAGGGAGCGACCCTGATTGCGGGTGGGCCAGACAAGCCTATAGATGAACTGCCTGAGGCTTTAAAAGGCGGGCATTTTGTGCGCCCAACCGCGTTTCGTGATGTGACCAATGACATGCGCATCGCTCGCGAAGAAATTTTTGGTCCGGTTGCTGTGCTGATCCCCTTTGAAGACGAAGAAGATGTGATTCAAATGGCAAACGACAACGAGTACGGATTGGCTTCTTACTTGTGGACTCAAGACAACGGTAAAGTGCACCGTATTGCGAATCGAATCGAAGCGGGCATGTTGTTTGTAAACAGCCAAAACGTTCGTGATTTGCGAACGCCCTTTGGGGGGATGAAGTCCTCAGGTACCGGTCGCGAAGGCGGTGTTTACAGCTATGAGATTTTTTGTGAGCCGAAAAATATTTGCATCAGTATGGGTCACCACCACATTCCTAAGTGGGGTGTGTAATCCGTGGAAGTCTGTAATCCATGGAAGTTTGTAATGAGTGCAAATATGTCGATTTGCTAAGGTGTGCAGAGGGTAAACGCTCTGCCAAAGGGGGGATCTATGCCGCATTTTATTGTTGAGTACTCGGCCAATTTAGACGATAAACTGGACTTTCAGCCGTTATTTAAAGCGTTTCATGAGTATGTTGTGTCAACGGGTGAGTTTCCGTTGGGAGGCGTGCGCAGTCGAGCGATTCGCTGCGATGATTATCGCGTGGCGGATGGTCGTGATGATTTTGCGCTGCTGAATCTTACGCTCAAAATAGGCCATGGCCGCAGCATGGCGTTGCGTCAAGAGGTGGCGGACAATGTGTTTCGTATTTTGTGTGAGTGGATGGCACCCATAACGGACAATGGTTATTGCCAAATTTCGTTTGAGCTGACGGAATTGGATCCGGTACTTAAATTTAATAAAAATAATATTCACGCTCTTTTTCGTTAGAGCGTGTGACACGAGAAGAGGTGTTACCTATGGGTAAGTTAGCGTTGGCCGCAAAAATCACACATGTGCCTTCTATGTACCTTTCTGAATTGGATGGCCCTCGCAAAGGGTCGCGTCAGTCGGCCATTGACGGTCATTATGAGATTGCCCGTCGTTGCAAAGCATTAAACGTAGACACCATAGTGGTATTCGACACCCATTGGCTAGTGAACGCGAATTATCATATCAATTGTGCCCCGCATTTTAAGGGCACGTATACCAGCAACGAACTGCCGCATTTTATTAAGAATATGCCCTATGAAGTGCATGGCAATCCTCAATTAGGCAAGATCATCGCCCAAATGTGTAACCAGCAAGGCGTTGAAACCTTAGCTCATGACGACACCACTCTGGCCCCTGAATACGGTACTTTAGTGCCGATGCGTTATATGAATCAAGATTTACACTTCAAGGTGATTTCGGTCTCGGCTCTGTTGACGGTGCATTATCTGAATGATTCGGCACGATTTGGCTGGGCGCTGCGCGAAGCGATTGAAAAACACTACGATGGCACGGTAGCGATTTTAGCCAGTGGCTCTTTGTCGCATCGTTTTGCACAAAATGGCAGTGCACCAGATTTCGCCCATAAAGTATGGAGTCCATTCCTTGAATCTTTGGATCATTCGGTGGTGGAAATGTGGAAAAATGCTCAGTGGAAAACCTTTTGTGACATGCTGCCAGAGTACGCGGCGAAAGGTCATGGAGAAGGCTTCATGCACGATACAGCGATGTTGCTGGGCGCGCTTGGTTGGTCGGACTACGATCAAGAAGTCGAAGTGCTAACCCCTTATTTTGGGGCGTCTGGCACGGGACAAATCAACGCGATTTTCCCTGTTTCTCCCCAAACAGGTCACGCGGTGCCTGGCCCGCAGGCATCGGAAGAAAACGGCACCTTTACGTATGGTAAGAGCCGCCTTTAATTTGCCCATAGATCAAAGGAGTTAAGCATGATTCAAGCACCAGAATTAAAACATTTTGTGACCTTATATGTGGAAGTGGCCCCCCCTCAAGAAATAGGGGTTTCTTTGCATGGTGAGCGTCGAGTGATTCCTATTACCGGTGGAACCGCCAAAGGGCATGGCTGGCAAGGTAAGGTACTACCTGGAGGGGCGGATTATCAGCTGATCCTGACCCCGCGTATGGCTCATCTTGATGCTCATTATGTGATTGAACTGGACGAGGGCGAGCGTATTTACATTCACAATAAAGCCTTGCGTGTGGCGACTGCCGACGTCACAAATAAGCTGAAGCAGGGCATTCCAGTTGACCCTGAGTGCATTTATTTTCGTTGTACACCCGTGTTTGAAACCAGCGCTCCGAATCTGCAATGGATAACGGAAAGGGTGTTTATCGGAACCGGGATTCGCCGGCCAGATTTGGTTGAGTTACAAATATTTGAAGTTCTGTAACAAATATAATGATGAAACTGTATATAATTTTGTTTATAAACAGTTATAGTGAGTTACATGTTTTGTTAACATGAGAAATAATGACAATAATAATAAAGTCTCCCATGGGGGTTTTCATGCAAATGAATGAATGGATAAAGAAACATTACCCAGAACCGAACCTGTATCGATGGATCGGTGTGGTGCTGGAAGGCGTTTCAGCCATAGTGTTGCTATTTATAGTGTTGCTTACTTGTGGTGATGTGGTTGGACGGTATTTTTTTAATAATTCAATTGATGGTGCGGTCGAAATGACCCAGCTTGGATTGGCCATCATGGTGTTTGCGCAAATGCCAGTGATGACATGGCGCGGCAGTCATGTGGTTGTGGATCTTTTGGATGCGGTATTGGGTAAACGCGTCATTAAAGTGCTTGGTATTTTCTCTGTGTTCATTGTGTCTACCTCGTTTTACTTCTTAGCGTTGCGTATTTTTCAACTCGCTGAACGGTCTATTCGACGTGGCGAGTTGACCGAGTATCTCGAACTGCCTGCCGGTTATATTGCCCAATACATTGCTGTAATGAGCTGGTTAACTGCGGCTTGTATGCTTACTTATGGCGCTTATCGGGTGTTAACAAACAAAAATGACGTTTCACAATCGGTAGGAGAATAGCGTGTCGGTAGTCTTTATTGGTTTTGTTGTTCTTTTGGTGTTGATCCTGGTGTTGCGTATGCCGATTGCGTTTGCCATGGGCGTGGTGGGATTTTTTGGTTTTGCCATTTTGCAAGGCTTGGGGTTCGATAACGTCTTTTCATTTCGCTGGACGAGCTCCCTAACGTTGGCATCGAATCGTGTGATTGAGACGGTACAAGAATACAGCTTATCGGTTGTGCCTTTGTTCATTTTAATGGGCAATGTAGTGACGCGCTCTGGGCTGTCGCAAGAGCTGTACAACGCATCGTATGCGTTTCTGGGTCACCGTAAAGGCGGTTTGGCAATGTCGACAGTATTAGCATGTGGGGGATTTTCGGCCATTTGTGGCTCCAGTTTAGCGACATCAGCCACCATGGCGAAAGTCGCCATGCCGCCCATGAAAAAGTTTGGTTACTCCGATGGATTGGCAACGGCTTCGATCGCTGCAGGGGGCACTCTGGGGATTTTGATTCCACCCAGCGTGATCTTGGTAATTTATGGTTTATTGACGGAATCCAGTATCCGCGAATTGTTCGCTGCAGGCTTTATTCCAGGCATGTTGGGCATTGTTCTGTACATGGTCGCGGTGCGTTATGTGGTCTGGCGCGACCCTTCAGCTGGGCCGGCGGGTGAGCGCATGACGTTCAAAGAACGCATGGTCGCGCTAAAAGGCATTTGGGGCGTTTTGCTGCTGTTCACGATTGTGATGGGCGGCATCTACTTGGGTGTGTTCACACCGACAGAAGCCGCTGGGATAGGTGCTGGCGGCGCACTGTTAATCGGTTTTGCACGTCGTAGTTTGAACTTGGTTGCGGTATACGAAACCTTGATCGACACGGTGAGAACCTCGGCTATGTTGTTCAGCGTGGTGATTGGTGCCTTGGTGTTTTCTGACTTTATTAATCGTGCTGGCTTACCGGACGCCTTACTCAATTTTGTGACGGCGCTGGACGTATCGCCGATGGTGGTGATTCTGGTGATTTTAGGCATTTATATCGTGCTGGGTATGGTGTTTGAAAGCTTGTCTATGCTGTTGCTGACGGTGCCTGTGTTTTATCCGTTGGTGGCCAGCCTTGGGTTTGATCTGGTGTGGTTTGGTATTGTTGTGGTAGTGGTGACCGAAATCAGCTTAATTACACCGCCGGTAGGAATGAACGTGTTTGTTCTCAGTGCGGTATTAAAAAATGTAAAAGCCGCAACAATCTTTAAAGGCGTAACCCCTTTTTGGTGCGTGGATATCATTCGACTGTTGATCATTGTTTTTGTGTTTCAAGTGTCGATGTTTTTACCTGAGTTATTGTATCGATAAGTGTTGTTAGAGAGCACCGATAGGGTTTTATTAACAAGACCCTATCGGCAAAATAAATCATATAAAATAGGAATAATAAAATGAGACCTTTGCATGAGCAGTCGATCTAGCCATATTGCTTGCCAAAGGTCTTTTATAAAAAATTCAATCAACGTCTTTATAGAAAACGGTCAACATCGTTAAAAATCAGTGCTCTTTAACTCATAAAAATGCCCACATAGTCCACTTGGACGGACTTTACTTGCTATCTCAGCATTCTCGTTGGATACGAAACGCCCGTTTTAGGTTGTAAGCCATACAAATTAAACTCACCCTAGCCTGATTGCGAGCCCGTCCTAGATAACGCGCTTTACCTAACCCATAGTGCAATTTCATTATCCCAAAGACATGCTCTACACGGGAACGAATACTGGAAAAATAACGGTTTTGCTTTTCTTGATCCTCGTTAAGAGGTCTATTACGATAAGCTCGATGGATAATGCATTCTTTGACCTTTTTTTGCTTCAATAACCTGCTGTGCTGGGCACTTTTGTACGCACTGTCTGCATACACTTCCCGCTCATGACCAGTGAGTATCGATTCAAATGGAATCGAATCGTGAACATTGCCTGCCGTGAGCATGACTTCTTTGACAAAACCATCCTCATCCACATTTGTATGGGCCTTAAAACCATAGGTGGTTTTACGTTTTCCATCGCTGCTTTGCTTAACGCTATAGCCTGCTTCTGGGTCTTGCGTGTTTTTACCCTCAGCATTCTTACGAGGACGAGCATTCTTCGCTTCTATCACGCTGGCATCTATGATGCTTATCTCACCTTGTTTGATGATCAGACTTTGTTCGGCTAACTGGGCATTGATCTCGGTCATCGCTGCGTCTAGTAATCCGTTTTTCTCTAGCAGATTACGGAAACGCCAAATTGTACTGTGGTCGGGAACGCCTTGATCTAGGCCGACACCGACAAACCGGCGAAATAATAAGTCGCGAGCCAGTGCTTTTTCCAGCGCTGGGTCACTTAGGTTGTGCCATGATTGCAATAACAAAGCTTTAAACATCATCAACGGAGGCCAAGCGCGTTCACCTTTTGTACGGTTGTGAATGTCACAGAATAATCGCTCAATGCAGGACCAATTCAACAAGTCATGAATCTCGTCAAATTCTTCAATAAACCGATTCGATGCTTGCAGCGCATCGGCAAAGCTCTGTTGTTTTAACTCTTTCCACGCCATTTTTTGATTGCTCTTCTTTGCTTTTGGTTATTATCTCATAGGATCGAAGGGGATTATTCGTGCAAAGGTCTCAAAATGATGAATTTTAATAAGAGTTTACTTTGCTTGGCTGTGGGCGCCGCCGTGTCTTTTCCAGCCTTTGCAGCGGATGTGACCTTTCGTGTTGCTACTTGGTTGCCGCCGACCAACCCACAAAATGAGACCGTTTGGCCAACGTGGAAAAAATGGGTAGAAGAAGCAACCGAGGGACGAGTAGAAATTGTTATTGAGAACTACACAGGTCACCCTAAAACGATATTCGATGCAGTTGAGGACGGTGTATACGACATCGGTTTTTCGGTGAATGCGTATATTCCGGGACGTTTTTCTTTACCTGGTGTGGCTGAGATTCCAGGTGAGATTACCGACGCGGAAACCGGTTCTGTTGCCCTATGGCGAACGTACAAGGATTATTTCGAACCTGCTCACGAATACGATGGCTTGCAGCTTTTAGCCTTGTTTGTTCATGGTCCCGGACAGCTGCATACTACCTTCCCTGTCAACTCATTAGCGGATTTGAAAGGCAAAAAAATGCGCCTTGGCGGTGGTTTGCTCAGCGTTCTTGCAGAGCGTTTAGACGTCACTCCCGTGTCTGCTCCCGCACCAAAGTCCTACGAAATGATGCAGCAAGGGGTGGTTGATGGAACCTTTTTGCCCGCACAGGAACAAAAGTTCTTTCGTTTAAGAGAATTAAGTACCGACCTCACTTTGTTTCCAAAAGGCTTATACACTACCGCATTCAGCGTGGTAATGAACACCGATGCGTTTGAAGAGCTGAGTAAAAAAGATCAAGCGGCCATCATGAGTGTGTCCGGTGAAAAACTCTCAAGATTAGCGGGTGCCGCTTGGGGTAAATCGGATGAAAACGGTATTTTAGAAGCCAAGGAGAAAGGCGTAAATGTGGTTTTCTTGTCGGAAAATGATCAGCGTGTGAAAGACTTAAATGCCCTCTCTGAAGGCATCGATCAGCTCTGGGTGGAGTCTGTTGCGGACCGAGATGTGGACGCAAAAGGCGCATTAGCGGCGTTCCGTCGATACGTTAAGGACATAAACAGCGAAAAATAACAGCGCAGCGCGATGATGAGTATTCGTGACGATAAACGCCTAATGGGTTATTCATTAGGCGTTTTTTTGTGAGCACAGACCTGGTAGATACCAAGTTAAACATCGCTCAGGGTGGCGTTTAGCCTAGTCGGGTGTTGGTGCTCGATAATGGAAAGGTTCCGTTCTGTGTCTGGTGATCATATTATGTTTTCAAGGGATTAGATCGGGTTTAGATGAAACGTCTTAATACGACGAACCTCGCCCGATCCGTGTTTTGAATTACAGTTGGTTGAATTATGCATGGATTTCGTTATAACGGCCCGAGATCTGGATCTCAATCAAACCTTTGTTAAACGCATCTCGCCGTTTTTCTGCATCTGGAAGGGATTTTGACACCAGTAAATACAAATCGTTTGGCTCTATGGGCGGCATAAGTATTCCCAGCTGAGACCCGTCAAGACCTTCGGCTTTAGCGGCTTCCTTTGTGAAAGGAGAAGTTTGGCAGCATGGTTTAATCGGTATTGGGAGTGAGTGGTCTCGTCCATTTCCAGGTTATGTAGCGGGTGCCATCGACACGGCCAACGCGAGTGTTAACTCATTGGGGGTATCACGACAGCGGTCATCATTATGGCATTGTTCAACGTTGCATCAGGTGACGATTGTGATTACCCGTTCAATACGGATCATAATGCTAGAAAGTGAGAGGAGTTATAAAGCTGAGCGTTGAGCGTCAGTAAAACGCTTTAAAATGGTGCGGATGGAGAGACTCGAACTCTCACGCCGTGAAGCACTGGAACCTAAATCCAGCGTGTCTACCAATTCCACCACATCCGCATGTCGTTTTTACTTCGGTGGATCATACGGGTTTTTAGTTCTGATGCAAGTATTTTTAAAGGGGCTTTCGCTTTATTTTTTTTCATCTTTTTTCATCTTTTTTCATCTTTTTTCATTTATGTCTTTTGTATTTTGTCTTTGTCGTCGGGGACTTGTGGTGTAAAAAATGATTTAATTATGGCTTCTAAATAGACCGCTCAAGTCGAGTTAAATTATGGAAAGCCATTCCGTTTTCGTCCTGTTAAATGTCCTTGATTTAACCACTCTTTTGGTATTTTTTGCGAGCTGGTGGGGATACGCGTTTTACGCTCAATACAATTCTAAGCGTCGCTCCTGCTTGGTCAGTGTGCTCCACCAATTTCGTTTGGCGTGGATGTCGCGATTATTAAGACGCGATAACCGCATTGCCGATGCCTCTGTGATGGCCAATTTAGAGCGCAGCAGCTTATTTTTTGCGTCGAGCAGTTTGCTGATCATTGCGGGCTTGTTTACAGCGTTTAATTATTCTGAAAAGGCCTTGGGTATTTTGTCGGATTTTTATCTTCTTTCTCCGATGAGTCAGCAAGAGTGGGAGTTAAAAATTATCGTGTTGGTCGTGATTTTTGCCTACGCTTTTTTTACTTTTACATGGTCGGTGCGCCAGTACAATTTTTGCTCTGTCTTGGTGGGCAGCGCGCCTCTGGCGACGGAGCGGGGCATTGAAGACAGCGAACGTGAGCTTTACGCTACACACATGGCACAGATCTGTAGTTTGGCTGCGAATCAGTTTAATTATGGATTACGCGCGTATTATTTTGCGATGGCATTTTGTGGCTGGTTTTTAGGTCCGTATTTTTGTATGGCGGCGAGTATTATGGTGGTGGCTGTCTTGTATCGTCGTGAGTTCCGTTCGAAAACCTTTAAAACATTGAGTCGCGGATTGGTGATGAAATCTCATGCTTCCTAATTTCCCTAGAGCCGTTGCTGACGACGAAGCGCCGGTTAATCGTACCATTAAAGTCGACGATAGGCTTTATCACTATTTGCTTGATGTATCCGTTCGTGAGAGCGCGCTGTTAAAAGCGCTGCGACTTGAAACGGCGCAATATCATATGGCGCGCATGCAATTGTCTCCTGAAGTGGGTCAGTTGTTGGCGTTACTCGTTAAATTGCAAGCCCCTAAAAAGTTACTCGAAATAGGCGTGTTTACGGGGTATAGCACCTTGTCAATGGCCATGGCGATGTCTAAGGATGCGCATTTTATTGCAATTGAAAAAAAGCAAATGTGGTTAGACATTGCTACTCGGTATCTTGAACAAGCGAATGTGATGGACCGGGTAACCACGTACTGTGATAAAGCCTTGCCTGTGATGACGTCTTTTTTAGTGGATCAGAAAGAGACGTTTGACTTTATTTTTATCGATGCGGATAAGCAAAATTTGTTGGCGTATTATGATGTGGCCAAGCAATTACTTCGCCCTGGTGGCTGTCTATTAATCGACAATACCCTTTGGTGGGGAAATGTCGCGGATGAGGCTTTTACCGACAAAGACACTCAAATAGTGCGTCAACTCAATGCCACCATTCATCAAGATACCGACGTTGAGCTGTCGCTCATTCCCATTGGAGACGGTCTTACGCTGGTGCGTAAAAATACCTAACTTGCTTATTCCTTTATCTTTTTGCGTGTTTCTTTTGATTTTCACCTTGTCGCCTCTTGAAATTCAATGAAGAGGCTTTACTTATGTAGCACAAGTGAAACGTAATATGCCTTTGGTGTGATGATAAACCGAAGGTTCATTCAAATAGGAGCACGCTAAAACATGGCAACTGATACTCAAAAAGAAACGTTAGGATTTCAAACAGAAGTCAAACAACTACTTCATTTGATGATCCATTCTTTGTATTCCAACAAAGAAATTTTTCTAAGAGAGCTGATCTCAAACGCATCTGATGCGGTCGATAAGCTTCGCTTTGAGTCTGTCGCTAACGCAGACCTTCTCGCCGAAGACCCTAACTTACGCGTTCGTATCGAATTTGACAAAGACACCAATACCGTTGTGATCGATGATAACGGCGTGGGCATGTCGCGCGAAGAAGCCATTACTAACCTAGGCACCATTGCTAAATCTGGCACATCTTCTTTCCTTGAGCAATTAAGCGGCGATCAGAAAAAAGACAGCCAATTGATTGGTCAATTTGGTGTGGGCTTTTACTCCGCGTTTATTGTGGCAGATAAGGTAACGGTTGAAACTCGTCGCGCTGGTGCATCTGACGGCGAAGCGGTTAGTTGGGAATCGGATGGTTCTGGCGAATTCACGATTGAAAACATCGACAAAGCAACACGCGGTACACGGATTACTTTGCACCTTAAAGCCGGTGAAAAAGATTTTGCCGACAGTCATCGCTTGCGTTCTTTGGTCACTAAATACTCAGACCACATTTCTATCCCTGTCGAAATGGAAAAAGTCGTGTATCCAGAAATGGATGAAGAGGGTAATCCTAAGCCAGTCGACGCAAACAAAGCGGCGGAGTTTGAAGCGGTAAACTCCGCAAAAGCGCTATGGACTCGTCCACGCAACGACGTGACAGATGAAGAATACCAAGAGTTTTATAAACACATTTCTCATGATTACCAAGAGCCACTAAAATGGTCGCATAACAAGGTAGAAGGCAAGCTAGAATATTCAAGCTTACTGTACATTCCGTCTAAAGCGCCTTATGACCTTTGGAACCGCGACATGCAGCGTGGCCTGAAGTTGTACGTTCAGCGTGTGTTTATTATGGACGAAGCAGAAGCCTTCTTACCGCCTTACATGCGTTTTGTGAAGGGTGTAGTAGATTCAAATGACTTGTCTTTGAACGTATCTCGTGAGATTTTGCAGAATGACCATGCGGTTGACTCTATGCGCTCAGCATTGACGAAACGTGTATTGGATATGTTGGCTAAGATGGCGAAAAACGAACCAGAAGATTATCAAAAATTCTGGGACGAGTTCGGTAATGTCATCAAAGAAGGCCCGGCTGATGACATGGGTAATAAAGATAAAATTGCTGCTTTGCTGCGTTTTAGTTCGTCTCACAACGATGCATCAGAGCAAACGGTGTCTTTGGCTCAATACATTGAGCGTATGAGTGAAGGGCAAGATAAGATTTATTATATCTATGCTGAAAGTCACAATACGGCAAAAAACAGCCCGCATTTAGAGATTCTTCGTAAGAAAGGCGTTGAAGTGTTGTTATTGAGCGATCGTATCGACGAATGGATGATGTCCTCACTGCAAGAGTTTGAAGGCAAATCATTCCAAGATGTGACGAAAGGTAAATTAGACCTCGCTGATTCAGAAAACGAAGAAGAGAAAAAAGAGAAAGAAGAAAAAGCGGAGCAAATTAAGCCACTGCTTGATCGTATGAAAGCCGTATTAGACACAAAAGTCGCTGGGGTCAATTCAACGGACCGTTTGACAAATTCACCAGCTTGTTTGGTGGTGGGTGAGTACGACATGGGCTTGCAAATGCGTCGCCTGCTTGAGCAAGCGGGACAGCAGTTGCCAGAGTCTAAGCCGACGTTGGAAGTGAATCCAGACCACCCTATTGTGGCAAAAATGAACGAAGAGTCTGACGAAGAGCGTTTTGCTGACATGGCGTGGTTGCTGTTTGAGCAAGCCACTTTGTCTGAAGGTGGGCAGCTTGAAGATCCAGCGACCTTTGTAAGCCGCATGAACAAGTTGATTGTGCAGTTAAGCAAATAACACTTTAGACAGCTTGAAGCGATTTTTTCAAATCTGACCATACAAAAGCCCATATTTATCTGAATATGGGCTTTTTTTTCGATGGAATTTGCCTCATCGATGAAAATCGTTTAATTTCATCAAACACCTAGGAAGGGTGTTTTACTGTCAAGGAGCAGACTATGTTTATCAAGTCGTATCATTTCGCCGTGTGTGCATTCATCTCAACGGTGGTTTTTTCTCAATCCCAAGTACTATCACAAGTTCAATCCCAGTCCCAGTCAGAAGGGGATCCTACTCCAGAAGGGCAAATTAAACCGGACGTGCAGCTCGCCTCGCTTTATTCGGATGGTGTACAGCTGTCGGATTACTATATCAGTGAAAAATACGATGGTGTTCGTGCGATCTGGACCGGTAACGTACTGATGACCCGCCAAGGAAATCCGATTCAAGCGCCTGCTTGGTTTACGGACCCTTTACCCTCGGTTTGGCTGGATGGGGAGTTGTGGTCAAAGCGTAATGATTTCGAGTTTATCGTTTCGACCGTGCGAAAACATCAGCCAGTCGATCATGAATGGCGACACATTCACTACATGGTGTTTGATGCGCCCGATCAGGAAAAACGCATGACTTTCGCGCAGCGGTACGTGCGTTACTCTCGTATTGTGACGGAGTTAAAGCAGCCTCACGTGATGCCAGTAACGCAGTTTTCGATGAATGATAACGCTAAATTAGCCGCGTTGTTGGCGCGTTATGTGAGTGAAGGGTCAGAAGGTTTAATGTTGCATCGCAAACAAGCCCTTTTTGAATCGGGTCGCACTGATAATTTATTAAAGCTGAAGCCGCATATGGATGCAGAGGCCACCGTACGAGAGATATTTAATGGAGCGGGTAAATACGAGGGAATGATGGGGTCTGTGTTAGTAGAAATGCCGTCTGGAATTCGTTTTAAAATCGGCAGTGGCTTTACCGATTTACAAAGACAAAATCCGCCAGACATAGGGGAAATCGTAACATACAAATACCACGGATTTACCGAAAAAGGCATTCCAAGGTTTGCGACTTTTTTACGATACCGAGATCCATATTAACGGTAAATCACAGAGCCGGGTCACAGGGTCGAGACGTTAAACCATTACAATGACGGGCAAAATAAGTCATGCATCGTATGAATCAGAGTTTTTACTCGGTCGTCGCCCAAACGATAATAAATAGTTTGTGATTCTCGACGAGTGCTAACCAGCCCGTCTTTTCGTAACACGGCAAGGTGCTGAGAAAGAGCGGATTGGCTTAGGGGAAGCTTTTCATTCAAAGCGGTGACAGACATCTCTTTGTCTAATAGATGGCATAAAATCATCAGTCTATTTTCGTTGCTAAGGGCTTTTAAAAAAGTCGCCGCTTGTGATGACTGCTTCAGCATGTCTTCCATCGTCAGTGTGTCATTGTTCATTCTTTTTTCTCGTGTGTTCAGTGTGTAATGTTCGCAATCATTAAAGGCAAATATTATACACATTATCTGTGGATAATTAGGGTAATACTAATACAACACATTAGGCCGTGTAATGAATAGCCGTATTATAGCGTTGTGTTGGTTCTGCAAACAATATCGGGTTAAAACCTGTGGCGTTAACTGAGCGAAAAACTGGCCCAAATGGGGGCGTGGTCTGACGGCTTTTCCAACGCTCTCATATCGTAGTCAACATCGGCGTTTTCTAGGGAGGGGGTTAGACCGTTTGATGACAGGATGACATCGATTCTCAAACCACGCTTTGGGGTGTCATCAAAGCCTTTTGAACGATAGTCGAACCAGCTAAAACGATCGTTTTTTTCAGGGTTAAGCCTGCGATAAGTATCCGTCAAACCCCAATCACAAAGCGTGTTAAACCACTCTCTTTCTTCTGGTAAAAAGCTGCACTTCCCCGTTCGTAACCAGCGTTTGGCGTTTGGAGCACCGATGCCGATGTCTAAATCCGTCGGTGAAATATTAATATCGCCCATGACGATGATTTTATCGTCAGGAGAGTGAGACGCTAAATAGTCCATTAAATCTGCGTAGAATTTGCGTTTAGCTGGGAACTTGGTTTCGTGGTCCCGGCTTTCTCCTTGGGGAAAGTAACCATTGAGTACTTTTACCGGTCCCTGCGGTGTGTCAAAAGTGGCAATGATCATGCGGCGTTGCGCATCTTCATCATCCCCAGGGAAGCCGTATTCAACTTGGATGGCTTCCTGTTTACTCAAAATCGCCACGCCGTAGTGAGATTTCTGTCCATAATAATAGGCATGATAACCAACGGATTGCGGAATCTCATGAGGGAAGGCGTCGTCGTGTACTTTGATTTCCTGTAAGCCAATGACATCCGGCGTATGCTTTTCAACGAGTGCGTGTATTTGGTGTGGACGAGCACGCAAGCCATTGATATTAAAAGAGACAAATTTCATTGTATTGATCCCATTATAAAATCCAGTAATCATACCTAGTTGTTTTCGTTCCATAAAGAGCTTAACGAAGTAAGATGAATTTTTTGATTAAGTCGATAGCGGTATTCTTTTTAACTTCCTGAGAAAGCCCTGTTACACTGAGAGAAAGAATTAATGTCTTACAATCGGAGAGTTAACATGACGTATCAATATGATTTATTTGTAATTGGAGCCGGTTCTGGTGGTGTAAGAGCCAGTCGTGTTGCTGCATCTAAAGGTTATAAAGTCGCGGTAGCAGAGGGCAGTGCACTTGGCGGTACGTGCGTGAATATTGGCTGTGTACCTAAAAAATTGTTTGTGTATGCGTCTGAATACAGTCATGGCTTTGAAGAGGCGGCGGGGTTTGGTTGGACGCACAAAGGCGTTGATTTTAATTGGTCTGTATTGCGAGACAATAAAACCAAAGAGATTGAACGTTTAAACGGTATTTACGGCAACATGCTTGGCAACGCCGGCGTAGAAGTGATTTCAGGTTTTGCAAGCTTTGTGGATGCACATACTGTACTGATAGACGGTAACACTTATACCGCAGAACGTATTTTGATCGCGGTGGGCGCGAAGCCGTTTATTCCGCAATTCACGGGCAGTGAGTTGGTTGTCAGCTCGAATGAGATGTTTTATTTAGCGTCCTTACCGAAAAAAGCATTGGTTGTTGGTGGTGGTTATATTGCCGTTGAGTTTGCTGGGATTTTAAATGGTCTGGGCGTTGACACCACACTGGCTTACCGTGGCGAGCAATTGCTGCGTGGATTTGATCAAGATGTGCGTGATTTTGCGAGTGAAGAGTACAAAAAATCAGGCATTGATCTTCGTCTAAATACGGACGTGGAGCGTATCGAACTGGTCAATGCAGACGACAAAAACGGTGCTCGAATCGTGCATTTTAAAGGCGGTCATTCTGAAGAATTCGGTTTGATTCTCTACGCCACCGGTCGTGTGCCGAATGTAGGGTCTTTGGCACTGGAAAAAGCCGGTGTTGAAACGGGTAAAAATGGTGCTGTGATGATAGATAAAAACTTCACAACGTCAGCGAGCAGCGTGTTCGCGTTGGGTGATGTGACAGACAACATTCAGTTAACACCTGTTGCCATTAAAGAGGCTATGGCGCTGATTGCTTATTGGTTTGATGGTAAGGAAGTCGACTTTGATTACGATAACATTCCAACCGCGGTATTTAGTCAGCCTGCGATCGGTACCGTCGGTTTATCAGAGCAAGAAGCGGAATCTCGTGGTTTGGACTTCCGCGTATATCAAACCGATTTTCGTCCCATGAAGCACACTTTGAGTGGTGGTACAGCGCGTTCTTTGATGAAGCTTTTGGTTAGCAACGTCGATGACAAAGTCATTGGTGCGCACATGGTGGGAGAGTATTCTGGCGAAATCATCCAAGGCTTGGGGATTGCGATCAAAGCGGGTGCAACGAAAGCCCACTTTGATGAGACCGTCGGCGTGCACCCAACCAGTGCCGAAGAATTTGTGACCTTTTCGGCAGGCGCGTTAAAAGAACGTAAATAACACTTGTTTAACTGTATGTAAAAAACGAAAGGTACCGTAATGCGTCTTTTTTGAAAAAAGGCGACTCCGGACCAATTTTGGGGTTTTGTTGCTATACCAGCCGTATCAATATTTTACATTTTTCTCTGAATATTGTGTTGCTTAAGAAATACTTGCTGGTAATATCAAGACATGTGCTTCTATACATGAAGCGTATAAGTGTTTTCACGATGCAAACAAAATTTCCAATAAAAATAACAATGGAGCTTATTTATGACGACTTCTTCCAAAACATTTTTTAAGGCCAGCCTTGTTGCGATGTCCGTCGCTGCGGCGTCCTCCGCTTACTCAGCAGGTTTTGCGCTCAATGACCACAGTGCAACAGCATCGGGCAAAGCACTGGCTGGTGTTGCGGCCACGAATGAAGACATTTCAGGCAGTTTCTGGAACCCTGCGTTGTTCACCAATGCCAATAAAACCACCGTCTATGCTTCTGGCGCGTACGTTATGCCCAGCATGGAGGTGAGTAATATCGCGGCCAACAATTCAGCTATTGCGGGCGGCACATCCATATCAGGTTCTACGAGCAACAATGATTCTGTTGATAATACTTTAGTGCCGTCATTGTATATTGCAAAACCTTTGTCAGATAAAACGATTGCGGGTTTGTCTTTGAACGTACCTTTTGGGTTATCGGGTAATTATGGAGATGAATGGGCAGGTCGATTCCATGCCACAGAAACATCTCTTCAAGATATTGCCTTAAGCTTTGCCCTTGCTCATCGTTTAAATGACTGGGCCTCAGTGGGTGCCAGTGTCCAACTTCATAAAGCTGAGGTTGTTCTTGGCTCTGCGGTAGGTTTTGTCGGAAGAGAAGGCGATGGCCGGATTCAAGCGGATGATACTGGTTATGGCTACAGCTTTGGTGTGGCGTTAGAGCCCAAAAAAGGCACTCGCCTTGGGTTGGGTTATCGCAGTGAAGTGGACTTAGATTTTGAAGGTGACGTTAAATACACTGATGTTGCTGATTTAAATGCAGTTTTGACCGCCAGAGGAATGGCAAACTTAGTTGACACTACCTTAAGTGATTCCATTACATTGCCTTCCGTTTTAACTGTGAGTCTTGAGCAAGAAGTGACGAAGGATCTTACTTTTGGTTTAACCGCAATAAAAACGGGATGGAGCGCCCTTGATGGACTAAACATTGATTTCGATAGCGGCCAGTCTAATTCTGTTCTGACCTTCGGCTTTGAAGACCAGTGGATGTATGCCGCAGGTTTGACGTTTGCCTATTCTGACAAGTTGACGCTTCGTTCTGGTATTGCAATGGATAATTCACCGGTGACAGACGAGTATCGTTCAGCTCGAACGCCAGACGGCGATCGTAAATGGATCTCTGTGGGTGGCACGTACGACTTTAATGACATGACCTCCGCCACTTTTGCCTTCACACACGTGATGATTGAAGACGTATCAGTGAATCGTACTGGTTTAACAGAAGATGCGGCGCGTGGTAAATTGCAAGCCGATTACAGCTCTTCAGCCAATACCATTTCTGTTGCGATGAACATGGCGTTCTAATCGCGCGGAGCGTGTCTTAAGAGCAAAGTAAAACCAGGGTTCTTTTTTGAACTCTGGTTTTTTTTGTTTTGCTGCTGCTTTGCTGCTGCTTTGTGGCTGCCTTATGACAAGGCAATACAGCGTATCATTACATAAGATGAAACAGGAGAGCTGAGCTTTGCTTAGGGGTATGTGCTTAGTACACCATACGCAGTTCTTTGGCTTTGGCGTTGTTTTGCTCTGTCCAGTCTAACAAGGGAGACGGCTTTCCAAAGTAGTAGCCTTGTAAGGTGTGACAACCAAGCGCGACGAGAAGGTTAGCTTGTTCTTGTGTTTCAATGCCCTCTGCTATGACTTGCATATTAAGTGACTCAGCCAATTGTATGGTGGATTTAACAATGTCTATGTGTCTTTGGTCTTGGGGTAACGGCGAGACAAAACGACGATCAATTTTTAAAATATTGGCCGGAATATCAACCAATTGCCCCAGCGATGCCTGCCCTGTACCAAAATCGTCTATAGCAATCTTGTAGCCATATTGTGACAAGCTTCGCAGTCGCTTATGAATAAGTGGGTGTGTCATGACCGAGCTGGTTTCAGTGATTTCTAATTCAAGCATACTGCTTAGCCATGAGTTGTCTGCGGCCAATGACATTAACAAAGCAAAGAAAGCGTCGTTCATTAATTCTTGACCGGCTAAGTTAAACGCGATGGGCGTGCGTATGTGCTCCTTGTGCCATTGTGTCAGGGTAACCACGAGTTCTTTTATAAGATTTTCAGCCAGCAGTGGCAATAACCCCAACTCTTCGGCAATTCTGATAAAGACAATAGGAGACACATATTTGCCGTCAGTTTGCCATCGTGCGAGTGCTTCAAATGAGCGTATCTGTCCATTTGGGGTTACTTGAGGTTGCAACCAAATACGTATTTCTTTCTTTTTGATCGCGTCACACAGCTTTAACCCCAATCTATGTTCTTCCACTAACTTGTTTTCAAGGTCATGATTATAGTAAGAACAACGCCCGTTACTGGTTGAATATTCCAATGCCATTTCACAGTGCTCTAGTAATTCTTCAGCGGTTCCGCCATCGGTATGGTAGTAAGCAATACCAACTTGATAGTCCATATTAAGTCGACGACCATCCATTGTAATTTGGCTGGGTAAGATAGAGTGAATCAATGCGGAAAGGTTTTTTTGTATTAAATAGGTTTGTCCTAGAGGAATAAAACAGGCGAATTTAACGCCACGTAGACGGCCGATGACCGCTTCTTTGGATAACTTTTTTTGTAATGTCTTTGAAAAACTGAGAATAATTCTGTTGGCTCTGTCCCTACCATACTGCTTATTGAGTAGCTTAAATTGACAGATTCGCACAATAAACATCGCTCCCGTCAGATGCTTGTCTTGTTCGTTGATGCCTATATTAACCTGGCGACAAAAGTGCCGATGATTGGGCAGCAAGGTTAATAAATCAAAATGAGCAAGACGGCTGTTGGTTTGCTGGGTGGTTTCGAGCTCTTGCTGCATGGCGTGAAGTTGGCTGGTATTTTGTAAATGCAAAACATAAACGTCATGTCGTGTTACTGATGCGCGACGGACCTCGATGTAAACCTGAGGGTTTTGTTTTAAGGTGCACTGGGCAATATTGGATTGCCAAAAAAAAGTAATACGATGATTTTTTTGATGCACGGTAACCGGCGTTAGCCAATCCGAGATGCTTGTATCGGAGAAAGTCTGGTTTCGCGATTCAGAAAGTAGTTCACGAGCCAATTGGTTGGCCTTTACTATTTTGCCTCGTTGGTCACAGAGTAAGGTTGACGTACCTGACTTTTCAAAAAAGTCTTCACACATGATGGCGGTAGCATTGAGTGTTTTGTTAAGCCGTTTCATGTTGGACGCATTATTTTCCAGCGTTTGAATGATTCTGGAGACAGCAAGCGGTAGGCTGATACTTAACGTAATAAAGGTTAATAGTTGGAAGTAAAAGGCAGACGATAGGCCCGTTTGTGTCGCATCAAAATTATCCGATGCGGTTAACAAAAAGGGATACACATTAAACACCATAGCGATCAATGCGGCTTTCACATTAAACAATAACCGTATGATCAAGGGCAAAATATACAAAGAAACAAGAGCGTATTTTTGGGCATCATGTTCCCCGCTAAACGTGAGTAGCACTAAGCTGGTTATGATCAAGGTAACAATAAACACAATGGATACGAGCCTAGTGTACTGTCGACTGAAATACAGTAATCCGCCTAGTAAGAAAAGGTAAGCTGTGTTGACGCCAAGAAATGAGCGCTCAGTTGGAAAAAAAACAGAGCGGATTTCCGACACAGCAAAAACCGCCATCGTCAATATGAGCAATACTCGTAATGCACTTTTTTGCAAATGCCCCTGGCTTTCGTCTGTCAAGGAGTCTGCGTAGGTCGTAAAATAACGTTTGATAAATTCAATAAACATTTTTTAGTTTCATCTTTTTGATTAAATACACCCATATTGCTCAATGCTTTTTATCAACATTACTTAAAAACCACGCATTTAACTATATTTGTATCTATTTGTAACTAGAACTTTACACATTGATACGTTTCAGATGGTTATCCCACTGAATGTCAATGTGCTTTTTAACCAAACGACTGTTTTTTGAGACAGGGTTGGTGAGGCGCTGAGCGCCTGTTCCACTGGTTACAAGAAACTCATAAGCATTGTTTGTCGCGATCAAGCCACACACATCACGACAGTTTTCGATCCCAAGAAAGGTGTTCGAAGCAAGGTGCCAAAATGCCACCAATCCTCCTTTAGGTGTACTGACGGCAAGCACGTCACCTGTCGAATCAAAGCACACGCTGCCGCAATATTGTTTAAATCGGACTCTGATAGCCTCAGGCGGTGTCAGGTACTGTAAGGTTGTTTGACCAAGCCGAGACAAGCCGACAAGAGGGACCTGATCCCGTATGTCCCCTTGGTATTGAAAGCCCAATGCGACCGTGCCTTCGGCGTTGACATCGAGGTGACGAATGCTCAATTTGTGCCATTCATCGGGGTGAAACGATTCATTTAAAATGCGGCCATCGACTAAGTGTAAGTAAGTAACATTGGGTTTCATCGTCGATAGATTCAAAATAGTTCGTTCTTCGTCTGGGTGAGTTTTCAGCCCACCGTTGGCGATCACTAATACATGTTGATTTAAGAAAATGGCTTCATGTGGGCCAATGCCATTGCTGCTGAAAGTTGCAACGACTTGCCCAGATGGCCAGTCACGTACGACTATTTTGCCTTGGCCTGTTGGGTAATGGTTTTCCTGTGTGATCAGTGCTTTGCCATTTTTGGTAAAGAGTGCATGACCGTAAAAATGGTGCTCATGCTGCGGCTCAATACGCTGGATTCTTTGGTGGCTAGACACGTCGAAAAAGTCGATAAAAAAACCTGGTCTTCGAGCGACAATGCCGACGATGCTCTGATTAGGGTGAATGACTGGCGCGTGTGCTCGGTCGGTTAACGGGGTCGTCCATATAAAACGACCTTGCTCGTCAAACAGCCCAAAATGATGAGATTGCGTGCCCAGCGAATACGCCGACGCAAACAAAGCCGAACCAGAGGAGCTGCTTTGGGTCAATGTCGCCCATGACGGTGCGCCGAGTACTGCCCCGCTCAAAGCAAGAAACGACCGTCTGTTAAGCATGGCTAATCTCCATCACGGCTGTTAAAACCAATCTGAAATCCCAACGAAGTGACCAAGTTCGTAAGGTAGGTTTGGCTGTTTGAAATCGATTTCACTAGCGGTGTCGCGAGCTCAACCCGTTCTACTTGAGTGCGGCCTGGTTGGAAAAAATCATCGGGCAATTGTTGAGACAGTTGGCGATTTTTTATGAGCTGCAGCTCCAATTGTTCGGCTAGCTCAGGGCTTGTTTGTTGTGCGATTTCGTATAAAGAAGGGGACCCAGCATGATAAATTTCACCATACGATTGTAGATTTCGTTGTATGGCTTTAAGTGGTAAGTCGCTACGATAAAACTCTGCAAGTTTTAAATTTTCACGAGTATTATAGCCAATCGGCGTTTCTAATTTGGCGTCTTTGACGGCCGACATGTGTTCGATCCATTGTTGCAAAAACTGTTCTAAGGCGACGCTTTCAGGGTCAAATCCAGTGCCTTCTTCGTCAAACACCCAGTCTTGTGCGCTGGCGCCTTGCCATTGTTTTTCGACCTCACTGGCACTGTCTAGGTGATGACGAGTGATTTTTAAAAGCAATTGACAGTGGTCAGCCGATTTAACTGGCTCAAAATCTGGATGATACAGCAGGCTTTCAATGGCTGTTAATCCTCTTACCGCGATACTGGCGGATGTCCAGAATTTAGGCGCTTCCATCACTGCTGGGTCGCCTTGTACTAGGGTTCTGAGTTGTCTTTGCGTGACCCCCTTTTTGTCGGGCCAATACTCAAACGCGTAATACCTCATAAAATAGGTCACAGGGCCAAAGTTTAACCACTGTATCCGCTGCCAATCTAATGCATTTTGTTGAAACGCACCTTGTGCCACTAGCAAAGTCTGTGGTGAGGGCGCCTTACAAAAGTCAGCCGTTCGTTGCTGCAACGACGCCGATGAAATGGTGTAGTCTTGGTATCCCTGTTGGATAACCTGGGATGTTATCCCGCTTAAAGGGCCTTCCCACTGTCCGGCGTACAGTAAAAATGGGCTGGTGCTAATCGCCAGAGCGAACAGTTTTGGAAAATATTTCATCAAAGTGACTCCAAAAAATGAATGAGTGTTTTACGATCTGCTGAGTTTAACGCTTTATAAAATTGTTGGCTGGGTTGTGCCTCGCCTCCGTGCCATAAAATAGCCTCTTCTAGTGTTCGGGCTCTGCCGTCATGGAGAAAACCTTGTCTTTTAGACACTGTTTCGGAGAGCCCTATTCCCCATAGCGGAGCTGTTCGCCATTCTCTTGGCTGCGCGGAAAACGCTGGAAAGCCGCTGGCCAGTCCTTCTCCCATATCGTGCAGTAACATGTCGGTAAAAGGGTAAAAGGTGCGATTATTTAACCCTTGAAACGTTGAGTTTTCGCCCGTATGCATTTTGGGTGTATGGCAGCTTGCACAGCGACCCTGGTCAAATAGGCGCTTTCCTGCCAAAAAAGAGGGATCTTGTAGGCGCCGCATCGCGGGAGGCGCAGACAAAGCAATAAAGACATTGACCAGTCGCATTTGTTGTCTGTCAACTTCTAGGTTATCTAAATGTACGCTGTTGCCATTGGGGCTGTTTACACAGCCTTGCTGAAAAACGGTGCAGTCACCGGACGCATTCGGCAAAATTGGTGTTGATAGCCCCAAGTCTATATTAAAAGCTTGCTGGTTTTGCTCGCTCAACCTTGCTGTGGTGGCTTTGTAACCGAAGCGCCCTAGCTGTATATTGCCGTCGATTAGAATCCGGTTTGGGCGGCCACTGATGCCATCATTATCTAAATCGTCAGGGTCGCTATTGGCAAGAATAACGTCGTCTGGGATATGGTCTAAGAGCCCCATGCCGACTAACGGGGGGGACACGAGCAAAGTGTGGCCTGTCAGAGCGTCGAGTTTGCCATAATTAAGCGTGTTCCAGTGTAACTTTGGCTGCCTTAATTCGACCGTTGTACCATCATCGAATGTTTCAATCTGAGTCAGATAGGTAAGATGATAGTCGCCTTCTGGCTCAATGCCAGGAGCATTATGATGTTGAAACTGATGGCCATAACGGGAGTCGCCGATGTGAGGGAAAATGCCTTCGATGGTGGACGAAGCAGACGCCGTGTTTTTCCCAAGGCGAACAACAAAAGACGGCACAGAAGCCCCATTGATGTGTGCTTCAGGTGCATGGCCTCGACCATTGTTTACGTGGCAGTTTTGACAGGAGCGAGCGTTGTACAGTGGCCCTAATCCGTCACTGGCGGTCGTTGACGAGGGGGCGGGGACCCACAGTTTTTGAAAGATTGCTTCACCAATTTTGTGTTCTAATTTTTGGTGTGCGCTTATTCCACTTATGGGGTGTGTATAGTCACTCGCCAACGCCGTATTTTGTAAACAAAAAAAACCGACGCAGGCGCCAGCTATTAATTGGAAGGGCATTACTCTTGTCATCATAGGTGGATACAGCTCTTAACCGATACACTACACCACGTCCCTGTGGCTTTTTTAAATAGGTTTGATAGAGGAAACGTTCATGTTTGCTTTATGGAAACGCCGTTTTTAAACCATGGCTTAGTCAAACGCGGCTTATTCAAACACGGCGCCAGGGTTGTCTAAGCTATCTGAGCCTTCCAGCGTAATATCTTGAAGATTTAATTGATGGATTACCTCTTCTGTCGAGCGTGTTTCTTCCACTAAAGCGTCCACAAAATTTTGTACAAGTTGGTTTCCTTTTGTGTTGTTCATCGCGATCAGAACATCAAACGTTTGGCCTTGTATAGCGGCGTCGACCATGGCTTGAGCCGCGGCTTCGGTTGCATTTAGTTTTTGTTTCATGTCTGTGTCAAGGGCGCTGTTCTGTTCAGCGACAATCGCCGACAGAGATGCGCCTTTTAGCCAGCTGCCGTCAACGCGCTTGTATTCTCCCAAGTAAACATTTTTGATGCCCTTGGCGTCATAATAATGTGACCAGTGGGTATTGTCAGAGAAGCAATCGTGTTCTTCTTCTGGGTCATGGAGCATTAATCCCAGTTTGGTTCTTTCGCCCCCCAATTCGCCATAGGCCAAACTGCCCATCCCGGTCAGTATAGTCGACAAGCCTTGATCTGGAGTTTGCTGCAGCAGTGCGAGACGAGCGGCACCGGTCTTCTGCCAGTTGTTCGCCATTTCCTCTAAGTCAGAAATAAGCAAATCTGTCGCAGCGACCAAATAATCGCGGCGACGATCACAGTGGCCATTTGAGCAGTTAGCTAGGTCAAAATCGGTAGCGGGTCTTTCACCTGCGCCTGGGTTAGTGCCATGTAAATCTTGACCCCATAATAAAAACTCAATGGCGTGATAGCCGCTTGCCACATTGGCTTCTACGCCATCGGCTTCTTGTAAGTGGTTTGCAATCAAATCGGGGGTAATGATCGAAGTGTCAACTGTTTCACCAGCAATTACCAGCTGTTTAGATGCGATGACATTGGCGGTATACAGCTCGTTTAAATCCGATTCACTTCCGTAGCTGCTTTTGGCTACGTAGTCAATTAGCCCTTCGTCAAGCGGCCACGCGTTCACTCTTCCTTCCCAGTCATCCACGATGGCATTACCAAAACGATAGACTTCACTTTGCTGATAAGGAACACGAGCCGCAATCCAAGCGGTTCGTGCCGCAGACAAGTTTTCTTCGGTTGGTTCGGTTAAGAGTACGGCAATAGAGGCGCGTAAGTGCTTGGCGGTGGTTAGAGAATCCTCATAAATCGCTTCCGCTATGTCGGCATAGTGAACCACTACCGACGCTGCCGACACGGTATTAGATTCTTGCTTTACCATGGCTGGGCCACAAGCCGTTAACATGGCGGCTGTGATACCAAGGGCAATAGGGGTGAGTCGTTTCATGTTTGAATCTCCAATAGGTTTTAGTGTAATTATAGTATTGGAAATGAAAACGATTATCAATAAATATATTGGAAGGCTTGTTAGCGTGCTGTCCAGCCGCTAGAGCGTGTTCTGCTTTAATGGCGTTATTGGCGACACTGATAGTGAAATGTGGTGTTGGCCGCCTCTTTTAAATTGTAATCGCAGGCCCTTTCCCTCAATAAATGCTGGCCTTCCCATGACACGCTCATACTAACAGGCGATTTGTCTCTGTAACTCGGAATAAATCGATACGCAGCCACAACGTCAATAGCGCTGTTTGGGCCCAGTTGTATAGAGTGTCCAATGAGTCGTTGGCGTGTTTCTGAATTGTATAAAGTGTAATCCGTTGTGTATTCTT
The DNA here is from genome assembly GCF_008122525.1 of Marinomonas sp. IMCC 4694. NCBI lineage: Bacteria > Pseudomonadati > Pseudomonadota > Gammaproteobacteria > Oceanospirillales > Oceanospirillaceae > Marinomonas > Marinomonas sp. IMCC 4694. The sequence continues at coordinate 1,540,079 of NZ_VSRV01000001.1, forward strand.
GATCGCCGTTTTGGTGAGAAAAATTGAGCCATATTTTACGGTAACTTTGGTGCTCGGATGTGGGGTTAACAAACCGTAACTTGGTGTAGATGATTTGCGGGTGAGATAGGCTGGCGCGCGCATTCTGGCTTACTTTTAAGTAGGTGGTGTTGGGTTCTTGCCAAGGTAAATGGCTACCAAAGGACGCATCAACAATCTGAATGGTTTCACTTTCAAAATGAGCGCTTATGTACTGCACAATGTCCTTGATAGGCGCGTACAGGGCGAGTGAAAAAGCACCCAATAGGGTTAGTTTATGTAAATTTTTAATCGCACTGAGACGTTTTAACATGGCTAAGTCCTAACTATTAAGTAACTGTTCATTTATACAGCACTGTATATTTAAACAGTTATTTTGTATAGAGCGTTTTTTAAAAAAGCGTTTGCATTTTTCAAATAAAGCAGAGATTTTAATTTTTCTAGTCTGTTTTTAAAAATTAATAGAAAAGATTTGATTTTATCTAACAGGCTGAAAAATAAGATAAAATTTATGATTCCCACAGCCTTTTTAACGGTTTCTGTGGACAAGATTTTCAGGGTGATATTTCGCTTTTGATGATGGCAAAAAAAAGGCTTATGAGGTGCTAATATAAACCGCAAACACTATAATGCACGCGTATTTTAATCATGAGGTCGGTTGTGGATAAAGTTGATGTGATTGTAATAGGGGCTGGCGCCTCTGGCTTGATGTGTGCCGCAACAGCTGGTTACCGTGGTAAAAGTGTGCTTGTATTGGATCACGCAAATAAAGCAGGTAAAAAAATCCTCATGTCAGGAGGAGGGCGTTGTAACTTTACCAATATGGACACAGCCCCTAAACACTTTTTATCTGATAACGCGCACTTTTGTATTTCAGCGCTGCGCCGTTATTCACCACAAGCGTTTGTCGATTTAGTGGATCGCCATGGTTTAGACTATGTTGAGAAAACACCAGGGCAATTATTTTGTGAGCATTCCGCGAAAGACTTATTAGATGTGTTGCTTACTGAGCTCGAGTGGTCCGGTGCTGAGCTAAAGCTTAATACAAAGATTCACCACCTTGACTTTCAAAATGGGCACACCCTCGTTAAAACTAATCAAGGGGATTTTCAATGTGAATCTCTGGTTGTCGCGACGGGTGGCTTGTCCATTCCAACACTGGGCGCGACGAGTTTTGGCTACGATATTGCCAAACAAGTTGGTCATCATGTGCTTGCTACAAGAGCAAGCCTCGTGCCGATTACCGTGCAGCCGGAGCGAAAAGCGCAACTGTCGACCTTGTCAGGTATCGCCTGCGATATATCCGCCGCCGCCAACGGCGAGGTATTTCGGGAGCCTATGCTCTTCACTCATCGCGGTGTTAGTGGCCCTGCTATTTTACAAATCACCAATTATTGGCAGCCAGGTGAAGTACTCAGCATCGATATTGCCCCCAATCTAACCTTGGTTGATTTGATGGCGGTACGACATAGTACACCCAAAAAAAGCTTTGAAAGCCTCTTATCCAATTCGTTACCAAAACGCCTCGTTGAACTCATAAAAGAAGAATTCACGTGGCTTTCAGAACGCAGCGCACAAACATCAAACGAACAAATTGAACGCTTACATCACTACCTTAAGCACTTTGACATCCAACCCAATGGAACCGAAGGCTACCGAACAGCCGAAGTGACTCTGGGCGGCATCAACACAAAAGAAATCTCCTCGAAAACGTTTGAATCTCAAAAGCAAAATGGGCTGTATTTTATCGGTGAAGTACTCGACGTAACCGGTTGGCTGGGTGGCTATAACTTCCAATGGGCATGGGCGAGTGGGTACTGTGCAGGGCAATATGTTTGACAAAATGTAAGCGAATTGTTGCCTTTTAAACCGCACTTTATCTAAGTCTCTGGGCAAGCTGCGATGAACTGCGTGGCGGTATGGACGCCTCCCGCGAAAATCTGGCAAGATAACACCTTGTCCAGCCCTAAGTGGAAAAATGATAACGGCGATTTGAAAGCCTTTGATTTTGCGGTGGCCAACCCACCGCTTTCAGTCAAAAGCACGAGTAACGGCATTAATCTAGCTGATGACGAATTTAACCGTTTTGAATACGGTACATGGAGGAATTTATGCCCAAATGGCGACTTCATCGTGAGACCTTGAATACATCACTTTTGTCTCATGAAGAGTGGGACTATTAAGAAAGGTGTTAGGTGTGTTTATACACTAAAAAGCCACTAAACTAAAAGTCTAGTGGCTTTTTTTGACGATTCATTGGTGCACTCATCAGTGCACCAATACAGGCTGTATTACACGTTGTTTACAGGAATGAATTCGACTGGTGCCGTTGTCATTTGATCTAACGGTGGCGCGAAGTCAGTTAGCTTAATGCCATCTACAGCGGCCTTGTATTCCTCAATAGTAGGGAAGCGACCTAACATAGTTGAAAGAACAACCACTGGCGTTGAACCAAGTAATGATTCACCTTTCTTCTCTGTAGTATCCGCTACCACACGACCTTGGAAGAGGCGTGTTGACGTGGCAATAACGGTGTCACCAGGTGCCGCTTTTTCTTGGTTGCCCATGCAAAGGTTGCAACCAGGGCGTTCCAGATACATGATATTTTCGTATTTAGTACGTGCAACTTGTTTTGGATTGGTATCATCAAATTCAAAGCCGGAATACTTCTGCAATATATCCCAATCACCTTCCGCTTTAAGCTCATCAACGATGTTGTACGTTGGTGGCGCAACAACGAGTGGCACTTTAAACTCAATTTTTTGGCCTTGTTTCTCAAGATTACGTAACATTTGAGCGATAATTTGCATATCGCCTTTATGCACCATACAAGAACCCACAAAACCTAGATCAACGGGTTTAGATTCATAGAAGGAAACAGGACGGATCACATCATGTGTATAGCGTTTAGAGACATCATCGTTATTAACGTCTGGATCAGCAATCATGGGTTCATCAAGTAGATCTAAATCAACAACCACTTCAGCATAATATTTGGCGTTATTGTCAGGTGCAAGAGCCGGTTTTGTGCCAGATTTGATTTCTTCAATACGTTTATCAGCAAGAGCAATTAAACCGTGTAAGGTTTGTGCTGCATTCTCCATGCCTTTGTTGATCATGATCTGGATACGACTTTTTGCCACTTCCAAAGATTCAATCAAGGTATCATCTTGAGAAATACAGATAGACGCTTTAGCTTTCATTTCAGCGGTCCAATCGGTAAAAGTAAATGCTTGGTCAGCCAATAGGGTACCAATGTGTACTTCAATAACGCGACCTTGGAAGACGTTGTCACCGAACTGTTTGAGCATTTGCGCTTGTGTTGCGTGAACAACATCGCGGAAATCCATGTAGTCTTTCATGTGGCCTTTAAAAGTCACTTTTACAGACTCAGGAATTGGCATAGTTGCTTCACCAGTTGCTAAAGCAAGGCCCACTGTGCCGGAGTCAGCACCAAATGCGACGCCTTTAGACATACGTGTATGTGAATCACCACCAATAATAATCGCCCAGTCATCCACGGTAATATCATTCAATACTTTGTGAATAACGTCGGTCATGGCAGGGTAGACGCCCTTCGGATCACGGGCGGTGATAAGACCAAACTTATTCATGAAATTCATAAGTTTCGGGATATTAGCTTGTGCTTTGGAATCCCAAACCGATGCTGTATGACAACCAGATTGGTAAGCGCCGTCCACAATTGGAGAAATCACAGTGGCTGCCATTGACTCAAGTTCTTGAGATGTCATTAAGCCTGTGGTGTCTTGTGAGCCAACAATGTTGACTTGAACGCGAACATCAGAACCCGCGTGTAATGCCGTTTTTGATTTAACACCGACTGCATTGTTGTTGAAAATTTTCTCAACCGCAGTAAGGCCTTGGCCTGCATGGGAGATTTCTTTAGACAGCGCGTAGACTAATTTGGCTTCAACGCCTAAGGTTTCCGCTGCAAATGTTTGCAGTTTTTTACCAAATACAATGGCGTATGAACCACCGGCCTTCATAAACTCGACTTTTTGAGCGGTAAAGGCACTAGAGACATCAGCCAGTTCTTTGTCGCCGTTGTACAGCTTTTTCTCTTTCGTGTTAATGGTTAAAACTGTACCTGTTTTGACCGAGTAGGCCTCTTCTAGCACGAAATCACCACTGTCGTTTTTAAGCGGTTGACCGTTAGCGTCCAGTTTTTTTACCCAGTTTTTCAGGTTCAAACCAATGCCGCCGGTAACATCAACGGTGGTTAGGAAGATGGGTGAAATACCGTTTGTACCTGCAACAATAGGCGCAAAGTTCACGAATGGCACATAAGGGCTTGCTTGTTGACCAGCCCACAATGCAACATTATTCACGCCAGACATACGTGAAGAGCCCACGCCCATAGTGCCTTTTTCCGCAATCATCATGACTTTTTTGCCAGGATATTGTTTTTGCAAATCTTGAATTTCTTTTTGCGCTTCGGGAGAGATCATGCATTTACCGTGAAGCTCACGGTCAGCACGGGAATGCGCTTGGTTGCCGGGAGAAAGAAGGTCGGTTGAAATATCGCCTTCACCCGCAATAAAGGTAACGACATCAATGCTTTCAGCAATCTCAGGAAGCTTGGTAAAAAACTCCGCTTGAGAGTAACTTTCAAGCACGTCTTTTGCCAAAGCATTGCCCGCTTTGTAAGCATTTGCAAGGCGCTCCATGTCAGCTTCGTATAAGAAAACTTGTGTTTTCAGTACGTCAGCAGCGGGCGCAGCAACGGTGGTATTATCAGACAAGGTTAGGTCTAGGAGCACTTCGACTGATGGGCCACCTTTCATGTGAGAAAGGAGTTCAAAGGCAAACTCTGGTGTGATTTCAGCAACGACGGATTCACCAAGAATGATTTCTTTCAGAAATTTTGCTTTTACAACCGCAGCACTGGTCGTCCCTGGAAGCGTATTGTAGATGAAAAAATTTAGAGACTCTGTACGGTGTTTATGGGCGGTATCTTTGATTTGCGCAATGATTTCAGCCAATAGATCTGCGCCATCGATAGGCTTAGGATGCAGGTCTTGATTTTTACGGTTTTCGATTTCTTGTAAGTACTCTAAATACAGGCTCATGTGCACCTCTTAACGTTATTTATGGGGGTGTTGCGGCTGAATAGCTTAACTCATTATTAAAGTAAGCTGCGTTGATACTAGACACTATGATGGGTGTCAAATTGTTTTCAGTCACCCTGCCTTCAGTACCTAAATGTTTTAACAGCGTGACTTTAATCACAGTAGTTTACAGAAAAACCTCCCGTAATAGTGACGACACGCCATAACAATTTCGAATAGGGGATATTTAGCAGAATTATTCCGATTTGGCTGTTGTATTAGATTGCTGAATGATCCTAACCACTCTGAAGCCCCAGTTACTGGCTTTTAAATTAGGTTCTGCTCTAAATCGGGTCGCGCTTCGTCCCACTCTAGGAATATCAAACCACGAACCACCTCGTAGAACACGATTGTCACATTGTTTTGCCAACCAGACTTGGTTTTTTGTGGGCGCTGCATCGTAATTATCGTGATAACAATCCTCAATCCACTCTGCTACATTGCCGTGCATGTCAAATAATCCCAGTGGGTTGCTGGCTTGGCTGCCGACAGGGGCAGAGGAAATGCCATCCCATTGGCTTCCGCAGCTGTCACACACACTGTAGCCCGGTTTTACGGAATTGCCATACCAAAATGAAGTTGTTGAATCGGCTCGTGCCGAGTATTCCCATTCAATTTCGGTTGGTAATCGATATTCCGCACTCGTTTCGGCTGAGATCCAGGCTGTGTAGGCTTTTGCGTCATGCCAGCTGACGTTGATCACAGGGCGCTGCCCACGCCCCCAGCCGTTATCAGGAGGCAGTACTCGATTTGTGGCGTTAGCAAATTGATCGTATTGATCAAAGGTGACTTCATATTTACTGATATAAAAGCCTTTTGGGATGTCAACTTCATGCGCGGGCAGTTCGTTATCATCCCCCATTCTATTTTGATCCCCCATGATAAACGTGGCGGGGGCGATTTTTTCAATTTTTGGCGCTTTGCCTGACACAGTGGTGAGCGGCTCCTCAAGCACTTGCGGTAGCGATTCGAATGAAATGGGTGTTTCTGTTGGCCTAGGTGGTGCAGTGGTAGCTTCAACAGGCAAGGGGTTAGCCGGTCGTTCAGGCCAAAAAATCACAGCGGCTAAGACCGTTGTTGAAGCGAAAGCGGCCGCTAATAATGCGTTGAACGGTGGCTTTTTAAAGAACCGCTTGAACATAAGTCTGGTTCGAGCGCGGTCATTTGGCTCAGGTTTATAGTGATTGGCGCGCAGGATGCGAACCACTTCGGTAAGTGATTTTGGTCTGCTTCGTTCATTGTCATGGCTCCAATTTACTAATTTATCCCACGTGGAATGGCTTAAATTGGGGTGAGCGTCGGGAAGGTCGACATTTAAGTTTTTATCTAAAATGGATTCGCCTAGCAAGGCGGCCATCAGCAGCCTCATAAAAGCAAAGCGATCTGAAGCGACGGTGCGCTTTTGTTCTTTTTTCAGGTATTCAGGTGGCAAAAAACGCCTATCCATGACACTGTCATCGATTCTATCCATCCAGTTGTATGCGCCAAACCCCGTCATTAAACCTAAGCCATTCACAACATGTATGGCGCTTAGATCAAGATGACCATGATATAAATTATTTTTGTGAACCTGATCCAAGGCCGTGGCAATATTATCAAACAGGCTAATAACTACATTGAGTGGAGCGCCTTCAGGGTATTTTCCTAAAAAACTGTAAAGGTTTTCTCCACCACAAACAGCCGAACAGGAAAACACCCAAAATCGCGAATAAAAGGGGGGGTAATTGGGGGTGATGGCTGGGTGTTTGATGGTCGCGTATTTTCTCGCGTTTTGTAAAAAACGATCTATTTTACCGCGCTCAGGTTGAAAAAAGCGTAATACAAAGGGCCGACCGCCCTGATCTGCGACCCAAATGGATTTGTTTTCTGTCATGGGGTAGTTCAAAACATAGGGGTCGAGCTCAACACCGACGTGTTGACCAATTTTTAGTTTTATTGGGTCATAAAAATCATTCATTACGAATTTGATATCCAAATCAAGACGTTGGTGTCTAAGTGGTTAATACCGAGTATAATCACGTTTTTTAACGCAAAAAGGTAGAGTAATGTTATCAGCGTACCCAGAGCTTGTTGAATTTCTTCCCTGCCAATCGCCAGAGGCGTGGGTGAATTGGGCGATTAAGAACCCCTCTTTGTTATTAAATGACCATGCTCATTGTGAAAAAAAAGCCGCATCTACCGCTATGAACCTGATGTATCGCTATGTGGATCGGGACAACCTTCTTCATAAAATGTCACGATTAGCGCGTGAGGAGCTGCTGCATTTTGAGCAAGTTCACAAGCTGATGCGAAGTCGTGGAATCGCTTACGAACACCTTAGTGCGTCACGATACGCCGATGGTATGCGCAAACATATTCGTACCCATGAGCCAGCTAGGTTAGTCGATACATTGATTGTTGGGGCTTTTGTTGAGGCGCGTTCTTGTGAGCGCTTTGCAGCGCTTGCTCCACATTTAGACGATGAGTTGTCTAAATTTTATGTTTCGTTATTAAAGTCCGAGGCGCGTCATTTTGAGGATTACCTCACGCTGGCGCAAGAGTATGCAGGCGAGCCTATTGATGAACGCATTGCCTTTTTTCGCGAGGTTGAGCACAAGCTAATTGTTGAGCCTGATGTGGCGTTTCGTGTGCACAGCGGCCCACCTAGTCAGGGTTGAATTACAAAACACCACAATCTATTATCGACACTTTTCTGGTCAGCGTTTATCTGCCTGCTACACTCATTAGAGGCGCTCGCTGATTTGGAGAATTAAAATGAGCATACAGAAAAGTGAAACCTTACCAGATGTTACCTATTGGCTTGCTTTGCAAATAGCTAAGGTAGACCCGGTTGTCGATTTAGATGTGATGTATAAAGGGTCTTTGGAGTTGGATTTTTTATATCAATTACTGACTTGCAAGGCGCAGCAGCATTGGTGGCGAAATTACGCTGTTGCCTTGAGCCCAGTGGTGGTGAACAACGCTTTTTTTCGCGCGGTTGCCCTGTTACACAACCGAAATATTGAGTTTAATCGCTCCCGCAACACTGACGAGACAGTTTGGGTACGAGATTTGTTAAAACGTTAGTTTTTGTCATGTGGATTATGTGTTGGATTCGCACCTAAAGGACAATAGCGCCGGCACAATGGTATGGCTGGGGCGCTATTCGGTGGATAGATTCAAATATGCCTACGAGAAAAGAGAGACTTTGTGGGTTTCGTGTAGTCCTTTTAACCCGTGCTGTAAGAAATTTTCAACAGAAGCATGGCATTGGGTATACGTGCAACCTTCGACACTTGCCAGCCAGATGAATTCGTCCCAGTCACCAAGCACGCAACGTACATGCTCTGTTTCTTGGTGAACGTTGGGGCGGTGGGTGTGGCCATGTATTACGGCGCAACATTGGTGTTCGGCTAAAGAATGCTCTACTGCGAGGGTCGTGACATCCATGATGTCGTTCGATTTCCCCGAGGCCATCGATTGGCTGTCGTTACGAAGCTGGGCAGCTAATATAATGCGCTGTTCTAATGGCATGGCGAGAATGTGCATTTGCCATTCTGTAGAGCGAACGGTTTTTCTGAAAGCCTGATACTCCGTATCCTCAAGACAATATTCATCCCCGTGCGTTAACAGTAGAGCATTGTTCTCCAGAGACAGCACCGTTTGTTCTTTGATGAGTATGGCACCCACTCGATTGAGCCATTCTTTGCCTAACAGAAAATCTCTATTGCCATGTAGGATGAAGACATTTATGCCTGATTGAGAGAGCGTTAACAAAGCACCTTCGACAGGAGTATTCCAATGAGGCTGATAGTCATCGCCTATCCAGGCTTCGTAAAAATCGCCTAGGATATACAGCTCTGCTTCTTTGTTGCGCTCAATAAGTTCGCCACAAAGCTTTACAAACGCCCGGATAAGATCCGGGCGTTTGTCGCTTAAGTGCAAATCCGAAATGAAATAACGGATCATTCGTCTTCGCTTTTGACTAATTCAGCGCTTTCAATGATCACATCTTCAGCAGGCACATCTTGATGACCTGATTTTGTTGTGGTTTTCACTTCTTTGATTTTGTTAACGATGTCCATGCCTGCAGTGACTTTGCCAAAAACCGCATAACCCCAACCATCTGGCGTTTTGCTGCGATGATTTAGGAAGCTGTTGTCTGCCACGTTAATGAAAAATTGAGCAGAAGCAGAGTGTGGGTCCATGGTACGAGCCATGGCCAACGTACCTATTTCGTTTTTAAGGCCGTTATCGGCTTCGTTTTCAATGGCAGTGCGTGATTCTTTCTGAGTCATTCCTGGCTCAAAACCCCCACCTTGAACCATGAAGTTATTAATGACGCGATGAAAAATAATGCCATTGTAAAAACCAGATGTTACGTAATCTTCAAAGTTTTTTGCCGACTTAGGGGCTTTTTCGTAATCCAGCTCTACGTGAATGTCGCCGTGATTTGTGTGTAAAATGATCATGTTAAATCCTTATGTAACTGTGGTAATGGTGTTTGTATAACAGTAAAAACACAATATGTTGTGTGCTGAGCGCATTTTATGTGTTTGTGGCGCAAGACGCTACCGTATCGGCCAGGTAAACGCATTAGGCTTCGTATATTAGAGGGTCGATTTGACCTTGCTCCGCAAATGCTTCGAGACGTTCGATGCAAGCGCCGCATTTACCGCAGGATTTTTCTCGGCCATTGTAACAAGTCCAAGTGTGACGGTAATCAAGCCCCATCTGTAAGCCAGCGTTTAAAATATCCCCTTTTGATGCCTGTAAAAAAGGTGTGACAATGTCGACTGCCTGATAGTTGGCAATCAATGAGACGGCATTCATTGCCGCCACGAACTCAGGCCGACAGTCTGGATAGATGTGATGGTCACCTGAATGGGCACCATAATAGACCTTGCTTGCTTCCAGATTGACCGCATAGGCAATCGCCATAGAGAGCAATATCATGTTTCGATTTGGCACAACGGTAGACTTCATGTTGTTGTCTTGATAATGGCCCTCTGGGATGTCTGCTTCACCGGTTAATGATGAGTTGGCCATCAGGCTATTGATCGCAGTAATATCAACTACTTTATGTGAAACACCCAAATCACGGCACACTTGTGCCGCTACCACTAATTCTTTGCTGTGCTTTTGACCATAGTTAAAGGAAATGGCATGCACTTCTAGGCCTTCTTTTATAGCCGTATTGAGCACGGTGAAAGAGTCCATCCCTCCGGAATACACAACAATGGCTTTTTCTGACATGAGAATTTTCTACTCCTTAATGTTTTGCTTTTGTGTTGCAAAAGCCTGTTTAATAATGTGTTTGTCAGTATAACAGAGTCCGTCTTTTAGCAAAGGCGCGATCAGGCGAAGTAAAATTGCATGTTGGCGCGCATTAGCGCTATAAACAGCAGATTAAAATAAGAGAAAGTTTATGACGATACTTCAACACATGCGGCGCGGTGCCGTTGCCTCCATTCCGATGATCATTGGCGGCGTGCCTTTTGGGCTCCTGTTTGGGTCTTTAGCATCCAGCTATGGCTTAAGCCCATGGTTTGCCGTTGCCATGTCAGCGATTGTTTTTGCTGGCTCTGCACAATTTGTGGCCCTTGGATTAATTGCCTTACAAGCGCCAATTTGGGTGATAGTCTCAACGACGTTTATTGTTAATCTGCGCCATCTTTTGTACGCGGCAGACATGGTGAAATATGTGAAACATTTACCCATGCCGGTGCGTATCGTGATGGGTTTTGGGTTGGTTGATGAAACCTACGCTGCGCTTCGCCCTATGTATGGCGCAGGGCTTGTTGACGAGGAAACCGGTCATAAAGTCTATTTAGGGTCTTTTCTTGCTTTTTATATAATGTGGAATACGACAACGGTTCTAGGCGTTTTGTCAGGGGAGTTGATCCCCGGAATGAGTGAATGGGGGCTTGAGTTTGCTATGGTCGCCACTTTCATTGGCATTATTACCCCGTATTTAAAAACCACACCTTTTTGGTTGTGCATGCTCAGTGCCGGTGTTTCCTCGCTTATTTTGGTGGATTTGCCGAATAACCTTGGCTTATTGGTGTCGGCCGTGATCGGCGTGACAATGGGTATTTTTGCCGATCAAAAAAGTAATGTGACGAGGGCAAGCGCATGAATACTCTGGATGCAATACTGATCATAATGGGCATGTTTGTCGTGACCTTTGGTGTGAGGTTTGTTTTGTTTGCCCGTGCGCATAAAGTCATTATGCCTGTGTTTGTGGAAAAAGCGCTAAAGTACGTACCGGTGGCTGTGTTGACCGCCATTATTACACCAATGATTTTTGTTCGGGGTGATCAGCTTGTGCTCTCTGTGTTTAATCCTTGGTTACTCGGTGCCTTGGCGGCGTTTGCTGTTGGGGTTTGGCGACAACATCAGTTACTGACTATATTGGTGGGTGTGATGGTTTTCTTTGCGGCGAAATACGCTTTTTCTCTGTAAAACGGTGAAAAGAGTTTCGGCTCAATATCCAATAGAAACTTAAATACGATATACTTATCCACTAATGTAATAGTATTTTCAGATCGCTTTTCATTGTTCGATCATTTTCCATTGTCAGACCACATTTATCGGGACTTACATCAACCATGTCAGAAACGTCAAAACCAGGTAATTTCATTACTCAAATCATTGATAAAGATAACGAATCAGGCAAACACGGCGGCAAGGTGCTGACCCGTTTTCCACCTGAGCCAAATGGCTACCTACACATTGGACATGCAAAATCTATTTGTCTCAATTTCGGCTTGGGGCAGCGTTTTAACGGTCAGTGTAACCTTCGTTTTGACGATACCAACCCTGAAAAAGAGAGCGTTGAATACATTGAATCAATAAAGCGCGACGTTGAATGGTTGGGCTTTGAATGGAAAGGCGAGCCAAAATTTGCCTCCGATTACTTTGACCAACTGTTTGATTTTGCGGTTCAGCTTATCAAGGCTGACAAAGCCTATGCTTGCGAATTGAACGCTGAGCAGATGAGAGAATACCGCGGCACATTAAAAGAGCCCGGTAAAAATAGCCCATTTCGCGCCCGTAGCGTAGAGGAAAACTTGGCTGTTTTCATGGACATGAAAAACGGCAAATACAAGGATGGCGAGGTAGTACTGCGCGCTAAAATTGATATGGCGAGCCCTAATATCAATATGCGTGATCCTATTATTTATCGCGTTCGTCACGTGCATCATCATCAAACTGGGGACAAGTGGTGTGTGTACCCAATGTACGACTTTACCCACTGCTTATCGGATGCGATTGAACAAATCACGCATTCTGTATGCACACTTGAGTTTCAGGACCATCGACCATTGTACGATTGGGTACTTGATACACTGGGCACCTTCCATCCTCAGCAAATTGAATTTGCTCGTTTAAATTTAAATTATACGGTGACCAGTAAGCGCAAACTCAAACAGCTGGTGGATGAAAAACACGTCTATGGTTGGGATGATCCGCGTATGCCGACCATCTCAGGACTGCGTCGTCGTGGGTACACCGCGTTGTCTATACGTAATTTTTGTGATCGCATAGGCGTCACCAAATCGGACAGCGTCGTTGACGTTGGCATGTTAGAGCATGCGATACGAGAAGATTTGGACGCCAGTGCTGGTCGCGCCATGGTTGTGCTTAATCCCATTAAAGTCACCTTGACCAATTATCCAGACGACAAAGAAGAAATCTTTGTGCTCGGTAATCACCCAAAAAATGAAGAGGCAGGTACACGTGAAGTACCCTTTAGCAAACATCTTTATATTGATGCGGCGGATTTCGCTGAAGTACCACCGCGTAAATGGAAGCGTTTGACTCTAGAAGGCGCTGTGCGCCTGCGGGGGGGGTATGTTATCACTTGTGATGAGGCGATTAAAAACGAAGCGGGTGAGGTTGTAGAGCTTTTATGCCGCTACGATGAACAGACCCTTGGTGTTAACCCCGAAGGTTATAAGCCAAAAGGCGTCATTCATTGGGTGAGTGCTCAGCACGCCGTCAACGCTATCGTCAATTTGTACGATCGCTTATTTGTTAATGAAGCGCCAGATGCCAATTATGAAGATAAATCATTTTTAGATTTTATTAACAGCGACTCCTTGACTGTTTTGACTGATGCCAAAGCGGAACCTTCATTGTTGACCTCTGAAAAGGGTCAAGGCTTTCAGTTTGAGCGGGAAGGGTACTTCTGCCGTGATCTTAAAGAAGATGGTGTGGTGTTTAACCGCACTGTGACGTTACGAGATTCATGGGCAAAAATTGAAGCAAAAGGAAACTAACTACATGTTAAAAATTTACAATACTTTGAGCGGCAAGAAAGAAATTTTCAAACCGATTGAGGAAGGTAAGGTTGGCATGTACGTGTGTGGCAATACCGTATATGACTTTTGTCATATTGGGCATGCCCGCGCGATGATTTCCTTCGACATCATTTCTCGCTTTATTCGTCATTTAGGTTATGAATTGAACTACGTCAGAAACATTACTGATGTGGACGATAAGATCATTAAGCGCGCTGAAGAAAACAACGAATCCACGCAATCGTTGACCGAACGTATGATCGCGGCGCAACGAGAAGACGAATTGCGCCTTGGCAATAAAATGCCAGATCGCGAGCCAAAAGCCACAGAGTTTATGCAAGAAATCATCGGCATGATTCAAGTGTTGATCGAGAAAGGTTTTGCCTACCAAGGAACGTCTGGAGATGTGTACTATCGAACCACTAAGTTTGAAGGGTACGGTAAATTAAACAATCGTAAACTTGATGACATGTTGGCCGGTGCGCGTATCGACGTGGAAGTGGCCAAAGAGCATCCAGCGGATTTTGTGTTGTGGAAGCAAACAAAAACAGGCGAGGTATCATGGTCTTCTCCTTGGGGCGACGGTCGCCCTGGTTGGCACATTGAGTGTTCCGCCATGTCGACAAATTGCCTCGGCAGTCACTTTGATATCCATGGCGGCGGTCCTGATCTCAAATTTCCACATCACGAGAATGAAATTGCGCAGTCTGAAGCTGCGACTGGTAAAGACTACGTGAATTATTGGATGCATTGTGGCGCGGTTCGAGTCAACAATGAAAAAATGTCCAAATCCTTGGGTAATTTTTTTACCGTACGCGACGTGTTGGCGAAGTTTAACCCCGAGGTTGTGCGGTATTTAATGGTTTCTAGCCAATACCGCAGCGCGATTGATTATTCGGATCAAAGTCTGCATGACGCTAAGGTAGCATTAGAGCGTTTATACACCGCGCTTCGTGATCAAGCTGTAGCTGACACCTATACTCCAACGGATTACACCCAGCGTTTTGAAGACGCAATGAACGACGATTTCAACACAGCAGTGGCTGTGTCTGTGTTGTTTGAGTTAGTTCGAGAGTTAAATAAAGCTAAGACAGAAGCGCCAGAAAAGGCCACCCTGTTGGCGGCAGAGCTTGCCGCTCTAGCCGAATTGCTGGGGTTGCTTTACCAAGACCCTGAGTATTTTATGCAGAATGGCACCGTGTCAGAAGGGTTAAATGATGCCGATATTCAAGGTCTTATTGAGGAAAGAGCGCAGGCTCGCAAAGATAAAAACTTTGCTCGTGGTGACGAAATTCGAGATGAACTATTGAGCCAAGGTATTGAATTGTTGGACAGTCGCGAAGGCACGACTTGGACAAGAAGCTAGTAACTCAAGGTTAAAAATGAAAAGGCGATGTTTGCATCGCCTTTTCTATTAAGAGGTTAATCCTCAATCTTTTGTTACTTTGACAGCCAGTACATCGCATGGGGCACCATGAAGTACGCCGTTAGCTGTCGATCCCAGCAGCAGAGCCAAACCGTGTCGACCGTGACTTCCTACGACGATGAGGTCGACTCTTTTTTCTTCAGCGATGCGATGAATTTCGCTTTCAATGCCGCCTTGAGTGATGCAGCTTTCTTTTACGGGAACCGCTAATTGAGCTTCCAACATCGAAATACGTTCTTTCGCGGTGTCTTGAAGTTGCGCTTGAATGTCAGTGATATCAATTGGAACGTCACCACCGTAGGCATAATTGAGCGATTCAATAACATGAAGAATAGTGAGTTCGGCGCCGGTGGCTTGGCACAGTGCAACCGCTTTATTAGCAACCTTGATACTTTCATCGGTTAGATCAACAGCAAGTAGAATTCTACTGTACATCATAAAATACCTCCAAATTTGGCTCGATTAACTTATTATAAATTAAAACTAGAGAAACATTGAACTATGACCGCTCTGATTGTTATTTTTATTACTCTGTCTTTAATGGGGTCCGCGCTATGGATTATGCCTCCTAAAAAAGAGCGACAGCGTATGGCATTACGTTTACATGCCCGTTCATTGGGACTTCACGTTCAGCTTACATCAATTGACCTTCCTGACAAGTGGGATAAGTCAATGATTAAGCAAAAAACGGTGGCTTATTCTGCTTATCGCCCTAAGCCCCTAGGGAGCATAGCGAAGCCTATATTTATACTGCCTTATGAAGTGTGGAAATACCATCAGGTAAAAGAAGGGTGGTGGTCGAATGCCCCCTTAGTTTTGAGTGATTTAGACCAGGGTACTCTTGATCAATATGGGGGGGTGTTATTGGCAGTGAAAATCACCTCTGAAGGCGTGGCGATTTACTGGGATGAAGCAGGCGACGATGACGCCTTAGAGACCTTATCTGGCTTTATTTTTTCGTTGCTCGACCTACCTTGTTGATCCATTATGGGCCGCATTTGCCTTTTAATGGAGCCTGTGAGCGTTTACTGCGAGCCTTTCTTAAGATCTAGATTTTGAATCAATTCGGTCAGTGCCTCTTCGGGATTATCACTGTCTTGTATGGCGGCAATAGAGGGTGAGAGTATTTGTTTCATACGATTGGCGACGAAGTCCTTTAGAATTTTTTTCTCAGGACGCTCTAAAGCATCTGATTTGATATGAGATAATATGACGCCGTAAAGGGTTTGAGCGACGCGCAAATCACCGCCTTGAAAGTTTTTATTGGCTTGCACCATTTGTCGGTTGAGTTGAATCCACAGATTTAACCAACGCAAATATTCATAACAAGCTTGGTAATGAGTGTTGCTTATTCGCCCTTTACGGCGCAGATAGAGTAGCATTTTGGCCAGTTTGGTTAAGCGCTCTTTGTAGTTGGTTTTTTCTTGAAAACTAAAAGTATCAGGTTCTGGGTTAAATGTATGTGGCTCGATATTGCGGCCTTCTTCGGCAGTGGTAATGCGGATTTCAATCTTTTCTGGGTCATCTGAATATTGCAGAAGTTCCCTGAGTGTGTCTAGATAGAAGTCATACAAAACATCCGTCGCAATGGTGTCGGTATTGATGTCTCTTAGCCCACGAATATGTTGCTCAACACGATCGGCTCGATTGGAGAGTTGCAATTGTTTTACACGTCGTTGAGTGTATTCTTTTTCTTTTTGATGGGCGCGTGATCCAACAACAACAGAGAGCAGCACAATGATGATCAGAAAGGCGATGGTTAAAATTTGGAGCGTGGCCATGATTGTCCTAAACAAACGAATCCAGTATGTTAAATAAGAAATACTCAGTACAGCAAGACTTAATGTGTGAAACAATACAGGGATCGCTTGTTATATAAAAGGTGTTTGCTTAATATCAGCGCCCCTAGAGATGAAACTTCGTGCAACGTGGATTTGCAGACCTACTTTATTAAAAGGCTTACACAGTTCAATGGGAAAATCACTGGTTATCGTGGAATCGCCTGCTAAGGCGAAAACCATCAACAAATACCTGGGCAATGACTTCATTGTTAAATCGAGTGTAGGACACATTCGAGACTTGCCAACAGGTAAAACAGCCACCTCGACGCCTCAAGAGCGTGCGAAACAAGCCGCTTTGACGCGAAAAATGAGCCCGGAAGAGAAGCTCGTATACAGAAGCAATAAATCTCGCCAGCAACTGATTTCCAGAATGGGCGTCGATCCAGAAAATAATTGGAAAGCGCATTATGAAATTCTACCAGGCAAAGAAAAGGTCGTTGATGAGCTTAAACGCCTAGCTAAAAACGCCGACACCATTTACCTCGCAACGGATTTGGATAGAGAGGGTGAGGCCATTGCGTGGCACCTTCGCGAAGCCATTGGCGGTGATGATAGCCGCTACAAACGCGTCGTTTTTAACGAAATCACTAAAAAAGCCATTAAAGCGGCGTTCGAAACCCCGTCAGAACTGGATATGGATCGAGTTAATGCTCAGCAAGCGCGTCGTTTTTTAGATCGTATTGTTGGTTTTATGGTATCGCCTTTATTGTGGGCAAAAGTCGCTCGTGGTTTATCAGCGGGTCGCGTTCAATCTGTTGCGGTGCGCTTAATCGTAGAGCGTGAAAAAGAAATTCGTGCGTTTGTTCCCGACGAGTTCTGGGAATTAGATGCTCTTTTAGCAACGCCTTCAAAAGATGTTATTAAATTTGAAGTAGCCAAATATCAAGAAAAAGAGTATCGACCGGTCAATCAAGCACAGTCAGATAAGCATGTTGCTCGCTTGGAAAATGCCAGCTATTTGGTGAGCAGTCGTGAAGATAAGCCGACAAGCAGCAAGCCGTCGGCGCCCTTTATTACGTCCACATTGCAGCAGGCCGCTAGCACACGGCTGGGTTATGGCGTTAAGAAAACCATGATGCTGGCCCAGCGCTTGTACGAGGGTGGTTACATAACTTACATGCGTACGGATTCCACCAATCTAAGTGTGGATGCTGTGGAGGCATTAAGAAGCTACATCCTGTCTCAATTTGGTGATAAGTATCTGCCAGAAGAGCCTATTCGATACAGCAGCAAGGAAGGTGCCCAAGAAGCACATGAAGCGATTCGCCCTTCTGATGTAACCGTTCGAGTAGACGACTTATTAGGGATGGAAAAAGACGCTCATCGCTTATATGACCTCATTCGTAGCCAATTCATGGCATGTCAAATGACGCCTGCGCAATACACCTCAACAACCATCACTGTAACCAGTGGCGATTATGAGTGTAAGGCGAGAGGTCGCATTTTACGCTTTGATGGTTATACGCGTGCCATGCAGACGGTGGTAAAAAAAGGAGAAGATAATATTTTGCCTGATGTAGAAAAGGGCGAATATTTATCTCTTCAAGAGCTGCTACCTGAGCAGCATTTTACTAAGCCTATTGCGCGTTTTGGTGAAGCAAGCCTTGTGAAAGAACTGGAAAAAAGAGGCATAGGTCGTCCTTCTACTTACGCCTCTATTATTTCAACCATTCAAGATCGGGGTTACGTGCGTGTTGAAAATCGGCGTTTTTATGCTGAAAAGATGGGTGATATTGTCACCGAGCGCTTGGTTGATAGTTTTAATGCGCTGATGAATTTTAGTTTTACAGCACAGATGGAAGAGCAGCTAGATCATATTGCTGAAGGTGATAAGGACTGGATTAAAACCCTAAACGCTTTTTATAAAGATTTTAGTTCGGTTCTAGCCAAAGCAGAGTCCGTCGAGGACGGTATGATGCTTAATGAACCGACGCCAACGGACATAGAATGTCCAACCTGCTCGCGTCCTATGCAAATTCGCACCGCCAGTACCGGTGTGTTTATGTCTTGTTCTGGTTATGCGTTGCCACCAAAAGAACGTTGTAAGGCAACAATTAACTTAATTCGCGGAGACGAAGCAATAGCGGTTGACGATGAAGAGGGTGAGTCTAAAGCTCTGATCAATAAGCATCGCTGCAAAATCTGCGGCTCAGCGATGGACAGTTACTTGATGGATGAGCATCGCAAACTGCATGTCTGTGGTAACAATCCAGCTTGTTCTGGTTATGAAGTGGAAAATGGCGTCTTTAAAATCAAGGGCTACGACGGTCCTGTGCTTGAGTGTGACAAGTGTACTTCTGAGATGCAGCTTAAAACCGGGCGATTCGGTAAGTATTTTGGCTGCACCAATGAAGCGTGCAAAAACACGCGTAAACTGCTGAAAAGCGGTGAAGCTGCGCCACCAAAAATGGACCCTGTTCCAATGCCGGATCTTGCTTGTCAAAAAGTAGAAGACCATTATGTTCTCAGAGATGGTGCGACGGGCTTATTTTTAGCGGCCAGTCAGTTTCCACGTAAGCGTGAAACGCGCGCGCCTTTGGTTGAAGAGCTGCTGCCTTATATGGATCAAATCGATCCAAAGTACCATTTCTTTAAAAAAGCGCCAAAGAAAGACGCAGAAGGTCGCCCTGCTATTATTCGTTACAGCCGAAAAACCAAAGAGCAATATGTAATGAGTGAAGAAGAAGGCAAGCCAACGGGTTGGAAGGCTTTTTATGTTGGATCAAAGTGGGTGATTGAGGAAGGTAAGAAAAAATGAGCAGTGCGAGTTTGGCGAGTGTAACAAATCAAAAGCTCGATACCGCTAGGCGCTTAATCCAGCAAGGTAAAACAAGCGATGAAGCGTGGTTAAATGCGGGTTTAGAAAGCTCGGCGGTATTTCAATTAAGAAGTGCACTTAACGGCTTATTAAAAGAAGTGTCGTCGTCTTATTCCTTATCAAGCTCGTTGGATGTGAATACATTGCTTGCTGAGACCACCAATAAGCAGATTGTAGTGCCGGTTTTGGCTGAGCTAGCGGATTTGTTATTGCGTTCTGAATCATGGTTTTATCAGCTCAATCAAGCGTATCTGGTACAGTTTGAATGTCGTTCGGCGCCGTCTTCTGTAGTGCAGTCTGATGCTATCATTGGTCGTGGGAGTGACGCAGGGGCGTCGGTAAGTTTTTACTTGGCTAAATTGGTTGAGTTGGTTTTACGTTTTAGAGAAGAGTCATCAGAGTATTAAGTATGAAAGAGTCCTATCTGGAAATTGTTGAGTTGGATAATGGTGATATTGTGTTACGTCCAGCCAGTGAAGAGGGTCAAGAAACAGAGCCTTTGGCAACGTTAACCATTTCCGATGATACCCGTTCTTATTTGAAGGATCGTTATTTTGATCTGGCTAAACACATGTTTCATGCTGGTATTGACTTTGTGTATTCAGAAGATGGTGATTTTGATGAAGCATATGACGCGGTAGAAGAAGAGTTAAGGCCTAAAATTCTGCATTGATTGCAACGTTCTCAAGTCTCTGTGCACGAAACCGACATTAAAAAGCGAAGTTATTACTTCGCTTTTTAATGGGTAGGGTGTGTATAAATGACATTATGTTATGGATGTGTTGCGAAAGGTTAATGGCCTTGGCGAATAACTCCTACTGACAGCCCTTCAATGGCAAAGTCCTCGGTTTCAAGGTCAACAATAATATCATTAAACGCTTCGTTCTCTGGCATGAGTCTGACGATATGACCGTTCTGTTCGAATCGTTTCACCGTGACTTCGTCACCAATACGAGCCACAACAATTTGACCATTGCGCACGCTGGTGGTTTTATGGACTGCCAACAGGTCACCTTCCATGATGCCAATGTCTTTCATGCTGGTTCCTGAGACCGATAAAAAATAATCCGCCTGTGGGGAAAACATCGTAGCCGGTATATTAACGTGGGAAGCAATGTTTTCTTGAGCTAAAATAGGAAAACCCGCAGCGACCTTGCCGATAACAGGCAGACCGAGATCTTCTTTTGCTTCTTCATTAATGGCACGATCCACCAAGCGAATGCCACGGGATGCACCAGACAGCATTTCTATTGCGCCCTTTTTGCATAAGGCTTTCAAATGCTCTTCGGCCGCATTGGGAGATTTAAACCCAAGCCGACGTGCGATTTCAGCTCTTGTGGGAGGAAAACCTGTTTCACCAATAAATTCGCGAATGGTTTCTAATACGTCAGATTGTCTTTGCGTTAATTTAATCATAGGGCATCTGGTTGTTTATACAGTAACTGTTATTATATACAGCATTCTTAACGATACTCAATAATATAAATGCTTTCAGACGAACTAAAAAAACAAATTCAACTTGCATACCGAGCGTCATTGGATGCCAAGTCACACAAACCAAGGGCTGGGCAGCGCCAAATGATTGGTGCGATTGCGCGCACCTTGGGAAACATCAAACAAGGTTCGGAAGGTGAGCGACTGGATGAAAAGCACGTTGCTGTAATCGAAGCGGGGACAGGGACGGGGAAAACGTTGTCTTATTGTTTAGCCGCGATCCCTATCGCCAAAGCGCGTGGACTGACACTGATTATCTCGACCGCTACGGTCGCGTTGCAGGAGCAGATTTTACATAAGGAATTGCCTGATCTTCTTGAGCACACGGAGTTGACCTTTAAGTATACACTCGCTAAAGGGCGAGGACGGTATTTGTGTTTGAACAACCTAGAAGGTTTTTTAAACTCAGAAGAGCAAGCAATGGACGACATGTTTGCTGGGTTGTTTGAGCAGCATTTAAGTTCTGAGGATATAAACACTGTCTTGTATCAAGAAATGGACGCAGCCTTGTCAAAAGGGGAGTGGGATGGCGATAAAGACAATTGGGCGGGTGTTGTACGAGACCAAGACTGGCGACGCTTAACGACCGACCATCAGCAGTGTACTAATCGCAATTGTGCAAATTATTCCGCGTGCCCATTTTTTAAAGCACGAGCAGAAATTGAGGTAGCCGATGTCATTGTTGCCAACCATGACTTAGTATTGGCTGACTTATCTCTGGGGGGGGGTGCCATTCTTACGCCGCCTAAAGAAACCATTTATGTCTTTGATGAAGGTCATCACCTACCAGATAAAGCCATAGGTCATTTTCGACATGACGTCCGCTTGCAGCAAAGCATCACTTGGTTGCGTCAGTTAGAAAAAAACTTGGTTAATTTAAAACAAGAACTCACTGACGATGTCAGCTTGACAGGGCAGTTGTTACTTAAAATTCCTCAGCAAATCCAAAGTATTGTGAATTTTATTCAATACGCCCAACAAGGTCTCGCGCCTTACATTCAGGGTTTAGGTCTGGATAGGGAAAATAATCAACACCGATTTGAATTTGGTTTAATCCCAGACGAACTTCGTCAGCTGTCCTACAGCTTGCAGACTTCGTATCAAAAACTCTTCAACAATATCGAAAGCATTCAAGACGAATGTAAAAAAACCAAGCAAAACGAAGGAATGGGGGTAACGCCAGAAACGGCTGAAACTTGGCAGCCCATTTTAGGTGTGATTCTTGGTCGGCTTGAGCAATGCGTAGGTTTGTGGCAATTGTACTCTACTGTAGATGACCAAAACTATCCGCCTAATGCGCGCTGGCTTGTTTTGTCAGGGCAGGGCATGGAGCAAGATATTGAATTGGGCGGATCTCCGATCTTGGCGGCAAATACGCTTAGGCAGCAACTCTGGGATAAATGTTTTGGTGCGGTGGTCACTTCTGCAACTTTAACGGCATTAAATCAATTTCATCGCTTTAACATGCGTTCTGGTGTGCCGCGCGAAAGTGAATATTTACGAGTCATTAGTCCTTTTGATTTTAAAGCCAACGGCTTGCTGGTCGTCCCTAATATGGAGCACGAGCCCAATCGTGTTGAGCAACACACGGCTGAAATTATTGCCTACCTTGATAAAAATGTGAACGCTGAAAAAGGCAGTTTAGTATTGTTTTCATCTCGTCGACAGATGGAAGAAGTGGCGCAATCTTTGGCAGTCGGATTACAAGATATTTTATTAATGCAGGGGGAGCAGTCTAAGCGGGTTATTTTAGATTCCCACAAAGCGCGCATTGACGCTGGCAAAGGCAGTCTATTGCTTGGGTTGGCAAGCTTTGCTGAAGGGGTGGACTTGCCGGGCGAGTATTTAACATGCGTATTCATAGCTAAAATTCCGTTTGCTGTGCCTGATGACCCTGTAGAGGCCACGTTAGCGGAATGGATTCAAAAACGTGGTGGTAATCCTTTCATGGAAATTACCATTCCTGATGCGTCATTGAGGCTTATTCAAGCCACGGGAAGGCTCCTAAGAAGTGAAACGGACGAGGGTGAAATACACATACTAGACAAGCGTTTGCGTACCAAGCGGTATGGATCCCAGTTAATTAACAGTCTGCCGCCTTATCGTTTTCAATAGTGACGCCGAACAAACCACAAGCAAGGGGTGATAAAGCCTGATCAATTAGGTACACTCCGTGCAAAGATACTTACCCTTACAACATAATAGAAGCGTATAGATTCCAATATGGAAAACCAAAATCAACAGATACCTCAAGACACTACTGCAAAACCAAAACGTTCTCGCCGACCTAGCAAACGCACTAAAAGTAACGACGACGCGTCCAGCTCACCTCAAGAGCATCCTCAGATTAGTCACGAGACGCCTTTAAACGAGCGTGCTAAAAACAGCATTTGGTCTATTGACGATTTCCCTGTTGAAGAGGTGGAAGGCAAGTTACGCTTTCACGATCTAAACATTCCAGACAGGGTAATAAAGTCCATTGCCGAAATGGGGTTTGAATACTGTAGTGAGATTCAGGCTGAAACGTTACCGATGACTTTATTGGGCTATGACATCATTGGTCAAGCACAAACGGGAACGGGCAAAACCGCTGCGTTTTTAATCGCTATGATCAGTGACTTTTTAGACTATCCGTTGGAAGAAAAGCGCCCTAACAATTTTGCGCGCGGCTTGATTATTGCCCCAACTCGAGAGTTAGCGATTCAAATTGCTGACGAGGCCATTAAATTAACCACAAACTGCCATTTAAACGTGGTGACTCTGGTGGGCGGGTTAAGTTACGAAAAGCAAAAAATAGCCCTAGAAACTGAAAATGTTGACATCTTGGTCGCCACGCCTGGACGTTTGCTGGATTTTGCACGCAGCCGTAAAGTGCAATTGGGTAAGGTTGAGTGTTTGGTACTGGATGAAGCTGATCGTATGTTGTCTATGGGTTTTATCCCTGACGTGAAAAGTATTATTCGCATGACGCCGCACAAGGAAAGCCGTCAAACCATGTTATTCAGTGCAACTTTCCCAAAAGACATTCAGGCACTGGCTCAACAATGGACGTATTTTCCTAAAGAAGTTTCGGTTGTCCCGAAAGAGGCAACTAACCAGAATATTGAGCAAGTGATTTATACGGTTGAAGCAGATCAAAAGTGGCCGGTGCTTAAACAGTTAATCCAAGAAAATGGCGGTCAACGCACGATTATATTTGCCAATCGTCGAGACGAAACCCGTGATTTGTACGAGCGCTTACGTAAAGCCAATATTAATTGCGCTATTTTATCAGGCGAAGTCGCGCAAGATAAACGCGTGAAAACACTGAAAAACTTCAAAGAAGGCATTATTCAAGTGTTGGTTGCTACCGATGTGGCAGGTCGTGGTATCCATGTTGATAACGTTGAGCTAGTGGTTAATTACTCATTGCCAGAAGACCCAGAAGATTACGTACACCGTATTGGTCGAACCGGTCGAGGTGGTGAAACGGGTAAGTCAGTCAGTTTCGCCAGCGAAGACGATGCTTTTATGATTCCTGAAATTGAAAAAGTCGTCGGCGAAAGTATTCGCTGTGAATACATGGTTGATACGTCTCGATAAAAATCACTTACTTTATTAAGTGAGCTAAGATGAATTTAGAACATCACTTTGCACAGTTGGGTGAGGCGTTTTCTTCGAAAACCCTTATCCAACCTCTTTTGGAACAGCGTTTGGTTGAGTTCAATCAATCTCTCGCTGTTTTTCTGTCTATTGATATTAAGTCACCAAGTATTAAGCGAGTTCTAAGCGGACAAGATGTTGTCCCTCATAGTGTTAGCATGGTCTATGCTGGTCATCAGTTTGGTGGTTTTTCCCCTCAGCTCGGTGATGGACGCGGTGTGTTATTGGGCGAAATAAAAGGTCAAGACGGACTTTTATACGATTTACATATGAAGGGCGCAGGGCCAACGCCATATTCTCGTCGTGGCGATGGGCGCGCCGTGTTGCGGTCTTGCATCCGTGAATATCTTGCCAGTGAGGCCATGGCGGCGCTGTCAGTTCCTTCTTCCCGAGCTTTGGCGCTTTATGATAGCCGTGAAGCGGTTTACCGAGAAACGCCCGAAGCGGGCGCCATGTTGTTACGTACTGCCCATGGGCATATCCGCTTTGGTCATTTTGAGTACTTTTTTTATCAAGGTAAACAGGCTGAATTAGATCAGCTGATCGCTTACTGTCTACAGCATTACTACCCGGCCTGTTTGGCGAGTGACGCACCGTTGCAAAATATGCTGCTTGACGTGGTAAAGCGTACAGCGAGAATGATCGCAAAATGGCAGTCAATCGGGTTTCAGCACGGTGTAATGAATACCGATAACTTTTCTTTCACAGGCGAAACCATCGATTACGGCCCTTATGGTTTTATGGAAGATTATGCGCCAGATTGGGTGTGCAACCATTCTGACCATGAAGGGCGATATGCGTTTTCTCGTCAGCCTGGCGTTGGGCTTTGGAATCTTAATTGTCTAATGCGTTGCTTTTCAAAGCACTTAGATAGGGACATGTTGGTTTCCATTCTGCAAACTTATGAAGCCGAATTACAATCCCATTACGATGATTTAATGAGTCAAAAAATGGGATTGGATTCGCGTCATATCCTTCATGAACTTTTACCTTCTTTGTTTGTTGTTCTCGCGTCCGAAAAGATGGATTATACAGTATTTTTTCGATTACTAAGCCAGATGCAAGAAAGCCAATTTGCCTTGTTATTAGACGAGGTGATTGATCGAGAACGCATGTTAAATTGGTTGACACTTTATCAGTCCGCTCGCCTGGATGAGGGTAAAGATTGGTCTCTAGTCGGTTCGGACATGCTAAAGGTAAACCCAAAGTTCATTCTGAGAAACTACTTGGCTCACGACGCAATTCTGGCCGCAGAGGGCGGAGATTATTTGCCTTTTAGGCGATTACTTAACGTTCTCAGTCATCCATTTTCTGAGCACTCTGAGTCTGAAAAACTGGCTCAAAGAGCGCCTGAATGGGGTAAATCTTTAGAGGTTAGTTGCTCATCTTAGTGTCATTGACCTAAGCATTGTTGAACTTGGTGTTGTTCGTTTTTATACCGTTAGGCGATATTTTTAAAAAAGAGAAGACATGATGATGAAGCACTCAGTGTGTGTGTTAGGTGGTGGTAGTTTTGGCACAGCGTTAGCCAACATTATGGCCAAAAATGGCCATCAAGTTAGCCAGTGGATGCGCAACGAAGAGCAAGTCGAGGAAATTAACTTAACAGGCCTAAACAGCCGCTATCTACCCAATGCCCCCTTGCATCGTGAATTACTGGCAACCAGCAATTTAGAGCAAGCCATTCGTGACAGTGATACCGTTTTTGTGTCAATTCCGTCTAAGTCGTTTGAGCAAGTAGCAAAACGTATCGAGCCTTTACTGACCGCAGACAAAATATTAATTAGTACTACTAAAGGCTTTAATCCAAATCGTTTTGAACTTATGAGCGATGTTTTGCGTCGAAACCCCATTACGCAAAAAATTGGTGTGCTAAGCGGTCCTAATTTAGCGAAAGAGATCGCGGCGGGTCAAATGACAGGGTCAGTGATCGCCAGTGCAGACGAACATGTGAGGCAGCGCGTCATTGAGTTGCTCAAATCGTCCACTTTTCGTATTTATGAAAGTAAAGACAGCACTGGTGTGGAGCTCGCTGGAGCCCTAAAGAATATTTACGCCATAGTGTGTGGTTTGGCCAAGGCGCTCAATGTGGGTGAGAATACTATGTCGATGATTATGACACGCAGTTTGGCTGAAATGAGTCGATTTGCTGTGCATTTCGGCGCCAATCCGATGACATTTTTAGGGTTGGCAGGAATGGGGGATTTAATTGCCACCTGCACTTCGCCTTTGAGTCGTAATTATCGCGTGGGTTTTGCCATTGGCTCAGGTCAAAAATTAGAAGACGCTATTGGTGGTATTGGTGAAGTAGCCGAAGGTGTCAATACCTTAAAAATGGTGGTAGATGAAGCGCATCGGCATGGTTTGTATATGCCACTTGCTGACGGCTTATCTAAATTATTGTTTGAGAGTGCTGCGCTGGAATCGTTGATTGGTTCGATGATGACCGGCGAGCAAAAATGGGATGTCGAATTTGCGACAAATGAGGAGAGTGTCAATGTCTAAGCCAGGCTATGCCGATCAAGGGTTTTGGTTTCGTATGATTTTTATGTTGCTGTATTGGGTGATCCTAAATATCGCGGTGACGGTATTTGGCTTTCTATTGGTGTTGGTCAGTTTGATAAAATTGGGCTCAAAACATGAACCGCACACACTGTCCGTTTGGTTGAAAAAAATGTCAGGATTTATTAAGCAAATCTTCTCTTTTTTATCGTATGAAACACAGGAGAAGCCGTTTCCATTCCAGCCTTGGCCTCAGGTAGATGTGGATGAGCAAGCCTAAGCGTCTTTTTGTACTGCGCCATGGTCATGCGCAGCCGTTTGGCTATGAGTGTGATGAAAATCGAGCATTAACCGAGTTGGGCATCGCTGAGGTGAAAGCGGCCGCGAAAGCATTTATAGCTCAAGTGGAAACCTTTGACGCTATTATTGTGAGCCCTTATCTGAGGGCACAGCAAACAGCTAAAGTTTTTTTGGAGGAGCTTAACTCCTCCTTGAACATCATTGATTGTCCTTTAATTGTTCCAGAGGGCAGAAAAATTGAAGCTGCGATCTGGTTAGACAGTCAACGTTATCGATCTATCTTAGTGGTGACTCATCAGCCTTTTGCACATCAGTTTTTAGACTATTTGGTGGATGAGCCGTTGCCAGTCGGTTTTTCTATGACGACAGCCACCTTAGTGTCTGTGGAAGGGGTGTTTTTTGCGGGTGCATGTTGTCAGTTTAGATGGCGATTCTCGCCCTGAGTTATGCTTTCTATTGTACAATTAAATGAGTAAAAACAGTGCGTTATGGGTAATGATATTGTTTATAAATTGGCGTATACCGAATTGACTGGTATGCAGTGGTTGCCAAAAAAAATGTCTGACGTAAATGTGTTGTCTTTGCACGGTTGGTTAGATAATGCGGCCAGTTTTTCTAACCTATCACCTTACTTATCGGATTTTTCTCATATTGCCGTTGACTTAGCAGGTCACGGGAAGTCTTTGCATCGTCCAGAAGGTAATTTTTATCATTTATGGGACTATGTGCTAGATGTGGTGTCTATTTTAAATCAGTCCAAACAGAGTGTGTGGTTAATGGGTCACAGTATGGGGGGAGCGGTCGCTATACTGGTGGCGGCTGTTGCGCCCGATAAAGTACGCGGTCTAATTTTGTTAGATAATATGGGGCCTTTAACGGCGTGTCCGTCGGATAGGGTGACAACTTTGCAGCGTGCGGTGAATAAAATGGCCAAATATCGGCCTAATAGGGCAACAGCCTATGACACCAAAGGCGCTATGGTAACGGCACGAATGTCAGGTTTTACCTCGCTCTCTCATGAAGCATCCAAGCTCTTGGTTGAAAGGGGCGCTAAATGCAATGCCGATGGTGTGTGGTCGTGGCGTCATGATGGAAAATTAACGTTTCCTTCTCCGTTTCGAATGGACGAAGCGAGTGTTGAGGCGTTTATAAAAGAAATAAAATGCCCGACCTTGGCGCTGATAGCAAAAGAAGGAGTTTACGCGAATGACTCACAGTTTGTTGAAAAGCGGGCCGCTCAATTTCCATGGATAAAGCTAAAGTGGTTGGACGGAAATCATCACTTTCACCTTGAACCGGATACCTGTTTTTCTGTTGCAACAGAAGTGAAGCGTTTTATTGATCAAAACTAATTCATCAAATTTCTCAGTAAGTGGGTAAGATGACAGGTGGTTATATGTATAAATTTCGTAATATATTTTTTTTATTAGCATTTAGTAGTGGGATGACATCGGCAGGTGTATTGAGCGTTGAGCCGTATCGCGATGCGCAGTTGGTGAAGAGTTATTCGCAAGCGAATGAGTTTATCGAAGTGCCATTAAGCAAAATCCGTAGAGCAGGAAGTGGCTGGGAGCCGGAGTCAGTGATTCGATTGCAAGGCGATTACTTCTCCTCGCTGTATAAGGTAAATCGCAACGCTTTATTGACAGAGGTGTATGCGCATTATCGTTCGCAGATGTTGTTAGGTGGTCGCAGTATTGCGTTTGAATGCGAAAGTCGCAGCTGCGGAAGCAGCAATGCTTGGGCCAATGACTTTTTTGGTGATTATCTTTTATACGGTGCCGATCAGAGTCAGTACTTACTTGTGGTCAAAAGCCCACTTGGGGCATATCAAGTGCTGTATTTAAATCGCCGCGGCGCTGGTGATGTGATGGTGCGTTTAGATGAGGTGCTATCAACGGAGGCAAAAGACACTGAGTTTGATATTGTCGCGCAAATGAAAGCTTCCGACACACCAAGAATACGTCGATTTGTGAACGATTTGCCTGCTGGTCAAGGTGTGGTTGCTTTTGTGACGAGTGAAAAAACGGGGACATTTAGCGCTATTGAGTCCGGTGATATGCTTATTTCGACACTAATCGCTGGGTTGGGTGATCAATTAAAAGGCAGGGTACGCTTTATTAATTTGGCCAATCTTGGGCGTGAATCACTTGGTGTAAATCGTGTTTCATTTGTGTATGTTCGTGATTAGGTGATTAGGTGATTAGGTGATTAGGTGATTAGGTGATTAGGTGATTAGGTGATTAGCGTGGAAACTAAGAAAACAGTCGCCTTAGTGCTGGGTAGTGGCGCAGCTCGAGGTCATACTCATATTGGTGTTATACAGGCCCTTGAAGAGCGTGGTTATGACATTGTTAGTATTTCAGGGTGCTCTATTGGGGCAATTGTTGGTGGTGTTTACGCGGCGGGTAAGTTGCCTGAGTATCGCGAATGGGTTGAATCTTTAGACCGTATGAGTATGTTGCGATTGCTCGATATGTCCATTTTAAATGGGGTATACGTAAAAGGGGATCGTTTCTTTGAGAAAATACAAAGCCTTATAGGTACGCCAGAAATTGAGTCCTTGTCGGTAGCTTACACCTCTGTTGCGGTAGATTTATTAAAACAAAAGGAGTTTTGGTTTCAACGTGGTAGCTTGATTGATGCTATGCGCGCCTCTTCTGCAATCCCTTCACTTATTGCTCCAGTGTCAACCAATGGCCGTGTGTATGTGGACGGTGGCGTCTTAAATCCTTTGCCTATTATTCCTACTGTACCTGCCGACGCAGATTATATCGTTGCGGTTGATCTCAATGGCCCAGCTCACGCTTTTACGGAGCCTGTGGTGAATAAAGCGGACGATGGGCCTGATTGGTGGCAAAGTACAAAAGAGTTTTTTACTAAAGCAGAATCAGACGAGCTTGACTTAAAGTCTGACTATTCTCCAGAAAGCTGGGGGCGCTTACAAACCGTTAATATGATGTTTGAGACAATGCAAGCTTCTCTCACTCAGTACAAGTTAGCAGGCTATCCCCCCGATTTACTTATTTCGATTCCGAAAGATATTTGTGGTTTTTATGAGTTTTGGCGAGCCAAAGAGTTAATTGATTTTGGTTACCATAATACCCTGCAAGCGCTTAACAACTTAGAGTCTCCGACGCCTTCATAGGGTATTTACTCAAAAGACTATTAACTGTTAACGTCGTTTTGCAGAGGATTGATTCCAAAGTGTTTTAATAATTTGCACAGTGAAATAAGCGGTAAACCCATTAGACTATTCGGGTCATCGCCTTCCATTTTTTCAAATAAACACACACCTAAGCCTTCGCATTTAAAGCTTCCGGCGCAATCGAGTGGCTGCTCCATTGCAACATAATGTGTAATGTCAATGTTGGTGAGTGCTCTAAAATAGACGTGATATTCATTTAGGCTGTACTGAAATGACTCGGTTTGTTGCTCGAATACACATAAACCGGTTAAGAAACTTACCTTTCGACCGCTAAATTGAGTCAATTGTTTTATTGCATTGCTTTGTGTATGTGGTTTGCCAAGAATGTGCTGGTCGAGAACTGCGACCTGATCAGAGCTAATGATAAGGGCATCAGAAGGCAGGCCTAAGTCCTGTCGTTCGTGGTGAACTGCACGTGCTTTTGCAATCGTGAGGCGCTCTACTAAATCCATGGCAGATTCTTGCTCCAAAGGGCTTTCATCTAGGTTGGGAGAGTGGCATGTGAAGGCTAAGTTTAAACGTTTAAGCAACGCTTTTCGATAACTTGATGAAGAGCCGAGGATCAGCTGTTTGTGCATTTTTGTCTCTCGATAAGGAACTTAAAAGGTGATTTTACGGTTTTTTTAATAAAATACCCTAAAAGAGTGAAAAAAAGTGCTTTATCGTCACTTAAACTTTGACAAAAAGGGGCCTTGGCAATAGTATTCCCCGCCATGTTGAATGATACGTTACCTAAATATTTTGACCCTCGTAAATACGCTAGCCATGAGCAAGCGCTTGAAGGGTACGTGCCCCTTAATCAGTTTAAGGAGCTTTGTGCTATCTTAGCCTCTGATGAAGGTAATGCTTTCATTCATCTAGACTTTAGAGTTGATGAGGATAGGCGTTATATTGCTACCGGATCATTAACGGCTCAAGTGCAGGTTGTTTGTCAGCGCTGCATGGGAGCGGTTAATCACGATTTGGCGTTAGATTTGGCGTTGGGGTTCGTTTATGACGAAGATCACGCGAAAAATCTACCGGATGATTACGATCCTGTTGTCATGACCGATGGTGAAGTAATTTTAGCAGATATGGTCGAGCAAGAAATTATACTTGCTCTACCAATTGTCGCTTATCACGAAGAAAGTGGTTGCAACCCAACAGCTGTAAAGTATGCCTCGTCTACCGATGACGCACCGGATGACGAAAAACCGAATCCATTTAGTATATTGGCCCAATTAAAGGCCAAGTAAAGTTAGGAGCTCCAAAAAATGGCAGTACAAAAAAGTAAAGTTACTCGTTCACGTCGCGGCCAGCGTCGTTCACACGATGCTTTGACTGGTCCAACACTTTCTGTAGAAAAGACAACCGGTGAGCTTCACCGCCGTCATCACATTTCTGCAGACGGTTTTTACCGTGGTCGTCAAGTTATCACCCCTAAAGGTGAGTAACTAAGATACCCATGATCAGGGTAGCTTTAGATGCTATGGGCGGGGACTTAGGTCCCCGCATTGCATTTGACGGTGCAATAGAGATCCTATCTCGCCATCACGATGTCTTTATCACTGTTTATTTCTCTTCTTGCTCTGGTCTGGATCTTCCTGTACCCCATGAACGCCTATCTTTGATTGCTTGCTCCGATACGATTGAGCCTGATGAAGAGATTGTTTTGTCTTTGTTTCGTCGTTCTGACAGCACGCTTTATCAGTCTTTATACTCTTTATCCAAAAAAACGTCGGATGTGGTGGTAACACTAGGCAATACTGGCGCTATGGTGGCTTTGTCACGTCATTTATTGGGTGTTCTTAGGCCTAAGTTGTATCCAGCACTGATTAGAGAGTTGTACTCTAAGCCACTGCGTTGTTTGGTGGATTTAGGTGCAAACGTACATTGTCCTTCTTCGATGCTGGTGGGCTTTGCTGAATTGGGTGCTGCTTATATTGAAGCATTGAGTAACGAAGTGCCGCGAGTTGGATTGTTAAATGTGGGTGTCGAAAGCTCAAAAGGCAGTGCCGTTATTCGGGAGGCAGATCGGCTTTTAGCAGGAAAAAAGTGGCCAGCGTATTTTGGTTATGCTGAAGGAACTGAGTTATTTGATGGCGACAAAAATGTCATTGTTTGTGATGGGATGGTGGGAAATGCGGTATTGAAAGCATCAGAAGGCTTGTTGTCATTTATGATGAGTAAGTTTAAAGGGGTAGATGGGGTGTCATCTTTATTTGAGACTTTTTACCAAACTGAACGTCGGCATGGGGCTTGTTTAGTCGGCGTGCGTGGCAATTTGGTAAAAGGTCATGGTCGTTCCGATTTGCCTGCAATGGTAGGTGCGATTGAGTATGGAATTGATATTGCGCGTGCGGATTTGTATTCTGCGATAGAGGCGCGTCTTTGTAATGAGGCTGTATAGTCAGGAGATTAAATGAGCACTAAATTAGCTTTTGTTTTTCCAGGTCAGGGTTCTCAACAATTGGGAATGCTAGCAGATTTAGCAGAGAAGCATGAAATCATTGAGCAAACATTTTCAGAAGCATCCAGTGTGCTTGGTTATGATTTGTGGGATCTTGTGCAGAATGACGCCGAGAAACTGAGTCAAACTGATAAAACGCAACCCGCTTTATTGACTGCCAGTGTGGCTCTATGGCGTCTTTGGGGGCAGCAGGGTGGCGACATGCCTGCGTATGTTGCAGGTCACAGTTTGGGGGAGTATTCGGCTTTAGTTTGTGCTGGCGTTATGGCTTTTGCTGATGCGGTGGCGTTGGTCAAATTACGTGGTGAATACATGATTCAAGCTGTACCGCCTGGTGAAGGAGCTATGGCTGCTATTATTGGCCTTGATGACGATAAAGTGATTGAAGCCTGTTCAGCCGTTGCGGGCGTTGTCAGTGCGGTAAATTTTAACTCGCCAGGTCAAGTAGTCATTGCTGGGCACGTTGCTGCTGTTGAAGAGGCAATGGTAAGCGCCAAATCTGCTGGAGCAAAACGTGCCTTGCCGTTGCCTGTCAGCGTGCCTTCGCATTGTGAACTGATGATTCCAGCCGGTAAAAAATTAGCTGAAAAACTGGAGTCTATTGAGTTTAACGTACCAAGCTGTATTTTAGTGCAAAATGTCACGGCTCAAGCGGTGTCGGATCCCATGATTATCAAAGCGAATTTGGTTTCACAACTGAGTGAGCCGGTATTGTGGACCCAGACTGTTGAGTTACTATCAGAGCTTGGTGTGACGTCCACAATAGAGTGTGGTCCGGGTAAGGTCCTTAGTGGCTTGAATAAGCGCATTGTGAAAGGTTTAGGCGTTGCTGCTTTAGGTGATTTGTCTGGTTTTGATTCTGCCTTGACTGATTGGCATTAGTCTATTTGTTTAATTTGATTGTAGGAGGCTATCATGAGTCTTGAAGGAAAAATTGCATTAGTAACTGGGGCAACTCGGGGCATAGGTAAAGCGATTGCGACCGCATTAGTCGAGCAGGGAGCCACCGTAATTGGTACGGCAACCAGTGAATCTGGCGCTCAAAGTATCAGTGATTATCTTGGTGCGAATGGGAAAGGCTGGGTGCTTGATGTGTCATCAAGCGAGTCGGTTGATACAGTCATAAAAGAGATAACCGCAGAATATGGTGCTCCGACAATATTGATTAATAATGCGGGCATCACGCGTGATAATTTGATGATGCGCATGAAAGAAGACGAATGGGGCCAGGTGATCAACACCAACCTGACGTCGGTGTTTCGTGTGACGAAAGCGTGTTTACGCGGCATGACAAAAGCAAAATTTGGTCGTGTTATTAGTATCAGCTCTGTTGTCGGTTCTATGGGTAATGGTGGGCAAACAAATTACTCTGCTGCAAAAGCGGGCTTAGAAGGTTTTAGTCGTTCTTTGGCTGCAGAGATTGGATCTCGTGGTATCACGGTCAATTGTATTGCGCCTGGGTTCATTGAAACCGACATGACGAAAGTATTGCCTGAAGAGCACAAGGCCAAATTGGTATCGAAAGTACCTGCGGCACGCCTTGGTCAGCCCGAAGAAATTGCGGCCGCGGTCGCGTTTTTAGCGTCAAATGGGGCGGCATATATCACTGGAGAGACACTACATGTGAATGGCGGCATGTATATGTCGTAATTTGAGTTGAATTTTATCTTTAATTCAACGAAAATACGTCTCCGGTTCATGTTGAGAATCACACCTTTTAGGTGACCGAATTTTATAATATGCTCACACTGAGCTGTTAATAGTAGAGTAGGAACTTCTAATGAGTAGCATTGAAGAACGCGTTAAGAAAATCGTTTGTGAACAACTAGGTGTTAAAGAAGAAGATGTGGTTGCGTCTGCTTCTTTTGTTGATGATCTAGGTGCAGACTCCCTAGACACTGTTGAGCTAGTGATGGCTTTAGAAGAGGAATTTGATACTGAAATTCCTGATGAAGAAGCTGAAAAAATCACTACCGTACAAGCAGCGAACGACTATATCAACGCTAACTTGTAAGATATTGTTGAACTGAGTTTTCCGAAAAGCCGCTTGTATTTATTACAGCGGCTTTTCTTATTCATAGCGCTTCAAGAATTGAAGACGGATTGCTGGAGAAGCCTTATGTCTCGTCGTCGGGTTGTAGTCACAGGAATGGGTATGGTGACACCCCTTGGCAATAATGTGAAAGATACGTGGGATAATATATTGGAGGGCAAGAGCGGTGTTTCTGAAATTACCTCTTTTGATGCAGGCCAATTTTCTACTCGTTTTGCAGCGCAAGTGAATGGTTTTGATGCCACCCAATATATGAGTGTCAAAGAAGCGCGCAAAATGGATCTATTTATTCAGTATGGTATTGCCTCCGCTGTTCAAGCGTTGGAAGACGCTAACCTCAATGCAGACACCGCGAATTTACACCGCGTGGGGTGTGCTATCGGTTCAGGTATTGGTGGTTTACCAATGATTGAAAAGAATCTTGAGTTGCTGAATGAGTCGGGCCCTAAACGTATCTCTCCTTTTTTTGTGCCAGGCGCGATTATTAACATGATTTCTGGTCATGTTGCGATACGTTTTGGCTTTAAAGGGCCTAACATTTCTATTGTTACCGCTTGTACAACGGGAACTCACAATATCGGTATGGCGGGTCGTATGATTGCCTATGGTGACGCTGACGTGATGGTTGCTGGTGGTGCAGAAATGGCGATTACGCCTTTGGGAATTGGCGGTTTTGGTGCGGCCAGAGCCTTATCAACGCGTAACGATGATTATAGAACAGCCAGTCGTCCATTTGATAAAGACCGAGATGGTTTTGTGATGGGGGATGGCGCTGGTATTTTAGTGCTGGAAGAATATGAACATGCTGTGGCCCGTGGTGCGAAAATATACGCCGAATTAGCGGGCTTTGGGATGAGTGATGACGCTTATCATATGACAGCGCCGCCAGAGAATGGCGAAGGCGCGGCATCGTCGATGAGTGCGGCATTAAAGGATGCGAATCTTAGCCCTTTAGACGTGGACTACATTAATGCGCATGGGACTTCTACGCCAGCTGGTGATTTAGCTGAAACCAAAGCGGTGAAGGCCTTGATGGGAGAGGACGCGTCAGATGTGGCCATCAGTTCCACTAAGTCTATGATTGGTCACTTACTTGGGGCATCGGGGGCGGTGGAATCCATTTTTTCGATTCTTGCGATCCGTGATCAAGTGGCGCCACCGACGATTAATCTAGTCGAGCCGGGCGAAGGGTGCGATTTGAACTATGTGCCCATTACACCGCAAAAGCGAAAAATAGACGTTGTGCTGAATAATTCGTTTGGTTTTGGCGGCACAAATGGCACATTGGTGTTCAAAAAAGTCTCTTAGTGAGGTGAGGCGGAACGTGTCCGCCTTTTAATTTGTTAATGAATATGAAGTGGTGAAGCACGCAGCGCGTTAATTTGTTGTGAGATATCGTAGTCAACACCTTGGCTGTCTAGTTCGTAGAGTTGATCTTCCAGTTGCTGGTATAAAGCGATCTCTTCATCACCTAAAAAATGCAAACATTCGCCTCCAATAAACCACAATAGTTCACGTTTTATAAGAGGCACTAAGTTTGCGTAGCATCGTATGAAGCGCGATACGATTTCTTGTGCGTCAAACGTGTAGTCTTGGGCGCTGTCCTGAATGTGGTTCATCAGCTTGTCCCATTTCTTTAGGAAGTCAATTTCTTCCTCTGCTAAATTCGTTTGGTCAAAAGGAGTGTGCTCTGCGATTCGCTGACGCAAATCAGCAAAAGCGTCAAAGATATATTGTGTGCGTGATTCCACGTAAAACCCTATTCAAGTCAGTAACTATTTAGTCGGCTATGCCGTACGAGAGCTGTAATTATGACATATGCAATTGAAATTAGTGACCTTAAAAAACGCTATGAAGGCGGTTTTGAGGCACTCAAGGGGATCGATCTTAAGGTAGAAAAAGGCGATTTTTTTGCTTTGCTGGGTCCAAATGGTGCAGGTAAGTCCACCACGATCGGTATTCTTTGCTCGCTAGTCAATAAATCTTCTGGTCGCGTTTCTATCTTTGGAACCGATATAGACAAAGACTTTGCAAAAGCGAAAAAATATTTAGGGGTGGTGCCGCAAGAATTTAATTTTAATGTTTTTGAAACTGTGTTTAATGTCGTCGTGACGCAGGCAGGCTTTTACGGCATCAGTCGGTCTGTTGCCGAAGAGCGCGCAGAAAAATATTTAAAGCAATTGGACTTATGGGATAAAAGAAACGCGCAATCTCGTATGCTATCGGGTGGTATGAAGCGTCGTTTAATGATTGCGCGGGCTTTGATACATGAGCCTGAAGTGTTGATTTTAGACGAACCAACCGCCGGGGTAGACATTGAATTGCGTCGCTCTATGTGGGCGTTCATTAAACAACTCAACGAGCAAGGTACAACCATTATTTTAACGACGCATTATTTGGAAGAAGCAGAGCAGCTGTGTCGTAATATCGCCATTATCAGTGCAGGTGAAATTGTTGAAAACACCAGCGTGAAAGCCTTGTTGAAAACGTTAAATCAGGAAACTTTTATTCTTGATCTAGATAAAAGTGTGCCGGCAGATTGGACGCTGTCTGATTTTACTGTCTCAGTGAGCAAAGACGGTAGCACGATTGAAGTAGAGGTTGTAAAGGGGCAGTCTATGAATGCTATTTTCAAAGCGCTAGACGCTATCTCAGTCAATGTGGTCAGTATGCGTAATAAATCCAATCGACTCGAAGAGCTCTTCGTAAAATTAATCAAAGGCTAATGCAATGAAAAATTCGGAAATTTGGATCGCTTTTTATACCATTTTAGTCAGAGAAATTCGTCGTTTTACACGGATCTGGCCGCAAACATTATTGCCTCCTGCTATTACGATGTCTCTGTATTTTGCTATTTTCGGCAACCTAATTGGTGATCGAATCGGTGAGATGGGCGGTTTTAGTTACATGCAATATATAGTACCAGGGCTGATTATGATGTCGGTCATCACTAACTCTTATTCGAATGTTTCTTCGTCTTTCTTTTCGGCGAAATTTCAGCACAGCGTGCAAGAGTTGTTGGTATCGCCAACACCTAATTGGGTTATTTTGCTGGGTTATACTTTGGGTGGTGTGGCGCGTGGTTTGTGTGTCGGTTTGATCGTCACTTTGCTGTCGTTGTTTTTTACACATATGGCGTTAGAAAGCTTATTTTTGACGATTCTAGTCGTGTGTTTAACGGCGGTGATGTTTTCACTTGGTGGTTTTGTCAATGCCATTTACGCCAGAAGTTTTGATGATGTGTCGATTGTCCCCACCTTTATTCTTACTCCATTAACGTATCTGGGTGGCGTCTTCTATTCCATCGATTTACTGCCTGATTTTTGGCAGTCTGTGTCACTGTTAAACCCCGTGTTATATATGGTTAATGCGTTTCGATTTGGGATTTTAGGCGTATCTGATATCAATGTGTATTGGGCGCTGGTGATTGTATGTGTATTTATTGTGGCGTTGTTTGGTTTTGGTCTGCGTTTGCTAAATCAAGGCAAAGGCATTAGAAATTAAGGAAGTGTATATGGGCTTTTTACCCTTAGGTCAGCAAACAGAATATGTTTCTGAATACGATGCAGGGTTGCTTTACCCCATTGCAAGAGTGGATAAATGGAGTGAGATGGGCATAGCGACTGAACGTTTGCCATTTTACGGTGAAGACATTTGGAATGCGTACGAGTTGTCGTGGCTCAATCACAAAGGTAAGCCTATCGTGGCGATTGCTGAGTTTAGGTTCCCATGTGATTCCCCCAATATTATTGAATCTAAGTCTTTTAAGCTGTATTTAAATTCATTAAATCAAATGCGATATGTCAGCGTTGGAGAAGTGCACAGTCTTTTAGAAAAAGACCTTTCTAGTGCCGCTGGCGCCGATGTGACAGTGATTATTCGTGATGTCGAATCCATGGCGTCTTTGGTGGTATTGACGCCAGATTACTGCATCGACGAACTTGATGTAGATATTGAGCACTATCATCCTAACGCCAATCTACTAACTGTAGATCATTCAGCGGGGAAAGTTGAAGAGCGTTTGGTAAGTCATTTGTTGAAATCAAATTGCCCTGTGACCAGTCAGCCAGATTGGGGCTCAGTGTTCATTGAATACAAAGGCGCTAAGATCGATCACGAAAGCTTACTAAAATATGTGATTTCATTTCGAGAGCATACGGACTTTCATGAGCAGTGTGTCGAGCGTATTTTTATCGATATTATGCGTCAATGTCAGCCAGACAATTTGGTTGTGTACGCGCGATATGTAAGGCGAGGGGGATTGGATATTAACCCGTATCGTTCTTCTGAGTCGCTGGTGTTGAGCAATAATCGGTTAACACGTCAATAAATATCGTCATTAGAAACCGCTCACGGTGGTGAGGCGATCGCCTGCATCAGCGTGAACGGTTTTGATGCACAAAAGGGTTACAGGCCACTCAAGTGCTGTTTAACAACAGATAAGGCAGGTGTTCCATTAAAAGTAGTGACGCCTTGTAGCCACGTTTTTAGCACTTCAGGGTGTGCTTTTATCCAGCTCGCAGCGGCTTGCTCTGGCGTTTCGTTTGAGCCAATAATTTCATTTTCCATTGTTAAGCTGAACTCAAGATTCCCTAACAGCTTGCCGACGTTCGGGCATTCGCTTAAATAGCCCTTACGGGTCAGTGTTCTTATGGTTGCTCCGCCGTAATTGGGTCCAAAATAAGCATCGCCACCACTGAGGTATTTCATATCATAATTCACGTTCATTGGATGAGGCTCCCAGCCAAGGAACACAATAAAATTATCGCGTTTTATGGTTCTTGCCACCTGCGACAGCATGGCTTGTTCTCCAGATTCTACGACTTTCCAATCTTTCAGTCCAAAATCATTGCTGTCTATCATGTCTTGCAGCTTTTGATTGGCGGGTGCACCAGCGTCTATACCATAAATACGTTGACGAAATTCTTTACTGAATGCCGCAAGGTCAGCAAAATCTTTGACGCCAGCATCAAAAACATACTTGGGAACGGCAAGGGTAAACTTGACACCTTCTAAGTTAGTTCGCACGACGTCAATGTTGTCTTTGTATTTGTCGATAAATGCCGATTGGGCTGGCATCCAGTTACCCATAAAGGCATCAATTTCGCCGTTTTTAATGCCTTCAAAACCAACGGGAACGCTTAAAAGATAGACTTGAGTATCGTATCCCATGGCCTTGAGTAGCGTGGTTGCTATGCCATTGGTTGCGCCAATGTCCGTCCAACCTGGATCACTGAAGGTCACTTTTTGACATTGTTCCGGTTCGGCAGCCAGCGCAAAGCCGCAACCAACAACCAAACTTGCCATCCCAATTGTTTTAACGCTTACTAGACTAGAAGAGAGTACTTTCATTTTATAGCTCCTATTTTGAGGGTTCTCGCGTAGTGCATTTACTTTATCTTCGGGAAGCGTGATCGGCTCTCCAGATCATCCAGATCAATGTGGTTTCTCATGTACATTTCACTGCTGTCAAAAAGAGGTTGATGGTCCCATGCCAATTTTTTCCCATTGTTCATCGCTTTCACAATTAATCGACGACGGCGCTGACTGACGAGCACCTTTTGTGTCATGGCATCAGAATCCCATCGTTCAAGCGCTTCTTTATTGAAGGCGTTGAGCAATTCGGCATAATGTGGGTCAGTGGCTAGGTTGATGAGTTCATCAGGGTCGTTTTCTAGGTCGAACAATTGTTCTGGATCAAGGTGACAGTACAGGTATTTGTACTGCGCTCTTCGTATCATAAGCAGCGGTGCGATGGCGCCTTCACCAAAGTATTCTCCAATGACTTCATCATGCCCACCTTTACGACCTTGAATGTGTGGCATTAAGCTCCTTCCTTGAATGGGCATGGCGTAGTCGTGATCCGTTCGGTTGGTGACCATTTCAAGAAAAGTAGGCAGCAAGTCCATTGTGGAAACCGATTCTTTAATGCGTTTGGCTGTGAAGCGTTTTGGGGCATGCACTATCATGGGGACACGCGCTGAGCCTTCAAAAAAGGACATTTTATACCAGAGGTTTCTTTCGCCAAGCATGTCACCATGATCGCCAGAAAAGACAATAATGGTGTTATCGTCAAGGCCCGTTTCTTTCAGCGTTTTTAACAGCAAGCCAATTTTGTCATCAACATAGCTAATGGCGCCATAGTAAGCGCGTCGGGCGTTGCGAACCTGTTGATCGCTCAGTGTTTGATCGTGATATGCATAGACGTCTTGCAATCGAGCAGAGTGGGGATCTTGATCTTCTTTATTGATTGTGATTTTGGGTAAGTCTATGTCGTCATTGTTGTATCTGTCCCAATATTCTTGAGGAATCGCATACGGGTCATGAGGATGGGTCATCGAGACGGTTAAGCAAAATGGGCGATCTTGATCACGTCTTACGTAGTCGTACAAATAGCGCTGCGCATGAAAAACGACTTCATCGTCAAAGTCCAATTGATTGCTTCGAATGCAGGGGCCGGCTTGCGTGACGGAGGACATATTGTGATACCAAGTGGGGCGGGTTTTTGCATCGTCCCAATTAGGAAACCAACCGTAGTCGGCTGGATAGATGTCGGTTGTAAGCCTCTCTTCAAAGCCATGCAGTTGATCCGGGCCGCAGAAATGCATTTTACCTGACAGTGCTGTTTTATAATTCTGTGCTCGAAGGTAGTGAGCAAAAGTGGGTATATCCGCTGGGAAGTCGGCGGCATTATCGTACGCTCCAATGTGGCTGGGAAGCTGGCCTGTCATCAACACGTAACGTGACGGCGCGCACAGTGGGCTGTTGCAATACGCAGAATCGAAAACAACGCCTTGCGCGGCGAGTGAACTTAAATGAGGGGTTTTTACAACCGAGTGGCCGTAAAATGGAAGGGCGGATGCGGCGAGTTGGTCTGCCATGATGAATACAATATTGGGTTTTTTATCTGCCATGATGATCTCGTATGTTGAGGTGAAGCGTGCTGTGGGCGCGCTGTATTTCACTAGGTTGCGCCATCAAAGGAATGCTGTAAACTGACTAAAAAGTTATGTATGGGATAAGAAAAACTTATGCTGCCAAACTCTGAATTGCCCCCGTTGCAATCCCTTGTCGTTTTTGAGGCATGTGCAAGATTGTTGAGTTTCACCGCCGCCGCGCGGGAATTAGGTACGACTCAGCCCGCAGTAAGTCAGCAAATACGAAGCCTAGAAGCCTCTTTAGGGGTGCTTTTATTTGAGCGGATTTATCGAGGTGTCGTGCTCACCAACGCGGGATATGTGTTACTAAAAACGACACAAATCAGTTTGCGTGATTTGCGCGATGTGCTGCAGAAAATAAAACAAAAGCCCAAAACACAAAGAATTACTGTCGCAACGGATTTTGCTTTTGCCGCTTTTTGGCTAATGCCGCGCTTGCCAGAGTTTCGACGCCTACATAAAGACATCGATATTCGTATTCAAACATCGCAATCTGAAGTGGATTTGGCTTCGATTGAAACCGATGTGGCGATCTTGTTTGGAGAAGGTCACTATCAGGGGTATTTATCGCAAAAATTATTGCCAGAAGTGGTGTACCCGGTTTGCAGCCCCAAGCTTTTGGAGGAGTTTTCAGGTTTTGCTCTGTTGGCTGATCTGGTAACGGCGCCTTTGTTAAAGCTCAATGCAGATATGGGGCAGCAGTGGGTCGATTGGGAGCGGTTGTTTCAATTAAACAATGCGCTTTGGCAGCCTTCTGATTCGGTGATGGAGTTTGATAACTACACGTTATTGGTTCAAGCCGCCATTTCTGGTCAAGGTGTGGGGTTGGGGTGGTCGCCCTTGTTAGACGACTACATCGAAAGCGGTGTTTTGGTGTCCTTGCCGGCTTTCACCGTGCAGTCGGATAACGGCTATCATATTGTGTTGTCCAAGCAGCGCACCCCAACGGAGCCCGTGGTTGTGTTTCTTGATTGGTTAAACTCGCAATCTGGGCTGCCCTCCCAATCATCGCAACCATAACCACCAAAGAGAACCGACGATACAAAGAGACAGCGGCAATGAAAGTAAAATCATTAGAGCGATTTCATCCATGGGTCCTTTAAATTTCATTGCCAGCATATAGCTGATAACCGCAACTGGCATAGCGCTTAAGACAATTAGGACGGCGCCTTCCAACGTGCTTAATGGAAAAAAGTACACCACGATGCTTGCGCAAGTTGCGCCTACCAGTGGGCGAAATAAAGACAACATTGCAGCGCGTGAGACGCTATGGCGTGTATTAATGGTTAGGCCGCTGATCGAGTTCCCCAGCAGCATCAGCATAATGGGCAAGGTAATGTGGCTCAACATGTCGAGAGTTTTCATGATGGGGGCCGGTAAATGGATCTCGAATCCTAAGCACAAAGCACCGACTAATAGGGCAATAACGGGTCCGTTGCTCAGCAGCTGCATAGGGCGATAGGTTCCTGACATGAAACCTACCCCTAAAGTGAAGTGGCTAATCTGCACCACGGACGAAATCACCACAGCGATGGCCATACCTTCGTTTCCAAATAACGCATAGGCAATCGGAATGCCAAGGTTACCAGTGTTTGGGTTTACTAAAGGGGGGAGGTAAAAGCGTGTGGATAAGGTTAGGGACGTAAGAAAAACATAGGACATAATGGCCACCATGACCAGAACAATGAGGGTCGCCACGATGATTTTCAGCATGCTAAACACTTGCATCTGCATAGATAACACCGAATAGAGTAGTAAAGCGGGCAATCCCACGCTGGAAACGAGTGCACCTAAAGAGGGGCTGCTGAGATAATCGGTCTTTTTTCCAAGTAAGAAGCCTAAGCAAATAATAAGCAAGATTGGCGTCAAAGCGCCTGCTAGTACCGTTAGCATAAATAGCCTTAAAAAGAGGGTTGATCAAACTTGGTTGATCTTTATAGTAAAACACGAAGTGGCGACAGTGCATTTTTTATTGTGTTTTATTTGGTGTATTTGTAAAAAAGTAGGACCTGGCGTTTGTGTCATATGTTTCTAAAAGAAGATTGAGGACAAAATGAAAATAAGAAAATTAGGAAAGACCGGATTTGATGTGTCAGAAATAGGCTTGGGGTGTTGGCAACTGGGTAATGACTTTGGACCAATAGAAGACAAAGACGCCGATTCAAT
The DNA here is from genome assembly GCF_008122525.1 of Marinomonas sp. IMCC 4694. NCBI lineage: Bacteria > Pseudomonadati > Pseudomonadota > Gammaproteobacteria > Oceanospirillales > Oceanospirillaceae > Marinomonas > Marinomonas sp. IMCC 4694. The sequence continues at coordinate 1,584,348 of NZ_VSRV01000001.1, forward strand.
ACTGCAAACAGCGGTTGATAATGGGATCACCTTTTTCGATACGGCGGATGTGTATGGGGGTGGATTGAGTGAGCAGCGAATAGGGCAATGGCGAAAAGCGACTAATAAAAGCGCCATTATTGCGACCAAAGTAGGCAGAGGCTCAGAGCTTTACCCTAATGGTTACAGCAAGGCGTCGGTAAAAAAGAGTTTGCAGGCTTCGGCTAAACGCTTAGGGGTTGAATGCATCGATTTAGCGCAATTGCATTGTGTGCCGCGAGATGTTTTGTTCTCAGGTGATCTATTGGGCTGGATGGAGGACCTTAAAAAAGAAGGTATTATTCAGCACTTTGGCGCCAGTGTGGAAATGCTCGACGAAGCGCTATTTTGCTGTGAACATACCGCATTAGGAAGCTTACAGATTTTATTTAATGTCTTTCGACAAGATGCGATCGAGTCGCTTTTTCCACTCGCCGAAAAAAATGACGTGGGCATTATTGTACGCTTACCCTTAGCAAGTGGTTTGTTGTCGGGTAAAATGACAGTGAATCATAAATTTGATGAGCATGATCATCGTTCTTACAATAAAGACGGTGCGGCGTTTCATGTCGGTGAAACTTTTAATGGCATTCCCTTTGAAAAAGGAGTGGCGCTGGTCAATGCACTGCAAGCGACATTGCCGGAGGGGGAGACAATTCTTGATGTTTCACTTCGGTGGATTCTGGATCAACCTCAGGTGTCTAGTGTTATTGCTGGAGCCAGTCGACCCTCACAAGTCGTGCGAAACGCTGCGGCCACAAATTTACCGCCATTAAGCGAGGCATTGCATGCGTTACTGGCTGAATATTACCAGAACAAAGTGAGAGCTGAAATTCGCGGTGGAATTTAGGTTATTAACATGGCGTGATCACAGTCACGCCATGTTAATAATGCGGTATATTGTCAGGACAACAAGCGGCTTAGCGCAAAATTTGGGCGGAGTGTTCTTTGGTTTTTACTTTGCTGATGATGTCAGAGATAACGCCCTTTTCGTCAATAATAAACGTGGTTCTCACTGTGCCCATGGATTCTCTCCCCATGAATTTCTTTAGTTGCCAAGTGCCATATAATTCATGCACTTCTTTTTCTGTGTCGGCGATCAGTGGGAAGGGCAGCTCATATTTGGCAATAAAGTTTTGGTGTTTCTTCTGTGTGTCTGTACTGATGCCAAGAACAGCAAAGCCTTGCTCAAGCAAGGTGCCATAATGATCACGTAAATCGCACGCTTGCGCCGTGCAGCCCGGTGTGGCGTCTCTTGGATAAAAATACAACACCACTTTTTTGCCTTTAAATTGCCCTAATGTAATGAGGTCACCGTTTTGATCTCTGGCACTGAAGTCTGGTGCCATTTGTCCTATTTCAATGGTCATACAATACGTCTCTTTTAGTTAAATAATTGATAATTATCAATACCGTCCTAGCTTACCAAGTGCCGTGTGAAAAATCCTCCTACATTAAATACAGTGACGAATTTACTGCAGCTTTACACCCCATGATTATTGTTAATCCAGAGTCTGGACGTTACTATAGGCGCGCTTATCATTTTATCGGAGACTCGACATGATCACAGGTAGTTTAGTTGCGCTCATCACGCCGATGACAGCAGAGGGCGCAGTAGATACTAATAAGTTAGATGATCTAATAGAGTTTCATATTAAAGAAGGGACTCACGGGATTGTTGCGGTAGGCACAACGGGTGAATCGTCTACGCTGACGCCAGAAGAACACGCCAATGTGATTCGACAAGTGGTGACAAGAGTGGATGGTCGAGTACCTGTTATTGCAGGCACAGGAGCAAACGCGACTCACGAAGCAATCGATTTAACCCGCCGTGCGAAAGACGCTGGGGCCGATGCGTGTTTGTTAGTAACTCCGTATTACAACAAACCAACGCAAGAAGGGTTGTATCAACATTTTAAGGCCATTGCTGAAGCGGTTGAGATACCTCAAATTTTATATAACGTACCCGGTAGAACCGCGTGCGATATGCAAAACGACACGGTGCTGCGACTCTCTGGTGTAAAAAACATTGTGGGCATTAAAGATGCTACGGGGGATTTAGAGCGCGGCGAAGCATTGATTAAAGCTTTACCAGAAAATTTTGCGGTGTATTCCGGTGACGATCCAACGGCGATTTCGCTTATTTTGCTCGGGGGGAAAGGCAATATTTCAGTGACGGCAAATGTGGCACCTAACGCCGTCGCTAATGCGGCTGAGGCGGCGTTGGCGGGCAATTCAGATCACGCCCATTCGATCGATGCCACGATTGCCTCTTTGCACAGTACTCTTTTTCTGGAATCCAATCCTATCCCTGTCAAGTGGGCGTGTAGCCAATTGGGGCTTTGCGCCGAGGGGATTCGTTTACCGCTAACGCCTCTTTCTGAACCGCATCATTCGGCTGTTCGTCAGGCCATGATAGAAGCTGGAGTGCTATCCCTATGAAACTTTTTACATTACCGCTCTTGAGCGTCGGTTCGATGCTGTTGTTTTTATCGGGTTGTAGCACGTTCGTTACGGATCACAGTGACGATTACCAAAAAGAAAACCCCCTTACTGCTTCGTTGGTCGTGCCAGCGGGCTCGTTAGAGTCGAAAGACATGTTGGTTATTCCTAACGAAAGGGAAATAGACAGTTTAAGTGAAACAAAAAAATTCGTAACACCCAGAGCTCCGTTTGTTTTTTACCCAATGGTGTCTGTCGGGATAGCAGAGCGTGATGATGCTATTGAGTTGGTTGTCCCTGCTAATAGGGTACAGTCTCAGCGAATTGTGTCTGATTTTTTAACCGCTTTATACGGTGCGGGTATGGCTATTTCAGAAAAGTCAACGGACACAATTACATCAGTACCTTTTGATTTTCATCCACAAGGCTGGTGGGCGTCATTATGGAGTGGTATTACCCGCATACCGCCTGTTCAAACCGCATTTTCATTTCATTTCAGTGAATTGGATAATAAAACCTTACTGTCTGTTCAGTTTCGTGATGAGCAAGAGGGGGGGGAAGCGAGCAACTGGATGAGCCCAACGCAGAACGACGATGCGTATGCGGTTACTGTTCGTCTGTGGGGCGCTATTGGTCGACAGTTGAAGCAAACATCAGCCTATCTTTCGAGCCAAGGTGATCAATCGTCTTTTCCTATTTGGATTGACCATAGAGGGAGGTTTGCAATACACCTGGGGGACACCATTTCGTCTGCTGATGTTGATGCTAAATTGAGTGACGCCGGTCTGTATATTATTCCAGGTGACGAGCCTTTACTCTCACCCGTTCCGCCTGAAGATATTGCTCGTATTGGTGACGTTGTCGATTTTAATCTCCCAGTAGGGAATGGCGAATCACTAAAGTTGTTTAGTGTTTATCGTAAAAATTTGGATGACGCTGAATGGGATGAACGTTCATATCCTTATAAGATTTATCATCAAAAGGCGGGTGATTTTCTCGTTATCGATGTTTCAGCGGTAGAATTTCCAGAATTAATATCGTTTCGTTTAGCGCAACGGTTTGTAAATTAAGTAAGACTAACCCCTCAAAAAGTAAACCGGAGACCCTCCAATGGAAAAACGACAAGAGCTGTATGCAGGTAAGGCAAAATCTGTATTCCGTACAGATGATCCTGACAAGATGATTCTTGTGTTTCGTGATGACACTTCCGCTTTCGATGGCAAACGAATCGAGCAGCTCGATCGTAAAGGCATGGTAAACAATAAATTCAACGCATTTATTATGACCAAACTTCAGGAAGCGGGTATTCCAACGCATTTTGAAAAGCTGCTGGGTGAAAACGAAGCCTTGGTTAAAAATTTGAATATGATGCCTGTTGAGTGTGTCGTACGTAACGTGGCAGCGGGTAGCTTGTGTCGCCGATTAGGTGTTGAAGAAGGTGTTACATTAACACCTCCCACGTTTGAATTGTTCTTAAAAAATGATGCGTTGGGTGACCCAATGATCAACGAATCTCACGTGGAATCATTTGGTTGGGCCAAAGTAGAAGACCTTGCTAAAGCTAAAGAATTAACCTACAAAGTGAACGATGTGCTAAAAGCTCTGTTTGCTGAGGGCGGGATGATCCTAGTAGATTACAAGCTAGAATTTGGTTTGTATAAAGGAGAAGTGTTGTTGGGTGATGAGTTCTCACCAGACGGCTGCCGCTTGTGGGATGCGCAAACCAAAGAAAAATTAGACAAAGACCGTTTTCGTCAAGGCTTGGGTGGTGTCATCGAAGCGTACGAAGATGTGGGTCGTCGCATAGGAATTGACTTCGGCGCATAAGCGGTTTAGTGCTACGTCTACAATGGAAGGGTATGGCCCCTTCCATTTTTATCGCACTTTTTTTACCGCACAAGGACACACATTGATTAACTTCCTTCCCCTTGCTATTGGGCTAAGATACGCCCGAGCTAAGCGATCCAACCATTTTATTTCCTTCATAAGTTTTTCATCTATTGCTGGGCTTGCGCTGGGGGTGATGGTGCTGATTACCGTGTTGTCGGTAATGAATGGCTTCGATCGTGAATTACGTCAACGCATTTTAGGTATGGTTCCCCATGCTACGTTATGGGGCGATCCGGTATTGAACGACTGGCGAAACACCGCTGAACTGGTCGAAAAAATGCCAAATGTAATCGGTGTGGCACCCCACATTCAAGCTCAAGTGATGTTTCAGTCTGGCGCAAGTGTGCATGGCGCGCTTCTAAATGGTATCAACCCAGACATGGAAAAGCGGGTGTCTATCATTGGTAACAACATGGCTTCAGGTTCATTGGAAGCCCTTAATGAAACCCGCTTCGGCATCGTCTTAGGCGCACAGTTAGCTAAGATGCTTAGGGTAAATATCGGCGATAAAGTAACCGCTATATTGCCAAAAGCCAACGTGTCTATCGCTGGAGTAGCGCCCGTATTGAAACGCTTTACGTTAGTGGGTACCTTTGAAGTTGGCGCCGAACTGGACAGCAGTTTGGCGTATATTAATATTGAAGATGCGGCAAAGCTTAAGCGTTATAACCCAGATAACATCGAAGCGTTGCGTATATCATTTGATGATTTGTTCCTAGCGCCAACGCGTATTTGGGATATCGCCAGAGCAGTACCAGGGCAAAATAGAGTCAGTGATTGGACTCGAACGCATGGTAGCTTGTTTCAGGCCATCAAGATGGAAAAAACCATGATAGGTTTGCTGCTGCTGCTGATTGTTGCTGTGGCGGCGTTTAATATTGTGTCTACCCTTGTGATGGTGGTGACCGACAAACGCAATGACATTGCTATTTTGCGAACGATGGGGCTTACCTCGGCTCAGGTGATGTGGGTGTTTATAGTGCAAGGTGTGTTCATAGGCATGCTTGGAACCTTAATTGGCGTTGCCACTGGCGTCGCTCTGGCGCTCAATGTCAGTGATATTATTGCGGGGCTGCAAGGCTTACTTAATGTCGAATTTTTAAGCGCTGATGTGTATTTTATTAATTATTTGCCCTCTGAATTGCTGTGGTCGGATGTGAAAATCATTGTTATTTCTGCATTTATCATGACAGTGGCAGCGACCCTTTACCCAGCGTGGCGCGCTTCTAAAGTTGAACCCGCGGAGGCATTACGATATGAGTAATACCGTACTTGAATGCAAAGCCTTGTCAAAACAATATCAAGATGGAAAACAAATCATTGAGGTGTTTAAATCGATAGATCTGACGCTGCAACGAGGCGAGGCCTGTGCGATTGTCGGCGCCTCTGGCTCTGGTAAGACCACATTACTGAATTTGCTAGCAGGGTTGGATTTGGCCACAAGCGGTGATGTGACCTTAGCGAATGTGTCTTGGTCGAGCCTTAAAGACGCCAAGCGTGCCAAAATGCGCAATAAAGAAATGGGCTTTGTGTATCAGTTTCATCATTTATTGCCCGAGTTTACGGCGTTAGAGAATGTATTGATGCCCATGTGGATTGCCGGCACCGACAAAAAGCAAGCAAAGTACCAAGGTGAAACGTTACTGAAGCAAGTTGGGTTACAAGATCGGCTGCAGCACAAACCCTCACAGCTTTCCGGTGGTGAAAGGCAGCGCGTCGCCATTGCCCGCGCGCTCGCGAATCATCCTGCCTGTGTGTTAATGGATGAACCAACAGGGAACTTAGATGAAAAGACCTCTATAGACATACAAAATTTAATTAACGAACTCAAAGTAACACACAGTATGGCGTTTCTTGTGGTTACGCACGATGAGAAAATGCTGAACTGGATGGATTCGGCTTATCGCTTGTCGCAAGGAATCTTGCAGTCAATCAAATAGTGAATTGAGTCCAATTATGAGCATCACATAGAATAGATTCATAATTGGGTTGTTTAAAAAAGAGGGTTGTTTAAGAAGGCTTTACACTGCGCTGTTTGCGTTCTTTCCAGCGCCTGACGACGTGCAAACGCCATAACACGCTGATGGTGGCATAACTCAGGGCGCCAACCACTAAACCGGATACGACCGACCCTACATAAAGTGGTAGCCATATGTGTTCCATTTTGTCCCAAATCCAATGAACCGACAATTGAAAATCTTTTTCTCCTTTATAGCCAATGAGCAAAGAGCCCACTTTGTAATTAAAGTAAAAGACAAAGGGCATGGTAAAGGGATTAGTGATCCAGACAAGCGCAATAGATAAGGGGATATTTGCTCGTAATGGAATGGCCAATAAAGCAGAGGCTACCATTTGAAATGGCATGGGGATAAAGGCCCAAAACAAGCCGTTGAAAAACGCTCTGGCAACAGATTTTCGATTAAGATGCCAAAGATTCGCCTGATAAATTTGCGAACCTAAGAGCCTTAGAGCTTTACTCTGTTTAAGCTTTTCTGGGTTAGGTATAAATTTTTTAAGATAATTCTTCGGCATAATCAGGTATAAAATCATGTAGCAATTTAAGACAAGGAGGTCTTATGTTACTAAGTAGTTTGTCCATATTGATGGGCGCCATACTGGTGCCGAGTGATTATTTTTGGGTGTATTCTACTCATATCATAATCACGTGTCTCTACTTAATACGGACGAAGCGCTTTATTGTCTGCTTTTTAACGGTTATTACCTTAATCGTTGTTTGTCTGCATGAATACCGTACTGATAAAGTCATTTTGTTGTCATCAGGTCAGGAAGTATGGGTTGATTTCGAACAGAAACGGCTTATCTACACGGCTTCAACAGAGTCTGATTTAAAAGAAGCAGCAACAAAGACCTCTGTTACGCTGACGTTTTTCTTGGCAGACGGTCTTCGTTATACACTTGAAAATTTCAGCTTGTCACCTATCAACAGCAGCCTTTCCCCAACACTCATCTCGTTTGCGTCACCTGACGTTACTCCTCGCGTACCGCCTCATTATAAAGCGACGATAAAAGGTATTTTGCTGCCTGACAAGAATGGCCCCTGGTGGCAACGTTATTTGTATGTCAAAAGACAGTCTGCACAACTGAGCATTGAATTTTACGAACAGCAAATCACTGAAAATACACTACAAGATCGTAATATAAGAAGAAAGCTTTTGATCTCATTAGATCAAGCATTCAATTCTTTTTCTTCGTGGCGATTTTCCAAAGCGCTGATATTGGGCAATAACGATCTTTGGAGCGAACGAGATACTTGGATTGTTCGCACGTTAGGCTTAGCGCATTTGTTTGTTGTTTCAGGTTTACATACAGGCTTTATGTTTGTTATTGGTCGTTTTATCAGCCGAATGGTATGGCAGTGGTTACCTAATAAGTTGATATTGTCTGGTCTGACTCGTTGGCACTGTGATGCGGTGATTGTGATTCCGCTGTTATTTTTGTATGCCTATTTTACGGCGTGGGGAGAGCCCGTTGTTAGGGCATCCATTATGCTGAGTGTTTACTTATGCGCTCGCATGCTCGCTCTTAAAATGTCACCTTGGGGTATCATCAGTTTTGCATTGTGGGTGGTGTTACTCTATGAGCCTAGGTCTGTGATGAGTCCAGGTCTGTGGTTGTCATTTAGTATGGTGTATCTATTGATTGGTTATTGCCAAACGTCCACGTCTGTCTTTCGATTGATCTTGTTACAAGTCATGCTGAGTACGGCCTCCATGGTGCTCATTTTAGGCTGGCAAGAGGCGGTTTCCAGTGCGTCTATTCTAATGAATGTACTGCTGATTCCTTTTGCGGCTTTTGTTTGGTTTCCTTGGGGCGTGATTGCTTGTGTGGAAGGGGGAGTGTTTGCGTCGCATTTGGCCTATGAAGGGCTGGACTGGGTGCTGTACTATGTCGTTCGTTTGATAGAATGGGTCGCATTTCAATGGCCTTTACTGCATTTTGAGTCGTTTCATTCAACATCGTCAAGATGGTTAATGCTCGTATTAATGGTATTTTGGGTGTATCAGAGTCCATTAAAGCGCGGGCTTGTGTGTGCCATGTTGATCTGGTGGTTGATCTTTTCCTCTACGTTCTTAATGCTCTTAGAGCCTGTATTATCCGCGGTATGGCTTGGCACTGAAACAAGACATTTCACCGTGGCAAACAACCAGAACACCCTCAGTCTCAATGACGAGGTTGGTGTATTATTGAGCAATCAGTGGGTCGACAGCGATCTTACTCAGCTGACACTAAACTCTCAGCTCGGTCTCCATCTGCCAACACACTATTTGATGGCGCCGAGGCGTATATCGGAACTGACAGCACAGGACCTTATTGTTCTTAATGCCTCGTGGGTCATAATGGCGCGCGATGAATCGACTAAAACCCTGGCCATGTTGGAGGCATTAAAGGTGAATTGGCTGATTATTCCCGAGGGGCAGACGCTGGACTTTTTTGTTTATAATCGCAATGTCTCGCTTCGCCATTCGTCTTGTCTTTATTCATTTTTTCTCTTTAAATCGGACACTTGCAAACGTGTAGAAAAGTTAGAGAGTATGTTAAATTAGCATCAAATCTAAATTGGAGCGTGCGGTGTTAGCTTTTATTCAAACAGGTGGTTTTTTCATGTGGCCATTACTGGCCTGTTCTATTTTGACATTAGCGATTATTTTGGAACGTTTTTGGACGTTACGTAAGGCCGGTGTTGCTCCGAAGGATCTTCTATCAGATGTGTTGACCCGCTTACGCGACGACAGAATGACGCTGGATTATATTCGCTCAATGCAGTCCAAAAACGGTTTGGCGTCTATTTTTGCCGCGGGTTTGTTGAATTCAAAGCATGGTCGCCACACCATGAAAGAAAGCGTTCAAGAAGCCGCAAGTCATGTGATTCATGAACTTGAACGCTTTATGAATACGCTTGGTACAATCGCAGCTATCTCACCTTTGTTAGGGTTGTTGGGCACGGTTGTCGGTATGATTAAGGTATTTGCGGTGTTAATGGAAAGCGGTGCGGGCAATACGGCCTTATTGGCGGGTGGAATATCGGAAGCCTTATTAACCACCGCGGCTGGCTTGGGCGTGGCCATTCCTGCACTGGTTTTTCATCGTTTTTTTAGCCGTAGAATTGATGAACTGGTGGTCACCATGGAGCAGCAGTCAACAAAGTTAGTCGATGCGTTGCACAGTGATCGCGACAAATCTGGAGCGACAAAGTGAAGTTTCGTCGTCAAAAAATCGATGATGTGCACATCAATCTTACCCCACTAATCGATGTGGTTTTTCTATTACTGATTTTTTTTATGGTCAGTACCACATTTAATCAAAGCACCGAATTGACGATCGATTTACCCACCGCAAGCTCCATCGCACCGAGTACAGATCGTGCTAACAATGTCGAGCTGGTGATTACGGCGGATGGTCAATATGTTATCAATGGCCAAACACTGATTAACGAAAAAGTCAGCACGTTAATACAAGGTTTGCAAGAAATCACCGAAGGGGACATTTCTCGTCCGTTAATCATTACTGCAGATGCAAAATCTTCTTATGATATGGTGTTGCGCGTTTACGATGCTGCGGCGTCGTTAGGCATCACGAAGTTGGCGCATACAGCACAAAGAGAACCCGCAGAGTGAGTCTTGAGTCTATTTTTACTCACTCATGGTATAAAGTAGGAGGGTGGACAAATCTTTTTCGCCCTTTACAGCCCTTGATACGAAATGCTGTTCAAAAAAAACGCAGACACTTTTTAACGCATCCTGATAGCGCTTACAAAGCACCGGTTCCTGTTGTGGTGGTGGGCAATATTACGGTTGGTGGCACAGGTAAATCACCTATGGTAGCGGCTTTGTGTGCGTTGCTGAAAGAGCATGGTTATCGACCTGGCATTGTGTCCCGTGGTCACGGTGCTTCTATTTTAGTACCCACACACGTTTATCCAGACAGCTCGCCACGTGAAGTAGGCGATGAACCTGTCATGTTGGCGCGCCTTACGGCGTGCCCCATGGTGGTGTTCAAAAAAAGGGATGAAGCGGTTAAACAACTATTGGCAACCAGCGATGTAAACATTGTTATCAGCGACGATGGTATGCAGCACTATCGACTTAATCGTGATGTTGAAATCGCGATGCTGGATGCAAAGCGGGGCGTTGGCAACGGCCATTTACTGCCAGTTGGCCCCCTACGTGAACCAGTTGAACGATTAGAAACTGTGGATTTTGTGGTCAGTATTGGACAGTGTAGGACGGCAGCCCTTGACGCACTACCGCTACCCATTGTGCTCGCTCCTTTACACTCTTCTTCGCTGATATCCCTGGATGGTCACCGACAACTTGATTTTGATACGGCGTTTGCCAGCGATGTTGCTTGGCATGTTATGGCTGGCATTGGCCACCCTGAGCGCTTTTTAAATACATTAATCGCGCTGGGTTTAAAAACACAACAGACCAGTAAGCGATGGTTTATTGATCACCATGCTTATATTGCTTCGGATATTCCCGCCGAAGGTGCGGTGATCATGACCGAAAAAGACGCGGTTAAATGTCAGGCGCTTGGCCTTACAAATCCCAATGTGTGGTACTTGCCAGTATTTTTGGCACTGCCGGACTCATTCAAACAGGCTTTTATTAAAAAATTAACGCTTATTAATATGGACCATTCCCATGAATAAAAATTTATTAGACATCCTTGTGTGCCCTGTAACCAAAGCGGCGCTCACTCTCAGTAAAGACGGCACAGAGTTGATCAGTAAAATAGGGGGCATGGCGTACCCTGTTCGCGATGGTATTCCAGTATTGTTAGAAACGGAAGCTCGAACCTTAACGGCGGATGAACGCTTAGAGTCTGGTTCATCAAAGTGAATGAAAACGCTCTAAACAACAGGCAGCTTGGTATTGAGCAAGACGCGTCTCTGCTTGAATTTAATACCCTTCGGTTCGATTATAAGGCTGAGTATTTGGCCGTCGTGTCGTCTTTAGCGCATCTAAAAGCCTTGTTGCAGTGGGCGAACGACGCTAATCAAACTGTGACCATGATTGGCGGTGGCAGTAATTTATTGATCTGTGCTGACGTGTCCGGATTGGTTATTATTAACCGTTTATCTGGCATTCAAGTTGATGTGCAAGACGAGGCTAACGTAATGATGACCGTGGCGGCTGGTGAAAACTGGCATCACGTGGTCGAATACGCGGTAAGTCATCATTGGTACGGCATTGAAAACTTAGCGTTAATTCCGGGCACCATGGGAGCTGCACCCGTGCAAAATATTGGCGCTTATGGCGTCGAAATAAAAGATGTGCTCCGTCGTGTGCAAGTGATTCATAAACACACGGGAGAGCAATCTTGGATCGATGGGAAAGACTGCGGGTTTGCTTACCGAGACAGTCATTTTAAAGGGAAATGGAAAGACACCTTATTCATAACGGCCGTCGAATTATCATTAAAAATCAATGCTGAACTTTTACTGAGTTATGGCGGCCTAGTGGCCCCGCTAGATGATCAGTCCACACTTCTGTCTGTTTTTGAGCGAGTTTGTGAAGTCAGGCGCCAGAAATTACCGGATCCCAGTTTCTTGGCGAATGCGGGCAGTTTTTTTAAAAATCCACTTATTAGCAAAGCTCATTCTCAGACATTGAAAGCTCGCTTTCCAGAACTTGTTTCTTTTGCATTGGAGGAAAATGTCAAGCTCGCTGCTGGTTGGTTAATTGACCAAGCAGGTTGGAAAGGTAAGCGGCATTTAGGTGTTGGCGTATATGACAAGCAGGCCTTGGTGTTGGTCAATTATTCTGAACACAAGGCTGATGCGTTGTTGGCACTCGAAGCGTTGATCAAGCAATCAGTGTATGAGCGTTATGGAGTGTTATTGGAGCGTGAACCGGTGCAATTACCTCTATCTTCACACTCGGAGTCACTGAGTTGAAAGTGGGCATTATTGACTCAGGCGCGGGCGGTCTTACCATACTGAATGCCATTCGCAAGAAAATGCCTTATTTGGATTTGCTGTATTTAGCCGACGAGGCGTTTGCACCTTATGGCAATAAAAGTGTGGCGCAACTGCAGGAAAGATTGGTTTCAGTAGGGCGTTTTTTTGAATCGGAGCAAGTAAGTGCACTGGTGGTGGCTTGTAATACCGCCACTGTTGCAGCCATTGATGCATTACGCGCTTCGACAACATTGCCCATTGTGGGTGTCGAACCAGCCGTTAAACCGGCTTTTCGACTCAGTAAAAAACGTAAAGTCGCCGTGTTAGCTACGCCAGTAACGGCGAAAAGTACACGTTTGAATCAGCTTATCGAACGCTGGAAAGAAGACAGCGATGTGGTAATTTTGTCCAGCGACACTTTAGCGTTTGATATCGATTCATGGCCAGAGTCATTAAGCCGCGTTGAACAGTCGATAGACCAACTGGCTGACACCATGCTGGCTCAAAATGTGGATACCTTAGTGCTGGCTTGCACTCATTACCCTCTAGTAAAATCACTTTTTGAACAAGCATTAGGGCGTGACTGCGATATTATAGAACCCAGTGAAGGGGTTGCCGCGCAACTGACACGACGCTTAACACAAGCCTACCCAATGGAAATGCAAGCCTGGTTAAGTTCGGAAGCGTTACATTTGAACGAAGGCACGATTGAGGTTTGCAGTTCAAAAGACTTACAAAATATGCCACGACTTAGGGCTTGGATTGAATCTGATAGCGCCATTATCGCCCAGCGCTGGGCCGCTATTTAGGTGTGTTGTCTAAAAACATCAATCTTCTAAAAAAGCCAATATACGATCTTTTTCCCACATAGCATCGTGATAACCCAAATTCATCAGCGCCTTACAATACGGTGGTGTAAAAAGAAGGTAGCTTGCAGCCGAACTTATTTTGTCTGACGCTGAGCCGCCCGCCGCTTTTAACAAGACTCGAACGTTTTTAGGCAAAGTATGAAGATACTGATGCGCTATTGTGTTGAGCTCTTCTGAGGGTGAAATGATCAAGGTTTCCGTCGGTAAATTGTCATGATTGGCTTTTTTGTTTTTTGGGAGGTCATGAATAAGTTGATTCATGATTTCCAATTGATGAATATCATCTTCCAAATTATCGATAAAAGCGCTGTTTAATAATTGCCCCAGTATTTGGGCCATACTTGGTGCCCTTAATGCTGCTCCAGAATCAACGACAGGTAACGCTTTTGGGTGACGGTTGCCACTCACCCCGATAATAAATAGCTTGTTCGCGCCCAGTTGTAATGCGGGGTAAATAGCCGATTTTTGCCTAATAGCACCATCCCCGTAGAACTGTTGGTCGATTTTATGGGCAGGGAAAATGATGGGAATCGCGCTAGAAGCCAATAAATGGTCTACCCCTAACTCAGTCGGCGTGCCTTTTTGTCTGTTACCTTGCCAACCTTGAAGATGGTGGGCACCTTGGAAAAACGTCGTTGATTCCCCTGTAGCATAACTCATCGCGGTAATGGCCAAAGCCGTGAGTTGCTGTTTTTCAATTGCGTCGTTTATTTTAGAAAAGTCTAAACGATTTCTGAGCAATGCTTGCAAAGGGGCATTGTCCATCAGTGCTATTGATGTATTTTGGTTATGAAGATGAAACAAGGACATGATGGTTTTGGTCACTGAACTTGCCATAGGCCAACGGCCAACAGAATAAATCTGATCTGGTGTTAAGTGACGCCAAACAAACGCCAGCGTCGCAACTGCTTTTGAAAAATTTCCAGCATAGGAGGCCAGCATGGTGGCGTTTAACGCACCTGCAGACGTACCGCATAAAATAGAAAAAGGAAGGGGTTGGCCTTTTGGAACTATTTTCCCGATAGCGGATAAAACACCGACTTGATAAGCGGCGCGAGCCCCACCACCTGAAAGAATCAACGCATTATTATGTCTCATAAAACCTCGCTCTTTGGATTACAGAAACAGGTTAAGTAATTCACTTATCTCATAATTACCGTGCCTTGTCATAGGAATTCATGAGTCAGTTGATGAAGTTCAAGGCAAATAGTGTATTAGGTGATATATGGATTTTGAATAATACAGAGTTTTCGTTATTACATTTGTAGACTGGAAAACCGATGTGGTTCACAATTCCTTATGATTTAAACAGGTTTTTACTGAAAATAATAAAAAGGAAGAAGCCAATGAATACGTCTGCCGTGATTAGTGGAGTCGGTTTATGGACTCCAGAACACCGTATTAGCAATGAAGAGCTGGTTCATAGTTACAACGCTTGGGCTGAAAAATTTAATCATGAAAACAGGGTTGCCATAAAGGGTGGCGAAATAGAAGCGAAGCCACTTTCCAGTGCGGCATTTATTGAAAAAGCTTCTGGTATTAAAAGCCGCTATATTTATTCGAAAGAAGGGGCATTAGACATTCATCGCATGCGTCCTGTTTTGCCTATTCGTCATGATGATCAAGTGTCACATCAGGCTGAAATGGCCATTGCCGCGGCTAAAAAAGCCTTACAAGCGGCCAATAAAACCGCTCAAGATATTGATATGGTCATTGTGTCATGTGCGTACACTCAGCGTTCTTACCCGGCCATTGCCATTGAAGTTCAAGCGGCATTGGGCATAGAAGGGTTTGGTTTTGATATGCTGGTTGCCTGTTCAGCAGCGACCTTTGGATTGCAGCGTGCAGTCGATGCCATAAAAGCGGGTAGTGCAAAAGGCGTATTGGTCATCAACCCAGAGCTGACCTCACCGCAGGTGAATTACATGGACCGCGATTCACATTTTATCTTTGGCGATGTAGCAACCGCTGTGGTAGTTGAAAGCAGTGAGACGTGCCAATCGAAACACGCGTTTGATGTGTTAAGTACGCAATGTGTCACGGTGTTTTCGAATAACATTCGCTCTAATTTTGGCTACACGACACGCACCACTGATGAAGATCCTTATTCGGCTGATAAGTTGTTCCATCAAAATGGTCGTAAAGTTTTTAAAGAAGTCTGCCCAATGGCGGCTGAACATATTGAAAACCACTTAGGTCGCGAGGGCATTCAGGTTAACCAATTAAAACGTTGGTGGCTGCATCAGGCGAACATTAATATGAATGTATTAATCAGTCGGCGTTTGTTAGGCCGCGATGCCACGCTTGATGAAGCGCCTGTAGTGCTGGACGAATACGCCAATACGGCGTCTGCTGGGTCGATTATTGCGTTTGCCAAGTACCATGAAGATCTGATGACGGGTGATATAGGCGTGATTTGCTCGTTTGGCGCGGGCTATTCGATTGGTAGCTTAATCGTTCGTAAGCGATAAGCCGACCTGCATTATATTGAAAATGGTTGTGAGTGGCAGATAAGTCATTAGGTTAAGCCATTGAAACGGATGCTAATTTAAGCGAGACTGGTAGCATCTATTTCAGGGCTTAACAGGAATTAATATTATGGCAATTCACCCTAAAGCAGGACAGCTTGCGTCTCACGATTTACTGGTTAATCTTCCCGAACTTATGACGGCGTATTATTTAAAAAGGCCGAGAGTGCAAACACACCCCGATGAGCGCGTCAGTTTTGGCACATCAGGGCACCGTGGGAGCGCCCAGTTAGCCAGCTTTAATGAAAACCACATTCTTGCTATTGCCCAAGCGATTGCAGAATATCGTCTTGCTCAGAATATTTCAGGCCCTTTGTATCTAGGTAAAGACACCCATGCGTTGTCTGAGGCCGCATTTCAGACCGCGTTGAGTGTGTTAACCGCCAATGGCGTGAGGGTACGTACTCAGTTAAACGGAGGGTTTACACCTACTCCAGTTATTTCTCATGCCATATTAACTCACAACCAGAAAAATACCGATTTGAGCGACGGTATTGTGATCACGCCATCGCATAATCCGCCTGAAGATGGCGGGATTAAATACAATTCTGTAAAAGGTGGCCCAGCGGATAAAGACATTACCGATTGGGTGGCCAAGCGAGCAAATACTCTACTTGAAAACCATCTGATCGATGTCAAACAGTGGTCACTTGAGGAAGTCGCCAGCAGTGGATTAGTCGAACCCTTCGATTACGTGAATCATTATGTCGATGATCTGGAAAATGTCATCGACATGGCAGCGATTAGAGACGCCAAAATCCGTATTGGCGTTGATCCGATGGGAGGCTCTGGCATTCATTACTGGGAACCTATTGCAAAAAAATATGGCCTAAACATCACGGTAGTGAACAAAGAAGTGGATGCGACTTTCCGATTTGTTCCACGTGATAAAGATGGTCGGATCAGAATGGACTGTTCATCGCCTTATTCTATGCAAGGCTTGCTTGCGTTGAAAGACGATTTTGATATCGCGGTAGGGAATGACCCAGACTATGATCGTCATGGTATTGTGTGTGCGGGTTCGGGCTTAATGAACCCTAATGCTTATTTGGCTGTGGCCATTGAATACTTGGCACAACACCGCCCCCATTGGCCGCAACATGTGCAATTTGGTAAAACCTTAGTGTCTAGCGGCATGATAGATCGTGTCGTTTACGGCCTTAATCGTACCTTATGTGAAGTGCCTGTAGGATTCAAATGGTATGTAGAAGGCATGTTTAATGGGACTATGGCCTTTGGAGGGGAAGAAAGCGCCGGGGCATCATTTTTACGCAAAGACGCGAGCGTTTGGACAACCGACAAAGACGGCTTCATTATGGCACTGTTGGCAGCAGAGATATTGGCGGTAACAGGCAAAGACCCGCAGACATTGTATGATGCTCAAGTCGCCAAATACGGCAAACCGTTTTACAAGCGCATCGACGTTGCGGCCAACAGTGCGCAAAAAGCGCTTTTGGGCGCGCTTGATACGAAAAATGTCACACAAACAGAGTTAGCAGGCGAGGCGATTACGTCTGTTTTGACTCATGCGCCTGGTAACAGCGCGGCGATTGGGGGGTTAAAAATATCCACTCAAAATGGTTGGTTTGCTGCCAGACCTTCTGGCACGGAAAATGTCTACAAGATTTATTTAGAAAGTTTCATTTCCGAAGAGCATCTTGCCAAATTGGAAGTAGAGGCAAAAGTCTTAGTCGACAGTGTGTTGGCTAATTAACGAGTGAAAAGTCAATCGATAACATGCTAACAGGCGTTATAAACCTATAAACATGGAAAATATCAAGCCGCTTACTGTTTACGTCAGTTAAGCGGTTTTTTTTGCGCGGCGTTTTCACAAGATTATTTCAAGAAAGTGTAAATGAGGGTTGACTACAATTCTCATATGTTAATAATAACCAATATCATTTGCATCTAGATTATTAATTATATATGAGAGGGTCAATAACGTGAAATTATATACTTCTACCCAATTGGAAGTGCGCCCCATGCGCCATCATCCCATGATGCTAACAGCGATTGCTATTGCTGTTTCGACGTCCTTGTCGAGCCAGGTTTTGGCGGAAACGGTTGGCTTAAGTACGTTAGTCATCGAGGAAACGCAGTTAGCGAGTGATGCAAACCCTTACAGCGAACAGGGAGCCCCTTATAAAGCGAAAAAAATGTCCGATTCTAAATACACTCGCGATATTGCAGAAACCCCTAAAACCATCACTGTGCTGACGAAAGAGACCCTTGAAGAATCGGGTAAAACTGACTTGGAAAGTATTCTAAGTGCTCAACCTGGTATCACCTTGGGAACCGGCGAAGGCGGTAACTCATTTGGTGATCGTTATATTATTCGTGGCTATGAGGCTCGTAGTGATGTTTACACCGATGGTTTGCGCGAACCGGGCTTGATTTCCCGTGAAACCTTTGCTCTTGAGCAAGTGGAAATTTCAAAAGGCCCAAGTTCAACGTTTGGCGGTCGTGGCACAACTGGGGGAGCGGTAAACTCGGTGACGAAAAAAGCGTCCTACAACGATGATTTCACCACGCTTGGTGGTACAGTGGGTACGGACAATAAGCAACGTATTACGGTAGATACGAACAAAGTGATCAACGATAGCTTGGCGTTCCGTCTGAATGCCTTGAGCTCCACCTCGGACACAGATAGGGTGAATAACGCCCTCGATCAAGAAGGTTTTTTGATTTCTGGTGTGTATGAGCCCAATGCCGATATCACCTTCAGCGCCGATTATTATTACTTTAGAGCCAGCGATAAAGAAGATGTTGGTCATGTGTTAGACCGAACTACGCAAGCGTTCAAAGCATACGAGTATGTTGGTCAAGAGGGTCTTGATTTTAAAAACAGTGAAGCGGATATTGCGACGATCAAGGTGGATGCGTATTTAAGTGAAGATCTGCGCATCGAAAATAAAACACGTTTTGGTGACGTTGTGAATGAATACATAGTGTCAGCCTATGATTCACGCTTTACAAATGGGTTGAGAAGTTTCACTGGGTGGCAAGAGAGCCGTTATGTTGGAAACCAAACCAATGTTATTTTCGATACGCAGCTTTTTGGAAAGTCGCATTCTATCGTGTCAGGGGTTGAATACGCCAATGAGGAGACCCGTCTTGGAAGCTACACGGTAGCATCAACCAACACGTTCACACTAGACCCCTATCATGCAGAGAACAATTTGTGGGAAGGGACGATTGATCGGAAAAGTACCAGTGGTGCGACAGTTAAAACCCTGTCTTTGTATTTGATGGACACCGTGACGGTATCAGACAGCCTAGAATTGCATGGCGGTATTCGTTATGACCATTTTGATTATGAAGCCTCCATAGCGCCTACAACAAGCCGGCGCGAGCCCGTTGCGGCCAAGCAATACGATTTTTCGGATGGCTTTTTCAATGGGCATTTCGGGGCCGTCTTTTCACCGTGGGAACACGGTAACCTCTACGCGACATGGTCAACATCATCTAATATTAATGGCGGTGAAGTCGATTCGTTATCCAATTGTGGCTATGGTGGTGTTTGTGTTGACTCAAATGGGAACTACACCAACGCAGAACCGGAACAGTCGACTAATTTAGAATTAGGGACAAAATGGAACCTTTTGAATCACAAATTATTGCTCACCGCTGCGCTCTTCCAAGTCACAAAAGATAAAGTAATTGAAGGTGGAAATGACTCCTACACATCCGGTGGTTCTTTGAATACGGGTAAAAACCGCGT
This sequence comes from Marinomonas sp. IMCC 4694, assembly GCF_008122525.1. NCBI lineage: Bacteria > Pseudomonadati > Pseudomonadota > Gammaproteobacteria > Oceanospirillales > Oceanospirillaceae > Marinomonas > Marinomonas sp. IMCC 4694. The sequence continues at coordinate 1,603,737 of NZ_VSRV01000001.1, forward strand.
GGAAGGTGTGGAGTTTGGATTATCTGGTAACCTGACCGATAAACTAAGCGCTCAAGCGGGCCTAGCGTTGATGAAGTCCAACACTCTTGCGTCTTATGACCAAGACAACGTGGGTCAGCCTAAGGCTAACTTCGCCGATCAAAGTGTCAATGTTCAAGTCAAATATCAGTTAACACCTCGATTTGCTATGGGGGCAATCGCCACGTACTCTGGTGAGATGTTAGGAGGCCAACCTGATGAAGCGGCTGATTCAGATACGAAGATAAGAACACCTTCTTATTCTGTCTACGATGTGTTTGCAACCTATCAAGTGAGCGATCACTTTGATTTGCAGGCTAATGTTCAAAATATTGCCGACAAAGACTATTACACCGCCATATACCGAGGTGGCAGTATTGCTTACTTAGGGGCGGGTCGCTCTGCCAGTGTGACGGCGAAATATAAGTTCTAATAGCGTTAAATCAATTAGTACTTGTATCAAACGCAATCAGATCCCCTTCTGGTTGCGTTTGTTTTTGTTGGTTAAAGAATGAATTAAAGAATTAAGGAACGTCATGTTGATTACGCTTCGCAATGTATTGTCTGGCCATGAGATTAAGCAATATAGACAATATTTTGCCAATTTAAACTGGCTTGATGGCGCACAAAGTGCAGGGCAGCAAGCTCTATCTGTAAAGCAGAATGAACAACTGGACCCTAAGGATAAAATCACCCAACAGTTGGGTGACCACATACTCCAAGCTTTGGCTAACTCTCCCCAATTCGTTTCAGCGGCGTTACCGCTAAAAATTTTCCCTCCTATGTTTAATCGCTATCAAAATGGCGGCTATTACGGTTGGCATGTGGATAATGCCATTAGAATCATCCCCGACACGCCGGTTAGACTAAGAACGGATTTATCGGCAACCTTGTTCCTCAATGATCCTGAAGAATACGAAGGGGGGGAGCTCTGTGTGAAAGACCATTATGGGGAGCATCGCGTTAAGTTGTCAGCAGGGGACCTTGTGCTTTACTCTTCGACAAGTTTGCATCAAGTCACACCCGTAACAAAAGGTCAGCGCGTTGCCAGTTTTTTTTGGGTTGAAAGTATGATTCGTGACCATGAGTTGCGTGACATTCTTTACGACCTTGATCAGAGCATTCAATCATTAGGGACGGGTTCTGGCATTGAGAACCCTGATGTGGTGAATTTGAGTGCTTTGTATCACCGTTTAATACGCTTGAATGTGGATACCTAAATGACAAAATTAACCATTCCAAACGATGCCCTGTGTGTGGCGGATTATCAGCGTTTAGCTAAAAAATGCTTACCCCATCCTATTTTTGAGTATGTGTATGGCGGTGGTGGCGACGAATTTACGATGCAGCGCAACCGTGACGCCTTCGATAAGTTGGCTATTTGGCCGCGAGTGCTAAATGATGTTACGCATGGAACCACATCAACCACTGTGTTGGGGGCGACTTGGCGAACCCCAATGATGTTGGCCCCCGTTGCCTTTCAAACAATGGCCCACGAACAAGGTGAATGGGCGACGGCAGAAGCGGCAAGTGCGTTGGAAGTAGGCATGATGACCAGTACGCTATCGAGCCGTTCGCTTGAATCCATCAGCAAAAAAATAACGAGCCCAAAATGGTTTCAGTTATATTGGCAGATAGACCGTACGTTTAATATAGCGCTGGTTCGTCGCGCAGAGAAAGCGGGGTATTCAGCGCTTGTGGTAACGGTTGACTCAGCCATTCATGGTATTCGAAATCGTGCGCAACGGGCAGGATTTGTTCTTCCAGAGGGTGTAGAAGCGGTCAACCTGACTGATCGCCCTCCGCTGCCTTCCAAGGCCTTTACGCCAGATCAAAGCATTGTCTTTCAAGGTATGATGAGTGAAGCTCCCACCTGGGAAGACATTACTTGGCTGATTCAACAGACGTCATTGCCCGTTATTATAAAGGGTATTTTGCACCCCAGTGATGCATTAAAAGCAAAAGCCATTGGCGCAAAAGGGGTGGTTATTTCTAATCACGGTGGGCGAACCTTGGATTGTGTACCAAGTGCGATTGATGTATTGCCAGCCATTCGTGAACAAGTAGGAAACGATTTTGTTGTCTTAATGGATGGTGGCATCCAGCGTGGCACCGATGTGTTTAAAGCCCTTGCATTGGGTGCAAATGCGGTTTTAATTGGTCGGCCCCAGCTCTATGCGTTAGCGGTAGCCGGCGCGGTTGGGGTTGCGCATATGTTGCGCATTCTCCGAGAAGAGCTGGAAGTCACCATGGCGCTTGCAGGGACGGCCAGAGTTCAAGATATTACAACCGCTTCACTATATTACCCACACTGAGGCATTAGCAAAGCCTGGGCAAACGGTTGAATGAATTGACATCAGCATGTTTGCCCTAGGTAAAAGGGAAAAGGGTTATTTCCAGCCGCCTTTGTTCATTAATTCGACGGCTAGTCGGTTATTTTCTCCAAGTGACTTCAAAGGTAAGGTGTCGGCTTTAAACGCACCAAAAGGCGCCAAACTGTTGGGGAAAGCCACACTCTCAAGAACTGGGTATTCGGTGTTAGCTTGCGCATACCAAGTTTGGCTTTGTTCACTTGTGAGAAACTCTATTAGGCGCCTAGCGTTACGGGTATTCGACGCGGAGGCCGTCATGGCAATGCCGCTGACATTAACGTGGGCGCCACGTTCACCGATCGATTGGTTGGGCCAAAAGAGAGCCACCTGATCGTAGATCGCCCGCTCATCGGCTAAGTCACTCTGGCCCAAGCGCCCATAGTAATAGGAGTTGGCAAGAGTGACATCGCACACCCCCACGGACACGGCCTTTAACAAATCAGTATCCCCACCAAATGGTGGGCGGGATAAGTTGCTGACAAACCCTTGTATCCACGCCAGAGTGTTTGCTTCTCCTTTTGCAGCGATCATGGACGCTACGAGCGACTGATTATAAATATTAGAAGAAGAGCGTGTGCATAATCTGCCTTTCCATTTGGCGGCGGATAAGTCCTCATACGTGGACAGTTCCGAGGCGTCCACTTTAACACGGTTATAAAAAATGATTCTTGCCCTTTGAGATAATCCATACCAGTAGCCATCAGGGTCACGAAGGTGCGAAGGTACGGCTTTGTCTAGCTCATCGGTTTGAACGGTGCGCAATACGCCGGCTTCTTTTGCTCTGAAAAGCCGACCTGCATCAACGGTAATGAAAATATCCGCAGGGCTGGCATCCCCTTCGGCTTTTAGGCGGTTGAGTAGCTGGTCAGCGTCACCGGTAACTAGGTTGACATTCACTCGATATTGTCTTGCGAATGCATCCAATGCCGGTGCAATAAGGGCTTCCTTTCGTGCTGAGTAGACATTAACCTCACCGCTAGCACTGGAAGTCGCGGGGGTTAAAGCGAGTAACGTGGTGCTTAAAACGGGGATAATCAAGCGTGTGGTTTGAGTGTATGATGGCATGTGAAAAGTCACTATAGGGTCTCTTTATGATAATAATAATGAATACTATATAGTTTTATTCTAAATGAAAATCATTTTCTTTAACGCAGAGCATTTTGTGTTTTCATGGATGAAAAAGCCTAAAGGCTGCGTTCAATGTCAAACAAAGCACACACAGTCACGGTTAAATCATAGACAATCGTGACAGCCATTTAGTCAGTTGAAAGCCTAAAATGTCATTCAGTTTTTGGGCGCTGGCTTTGAGTGCTTTGGCTGTATCATGGTTCATGCGTTTACCGGCGATAATGACCCAATTACCACTGCCGGTATCGAGTGCTCTGACGTCATTAAAGTAAATTTTAATAATATTCGTAAGTTCTTGATTGTATTTATCATCGACCCAGCAATTTAAAGCCAGCCACCCATCTTCTTTAATATTGTCAGCGCAATTTTTTATAAAGCTCGCTTGCAAGACCGATCTATCCATTCCGTTGGTGTTATAAAGATCCGTCATCAGTAAATCGACTTTTTTGGGTAACCCCTCAGCCACATAATCAATGGCATTGGCGACTTCTAAGGTAATCCGCTTTCCTCTAGGCAGTTTAAAATGCATGTCCGCGGCGTCCATAACGTCTTGGCGCAGTTCGACGGCGGTCAAATGAATGGCCGGCACACTATGATGTAACGCATGAAGGAGGGCGCCACCACCAAGGCCTAAGATGCAGACGCGTTTTGGTTCACAAAATAAGAGGGGTAGCATCATGGCCTGGGTGTATTCATGCTGTAATACATGAGGTGTTGACAGTCGAATACGGCTTTGCTCATCCCCTTCTGCAAAGGATAATATACGGTATTGGCCGTCATCGAAGACCCGAATGGGGCCAAGATCATCGGCGCTGTCGTGCAATAAATTTTGGTGGTTCATGGGAGTCCTATTGTGTGATCAAGCTAACAAAACAGTGATGTTTATGGCGTGTTTGCGTCTCTCAAGTGTTTCAGTAGCGTTTGTATCGGGTGAGGGAGGTTGGCATCGTCGAAACGTTTAGCCTGACTGCGACACGAATACCCTGTTGCTACCAACTTACCCAGCAATGCGGGTGCTGTCACTTTGTCTTTCCAAGATGCATCGTAGACAGTTTTAGAGGTCTCTTGATTAGCGGTTTCATGCCCATAGGTCCCCGCCATGCCGCAGCAACCCACAGTTTCAACCATTAGCGTCAACCCTAATATACCATATACTTTTTGCCAGTCTTGAATGGACGCGGCGGCATTGGTTTTTTCAGTGCAGTGAGTCATCAGATGATAGGTACTGTTTTCGCACATTAATGGCTGTTTGATAAGGTGGTCTGATTTTTTAATCAGCCATTCTTGCATAAGCAGGATCTCTGGCACTTGTCGGCTGTCGCCAAAGGTTTTAGCGTATTCAGAACGATAGGTTAGCGTCATGGAAGGCTCGATACCAATAAAAGGTAAACCATAAAACGACAGGCTTTGCAGCATGTCTAAATTTTTACGGGCAGTCCTATGAAAGGCTTTCATGAAACCATGCACATGCAAAGGTTTGCCATTTGGCAGGTAGGGGGCTAGATACGCTTGAAAGCCCAGCCGGCTGAGGGTTTCCATAGTATCGAGCACTAATTCAGTGTCAAAGTAACTGGTAAACGCATCTTGCACGACAATAACCGCGCGCGATCTGTCTTTTGGGCTGAGTGACTCGATAGCGAGCGGGGTCGCTAAACGAATACCACGGCGCGACATTTCTTTTTTCAAATTGAGTGCGCTCAGTGATGGGTTGTCAGTCAAGCCGACATAGTTACGACTAAAGTGATTGACCCAGCGACGGCTGACGAGCCAATTATAAGGCGTCGGAAACCGTGCCATCATAGGCATCAAGAATTCGAGTGAGCCGATCAGGTAGTCTTTTGCGGGTCTTAAGTAGCGACTGTAATAAAGCTCTAAAAATTTCGCCCTAAACTCAGGCACATCTACTTTAATAGGGCATTGGCCCACACAGGACTTGCACGCCAAACACCCCATCATGGACTCGTGAACTTCATTGGAGAAGTCGTATACGCCCCGACGTTTGGCAAGTGTATTTTTAAGCCTTGGAATGAAGCTCATGACAAACCCCGTGTCTTTTGCTTCTTGGCTTGCCTTTACCGTATCCACCCCTTTTTCACTCATACCACGCAGCCACTCCCGCATTAAAGATGCTCGGCCCTTTGGAGTATGGCGCCGATCCCGGGTGCCTTTCCAAGAAGGGCACATGGCATCGTTTGGATCAAAATTATGACATGCACCATTGCCGTTGCAGTACATCCCCTCTTTAAAATGCTCTCGATTCTGGATGGGAATTTGTCGATCAAATTGGCCTCGAAAGGGCACTGCATCAATTTTGAGCAAATTCACCCCTAATTCAAACGGCGTAGCGATTTTACCAGGGTTTAGCTGGTTACGCGGATCAAATGCGCTCTTTACTTGCTGAACGCTAGGATAAAGCGCACCAAAAAACGCAGGGGCGTATTCAGATCGAACGCCTTTGCCGTGTTCACCCCAGAGCAATCCATTGTATTTTTGTGTGAGAGCAACGACTTTGTCGGTGATCGCTCGGATCATGGGCTCTTGAGTTTCGTCTTTTAAATCCAATGCGGGGCGAACGTGCAAGACCCCTGCGTCCACATGACCAAACATGCCGTATTGCACGTTATAACTGTCTAAAACCGCACGAAATTCCATAATGAAATCGGCTAGGTTTTCAGGTGGTACGGCCGTGTCTTCAACAAAGGGAATTGGGCGTTTGTCACCTTTTGCATTGCCGAGCAAGCCTACGGATTTTTTACGCATCCCCCAAATTTTCTCGACCCTTTCATGGCCCATGGCCAGGGTATATCCCAGCATGCTGCTGCCTTTTTGATGAGCAAGCTCATCAAGGTGTTTTGTCAGCTGTTTGATTTTATGGGTAACCATTTGCTCGTTATCGCCGGTGTATTCGACTAAATTAATGCCTTGAATATCTTCGCCTGCTGTTTCAGGGAAAAACTCAGCAACAGAATCCCAAATAATGTCGCCTTTTGCGAGCCCAAGTACTGTTGAGTCGACTGTTTCAATCGATGTCGGTTTTGCCGCCAACAACTCGCGTGCGTGACGAAGTGAGCCTTCAAAGCTGTCGTAACGGATATTCACCAAAGCGGCATAGGTTGGTATGGGCAATAAGTTGACTTTGGCCTCCACGATAAAGCCCAGCGTGCCTTCTGAACCACACAACACGGAGTTCATGTTGAACTGACCTTCTTCGGTACGAATGTGCGCCAAATCGTAACCGGTTAAGCAGCGGTTTAAGGCTGGAAAGGTATCTTTAATTTCTTGTGCTTTATTTTTTTGAATACCGTCAACGACGCGATGAGCGAAAGCGGAATAATCACTGCCGCTTTGAATGTCTCTGAGGGTTTCATCGTCGATAGGCGCAGAATGGAGAATTTCTCCGTCCAATAAAACCGTTTTGAGAGACAACACATGGTCACGGGTTTTGCCGTACATAACAGAGCCTTGACCACTGGCGTCTGTGTTGATCATGCCGCCAATGGTGGCCCGATTGCTGGTCGATAATTCAGGGGCGAAAAACAGCCCATGTGGCTTGATGGCTGCGTTGAGTTGGTCCTTGACAACACCCGCTTCTACTCGAGCCCACCCTTCTTTGACATTGATTTCAAGAATTCGATTCATGTGTTTGGATAGATCGACTACCAAACCATCGGTTAAAGACTGGCCATTAGTACCAGTACCACCGCCTCTGGGGCTAAAAACGATATCGTTAAAATCGTCGGTGTTAGACAGTGTCACAAGGCACTGTATATCAGCTACGGTTTTAGGATAAATAACACCTTGAGGCAAAACCTGATAGATAGAGTTGTCAGTGGATGAAACCACACGGTTCGCATAGTCGGGGTTGGTTTCCCCAGAAAAACCAGAGGCTCTCAATCGCTCGATGAAAGAGAGGTATTTTGCCTGAACAGGCGAGACTTCAGAAAGTATTGGAATCATATTCCATCTCCACATAGGATGAATGCACCGACTTTAACAAAAAACCGCCATGGCGGCATGGTTAAAAATCGAATAATTCAGCCGATTTAAATGCGTGCCGTGTTTAAAGGGTAGAGCGCGCCGATACAGCTTCTTCGCTGTGTTATTGTAGTGATTTAAATACTGTTTTTTGGGAGGGGCTTTGTGTCTCTGTTTCAATCTCTTGTGCTACCAGCACCTTGCCAGTCTCGTGATCGCCCCTATGAATTAACCTTGTATCGCGGCGATCTTGAGCACCCACGTGCGCCAGGCAATAAATGGCATAAGCTCCAATATCATTTACAAGCGGCTTCGCAGCAAGAGGCAAGGGTTATTGCGACTTGGGGTGGCCCGTTTTCCAATCATTTGCACGCTTTTGCCGCCACGCTCTGTACACAGCCATTCAGTGCTGTGGCCGTGGTGCGTGGTGAATTACAGCCTAAATTGACCCCAACTTTACATGATTTGGTCGATCAGAATGTAGAGCTTTGGCCATCGTCAAGGGCCGATTATCGCTTAGGTGAGGAAGCCGAAGTGGTTCAAAAAATCAACGCGATGTATCGGTCAGTGTATTGGATTCCAGAAGGGGGAGGCGGGCGGCTGGGGGCTCAAGGATGCCAAGACTGGGCGCAACAGATTCACCAACAAAACCCTCACTTCGATGCGTGGGTGGTGTCATCGGGCACGGGTACAACCGCCGCCGGTTTGCTTGCCTACGAGCAGGCTCCTGACCTTCAAGTGTTCAGCGCGCTAAAAGGTGAGCCGAGCCAACGAAATGCCATTTTGACGGTAGCGCAGTTGTTAACGCCATCCCCTCTCAAAACGTTATCGGATAAGTTGTTTTTTCACCATACAGCGCACCAGGGAGGCTACGCCAAACACAGTGAAGCATTGAGACATTTTATGATCGATTTCGCTAAAATCAACCCAAATGCCACACTTGACCCCGTGTATACCTGCAAAAGTATGTTTGCGGTAATGTCTGCTATGAGAGCAGGCACATGGCCGTATCGGCGAACCTTATTTATTCATACCGGCGGTTTACAGGGATGGCGGGGGTTTTCAAAAAGTGACAATCCCTTTGAGGGTTCAACGTGATAGCGAAAATGCGCACCTTCATGTTAAAGTGGCGCAACTCAGGCAAACCCCCACTGTTTTAATGATGACTGTTTTGTATACTTTCGTGGGGTGGTTTGTTGGCATCGATAAACGAAAAGAGAGTGACACATGAGTCTTTTTAGACGTGTTGGTATTATTGCTCGGTTAGATAAGCCTCAAATTCTTGATACGGTTAAGAAATTGATGGAGTATCTCCAAGATGAAAACGTAGCGCCGGTGTTGGAAGGTGAACTTGCGGCGATGATGCCGGGTATAAAAGTCGCATCTGCGCCGCTCAAAGCGCTTGGCGATCACTGTGATATGGTCATGGTAGTGGGTGGGGATGGCAGTTTTTTAGGCGCTGCTAGGGCCATTTGTCATTATGATATTCCTGTTCTTGGCATTAACCGAGGCACGCTTGGTTTTTTGACCGACGTATCGCCTCATAACCTTAAAGAAGAGTTAGACCCTATTCTTCGTGGCGAATATCACGAAGAAAAGCGCTTTATGATCGAAGCAAAAATCAAGCGTCAAAATCGACCAAGTGGAGAAGGTATTGCTTTGAATGATCTGGTGCTTCACCCGGGGAAGTCGGCCAGAATGATTCGCTTTGATTTGTTCATCGACGATCAATTTGTGATGAACCAAAAATCCGATGGTTTGATCGTTGCAACACCAACCGGTTCAACCGCCTATGCTTTGTCGGCTGGTGGTCCTATCATGTTGCCTAAACTTGACGCCTTGGTTTTGGTTCCGATGCACCCTCATACCCTAAGTAATCGCCCCATCGTGATTGATGCGAATGCGCGCATACGAATCGTCGTCAGTGAGTCAAACTTGACGTATCCGAGCGTCAGCTGTGATGGCCAGCTTAATATTACCGCGGCGCCAGGCGATGAAATCCACATCACCAAAAAAGCCGGTAACATTCGCCTTATCCATCCCAAAAACCATGATTTTTATAATGTCTGTCGTGATAAATTAGGCTGGCAATCCAGTTATCGACCTTAATCTTTTAAAAAAGGGTACTTTCAGGGCTCTATGTATTTTGTTTATCAGTTTCAACAAGCAGAAGACCCAAAAGGGTTAACCGAGGCTTTGTGGCGCCACAAAATTGCACACCAAATTGTGTTAAATAAGGCTCATAACGAACTTTGGATAATGGATCCTCAGCAACTTCCCACCGTTAAATCTTTGTTTGAGTTATGGCAGCAAGACCCGATTTTAGTACAAAAAGCCCATTTTGAGCCTGTGGCTACCTCGCTTCATTCTGGTGAGCGAGGTTTGCTCTCTCAAGTAAGATCGGCCCCTGTCACCTCTATCGTTTTGGTGTTAACCGTCTTGGTGGCGCTATTGACGCAACTAGGCGGTGATTTGAACTCCGTTGGGTATTTCTCAATAAGTCCGCTCGAAATTAGAAATGGGCAAATTTACTTTTTCACCTTGTCACAAGTCGTTGATAAACACGAATACTGGCGTTTTTTTTCGCCGGCTTTGTTGCACTTTAGTGTGCTTCATATTGTGTTTAATACCTTGTGGATATGGGATATTGGCGGCAAATTAGAGCGCATATTAGGCTCATTTGTCTGGAGCCTAGGTGTCGTTATTATTGCCGTGCTCAGTAACGTTTTACAGTACTACATTAGCGGCTATCCATTGTTTGGAGGCTTGTCGGGCGTCGTGTATGGGTTAATCGGCTTTGCTTGGTTACTTCCTTTATTAGATAAACATTGGCCAACCTTGATCAGCCAACAATTGATGGCGTTTTTTATGGTCTGGCTGGCTGTTGGATATACGCCTTTGCCTGAGATGCTGGGGTTAGGGGGGATCGCCAACACGGCGCATACTATTGGCTTGTTATCCGGCATCACTCTTGCGGTGGTGTATGGGTTACTAACGAGGTTGATTGCAAGAAATACGCATCCGCAGTGAATCAACAGATCTATTGAAGAGAGAAACAGTAATGAACTTTAAAGAAATGATCGACAACATGTCACCGGAAGTTTATGTCAAATTAAAACAAGCGGTAGAGCTGGGTAAATGGCCAAATGGCGTACGTTTAACCCCTGATCAAACTGAATTGTGCTTACAGGCCATTATTACGTACGATTACGCCAACAAAGACGAAAAAGACCGTGTCGGCTACATTGACACAACGGGGCATAAAAACATCGGCGGTAAAGAAGCCAAAAAAGAAGAAGAAACGATTAAATGGGTAGGCGACAGTTCTGAGGGACAGTCTTAATGTTACATGGTAACTTAAAAAAAATGTCCACCGAAGTGATGGATAAGCAGGTTTCTTATTATCTTGACTTAGGTGGCCAGCGAGTTGCGGTAAATGATCTTTTGTCAAAAAAAATTGCTTTAAACATTGATGGCACCATCCACTGCACGCATTGTAAAAAAGTCACTAAAAAATCGTTTAGCCAAGGCTTCTGTTACAACTGTTTCCGTAAGTTAGCTGCATGTGACGTGTGTATTATGAGCCCTGAAAAGTGCCACTTTCACTTAGGCACATGCCGTGAACCTGAATGGGCAGAACAATACTGTATGCAAAGCCATTACGTCTATTTGGCGAACTCTTCTGCTTTAAAAGTCGGCATAACACGGGGAGATCAATTACCAACCCGTTGGATTGACCAAGGGGCGACCCAAGCTCGTGCGCTATTTCGGGTACAAAATCGCCGCATGTCGGGGCTGGTTGAGACCCTGTTTAAAACCCTTGTTGCGGACAAAACCAATTGGCGAAACATGCTGAGAGGTAACATCATGCCGATGGACCTTGAATATGAACAAGAACGATTAATCGGACAGTTATATGAAGGCTTAGATTCATTGCAACGTGAATTTGGTTTGCAATCAATCACCGATTTATCAGATGAAAATGAAACGCATGCGTTCATTTACCCTGTTATAGAATACCCTACAAAAATAGCCAGCTTAAACGCCGAAAAAACGCCTTTAATAGAGGGCACCTTAATGGGCATAAAAGGCCAATATTGGCTACTCGATACCGGCGTGATCAATATTCGTAAGTACACCGGTTACCAAGCGACACTGACCTTTTAGGAGCGAGCACACATGAAAGAGAGTCAACCTTCGGCGATTTATTTAAAAGATTACACGGTACCGCCTTTTTTAATCGACAAAACAGAATTGACATTCGATCTGGACGAAGCAACGACGATTGTTACGTCCCGTTTGCATATGCGTCGCAACCCAGCATCGGGGAAATCGACCGCGCCACTCATACTAGACGGCGGTGAAGACGTTAAGCTCATTGGTGTGGCTATGGACGACTATGCCTTGCCACCCGAAGAATATCGTATAAGCGAAAATAAGCTCATTATTACTGCCACAGCGGACGAATTCGTCTTAACGTGTGAAACCCTGATTGAGCCCCAAAACAATACACGGCTTGAAGGTTTGTACCGTTCTTCTTCGATGTTTTGCACACAGTGTGAAGCCGAAGGCTTTCGCCACATTACGTATTATTTGGATCGCCCTGACGTCATGTCGGTCTTTACCACGACAATTATTGCAGATGAATCTCGCTACCCTGTCATGCTCTCTAATGGTAACGAAGTAGAACGTGGAAAAACCGACGAAGGCAAAACGGTCGTTGTTTGGCACGACCCTTTCCCAAAGCCAGCGTATTTATTTGCCTTGGTAGCAGGGGACTTAGCGGTTAAAAAAGATGTTTTTACTACACAAAGCAATCGCGATGTTGCTTTGCAAATTTTTACTGAATCTCACAACATTGACAAAGTCGATTACGCGATGGAAGCGCTTAAACGCTCTATGCGTTGGGACGAAGAAGCCTATGGACGCGAATACGATTTAGATATCTTTATGATCGTTGCTGTCGACGATTTCAACATGGGCGCAATGGAAAACAAAGGCCTAAATATTTTCAATTCGTCTTGTCTATTGGCCAGCCCAGAAACGACGACCGACGACAGTTACTTACGAGTTGAGGCCATTGTTGCCCACGAATACTTCCACAACTGGTCGGGCAATCGCGTGACCTGTCGAGATTGGTTTCAATTAAGCCTAAAAGAAGGCTTCACTGTGTTTCGTGATCAGACGTTTTCAGCCGACATGCATTCTGCCACCGTCAAACGCGTTGAAGATGTGTCTTTTTTAAAGACCGCCCAATTTGCTGAAGACGCCGGCCCCATGGCACACCCTGTTCGCCCCGCGTCTTTTATTGAAATTTCTAATTTTTATACGTTAACTGTGTATGAAAAAGGTTCGGAAATTGTCCGCATGATTCACACCTTATTAGGTGAGGAAAAATTCCGCGCAGGGTCGGATTTGTATTTTGATCGACACGATGGGCAGGCGGTTACCTGCGACGATTTTGTCGCCGCAATGCAAGAGGCATCCGGAGTGGATCTAACCCAGTTCAAGCGCTGGTATTCGCAAGCAGGAACACCGATTGTCACGGTGACTGACGAATTTGACTCGGCAACGGGTACTTATCGCTTAACCATGAAGCAAGAAACGCCAGCAACACCTGGCCAACCCACTAAATTGCCTCTGCACATTCCGGTTCGCGTAGGGCTACTAGACGAGCAGGGAATACCATTATCATCGGTGGTAGAAAACCTCCAAGCTGACGAGCATGTATTGCATTTGACACAGGCCGAGCAAACTATCGAGTTTACCGGGTTAAGTTGCCAGCCTGTGCCGTCGTTATTACGTGGTTTTTCCGCTCCGGTTAAATTGCGTTACGACTACTCTTCAGCCGATTTGCTGTTGTTAATGTCGACTGACAGCGATGGTTTCAATCGTTGGAGCGCTGCACAGCAATTGGCGGTCAATGAGCTAACCACTTTAATGAGTCAGGCGATTGACGGTAAGCCGCTTGAAGTCGACTCGCAACTGGCGCAAGGTTTTAGTACCTTGTTACACGATGACACGCTGGATCCGGCGATGGTGGGCTTGATTCTTTCCCTGCCTAGCCAAGCATACTTGTCTGAGTTGGCTAACCCCATTTATCCTGCACAGATCAAGCAAGCACGGGAGTATTTGAAACGCCAGCTAGCGAATACTTTATCGGCCGAATTTGAACGTACTTATCATCTCCATAGTATAAAGGGCGATTATCAGCCTACCGCCGAGCACATTGCACACCGCTCATTGAAGAATATTGCGCTTTCTTATTGGGTAGAAACAAAAAGTGAGCGGGCTCAACTTGCCGTGTCACACCAATTTGAGTCTGCCGATAACATGACGGATCAATTTGCTGCCTTAGGAATGGCAGTGAGTGCGCAACTGGCTGCGGCGCCCGCTATGCTTGCGGCATTTTATGAGCAATGGAAAGATGAGCCGCTGGTGGTTAATAAGTGGTTGATGCTGAGCGCCAGTCAGGATCAAGACAATGCATTAGACACCGTAAAAAGCTTGATGTCCCATCCCGCATTCGACCTTAAAAACCCCAATAAAGTGCGTTCCGTGTTGGGTGGTTTTGGTCAAAGCGTGTCTGGATTCCACAAAGAAGATGGCAGTGGCTATCGTTTCTTAGCAGATCAAATTATTTTGCTAAACAAACGTAATCCGCAGATTGCGTCAAGACTCTGTACGCCATTAACGCGTTGGAAAAAACTTCAGCCGTTGTTGGGCGAGCAAATGAAAGGCGAGTTAGAACGTATCTTGGCGGAAGATTTATCCAAGGACGTATATGAAGTCATTTCGAAAAGTTTGGTGTAAATAAACGCTACATAGCCCGCCTTTGCCAAGCCTTTTTGTGTCGCATCATAGCGTGAAATAGGCTTGGCTTTTGATCGCTTCTTTGCATTCTAAGCGTAAATCTGTCATAAGAGAGGCAATCTAACCTATTGTCGACCTTGAGTTTGTTAAGGAGCGAAAAATGAAACCCTGTAAAATGATGGTGCTTCCTATTGCATTGGGCGTGCTACTTTCTGCCTGCAGTACTTCCTCTCGTCAGCAGAGTGAGTCTGAACTTGTGTCGGATGCGAAAGAGCAAGCTGTTATCGTTGTGCCATCGCAAACCTTATCGTCGCAATCTGTTTCGCCACGTTCTATTCCATCACCCTTGTCAGAGGGTAACGGTATTGCTGTGCCGAAGTTGCCAGTTATGCGCCCTAAAGTTGACAGTAATCTCGCTAAAATCGAGACGTTAACATTGAAAATTGCGTCTTTGGGTGATGATATACAATCAAAAAATGCCTTGATTCTTTCACTTCAGCAGCAGCTTGACGATAAAGGACAACAGCTGTTCTTGTTGAACCAATCTCTTGATGAAAAAGACCGTACTATATCAGAATTACAGAAAACGACGTCCAACGCTGAATTAATCGCGGCATTAGAAGCGCAAAAAGCCGCACGCGAAGAGCTTGAATCACGCTATACCGGATTGACGTTGGACAGTGATGTGTTGAAACGTCGTATCGCTCAATTAGAAAAAGACAACATCGCTTTGACTAATGAAAATACAAGGTTGAAGGCACAGGTTGCGCAATTGCAAACCCTGCCTGAGCCGATTTCTGCCCCTGCAACGGTTCAAGACAATCGCTTTGAAACAGGTTACTTAGCGTTACTGGACGAGAACCAATCCTTGCAACAAGAGTACTCCCGCTTGGAAGCAGACAATGAGTCAAACCAACAGCGTTTATCTTCGTTAAAAAATGAAAATCTCATTCTGGGCGGCGCTCTGTCAGACGCCAGAGCTCAACATCAGGTGCTTTGGGATAAAATTCGCTCGTTCGAGGTCAAGCAAGCACAACCGTTAGACACTTCAAAAACGCCGGTTAAAGCCATTATTACACCAACAAAATCAATCAGTGTGCCCTTGAATGCGTCGGTTACGGACGAAGCGCCACCGTCACAAATCATACCGCCTTTACAAACGACGGCTGCATTAAATTATGAGCGTGAAAATGCCCAGTTAAGACGCGATTTAGCGGATTTAAAAGCACGTGTAGAAAGGCAAAAGCGGGCGATTGCATCGTATCAGAACGACGTTGTGAAATTGGAAGCTTCGCTCGATGAAAGTGCCAATTATGAAGCGCGCTGGAAAGAGATGGACGCTAAGTTGGCACAAGCTCAGCAAAATAATACGGCGTTGTCGATCCAAGTTAATGTGGCACAAGAAGCACTAGCAACAAGTCAGCAAGCTCTTAAGTCCCTGGCGGATACGTTAGAAACGACTCAGCAAGCATTGCAATTGGAAGAAAATAAAGGGATTTCGGTAGCGGCATTAATCGATTCATTGGTACTGCAAACCAGCTCGACATTGAACAATGTGCAATGGCAATTGCCTAATGAAATAGCCTTGCATAATACGTTTGAGATTTTGGTGTCGGCTGATGTGCAACCGGCTTTATCTGGTCAAACATATTTTGCAGAATTGGTTACTGACAGTGACATTCAAATGATCAGTGATGGTGTTGCCAGTGCAGTGGTACAAAATGGTCGCTTACAATGGCGCTGGCGTGTGGCGGGACTCAATGAAAAACCAAAAGCCCAACTTAATTTATTCGTCACACAACAGATAAACTTTCAAGAGCAAGTGATTGAGCGACATCTCTATCGGGCTAATCAAACGCTGTCGCTTATCAATACAAACTTATTCGAAAAATACGGTTACTGGGGCATGGCTATTTTATTAGGACTATTAGGTGGTTTTCTTATCGGTCGTATTAATAAATCAAGAAACGCAGCTAACGCTTAAGATTCCCAGTCTAATAAGGCTTACTGATTTTTTAATTAAGTAAGCTTGCCTCTTAAAGTGTACGGTTTAACTTAAAAATCGTGCACTTTGATGTCTTCCTCGGATCATTCAATTCTTCATTACTTTTTTTCAACGCGAAATGCATGGCTTTTCGGTATAGTACTCTCGCATATTCTTTTTTGAGGTGGTGAGAGTGGTAAAGTCCGATTCGTATTCTATTATTGAGAAACGACTAGCTGAAAACGTATTGATTCTGGATGGCGCCATGGGCACCATGATTCAAGCCTATAAACTAGAAGAACAAGATTATCGTGGCGAGCGTTTTGCTGATTGGGAGAGTGACCTTAAAGGCAACAACGACCTTCTTTCCTTAACTCAGCCTAAGATCATTAAAGCCATTTATTCAGGCTATCTTGCGGCCGGCGCTGACATCATTGAAACCAACACCTTTAACGCCAATTACATCTCCATGCTGGATTACCACATGGAGGCGCTGAGCTACGAGCTGAACTTTGAGTCAGCGCGATTAGCCCGTGAAGCGGCCGATGAATTTACGCAACAAAATCGAGATAAACCGCGCTTCGTTGCTGGTGCAGTAGGGCCCACCAGCCGTACCTGTACTATTTCTCCCGATGTCAACGACCCAGGCTTTCGCAATGTTCACTTTGATGAACTGGTCGATGCTTATACAGTCGCAGTAGACGGTCTTATTAAAGGCGGCGTCGATCTGATCTTGATTGAAACTATTTTTGATACCTTAAATGCCAAAGCGGCCATCTATGCTGTTCTCGATTACTTTGAGAAAAATGGTGTACGTTATCCGATTATGATTTCCGGCACCATTACCGATGCGTCGGGCCGAACTTTATCGGGTCAAACAACCGAGGCTTTTTGGAACTCGATTTCTCATGCTAAACCTATTTCTGTGGGTTTAAACTGTGCCTTAGGCCCAAAAGAGTTGCGTCAGTATGTCGAAGAATTATCCCGTATTGCCGACACACACGTCTCAGCCCACCCGAACGCTGGACTGCCAAATGCCTTTGGTGAATACGATGAATCACCCGAAGAGATGCTAGAAGAGATTCAAGGCTGGGTTGATTCTGGTTTTTTGAACATCATTGGTGGTTGCTGTGGTACGGCGCCAGAACACATTAAAAGCTTTGCTGACGCGTTTCAAAATGCCGTTCCGCGAGTGATACCCCACATTGAAAAAGCGTGCCGCTTGTCAGGACTGGAACCGTTTAATATCGATGGCAACAGCTTGTTTGTTAACGTGGGGGAGCGCACCAACGTCACCGGTTCAGCGATGTTTAAGCGTTTAATCAAGGAGGGTGACTTTGACACAGCTCTCGATGTGGCTCGTCAGCAAGTAGAAAACGGCGCACAGATCATCGACATCAACATGGATGAAGGCATGTTGGACTCGCAAGCGGCTATGGAGCGATTTCTAAAACTCATTGCCTCTGAGCCCGACATATCGCGGGTACCCATCATGCTAGATTCTTCCAAATGGGAGATTCTTGAAGCTGGCTTGAAATGGGTTCAAGGTAAAGGCGTCGTGAACTCCATCAGTATGAAAGAAGGCGAAGACAAGTTTCGTGAGCAAGCTCGTAAGCTTATGAAGTACGGTGCCGCGGTGATCGTGATGGCGTTTGACGAAGTCGGACAGGCGGATACCCGTGCGCGTAAAATTGAAATTTGCCGTCGTTCTTATCATATTTTGGTCGACGAAGTGGGGTTCCCACCAGAAGACATCATTTTTGACCCAAACATCTTTGCTATTGCAACCGGCATAGAAGAACACAACCGATATGCGTTGGATTTTATCGAAGCAACGGGTGACATCACTCGCGAGCTGCCTTATGCCAAAATTTCGGGTGGTGTTTCAAACGTGTCGTTTTCGTTCCGCGGTAACAACCCGGTGCGTGAAGCGATTCATGCCGTGTTTTTGTACCATGCCATTAAGCAAGGTATGACCATGGGCATCGTGAACGCTGGCCAACTGGCGCTGTACGAAGACATTCCTCCGAAATTGCGTCATGCCGTTGAAGATGCCGTTTTAAACCGTACACCCGATGCTACCGATAACTTGCTCGCAATGGCGGGGGAGTTTGCCGGAACAGGTGAAGTCGCCGAAAAAGAAACCCAAGAATGGCGCGGCTTACCTGTGGCGGAGCGTTTGAGTCACGCTTTAGTGAAAGGCATTACCGAATTTATTGACGAAGACACCGAAGAGGCACGCCAAGCGTACGCAAGGCCACTGGAGGTAATCGAAGGGCCACTGATGGACGGCATGAGCATTGTCGGGGACTTGTTCGGCTCCGGTAAAATGTTTTTGCCTCAAGTAGTGAAATCCGCTCGAGTGATGAAAAAAGCCGTGGCCTATTTAATGCCTTATATTGAAGAGGAAAAGCGCCTCAATAAAGACACGGCGTCGTCAAGCAATGGCAAGATTGTGATGGCAACCGTAAAAGGCGATGTACATGACATCGGCAAAAACATCGTCGGTGTGGTGCTGCAATGTAACAATTTTGAAGTGATTGACTTGGGTGTAATGGTGCCAGCGGAGAAAATCCTTCGTACGGCAAAAGAAGTCGGAGCCGATATGATTGGCTTATCAGGTCTGATTACGCCTTCACTCGACGAAATGGTCCATGTAGCCAAAGAAATGCAACGCCAAGGGTTTGATTTACCAGTGATGATTGGTGGCGCCACAACATCGAAAGCCCATACCGCCGTCAAGATCGAACAAAACTACAAACGCAATCAAGTGGTTCATGTGACCAATGCGTCACGTAGTGTGGGGGTGGCCAGTGCCCTGTTGAGTAAAGACAAGGTGCGTTACCAAGCCTTTGTTGATGAGATAAAAGACGATTACGAAAAAACCCGTATTCGATACAAAGATCGTGCAAAAGCGGGTCGTCGAGTCTCTCTTGACAAGGCGCGTTTAAACAAAGCACCGCTTGAGTTTGCTGGCAAAATTGTGTCGCCTAATAAACTGGGCGTAACGGTATTGACCGAACAAGATATTGATTTTGAACGTGTTAAAGCCTACATCGATTGGACACCTTTTTTCCAAACGTGGGAATTAGCCGGCGCGTACCCGCGCATTTTGACGGACGACGTTGTCGGTGTTGAAGCCACCCGTGTATTCCAAGACGCGCTCGTTATGCTCGACGATGTGATCGCTAGCAAGTGTTTGCAAGCCCGTGCGGTCGTGGGTTTATTCCCAGCGAACCAAGTGAATCATGATGATATTGAAATCTATGCCGATGAGTCTCGTAGCGAAGTGATTGAGCGTTTGTCCTTCCTTCGTATTCAAAATGAGCTGACCGCACCAGGTAAATACAACCACAGTTTGGCCGATTTTGTTGCACCAAAAGAAAGTGGTGTGCCCGATTATGTTGGCGCCTTTGCTTGTGCGGCTGGCTTTGGTATCGATCCTTTGGTCGCGGCGTATGAAGCGGATCATGACGATTACAACTCCATTATGATCAAAGCCGTGGCGGATCGTTTGGCGGAAGCAACCGCTGAATACCTTCATGAAAAAGTGCGTAAAGAATTCTGGGGGTACGCTGCTGCTGAAGACTTAACCAATGAACAATTAATTAAAGAAAAATACCAAGGTATTCGTCCTGCTCCAGGTTATCCAGCCTGCCCAGATCACACTGAAAAAGCCAAGCTGTGGACCTTATTGGATGTGAAAGCCAATATCGACATGGAGATTACCGAAAGCTTTGCCATGTTACCGACGGCAGCTGTCAGTGGATGGTATTTTGCGCACCCAGATGCGACTTACTTTGGTGTGGGCAAAATTGGCCCAGATCAAGTAGACGATTACGCGGCACGCACCGGTATGACGAAAGACGATGCTGAACGCTGGTTAGCGCCCAATTTGGGTTATGACCCTGAAGACGATCGAATTTAATCTCGACGATTGATAGGAAAAAAGCACCATGGCAAAAGCGATTAAAGATCCTGAGAAGCACAAAGAACGCATGAAGTCTATTAAAGCGCATGTGGACAAACGCATCGCGAAAGCGCAAGAAGATAAGGGCACTTTTGTTTTGCTGACGGGTAATGGCAAAGGCAAGTCCAGCTCCGCCTTGGGTATGGTCGCTCGTACTCTTGGTCATGGCATGAAAGTCGGAGTGGTGCAGTTTTTAAAAGGCGAATGGAACACAGGTGAAATTGATTTTTTTAAACGTCAAGATAATGTGCAGTGGGAAATCATGCCTGCGGGTTTTACATGGGAAACCCAAAATCGTGAATCCGATGTGGCGTCTTCCGAGCAAGCCTGGGCAAAGGCGTCACAGATGCTGTTAGATCCGAGTATCGATTTGGTGGTTCTCGATGAGCTTACTTACTTGCTGCATTATGAGTATCTAGCCGAAGATAATGTACTCACGGCCCTCATGAACCGACCTGATAACCAGCACCTTGTGGTGACAGGTCGTGGGGCTTCTGACGCACTGGTCGAACTTGCTGATACAGTCAGTGAGATCAAAGAAATTAAACACGCTTTTAAACGTGGCATTAAAGCGCAAAAAGGGCTGGAGTTTTAGACCCTTATCGTTTTATATTAATGCGTCAATTTATTGTAAAGCCGCATTGATTTCATTGCGGTTTTTTCCCTGATTTTAATTTTTTGATCTAATAGAGGTTTTTTATGGCTACCATTGAACGCATGGAAGTAGGTCAGCGCATGAGTCGAATCGTGAAACATAACGAAACGGTGTATTTGTGTGGCCAAGTAGGTGCTGATGCGAATACGGACATTGCTGAACAAACTAAAACCATGCTTGACAAGGTTGATGTATTGCTAGACCAAGCTGGATCAGACAAATCGTATATTTTATCTGCGACCATTTACCTCCGTGACATGAAAGATTTTACCGCCATGAATGCGGTATGGGATACGTGGATTCCTCAAGGTCATGCTCCGGCCCGTGCTTGTGTAGAGGCAAGGTTAGCAAGGGCAGAATTATTGGTAGAAATCTCCGTTGTCGCGGCCATAAAATAATCGCATTTATACGTGCTAACACCGTCTTGTGTTGGCACACTGTGGTTTACTCCTACCGTAAAACTCTCCCAGTGTTGTCATTGCTACTGGCCTGCCGCTGATTTATCTTGGATGACATTAGATTGATAATCAATTTGGCGCTAAGCTAGCCCACCGTATGCTCTTTTTTTGTAATTTAAGTGCTCACCCTTAGAAGACTGTGTCCAATCTGTGCGATAATGCACCATATTATTTTTGCCCTGAGGCTCAATTGATTAGGGGCAACATCATTTACCTCATGAAATACGGAAGAATACTTTGTTAACGACGGCTAACATCACCATGCAATTTGGTGCAAAACCTCTTTTTGAAAATGTCTCTGTTAAATTTGGAGAAGGCAAGCGCTATGGTCTTATTGGCGCGAATGGGTGTGGTAAATCCACTTTTATGAAAATTCTTGGTGGTGATTTAGAGCCAAGTTCTGGAAACGTTTCTAAAGATCCTAGCGAACGCCTTGGTAAATTGAAGCAAG
The DNA here is from genome assembly GCF_008122525.1 of Marinomonas sp. IMCC 4694. Taxonomy (NCBI): domain Bacteria; kingdom Pseudomonadati; phylum Pseudomonadota; class Gammaproteobacteria; order Oceanospirillales; family Oceanospirillaceae; genus Marinomonas; species Marinomonas sp. IMCC 4694. The sequence goes on from NZ_VSRV01000001.1 coordinate 1,625,561, forward strand.
ATCAATTTGCATATGAAGCCTTTTCTGTTATCGATACCGTGATCATGGGGCACACTGAACTTTGGGCAATCAAAGCCGAAAAAGACGCCATTTATGCCAACCCAGAAATGACCGAAGCCGATGGCCTTAGAGCGGGTGATTTGGAAGCGGAATTCGCTGAAATGGACGGTTACACGTCAGATGCACGCGCCGGTGAACTGTTATTAGGCGTAGGGATTCCGACAGAGCAGCACTATGGCTTAATGAGTGAAGTGGCGCCGGGTTTGAAACTTCGTGTTTTGCTTGCTCAAGCTTTGTTTTCTGATCCAGAAATTCTATTGCTGGACGAGCCAACCAACAACTTGGACATCAATACGATTCGTTGGCTGGAAGGGGTGTTGGTTGAACGTAATTGCACCATGATTATTATTTCCCACGACCGTCACTTTTTGAACTCCGTGTGCACTAACATGGCCGATTTGGATTATGGCGAGCTGCGTTTGTTTTCAGGCAACTACGATGAATACATGACTGCCGCTACGCAATCTCGCGAACGTTTATTGTCTGATAATGCAAAGAAAAAAGCGCAAATCAACGAACTTAAAGCGTTCGTGAGCCGCTTCTCTGCCAATGCGTCTAAGTCCAAGCAAGCAACATCTCGCGCCAAGCAAATTGATAAAATTCAGCTTGAAGAGGTTAAACCGTCTAGCCGTCAGAACCCGTTTATTCGTTTTGAACAAGAAAAGAAATTGCACCGCATGGCGGTACAAATTGAAAACCTAGCGAAATCTTACGATGAGCCGCTTTTTAGCCGTTTAAATATGATGGTGGAAGTAGGCGAACGTATTGCGGTTATTGGGCCAAACGGTATTGGTAAAACCACCTTATTAAAGTGCTTAGTCGGCGATACTGACTTGACCAAAGGAACGATCAAATGGTCGGAAAATGCTAATATTGGGTATTACGCTCAAGACCATCATCACGAATTTGAAAAAGATGTGGACCTGATTGAATGGATGGGACAGTGGGGACAAGAGGGCGACGATGAGCAAATTATACGTGGTACGCTAGGGCGCTTATTGTTCTCTCAGAATGACATCAAAAAATCGGTTAAAGTATTGTCTGGTGGTGAGCAAGGTCGCATGTTGTTTGGCAAAATGATGTTACAAAAGCCGAACGTTTTGGTGATGGATGAGCCAACTAACCACATGGACATGGAATCCATCGAGTCATTAAACTTGGCGTTGGAAAACTACCCAGGCACCTTGATATTTGTCTCCCACGACCGTGAGTTTGTCTCTTCTTTGGCTACGCGTATCGTGGAAGTCACCAGTGCGGGCATTGTGGATTTCCATGGCACATATGATGAGTATTTAGCAAAACAAGAAGGTTGATTTTCTTTCATTGGCCGCATAAAAAAGGAAGCCTCAAATGGCTTCCTTTTTTATGCCAAAGAAAATTAACGCCGATCAATATAATGATCAGGCTCTTGGTACTCCAGTACTTCTACGGGGTCATTCAGGTGGATCATACCTGTATTGAGTGCAATCATATTTACTCCAAAAGTAATGCCCTCTTTCTCGCTAAGAAAACGAAATTTCGCGAGGGTTTTTAAAGGCTCTCCTTTGCCTACGCGCACTGCCGTTGTCGGGTGCAGCGTGGTAAAAATACAGCGAATGCAGGGTTTAACATTTTCAAACTCAACCTCACCAATATGAATTCGTTTCCAGCTGTCTTCCTCAAACGCTTTGTTGCCTTGTATAACTAAGTTTGGTCGGAATTGCGCCATGTCTATCGTTCTTGTGCACGTTCTATTCAACTCATCCAACGACGCTTGAGTGGTCAATAAAAAAGGGTAGCCATCGGCAAAAGCCACCGGCATCTCTGGTCGGCGCCCGGTATGGCGTTGAGAGCGCTCGCCAAAGTACATTAACTCGACAGGCTCTTTGATCAGCGAGCTAAACCAAGCATCTGCTTTTTTATGGGTTTTCTGACCGTGCACCTTGCTATCCCATACCACCACGTCTTTATAATTCGGTGAAAACTGTGCTTTATCAAGAATACAAGATTCGACCGTCTCTGGATGGTTTAACTGCCATCGAGCGTCATCAAGTTCAAGGGCCGTTACGAGGGTAAGAGAAGGGTATTCGCGGCCACTGATAAATTGCCCTTCTGGGGTGACGAGCATGAAGCGCCGGTCGCCACTCAACCCTGCGTATTCGACTCGACTGCTTTCCAAGGTAACGCCTTGAATGGATTTTATCGGATAAATAGTGAGTTCACTTAGGGAAAACGACATGAAAGCTCCTTTTGGTATGGGTGGATATCTTCACCCAGACAGTGAGTCATATCAATAAAAAAGCCTCAGCGTTTTATCGATGAGGCTTGTGGTTGTGGTAATTAATCAGCGAATTATAAGTAGTAAGACGCCAACGGAGGAAAGCCGTTAAATTCTACTGCGCTATACGTGGTGGTGTAAGCACCGGTAGATAACCAATACATACGGTCACCAATCGCTAAATTAAGCGGAAGGCCATATTTGTAGTTTTCGTACATAATATCCGCACTGTCACAAGTCGGGCCAGCAATAATCACTTCTTCTAGCTCGCCACCTTTATCAACATGAATCGGATATTTAATGGATTCATCTAGTGTTTCAATCAGTCCGGAAAATTTACCAACATCCGTAAATATCCAACGATTCAGAGCCGTGTGAGATTTGCGTGAAATCAACACGACCTCACTCACCAACACGCCTGCATTTGATATCAAAGAGCGACCCGGTTCCAAAATGATACGTGGCAGTTTAGTGCCAAAGTCTTCTTCTAAGAAGCGCGTGATTTCTTCAGCATACGTTGCAAGATCGTTCGTGCGGGCAATGTAGTTTGCTGGGAAACCACCGCCCATATTGATCATTTCTAACTCAATGCCATCTTCTTTTTTCAGGCGCTCGAAAATCACTTTTACGCTGGCAATGGCGGCATCCCAAGCACCAATATCACGTTGCTGAGAGCCAACATGGAAGGAAATGCCATAGGGGATAAGATCCAATTCTTTTGCTAATACCAATAAGTCCATTGCCATGTCTGGACGGCAGCCGAATTTACGTGATAAAGGCCAATCAGCCGTCACCGTGCCTTCGGTTAAAATACGAACATAAACACGGGAACCAGGAGCCGCTTTGGCAATGTTGCGTAAATCGGCTTCCGAATCGGTGGCGAACATGCGTACGCCTTTTTCATAAAAGTAACGAACGTCTTTGGCTTTTTTGATGGTGTTGCCGTAGCTGACACGATCAGGGGTTACATCGCCAATGGCTAACAGCTTGTCTAATTCATAGCGAGAAGCGACGTCAAAGCTGGCGCCACGATCTCGAAGTAAGGTTAATATCTCAGGTGCGGGATTGGCTTTTATGGCGTAAAAAATATCCGCTATCGGAAATCCCTTAGTTAATTCTGTGTAAGCTTCGTCGATGATCTCAGTATCGATCACAACGAATGGGGTATCTTTCGTTTCTGCGAAGGCTTTAAAACGCGCAAAGCGCTCTGGAGAGTAGAAAGAATTGACGTCAATAGACATGGGCGTGAAGCTCCTTTAATAAACAAAACATAAACCGATTAAATAAGTAAACGCCTTTACCTTCTCCCGTCCTACTTGTGGCTGTTACTTATCCGGCATGAATGCCTTAAGCGACTAGCGCAGCAGTTGAAGCGGTGCGGATTATGTTCAGCAATGACGCGGGCGAAATTTAAAATGCAAGCCGTTTCGCGTCAAGTGTTTTTTCATGTTTTTGTGTGAAAAATATGAGCCATTAAAATGCGAAAAAAAAGTGATGAAAAATGCGTATAAAAAAAGAGGCCATCAAGGCCTCTTAATTGTGTACTAACACGGTTCTCTACTTTTGAGTTAACAGTGACTGAACATGAAACAAGCCGCTACCAACTATTAATGCGCTTATAAAATACACCCCCTCACTGGGGTTGTTCGTTAACGCAGTGAGGCCTGGACCTGGGCAGTAACCGCTGATTCCCCAGCCAATACCAAACAAAGAAGACCCTACTAATAATTTAGCATCTATGTGTCGCAGCGTTGGAACCATCCACTTAGCTCCTAATAGCGGAGCAACTCGCTTTTCTTTAATAGCGTAGCCCACGACACCCACAGCAATGGCGCTAGCCATCACAATCATTAAAGAAGGGTTCCAGTCACCAAAAATATTTAAAAAACCAATTACAACAGCCGGGTTGGTCATTTCAGAGAAAGCCAAACCTAATCCGAAGAGCAGCCCTGAGCCAAGAGTGATTAATGCGTACATGTTATTCTCCTAGTTAAGTATGGACACGGTGATAATAGCGGTTGCCATAAACGTCAGTGTGGCTACAATTGAACGTGGTGAAAATCTTGAAATACCACATACGCCGTGACCACTGGTGCAGCCTCCACCAAGTCGTGTTCCGTATCCGACTAGAAGCCCTGAAATGATGAGTAATAAAGGGCTTCTCAATTCTGGAAAGGGGACGGTTTGTTCCGTTAAAACGCCGTAAGCGCTTCCTCCAATAATCAAACCTATAATGAACAGAAAGGGCAAAAATCGTTCTTTTGAAAACAGTAATTGTGACAAAATACCGCTTATTCCAATCACTTTACCAATGGTTAACAAATAGAAAGTAGCGGTTAAGCCAATCAGTAAGCCACCAATTAGAGGGTTAAATATTGAATCCATTTTTGACTCCTAGTTTTAATATAAGATAATTCTAATTTAAATCTGTCGCTTATGTCTACAACATTGTTTTAAAAAAATGTTTTATTTTGGCTTGGGCGTTGTTAATTTGAATTTCTCAAGATGAGAGTGATTGCACAATCTTTACTGTTACTAATCGGCTCTTAATCATTGCACACGTTATTATTAGCGCAGGGAAGAAAAGTTATGACTGCACTTTGGTTGGGCGCATCAGCAGAAGAGGCGTCGGTTGTTTTCTTACTGCCCAATAAGCCGATCTTACCGGATCACTATGATAGTCGTTTTTTGAAGGCACCGGATATCAATCAGCTCATTGAGCTAAACGGTAATCATTGGCGTAAAATATTGACCATTATGGCCAAGTTGCTGTCACCCAACGACGATACTTGGCGAGAGCATCGAGAGAGACACTTATGGTCGAGGTTGGGGGTGTGTTTTTCAGCTAAGCAGGTGAGCGGATATAAAGGGCTTCTTTTTGTGGTGGGCCATACTTTTCGCCAGAGCTACCCCGTCAGCGGGATGGCACAAATTGTGGGAGATAAGCATGTGGCTTATGTAAACTTGCCCTATGTGTGGTGTCCGTACTTAGACTATAGGCAATTTCCTAATGTTCTTATTAGCGCATTAAGAGCGCAAATTTTGGAGTAACAATGTTTCAGGCTTTTATAAAACTTTTCACCTTACCAGTTGAACAAGGAGAACAAATTACCTACCAAAAAGCCGTTGCCGTTTTACTGATGGAGGTCATGCTATCCGATCACAAAATCGATTATAAAGAAGAGCAGCAAGTCAAAGCCTTTCTTCGTGATATCAGTGAGCTAGGTGACGATGTGGATTTGCTGTACGAAGAGGCGAGGGCGGACTTAGATCAAGCAAACGATTTGTACCAGTTCACTAAGGTTATAAATGATCAAGCATCATTAGAACAAAAAATGTTCTTACTACAAGCCTTGTGGAGAGTGGCTTTAGCGGATGGGAACATTGATGCCCACGAGAATCACCGTATTAGACGTATAAGCGAATTGCTTTTTATGCCCCATTCAGAATTTATTCAAGCAAAGTTGTTGGCTCAAAACGAAAGAGCATAAAAAAACGCGGCCAAGGCCGCGTTTTCTGACTGGACTTACACTAACGACGTTATGCTGCGAAATTTGCTGAAGCAAATTCCCAGTTAGCAAGTGCCCAGAAACCTTTTAGGTAATCTGGACGTACGTTGCGATAATCGATGTAATAAGCGTGTTCCCAAAGGTCAACCGTGATGACTGGTGTTTGACCACTTGTCATTGGCGTACCCGCATTGCTTGTATTAACGATTTCTAGGGAGCCATCCGTGTTTTTTATTAACCACGTCCAGCTCGAACCAAAGTTGTTTACTGCTTTGTCGTCAAATGCGGCCTGAAAGTCTGCGAAAGAACCCCATTTTGCATTGATGGCGTCTGCTAGGTCGCCTGTTGGTTCACCACCACCATTAGGGCTTAAGCTGTTCCAGAAAAACGTATGGTTCCAAATTTGAGCTGCGTTATTGAAAACAGGGCCCGCTGATGCAGAGGTAATGATCTCTTCAAGCGTTTTGTTTTCAAATTCCGACCCAGGAAGTAAGCCATTTAGTTTTACAACGTACGTGTTGTGATGCTTGCCGTGATGGTATTCAAGCGTCTCAACGGACATGTGTGGCTCTAATGCGTTTTTAGCGTAAGGAAGAGCGGGTAATTCAAAAGCCATTTCAATTCTCCTTGCTTTTATTTAACGAAAAATGCTTGTTATCAAGCAGTTAATGGTGCTTATATAGTAGCACTGAACATCTTAAGATAATATTATTTAGGTTTGTTCTATCATAATATTCCATAATTTTTGTTAATAACGGCCATATAAGATTTCCATGCGAAGAGACGATGATGTTGAGATCCCAAGCCTGACTCTGGATCAAGATGAAGTCAGCGAAAGACGACCCAGTGCAACGCTAAAAAAGGGTCAGTTTACACCTACCCCAGCTAGACCGGCTCATGCTCCCGCTGTTGTACACAAAAAACCGAGCTTCGCTGGTGTTTATTTTTTGCTGCTTTTGCTCATCTTTGCGGCCGGTGCTGCGGGGTATTGGTTATGGCAGCAAAACGTGCAACTGCGCAATGAGGTTTATGGAGCAAGGAGTGAAATACAAAACTTAGATCACCAATTGTTAGCGGCCGATGTGTCTGCCAATAAACAAGGCGAAACCGTTGAGGAGACCCTAAAAAAGCACGACAGTGAAATTCGCAAATTATGGGGTGTATCTTATGACACCAATAGAAAATCCATCGCAAGTAACGACAGCGACATTAAAGAGTTAGAGAAAAAAATGTCGTCCATGCGTGATGCTATTTCGACTCAGTCTAAGCGTATTGCCGTTCAAGCCGAAGCGTTTAATGACGTAGAAGCTGGCTTTAATAAACTGGTTCCTGCTGTTGCCAACTTGGGCGAAACGGTCAAGGTGATCACGACAGCACAGGAAACCCAAGCTCAACGGATAGCCTTTTCAGAGCAGCAGATCTCTGCACAGACTGGGCAGTATCAAGCGCAAGCATTAAGTCTGGAACAAATACTCCAAGACTTGAGTCAATTACAAGAAAGGATTGTGGCGATTGAGTCTCAAGTGGCACTAGCAAATACCACTTCAAGCTCGACGGACATGACTGATATTCAGCAAACTCTGACCAAGCATCAAGACGCTATCGAGTCCAGTGATGCGTTTAGGACGCAGGTAAACAGCGAGATTATTCGACTGCGTAAGCAAATAAATCAACTTATGCTAGAGCAACAATTTAACGCTCAATAAGTGGCACTTAAACGCTCTTTCAAGGCAAAAAAGTCGATCGATATCGACTTTTTTTGTGCCTAAAAAGTCTCTATAAATTCGTAACTTATGAAGTCTTTTCGACTATATATATTCTTCTAAAGTCTAACTCCATCAGTTTTTATAACCTAAAAGAATGTTATGATGTAAAAAATGCTGAAGCCTGACAAAAGAGATAGGAAATTATGACAGAGGCAAGATTGACCCACCTAAAACAGCTAGAAGCCGAAAGTATTCATATAATACGTGAGGTCGCTGCGGAATTTGACAACCCTGTAATGCTTTATTCAATTGGCAAAGATTCAGCGGTTATGCTGCATCTTGCTATGAAAGCCTTTTACCCAGGCAAACCACCCTTTCCTTTGATGCACGTCGATACCACGTGGAAATTCAAAGAGATGATCACTTTTCGTGATGAATTAGTGGCCAAACTTGGCTTAGAGCTTATCGTTCATAAGAACCAAGAAGGCATTGACCAAGGTATCGGTCCATTCACTCATGGTAGCTCAAAACATACGGATGTCATGAAAACGCAAGGTTTGAAACAAGCCTTGGACAAATACGGTTTTGATGCGGCATTTGGTGGTGCTCGCCGTGACGAAGAGAAGTCTCGTGCCAAAGAGCGCGTGTATTCTTTCCGTGATAAGCAACATCGTTGGGACCCTAAAAATCAGCGTCCAGAGCTTTGGAATATCTACAACGGTAAAGTAAACAAAGGTGAAAGTATTCGTGTTTTCCCATTGTCTAACTGGACGGAATTGGATATTTGGCAATACATCTACTTAGAGAGCATTCCCATTGTGCCTTTGTATTTCTCAGCAAAACGCCCTGTCGTCGAGCGCGATGGCACCCTGATCATGGTCGATGATGAACGCATGCCACTGAACGGCGAAGTGCCTGAAATGAAGTCGGTTCGTTTCCGTACTTTGGGTTGTTACCCACTTACTGGTGCGGTGGAATCTGAAGCCGCGACCTTGCCTGAAATCATTCAAGAAATGCTGTTAACGACGAGCTCAGAGCGTGAAGGCCGAATGATTGACCATGATTCTTCTGGTTCAATGGAAGAGAAGAAGAAACAGGGCTACTTCTGATTCTGAAGTCAAGTTAGTTACGAGCAAAGTAAGTTTGGAGTGAAAAATGTCTCACCAGTCAGAATTGATAAGCCAAGACATACTTGGTTATTTAAAACAACACGAAGAAAAAGATCTATTGCGCCTTCTTACTTGTGGCAACGTAGATGATGGTAAAAGTACGCTTATTGGTCGTTTATTGCATGACTCTAAATTGATTTATGAAGATCACTTAGACGCAGTAAAGCGTGACAGTAAAAAATCCGGCACACAAGGCGAAGAAATTGACTTAGCTCTGCTGGTTGATGGTCTGCAAGCTGAGCGCGAGCAGGGCATTACAATCGATGTGGCTTACCGTTATTTCTCTACCGAGAAACGTAAATTCATTATCGCGGACACACCGGGTCACGAACAATACACACGTAACATGGCAACAGGCGCGTCAACCTGTGATCTTGCGATTATCTTAATCGATGCGCGTTACGGTGTTCAAACACAAACTCGTCGTCATTCTTACATCGCAGCCTTGCTCGGTATTAAGCACATCGTCGTTGCGGTGAATAAAATGGATTTGGTCGATTTCTCTGAAGCGAAACATGACGAGATCAAAGCCGATTATCTTGCGTTTGTTGATCAGCTTGGTAATCGCACACCACAAGACATTCAATTTATTCCGATGTCGGCTCTAAAAGGCGACAATGTAGTGAATCCGTCTGTAAGCATGCCTTGGTATACGGGTTTGCCTTTGATGGCAATGTTAGAAACCATACAAATCAATCGCGATGTGAAGCGGGATTCTTTCCGATTTCCTGTTCAATATGTGAATCGTCCTAACCTGGATTTCCGTGGTTTTTCTGGAACAATTGCAGCGGGCGCTGTTAAGCCGGGCGATGAAATTATTGCTTTGCCTTCTGGTAAAAAATCCAAAGTCGCTGAAATTGTTACCTACGACGGCAACTTGGCATCAGCAAAGGCGGGGCAAGCGGTAACGATTACATTGGAAGATGAAATTGATATCAGCCGAGGTGATATGCTGTCTCATTCTGGACAAGAGCCGTTGATTGCTTCAACGCTTCGTGCGTCTGTTGTTTGGATGGCTGATCAACCTTTGGTTTCAGGAAAGCTATATGACTTTAAACTTGGCACACAAACCGTTCCAGGCAAAGTGCATCACTTTAACCATCGTATCGATGTAAATACGCTAGAGCAAACAAACATAAGTGCACTTGAGTTAAATGGCATCGGCGATTGCGTGATTCAGTTTGATGCGCCTGTGGCGTTTGATGAATATCAAGACAGTCGTTTAACCGGTGCCTTGGTGATTATCGATCGCTTGACTAATGTAACTGTTGGGGCTGGGATGGTTGAGGAAGCGGTGGCAGAAGATGATGAAGAGTTAATCGTCTGTGCTGAGGATCGTGCAGCGCGTCTTGGGCAAAAACCTGCTGTCATTGCTGTGTCTGCTGATATTTTGATAAAGGCCGATGTGTTAGAGCGATTGCTATTGCGTCAAGGTGTTGTTGCTTTGGTCAAGGCTAATGCTACAGAAAATGAGGCGAAGCTGGTACGACAAACAGGCGTTGTCTTCTTGGTAGCAGATTCGGCCATTGCGGACTCCACCATGGTTGAATCCACACTGGATGGTGTGGTTGAACGCATTGTGGAAAGTGTTCGTTTGTAGCTCCACAGTGATGAATCTCATGTATTAGGTGCTTTTTGCCAACAAACTTAAAGGCCAACGGCTTAACCGTTGGTCTTTTTTTATCTAAAAAGTGGTTTGCCTTATTAAGAGTTTCAAAGGTCAGGATTCTGCCTCGTTGTCAGTGCGTTTCACGACTTTATGTTGATCTTCACTATTACCCTTTTTCCAATAACTGGAGATGTAAAGGTGCTCGCGCAGAAGTTGCTTTTCGATTTTAAAGAAACTGCGTAAGGCTTTCATGGCGGAAAATTCACAGGCAACCCAGGCAGACACGCTTCCTTTAGGCCAGGGCAATGCCTTTACTCGCTCCAGAAGTATCTTTGTGCTTTCACCTGGGTGAGGGTTAATTACCCAATGCAGCTCAATGCCTGAAGGGTGTACTAATGGTAGAACATCTTCTTGACTGAGGACTTCGAGAATAGCAGCACCCTTTGCCGTATCAGGAAGATTTGCTAAATTTACGCTGATGGCGGGCAGTGCGGTCATGTCGCCGACAAAAAATTGCCAATCGGCGGCGCCTGAAATGGGTTTAACAGGGCCAGGGCCGCCGACTAAAATAGCTTCGCCAATTTGAGCATGGCGGGCCCATGTAGAAGCAGGGCCGCCGTCTTCGTGAAGCACGAAATCGATGTCTATTTCGCAATCACGCTGATGTCGTATGGTATAAGTCCGCAGTATGGGTTTGTCACTGACTTGTGGGAAAATGAGTTTTACATAACCGCCTTCTTGGTCTTTGGGTAAAGTATGAATCTGATCCCCCCCTAGCGTGATCCTAAGCATATGCGGAGTGATGTGATTTTTGTTGACGATGCGCAACTCACGTGGCTGTGGTCTGGTCATGGTTGATCTCCTTAATGTTGTTCGTCATGATTTTTGTTATAGCCACGAAATCTTCAATCTGCTAGGCGCTTAAAGGGTCTGTCATTGCCTTCACGGCCAGGGGATCGAGTGCTTTAATGTTAGACAGAAGCGATTCACCTTCAGAGGTTAAAAACAGCAGTTGGCTGCGATGGCTTGCTCTTTTTAGCGATGTAGCCTTTGTTTAGCAACGCTTTCAGAATGCGCGCTACTTGAGACTTATCTAAACGGAGAGTTGTGCAAATATCTCTGGCACGACACTGGTTTGTACTGCCTATGCACTTGAGTGATCGAATGTGGCTGACAGGTAAAACGATGCCAGAGCGTTGAGCGGCTTCTTTTAGAAGGTGTCGATAGCTGTGCGTTAACACGTGCAACGCTTCACCGATGGTTTCGTTCATGTCTACGCTCAATTAACTGATAATCATTATCAATATAATGATTGATGTTGATATTGTCAACTGAGAATATAAGAAACATCTAAGGCTATTTTTAAGCAAAAAAATGCGGAAAGCTCTTAATCAATCTGCTTTAGAGTGTGTATTTAGGCGCTTGATCGTTACAATAGATTTCTTTAAATGTCGCTGATTAATTACTATGGATAAAAAGACTGCTCATCATGCTATTTGCTCGGCTTTGTTTAGTCGTTTTAATACGGCAAAATGGGCCGCACATCAGGCGCACGAGGCGGCTACCAGCAAGGAAAGTATTGCAGAAAATAAATACGACACTTTTGGGTTGGAGGCCTCTTACTTGGCCCATGGTCAATCTCAGCGTGTTTTGGAATGTGAAAAGGATTGGCGGTTATTTGATAAAAAAACGCTGGCCCTATTTGCCGAAGAAGAGTCCATTGCCTTGTGGTGTTTGGTCTTTTTAACCGCCTTAGATGCACCAAGTGAAAACGAAAAAGCATTTTTTCTATCACCTTGTGCTGGGGGTCTTACTCTCGATGTTGAAGGAAAAACACTGTATCTGATAACATCTTCTAGCCCTGTCGGACAGGCGCTGATGGGGAAAAAAGTGGGTGATGACGTGCAGCTGCGCCAAAATGGTCGCCAAATCACGTATGAAATCACTGGCGTTGCTTAAAGCTTACCTTGCACGAGACAAATTTAGGTCAAACTCTAGAGAGTCGGACTCTGTTCGCATATAATGCTTTGCCTTAAATATTCAGTTGTTCTGTTGTGCTTGATAAGTACCCTAATTGTTTCTAATTAAGCGTGTTTTACACAACGGAATGGCACTCAAAGAACACCTCACTCTCTTATTGAGACAGTAATAGGAAAGAAATTATGCGCAGCCATTATTGCGGCGAGTTAAATGCTAGTAACATTTCACAAGAAATTACCCTTTGCGGTTGGGTTCACCGTCGCCGCGACCATGGTGGTGTTATCTTTTTAGACGTACGCGACCGTGAAGGCGTTACACAGGTTGTTTTTGATCCGGATCGTGCCGATAGTTTTGGCATTGCTGACAGCGTTCGTAACGAATTTGTCGTAAAACTAAAAGGTTTAGTGCGAGCTCGCCCGCAAGGCACAGTAAACCCAAACATGAACACAGGTGAAATTGAAGTATTGGGACTTGAACTTGAGATTTTGAACGCGGCAAAAACACCACCATTTCAGTTAGACGAACATCAGTCTGTTGGTGAAGATGTACGCTTAAAAAATCGTTTCATTGACTTACGCCGCCCAGAGATTCAACAGAAAATGCGTTTCCGTTCTAAAGTAACCTCTGTATTGCGTCGTTACCTAGATGAAAATGGCTTCCTAGATATTGAAACGCCTATCCTAACGCGTGCAACGCCAGAAGGTGCTCGCGACTATTTGGTGCCGAGCCGTACTCACCAAGGCAGTTTTTTTGCACTGCCACAATCACCACAGCTGTTTAAGCAGTTATTGATGGTGTCTGGTTTTGATCGTTATTACCAAATTGCTAAATGTTTCCGTGACGAAGATCTACGTGCAGATCGACAACCAGAATTTACTCAAGTAGACATTGAAACCTCATTCATGAGCGAAGAGCAAATCATGGCAATGACGGAGAAGATGATTGTTAGCTTGTTTAAAGAACTAATGGACGTTGATTTGGGTGCGTTTCCACGCATGCCTTATTCAGAGGCCATGGAAACCTACGGCAGTGATAAACCGGATTTACGTATTCCACTTACCATTGTGAGTGTTTGCGACCTCATGTCGAATGTTGACTTTAAAGTCTTTTCTGGCCCTGCAAAGGATGCAAAAGGTCGCGTAGCGGCGCTTAAAGTGCCTGGTGGAAATGCGTTAACTCGTAAGCAAATAGACGATTACACCAAGTTCGTTGGAATATATGGTGCGAAGGGCTTGGCTTATATCAAGGTAAACAATAAGTCTAATCTTGAAGAAGGCTTGCAATCCCCCATCGTTAAATTCTTGCCTGTTGAAGTACGCGCTCAATTGTTAGAACGCCTCGATGCGCAAGACGGTGATTTAATATTTTTTGGTGCCGATTCCAAAAAAGTCGTTTGTGAAGCCTTAGGGGCTCTTCGCTGTAAATTAGGTGAAGATTTAAACCTTTATACTTGTAAATGGGCGCCACTTTGGGTTGTGGATTTCCCGATGTTTGAAGAAACATCTGATGGCGGCATTACGGCCATTCACCACCCATTCACAGCCCCATCTTGCACTCCCGACGCACTGAAAACCGATCCTCTTAATGCCTTATCTCAAGCCTATGACATGGTGTTAAACGGCACAGAATTAGGAGGCGGCTCCATTCGTATACACCAGTCTTCTATGCAAGAAATGGTGTTTGAATTGCTAAATATTAGTAAAGACGAGCAAGAAGAAAAATTCGGTTTCTTGTTGGATGCCCTTAAATACGGTGCGCCACCACATGGCGGCCTCGCTTTTGGCCTTGATCGCTTGGTTATGTTAATGACCGGATCGAGTTCAATTCGTGACGTGATTGCTTTCCCTAAAACTCAAAGCGCAACTTGTCTATTGACGCAAGCGCCCGGTGAAGTCAGTGAGAAACAGTTGAAAGAGTTAAGCATTCGCGTCAGAAAGCCAGTGGTTGAGTCTTAATTTATTAGTCCAACACTGCGCTAATGCGGGAATGTTTGCAGTAGAATTGAAAGAATAATGTAAAAGGCCGCGCCAAAGCGGCCTTTTTTATTTTTTGTCATTGCATACTGGGTAAAGGACTGTTGAAATATACAGTCATTTTACACGCTTACTTTACAATGCAGTTTAAGAAAGCAACTTTACAAGGCGTTTTTCACCATGGTGACCACAAGAATATTAGCCATTGATCCCGGTTCTCGAATAACGGGATTTGGCATCCTTGACGTTGCCAATGGAAAATCAAAATACGTAAACAGTGGCTGCATTCGACTGCCTGATGAAGCTCTTTCAGTAAGGTTAAAACATATTTTTAATCATGTTTCTGCATTGTTATTGGAATATCAACCGGACGAGTTTGCTATTGAAGAAGTGTTTTTAGCCAAAAATGCGAATTCGGCATTAAAGCTCGGTCAAGCAAGGGGAGCGGCTATTGTTGCTGCCTCCATTAAAGATTTAGCCGTACATGAATACGCTGCGCGAAGGGTCAAACAGTCTGTTGTCGGTAATGGTAACGCAGATAAAGCCCAGGTACAGATGATGGTGCAGCTTTTGTTAAATTTATCCTCTAGACCTCAAGCTGATGCCGCAGACGCTCTAGCCATTGCTCTTTGTCATGCCAATAGCAGAACATCCGGTGGATTAGAGTATGGTGTTGGTAAACGAGCAGGGCGCACCTCTAAACGTTGGACTGAACAAGATGTAAGGAAAACAATGTGATTGGACGTGTCGTTGGTACTTTAGTAGAAAAAGCTCCTCCAGAACTCTTGGTGGATGTAAATGGCATAGGGTATGAAATTAGTGCGTCCATGACCACAATTTATGATTTACCTAAAGTAGGTGAAAAAGTGGTTTTGTTTACTCACTTGTTGGTAAAAGAAGACGCCCACACGCTGTTTGGTTTCATTGACAGAAACGAACGTGCGTTGTTTCGTGTACTCATTAAAGTGAATGGAATTGGACCAAAAATGGCGCTTGCCATTCTATCAAGTATGTCTTCTGCAGAGCTAATAGCCAACGTTCAAGAGTCCGACGTAACAGCCTTAACGCGCATCCCCGGTGTCGGTAAAAAAACCGCTGAACGTTTGATTATTGAGTTACGAGACAAACTAGGGCAGGCCGCTAAACAGGATTTATTCTCTGCGCCTGCGGTATTAAGGCAAGTTCAAGCCGATCCCAGACAGGAAGCCGAAGCAGCGCTTATCTCTCTTGGATACAAACCTCAAGAAGCGGCAAAGGCAATTGCTGGCGTGCCTATCGATTCAGCAAGCAGTGAGGATGTCATCAAAGCTGCACTCAAAGGGATGCTAAGGTAATAAAACATGATTGAACAAGATCGTATTATTTCTGCTGAGCTTAAAGGTAACGATCGTCAAGTAGACAGGGCGATACGCCCACAATCTCTGGCAGAATACATAGGCCAGCCTGTCGTGAGAGAGCAAATGGATATCTTCATCCAAGCCGCAAGACAGCGCCATGAGCCACTTGATCACACGCTAATATTTGGACCGCCAGGATTGGGTAAAACCACCCTTGCTAACATTATTGGCAACGAAATGGGGGCTGATGTGAAAACCACGTCAGGACCCGTATTGGAAAGGGCGGGCGATTTGGCGGCGTTATTAACCAATCTCAATGAAGGTGATATTTTATTTATT
The DNA here is from genome assembly GCF_008122525.1 of Marinomonas sp. IMCC 4694. Taxonomy (NCBI): domain Bacteria; kingdom Pseudomonadati; phylum Pseudomonadota; class Gammaproteobacteria; order Oceanospirillales; family Oceanospirillaceae; genus Marinomonas; species Marinomonas sp. IMCC 4694. Next base: position 1,641,500 of record NZ_VSRV01000001.1, read on the forward strand.
GATGAAATTCACAGATTAAGCCCGGCTATTGAAGAAGTGCTTTATCCCGCCATGGAAGATTATCAACTGGATATTATGATTGGTGAGGGTCCAGCTGCAAGGTCGATTAAAATTGAACTCCCGCCTTTTACACTTGTCGGAGCTACTACTCGGGCTGGATTATTAACCTCACCATTGAGGGATAGATTCGGGATTGTACAGCGTCTGGAGTTTTACGATGTAGAATCACTCACGACTATTGTGGCGCGATCGGCAGGAAAGATGGGCATGGAGCTGGATCATTCGGGATGTTTTGAAGTGGCTCGGCGCTCCCGTGGTACACCACGGATCGCAAACAGATTGCTACGACGAGTAAGAGATGTTGCCCAAGTAAGCGGAGAAACGCAAGTGGGCCAAAAAGTTGCTCAAAGGGCATTGGATATGTTAAGTGTAGATAGCCAAGGCTTCGACCACTTGGACCGACGTATGTTATTGACCATGATAGAAAAGTTTGACGGGAGACCCGTTGGCTTAGACAGTGTTTCGGCGGCCTTAGGCGAAGACAAAGACACGATTGAAGACGTCATCGAGCCGTTTTTAATACAGCAAGGCTTTATAATAAGAACGCCAAGAGGTCGACAAGTTACAAAGCGTGCTTATGAACATTTTAATTATCAACTACCTTCAGACTTTAAATAGAGGTTAATAATGTCAATTTGGGGACTTATCGTCAGTGCTAGTATTGTGGTTCAACTTGTCATGTTGATCTTGCTAGCCGCTTCCGTTTTCTCATGGATCGTTATATTTCAGAGAATTCGTATACTAAAAGAAGCAAAAAAAGTCAGTGTTGCCTTTGAAGAGAACTTTTGGTCTGGTATCGATTTGAGTCAGCTATATCGAAAGCTGACGCAAGAAGGCCGAAATGTCAAAGGCATGGAAAATATATTTACCTCTGGTATTAAAGAATTTACTCGGTTAAGACAAAGTCACAATGTAGAACCCGATGCGATTATGGATGGTGTGCAGCGTGCAATGAGAGTCGCTCTTTATCGTGAGGAAGAAAAACTAGACAAGCATTTACCGTTTTTAGCAACCGTTGGCTCAACCAGCCCCTACATTGGTCTTTTTGGCACCGTTTGGGGGATTATGCATTCCTTTATTGGTTTGGCTGAAGTTCAGCAGGCGACGCTAGCAACCGTTGCTCCAGGTATTGCAGAGGCATTGATAGCAACGGCGATTGGCTTAGCGGCCGCTATTCCTGCTGTTATTGCTTACAACCGCTTTTCCTCTGCGGCGGAATCGCTCGGATCAAGTTATGAAAACTTTGCCGATGAATTTACCAGCATATTGCATCGTAAAGTGCATGTCAGAGAGGGAGGCGCTGTCTAGTGGCTCGTTCAAGAAGAAGTAAAAATAAACGGCGGCCGATGGCTGAGATTAATGTTGTCCCCTATATAGACGTTATGCTGGTGCTGTTGGTTATTTTTATGATTACAGCGCCAATGTTAACTCAAGGTGTGGATGTTAAGTTGCCCAACGCGAACGCGGCTCCAATGCAAGACACGCAGGAAGATGTGCTGATTGCGTCGATTGATGCAAAGCGTCAATTTTATATTGATATTGGTGGTAAGCAAGAGCCCATAACACTGGTTCAATTGCAAGATAGAGTGAGCAAAATACTCAGTCAAAACCCGAAAATGACCATATTGGTTAGAGGGGATAAGAATGTACCCTATGGCGATGTCATTGGATTAATGGTTGCTCTGCAAGGGGCCGGGGCACCTAATGTTGGTTTGGTAACCGAGCCGGATAACAAGCAATGAAATGGTTTCGCAGTGATAATTACAGTATCCCAGTAATGCTTGCTATCGGTTTGCATGCCAGTATTATTATTGTTGGTTTTGTGGCAGTAGATTTTAGTGAATCTAAGCCGCCAGAGCCGAAAAGGCCACCTATTGTTAATGCGACAGTCGTAGATGTTTCACAAACCATTATTGGTAAACGTGAGGCTGATGAAAGGGCAGCGAAACAGCAAGCTGCTCAAGTTGTTGCCGATAAAAAGAAGCGAGACGCAGAGCAAGCTCAAAAGAAACTCGAAACAGAGCGTAGAGCATTAGAAGAGGCAAAAAGACAAGTTGCTCAAGCCAAACAAGCAAAAGAAAAAGCGGAGGCACAAGAAAGGGCAGCCCTACAGCAGCGAGAAAATGACAAGAAACAAGCAGCTGCTAAGCAACAGCAGCAAGCCGATGAAAAAGAGAAAAAACGATTAGCTCAAGTGGCCGATAAAAAGCGCCAATCTAAGAAAGAAGAAGAGGATAAGCAGCAAAGAGAGTTGGCAAGAAAAGCGGAAGCCAATCGGTTGGCGGAAGAAGAGCGCAAACGCAAAGATGAAAGTGCTAGACTGGCCGCTGAAGAAAAAGCCTTGGAAGAAGCAAAACAAGAGGCCGCTCAGGCTGCCGCTGCAGAAGCAAAAGAACGTGCGGCGCTCGAAACGCAAATGGTTCAGTCGATTAGTAGTTTGATCAATAGTAGGGTAACGTCTGCTTGGATTCGCCCTCCTAATGCTCGCAATAATATGAAAACTCAGTTGCGTATTTTTTTCCTTCCTAATGGGGAGGTCATGAACGTGCAAATAACCAACGGTAGTGGTGATGCCTTGTTCGATCAAAGAGCAGTTGATGCCGTATACAAAGTAAGAAAAATAGAAGAGTTAGCGCAAGTTGATTCCTATGTGTTTGAGAGGAATTTTCGTCAAGTAGATTTGATTTTTAACCCGCAAGATTTGAGAAATTAATGATGTTTAAAAAATGGTTGAGTGTTTTTGTCACCTGCTTAGTTTTTATTGGTCCAGCAAGGGCACAATTAGTGATCGAAATTACCAGTGGCGCTGATCAACTTTTGCCTATTGCTGTTGTCCCTTTTGGTTATAACGGCGTAGATGCCTTGCCAGAAGATATCGCTCAGATAATACAAAATGACCTTGCACGAAGTGGTTTATTTCAACCCATTCCTCGTGCCAACATGTTAAGCATGCCTTCTAAAGAGGCCGATGTTTTCTATCGAGACTGGCGGCTTCTCAAAAGTGACTACGTGGTTATTGGTTCAGTAAGCAAATTACCAAACAATCAATACCGAATTGGTTTTGAATTATTGAATGTATTAAGTCAAAAACCCGTACAAAAACATAATTCAATTGATGTGAGCGCAAGAAATTTCAGAGATGCGGCGCACTACATTAGTGATAAAGTATACGAGCTTTTAACTGGGTCTAAGGGGGCATTCAGTACAAGAATTTTGTACGTAACGGCAGAAGGTGACAAAAAATCGCCTCTTTTTAAGCTCCAGGTTGCCGATGCCGATGGTCATAGACCTCAAGTTGTAGTGGAATCTAAAGAGCCAATTTTGTCACCCTCATGGAGTATGGATGGACGCAACATTGCCTATGTAATGTTTCGCAATAGACGCCCAAATATCTTCATTCAAGAGTTAGCTACAGGTAAGCGCCAACAAATTGCGCAATTTAGAGGCTTAAATGGTGCACCTGCTTGGTCTCCTGATGGAAAGAAATTAGCATTGGTGTTGTCGAAAGATAATAACCCTGAAATATATACCCTCGAGATCGCGACCCAAAAGCTAGAGCGAATGACAAACCATTATGCTATTGATACAGAACCAAGCTGGGAGCCAGATGGAAAAGGAATCGTGTTTACTTCTGACCGAGGTGGCAACCCACAGATTTATCGTTTGAATGTTAATTCTAAACGCGTCGAACGTGTTACCTTCGAGGGGGAGCTTAATACTCGCGCAAGAATGACACCTGATGGTCGATACCTTGTTACGGTACAGAAAAATAACGGTGATTATCACGTTGCTTTACAAGATATGGATACTGGTAGGGTGCAGACTCTAACAGAGACGTATTTAGATGAGTCGCCAAGTATTGCGCCAAATGGTAGCATGGTAATGTATGCTACAACCGATAAAGGGAAAGGTATTTTAGCGGTAGTTTCCGTTGATGGCCTTGTTAAATATAGGTTACCATCAGCTGAGGGTGACGTACGAGAGCCATCTTGGTCCCCGTATTTCAAATAAAGACATTGAGGAGTGAATAATGAGTGTAAACAAACTAGGTAAGTTTGCTGTAATTGGATTATCTGCGGCTTGGCTTGCAGGTTGTAGTACAACTGCAACAGACATGGATTCTTCTACCGTTTCTGAAGAAGCAATGGCTTCTGAGCAAATGAATGAATCAACAGAAAGTAATGACCAAGCCTTCGGTGCAGGGTCTGGTGATACCGTTACCAGTGTTATTGTTGATGAAGCAGCCATAGCGCAAAATCAAAATGTCGACCCTCTAGCGGGTGTACAAGTTGTTTTTTACTTTGACTTTGACAAGTCGATTGTTCGTCCTGAATCTCGTGAGGCACTGGCTAAACATGCCGCGTTTCTTGTTGCAAATCCAGATGCGCGCATTGTTCTAGAAGGTCATGCCGATGAGCGTGGAACTCGTGAATACAACATGGCACTTGGCGAGCGTCGTGCAAAAGCTATTAGTCGTTACCTAACCATTCAAGGTGTTGCGGCTTCTCAGGTAGAAACCGTCAGTTTCGGGGAAGAAGTACCCGTTGCCTTTGGTCATGACAATAACGCTTGGCAGTTAAATCGCCGCGTTGAAGTGCGCTACGAATAATGTTCCGTAAAAATAACTGTGTTCGCTCCTTTGCGATGGTGCTGTGTTTCACAGCGCCATTTGCACTGGCTCAGAGCAGTCAAACGGGTGCTGGGATTTCAGCGAACGCCGCGGCAGAACTGCTGTTTCAATTAGAGACTTTACAGCAAGAGGTTCAAAGCCTTCGTGGGCAGCTCGAAGAGCAAGGGCATGATCTAAGGTTAATGAAAGAAAGTCAGCGGGATCGCTATATCGATCTTGATAAACGAATTTCTTTACTAATGTCTGCACCGGTAAGAGGGTCTGCACAAGCGCCTAGTGTATCCTTGCAACCTAAAATAGAACGTGTTTCTGTTCAGTCTGAACCAGTTAAAATTAGTAATGCATTGACGATTTCTCCCTTAGCGCCTGTTGTTCTACCGCCTCCCACAGCTCAATCTCAACAAGCTTACAACACGGCTTATAATCTTATTCGCGAAAGAAATTTTGATGATGCAGAGCGAGCATTGGCTAAGTTCGTTACCGATTTCCCCAACGACTCACTAACCGGTAATGGTTACTATTGGCTGGGTGAAGTGAAATTAGTGCAAGGAAAACCAAAAGAGGCAATTGAGGCTTTTTCTAAAGTGTTAAGTGATTTTTCAGGGCACAGTAAAGAACAGGACTCGCTTTATAAGCTAGGCACTGTAAATGATCAGCTGGGTAACTCTGTAGCCGCTAAATCTTATTTGCAGGACGTTATTAAGCGTTTTCCTGAAAGTAAAGCGGCTAAATTAGCGGCTGGGTATTTAAGTAAGATCAAATGACTTGCAATTTCTGACGGGTTCTATAACATACGCAACCCGTTGGGTCGTTAGCTCAGTTGGTAGAGCAGTTGACTTTTAATCAATTGGTCACTGGTTCGAATCCAGTACGACCCACCAACGTTTTATTTTTTGTGATTTTTGGGTCGTTAGCTCAGTTGGTAGAGCAGTTGACTTTTAATCAATTGGTCACTGGTTCGAATCCAGTACGACCCACCAAAAATCGCTCATTCCGCTCCCAGTTTCATAAAGGGCTAATGATAGATATGTCCGAACTTTCCAGTAAAGCCGCGCTTCGCGATACCGTTCAAAAATACTTGTCTGAAGCTGAAAAAAGCCTTGAAGTAGAACACGTCAACGATGACGCTATTCGCACCGAGATCAAGTCGCTACTTATTCGTAAGAATGCCGTTTTAGTTGCTCATTATTACACTGAAGATTCGATTCAGGCGCTCGCAGAAGAAACGGGCGGCATCATTGCTGATTCATTAGAAATGGCGCGATTTGGAGCTAATCACAGTGCACAAACTTTGGTGGTTGCTGGCGTTAAATTCATGGGTGAAACCGCTAAAATATTAAGCCCTGAAAAAACCATATTAATGCCAACCCTTGAAGCAACATGTTCCCTGGATATTGGCTGCCCCATTGAAGAGTTCTCCACTTTTTGCGACCAACATCCTGACAGAAAAGTCGTCGTATATGCCAATACATCCGCTGCGGTAAAAGCACGTGCTGACTGGGTTGTTACATCAAGCATCGCCCTTGATGTAGTTAATCACTTGGTAGAGCAAGGCGAAAAAATACTTTGGGCTCCAGATCAGCATCTAGGGAGTTACATACAAAAAGAAACTGGTGCAGACATGATCATGTGGGATGGCGCTTGCATCGTTCATGAAGAATTCAAGGCAAAAGGGATTTTAGATTTAAAGGCAATCTACCCAGATGCAGCTATTCTTGTGCACCCTGAATCACCTGAGGCTGTAGTTGAAATGGCGGATGTTGTAGGGTCTACATCACAACTTCTAAATGCCACCAAATCAATGAACAATGATACTTTTATAGTAGCAACCGACAGAGGTATTTTTTATAAAATGAGGCAGGCCTCACCTAGTAAACGCTTCATTGAAGCGCCTACAGCTGGCTCAGGCGCAACGTGTCGTAGCTGCGCACACTGCCCTTGGATGGCGCTAAATAGTCTTGAAATGTTACGAAACGCAATAAGAGATGGCTCTGGTGAAATTCATGTTGATGAAGTTACTAGGCAAAAAGCGCTTGTTCCATTACAAAGAATGCTGAATTTTCAGGTTAAATAGGCACTTTGATTTGAGCACACAGTTTATAAACCAAATGCAGAAGGTATCATCGGTTAGGCGTTCAAGTGATTATGTTTACTACCGAAATCAAGTTATTATCCAATTGTTTAGTTTTATTTATTAATCGGGCAGAGGAGTTTACGGCACTGTCCAGATTGGTCTTTCTGATGTCTGAAGCATAAAGCATATTATGAAGGTGGGTTTTGTCATATGGCGAGATAGCTTGTTCGTTCATCAGCTCTCCAATCATAATAATTTCGTATTTTTGTGAAGCGCCTTTTGCAATAGCAACTTTTAATGAATGATTTTGATGTTTAAGTGCGGTGATTTCAGCGTCTATTCCTATTGATTTTTCATCGTGTTTGGGTCGGCGCTCTTGCGTTATTTCAAAACATGAATTGATTGAATATTTTTCTTCTTGTTTATTTAAGTACACCTCATTTTTGTCTATTTTTTTCTTTAATCTTGCGATCAACAACAGCAAAGCTAGGCCACTAAAAAAGAAAAAAAAACCTGCTTCAAGCAGTGCCCAAATCAGCCACTTCGACATAAAAACCCTTAACTATTTTAAATACGGACATAATAATAACCTTTAACTGAGTACACAACCTGTTCAATACAGTGGAATACAATACAAGATGAGTAAAGAATTTATATCGTTTATGCGCAACCGAGTTTCTATTTCGGCTCTCAGTGAACCAGCGCCCCAAAAATGCGAGTGGGAGCTTATTTTAAGAGCGGCTTCAAGAGCCGCCGATCATGGCAATCTTAAACCTTGGCGGTTTCACATTTTTGAAGGGGAAGGGCGATTAGCACTAGGTCAAATATATTGGCAACACGCGCTATCTGAAGTGGCGTCTATGCCTTTGGAAAAGAAAGAGATTTTTGTTAAAAAGGCTTTTCGTGCTCCGGCCGTATTGCTGATATATGCGCACATACAGGAGCACCCAAAAGTTCCGGCCATAGAGCAAGTCATGGCCACATCAGCGGCGGCTCAACAGGTTTTATTAGGTCTAAACGCCCTCGGTTATGGCGCCATTTGGCGCAGCGGACCTGCATGCTTTACCTCATTAACAAAAAACATTTTATCGCTTAGCGAAACAGACCAAATCATAGGCCTAATCTACGTTGGTACTCCAACAGAACAAAATACCGGTGTTCCAGACGTTAACATTGATGGCCTCGTAAAATGGGTAAGAGATTAATCTCTAAGACTTAATTAACATAAATGATGCAAAAAAAGTTGCAATAATAACTCAGCATCATTATTATACGCGACACAAATTAAGCAATGCAGGAAGCGTTGTTTTGTAACGGTGAGCTGTCCGAGCGGCCGAAGGAGCACGCCTGGAAAGCGTGTATGTCGAAAGGCATCAAGAGTTCGAATCTCTTGCTCACCGCCATTATACCAGTAAAATCAAGGGTTACAGAGTGATTTTACAATTTGTACATCAAAAAGTACATCAATAGAAAACCGAATAGATTAACGTCTATTCGGTTTTTTTATTAATCCGTCTTCCTCACATGCGTCTTCAATCAAAATTTCAATCATTTCGTTTTTCTTGCGTCGGTTTTTTTTACAAAGTTTCTCAAGAAGTTTAATCTGCTCTTCGCCAAGCATGAATGAGCATGCTTTTTTGCCGTTGTTACTATCTCTGTACTTTTTTTGACTCCAGGCTCCCTTCATGGTTCTAAGGTACAGCTCAAGGAGGTGGTGATGAACATCGTAGTTGATACGGAACTGAAATAACCAGTAATCTATATCGTATTTGATTGTCTTGAATTCTGGAAGGAATGGACTGGTGTGCGGTTGTAGAGGTAGTTCAGTATGAAACGCAGGGATGTTATCCGGGATAGAGTTTTTACTGATGTACGCTTGAAACCAATCCGGGATAGAGTTTTTACTGATGTACGCTTGAAACCAATCCGTAAACACTGATTCACTTGAGTCTACCTCTTTGGCATACCAAGAGGCCACCTTGCATTTATTTCTAACTTTTTTTTTGATTTCCTCGAGCATGTTTACAGTATAGACCTTATCATTACCCAAGAAGTTATCTATAATAAATTTGCTTCTGTATTGCAAAAAACTCTTTTGATCATCGTCTCTCGCAGCCTCTAATTTTGCCTGATCCCATTTTTTTTTATTGATTTCAATGCCATCCCACATACTCATACCTGTAAAGCTTGTTTTATTCAATAACCTATCGATTTCATCTTGAAGCAACCTATCAAGCATAAATGTGTCTTGTCTATCAAGTTGATCTATCCATTTTAATTTATCTTCTTCAAGCAAATTTAATTGAGCAATATGTACTTGTTTGTTCAGGGCTTGCTCATAACTTTTTGCGAAGGAAGCGTTGTTGTCTCTAATCTTATCAGTTTTTAATCGATAGCTTGCAACCTCAGCGATACGACGATCAGCTAAACTTCTTAGCTGAAGTAGTTCTATGCTGTAGCATTCTCTAATGGTCTTTGATGGAGTATAAGAGTCACTATCTGCTAGTGAAAAGTATATATAAAGGGCTTCCCTACTTGTTAGAGTATCCGTTGATAATTTTTTCATTACTAAGTTATCCTTAAGTTATTTGTTAATAAAATTTTAGTAAAAAAATAGTAATTTTTAAGTCAGTTATATGTTTGATTCAAGTGAAAAAATCATTTATTTCAGCATGTTAAAGCCGTCTATCCTGAGTTTTATCTAAAAATTAATCTTATCAGTGTTATTTTGGCTCTATGTGATTAAAAAAGAAAGGTAAATGTGGACTTTTCACAATTGTCTAGGTAGTGGCGACATCGAAAATTCTGCATAATCTCCCCCTTAGTAGTTAGTTGATCTTGGTATGTTAGTTAACGCTGCACTATGCGTGAAAAAAGCGCTTTTTAGAGAATAATATAGGTTTAAGTTTTCTTAAAAGTGATGAGTGAGCTCCGTCTAGACTGGAAATTATGTGGTCGCTTATCCTCATCTATCTGCGTCTAATATCAGAGTGATTTGTTCTTTTTCACTTGTTAGTTGCTAAGGGAATTTATGCTTGGAGGTGCTTGCTGCTAAGGGGAGTGGAGTGTTGGTTTAATAGTATTGGTTCTTATTCTTTATTAATTTTAAAGTAAAAATCTACATTGATATCCCTTATGTGAATAACACATAGGAGATTTCTAAATGATAAAAACTTACAATAATCTTAAGATCCAATTTCCACTGGATGAATGTAACAAGCTTTACTTGAAAAACTTGAATGATCTCATTGAAAGCAGTTTGTTTTCATCTAACCGTATTACAGCGTTTAGATTCGATCTTAGGTTTCCGCACGGGCATATTGATCAATCAGATCGAGTCATCACTAAATTCTTCGAGTCTTTAAAGGCACAACTTAAAGCAAAAGACGTAAAAACAAAAAAAGAAATGAAACGAGTATATCCGCATAATTTGCGATACAGCTGGGTAAGGGAGCGTGATACATCAGGTAATGATCATTTTCATTGTGTAATAATTGTTAATAAAGATGCCTACTCTGTGTTGGGTGGATTCAATCAAGAAGAAGGGAATATGGCGGCACGGATTAAACGAGCCTGGTGCAGTGCGCTTGGTAGTCCAGGTATCATTATTGATGGACTTGTTCATTTCCCTGTTAACGGTACTTACTATGTTGACAATAACGCAAAAGATAAAAGCATTCGTCAAGCCGATTTGTTTTATCGGCTGAGCTACTTCGCTAAGAACGCCACTAAAGTATATGGTAGTGGTAAGCGCAGCTTTGGTTGCAGTCGGTCATGAATTTATAGTTAAGGGGCGCATCGCCCCCTAACTTAACTTTTTATAAGTAACCTCTTTCAGCCATTGAGACAGCACTCTCGCCCACAATGATGTGGTCGAGAGTTCTTACATCAATCAGTTCCAGTGATTTCTTAATCTTGTCTGTAATGGATATGTCTGCCTGAGACGGCTCTGTTACACCAGAAGGGTGGTTATGCGCCAAAATAACAGCAGCGGCATTTACCTCGATGGCTGCTTTAACAATCTCTCGGGGGTATACAGCAGCGCTATCAATTGTGCCTTGGAACATTTCTCTAAACGAAATTAAGCGATGCTGAGAGTCAAGGAATAGCACAGCAAAAACTTCACTTTCCTTGTATGCAATTTTAAAGCGAACATAACTCTGAGCATCTACTGCATTACTGAACGTGTTTTCTCGCTTTAGGCGCTCTTCTATAAAGCCAGCAGCGGCATTAAGAACATCTTCTTTTGATTGGTAGATAAATGATTCATTTTTCATGGTAGGTCCCTTTGATCAGTTGGTAGATTCAAAGGAATGATGTAGGTCTGAGTATTTTTAGAATTAAACCCAGTCCTGTAAAAATTTACAGCAACGCACTTTGATGGATCAACACGAGGGCATCAAAATGCGAGTCATGAAATTAAACGAAGTGATCAACACTACAGGGCTATCTAGATCATCAATCTACGCTTACATGTCAAAAGGGAATTTCCCAAAACCAATTCAACTTGGGCCAAGAGCAGTAGCCTGGGTTGAAGAAGAAGTTCAAGGGTGGCTAGAAGAAAAAATGGCTGCTCGTGTACATTGATAGGAATGGATCTTCCTGATGTAGTTTATAAAGCCAATTTAACTCAAGATGACAGAACCCCTGCACGTTTTACCTAACTCTCAAACATCAATGAAATGGATAGAATTATTGTCCATTCCCCAATTTTCTCGTATTCTCTCAATATCAATTTTAAATAATCCAATCAAAAGACGATGGCATTCTGAATGGAAGATCAAATCCTTACCTTGCGAGAGGTAGCTGCTTATTTAAAGCTGGCAGAGAAAACGGCATATCGACTAGCAAGCGAAGGGAAGTTGCCAGGTTTTAAAGTTGGTGGTTCATGGCGCTTTAAGCGTGAAGACCTAGACGCATGGATAGAAAAGCAAAAGGATAACGGATGATTCCCAATTATCAAGATTGCATGAGGCCTTTTCTTCAGGCTCTTCAGCAGTCAACTACAAACGAAGTGAAGCTTCGAGACATCATCAATAGCATTGCGGATCATTTCAAGCTAACTGACGATGAGCGCGTTCAACCGCTGCCAAGCGGTAAACAGCCAATTTTAGATAACCGTGTTGGCTGGGCGCGTACCTACCTTGCTAAAGCGGGCCTTATCGATAGCCCACGTCGTGCGCATTTTGTTATTACTAATCGTGGCATTACTGCCTTAAATACACCGAACCTGGATATTAATAATCAATATCTTAAACAGTTTGATGAATTTGTTGCCTTTACGAGTTTAAGCAACACAAAAGTAACAGTAGAAAACACACAACAAGCTTCAATCAAACTACACCAACAAGAAGACGGCAATGACATCACACCTGATGAGGCCCTTCGTAATGCTTATAAGACAATTAACGACGCACTAGCTGAAGATATCTTGGAACGGACTCGTAACGTCTCTCCGGCCTTCTTTGAACAGTTGTTAATAGACTTGCTCATTGCTATGGGTTACGGCGGCACAGAAGAGGGCACAGCCCACGCCTTAGGGAAATCTGGTGACAATGGGGTAGATGGCGTAATCAATCAAGATCCTTTAGGTGTAGACCAAATTTACATCCAGGCTAAACGCTATAAGCAAGGTAATAACATTAGCTCTGGAGACATTCGAGACTTCTTTGGTGCGTTAAACTTACATAACGCCCAAAAAGGCTTATTTATCACCACGTCAGACTTTACCAGTTCCGCGATAGACACTGCTCAAAAACTTAGTACCAGGATCGTATTAGTAAATGGCAACGATTTAGCCAAGCTTATGCTGCGCTACAACATCGGAAGTCGTAATGAACAAACCTTATACATTAAAAAAATCGACGAAGAATTTTTTGAAGCGTAGCCATACGAAGGTTTACGCTCTAGTTGAACATCAGGAAAAGAGTTAACTATGAACAAACAGCAATTAGCCGCGAAGATTTGGGAATCGGCAAACCAAATGCGTTCGAAGATCGAAGCGAATGAATACAAAGACTACATTTTAGGTTTTATTTTTTATAAGTATCTCAGCGACCAATTAGTACAATTTGTAAAAGCAGAAGGCATGACAGAAGAGGACATCAAAGCCTTGGACGAAGAAGACGTAGAGACCTTCGAATTCGTACAAAGCAACCTTGGCTACTTTATCAGTTACAAGAACCTGTTCTCTACTTGGGTAGATCCTAAATCCGACTTTGATGAATCTAACGTTCGTGATGCGCTTTCTGCGTTTAGCCGACTAATTCACAAGAATCATAAGAAATTATTCGAAGGTATCTTCACCACCCTAGAAACAGGTCTTAGTAAGATAGGTGAAAGTCCAGCCAAAAGAACAAAAGCCATCAGCGATTTGTTGCATCTAATCAAAAGTATTCCGATGAATGGCAACCAGGGTTACGATGTTCTGGGTTACATTTATGAATATCTAATTGAAAAATTTGCAGCTAATGCGGGCAAAAAAGCAGGTGAGTTCTACACACCTCATGAAGTGTCGCTTCTTATGTCGCACATCATCGCGCACGAGCTAAAAGACAAAGACAACATTGAAATTTACGATCCCACCAGCGGTTCCGGTTCCTTATTAATCAACATTGGGCAAGCCGTAGCACAGTATGCCAAAAATAAAGACAGCATCACCTATTACGCTCAAGAGTTAAAAGCAAACACGTACAACTTAACGCGTATGAATCTAATCATGCGAGGTATTAAAGCCAGCAACATTAAAACCCGCAATGGCGATACTCTAGAAGACGATTGGCCGTACTTTGATGAAAACGACCCGCAAGGTTCATACGAAGCTTTGTATGTCGATGCCGTAGTCTCTAACCCGCCTTATTCGCAAAACTGGGATCCAGCGTTTAAAGAGAGCGATCCACGCTATTCGCGTTTTGGTTTAGCACCGAAAACCAAAGCCGATTTTGCCTTTTTGTTGCACGACCTTTATCACTTAAAACCCGATGGTGTTATGACCATTGTACTGCCTCACGGCGTGCTTTTCAGAGGCGGTGAAGAAGGCCAAATCCGTACCCAGCTAATTGAAAATAACCACATTGATGCGATTATCGGTTTGCCGGCGAATATCTTTTTTGGCACCGGCATTCCCACTGTTATTTTGGTGCTGAAGCAAAAACGACAAAACACCGATGTGTTAATTGTCGATGCCTCCAAGCACTTTTTAAAAGAAGGCAAAAACAACAAGCTGCTAGCTTCCGACATCAAGCGCATCACTGATACAGTGATCAGCCGTGAAAGCATTAATAAATTCTCGAAACTGGTTAGCAAGCAGACCCTACGCGATAACGGTTATAACCTCAACATACCGCGCTATGTGGATTCATCCGCTGCCGCGCCAAGCTGGGATTTACACGCTACCATGTTAGGCGGCATTCCCAACAGCGAGATAGCCGAGCTACAAAGTTATTGGCAAGTGTTTCCACAACTACACGCAGCTTTGTTTATGCCTAAGTCGAAAGCTTACAGTGATCTAGCTATCCCTAAAGACACAGTAAATGCCACGATTACCCAGCACCCACAAGTGATTGAGTTTATTACTGAGTACAATCAAGCCTTTAACGGCTTTGACGACTATTTGAATAACACTCTCATTCAAGGTTGGGCAACAGTTAACCGCAATCAACAAGAAGCGCAATTAAGCAGCGAGCTATTTAACCGCCTAGCGCCTATTGCACTGATTGATAAATACCAGGCTTACCAACACCAGAACAACCAATGGCAAACTATCAGTGCCGACCTGGAGATGATGCAAACCGAAGGTTTTGCGGCGACCAAACTGGTTGACCCTAACATGGTTATCAAAAAGAAGGACGGGAAAGATACTGAGGTACAAGACGGTTGGAAAGGTCACATACTGCCGTTTGATTTAGTGCAACAAACACATCTCAATGCAGAGCTACAAGCTCTGGCAGAACAAGAAAACCGTTTAGCGGAAATCGCTAGCAACCTAGAAGAAATTTTAGATTCTCTTAGTGAAGAAGAAAAAGAGCAAGATACCATCAAAGAATCAAAAGACGGCTTTGCCAACACCGAAGTGGGCAAGATGGCTAAGGCCTTTTTGAAAGAGCAAAAAGCCAGCAAAGTTAAATTTTTAGCCGAAAGCGCTGAGCCTGAAGAAAGCTATAAAGCAAAAATAATAGCAGCCAATAAACTCATCGACGAAGAAAAAGTCCTGAAAAAAGCGGTAAAAGAAGCTCAAATCGCCCTGCACTTAAAAACTAAAACCACTATCGAGGGTTTAAGCGATGAGCAAGTGAACGAATTGCTCCACCTCAAATGGATCGCGCCATTAAGCGAAGAGCTCGCTGCCATGCCAAGTGCTGTGATTACTCAGCTTACTAGCAAAGTACAAGCCCTTGCCGATAAATACGCGGTGACTTATTCGCAAGTGGCGAATGAGATTAAAAACACCGAACAAGAACTGGCAGACATGATGGTTGAGCTCACTGGTAATGAATTTGATCTGCAAGGCTTGAATGAGCTCACTAACTTATTGAAGGGCGCGTAAGATGAGTATGGAAAATAACGTGCCTGAGATCCGCTTTAAGGGGTTCAGTGGAGAGTGGGAGGAGAAACTTCTAAACAATGAAGTCGAACTTTTTAGTGGACTGACGTACTCGCCAAAGGACATACGAAAGGAAGGTGTTTTTGTAATTCGTTCTTCAAATGTAAAAAATGGTCAACTTGTTCAAGCTGATAATGTTTATGTTAATCCTGAAGTAGTTAATTGCAGCAATGTACAAAATGGAGACATTATTGTTGTTGTTCGTAACGGCTCAAGATCTTTAATTGGAAAGCATGCACAAGTAAATTCGTGTATGGATAAAACTGTCATTGGGGCTTTTATGACAGGCATTAGAGGCAGGCAGCCTGAGTTTATCAATGCCTTATTTGATACTAACCAATTTACGGCTCAAGTTGATAAAAACTTAGGGGCAACCATAAATCAGATTACCAATGGGGCTTTTAATAGCATGGCTTTTATGTTCCCTGAGGAGCTAGAACAAGCCGCCATCGGCAACTACTTCAAAAAGCTCGATACGCTGATCAATCAACACCAACAACAAATCACCAAACTCAATAACATCAAGCAAGCCTGCTTGAGCAAGATGTTTGTCTAGCAGGGAGCAACCATGACCACTTTTAAAACCGAAGCGCAATTTGAGCAAGCCTTTATTGATGTGTTAGTCAATAAAGGGTGGGAATCGGAGGTGTTAAAAAACAAGACTGAAGCTGATTTACTGCAAAATTGGGCGAATATCTTATTTGAAAATAATCGCCAGCGGGATCGTTTGAATGATGTGCCGCTTACTCCCAGCGAAATGCAGCAAATTATTGAGCAAATCAAAGAGCTCAAAACCCCGCTTAAGCTCAATGGTTTGATTAACGGTAAAACCGTCGCCATTAAGCGTGACAACCCAGACGATAAAGAACACCTTGGCAAAGAAGTCAGCCTAAAAATTTACGACCGCCAAGAAATCGCCGCCGGCCAAAGCCGCTACCAAATTGTACAACAACCCAAATTTGAACGTGGTAGCCCTCTGCGTAATGATCGTCGTGGCGATGTATTGTTACTCATTAACGGTATGCCAGTGATTCATGTGGAACTTAAGCGTAGCGGCATTCCAGTCAGTCAAGCGGTCAATCAAATAGAGAAATACAGCAAAGAAGGCATCTTTAGCGGGTTGTTTTCGTTGATTCAGGTGTTTGTGGCGATGGAGCCATATGAAGCAAAATACTTTGCTAATCCAGGCTTAGACGGCAAGTTTAACCCTGACTACCAATTTAACTGGGCCGATTTTAATAACGAGCCGGTGAATCACTGGAAAGAGATCGCCTCAACTCTGTTATCTATCCCTATGGCGCATCAGCTCATTGGTTTTTATACCGTTGCCGACGATACCGATGGCGTACTCAAGGTGATGCGCAGCTATCAATATTACGCCGCCAATGCCATCTCAGATAAAGTCGCTAAAACCAATTGGCAACAAATGGGTAGCAGCACAAACAACGTAGATCGGTTAGGTGGTTATATCTGGCATACCACGGGCTCAGGTAAAACCATGACCAGCTTTAAATCGGCACAGTTGATTGCGCAATCCAGGGATGCCGATAAAGTCATTTTTTTAATGGACCGTATCGAGCTGGGTACTCAGTCGCTGGTGGAATATCGCAACTTTGCCGGTGATGGCGAAGACGTACAAGCTACCGAAAATACCCATGTGCTCATCACTAAATTAAAAAGTACCGATCCAGCACAAACGTTAATTGTTAGCTCTATTCAAAAAATGAGTAACATCTTTGAAGAGGTGGATGATACAGGTACGGCAACGCTTATATCCACAAATACGGCTGACATTGAGAAGATCCGTGCTAAGCGGTTGGTCTTTATTGTAGACGAAGCCCACCGTTCCACTTTTGGCGATATGCTCAGCATTATTAAACGTACTTTTCCTCGCGCATTATTTTTTGGCTTTACCGGTACGCCCATACAAGAAGAAAACGAAAAAAAGGGTAACACCACCAGCACGGTGTTTGGCAACGAACTACACCGCTACAGCATTGCCGATGGTATTCGAGATGGAAATGTCTTAGGTTTTGACCCTTATAAAGTCAGTACCTTTAAAGACAAAGATATTCGTCAAGCCGTTGCCCTTGAAGAAGCCAAGGCAGATTCGGTAGCTGATGCATTATCGACTCCAGCCAAGAAGAAAAAGTTTAACCACTTTATGAATGATGTACCTATGGCAGGGTATAAAGCCCCAACAGGTAAATACATCAAAGGCATAGAAGATTATGTGCCAAAAACGCAGTATTTGACCGATGCACACCAAGAAAAAGTGGTTGAAGATATTCTGCAAAATTGGGACGTACTCAGCCAAGACAGTAAGTTCCATGCCATTTTAGCCACTAACAGCATTGCCGAGGCAATCGATTATTACCGACGTTTAAAAGCAGCCAAACCAGAACTTAAGATTTCAGCACTGTTTGACCCGAATATTGATAACGATGGCAGCGGCAATAGAGGGCCTACATTTAAAGGTGATGGCCTAGAAGAAATCATGGCTGATTATAATGCATGCTATGGCCAAGATTTTGATTTTGCCCGTCACGCAGCCTTTAAAAAAGATTTGGCCGCACGCCTAGCTCACAAAAAACCGTATGAGCGCATTCATACAGATCCCACAAAACAGCTGGATTTATTGATTGTGGTGGACCAAATGCTGACAGGGTTTGACTCAAAATGGCTCAATACCTTGTATTTGGACAAGGTCATTAAATACCAAAATATTATTCAAGCTTTTTCACGTACTAACCGGTTATTCGGACCCGATAAGCCCCACGGCACCATTCGCTATTACCGTTACCCACATACTATGGCGCAACATATTGAAGACGCGGTAAAGCTATATTCAGGTGACCGTCCTATTGGGTTATTTGTTGACAGATTAGAAAGCAACTTGGAAGCAATGAATGAGATTGCCGCAGACATTACCGAGTTGTTTACCAATGCCGGTGTAGAAAATTTTGAAAAAATTCCTGATGACCCCGAAGCCTGCGCTAAATTTGCCGACTTGTTTAAAACATTCAATCAGCACTTGGAAGCCGCCAAAGTACAAGGTTTTCATTGGAGTGAGCTGACTTATTTATTTGGTGATCATTTACTTGGTAATAAGGATGATCAACATGAAGTAACGCTTACTATAGGCGAACAAACCTATTTAAGTTTAGTTCTACGTTACAAAGAGCTGGCAGGCCAAAGCTATGGTGGTGGTTCGGGAGGCGGTGATGTGCCTTTTGATATCAGCGGTTATCTTACCGAAATTGATACGGGCAAAATCGACTCTGATTACATGAATAGTCGCTTTGAGAAATATCTAAAAGAACTAGATAAAAACCAAGATAAAGCGAGTGTCGAAATAACTCTTAACGAATTGCATAAGTCATTTTCATCGCTTACCCAAAGCGAACAAAAATACGCCAAATTATTTTTGAACGACTTACAGCGTGGCGATGCTGAGTTGATAGAAGGTCACCGCTTTAGAGACTACATCAACGACTTCAAAGATAACGCTGAGAATGCTCGCCTCAATGCGGTTGTAGACGCCTTAGGTGTAGATAAAAGCCTGCTAGTTAGCTTAATTAACCACAAAGTTGATGAGAAAAATTTAAACAACTTTGGCCGCTTTGACGCGCTTAAAGAATCGGTTGATAAGGAAAAAGCGAAAGTACACTTTGAGAATTTAGAGCGATCCACGATTCCAGTATTCAAGGTAAACATGAGAGTAGACAAGATGCTTAAGGACTTTATTCTGAGTGGTAATGTTGAACACAATTGATCGTGCTTAATAAAGTAAACGAAAACTACGAGTAGCGACTAAGGGCTTTCGTTATCTGAAGGCCACTTAAAATTAGACAGATATACTCTCCAATATCTTAAGTTACTTTTACCATTTTTAAGGAACTGTTTTGGTATGCCATACACGCCACCATTTGAATTGACCCACACCATGATGCGTTTGGTCGCTGAAATCTCTCAGCAAGTCGGTGAGTGGACAGCGACGAATAAAGATAAGCTCGTTCCTAAGCTAAGAAAAGAAAACCGTATACGCACGATCCAGGCTTCTCTTGCGGTCGAACAGAATACTTTATCGTTGGAGCAGGTCACGGCTTTGGTAGATGGCAAGACAGTCCTTGGCTCACCAAAAGAGATTCAAGAAGTTCATAACGCCTTCGCTGTTTATGAATCGATGGACAAATGGCATGAAACAAGCGGTGATGATTTACTTGAAGCACATGCCATCATGATGAAAGGGCTGCTAACGGACGCAGGTCAGTGGCGTAATGGTGGTGCTGGTATCTATCGGGGAGATCAGTTAGTACATATGGCGCCACCAGCAAACCAAGTGCCTCGACTCATGATTCAGTTGATGGACTGGTTAAAAAAAACGGATGCACATCCTCTTATTGCTTCTGCTGCATTTCACTACGAATTTGAATTTATTCACCCTTTTAGTGATGGAAATGGTCGTATAGGTCGTTTTTGGCAGACACTAGTATTAAAGAGTTGGCATCCTTTACTTGCCTTTTTGCCGGTAGAAACCGTCATCAAAGCGAGACAAGAAGAATACTATCAATCGCTTCGAGAAGCGGACTCTAGATCTGATTGCAGTGTTTTTATTGAATTTTTGTTATCTGCTATCAATGAGTCACTTACGGAGGCCATTCAGTCAGAAGAAAAAATGCGGGTAGAAGTGAAGGATAAAACGCGGGTAAAAACAACAGATCAAATATTAGACGTTTTAAAAGAGTATCCACACTTAGCTCTCATCGATGTTGCTAACCGAATAGGTCGTTCTGTGAGTACTGTAGAACGAGCGGTTTCAAAATTAAAGCAGGAAGGGCGCTTAGAGTACCAAGGCTCTAAGAAGAATGGTGTTTGGCTGGTTAGAGAAGTTTAAAGTAGTGGTATCTTATTAAAAATACACCAAGAAAAACCAAGAAAGAGAGCAGACAATGTCGACCAGAAAACCTGAAAAAGTTAAGTCCACCCCTTTTTCCGACTTTATCCGCTATGCCTCAACGTCAGAAAAACAAGTGTTTTTTGAGAAAGTAAGAGATTTAGCCATTGAAGATCAGCGGCAAGTTATCGTTCAAGCGGAAGGATTAAAGGATAAAAAGGGGAAATGATTTTTCTGACTGCTTCAATGTTGGCTAGAGAGTGGTTGCTTTAAACCAAAGTTATGTCATTAACCTTTTTTTTTGATGCAAATCACCTCTTTGATAGGCGACTTCTGATTGATCCTTCAGTTTGTGGGCTAGGGCATGTTCAATAATTTCTCTAGGGAAGCTGGTGGTTTCACCGGCTATATTTTTAAAAACAGTTAATCACAAAGTTTCATTTGGCGTTTTCAGTCAGGATTGTGGTAAAGTCTTTGTAAAGGGAATTCATAAAAGTTTTACTCCAGTAAGGAAGCTTTGTGGCTACTAAGCAAGACACTTTATTTCGCACATTTGCCATGCTGCGAACCATACCAAAAGAACCTAGATACAAAGCCACCTCTACTATCCATGCAGCCTTAGAAGAAAAAGGCTTTAAAGTATCATTGCGAACAGTTCAGCGAGATCTTAACGCAATGACAAGTCATTTGCCTTTATATTGCAAAGAAGGGAATGGCGAATATCGTTGGAGTTTGTCTGCGTCATTTAATGATTCCAAGATAGGCCTTGATACCCCAACAGCGTTGACCTTGGTGCTTGCTCACGAATACCTTTCTGGTCTATTGCCACAAATCGTTGTCGATCAAATCACGTCACAATTTCAAGCGGCTCAACAATACCTCAATGCCTTGCCCTCCAACCATTACTCAGGCTGGGCCAATCGCATAAAAGCACTTCCCAGTGGTAAAACTCTGATCCCCGCCAAAATTAAAAAAGGCATTTGGGAGGCGGTTTCAGAGTCGGTATTAGAAGAATACGCTATTGATGTTATTTACCTAAGCCGCAAAAAGAACGAACCCAAAGAATACACCCTTCACCCACAAGGCATCGTTGTAAGAGGCAGTGTCAGTTATTTACTAGCAACGGTAAAAGACTACGATGAGGTTCGTCAATTTGCTCTGCACAGAATTCAAAAAGTAGAGCGATCAGATAGAGCGTATCGACACCTAGAAGGCTTCAGCCTTAGTACATATATCGATCAAGGAGGTTTCAGCTACCGTCAGTCATCAGACACCAAAAAGCTGCAAGCCAAGGTTACCAGCGAAATCGCCTGGTTACTGTCGGAAACGCCAATCAGTCAAGATCAGGAACTATCCGAAGCGGAAGAGGGTTGGTATTGGCTTAACGCCAGCGTGGCGGATGATCAGCAAACACTCTGGTGGATACAAGGTTATGGTGCTGCAATCGATGTCCTCAAGCCAGTCGAATGGCGTGATCATATTCACCAGCAGGCAAGGTCTATTCTAGGATTTGAGAGTTCGTAACAAATTATTGAAATATGACGACACAGATTGTCGTAAGTTCTCATTAAAATCTAAATTAACCTATTCGTTTTAATTTTTATAAGTTAAATATGATGACAGTTCAGAATAAAAACCGTTATTTTCCGTAGAAAAGAGTGATTTCCTTTTTCTATTTAAATGCTTAGTAATGTTTCAAAAGCTGATTTTATTAGACGATAAATCTAAATCATCCGATTGATTTTTCAAGTTTATATGATTATTTAATAGCCAATCTAAAATTATTACATATATTAAGATAAATTTATACATGCAAAATTTTATCTTGATAAAG
Organism: Marinomonas sp. IMCC 4694; assembly: GCF_008122525.1. Classification (NCBI taxonomy): domain Bacteria; kingdom Pseudomonadati; phylum Pseudomonadota; class Gammaproteobacteria; order Oceanospirillales; family Oceanospirillaceae; genus Marinomonas; species Marinomonas sp. IMCC 4694. Next base: position 1,663,597 of record NZ_VSRV01000001.1, read on the forward strand.
CCAAATTATTTAGGATAATTCTGTTTTTTAATAAGGAAATTGTAATGGAAGTAATATTTTTCATAGTTATATCGATAATAGTTTTTGTCTTAGCGTTAAAGATTTTCAAAATGGTTTTTAAGGCTTTGTTTTATATTTCAGCACTAACTATTTTTGTTTTTTGTTTGCCTGCTATTGCTTTAGGATATTGCGTTTCAAAATCTATCATCTGGACTAATTTACTTCGGGCTAGCCTTACGATTTTATCGGTTACTGTTGCAGCTCTACCTTTTTACATTGAGTATTACGCAAGTAGTATTAACTCTTCTGAATACTCAGTTGATTCTTGGGCTTATTTTTTTGTTTCGCCTTTATTTTTAATTCTAATTCCAATGTATAATTATATATATTTAGAAAGAAAATGCTCTGTTTTGAAAGAAAAGTCTGAATATTTTTTTACACTATCTATCATATCATTTTCTTTCTTTATCCTGTCACTTTATTCAATAACTCCGATCTATTTGGTTAAAAAGATTTATGATGCTCCAAGATATTTTTTAGATTATGATTATTTGTTTGTTTATGGATATCTAATTATTTCAGTATTGATTGTTTTTCATCTTATTTCTATTAAAAGTTCAATCGAAAAGCTACTTAGCAAAATTGATAGTATTGTTGAGTCAATGAATTTAATTTCATATGAAGATTTCTATGGCAGTTTAGATGCTGGCTCCTTATCTTTAGAGGAAAAGAAATTAATTTTTTCAAATAGGATGGTTGGTTTTATTGAGGAAGGAGTGATCAAGGATACTGAGTTCTCAAATAGTAAAGTTTATTACTTCTCTTCAGAATTTATTGTTAAACAAAATAAATACTTAGAGGATGCTACATGCAATTCTGGAAAATTATCAGATAAAGAAATAGTTGAAATAATTAAAAATTCAACAAAATTTGACGATGTTGAATCTCTAGAGTTTACAGAAAGTTTCCTTGATTTTGGTGAGTATAAAAATTTTGAAGACGGAAAATTTTTTGTTTCATACAAATCTGAAAATATTATTTCATGTATCTGTTGTGGTAAGTCAAAAAATATAGAAGGAGAAATCTCTTCTGAATGGTATTGTTCAAAAATATGTGAAGAAACAGACAAAATTTGTGATGGTATAAAAAAACAAGATACTCAAGTTTTTATAGAAAATGCGACCACTACAGGTTTTATATTACTTAGCTCTGTAGATGCATGGGTTGACAATCATAAAATGTTCGCAATTGGTTCACAAGGTCATGGTTTTGCAGCGGAGAATGCTAACAATATTATTGACAGACTTAAGGGGAAAGATGCAACAGTAATTGGTGGAGACAATTCAAAAAACGGTGCCGATCGATTTGTAAATGGAGAGTTTGTTCAAACAAAATACTGCGCCACTCCTGCTAGAACGGTTGGATCGGCATTTGACGGTCAGGATGGATCTTACCGCTACGTCGATAGCAATAACAAACCTATGTTATTAGAAGTTCCAAAAGATCAATATGATCAAGCTGTAAAAGTGCTTGAGGTTAAAATTAAAGACGGTAAAGTTCCTGGTGTGAGTGATCCTAAAGATGCTCAAAAGATAATCGTTAAAGGTAGTGTTACATACGACCAGGCTAGAAATATTACACGATTTGGAACTATTGAGTCTATTTCTTATGACTTTGTTAATGGCGCTGTAATTGGTTTAAAAGCCGGTGGTATATCATCAGTTATAACAACTGTTATTGTATACGCAAAAACAAAAGATAAATCAAAAGCTATAAAAGCTGGCTTAGTTACCGCCGTAAAAACGTTTGGTAAAACTACAACTATATATATTGGTACTCAACAACTTCAAAGGTTGGGCTTTGTTCAAGGAGCAGTAAAAAATATAGATATTAGTAACCTCTCACCAACCTTACAAAAAATAGGTAAGCTGGGAACTGGTGCGAAAAGTGTTAATCAAGCTAATTCTGCTTTACGAGGAACAATTATCACATCAGTAGTAATTGTTGCTGTTACTACTGGTCCTGATCTATTGAAAATTTGTAGAGGGCGCATTTCTTCAAAGCAGTTTCTAAAAAACTTAACCATTGCAGCAAGTTCTACTGCAGGAAGCGTTGCTGGTTCACTTGCTGGTGCAGCTGTTTGTTCGCCATTAGGGCCTGCAGGAGTTCTTGCGGGAAGGTTTGTGGGTGGTGCTATTGGGGGATATGCTGTGGGCTGGGTTTCAAAAGTAATAAGTAATAAATTTGTTGAGGATGACAGAGAAATTATTATAAAAATCATTACCCAGCAAGTTCAGTATTTATCTTGTACATTTATGCTCAATGATGAAGAAATGATAAACTTAAATGAAAATTTAACCAATGTATTAAATGATAAAATTATTGAAAATATTTATGCAGCTAAAAATGATCGGATTGCTGCTGCTAATCAAGTTATTAAGCCAATAGTAACTGGTATTGTTAAACAGAGGTTTGTAATGCGGTATGATCAAGATGATATCGATAATGAGATTTTTAGTATGGAAAAAGAATATTCCTCACTTACTGTTTAAGTACTCAATTTCATAAAAATATTCTCAATACTATGTTTGTGTTATTGAGTAGCAGTTGGGTTTAAATTTCTTGTCCCTAAATAGTCGTCCCTGAATAATGGCGTTTCAGGCAAGAAGCGCCATGCTTTTTTAGGTCTTCTCAGTGGGAAAATTATTTTCAGCCATAATTGTCTTAAAAATAGTCAAAAATATGAGGCGCAATTAAGGAACATGCGATTAAGTCGGTAACATGAGATAATCTCGCCGACTTAAGACAACTACGACGCCTACCGATCATGAACCAGCTTTCCTTCGCCGACACCGAATTTACCAGCAAACGCCGCAAGACTCGCAAAGAACTCTTTCTTGGTCGAATGGATGAATTGATTCCTTGGCAGCAGCTTGAAGCCCAAATTGAACCCTTCTATCCAAAAGCAGGTAATGGACGTCGCCCATATCCTTTGTCTACCATGTTGCGCATTCACTTTATGCAGAACTGGTACAACATGGGAGACCCTGCAATGGAAGACGCTCTTTATGAAATTACCTCTATGCGGCTTTTTGCTGGGTTATCCTTAGATGGTGCGATACCTGATCACACAACTATTATGAATTTCAGGCACTTACTGGAAAAGCATAAGCTTGGACGAAAACTATTTAAAGAAGTCCATAAGTGGCTATCAGACTCAGGTATTTACTTCAAAGAAGGTACCATCGTTGACGCGACTATTATTGAAGCCGCTAGCTCGACCAAAAATAAAGCCAAATCACGTGATCCAGAAATGCACCAAACTAAGAAGAGAAACCAATGGTTCTTCGGATTAAAAGCACATATTGGAGTCGATGCTAAACGTGGCTTGGTGCATAGTTTCACCACCACTTCTGCCAATGAACATGACCTAAACCAAATAACTGAGCTCATGCATGGCGATGAGACGTTTGTCTCTGCTGACTCGGGCTACCGTGGCGTGGAAAAACGTGAGGAAACCAAAGATAAGACGTTGGAGTGGTTGATTGCGGAGATGCCAAGCAAGGTTCGGGAATGGAAAAAGCATCCCCGTATTAATAAAATCCCCATCAATACTGAGTACATAAAAGCGAGCATCAGAGCAAAAGTAGAGCACCCGTTTCGGATACTGATGTGCCAGTTTGGCTTCCGCAAAGTGGTCTATAAAGGTCTATCAAAAAATGACAATAAGCTCGCGGTGTTGTTTGCACTGGGAAACATACTGCGAGTGGATCAGATGATAAGGTCTGCACGGGGTTAATCCGTCTTGATGATGGTAGTTGGAGCTTTTAAGCCTTCAACTAGAGAATAAGAAACACTAAAAACCGAGGTTTTTAGTGAATTAAAGAGCGAATCAGGCCAGCTGCGACTTAGTGCTAATAATCTGACTTAATCGCACGTTCCTTAGCTAACGGAATACGCTAAACAGTGGTGTTAAATTACATGTGAAATTGGGGTCAGATGAAAATAGAAAACTGGTCGCTAGCTTGACTCAATAAGTGTTTACCCTAAGATATCGGCTAGCCTGATATTTATGAACAAGATGTTCGTATCAGGTTTTTTTCAGTAAAGCTTATTTCAAAGGAGTGAAATATGGCGAGGCTACCACGACTTTGTCCGATTGGCATCCCGCAACACATTATCCAACGTGGCAACAACCGCCAAGTGTGTTTTGCCAGTGAAGATGACTTCATCGCTTATGTAAATTGGCTAACGGAGTACGCTCAAGAGTTTGACGTTAAAGTGCATGCATGGGTCTTTATGACCAATCACGTACATTTACTTGCAACGCCAATGACCGAGGGTGGTATCTCAAAGATGATGCAAGCACTGGGACGCCGCTATGTCCGTTATTTCAACTACACCTACCAAAGAACCGGCACATTGTGGGAAGGGCGATTTAAGTCTTGTGTCATCAGTGCTGAGGAATACTTTTTTATCTGCCAGCGATATATTGAGCTAAATCCCGTTAGAGCTAATATGGTCGCTCATCCAGCTGACTACAAATGGTCGAGCTATCGCTTTCATGCTCAGGAGTCGCTGGATCTACAAAGTGAGCTTTGGCAACCACATGAACTTTATCTCAAGCTGAGCCGTCAGCAGGAAATGCGAGCGAAGCGTTACCAAGCCTTATTCAAATACCACATCCCAGAAGAAGAACTCGGACGGATTCGATCCGCTACGCATTCAGATATGGCACTGGGAAACGAACGCTTTAAAGAGGAGATCGAGAAGCTAACGGGTAGGCGAGTGACGCCAAGAAAGCGCGGTAGAAAACCGAGTCGAGTGGACTAAATTTTCATCTAATGGAATGGTCCACCCCGCCCCATATCGGCTTCAAATGAGCCATGATGAAGTGAGTTGTGTGAACAATGTCATTCATCAAAAGAAACGGAGCGAACCATGAACGAGCATAGCAAAAAAGGCCAGGTATGTACTCTCGGAGTTGATTTGAGCAAAACCAGCTTTCAATTGCACGGCGTAGATAACCATGGGAAGGTGGTTTTCAGAAAAAAGCTCAGCCGTAGCAAGCTGTTACCCTGCATCGCTAATCTTCCACCTTGTGTCATTGGCATTGAAGCCTGTGGCGGTGCGCATTATTGGTGCCGTCAATTTACGGCCTTGGGGCATTCGGTTCGTATTATTGCCCCTCAATTTGTTAAACCCTATGTCAAATCAAACAAGAATGATGCCGCAGATGCAGAGGCAATTTGTGAAGCGATCCAGCGCCCGAGTATGCGCTTTGTGCCTACGAAAAGTATTGAGCAACAGGACATCCAGAGCATTCACCGTGTGCGTAGCCAAGCGGTTGCCCGAAGAACGGCGCAAGCCAATCAGATCAGGGGGCTACTGATAGAATACGGCATTATCATTCCCAAGGGGATTTCTTATGTTCGAAAACACATCCCCCTTATTCTCGAAGAGAGAGACAATGGATTAAGTGATGTATTTCGGGCCTTGCTCAGCACGCTCTACGATGAGATGGTTCATTTAGATGATCGGATTGAGGCACTTGAGTTACAACTGGCAACCATCGCCAAAAACCATGACGATTGCCAACGTTTGCTCACCATTCCGGGCGTCGGCCTGTTGAGCGCCACCGCACTGATCGCGGCGATTAGTGATGTGACCGTGTTCAAAAACGGCCGTGAGCTGGCCGCTTGGCTTGGGCTGGTGCCTAGACAACATTCCACCGGAGGAAAACCCACCTTGCTCGGCATCAGTAAGCGAGGGGATACCTATCTAAGAACCTTGATGATCCATGGTGGCAGGACGGTTGTCAGGGTGGCCGACAAACATGATGATCGCCGTAATCGTTGGGTGAAGGAGCTTGATAACCGCCGTGGTAAGAATATTTCAGCCGTTGCGGTCGCCAATAAAAATGCGCGTATTGCTTGGGCGGTCTTGAGTAAAAAGGAATCTTATCAGGCAGCAGCCTGATCCCGACCGAGTTGGTCATGAGATGCAAAGAAAAGTTAAACAGAAAAGCGGTTAACAAGGTAGATCAGCAACGAGTTGCGTGGATAAAGTACAAGTGATGGCATAAAAGGTAAGACCTGCGTTCCTAAAACCTGCTAGGGTCTAGGGCTCATAGAGGCCGATCATCTGATGAGGTAGGAGCGAGCGAATTCCATCAGGGCCAGAGGTTACAAAAACCTCAGTTAAAGGCCGGATATATGGAAGCAATATCTTTCTGTCATACCAGTAACTTTATCTTGCATCGCGGGATGGACCATATATGACCCAGATGGCACCTTATGTTAGAGTACGCATCGTTACAGGTTGTTGACCTAAGTTGTCAGCAATAATAGGGAAGTCAGTGCAATTCTGACGCTGCCCCCGCAACGGTAAAAAAGTCAAACTTTGCCAATCAGCCACTGTGGTAAACCATGGGAAGGCGGTAAAGCCTGCATTCGCAACTTTTGAGTCCGGAGACCTGCCTGTAGCTGGGGGTTCCGCGTAAGCTGGAGCCAAATGTCACCACTGTGCGGGCGTGCTCAGTGCAACAGTAGATCTTATTTTATGAAAACTCCATTTCCTTCTCCTTCGTTCACGAGAACCCTCGTGGCGCTTAGTATCGTGTCTGTTCCTTCACTTCATGCGAATAATTCACCAACAACATCGTTCACTTTATCTCCTCTAGTGGTAACGGCGACGACAACCGAACAAAATCAAGCTGACTCATTAGTTTCGGTAACTGTGATTGACAGGGATGCGGTGAACAAACAGCAGCCTCAGGAACTCAGTGAGTTATTGGCGAGTCAGCCAGGTATTGATATCGTCACGAATGGGGGGTATGGCAAAAGCACAAGCATTTATACCCGAGGGTCGAGCAGTACAGGCACAAAGCTGTTAATTGATGGTGTGCCAATCCAATCGCATTCAACGGGGTCTTCTTCATGGCAATACCTGCCCATGTTCCAAGTTGAGCGCATTGAAATTGTACGTGGACCTAAGTCTTCTTTGTATGGCTCAAGTGCGGCAGGGGGCGTTGTGCAAGTGTTTTTCCCTGAAGCGAGTCAAGAAACGCAAGCGAATGTATCTCTAGGCGGCGGGTCTTTTAATACCCAACAGGCGAGTGCCAGCGTTTCTGGATTATCAGGAGACGCAAGCTATCTTCTTTCAGTGGGTACGTTCGAAACTGATGGGACAGTAGTCAAAGAGCATGCGGGTGATATGGGATATTCAAATGACAATATCTTTACCCGCCTTGGTTATGAATTTGATTCGGGTGCCTATGCGAAGGTTTTTATTATGCGTGCAGAAGGTCAGTCGGACTACACTACCTCTACTGGTAGTTTGCGCAGCAATGACTTTGTGAATCAGGCTATTGCATTAACGAGTGGTGTCGATTTGACAGAGGACTGGCAGTCTGAAATTCAATTGCGAGAATCCCGTGATGATTCTGATGTTCTGAATGACAAAGGAGTCAAGACGAACAGTTATTTTTATAGCCGCTCGCGAGGTGTACGTTGGAGTAATACCTTATCACAAAGTAATCATAAGCTGGTTTTTGGAGCTGAGCACATTCAAGATGACTTTGAGGGCTCTTACACTAAAGAACGAACCAGTAAGGGGGTATTCGCTCAGTCACTGTCTCAGTTTGGGCAAGCCAGTGCTCAGTTGAATATACGTGCTGATCGATACGACGAGTATGATACACAAACTACTGGCGGCGTTGCTTTGGGTTATCAGATTGACGATGTTTACTCAGTCAGAGCAAGCTGGCGTACTTCTTTTACTGCCCCAACATTTAACTCAATGAATGCGGAAAATTGGGGTTATACGTTAACGAATGAAATTCGTCCGGAGACTTCAGAATCATTTGAAGTTGGCTTACGTGGTGACTATCAAAATAGCTATTGGGATGTGGCGGTTTTTCAAGCCGATTATCATGATTTAATTACATGGAATTACCCTACGGTTGGTAATATTGAATCGGCACGAGTTCGAGGGTTAGAGCTTTCAACCGGTCTGCAAATCGAGTATTGGTCATTTGCTTTAGCGGCTACCATTATGGATACAGAAAATTTAAGTGCTGGTGCTGAAAAAGGAAATCGATTAGCGCGCCGTGCCAATAAAAGTGCTCGAATTGATGTAGATCGACATTTTGCTAATAGCACTCTTGGCTTCACTGTAGCGAGTTATGGTGAGCGTTATGATGATGCCAAAAACTCAGCGCTATTAGCGGGGTACGGGGTGTTGAATCTGCGAGCTAGTTATGACTTTGCGACGGATTGGAGTGCCGAGTTGAGTATCAAAAATGCGCTTGATAAAGAATATCAAACGGCAAAAGATTTTCTTAATCCCGGTCGTGGTGTGTTCTTAACGCTTAACTATTCGGCATTTTAATGGCTAACCCGATGCGTATTGTTTTATTCATGTTGATATGGTGGTTAGGCGGTGGGGCATTTGCGTCCGCCGCTTTTGCAGAACCCGTTTGTGTGGAGGATGATCGTGGCTTGAGTGTATGCCTCGATCATCCAGCAGTGCGCATCGCTGCTTTGTCTCCAGGCGCCACTGAGCTGATTTATGCCGCTGGTGCGGGTGACAAGGTGGTGGCTGTCGTGTCTTATAGTGATTATCCTGAAGCCGCTAAAAGTGTTACTTCAGTAGGCAGTCATACGCGCTTGGATTTAGAGCGTTTGATTAGTTTGCAACCGGATCTGGTATTAGCTTGGGGAACGGGTAATCCAACGGAACAGATCGAAACACTGGCACGTTTGGGCCTGCCTGTTTATTACGTGGAGGCCCATGAATTCGAAGATATTGCTCGAAATATCGAAAACATGGGGGTGCTCGCTGGCACCAAAGAGCTGGCCAATCTTGAGGCGATGCGTTTCCGCACGGGTATTCAAGCGCTGCAGGAACGCTACAAAGAGGCCGCCCCAATCAAGACCTTTTATCAAATATGGGACGAACCACTCATGACGATGAATGGTAGCCACTACATGAGTAAAGCGGTCAGTCTATGTGGTGGCGTCAATGTGTTTGCGGACTCGCCTCGCCTTATTCCACGTCTTAGTCGAGAAGCTATTCTGTTGAAAAATCCAGAAGTCATTATAACGGGTGATAGAGGCGAGCTGAAAACTGACTGGCTTAATACTTGGCTGTCTTTTCCCGACTTAGTTGCCACGCAGCGAGGTAATTTATTTTATGTGCCTGCCTCCCTCGTTCAGCGTCCAACGCCGCGTTTATTAGAAGGCGCGCAAATTCTTTGTCAAAGGCTGGATACCGCTCGTGCTCGACGTTAAAACTCGTCATCTAACAAATCGTCGTTCCATCGCCTGGCCGCTTGTGGTGTTAGCTGGTGTATCGCTGCTGAGTATCGTCTTTTCGGTCACGCAAGGCAGTGTCAGCTTATCGCCTTATGCGGTTTGGCAGGCATTACTTGGGCAAGGTTCAGGCCTTAATCAAACCCTGGTCTTGGAGTTGCGTTTGCCCCGTGTGATGGCGGCATTTGCAACGGGTGGATTGCTGGCGGTGGCGGGCGCTCTGATGCAGATTTTACTTAGAAACCCTCTTGCTGATCCCTATGTATTGGGGATTTCAGGGGGCGCGTCTGTGGCCGCACTGGCGGCGATTTTGTTGGGTATTAGTGGCATTTTGATGTCGGGCATGGCGTTTCTCGGTGCGGTGTTATCGACCCTATTGGTGTTCGGGCTTGCCTCGCGCTTGGGCAACATGGCGACCATGCGTTTGTTATTGACGGGGGTGGTGATTGCTGCTGGCTGGGGAGCATTAATTACGCTCATGTTGGCGCTTGCACCGCCTTACAAAATCCCTGGCATGTTGTATTGGTTGATGGGCGATTTATCCTATGCCAGCACACCATGGCTGGCTTGGTGTGTGTTGGTACCAACCTGTCTCATTCTGATGCCACTTGGTCGCAGTCTGAATGTGTTGGCTCGTGGGCCTTTGCAAGCGGCGGCACTTGGGGTAAATGTGAAAAGCGTGGAACGCCTAGTGTTTCTGTTAGCCAGTTTGCTCACGGCGATTGCGGTGACAACAGCAGGCAGTGTAGGGTTTGTTGGCTTGGTGGTTCCACACATGCTACGCATGGTATTGGGTAATGATCAGCGGCTCATTCTACCAGCAAGCGCTTTGGCTGGTGGTTGTTTAGTCACCTTAGCCGATACATTGGCACGTACTGTTATTGCGCCAGAACAACTGCCAGTGGGGGTGATTACGGCATTGCTTGGCGTACCCACCTTCTTGTATCTATTGCAGCGTGGGCGTTTATGACAACGCTTACGTTAACTCAATTACTGGCCGCTATTCCCAATAAACCCCGCCAACCAGAATATGCTTTGTCATTAACTTTTAAGGCAGGTCAAATGTGGGGGATTTTGGGGCCAAATGGTGTCGGCAAAACCACCTTATTGCACACCCTCGCCGCTTTGAAAGTGCCAGCACTCGGCGCGATCGAATTAAATCATCAGCCAATTACGTCGTTGCACCGCTTAAAGCTTGCACAGCAAATCGGCATTATGTTTCAAGAGCATCAAGATGGCTTTCCCGCAACCGTGCTGGAAACGGTTTTATTAGGACGCTTCCCTCATTTATCGCCTTGGGAAATGGAAAACGAACAGGACCTAGCACTAGCGCATGCTGCGATAGACCGTTTGGATTTGTCACCGTTTCGTGAACGTGCGTTGAACAGTTTATCGGGTGGTGAACGACAACGTGCCGCGCTCGCTACGTTAATGGCCCAATCACCCGATGTATGGCTGGTGGACGAGCCGACCAACCATCTGGATCTACATTACCAAGTGGCCGTGATGGGCTTGCTAGCCGAGCAGGCTAACCTGAACAAAGTGGTGGTTATGTCACTGCATGACGTCAACGTCGCCGCCCAATGGTGTTCCCATGTTCTACTTTTGTACCCCGATAGACCACCTATCTGGGGCGATGCGAAAACACTGTTAACTCAGCAAAACCTAGAGCCGCTTTATCGCCAGAAACTCGCCATGACAGAGTTAAACGGCAAACCCCTGTTTGTGCCAGTAGCCTAAATGGCTCAAGAATGAGTGTTGGATAAAAAAGGTCTCACCTCGTTTTACCTTTTACTGACCCATTTTTTACCAAATGTCGCCAGCGTCAATGATGTCCCCATGGTTTATTTCTGTACCTCGATTGACCACCTACCTAGATAAAATGAATCTGACCCTTTTTCCCTATCATTAGTCTAAATTTTCAATACTTAACAAGTATTAACACTTTTTTACAAAATAAGGGGTGGTATGGACCCACTTTAATAGACATCTCATAGCTATATAATGAGCATCTTGCAAAACTAATAGCCAACCCATTTGTGGATAACTTATCGCCCCTTTAGAGGCTGTTTTTTTACTCAGTTAAGCATGTGTTTCTATGCATTTTCTATTTTGACTAGGTCGTCATCGCTTTTCTCTCTTTTTTGATCATAGCGGCTCGTTCTGTGACCACCCCAGAAGCACAATATCCTCGATACATGACTTATCTTTCTGCGATTTATTGCCGCAGTCGAAGCAGTTGATCGACACTCAGTACTAAAATGCCAAACATCAGGTGACTCATGACTTTTACCTCACCACGTACCCAGATGTGTCGACCTCCGAACTCATCCTTGAGTCGGCCATTGGCTCGTTCTGCGCCCGAACGTTCCCGATAACGCACCGTATCGGCGGGTTCAAATCCTTCTTTCTCGCCCCCTCTGGGGTTGTGATCTATCAGGGGCACATGCCCTAACTCTCTACTGTGCTCATGCAGGTCAATACTGCAGTAGGCGGCGTCCATCAGATCATAAAGGTTGGTCACCCTCGCCGCACTGATGTGAGACAGAGGGATGGCGGCACGGCTGTCATGCATGGAGGCTGAGGACAGCAAAGCGGAGATGGGGACGCCACAGTCTGCAATGTCTAGATGCAGTTTGTAGCCATTCCAGCTGTTTTTATAGCCTTGAGCATTGCATTTTGTGCCACGACGGCAATCAACCGGGATCTCTTTAAGCATCTCTTCTAGGCATTGGGTACGTTGCCGTGCCACATTGAATTTGATCGGGCGTTTTTCATCTTTGTCCTTGCGGGGCCGCCCTTTAAGCTTAGGTTTATCCGTGTCCACTTTGTCGATCTTTTGTGGACGTTCTCACTCACCTTAATCGCCGTCCCGTCTCGGCTGATATGCCCAATGAGACGATCTCCAAAGTGCATTTTGATCAGCACCTCGTGGGCACGTTCGGCCAACTTATCTTTGGCAAACGTCTCGAACGCACGAGAAAAAGTCGAGGCTGAGGGCAGTTTCTTATGAAGCGGAAATCCACAGATTCGCTGTAATGCTTTGTCCATGTTTAGGCGTTCTATTAGATGCACCGTGGTGGTAAGCCCAAGCACTACCTTGGCAACAAACGCGTTGGCTAACCAAGCGAGTTCATGGGGAGGACGCCCCGTCCGATACGAAAAGCGTGTCACAAACTCTTCGATGCGAGACCATTCCAAGATATGAATCAGTTTTTCAAGTTTTGGGGTCAACAAGCCTATTTCTTGGTGTAAAGCAGGAATCAATTGGCCTTGAACGATTTGCCAGCGTTGCATTATTTGTTGGGGCGTCGTAGCATTCATAGAGTGGGTATGTCGATGTTGTGTGAGAACGCTATCGTCGCCGGAAACGGCAGCCCACGTCTTCTCTTTTTTCGTTATTCCACGAATAGATATGGCTTATATCGACAGTTTTGCAATTACCTCTAATAATAGGTAAAAATGAGGTGAATTATGAGTGGAAAACGCTATACCGATGAGTTCAAAATTGAAGCCGTTAAACAAGTCACTGAGCGCGGCTATAAGATTGCAGAAGTGGCTGAGCGACTCGGCGTTAGTTACAAAAGTATGCATGATTGGATTGCCCGATACAGCAAACCAGAAGTGACCAGAAAAGCGGAAGATTCAGCTCTGTCAGAGGTCCAGCGACTCAAAGCTGAACTTAAACGGGTGACCGAAGAGAGGGACATTTTAAAGGAGGCCGCCGTGTACTTTGCCGGGGAGTCAAAGAAAAGTACACGTTCATAAAATCACGGCTCCACGACTATTCTATTGTTGTCTTGTGTCGAACACTGCAAGTCCATAGGAGCGGTTTTTACGCTTGGCTGGACTGTCCAAAAAGTCGACGAGAGCAAGAAGATGATGAACTTGCCATCACCATTAAAACGCATTGGCTTGAGAGTGGTTGTGTTTACGGATACCGCAATATCACCAAAGACCTAAAAGGAGAAGGTAAGTCTTGTGGGAAAAATCGAGTGCTAAGGGTGATGCGCCGCGAGGGTTTAAAAGCGCTAATAGGCTACAAACGCCACCCTGTTTTTTATCGTGGGTCTGAACGTAATACAGCCCCCAACACACTAAATAGAGAGTTTATTGTCCCAGAACCAGATCAAGTATGGGTAACCGATTTTACGTACATCCGGACAAAAGAAGGCTGGCTTTACGTGACCGTCGTTGTTGATCTATTTTCTAGATTGGTCGTAGGATGGTCAATGAGATCAAAGGCGACAGCGGAGTCAGTTATTGATGCTTTACTCATGGCGATTTGGCGACGACGCCCCACAAAAAGAGTACTGGTACACTCAGATCAAGGCGCTCAATATACCTCGAAAGATTGGCAAACCTTCTTAAAAGATAATAATCTAGAAGCCAGTATGAGTCGTCGTGGTAACTGCCATGATAATGCTGTTGCGGAAAGCTTTTTCTCATTGTTAAAAAAAGAAAGAGTCCGCAATCGAACCTACAAAACAAGAAGTGATGCTCGTTCAGAGATTTTTGATTATATCGAATGCTTTTATAATCCAAAGCGACACCATGGATCAAATAATGGATTATCGCCACTGCAATATGAGAAGCGATATTTTACGGAGCTAGAAACTGTCTAGAAAACTGGGTCCATACCAGGGTTACAGATACAAGAAACACCTTTTTTTGGTGAAAATTTATACCGTTTTCTTTTTTTGCATTATTATTGACATATTGTGCAAAAATTGCATAAAAATAATTCAGCGATCACTAATCGCTTGTTGCATACATAGGATTGATAAATGAATAAATTTTTTAGAGTAATTTGGAATGCGTCCAAAGGTGTATGGCAAGCGATTGGTGAAGAGGGATCGAGTAAGGGTAAAACAAAAAGCCGAAGTGTCGGTACAACAGCCTTGTCAATTGTTCCCGCTATTGTGGGCAGTTTGTTGTTGATTAGCCCTGTTGCGTTGGCATCGGTATTGCCAACGGGTGGTGACGTTAAATCTGGTACGGCAGGTATTCAAGTATCAGGAAATACCTTAAATGTTGTGCAGTCGTCACAAAAAGTCATTATTGACTGGCAGTCTTTTTCTATCGGAGAGGGTAGCCAGGTCGTTTTCTCTCAGCCTTCTTCTCAAGCCGCGGCATTAAACCGAGTGACAGGTTCACAGGTTTCTGACATTCGCGGTGCATTAAAAGCCAATGGCCAGGTGTTTCTTATTAACCCTAATGGCATTTTATTTAATTCAACGGCGGAAGTGAACGTCGGCGCATTAGTGGCGTCCACGCTGAACATTACCAATGAAAACTTCCTCAGCGGCCATTATGAATTTGAAGGCGCAGGCAGCGGCACTGTAATCAACGAAGGTAATGTGCACGTTGCCGACGGTGGCTTTGTGGCCATGATCGCTGCAACGGTAGTGAACTCAGGGATGATTAACGCGCACAAAGGCAGTGTGGCCATGGCCGCGGGTAACCGCGTGGTGTTGGACATGGGTGGCCCTATCAAAGTCTCGGTTGAAGAGGGTGTGCTTGATGCTTACCTTGAGCAAGGTGGAGCGATACGCGCGGATGGTGGCTTGATATTGCTAACAGCCAAAGCCGCAGGCGAACTAGCGTCTAGTGTGATTAACCATTCTGGTGTGACGGAAGCGCGTGGAATTGTTGCTGATGAGAACGGACGTATTATTTTATCTGGTGATGGTCAAGTGTCAGTTGCCGGTACTATCGATGCTCATAGTGACACAGGCCTAGGCGGTGATGTACACATCACGGGCGCGACAGTAGCGTTACAAGAAAGCGCGCTCATTATCGCTTCAGGTCAAACAGGAGGGGGTAATGTGCTGATAGGAGGGGGTTATCAAGGTAACGACTCGTCCATTGCCAACGCAGAAACCACAACCGTCGCGCAAGGTGCACAAATTCAAGCCGATGCCATTGACTCTGGCGACGGCGGGCAAGTAATTGTCTGGGCGGATGGCCATACTGAATATCAAGGGCATATCTCGGCCAAGGGCGGCGCGCAAAACGGTGACGGTGGTTTTGCCGAAGTATCCGGTAAGCAAACCTTAGACTTTAAAGGAACCGTAGATCTTACAGCCAGCCAGGGTGAAACGGGTGACCTATTACTTGATCCTACGAATCTGACGATTACCACAGCAGATAACAACATCAGTGGAGCGCCTTATACGCCTAGTGGTACCTCGTCAACCATCAGTGTTTCGACTATTACCACAGCTCTTGAATCTGCCAACGTTACCATTACAACCAATGGTAGCCCTGATAACAGTGAAACTGGTGATATTACTGTTGCTAGTTCAATTGGTTGGTTCACAAATAATAATCTGACCTTAGATGCCGCTGGCGCCATTATCATTAACGACGGTGTAAATATTCAGACGTTTGGTGGCTCGTTGGATTTATTGGCAGTAACAGGTATTACCCAGTTAAATACTGGTGGAACCGCTGGTGGAAAGTTGTTTATCGGAGGCACAACAACTTTAACAACAGATACAGGAAATATTAGTTTTACATCAACGAACAATCAGTTTGTGGGTGCGATTACAGCGACAGCGACGGCGAGTGATATTGTTATCAATAATGCTCAATCACTCACACTAGCAAATACATCAGCAAGTGGCTTGGTTGCATTAGAAACTACGACTAATGGCGGTTCTATTAGCGTTGCGGGCACTTTTGCTGCAGGTTCGCTTTATGCTAAAGCTCATGATACTGGCGGCATCTCGATTGCGGATGTTGATGGAGCCTTAACGGTTACCTTATTGGAGGCGGGTGGTTCAATCACTCTGGGGAATGCTACTACCGGAGCACTAACCTTCACACATGCTATCAATGGTAGTAATGTTATTGTGGGTAATGATGCGGCGGGGGGGCAAGCCAGTGGTATTGTTACAATCAAAGGTGACTCAATTGAATTGAATGACCCAATCCGCACCAAAGGCGGGAATATTAATATCCAGTCAACATCCGGTGCGATCACTACGTCTTCGGACGCACATATTGTGACGACGGCTGACGTTAATACTGGTACAGCATCTGGAACAGTCACAGTCACGGCAGCAACGAGTCTTACCTTGCAAGATATTACGACAACCGGCGCCAATAACAATGCTGGTGTGGGGAGTAATGCGGCGGCTGTTACCTTGACAAGTTTGGCAGGGGCGCTGGCGATAGGTAATGTTACCAGTACCGGTGGGGATGCCGCTGCGGGCGTGACGACAAACCGAAACGGTGGTAATGCGGGCAATATTGTTTTTACATCGACCGGTGCTAATACTCTGTTGGGTGGGAATTTAATAGCCATTGGCGGTAGCCATGTTGGCGCGGCAACTCAAGGTTTGGGCGGCTATATTGAGTTGAACTCTCCAACTGTACTTACGCAAGATGTAATTCTGTCTTCTGGTGATACCTCAGGCCATATTTACCTTCTAGATACAGTAGATTCCGATGCAACACCTCGCAGTTTGACAATGACCTCGGGCACAGGTGATGTAAAACTGGATGGCATCGTCGGCGGACTTTCTGCCTTATCGAGCTTAACAGTCGCCTCTTCATATCGCACAGATATTGAAAAAAATGTCACAACTCAAGCTGCGGCAGGCATCTCTATTACAGCCACTAGTAGTATTCATTTAGGAGAGGATGATGTTGTTAATGGTTTAGGTACCATCACATTAGATACTTGGACTGGTAATGGTGCTGTGTCACTGAATGCTCCTGTGACCTATTTGGACGATGCGGTTACGTTTACCCGGGGTAGTGGCGCGATTAGTTTTAGTGATCTTTTATACAGTAAAGACGATGAGCGTAACCACCTGACTTTTAATGGTGACGGTGGTGGAAATATTACCGTGGACAGTCATGTTGGTGGTAGCAGCGCGTTAGTTGCCACCAAATTGGGTGATATTTTATTGAGCACTGGTACTAACTTGACCTTTACACAAAATGTCAGCGCGAAAAGTTTAACCGCTATGAATCAAACGGGTCGCATTTATATTGGCTCCAGCGGTAATGGCCAATATTATGACGGTTTGACAGGCCTACAATTAGCGACTACTGGTACAAACAACACTCATACCAATGATGAAATTCTGACTTTGTTGGGGTCGATTAATACCACTATTGGGTCGATTTCCTTGACCGGTGTCGGGGTCACTCAAGGCAGTACCTCTGATCTGAGTGGCACCATCAACTCTGGCAGCGGTAAAATTCATATCGATGGTAATGGTGGAGCAATAAATTTATATGGTACCTTGATATCGACAAATGCGGATACCGATAGTAGCTCTGCGATTGTGGTACGAGATGCGAGTGCTGTGTCTGTGCGCTCAGTGACCGCCACCTCAGGCACATTAGAAATTGGTCAAGTTGTCGGTGATGCGGCTGATGTGCTTGGGAATGTTTCACAATATGAATCAAATGCTGCGGCTACAGACAGTGTCAATATCAAAACCCTAAAAGTGGCTTCGGCGGGTTCGATTAGCATTTCGGATACGGCCAATATTATTGATGAGCTGGGTACTATTGTGCTGGGTGGGTCACTGACAATTGAAGCCAAAGGTCGGGTATCTGGCATTCGGTTAACGGGTGATGTCACTGCAACGGCCGTGACTATTAAGACCGGGCAAACGGCTACTTCGGGTGTATTAGATTTGGCTGATCGTAATATTACCGCCACCACAGGTAATATTCTGCTACAAGGGCGTGGCATGACGCAAAGTGCTGGATCAGTGGTGACGACTGAAAGCTCAACTGGCACCATTACTCTTTATGGAAGTGACTATGCCAGTGAGGGTAATCGCGGCAATATGACATTGGCGGGCACTATTGTTGCTGCAAATACCAGTAATACCAATACCGTAACGTTGGCGGATGTTAATACTCTGACGCTTGGTAATATTCGCATTGGAACCAATGAGGCTCGTGGTGGTTTGCGTTTAGGTACCCATGATCACAATGGTATAACGTATCGCCGAACCTATGGTTCTATTCTTCAAACAGAAGGAACTCAGATAAATATTGGTGTTCTTGATGTTCGACAATTGAGCGGGGCTGGTGAAGTGACACTGGCCAACACGAATAATGAAATTCGGTTAATTAACTATGTTGAGCGTGGTGGCGCTATCACCATCTATGATAAGGATGTGGATGGCAATGGACTAAGTTTGGTCAATATTAAAGATGGTAGCTATGACACGCTGTTAAAAGCCACTACATTAGGTGCAATGTCTCTATCAGGGACCAATCGTGGTAAAGGCATGGAATTAACGGCGGGATTAGGTGGGTTTTCTGGCTCAGGTTCTATTGAAGGTTATCGTGGTGGTGCCAGTACGATATACATTACCACAAGCGGCTCTTTGGCTTTAACGAGTGGCACCATGTATGCCAAAGGCATTGAGTTGACGTCAGGTGCCGCAGGTATTACGAGTGGCGTAGATCTTCAGTCTCATCACGGTGGCGGAGCCGATATGGTGCTTGATGCTGGTGGCGGCAATATTACGCTGACTGATAGGTTATACAATGCGGGTACCGGCAATGATATCTTTATTCGTAATGCCAACAATGTTCAGTTGCAAAATGTTGAAGTTATTAATGGCAAAATTGAACTAGGGGGTGTGGGAACCGGTGTTGATGGTATTGATCAGCCATTAACCGGCAATGTAACTCAAACAGGGCGTATCTCTTCAGATTCTAATATTGTCAATCTTACTGGCGCTGTTGCTGGCTCAGTGACATTAAATGGAAACAATGAAATCTATCAGGTCGGCTACTTTTCAACCGGTGGTGATTTCTCCCTGTATAATCGTAATCGCAATTTAACGATTGCGGCTGAGCAAAAAGCCATCGGTGATATTGAGATTAAAACCTACTGGAATGGCACAAATAACTACAGCCTTACCTTGAATGACAATATTACCGCCTCCCATGTTAAGTTAACCTCTAGCGGGGTAATAAATCAAACAGCCGGTATTATTAACGCCGATACCTTATCTGGTCCTAGTTACGCTGGCGGTATTCCAACTAATAGTGCGCCTTCTTCTCGGGGTGCTATTACCTTAAATCAAGCGAATGTTGTGACCAACTTAGGTCCTTTTTATGCGTTCAATACGGCTTCGGATATTGCTTCTTTTAGCTTTGTCGATACGACAGCTGGTGTGACATTGACCGGTTCAATTGAAAGCGCCCAGGGGGGAGTGTCGATCTCTACCGTGGGTGGGGCGTTGGACCTTGCTACCTACAACATCTATGCTGGTGGTCAAGTGACGGGGGGGGCGCCAATTGTATTAACCGGACAAGGTATCACACAAACCAGTGGGGCTATTGATGCGACAGGTGGCTCTGCAGCGACGCCAAGAGTCGGTGGCACAGGTGGTGGTAGCATAACGTTGACAGCGCACGATGGTACGACGGCTGGCGCTATTGCATTAAGTGGTTCGATTCAAACGGCAAATGACAGTTCGGCTGCAGTAACACTTCGTGGTACCAATGCATTAGTGTTGCCCAGTATTATTGCTCCCAATGGCAGCCTGATTCTAGGCGATAATACGGTAACTATAGGCTTGATAGCGGGCTCAATCACTCAGTCGGCTGATACCGTATTAAATGTGAAATCGTTAGTAGTTGGTACCGCCGCTAACCCTATCGGCGGCTCAGCGATATTGGCTAATAGCGGTAATACGATTGCTGAACTTGGGTTGGTTAATGTAAGTGATGAGGCCGGTGTTGAATACGATTTTGATCTTTATGATTCAACGGCTGGGCTTATTTTAACGCAATCCTTGACCAGTGCTGGCGGTATTCGACTGATAACCACCAAAGTCGATGGTGATGCAAGCGGAGCTCTCGCATTGGGAGCATACAGTATTTTATCGGCTGATAATCTCTATTTAGGCGGTGATGGTGTTACGCAATTAACCGCTTCGGCGATCAATGCAGACAATGCCGGTGTCGGTGCGACTGGAGGACAAATTCGTATCGATGGCGGTGGTTTTGATATCAATCTACAAGGGACGGTAATAACGGATAACGCCAGCAGTGCGGCGATTGAAATCGTCAATGCAGCGAATGCCACACTGAATGTTGTCTCGGCAACGCTGGGCACCGTGGCTTTAGGGGTAGATGGTAAGGCGCTTTCAGGCTCAGTAAGCCAAGATTTAGACTCTGGTACAGGCACACTTTCAGCGGCAATTTTGACTGGTAATGTGGGTATTTTGACCTTAAATCAGACCAACATTGATCAGCTGGGAGCCGTTACCACATCAGGCACTTTGACCTTAAAAGACCAGGCGGGTGTGGGTGCCTCTGGCTTAAAATATGTGGGTAATGTGACGAGTGGGGGGACAACATGGATAGAAACCACTGATGGCGTGTTAGATTTTGATACCTTTACGCTTGATGCGAGTGGCAAAGATCTTACCTTAAAAGGCACAGCGGTTCAGCAAACTACGGGGTCTTCCATTAAGTCCACGACGGCGGATATTTATGCCGGTAGTGGTTCGATTGATTTATTCAGTCCTTTGAATGACTTTACAGGTCAAGTCACGCTGCGCTCCACCGGCGACCATGCTAATCTGCAAGACGCCAATCAGCTGAGTATGAACTCGTTAGTCAGTACCTTGGATGACGCGACCTCCGTTAAATTGTGGGCCGGCACCTTGTTGGTATTGGCGACCGAAAATATTACCACGAGCAGCGGCAGTCTCGAATTCAGATCATTAGATGGAAGCTTGTCAACCCCAGGAGATTTGGTGACCGATTCTGGCGATATTGGTTTGTACGCCACTACCACCAGTGATGGCGGGAATCTTCAGGTCAATAATCTGATTACGACAGGCTCAGGTAGTGTGCGTGTTGATGCTGAGAATGAGGTTAACTTAGCAAAAAGCATTGTCTCGACCTCTGGAAATCTCTGGATTGGGGGGGCAACGGTGACCCACTCCACAGGTTCGTCAGGTTCGCCACTCACATTGCAGACGGGTGGAGCTGGGACTATTACTGTAAGCGCCATTGGAACGGGTGGCTTTGTAATGGGGCAGTATTACAGCTATCAATCGGGTACAGGCGACATTGCGATTACTTCTGGTGGAACGGCTGATTTAGGCAATATCAATAGTGGGGGCGCATTGACAGTAGATGCTGTTGGATTGGTGCAGCAAGTCGGGTTGGGTTCGATTTTAACCACCGATGCTTTGCGCGTTACCACAGCGGGGAATGGTGATATCACGCTGTCAAATGTCACCAATGATATGGCTAAGGTTAAGTTAATCAGTCGTAATGTTGGCAACACGGACGTGGGCTCGGGCTTAATTACGTACTACGATAAAGATGCCGTTGCTGTAAGTCAGATTGCCACTACGAATAATGTTAATTTGACGGCACTTGGTGCCATTACTACGGATAGTACTGAGTTTGGTGATGGTAGTTTGGTAGCCAATCAACTTACCGTTAAAACACGTCATGATGATGGTGCTGATATCGTTTTAGATTCAGCAGGCAATGATGTTAACACCTTAGTATTGAAAGTCAGAAATGCGGTTGATGATAATATCGCAGGAGAAACGACGACCCCAACAGGGACTATCAGGTTTACCGACAGTGATGATTTTGTTATTTCAAGCCTTGAAACTGGTGGTTCTACTGTGTTAACGGCAGGCGGCGCGGTAACGCAAACAGGCGCGATTAATTCAACAAAATTAGGGCTCTCAGGTACGGGTACGTATACGATCAATTTAGCTAATACGTATACGATCAATTTAGCTAATACGGGTACGCCGGTGAATCAAGTCTCCATATTTGCGTCTAATGCAACAGGGGCGGTTAACTTCACGACTAATTTTGACCTGGAAATAGGGAGTGTTAATCCAACAGGGATCATGACTGGGGGGGGAGACGTTACGATCACTGCGCCTAAAATTACCGCGACGGAAACGATTGATACCCGAAGTGCACTAGCAAATACGGCGGGTGGTTCTTTAACCCTGACGACCACAGCCTTAGGGACTGCAGGCAACTTAACATTGGCGAATATTATTACCTCAGGGACAGATGCCGCCTCTAGCTCAAATACGGATGGTGGAACAGCAGGCCAGATTACTCTGATTACCTCAGGCGAATTACTAACAGTAGGGGGAACATTAACGGCCAGTGGTGGGCTCGGTGATGGCAGTGGTGCAGATGGTGCAGATGGAACGATTAAATTATTTGCCACATCTGGTGCCGTTTCACAAGTCGATGGTGCGACTGAAATAGTCGCGGGCAAGGTACTCGTTGATGCCCTAAAGAGCTCTAGTTTGTTAGATGTTAATAATGCTATTGGGCAACTTGCCGCTAGAATAGGAGATGACGGTGAAAGCTTTACCTATCGTGCCGGTGGTGACTTTACCATCGGAGCTGGTGAGTTAAGTATAGGTGATAGCGGTTCAGGGATAATAGGTATCACCACACAGGGAGGGACAATTGATATTGGCTCGAGTGATGTGAATGTCGTAGTTGTAGAAGATATTATCACTAAGGGCGGGGCGTTTTTAGCACGTGATATCCGTAGCTTTGACTCAACGGGCCATCTTATCAGTACGGCCGGTAGTATTGATTTTGCTGGAGCACTTTATAAAAGTGGTAACGATTTAACGATAACCACCACCGCAAACGGCGGATCATTAACAACAGGTAATGTCACCACGGATGGTGATAGTAGAGCGGCAGAAGCGACAGGTGGCGTTATTACTTTAACAGCTGTCGATGGGGTATTAACGCTTAGTACAACCCAATCCAAAGGTGCGGGCACGGGTGCTGGTGCTGCAATGAACTTAACCGGCACTACCATTAATTTGAAAGGTGATCTTGATAGTAGTAGTTCGATAAATGCCTCGGGTGGCACTATTACGTTAACCGGCGCTGTCGTTCTTGATTCAGGCAATCGGTCTATTTTTACGGGTAGTACTGGCGGTAATATCCTTCTGACATCAACGCTGAACAGTGATGGCACGCCTCGTGATTTATCCTTGACATCAGGAACAGGTGATATTGTTTTTACAGGTGTTATTGGTGCTGACAGTGCGCTGGGTAATTTAACGGTGATGGATGCGACAAATGTTAACTTTAATGCCGCTGCGACGATCGGAGGAATAACGACCTTAACCCACACTGGCCTATTGACAACGCTGGCCGCTGCAGATATTCACTCAGCGGGTGGTTTTGTCCAG
The DNA here is from genome assembly GCF_008122525.1 of Marinomonas sp. IMCC 4694. NCBI lineage: Bacteria > Pseudomonadati > Pseudomonadota > Gammaproteobacteria > Oceanospirillales > Oceanospirillaceae > Marinomonas > Marinomonas sp. IMCC 4694. Next base: position 1,687,121 of record NZ_VSRV01000001.1, read on the forward strand.
AATGGCACTGGTCGTAATGTGTTAGCTGGCGATATTAGCTCAACTAATAGCAATATTAGTTTTGCCACCGCGATAGAGTTAGCTGACGATGTCACGTTCAACACCGATATAGCGGAAGGCAACATTACTTTGTCGGGTTCGGTAGACAGTGATACAACACAGTCCAGAAATCTTACATTAACCTCAGGTAGCGGCAATGTAACTCTAGCGGGTGTTATGGGCGCGATCCAAGCTTTAGATGCTCTTCAGGTTAATAGTTCTGGCAATACCCTTTTTGACGCGGATGTAAATGCGACAACAGTTGCAACAGATGCAGACGGTATTACTGAAATACATACTGCAGCCATCACCACTTCTGGAACCCAAACTTATGCCGATAATGTAATTTTGGCAGACAATGTCAATTTAACGGGTACCACGGTAACAACACAAGGAACCGTTTCGGGTGCCTATGCTCTGACAGTTACTGGTGACGCCGTGTTTGGTGATGCTAACACTGATACAGTCACGGGCTTAAACAGTGTAACAGTGACAGGAACCTCAGACATTGTTACAGACACTATTACTACGACGGGAACACAAACTTTCACTGGTGCCGTAACACTGAGTGCAGCAAATACCGAATTAACCACCACGGATAGTGCGGTATTGTTCTCATCTACACTCGATTCCAAAGCTACTGAAGCCAATGCTCTTACTGTAAATGCAGGGTTAGGCACAATTAATTTGAGTCAAGCGGCAGGTAATGCGACGAATGGTGCCTTGGGCGCGGTGGTGCTTAATTCGACATCGGTGACAACACTTGATGGTTCTGTTAATGCAGCATCACTGGTGACGAATACAGGGGGGACTTTGGCCCTTAATGGCGGAGCGATCACCACGAGCGGGGTACAGGCTTACGGTGAAGCGACGACACTGGGTGCCGATACGACTCTTGCCGGAACGGACATCAGCTTTGCTAGCACCGTTGATGGTGGTCAGGCCTTAATCATTAACGGCTCAGGCACAACGACATTTAGCGGCGTAATGGGTGGCACAACAGCGTTAACCACTATTACGACCGATAGCGCCGGCACATTAGCGCTCAATGGTGGCTCGGTAACCACGACAGCGGCACAATCCTTTAACGATGCTGTTATTTTGGGTGCTGACACCACGTTGAGTGGTGTGGCGATTACTCTGGCGAATACTGTTAAATCGGATGGTACAAATCGTGCCCTTGTGATCAACGACAGTGGTGCGACCGTGTTTGGTGGTGCTATTGGCAGTACAACAGCGGGTGAAAAACTTGCTAGTTTGACGACAGATGTGGGCGGTACAACGGCCATTAATGGTGGCGCAGTCTATACCTCTGATGCGCAAATTTATGCTGAAGCAACCACATTGGGCGCAGACGCTACCCTGACAGGAACGGATATCAGCTTTGTTAGCACCGTTGATGGTGGTCATGCACTAACCATTAACGGCTCTGGTACGACGACATTTAGCGGCGTAATGGGGGGCATAACCGCGTTAACCAGTGTGAGCACGGATACGGCTGGTACATTAGCGCTGAATGGTGGCGCGATAACGACGACAGCGGCACAAACCTTTAACGATGCTGTTATTTTGGGAACTGACACCACGTTGAGTGGTGTGGCGATTACCCTGGCGAATACTGTTAAATCGGATGGCACCAACCGTGCTTTGATGATTAACGACAGTGGTACGACCGTGCTTGATGGCGCGGTAGGCAGTACAATAGCAGGTGAAAAACTCGCCAGCCTGACCACCGATGTCGGTGGTACAACGGCCATTGATGGTGGCGCAGTCTATACCACTGGTGTGCAAATTTATGCTGAAGCAACTACGTTGGGCGCGGACGCTACCCTGACCGGAACGGATATCCAATTTGCTAGCACCGTTGATGGTGGTCAGATACTAACGATTAACGGCTCCGGTACGACGACATTTAGCAGCGCAATCGGAGGCATAACCGCGTTGACCAGCGTGATCACGGATACGGCTGGTACATTAGCGCTAAATGGTGGCTCGGTAACGACGACAGCGGCACAAACCTTCAATGATGCTGTGATTCTAGGTGCTGATACCACGTTGAGTGGTGTGGCGATTACCCTAGCGAATACCGTTAAATCGGATGGTACAAATCGTGCTTTGACAGTGAATGATTCCGGTATTACGACCTTTAGTGCGGCGGTAGGTAGTGCCACAACAGGTGAAGCGCTGTCCAGTTTAACGACGAATGCTTCCGGCACAACAGCCATAAATGGTGGCAGTATCACGACAACGGGCATACAAACCTATGGTGATAATCTTACTCTAGGCGCAAATACGACGCTAACCGGTACAACCATTTCGACCCAAGGTACAGTGAGTGGTGCCAATTCGAGTAGTTTGACCATAGCCGGTAATGCCGTTTTGGGTGATGAAGCAGCGGATACGGTGACGGAAATTACTTCATTAGCGGTGAGCGGCACAAGCTTACTGAATACCAATACTGTGACCAGCGCAGGCACACAAACCTATACTGATGCGCTGACAATAGGCGCGGCAAATACCGAATTAACCACCACGGATAGTGCGGTATTGTTCTCATCTACACTCGATTCCAAAGCTACTGAAGCCAATGCTCTTACTGTAAATGCAGGGTTAGGCACAATTAATTTGAGTCAAGCGGCAGGTAATGCGACGAATGGTGCCTTGGGCGCGGTGGTGCTTAATTCGACATCGGTGACAACACTTGATGGTTCTGTTAATGCAGCATCACTGGTGACGAATACAGGGGGGACTTTGGCCCTTAATGGCGGAGCGATCACCACGAGCGGGGTACAGGCTTACGGTGAAGCGACGACACTGGGTGCCGATACGACTCTTGCCGGAACGGACATCAGCTTTGCTAGCACCGTTGATGGTGGTCAGGCCTTAATCATTAACGGCTCAGGCACAACGACATTTAGCGGCGTAATGGGTGGCACAACAGCGTTAACCACTATTACGACCGATAGCGCCGGCACATTAGCGCTCAATGGTGGCTCGGTAACCACGACAGCGGCACAATCCTTTAACGATGCTGTTATTTTGGGTGCTGACACCACGTTGAGTGGTGTGGCGATTACTCTGGCGAATACTGTTAAATCGGATGGTACAAATCGTGCCCTTGTGATCAACGACAGTGGTGCGACCGTGTTTGGTGGTGCTATTGGCAGTACAACAGCGGGTGAAAAACTTGCTAGTTTGACGACAGATGTGGGCGGTACAACGGCCATTAATGGTGGCGCAGTCTATACCTCTGATGCGCAAATTTATGCTGAAGCAACCACATTGGGCGCAGACGCTACCCTGACAGGAACGGATATCAGCTTTGTTAGCACCGTTGATGGTGGTCATGCACTAACCATTAACGGCTCTGGTACGACGACATTTAGCGGCGTAATGGGGGGCATAACCGCGTTAACCAGTGTGAGCACGGATACGGCTGGTACATTAGCGCTGAATGGTGGCGCGATAACGACGACAGCGGCACAAACCTTTAACGATGCTGTTATTTTGGGAACTGACACCACGTTGAGTGGTGTGGCGATTACCCTGGCGAATACTGTTAAATCGGATGGCACCAACCGTGCTTTGATGATTAACGACAGTGGTACGACCGTGCTTGATGGCGCGGTAGGCAGTACAATAGCAGGTGAAAAACTCGCCAGCCTGACCACCGATGTCGGTGGTACAACGGCCATTGATGGTGGCGCAGTCTATACCACTGGTGTGCAAATTTATGCTGAAGCAACTACGTTGGGCGCGGACGCTACCCTGACCGGAACGGATATCCAATTTGCTAGCACCGTTGATGGTGGTCAGATACTAACGATTAACGGCTCCGGTACGACGACATTTAGCAGCGCAATCGGAGGCATAACCGCGTTGACCAGCGTGATCACGGATACGGCTGGTACATTAGCGCTAAATGGTGGCTCGGTAACGACGACAGCGGCACAAACCTTCAATGATGCTGTGATTCTAGGTGCTGATACCACGTTGAGTGGTGTGGCGATTACCCTAGCGAATACCGTTAAATCGGATGGTACAAATCGTGCTTTGACAGTGAATGATTCCGGTATTACGACCTTTAGTGCGGCGGTAGGTAGTGCCACAACAGGTGAAGCGCTGTCCAGTTTAACGACGAATGCTTCCGGCACAACAGCCATAAATGGTGGCAGTATCACGACAACGGGCATACAAACCTATGGTGATAATCTTACTCTAGGCGCAAATACGACGCTAACCGGTACAACCATTTCGACCCAAGGTACAGTGAGTGGTGCCAATTCGAGTAGTTTGACCATAGCCGGTAATGCCGTTTTGGGTGATGAAGCAGCGGATACGGTGACGGAAATTACTTCATTAGCGGTGAGCGGCACAAGCTTACTGAATACCAATACTGTGACCAGCGCAGGCACACAAACCTATACTGATGCGCTGACAATAGGCGCGGCAAATACCGTATTAACCACCAGTAATAGCGCGGTGTTGTTCTCATCTACCGTCGATTCCCAAGCCAGTGAAGCGAATGCTTTGACCGTCAATGCGGGTACAGGGACTATAATGCTAACTGGTAAAACCGGGGCAGATACGAACGGCGTATTAGGTAGTATTGCGTTAACCGGTGCGACTATTTCGTTACACGATGTGACCACATCAGGCACGCAAAACTATACCGGTGCGGTTCAAACCAATAGCACTTATACGTCAACAGGTGCAGATATTACCTTTACCGGTGCTGTCACTATGAATGATGTGTTGACGGTCGATACTGGAGCGGGTGCAGGTAATATCACTTTCACCAGCACTATCGACAGTCAGGAGACTGCGAACAATAACTTCAATTTAACTGCAGGCACCGGCAATATTGCTCTACAAGGGGCGGTGGGTGCCACCCAAGCACTGGGGGCGATTAATCTTAATTCGGCTGCCGATGTCACCACCAGTTCGACCATCTCAGCGAGCAGCTTGACCCAGTCTGCAGGAACCGGAACTACCACCATTGGTGGTGCGGTGACCGCTTCTGCTGTGGAAGGTGTTTCACTAACAGGCACTAACTTAGCACTAAACGCGGCGATCGATACTGCTACTGCGGCAAAGGCTGGAACAGTAACCCTTAATCACAGTGGTACAACCATTATTGATGCTGCTGGCGACATTAACGCTGATGGCGCCGTTGCTATTACTGCCACGGGGGGGATTACCGCAGCCGGTGATATCACCACTACGGGTGACAACATTGTCATTAATTCGGCACTAACCCTCAGTGGTGATAGCGCTATGACTACCGGTGGTTCTGCTGGTGCTATCAGCTTTGGCAGTACTATCGACGGCGCTCATGCGCTGCGTTTAGTTGCCGGTGCGGCGCAAGCCTTTAATGCGGTCGGTACAAATACGCCGTTAACTCTGCTGCGGGTAGAGTCAACGGGTGCCGTGACACAGACGGCAGCGATAAAAGTGGCGAGTTTGGCTATTAAATCTGCCGGTGCTACCCTCGATAATGTCGGTAATGATATTGACACCCTGGCGGCACTGATGTCAGGTGATGCGGCGCTGGTATTTGTCGATGCAGATGGTCTGACAATTGGTACCATTGATGCCGATGCCTTGCAGATTATCGGTATTTCCGATGGGGCCGGCACCTCGAATGTCTCGATTACCGTTGCCGGTCTTCTAGATCAGGCGGCGGCATCGCCAATCGAAATTGATGGCGACTTATCGATTGATACTACTGCATTTGCTGCCGATGATGTGTCAATCACAAATACTGCCGCAGGCACGGTTCTGGATAACTCGCTGGTTGCCGGTGATTTTTCGGTTAACAGTAGTGGCGATGTTACCCAAAAAATCGATGCCAATGGCTCAGGTAGTGATGCTTGGGTACAGGTGGGTGGTAATTTCAACATGACCGGAACGGGCGGTTTTGTGCAAGGTAATTCGCCCGATAATCTGATTGGCGGTGGGTCTGCAAGTTCCGCTACAAATGAGATCCGTCTGTTTGGTGTAATCACACTCAGTATGGATGGTTCCAATAATCTTGTTGCGTCGGCAACTACAACAGGCAGTGGTGAAACCAGTACGGCTACGATTAATGCTGCAGATTTGACAGATGGCGTAATGGTCACCAGTGATTCAGGTGGTAAGAGCATTAGTGCCGTCACCAATGGTGATGCAGTGATTTTAAATCAAAGTAATAGTATCGCTGGTAACATAAAAATCACTACGCAAGGTACTTATGATAATTCGGGAACATCAGTGGCAACTGGTATCAAGCAATCTACCGCATTAACCTTGTTAGGCGATAACAACTTTCTGGTACAGCAGAGCTCGGCGAATGACACTTCAAGTATATCAGGTGCTGGAAAACTTGATCTGAGCGCTACCGGCAATAGCTTTGGTGATATCGTTTCGGCCACGGCAGTGGATATGGAGGTTAGTCTACGTCATAACGGCGCGCTGGCACTTGGTAATGTTAATGGCAGCACTGTTACTCTCGATGCCGGTGGTAACGTTAACGCCATTACCCAAACTGGAACCCTTACCGCCACCAACCTATCCATGATTAACGCTGGTGATGTTACCTTGACCAATAACAATCGTGTGGGAACGGTCGCCGCCGACGTCAGTGGACATTTCAACCTAACGAATAACATGGCCTTGACCATTGGTACGGTCGAAAGCCTCAACGGTATTACCGCCGCTGGTGATATTGCGATTACCACCCTTTCAGGTGATCTAACGGTAACAAAAAATATTAAAACAACAAGTACCAATACGACCGCTTTAGTCTTAAATGCTGGTTCAGGCACTTCGGTTGGTGATGCATCAGGTGGTAACATTTTACTTGCAGGGGAGTTATCGACTGGGCTAAATGGACGCATCGGTTTGTATACTGGCAGTGTATCTGACAGTACTGGCGTCACAGACAAAGTTGGTTCTACATCGGGTAATTTCCGTTATAACTCCAATACAACGACAACTAATTTCACAAAGGCTTTGAATGAAGCAGGTGTGTATGCTGTTTACAGGGAGCAACCAAGTGTCACTGCTAGCATCAATGATGACACCATTGTTTATGGGAATAGTGTACCAGAGTTTGTTTTTACCGATATTACAGGCACCGTAAATGGAGACTCTAGCACAGAGATATCGATTCAATCGGCACAATACTCTGGTGCGAATCATTTACGAGCGGGGACTTACACGATTGGCGCAGGTGGATTGTCTGCTTTAGGTTATGACGTAACAGATATTGCCTCTACGTTAAAGGTGAACACTAAAGCATTGGATATGAGTGGTCTCGTCGTAACTGATAAGACATACGATGGGCTCTTGACGGCGATACTCTCAGGGAGCGCCACCGTAACCAGTGGAAGTTCAGCAGATAGCGATGGTTTCTATCTAAATGGTGATGCGGTCAATTTGACTGGTATGGTGGTAGGCGATTTTGATACTAAAAATGTGGGGGCATCCAAGACAATAACGGTTTCGGGTTTGAGTTTAAGTGGCGATGACAGCAGTAACTATGTCCTTAATAATCACACACTGCAGGCTGATATTACCCCCCGCACCCTGACGTTGAGCGCCAGCAAGACGTACGATGGTACGAACGTTCTAGACGCCGGTGAGATCTCACTGGGAAATCTGGTTGGATCGGAAACACTGACTTACACGGGCGCCACGGTCAATGACAAGCATGTCGCCACAGCGAATAAGTTTATCAGTGGATTGATTCTGGCCAATGGTGACAATAGTGGTCTATTCAGTAACTATGCTTTACCTACTCTTGATGCGACAAATGCAGGCGTCACTATCACCGCAGCTACGTTGACATCCACGATCAGCAATACGGGGGTGACCAAAGTCTATGACGGTTTAACCACGACCAGTATGACCCCCACTTATACCTTTAGTGGGTTGGTCGATGGTGATACGGCGGCGACACTCACACACACTTCATTGGCGTATAACGATGCTAATGTTGCGAGTGCCAACAAAATCACCGTATCCGGTTTGGCGATCAATTCCATTACAGGCATTAACAGCTCTAACTCGACTGACTATGTTTTAGATACGGTTATAAAAGACGTCAGTGCCTCGATCACCAAGGCTAATTTAACGGTGACGGCAGAGAATCAAAACCGTGTTTATGGCGATAACAATCCGACCTTTACACAAACTATCTCGGGCTTTGTGAACAGTGAAACGGCATCGTCGGCCAATGTTACGGGGTCAGCCTTCGGATCAACCACAGCGGATATCACCAGTACTGTAGCGGATAACTACGTTATTACTGGAAGTACGGAGTCATTAAATGCCGCTAACTATGATTTTACGGCTGCAAATGGCGTATTAACCATCAATGCAAGACCGATCACGGTTATTGCAGAGGCTAATCAAGGCAAAACCTATGGTGACAATGATCCGACGCTGACTTATAGCGTTGTGGCGGATGGGACAGGTACCAGCCGTGGTTTGGTAAATAGCGACAGTTTAACCGGCGCTTTGACGCGTACGGCCGGTGAAAATGTGGGATCGACCTACACCATTAGTCAAGGTGGTGTAACCAACACCAATAACAGCAATTACGCGATTACCTATACGTCAGACATGTTTGCAATTAATCAACGTGCCATTACTTTAACCGCGGACAGTGCCAGCAAGATTTACGGTGAAGTAGATCCAAGTTTAGCGGTAAGCATCAGTGCTGGTACGCTAGGGTCTGCGACAGTGACGGATACACTGGCTGATGTGGTGGGGACACTGAGTCGTGAAGCGGGGTCTAATGTCGGTGCTTATGACATCGTATTGGGCGCGGGTACTCAAGCCAGTAACTATGCGATTACGTTTGCAGCGGATAATAATGCCTTTAATATTACCCCCCGCACCCTGACGTTGAGCGCCAGCAAGACGTACGATGGTACGAACGTTCTAGACGCCGGTGAGATCTCACTGGGAAATCTGGTTGGATCGGAAACACTGACTTACACGGGCGCCACGGTCAATGACAAGCATGTCGCCACAGCGAATAAGTTTATCAGTGGATTGATTCTGGCCAATGGTGACAATAGTGGTCTATTCAGTAACTATGCTTTACCTACTCTTGATGCGACAAATGCAGGCGTCACTATCACCGCAGCTACGTTGACATCCACGATCAGCAATACGGGGGTGACCAAAGTCTATGACGGTTTAACCACGACCAGTATGACCCCCACTTATACCTTTAGTGGGTTGGTCGATGGTGATACGGCGGCGACACTCACACACACTTCATTGGCGTATAACGATGCTAATGTTGCGAGTGCCAACAAAATCACCGTATCCGGTTTGGCGATCAATTCCATTACAGGCATTAACAGCTCTAACTCGACTGACTATGTTTTAGATACGGTTATAAAAGACGTCAGTGCCTCGATCACCAAGGCTAATTTAACGGTGACGGCAGAGAATCAAAACCGTGTTTATGGCGATAACAATCCGACCTTTACACAAACTATCTCGGGCTTTGTGAACAGTGAAACGGCATCGTCGGCCAATGTTACGGGGTCAGCCTTCGGATCAACCACAGCGGATATCACCAGTACTGTAGCGGATAACTACGTTATTACTGGAAGTACGGAGTCATTAAATGCCGCTAACTATGATTTTACGGCTGCAAATGGCGTATTAACCATCAATGCAAGACCGATCACGGTTATTGCAGAGGCTAATCAAGGCAAAACCTATGGTGACAATGATCCGACGCTGACTTATAGCGTTGTGGCGGATGGGACAGGTACCAGCCGTGGTTTGGTAAATAGCGACAGTTTAACCGGCGCTTTGACGCGTACGGCCGGTGAAAATGTGGGATCGACCTACACCATTAGTCAAGGTGGTGTAACCAACACCAATAACAGCAATTACGCGATTACCTATACGTCAGACATGTTTGCAATTAATCAACGTGCCATTACTTTAACCGCGGACAGTGCCAGCAAGATTTACGGTGAAGTAGATCCAAGTTTAGCGGTAAGCATCAGTGCTGGTACGCTAGGGTCTGCGACAGTGACGGATACACTGGCTGATGTGGTGGGGACACTGAGTCGTGAAGCGGGGTCTAATGTCGGTGCTTATGACATCGTATTGGGCGCGGGTACTCAAGCCAGTAACTATGCGATTACGTTTGCAGCGGATAATAATGCCTTTAATATTACCCCCCGCACCCTGACGTTGAGCGCCAGCAAGACGTACGATGGTACGAACGTTCTAGACGCCGGTGAGATCTCACTGGGAAATCTGGTTGGATCGGAAACACTGACTTACACGGGCGCCACGGTCAATGACAAGCATGTCGCCACAGCGAATAAGTTTATCAGTGGATTGATTCTGGCCAATGGTGACAATAGTGGTCTATTCAGTAACTATGCTTTACCTACTCTTGATGCGACAAATGCAGGCGTCACTATCACCGCAGCTACGTTGACATCCACGATCAGCAATACGGGGGTGACCAAAGTCTATGACGGTTTAACCACGACCAGTATGACCCCCACTTATACCTTTAGTGGGTTGGTCGATGGTGATACGGCGGCGACACTCACACACACTTCATTGGCGTATAACGATGCTAATGTTGCGAGTGCCAACAAAATCACCGTATCCGGTTTGGCGATCAATTCCATTACAGGCATTAACAGCTCTAACTCGACTGACTATGTTTTAGATACGGTTATAAAAGACGTCAGTGCCTCGATCACCAAGGCTAATTTAACGGTGACGGCAGAGAATCAAAACCGTGTTTATGGCGATAACAATCCGACCTTTACACAAACTATCTCGGGCTTTGTGAACAGTGAAACGGCATCGTCGGCCAATGTTACGGGGTCAGCCTTCGGATCAACCACAGCGGATATCACCAGTACTGTAGCGGATAACTACGTTATTACTGGAAGTACGGAGTCATTAAATGCCGCTAACTATGATTTTACGGCTGCAAATGGCGTATTAACCATCAATGCAAGACCGATCACGGTTATTGCAGAGGCTAATCAAGGCAAAACCTATGGTGACAATGATCCGACGCTGACTTATAGCGTTGTGGCGGATGGGACAGGTACCAGCCGTGGTTTGGTAAATAGCGACAGTTTAACCGGCGCTTTGACGCGTACGGCCGGTGAAAATGTGGGATCGACCTACACCATTAGTCAAGGTGGTGTAACCAACACCAATAACAGCAATTACGCGATTACCTATACGTCAGACATGTTTGCAATTAATCAACGTGCCATTACTTTAACCGCGGACAGTGCCAGCAAGATTTACGGTGAAGTAGATCCAAGTTTAGCGGTAAGCATCAGTGCTGGTACGCTAGGGTCTGCGACAGTGACGGATACACTGGCTGATGTGGTGGGGACACTGAGTCGTGAAGCGGGGTCTAATGTCGGTGCTTATGACATCGTATTGGGCGCGGGTACTCAAGCCAGTAACTATGCGATTACGTTTGCAGCGGATAATAATGCCTTTAATATTACCCCCCGCACCCTGACGTTGAGCGCCAGCAAGACGTACGATGGTACGAACGTTCTAGACGCCGGTGAGATCTCACTGGGAAATCTGGTTGGATCGGAAACACTGACTTACACGGGCGCCACGGTCAATGACAAGCATGTCGCCACAGCGAATAAGTTTATCAGTGGATTGATTCTGGCCAATGGTGACAATAGTGGTCTATTCAGTAACTATGCTTTACCTACTCTTGATGCGACAAATGCAGGCGTCACTATCACCGCAGCTACGTTGACATCCACGATCAGCAATACGGGGGTGACCAAAGTCTATGACGGTTTAACCACGACCAGTATGACCCCCACTTATACCTTTAGTGGGTTGGTCGATGGTGATACGGCGGCGACACTCACACACACTTCATTGGCGTATAACGATGCTAATGTTGCGAGTGCCAACAAAATCACCGTATCCGGTTTGGCGATCAATTCCATTACAGGCATTAACAGCTCTAACTCGACTGACTATGTTTTAGATACGGTTATAAAAGACGTCAGTGCCTCGATCACCAAGGCTAATTTAACGGTGACGGCAGAGAATCAAAACCGTGTTTATGGCGATAACAATCCGACCTTTACACAAACTATCTCGGGCTTTGTGAACAGTGAAACGGCATCGTCGGCCAATGTTACGGGGTCAGCCTTCGGATCAACCACAGCGGATATCACCAGTACTGTAGCGGATAACTACGTTATTACTGGAAGTACGGAGTCATTAAATGCCGCTAACTATGATTTTACGGCTGCAAATGGCGTATTAACCATCAATGCAAGACCGATCACGGTTATTGCAGAGGCTAATCAAGGCAAAACCTATGGTGACAATGATCCGACGCTGACTTATAGCGTTGTGGCGGATGGGACAGGTACCAGCCGTGGTTTGGTAAATAGCGACAGTTTAACCGGCGCTTTGACGCGTACGGCCGGTGAAAATGTGGGATCGACCTACACCATTAGTCAAGGTGGTGTAACCAACACCAATAACAGCAATTACGCGATTACCTATACGTCAGACATGTTTGCAATTAATCAACGTGCCATTACTTTAACCGCGGACAGTGCCAGCAAGATTTACGGTGAAGTAGATCCAAGTTTAGCGGTAAGCATCAGTGCTGGTACGCTAGGGTCTGCGACAGTGACGGATACACTGGCTGATGTGGTGGGGACACTGAGTCGTGAAGCGGGGTCTAATGTCGGTGCTTATGACATCGTATTGGGCGCGGGTACTCAAGCCAGTAACTATGCGATTACGTTTGCAGCGGATAATAATGCCTTTAATATTACCCCCCGCACCCTGACGTTGAGCGCCAGCAAGACGTACGATGGTACGAACGTTCTAGACGCCGGTGAGATCTCACTGGGAAATCTGGTTGGATCGGAAACACTGACTTACACGGGCGCCACGGTCAATGACAAGCATGTCGCCACAGCGAATAAGTTTATCAGTGGATTGATTCTGGCCAATGGTGACAATAGTGGTCTATTCAGTAACTATGCTTTACCTACTCTTGATGCGACAAATGCAGGCGTCACTATCACCGCAGCTACGTTGACATCCACGATCAGCAATACGGGGGTGACCAAAGTCTATGACGGTTTAACCACGACCAGTATGACCCCCACTTATACCTTTAGTGGGTTGGTCGATGGTGATACGGCGGCGACACTCACACACACTTCATTGGCGTATAACGATGCTAATGTTGCGAGTGCCAACAAAATCACCGTATCCGGTTTGGCGATCAATTCCATTACAGGCATTAACAGCTCTAACTCGACTGACTATACTCTCCCAACTTCTGTATCGAGTAGTGGTTCAATAACCGCAAAAGCATTAACCGCTGTTGCTACTGTTAAGGATCGAATTTACGATGGATCAGTTGATGGTACGCTAACTAATATTGTGCTTGAAGGACTCATTGGTGATGAATTACTAGTAGTAAGTCAATTAGAAGGAGGTACGACAGAGTTTGCAGATAAGAATGTCGGTGAAGATAAAAATGTAACTGTAAGTGGAATTAGTATTTCAGATGATTCAGGGATAGCTAACAACTACAGTATTAATTCTACAACGCAAACTAAAGCAACTATTTCGAGAAAAGATCTTACTGTCGCAGGTGTCGTTGCTCTTGATAAAGTCTATGACGGTAATACTACCGCTAAAATTAATACAAGTGTCGCCAGTCTAACCGGAAGTATTGATGGTGACAAAGTCTCTATTGGGTCAATGACTGGTACGTTTGATGATAAAAATGTCGGTACGGCCAAGAATGTTAACGGCAGCAATGTAGTTCTCGAGGGTGACGATAGTAGAAACTACAACCTCATTCAGCCCACTGGTCTGAGTGCTAGCATTACTCCGCGTGCCCTAACGGTCACCGCAATTAGTGACGGGAAGGTTTATGATTCTAATACTACGGCACCAGTAATATTGGCCGATGATCGGATTAACGATGATCAGCTTACCATTACCTATAAAGCTAATTTCATTGATGAGAATGTTGGTAATAATAAATACGTTGGTGTGACTGAAATAGCATTAAGCGATGGTGCTGACAAAGGTAATTACACGGTTAATACTTCGGCGTCAGCCTTTGCTGCGATCACAAAGAAAGCCATTACCATCAGTGGTATTAGTGCCAGCGACAAAGTCTATGATGCGACGATTGATGTGACCGTGGATGTTAGTTCTGCAGCGGGCTGGATTACCGGTGATGCTGTGAGTGTTGCTACAACGGGTACGTTTGATACCAAAAATGTTGCAGAAGGCAAAACAGTCAACTTAAGCAGTAGCTACACAGGTGATGACGTAAGCAACTACGCCATTACGAACCAAGCAACCACCACAGCGGATGTGACCGCCAAAGCCATTACCATCAGTGGTATTAGTGCCAGCGACAAAGTCTATGATGCGACGATTGATGCGACCGTGGATGTTAGTTCTGCAGCAGGCTGGATTACTGGTGATGCTGTGAGTGTTGCTACAACGGGTACGTTTGATACCAAAAATGTTGCAGAAGGTAAAACAGTCAACTTAAGCAGTAGCTACACAGGTGATGACGTAAGCAACTACGCCATTACGGACCAAGCAACCACCACAGCGGATGTGACCGCCAAAGCCATTACCATCAGTGGTATTAGTGCCAGCGACAAAGTCTATGATGCGACGATTGATGCGACCGTGGATGTCAGTTCTGCAGCAGGCTGGATTACCGGTGATGCGATTACAGTTACCGCCACGGGTGAGTTTGACGACAAAAATGTCGGTACAAATAAAGCCGTGACCTTGACTAGCCGCTACACCGGTGGCGATATCTACAACTATGTGATCACTGATCAAGCCATTACAGTCGCAAATATTGAACGTGGTGTTTTAACTACAACCGCGGATAAAGTACTCAACGATATAGCGACTATACCAACGGTATTTATTGAGCCTATGGCCGTGAATCTTGGAGAAATGGGTTACAAAAACGTTGAAAAGAATGAGATAGAAACAGCGCAAGCTGATGTCGCTCCCAATGGTACATTCGGTCCGGTTCAAGTACTTGTTCTAGATGGTGGCGTGTCATTTTACGAAGAAGAGATCGACTATAACGAAGAGTAAAAAGCCTGCTGTATAAAGTACATGATATTTATGTGAAGTATGGCTTTTTTAAACAGTCTGCTTTGTTAAGGTTTTTTATATTGGTTTGTAGTGTTTCTTAGTAGCCGCGATGACTTTACTAGATAGAGTCATCGCGCTACCAAACCGAGATTAATAAGGAAAGATCTAAAGATGTATTATTTGAAGCGTGTTTCTTTTGCCCTAATGGTGGCAGGAAGTGTGAGTGGCAGTTATGCGGCACCCTTGACTCAACCAAACGCAAGTTCGTTATCCCAAGACTATAAAAGCCTTGAAAGTAAGGCGACTGTGATGCCGCAGCTTGACAATTTCACATTGAATGGGGCGCCATTAAGTGAAGACGCTGAAGGTGGCATTAAAGTCCCTTTGAACTCTATTATGTTTTCTGGAAACAGAGCGTTCGATAGCAGTGAGCTGAACACCGTGCTAGCGGTGGATAGACTTGAGGCAACGTATGACCTAGCAGGGCTAAAAGCGCTTGCTAACCGAATTAGTATTTTTTATCGTGAAAGTGGCTACCCCTTTGCGAGAGCATTTATACCCGCACAGGACTTTGGCGACGGTCAGCTGGCCATTGAAGTTGTCGAGGGCCGCTATGGTGTTGTAACAACAACCGGTGAGGCTGATCTCGTTAAAAGTACTCAAGGGTATCTTGGTGATTTAAAATTAGGATCCGTGATATATGCGCCTGAGCTTGAACGGGCTGTATTGATTCTGAGTGATCAGCCAGGTATTACCATTGTTCCAGTAATGCAGCCTAGCAAAAAAGTTGGTAGTGGGGACTTAATGGTTTCTGTGCGTGAAGGAGAGCGTTACTTTGGGTCTCTAGGGGTGGATAATTATGGTAATCGATATTCAGGAAGTGATCGCTTCTTGCTGGATTTCAGTGCTAACCGTTTATTAAAATTAGGCGATGAGCTGTCTTTTAGTACGTTTATCACCGATGAATCTACCTGGCTCGGGCAGGCGCAGTATGCATTTCCAGTGGGGTACAAAGGTCTAAGAGCAGAGCTTGGTTACTCACATTTAGATTATAATTTGATCGAAGATTTTGGAAGCGGATTTTCAGGAACTGCCACAACGCAAAGCTTTCAACTGAGTTATCCACTAGTGCGTTCAATGCTCACGAATGTAACGGCGTTAACTAAATTCAGCCGTTCAGAATATTTAGATCAGCGAGGGGGGTTTGAAGATTCAAAGGACGCTAAAAACTTACAAGTTGGTCTGCAATTTGATCATCGTGACTCATTTTACGGTGGCGGTGTAACTTACGGTAATCTTTTTAATATAAAAGCCAACATAAGTCAGTCTTCAACAGTCACTGATAGTAGTTTCAATGTACACAAAGGTCTCATTGCTCGCGTGCAAAATTTGCCATCAAGCTATTCATTGTTTACAAGCGTCAGCGGTCAGTATGCTAATCAATCTATTGACGGCACTCAGCAAACGGGCTTAGGGGGAGTGAATGGGGTTCGAGCTTATCCACAAGGTGAGGCTAGCGGCAGCAAATCACTGACCAGTCAAATAGAAATCAGATACAACAAAGATGAATATCAGCCATTTGTTTTTTATGATATAGCACGTCGTATAAAAACAGAGGACGAGACATCGCGTGATTTATCCGGGGCCGGCCTTGGTTTGAGATATACCGATAAGATGTTTAGTGCTGAAGTGCTTTCTGCTTGGAAAGTAAAGGGAGGAGACTCTGTGTCAGATAGCAAACAGCAAGATCCACAAATTTGGTTTAAAGCACGGTATAACTTTTAACAACGGTATCCTGTAAATATCTTGATCGTATACATTAATTGGAAAATGAACATGACGATAATGAAAATGATGTGCTTTATGTTGGGGATTGCGGTGAGTGGTTTAGCGATTTCCAACGAAACAGCTGAAAATGCCAGTACGGCTTATGGTGACTGGGGTGTGCAATGTGGTCAGAAGCAGAATGATACTGTAGAGGTTTGCCAAGCAACTCAAATGCTTTGGTTGGAACAGGACGATAAAAAACAAAAGCTTTTAACCTTGCTGTTAATGCCTTCCAATGATGACGGAAAAATACTGCAACTCGGTTTACCTTTAGGTGTAGATTTAAGACCAGGTATTGTCATTGCGGTTGATGACGGTAAAGAAGAATCGTTTGATTATGCTCTTTGTTCAAACCTAGATTGTTCATCCTTCGTGTTAATGACCCAAGAGCGACTTTCTGCTTTTGAAAAGGGTAATGTGTTAAAAATTGGTTTCAGACCGTTTGGTTCTCAGCAGACCGTCGTGTTGGAGGCGTCTCTAAAAGGGTTCACAAAAGCCTCTAACAGAGTAAAGTAAATTGTGTAAATTGGGGTCAGATGAAAATATTTGCACCTATGGCAATAGGTGGGTGCAACTATTTTGGGCATTCCACAGCACGTTATTCAATGTAGTAATAATCGTCTAGTATGCTTTGCAAGCGAAGACGATTTTATTGCTTCTATACATTAGCTAACGGAATACGCTAAACAGTGTAAATTGGGGTCAGATGAAAATATTTAAAATATGTTGAGATGAAAATATCTTGATGAAAATATTTGCACCTATGGCAATAGGTGGGTGCAACTATTTTGGGCATTCCACAGCACGTTATTCAATGTAGTAATAATCGTCTAGTATGCTTTGCAAGCGAAGACGATTTTATTGCTTCTATACATTAGGGAACATGCGATTAAGTCGGTAACATGAGATAATCTCGCCGACTTAAGACAACTACGACGCCTACCGATCATGAACCAGCTTTCCTTCGCCGACACCGAATTTACCAGCAAACGCCGCAAGACTCGCAAAGAACTCTTTCTTGGTCGAATGGATGAATTGATTCCTTGGCAGCAGCTTGAAGCCCAAATTGAACCCTTCTATCCAAAAGCAGGTAATGGACGTCGCCCATATCCTTTGTCTACCATGTTGCGCATTCACTTTATGCAGAACTGGTACAACATGGGAGACCCTGCAATGGAAGACGCTCTTTATGAGATTACCTCTATGCGGCTTTTTGCTGGGTTATCCTTAGAAGGTGCGATACCTGATCACACAACTATTATGAATTTCAGGCACTTACTGGAAAAGCATAAGCTTGGACGAAAACTATTTAAAGAAGTCCATAAATGGCTATCAGACTCAGGTATTTACTTCAAAGAAGGCACCATCGTTGACGCGACTATTATTGAAGCCGCTAGCTCGACCAAAAATAAAGCCAAATCACGTGATCCAGAAATGCACCAAACTAAGAAGGGAAACCAATGGTTCTTCGGATTAAAAGCACATATTGGAGTCGATGCTAAACGTGGCTTGGTGCATAGTTTCACCACCACTTCTGCCAATGAACATGACCTAAACCAAATCACTGAGCTCATGCATGGCGATGAGACGTTTGTCTATGCTGACTCGGGCTACCGTGGCGTGGAAAAACGTGAGGAAACCAAAGATAAGACGTTGGAGTGGTTGATTGCGGAGATGCCAAGCAAGGTTCGGGAATGGAAAAAGCATCCCCGTATTAATAAAATCCCCATCAATACTGAGTACATAAAAGCGAGCATCAGAGCAAAAGTAGAGCACCCGTTTCGGATACTGATGTGCCAGTTTGGCTTCCGCAAAGTGGTCTATAAAGGTCTATCAAAAAATGACAATAAGCTCGCGGTGTTGTTTGCACTGGGAAACATACTGCGAGTGGATCAGATGATAAGGTCTGCACGGGGTTAATCCGTCTTGATGATGGTAGTTGGAGCTTTTAAGCCTTCAACTAGAGAATAAGAAACACTAAAAACCGAGGTTTTTAGTGAATTAAAGAGCGAATCAGGCCAGCTGCGACTTAGTGCTAATAATCTGACTTAATCGCACATTCCCTAGTGTACAGGCTCAAGCACTAGTAAGTAAAAACACTGTCTTTTTGTTCAATTACTCATGTGGAGTCGCTAACCACCAATCTTCCATCAGTAGCCTTCTTTTTTGAAGTAAATCACCACGTTGGTAAGCGGCTTCTGCTTGGTCCTTCAGTTTATGCGCAAGAGCGTGTTCAATGACCTCTCTGGGAAAGCTGGTTGTTTCCCCCGCCCAGTCACGAAAAGTTGAACGAAAACCGTGTTGGGTTAAGTCTCTACGATCCATGCGCTTTAGAACGGCCGTAAGCGTCATATCTGACATCTGCTTACCTTGTTGACCTGGGAAGACTAAAATGCCACCAGCAACCCTAGGGAGCTCTTGAAGTATCTTAATGGCACCGGTTGAAAGAGGGACTCGATGTTCCTTGCGGGCTTTCATGCGTTCTGCTGGAACTATCCATATCTTGTTTTCAAAATCAATTTCATCCCATGTGGCGCCTCGTACTTCACCAGAGCGAGCAACCGTTAAAATTGAAAACTCTAGCGCTCTGGCAGCAAGGCCAGGGCGCTTGGAAAGCTCTTTCATAAAATTAGCAATGTCAGCATAAGGAAGGGCGGCATGGTGCTTGCGATTTTGTATTTTACTTGGTTCGGGAAGTAGCGGTTTAAGCATGCCTTTCCAACCCGCTGGATTATCACCGTCTCTAAATTCTTTTGCCTTCGCATAATCCAAGATTGTTTCAATGCGACCACGAAGGCGACTGGCCGTTTCATTCTTTTCAAGCCATATAGGTTGAAGTACTTCAAGAATGTGTGTTTTGTTTATTTGGTTTACCGGCAAATGACCAATAACAGGGAAGGCGTATTGCTCCAAACTAGAACGCCATTGTGCGATATGCTTAATATTCTTTAGCTCTTTTTCTTTGATGTTCAACACTAACTGAGCGCACTCACTAAAGGTGGTGTTTCTGGCTTGCTGCCGAATAGCTTCGGCTTTGCGTTCTTTTTTGGCTTCAAGAGGGTTGATGCCGGCTTTGATCTCACTACGAAGCTCTCTGGCTTTATCTCTCGCTTCAGAAAGAGTAACTTCAGGGTAGCTGCCTAATCCAAGGAAAAGCCGGTTAGGTACTTCTTTGCCTGATTTGTCTATTCTGGTCCCCATAAGCATGTTGAGAACCCAGCTTCTAGAATTACCTGCCACTTTTAATGATAGGCCGCTGACACCGCCAACGGCATGACGACCGTCTTTTTTTATCTTAGAGACAGCTAGGGCAGTAAGCTCTTTTACAATTTTTGGCATCGAATTTCCTTGTACATCAACCAGTACATCAATAGAAGCAGGATTTTAGTATATCTGGCTGGATGCTATTGGAAAAGTATTTTTTATAAGCCACTGATATATAATGAATTATTATATTACATTAGACTTTACTGGAACTTATCATGGCGGACTTGCTCACCGCCATTTTTACAAAAAAAGACGTCCAAGGGCGTCTTTTTTTGTGTCTACTCCCATGTCGCGTCTTTTTCTGACAGATTAAATCTTACGTTACGTCCATCTGAGCATAGCTGTGTGACAGACTGCGGGGAGCCATCTGCGTTGAGTATGACTAAGCTGACACCGGAACCATTTAGTAGCCGCTCACCCTGGGCGGCGGTTTCAGGTTTGTGCGGGATGACTTTCATGCTGCGACGTCGTGTAAACCAGTTTAATGGCGAGCGCGGAGAATAGAGCCAGCGATTCAACCGATCAAAGGTGTCTAATAAGGTGGCGGGGAATTCATTTTTAATCCCGCTGCTGGTAATTTGCCAGAGGTCTGGTCCGCGCCTTGGGCCGCGTAACTGTATCTCGTATACAAAGGAATAGTGTACGTCACCAGAAAGAATGACGAAATTCTTTGGTGTTTGTTTGTGTCTAAAGAGATTTATTAAAGCGTATGCTGAGCCTGGATGCGCCATCCAATTTTCAGCATCGACCATCAAAGGCTTCCCCATCCAAGTAAACAGCTTTTGTATGGCTTCTATTAATTTCACACCAAAAATGGGTGCTGGTGACACTAGCACGACGGCATCGAGCCCTTTTAGTTGGTGCTGTAGGTCGGTTATCGATTCCCAATCCATTAATCCAGACGGACTGTTTAAGGATTGTTCAGAACGCCAACGTTGTGTTCTGGTATCCAATACCATTAGAGGCGGCGATGTTTGCCACGTGTAATGCCAGGCAGAAAACTGGAATAAGGCCCTTATAAGTGAATCGTGCTCGTCTGTCCCTGGTGAATGAAGTACGTTTTGTATCTTTTTCATCAAAGGTTTTGAAAAGTGCTCTGGTGCGTTCCCCCAACCTTGACACAATAGATAGCCTATCAGAGCATTGCCTATAATTCGCGCGGAAAAAGGGTGTTCGTAAGCGGCTTTTTCCCACGCGGCGGTTAAGTTCCAATCGTCGGTAATGTCATGATCATCAAATATCATCGCTACCGGCAGATGCGCTAATGCTCTACGTACTTTAGGTAAGCCGTTGACAAAGTTCTGTAAGTTCGCGTGCTGTTTTGTATAAGTCTCGCGCTGCTCTTCGGTTAAGCCGGAGGGTATTGACCAGCCTTTTGGGGCCAGCAGTATTTCCCACGCTTGAGGTGACCAAACGAGCGCGTACATGCCTAACACTTCAGCTAAGGAGATTAGATGGTTGTGTGCTGTGTCCGTGGTGAATATTGGTTTGCGCGCACCACCAAACACGTGATCTAACATGCCTCGATTAGCATCGTTTTCGGGTAACAGATTTTCCCTAGAAAAATAATAAGGTGAGTGATTATGAAGTGCTTGTGAGTGCTCGACCGCAACGCACGGAAGTGCTTCGACTGGAAAATTGAGCTGTTGAATCAGTTGGTGAATGGCCCACAGCATCGGAGAGGCAACGTCGTCAGCGTAGATTTGGTCGCCACTCATCATAAGTAAACTTGGCCAGTCTTCTGGTGTTGACTTCTGCAACAGCTCGTCGACACGCAACAAACCATCGTCACTAGGGTGGTGAGGTTTACGGCAAGAGCCATGAAGAATCCGAGCTAGTGATGGCTGCAGGACAAAAAAAGGGTAAGGCTGATTATCATAAACAATGTCTTTGGCCCAATGCGTCCAATCTAAACCGTTTAACCGTAAGTCGTAATAAATGGTTTTTTTGGTTGGCAGTGATGAGGCAATGTTAAGATCAAGTAAATGAATGTAGAGCTGTTCGGCTGCTTTTATTTCTGTATGAGCGTCTTGGAGCTGGTCGGTGTCTAAAGACAGTGCCACTTGTAAAGCGCTTAAATCACCAAGCAACAGATCGAGCGATACGGACGCAGATTCCGTCGTTAACCACCAAAAAGTCACTCTATTTGGTGTCATTCGACGAAGAATAGGGCCAGCTAAAACCTGCACATTTTACACCGACAATCGATCGGCTTGAGTAAACACAATAGGGCGACCTTCTTTTGTTGTGGACGTCACCGTCATCCTAGCCTTGAGTATGAGTTGCTCATTGTCCTTACGAAACAATTTTTGACAAAAAACAAATTTCAATTTCGACGTGCGTTCCACATGGGTCTGTACATAAAACACTTCGTGACTTCGTAGTGAACGTTTGTATTCGAGTTCGGCCTTAATAAGGACCAGGTAAACGCCTTGTTGCGTAATGGCTGCGAAATCTAATCCACGCGATTTGATAAACTCGTGTCTTGCATGCTCTAAATAGTTCTGATAAACCGCATTGTTTACAATGCCTTGCATATCGCATTCATAATCTCGAACTTCAAAGTCAATTTTGTGCACCGAAGTTGATATGTCCATATCTTAGCCTTTGTGTGCCATTAAAAGAGGGTTATTCATGATGGGCAATGACGTTTTTACCGGAACGCTTAGCGTGCTGTAAATAATTCTTAGTGCGTGTAATTAATTCAGTCGGACTTTCGTCACCATACAGGGTAGCTACTCCAATGGAAACTGTGACTTGGTTCAGCAGTGCTTTAGAGTTTTTGTTACTAATTTTTTGCATGGAAACCGCGTTTCTAATGGTTTCAGCAAAATGAGAGCCCATGCTTAATTCTGTTTCGCTGAGCAGCATTGCGAATTGCCCGCCTTTTAAACGAGCAATAAAGCCGTTTTCAGGTAAACTTTCGAGTAACAAGTTGGCAATGTAACGAATTAATGAGGTTCCCGCTTTGACGCCATGAAGTCGGTTTATTTCACCAAGGTTATCAATGTCGATAATAAGTAACGTCAAATCGTCTTCGGCATGAGGAGTCAGTGAAAATAATGAGCGCTCAAAGCCAGCCGCGTTCGCCAGTAGGGTTAAGTTATCAATTTCGGTGCTTTTCTTAGCTTCTGATAGCTCAGCACGAAGAACAGCCAGTTCTTCATGTGCAGCATTTAATGATTCGCAAAACGATTCAACCGCTTGGCTGGCATGGAAAGCGCTTTTATCAATCATTAATACGAGTTTATCCAGTTGCTGGGGATCACTGGTTTTTTTGATGGCTTTTCTAGCTTTTCGTAGTGTGCGGTTAAATTGGCCCAACTCATCCGACGTACCCGCGGTATGAGTTTCCAAGTCACAGGTGAGCTTTTTGAGAGCGGCCCCTTGATGCTGTGTATTTTGATATTCTTCTGGTAGAAAGAACTCATTGAAAATTTCTTTTGATACAAAGGCTGGTAAACCACCAAATCGTCTTAAGGCCCGGTCTACTAATTGATTTAATGTCGGATTTCTATTGGACGCATACTCATACCAGATACCATAATTGTAAGGTGTAGGGGGGATGTTGAGCTTCACCATTAACGGAATCGCTGATCGCATGAGTCGATTGGCTTGTTTTATATTGTGTTGGAACATGTACACCTCTACTGCCATTTAATAACCACTAAGACGTCCCATTTCATTGGTGGTAGTTATGTTTTGCATAATCTGCGTGAAAAGATACAACCATGTCACGCTTATGATCAAAATCTAATCTATATCATTGTTATAGATACAATTTATACTAAATGGAATGGCGCTTAATAGCTATTACCCACCCGTAAATTTACTAAAAAAACCGGCTTTATCAAGTAGATCTTTTATTTTTTGGCGGTTATCACCTTGCACTTCAATTTGCCCATCCTTGACCGCTCCACCTGTGCCACATTGGGTTTTTAGCGTTTTACCCAATTTTTTAAGCGCTTCTTCAGTAAGTGGTAAACCTGTTATAACCGTAACGCCTTTACCTTTACGACCTTTTGTTTCTAGCGCGATCCGCACGTTTCCATTGCCAATGACACTGTCTTTTTTACACTGGCAGGCGTCAATCGGAAATTCGCATTGTGTACACAACCTACCTTTATCAGTGGAATACACAAGGTTACGGTTCTTCATGGCAGTGTTCGCCTATATTGATGAATGTGAGTGTTTATGCCAATCCTTATAACACAATTTTCTGTTCTTTATGTGACAATCCTATTTGGTGTAAGGCTGCTCAATACGCAGCTAATGTCTTCGCTCAGTGTCGCGTTTAAGAGCATGGCTTGATTTGTGACTGGGTGGCGAAACATGAGCTCTGACGCATGCAACATAAGCCTAAAATGCTCTGGCCAGTGTTCTTTAACCACTTTGTTAACATGACGACAGCCATAACAGGAGTCCCCGACCAATGGATTTAAATGATGTTTAAAATGGCGTCTGATTTGATGCTTTCGACCCTGTTTAGGTCGAACTTCTACCCAGCTTAACCGTAAACTCGCATATCGGCTAACCGGAATAGGCAATTCAAAACGTTGCAAACAACGAAATTGCGTTTCTGCTTCACGTTCCGTGCCTTCAATTTTAAAACGGGAGCGACCTTTTTGCTCATTGAGCTTAGCTAGAGGGTAATCAATAACGCCTTGCTCATCACAAAAACCTCGCACCAAACAATGATACGTTTTTTGTGTCGTAGCATTGGCAAACTGCTCCGCTAATTGTCTGGCAATATTTGGGGTAAACGCCATAACCAAGACACCCGACGTTCCTCTGTCTAGGCGATGAACGGGGAATACCCATTTACCCGTTTGGTCTCTAAGTCTCTGTACGACGGCGTCTTCCTCATCTTTGGCCAAATGTGTTCTGTGCACCAGCAGCCCTGACGGCTTATTTACCACAACTAAGTGTTCATCTTGAAAAAGAATGTCGAGTGTCATTGAGTGCCATCTGTTTGAGTGACATCTGTTTGAGTCACATCTATGTGGACGTCATTTAAGTGATCGCCATTTATAAAATGGGCGATCTTGTCCATGGCCATGTTCGCCAGAGTTTGCATAGATTCGCTACTGGCCCAGGCAATATGAGGGGTCAGTAAAAAATCTGGTCGTTGACTGAGTGCTTGAAGAGGGTGGTTTATCGGCATAGGCTCTTGCGTGGCGACATCAAACGCAGCGCCAGCGATCGTGTGATGATTAAAAGCAGTAACCAAGGCCTGTTCGTCAACGATTCCACCGCGGCTAATGTTTAATAACAAGCAAGTAGGTTTCATCAGCGCAAATTCAGCATGACTGATCAGGTTCTTAGTGTCGTCAGTTAGTGGGCAATTGATACTGATAACATCGGCACGGGCAATGGCATTTTCAAACGAAACGTAACCGTCGCGGATGATGTTTGTGTGCTTTCGCTCTGCAAACACCACATTCATTCCAAAAGCACGCGCAATCCCGGCCACTTTTTGGCCGAGTGTTCCACCACCAATGATACAAAGAGTCGATCCCGAGAGATCTTTGATCGGATGATCCAAAAAGCAAAAGTATTCTGCTTGCGCCCACTTTCCCGCTTTTACATCATCAAGATAACAGGTTAAATTTCGACGCAATGCCAACAACATGGCAAAAGTGTGCTCTGGAACACTGATAGTAGAATACCCGGCAACATTCTGAACACGAATTCCTCGTGCTTCACAGGCCACAAGATCGACATTATTGGTTCCTGTTGCCATCACTTGAATGAGCCGTAAATGGTCAGCTGTATATAACGCGTTCGCATCGATCAGAGCTTTGTTTGTTAGAACAATGTCTGCATCCTTGATGCGCTCAGCGACCTGTTGCAAAGACGTATTATTGTATTCAATCACCTCAGTAACAGAGGCGGGTAACCTAAAGGAAACACCGTCTGGAAAAGACCCTCTGTCTAAAAAAACCGCTTTCATTTATTTTTCCTTATTATTCTTGCCTCAGTGTTATCTAATAAAGGCATTAGGTAGGGCAAAATATTGCTTAACACAACAGGCTGACCGGCTTTGTTGGGGTGTAAGCCGTCGCTTTGCATAAGATCAGGGTTGAGCGCGACGTTTTCCAGCATAAAGGGCAAATATGCCACTTCGTGCTGAGCTGCAATGTCTTTGTACAAATTGAAAAACATTTGTGTGTAGCGCTTTCCATAGTTTTGCGGAATCTGGTTGCCAATAAGCAACACCGTAGCGTCATTACTTTGGGCTTGCTCAATCATGGTATTTAGATTGTTTGTGGTCTGTCCCAGCGGGTAACCACGTAAAGCATCATTAGCGCCCAGTTCCAAAATAACCCAATGAGGTTGGTAAGTATTGAGCAAAGCATCAAAACGAGATAAACCGCCTTGCGTTGTTTCACCGCTAACGCTGGCATTAACCACTTTTATGTCAGGATGCGTCTGAGAAAGTTGAGTTTCGAGTAAACTTACCCAGCCGTCTTGTTGTCGTAAATTATACGCCGCGCTGAGGCTGTCGCCCATCACTAAGAGTGTGGAGGCCGCAGTAAGCGAACTCATTAAAAGCAGCGTTATTATGATACTTAGTTGCTTTATTTGCCTTTTATAAAACATATTAACCCTTTTTAGAGTGATTCATTATGGCCAGAAGTACCGTGATCAAAGTAGCTAATTTAACCCATACTGTGACATCAAATACAGGGGATTTGACCATATTGAAAGGAATTAATATGGAAATCCAAGAAAGTGAGTCCGTTGCTATTGTTGGTTCATCGGGCTCTGGAAAGTCTACTTTGCTAGGGTTGCTTGCCGGATTAGATGTCAACACCTCGGGGGAAATTCATTTGTACGAACATGAATTTTCTCGCCAAACAGAAGAGCAACGCGCTTTATTACGTGGCCAATATGTGGGGTTTGTGTTTCAGTCCTTCCATCTTTTACCCAGCTTACAAGCCATTGAAAACGTGATGTTGCCGGCTGAATTAAAAGGCGATAGAGAAGCCCGTAAAAAAGCCGAACGGTTACTCGAAAAAGTAGGCCTGTCACATCGTCTGACTCATTATCCCAATCAATTATCGGGTGGCGAACAGCAGCGTGTCGCTATTGCGAGAGCGTTTGCGTCTGATCCCAAAATTCTTTTTGCAGACGAGCCTACCGGTAATCTTGATGAAGAAAACGGGCAGTTGATCATTAAGCTGTTGTTTGATCTAAACCAATCCCAAGGCACAACCTTAGTGATGGTGACGCATGACAACGGTTTAGCCCAAATGTGTGACCGTCAGTTGGTCATGTCTGCTGGCCAATTAACGGAAAAAACAGTATGAGTTTTACCTTTCGATTAATGTTTCGTGACATTCGTAGCGGTGATTTACTGACGCTTCTGTTGGCATTGGTTATCTCGGTCAGCACGGTAACATCAATAGGATTATTTATTGACCGCTTGCAATTATCTTTCGAGCAAGAATCCGCCAACTTATTGGCGGCCGATCGATTGGTACGTTCAGATGATGCGATCCCAGAGCAATGGAAATCACGGGCAGCCTCCTTGTCTTTGCAATACGCCGAGCGAACGTCGTTTACCACCATGATGTTTGCCAATGACGCCTTACAGCTTTCCCAATTGAGCGCAGTCAGTGAAGGTTATCCACTGAAAGGGGCGTATTTAGTGGACGACACGCTTTTTGGAACAGGGCAGCCTTTACAAGGTATTCCATTACCTGGGGCGGTATGGGTGTCTTCACGTTTGGCCAGCTTACTCAATATCCAGTTAGGCGATGTTGTTGAAGTGGGTGACGTGAAACTAAAAGTGACTCAGTACTTAGTACGAGACCCAGGTTCAAGTACGTCAGCATTTGCCATCTCGCCCAGAGCGGTGATGAATATGAGTGATTTGGCCGCGACCAATGTGATTATTCCGGGAAGCCGAGTACGATATTCTTTGCTACTAGCGGGGGAGCGTGATGCTTTGAGCCAATACGAGGATTGGATTGTGCCGCAATTAAACGAAGGCCAACGTTGGCGCACGCCGACGCAACAGGGCGACCGAATTGGCGATACGATTGGACGCGCCGAGTCGTTTCTTTTGTTGGCTGGGACCTTGGCTGTTGTGATGTCGGGGGTGGCAATGGCATTGGCTTCCGCACGTTTTGTGAAGCGCCATTTGATGCAAGTGGCGATTTTAAAAACGTTGGGCGCGACGCCGAAGTTGTTGGGAAAGGTTTTCTTTCAGCAACTCTTCGTTCTGTTTGTAGTAGGTGCGTTAGTGGGGTTAGGAGTAGGTTGGGCCATACAAGAGCTCATTGCTTCTTTATTATCCGGCTTAATGTCCACCGCCTTACCTGAGCCGTCGGTGTCACGTTTGTGGCTGGGTGCGGCAACCGGTTTGATCTCTATGTTGGTGTTTTGTTTGCCACTAATGGCGCATTTGATCAAGATTTCTCCTTTGTCTGTTTTACAACCCAACGCGAAAATCGAGCTGAACACGTTTTTCATTTATCTGATTGGCTTCGTTGGCATGTATGGCCTGATGTGCATTTACACAAAAGGCTTTTTGTTGCCAAGCATTATGACAGCGGCGATTGCAGGCATTGCTGTTCTGGTTGGGGTCATTGGCTGGTTGGCCTTTAAATTAGGGCGAACGCTAACCTCAGGCGCCACCAGCGGGTGGCAAATTGGTTTAGCGTCCTTGTATCGCCGACTGGTGCCCAATTTGTTTCAATTGCTGGTGTTTACGCTCATTATTATGCTGACCTTGATTCTCGTCGGTGTAAAATCCAGTTTGATTGCGGACTGGCAACAGCAATTACCAGAAGACGCTCCCAACCACTACTTGTTCAATGTACAAGCCAACCAGATCGATGAGATCAATGGGAAAACCAACGCTCTTGGCGTTGAGCAATCCGATTGGTTTCCTATGGTGCGTGGCCGCGTCACCATCGTAAATGGCGTGACAATCCAGTCTTTATACCCAGATGGTCGCGGTGAGCCTGAATTGTACGATCGTGAACTTAACCTGACGTGGTCCGATACACTTGGTAAAGGCAACGAAGTGGTTGAAGGGGATTTTGCTGCGCAAGGGCTGTCTGTCGAGCAGCGCTCAGCAAGTGAAGCGGGGCTAAAAATGGGCGATATTCTGACCATTAATATTGGCGGCACTCTTGTGACCTTGCCTATTACCTCAATTCGCACCGTTGATTGGGGGTCGATGCAACCTAACTTTTATCTGATCTTACCTAAAAGCGCATTGGAAGATTACCCTGCTAATTTTGTCAGCAGCGTATTTGTCGATGAAGCAAAAGCACAATCGTTTTATCAAGTTATGGCGAGTTTTCCAACGGTGTCTATTTTGAACGTTGGTGACATTTTGCAACAAGTGCAAACCATTATTGGCCAATTGTCTAAAGCGATTCAGCTGGTGTTGTTTTGTATTTTAAGCGCAGGGGCTTTGGTACTTTTAGCCAGTGTGCGCTCGACGTTAGAAGAAAGGCTAGAAGAAGGGGCCTTGTTGCGAGTGTTGGGCGCAAGGGGCGCCCTAGTAAGGCAGGCTTTGCTGGTGGAATTTGGCGCGCTGGGCTTTTTTGCTGGGTTAATCGCGGCAATCGGCGCCGAAACCTGCTTGTACGGTTTGCAGGTATTTGTATTTAACACACAAGCCAGTTTTCATCCTATGCTGTGGATGCTTGGCCCAGGGATTGGGGTAGTAGTTATCACGACTATTGGCTTATTTGCCAGCCGCACCGTGCTAAAAGTACCGCCAATGTTATTGTTACGCGGTTTATAATTGTGGTTATAACTCGCTGTGTTTGTTAGCCATTGTGGTAATGAATAATAAAAAGACGGCTTGAATAAGGGCTTCTCGATGTTGGTAGAAAAATACGGCTATATTGTCAGCCGCCATACCCGTGATGTGAATGGCCACATCGAGATGTACTTATTTGTGAAAACCCCTGAAGGAACGGTTAAGGTGTTGCCTGACCGGCAACTGAGTGTATTTTTCACGGATGCACCCTTAGCGTTTTTTACTTCCAGTGACTTCCCGTCTCAGATTACTGGCATTGAGTTTCACGAATGCGCTTATCGCTCCTTCGATAATGTCCCCGTTGTTATGGTCCGAAGCAGCAGCCTACTGCTTCATCAACAAATAACCAAGCTCGTGAAACAAAGCGGTTATGCTCTGTTTGAAGAGGACATTAAAGCGCACAATCGTTATTTGATGGAGCGACATGTTCGCGGGGCCATTCGTTTTGTTGGGGAAGCTGATCCTACTGGGCAGACATTTCATCAAGCACGAGTTATCGCAGGAGACTGGCAGCCTAGTTGGCGGGTGTGGTCCCTGGACATCGAAACGTCGGTGTCTACTAATACACTCTTATCCATTGGTATTACGGCGGTTGATGTACGCGTCGCTTTTGTAGTGACCAATCAGCGCCCTGATCTTACCGATTCGTTGGCGGATGTTGAATGCTTTGAAGACGAAAAAAGCCTATTGCTGGCTTTTATACGCTTTGTGAAAAAGCATTCTCCAGACATTTTTATTGGCTGGAATCTAATCGGTTTTGATTTGCAATTCATTGATAAGCGCTGTCAAGCGCTAGGGATTCGTCCCGCGTTTGGCGTGAATGGCGAAAGTTGGACCATTCGTTCTTCTGAAAATCAAGGAAAGTATTTTGCCACCATTCCAGGCCGAGTCGCTCTTGACGGCATTGCTTTACTCAAGGTCGGTGGGTATCAATTTGAGTCGTTCAGTTTAAACAACGTCAGCAAAGAAATCCTTAACGACACCAAACTGCTGCATGGAAATCAGCGATGGCAAGATATTGAGCGTTTACACAGAGACGATCTAAGCGCCTTTATAGCTTACAACCTTCAAGATTGTGACCTAGTGTTACGAATTTTCGACAAACTTAAACTCATAGAGTTACAGCAAACAAGAGTGGATTTGACCGGCATTCCATTTGAGCAAACAGGCGGTTCTGTTGCCGCGTTTGAAAATCTTTATCTGCCTCGATTGCATGGAGCGGGGTTTGTGGCACCCGCGTGGAGCGACGATGAGTATGTTGCGAGCCCGGGTGGTTTTGTGATGTCGTCTATTCCGGGCTTATATAAAAACGTCTTGGTATTTGACTTCAAAAGCCTATATCCAAGCATTATTCGTACCTTTCATATTGACCCTTTAGCGCGGGTCGTCGCGAAACACCTCGCCACATCGACACAGTTACCTAACGACGCGCCGTCTCTTTCACTATTAAACACGGATGTGGTGCCGGGGTTTCTTGGTGCACACTTCGATCGCCATAGCGCGATTTTACCCGCACTGGTAAGCGAACTGGCCGATGCTCGTGAACGCGCTAAGCAATCGGATAACCGTATTTTAAGTTATGCAATCAAGATCATTATGAATTCGTTTTATGGTGTGCTGGGCTCTACAGTGTGCCGTTTTTATCATGCTGAATTAGCGAGCTCGATTACCATGCGTGGTCATGAGTTATTGGATCGCACCAAGCATTGGATGGAAGCACGTGGCGCCAAGGTCATTTATGGTGATACAGATTCTTTATTTGTCACTCTAGGTGAAAGCAATGTACCTCAACGCAATGTACCTCAACGGAATGTACCTCAACGGAATGTACCTGAAGGTCGTTTAATGGAAGACAACCTAAACGGCGATGGAACTCAAAGCCCTCAACGGCAAGGGGAAATACTGCGAGATCACATCAATGCGTGTTTGTCACATTGGTGCCAAGATTATGCGCAACTAGATTCCCATTTAGAATTGGAATTCGAACGTGTCTATGATCGTTTTTTTATGCCGACCATTCGAGGAACGCAAGAAGGCAGTAAAAAACGCTATGCAGGAAAATCCGCCGGAACGTTGGTTTTTAAAGGTTTAGAAGCGGCAAGGACAGATTGGACGCCATTGGCACGGCAATTCCAACGCACCTTGTTTGAAAAAATATTTAATGACGAAAATCCGGTGAGCTTTATACAGGAAACAATAAATGCCCTACGATCTGGTCAATACGACGACCAACTGGTCTACAGCAAGCAATTAAGTCGCCCTGTGTCGGCTTATACCAAAAACAAGCCGCCTCATGTACGCGCAGCCGCTATGATCGACGCTAAACGAGCTGAGCAAGGCCTTCCACCAGAATACAGCAAGGGTCGACAGCGAGTGTCTTACGTATATCAACGCAGCGGCGTGGTGCCATTCGAAAGCGCAAACGATTTAACCGACCTAGATTACGAGCACTACATAGAGAAACAAATCGAGCCGATTGCCGAAAGTATTTTGCCTTTTTTTAACACAACGATGGACCGTTTAACATCACAACAAATTTCTTTGTTGTGATGTTAAGCTTTTGAGATCGGCATGTGTCTTAAAGTGGAATTTGAAAAACGCGCGCGGTATTGGCTCGCGTTGCTTCAATTAATGCCCTCATGTCTATGTTCTTTAGTCGAGCCACTTCTTCGGCAACGTAAGGCAAGTATTTAGGATGATTTTTTTTGGGGCGAGGCCGAATAGTGCGTGGCAGCAAGTAGGGGGCGTCGGTTTCTAATAACAAGCGATCTAGGGGGATATGAGGAATCGCAGCTTGTAACTCAGCGCCACGGCGTTCATCGCACACCCAGCCTGTAATGCCAATGCACAAACCTAATGCCAAATACTCGTCTAATTCTGCTCGACTGCCCGTAAAACAGTGAATTACCGACTTTTGAGCCAAGTCTGGGTGCTGTTTGAGCGTTGCGATCATTTCTTGATGGGCGTCTCTTTCATGCAAATATAAGGGTAATTGACACTGCGTAGCCAGTTCGATTTGAGCGTGAAAAGCGGCTCTTTGCTCGTTTGGTGTTGAGTAGTTACGGTTAAAGTCTAAGCCCGTTTCACCCATTGCTACGGGGCGCTGGGCTTGGATAAGAGCCTCACAGAGCGCTTTGCTGTCATTTGTCCATGTTTTCGCTTGATGAGGATGACAACCTACTGTGTGCCATAGCCCTAAATGCTGCTGACTTAAAGCGTGTATTGTCTGGCTTTCTTCTAGGTCCGAAGCGATACATATCATGCCGGTAACGCCGGTTTCTTTCATCTCTGACAAGACCACGCTTAGGTCATTCAGGAAAAACGAATGGTTAATGTTGACACCGATGTCGATCATATAATTCTCATTTAGGGTGGGGTAAATGTCGTCACCGAACGCATATATTGTGCGCATAAGATCAGTTTACACAAAAAACTACTGTAACCATCAAGCGAATACAATATCATGAGGAAAACCTATTAACGCCTCAATTAAAAATGTTTGGAGTAAAATATGGCAAGCATGTTAGACGCTGTAGACCAAAGAACCAAGTTAGTCGGTGAGAATCGCCTAGAATTATTGATGTTCCAACTTGGTGGCATGCAAATGTTTGCAATCAACGTTTTCAAAGTTCAAGAGGTGGTACAGCTCCCACGGTTGAATTTAATGCCACATAGGCATTCTTCTGTCGCTGGCGTCACACATTTTCGTGGTAGAACGATTCCTGTTATTGATCTGTCAGAATCGATTGGTATGAGGCCCATTGATAGAACACAGCCTTGTAATTTGATTGTGACGGAATACAACAATACCGTACAAGGATTTATGGTGGGTGATGTCGATCGCATTATCAATATGAATTGGACGGAAATACTGCCGCCGCCCGATGGTACAGGGCGCCAACATTATCTGACGGCCATTACACGAGTGAATGATCGTATTGTGGAAATCATCGATGTTGAAAAAGTACTGGCTGAAATATCACCTTACGACAGCCGAGTCAGCGACGATGTGATTGATACTGCATTATTAGAGCACGCCAAAGGTCTTGAGGTGCTGGTGGTAGATGATTCGTCAGTTGGCCTTGCGCAATGTCGCTCTACGTTAGATTATATGGGCATTAAAGTTCACGAAGCGACAGATGGCAAACGAGGGCTCGAAAAACTCAAAAAATGGGCCGCCGAAGGTGAAGATGTACCGAGTAAATTGCTCATGATGATCACGGATGCCGAGATGCCTGAAATGGACGGCTATCGACTAACCCGTGAAGTGCGTGAAGACCCAAGGCTGAAAGATTTACACATCGTTTTACATACTTCACTAAGTGGTAGTTTTAACAAAGCGATGGTGCAAAAAGTTGGGTGTGATGACTTTTTATCCAAATTCCAACCGGACAAACTCGCTTCATTAATTCAAGATCGTATACGGATGGTTATTGATAAAGGCTAGTGTATCGATGAGATTGATTGATTTTTGCTCACTCACACCGTCATAAAAAGTATAAAAGCAGACACGAGTCTGCTTTTTTTTAAGCCGACTTTTTAAACAATTTTCTACGCATTTCTTCTTCTATTTTTTATTTTTCGCCATTATATGATGCTAAATATTGACATACTTTTATTATTGCTGCTTGTTGGAGCGGCGACTGGATCGACCATCGCGCTGATTAGGGTATCTCCCACTTTTATTGCGATACCTGCTTTGTATCTTTTTTTTCCTGTATTTGGTTATTCATTCGAAGATCATGTTTTGCCGATCGTGGCGACCTGTATAACGGCTTTTATTCCCATCCAACTGTACATTTGGATAAACGCAATGAAAGCCAATGCCGTTGACTCGACATCGTTGATTCATTTTGCCCCTGGTATTGCCATGGGAGGGGTTATCGGGGCGCAGCTTCTTTCAATTATCAGTGTGTTGGTTTTTAAGGTTGCGTTCTCTGTGGTGGTCCTATTCGCTTTGTTTGCGCTTCTTTTTCCAATTAAAGCTGACAGCAAGAACAATAATACACAGAAGCGTTTTATCGATTTACCCTTAGGGTTGCTCGTTGGCATTGTTTCCCTATTATCGGGTAATAACGGGCAAGATCTTAGCTATATGCTGAGCCGACTCAAAAAAGTCAGCGTCGGTCTCATCGACGGCACAACGGCTGGATTTGTCGTTTTTAGCTCGATTGCGGCGATGATCGGCTTTATTTTTCCCGCCAAGCCGTTTAATGACTTGGGATTATCAGGTTTTGCTGGGGCAATTCATCTACCTTCATTGGGTGTTTTAGCGTTAGCGCATACGGTGTTTTATTGGCTATGTCGGCACCGTGGTAATGCGTTGGACAAAAAGGTTTTAGCGGTGAGCGTGATGATTTTTTTGGCTTGTTCCGTGGTTCGAATCTGGTGGTAAATGGCACTCGATAGGCTTGGTATTTGAACGATTGGCCCCATTATGGTGTGATATACATGTTAAACAAATTCAAAGGTACAAGATGAAAAATACCAGTGACTATGGCGTTCTAATGATTAACTTAGGCACTCCAGATGGCGCAAATACGGCGGATGTTCGTCGTTTTCTTCGAGAATTTCTTTCTGACAGTCGAGTAGTGGATCTTAATCCTTTGTTATGGAAGCCTATTTTAAATCTGATCATCTTAACAATACGACCTCCTAAGGTGGCGAAAGTATATCAACAAGTGTGGATGGATGAGGGCTCACCTTTGTTGGTGTTAAGTCAACGCTTAAAAGAAAACGTAAAAAAAGCGTTAGCCGAAAAAAATGGCTATGACGTACCTGTTGAATTAGCAATGACTTACGGTAATCCAAGCATGGAAGTCGCCGCGAACGCACTGAGAAAACAAGGGGTCAAAAACATCGTGGTTGTGCCCATGTACCCTCAGTTTTCTGCAACGACAACAGGAGCCGCTTACGATAGATTAATGTCATCTTTAAAACGCTGCCCCCACTGGCCTTCGTTGCAGTTACTGCATGATTACGCCGATCATCCGCTATACATCACTGCGTTGGCTAATTCAATACGTAAACAATGGGAGCAGCAGGGCGAACGTCGGCATCTTGTGTTGTCTTATCATGGCATTCCAAAACGTTATGTTACTAACGGTGATCCTTATGCAAGGCGCTGCAATACAACCAGTAAGCGGGTGGCAGAGGAGCTTGGCTTAAAAGACGATGAGTGGACGCATGTGTATCAATCCCGCTTTGGTCGCGAAGAGTGGCTTAAACCCTACGCGGATGCGACTTTGAAAGCATTTCCTTCAAAAGGGATCAAGAAAATCAATGTCATCAGCCCTGCGTTTTCGATTGATTGCATTGAGACGCTCGAAGAAATCACGTTAGAACTTGGAGACGAGTTCAAGCACAACGGCGGGGAAGCCTTTGAGTATATTCCCGCGTTAAATGACTCTTCTGATCAGGTTGATTTGTATCTTGCTTTAATTGAGCAAAATACCAAGCAATGGACGTCTTTATGACCTCTGACGCCTTAAGCATTAAAACGATTGCGTTTGATGCAGACGACACGCTTTGGCGAAATGAAGACATTTTTATTCATGCTCAAGATGCCTTCATTGAATTGTTGTTACCTTACCAGAATGAGGTCTTTATTCGCTCTCATCTTGGTGAAACACAGGTAAAAAACCTCGCGCACTTTGGTTATGGCATCAAAGGCTTTACGCTGTCGATGATTGAAACCGCCATTGAATTGACAGAAGGGCGTATTTCAGGGAGCGAAATTCATCAAATTATACAGCTTGCCAAGTGTATGTTGGCGTCTCCAGTTGAGTTGCTCGATCAGGTCGAACAGGTTTTAAAGCGGTTGCATGGTCGTTTTCAATTGTTAGTTATTACCAAAGGCGACCTGCTGGACCAAGAAAGTAAGCTAGCGAGGTCAGGGCTTGCCGATTATTTTGATGTCGTTGAAATTGTCAGTGATAAAACGCCCGAAACATACCGTCAAATTTTGCAACGTCATGGATGGAAAGCGGAAGAATTCCTCATGGTGGGGAACTCACTGAAATCAGATGTATTACCTGTTATGGATATTGGTGCTAAAGCGCTGCATATTTCTTATCACAGTACATGGGAGCACGAGCAAGTGAGCGAAGAAGTACTACAGTCTTATCCTTTACTGACTCGTTTAAAAGATATTTCTCAACTTGAAGGCTGGTTACAGCAAACATCATCGCGATAAGGTGAAAGAATGATGAATTTCAAAGTGATATTAGTGTTATTTATTTTATTTTCGTCTCTTGTACAGGCCGATGAAAACGCGTTTGATAAAGCCAAAAGTACGGCACAACAATGGTGGGGAGAAACCAAACAAGCCAGTTCTGACGTGGCACAACGTGCTTCAGAAAAAGCCAGTGTACTCGGTGAAAAAGCCAGTGAGAATGCAAAAGAGACAGGTCTTGTGATTTGGGACAAAATGAAAGAAGTCGGTGTAGCAACTCAAGATAACGCTAAAATAGGCGTGTCAAAGATAAAATCGCTCTTACCTGAGGAAGAATGCAAAGAAGACAGTGCTCTTTGCCTAATTGAGAAACAATAGACCGTGACAGAAAAGCCCTCTAAATTATTTGTTACTCACTGGGAACAAGAGTTCTTAGAGCAAAATGACGCTCAAATAACGTCGGCAAAAGTTCGATACCGATGTCCTAAGTGTGACAGTTTATTGATGTTAAAACAGGGCGCCAATGGTGATTTTTGGGGCTGCGAAGCCTATCCAAATTGTGATTACACCGCAAACAATGAAAACGGAAAACCCGTCAGAGCAAAACGCTACCTATGCCCTTCATGCCAGTCGCCATTGAGAAAAAAAACGTTTAAAGAGAATTCTTTCTGGGGATGCTCTCGTTATCCTGAATGCAAAGTGACCGTCGAAGATGACAAAGGAATTCCATCAAGTACGAAGAAATACCCTTGTCGGCTTTGCGGTCATTATTTGATTAGAAAAAAGAGCAAGAATGGTTACTTCTGGGGCTGTGTGACCTATCCGACGTGCACTCATACTTTAAACGATAACAATGGACTGCCTGTACCAAAGAAAAAATAGTAAATGCCTGCTGCGAAATGATTGGTTATTAATTATAGAAATATTTCATTCTCTCAACTTTCAACTTTCAACTAATTACTGATTTTCAATGTCTTCAAGCGCTTTCTCAATCGTATCAAACGAAAACTCGAAGCCTTGCTGCTCAAGACGTTTAGGCACAATTTTAGCCCCTTCAGTCAATAAGCAAGCCATTTCGCCAAATATCGCATTTAACATCCATCTAGGTGTCGGCAAAACAGCAGGTCGATTTAATGAACGAGCATACGCTTTCGCGAAGTGCTGTTGCTCTATCAATTCAGCAGCGACAAGGTTGTATTCGCCCACATAGTCTTGGTCGCGCATCGCCGTTGTAATGGCGTTAACCACATCGTCTATATGAACCCAAGAAAACCATTGCTTGCCACCAGCAATAGGACCTCCTGCACCGAGTTTAAAAGGCAGACGCATTTTATTCAGCGCACCACCTCTACCTAAGACAACACCCAACCTAAAAATGACAATTCGCGTTTGATCATTTAAGAAGGCGTGGGCTGAGTCTTCCCATGCTTTACAAAGTTCATGAGAAAAACCACCCTTTGGAGGCGTATCTTCCGAAAATACCCCGTGACGCGCGACCCCATAGAAACCGATGGCCGACATTGAAATAACCAAAGAAGGAGGGTGCTGCAATGCTAAACGGACTGAGTCTGTCAATGTCACTCGGCTATCGTAAAGGTGTTTTTTACGCTTCTCAGTCCAGGGTTTGCTGGCGATATTTTCACCCGCTAAGTTAATGAAAACATCTATTTTTTTGTCAATATTAGAAAGTGTCTCTAGGGTGAACTGTCTAACGCTGGAGTGGAGTCGAGTGTCAATTTTTCTAACAACGGCGTAAATATTATGTTCGTTTGGAGACAATGATTTTAGCAGCGATTGCCCAATAAACCCCGTTGCACCCGATACTAAAATGTTCATGTTGGCGTCCTTTGATTATAACAATTCTTTTATTTTACGTTTAAAAAAGGAAATAGGATCAATGACTTCTCGATTTTAATTTAGGGTGACGATTTTTCATAAATAACCCTTAAAGAATACAGCCTTTTTTGTTCTGCACCTTCTTTTTATGCCATAGGATGGCTAAAATGATGCATTAACGAATTATTAGGTATTGAGATGCTACGCAAAGAATACGATCACATTATCCTACTGGCACACGGCAGCCCGGACCCTCTCTGGAAACAGCCTTTCGAAGCCTTGTACGCGCAAGTTACTCAAACGTATGGCGAAAACAATGTCAGCCTTGCCTATATGGAAATGACCACGCCTTCTCTGGAAGACGCCGTGGCAATGCTTGGAAGCACAGTGAAAAGCGTGGCGGTATTGCCGTTATTTTTGGCTGTTGGTCGTCATTTGAGGCACGATGTTCCTACACAAATCACCGCCTTACAAAGAGAAGATCTTCACCTAACATTGTTACCACCTATTGGTGATGATGAGTTGGTAAAAAAAGCCATGGAAACAGCTGTCGCTAATCACCTAGGTAAAGTATAAGAATGCCGTTTGTTAGTGTGCTGCAAAACTACGTAGCCCAAGAAAGCGCTGTTCGTAAAAACGCGGTTCAAAACTATTTATAGCTGGAGCACAATGGATGTTATTTAAGCATTTGCCTGATGAAATTTTTCAGGCATTGAGCGGCTCTAATAGAGCGCTGGTGGAAGCGGTATTAAAAGATCTAGCTGAGATATTTTATGATCACGCCGAAGATCCGATTAAAGACAAATCGGTTATTATCGAATCCATTGAAGACACGCTTCACAAGCTGGACACTGTTGCTTGGCACGACGACCAAAAAGAACCCTTCGATTCGCCTAAAACCCTCCATGATTATGCGCTTCGGATTTATCATCGCTTAGTAAACACGGGCTGGTTAGTTGAAGAGCAAGAGCTGTATCGTGTTAGCGTGTTGATGACCCCACAAATCTCCATGTTATTAAGGTCGCTTATTGAGATAAGCCAACACGGCAAGCGTAATTATGGGGCAACGGTTTTGAGTATTTTGAGCAACCTCGAATCGGTTGCTAAACACCCCAAAGAACGTGGTGTCACACTCAGCCAATCGGCCGAAGCCTCTCGAGAATTTTCAGCGCATCTTAACCAAATTCTGCTTGGCATTCGCAGTTTACAACGAGAATTGTTTGATAGCCGTGACCCCAAAGCCATTGTTGCCGGCTTTTTTGATCTATTTGTAGAAGGTATCTTAATCGCTGACTACAAAACACTGAAAACCAGTAACAATCCTTTTCGCTTTAGACGTCAAATATTAGAATTAGCCCAATCGTTTTTAAGTGATTCCAAGACGATGAAGGAAGTGGCTCAGTGCTATGTTGATCAGCAGCTTATTTCCATGGACAAAGCACTTGTCATGGTTGAGAAAGATTGCCGCGACATCATTCAAACGTTTAGCAATATCGAACAGCGCTTAGAACGTATTGATGAATACCGTTATCGACTCGAAAAAAGAGCGGCGGATACAGCGCGCTATATGGACAGTTCGCGACCTGGTATGGCCAACAAAATAGCGGGCATTATCAGTGATGCGGCTTCTTATCATTCTCTGCCAGTGCTTAAAGGAATGATAGGAGCAAAGTTTGTCGGAGTGGCCTCTGCAGCACAGCCTTCTCGTCGTAGAGAGCCACCTCCGCCTCGTATTATGACCCCTGTCGAAGTGTCTGCTCAGGCCATCATAATTCGAGACCAACAACGTCGTTTTCATGAAGCCCGTCAAGTCACTCTTCCTAAAATGCAGAGTTATTTGGAAAAGCAATTAGCCACTGGACGAACAAAGCACATTTTAGACTTTACTATTGAGTCTGTTGAAGATTTCGTCTGCTTTGACCACTTGCGCTATGTTGGGTCTTTGGGTGTAAATGCAAAGAAAATTGAAGACGAATTTGAAATACAATTTACCCACACCTATTTGGATGTGCATAACTTCGTTGAGTGTCGCGAATTTAATGTGGTACGTAGGAGCAAAGCGTAATGCTGAGAGAACTAAAAAAAGTGGTGGAAGAGTCTGGAAAAGACGCGCAAGAATTCCAGCATACGGCCAACTTCCTAATTGCGAATCAGTTTGCCAGTGCCTACAAGCACGGCCAGCGTAAACATTATTTACTGTTGGAGTCTTACCAAGACTATTTTGGTCGTCTGTTTGACGCACTTGGCATGACGCTGTATCTCAATGAAAATGAGCGCTTGGCGGGGCTTTTACCGGTCCAAAAAGAAGCCTTTGTTCGACTTAAAACAGACGAGACTTTGTTTTTATTAGTGCTACGTCAGATTTATGAAGAAAAGATCGAGAATTTCGAAGTCGATAATGGTTTTGTGGCTACGGATACCCGCCATGTTTTAAACCGCTTTGTGCAGTTGGTCAAACGTGACATTCCTAATGAAACACGCTTCAAAGATATCTTGGCGTTGCTAAGTCGACATGGCGTATTGATTCGGGGCAAATCTTATGAAGAAGACAGCAAGAATCAGATAATCAATATTACGCCAGTTGTTCGTTTAATCGTGACAGAAGCTTATTTAAGACAATTAGAGTCATTCAACGATACAGATCCTGATGAAGATGATGTTGTTGAACTGGAAGCCAACGACGCACAAGACACTCCTCAGGATTAGGGCCATAACATGAAAAAGCTGAATCGAATCGTATTAGTGAACTGGTATCTACTGGGCGCAGAAGAAATTAATATTCGTGGCAACACGGCCATTATTGGACCGACAGGGTCGGGCAAATCGTCGTTATTAGATGCCATTCAAACGGTATTAACAGGAGCCAGTAAGCGCCATCTCAATTACAACGCCAGTGCCAACGATGGTAAAGCTAGCGGTCGAAGTATCCGTTCTTATATATTAGGAATGATCGATTCAGGCTCTGCCAATATAAAAAGCCTAGGAACACAACCTAGGCAAGACGCGACGAGTTACCTGGCCCTAGTGTTTGAAGACAGTAAAACAGGCAAAGAGTCCAGTGTCGGCTTAGCGTTAAGCGCTTCTTTGTCTTCACCGGAAGAAGATGTACTTGGTCGTTTTGTGTTGTCCAACGTGGGCGTTAGAAAATCCGATTTTATCGATGCATTGGAAGGGA
This sequence comes from Marinomonas sp. IMCC 4694, assembly GCF_008122525.1. NCBI lineage: Bacteria > Pseudomonadati > Pseudomonadota > Gammaproteobacteria > Oceanospirillales > Oceanospirillaceae > Marinomonas > Marinomonas sp. IMCC 4694. The sequence continues at coordinate 1,729,376 of NZ_VSRV01000001.1, forward strand.
AAAGTTACCAAGCAAAACCATGGATTGAAGTCCGTGAAACGATGAAAAAAACAGCTCTGGACCCTTACATTAAATCGGGCAGTGCGTCAGCAACACAATATATTAATCGTTACCTTGAAGAGTTAAGCCCAAGTGCAGACCACCTCATAACATTAGACAGCTTTTTAAAGAACTTTAAAAATGCGCTGAAATTTGTCCCCATTGCCTCACCCACGCGCTTTGTACAAGACTTTGTATTGGCAGAAGCGCCTTTACAAATTGGGGCGTATCAAAAGTCTTTGAACGAATATCGCCAACTTGAAGCCAAAACGCTTGAAGTAGCTAAGCGCATTGATGACCTCGAGCTGATCAAACAAGATTGCGAAAAAAAGCACCAACAAGAACAAAGTTCGGTTAATTATCAGTGGATTGCCACAGAAGCACGTTTTGATGAACTCGGTGCCAAACAAGACGACATTCAAGATCAATATGAATTACAAAAAGAACGCGAAGAAGAAATAGAAGAGGAGTTAGCCACACAAGCCAGCCTGATCAAACAACTGCAAAGTCAATTGTTACGGTTTGAGCAGCAGTATGAACACTCTGATGTCGGCTTGAAACTTCAACAATTAGAACAAAATAAAAAGCTTCTGGTTCTGCAATCGCAGCAAGATCAAAAAGCCGTTTTACAAGTTCGCCAACTGACCTTGTTACTGTCATCTTTACAGTCTTACGATACACTTTTATCTACGGATACAATAAATTTAGTCAAAGAGTTTGCCCAGTTTGACGGTTTAATCTCTGAAACTGGACAGGTAGAAGGCAATTTAAAACCGCTCACACAAAGACTAGTGGCATTAAATGCATTACTGGACAAAGAGAAAGCGCAGGTGTTTGCACAGCGATCCCTTTTAAACCGTAACATTTTAAACTTAAAAGACGAATGTAAGCAGTTAGAGTCTGATGTGTCTTCGTTAAAAGGTGGCGTTAGTCCCTTATCACAAAACACCAAACGTCTCATCGCCTTGCTAAACGAAGCAAACATCACAGCAACACCATTAAGCCATCTTTCTGAGGTAACAGATAGGAAGTGGCAGGATGCCATAGAAGGGTATTTAGGCGCTCAACGTGAAGCCCTAATTGTTGAACCTGACGATGCAGAGGCGGCGATTCGTATCTTTCGTGCGCACAGGCGACAACTTATGGGATGTCGTGTTATTGACACGACTCAAACCCGACTCTGGTTAAACCGTGGTGATCAAAACTCCGCCTTACGCTTTATTCGGTGTAACAACGATCATGCGCAAGCCTATCTCAACCGTCGCCTTGGCGGCATTAAACCTGTTGAAACCGAACGAGAACTGTTGCGAGAAGACAGTGCCATGACCGCAGATGGCATGTTGAAGTTAGCAGGCACCATTTCTACCATTCGATTTGTCTCTCATATGATGGTGGGTATTAATACTGATGGGATGCGTGAATCTCGTGAAAAGCAGCTTGCCAACCTTAGTGCGGAACTAATGGACTTTTTAAAGGCAGATCAACGTCTTGAGCAAGCCGATTCCCTATTGGGCCGTGTGATGGCTAATAATCAGTTTGACGTTGATGTGATAGGAAATGCCAGTCATACACTGACTCGATTGACACAGGAATTAGAGTCTGTCGAAGCAGAAATTTCTCAGTTGCAACAGCATGATGATACGGAATTACAAGAGCGCATCGAAGCGCTTAAGTTGCGAATTGCTAATGTTGAGCTGGAGCAGAAAAAATTAGACCGCGAGCGTCAGCAAATTGCGGAACAATTTGGCGCTTTGAACACACAAAAAAGCCAGTTAAGTTCGGCATTAGCGGCACTTGACGAAGAGAGAAGTCGCTTGACGTCTAATGCAAAGTATAATGCTGAATTTGCGAGTGAACGTTACGCGTTGCTCGAAGGCAGTATGGTAAGTGGGGCGGCGATTTACAAAGAAGCCATCAGTCGAGCCGATAAAGCCAATGAAAAAGCACGTGGGTTTGACCAAAAAGTCCGTAAAGAAGTTGCTGATCATTACGGCAAATATCATCACGCAAATGTAGACGACGACATTCAATTAGATTATTTAGAATCCAAGTTTGAAGAGTTTGAGCACTATGTTATTCATCAGATCGATGTCTTAAGTGAGACCGAACTCGCCAAATACGCAAAACGTGCTGAACTTGCACGTAAAGAAGCCGAAGAGACGTTCCGATCAGACTATGTATCCAAGTTAAAAGATTCTCTTGATCAGGTTGCACACATAATAAGAGAGCTGAACCATAGCCTTAAACGTCGTCCTTTTAACCAGGAAATCTATCAATTTCGTTGCTACCCTAATGGAGACATGAAAGATATTTTAGACTTAGTAGAGCGCTTTAGTGCGCAGGATCACGCCAACGTTGGCGGATTATTTGATCCACATTTAAGTAACGACCCTGATCACGTGCGCGCTATTGCGTCGATTCAGGCACTTATCTCTGATAATGAAAAACACCAAGATTTGGCCGATTACCGTAAGTTCTACAATTTTGAAGTTGACATTCTCGATGCTGAAGGTAACAAGAAAACCACATTAAGTCAGCGGATTCAAACAGGGTCTGGTGGTGAGCATCAAATACCTTTTTATCTTGCGATTGCCGCGGCGTTATCTACGACGTATCGTTTGCATGAAACCACCGACGGTGAAATCGTTGGTGGATTTTCATTAGCAATGTTTGACGAAGCCTTTAACAAGATAGATATGATTAAAACATCCACTTGCATGGGTTTTATGAAAGACATTGGGTTACAAGTCATTGCGGCCGCGCCAGATGACAAGCGTGCTGTTATGGCTGCCAATATGGACACTATTATTAGCGTTTGGCGTGAAGGGGGGGCGGTTTCAATTGATGTTGCCTACCCAAAAGAGAAAGGACAAGTGTTATTAAATGGTCAAAGTGATACCGTTCTTACATCGCCTTAATTCTTAGATACGAGAAAAAAATGATACAAGAAAAAATAGATCAATGTCTAAAAGACTCAATGGATGTGCATTTTATGACACTGGAAAATGAAAGCAGTATGCACAATGTACCTGCGGGAAGCGAATCACACTTTAAGTTGATTTTAGCCAGCGACGCCTTTAAAGGAAAGCGATTAGTGCAGCGGCACCAGCTTGTGTATTCCATTTTGTCAGAGGAAATGAAACAGATTCATGCCTTGGCAATGCACCTGTATACACAAAAGGAATGGACTGAGCGCAACGAAATGGCGCCTTCCTCGCCGCAATGTCATGGGGGAGAGTAAGGTAAATAGCCTTGACTCAATACGATAATGAGCATAACAGTCACTTTAAAAGAAGATCAAGATACGGCTGTCATCGCCGTTGTCGGTAGCTTTGATTTTTCATTATTTAATGACTTTAGAGTCGCTTACAGCGATCTTTTGAAGTCTTATAGGTATTATGTTGTCGACATGACGATGGTGGAATATTTAGACAGCGCGGCACTGGGAATGTTGTTAAGTATGCGGAATTTCATCGCCTCTGACAGCCATATTCAACTCCGCGGAGCCAATGCGTTCATTAAAAATATTCTGATGATTTCTCGTTTTGATAAGCGTTTTGACATTCAATAAGGTCAATGAAATGAAATTATTATGCGTAGACAGTGAGTTCGTTTATCGCGAAATTATTACATTATGCGCAGTGAAAGTTGGTGTAGAAGTCAACACTGTCGCCAATTACGACGAGGCGGTGTCGGCGTTCATCAAGGATAAACCTGATATCGTTACCCTAGATGTGATTGTTAACGGTGGTAGCGGTTTTGAGCTGGTAAAAAAGCTCAAGTCATTGTGTGGAAATCGTTTTGTACCGATGATCTTTTTAGCGTCGCATACCACGGATGCGGTTATGGATACCTGTTTTCAATACGGTGCAGATGACTTCATTCCAAAACCTTTTAACGAAGTATTATTCAATATTCGATTAAAAACACACATGCGTCATATTGAACTAATGAAGGAGATGTATCGTAAAAATAAAGCGCTAACCTATTATCAGGACATGATAGAGCGTGAGCATGAAATGGCTCATCATGTGCTAGACCATATTCAGACTCGGAGCGAAGCCAATTCTCAATACGTGGCGATTACACGTTTGTCAGCGGCCAGTTTTAATGGGGATTTGGCATTAGTGAAAACACGATCCGACGGTGCGCGCTTGGTATTTGTTGGGGATTTCACGGGACACGGACTTCCAGCCTCGATCGGCGCACTGCCTGTGATGCAGGCTTTTTTTGATGCGGTCGATGATTTGCTGGATATTGATGAATTGGCAGAAAAAATCAATCGAATATTGATCGGCATTTTGCCCGATTACATGTTCTGTGCAGGTTACCTTATTTTGATAGTGCCAGGTGGAAAGATTTTATACTGGGGTGGAGGGATGCCAAATGCTCTAATCCGACGAATAGATGGTCACATTGATTATTTAGTCTCTCATCATATGCCATTGGGTATTCTTGGTATTGAGGAGTTTGAGGCAGATTTACAAAGCAACCAATTACAACTTGGCGATACGCTGGTGATTGTTTCTGACGGGGTATTGGAACTGAAGAACAGCGAAGACGACATGCTGGGCGACAACAAAGTGAAAGTCATGATTTCTCAGGTATATGCCAATGATGACCTATTGGCTGCTCAGCAATCTATAGAGCGTAGACTGTACGACTACCGTGGAGATTCAGTGCAACTTGACGACATCACTCTCGTTGCACTAAGAAGTACCTGTTCCAAATAGCCTAACGTTACTCGTTTCTGAGAAGCGTTACTTTTTCTTATTCTTATTCTTACTGCTTTGTTTTTTCGGTTGAGCCTTTGGAAAAGGTCTCTTCTCTGGCTCAGAACGTAATACCAAGAATAAATCCGTGACGACTTCTGGTATTTGAGCAATACAAGACTGGGTCAGCTTTTCACTCGAGCGAATGTCAACCACTTCTTCATCATCGAACAAGTCTGACGCCACCATGATAGGCAATAATAATTCAGCGACGACTTCTTCTTTTTCTGACTCAAACCAATGGCTCTCGGTCATAAAAACCCCTTCCATGAAGCCTGTCGCCCATTCCTGTAATTCACTTAACTCGTCTGGAGACTGAGCCATTTCCAATTCACATGGCACCATAAAGCCGTCTTCAGACTCCAGCTCTTGTTGTATGTCGACATAGAGGCGAGATAAATACTGTAGGATCTGTTTTTCTTGCTTGCCATTAAGAAACTGTGGGGGCGCTTCAAAAATAACGGGTAACCATTGTTCTTCGGCTATTTGAACAGGACAAATAGACAATGCCGTCAGAAACCCATGCGCCATGACAAAGTTCTGACATTCCTCATGAACCTGATCCGACTCCAAAAAAATTTCTAACGTCTCTAACTCAAGATCATCAAGAGGTTGATGTGCCATGTAAATGTTTCCCTAATGCAAATTAAGGTTCGATTCTAGCGAAAAGACAGTAAAAAATCGATGCACAAAAGCCTACGTTAAGAGATAATTCTAAAATGAATAAAAAGCTGCACACTCTTGCCCGCTTGGGCTACTCAGAATTCCGACCCTTACAAGAAAAAGCGATTGATGCGCTATGTGCTGGTCAAGATGTACTGCTTGCTGCGCCTACCGGCGGAGGTAAATCATTGGTATATCAAGCCGCCGGCCTTATAAGACAAGGCGTGGCGGTGGTTGTTAGTCCTTTGCTTTCACTCATGACGCAACAAGTGAATGAACTAAATGCTAAAGGCGTGCGCGCGCAGTTTTTAAACTCTACATTAAACCCTGGTGAGCAGGATGATTTAGTGTGGGCATTGCGACATCAACACATCGACTTATTGTATTTATCTCCTGAAAAGTTGGTTCAGCCTTCTGTCATCGGTTTTCTACACAATATGGATATCGCCTTGTTTGCGATCGATGAAGCTCATTGTATTTCGCAGTGGGGGGGCTTTTTTCGGCCAGAATACAGTCAGCTTGGTCAGCTCAAAGAAGCCTTTCCAAGCGTTCCTATTATCGCATTGACGGGAACCGTTGATAAGAGAACGGTTGAAACGATTCAGCAATCGTTGCACCTTAGCCACTGTCAGGTTTTACGCAGTAGCTTCGATCGAACTAACATTAATATTCAAATTGCCCAAAAAAGAAAAGCAAAGCAGCAGATACTGTATTTTTTGCATCATGAAGTTCCAGGTAAAACCGGCATTATTTATTGTCGTTCTCGAAAAAAAACAGAAGAGTTAACTGCATGGTTGTCTGATTTACAACTTCCAAGTTTATGTTACCACGCTGCTTTGTCTGACGAAGAGAAACGCAGAAACCATACCCTTTTTGTTGAACGGCAAGGTGCCATTATGGTCGCCACGACCGCGTACGGTATGGGCATTGATATTGCGCACGTCGGTTTTGTTATTCATGTTGATCTACCCAACAGCCCAGAGGCTTACTTTCAAGAAGTGGGACGAGCAGGTCGTGATGGGCAACCAGCGCATTCACTTTTGTTGTACGGCTTACAAGACATGCTACAAGCTCAGAAGCTGGTGGCGTCGCAACCCTTAGCCGTAGAACAAGAAACGCGCCACTTGAATAGCTTTTTTCGTATCTTAGAAAGTCGCGGCTGCCGACGTAAAAATTTATTATCGCATTTCGATGAAGACATTGCCCCGTGCCAATTCTGTGACCGATGCCTCTTTAGGCAAGCTGAACAAAATATGACAACCGCGAGTCAAAAACTTTTGTCTCTTGTTTACCATACCAAGGGCATTCAGCCCTTCGCATTGTTGATTCAGATATTATTAGGAAAAAAAACAAAAGCAGTGAGGGGAATCAATGCCGAATCATTGCCATTATTCGGTCAAGGCAAGGAGCTAAGTGAGACCCAATGGAAATCGGTTATTCGGCATTTGATAGCGTTTGATTACCTTAAAGTTGGCACATTTAGTGCATTTACTGTTGAGTTAACGGAAAAATCACGCGGTGTATTGCAAGGTAAAGTGCAGATTATTATTGCTAGTGAGCGCTACTACCCAACACTCAAGGTTGATCAATTGATAGAAAATAATGCACATTGGCACAAGGTGCTGGCTTGGAACTACGCGTTTGGCAAGCTAAATTTAAGTGAAACCCAACTTAGGCGTATTTGCCTGCATAAGCCAAAAACAATCGCATCATTAAGTCGTTTAACTGGGTTATCTAAAGAGGACATGGTGGATTATGCAGAGCCTCTACTAAACCTTATTCATGATGTGGATACTAAGGCGTCGTTCGGGGCATGTCTTTAATGGCGCAGACAAAGATTAACGAAGCCGACAGTGACGCTTTGGCGTTAATTTATCAAAAAATGGAAGTATGCTTTCGTTGTGCGGACACCTTTTTCGGTCATAAGTTTGCTCTTGCTACTTGCAACTTCAAACTGAAAGGAAAAGCGGCTGGTATGGCGTACTTACAAAAAAATGAGCTTCGCTTTAATCGTTTTATGTATGAACAAACCCCAACTGTGTTTTTAAACACGGTTATACCGCATGAAGTCGCACACCTTGTTGTGTTTCAAATTTACGGTCTTTCTGTAAAACCCCATGGAAAAGAGTGGCAGGCAGTGATGCTAAAAGTCTATGGCCTTAAACCTGATAGAACGCATACTTTTGAAGTGCCACCTCAAAAAAATGTATTTGGTTACCGATGCTCATGCAAAGAGCACCTTTTTTCGAAACACCGTCACACTAAAGCCAAGAAAGGCGTTGAATACATGTGTAAAAATTGTCGCAGCAGTTTGCAATTTACAGGCTATACGCATTCAGAAAGATAGCGCCATAAAAAGTTTTTTTGTGCACTTTTTTATTAGTCGCGGCATTTTTAATGCGATTTCTTTGCCCTTATAGTACTATGTTGTCGTTTTATTTATAGCGTATATATGATGGATTTATCTAACAACCCCAAAGAAAAACTGGAGCTTAACAAGCTCCAAAAACGCCTGCGAAGATTGACAGGCCAAGCCATTGCCGACTTCAACATGATTGAAGAGGGCGATAAGGTGATGGTGTGTTTATCGGGCGGCAAAGACTCTTATACTATGCTTGAAATTTTACGGAATTTACAAGCCAGTGCACCGATTAGTTTTAGTATTGTTGCGGTGAACTTAGACCAGAAACAGCCCAGTTTTCCTGAGCATATTTTACCCGCTTATTTAAAACAAGCAGGGGTCGACTTCCATATTTTAGAACGCGACACTTACAGTATCGTGAAAGAGATCGTTCCTGAAGGTAAAACCACTTGCGGGTTATGTTCTCGTCTTCGACGAGGGTCTCTGTATGGCTTCGCTGAACAAATTGGCGCGACAAAAATTGCACTTGGCCATCATCGAGATGACATTTTAGAAACCTTGTTTTTGAATATGTTTTTTGGCGGTAAGTTGAAGTCAATGCCACCTAAATTATTAAGTGACGATGGTAAGCATATTGTGATTCGTCCGTTGGCATATTGCAAGGAACAAGACATTGAAGCTTTTGCTGTTATGAAAGACTACCCCATCATTCCATGTAATCTTTGTGGTTCTCAAGAAAACCTACAGCGACAAGTAGTAAAAGACATGCTGCAAAAATGGGAAAAAGACTTTCCAGGTCGAACTGAGACCATGTTTTCAGCGATACAAAATGTCGTTTCTTCTCATTTGGCAGATACAACATTGTTTGACTTTAAAGGGTTAAAGCAAACGAAAGACGCTTTAGACCGACTAAATATTATTTCATTATAGGATAATAGATATGGATTTTATGTGTAAATCACTGCTTCTTACTGCGGGTATTTTTGGTGCCTCTTTGGTTCACGCTTCTAATGCTGGGGTCAGTCTGACGAATGATACCGTGAAAGGTAACATCAACTTAAATATGGGTAGCTTTGGTATCAACGCGGGCTTCACTCGTGATGATGATGCCAGCACTTCCACAGCGCATGTTGGTGTAACGGTGGAAGATGCCGATACGAGCGGACCGTTGCAAGTGGGCATTGGTGTACGGCTGTACGCTATAGACGCCGATTTAGAAAATCAAGATGATCTTGCGTTTGCTGTCGGTCTGGGTGGGTGGTATCGATACACTATTCCAGAAGCAAACCGTGTAAGCATATTTGGTTCTTTGTACTATTCACCTGAGGTGTTGTCGTTCTCAAATCTAGATCACATGTATACCTACGATATTCGCCTCGAATATATGACCATGCGCAATGCTCGAGCTTACGTGAGTTACGGTAGAACAGTGACCGTATATGACGATAATAGTCGTCGAGAGATCGATAAAGGCATCTCCATTGGCGCCAATGTAGAATTCTAGTCATACCTTTTATCGTAAAAAAAAGTGGCCAATTGGCCACTTTTTTATAAATAAGCATATTTAGACTGGGTTAATCGCTGTCGAACGCACACAAACTGAACACTGGTATTTCACTGTCTCTTAATTTTTGACTTCCCCCTAAATCAGGTAAGTCAATGATAGCAGCGACCTCTTTAATATTGGCACCCTGTTTAGTCAGTAATTTAATGGCTGCAAACAATGTCCCGCCCGTAGCGATTAAATCATCAAATAACAATACTTCATCGCCTACCTTTACTGCTCCTTCTTGTATTTCTAATTCCGCCTCACCGTATTCAAGAGCGTATTTTTGTGAAATGGTTTTACCAGGGAGCTTACCTTTTTTTCGCACTAAGATTAGGGGCTTTTGCAACTCGTAAGCTAGCACAGCCGCGATTAAAAAACCGCGAGCGTCTATGCAAGCAATATGTGAAATATCAGACGTTATGTACCTGTGTACATAAGCATCGACGACCATTCTCATTCCCTTAGGGTCGCTGAAAATGGGCGTAATATCTCGAAAACTGATGCCATTTTTTGGCCAATCTTCAATGGTTTGAATGAGTGATTTAACGTAAAAATCATCGTAGAGCATGGTGTTAGGGCCTTATTGTTACCATTAAATATTAGAGATTTTACCACAGTCACTTGCTACACCGACAAGTTTCTGCATTTCCTGAAAATCAACAATTTCTATTTCTTTGCCATCAACATGTATTAGATTGTTTTTTTGAAAACGAGTGATTACGCGACTTACTGTTTCAACGGCCAAACCAAGGTAGTTGCCAATTTCCCCACGAGACATAGACAGACGAAACGAGCTAGCTGAATAACCACGTTTTTTAAAGCGATTCGATAGGTTTAGTAGGAAAGAAGCGACTTTTTCATCCGCGTTCTTTTTACCTAATAACACCATCATCTGCTGATCATCTGATATTTTTCTACTCATCACTTTGAATATTTGACGCTTTAGTGACGGGATATGAGAAGACAATTCCTCCAAATGACTAAAAGGAATTTCGCAAACCGTTGTGGTTTCTAGAGCTTTTGCAGAAACGGGGTACGTATTAGAATCTATGCCGCTGAGCCCAACTAATTCACTCGGACAGTAAAATCCTGTAATTTGCTCTTCACCTAAAGAGGTAATATTAAAGGTTTTTAAAGTACCAGAACGAACGGCAAAAACAGAATTAAAGGCTTCACCCTGACGAAATAAAAAATCGCCTTTTTTTAACGGTTTTTTACGTTCGATTATTTGATCCAGTTTATTAATGTCCTCGTCTGCCAAAGCGATTGGCAAACAGAGTGCACTTAAGCTACAGCTCTGACATTGAGATGTGAGTGTACTGTTGAATCTTGACGGTGTGTGTGCCATCGACATATTGATCTCCCTGATTTATCTATATTACTTTCGAGTAGGTTGTTGAGTTGTTTAGATATTTATCAAAAATCATACAAATACAACGTATTAGCAATCTGCCTCGCTCAGTAACCGTCATCGTGGTCTGCATTCCACTGCGGTCAATATTTACCATCTCATCTTCCTCCATAGCGATCAAATTATCTACTTCTTCAGAGAAATAATCAAAAAAACTAATATTATATTTTGCTTCTAATTCCGTAATATTTAATTCACATCGAGAAATCAGCGTCATAATGATCTGATATCGTATTCTGTCGTCAACATTGCTGATATAGCCCTTAGAAATGGCCAGCTGGCCTTTTTCAATGCTATGGCGGTAGTCTTGTATGTCAGTGTGATTCTGAATGTACACGCCTTGTAAATCGCTGATAGCAGAAACTCCAAACGCAACAAGATCGGCACCAGCATGAGTACTATATCCTTGAAAGTTACGTTGTAGTTGGCCTTGTCGTTGCGCCTTTGCTAGCGCATCGCTAGGCTTAGCAAAGTGGTCCATGCCAATATAGTCATAGCCTGCACTTATTAGAAACTCGATGCTCATTTTAAGTAAATTTAGTTTCGTGCTGGATTCAGGTAAGCTGTCATCCGTAATGCGTTTTTGTGCTTTAAATCGCTCTGGCAAATGAGCGTAATTAAAAAGTGAGATACGATCAGGTGACAAAGCTACGACTTGAGCTAAGGTTCGCTGAAAGCCCTGCATTGACTGATAGGGTAACCCATATATGAGATCGAAATTGATCGAAGTAATACCCAGTTTTCTCGAGTAGTCCACCAGATCGGCAACCAACTCGTAGGATTGAACACGATGAATGGCTTTTTGTACTTTGTGGTCAAAATCTTGGACCCCAATGCTGATACGATTGATTCCCTTATTTGTTAACAACTCTAATTTTGCGCGAGTGATTTCCCTCGGGTCAATTTCAATGCTGTAGTCCTGGGATCCATCATTAATCAGCGTAAAATGCTGACCGATGTGATCGAATAACGTTTTAATTAATTCCTCTGTTAAAAACGTCGGTGTTCCACCACCAAAATGCAGCTGGGTTACGCCTCTAGTATGATCTAGCATCAGGCTACGAAGCCTCATTTCTTCTCCGAGCAACTCGACGTATTCAATTCCTTTATCATACTGTTTTGTGACAATTTTATTGCAAGCACAGTAGTAGCAAAGGTGCGCGCAAAATGGAATATGGAAGTAAAGACTAAGAGGCTTATCTGACGTTTCGAGCATTTTGTCAATGAGGGCGATTTTGCTGATGGAGGTGCTAAAATGTGGCGCTGTTGGGTAGGACGTATAGCGCGGCCCTGATAAATTGTACTTACTGATTAACCTTGTATCCCAAATCATAACGTGTTCCTATTAAAAATTCTAATGAGAATTTTACTCTTTCATGGACGCCGGCTTGCTGATTCATATCAAGGTTTCCGTGTGCGTTACCCTCTGCTCGTTACGATCCTTTGTTATCAATGTGACTTTGTTTGTGGTGTTGTCTTGTGTGCGAATCTGCTTTAATAGCGGTTTTGATTTGGACACACTATGAGAACAACGCCTTTATATTTGGCCCATGGTGCTGGCTCGGGCCATCAACATGACTTTTTAAAGCTGTTGTCACAAGCAATAGAGCTTACACGGCAACAGCCTGTTCATCCCATCACCTTTGCCTACATGAAAGAACAAGAACGTTCAGGAAAAAAACGCCCGCCACCCAGGTTTGATACGCTTATTTCCGAATTTACTGATGGAATAAGACACGAAAAGGCCTGTTTTGTGGCAGGCAAATCAATGGGGGGGCGAGTTGCTACGCAGCTATCGTCTCTCCCTATGGTTAAAGGGATTATTTGTATTGGTTTTCCCTTTTATCCTGTGGGGAAACCTGAAAATCACCGCCTTGCTTTTTTGAATAATCTCACCGTGCCTTGCTTAATTGTTCAAGGTACAAGGGATCGTTTAGGTTCACTTGAATGGGTTTCTCAGCAGTCCCTGCCTGAACTTGTCGATATGATTTGGTTAGATGGGGCGGATCATGATTTCAAAACATTAAAAAACCACAAGAAAAATCAGGTCGATATTATAAAAGACATATCAAATAAGGTAGTTGCATGGATAGAGGCTCATGCACTTCAAATAGGTGTTGATACGCCTTCAAATTTAACCACGGATTAATCTCAACAAGGAAAATTATGCACCACAATGCTTTACTCGATGCCACCGATTTACTTTGCCCTGAGCCGGTGATGATGCTGCACGTTGAAATGCGTAAAATTGCGGCCAAAGACGTGTTGAAAGTCATCGCTACAGATCCGTCTACAACGCGCGACATTCCAAAGTTTTGCCAATTTTTAGGGCATACATTGCTCAAACAACAACAAGATGAGGATGTGTACTGCTATTGGATTGAAAAAAAACAAGTTTAAAGCAAAAAAAAGCCCCTTATCTTAACGGATAGGGGCTGATCAATTGTACTGATTAAGCTAGGCTACGTGACGATCTTTGCTTTGATTTTTAGGTGTCAAAATGGCACTTTGATAAATGTTGGCAAAGCTTGAAAATGCCACATCAATGTCAAGTCGCAGTTGGCGAGCCACGTCATTAGAAGACACCAAGCCGCGGATGGCCTTGGTATCTTCGTCTATAACGAGCAAATGTTGTAACTTGTTGTTTCTCTGGCTAAATAAGAGTGATTCAATGTCAGAGTGTTTGAGTGAATTAAAGGATAACGCCAGCAGAGCCTCTTTCGTTCTCATTAAATCGGCCACCATCAATTCAGAACGCTTATCCCCCTCAGCAATGCGCTTAATGAAAACATCTTCGGATAAATCTTCAAGGCTAATAATGCCCACAAAATGATTGTCACCATCGACCACTATTTTCATTCTAACGTGCTCTTTACGCATTAATTGAACCAGCTCATCAGCACGAATATTAGCTTCAATGACTCGAGGGCCTGCTTTTTGAAAGTCAGTAAAAACAGACAAAGCAGAAGAATATAGATTTATGTTTTCGACCGTTGCAGGCCAAATAAGTGCATTAACATCTTTTGTAGACACATAAGTAAGCGTTTTCATGATAGATCCCCAGTAAAATAATTAAGATAAAATGGATGAATCAGATCATGTAGAAGGGGGGGGCTCGTGGATTAACACTGTTGATATGAGAGGCTGTCGCACAAAATCCGTCAGAAAGCTCAGCGACAACGTCGAGCGAACAAACCAAACCAGAAGAGGAAATAAGAAACAACAGCCCTTTATCTAAACCATTATCTTGGTCAGGAATACCAACATCATTGTAGGTTTGTTCAACCGTCGGCTCTAACCAACGAAATGGACTTACTTCGTGGCCACTGGCACGTTGAGAGACCGTCATTAGAGACGATGCAATCATAACCATGATCATAAGTAGTTGAATTTTCATAGGTAAACCTACCCCGTGTTTAGTGAATTAAATATAGGCTTGCTTACAAATAAATCACAGCTTTTTTTACAAAATGACGCATTTCTCCATGATTTGTCGATTTGCAGCACAATACAGATCGAACTGACGTGAGGTTGATCTATGTCGTCTTTATATTTTTCAATGTCAGTTATTCTATTGGTAGGTTCATTGTTTAAACAGGAGACAAAACATGAAAGCTGCCATTGCTACTGAGTTTGGGTCAATTCTAAAAATAGAAGAGGTCGCACAGCCACAGATAAAACCACATCAAATATTAGTGAAAATACACGCCTGCGGTGTGTGTCATACGGATTTACACGCATGCCACGGTGACTGGCCCGTTAAACCGAGTTTACCATTGATTCCTGGGCACGAAGGTGTTGGAGAAGTTGTTGAGGTTGGTGCTGCCGTCAAACATATCAAACTGGGTGATCGTGTAGGTATCCCGTGGTTATTTAGTGCTTGCGGGCACTGTGAATATTGCCTGAGTGGTGATGAAAATCTTTGTTTGTCGCAACAAAATGCAGGGTACTCGGTGAATGGAAGTTATGCAGAATATTGCGCGGCAGACGCAGACTACGTTGTTAAAGTCCCTGAAGGTTTGAACTTCCTTGAAGCGGCACCGTTATTTTGTGCTGGAGTCACCACGTATAAAGCATTAAAAGTGTCTACGGCAAAACCGGGGAATTGGGTTGCCATATTTGGTATTGGTGGACTGGGTCATTTGGCAGTTCAGTACGCGGTAGCAATGGGGTTTCGTGTTGTCGCTGTTGATACAGGTGAAGCAAAGCGCCAATTGGCGATGTCACTCGGGGCTGAGTTTTTCTTTGATTTTAAAATGGATAATGTTGTTGACCTTATTTTAGAAGGAACCGGTGGTGTGCATGCTAGTGTTTGCACGGCGGTTAGCAAAGCGGGCTTTAGACAAAGCTATGATGTGGTTAGACGTGGCGGTAAATGTGTTTTAGTGGGGCTGCCACCAGAAGACTTGCCATTACCTATTTTCAATACCGTTCTTAACGGTGTTAGCGTGGTTGGCTCGATTGTTGGCACAAGAAAAGACCTTGAAGAGTGCCTTGAGTTTGCTGCTAGAGGCAAGGTAAAAGCCATCATCGAAGAAAAAAAGCTGGATGACATCAACACGATTTTCGCCGATATGGAAAAAGGCGAAATAACAGGGCGGATCGTAATGTCTATGTAAGCCGTTATCTAAAAAGCGGAGCCCAGTTTTGGGGTGCCGCTTTTTTGTGTCCCTAATATCAGGTTATACTGCGGCTGGCAGCATAATAGTGGCTTCGCCAGTCACCACGACTTTCCCTTCGCATTCACATACCGTTTTAAGTGTAGCTCGGCGGCGGCGCGTATTAATGTCAGTGACTTTCACTGTGGTAACCACTTCTTGCCCAATAAACACCGGTGCCCGAAATTTAAGAGTTTGCTCCAAATAAATACAGCCCGGTCCAGGTAGGCGAGTGCCTATGGCGGCAGAAATAAAACCAGCGGTCAACATGCCATGAGCAATAGGTTTACCGAATGAAGTCGCGGCAGCGTATTCTGCGTCAAGGTGAACAGGGTTATTATCCCCTGTAATGTCAGCAAAAGCGTGAACGTCGGCTTCTGTAACGTATTTACGATATTCAATACTTTGATCGATTGAAAGCTGCTCTAATGTGTAACTCGTTGTCATTGCCAATCCTTATCTTGTCATTTTCGAATATGGTACACTCTCGACGCATTATTCTTAAGAATTATCTGCCACACAAAGACAACCTTTATTCAACATGCTGTCTTTTTGAGTAATGTCTGCCGGTTTCGTTAAGCTTGCGCCTTGCCTGCTTAGCATTGTAACGCTACGTTTCACATACTATTAAGGTCATCAAAAATGAGTTGGACAGAAGACGAAGATAAACAGGCGGCTCTTAATGATCTGAAAGCCGCACCACTTGAGACAACAGCGCCGGAAAGTGAAAAAAAGAGTGACCCAAACACGGCTATTTGGACACTTCTCGAAAAAACACTAAATGACAACCTTATCGAAAAACGTCGCGCTCGACGCTGGAAAATCTTTTTTCGTCTCTTCACTTTTTCAATCTTACTGACCGTGCTTGCAATTTGGCTAGTTAGAGACAATCTTCAAAGTGTCCATTTGGAGTCGGACACCGTTGCTATGATTCCTATGCGTGGGGTTATTGGCGCCAATGCGGAAATAGAATCTTCAGTGTTTGTAAGGCTACTGGATGACGCTTATCAGAATCGTCGCTTACAAGGCGTTGTAATTGAAATGAACAGCCCAGGAGGCAGCCCTGTGCATTCGGGTATTATTTATGACGCTATTCGCCACAAACAACAGAGTTATCCAGCGATTCCCATTATCGTTGTGGTAGAAGACATGGCGGCATCGGGTGGGTATTATATTGCCTCTGCGGCAACGGAGATCTACGCAGATAAAGCCAGTTTAGTGGGCTCTATTGGCGTGATATCGTCGGGTTTTGATGCAAGTAACTTGTTGGAAAAAATTGGCGTTGAGCGTCGGACTTTTACCGCTGGTCGTAATAAAGCATTCTTGGACCCTTTTAGTCCAATGACAGACGAAGCTAAAGCGAAATGGCAAGCGGTTTTAGATGAGACTCATCAACAATTTATTGATGCCGTAAAAGAGGGTCGTGGAAGTAAGTTGATCCAAACAGATGATGTCTTTTCAGGCATGGTGTTTACTGGTTCGCAAGCGGTCAAGATAGGCTTGGTTGATGGCTTATCCAGTGTTAACGCTATCTTAGATTCTCGCTTTCCTTCCGCTGACGTGGTGTATTTTCAGCCGACTCAAAACTCTTGGAAAGAACTGGCAAAAGAGTTTGGTGTTGAAATAGCGACCAAGGCGATTAACCGCACTCAATTACAGTAACACGCTATTGTTTTAACAAGCTCCTTCGGGGGCTTTTTTAATGCCTGTTTTTTGTCTAGTCCTTTATTGTCAGGCTTTTTAAAGCACACTTTCACATATAAGATATTTTTGATAAAATAAATACATAATTTATTTTATCAAAAATATGGAGTGCCTTGTGGCCCGTAAAGCAAACATAGCAAAAGAAGAAATTTATCAAGCCTGTTGGGAACTAATCGAAGCCAAACAGTTCCCCAACATTCCCCGACTCACAGAGCACTTCTTACAGAAAGATGGTCGCCGCTGCTCAAATACCACCTTTATGAATGCGATTGCCGAATGGGAGGAGCACTTCAAAGACCAGCAGCAGCATGAACTCAAAGAACTGGATGGCGTTTTGCTGCCAATATTTCATCGTTTCTCAAGAGAGGTTACTCAGAATTTAGGGCAATTGCTCGATGAAAAAGCACTAGACATTGAAGGGGCTCACCAACAAAAACAACACGCAACCAATGGAAGCTATCTTTCGCTATCTAGTGCACTGGTTGAGCTTCAAATGGCCTATGACCTGCTTCAGGGAGAACACATAAAAACAAATGCACACAATGCCGCTTTAGAACAACATCTCGAGTTAGAGCAACAACGCGCTGTAATGAATGCACAAAAAAACCAAGATGCCCTTAGTCAGATCCATGTATTGAGCAGCCAATTAAAAGAAGAACAAAGAAACAGCACAGAACTGCGCCTTAACCTTTCACAGAAAGAGGTAGACCTTGCCAAACAAGACAACAAAATAGCGTTTCTACAAGAAGAGCTGGCGATGATCAAAAGTGCACAAGAGCAAAAAACACGAAATGACGCATCGACGTGGCAAGCAATGCATAAAACGTTAGAGCAATTGGCAGCCTCACTTCAGGACACACAACACAAAGATAGAGCCGAGAAACAATAACCGCTATAATGCGCCCCATATTTTAAAGTGACGAAGATTAAGAAGAGACAATGAGCAACCAACAAACCGCTGTTCGAGATTTATCGACCATCAAAGACTTCATTCGCTGGACATTCAGTCGCTTTCAGCATGCCGATTTATTTTATGGTCACGGTACAGATAATGCTTGGGACGAAGCCGTTCAGTTGGTAATGGGAGCCTTGAAGTTACCACTTGATTTTGACCGCGATATGCTAGATTGCGCGCTCACTCACAATGAAAAAAAACGCCTACTCAGACTCATCCATACACGAATCACAAAACGTGAACCTTTGCCTTACCTATTAGGCGAAGCGTGGTTCATGGGCTTACCCTTTAAAGTGACAAAAGACACGCTTATACCGCGCTCTCCCATTCTTTCATTATTAGAAAATGAATTTACGCCTTGGCTGACTCGTTATCCTTTGCACATTTTAGACATGTGTACGGGGTCAGGTTGCTTAGGAATCGCAGCAGCGATGGTATTTGAAGATGCGCAGGTCGATCTTTCTGACATAAGCGACGCGGCTCTGGCCGTAGCCGAGCACAATATTCAGCGCCATCAAGTCGAAGATCGAGTGCAAGCGATACATTCCGATATGTTTAAGGCGTTGGCAGGCAAGCAATATGACTTAATTATTTGCAACCCGCCTTATGTAGACGCTCAAGATTTTAAAAATGCTCCGCCTGAATTTCATAATGAGCCTGAGCTGGCTTTAACCTCAGGGGAAGATGGATTAGATTTCACCCACGATTTTTTATCCCAAGTCGCGCTTTATTTACAAGATGACGGTATATTGGTTTACGAAGTCGGAAACACAGAAACCGCGCTGCAAGCCGCTTATCCAGACGTTCCCTTTATGTGGATCGAATTAGAGCAGGGTGGTAATGGCGTGTTTATCCTAACGAAAGAACAACTTAGCGACCTATTACAAGAGCGGAATTAGCCTATGTCTGGTAATACATTTGGAATACTTTTTAAAGTCACCACCTTTGGTGAAAGTCATGGTCTTGCCCTTGGAGCCATCGTAGATGGCTGTCCTCCTGGCATTGAAATTTGCGAAGCAGACTTACAACGTGATCTGGATTTACGTAAACCGGGCACGTCAAAACACACGACCCAGCGCCGTGAAGCCGATGAAGTTAAAATATTGTCGGGCGTGTTTGAAGGCAAAACCACCGGCACACCAATTGGTCTACAGATAGAGAATACCGATCAGCGTTCAAAGGATTATGGCAATATTGCCGATACTTTTCGCCCAGCGCACGCAGATTATACCTACGATCAAAAATACGGCTTTCGTGATTATAGAGGCGGAGGTCGCTCTTCTGCTCGTGAAACGGCCATGCGTGTAGCGGCTGGCGCCATTGCCAAAAAGTACCTAAAACAGCAATTTGGTATCGAAATACACGGTTTTTTGTCTCAACTAGGCCCGATTAAACTCGAAGCAAAAGATTTAAGCCAAGTATATGAAAACAGTTTTTTCAGCCCCGATCCTGAAGCCATTCCAGCACTTGAAGCCTACATGACGGCCTTGCGTCGTGAAGAGGATTCTGTCGGTGCTAAAATCACCGTGATTGCCAAAAATTTAATGCCAGGATTGGGCGAGCCTGTTTTTGATCGTTTAGATGCAGATATCGCCAAAGCCATGATGAGCATTAACGCGGTTAAAGGGGTAGAAATTGGTGATGGCTTTGCAGTCGTCGAGCAAAAAGGCAGCGAACATCGTGACGAAATGTCACCAGAGGGTTTTTTAAGCAATCACGCCGGTGGCGTACTAGGCGGTATTTCATCAGGTCAAGATATAGTTGTTCACATTGCTCTCAAACCTACGTCGAGTATTACAACGCCTGGTAAAAGCATCGATCGTGCCGGTAACGCAATAGAGGTCGTCACAAAAGGTCGCCATGATCCGTGTGTCGGCATTCGCGCGACACCCATCGCAGAAGCGATGTTAGCCTTGACGATTATGGATCACTTGCTCAGACATCGTGGACAAAATGCCGATGTTGTGTGTCCGACCCCCATCATAAACGCTCAGGCTTAACACTATTGGTCGACGCTTTAATCGTCGTTACACTAAGCCGCCATGGAGGAATCCGTAGCGGCTTTTTTCTTTGAAAGTCGGAGTAAAGCCATGCCTATCAATAACCAACAGGACGAAATACATCTCTGCGTTGGATCGATGAATCCCGTTAAAATTGCCGCTGCAAAACACGCTTTCGCATTAATGTTCCCTAAACATTCTATCCAATGTACGGCAAAGAACGCTTTATCGGGCGTGCCGGATCAACCCATGAGTGAATCAGAAACACGCCTTGGCGCACAAAATCGCGTGCGATTTTGCTCTGAACAAACGACGACGACATACATAGATTACTTTGTCGCCATGGAAGGAGGCGTTGATGTGTTCGAGGAAGGCCCGTGTACGTTTGCGTACGTCGCCATATTGAGCCAAACAGGTACATTGTTAACAGGGCGTTCTGCCAATTTGCCTTTACCGAAGAGCGTATATCCACGCTTGCAAGCGCATGAAGAACTCGGCAGCGTCATGGATGACATGTTCAACACAGACAATATAAAACAGAAGGGCGGTGCGATTGGTTTATTAACCAATCACGTCGCCACACGAGAAAGCATTTACATTCAAGCATTGGTTTTGGCATTAGCGCCGGCTTTGCACCCAGAACTTTATTAATAACCGTCCTAATCTTGTAGGAAATCACTTTATGACGTACCAATGGGTTCTTTTTGATGCAGACGAAACCTTATTTCATTTCGACAATTTCTCTGGCCTAAAACACCTGTTTGCGCAGTATGACGTGGTATTTGGACAGACCGAATTTGATCAATACCAATCCCTAAATAAGCCGCTTTGGGTGGCTTATCAAGAAGGAAAAATCACTGCGGAGCAACTGCAAACACGTCGATTTGAATATTGGAGCAACCGCCTTAATGTTGACGCTAAACGGTTAAATGAACAGTTTTTGGATGCAATGGCACAAATTTGTACGACTTTACCGGGCGCCGTCGAATTGGTTCAGTTTTTACACGATAAACACATAAAAATGGGCATCATCACCAATGGTTTTGCTCGGCTGCAACAGGTCCGATTAGAGCGAACGGGGTTTTTACCGTATTTTAGCCCTGTCGTTATCTCAGAATTAGTTGGCGTAGCTAAACCACACCCAAAGATCTTTGAAAAAGCCCGTGAACAAATGGGATATCCAGACAAGAAAGACATACTCATGGTAGGCGATACATTAGAATCCGACATCCGAGGTGGCAACGAGGCTGGCTTAGATACGTGCTGGCTTAACCATCATCGCAATCAGCACCAAACCTTAGACATAAAGCCAACGTACGAAATTCATTCGCTGTTTGAACTGCAGCAATTATTAACCAACAAATGATTTACTTAAGAGTAAAAGAGTATGTGTTATTATCCTTACTATTTCCGATAAATGTTATTATCGGAAATAGTGTAACAAGCACTTGTGTCAGCGTTTAAGCACATTCTCAATCAGTGTTATTAACGACAATCATCAAAAATGCATTAAGCGCAATGGTTTGTTCATTGCACTTAATGCATGTCTCTTTGTTCTCTTAAGTTGAGCGTTTCGCCATACGACGATTCATCCATACCATCATCAAACCGATAAAGGATAACAAAGCCGCCGCGGTAGGAATCCATTCAAAACCAAACCCTAAGCTAATAACCAAGCCTCCCAAAGCAGCGCCCACGGCATTCCCTAGATTAAAAGCGCCGATATTAATAGACGAGGCTAACCCTGGAGCTTCATCGGCTATTTTCATGACTTGCATCTGCAATGGTGGTCCGCTGCCAAAAATCACAACGCCCCACAATAAGATGCTAATGCCTGCCCCTATAACGGAGGTAGATGTAAACTGAAATAACACTAAAACCACTACTTGTAAGCCAAGGAAAACAAACAAAGCCAAATCAGGTGATTTATCGGTGACTTTACCGCTAATGTAGTTGCCAAGCGTAAAGCCAATGCCTGTCAACGCCAGCATGGTGGCAATCGCGTTATCAGAGGCTTGAGCCAAGGTTTGCATAATGGGTGCAATGTAAGTGTATAAGGTAAACATAGACCCTGCACACATCACCGTGGTGGCAAAAGCACGCAAGGCAGCCGGTTGCTTAATGGCATTGAGCTCATGCTTAACATTGGGTCTGATGGAGGTTGGCATCGTGGGTAAATTGCGGCGGATACCCCAAAAAGCAATCACGCCTAACAACGCCGTAACAGCAAAGGACAGGCGCCAATCAAACGTTTGCCCTAGCCAAGTCGTAATAGGCACCCCCACGATATTTGCTATGGTTAGCCCCAAGAAGATCGACGCCACGGCTGAACCTTTTTTATGTAATGGCGCTAAATTCATCGCCACCATGGCGCCGATTCCAAAAAAAGCGCCATGGGATAAACTGGTCACAACACGCGACAGCAAAAAGGTTTCATAGTTAATAGCAAGCGCCGACAACACATTTCCTACAATGAATATGACCATTAAGGCCAGCAAAGCGGTT
The DNA here is from genome assembly GCF_008122525.1 of Marinomonas sp. IMCC 4694. Taxonomy (NCBI): domain Bacteria; kingdom Pseudomonadati; phylum Pseudomonadota; class Gammaproteobacteria; order Oceanospirillales; family Oceanospirillaceae; genus Marinomonas; species Marinomonas sp. IMCC 4694. The sequence continues at coordinate 1,751,994 of NZ_VSRV01000001.1, forward strand.
TTTTGACTGTATTTGCTCAAATAAAGAGTAATAAATGGTGCGCCAATCATCACGCCTATCGCATAGGCACTAATGAGTAAACCTGCAGCAGGAATCGAGGCATCAACGCCCTCTGCGATCACGGGTAATAAACCCATTGGCATAAACTCGGTTGTACCTAACCCAAAAGTACCAAGAGCAATGGCAAAAATGCCCCATTGGTAAGCAAGCATAAACGCTCCATAAAATAACTAAAATAATCAAAAATGATGTGAGTAAAAATAAAAGAAGCCAAGCGCAACAGCGTTTGGCTTCATTAGGTGACTTTTTAAAGGCGTTAATTTTAAGTAGCTACTTAAAATTAACTCCTAGGGTGAGTATTTTACACCAGATACTGAGCGAATGCTTTTCGAAACACCCTTAGCTACTCTTTATTTCAATTTGAGAATATTTATTTAAAAGGTAACGTTTAAGATGTCTTGGTCTTTCTTGGCCACCAGAACCAGTAAACGACAAAAATGATGAGCAGCAATCCGATTACATTAACGAGTCCATTAGTCAGTATATTAATGAGCATTTTTAGACACCTCATGCTGAGTTTTAGTACGAGAAATTCGTAATAATCGCAGTCTATTGGCGTTACTCACCACAGTAACCGACGATAATGACATCGCCGCACCAGCCACAACAGGGCTGAGTAACCAGCCAGTAAAAGGAAACAAAATTCCCGCCGCAATAGGAATCCCTAAGCCGTTATAAATAAAGGCACCCCATAAATTTTGTTTGATATTCTTTAAAGTGGCTCTGCTAATTTGAATCACATCCGCAACACTGTGCAGATCGTTACTTAGCAAGGTGATGTCCGCGCTCTCCATGGCGATATCCGTCCCTGCCCCCATGGCAAAACCAACATCCGCCTGCGCCAGAGCGGGCGCATCATTAATGCCATCACCAATCATGCCAACCACCTCACCCTGCGCTTGAAGCTGCTTTATCCAATCTAACTTATCGTTGGGCATCAGCTGTGCATGAAAGTCTTGAATACCAACCGCATTTGCAACGTGTGTCGCCGTAGCATGGTGATCACCCGTCAGCATAATGACCTTGAGCCCTTGAGCTTTAAAGTTTGAAATAGCCAATTCAACGCCCTGTTTAAGAGGGTCTTCAATCAAAAAAATCGCAAGTAATCTTGATTTGTCCGAAAGATAGACAGGTGTTGCAGTGCTGAACGTCAAACATGGTAGGGGTAAATCCAAAGGAATCCCCTTTTCTTTCATTAAACGCTCATTGCCTAAAAAATATTCCTGATTATTAACTTGCCCCGTAACGCCTAATCCAATGAGAGAATCAAACGCCACCACATCGACCGCTTGCACAGACCACTTAGCCTCGCAATGCTGCAATAACGCATCGGCTAAAGGATGATTAGCTCGACGCTCCAACGCCGCCACGATAGGCAGTAAGACTTCTTCTTGAGCGCGCTCACTGATTGCCTGACTCATGACTTGAGGTTTGCCCTGAGTAATAGTGCCTGTTTTATCCAACACCAAAACGGTCAACTCACTGGCTCGCTGTAACGCATCACCATTACGGATCAGACCACCATATTCAGCGGCTTTACCAATACCAATCATGGTTGAGATGGGCGTGGCTAACCCCAATGCACAAGGACAAGCAATAATTAACACTGAAATACTGGTAACAAGAATGTAGCCATACAAAGCCGAGTCTTGAGCAAAGTAAAAAGAGACGTTATACCAAACCAATGCCGTCAGGATCGCAATAATAATCACGCTAGGAACAAACACCGCTGACACTTTGTCGGCGAGTACACTAATAGGCGGCTTTGAGTTTTGCGCCTTACCCACCATAGAGATGATTTGTGCAAGCCGTGTATCAGCACCTATATGAGTAGCTTGAAATAGCAAACTGCCTTGGCCATTAACGGTGCCGGCTGACAACAGGCTGTCTTTGTTTTTTACAATAGGTGCGGCTTCACCGGTTAACATGGATTCATTAACGGTTGAGAGTCCCTCGAGTACCACGCCATCCACGGGGATTTTCTCACCTGATCGAACACGTAAAATGTCCCCTACCTGAATATCCGATACTGAAATCTGGTGTTCTTTCGTCCCTGCTACACGAGTGGCCATTTTAGGTCGCAAATCTAAAAGACGATGTAATGCTTGACTGGTGTTACGTCTGGCTCGCAGCTCCAATGCTTGCCCAAGATTGATTAAGCCGATGATCATCACAGATGCTTCAAAATACAAATGCTGAGTATTGAGTGGAAACCAGCCAGGTACAATGATAACCAACATGGAATAAAACCAAGCACTGGCGGTTCCTAAAGCAATCAACAAATCCATATTCGCTTGATGAACAGTAAAGGCCTTCCAGGCGCCACGAAAATAATGCGCCCCAGCACGCACCATAATCCACAAGGTCAATAGGCCAACAGCGAACCAAATCGACCTATTAGTGAGCGTACTCACTGTCATGCTTCCACCTAACACACCGTAAAGCATTAACGGTATGCCAAGCCCTAGACCCATCAGCGACGCTTTGGTTTTGTGTCGATACTCTAATAGCTCTCTCTGCACCCTGTCACTTTCCGCTGTTTTTGCATTCAAAATAAGGCTGGCTTGGTAGCCAGAGTTCTTAACCGCTTCAATCAGCGCATCCACCTCACCCGTTGATTCGACTTGTGCTGTGTGATTGGCGAAATTGACCTCCGCTGTAATGACACCTTCGGAATGACTCAATGCCTTTTTCACGCTGTTCACGCAACCTGCACAGGTCATCCCTGAAATAGAGAGTTCGTAGTGCTTAGAGGCTTGCGTGTATTGAGTCGAATTTGCACAGGTTGTTGGACGAGGTGAAACGCCTTCGCTAGCTTGGGGCTCCGTATTGATAACAGTGACGTTATGAGCGCGCTCACCATCGTGCTGTACACCCTTATAAACGAAACCGGCTTCTTCAACTATAACCTCTAATTCAGTCAAATTTAGGTGAGAAGTCACCATCAATTTGTTCTCTTTTGGCCACCCTTCAATCACAGCGTCAGGGCTTGTCGACTGAATAAATCGGCGAACTTTCGATACACAGCCTTGGCAGGACATGCCTGTCACCGTTAAAATAAAGGTGTTATTTGCTTGCTCCATTTTATGGTCTCCCAAAGAGGTGAATCGGATTTATTTTTTGTTGTCCCAAGCTTCAATTAAACAGCAAATGGAATGTCCATCTGGCTCTCCATTGGGCATAGTTTGCCAAGCGGCTAAAGCCGATTCCATTTTGAGTAGATGCGCTTGCAGTTGGGCAATTTTCAACTTGGTTTCTGGGACTTTACGCTCTAATAAATCTCTCACCATGGGGCAAGGTGAATCACCGCTATCAGATTGTTGAAAAATCTCTTCTATTTGCTTTAAGCTAAACCCAAGCTCACTGGCTTGACGAATAAAATACAGCCGTTGCAGTGCTATCGAGTCAAACATTTGGTAGCCATTACTGGGATTACGGTGCGCATGAATTAAACCAAGTCGAGCGTAATGGCGTACTGTCTCTGCGGTGACATTGGCTTTTTTTGCTAATTCACTGACTCGCATAACCACTCCTTTTACATCCTTAATAGACGAATAACGACAGTGTAAAACCTACAGGTTGCACACAGGTCAAGATGAGATACTAAACATCATGCAAAAAAAAAGCCGAGTCAAGCGACTCGGCTCTTACTTTAAGCCGTCTCAGTATTAACGAGTGCTATTTTAATGAGTCCCGTTTTAACTAATGCAGCTTCAATTTGGGTTTAACCACTTTACCAATTTTTTGCGCTGTCATAATGACGGTGGCTTTTACCCAACCGTGGATCGCAATAAGATGAAGCCTATACAAAGACACATACACAAATCGAGCAATGCGTCCTTCAATAAACATAGACCCGCCCATCATGTTCCCCATTAAGTTCCCTACGGTACTATAACGACTGAGGTTGACCAATGAGCCGTAATCCTTGTAAGTGTATTCCTTTAAAGGCTCACTTAAAAAAGACGCCTTGATATTAGCAAACACCAAAGCCGCCATTTGATGCGCAGACTGAGCTCTAGGAGGAACAAATGAACCATCGGCTTGTTCACAAGCACAGCAGTCACCAATAACATAAACATTGTCAAAATTGGCGGTTTGTAACGTCTTTTTCACCAAAATCTGATTATTACGTGTTGTCTCAAACCCTTCTATGTCTCTTACAAAGTCTGGCGCCTTCACACCCGCAGCCCAAATCATTAAATCCGCTTCAATGATGCCATTATCGGCGGTTTCAAAACCACCGTCGTAGGCTTTTGTTACTCTGGTTGCCTGACTCACGGTGACACCCAAACGGATTAATTCTTTGGTCGCCAGCGCAGCAATACGATCTGGTAATGCAGGTAAAATGCGTGGGCCGGCTTCGATTAGCTGAACATGCACTCGCTTACCTGACATATCCGGCATGCCATAGGCTTTTAGCATGTCTGCCACATGGAAAAGTTCAGCGGATAACTCCACACCGGTTGCTCCACCGCCGACAATAGCCAGCTGCAGCTTAGCGTCAGAACCTTCTTGGTACACTCGTAAAAACTGATTAAGTAAGGCTTGCTGGAATCGCTCGGCTTGCTTATGTGAATCCAGAAAATAACAATGCTCTGCTACGCCTGGGGTGCCAAAATCATTACTGACACTGCCCACTGCCATAATCAAAATATCATATGAAAACGTTCTTTTCGGCAAAACAATATGGCCCATATCATCTGACAGCGAATCCAATGTTAAGGTTTTTGCCTTAGGATCCACCGCCATTAACGTGCCAAGCTGAAATTGATAGTGATGTTTGGCTGCATGAGCACGATAGTTCAAACCGTCGTTGTTGATATCAAGGGATCCTGTGGCCACTTCGTGCAACAAAGGTTTCCAGATGTGTGTCTGACTTCTATCGATTAATACCACATCGGCTTGGCGTTTTTGACCAAAAGCATGACCCAGCTTGGTCACGAGCTCCAAACCTCCGGCTCCACCGCCAACCACAACAATTTTTTTCATATAAACTCACCTGTAAATATTGAATAATCTGGAAAATATTCCATAAACACTTTCCAGATACGTCAAAAATAACGCTTATTTGACTCTTTGAGCCAAAAGCTTATCCAAGGTGTTGGCGAAGGCCATTCTATCTTGCTGATTAAACACGGCTGGACCGCCCATTTGCACACCAGAGGAACGCATTTGCTCCATGAAATCTCGCATTCCCAAACGCTGCTTGATGTTTTCTTTGGTGTATAATTCTCCACGAGGATTCACCGCCAACGCACCTTTGTCGATGACTTCCGACGCCAACGGAATATCGGCCGTCACAACAAGATCACTCGGTTCAATATGCTCTACAATGTAATTATCCGCGACATCGAAGCCTGAGCCGACCACACGACGTTCAATCCATTTTGACGCTGGAATAGCAATCGCTTGATTGGCCACCAATATACAGGGGATTTGTACCCTTTCAGCAGCCCGAAACAGAATGGTTTTGATTACATTTGGACACGCGTCAGCATCAACCCACAAGCGCATTACATTCCCCTTTTGATTAAGGCGCATATTATCAAACAGGTGCCCAGTGAAATCCAGTCATAGACAAAAACAAACGGAGCACACAGTGGGCTCCGTTTTTACAGTTTTCCGGTTTATTAAGGCCTCATCACCTTACATGTTAGGGTAATTGGGCCCTCCAGCGCCCTCCGGCGTAACCCACGTGATATTTTGCGCAGGATCTTTAATGTCGCAGGTTTTACAGTGAATGCAGTTTTGTGAGTTGATCTTGAAAATCGATTCATTATTGGATTCAATCACTTCATACACACCGGCAGGACAATAACGCTGAGCAGGCTCAGCAAACTTTGGCAAGTTACTTTGAATCGGAATGCGAGCGTCTTTTAATGTGAGATGACAAGGCTGATCCTCTTCATGATTGGTATTGGATAAAAATACTGACGATAACTTGTCAAAACTTAATACGCCATCTGGTTTCTTGTAAACAGGAGCAACATGTTTGTCCGCCAACTCCATGCTGGCGTGATCTGGTGTCATATCGTTGAACGTGAATGGAAGTGCACCAGAAAAAACATTTTGATCTAACCAATTGTAGGCACCACCCCAGAACGTCCCCAACTTATGCATCACTGGCACAAAATTACGCGCTTCTTTGAGCTCCTTTCCTAGCCAAGAATCACGTATCACCGTATCAAAATGAGATAATTCTGCAGGCGCATTATCCTGCTGCAGAGCATCAAAAATCGTATCGGCGGCCAACATTCCACTTTTCATTGCAGTATGAGTGCCTTTAATTTTAGCGGGGTTTAACGTCCCTGCGTCACAACCAATCACCAAACCACCTGGAAAGCTCATCTTCGGTAACGACGACCATCCGCCTTTCGCAATGGCACGGGCACCATAAGACACTCTTTTCGCGCCTTTTAAATGTTCAGCAATGAGTGGGTGGTGTTTGTATTTCTGAAATTCATCGTAGGGGCTTAGGTAGGGATTTTTATAATTCAAATCGACGATGAGTCCTACAACGACTTGGTTGTTCTCTAAATGATATAAAAAGCCACCTCCGCCTGCCTCACTGCCTAATGGCCAACCCGCCGTGTGAATCACAGCACCAGGCTTACTTTGTCCGGCTGGCACATCCCACAGCTCCTTAATACCCAGTCCGTAATGCTGAGGTGCTTGGTGTTTATCCAGTTCAAACTGGGCGATTAACGCCTTACCAAGGTGACCTCGGCAACCTTCTGCAAAAAGGGTGTATTTGGCTTTTAGCAGCATGCCCGCCATAAAGCCGTCTTTTTCACTGCCGTTTGCCGATCGGCCCATATCACCGGTAACTATGCCTTCCACATTCCCTTGTGCATCAAAGGCAAGATGCGCCGCCGAAAACCCCGGAAACACCTCCACCCCCAGGGCTTCTGCTTGCTCCGCCAACCAACGGCTCAGATTGCCAAGGCTGATAACATAATTACCGTCATTATGAAGCGTTTTTGGCACCATCCAGTGGCTTAATGCTCTTGAAGTCTCCTCTGAACGTAACCAAAAAAGCTCGTCCGTCGTTACTTTAGTGTTTAAAGGTGCGCCTTTTTCTTGCCAGTCGGGAAATAATTCATCCAAAGCCAAAGAATCGATGACCGCACCAGATACAATGTGCGCACCAATTTCTGAACCTTTCTCAACCAAACATACAGTGATTTCTTTTTCTTCTGCCTGCGCTCTTTGCATAATGCGACATGCGGCTGACAACCCAGCAGGGCCCCCTCCAACAATCACCACATCAAATTCCATTACTTCTCTGTTTGACATATTGCCTCCATGATTCGGGCGTGTCATTTTATTGTAGTCGAATACGTATTAACGATTGAAAGCATTTTTGTTTAGTTTGTCAACAGTAGCCTTTCCAAACTTTATTGTGTGGGCATAGCTAAACGCTCTAGGAAGAATATGATCACAATAGAAATCAACTGAATATGACCAAGATGTCTTTTCGGACTCCGCCATATCGGAGGCCTGGCTGGATTCATTCTGCGCTCTCACTTGAAGCCAAGCGCCTATCACAAACCCCATTAGCATCATGTAATCAAACGCCAACCCTGTGCCTAAAACGGGATCTGACGCCATACTTTGCAAACAGACTTCTGTGGCTTCTTTTGCTTCTTCTAATGCAATTTGTACCTTTTGAATATTGGCGTTTGGTGCCATTAACGACATTGCCTGAAGTTCCGTTTCTATCTCAGTGAGCAGCAAACGCATTTCAGCACCCTTGTCTGAATGCAGTTTTCGACCAATTAAATCAATCGCCTGAATGCCGTTTGTGCCTTCGTAAATGGGTAAAATACGGGCATCACGAGCATGTTGAGCCACGCCAGTTTCTTCGATAAACCCCATACCACCATGAATTTGTATCGCCAATGAAGTAATTTCTTGAGCTTGCTCAGTGATCCAACCTTTGACGATTGGCGTGTACAACGCCGTTCTGGCGCGAGATTGCTGTTGTTGCTGTCCGCTGGACAAGTGCGATAAATCATTTTCTACTGCGGCAACGTAAATCAAGGATCGCATTGCATCGATTTGAGATTTCATTGTCATCAGCATGCGTAAAACATCGGGATGCTCAATGATAGCGACGCGTTCTGTGCGCTCTGCGTTCATGCCTTGTTTACGTTCTTTTGCATACTCCAACGCTTGTTGATAAGCGCGCTCAGCAATGGCCAAACCCTGTAAACCAACACCTTGTCTGGCGTTGTTCATCATAGTGAACATAGCCTTAATACCATCATTTTCTCGACCGATCAGATAGCCCACTGCACCTTTATTATCGCCAAAGCTCATGACACAAGTAGGTGACGCATGAATGCCCATTTTATGCTCCACTGAAATGGCATACACGTCGTTCCGCTCACCGGGTTCACCTTGCTCATTGAGTAAAAATTTCGGCACGATAAACAATGAGATGCCTTTCACGCCTTCTGGCGCTCCAGGAAGGCGTGCCAATACCAAATGAATGATGTTATCGCTCATTTGATGGTCGCCCCAAGTAATGTATATTTTTTGCCCCTTAATACGAAAGTCATTGCCGTCTGGGGTGGCTTTGCAGGCAATCGCGGCCAGGTCTGAGCCCGCTGCAGGCTCCGTAAGATTCATCGTCCCCGCCCATTCTCCCGACAACATTTTAGGCAAATACTGCTCTTTTAACGCATCGTTGGCGTGCAGGTGAATCGCCTCAATAGCACCGAGACTGAGTAATGGACACAGTGAAAAAGCAAGATTAGCAGCTTGTACCCCTTCGTTAACGGCGGTAGCTATGTAAGACGGCAAACCTTGACCACCGTATTTTGGGTCTCCTGATAAGCCAATCCAGCCACCACCGGAATAGGCTTTAAAAGCGTCTTTAAAACCGCTTGCCTCGATAACAGCACCGTTCTCGACTCGTGAACCTTCTTTGTCACCGCTGGCATTAATGGGGGCGATAATCTGTTCTGACAGTTTTCCTGCCTCTGCCAAGATAGCTTCCAATAAATCTTTATCAATAGGGTCATCAAGGTAAGGGGTTAGGCGGTCTATTTTGGCGATGTTGATGAGACTAAAGGTAATATCGTTTATTGGGTAATGGTATTCGCTCATTTTTTATTCTCCGGTTAAATTATCCGAGCGGATGTAATATCCCTATAGAATGTAAAAATGTGCTTAATCTCTCAATAACAATTCAGGCCTATATTTCTGACAAATACCGTCAACAAAGAATATTTCCGCCATCTAAAGCAATGACTACGTGCGTCTCATGGCTTTGCCGAATTTAAGATATTCCTCACTTTTTCGATATTCACCCGGTGTCATACCGGTCCATTTTTTGAAAGATCGAAAAAAAGCGCTGGGCTCATCAAACCCCATTAACGCCGCTATATCATTAATGCTCAGTTGTGGCGCATTCATATACGTGATGGCGGCCTCTTTTCGACAGTCATCTTTGATCAGCTGATAAGACGTTTTTTCCTCATTTAAGCGACGGCGCAAAGTCGATACACTCATATTGAGAGCACTGGCGACCTCTTCCGCGCTGGGCATTTCCCGGGAGAAATCTTTCCCTAACATCGCCATAACTTGTGATTTTAGACTGTTATCATTTTCCACCATGACTAATAGCTGATAAGGCGCTGTTTTTAAAAATCCACGCAAACTGTCTTCCGTTTGAACAATCGGCATATCAAGGTAACTGGCAGGAAACACCAAGGCGTTGGCATGTTGGTTGAATCTCACTTCCGATTGAAACAAGGTTTTGTAGTATTCGACATCATCGGGGCGTTCGCTGGTAAAATAGGCGGCTTTTAAACTCAGCCGCCGCCCAATCAGCCAGCAGATAAAGTGATGCCACATGGACAAGGTCGTTCTTAATTGCTCCTTTGATTCCGGAACGGCTAAGGCTTCTATATTGTCAGATGATGAGGCGAGCGGCGCAAATGTAACCATGGCAAACCGCCCTTTTTTAATCAACACGGGTTTAATGGTGGGTCCTCTACAAATTTCATAGAAATCACTGCATCGGTACAAAGCATGCGCCAAGCTGCGTGAATGAATGATGCACAAACACATCATACGAAATGTACCATTGGGGACTTTACCGCCACTTAACATACCAAAAGATTCATCTTGCATGAGCCACATGATTTTTTGATACAGCATGCCGTATCGATAGGCGGGGAACGTATCATGTTGAATGATTTCATCGTGAGTAATGTCAAGGCTAGACAAAACAGTTTGGCGATCCAAGCCTTGAGCCTCAGCCGCTTTTAACAGATACCGAACACTGGACATGGGAACGGACGCTTTCACTTAACCACCTTCAACTCGCCAATCATCTGAATGAATATTTTTATCTGAGGCATTTTTTACCATAAAAAAAGGCCGCAGATGCAGCCTTTTTTGTTTATTCATTGTTTGGTGACCGTAGATGCACTACTTTTGTTCTGTAAAAGCAGACAGTAACTCGTCCAATGAAAGATCTTCACTGTCAGATTCTGTGTGTGCGTTTTCCAACGCTTCCGCTTCTTCCATCGCTTTTTTTTCAGCCGCCGGCTTCACAAAAACGAAACGACGGGGGCGAACTACCGACGCGCCCGCTTCTTTTTCAGGAAGCAACCCTAATCTTTCTAGTTTCTTGTGCGCTTGTTCTTTGCGTTCCTTGGATTTCTTGGTCACAAAGCGACGTGTTGATGAAGATTTTCGAGCTTTATTTTGCTCCTTCATCATCTCTTTTGAACCAGTTTTTCCAAGTTTGCCACGCATACTGCGCGATTTTTTAACACGAGCCATAATATCCTCTCTTTATCGCGCGCATTGTAGCAGTGAATTTAGGCTAGGTCATCCAGCAAAATTAGCAATTTGATTTAAAAGAACCATGACCTTGGTTTCTTTGGTTACCTAAAGCACCAAGCCATTTCCCTACATCAGATGAATTGCCAGAAGACAGTGCCATGTCTAAATTTTTAAGGACATGAATAGTGTCATCTATGATTTTTTGATACTGCGACGTGTTGTTTGCTAACTGACTGCCCTTCAAGCCTTGTTCTTTAAACAAATACGGCATTTCATTACGTGACTTCTCAAAATACTGAATAATCGATTCAACATGATTCGACGCCGTCTCATTGTCACCCTCTTTCACCGCTGACGACATAGCACGCATTTCAGTTTTAATATCTACCATATAGCCGTGGAGTGGCGTTTGACCACATTCATGATGCTCATGAGCAAGCAGGGCAGATGAACAAGAAAGTGAAATAATGGTAGCGGCGAGAAAACCTTTTTTCATAGAAATACCTTTAACCTTAAAATACGTGTATCTTTAATGATTTATGAACAATAAATTGGTTTACTTAAAATACCATTCTTAGAAGAAATTACACCTACTATTTGGGACGCAACCATTAAAAAAAGCGCCCAACACAACCTTTAAAACAGACAGTATTTTTAAACATTTCGAATAGTGCATTCTTTAAGGATATGAACCTAAAAAACTTTGTTATTATAAAAATCATCTAAAAAAGACCATTTTGAAACAAGGAGTACCCTATTACCTTTTTAAAAGTGATCTTTATCACTGCCATCGTTGCGATTACTTGTAACGGCTTACTGTTTGCCGAGTGCAGGGATTTTGACGCAAAATTAGCAGCCGACAAGAAAGCGCAATCCTTGCTCTCTGGTAAAAAATTCAAACGAGCGTTGATAGTAAAAAAACACCTTCCCAGTGAACGTAAAGAGGTAGCTAGCTATGTCTTTGTTAAAAAAGACGATCTTTATTACACCGTGTACACTCTCGTCAATTCCGATTGCGTCGCCTATTTTATAAAACGAACAAACGGCAAACACTAGCAAACCCTTTGTTCGTTTTGAGACACTCATTGAACTCGGTTTAATATGAACAGTAACTCAACTTATTTTTTTGTATCTTCTGCACCTTCGGTGACTTCTTCTGCGCTTTCCTCATCTTCCTCTTCTTCACCTAACTTAGAAATTTCTTCTAAACGCTCGATAACCCGAGCAGATAAAGTACCTTCTGCGTATTCGCCCTCTTCGTTTACTTGACCTGGCTCAAGTCCCGTAAGCAAGTGCAAGGCTTCATCAGCGGTCGAAATGGCATAAACATGAAATTGGCCAGCTTTAACGGCTTCGATGATGTCATCGTTCAACATTAAATTCACGGCATTGGATTTAGGAATGATAACGCCTTGCGTACCGGTTAAACCACGCGCATTGCAAACATTAAAAAAGCCTTCGATCTTTTCATTCACGCCACCAATCGCTTGTATTTCGCCATACTGGTTTAACGAACCAGTAATGGCCAAATCTTGGCGCAAAGGCACTTGGATCAGAGCGGATAACAAACAGCATAACTCGGCGGTCGAAGCACTGTCGCCATCAATGTAACCGTAACTCTGTTCCATGGCGATGGACGCTGAAATATCTAATGGAAACCGTTGAGCATACTTATTGCCCAAGTAACCAGATAAAATCAACACACCCTTAGAATGAATGTTTTGACCTAGATTAGACTCGCGCTCAATGTCAATAATGCCTTTACCACCGGGGTAAACCGTTGTTGAAATGCGCGCCGGCGCACCAAAACTGCTGTCGCCAATTTGCATAACCGTTAAGCCATTGATCTTACCGACCGCATAGCCGTCGCTTTCTAATAAGACAGTACCTTCAATAATTTCTTCGATGATTTTTTCACTCACACGACCCGTGCGGTGCTTTTTCGCTTTTAATGCCCGCGCAATGTGATCCGCCGTGATGGTATCGTCTTTGGCCATTTGGCGAACAAAATCCGCTTCCCCCAACAATTCAAACACGTCGCCTATTTTTGCCGCCATCTCACGTTGGTGCTCGGCAAGCCGACTGCTGTATTCAATGAGTGCTGCGACGCCATCGCGAGTGACGTTTGCGTACTCCTCTTTATCAACGCGATCCTTCATCAAACGAGCAAACGATAATTCAGAGTCTTTAGAACGTTTTAATGTGTCGTCAAAATCGACCAAAACACGAAACATCTCTTGAAAGTCCGGATCAGCGTCTTGCAGTAAATAATAAATATCGCGTGCTCCAATCAGCACCACTTTCACTTGCAACGGCAAATCTTGTGGCGATAGGGTCATGGTATTCATTAAACCCATATCGGCATAAGGATGCTCTATTTTGATGGTTTTGCTCTTAAGTGCGCGTTTGAGTGCTTCCCAAAGATAGTGGTCGGTCAGCAGTTTTTCAGCGTCGAGTATCAAATACCCCCCATTGGCGGCATGCAAGCTACCAGAGCGGATCAAACGATAATTGGTTACCAGCATACCCTGATCACTGCTGTGCTCGACCTGACCAAAAAGATTACGGTACGTCGGATGAGGTTCATAGATAACCGGCTGCCCGCTATTGGCTTCATGGGTTGTGGCAATATTTGGCAAATAGAGTTCTTCATAAAACTGTCGACGACCTATTTCGTCACGATTTTCAGACGCTTTATCATCCGCCATTTGGTCAATAATGGTTTTATCAAGATCGTCTCTTAATGCCGTCAAATGGACGGTAATGTTTTCGTCCATTTGATACTTTTCAAACAAGCCTGACATCAGGGGATCAAGGGCTTCTTTAACGGTATCTAAGTTTAATTGGCGAATTTGCTCGTACGTTGCCCGTTTCCACTGTGGCAAACCTAACAATTCCTCGTTGAGCAACCCCTCCAACTTTGATACGCCTTCCTGGAACGCATCGCGCTCATCATCGGTTAACGCTGCGAACTCATTTTCCTCTAACGCTTTACCGTCTTTCATTGGTGCGAAACTCACCGAAGACGCATCACGAAACATCGCGACGCCAATCTTCCCAGACACACGCTCAACTTTGTTGATCGCCGCTTCGTATTGATCGTTAAAAGCACGGTCAATCACCGATTTTTGCTGCTGGTATGAAGGGTTTTCAAAAGCCGCTGGAAAGGTTGCCATTAAGCCATCGATCACTGTACGAATTTCTTTTTCGAATTCAGACGCTAACCCTGGGGCAAACTCAAGTGCTTTAGGACGGTGACTTTCCGTAAAATTATTGACGTAAGCCCACTCATTTGGTGCTGGACGTCGTTTCGCTTCGCTCTTTAAGTAACTTAATACGTAAGACGATCGCCCCGTGCCGGAATCCCCCATTGCAAAAATATTGTAACCTGGGCGTTGCATGGCGACGCCAAACTGTATGGCTTCAACAGCTCGCTCTTGCCCTAAAATACCACTCAATGGCTCAATGTCGCTTAGCGTAGCAAAGGCAAGATGGTCACTGGGAACTTTGGCCGCAAGGGCTTCATGAGGTAACGAGGTAACCAGGTTTGACATCAATGTGTTTCCTTTTGTGTAGCAAGCTGAAGTTGGTGTTGAGGGTTGGCTTGTGTAAATACTCGATGAAAGTTTTCAGCAGTGGCTTCTAATAAGGCTTCATAACGAATGCCTTTTAAGTCAGCGACATATTGCGCAACTTCTGATACATACTTGGGTTCGTTTTTCTTACCGCGATGCGGCACCGGCGCTAAATAAGGCGCATCGGTTTCAACAATTAAAGACGTTAACGGCAGCTTACGGACGGTTTCTTTTAAGTCAGCTGCGGTTTTAAACGTCACGATGCCCGAAATCGATATTAAATAATTTTCATCTAATGCCGCTTTCGCCATCGCATAATCTTCGGTGAAACAATGCAGAACTCCGGCTGTGTTGGGGTTCCCGTAGCGTTTTATCAGAGACATCGTATCGTCTTTTGCACTTCGAGTATGGACAATAACCGGTAAACCCAGTTGTCCAGCAGCCTGAAGGTGATGCATAAAACTGATTTTTTGCGCATCATGGGCTTCTTCTGAAGCTTCGTAAAAGTAATCTAAACCGGTCTCCCCGATCGCTATTACATTAGGATCTGCAGCGTATTGTCGCAATACGCTGTCATCGGTTATGAGCCCTGCACTTTGCAGCGGATGAACGCCACAGCTGGCATACACACCGGCTCTTTTTGTAAATTCTAAAATCGTGTCCATCTTGTTAAGGTCAACACTGATGCTCAACAACTGCCTTACACCTTGATGGTAAGCCGCATCTATAGCGGCGTTTAGGTCATTATTGTAGGGGGCTAAATCCAGCATATCAAGATGACAATGGGTATCGATTAACATAGTTGGTTTACCACTGATTCAATTCGTGTGTAAGTTGCATAATGGGGTTTAAATTTGTTTTTTGAAGGTCTGACTTCAATTTTTGTAAAGATTGATAGCGTAATAACAGATTTTGGATGCCGAGCCGAGTCATTAAGGTCCCATAGATGGGCAATAACGCTTCATCGAGCTTTGCCCCTGTAGAATGACAAATACTCTGATGTAAAATGGCCTCTAAACCATGGCAATAATCATCAATATTTTTACTGTCTAATCCCTTTAAGAGCTCATTGAGTGAGATAGAACCGTGAAGCATGGCGTTTAGCTTCCCTGGCAACTCTGCGTACAGCGCGACCTTTTGTTGCTGCTGTATTGCTAACAGCCGGTAAGGTTGAGTCGTTAACCAAAACAATGAGCTAAGTGCTTGTCCATCCGCTTGTTGATCCAGCCACTGAGCAACCTCAACCATCGTTGGCATAGGCACATTGATTAACAAGCAACGACTACGAATGGTGGGTAACAAGCTAGTTGATTGAGAACTGGTCAGCACGAAATACGTACCGTCTGCAGGCTCTTCCAAGGCCTTTAGTACCGCATTGGCCGCATTTAGGTTCATGGCTTGAGCGTGTGGAATAAACACCACTTTGTTCTGCCCGACTTGAGGTTTCTGGCTGATTTGTCTGGTCAGCAATCGTACTTGATCAACTTTGATCGTTCCCGCTTCGCCGTCTAACACACGAAAATCGGGATGAGAGTCGGCTTTCATTAGCTTGCATGAATGACACTCGCCACAAGCGGCCCCTTGATCGCTTTCACACATCAAATCGCAGACAATTTCACTCGCTAGAGATTCTTGACCAACACCATCGGCCCCCTTTATTAGCAAAGCATGAGACAGGCCACGATTGGCCTTGAGCGCCTGAACTTGTTGCAAACAAGGCGCCAACCATTGCGGAAAGGATGACATCTATTTTCCACCACACCAAGCTTGAAACAGGTGCTCAAGCTGATTTTCGATTTGGGATTTTACCGCCTCAATAGACACACTAGCGTCAATTATTGTTACACGATTTGGCTCAGAGTGAGCGCGCTCAAGAAAACCCTCTCTGACTTTTTGGTGAAAAACGAGGGACTCTTTATCCAATCTGTCTTGATACTGTCGCTGAACAATACGCTGTTGACCCACTTCGACAGGCACATCCAACAGCAAAGTCGCATCGGGGCGATGGTCCCCCACCACCCATTCAGACAACAGATCTAATTGCTGAGTATCTCCACCGCGTGCTTTGCCCTGATATACGTAACTGGAATCTAAAAAGCGATCACAGATAACCCAAGCACCGGCCTCTAACGCAGGTTGAATTTTTTCCGACAAATGCTGTGCCCTGGCGGCAAACATCAACAATAACTCGGCGGTGTCGTTGACTTTCTCATCACGTGGGTTGAGAACGAGCTGACGAATTTCTTCTGCCAGCGGAGTGCCTCCCGGTTCGCGTGTCATAATAAAGGGGACATTATGTGACTCAAGCCATGCCTGAATACAAAGGATAGCCGTACTTTTACCGCTGCCCTCACCGCCTTCAAGTGAAATAAACTTACCTTTCATAATGACTTCCTACTGTTTTACATTGTCAGGGGAGGAACGGTAATCTTCACGGCGTTTAAACTGATATTGACGAACCGCGTTATTATGCTGCTTTAAAGTATCAGAAAAAGTATGACTGCCGTCCCCCTTTGCGACAAAGTACAACGCGGAGGTCTCACCTGGATTCAGCGCCGCTTCGATCGCTTCACGGCCGACATTGGCAATTGGAGTGGGTGGCAATCCATAAATCTTATAGGTGTTGTAAGCAGAATCACTGCGTAAGTTTTTGCGTGTCAAATTACCATCAAACGATTCACCTAAGCCATAAATCACCGTAGGGTCCGTTTGCAATCGCATGTTCTTATTTAGACGACTGATAAACACTCTAGCAATCAAAGGTCGCTCTTCCGGCACGCCGGTTTCTTTTTCAATAATAGACGCCATAATCAGGGCATCATACGCAGATTGGTAAGGTAACTGGTCAGCTTTGCTATGCCACAGCGTGTCTAAGTTTTTAGTTAAGAGTTCATGGGCATGCTTTAAAATTTTCACGTCTGTATCGCCATCGTGGTAACGATAGGTATTAGCAAAAAAAGCGCCTTCTGGATGTTCGTAGTTAAGCCCCAGCTTTTGAACCACATCGTCATCTGAAAGCCCCGTCAGCGTCATGGCAATATTGCCCTTGGCGCGCATCGCAGTAAGATAGTCTTGCGTTGTTTTACCTTCCAATAGAGTGACAGAATAAAAAATAGAGTCGCCCGAATCAAACAATGCCATGACATCCAATAGATTCATGTCTGGTTTAAGCGCGTACTGGCCAACTTTAGGAACCCACTCAGGGTGTAACTTTGCGCTGATGCGAGTCAAAACAGGGTGTGGGATGATGCCTCTTTCACTAAGACTGGCACCTAAACTGTAAGATGTGTCTCCCGGGTGTACGACAAATACGGCTTCTTTCGTCAGGGGGATTGGCGATGTTATAACATGATAACAGTAGCCAGCTAAAAGCGCTGCCAGAGTAAAGACTAAGAATACAACGCTCAACAACCCTTTAAACAACGCCATGATGCCCCTTAGTGTGCATGATTTTTTGTAATGTTAAAGTATTCACGCCAATAGGGTAAAACCGATCCGCCACTTTAATGACGGGCACAATGCCCATCAAACTATTGGTAATAAACACTTCATCCGCCGATTCGAGTGTGTCGATTGAATAATCCCCAACTTGGACCAAAAAGTTAAGTGATGCCGAAACAAGGGCTTTTCGATAAGTTCCCTGTACGCCGCACGAATGTAATGCGGGGGTATATAAGGTATTTCCTTTGAACCAAAACAAATTACTTTGGATACATTCAATCATGTTTTTTTCCGAGTCCAGCATGATAGCCTCAAAGTCTGATCCCGATAAAAAACGTTTTGCCAAGACATTTTCAAGCCGGTTTAAATGCTTTATGCCGGCAAGAAAGCGGTTCGTACTGACGGGAACAGGAGAAACAGACAGACAAACGCCTTTATCACGCTGAATGCGATAGTCGGGAGCAGGGAGAAGACCGATAAAAACTGAATGCTTGCAATGTTGTGGAGGTAAATAGCCTCTACCGCCCTCTCCTCGAGTCACCATGATTTTAACCACGCTTTCTTGTTGCACCATGGGCAAAATACGTTCATCCAGAAACAAAGACAATTCGTGTTTTTGGTCGGCAGAAAAAGGCATTCCAAGAGAATAAAGGCCACGGTATAAACGTGAAAGATGATCGTCTAGTTGTAAAAAATACTGAGGAAAGCTAAGAACAGTTTCAAATACACCATCGCCGTAAGCTAAACCACGATCGGTAACTGAAACAGAATGATCTAGGTTGTAGTTGACAAACCAAGTCATGGCTAAAAACTCATTAAATAAGGTGAGCTATAATAGCGTAAAAAAAGAATGGCGTCCCGTAGGGGGTTTGAACCCCTGTTACCGCCGTGAAAGGGCGGTGTCCTAGACCACTAGACGAACGGGACTGACATAAAAAGATATGGAGCGGGAAACGAGGCTCGAACTCGCGACCCCAACCTTGGCAAGGTTGTGCTCTACCACTGAGCTATTCCCGCATTTTAGATATTGCCCTATCTCCAAAGCAATATTGCATTTTACATTTAGTAATTACTAGGAAAACTAAATGGCGTCCCGTAGGGGGTTTGAACCCCTGTTACCGCCGTGAAAGGGCGGTGTCCTAGACCACTAGACGAACGGGACGGACGCTTCACATGCACTTTCGTACACTTAACACTTACTTTACCAACACGACACTTTACACATTTCAATTCAAAAAAGTGGCGTCCCGTAGGGGGTTTGAACCCCTGTTACCGCCGTGAAAGGGCGGTGTCCTAGACCACTAGACGAACGGGACACATTCAGCTTTGAAAAAACTGCAAACATGACAATTACTTTTTCTGCATAGTGTTATCGCTAACAACTATGCTGGAGCGGGAAACGAGGCTCGAACTCGCGACCCCAACCTTGGCAAGGTTGTGCTCTACCACTGAGCTATTCCCGCTTTTGCGCATACCCTACTCTATTCAGGCCGACGACTTAACATTATTTAATGTGGTAAACCACAGCAACTAATGAAAATAGTGGCGTCCCGTAGGGGGTTTGAACCCCTGTTACCGCCGTGAAAGGGCGGTGTCCTAGACCACTAGACGAACGGGACACATTCAGCTTTGAAAAAACTGCAAACATGACAGTTACTTTTCTGCATAGTGTTATCGCTAACAACTATGCTGGAGCGGGAAACGAGGCTCGAACTCGCGACCCCAACCTTGGCAAGGTTGTGCTCTACCACTGAGCTATTCCCGCTTTTGCGCATACCCTACTCTATTCAGGCCGACGATTTAACATTATTTAATGTGGTAAACCACAGCAACTAATGAAAATAGTGGCGTCCCGTAGGGGGTTTGAACCCCTGTTACCGCCGTGAAAGGGCGGTGTCCTAGGCCACTAGACGAACGGGACACATTCAGTTTTAAAAAAACTGTAAACTTTACAAGTACAATCCTGCATAGTGTTATTACTAACAAACAGGCTGGAGCGGGAAACGAGGCTCGAACTCGCGACCCCAACCTTGGCAAGGTTGTGCTCTACCACTGAGCTATTCCCGCAAAACTTTATCAGCTGACACAAAAAAGTAGACTTTATCTTCACCCTTGTGAAAGGATGGCGTCCCGTAGGGGGTTTGAACCCCTGTTACCGCCGTGAAAGGGCGGTGTCCTAGACCACTAGACGAACGGGACAACGTTGCAAACTTGCTGTGTGAGCGGGTGCGTATATTACTGTTACTCAACTTAAAATCAACAGTTTTTTTTATTAATTTAAGCAACTTACAGAAATAGTTGCTTTAGAAATCAATCTGATCGGAGTTTCTATGTTAAACAAACCGCTTTTTTTATCCCTCTCCCTTTCTGTTGTTTTATTAGCAGGCTGCTCAACAACACACTACATAAGCATTACTCCGCAAGCCGATGTTAAAAACGCCAGCCTGACTAACGATAGAGTTATTCAGGTCTCCACCAGCTCAAATTTAACCAGTACAGTAGGCTCAATTAAAACAGGCATTAATGAGCGGGCCGACATATTTACCACTAATGACATTAAGCAAAGTGTGAAAAATAGTGTATTGGATGGCTTGAGAGTCCTTGGTTTCACACCCGATCAAGGCGTCATGCCAGCCGCCGACATGCAGATTGAAATTACTAAAATGAGCTACAAAACAAAAGTCGACGCGTTAAAAACGGTCGCCACACTGGATTTTGAGTTAAAAACTACCCTCATCGCAAAAGGCCAAACTTATAAATCCAACTACGGCTCTCAGAAAGTCAAAGAGTACGGCACCATGCCTTACCAAGAAGACATTGAAAAAGACATGAACGACCTAGCGAGCCAGACGGTCAATCGCCTGCTTAGTGACCCCAACATCCTTGTTTTACTAAAGTAACCTTAAGTCGCCTGCACAAGTTAATCTTTGTACAGGCGACACTATGTAAGGCATGCGTTTAATAAGACAGGAGTTTCATTGTTTTAAAGCATTAATTTCATCATTTTTCTCCCTGCTATCTTGATCAGCATCCACTAAAGTGTAAAGTTGTCACCCTACACAAACAGCGTCAGTAAGGATCTCGTGGTGCACATTCGCAAATCAAACAAACTCGCTAATATATGTTATGAAATTCGCGGCCCAGTTCTAAAAGAAGCCGTACGAATGGAAGATGAAGGCCAGCGCATCCTTAAGCTTAACATTGGAAACCCTGCCCCATTTGGGTTTGAAGCACCCGATGAGATTCTCGTCGATGTTATTCGCAACCTTCCCACCTCTCAAGGGTACTGTGAATCTAAGGGGTTATATTCTGCACGCAAAGCCGTCATGCAGAAATACCAAGCTATGGGCATCAAATCCGCCGACGTCAATTATGTGTGGATGGGGAACGGCGTCAGTGAACTTATTGTGATGGCCATGCAAGGCTTGCTCAATGATGGCGACGAGATTTTAATCCCCGCCCCTGATTACCCGCTTTGGACCGCTGCGGCTACGTTAGCAGGAGGTTATGTTAAACATTATCTTTGCGATGAGGGATCGGGGTGGCAACCTGATATCAACGACATTCGATCTAAAATCTCCAATAAAACAAAAGCCATCGTCCTAATCAACCCTAACAACCCAACCGGTGCGGTGTACAGCAGAGAAATACTAAAAGCCATCGTTGAATTGGCTGAGCAGTATGGCTTGCTTATCTTCTCCGATGAGATTTACGACAAAATTCTATACGACGATGCTCAGCACATCCCCACAGCAACGTTGACGGAAGGTCGAGCCCCCTGCATTACTTTTGGCGGCCTTTCAAAAGTGTATCGTACCGCTGGATTCCGATCTGGCTGGATGGTCATTACAGGGGACAGGAGCGGCATTCAAGACTACATAGATGGATTGGATATACTCAGCTCTATGCGCTTGTGTGCAAACGTCCCTGCCCAACATGCCGTTCAAACTGCCCTTGGTGGTTACCAGAGCATTAATGAACTTATCGTTCCTGGCGGGCGATTTTACGAACAACGAAAAGTGGCTTGGGAGGCACTGGATTCAATTCCGGGCGTTCACTGTCACAAACCGGAAGGAGCTCTGTATTTATTCCCCCGACTCGACCCCAAAATGTATAAAATCAAAAACGACATGGACCTTGTTTTGCAATTTTTACGAGAAGAAAAAGTACTTATTGTACAAGGCACAGGGTTCAACTGGCCAACACCCGACCATGTACGATTTGTGTTCCTACCTCACATTGAAGAATTAACCCCCGCCATGGAGCGGTTCGCCGCCTTCTTGGGTCGATTAAGAAAGCGTTAATCCTCTCTTGAAATACTCCAATAAAGCCCTACTATGCTCTTTAACAGTTTCTTAAGGAGCATAGCAATGCGCATTATTCTGTTTTTACTGACAAACTTGGCCGTCATGGTGGTGGCCGGTGTTGTGTTAAGTCTCTTGGGCGTCAATGGCTATATGACCAGCAATGGTTTGAACTTTACTTCTTTGCTCATCTTTTGTGGTGTCTTTGGCTTTACCGGTAGCCTCATTTCCCTTCTTCTCTCTAAATTTATGGCAAAACGTGGCTCTGGTGCTGTCGTTATTGAACAGCCTAAAAATCACAAAGAGGTGTGGCTACTTAACACCGTAAAAGAGCTTTCGCACAAAGCCGGCATCAAAATGCCAGAAGTGGCTATTTTTCCTGCTCATGAGGCCAATGCATTTGCAACAGGATGGAATAGAAATGCCGCCTTGGTGGCCGTATCGAGTGGCATGCTAGAACGCTTTTCGCCGGATGAAATCAAAGCGGTTTTAGGGCACGAAATTGGCCATGTTGCCAATGGCGATATGATCACCCTATCGTTAGTGCAAGGCGTGGTGAATACTTTTGTTATGTTTTTTGCGCGCATTGCCGCCTACGCCGTTGATCAATTTCTTCGCAAAGACGACAACGAAGGTTCAGTAGGCTGGGGCTATTACATTGCCACCTTCATTTTTGAAATTATCTTTGGCGTTTTAGCGTCGATGATTGTGATGTGGTTTTCTCGATACCGAGAATTCAGAGCAGATGAAGCAGGCGCGCGTCTAGCCGGCAAAGGAGCGATGATTGCAGCACTGGCAAGATTACAGCAAGAACATGAGGAAAGTCGGATGCCAGACTCGATGCTAGCGTTTGGCATCCGTCGAGGCAGAAAACCAACTATGGGGGAACTTTTTTCTAGCCACCCTCCTCTTGGCGAAAGAATCAAAGCATTGCAAGCGCTATAACACCGACTACAAAGACACTCTAAATAGAAACAACGCCAGCCCTCGTGGCGATGTTTCTGTTTTTATGTGTTTATTTCAGCAATGTGCCTCATCATCACATTGTATTGTTACGTTGTTTTTCTAAAATATACGCCAACAACGGAATACCAATCTCTTTGGCTTGATCAAAAAATCGCACACCGTATACGTAAAAATATTCACTGCCCATTTTAGTTAAAAAATCATTATCAACCAAACTCGCCTGAACCTGCTCAAGCATCTGAATTTCTTGCGAACGAATTTCACAGTCTAATTTTAAAATATGACTGTATACGCCAATTTTGACATTGCACACCAATCGCATTGTTTGATTGACCGCACCAAAGTCTTCTTTTGAAATCAATTTCGCCCCACCAACACTCAAGTCAATTACAACAGCGGTTGACGGGGCCACAATAGACATTTTAGAAACGACGACTTCTACTTTAGAGATTAAGCGCGTTTCGACACGAACCGCCTGACGTATCTCTGATACCTCCACATGTCGAGGGAATGCGATATGAAGATGAGCACTGGGCTCTAAATAACTTTTTGATATCTTGCTTGAAAAAGCACACACGTGCGTGCTCAACATCAATCGAACATTAACAACCTGACTCTCTCTAACCAGAATACTCTTATCGTGTATTCTGGGAGTGGATAAAATAAGTGACTTGCTAGGCATCCGACCCAATACTTTGACCATATATCGCCCTGGTGGGGATATAAATTCCAACTGCACATCTGTACCATTAGGCACGTGAATGTCTTCCAGTTTGACCTGCATTACTCCAGCCATGCACTTACCTTAATTCCTGTTCATTTAAACGAAAACCTGTTGCACTGAAAATGCGCCGCATGTCTGCACTGCTCACATCGACATCATTGGCACCACCTATGCCAACACAAGAAGTATTAAATTCATCCCTTTCGACATAATGTTTTCTAAGCCAATCAAAAATATTTTTTTCCTTATTTTCTCGGTACTTAAAGCGTAACCTTACGTCGTCTCTTGCAACATCATAAATCGCTTGAATAGCACGAGCCAGCTTTTCTTCTAAACACCCATTCGCAACTACTTTCATAGAGACCAGCCACCCGGGGCTAATCAACTTGTTTTTTGGCGTCAGCGAAGCGCTCACGCCCAAGTGCCGACTTAGTGCCTCGTACACCATCCAGGTCCCTTTTTCACGCCCTTGCTTGCTGTACCCTGCGATATGCGGAGTAGCAATATCCACTATGGACACAAGAGCTTGATTAATGGCAGGTTCACCTTGCCAAACATCAATTATTAGGTGAAGTTCGCCGTTTAATTGCCGGTGGCGTGCAATAAGAGCGTCCTCATCAATTACCCCCCCTCTACCCGCTGAAATAATCGCCGCACCAGGAGACAAAAAAGACAGTTCTTGGGCGCCAATCATCCCCTGCGTTGGGAAGGGCCCTGTGCGTGTTAGTGGCGCATGCAGGGTAATCACGTCACATTGTAAAACGTCTTCAAGCGAGACAAAATTCACGGATTTGTCATTCTTCTTGATCGTTGTTTGCTTCATGGGATCATACACACATACATCACAACCTAATTGATGAAAGCGCTCATAGACGGTACTGCCCACGTTACCAAAACCAATAATACCAACGCTCTTATTTAGCCAACGTAACCCTTTGGTCATATAGAGATGGCTCAGCCCACTGAAAACATAATCCGCCACTGCATCCGCATTGCAGCCAGGCGCACTACTAAAACCGATATTAGCCTCCTGCAAGTACGACAAATCAATATGATCGACCCCAATCGTGGCACTCCCAACAAAGCTAACGGAACTCCCTTGTAACAACGCTTTTGTTACCTTGGTAACAGAGCGAACCAACAATACATCTGCGTCTTTAACGTGATCATGGGACAGAGTGCGTCCGCCCACTAATTCTACAACACCCAAGTGCGAGAACAAGGCACGGGCGTTAGGCATATTTTCATCTGCAATAATTTTCATACTTTTTTTCTAAAAACTCTTTAAAATTAAGGTCACAGCCGCGATGAGCCAATAAGTGCACAGCAAAAACCCGTGCCCTCTGCGGAAAGCCGGACAAAACATAACAACCAACTTGAGACAAAACAGACTGCTCAAAACTCGAAGCATCATAATCAGGTAACGATAAATTATCCACACTCACGCGAAATGGCAGCCCAGCCGACCAATGTAAAATACATTCAATGGCCTGAGGCTTTACTTCCACCTGCTCAAACTTGGCTTGAGCCTGTTTATTACGACTGTCTGATTCATACCAATAACCATAATCTTCACATCGTCGCCTTGCCTCTCCCGCAACACACCAATGACTAATTTCATGCAAGGCACTTGATGCATAATCAGAACGAAAGTACAGTTTGGCAGGCTCGGAAGGGGTAGCAGGAGTATAAAGAGGCTCCTCTGCCCCTCCTATAAGGCAAGTGTTGTAAGAAGGCAAAAAACAGGTATTAAAAGCGCATATAAGCTGTGTTGTACTTAGCAAGCCAAGGCCTCAAAAGTAAATGATTATCACACAAGAAAAAAAAATGCGCTACGCAAAGTCTTATCTTCACGTAACGCATTAGTGTTCATCTCTGCTGACGAATTAAATGATCTTAATCGGCGCCAGCCAGAATCATCTCATCCACGGTAATAGCGTGATGGAACAAAAGGCATCGCGGTCAGTGTCAATGGGATCGATTTGCCGCGAACATTAGCAAAGAGAAGCTCCTCCAGATTCAGTGAATCTGTTGACACATAGGCCATCACAATGGGCTGACCCAGTGTCGGAGAAAAACCACCGCTTGTTACTTTGCCTTTCACTTCACCATTCGTATCCACAATATCAGCGCCTTCACGAACGGGCGCTCGACCATCAACCAGAAAACCAACACGCTTTCTGGAAGGTTTATGAGTAAACTGCGGCAAAATAATATTCGCACCCGGGAACCCTCCCGCACGCTCACCTTCTGCCCGACGCTCTTTTTGGATCGCCCAATTAAGTGACGCCTCTACTGGCGTAGTGGTCGTATCAATATCGTGACCGTACAAACACAACCCTGCCTCAAGTCGCAATGAATCGCGCGCACCAAGGCCAATCCATTCCACTTCGGAAAATGCCAGCAAGGTATTGGCAAATACTTCAGCTTGCGCATTGGGAACAGACACTTCATAGCCATCTTCACCGGTATAACCTGAACAACTTACCCAAATATCAACGCCCTGCCAATCAAACTTGACACTCTGCATAAACGTCATGGTCGCCACATCCGGCACCATACGCGCAAAAACCTCACGCGCCTTTGGCCCCTGAATGGCCAACAAGGCCCTATCGTCTATTACATCAACCTTGCAATCCGTCAAAGAAGCTTTTAAATAGGCAAAGTCTTGATCCTTACACCCTGCGTTCACCACCATGAAAACATCATCGCCCCAGTTAGCGAACATTAAATCATCGGTAATGCCAGCCGTTTGTGTAGTGAACATGCCGTAGCGCTGCATCCCTTCATTCAGCCCTTGCACATCAACCGGTAAAATAGTTTCGAGGGCGGCCTTGACCTCTTTGCCCCTTATAATAACCTGCCCCATATGCGAAACATCAAACAAACCCACGTTGTCACGCGTCCACAAGTGCTCTTTCATCACGCCAAGTGGGTATTGAACCGGCATGTCATAGCCCGCAAATTCCACCATTCTGGCGCCAGACAAGATATGTTGATCATACAAAGCAGTACGTTTCATAAAGTGAACCTTATTTAAACAGTAAAAACGGTTGTTTCCAATTGGAAACAGGGTATCGAAAATTAGCGGGGGCTGACAAGCCCTACAAAGGACTAAATCAAGCTTTTATCACAAAAAACCAAGGCAATAGGGAAACTATCCAACACAAAGAGCAAAAAAGAATGACGGTATACTTCATAATTCATACCTAAAGAGTGTTTCCAATTGGAAACTTTTTGATTATGATATGCTTAAATGACGCAAAACGAACCATGATTGACGCTCTTGGAAAGATGATCTTTTTTCATCATCTTAGACTGCCTTAGTGTTATTATACGCACGACTCATTGTCTTTTGGGCATACATGTTTATTTAAGAGGAAATTCCCCATGGCTAACACCGAATCCTTTTTCAGCCAAGCTTTAGCTGAGCGAGATCCAGAACTTTACGCGACCATTGTTGAAGAACAAGAACGTCAAGAAACCGGCATTGAATTGATTGCTTCTGAAAACATCACGTCAAAAGCGGTTTTAGAAGCTCAAGGCTCTGTTCTGACCAACAAATACGCTGAAGGTTATCCGAATCGTCGTTACTATGGTGGTTGTGAAGCGGTTGACGTGACCGAGCAATTGGCGATCGATCGCGCAAAGCAGTTGTTCAACTGTGAATTCGTAAACGTTCAGCCTCACTCTGGCGCCCAAGCCAACGGCGCAGTAATGTTAGCGCTGTTGCAACCCGGCGATACCATTTTGGGTATGTCATTGGACGCGGGCGGTCACTTGACCCATGGCGCACCACCAGCACAATCTGGCAAGTGGTTCAATGCCGTTCAATATCAAGTACACCCTGATACATTGCTGATCGACTACGATGCCATTGAAGCTCAAGCGATCGAATGTAAACCTAAAATGATCATCGCTGGCGGATCGGCTATTCCTCGTGTTATCGATTTCAAGCGTTTCCGTGAAATCGCGGATAAAGTTGGCGCGTATTTGTTCGTTGACATGGCTCACATTGCTGGATTGGTTGCCACTGGCGCGCATCCGTCACCCCTTCCACATGCCCACATTGTCACCACCACCACGCACAAAACACTTCGTGGCCCACGTGGTGGTATGATTCTTTCAAACGACCTAGATATTGGTAAAAAAATCAATTCTGCGGTTTTTCCTGGTTATCAAGGCGGCCCATTGATGCACGTTATTGCCGGTAAAGCGGTTGCATTTGGCGAAGCCCTTAAACCTGAATTCAAAGTCTACATCGATCAAGTAGTCGCCAACGCCAAAGCATTGGCTGCCGTCATGATCGAACGTGGGTGCGATATCGTCACCGGCGGAACGGACAACCACCTAATGTTGGTTGACCTTCGTCCTAAAGGCTTAAAAGGTAACGTGGTAGATAAAGCCCTTGAGCGCGCTGGTATCACTTGCAACAAAAACGGCATTCCGTTTGATACCGAAAAACCCATGATCACGTCCGGCATTCGTATCGGTACGCCGGCTGCCACGTCTCGTGGTTTTGGTATTGAAGAGTTTGAAAAAGTGGGACATCTCATCAGTGACGTACTGGATGGCTTAGTTTCTATGCCTGAAGGTAACCCTGAAGTAGAAGCTCGTGTGCTTGCACAGGTAAAAGAGCTCTGTAAGCGTTTCCCGCTGTACCGCTAATGCCCTGTACCCAAGAGCGTCTTGCTCTTGGGTATTTTTTTATGAGGAAAGAATAATATGAGCACCGTTTTAGAGAACTTAAAATACGCCGATTCACACGAATGGGTACTAGATAACGGAGACGGTACCGTTACTGTCGGTATTACTGACCACGCACAAGACCTGCTGGGTGATGTTGTGTATGTTGAATTGCCAGAAATCGGCTCTGAAGTCACGGCGACAGAACAATTCTCACTTGTTGAATCCGTAAAAGCGGCGTCTGATATTTATGCACCCGTTAATGGCGAAGTCATTGAAGTAAATGATGCACTCAACGATTCACCTGAACTTATAAACGAAGCCCCTTTTGAAGGTGCATGGATCGCTAAAATCAAACTTAGCGACGCCACCGATCTTGACAAGCTTCTTGATGCCAAAGGCTACTCAGCCATAATCGAATAGTTTCGACACAGGCTCTCTTTCGATTGTATTGAGAGCCTGGCTTCCCCAGATTTACTCTAAATAGGTGATTGAACCATGACCTCGTGCATTCGCGATTTGTTAAATAATGATGAATTTATTGCTCGCCACATTGGCCCTGATGCATCAGAGCAAGCCAAGATGCTGGCAACCATTGGCATAAACGATCTTTCAAAATTAATCGAAAAAACCGTTCCTGAAGCCATTCGTCAGGCAAATCTAGACCTTTCTGCTGACCCTGTCAGTGAAAGTGATGCCCTTGTTCAACTGAAAGCCATCGCCAACCAAAATACTGTGGTGCGTTCTTTTATTGGCATGGGTTATCACGACACACATGTGCCATCTCCTATATTACGTAATTTACTTGAAAATCCAGGTTGGTATACAGCTTATACTCCGTATCAACCCGAAATTTCTCAAGGTCGCTTGGAAGCCTTGTTAAACTTTCAGCAAGTCATCATAGACCTAACTGGTATGGAAATTTCTAATGCCTCTTTGCTGGATGAAGCGACAGCAGCAGCTGAAGCAATGACCTTGATGAAACGCTCTAATCGTAAGAAGAGCGACTCTCTTTTTGTTGCTAGCCACTGCCTACCTCAAACCATTGATGTGGTTAAAACCCGTGCGGAATTGCTAGAAATACAGGTCATCGTTGATGATATTGAAAACTTCGCCCAACACGATGTTTTTGGCGCCCTTTTTCAATACCCAGGCATTGATGGCACGGTGCAGGACCTAACAGAAGTCATCGCACAAGCGCACGAACAAGGCGCTTTAGTGACCATTGCTGTTGATTTATTATCTCTTGTGTTACTGAAATCACCTGGTGATATGGGAGCGGATATTGTTGTTGGATCAGCGCAACGATTTGGTGTCCCAATGGGATTTGGTGGGCCTCATGCCGCTTTCCTAGCAACAAAAGATGCGTTTAAACGCTCTATGCCGGGTCGCGTCATTGGCGTCTCTAAAGACAGCCACGGAAAACCTGCCCTACGAATGGCCATGCAAACTCGAGAACAACATATTCGACGCGAGAAAGCGACGTCTAATATCTGTACAGCACAAGCATTACTGGCAATGATGGCGGGGTTTTATGCTGTGTATCACGGCCCTGTTGGCCTGAAAAAAATAGCCGACCGCATCGCCTCGTTGTCACACTGCTTTGTAAACGCCGTTCAAAAAGCAGGCTTAACGACCAACGCCAGTTATTTTGATACCGTAGTTGTGAATACTGGCAAGCAAACTGATGCCATCATGGCAAACGGCGTTGCCAAATTGATGAATTTTTACAAAGTATCAGAGGGACAAATATCAGTTTCCCTAAACGAAACCATCACTCCGGCCGACCTAGTAGATTTAGCTGAGTGCTTTGGCGCTGAACTTACAGAAAAAGACATCACAGACGCTCAAACAGGATACGGGTTTGACGGCTCTTTGTTGCGCCAAGATGCCATTTTGACGCACCCAGTATTCAACAGTCACCACAGCGAAACAGAGTTGATGCGCTACATGCATCAGCTAGAAGTAAAAGACATTGCACTGAACCAAAGCATGATTCCGCTAGGCTCTTGCACGATGAAGTTGAACGCAGCTTCTGAAATGATCCCTGTCACATGGGCAGAGTTTGGGCGAATTCACCCATTTGCCCCAGAAAATCAAGTGTCTGGCTACCACGCCTTACTACAAGAATTGATTGACATGCTTTCCAAAGCAACGGGTTATGACACCGTGTCTTTACAGCCGAACTCAGGCGCTCAAGGCGAATACGCTGGACTGATTGCCATTGATAAATACCACAAATCCCGTGGCGACAATGAGCGTGATGTCTGCCTTATCCCCAGCTCGGCTCATGGCACCAACCCTGCCTCTGCCGCTCTTGCCGGCATGAAAGTTGTCATCGTAAAATGCGATGAAGACGGCAACATAGATTTGGTGGATCTGAAAGAAAAATCAGAAAAGCACGCCAACCAACTCAGCTGTATCATGGTAACGTACCCATCCACTCATGGTGTATTCGAAGAGCACATTCGTGAAGTGTGCGACATGGTGCATCATTATGGCGGCCAAGTGTACATCGATGGCGCCAACTTGAATGCCCTTGTCGGTGTTGCTCCTCCAGGGAGTTTCGGCGGTGACGTTTCTCACCTCAATCTACACAAAACATTCTGCATTCCGCATGGCGGCGGTGGTCCTGGCATGGGCCCTATCGGTGTGAAATCACACCTTGCACCTTTCTTAGCGGGCCATTCTGTTACACCCGTGATGGGCATGGCTGAGCAACATGGAGCGGTTTCTGCAGCACCTTATGGCAGTGCTAGCATTCTTGTTATCACTTGGATGTACATCAAAATGATGGGGGACAAGGGTTTACGCGATGCAACGTACAATGCGATTTTAAACGCTAACTACATCGCCACGCGCTTAGCTGATCACTACCCTGTTCTGTATACTGGCAAAAACAACACAGTGGCTCACGAATGCATCATTGACATTCGCCCCTTAAAAGCAAGCTCCGGCATCAGCGAAGAAGACATTGCAAAACGCTTAATGGACTTTGGGTTCCATGCGCCGACCATGTCTTTCCCTGTAGCTGGCACTTTAATGATTGAGCCAACAGAGTCAGAAAACATTGATGAACTGAATCGTTTTTGCGACGCCATGATTCAAATTCGTAACGAAATAAGCAAGGTGCAAGATGGCGAATGGCCGTTAGAAGACAATCCACTTGTGAACGCACCCCATACCGCTGATTGCTTACTCGACAGCGAATGGAACCATGCGTATTCTCGCAAAGAAGCGGCCTACCCACTTCCCTGGATTAAAGCCCGCAAATATTGGCCTCCCGTTGGTCGAATTGATAACGTGTATGGCGATCGCAACTTATACTGCGAATGCCCTCCTATCGAAAGCTATCAAGACTAATTATCACCAAGCTTAATTAACTAAGCCCAAAAAAGAGCGCGTCCGTGATGACCCGCTCTTTTTTTGTCTCTAACGCACTGTGGATCAATGAAAGCATCTCATTGAGTAAATAAAATAATAATACGAAGTTATTTATCTATTGGTGCTTTCTTCCCTATACAATGCACTCCCCAGTAAAGAGAAGTATCGCTGAAAGGCATCGTTTATTCGTATTCTTTGATCATTTTTAGGATATAAGCCCGCGCTTGCTTCTTTAGAGTGGCGAGTGCCACTGACCAAAAAAGAGCTTGAAGGATTGCTGTCTTCAACATATGCCTCAAAAGCCCTTGCACACAACTCTACTGGCTTAGCGTAATAGATAATCTTAAGATTTTCGTCTGCTTCACGGGACGCTGTAAATAAATCACTTGGAGCGTCGCCTTTTTCATTAAGCAAAATTGCATGAAAACAGCGCGCCAACAACTGATTAAGTGGATGTGGCAAACCCTGTTTACCACGCTTAATAGAAGCCTCATTTAACCAACTTTCTGAAGCAAATTGAGAGACAGACTGGCGCTCAAACATTTTGTCACCCATAAAATGATCAAAAGCATGAAACCATTCGTGAGCGAGCGCCCCAGAACCAGCGTTTTTGGCCAATGACAACTGCCGCGTGGCAGGCATGTAATGTGCCGCAACGCCAGGACGACCACCTTTTCCGTATTGCAAGCCAAGCGTTCCACGCAGTGAAATAAGCGGCTCAGGCCCTTGTAGAATCAACATAAGATCGACAAGTGCCCGATGAAAGTTAACCGCCGCTCGGTCCCTTTCCGCTGACGTCACCCAGCGCCCCACCTCAATACCGCGGAAATCAAATTGGCGACGAATATCGACAAAATTAGAATGTGTAAAAGAATCAACCAAAAGGTACCACCATCAACTCAATACTCAGTGTCTCACTTTATTCATTTTTAAACGTAAAATTAAAAATACCATTGAATAGTAAGCAGACCAACCGGTAAGAACAATGCATTGAAGCAGAACACACCATAAAACCTTATCTTTTCCTATTTGTCATCAAGTGAAAAATGGCTACCAGTAACCTAATGCCTTCCACCAAAGACCACCAACAACCCCCCAAACAGTTAAATTAACAACACTCATAATGAAACCCATAACCCACCAATTTTCCATGGAAACATAACCAGAGCCAAAAATAATAGGCGATGTTCCTGTTGCGTAGTGTGTTAATGACATCATCAATGAAGAGGCGCCCGCCAACAACAAACCAAGATATAAAGGTGGCGCACCAAGCGCCAACCCTGCCACGTAAAAAGCCGCAAACATAGCGGTAATATGGGCCGTAGTGCTGGCAAAGAAGTAATGCACATAAAAATAAATAGCGACGAGAATGACAACAGAAACACCCCAATCAAACCCAAGATGCGCAATATTATTTTCCACTACAGTAGAGAACCAATGCACTAAGCCCAATTTATTGAGAAATGTCGCCATCATGACCAAGGCAGAAAACCAAACGACCGTATCCCAAGCCGATTTTTCTTTCAGAACATCATCCCAACTAAGCACCCCAGTTACCAACAACACCGACAAACCTAAAAATGCAACCGCCGTCGTATTAACTGCAAATGCTGGTCCAAATAACGCCGCCGGCACACCCGCCCAAAGAATAAGAAGTAGAGCAAAAACGGCTATCATTATTTTTTCACCATAAGACATAGCGCCCATTTCAAGCAACTTAGACTGAGCATAAGTCCGAGCGTCTGGCGTACTTTTGATTTCAGGTGGGTAAATCGCGTAAACAATCAGTGGCACCAAAGCAATACACACTAACCCAGGCAACAAAGCCGCTAACGCCCATGTCCCCCATGTTATACTGATATCTGCACCAGTAGCGTCTGCAATTAACTTCACTATTAATGGGTTAGGAGCCGTCGCAGTAATAAACATAGCCGATGTAATTGGGTTTATATGATAATTCACCAACGCAAGATAATGACCAATCTTACGAGACGTTCCCTCTTCTGGCGAAGAACCAAAACTGCTCGCAATTGACTTCATAATCGGGTGAATAATACCACCACCTCGTGCTGCATTGCTTGGTGTAACGGGGGCGATAACAAGCTCGGAAAGTGCTAACGCATAACCAATACCAATGGTTTTTTTCCAAACAAAGAAATGAAGTAATACCCAATACGATTTCCCAGTCCTGTTTTGGCAAGTCCACGGGAAATAATGATCGCAATGCCAATTAACCAAATGAGAGAATTAGAAAAGCCACTTAATGCGTCTTGTATCGCACCAGACGGAGAATCGTTCGCAACCCCAGTCAGAGCCACCAAGGTGATTGCCAACATGGCAATGGCGCCTATCGGCATGGCTTTACCGATAATGGCGACAACAATACCGACAAACAGTGCCAACAAATGCCAAGCATTCGCCGTAACGCCCTCAGGCACTGGCACCACAAACCAAATAATGAGCGTTACTAAGTAAGCGTTCATTCTAGGGAGTCATTGACAGCCACTGACTCAGAGCAATGGCGATTTTAACGGGTTGTCTGCAAACAGCGGCTTCCATCGCCTTGGGATTAAGTCAGCGGTGTCTTTTGCTGGGTGTTGGCTGACTCGTTGCAAGACATCCGTCAGGTAGACGTTAGGGTCGATGTCGTGCAGCTTGCAGGTGCTGATGAGGCTTTGGATGATGCCAACGTGTTCGGCGCCCAGTTCTGTCCAACAGAAAAGCCAGTTTTTCTTACCCATCGGGATGGGTCTTATCTCTCGCTCTAGGTGGTTAGTGTCCATGGCAACATCGGGATTTTCTAAGAAGACCATCAGTTGGCGTTTGCGCTTTAAGGTGTAGTTCAACGCTTTCATCCAGCTATCGTCTGGCAGCAGGTCGGCCCGTTGATTTTGCTCTTCGCAGAAGGCAAAAAATTGATCCACTAAAGGCTTGCTGTGTTGCGCTCGGTAGTCTTGTTTTTTCTCACCCGTCCAGCCTTTTTGTTGGATATGGCTTTCCTGTTTATATAAGGCCGCAATCAGGTTCAGCGCGTGCGTGACGGCGTCGGTTTCTTCCCTTTCAGCTTTTAGCAGCTGACGACGCATGTGCACCCAGCACTGGGCATGGGTGATGTCTGGCGATTTGGCTTCGTAGCGGCTATACGCCGCATAGCCATCGGTCAGCAAGGTGCCTTGCCAAACATGATCCAACAAGTCTTGGATGTGTTTCATGCCGCGACTTTGGGAGAAGGTAAACACCACTTCGTCTTTGTCACCATACACTGGCCAAAAATAGGCTTGTTTCATTTTGCCGGGTTTATTGCCTACCCCAGGCTGTCGGGTGACTTTGATAGGCGTTTCGTCCATGGCGAGTGTGTTGCTGTCCAGTACGCTGATGAGCTGTTCTATGACAATCGGTCGTAGCAGTTCGATCCCGCGTTTGGTGAGGTTCGTCAGCGTCGCACGGCTGAGGGTGATGCCAGCGGCACTCAGTTGTTGGTGTTGACGATAAAGCGGTAAATGATACAGGAACTTGTTGATCAGTAAGCCAACGATAAAGCTGACATCCGCGACAGAGCTGTCAAAAATCCTATCCGGCTGTGGCGCGGTAATAAGCTGTTTGCTGGCTTTGTGTTTGACCACTTGGCGCTTGGTAATCACGATTTCGTAAGCACTGGTTTTTTGTACGATGCAGCTGACTTCTTTGAAGCCCACGGCTTCGTATTCGTGCGCATTGGGGCCTTGCAGTTCGTCCGCTAGAATCACCTTTTCACGAACGGGGATGGTTTCGTCAAAACGCAGTCCGGTGAGGTTGATTTCATTGCCGTTACGAGACTTGGGGGCTTTGCCCCGAACACTGACCGACTCAGGCTTGTCCTTCTCAACGGTGGACGCGTCTTCTAAGCGGGTTAGCTCAGCTGGCATCGGACCCACGATATCGGCGAGGGCTTGTTGGTCTGGCGTGAGTAAGCCTCGACGTTCACTTTTCGGTCCGAACAACTCGCGTTTTAGTGCCCACACTTCGGCTTCGTATTGACGGATTCTAAAAGACATCGCCTCAACTTCAGCGCGCAGCTTTTCGACCTCATTCGTGTGAAGCAAATCGGTGTTTTTAAAGGGTAAAATAGGTCGATAAGTGGCGTCGTTCATGGGGTTGGATTATACCATCCAACCCTTTAAGATGCGCGTTTGTAGCGCTTAAATTGACGATATTTTTCGACTTTTATGCCCGCCAACAGATGCTGTAATTCCAGTGTGCTGAGAGCGTGTTTATCGTTTTCTGATGGCGCATAGTTGAACTGCCCCTGAGACAGTCGTTTGCACCAGATGCAGTAACCCGAGGCTTCAAAATAAAGGATTTTCATCTGCGTTTTACGGCGGTTAATGAACACAAAATACCCGATGAGTGGGCTTTCCTTGAGGTGCTGTTTGATCAGCCCTAACAAACCACAATAAGACTTACGCATATCGGTAGGTTTAGCGTAGAGCCAAATTTTAGCATTGGGATCGGGCAGGAACATCAGTCACGACTCAATCGGAGTTCAATACCATCACCTAAGCACAAGGTAATATTCCAACGTCCAGTACCTGAGAGAGCAGGCATCTGACTGAGATCGATAAAGTCTGATTGACTAGAATCTGGCGAGGTTTTCGTTCCCGAAAAATGCTGACGCCATTTGCTAAAACTGGCGTAACGCACTTGATGTTGTTTGCAGTATTGAGGGGCGGACAAGCCAGACTCGGCTTGATCATCAATGATTTGTTGCCATTCAGAAGAAGAACGACGGGTATAAGGCTTGGTCATGAGCAGGACTCCGTTATCGGTTATGAGATGAAAACGGAGCCCAGTTTAGAGTGAGAAAAGATGAGATGAAATAACGGCGTGGAATGAACGCTTACGTTACTAAAACAGAGACTAACCTGGGGACAGTTCGAACACTAGTGGTCTTCATTAGACAATTCTCCATTATCAAAAAACACCCATCAACACCTCGAAGAGCGATTAATCAATAATAATGGATTGAAGACGATGGAAAGGTGATGCAAATCACATTAACAAGAATGCATACAACCTACTTACAAAAAAGCTTACCGAAGCAAGCTTTTTTGGTTTCTCTTTTGGTTTTCTGAACACCCAGTAAAACACTACCTCACCAAACACGTCGTTAAGGGAACACAGCGGTTAACTTATCATTCATAAGCTGCTGCCACTCTTTGTCAAGAGGGGCTTCAAATAACATACGCTCACCGTTCAAAATAATGTCCAATCGAGTCGCGTGCAGACACAAACGCTTAAAACCAAGCTCTTTTGTTTCTTTTAGCGATTCATCGGGTGCGTACTTGTCATCCCCCACAATTGGGTAACCCGCATACTGCGCATGCACACGAATTTGATGGGTACGTCCGGTTACTGGCTCACACTCAACCAAACTATACCCATCAAACTGTCTGGCTAATTTAAATCGCGTTAAACTTTCTTTTCCATCCATGTGCACCTTAACTACGCGCTCACCGGATTTAAGCTCATTTTTTAATAAGGGCGCATTGACTTGCAGTTTACGCTTTGGCCAACTGCCGTACACCAAAGCCAAATACGTTTTTTGCACCCCTTCTTTTTCACGTAACGCGGTATGCAACTCTTTTAAAACCGCACGTTTTTTCGCCACCATGATAAGACCTGAAGTATCACGATCTAATCGATGAACAAGTTCAATGAATTTTTCTAGTGGTCGCATTTGACGGATAACTTCCACCAGACCAAAACTCAAGCCACTACCACCATGAACCGCCAAACCAGAAGGTTTATTAATCACAATTAAGCCTTTGTCTTCATAGACAATGCGTGATTCTATCTCGTTTTTTAGACGATCAGACAACACTGGCTTATCCGATTCTGGTGCGATAACAATCGGCGCAATTCGCACGACATCGTCATTTACTAGACGATAATCTGGTTTTGTGCGCTTCTTGTTAACGCGAATTTCACCTTTTCTTAACAAGTTGTAAATTTTTCCTTTTGGCACGCCTTTGAGGAAAGTGACCAAAAAATTATCGATTCGCTGCCCCGTGTTATTCTCGTCAATTGTGACGTAACGAACGGCTGGACGCTCTGCTGAATTTTGTTCTGTGTCAGACTTAAGCAAAGATTGGTTTCCTTTATAATTGAAGCACTTAGTTTTTACTGTTATATTCACATTCACAGAGGATAAGAGACAACAAAACACCTCGAAGATAAGATGCAAACATTGATGACAATTACCAAAGCGACACTTTGGCCCTTATCTTACCTCTGTAACAGTTAATCTTAAATAATAAACCGCATGATTCGGAAAAATTCGCTTCAGTGGAAGGAACTCTCATTATATTGCTTGATCACGCGTTCGCGTTGTTTCGTAAAAAAAGCAAGAACGAGACCGGTTAAAGAGACAATTTGGTATTAATCTAGGCAGCGGCCACATAAAAGCGTTTAAAAAACGAAACGTGTTCACTTCTCGCCCGAAAAACTGAATGACTTACTCTAATTCTGAGTCAGATTTATTAATGGTTACCCTATCACCGCAGTGACTCTTTCGTTTCAGCCAACAGAGTTCACACATACAATGATTAGAATGCTTATTAATGCAACTCAACAAGAAGAGTTGCGCGTCGCCCTAGTAGATGGACAGCGCCTATATGATCTTGACATCGAATCCGGTTCACGCGAACAAAAGAAATCCAATATTTACAAAGGCCGCATCACTCGTATTGAACCGAGTTTAGAAGCGGCATTTGTTGATTTTGGCGCCGATCGCCACGGTTTCCTCCCTCTCAAAGAAATCTCTAAAACGTACTTTTCAAAAAAATCCAACCATGACGGCCGAATTAACATCAAAGATGTGTTAAGCGAAGGCCAAGAAGTCATAGTACAAGTGGATAAAGAAGAGCGCGGCAACAAAGGAGCTGCATTAACGACCTTCGTCAGCTTAGCTGGGCGTTATTTGGTATTGATGCCAAACAACCCCCGCGCTGGTGGTATTTCTCGTCGTATTGACGGTGACGACCGCTCGCACTTAAAAGAAGCGATGTCCGGCTTAAACACACCAGAAAACGGCGGTCTTATTGTCCGTACCGCAGGCGTAGGCCGTTCCACAGAAGAACTTCAGTGGGACCTAGATTACCTCGACACTCTTTGGAACTCGATTACCAAAGCTGCCTCTGAAAAACCCGCGCCGTTCTTGATT
Source organism: Marinomonas sp. IMCC 4694 (assembly GCF_008122525.1). Lineage (NCBI taxonomy): Bacteria > Pseudomonadati > Pseudomonadota > Gammaproteobacteria > Oceanospirillales > Oceanospirillaceae > Marinomonas > Marinomonas sp. IMCC 4694. The sequence continues at coordinate 1,791,141 of NZ_VSRV01000001.1, forward strand.
TACCAAGAAAGTAACATTGTTATACGTGCAATACGCGACTACCTTCGTGAAGACATCGGCGAAGTTCTAATAGATGAAAAAAGTGCCTACCAAGACGCCATTAATTTCGTCATGCAAGTCATGCCTCACTTCAAATCTCGTATCAAAATGTATACGGATGCCACGCCATTGTTTAACCGCTTTCAAATTGAAACTCAAATTGAAACGGCTTTTCAACGTGAAGTTCGACTCCCTTCTGGTGGTTCTATTGTTATCGACCCAACAGAAGCGCTTGTCTCCATTGATATTAACTCGGCCCGTGCAACAAAGGGCGGCGATATCGAAGAGACAGCATTGCAAACTAACTTAGAAGCGGCCGATGAAATTGCTCGACAGTTACGACTTCGAGATATTGGTGGTTTGGTTGTCATCGACTTCATTGATATGACACCTGCACGCAATCAAAAAGAAGTGGAAAATCGCATGAAAAATGCGCTTGAAGCCGACAGAGCCCGCGTGCAAATTGGCCGAATTTCACGCTTCGGCTTGCTGGAAATGTCCCGTCAACGCCTACGCCCTTCTTTAGGTGAAACCAGCGGTATCGTTTGCCCTCGTTGTAATGGGCAAGGATTTATTCGCGACGTTGAATCGTTAGCACTGTCTGTTCTTAGATTGATAGAGGAAGAATGCTCCAAAGAACGGACTTCACAAATACGTGCTGTGCTGCCGGTTTCAGTTGCCACTTTCTTGCTAAACGAAAAACGTACGAATATTGCAAAAATTGAAAAACGCAACAATGTTCATATCATTCTTGTGCCAAACCCACACATGGAAACACCACATTTTGAAGTGGAGCGTATTCGTGATGACAGCACAGTCGTGATGCAAAATGAAAACAGCTATTCCTTGATTAATACACCAGAACAGCCTCCTTACGAGCCACGTAAAGCCAGCGAAAATGTTCGCCCACAAGCCGCAGTAACGAGCATTGCTCCAAAAGCACCCGCTCCAGAAGCGGCTACCGTTTCCGCTGTCGAACCTAAAATGATTGAAACGGTGAATACCAAACCGAGCTTATTTAAGCGCATTATGACAGCACTATTTGGTGAAGATCAGCCTAAAGCTGCACCAAAAACACCTAGTAAAGTAAGTACAGCGTCAAACAAAGCACCAGATAATGACACGGAGAACAAAACACCACCTCGCACTAACCGCAACAAGCGACATGTTAAACATCAGCACGCTGATCGTGACAATTCAACAACGGAGAAACAACGCTCCACACGTCAATCTCGTCGTGAACAAGCCGAGGAAGTTACAAACACAACGGGCAACACTAACAGCCGTCGTCACAATAATCGAGGCAATCGCTCTGATTCCTCTGAAGCAAGACCTGAGAAGCAAGAAGCTGCGGTGAAGGCAGCGCCTCGACAGCCTCAGAAAGACGTTCCTGAGGTGAAAGAACGTAAACGAGAGCGCAATGATAATCGTCGTCGTAATGGCAAATTGAAAGATGAAGCGCAAGAAGCAGTTAAAGTTCAAGAGCAGGAAGACATTGCAGCTTTGGAGACGGCTAAAAACACAGCCGATTCTGAATCAAGCAATCACTCAGATGAACCACAACGTCGTTCTCGTCGTTCAAGGCGCTCTCGTCGTCCGCAAAAAGATGAGGTAAGCGAACAACAAGAGAACATCGAGGCTAGCGTTCCTGAAGAAATAGTCAGTGCCTCATCTGCTGATGCAACAGCTGATGCCAAAGATCCTACCCCTGCGGTAACGGAAAAAAGTAGCGAAGCCGTTGCGGCGACTCCATCAGACCTCAAGTCAGATGTTGAAATAGATACGCAAAAGAATAAAACCACTACACACGATGACGTGGTAAAACGAGAAGAAGATAAAGTGGTTGAAAAAGAATCAACTCAAGCGGCACCAGAGGTTGAAAAGACACAAGTTGTCATTGTGGAATCGATCGCAGCTGAACCTGTAAGTCAGATTGAACCACTGAAAGAGCAACCATTGTCCGAGCAACCAGTCAAAGAGGATTCTACTGGGTCTGTAGAAGATGATGTGTCAACAACTAATGAGATAATTGAAAACTCCGTTGTTGAACCAGAAATCTTGCCCTCTTCACAAGACAGTAATGAAAGCACGGCCGGCGTATCTGTAATACAATCTGCACCAGAGACAACTGCAGAAGATGTTGCTCAAGATAAAAGCGCAGAAGTCATAACAGACTCAGCAGACCTTGGCGCATTAGATTCTACTGTTTTACCGATCGAATCAGAGCAACAAACTGTCGTTAGCGAGGTAACGTCTGATGAAACAAGCAGCACAGAACGCCCTTCTAGAGCACCTCGTCGTGGGCGTGGAAAGCCCGCCATTAAGTCTGCAGCTGAAGCAAAAACCGCTGTCGATTTGCCCCCCGCCATTTTAGCCCAGCAAGAAAAGCTTCGACTTGAACAAGAAGAAAAGCGTAACGCGGCGTCCACTCGACGACGGGCATCTAGTGGACGGGTAAAGAATGACCCTCGACTAGACCGTACTGCTGATTCCTCCCTAGGCAGCGATGCAGAGTAATTTAGCCTTGAGATAAAAACGATAAACAAAGAGCCCGCCTTATGCGGGCTCTTTTGCAAACAAATGAGATCCATACTGCCTTAGCCAATTTATACGAACATAGATAACGAATAGGTAAATCATAATGATCATCGATTTTTCACGCTTTAAAGATTGGTCCCTCGTTGGCGATTTATTTGGCGGAGCGACCACAGCCATTGTGTCATTGCCTCTCGCTCTAGCCTTTGGTGTAGCCTCAGGTGCGGGGGCTGAAGCTGGGTTATGGGGCGCTATTCTGGTCGGTTTTTTTGCAGCTGTATTTGGCGGCTCAACGAGTTTAATCTCGGAGCCAACGGGCCCCATGACGGTCATTATGACCGCTGTTCTGACGAGCATGATGGCAAACAACCCAGAAAGTGGAGTCGCCATGGCGTTTACCGTGGTCATGATTGCAGGCTTATTTCAGATCACCCTAGGGTATTTAAAACTCGGTAAATACATCACCTTAATGCCTTACAGTGTGATTTCTGGCTTTATGTCTGGAATAGGTGTAATACTTATTATCCTACAGTTAGCGCCTTTTTTAGGTCAAGCCTCCCCTCCAGGCGGAGTACTTGGAACACTTTCTGCACTGCCCGAATTAATTGATGATTTGAAATTCTCTGAGCTGTTATTAGGTACTCTAACGCTTGCTGTACTATTCTATTTACCTAAAAAATGGCGACGTTACGTACCACCACAACTAGTAGCGCTTGTTTCTATTAGCCTAGTATCCATCGTTTTGTTTAATGACTCTGACATTCGTCGTATTGGATTCATACCATCAGGTTTGCCCTCTATCCATTGGCCCCATTTCGAAAGTACCGTTTTTATCGAGATGATCATAGATGGGTTGGTGCTTGGAACGCTTGGCTGTATTGACACCTTGTTAACCGCTGTTATTGCCGATAGCTTAACGCGCAAAGAACATGACTCGAATCGTGAATTAATTGGTCAAGGGACGGCAAATTTTTTCTCTGGTTTGCTAGGTGGACTGCCAGGAGCGGGGGCGACAATGGGAACCGTAGTAAACATCCAATCGGGAGGCAAATCACCACTCGCTGCCATTACAAGAGCTGTTATTTTACTTATTGTGGTACTAGGCGCATCGACCTTGATTAGCCCTATTCCTATGGCTGTCTTGGCGGGTATTGCGCTCTATGTTGGTATCAATATTCTCGATTGGAGTTTTTTAAAGCGCGCTCATAAAATTGCACTTGTACCCACCATCATCATGTATGGCGTAATGGCGTTAACCGTCTTTGTCGATCTAATGGTAGCCGTGGGGATTGGTGTGTTTATTGCCAATATTATCACTATCGAAAAGCTCAGCCGCTTGCAATCTGGCAACGTTAAAGCCATTAGCGACGCCGACGACGATATACCACTTACCGATGACGAAAAAGCATTACTAGACCAAGCCGATGGAAAAGTATTACTGTTCTATCTGTCAGGACCAATGATTTTTGGCGCCAGTAAAGCCATCGCCAAACATCACAATCGCATTCGCAACTATAAAGCGGTGGTATTAGATTTAAGCGCTGTTCCTATGATGGATTTAACCATTAGCCTCGCGCTTGAAAACGCTATAAAAGACGCAATAGAAGCAAATTGTGCTGTTTATATCTTCAGCCCAAATGGACAAACAACGGAACGACTGGAAAAGCTAGGAGTTCTTACTCGCCTACCCCACAATGCGTTTTGTGATTCACGAAAGTCAGCGCTAATGGAAGCCGTTAATAACCTACCTAATGATTAAGCGCGGCGCATTTTATTCACGGAATTTTGATCATAAAAAAAGCCGCTTCAAAAGCGGCTTTTTAGTTATCTAACTTATTTTCTTAACTCATTTAATGAGTATAGCAAGTCATTAAAGAGATAAGCGGCGCACATCACTCAACAGTGAATTTAAGAAGGTCATGAATCTGCCCGCATCACCACCATTCACCGCTCTGTGATCGTAAGACAAACACAGAGGCAACATAGTCCGAGGTTCAAACTCTTTGCCATTCCAGCGTGGCTCAACATCGGCTTTAGAGACGCCAAGAATACCCACCTCGGGGCAGTTAACGATAGGGGTGAAACCCGTTCCGCCAATCGCACCCAAACTTGAAATAGTAAAACAACCACCTTGCATATCAGCTGGTTTAAGCTGCTTGTCCATCGCTTTTTTAATCAAGACATTGATTTCTTGAGCAATTTGCACAATGGATTTTTTGTCAGCATCACGCAAAACAGGCACAACTAGACCTACAGGCGAATCGACAGCAACACCAATGTGAACATATCCTTTTTGAACGTAGCTTTCGCCATCTGCCATTAAAGACACATTAAAGCTTGGGTTAGCAACCATCGCTTGAGCAACCGCTTTTATTAGGAATGGCAAAGGCGTTAGCTTCACACCTTGCTTCTCCATTTCCGCTTTCAAGCCTTTACGGAAATCTTCTAGGTCCGTAATGTCTGCTTTATCAAACTGAGTAACTTGTGGAACAACCAAGGCATTACGAACCATGTTCTGGGCCGTCATACGTTGGATTTTACTCATTTTTACGATATCAATAGAGCCAAACTTACTAAAGTCTTGATCAGGAACGGTTGGTAAGCCAGTACCACTGATGCCAGAAAAAACTGGAGCAGACTCTGCCTTTTGCACAGCCGCTTTTACATAAGCATGCAAATCTTGTTTTGTGATCCGACCACGAGGGCCTGTTGCACGAACTAGAGGTAAAGCAACACCCAATTCACGAGCAAGCATACGAACAGCCGGTCCAGCATGCACTTTCGTCGATGGTCTTGATAAAACCGCAGACTGATCTGCTGGAGCCTCAGTTTTAGCCGCTTCCACTTTAGGTGCTTGGGACACTGGAGTCGCTGATTTCTCGGCAACCGCAGGCGCCACTACCAGTGCAGCTTGACCCTCTACTTCCAACTCAAGAACAGCATGACCTTCCGAGACCTTGTCACCCACTTTAATCGAAACAGATTTGACGGTTCCTGATTTCGGCGCAGGGATTTCCATAGAAGCCTTGTCTGTTTCCAGAACAATAATAGAATCGCCTTCTGAAACTTTATCGCCGACCGAAACCGCTACCTCGATAACTTCAACGCCTTCTGCGCCGCCGATATCAGGGACATTAACCGTTTCAACACCACCAGCAATTGGTGCTGCAACAACTGCAGGAGTCTCTTTTTGTTTCGGCACGTCTGTCACTCTCGCAACAGGCGCACTAGACTCGGAAACAATTACTAAAATGTCAGCACCTTCGGAGACGGTGTCACCAATTTTAATAGATATCTTTCCAACCTTACCCGTAAAGGGTGAAGGAATATCCATGGAAGCTTTATCTGTTTCTAATACAATTATAGAGTCGCCCTCTTTAACTGTATCGCCTTCAGACACGCAAATTTCAATGACTTCAACGTCCGTTGCGCCACCAATATCTGGCACAGAAACTTTGTTTTCAGTGGGCTCTGCTGTAATGCTAGGCGCAACAGTGACATCTGCTGGTGCCGTTGTCTCTGTAGTGACGTCTGCCACAGGTGATTCAGCACTCTCAACTTCAATGACAAGAACTTCGTCACCTTCAGATACTTTATCGCCTAATTTTATAGAGATACTTTTTACCGTACCCGCCATAGAAGATGGCACATCCATGGACGCTTTATCAGTTTCTAAAACAATAATAGATTGGTCAACTTCAATCACATCACCAACCTTAATACTGATCTCGATAATCTCGACATCAGTCGCACCACCAATATCAGGTACTCGAATGATTTCAGTACTCACAGAAATCTCCTTTATCTTGTTAGACGCATCAGACTTTAAAACGTATCTAGTTTAGCCTTAAAAACAGACTAAACCAGACACCTAGCTTGTCAGGTAATTAGCAAGTGACGGGGTTTGGTTTTTCAGGATCTAAACCAAACTTAGTAATTGCTCCGCTAACAACAGAGGCGTCAATCACACCGTCTTGCGCTAGTGCGCTTAAAGCAGAAACCACCACCCAATAACGGTTTACTTCGAAGAAGTGACGTAGTTGAGCACGAGTATCACTGCGGCCAAAACCATCCGTACCGAGTACATTGTATGTACCTTTAATAAATGGACGAATCTGATCGGCGAATAATTTGATATGATCCGTAGAGGCAATCACTGGACCTTTGCCATCCAAGCAAGATTCTACATAAGATTGACGAGGCTTATCTTCTGGATGAAGCATTGACCAACGACTTGCATCAAGACCTTCACGACGCAACTCATTAAACGATGTCACACTCCAAATGTCAGAGTTCACACCGAAATCATTAAATAGAATTTCTGCAGCCGCTTCTACTTCACGAAGAATAACGCCAGAACCAAGTAATTGTACTTGTTTCTTATTGGCTTTCTTCTCATGAGACTTAAGCTTGTACATTCCTTTAATGATGCCGTCTTCAACACCTTCAGGCATATCTTCGTGAGTGTAGTTTTCATTCATTACGGTTAGGTAATAGAAAACACTCTCTTTATCCTGATACATACGGCGCAAACCATCTTGAACAATGACAGCCACTTCGTATGAGTAAGTCGGATCATAAGATATGCAGTTAGGGATAAGACCCGCTTGAATATGGGAATGGCCATCTTCATGTTGCAAGCCTTCACCATTAAGCGTAGTGCGGCCTGCAGTTGCACCAATTAAGAATCCACGAGCCTGTGAATCACCAGCGGCCCAAGCCAAGTCACCAATACGTTGGAAACCAAACATAGAGTAATAGATGTAAACAGGAATCATTGGAAGAGCGCTGTTTGCATAAGAGGTAGCCAATGCTAACCATGCAGAAAACGCACCCGGCTCATTGATACCTTCCTGAAGGATCTGTCCGTCAGAAGACTCTTTGTAATACATGATCTGAGTATGGTCATGAGGCGTGTAACGCTGACCTTCAGATGAGTAAATACCCAACTGACGGAACATACCTTCCATACCAAACGTGCGTGCTTCATCAGCAACGATTGGAACGACACGTTTACCAATTTCTTTATCCTTAACCATAACATTCAGTGCACGCACAAACGCCATAGTTGTAGAAATCTCGCGCCCTTTTGTTCCCGCAATTTGAGCTTTGAAGGCTTCCAAAGAAGGCACTTCAAGGGCTTCACAATCGTGATTACGAATCGGGAAAGCACCGTGTAATTCTTTACGACGAGACCTCATGTATTGCATTTCTGGGCTGTCTTCAGCCGGTTTGTAATACGGTAAGTCTTTTAGCTCTTCATCACTAATAGGAATACCGAATTTATCACGGAACTGAGCAAGTGACTCTTCATCTAACTTCTTAGTTTGATGCGCCGTGTTTTGCGCTTCAGCCGCTTTAAACATGCCGTAACCTTTAACGGTTTGCGCCAAGATAACAGTCGGTTGACCTTTATGAGAAGTTGCTTCGGAATACGCTGCGTAAACTTTGTAAGGGTCATGTCCACCGCGATTAAGATTCATAATCTCATCGTCGGTCATGTCTTTGACCATTTCTAGTAACTCTGGGTATTTCCCGAAGAAATGTTCACGAGTATAGGCACCACCATTTGCTTTGTAGTTCTGAAGTTCACCATCGCAAACCTCGTTCATACGTTTAACAAGCAAACCGTTGTGATCTTTCGCAAATAGAGGATCCCAATGACGGCCCCATAAGCACTTAACGACATTCCAGCCAGCGCCACGGAATACACCTTCAAGTTCCTGAACAATTTTACTGTTACCACGAACAGGGCCATCAAGGCGCTGCAGGTTACAGTTGATCACGAAAATAAGGTTGTCTAGATTTTCACGCCCCGCAAGGGCGATAGCACCCAAAGATTCTGGCTCATCACACTCACCATCGCCAAGGAACGCCCATACTTTACGGTCACCTTGATCAATAAGACCACGGCTATGCTGGTACTTCATTACGTGTGCTTGGTAAATGGCCTGTAATGGCCCAAGACCCATAGAAACCGTTGGAAACTGCCAATAATCAGGCATTAACCAAGGGTGAGGGTAAGAAGAGATACCTTTACCATCAACTTCACGACGGAAGTTATCCAGCTGTTCATCAGTCAAACGACCTTCAATGTATGAACGAGCGTAAATACCTGGAGAGATGTGGCCTTGGAAAAAAACCATATCCGCTTGCTGTTTACCGTCATTACCACGGAAAAAGTGGTTAAAACCGATATCATAAAGCGTTGCTGCAGAAGAGAAGCTTGTAATGTGGCCACCAAGTGTTGAATCAACACGGTTTGCCTTCATTACCATCGCCAATGCGTTCCAACGAATTATAGAGCGTATACGACGCTCCATAAACACATCACCCGGCAACGGCTTCTCATTTTCAGGAGCAATTGTATTCCGGTACGCCGTCGTGATAGACGATGGCAGTGATGTGCCAGCTTTCGTAGCTTCATTCGATAAACGATTTAAAATATATTGCGCGCGATCAGGACCTTCTTCGCGAAGGACAGACTCAAGCGCATCGATCCACTCTTTCGTTTCAATTGGATCGATGTCTTCGAGAATATGCTGCTCAGTCATCGTGTTAATAACTCCCGCTATTAGAACAGATAGTTAACCTATCAAGGACATTGTGTGTAATTAAGCCTTGAAGGCTACTTAAACAAACCATAGAAACATGTATGCATTATTATCATACGCTCCAGCCGACAGCAGATGATCACAGAAGCTTACCTTCATTTACTATTAAGGATTCTGGATCACTGATTTAATGGACGTTATTATTATTCTGATGTTCGTTCCACTGTATCGACCACTAGGGTACCTAGTTGGTTCGCTTCCAATTTGGGTTTGGTTCAACAAACCCAACATCAAGTTTTTATGTGCTACTAGCTTTACTAAAAGCACATAAAAATTCAAATACATTCAAACACGTAAAACATACGCATTGTTAATCATTTAAGATCTGACTCAGTGACATTTTGCAGTCACAGCGTTTGTCATTTTTGATCTTATGCTATTCAATTTAGGCAGTAGATTAACACCTAATCAAGTGATCGACTAGCCACTCCCCTCAAGATTGAAGGCATAACACAGCGCTTCAAATGGTAAATATCTCTAAATTCGCCAGAAAAACAACATTAAACGCTATGACACATCACAAAATCAGGCTAAAAATACACTAAAACCATAAAATGATGAGTTTGTGTAGCGTATACAAATGCCATTGATTTTCACAAAAAAACACACGCTGGTGCCAATACGACCACTACACTCTTTTATGTTTGACTAAATTACATACAAATCTCGACGGGAATTGACAACATACGGCGTACTTTTACCCTCAACCTCACCACATTATGTCATAGTGAAGGTAGCACTTGTCCCGCAATATGAGAGCAACTAGTTTTTTTTGATGTTGCTTAGGCTTACCTATAAAAGTCAGTTAACGTAAATTTACAAATGTCATAAAACAGCGCTGACGCACTACTAATATAGAGTTACAATATTCCTCTAAATTTAATGGAACATTAGGACACTTCATGATTCCTCTGAACGCTCTTTTGCTCGAGCACATCCAATCACAAGTCACTTTCGCTTTAAAGGAAGATGTTGGAGCTGAAGACATAACCGCTCAACTTATACCAGACAACCATCTAATCAAAGCGACCGTTATTAGCCGAGAAAGTGCCATTTTGTGCGGGCAGGCTTGGGTAAACGAAGTGTTTGCTCAACTTGGCGATAAAGTTACCCTTACGTGGCATGATCAAGATGGCGACTTACTTGAAATAAACCGCCCTTTTTTAACCCTCGAAGGGCACGCTAGAAGCATCTTAACCGGCGAAAGAACCGCGCTTAATTTTTTACAAACCTTGTCTTATACCGCCACCATTACAAAACAATACAGCGATATGGTGTCGCAGACTCAACTTACAATTCTCGATACGAGAAAGACGCTTCCAGGCCTACGACAAGCACAAAAGTATGCCGTAACGGTTGGCGGTGGTAAAAATCACCGAATGGGATTATTTGATGCCTTTTTAATCAAAGAAAACCACATTATGGCCGCAGGCTCGATTGAAAATGCGGTTCAAATGGCTCAACACATTGCCCCAGGCAAGATCATTGAAGTGGAAACCGAAAACCTCAACGAAGTCGCTGCTGCCGTCGCCGCGGGGGCCGATATTATTATGCTTGATAACTTTTCTTATGAAGACATGACAAAAGCCGTATCTGACTTTAAAGGCAAAGCCAAGTTTGAAGCCTCTGGCAATATGGATAAACACAGGTTATTAAAAGTCGCTGAATCGGGCGTTGATTTCGTATCAATTGGTGCACTGACCAAACATATCAAAGCCATAGACTTGTCTTTGCGCGTCGTCAAGGAAGCTTTATGAAACAAAGTATATTAGTGATTAATTGTGGTAGCTCATCTTTGAAGTTTGCCGTACTAAGCGACGAAGGAACAGTCACTTTAGTCGAAGGCATGGCAGACAGGTTAAACACAAATCAAAGTACTATTACTTTTAAACATCAGGGACAAAAAACACAAACCACACTTGATGAAGGTAGCCACAAAAGCGTGGTCACTCACATAAAACAGTGGTTAGACCAGCATAATGATATTAAGCGGACATTAGTAGGGGTTGGTCATCGTGTGGTTCATGGGGGGGAAACCTTCAGTCGATCAGTTCTCATTAACCAGGAAGTAATCGATGGCATTAACGAATGCGCTAAATTCGCACCACTCCATAATCCTGCCCACGCTAAGGGCATCGAGGTTGCATTTGAACTTTTCCCAGGCTTGCCTCAAATCGCCGTGTTTGATACGGCGTTTCATCAAACGTTATTGCCTGAACACTACCTTTACCCTATTCCGATGAGATTCTATCGTGATCATCATTTTCGTAAATACGGCTTTCATGGCACCAGCTACCGATACATTAGTCATTTCTTTTCCAGCATAGTACCTAACAGTCACCGACAAGGCGTGCTGATTGCGCACTTAGGCAACGGCGCTAGTGTTTGTGCTGTAAACAACGGCCAATCCTCTGATACGAGTATGGGCATCACTCCATTAGAAGGTCTTATGATGGGGACACGATCCGGTAGCGTCGATCCAAGTTTAGTGGCTTTTATTGGCCAAGCTGATAACATCAATTCAGAGAAAGCCTTAAGTTTATTAAACAAAAAAAGTGGCTTGCTGGGCATTTCTGAATTATCCAACGATTGCCGAACTCTCGAAGAAGCGATGCTCTTGGGTGACTCGAAAGCCAAGCTTGCATTAGACATGTTTGCTGTGCGCACTGCGAAACATTTAGCCAGTTCAGCAACAACACTTGATAAGGTCGATCATGTAATTTTCACTGGGGGAATTGGTGAAAACTCACCCTATTTACGAGACCTTATTTGCTCGCATTTGCGTGTTTTTAATATCTGCATCGATTCCCAATTAAACCAAAACGCTCCTCGCGGTGACGTTTCAAACATAAGCGCTTCGGACAGTCACCCACAGACTTGGATCATACCAACAAACGAAGAGCTTATGATCGCGCTGGACGCACTACAATTAATTCGATAATAAACGACCTTAAAGCCATCAATAATGGACTCAATTAGGATTCATCTGATATGTCAATAAATGTACTTATGACCGTTCCCACCGGCCCCGGTGTCGGTCTAACCTCAGTTTCAGTGGGTTTGGTTCGAGCGTTGGAACAACAAGGACTAAAAGCCAGTTTTTTTAAGCCAATCGCGCAGCCACAACCTGGTGACAAAGGACCGGATAAATCAACGGCTATGGTAGCGCAGGGATCAATGCTGACACCCGTTGAACCGATCCCATTACACGAGGCAGAACGCTATTTGTACAATGACAACATTGATGAACTCATGGAAGAAATTGTCGGGCGTTTTCAAGCTAGCGTTGAACCCGATTCCACCGTCATCGTTGAGGGTCTTGCACAAATTGCAGGACACCCGTACGCCACAAGATTAAACAAAGCCATTGCTCGAACACTAGACGCAGGCTTGGTCTTAGTCACAGCTCCCAACGATATGCGGGTAAACGAGCTTGAACATCACGTAGAAATTGCCGCTGGGTCTTATGGTGGAATTAAAGCCAGTGATGTCATTGGCTGCATTCTTAATAAAACCTCCCCAGGATCGTTGGGCGTTAAATCGTACGGCGATCTGTTTGCACAAAGAAGCATATTTAAACGTAATTTCAGCTTACTGGGTCAGATACCCAAAGCCGATGAGCTCACTCATCCACGGGTAAAAGATGTCGCTGACTTTCTTGGTGCTCGCATTATTAATGCGGGTGAAATCGAATCTCGTCGCGTCCAATCCTATACTCTTTGTGCTCGAGGCGTTGAAAACATGCTTGAGGCCCTTCGTCCTGGGGTCTTAGTTTTCACACCTGGAGACAGAACTGACATTATTATGGCGACTGCCATTGCAGCCCTAAATGACATTAAAATTGCCGCCTTGGTCGTCACTGGTGGTTACCAGCCCAGCGAGGCGCTGTTGGCACTTTGCGGTAAAGCCATGGCAAAAGGTTTGCCTATCCTTTCTGTTGAGTCAAACAGCTGGGAAACCGTTATCAATATGCAATCGTTTAACCAAGAAATCCCTCTTGACGACAAAGAGCGTGTGCTCATGGTAAAAGAACACATCGCTCGATGCATTGATCACGATTGGATTAATTCGTTTGCCCTAAATCAAGAAGAAAGAAAACTATCCCCTCCCGCCTTTCGTTTTCGCTTAATCGAGCTTGCTCGCTCATTGAATAAACGCATCATTCTTCCTGAAGGCGAGGAAATCCGTACTATTCAAGCGGCGTCTATTTGCGCTGAACGTGGTATTGCCCGCTGCACATTGCTTGGCAATGAGACGGAAATTCTAAGAATTGCTCAAAATAATGGCATTGAATTAAGCCATGGCGTTGAAATACTCGATCCTAGCAGCATTCGAGAGCGCTATGTGACCCCCATGGTAGAACTAAGAAAAAGTCGTGGCCTAACCGACATCGTTGCTCGTGAGCAACTCGATGACAATGTTGTATTGGGTACAATGATGCTTCAAGTAGGCGACGTCGATGGGTTAGTTTCTGGCGCAAACCACACGACCGCCAATACCATTCGACCCGCCCTGCAATTAATTAAAACATCTGCCAACGCAAGCCTAGTGTCTTCCGTATTCTTTATGTGTTTACCAGATCAAGTATTAGTGTATGGTGATTGCGCAATCAATCCAGACCCTACTGCTGAGCAGCTTGCTGAAATTGCGATCCAAAGTGCCGACTCTGCAGCAGCTTTTGGCATTACCCCCAAAGTCGCCATGATTAGCTATAGTACGGGGGGTTCTGGGACCGGTAACGATGTGGATAAAGTGAGAGACGCCACCGCCATAGCTCAAAAACGTCGTCCTGACCTCTTGATTGATGGACCTTTGCAATACGACGCCGCCATCATGGAAAAGGTTGCCAAACAAAAAGCACCCAACAGCAAAGTAGCGGGCAAAGCGACCGTGTTTATTTTCCCTGACCTAAATACAGGTAATACCACCTACAAAGCGGTGCAACGGAGTGCTGATGTTGTGAGCATCGGTCCAATGCTGCAAGGTATACGTAAACCGGTTAACGATTTGTCTCGTGGTGCCTTGGTTGATGACATTGTTTATACCATCGCAATTACCGCCATCCAAGCCGGCAAACTCAGCCAACCTTAGTGCAAAATTTTGTTTCATTAGACAACCATAGGTCGGCCTTAACCAATGAAATGAGTACCTGATTCATTGGTTAAGGCATTGGACATATCAAAGATTGCCTATTAATATCAATTAACAATCTTAAGATAGGTGGCCATATGTCTGGTAGTCTTCCTCACTCTATTGCCCTTTCAAATCTGACTTTGACAAACACAACGACGCCTGGTTACACTACTTATGATGTTCGTTCGGACGAAGACACTGGTATTGCGGCTCTTAATGCCCGCAATGCAAAGGCTTCCAGTGACTTAGTAGTGACGCTGTCTGAAGAAGGACAAGCGCTATCTCAGCATAAAAAACCGCCTGCTGAGACTTCAGAGTTCGATGAAAATCAGACATCATTGAAAACGTCTGAAGAGCGCGTTCTCGATAATGAATCCAATGAAATAATACTAGAGCCTCGTAAAGACAGTATGACAACGAGTTACCATGATAAAATACCAACAGGAGACTTTTTAAACCAAATCGTTTAATCTTTAAATACTCAGTTACAACGAGCATCTAGCATGACGCTATTTTCCAATTTTCTTCAAGGAGTGAAGAATGAAAGACTTAAAACACGACCTGCGCGGTTTCACACTATTAGAGCTTATGGTTGTTATTGCCATTATCTCAATACTTGCGGGCTTGTCAGCCCCAACATTTACACGTCAAATAGCCAAAGCTAATCTTCTTGAAGCGCAAAATATTGCCACGGAACACCAGTCGTTGGTTGAAGAATACATTTTGCTTAACGGCTCCTTCCCTAATGCCACTGAATTCACAAACATTAAAAGCACGTTAACCACAGATTCTATCGCCAAATCTATCTCCATTGAGAACCCCAGTAACACAACGGGCACCGTTGTGATCGCACTCAAAAACAGCACAGGGGTTACTGAAGACCAATACTTGAAATACGCTCGTGACGCCAATCGTAACTGGCAATGCACCTCCGATTTAGACAGTAAAATTCTCCCTTTAAAATGCCAAGCGGTTGTGGGAGAAGATAAATGACACTAGAAGAAATGCTTTTTAACGCGATTAGCCATCAGGCTACCGACATACACATCGAGTATTCTGATTCTGGAGCGCAAGTATACCAGCGCTGTTTTGGTCAACTGCACAAGATCTTAACTCTGCCAGTAGACTCTAGTCTATTAAACCGCATAAAAATGCGTGCCAATTTAGATCTATCAGAAACACGTAGAACACAGGAGGGTCAGTTTGTATTTAAAGAAAGAAATCGCAGTACCTTTATTCGAGTGAGCATCATAGCGACCGTAAAAGGTGAAAAAGTAGCCTTAAGATTATTGCCCGAAAAAAACCGCCAAGCACTTGATTCCATCGGCATACAAGCTGATTTACTGAGATTACTAACCTATACGCTTAAACAATCTCATGGCCTTATTCTTGTATGCGGTGCAACTGGGGCGGGAAAAAGTACCACATTGTATTCATGCCTTGATGTCCTAAATGATGGACAAAAAACCATCTTCACCATTGAAGACCCTGTTGAATACGATACACCAGGCTTGTTTCAATGTGAGCCTAACCCTGCAATTGGATTAGATTCAGCTGCGTTACTAAAGTCGTTTTTGAGACAAGACCCGGATGTGATAATGGTGGGGGAGGTAAGAGATGCCATCACTGCCAACCTAGCCGTGAACGCTGCACTCACAGGCCATTTGGTTCTGGCGACCTTACACACCAACTCTGCACTGGACGCTATTCACCGTTGTCATGCCTGGCAGGTTGATTTTTTTTCATTGGCCAGTTCGCTTACACTGATCATTCACCAGTCCATGCTATACAAGAGTGCTTCTCAACAACCGTCTTTTAATGGCTTACAGCCATTATGGAAAGCGTCTTTACCAAAAGATTACCAAACACTGATTTCATCACCTGATTTATGGCAAGCCTATATTCACCCAAAGTATGAGGAACATCATGGCTTGGTATAAAATTAAGCACAACGATGGCAAAATTGACTTTCGATATAGTTTATCTGAAGACGAGATATTTTTTGATTACCTTCGACTAGGGCAGTGGCATTTTACTATTTCTGAGTGGAACCCCAAGAAGCTTGGTTATAAATCACTGCAAACTTTCTTTGAAGAGGTACAAAGCGCACTAACATCAGGACTTCAACTCAATCAGGCATTATCACACCTATCTGCCTCTTCGACCCATAAGACTCTATCAGATACCAGCAAAGCCATCGTAAGCGAACTGAATAAAGGCATACCTCTTAATGATATTTTGATCAGGTTAACCCATCCATACGCCGCGCCCTACTGCCAGCTTTTAAATTCTCATGGCACCAGAGAGGACTGCGAAAAAAGCCTTAACCTTTCAATAAATCAACTTACCTCTCTTATTGATTGGTCTCAACGATTATTAAAATCTTTGATCTATCCATTTTGCATCATGCAAATTGCATTAATCATCTTAATGGGCAATCGGGCCATTCAAACTCAATCCCTACAAGATGAGCCTTTTGATTTTTTCGTCTATCTTGGTATTTACATTTTTTTCACTCTCTCTCAACTGATCATTATTCGTAATCTTTATCAAGGCCAGGCGTGCCACTGGCTTGAAAGCTACAGCACTAACTTTCGCTTAACAAAATTATTTTCCTTGTTAAGTACGACACGTCAGACAGGGGTAACGCTGCAAGATGCGATCAAAATGATGCCTAATTATTTCCAGCACCCATCTACTAAACAAGAAATTCTAGCGGTGTACTACATGCTTCGACTTGGGAAAAATTATGCATCCAGCTTTCCTAAACACTGGTTTCCAGCCGAGTCTGCTATTGCATTGCATTCAGCTGAACAAGATGGGGATTTAGAACGCGCCTTGGTGCTTGCGACACAAACCCACGAAAAACGTTGGCGAAAAAACATTTTACTGCTTGAAAAACTTATTCCTGCTCTGTGTTTAATTGTAGCGGGCGGCATAGTTGCATCAGCCCTGCTTACTCTTTATTCACCATTAATAAATTTACCTTAAAGGACAAACACCGAGATGCTATTGTGGCTACTCTATGGCTTACTGATTTTGACTGTTGGCAGCTTTTCAGCCGCCTATACTGTGCGCTGGCCAGCAAAGTTCGATTATCTATGCTCAAAGGAAGCCCATGAATACCTATCAATACACTTTGAAAAGCCGCCTCCTCATTACCTGAGCCAAACAAGATCTCACTGCCCCTGCTGTAACCATCGTTTGTTGTGGATAGATCTTTTGCCCGTTATCAGCTTCACTTTTTTAAAAGGCATGTGTCGTTATTGCAAACAACACATTTCATATCGCTACCCATTGATAGAGTGTCTTCATTTGGCATGCTGCTTTCCTCTGATATGGCTCTATGATGACCCTTATCAGCTCGCTTTACTGACGATGCTAGTCAGCTCACTCATTACCGCCGCCATCATTGATGGTGAGCATGGGCTAATACCCGACGAATGCACAGTAATCGTCTTAATGTGCGCATTGCTCTTACACCTGTATGTTGGCACATTAAATATCAGTGTAATGGGTATGTTGTCTGGCTACGGGGTCATTATTATGTTGCGGTGGATGTATTTTAAATACAGAAAAATAGAAGGTATCGGATTAGGAGATGCTAAGCTTGTCGCTGCTTTAGGTGCGTGGTTAGGGCTAACAAAATTAGCGCCTTTGTTACTTTGTGCAAGCTTAGGTGGAATGCTATACACTCTACTACTAGGCAAAAATAACCCAAAGCAATTAGCATTTGGGCCATTTTTAATTGTATCCGCCCTACTGGTATATATTTTTTTATTATGACAAGACGCTCTCCCCCTATTATTGGTTTAACAGGTGGCATTGGCTCCGGGAAAAGCACCGTTGCAAAATGCTTTTTTGAACTCGGAATTCAAAATGTAGACGCCGACGATATCGCCAGACTGGTGGTTTTGCCTGGTTCAGAGTGTTTACACAAGATACATCAACGTCATGGTGATGCCATCTTGCTAAACGATGGGACTTTGAACCGTCGCGGCCTACGCGACATTATTTTTAATCAACCAGAAGAAAGAGCTTGGCTTGAAGCCCTCACACACCCCGCCATACGCAAAGGACTACTGATACAGCTGGACAAAGCCACATCAAAGTATGTTCTGCTTGTTCACCCATTATTATTTGAAACAAAGCAGAATGAGATCTGCAAACAGGTTATTGCAATAGATGTTCCTGCAGAAATCCAACTTCAACGAGTCATGCTCCGAGACAACATAAGTGAAGAAAACGCACAAAAAATCCTATCTACGCAACTGTCTAATAAAGACCGTATTAGAAACGCAGACCTCAGTTTGAAAAACTCTGGTAATACGGACGAACTGAATGATAAAGTCTTTAAATTAAACGAAGAAATTTTAGCGCTAACATCATTTTAGAGTTGTCATTATGCTTAAAAATACCTCCGTAAGTTTGGTTGCTTGCCCTACTTGTCAAAAAAAAACACCATGGACTAAAGAAAATCCAGATCGTCCTTTCTGCACCTCTCGATGTAAATTAATCGATTTAGGTGCTTGGGCTAGTGAATCCTATTCTATCCCACAACGCTCCTCAGAAGAGGATGAAATATTTTCTGAAAATTTAAACGGCAATAACAATAAGTCTTTCTAATAATGGCTTAACATGGAACGTATTGATTTATGGCAAAACAAGACTTTTCAAAGAAAAAAGCCCTGCTCATAGAAGATATGGCGGAAGCTAGGATCATGCAAAAAAAGATGTTAAGCGATTTTGGCTTTGAATCTATACACATCGCTATGAAAGCCGAATCTGCCATTGAGCTTATGAAAAGTCATTCTTTTGACCTTATTCTGTCAGACTATAACCTTGGTAACGGCAAAGATGGACAGCAACTTTTAGAAGAAGTTAGACATACTAAACTCATTCCCCATACCGCCACTTATTTAATGGTTACGGCAGAAACATCCATTGAAATGGTAATGGGAGCCATTGAATATCAGCCAGATGGGTACATTACAAAGCCTTTCTCTCAGGCATTATTACAAAGGCGCTTAAGCAAATTATTAGACACAAAAGAAAGGCTGTACGATGTCAATATCGCCCTTGATAAAATGGATTACGAAGGTGCCATCAGTGCCGCAAAATTGGTTATCGAGAAGTACCCTTCCCTTATTGGTCGTTGTGAACGAATCATAGGTGAAAGTTTTTTGGAGATGGAAGCCTACGATAAAGCACTTTTATTATTCAATAACACATTAAAAAATCGTAAGATGCCTTGGGCTTTATTTGGCAAAGCTAAATCCTATTTTTTAATGGACCAACTAGACAAAGCGGAGCAATGCTTCCGACAGCTTATGTTTGATAATCGTTTTTTTGTTAGTGCTTACGATTGGTTGGCTAAAATACAGAGGCTTCAAGGGAACGCAACTGAAGCACAAGCTACCTTGCTAGAGGCCATTGGAAGATCCCCAAAAAATATATTAAGACAGGTAGAACTCGGTAATGTTAGTTTTTCTTTGCACGATTTCATTACCGCAGAAATGGCTTTCAGAAGGGCCGTTTTTTTAGCAAAACACTCTTGCTACAATACACCAGAAATTTACCTTAAACATTTAGAATCACTGGCTAGAATATCCGATAGTGGTCCTTTACTATCACGATATAAAGACAACTTTAGAAGCACCCTGAAAAAAATCCATGCGCTTTTTTCTGATAACCCGAGCAACACTGGCAAAATATTTAGTTACGAGATTGATCTATACTTAGCCGATCAAGATACCGCTAGCGCCCATAAAACACTAGAAATCTGGTTAAATCAAGTCGATACTGGAAACGCCTTTCCACCGACGGAACAGCAAAGCGTCATTTACGCAAAAGCGTTTGGAGAATCAGTTGAATAAAATTAACATCAGCACCATATTAGCCAGCGCCATTCACGAAAGTAAAAATCAAGTTGGAACTCTTCTGTATCAGTTACAGAACCTAAAGGAATCAATCAATGTAAAAGACACCAATCAGCAAAAAGTTGTTGTAATTGAAGAGTCTCTAAAAAAGTTGAACGATGAATGGGTGGAATATCTCTACTTATATCGACTTGCCTCTGATGGTTATGACCTTCACGTGGATACCTTTCTTCTTGATGAATTTTTAGATGATCAAGTGTTTGCTCTACAGCCTTCTGCTAATGCTAAAAACTTAGAGCTATCGTACCTGTGTGACTCGTCATTAAATGGCACGTTTGACGAACGATTAATGACGGCGGTTGTCAGTACCGCTGTTTACAATGCTCTTCGATACGCACGCACAAAAATATTGATTAGTGCCAGAAATGAAAATGATTTCATTGTGATATCCATTGAGGATGACGGAGCAGGCTTCAAGCAGACACATGATCAACCTGAAGAATTCTTAGAGGGCAACACAGGGCTTGGTCTCTATTTCGCCGAATTGTCTGCAGCGGCTCACTCTCTCAATGAACAAAAAGGGTTTATTAAAAAAGAGACGTCTTCGATACTGGGTGGCGCCTGTTTGAGTGTACATTTACCACAGACTAAAAGTGATGGTTATCCTTAAGCGTTCAGGGCGTGTAAGCGTTCATTCCACGCCGTTATTTCATCTCATCTTTTCTCACTCTAAACTGGGCTCCGTTTTCATCTCATAACCGATAACGGAGTCCAACCCATGACTAAGCCTTATACCCGTCGTTCGTAAGCGTCACTGTATCAGCCTCTAGTTTTCACATTTAACTCCAACCACACTGTGTTTCGTCCCAATCAACGACGGAGCAAATAACATGAACACAAACACAGCATTAAACCAAACTTGGGCAGCACATATCGAAAAATGGCGGTTATCTGGGTTATCGGCCAAAGTCTTCTGTGAACAAGAAGGGCTGGTGTATCACCAGTTTGGCTATTGGCGGCAGAAATTGGCTTCTGCAAATGATGCACCACACGAATCAAAATTGGTGTCGGTAGCCCTGGTGACGCCTTCTCACCAGACTAATGAGCTGGAAATCCTACTCCCCAATGGCATGGTGATCCGTGGTATTGATGGGAGTAATCTCGCCTTGGTGACCAGCCTAGTGGCCGCTTTATGAAGCCGCGCTATCTGCGACCGGCTTTAAATTTGCCACAGATCTTTTTGTATCGAGACCCGGTGGATTTTAGAAAGCAGGCTCATGGGCTCGCCGTGATCATTGAACAAGAGCTAGGGCACAATCCGTTTTCGGGCGCCTTGTATGCTTTTACCAATCGGCATCGTAATAAAATCAAGTGCGTGATGTGGGAAGACAATGGCTTCGTGCTCTACTACAAAGGCCTTGCTGAGGAAAAGTTTAAATGGCCCAAAGCCTCAGACGAGTTTGAAATCTGGCAAGAAAAGGCGGTGTTTGAATTACCTTATGGTGATCAAGTGGTCGCCGCAAATCGGCCAACGCACCCGTTGGGTAAATGTGTTGCCACCACGTCATTGCTGGCGTACATCATCACCTCAAAATACGCAGACGGGTTACCTCTCTATCGTTTAGACGGCATGTTAGCGCGTCTTGGTCATGAGGTTGGCCGTAATAATATGGCCAACTGGATCAACCGACTGGATGAGGTCTTTAAACCGCTGATAAACCTAATGCGGGAGCAGCAAAACCAAAGCCATTACATCCAAGCGGATGAAACTCGTATCCAAGTTTTGAAAGAAACGGGCAAAACCGCCCAAAGTGATAAATGGATGTGGGTGACACGGGGCGGCCCACCGGACAAACCTTCCGTGCTGTTTGAGTATGATCCGACCCGAGCGGGTCACGTACCCACACGTCTATTGAAAGGGTTTAGGGGCGTATTGCAAGTGGACGGCTACAGTGGCTATGGCCAAGTTTGCCGTGATCTTGGTATCGCCCGAATCGGGTGCTGGGATCATGCGCGTCGCAAGTTTGTTGACGCCGCACGCGGTGCCGCGCCTCAAAAAGGGAAAAGCCACAAAGCCAAGCCGTCAAAAGCGGATGTGGCCATCAGTAAAATCCGTGCTCTCTATGCCATCGAAAGTAAAATAGGCAAATTGAGCGAAAAGGAAAAATACACCGTTCTGTGCTGCAGGACCTCAAAACGTGGTTAGAAACCAACCATCCGAAGGTTCCCAAAGACTCACTGACCTTTAAAGCGATCCAATACACCCTAAACCAGTGGGAATCCTTGATCGGTTACTGTGATCATGGCTTCATCCACATCAGTAACGCCTTAGCGGAAAACGCCATCCGCCCATTCGCTGTCGGCCGACGCAACGGGCTGTTTGCTGATTCAACGCGTGGCGCAAACGCCAGTGCCACCTGCTACTCACTGATAGAAACCGCCAAAGCCAATGGCCTTGAACCCTCAAGCTACCTCCAATACCTACTCGACCACATCGCCGACGCTAATACCCTAGACAAACTCGAAGCTCTCTTGCCATGGAATAGACCGAAAGCGGATTAGGTTAACAGAGCGGATTGTGTTGTTTTAGGGGTGGATATAGTGACGCTTACTACTGGTCAACAAGTTCCTGTATCATTTACCGCTTTATCGTCAACACCAACAACTGAGTGCCGCTGGCATCACCCTCAGTCGTGCGACGCTGACAAACCTCACTAAACGCGGGATCGAACTGCTGCGACCCATCGTGATAGAACAACTGATCAGTGTGCTGGACAGCAATACACTGGCGATGGATGAAACGCCTATCAAAGTCACCCGACAGCCTGGGGTAGGCAATAAACCCGGCAAAATGAAACAAGCCTATTTTTGGCCAGTGTATGGTGACAAAGACGAAGTGGTGTTTACCTTCTCCCAAAGTCGCGGCATGAAACACATCCAAGACTTGTTGGATCATGTTTGGCAAGGCACCTTGCTGACCGATGGCTATGCGGCGTATAGCCGCTACGAAGCCAAATCGCCAGACATCACCCATGCCCAGTGCTGGGTGCACATGCGTCGTCAGCTGCTAAAAGCTGAAAGGGAAGAAACCGACGCCGTCACGCACGCGCTGAACCTGATTGCGGCCTTATATAAACAGGAAAGCCATATCCAACAAAAAGGCTGGACGGGTGAGAAAAAACAAGACTACCGAGCGCAACACAGCAAGCCTTTAGTGGATCAATTTTTTGCCTTCTGCGAAGAGCAAAATCAACGGGCCGACCTGCTGCCAGACGATAGCTGGATGAAAGCGTTGAACTACACCTTAAAGCGCAAACGCCAACTGATGGTCTTCTTAGAAAATCCCGATGTTGCCATGGACACTAACCACCTAGAGCGAGAGATAAGACCCATCCCGATGGGTAAGAAAAACTGGCTTTTCTGTTGGACAGAACTGGGCGCCGAACACGTTGGCATCATCCAAAGCCTCATCAGCACCTGCAAGCTGCACGACATCGACCCTAACGTCTACCTGACGGATGTCTTGCAACGAGTCAGCCAACACCCAGCAAAAGACACCGCTGACTTAATCCCAAGGCGATGGAAGCCGCTGTTCGCAGACAACCCGTTAAAATCGCCATTGCTGTGAGAGTCAATGACTCCCTAGAATGAACGCTTACTTCAGGGCTACCGGCATCAATTTCGAGCCGGTTGGCCTGTCATTAGCCGATATAAAATTCTTCCGCCAATAGCCCAGAGAAGAAGCGAAGTGTGAGATGTTTAATTTTATTGATATGTTCTACAATCCAATAAAACGTCATTCTCATGCAGACGGCATGTCACCTACAAAGTTTGAAGAAAATTACTTTTTAGAAACGACTACTGTCTAGTACATGCTGGGAAGTCCAGCTCTCCCATCAATTATTAGCCCGATGAATCTGTGCGCTTTAAATACGAAACCAATAATGTACCCGCATTCACTATATGCTCTCTAAGATAATCAGTAGCTTCTTTTTTAAGCTTTGACTCAATCAATAAAAGCATTGCTTCATGTTCAGCCTGGCTTTTTTGAAAGTAACCCAAAGGTCCATATTGGAACCCTAAATAACGAACAGCTTGCTTATTTAAACCCTCTACAACGCGATGCAATGCTGGTCTATTAGCCGGAAAATACAATACTTGATGGAAGCGCCAGTTAAGCTCACCACGCACAACTAATGACAGTGGTGACCCATCTAATTCAGGTAGAATACGCTTGGCCTCTAAGAGGTCAGTAGATTGAATCTTCTCAAACGCCATATCAAATAATAGACATTCCAGCTTAGCACGCATCAAAAAAAGGTCTTCTGCTTCTTTCCAATTTAAATTCGGAGCCATTACACCCGCTTTACCGTGATCAACAAGCCAACCTTCTGCCTTTAAGGATAAAATGGCATCCCTGATGGGTATTCGGCTTACACCATACCGATTAGACAAAACTACTTGCCTTAAAGGCCTCCCTCTTGGCAGAAGATTATTTAAAATGTCCTCTTTTATTTTTTGAAGAACATCCATGTCTTAACACAACACTTTGAGCTTCATAGTGGATAGCAATAAACACACAGCCCCAAATAAGATTCCCCAAAAAGCCGACGCAATTCCAAAAAATGACACACCTGACACCGTCACCAAAAAAGTTACTAGGGCAGCCTCACGATTCAGATCATCCGCCATGGCACTTTTTAAATTCACGCCAATAGTGCCCAGTAAAGCAATGCCAGCTAATGACGCGATCATAGTAGAAGGAAAAATAGAAAAGAGTGCTACAACAGAGGTTCCCGCTAACCCAGCAGCGGCATAAAAAACACCCGCTGATAACCCCGCTATATATCGTCGCGAAGGGTCTTTGTGACATTCATCACCAGAGCAGATCGCTGCAGTGATCGCCGCCAAATTGAACGCAAAACCTCCCAGTGGCGCTAAAACTATAGAGGCAAAACCAGTCCAACTAATCAAAGGCGACACAGGTGTCTGATAACCACTACTACGCATTACGGCCACACCAGGAATATTTTGTGATGTCATGGTCACTATGTATAAGGGCACACCAATACCAATGAGCGCGCTAACTTTCCATTCAGGCCATACCCACACTAAGGCACCTAGTTGCAAGGGTATTTGCGTTATTAATGATTCATCCGATCGCGTTAACACGACAACAACTCCCGCTACTAATACAAACAGAACGGCATAACGGGGTAAAAAACATTTGCTAATCAAATACACCAGCAACATGGTTCCTACTAAAAAAACATCACTCATCATTGAATCAAAAATTGAAAGGCCAAACTTAAACAACACGCCCGCTAACATCGCGCACGCCAAAGGCAAAGGCACCAACCGCATGATACGATCAAATAATCCAGAAACTCCGGTTAGCAAGGTCAGCACTCCTGTAAACACAAAAACTCCAATGGTCTCAGAATAACTTATAGAGCCTAAGCTGGTTGCTAATAACGCGGCACCAGGTGTAGACCATGCGGTAATTACAGGAGCGCGGTACCATAAGGAAAGAAAAAAGCAAGTACTACCCATACCAAACCCTAACGCCATGATCCAAGAGACAATAATCATAGAGTCTGCACCTGCCGACTGCGCAGCTTGAAATACAATCGCAACAGAGCTAGCAAAACCAATGAGCACAGCAACAAATCCCGCAACTACAGCACTCAAACTCATGTCTTTTGCAATATTACGCACAGGTATTTCTCCGTTATAAGAATCCTTTAAATATCAACTATAATGGAATTAATGCATTTTTGTATACATTTTTCGATATAGCAGCCTAATCAGCTAACCATATAACCAATTAACCCTAAAACAAACCCCATTACAGCGCCCATTGGCGGCGCCCAGTGCTTTTCTAACACTACTTGGGGGGCAATGTCTTGAAACACAGCGTATAAAATCCCACCCGATGCAAATAACATAATGCCAGAAACCAATGCGGGCAAATCTGCTAACCACAAATGTGCAATCGCACCAGCCAGAGGACCACACAAAGCCAGTAAAAAGAAACAAAGTATAATATTCTTTGAACGATAACCAGAAGACACCTTGAGCTCCCGAAACGCATTAAAACCTTCCGGTAAATTTTGCAGAGCAATCAAAAAAGCCAACAATACGCCATTAATAGACCCAAGCGCGAAAGCCGCCCCTAAAGCGATTGATTCTGGAATAAAATCTGACAGCATGGCGATCAATTGACTCATGGCGGTTTTATTTTTTGATAATGTAATGTCTAGCCACATAAATGCAAATCCGCCAAGTAAGAAAAGCAATGCTGCTGACCAAGCCTCAAAGTGTTTGACTCCCTCTGGTACTAATACCAACGCGATAGCTGACAACAATG
Source organism: Marinomonas sp. IMCC 4694 (assembly GCF_008122525.1). NCBI lineage: Bacteria > Pseudomonadati > Pseudomonadota > Gammaproteobacteria > Oceanospirillales > Oceanospirillaceae > Marinomonas > Marinomonas sp. IMCC 4694. The sequence continues at coordinate 1,817,711 of NZ_VSRV01000001.1, forward strand.
CCCCACCACCAAACGCTGTAACACCATGCATTAACTCTGTTTCTAACCAGACTGGCCGAATACGCTCGAAATGAGCAATCAACGCGCCAAGAGGCATTGCTAAACCCGCTAACAAAGTTAATAAAATTACGCTATACAATGGAGTCATAAGCTTATCGCTCTATAAAGTCAGCCACCATTATCTACATTAATACTGTCATTTGTCACGCCTATAAAAGAACCAAAACCCTACCTTTCAGCTTCAATTATAGTATGTATCAACATTAGGGTTGGCCAAAATAAGCGATCAAAAAAGTTTTTGTACTGGCTTTTTTAGACTTAGCAAAATAGGCTCAGGCTCTCCTTCTTTTACAGTGGCGTCATTATCAAAAAAACATACACGGTCACTGAACTAATGAGCAAAATACGCAGATTCAACCTCGGAGTCTTCCAAAGTAGTTATCATCTAAAATATTGTTTATTTGCTCACGCTACCTCTTTGTTCTCTGAATTAAAATTAACTTCATCAATCGTCTATAAGGTGTCAACTACCTTGTCCGGTTCCCGTCAATTAACTTGGCCGATTCTGAGCGTTAGATTTTAGAGCGTGTTTCTTTCGGTAACTTTCCCCTTCTATTTGATAAATATCGGCATGGTGGACTAATCTATCGAGGTAATTGCAAAACTGTCGATATAAGCCATATCTATTCGTGGAATAACGAAAAAAGAGAAGACGTGGGCTGCCGTTTCCGGCGACGATAGAGTTCTCACACAACATCGACATACCCACTCTATGAATGCTACGACGCCCCAACAAATAATGCAACGCTGGCAAATCGTTCAAGGCCAATTGATTCCTGCTTTACACCAAGAAATAGGCTTGTTGACCCCAAAACTTGAAAAACTGATTCATATCTTGGAATGGTCTCGCATCGAAGAGTTTGTGACACGTTTTTCGTATCGGACGGGGCGTCCTCCCCATGAACTCGCTTGGTTAGCCAACGCGTTTGTTGCCAAGGTAGTGCTTGGGCTTACCACCACGGTGCATCTAATAGAACGCCTAAACATGGACAAAGCATTACAGCGAATCTGTGGATTTCCGCTTCATAAGAAACTGCCCTCAGCCTCGACTTTTTCTCGTGCGTTCGAGACGTTTGCCAAAGATAAGTTGGCCGAACGTGCCCACGAGGTGCTGATCAAAATGCACTTTGGAGATCGTCTCATTGGGCATATCAGCCGAGACGGGACGGCGATTAAGGTGAGTGAGAACGTCCACAAAAGATCGACAAAGTGGACACGGATAAACCTAAGCTTAAAGGGCGGCCCCGCAAGGACAAAGATGAAAAACGCCCGATCAAATTCAATGTGGCACGGCAACGTACCCAATGCCTAGAAGAGATGCTTAAAGAGATCCCGGTTGATTGCCGTCGTGGCACAAAATGCAATGCTCAAGGCTATAAAAACAGCTGGAATGGCTACAAACTGCATCTAGACATTGCAGACTGTGGCGTCCCCATCTCCGCTTTGCTGTCCTCAGCCTCCATGCATGACAGCCGTGCCGCCATCCCTCTGTCTCACATCAGTGCGGCGAGGGTGACCAACCTTTATGATCTGATGGACGCCGCCTACTGCAGTATTGACCTGCATGAGCACAGTAGAGAGTTAGGGCATGTGCCCCTGATAGATCACAACCCCAGAGGGGGCGAGAAAGAAGGATTTGAACCCGCCGATACGGTGCGTTATCGGGAACGTTCGGGCGCAGAACGAGCCAATGGCCGACTCAAGGATGAGTTCGGAGGTCGACACATCTGGGTACGTGGTGAGGTAAAAGTCATGAGTCACCTGATGTTTGGCATTTTAGTACTGAGTGTCGATCAACTGCTTCGACTGCGGCAATAAATCGCAGAAAGATAAGTCATGTATCGAGGATATTGTGCTTCTGGGGTGGTCACAGAACGAGCCGCTATGATCAAAAAAGAGAGAAAAGCGATGACGACCTAGTCAAAATAGAAAATGCATAGAAACACATGCTTAACTGAGTAAAAAAACAGCCTCTAAAGGGGCGATAAGTTATCCACAAATGGGTTGGCTATTAGTTTTGCAAGATGCTCTATCAATTGCTGCGACCGTCATCATGCTATCCCCGAAGATGCTGTCCCACTCACTAATCGCCTGATTTGTCGTAATCAATTGCGTATTCCGGTGATTGCGATCGCCCATTTCGGTTTAATCCGGCCATCTGATCTTGCCTTTTTTCTCTCGTCTTATTTTTACTCTAAGTGGCCGGATTGCGCCAGTTTTCTCATTGATTCACCTCCCAGTTCTATCCGATGACTATTGTGTACCAATCTATCCATTAAGGCGTCTGCCACTGTGGCGTTGCCAATCATGTTGTACCACTCCTTCACGGGAAGTTGGCTGATGACGATGGTGCTGCTGTTTTGATAACGATCTTCAAGCACTTCTAATAGGTGTCCTGCATGCTCTTGGCTCAGTTTTTCCATACCCCAGTCATCCAGGATCAATAAGGTTTTCTTAGCCAGCGACTGAAGTTGTTTTTGATAGGTACCATCCAATCGACCTGCACTCAGGTCGTCGAGAAGGCGGGTTAACCGATAGTATCTGACAGCGTGTTGTTGATCACAGGCGCTGGTCGCCAGTGCACAACCAAGAGTAAGCGTTCATTCCACGCCGTTATTTCATCTCATCTTTTCTCACTCTAAACTGGGCTCCGTTTTCATCTCATAACCGATAACGGAGTCCAACCCATGACTAAGCCTTATACCCGTCGTTCTTCTTCTGAATGGCAACAAATCATTGATGATCAAGCCGAGTCTGGTTTATCAGCCCCTCAATACTGTAAACGGCATCAAGTGAGTTACGCCAGTTTTAGTAAATGGCGTCAGTATTTTTCTGGGGGTAAAACTTCGCCTGAGGCTAGTCACTCAAACTTCATTAACGGAGTTTTTCAAGGTAGTTGTCGCCTAAAGTTTTATTTTATGCCGCCCGCATTGCTTCTTTTTTCACCGGATTTAAATTCACTTCGTCAATCATTGACCAATCTCTTGATTGACCTGACCAACGACTTGGATTTTGTTGTTTCGCCGCATCATTAACTTGGTGACGCTTGGCTAATATCTTTTTGTCTAAACCTAGGTGGCGTTGTGTCGGTGTGACGAATTTAATACCACTGTGTAAATGCTCATCATTGTACCAACTCACAAACCCAGCTACCCATTCTCTTACGGACGCTATACCCATAAACGCCTTTTCTGGATACTCAGGACGATATTTTAACGTTTTAAATAATGATTCTGAATACGGATTGTCATTACTGACCGACGGTCGACTAAAAGATGGGACAATACCTAATTCTTGTAGCGTCGCTAATAATGTTGCGCCTTTCATTGGACTGCCAGCCAACGACTTTTCGGCTGTAAACATCCATCACCAAATAGAGGTATAAAAACTGACCTTTGATCCTAGTCGGTAAGTACGTTATGTCCCATGTATAAATTTCATTCGGCTTCGTGGCGGTCAGTGATTTTGGCCTTTTGACATTCCTTGTCGGCTTAGCTTTTTCCCTGTGCACGAGTAAGTTATGCGCTTTCATCACGCGATAAAACGAGCTTTCAGACGCGAGCCAAATACCCTTATCCAGCAGTGTTGGGACGATTTTACTCGGCGGTAAATGACCGTATTCAGCGGAATTGACGAGGCGAATGATACGTTGCCGTTCTAGCTTTGTTAGCTTGTTTACTGGCTGTTTTAACGCATCGATTCGCTTATCTTTCATCTCATCAGCGCTCATCCATCGCTGGAGTGTTTTGGCACTTAATCCCAGTAACTCACAGGCTTTCGCCTGTCTTGCCCCTGCCAATTGGGCCTCAGTGATAAGCGCTATTATCTGCTGTCGTTCTTTGACCGACGTTAATTGTCCTCGCCGGAACCCCAAATGGCATCCGCTTTTTTTAAGAACCAGCAGAGCGGCAGTTTCGGCTAACGCTTTGTCTTTACGATTCAGCTCTTTTTGAAGTTGCTTTATTTCTTGTTTTAATTGCTCTTGGATTCAGATAGTAAGTGCATAACCTGAATGGGTAGAAAAGGATGGTCAGTTAACTATATGATGCTGTTCACTTTTTCTCCGGCAAGAGAAGCAAAAATGACATCCTATAATCAACTGACCTATGGCGTAAGATGCCAGATTTACGCCTTAAAGAAAACAGGTATGAGTCAAAATAAGATAGCTCGACAACGGCGAGTCAACCAATCGACCATTAGTCGGGAGCTATTGCGTAACTCAGGACAACGAGGATATCGTTATAAACAAGCCCATGACATGGCGATAGCGCGTCGCTTAAATGCCCCCAAAGCCTTAAAAATGACGGGCAGCACCAAGCATCTTATTGAAGAAAAGATTCGAGAGGATTGGAGCCCAGAACAGATATCTGGATGGCTTACTCGTGAAAAGAAACTTCAGGTGAGTCATCAGACTATTTACGAGCCTATATGGGCAGACAAGCGCTGTGGCGGACTATTATTCCAGCATTTACGTAGGAAAGGGAAAGCGTACACGCCTCGCAATAAAGATAAACAAGCAGGCAGAGGGTGTATCAAAAACCGCGTGAGCATTGATGAGCGACCCTCTACCGTTGATGAAAAGACTCAAATAGGTGATTGGGAAATTGACCTTGTTATTGGCGCAAAACACAGCGGTGCACTGTTAACGATTGTTGAGCGAAAGCTAAGCTTCACGGTATCAAAACAGATTAATGACAAGTCGGCCAAAACCGTGACGGCCGCCACGATTGAACTACTGACACCTTATAAAGACGTGGTATTCACAATCACCGCAGACAACGGAAAGGAGTTTGCCTATCATGAGCAGGTCTCTCAAGCGTTGAAATGCGGTTATTATTGTGCGGATCCTTACTGTTTTCTTGGCAAAGAGGATTAAATGAAAATACAAATGGTCTGTTAAGGCAGTATTGGCCAAAAGGCACAGATTTTAAACACGTCACTCAACAAGAAGTTAGTGACGTTCTGTTAAAGCTGAACAATAGACCTCGAAAAAAGTTAACGTATGAAATGCCAGCCACATTAATGGCTGAACACATGGCAGCTCTGGCTGCTTAAGTGTTATGCACTTCAAGATTGAATCTGCCGCTTACTTTCCGATGGCACAGGTTTGACAGACGCCCCTTTTGCAAAGTCTTGTTTCCATTGCTGAATATGATGCGGATAGAGCCCTTTCAAACGGCAGTATCGATTTAAGTCAGTGCCATCTAAGCCCGCACACTCAATAATGGCATTCAGTCTGTCTTCTAAGTTCCAGTCTTGAGGTCGTTTCTCGGTTGTCATAGAGTGGTCACCGTTGGTTAGTTCAAGTTCGTGTTTTTTGGCTTGGGCTATCCATCGCTGTAAAGTTGAATAACCCACACCTAAATTATCTGCAATGCCTTTTAGACTAACATTCCTGTCCTCAGAGAGCGCTTTTTCTACGGCTTGCACTTTAAATTCTTGTGTGAATTTACGGCTCATTTGATTCACCTCTTGTTAAACATTAGAGGCGACAACTACTCTGACACAGGGGGTGTTTAAAGCTTGAGACGATCTGTCTCTCACATGCTTATCTGCATAAAAAAACCCTGACAGCGTTAGCTATCAGGGCTTCTTAGTGTTTAAAGCTTGACGACGACCTACTCTCACATGGGATCTCCCACACTACCATCGGCGATGGCGCTTTTCACTTCTGAGTTCGGGATGGGATCAGGTGGTTCAACGCCTCTATGATCGTCAAGCAATTCTGTTTGCGTTTTCACGCGAATAGGATGCTTGATCTTCAACAATTCTTGTTTTGAAATAACGTAATCAAGGTTAAACCGATGTTCATCATGGTTGATGCTTTATCGTAATTCTATGTGTCTCATTCTGATGATTTGAGTTTTTTTTCTCTTCTCATCTAAAAACCACTTTGGTGTTATATGGTCAAGCCTCACGAGCAATTAGTATTGGTTAGCTCAATGCCTCACAGCACTTACACACCCAACCTATCAACGTCCTAGTCTCGAACGGCTCTTTAGGGGACTTAGGTCCCAGTGAGATCTTATCTTAAGGGAGGCTTCCCGCTTAGATGCTTTCAGCGGTTATCCCGTCCGAACATAGCTACCCGGCAATGCCACTGGCGTGACAACCGGAACACCAGAGGTTCGTCCACTCCGGTCCTCTCGTACTAGGAGCAGCTCCTCTCAAATCTCAAACGTCCACGGCAGATAGGGACCGAACTGTCTCACGACGTTCTAAACCCAGCTCGCGTACCACTTTAAATGGCGAACAGCCATACCCTTGGGACCGGCTTCAGCCCCAGGATGTGATGAGCCGACATCGAGGTGCCAAACACCGCCGTCGATGTGAACTCTTGGGCGGTATCAGCCTGTTATCCCCGGAGTACCTTTTATCCGTTGAGCGATGGCCCTTCCATACAGAACCACCGGATCACTAAGACCTACTTTCGTACCTGCTCGACGTGTCTGTCTCGCAGTTAAGCGTGCTTTTGCCTTTACACTCTATGCATGATTTCCGACCATGCTGAGCACACCTTCGTGCTCCTCCGTTACTCTTTGGGAGGAGACCGCCCCAGTCAAACTACCCACCACACAGTGTCCTCGATCCCGATAAGGGACCTGAGTTAGAACCTCAAACATACCAGGGTGGTATTTCAAGAGTGGCTCCACGGTAACTGGCGTCACCGCTTCAAAGCCTCCCACCTATCCTACACAAGTAGGTTCAAAGTTCACTGTGAAGCTATAGTAAAGGTTCACGGGGTCTTTCCGTCTAGCCGCGGATACACAGCATCTTCACTGCGATTTCAATTTCACTGAGTCTCGGGTGGAGACAGTGTGGCCATCGTTACGCCATTCGTGCAGGTCGGAACTTACCCGACAAGGAATTTCGCTACCTTAGGACCGTTATAGTTACGGCCGCCGTTTACTTGGGCTTCGATCAAGAGCTTCGCTTGCGCTAACCCCATCAATTAACCTTCAAGCACCGGGCAGGCGTCACACCCTATACGTCCACTTTCGTGTTTGCAGAGTGCTGTGTTTTTAATAAACAGTCGCAGCCACCTGGTATCTTCGACCGATCAATGCTTACGGAGCAAGTCCTTCACACTAACCGGCGTACCTTCTCCCGAAGTTACGGTACCATTTTGCCTAGTTCCTTCACCCGAGTTCTCTCAAGCGCCTTGGTATTCTCTACCTGACCACCTGTGTCGGTTTGGGGTACGGTTCCTGCATATCTGAAGCTTAGAAGTTTTTCCTGGAAGCATGGCATCAACCACTTCACCCAAAAGAGGGCTCGTCGTCAGTTCTCGGTCTTCCCACTAAAGGGGGGTGCCCGGATTTGCCTAAGCACCCAACCTACCGCCTTAAACACAGACAACCATCGCTGTGCTGGCCTAGCCTTCTCCGTCTCTCCATCGCAATATGCACGAGTACAGGAATATTAACCTGTTTCCCATCGACTACGCATTTCTGCCTCGCCTTAGGGGCCGACTCACCCTGCCCTGATTAACATGGGACAGGAAACCTTGGTCTTCCGGCGGGGGAGTTTTTCACTCCCCTTATCGTTACTCATGTCAACATTCGCACTTCTGATACCTCCAGCCTGCCTTACAGCTTGACCTTCAACGGCTTACAGAACGCTCCTCTACCATGCCCATTACTGTAAACAGCAATTAAGCATCCGTAGCTTCGGTGTACAGTTTTAGCCCCGTTATATCTTCCGCGCAGGCCGACTCGACTAGTGAGCTATTACGCTTTCTTTAAAGGATGGCTGCTTCTAAGCCAACCTCCTAGCTGTCTAAGCCTTCCCACATCGTTTCCCACTTAACTGTAACTTTGGGACCTTAGCTGACGGTCTGGGTTGTTTCCCTTTCCACAACGGACGTTAGCACCCGCTGTGTGTCTCCCGTAATTGCACTCATTGGTATTCGGAGTTTGCATGGGGTTGGTAAGTCGGGATGACCCCCTAGCCCAAACAGTGCTCTACCCCCAATGGTGAGATACGAGGCGCTACCTAAATAGCTTTCGAGGAGAACCAGCTATCTCCGAGCTTGATTAGCCTTTCACTCCTATCCACAAGTCATCCCCAGCCTTTTCAACGGATGTGGGTTCGGTCCTCCAGTTAGTGTTACCCAACCTTCAACCTGCTCATGGATAGATCGCCCGGTTTCGGGTCTATTCCCAGCAACTAAACGCCCTATTAAGACTCGGTTTCCCTACGGCTCCACTACATGCTTAACCTTGCTACTGAAAATAAGTCGTTGACCCATTATACAAAAGGTACGCAGTCACGGAACAAGTCCGCTCCCACTGCTTGTACGTACACGGTTTCAGGATCTATTTCACTCCCCTCACAGGGGTTCTTTTCGCCTTTCCCTCACGGTACTGGTTCACTATCGGTCAGTCAGGAGTATTTAGCCTTGGAGGATGGTCCCCCCATATTCAGACAGGATAACACGTGTCCCGTCCTACTCGTTTTCATGATTAAGGTGTTTTCGTATACGGGGCTATCACCCTCTACGGCGACTCTTTCCAGAGCCTTCTACTAACACCAAAACCACTTAAGGGCTAATCCCCTTTCGCTCGCCGCTACTTAGGGAATCTCGGTTGATTTCTTTTCCTCCGGGTACTTAGATGTTTCAGTTCCCCGGGTTCGCCTCCACACAGCTATGTATTCACTGTGGGATACTCTACAAGTAGAGTGGGTTTCCCCATTCGGACATCTTGGGATCACAGTCTGTTTATCGACTCCCCCAAGCTTTTCGCAGATTACCACGTCCTTCATCGCCTCTGACTGCCAAGGCATCCACCGTGCACGCTTGGTCACTTGACCATATAACCCAAAATAGTTTTCATAAAATCAAACAAGGTTTGTTCTTATGTATTTTAGAATCACATACCAAAGGGCTTTTGTACCCCTCTGGATTTACGATAATAGAAGTCACTAGGTTAAAGTGAGCTTCCACCGGTTTAACGCTTGATTTATCGTTATTTCAAAATTCGAATTGTTAAAGAGCAAGTTTAGTGCAAAGCACTAAGTCAGAGACTAAAAACCAGAAACACATTAAGAACGTTATGATCTTAATTTGCTTTCTTTTTTGTTAGTGTCTTGCTTAGGACTCTAGCTAAATCTTTTCACACAGAATAAAGTAAGTAATGGTGGAGCTATGCGGGATCGAACCGCAGACCTCCTGCGTGCAAAGCAGGCGCTCTCCCAGCTGAGCTATAGCCCCATGTATTTACTTGACCGTATTTGGCATTCAAGAACACAACGTAGACAATACATTGTGAAATTGGTGGGTCTGGGCCGATTTGAACGGCCGACCTCACCCTTATCAGGGGTGCGCTCTAACCAACTGAGCTACAGACCCAAATACTTTTCTGTGCTTCTCATAAATTAGACATCAGATAATTTGTGTGAACGCTCACCAGAGGTTTCTATCGTTTAAGGAGGTGATCCAGCCCCAGGTTCCCCTAGGGCTACCTTGTTACGACTTCACCCCAGTCATTGACCACTCCGTGGTAACCGCCATCCCCGAAGGGTTAAGCTAGCTACTTCTGGAGCAATCAACTCCCATGGTGTGACGGGCGGTGTGTACAAGGCCCGGGAACGTATTCACCGTGGCATTCTGATCCACGATTACTAGCGATTCCGACTTCATGGAGTCGAGTTGCAGACTCCAATCCGGACTACGACGTACTTTCTGGGATTCGCTCACTATCGCTAGCTCGCCGCCCTCTGTATACGCCATTGTAGCACGTGTGTAGCCCTACTCGTAAGGGCCATGATGACTTGACGTCGTCCCCACCTTCCTCCGGTTTGTCACCGGCAGTCTCCTTAAAGTTCCCACCCGAAGTGCTGGCAAATAAGGATAAGGGTTGCGCTCGTTACGGGACTTAACCCAACATTTCACAACACGAGCTGACGACAGCCATGCAGCACCTGTCTCACAGTTCCCGAAGGCACACCAAAATCTCTTTCGGCTTCTGTGGATGTCAAGAGTAGGTAAGGTTCTTCGCGTTGCGTCGAATTAAACCACATGCTCCACCGCTTGTGCGGGCCCCCGTCAATTCATTTGAGTTTTAACCTTGCGGCCGTACTCCCCAGGCGGTCTACTTATTGCGTTAGCTGCGCCACTAAGTCATTACAACCCAACGGCTAGTAGACATCGTTTACGGCGTGGACTACCAGGGTATCTAATCCTGTTTGCTCCCCACGCTTTCGCACCTCAGTGTCAGTATTAGTCCAGGGTGTCGCCTTCGCCACTGATGTTCCTTCCTATATCTACGCATTTCACCGCTACACAGGAAATTCCACACCCCTCTACCATACTCTAGCTAGCCAGTATCCGGTGCCATTCCAAGGTTGAGCCCTGGGATTTCACATCAGACTTAACAAACCACCTACGCGCGCTTTACGCCCAGTAATTCCGATTAACGCTTGCACCCTCTGTATTACCGCGGCTGCTGGCACAGAGTTAGCCGGTGCTTCTTCTGGGGCTAACGTCAAGATAAGTCGATATTAGCGACTCACCCTTCCTCACCCCTGAAAGTGCTTTACAACCCTAAGGCCTTCTTCACACACGCGGCATGGCTGGATCAGGCTTGCGCCCATTGTCCAATATTCCCCACTGCTGCCTCCCGTAGGAGTCTGGGCCGTGTCTCAGTCCCAGTGTGACTGGTCATCCTCTCAGACCAGTTAGAGATCGTCGCCTTGGTAGGCCTTTACCCTACCAACTAGCTAATCTCACGCAGGCTCATCTAATAGCGGAAGGTCACAAGTGATCCCCTCCTTTCCCCCTCAGGGCGTATGCGGTATTAGCATGCGTTTCCACATGTTGTCCCCCTCTACTAGGCAGATTCCTACGCGTTACTCACCCGTCCGCCGCTCGTCAGCAGGAGCAAGCTCCCCTGTTACCGCTCGACTTGCATGTGTTAAGCCTGCCGCCAGCGTTCAATCTGAGCCATGATCAAACTCTTCAGTTAAAAGTTTGCTCACTCAAATCTTTACACTAACAATTTAACTTAATCAGTCCATCATCCTAAGACAACAAACCAACATAAAGCGATTGCTTGTAGACTCTCGTAAGACTTCAATTTTTTTGATCGCTCACAACCACTTAGTAAACTAAGCAACCATGTCAATCTTCTGAAGCCTCCAGCGAGCGCCCACACAAATTATCTGATTATCTATTTTAAAGAGCGGTGCCAAACAAGCTGCTTGGCTGAGGTCGTGTATAATATAGAAAGTTATCGATTACGCAACTATTATTTCAAAAAAAATCACCGCGAAATTCTTGCAGTGATTTTGATTGAGGGATGACAACTATTTTATTTCGAGTGTTTGCGCTTCAATTTTAGCTTTCCATTCCGCTGGGCCAGTAATATGAACAGATGTGCCCGACGAATCAACAGCCACTGTAACCGGCATATCAACAACATCAAACTCGTAAATAGCCTCCATTCCCAACTCAGGAAACGCAATAACATCGGCTTTTTTGATCGCTTTTGATACGAGGTAAGCCGCACCACCCACCGCCATAAGATAAACAGCACCAAACTCTTTAATTGCTTCAATGGCAACAGGCCCGCGCTCTGATTTACCGATCATTCCAAGCAACCCTGTTTTATCAAGAATAGTACGGGTAAATTTATCCATCCGCGTCGCCGTTGTTGGCCCTGCAGGACCTACAGCTTCATCACGAACGGGATCAACAGGTCCAACGTAGTAGATAAAGCGGCCTTTTAAATCAACTGGGAGCTCCTCACCGCTTGCAATCATTTCGATCATTTTTTTATGAGCCGCATCCCGACCCGTTAACATTTTACCATTGAGTAAAACGGTTTCACCTGGCAGCCAATCTTTCACTTGATCTGGTGTGATCGTATTAAGGTCAACACGACGAACACTCTCACCAACTTCCCAAGTAATTTTTGGCCAATCATCCAATGATGGCGGTACAAGATCAGCCGGACCAGAGCCATCAAGCACAAAATGCGCATGACGAGTTGCCGCACAGTTTGGAATCATAGCAACAGGTAAAGAAGCCGCATGCGTCGGGTAATCCATTATTTTAACGTCTAACACGGTTGTTAAGCCGCCAAGACCTTGCGCACCGATACCCAAATCATTTACCGCATTGAAAATCTCAAGGCGAAGCTCTTCAATGCGTGTTTGTGGTCCTCGCACCTTTAACTCATGGATATCAATCGGCTCCATCAGAGACTCTTTCGCCATCACCATGGCTTTCTCAGCCGTTCCACCAATACCAATACCAAGCATGCCAGGAGGACACCAACCCGCCCCCATAGTCGGTACCGTTTTTTTCACCCATTCAACAATATCATCAGACGGGTTTAACATAGCCAATTTAGACTTGTTTTCAGAACCACCGCCTTTCGCCGCAACATGTACTTCTAAGGTATCACCTGGAACAACTTCCATGTGAATGACCGCCGGAGTATTGTCTTTGGTGTTTTTGCGAGCACCAGCAGGATCCGCAAGAATAGAAGCACGCAACACATTATCTGGATTCAAATAAGCGCGACGAACACCTTCGTTCACCATATCCTCGACACTTTTAGTTCCTTCCCATTGGACATTCATTCCGATTTTAAGAAAAACCGTTACGATACCCGTATCTTGACAAATAGGACGCTTACCTTCAGCACACATACGAGAGTTAATAAGAATTTGCGCCATGGAATCTTTAGCAGCCTTACTCTCCTCTCTTTCGTAAGCTTCATGTACTGCTTTAACAAAATCGAGTGGGTGATAATAGGAAATAAACTGCAATGCGTCGGCAACGCTATCGATCAGATCATCTTCTTTGATAATGCTCATGCTTCTCTCCTGCTGAGGATTACAATTAATTCGAAAACGAAATGGTAAAAGATGATGGCACGCAAAGAAAGCGTTAAGGTGGGTTTTAAAAAAATATACCCCTCATTATCCAGATAAATGAGGGGTATGCTGTATGTTTACATTGAAAAAAGACTAACGGTTCACTTTTTGCTCTCTTTCACTGCCGGCTGTTTGAACGGACTGCTGGATGTATTCCTCAAGGATACTAGCTGTAAATTTCTCACGAGCAGGCAATGACGCAATTCGCTCAGCTTCCCAGTTGATCAGACGGATAAATACAGAATATTTTTTGATAAATCTGTATCCAATATCTCTGACGCCAATACCATTTTTGTCCATCAGATAGATCGCTTGATCAAGGCTTTTTTGCGTTTCAAACTGCCCACCCTCACTCGCAGCCACTAGCAGACGCTGAACGTGCTGTATAGGTGTCTCTGAAGAACGTGTATTATGCTTTGAAAAATTCGATGTAAGAAACTTATCAAGCATTTCTTCTGTAAATATTTCACGTTGCTGCACATCTTCAATCAAGGCCGACTCACGCTCAAGCAACCGAATAAACAAGCTCTTATTTTTAATATCTGAGAATTCAAGGTCTTTGAGCGAGAGACCATTTCCTTGCATTATATTAATAACTTCGTCATAGGAAAATAGAGCATCTTCACCAACTGAAACAGCCAATGCCAGATGACGTCGTAATTCATGCATTATTTTGGCTGCACTGTAATCCTCTTTTCGCTTCAAGTGTTGCCGATATGACTCTTTATTTTCCAATAATAAACGGCTGATTTCATCGTAACCTTGAACCGCTTCTTGCTCGTCTCTTAGCCGCACCATACGAATTTTAGCGCAGCTGTTTTCCCATATTTCATGTGACTTCGCTCTTGCCTGAAATGCACGCTCTATGGCCTCCTCAAAACTTTGCTCTATTCGAGCACGTTCTGCACGCTCCTGCACTTCTTCCTGTTCCTGATGATGCCGCTTTTGCTTTTTAGATTGCAAGTTTTCTTGGGCCAACAGAAGCTGCTTATCCAAGCATTCTATTTGTTCATGCACTTTTGCTTCGTCAAAACCGGCTAATGAAGCCTCGATTTTAGCCCAGTAGCCATTTTCAGCAAAAGGCACACAAGGGTCACTTGCCGCATAGTGCGTTTTTAACGCCTCTGCAAAACCTTGATGATGAGGGCGAAACGCCTTAGCGGCATTTATTACGTTGTCATTAGACGTATAGGCAGTCTGTATTTCTTCTTTGTTATCGGATAAAGGCGAATCGGTATGAAGAACATCTGGCTCATTATCAGCATCACATCGAGCGTCTTGAGCCTGTGTAGACGACAACGCATCAGCAGGATCCGTTGTAGCATCAGACGCTTCAAAAGCGCTTGCGTCCATATCATCGAGGATCGTTTTGGCTGATTCATAAGCACGACTAGGATCTTGACTTTTTTCACTAAAACGGCGCTGATAAACTGAATCACCTACGGTAGGCTTAGCAGTTTCTTCTTTAACGTATTTCGGCACACCACTCCAACTTACTCGGTAAAGCATAGATCGATCACACAATTGTAGAATGGGAAGTTCTTTTTGAGCCACTTGGTATTGCCTAATAAGTGACTCAGCATGACGCAAGGCCACAACAGATTCACTTGAATTAGTCGAGGTTGCTAAGTTTAATAACTTAACAATTTTCTGAATGGCCTTTTTCCTTTTCGTTATGCTCATAAACCTGCTTTCCAAGTGGGTTGTTATTCACTTAATAAAGAATGCGGCCGGAAGACTCATCAAAAACATCGCTCAGCCCCATCGCTCGGTAACGTCAAAACGTCACTCAATCGTAATTGAATCTTTTGCAATATCTTAGCCAAGTTTTCATCGGTGTAAGGAATGGCGTCAAGTCTCCCCCAAACAGGGGCCGGCCAGCACGCATCCGACGCATAACGCACAATGTGATGGACATGCAATTGCGGCACGTGATTGCCAATAGCGGCAATATTTAGTTTAGTGGCCGAGAAAGCATCATTAAGCACTTCCGCTAATAGACAACTTTCTGAGAGAAGCTTTAAGCGATCTTCATTAGATAGTTGATAAATTTCAGTCACATTATTTCTTTGAGGTACTAAAACAAACCAAGGAAATTGAGCATCGTTTATTAACCTAAGCTGGCATAACGAGAAGTACCCGACTAGAACAGAATCACGACTTAACACAGGATTTAACACAAACATCATTCTCTCCCTATTTACAAAAAAGGCTTTCATAAGCACTATAGCATCTTCTTTTTTAATTTTAGAGACTTGGAGTCAGCATGACTGATATGCACTGTGCTATTGATGCACAAGCCAAATTAGCCGAATGCCCTCGCTGGGATGATCGCACTCAAACGCTCTACTTTGTCGATATTGATTCCTTTATTTTATACGCCTTCGACGCACAATCAAAAGCATTGCAAAAACGTGAGTTTGATGAAGAAATTGGCTGCTTCTCACTAGATGAAAATGGTGGGTTTATCGCTGCATTTCGCACTGGTGTTTACACATTTGATCACTTCCATGGCGATCTTGTCCCATATTGGCTTGCCACATACGACCAAAAAACCACACGATTTAATGATGGCCGTTGCGATGCTAAAGGTCGATTCCTAGCAGGCACTATGTACTCACCCAAAGACGCTTTTAACGGTGCATTACACCAGTTCAGTAACGGCAAAGAGTCATTAATAGATCAGTCAGCGTGGACCTCTAACGGGCTAGCCTTTTCGCCTGACAATACCATCATGTACTATTCAGATACGCCAAATCATGTGGTCTATCAGTTTGATTATGATATCAGTACCGGCAACGCAAGTAATAAACGCATATTTATTGAGTTTCCTCGTGGTAATGGTCGCCCTGATGGTGCCGCCGTTGATACGCAAGGTAACTATTGGACAGCGCTTTATCAAGGGCAACGTGTGGTCAAGATCAGTCCAAACGGAGTGATTTTAGAGGAATTTCCTGTTCCTGCTACCTACCCCACAATGGTCGCATTTGGCGGACCTACAATGTCGACTCTTTTTGTGAGCACCTGTCGTGCTGCACAAACTGAAGATGAATTGAAGACATTCCCTCACGCGGGCGGTATATTTTCAATCGAAACGGACGTAAAAGGTCAAGTTGAGCCTCGCTTTGCTGGCTAACCATGTCATGACAACGTCACGTTAACCATAAAATACGCTTTTTCTTTTTAACTTATAACCACAGACACTACTATGCGCGCAAGTAATTATTTATTCTCGACTCTTCGTGACACACCAACCGACGCCGTTGTAACAAGCCATCAACTGATGATTCGTGCTGGCATGATTCGCCAAGTATCCAAAGGCTTATACACATGGTTACCAACCGGGCTAAAGGTTTTCCGTAAAGTAGAAAGCATTGTACGAGACGAAATGGAGAAAGCAGGCTCTCTTGAGGTCATGATGCCAGGCGTTCAGCCTGCTGAACTGTGGCAAGAAACAGGGCGCTGGCAAAAATATGGACCAGAATTACTACGACTACAAGACCGCCACGGCCGTGATTACTGCCTTGGCCCAACTCATGAAGAAGTGATTACTGAATTAGCACGCAACGAGCTTACCAGCTACAAGCAATTGCCAATGAACTTCTTTCAAATACAAACCAAATTTCGTGATGAAGTACGCCCACGCTTTGGTGTAATGCGTTCACGTGAATTCTGCATGAAAGACGCTTACTCCTTTCATGTTGGCGCAGAGTCATTACAAGAAACCTACGACGTTATGCATCAAGCTTATTGCAATGTATTCGATCGTATTGGCTTAGATTACCGCCCGGTACGCGCTGATACTGGCAGTATCGGGGGCGCTTATTCCCATGAATTTCATGTTTTAGCCGATTCCGGTGAAGACGATATTGCCTTTAGCGATTCTTCAGATTTTGCAGCCAATATTGAGCTAGCCGAAGCCGTTTGCTTGAAAGAAGCCGCTGACACGCCAACACAAGAACTTAGCGAGATACTAACGCCTGACTGCAAAACCATCACTAAAGTGGCAGAATTTCTGTCATTAGACGTAACCAGTACCGTGAAAACCATGTTGATCAAAGCATTAGACGCACAAGGAGAGCCTACCATCGCAGCATTGGTTCTTCGTGGCGATCACAATATCAACGAAATTAAGGTTGAGAAGTTAGCGGGTGTCATCGTTCCGTTTGAGTTTGCTGAAGAAGCGGACATCGTTGCGAAAATTGGCTGTGCGCCAGGTTCAATTGGTCCGAAAGGACTCGAAGAAAAAGGCATTCGCGTGATTGCTGACCGTTCAGCGGCCGTAATGTCAGATTTCTGCGCTGGTGCCAATAAAGACGATTACCACTATGTTGGCCTTAACTGGGCACGCGATTGCGGTGCATTTGAAATAGCCGATATCCGCAATGTAGTAGAAGGTGACCCTTCACCAGATGGCCAAGGTACAATAGTCATCAAACGTGGCATTGAGGTGGGACATATTTTCCAGCTTGGCCAACAGTATGCCGAAGCTCTAAAAGCAACTGTTCTCGATGAAAACGGCAAAGCACAAATCATGCATATGGGCTGTTATGGCATTGGCGTTTCTCGCATAGTCGCCGCCGCTATCGAACAAAATTTTGATGACAAGGGCATACTCTGGCCAGAAAGCATCGCACCGTTTGATATCGCTATTGTGGCAATGAATTACGACAAATCTGAAGCTGTTCGAACTGAATGCGATCGCCTTTACGCTGCATTGAAAGCCAAGGGCTTAGATGTCCTGCTCGATGATAGAAAAGAACGTCCTGGCGTAAAATTTGCTGATTGTGAACTGCTTGGTATTCCACACCGCTTAGTCGTTGGCGACAAAGGGCTTGAAAAGGGCACGTTAGAATACCGATACCGCAAAGCCAGTGAAAATGAAGACATCACTATGGCCGAGGCTATCGATTTTATCGTAAGCAAAAAGTAACACCTTTAAGCCTGATGCGGCCAATCAGTTGCATCAGGCTTTTATGTTCACGTTATAAAAAGGCACCAACATGACCACTATTTATCA
This sequence comes from Marinomonas sp. IMCC 4694, assembly GCF_008122525.1. Classification (NCBI taxonomy): domain Bacteria; kingdom Pseudomonadati; phylum Pseudomonadota; class Gammaproteobacteria; order Oceanospirillales; family Oceanospirillaceae; genus Marinomonas; species Marinomonas sp. IMCC 4694. Next base: position 1,835,676 of record NZ_VSRV01000001.1, read on the forward strand.
CAATCCTCGTTGTTCAAAATCCCGCCAAACGTTACAGCTTCTTCAAGACAATAACATTCAACCTGAGATTCGTTTGTATTTACAAGACGCTCCTAGCATAGAAGAAATACAAACTTTATTAAAGCAACTCGACATATCGCCACAGACACTCATGCGTACCAAAGAAAATCTTTATAAAACTCTGGGGTTAAAGAAAGACACGACAGACGAAGTACGACTTCAAGCTATGCATGACAACCCAAGCCTTATAGAGCGCCCTATTGTCATTCATCACAATAGAGCCAAAATTGGACGCCCGCCAGAAGCTGTTTTAAGCCTTTTTGAATAGGAGACAACCATGTCACCGGCGCCTTATGTATTAATTTTGTTTTACAGCCGTCATGGATCGGTTGCAAACATGGCCAAACACATTGCACGAGGGGCCAATACCGTCAACGGCATTGATGTAAAAATTCGACAAGTTCCCGACGTTGCAGACACCACAACACTCACCTCACCTGCACTGCCTGATGCTGGCGCGCCCTATTGCACTTTAGAAGAATTAGCGGAATGTTCGGGACTTGCACTGGGCTCACCGTCGTATTTTGGTAGCATGGCGGCACCACTGAAACACTTTATTGATCAAACGTCGACACTCTGGCTCACCGGTCGACTCATTGATAAGCCAGCCTGTGGCTTTACTAGCGCCAGCACCATGCATGGCGGGCAAGAACAATGCTTGCACAGTATGATGACCCCTCTTTTGCATCACGGCATGGTCTGGATGGGATTGCCCTACAAAAACAAAGCTCTCATCAGCACACTATCTGGTGGAACACCTTACGGAGCCAGTCATTTAGCAAATAGCACCAACGATACAGGGTTAACTGACGAGGAAAAAACACTTTGCGAAGCGCAAGGTGCACGTCTAGCTCAAATGGCGATCAAACTGCAAAAATGATACAACCTGTTTATTGACCTTTGAATAAAAGCCTAAAAAGCCGCCCTATGATTTACAGAGGCGGCTTTACTCGTTAGTCATTATTACATTGAAAACAAGAGTTAATGCCGAGGTAATTCAATGTCTTTGAACAGCAATTCAACGTCTTGACGGTTACCCGCTACCATCGCGGCCATCACCACCTCTTTGGTCAAGTGAGGCGCAAAAGACTCGATAAATTTATACATATAACCACGAATAAACGTGTTACTTCGAATGCCAATTTTCGTACAGCTGTCCGCAAAAAGGTGCGATGCGTCTAACGCGACCAAATCGTCATCTTGCTTGCTGTCATGGGCCATCGACGCCACAATACCGACACCAAGACCGAGGCGAACATAGGTTTTAATGACATCCGAATCTGCGGCTGTAAATACAACATTCGGAGTCAATTCAGCGTCTTGAAACGCTTGATCTAGCTGAGAGCGACCCGTAAAGCCAAACACATAGGTGACAATCGGAAACTCAGCCAAGGCTTGCAACGTCAGCTTCTTTACTTTTGCCAAAGGGTGATCTTTTGGAACAACGACAGAGCGGTTCCATATATAGCAAGGCAGCATAACCAAGTTACCGAATAACTCTAAGGCCTCCGTGGCAATGGCAAAATCAACGACGCCATCATTCGCCATCTCCGCTATTTGCATCGGTGTTCCTTGGTGCATGTGTAACGTTACTTCAGGGTAACCTTCAATAAACTGATTGATAACATTGGGCAACGCATAGCGAGCTTGAGTATGCGTTGTCGCGATGTCTAATGATCCCTTACGCTCGTCGCTAAACTCCTTTGCCACTCGCTTGATATTTTGCGTCTGACTTAATACTTCACCCGCCAAAGCAATGATTTTTTCGCCCGCTGGGGTTACATGAGTTAAATGCTTACCACTGCGCGCAAATACCTCTACACCCAACTCATCTTCCAAAAGACGAATTTGCTTACTCACACCAGGCTGCGACGTATACAAGCTTTGCGCCGTCGCCGAAACATTCAGATCATGACGCGCCACTTCCCAGATATACCTAAGCTGTTGTAACTTCATCGTTGGCCTTATTCGAAAAAGAGTTAAAAACATAAGAAAATATTACTTTATAGAATAGTAAAAAACCTCTAGTGTTGCCAGCTTAAATAACTGCATTATGGCTTTCTATGGATTTTCTTTGGTACATTTTCGCTGGCGCGGCCGTTGGCTTAGCGGTTGGCATTACTGGCGTAGGTGGCGGCTCATTAATGACCCCTCTTTTACTGATATTTGGTTTTCCACCTCATATCGCCATCGGCACAGACCTCATGTACGCCGGCATTGCCAAAAGTACAGGCGTTATAATGCATGCCAAACGTGGTAACGTGAATTGGAATATTGTATTCGCTATGGCCGCTGGAAGTATACCGGCCTCTTTTTTAACAGTGTGGGCGTTATCGCAATTCGAAAAACCCGACCACTATCAAGAGACATTAACCGTAACACTGGGTTTAATGCTGGTCTTAACCGCGATGGTTATTTTGTTCAGAGATACCATTACCAAAAGCGTAAACATCTCACTACCGGAAAGCAAAAGTACAAAGGTGATCTTTGTCTGTGGTTTCGTTTTAGGAGTATTGGTGACACTCACTTCGGTTGGCGCTGGAGCATTAGGCACCGCTATCCTGATGATATTGTTTCCTGTCATGAAAGCAAAAAACATAGTGGGTACCGACTTAGCGCACGCCGTCCCACTGACTTTAGTGGCTGGTAGTGGGCACCTGCTGCTGGGCAACGTAGATTACTCATTGCTAACCGCCCTATTAATGGGTTCGATTCCAACCATTTATCTTGGCACACGTATTGCGAATTTTGTCCCAAATCGTATATTGCAGCCCGTGCTTGCTACGGCTCTTATGACATTTGGTATGAAGTATCTTTTCTTTTAAAATGACAAAAAATGCCCATATACCGGTTCATTCAGGAAGAAAAACACGATATTGTAAGGCGCTATAATTAAAAGTAAAAAAGTAGGAAACCCCGCAATGAGTAACAAACGCCTTGAAGACCTTAATATTGCCTCTTTTACCTCTTTGGTAACACCGAGCCAATTAAAAAAAGAGTTACCTGTCAGTGAACAAGTTAGCCGTCATGTAGCTGAATCACGTGAAGTTATTAAAAACATTATGGAAGGCAAAGACCATCGCCTCGCTATTGTGATTGGGCCTTGCTCTATCCACGATACAAAAGCCGCTCTCGATTACGCCAAGCGCCTGAAAACACTGGCTGAAAAAGTAGACGATACTTTGTATATTATTATGCGTGCTTACTTTGAGAAGCCCCGTACCACTGTCGGGTGGAAAGGCTTAATAAACGACCCCAATCTTGATGGTACATTCGACATTAATAAAGGCATTCGTGTAGGCCGAAAGTTACTCATTGATTTAGCCGAACTTAGCCTGCCGCTCGCGACTGAAGCACTGGATCCTATTTCACCTCAGTATATTCAAGACCTCATCAGCTGGTCGGCTATTGGTGCACGTACTACCGAATCACAAACACACCGTGAAATGGCGTCAGGTTTGTCAGGTCCTGTTGGTTTTAAAAATGGTACAGATGGCGGCTTAACCGTAGCCGTTAATGCGATGCAATCTGTCTCACACCCTCACTCATTTCTGGGTATTAATGAAAACGGTGAAGTGAGTATTGTTAATACCAAAGGTAACGGCTACGGTCACCTTGTTCTTCGTGGTGGTAATGGTTTACCCAATTATGATGCGGCCAATATAGCACTCAGTGAAACGGCATTAACTGCGGCTAACTTACAGCACAACATCATGGTTGACTGTTCGCATGAGAATTCGAATAAAAAGCCTGAACGTCAAGTCGTTGTTGCACAAGATACAACACAGCAAATCCTCGATGGTAATCAGTCGATTATGGGCTTAATGATCGAAAGTAATATTGGCTGGGGAAATCAAAAAATGCCCGCTAATCTAAGTGACCTTGAATACGGTGTTTCCATTACCGATGCTTGTATCGATTGGGAGACGACCGAAAAATCCTTGCTAGAAATGGCCGACGCGCTGCGAAATGTCCTTCCTACTCGCCAGCGTAATTAAACAAATTCGAAAAAACATCACTATGTTGTAAACTAAAAAACCACCTTAGGAAAACCTAAGGTGGTTTTTTTATCACAATAAAAAGTGGTCTACTATGTAAGCAGATTATTTCAGTTAAGCTGTGCCAGCGCATTATTAACATCAGCAATAATGTCTTCTATATCTTCTAGGCCGACTGACACACGAATCAAACCTTCCGTGATACCTGCTTTACGCTTCTCTTCGTCGGTTAAGCGGCCGTGCGTCGTGGTCGCAGGGTGCGTCACCAGCGTTTTGGTATCGCCCAAATTGCCCGTTATAGACATTAACTTGGCGCCATTAATCACAGCCCATGCGGCTTGACGGCCACCCTCTACTTCAAAGGACAATAAGCCCCCAAAATCTTTTTGCTGTTGTTTAGCGAGCTCATGATACTTATGACTGGCTAGGCCGCCATAGTTGACTTTTTTCACTTTAGAGTGCGTCTCTAAAAACTCAGCTAACTTCATTGCATTAGCCGAATGCGCTGTCATACGTAGCGACAAGGTTTCTAGACCGTTTAACAGCACCCATGCATTAAATGGACTCATACAAGGCCCGGCACTACGCATAAAAGCAGTAAACACATCAACAAGCGCTTGGCTGGCGATCAAAGCACCACCTAAACATCGACCTTGTCCATCAATAAACTTAGTCGCTGATTGCATGACAATGTCCGCTCCCTGCGTCAATGGGTTTTGCAGAGCGGGCGTAGCCAATACAGTATCCACACATAAAAGCGCACCTTTGGCATGCGCTAACTCAGCAACGCGTACGACATCTACGACCTCATAAAGTGGGTTAGAGGGCGTTTCAAAATAACAAAATCGAGTATTCTCGTTGATCGCCTCGTCCCAAGCCACATAATCTGTCGCGTCCACATAAAGCACTTCTACGCCAAACTTCACGGTATAGGCGTTGAAAAACTTCACGGTAGAACCAAAAATATTACGCGAACAAACAACACGATCACCTGCGCTTAACAAACTGTAAGCCAATGTCATCAGTGCCGCCATTCCAGAACTGGTTGCTATCGCTGCTTCCCCTTTTTCCAGCGCGGCCAAACGCTTTTCAAACAACTCAACCGTTGGGTTGGTAAAGCGAGAGTAGACGTTCCCTTCTTCCTCACCCGAAAACTTACCCGCGGCTTCCTCAGCACTACGGTAAGCAAAGCTTGAAGTCATAAATATGGCTTCGCTGTTTTCTTGCTCTTGCGTTTGACGAATACCCGCACGAATCGCATTCGTTGCGTCTTTATAATCGGCCATTACTTCGCTCCAAGTCATTGCGGATAAAATTACATTTAAGGTTTATGAAATTTAAGGTTGATGAAATTTCAGTGAACATTATATTTAAAACAACTAAGCCAGGCGTGACCTGGCTTAGTGTAATCTGTCACAAAGTACCGTCATAATTACATAGGATGCATCATGTCATTACTTTGCATGTCTTCAACCGCCAGTTTATTCATATCATTTCGGCTTCCCTCGATACTGGCAAGATAGGCTTCATCAATGTTGCCGGTGATGTAGGTTGCATCAAACACCGACGTATCAAACTCACGTACATCAGAATGTTTTTCATCGATGCAGGCTTCAATAAGATCTTGAAGATCTTGAAAAATCAATTTATCAGCCCCGATGATTTGACAAATCTCATCCACATTTCGATTATGAGCAATCAATTCAACAGCAGCAGGCATATCAATGCCATACACATTGGGGTAACGAACTTCTGGCGCAGCGGAGGCGATATACACTTTTTTTGCTCCAGCCTCACGAGCCATTTCAATAATTTCTTTACTGGTTGTGCCACGTACAATCGAATCGTCTACCAGCAAAACAGTTTTATCTTTAAACTCAAAAGGTACTGGGTTCAATTTTTGACGAACCGATTTACGACGAATTTCTTGACCCGGCATGATAAAAGTACGACCAATATAGCGGTTCTTGACCAAGCCCTCGCGAAAAGGAATATTCAGCGCCTGAGCAATCTGCAACGCCGCGGTACGACTTGTATCTGGAATAGGAATAACCACATCGATATCGTGATCTAACCACTCGCGTTGGATCTTTGCCGCGAGACGATCACCCATGTTAATTCGCGCTTTGTAGACTGAAATATTGTCAATCACCGTATCAGGTCGAGCAAAATACACGTATTCAAACAAGCAAGGTCGTGCTACTTTTTTCGGCGTACATTGGCGAACGTGCACTTTATGATTAAGGTCAAAAAAGATCGCTTCTCCAGGCTGAATATCACGCTCAACCTTAAAACCTGCCGCATCAAGCGCCACACTTTCAGAGGCCACCATGTATTCTACACCTGTGTCAGTCTGTCTTGAACCATAGATCAAGGGTCGAATACCGTCCGGGTCACGAAACGCTAAGATACCATAACCAGTGATCAAGGTAACAACAGCATACCCACCTTCAATACGCTTGTAGACACGCTCTAAGGCATTGAATATATCTTCTGGAGTAGGCACTAACTTGCCTTCTTCATGCAGTTCATGAGCCAGTACGTTCACCAACACTTCAGAGTCGGAAGTGGTGTTAATATGACGTAAGTCCGCTTCAAACACTTCTTGCTTTAACTTTGCTGTATTCGTTAAATTACCATTGTGAGCAAGTGAAATACCATAAGGAGAGTTAACATAAAAAGGTTGTGCTTCAGCAGAACTCGATGTCCCCGCGGTAGGGTAACGAACATGCCCTATGCCTATATTACCGTGTAGCTTTTTCATATGACGAGTGCGAAAAACCTCACTCACCGGTCCATTGTCTTTTCGCAAGCACAATCGTCCATTATGGCTAGTCACCATGCCCGCTGCATCTTGCCCACGGTGCTGAAGAAGGGTTAACGCATCAAATATTGCTTGATTAACCACCGACGTGCCTACGACACCAACGATACCACACATGTTCTAGATCCTCGTGTTGGGGAATTGCGAACTCGTCGCAAAGTTTTTTATCTGTTCAGCTGCTTTGTAAACAGCTAATTACCAAGGACACGGTCTATGAGAGTTGAATCAATAAGATCCGAACTCTTGCCTAACACATCACGTGTCCAATTGTTCAATTGGCCCAGTTGCGGAATCAATTGAGACGTCTTCCAAAATTCTGTTTTCTCGATGGCTGGACTTAAGCTTAACAAAGAGACAAAAGCCACCACAACCAAGCTACCACGAGCAAAACCAAACAACATACCTAGCACTCTATCTGTGCTGGATAATCCTGTGACCTGAATCAAAGAGCCTAATAAATAACTCACCAGCGCCCCGACCACCAAAGTCGCAATAAAAAGAGAAACAAACGACACAATGTAACGTATTTGGTCGCTTTGAACCTGATCAAGTAACAGCGCCTGCATCTGGTCAGAAAACTTGACCGACACCACAAAAGCGACTACCCAAGTTAAAAGCGACAGAACTTCTTTGACAAAACCTCTTTTGAGACTCAACAAAGTAGAAAGAACCACTACTGCAATAATCAACCAATCAACCGTCGACATTGAACCTGCCTGCCCCATGTATACCTCTAAAATACAGCGCTAAAATACAACTCAAAAAATCGCTGCGCAGTTTAACAGATGACTTACATTTTCCAAATACTGAGTGTAAATGTGCGCGTTAATTCACGGAATATTTAATCACAATACCATTGAGACTGAACTTTTTCTTAATGTCCTCACGCATTTCCTCTAATGACTCGCGCTTAAATTCGGGGCCAACATACACCTTATAGAGTGAATTTGTTGTCAAGCTGTACGCATCGTAATTTGCTTTTTTTAACTTCTCAACCAAGCGCTGTGTATTCTCTTTGCTTTTAAATGTCGCTATCTGCAACGTCCAGCGATCAGCTGCCAGCTCAACTGCCGATTTTGACAAAGATTTCGAAGACTCAGCAGAAGCATTACTTTGGACATCGTTGGCCGATTTCGGCACAGGAATAAGCGTGATATCATCGTGGCTTTGGTCATTAGTGCTGGCCAAATCAGACGCCAAACTGTCTACAGGTTGAACGGTTGCGATGTCAATGGTAGGAAAATCAGGTGGATTCGAGATATCCACTCGCACATCTAATTCAGGCGGGCGCTCACCATCCAAAATTAACGGCAATACAACGGCGGCTGAAGCCACCATGATACCGGCACCTATCAGTCTGTATATAAGAGTTTTGTCTATCATGCATTACTCATTGTGAAGGGTCTGTTCAAGGTAGTTACAGACCGTCACAAATGACCCAAATACGACCACAGAACGTTGCTCCTCCTTTGCCCTTAATATGGCAGCATCAAAAGCATCAGTAACACAAGAATAGCCATGTACTTTGTTAAAATTTTGCTCAGAGTGGTTGGAAATAGACCGAATTAACTGGGAAGCGCTAGCGCCTCTTACCCCCTCTAAATCGGCACAAAACCATTCAGAAAAATGGCCGCTAAGATGTGCCATAACCTGGTCAATGTCTTTGTCTTTCAACATACCACACACTGCAATAGGCAAAGTGGCTAAACGATCGACACGATTGGCCAGCTCAAGGGCCGCTTCTGGGTTATGCGCCACATCAATATAAACATCGGGAGACACTTCAACCTGTTGAAACCGACCTGTTAACTGCACTGTTTGAAATAAAGTTTTTAAGCTATGTTGCTTGGGAGACAGACCCATATACACCAGTACAGCCACAACGGTCGCCGCATTTTGCAGCGGTAATGAGGGAATTGGCAACGCATCGAAACTCACTCCAGCGCCTTGCCAAGACCAGGCTGTTTCATCTGCATTAAACGTAAAGTCACGACCTTTCTGGCGAAGTAGCGCGCCGACTTGCTGTGCAGTAGTCGCGATCGTTTGAGGTGGATTTACCACGCCACTGATCAACAACTTATCTTTTCTTGCAATCCCCGCTTTTTCTTGGGCGATAACCTCAATATTATCACCCAACCAATCGGTATGATCCAAGGCAATTGAGGTCACTACTGCCACATCAGTATCAATCATATTTACCGAGTCTAGACGCCCTCCGAGACCGACTTCAAGTACCCAATAATCTAAATCAGAGCGGTCAAAAATCCATAAAGCGGCCAACGTACTAAATTCAAAATACGTCAGGGCAACACCATCACGGACAGTTTCTATGGCCTCGAACGCCTGACACAAAAGCTCGTCATTACAAGGTGAATCATTCAGAGCGATACGCTCGTTAAAACGAAGGAAATGAGGCGAGGTGTAGGTGCCAACAGAATCGCCTTGTGAACAAAGATATTGAGTCAACATAGCACAAGTTGATCCTTTGCCATTGGTACCCGCCACAGTAATTACTTGCTTATTGGGCCTAGACAAATTTAACCTAGCCAACACAGTTCTACCGCGAGCAAGGCCTAATTCTATTTCTGCAGGATGTTGGCTCTCAATGTAAGAAAGCCAACTCGCTAATGACGTGTGCGTCATCTAATCATGCCACCTTGTGATGAGTAAGCAGAGAAAGAATATTAAACAGACGATCACGCATTTCTTCACGCTTGATAATCATATCCAAAGCGCCCTTATCCAGTAAAAACTCGCTTCGCTGGAAACCTTCAGGCAATTTTTCACGAACGGTTTGCTCAATGACACGCGGGCCAGCAAAGCCGATTAATGCGTTAGGCTCAGCCACATTTAAATCGCCCAGCATCGCCAAAGAAGCTGACACTCCACCAAAAACAGGATCTGTCATAACGGATATATAAGGAATGCCTTCTTGCTTCATTCGCTCAAGACCTGCACTTGTTTTCGCCATTTGCATTAAGGAGATCAACGCTTCTTGCATACGAGCACCGCCGCTGGCAGAAAAGCACACAAGAGGGATACGTTTTTCTAAACAGACATTGACCGCCTGAATGAAACGTTCACCCACTATGGCCCCCATTGAACCGCCTAGAAAGCTAAATTCAAACGCCACTGCCACGACAGGCATTCCATTTAATGCACCTTGCATTGCGATAAGGGCATCTTTTTCGCCCGTGGCTTTTTGCGCATCGGCAAGACGATCCTTATAGCGTTTTGAGTCTTTAAATTTCAATTTATCCTCGGGCTCTAAGTGTGCACCGATCTCAATACGATCTTCTTTATCTAAGAAAATATCCAAACGACGACGAGCGCCTACTCTTAAATGGTGATTACATTTAGGACAAACATCTAAATTTTTCTCTAACTCTGGACGATAAAGAACGTTTTCACATTTAGGGCATTTCTTCCAAAGCCCTTCTGGCACTGAACCAGAGGCGTTACGCTTAGATTCACTGCGGACTAGGGATGGGACAAATTTATCTAACCAGCTACTCATTTTTTTCTCCAAATGTCTTTTTGACTCCACTTAAAGCATTCATTTCATTGCGCATGGAGCAAGAAAAACGTCGCCTTAAGCGTCAGCTATACGGTCTTTTTATGCGTGAACATTCACCCACGCCAAGTTTGTTGTCGTTGATAACAAGTAAATAAGATCCATCTCGTTATTTTGGGAGCATTCTACTACATTTGTCGCCTTTTCTGGAGACAGATCAACTAATAATTTGTTAACCACTTACACCGCCGCAGGAAGCATAGTGATCATAAAAACCCACTAAACCCACATAAATATCACCGCGACTCACACTTTGCCCCCTTTATAAAATCTCGTATTTTTTGCTCACACTTGACGCCCTTGGACAGTTCAACCCCCCCACTGACATCGACCGCATAAGGGGCAACTTGGTGAATGGCTTGCTTAACATTACTCGCCGTCAACCCCCCTGCCAAAACAATGAGCTTGGATAATTCGTTCGGAACCAATGACCAATCAAAAACGTCACCCGTACCGCCAGGAACACCCGCTTTATAAGCATCTAACAATATTGCGCATGCACTGGGATATTGATCAACCAACGCCACTATATCGTCACCTTTCTGAACTCTTAACGCCTTCATGTAAGGTCGATTAAAAACAATGCATTGCCCCTCTGACTCCTCGCCATGAAACTGAATCATCCAACGAGCACTTCCACTTATTACCGAAAAAATGCAGTCCTCAGAAGCGTCCACAAACAAAGCAACCGGCGTCACAAAAGGAGGCAACTTTGCAACAATGGCATTCGCTGTCTCTGGAGAAACATATCTTGGGCTTTTTTCATAAAAAACAAAACCCAACGCATCCGCACCATGGCGACAAGCCATTAATGCGTCATCAATATTGGTAATGCCACATACTTTAACTTTGCAACTCATGGAATGGCTCTTCAACGTAAGGTAAAAAATGAGGTCCTAAGCGACGCACGGGGACATTAAATGATTCGGGATACTGAGCATCAACAAAATAGAGACCCGTTGGCGGTGCCGTTATGCCACCTTTTGTCCTATCTTTTGCTTCTAACACGGCTTTAGCCCAGCTGACAGGCTCTTCGCCCGCCCCAATACTCATTAAAACACCGGCAAAATTACGTATCATATGATGCAAAAAAGCATTCGCTCTAACATCTAAAACGATATATTGACCCAACTGCTGCACATCAAAATGTAAAACAGTTCGAATGGGGGTGTTAGCCTGACACCCAACAGCACGAAATGATGAAAAATCATGTTTTCCAACAAAACATTTAGCGGCAGCTTTCATGAGCTCAACATCTAAGAGCTTGTAAATCCAAGTAACACCACTTGCCAAGATAGCAGGGCGCAAAGGAGAGGAATAAATCACATATCGATATCGGCGACTTATTGCACTGAAACGAGCATGGAAGTCATCTGCAACATAACTTGCCGCTAATACACTAATATCAGCAGGCAAATAAGTATTAACACCTAACGTCCACGCTCTTTCGTGACGCATTACATCAGTTTCAAAGTGCACCACTTGAGCACTGGCATGGACCCCGGAATCGGTACGACCAGCGCAAATCACCTTAACAGGATGATCTGCAATCACTTCTAATGCTTTTTCTAAATTTTCTTGAACACTAGGGACGCCATATTTTTGAGACTGCCAACCTTTGTACTCAGAACCGTTATACTCAACAATTAATACTACTTTACTAGTCACTTGGGAACATGCGCTCCATCATACTTTTCGCTTCAGCGATTTGCTGCTCATTACCAGACCCTACAACGTCGTCAAGAATAACTCTCGCGCCTTCCTCGTCCCCCATGTCCATGTAAGCTCTGGCTAAATCAAGCTTAGTTGCGACCTCATCACCGCTAGCATCAAAGAAATCAAACTCTTCTTCTTCATCACTTTCTACTTCATCTTGTGCCGCCTCAGCCTCACCAAAAGCCGGCGTTTCTAATAGGTCCTCTTGTTGTGCTTCTGCTAACGACTCTTCTATAGAATTTGCAAGAGAGTCTGATGGCGAGCCTTTAAAAACGGATGACTCATCAACATCGTCTTGTTCAACATCATTTAATAAACTTGAAACAAAAGACGCTTCTTCACTGTCTGCATCGTCACCGACCGCTAAATCATCGGCAAGATATGTATCGGGGGCCATAGTTGGAATGTCCTCCTCGACGAAAGCCTCAAGCTCATCCTCTTCGCCTAGCTCAACATCTAACTCATCACCATCATCTTCCGCCTCTGCATCGCTAAATGAAGCAAAAATATCTTCAACATCGTCATCTACAGTACTGTCAATGCCATTCAAAGCATCTGAGGACAAGGCTTCTGCTTTTACCGACTCTTCCGACGAAGAAACATCCTCATCAAGAGAACCAAAAGCATCAAAATCGCCATTTTCAGGGGCATCAAAATCAAACGCAAATGGGTCCTCTTCCTGATTTTGCTCTTCCGATTCGGCGGACAAAGCATCAGTTGCCGCTAAAGCCGCGATAGGAGCCGCCGCTGAAAGATCAAATTCATCCTTTTTTGGCGAATCTTGTGCCTCTTGTTTTTTACCACCACGACGCATCACTAAACCGATTAAAAAGCCCAGCATTAAAATAATAACCGCGCCAATTGACACAATAATTGGGTTACCAAATATTTGATTAGTTAATGAATCTGCTTCGGCCTGTTCTTTTTCACGACGAATCTGGTCAGCTTCAAGTAACTGATCAACGGTATTCTTTTGCTCTTGAAGTGACTGCTGAGCACTAGTGAACTGCTGCTGCAGCTCCGCCATCTGCTTATCTTTTAAACTAATGAGTTGCTCTAATGTTTCCAGCTGCTTATTAAGCTCACCCAATTGACTAGACAACTCATTTTTTTCACGCTGCTCCTTGTCTAACATTTCTTTTGATGCAGACAATTCACTTTGCAGTGCGCTCATCGACCCTTCACTTTCTCCAACATTGGAACTGGCCGAATCTTCAGGCAACAGACTCTGCCCTGAAGCCAGGGTCAGCTTATCGCCATTATCATTTGGCGTATTAGAAGCAGACTTGGACTTAGCTTGAGTATTTAATTGCGCCTGATCAACACCCGCCCCTTGCCGGCTACTTTTTAGCGCCATCCATGCATCATGCTGACGTTGAAATTCTGCTTTGGAGATGGCCTCATTAAACAATGACACCTGCTCCTGCGTAGGCAAACGTAAAACAGCCCCTTCTTTCAATAAATTAATATTATCTGAGTAAAAAGCCTCTCTGTTTAAGGCTTGAATCGCCATCATCGTTTGGTAAATAGTTAATTGATTAGCCGGTTTATTTTGCCCAGCCACAGACCACAACGTATTACCCTTGACGACACTTTGTCGCCCTTTAATTGGCATACCCTGTGCTGACATCCTAGATTGAGCAAAAACAGATTCATTGATAGCTGTAGACTGAGTGGGCGCCAAAGACGAAGATTGAACTACTTCACTTTGAGATTTGGAGACTAAAGCGGACTGATTTAATGGGGCTTTATACTCACGCACAACCTGACCACTTGGCCAACGCGCCGCTAAAATGAAACGCAGTTCATCCACTAACAGAGGCTGATCTGAAGCGATGGCCACAATAAGCGAGGTATTTTCACGAACCACATCAAACTTTAATTGAGACAACACTCTTGTCGGCATAAAACCTGCCTGGCGAAACTCACTTTCACTGCCAAGTCGTATCAAAATATCATTACTGGTTAATACTCCAACATCAGATAATTCTATCTTTCCACGATAGGGCTCATTCAAATTTGATTGGGAAGTCAGCTCACCCAACTCCAAGGCGTAACTGCTGGACACATACAATGCAGTTGACACAGCAATACTGACGAGGGTTTTTCTGAGCATAAGCTTCCCTTTTGATTCTTAATAATAAATTCAACAATGAAAACAAGTATCTTACACAGATGAGCATTTATCAACAGCTTTAGAATCAATGGTTTGCCGTTACAATAAAAACATAGCTTTAATGGCTTTAACCTGTCTGTCAAAAATATGCTTCAAGCATCAGTCCAGTCAAAAAAAAGCCCCACTAAATAGCGGGGCTCTTTTAAAAACAAGAAGTTACAGGGGGATTACATCATTCCGCCCATACCACCCATTCCGCCCATACCACCCATATCTGGCATACCAGCGTCGTCTTTAGGCATATCAGCAATCATCGCTTCTGTGGTGATCATAAGACCCGCTACAGAGGCCGCTGCCTGAAGTGCAGAACGAGTCACTTTTGCTGGATCTAGGATACCCATTTCCAACATATCACCGTATTCGCCAGTCGCTGCGTTGTAACCAAAGTTACCTTCACCTTGCTTAACTTTATCGACCACAACAGAAGCTTCATCTCCAGCATTTGTTACGATCTGACGCATAGGGGCTTCCATCGCACGAAGAGCCAATGCGATACCAACGTTTTGATCTTCATTATCACCCTCAAGATCAACTACTTTGGTCAAAGCGCGAACCAAGGCAACACCGCCACCAGCGACCACACCCTCTTCTACAGCAGCACGTGTCGCATGCAGCGCATCGTCCACACGAGCTTTTTTCTCTTTCATTGCTACTTCAGTCGCGGCACCGATTTTGATCACAGCAACGCCGCCAGCCAATTTAGCAACGCGCTCTTGCAGCTTCTCTTTATCGTAGTCGGATGAAGAATTGGCAATTTCAGCTCGAATCTGTTCTACACGACCCGTAATGTTTGCAGCAATACCCGCACCATCAACGATCGTCGTACTTTCTTTTGTTAAAGTAACGCGTTTAGCCGTACCTAACTGCTCTAAAGTAGCTGTTTCTAGACTCAAGCCTACTTCTTCAGAAATAACCGTAGCACCAGAAAGAACCGCAATATCTTCCAACATCGCTTTACGACGGTCACCAAAGCCTGGCGCTTTAGCCGCAGCAACTTTAACAATACCGCGCATGCTGTTTACTACTAAAGTCGCTAGCGCTTCACCTTCTACATCTTCTGCAATGATCAACAAAGGACGTGACGCTTTAGCAACACCTTCCAAAACTGGGAGCAATTCGCGAATATTAGTAATCTTTTTATCAACCAAAAGAATGAACGGGTTTTCAAGCTCTGCACTCATGGTTTCTTGGTTATTGATAAAGTAAGGAGATAAGTAACCACGATCGAATTGCATGCCTTCTACGACAGCAAGCTCATCATCAAAACCAGAGCCTTCTTCTACTGTGATAACACCTTCTTTACCTACACGTTCCATCGCTTCTGCGATAATACGACCAACAGAAGCATCAGAGTTTGCAGAAATAGTACCCACTTGCTCAACAGCACGTGTGTCGGCACAAGGCGTTGAAAGCAAAGCTAACTCTTTCACAACCGCCGCCGCCGCTTTATCGATACCACGTTTTAGATCCATCGGATTACGACCAGCAGCGACAGACTTCAAACCTTCTGTAATCAAGGCTTGAGCCAAAACAGTCGCGGTTGTTGTACCGTCACCTGCTACATCGTTAGCTTGTGACGCCACTTCTTTCACCATTTGAGCGCCCATGTTTTCGAATTTATTCTCTAATTCGATTTCTTTGGCAACGGTAACACCATCTTTCGTAATAAGAGGAGAACCAAAAGACTTCTCAATAACAACGTTACGGCCTTTTGGCCCCAAAGTCACTTTTACTGCATCTGCAAGAACATTAACACCACGTAGCATTTGCTGACGTGCGCTGTCTCCAAATTTAACTTCTTTCGCTGACATTCTAATATACCTTTGACTGTTTTAAGTGTTACAAATCGGTTTCGAATTGCAAAAGAAACTAGGCTTCAACAACACCGTAGATTTCTTCTTCTTTCATAATAAGCAATTCTTCACCGTTGATTTTAACGGTCTGGCCAGAGTATTGACCAAACAAAACCTTGTCACCAACGTTAACGGCCAATGCTTGTACATCACCGTTAGACTGAATACGACCCGTACCCACCGCTAGAACTTCACCTTGTGTAGGCTTTTCAGTAGCAGATCCAGGCAGTACGATACCAGAAGCGGTCGTTGTCTCTTCTTCTTTACGGCGAACAACGACACGATCGTGCAGAGGACGAATATTCATCAATCATTTTCTCCAATTAAAACAATACCAGGACACCTGGCGGGATGTTACCTCGCTTACCGCGAGAATCTATATTGGCCTTATATACGGCTTCTAAACCGTAATTCAACCCAATTCAGCAATTATTTTTTATTCATTACTTTTTATCAATTAGGTCATTATCGTCATTGACATACTCGCCTTCGATAACATCACCCTCTTGTCTCGATGAATGATGAGTGCGACCACGCCACTGCGTACCACGGGACATCATGGCGCTAACAAACTTCACAATCAGGCCGGCTGCAAATAACTTTCTTAATGGCGGAACCAGTAGCAACGCCCCAAGAGCATCCGTCACAAAGCCAGGAATTAACAAGCACAATCCCGCAAAAATCAACATAATCCCTTCGGCCACTTCTGATGCAGGCAGCTCACCACGACGCATTTTTTCTTGCGCTTTAAGTGAGGTTTCCAAGCCTTGCTTGCGGATCAGCGTAACACCAACAATAGCGGTTAAAAAAACCAATCCAATCGTGGTTAGGCTGCCTATTTTACTGCCAACTTGTATCAGTACCGTCAGCTCAATAATCGGCACTAAAATAAATAATAAAAGAGCAAACCTCATGAGTACCTTCTTTGTTAAACTACTATTTGTTGTTATTGACTATCTATGGGCATACCAATGACTAATCAAGCAATGACACAGTTTAAATCTCAAGTCCTGCTTATTTTGTATGAATTACCCGCTGAACAATGTATTACCTATGGTGAGTTAGCTAAACAGTCAGGCTTTCCGGGTTACGCAAGACAAGTTGGGCAATTAATGAAGTCTCTGCCAAAAGAAACAACGCTACCTTGGCATCGTGTTGTGAACGCGCAACGTAAGATTAGCTTTGCAGAAAATACGGAGGCGTACATAAGACAAAAAAACGCATTAGAAGAGGAAGGCTGGCTCATCATAGGCAACAAACTAGTCACCTGCAATGAGCTCAGTTAACAGATCAAGTAACGTGAAGTCTAGTTAATCCCTAAAGTTCGTAAACTGTACTGGCTGAGCTAAATCAGCCCCGCGCAACAGAGCCATCACTTGTTGCAAATCATCGCGCTTTTTACCCGTAACACGCAACTGGTCGCCTTGTATTTGAGCTTGCACTTTGGCTTTGCTGTCTTTGATCATTTTGACAATTTTCTTTGCTTCGTCCGTTTCTAGGCCTTCTTTCATTTTTACTGCTTGCGATGCACGCATGTTGCCTTTAATCACATCTTCTTTTTGCAAACTTTTCAGATCGATACCGCGAGCAACCAGCTTTTGATTCAAAATATCAGACATCTGCACCAGTTGTGGTTCCGCTTCCGCCTCCATCACCACGTTGGTTTTGTCTTTGATTTCATAGTGCGCTTTTACGCCTTTAAAATCATAGCGGGTGGTGATTTCTCGGTTGGCTTGATCCACAGCATTACTGACTTCATGCCAGTCTAGCTCAGATACTACGTCAAATGATGGCATTTTCTGCTCCTTTGCATTTTCAAATAGGTATTTTGAGGCGATAATAACAGGGATTGAAATAAAATACCTTATGGAAACCTATTATGAAGAACACGCCTTGGTTAATTATCGGCGCTGGCGCTATCGGTCTTTTTTGGGCCTGTAAGCTTGAAAAGCTCGGAAATAAAGTCCACCTAGTGTATCGATCTGAAAATCCAGGCAACAAACTCACACTAGAATCACTCACCGACGACGAGGGCCAACAGCAAATCCGTGTCTCAAAGCACAAAGTTAAAAGCCTTACGGCCAACAATATCAACCAACAATACGACAAAGTCTTGCTGTGCACAAAATCCTTCGACCTAAAGCATGCTTTTGAACAAGTAGCCAACCATATTACGACGGAGGCCAATATAGCGTGTTTGTGTAACGGCATCGGCGCACAAGCTGAGTTACAAAGCGTTCTACTGGATACCCAAACACTTTGGGCGGGAACCACCAGTGAAGGGGTAATAAAAATTGAAGCCAATCACATAAAACACACAGGGCTTGGTGATACCTATTTTGGCCCATGGCGCTCGACAGATACGCCACTGTCTTTTCCAATAGAAGACATGACAGTGAGCAACATACATCAAAGGATGATCGAAAAGCTGGCCGTCAACGCCGTCATCAACCCCATTACCGCTATTTTCAATATCCACAATGGCGACATTTTAAATGATGAATTTAAACCTCTAGTTCAAGCAACCCTATCAGAATTAGCCAGCGTATTTACGCACCCAAAATTCAGTCTTTCCCAACAAAGCCAACACTTAAGCGTCGATAATCTGAAGAATCGAGTGCATACCATAGCGCAACTGACACGCCTTAACCGCTCCTCAATGCACGAAGACATTCGATTACACCGCCAAACAGAAAACAGCTTCATCTCTGGCTTTTTACTCGACAACAGCCCAATAGACTTGCCGATTCAGCGGTTACTGTATGAAGGGATTGCATTCGCAGAACAACGAGAAGAAATCAAAAAAAAGCTGCTAAGCGTTACTTAGCAGCTTTCTATCAAAAAAGAAGGCGATTTAATTTTATAGCTTACTGATTTTCTCTTTTGTAAGTGAGATTTTCTTTTCTTTATAAAGAGCGCCCAATGCCTTTTTGTACGTCGCCTTACTCACTTTAAACACCGCGTAAATGGCTTCCGGAGACGCCTTGTCTGTCAAAGGAGACTCGCCGCCCTTTTCATCTAAGTACTGCAAAATATCATCTAATATGTTGCGCACTTTTTTATAGCCGACTTCTTGCAAGCTCAGGTCGATTTTACCGTCTTCACGCATTTGCTTGATGAAACCAACGGTTTTTTCGCCTTTACGAAGCTGCCTAAACGCATCTTCAAAAAACAACACACCCCAAAAGCGATCATCAATGACGCATTTAAAACCAATATTGGTCTTATCACCAATAATAATGGACACTTTATCGCCCACTCGGTACGGTGCTTCTTCACGATTCAACAACGCATCAATACGTGTAGTAGCCACAATCCTATTGGTGATATTGTCTAAATAAATAAACAGAAGATGCGTCTCACCCTCTTCAACTCGGTTCTTTTGTTGACTAAAAGGCACCAATAAATCTTTCGGCAATCCCCAATCAAAAAAAGCACCGACCTGATTAACCTCTATGGCCGTCAAACCGGCAAACTCACCAACTTGCGCTTTAGGAAAGTCGGTGGTTGCGATCAGCTTATCGTCTGAATCCAAGTAAACAAATACTTCAACGTCTTGATCCACGACCAAGCCCTTCGGCACGTAACGTTTCGGCAATAGAATTTCGCCTAAATCACCTGCATCCAAGTACACGCCAAAATCTTTTTCTTTAACGACTCTTAATGTATTTAAGCGTCCAATTTGAGTAGCCATGAATTCTCCAATAGCAATTTTTTGCGCACTATACGCACTTCATTGATAAGCGCAATACAGCGAAGTTTATATCATGCCCCGCCAACGTCTATTTTCATACAATGGGCAAAAATAGCATCCAGTTTAGCGCGCCCAAGAGCGTCCATCTTATCAACATTCTGCTCAGGAATCGTAGTGGTATCACCATAAAACTCAACGGCCTTATCCACACTGGCTTCCCTTAGAAGATGCAACATTGGATAGGGCGATCGATTGGTGTAATTCGATACCTCATCTGACTCGGCGCCTGAAAAACAATAGTCAGGATGAAAAGTCGCGAGTTGATACACGCCTTCACACTCTTGCTCAAACATCATCTCTTCCGCCATGTCTACAAAGTCTAAATACCGGTGAAAGTCTTTAAACAACGTAGGAAAAATCAGCAAAGTGGTTTCGGTTTCTGGATGCTCATCCAACCACTGCACTTCTACCATCAATTCCTCAAGTGCGACTTCGATCTTTTTCGAACGCAACACCACACAACGCACGCTGTCTTTTTCCACTTCACGCTTGGCAAAAGGGCACACATTTAACGCAACTATAAACTCATTTACCCACTTCATCGTTTGGGCAGCAACCAATTCATCCGATAACAACATAGCGCATCTTCTTATCAATATTTCGCTTTATTTTAGAACAAAGCCATGCAGGGGTCTAACTTATCCAAGCTTCTGCCTAGGTTTCAATGTCGAAATAGGAGAAAACAAGGTATTATGAGAAACATTAAGGGGACAGACTCATTGCGCTGTGCCATTTTATCCCGTTACAGAGAGTTTACATGTCATTTGCCGACCTAGATTTGGATCCAACCATTGAACAAGCCATTCACGATCTTGGCTTCGAAACCGCAACAGAAATACAAGAAAAAGCCATCCCCATTGCTTTAGACGGTTCAGACCTTCTCGCTACCGCCCCTACTGGCACAGGTAAAACCATCGCTTTTTGTGCGCCCGCGATTCAACACATTTTAGACCGCGACGAGCAATCAACCACGGCCCCAAAAGTGTTAATTTTGGCCCCTAGCCGAGAGCTTGCTAGACAAATTTACAACGTGGTTGAGCAACTAACCAAACACACGCGCATTCTTTCTCACCTTATTATTGGCGGCATACCCTATGGCATGCAGCAGCAGCAACTGAGCGAAAACTGCGACATTTTAGTGGCGACACCAGGAC
This sequence comes from Marinomonas sp. IMCC 4694, assembly GCF_008122525.1. Taxonomy (NCBI): domain Bacteria; kingdom Pseudomonadati; phylum Pseudomonadota; class Gammaproteobacteria; order Oceanospirillales; family Oceanospirillaceae; genus Marinomonas; species Marinomonas sp. IMCC 4694. The sequence continues at coordinate 1,856,785 of NZ_VSRV01000001.1, forward strand.
GTTTGGTCGAGTTGGACGAAAAACAATGGCTAGACTTAACCGACGTGTCTTACTTCGTTATCGACGAAGCGGATCGCATGTTAGACATGGGTTTTGTGAGCGCCATTAACCACATTGCAAAAGAACTGCCATCAGAACACCAAACCCTGATGTTTTCTGCCACACTAGAAGGCGAAAAAATGGGCCGCTTTGCCAGCGCCTTATTGAACAGCGAAACACAGCAAATTCGTTTGGGTGAATCGTCTCGTACTGTGCCAAGTCAAATTCGTCAAATCGCCTACCGCGTCGACAGCGAAGAACACAAAGAAGCGGTGCTCAAGCATTTGTTAACGCAAGACCGCGTTCAACAGGCGGTTCTGTTCGTATCAAACCGTGAGCATGTCGATGTTTGGGTGCAACGCATTCGTAACATGGGCTTAATGTGCGATGGCTTACATGGCGAAATGAAACAAGGCGACCGCAGCGAACACATGAAACAAATGAAACGTGGTCGCTTGCAAGTACTGGTCGCCACCGACGTGGCATCTCGCGGTATCGACCTTCCAGAAATCAACACCGTGATCAACCTGCGCTTACCTCGCAAAGCGGACTCCTACATCCACCGTGCCGGACGCGCTTCCCGTGAAGGCGCACCAGGCGACTGCGTATCTTTGATCGACATTAATGACTTACCGATGATCGAAAAAATTCAGCGTTTCATGCAAGCCAACATCAAATTCGGTCGTATCGAAGGGCTAGAAGCCAAAACCAAAGCCCGCTCGCCAAACGCCAAGAAAAACAAAAAGAAAAAACCAACGGACAAAAAAGCCATCGCAGCGGCCGTAAAAGCCAAAAAATCCGCAGCCAAAAAATAGCCGTTCTTCACCTTAGTTATGGCCATTAAAAAAGCGCTTTGCAGTTTGCAAAGCGCTTTTTTGTTTCCAAATAACTGAACGAATCGACGATTTAAATCGGGTCAAATTTCAAGGTGTGAAATTTGCGTTTTGCTTTGGTTTCCAGGTAAAGGCGGTTGTGCTGATTAACATGCACTTTCGTCGGCACAAGTTCGACAACGTCAATGCTGTTGTCTGTGAGTTGCTGCGCTTTATCAGGGTTGTTGGTAAGTAGACGCACTCTCGTCACGTCTAGTGCTGTGAGCATATCCGCTGCGACGCCAAAGTCTCGGCCATCGTCGGGCAGGTGGAGCATTTCGTTTGCTTGATACGTGTCGTACCCTTGGTCTTGCAACGCATAAGCTTCTAGTTTGGCGTACAAGCCAATGCCGCGACCCTCTTGTCGCAAATACAAAATATAACCGCCCTCTTCGTTAATAAGGTCTATGGCTTCGTCTAGCTGTTCACCACAATCGCAACGGCCAGAGCCAAATACATCGCCGGTTAAACACTCTGAGTGTAAGCGCACTAAAGGAATGTAATCGTCGGTTTTCTCTTTTTTACCTTCAAAATAAATGCCGATGTGTTCTTTACCGGTATCGTCGCCGTCAAAGGAAATAAACTCAGCCATCACATCACCCGCCCTGACGGGGATCATCACTCGACGCTTTATTGCTAAATTGCTCATACTTTGTCTCTTTCTAGGGAATGCTTTTTCTGGAGATGGTCTGTTTCAACACTATGGCTCAATAATTAGGCCATTATTGTAAAATTCAACACCCTGTTACTGTGTAACATTACTTTTAGTATTATTTTTAGAGTAAGTGCTTCAATGGCATAGCGGTACTCTCTTTTACACTGCGCAGCAAAAAGCTCGACTGAACACCCGTTACGCCAGGAATGCGCGTTAGCTTGCCCAATAAAAAATCATGGTATTTCTCCATGTCTTCCACCACTACTTCGAGCAAATAATCGCAGTTTTGACCGGTAACCAGATTACAACGAGTTACTTCTGAAAAATCAGCGACCTGCTCTTCAAAAACACTAAATCGATCGGGTGTATGGCGATCCATGCTGATTTGGATAAATGCGGTGAGCTTTAAACCCAAAAAAGAACGTTTTAAGATCGTGACCTTGCGATCGATCACCCCGGATTCTTCTAGTGCCTTAACACGTCGCAAACATGGCGATGCCGATAAGCCCACCCGATCGGCCAACTCTTGATTCGTTAAGCTAGAATCTTGCTGCAATTCCTGCAAAATCCTCAGATCAATCTTATCAAATCCCATATAAACCTGCTTATACTGCTAAATAATAGACACTATACGCAATATAATGCCATTTAGATTGATATTTACCTAGAAAAACGCAATCTTTTACTCCACAAAGTTCGCTATGATAGAAACATGGAAATCACTTAACCAAGTGAGCGTAATACTAATTTGAGCTACCCGCTCTTTCAGAACAGTAAAGGAAAGCAGATGACTTCTTTTGACCATACAAAATACCGCCCTTTTAAACCTGTTGCGTTAGCAAATCGAACCTGGCCTGATAACACCATTACGACGGCCCCTATTTGGTCTAGTGTTGATCTTCGCGATGGCAACCAAGCCCTTGTAGAACCTATGACGGTTGAACAAAAGAAGCAGTTTTTTGCCTTACTGGTTGACGTTGGCTTTAAGGAAATCGAAGTAGGTTTTCCGGCCGCCTCTCAATTGGATTTTGATTTCGTCCGTTGGTTAATTGAAGAAGAGCAAGTGCCAGACGACGTGTATATCCAAGTCTTAACCCAAGCGCGCCCTGAACTTATTGCTCGCACTTACGAGTCATTAAAAGGCGCTAAAAAAGCCATCGTACACGTTTACAACTCCACCTCGACCACTCAGCGCGAGCAAGTGTTTCGCTTGGACATGGCCGGCATCAAAAAAATTGCGGTCGATGGGGCCATATGCGTCAAAGAACACGCTGAAAAACACCCTGAAACAGAATGGATTTTCCAGTATTCACCAGAAAGTTTTACCGGCACAGAAATTGATTTCGCGATAGAAGTCGTCGATGCTGTCACTGACGTATGGCAGCCAACGCCAGACAACAAGGTGATTATTAACTTACCCGCCACGGTGGAAGTGTCTACCCCAAATCGTTACGCCGACCAAATCGAATACTTCTGTCGCAACGTGCAAAAGCGCGACAGTATGTTTGTCAGCTTGCACACTCATAACGATCGCGGCTGTGGCGTCGCGGCTGCGGAGCTTGGCATCATGGCCGGTGCAGATCGTATCGAAGGCACCTTACTTGGCAATGGCGAACGCACCGGAAACATGGACGTGGTCACCATGGCCATGAACATGTACAGCCAAGGCATTGATCCAAAATTAAGCTTAGGTGACATGGACCGCATCATCAGCGTGGTGCAAGCCTGTACCTTATTGCAAGTTCACCCACGTCATCCTTACGCAGGTGAACTGGTTTTCACGGCTTTTTCTGGCTCTCACCAAGACGCCATTAAGAAATGCTTGGCAAACCAGACAGACGACAAACCATGGGACGTGGCGTATTTGCCAATCGACCCACGTGATGTAGGTCGCAGCTACCAAGAAGTGATTCGTGTTAACAGCCAGTCCGGCAAAGGCGGCATTGCTTACACGCTTGAGCAAGAATACGGCTTGGCTTTGCCTCGCTGGTTACAAGTTGAGTTTAGCCCGATTGTGCAGCAGTTCGCTGAAAAAGACGGCGGCGTCGTAGATGCTAAATCCATGAGAGATTTGTTTGAAACTCACTTCATGACCGGAACCTTACCTTTTAAGTTGGGCAAATATGACCTAACAAAAGACGACGTAGACACAGTAAATGCTCAGTTAGTCAACGCAGAAGGTACTGTCAAAATTACGGGTAATGGCAATGGCGCTTTATCGGCATTCAGTGAAGCTTTAGGAGAGTATTTTGGTATGCGCGTTGATATTATTCAATATCAAGAACATGCATTGACGGTTGGTAGCGACTCTCAGGCTATTGCTTATGTTCAAGCTAACATTAATGGCGATCGCTATAACGGTGTTGCCATTAACAACGATATTGTATCGGCCTCTATGCAAGCACTGCTTGCAACCGTAAACCAAAAAGTATCAGAACAGCATTAAACGATTCGATACTAAAATACACTTACATACTTAAAAACCAACTTACTGTCGCGAACCACGTGATAGTAAGTGATTTTATAAACCCGAGCCCCTTTTCGTGTTCGGGTTTTTTATGCATTTTATGTCCCATTTTAATACTCCGCTTAAACCATCCTATTAGGGATGAAAAACGACCCTGTTCCGCCCAGCGTCTTTTGCTTCGTATAACAATTGGTCTGATCGTTTTAGCAAAGACGAAGGAGTATGCTCGCTAGAATCGGCGAATAGCACAGCGCCGATGCTGGCCGTCATCGGGATCTCGATATCGTTGTATTTAATAGGCTTTTCTGCAATGCAAAGGCGATAACGATCAAACGCGGCTACGACATTTCCTTCATCAATGTTGGTTAATATGAGGCCAAACTCCTCACCACCCAAGCGGCCAATAAAGTCACCTTCTCGAAGATAAGACTTTAGCCTACTGACTATCTCAACCAAAACAGCGTCACCGGCATCGTGACCAAACACATCATTCACATCTTTGAACTTGTCTAAATCAAACATGCCACACGCCAACGATCGCCCATGACGCTGTGTATAGATCATTTCATACTTCAAGGCATTTTCAAAAGCCCGACGATTCGCCACGCCTGTTAAGTAGTCGGTCGACGCTAATTTCTCGAGCACAGCATTTGTTTCTACCAGACGGCGTCTCATGTCAGCAATTCGCTTCATCGCTAACATTTTAACCGCCAATACTCTTTGATTAATGGGTTTGATTAAATAGTCATCGCCACCTGCGAGAATGCCATCGACAATGTCGTCATCTTCCGTGCTGGCACTCAAAAAAATAACGGGGAGCCATTCCTGCTTTTGCTGCTGCTGAATGTTGCGAATGGATTTTACCGTATCAAATCCATTTAAATTTGGCATCTGCACGTCCATCAAAATGAGGTCTAAATCATGACAATGCTCGACAAACTTCACAATACCTTCTTGGCCGCTGCTTGCCTCTATGATCTTGTAGCCAAGCTTTGACAAATGGAACTTAAGCAACAGTCGGTCTGTTTTGATGTCGTCCACTATCAATACATTCATAAGCTTGCTACCACACGCTGAAGTTCATTTTTCGTATTTTGATACGTCATGGATATTTCGTGTAATTTTTCTGTCAATTCAGGCACCGCTTTTTGACGGCTTTCTTGCTCAAGTTGCCCCACCATTGATGACAAACGCATGGCACCCATACTCTGGCTAACCGACTTAAGACTGTGTGAAAGCTGAAACAGCGCGGTATAATCCAACGCCACTTCATGGCTTAGAATTTTATAAAATGACTCCGTAATTCGGTCGGCGTCTTCAAAAAACGCGTCCACCAGCAATAAGAAATCTTCCGCTAACACAGTTTTTAACTCTAAAATCACGGCCTCATCAATGAGCACACCAGATGGTAAATTAAAAAAAGACGCTCCAGATAACTCATCCTCGCTTACCAGACTCTGACCTTTCTGATCCTCACTCGGCAACCACTTATCTAACATCTTAATCAGCTCCTTTTGTTTAAAAGGTTTTGGTATTAACCCATCGCCACCAGCTCGAAACACGTCTGTCCGTGTTTGTGGTCTAACGTCTGCAGTCAATCCCAAGATGGGAACGCGCTTTAAACAATCCTTTCTTTCCACTTGTCGAATACGACGAGTGGCGGTAAAGCCATCCATGCCCGACCATGCCTAACACACCATTCAACGGCGTTCTTATTTCATGGCTGATGTCGCTAAGAAGGTGCCATGACTTTAACGCTATCAAATACCCTATCAAGACGCGCTTTATCTTCACGATGAACACACGCAGCCAATATTAACACCGGGTTAGTGTGTATGTTTTACTAAACCAAATAAACGATACATCCAATCATCACAGAGCAATGTATTTTCTTGTAAATCCGACTACCTCACCCCTAAGGGGGTCGCATCGGCGCAATCGATAAACGTACCTTGGTATCAAGCCTTTTCCGCTCAAGTTCTAATCGCTCACTCACATCGCGAATGTGTGCGATGTACCCTCCCAGACGGTTGTCTGGATTACGAATCATGCTACCAATCGTTTCAGCATGAAACACCCTACCTTGCTTATTTTTAGCGGCGATTCAACACCTCGCCAACCGTGACGTCGTAGGTCTTACCCTGGCGAATACAATCACTGTTATTGCCAGAAACTTTATCAGCTTCCATTACTACGTCAGACTTCAACAAGGTCGTCAGTAATTCGACCAAAGTACCAATATCCACTTCTAACACCAGAGCAACTGTCAGACATGGCTTATCACTCAAAAAAGCAAACTCGCCCCACTAGGCAAAGGTTCAACAATTACGATGGAAGGGCCGTGAAATTGAGAAAAAACGAAGGAAATGGGGTGATTTTTTTGATATCAAGGTGTCGAGTGGCATTCAACAACTGAGGACAATCGATCTGCCCATTCAAGGACGCCCTCATGACCAGAATACAAAACCTAACCCTCTTGAAAAATAATGCCTGCACAAGGCATTCTCATCAGAAACTTTGCAACGCTTTTTGCAACCCTTAAAGAAGCCTCTAGTTCATCCATGCAGCATCTCCTGCCAATCAAAACAGAGGATTCGGATTCTGTTATAAAAATTAGTAATGATTTACGGCAACAGTTTGTCTATTAACACGCAATCTTTGGTGTCATTACGGCTGGCCTTCACTTTATCCAGAATTTTTTGAGCGACGTCTTTTTGACGCTGTGAAATGTATTTAGAATCCACCGTTTTTTCGACGTTTTCAAGGTAGGTGTTTAATTTAGGCGTGCAGTAATCATCAAAAGCAAAAGAATGACCGGAGGTAAAAATAGCGGTCGCACTAACCAACACAATTGAGAGTGATGTTTTGATCAACATGGTTTTTCCTAATATAGGGATTAATTAAGAAAAAATTAGACCATAAGGTGAGGAAAATTTAAACCTAAAGCGCCATTTGCATGACACCCTTTACAAAGTTAAACCAGAAATCCCCTGATAAAAACAAAAGTACCGCCAACATTAAATTAAGTACCGCTATCAGAAGCGTATTTAATTTAATGCCAATGACACTTGCAATAAAACAGCCTTCACCAGCTACAAAATAACCATTATGAATGGCAATGATTTGTAAACGCTTTTGATGAAAACGACGTTTCGAGCCACCCCAAAAAATGACGGCATAAAAAATGACGACTTCAAAAAATTGAAGTCGGCTTTAGATTTATTTTCAGGATGACGTTATCCGCTATGGTGCCGGAAACGAGAATCCATTATTTGAAAACACGTTTTCTCACGCTTTCTAAGCGCTTCAAAATTGCGTCCATACGTTCTGGTTTTACCATGAATTCTTGGAAACCTTTCATGCCTTCTTGCGCCATGCTCGGATCCGTATCACGGTCATAAAATTGAGCCGTACCAGACGCATTGTTTAGCATGTCCACGCCCTTGTTCAAAAAGTAATTATCAGGCGCATGGGCTTTTTTATGCGGTGGAATTTGCAATAACGCCGCATTCACCAAGGTCTGATTATCAGCACGCGCCATAAACTCTAAGAATTTACGTGCGTCTTTTTTATTGGCTGCTTTAGCAGGAATATGAATGGTATCCATTGGTGCGTCTTCTGCCATGCCAATCGCCGGATCAATTTGTGGGAATTGGAAGAAGCCCATTTTCCCATCAAGTTCTTTCGGGAAGTTTGGCGCAATAAAGTTACCAATTAAATACATCGCCGCTTTGCCGTTGTACATAAATGGTTGCGCTTCTTGCCAAGAATAAGACGCATGATTTTCTAGGAAATAGCCGTTATCCACCAATACCTTCCAGTGTTCAAACGTTTTACGAACACGAGGATCCGTGTAAGGAATTTTTCCATCCATTAAATCAATATGAAAATCCAAACCATTGGTTCGCATGTTTAAATAATCGAACCAACCCGCAGCGGTCCACAAATACTTAGTACCAATTGCGATTGGTGCAATGTCATTGGCTTTTAGCTTGGCATTAACCGCAAGGAATTCATCCCATGTTTTCGGTTCAGAAAGGCCTAACTTGTCAAAAATGTCTTTTCGGTAATAAATGCCCCATTGATAATAAGTGTAAGGAACTCCCCACTGTTTATCATTAATCGTCATCGCCGGTGTGGCAGAAGGCATGTTGGCTTTTAAATCTTCTTTTTTCCAAACATCACTCACGTCTTCAAACAAACCGCGATCAACAAACGCCTTCATGCGATTGCCCGCATACCAGAAAACAACGTCTGGTGGACTGGTCGACAACCAATTACGAATAGCGGTCTTATAACCTTCTTTGTCATACAAGTTGTATTTGACAGTAATATCCGGGTTTTCCCCTTCAAATTTTTGCACGATTTCAGCAAACGCTTTTTTCGGTGCCGGGTCGGCCTGATCTGAGTTGATCACCAAGGTGCCTGCGTTGGCAATGGAAACGGCCGTCAATGCCATGGCACCGACTAATAACGATTGAATTTTTTTCATTTAACTAAGCCCTCTTTTTATTTTATTAATTGGAACTGGGTTTCATTATTGACCAGCCCTAACACATAATCAATAAAAGAAACCAAGTTCCACTTTATTTATTGCGCTTTTCTAACGTTTTTTCCAAATCGACACACCCGCCGCCGCTAAATGGCGGTCACCAATGACCAACTCCGCCTCTTCTGGTTCAAAAAACACCTCGTGAGACGCGTAATTAAAGGCAAAAATGACGTTGCCACGCTCACGAACACGCACCCCTTTCGGCAAGTAAACGCTCGACAACCCTGCGGCTTCGGCCAACTTGGCCAAACTCGCTTTTAGTAAGCCATTGTCGATGCAAGAACCAAGATAAAAATGACGCCCTTCTCCCATCAACACAGGGTTGCCACCATCGTCCTTTAGCAAACACGGCAGTGTCGTTTTAATTTGTTCATGCCAATGCATTAGATTTCCCGTGCCCCAACGGCCAGATACTGCTGGCTGAGTGTGATTAGGCAACGCATCAACACGTTCTACCGTCAGCGGCAATAAGCTCGCCAATGGCCCAGGCGCAAGGTTGTCAGGAATTTGATACGTATCGGTTTTGCTGCCCGTTCTAGGCCCCGCTAGCAACACACCGTTAAACGCAGTCAGCCTTGTTTGTAACGCAGGCGAGATATGCGCCTGCGCCGGTAAAACCAGCAATTCGTACGTATCCAAGGACGCACCACTGGAAATGATATCGACAGACAAGCCCAGCTCACGTAGGGCTTCATACAGGCGATAACACCAGAATACATAACGATAAGCGCGTGATTGAGGTTGAATATCCAACGACCAACAGGCGTTGTAATCAAACATCAATGCGACTTTTCCTGCGCTCGGCAAGGACATCAACGCTTCCGCGTCCAACCCAAGCGATTCGGCCAAGGCTTTCACTTCTCCGGCAACCACAGCGGCTTCTTGTGCGGCTTCGGCTTCTTGTGCATCCGGTCGCAATAAACCCGCGTGCATTTGTTCTTGTCCGAAAGGCGCCTGACGCCAACGGAAATACGAGACGAGTTCCGCGCCATGAGAAAAGGCTTCCCACGTCCATAAACGCACTGCGCCATTTGCCGGCGTTGGGTTATGTGGTGCCCAATTCACTGGCCCCGGTTGTTGCTCCATAATCCACAAACGACCTTTACCGCAACCACGATACAAATCATGATGAAACGCACCAAAATCAGGATGACCAACGCGTAAATACGTGTGTTTTTCTTCTTCGGTATAAATGGTTTCTTGATCCAAAAAGCCCAGTGGGTAGGTATCCCAACTCGCCACATCCAAATCTTGACCGACTTTGTGATGGTCAAATGCCGTAAAAAAGCCCATGTAGTTATGGACTAAATCACGGCCCGCAGAATATTCTCGCAGAATAGCCACTTGCAACTTATTAAAGGCAACCACTTGGTCTGAACAACAACGCTGAAAGTCCAAACGATGGGATGGATTGGCTTCGGTCACGGTCAAATTGGGCAATTCAATTTCATCGAACGAACGATAATCCATGCTCCAAAAGACATTGCCCCACGCTTTATTTAACGCCGCAATCGTGCCGTATTTCTCTGTCAACCAAATGCGAAACGCGACCAAATCCGTTTCGGCGTAACTCAAAATGGTGTTGTGACAGCCGTATTCATTATCGGTCTGCCAAGACGCTACGGCAGGATGCTGACCATAGCGCTCCGCCATCAACGTCACTATTCGACGGCACTCTTCTCGATATTCAAGACTGGCAAACGTGTAATGACGACGAGAGCCAAAGCCTCGCACTCGCCCCTGCTCGTCTTTTGCCAACATAGAAGGATGACGATCCACCAGCCACTTTGGCGGTGTTGCGGTGGGCGTGCCTAAAATCACTTTCAAGCCATGAGCGTGGAGAATGTCCAACGACTCATCCAGCCATTGCCAATGTAACTCATTGGGCTCTGGTTCAATCGTGCTCCAGCTAAACTCACCAATACGAACGTATTCGATGCCAATGCGCCGCATGTGTTGTGCATCTTCCACCCATCGGCTTTTTGGCCAATGTTCAGGGTAATAACAAACGCCTAATTTCATTCTCTATGCTCCTGCAAAAGGCTGGCTTGGCGCACCGGCAATGTTCATCTTGGTTAAATCAATCGCCACCACATGACCCGCCAACGGTTGATTCGCCAGCGTTTCATCACTCGTTGCCACACTGGCCGACGTGATAAATAAGGTCATGCCATTCTCGCCGCCAAACACACAACACGTTGGTTTAGAAAAAGGCAATTCAATCGTTTGTAGTACTTCGCCATCAGGGCTATAGCGCACCACGCGAGCGCCGTCCCAATTGGCATTCCACAAACAATCGTCGGAATCGAGACAAGAACCGTCCGCACCAATGCCCTCTTCTACTTCGAAATATGGCTTTTGTTTACGCACGTCATAAAACTCAGGATACGGAAAAGCGTGCACCTTTCTCGTCATGGAATCGCCAAAATAAAAGCGCCCGCGTGATTCGTCCCACGCCAGTGTATTGGCAATGCCAATGCCTTCTAACATGAGCGTTTTTTTGCCTTCTGGTGTGATTTTCCACAGTCGACCCGACGCGACCTTTTCGGCGTCGTCCATCGTGCCAACCCAAAGCACGCCATTCGGGTCGCACTTAGCGTCGTTACTTCGATTGCCAACAATGTCGGTGTCTAAATCGCACAGGTGTTCTAACTCGCCAGTCACTTTGTCTAAATACGCAACTTCATCCGACAGAGCGACTAACAGACGATCGCTCTGTGTGGTAAACACCGCAGAGACTTTTTTCGGCAACGTCCAATGTTGCGTTTCATTCGACGCTTGGTGCCAACGCCACACTTGGCAAGCGGGAATGTCGACCCAATATAAGGCTTGCTCGGCTTGGCTCCAAAATGGCCCTTCTGCTAATTGATGGCGCTGAGTACTGATTTGCTTCATTATTTTTATTCTCCTCTTGCCTTTTTTTAGTCTAAAGCACTTACTTGGAAAGCCTTCCAAGCCGCCGCAAAAGCCTGCGCATTGGCTTTCGTCGCTTCCACGGATTGCCCTTTTTTGTATAAGGCCGAACCCAAACCAAAGCCACGTGCGCCCACATTCAAATAGTCGGCCATATTGTCTGGCGTGACACCACCTACCGGACACAACCAAGTGTCGGCTGGAATTACCGCCCCTAAGGCTTTCACCACATTGATCGTTGGCAAGGCTTCTGCCGGAAATAATTTCACCGCATCTGCGCCCGCGTGCAACGCCGCAAACGCTTCACTTGCGGTAAAGAACCCCGGCATGGCGAACAACCCCGCCACTTTCGCGGCTTTAATCAGTTCTGGATCCGTGTGCGGACACACCATTAATTTTGCGCCCGTGGCAACCAATTCGGTCAATTGCCCCATGGTCAATACGGTACCCGCGCCAATCACGGCCTGATCGCCAAAGGTCTCTTGCAACAAGCGAATACTGACAAACGGTTCTGGCGAATTCAGCGGCACTTCGATCAAACGAAAGCCCGCGTCAATCAGAACGCGGGTATGCTCAACCACTTCGTCTTTTCGAATGCCTCGTAAAATGGCCACCATGGGGAACGCTTGCATCAGTGCATCAAAAGAATGTGTCATGTTCATTTCGCTCCTTTTTTCGCCAAACGTTTTAAGCCGCGAATACTCGCCTCGCTGGCGTCTAAAAACTCAGATTTAAGCTGACGAGAAGCCAGCGCCAACGCATAACGCGCGCTCAATGCTTTGCTTCCGACAATAACAACCGGGCTTTCTGGCGTGCTCAGTGATGCCGCCTCGAACGCCAGCAAAGTGTCATTCACATCATGACCAATCACCACGCCCGACAAATAATCTCTCACTTCATCAGCGGCCAATTCACCGCACACAAACCGACTGCGAGCGCTAAACAAATGATGCAAAATGCCTCCGCCTTGTTGGCTGGCCAATACACCTTGATTAAACGCGCCTTCGTTTAACACGTCGGACTTAGGCAACCCTTTGACCAAACTGGATTCATCGTTGAGACGCGCAAACAACTCGCCCGTAATCGAAGTCGAAAATTGCGTCACGTGACCGTTTTGGATTTGCACCCATTTGCAGTGTGTTCCGGGCAAACAAAAAACAGGGGCTTCCTCGGTGCGACCTTGCGCTTCCAACCAATCCATTGCGCCTAATAATTGCGTCTCTTCACCACGCATCACATCGTGATACCCCGCGACACCTTCACCTTGCAAACCGGGAACAATCGCAATGGGATTAGGCAAAGCGGTTTTTAACCAATGTAGGTGTTCGGATAAATCACTGAGTTTTATCGGACAATGCTGATATGGCACTTCTTGCCAACCGCCACGACTGCCCACCATGCCCGCCATGTAAATCGGCAAATCAGTGGTTAGCCAGTCGTCCAATAAATCCGCTAATACGGCCTCGAATTCCGACGCGCCCAGCTTCAACATGCCTTGATCACTGTCCCGTTGCGCCTGAATATCACCATGCTGATTCATCAGAAAGGCGCGTAAATTGGTGGTTCCCCAATCCACCGCGATAAAGCTCGCGTTGCCGCTTAAAGAGTGAGAAACAGAATTTGATGACGTCATTACAAGCGCCCTCCATCAACCACCAGACTTTGTCCAGAAATCATCCGGCTGTCCTCTGCGCCTAAGAACAGCACCAAATCTGCTACGTCTTCTGGCTCAATTTTTTCTTTCAATGACTGCTGCGTCATTAATTCTGCTTCGGCGTCTGGGGTTAGCCACAAGCGTTTTTGCTTTTCGGTCATCACCCAACCGGGCAACACCGTATTGACACGAATTTTTTGCGCGCCCAACTCACGAGCCAAACCTTTTGTTAAACCAGAGATACCCGCTTTGGCGGTGACATACCCCGGATAACCCGCCAGCCCAAGCATCCACGAATTGGAACTCATGTTGATAATGCTGCCGCCTCCCGCGTCTGCCATGGCGGGCGCTACCGCTTGCGCCGCAAAAAAATGATGCTTCAAATTCACCGACATACATTGATCAAATTGTTCCGATGTCAGCTCTTGTAGCGTATGACGATGATCATTCGCGGCGTTATTCACCAGAATTCGAATCGCTCCCCACGCCGCCATTCGACCATGAATGGTGTCTTTCAGCGTTTCAATTTGCGTCAAATCAACCCGATCAAAATGCACCTGGTAACCTTGTGCTTTCAACGCTTTTGCCAACGCATCGCCTGCCGCTTGGTCGATATCAAAAAAACTCACTAAACAACCTTGTTGCGCCAACGCTCGCACCAGCGCTTCGCCAATGCCGGACGCTCCTCCACTTACCAGCGCATGTCGACCGGCCAAGCTGGGATACATCGTCTTGTTTTTATTATTTATCATTAATGAGACTCCCGACTCACTTTCGAGCCACTGCTGCCGACGAGGAAATCCAAATCGGCTCCTTGATCAGCTTGCATTACGTGATCGATGTACAATTTTGCGTAACCGCGATGGTAATCACTTTTTTCTGGTTGCCATGCGGCTTTACGGCGTGCCATTTCTTCGTCCGTGATGTGCAAATGCAAACCACGTCCTTCTACATCAAGGGTAATTTCATCACCGTGTTGTACCAACGCCAATGGCCCACCCATGGTGGATTCTGGCGCCACATGCAGCACGACAGTACCAAATGCGGTGCCGCTCATGCGTGCATCACTAATGCGAACCATGTCCGTAATACCTTGTTCCAATAACTTACTTGGCAGAGCCATGTTGCCCACTTCTGGCATGCCCGGATAACCTTTTGGGCCACAGCCTTTTAAAACCAAAATAGAGTCTTTATCCACGTCCAATTCCGGCGTATCGATGCGCGCTTTGTAGTCTTCGATGTTTTCAAACACCACAGCCTTGCCGGTGTGTTGCAGCAATTCTGGTGTCGCCGCGCTTGGTTTAATAATCGCCCCTTGTGGTGACAAGTTGCCGCGCAATACCGCAATGCCAGCATTGGCCCGCAACGGTTTATCAAGCGGACGAATCACTTCTTCGTTGAAACATTCTGCGCCTTCGGTGATTTCGCCCAAGCTCGCGTTGCAAACGGTATTGGCCGACATATCAAACAGATGGCTCAAGCGCTGGATCAAGGCGGGGAAACCACCCGCGTAATGGAAATCTTCCATGAGGAATCGACCCGATGGCATCAAATCCACCAAACATGGAATGTCCGCCCCGATTCGATCCCAATCGTCTAGGGTCAAATCCACCCCAACTCGACCAGCAATCGCCAGTAAATGCACCACCGCATTGGTGGAACCACCGATTGCTGCATTGGCGCGAATGGCGTTTTCAAAGGCGGATTTAGTCAGTATGTCTGACGGTTTAAGGTCTTCTTTGACCATCTCGACAATCCGCCCCCCCGTCATGTGTGCCAACGCCTGACGCCGTGCGTCCACCGCTGGCAAGGTGCCATTTTCAGGTAACGACATGCCTAAAGCTTCCACTAGGCACGCAATGGTCGATGCGGTGCCCATGGTCATACAGGTTCCACGCGAGCGAGACATGCCCGATTCGGCGCGCATAAATTCGTCTAGGCTCATTTTGCCGCCGCGTACGGCTTCACTGAATTTCCAAACATCTGTGCCTGAACCAATGTCTTTGCCACGATATTTACCGTTCAACATAGGGCCAGACGACACAACGATGGTTGGCAAATCGACCGAACACGCGCCCATTAATTGTGCCGGTGTGGTTTTGTCACAACCGCCTAGTAACACAACGCCGTCCATGCCGTAAGCGCGCATGGATTCTTCGACGTCCATACTCATCAAGTTACGAAACAACATGGCGGTTGGCTTCATTTGGGTTTCCCCCAAGGACATCACAGGAAATTCAAGCGGCACACCGCCTGCTTCCCATACACCGCGTTTGACGTATTCTGCTAATTCACGAAGATGCGCATTACACGGCGTCAATTCACTCCATGAATTGCAAATACCAATGATTGGTCGACCGTCAAAGCTGTGATCCGGTAAGCCTTGGTTTTTCATCCAACTGCGATGAATAAAGCCGTCTTTGTCTAGTTTTCCGTACCATTGCTGACTGCGCAGTGGTTTTTTGTCTTTATTATTTGTGTCGCTCATTCAGATATTCTCCGCCAAAGGCACAGCTTGGATGCTTAATAAAATAAGGGATTCAGGGTCTAAAATGGGCAACTGGAGACCCGCATGACTCAAGCTCGCACCGTTCAAAATAAGGTCCTTTTTCCACCATGCCGGTAAGGCTTTCATAAGGTGGCCTGGCAATGGACTGTGTTCCAACACCACCACTCGATAATGCTGTTCAGGCAATAAATTGGGAAAACGCACCGGCAACGTTTGCGCTTGTTTTGGCATGGCAAGCTGACTGTAAACCGCCAAACCTTGCCTGCCATCTTGACTTAATGCCCACTGGGTTTGTGCTCGGCCATCGGCGCTCGGTAAACGCCAATTATTGCCTTTATGCAAAATGTCACGATGCTGTTTGTAATGAGACAACCAATTCGCAATCGTCGCTTTTTGCTCTGCATTGGCGTCTAACAAGTTCCATTCGATGCCTAAATGCCCAAGCATGGCGGTGCCCACTCGAAATGCCACATCGTGAATTCGGCTGGTGGTATGGCTTTTATCTGGGCCAATGTGCGACCCCATAACGTCGGGTGGAAAGAAATAACTAAACCCACGCTGAATGCTCTGGCGCTCTAATGCGTCGTTGCAATCGGATGCCCAAAAACGCTTGGTGTAATTCAAAATACCAAAGTCCACCCGTGCTCCGCCGGACGAACAGCTTTCGATTTCCATGTCTGGAAACGCTTGGTTTATCTCAGCAAGTAACCGATACAAAGCCCCTACTTGAGCATGCGCTTGCGGGGCGATATCACCACTCGGTTGAGTGTAATCTCGATTCATATCCCATTTCACATAATCAATCGGATACTCTGTGAACAGCGTAAATAAACGTTCACGAATGTATTGATAAGCGTCTGGTTTGGCGAGATTCAATACCAGCTGATTGCGCGCCAACGCGGCGTTGTATTGAGGCAATTGCAACGCCCAATCGGGGTGAGCACGAAAGAGATCGGAATCTGGATTGACCATTTCAGGCTCAAACCACAAACCAAACTCCATACCGAGATCGTCTTTAACGTAACGGATCAGCGGCATCAAACCGTCTGGGTATTTTGTTTCATCCACAAACCAATCGCCCAACGCCGCTTTGTCATGATCACGACCATGGAACCAACCATCATCGAGGATATAACGCTCCACGCCCACGTCTGCCGCGGCTTTTGCCAAGGCTTTCAGTTGGGTCATATCATGATCAAAATAGAATGCTTCCCAAGTATTGAGATGCACAGGACGTGGTTTCGTAAGCTGCAAACGCTGACGCGCTTCTTGATGGAATTGTTGGCTCATGGTGTTCAAACCAGAAGCGCTGTGGCTGGATAAAAGTTCTGGTGTAGAAAGGGTTTCATTCGTCGCCAAAACGATCTCGCCCGGCAAATACAAGGCTTCCGCTTGCAAATAACGATGACCTTCTACTGTGTAATCGGCTTTTAATCTGTGATTGCCGCTCCACCCTAAATGCGCGCCGATCAGCTCGCCTTGCTGTTCGCCAAAACCTTGTTCGCCGACAATTACCGCAGGAAAGTTCGCGTGAGAATTACGGCCGTTACGATTTTCTTGCAACCAAGTCGATTGCCAATCGCTGCGCTCTTGCTGAAATTCTTGGCACCAACGACCATAAAAACCCATGCGTTCAACATAATGACTCGCCACCGGCAAAGTGCACGCCAAGCGCTGAACCGTCACCTCGCCCCGACCTTGATTGGTCAAGGTTAATTGTTGTCGCAACACACCCGATGACAACAACCCAATAGCCAGTGTGAGTGCAAGCTGAGCCACATTGTCTTCTAAGCGAATTGACCATCCCGCTTGGGTTTCATTTACGTCAATTAATGTCCAACACGCCGACCACACAGGGCGATCTTCTGCGCTGGTTTCCACCGCGGGCGATTGCAACCAGCCTCGGCCCGCTTCGGGAATCAAAGACATAGGCGCGGGCTTGTCCAACATGGCTTGTGGAATGGCCATTTGTTTCGACAAATACAGACTCGCCAAATCGGTTGTCGCAGGCAATGCATCACCAAAAAAAACCAACTCCGGTGCACCCTGTTGTGGACAAGCAATGACCAAGGTTTTGCCCTGCTGATCTTGGCGGTAAAAGTTCATGTCTACATTATTTTCCATCATGATTACCCTTTTGTCGCACCCAATGTTAAGCCTGCAATAAAGTGTCGTTGCATGGCGAAAAACAAGATAACCGGAGGCAATGCCGCGACAATAGAGCCCGCTGCAATCAACTGCCAAGACGCTATCCACTGACCTTTTAATGCACTAATGCCGGCGGTGATAGGACGTACTTCATCGCTCTGTACTAGCACCAATGCCCAAAAGTAATCATTCCAGATAAAAGTAAAAATCAGCACCGACAACGCCGCCAAAGCGGGACGCACCAACGGCAAGACAACATGCCAGAAAATCTGCCATTCGCTCACGCCTTCAACGCGCGCCGCTTCGATCAATTCATCCGGCAAGCCCACAATAAAGTTGCGCATAAACAAGGTACAAAACCCTGTTTGAAACGCGACATGGAAAAGGATCAAACCCGTCGCCGTGTCGTATAACCCCATGCCAATGGTTAAATCACGCACCGGAATCATCAGGATTTGAAATGGCACAAAATTTCCCGCGATAAACGCCGCGAATAAAGCCACATTACCCCGAAACTTGAACTTGGCCAGCGCATAGCCCGCCAAGGTAGACAAGGCCACCGCACCAATGACTGCCGGTACCGTGATCAAAATAGAGTTCAATAAATAGCGCAACATTGGCGTTTCGGTGAACACCATGGTGTAGTTTTCAAACAGCATCCATTCAGAGGGAATGCCCCAGTAATTACCGGCGTTAATGTCGCCGGTTGACCGTGCTGAGGTTAGCAAAACCGCCAACAATGGCAGCAACCACAGGAACAGCGAAATCCATACGGCAACGCGATAACTTAAATTAAAAGGTAAGGATCTTTTTTCGATAGGTGTTGGAAACATTAGGCTTTCTCACTCTTCAGCATGCGCCACAAAAAGTAGGCAATATAAATATCCATAATCAGGAACAACACCGTTGCTATTGCCGCACCGTAACCGGCTCGATAATTAAAAATGGACTGCTCATACATGAAGTAAGCCAGCACACTGGACGAGCCAAACGGCCCACCACTGGTCATGGTCGCCACAAGGTCAAAGCTACGCAGCGCGCCAATCACCGTCACCACAATAGCAATGAATGTGGCGGGTTTTAGCTGAGGAAGAATCACATGGCGCAACATTTTCCAGCCATGCGCGCCATCCAAACGTGCCGCTTCGATTTGGTCAGGATTGAGATTATTTAACCCTGTGAGGTACAAGATCATGCAATAGGCAATTTGCGGCCAAAGTCCCGCGACTATGATGCCGAATGTCACCCAATTTTCATCGGACAAAACGGCCACTGGCTCCATACCAAATAAGCCAAGTGCTTTATTGAAAAGACCAAAAGAAGGATCGTAAAACCACGAAAACACTAAGCCAACAACCACTTGTGAAATAACAAAAGGAAAGAAAAACATGGATTTAACAAGACGTATACCCATCATTTTTTGATTCAGAAACAAAGCAATTCCCAAACCAATTGGCGGCGCCAACATAAAAAACACCATCCAATACAGGTTGTTTTTTAAGGCTACCCAGAACTGATAATCATCAAACAGCTCAAAATAGTTACTCAGTCCAACAAAGGTTTTTTCACCAATGCCATCCCATTCGTAAAAACTCAGCCAGATACTCTGGAGAATAGGAAAGATCACGTAGACCACAAACATAATGACGGCTGGCGCTAAAAACACAACCGGCATCCATTGTTGTTGTCTGCTATGCAGTTTCTGCATGGCGCACACACCTCTTATTTTTTATTGGTTAATTTATTGCCCTACTGGTTACCTGAACACTGCCAAATAATTCGCTTAATAAAATAATGGAATAAAGTTCCGTTTTTTGCAATACTCATTTGAGAACATTTTTTCAGACAGGTCAATTCGATAAAATTGCCCTTTAAAACATCAGGACAACGTATGACAGAGACAAACACGAAGAGCGGAGGCTCATCACTGGATAAAGCCCTTAGTCTTTTACAAGAAGTTTGCAAAACTCCCTACCCACTTCGATTTGCGGAGCTAGTGGACAAAACAGACCTACCCAAAGCCACCGCGCATCGCACATTAACGTCTCTTACCGAAAAAGGTTTGATTCGATTTGACGACACCACACAACTGTATCATCCAGGTTACGGGTTATTAGAACTGGCCCACCAGGCTTGGTCAAAAATCGATGTGCGTGATATTGCCGCGGATCAAATGAAACATCTGTGGAGCGAAACTGGCGAAACCATTCACCTTGCGGTTCTGGATCGTGGGGAAGTAATCTACATCGACAAAATGGAAAGCCAAAAAAGCTTGCGGCTGTTTTCGGCTGTTGGCAAAAAAGGCCCTGCTTACTGTACCGGTGTCGGCAAAGCCATGTTAGCGTTTCTCAGTGAAGAGCAGCTTACCAAAGCCATTCAAGAACAAAGCTTCACTCAACACACCGCCACCACCTTAGTAAATGAAACCATGCTTCGCAACGAGCTAATTAAGATTCGTGAAAGCAAAATATCCTTGGATTTAGAAGAGCACGAAGAAGGCATTCAGTGTGCCGCTTCCGTTATCCTGAACCACAGAAATGAACCTATTGCAGCGCTGAGTATTACAGCACCCAAATTTCGCGTAGACGACGCACGCTTCCAACACTTTCAAGCACTGGTCAAAGACGCCTGCCAGATAGTATCCATCCGAATGGGGGCCATGGCCTCTAACTAGCATAGGAAAGTCCATTATGGCGACGATAAAACTAACAAACGTCATCAAACGATTTAACGACATTGAAACCATTCATGGCGTCGATCTGGATCTAAAAGACGGAGAATTTGTGGTCTTTGTGGGTCCATCAGGTTGCGGTAAGTCCACACTACTGCGTTTAATCGCAGGGCTTGAAGACATTACTGACGGAAAACTAGAGATCAATGACGTAAACATGAATAACGTTGCACCCGCCGATCGCGGTGTGGCCATGGTATTCCAATCGTATGCGCTCTACCCTCATATGACCGTCGAAGAAAACATGAGCTTCGGTTTGCGCATGAACGGCGTCGCTCCTGAAAAAATCAAGGAACAAGTGTCCAATGCGGCCAATATTTTACAACTCAACGAACTGCTCGACCGTAAACCAAAACAACTGTCTGGCGGCCAGCGTCAGCGCGTTGCCATTGGTCGGGCCATTGTTCGTCAACCAGAAGTTTTCTTGTTTGACGAACCGCTGTCGAACCTAGACGCTGAGCTGCGTGTCGACATGCGGATTCAAATCGCTCAGCTGCACAATAAACTCAAAGCCACCATGGTTTACGTGACGCACGACCAAGTTGAAGCCATGACCTTAGCCGATAAAATCGTCGTATTGCGCGCCGGTAACGTTGAGCAAGTGGGATCGCCACTCGAGCTTTACCACAACCCAGCCAATGAATTTGTGGCGGGCTTTATTGGCTCACCAAAAATGAATTTTCTCGATGGTAAAGTCATTAGCATAGATCGCCAAGACATGGCGATTATAGAGATTGCTGGTCAAACGTTAATCATCAAAGTGGATGGTTCTAAAATATCGGTGAATGAAACCATCAAGCTAGGCATACGGCCTGAACACGTTAAAGAAATCACCCAAGACGCAGATGTAACCTTGCTCATCGATATTGATGTGGCCGAACACCTTGGTGGGCTTACTTACCTTTACGGGCAATTTAAAGGGCATAAATTAACCATTGAAGTCAGCGGCGCCAACCTCACTCGAAACGGTGAAACCATCACCGTCGGCATCAAAAAAGAAGACTGTTACCTCTTTAACCAAAACGGCCAAGCGCTCGTTACCCGCCCAGTACCAGCGCGATAAACCACAGCACTCGACACAAAGCTCTTTGTGCCGAGTGCTCTCTTTGCATGTTTATAATCGCCTTCAAAACAACACTGCATTAAAACGCTCGTTTAACACCGGAACATTAAACCTGTTATATTGTCTTAGTGTTGCACGTTAAGGCATGCCATAATTTATGTTAACTGTGTCCTATCATAGAGATATAAGAGAGATCATTAATATGAATAAAACCTATAACAAGCTAAGCTCAATCGAAGCTCACGTTATTATTGATAAAGGCACAGAACGTCCTTTTACCGGTGAATACACAGACACGATGGAAGGTGGCGTTTACCTATGCAAACAATGTGATACCCCCCTCTACACATCGGAACATAAGTTCTTATCGCACTGCGGCTGGCCAAGTTTTGATGATGAAATCGAAGGTGCAGTAAAGCGCGTTCCAGATGCAGATGGCCGTCGTGTCGAGATCGTTTGCGCGAACTGCGAAGGCCATCTTGGCCATGTGTTTGAAGGAGAAAGACTAACGGAAAACAATATCCGCCACTGTGTTAACTCCATATCCATGATGTTCAAAAGCAACAACTAATCCTACGCTCAGAACATAGATGCCTATTATTGCTGATATGTTCTGAGGGTCACATACTCACCCACCTTATGCCAGCCATAGCGACAACAACCCCTGGCAAACATTAGAGTCTTCAAAACACAAAAAAAGGACATCAGAAAAAGCAGTGGCTTGTGGTAACAAGTCGCATGTAAGAAATGAAATAAGAGAGAGAAATAAAAATGATACGTGGTTACTATGTTGATTGAAGCATAAAATGACAAATTGGCTAGCAAAACATCAATGAGTTACGCAGCTTTTTGAAGCATAAGTTGACAAATTATTGAGCCATAAGGTGACAATTATTTATAATTCCAAATTCTATTATATTTTCCATGTGGTAATTTTATTACATTGCATCATTCAGCTTCAACTAAGATTTTATTATCGGAATACTGCAATTTTTAATCCTGAAGTGTAAATGTCCGTACCTTAATAATAGAAATTCAATCAATGCATTGGAGGGCCAACAAACGTTGTAAATATCGCTGTGACCACCAAGATTGAAGAAGCGATCATTTTTTCCATTAAAATAGATTTTTGTATAAGCGTTGTATTGCCGCGCTCTAATATTAACGGTACAAGATGCAACTTGTGATAGGCCGCCATCACTAGAATTGCCACGACCAGAGCAAGCTTCACCAGTAACCAAAAGCCATAATCTGTCGAAAACAAGCCCTGCCACCCTGTTAATATGAAACTCATCCATGCACCACACACAATCAAAACCAACACCGCGTAGGCAGCAAGTTTACCGAAATGCTCCAACACCTTGTTTGACTCTTCTGCCGTTGCACTTCGTATGACTAACCACAAAGGAAACAAAAGCCCTAACCACCAAGCAGCGATTAAAATATGAGCAAAGAATATAATTTGATAATACCAAGCTTGCTCTGTCGCATGACCCGTGAATGAAAACGAATAAATCAAACTGGCTATGCCCAAGGAAGCGACCATTAATGCAAGGCGTGAAAATGGCCACAGACTGAAGGCACGATCCGACCCAAGGGTAAATGACGCTATGATCACCAAGCAATAACCAATCACATTAGCGATTAAGGTACTGCCCGCAGGCGAATCCCAATAGATAGAGACCATCATAGGGTCAAACATGAGCGATAGACCCTCTTCCATCGCCCCACCAACGAGGATAAAAAAATAAGCTATTGTCGCCGCTAAACCAATCAACGCACCTCCTCGTACGTACCTTTTTATACTACTCAATAAAGCAGACTGATGACGCAACAAACAAAATGCAAATAGCCCACCTACAACGCTTGATATACCAAAATACAATAACCAACGTGTCAATAATTGCGCGATTTCCCAGTTCGTTAACATCATACAGCCCCTTTTTTATAAAATGAAAAGCCTAAAAGATATAATCTAATTAGCCAGTTGAACTAAACAGTTTAAATGTTCAAATTAATGCTGCATAAAACCATAAGAGCCTTTCATCATGTGTCCATCTTCGCCCATTGCTTTCCAATGAACTGTATAACTGTCCGGCGCCAACATTGGTAACATAGTTTGAAAATTTTTCGTTGTTGCACCGTCACGATTAAACCGAACCGACACGGGCTTACCTTTAGATCCTACTACCTTGAGACTTACAACTTTCATAGGGTTCTGGAAATTTAGCTCTACTCGTTCTGCTTGAGCCATTAGCATGGCACCGTCTTTGGGGTATGTCATGGTCATCATGCCGTGTGCATATACGTTTACAGCAGCTGTCATTGCGAATACAGAAAGCGCTAATTTGATTTTGTTCATACTATGATCCTTTAAAGTTTAATTGCTTTGAGCTTAATATTGGTTTGCACTGGCACAAAGAGGAGCCCACCTGTACCAGCATTTTGTGCGGCTCTGAAAAACCGCGTTTTACATCGATTGAAACAAACACTCATTTCAATGAAGATTTTTTCCATAGAAAATACACCGCAGGCAACACTAATAACGTCAGTACGACCGCGCTCACCATACCGCCAACCATAGGTGCAGCGATTCGACTCATCACCTCCGATCCCGTTCCAGTACCATATAAAATTGGCAACAAGCCGATAATGATGGATACCGCCGTCATCATCACCGGACGAACTCGCATACCAGAGCCATGAAGCACCGCATGGTAAAGCGTGTCCGCGCGAGGTAAGACGCCTTTTTCAGCGCATTTTTTTTGTGTCTCTACCCAAGCTTGATTCAAATACATCAGCATAATGACGCCGATTTCCACGGCCACGCCAGCCAGCGCAATGAAGCCAACCCCCACAGCAACCGAGAAATTGAAGCCAGACAAATACATCAGCCAGATACTACCCACCATAGCAAATGGCAAGGTGCCCATAATGATCGCCACCTCGTAGAAATTACGGAAGTTGATATACAAGAGGACAATAATGATGGCCAATGTAAGCGGCACTACATAAGTCAGCTTTTCTTTTGCCCGTTGCATATACTCATATTGACCAGACCAATTTAACGAATAACCTGCTGGTAATTGCACTTGATCTGCTACGATTTTTTGTGCGTTTTCGACATAACGACCAATATCTACACCTTCAATGTCCACAAAGGTCCAACCGTTTAAACGCGCGTTTTCACTTTTTAATCCTGGCGGACCTTCTTCCACATACACATCAGCAATATCCCCCAAAGCAATTTGTAAACCATTCGGAGTCACGATTGGCAAAAGGGCTAGTTGCTCTGGTGAATCACGATATTCTTGTGGATAGCGAACATTAATGGGATAGCGCTCAAGACCCTCAATAGTATTAGTGACATTCATGCCACCCACCGCCGAAGAGATAAGCTCTTGAACATCTTGAATGTTCAGCCCATAACGCGATGCCTTCGCGCGATTAATGTCTATATTGACGTAACGACCACCGGCCACACGCTCAGAATACACCGATGCCGTGCCTTCAACTGGTTTCAAGATTTTCTCTAGCTGCAAACCAATATCTTGAATCACTTTTAGATCAGGACCTGCAACCTTTATACCCACAGGGGTTTTGATGCCCGTTGCCAGCATATCGATTCGTGTTTTGATCGGCATTACCCAAGCGTTAGTAATGCCAGGGATCTTGACCAGCTGATCCAGCTCTTGCTTGATCTTGTCGCTGGTCATACCGTCTCGCCATTCAGAATGAGGCTTGAGTTGAATAAAGGTTTCGATCATCGTCAAAGGTGCTGGGTCTGTCGCGGTTTCCGCGCGGCCAACCTTCCCAAAGACAGTTTTCACTTCTGGCAAGGTCGCAATTAATTTATTCGTTTGCTGCAATACCTGACGTGCTTGTCCGATGGAGATCCCCGGATAGGCAGTTGGCATGTACATCAAATCACCTTCGTCTAGGTTAGGAATAAACTCACTGCCCAACTTATTTAACGGCCACATACCAATGGCAAATATAGCAATCGCCACCAAAATGGTGGTTTTCGGAAAACTCAACACGGCTTTCAGCGCTGGCATATACACCGCGATCAAAGCCCGATTAACGGGGTTTTTATGCTCAGGCAAGACTTTACCTCGCACAAAGTACCCCATCAAAACAGGTACCAGAGTGATGGCTAATGCCGCCGATGCGGCCATGGCATAGGTTTTGGTATAGGCCAACGGGCCAAACATCCGTCCTTCTTGGGATTCCAAGGTAAACACAGGCACGAAACTGACGGTGATAATAAGCAGACTAAAGAATAACGCGGGGCCGACTTCGGTAGCCGCGGCGGTCACTACCTGCCAACGGTTCTCCTTGGTCATTTCGACTTTTTCCATATGCTTATGGAGATTTTCTATCATCACGATTGCACCATCAATCATGGCGCCAATGGCAATCGCAATACCGCCAAGCGACATGATATTGGCATTAATACCCTGCAAATGCATGACGATGAAGGCGGTCAAAATACCGACAGGCAGACTGATGATGGCCACCAAAGAGGAACGCACATGAAAAAGAAACACCATACAAACCAACGCAACCACAAGGAACTCTTCCAGCAGTTTGGTCCATAAATTCTCCACGGCACGATCAATCAAACCAGAACGATCATAAACCGTCACCACCTCAACGCCTTTTGGCAAGCTGGATTTCAAGGTTTCCAATTTCGCTTTTACGCCTTCGATGGTTTTCTGTGCGTTTTCACCAAAACGCATCACCACCACGCCGCCGACAGTTTCGCCTTCACCATTGAGATCTGCTAACCCTCGACGCATTTGTGGGCCAATACCAACGTCTGCCACATCTTTGATCGTCAACGGTGTGCCACTTTCACTGACGCCAAGCGGAATCATTTCAATATCTTCGACGCTCTGTATATAACCAGACGCTCGAACCATGTATTCAGCTTCAGCCATTTCAATGACCGACGCGCCGACTTCCTGATTGCCGCGTTTTATAGCATTTTGAATGTGGCTCAATGGCATGTTTAACGCGCGCAATTTATCTGGATTCACACTTACTTGATATTGCTTCACCATGCCGCCAATGGGCGCCACTTCCGATACACCAGGCACGGTTTGTAATTCATACTTCAAGAACCAGTCTTGCAGTGAACGCAATTGACTCAAGTCGTTTTGGCCGGTTTTATCGACCAAGGCGTACAAATATACCCAGCCGACCCCCGTTGCGTCTGGCCCCAATTGCGCTCTTGCGTTACTGGGCAGGGATGGCGCAACCTGACTTAAATACTCCAATACTCGGCTTCTCGCCCAGTACATATCGGTATCTTCATCAAAAATCACGTAGACATACGAATCCCCAAAGAACGAATAACCGCGCACAGTTTGAGCACCGGGCACAGACAACATCGCCGTGGTCAACGGGTACGTAACTTGATCTTCCACAACTTGTGGCGCTTGTCCTGGATAGCTGGTTTTAATGATAACTTGTACATCAGACAAATCAGGAATGGCATCAACAGGCGTATTTTTTAACGAATACAAGCCAGCGCCCACTAAAATAAAAGTAGCCAATAACACCATGAATCGGTTGTTTATGGACCAACGAATGATCGCTTCAATCATGATATTCCCCTACTCCGTGTCAGCGTCAAAATAGTCAGTGACCATGAATTTCACACTGCTTTCCCGCGTAATCTCAAGCTGAATATCTCTACCAATTGGCAATTCATCCAGCGTCAACCAATCAGCTAACTCAAAGTCCATCGTCATCTTTGGCCATTTCCAATCAGTAATAGCATCATGATTCACATTCACCATCCGCGTTGTCGCATCAATACGATTAATGCGTGCGGCTACCCAAACATTGTTAGCAGGTTCTGCTACTGACATTTCATTGCCAGACATTGACGTGTTAGTCATTTCAGTGCCACTGGCAGGCATTGACGTCTGCTCACTGTCTATATTCATGCGTTTGAAATCCGAGCTTTTGCTGGATTCAGAGTCCAACAAAAACTGCGCCGATGTCACGACCTCATCACCCAACACCAAGCCATCTAAAATTTCCACGTAGTCATCGCCGAACGCGCCGGTTTCAACTGCAATCGATTTATAACGCCCTTCACCCAATGCCAGTACCACGCGATTTTGCTTGCCGCCGCGAATTAGAGCTTCTTTTGCAATCAATCGTTTTTTACCTGGGTCCGTGGTTTCAATACGAATATGGGCAAACATATCTGGCTTCAGGAGTTGCTCAGGGTTGTCTAAACGAATGCGAACACGCAAAGTGCGGTTTTTGGCATTTAGAGTCGGATAAATAAAATCCACGTTACTGGCAAAGGTTTTCCCCGGTAGGAAATCCATAACAGCCTCAACCGGTTGACCCACCGCGACAAGATGCGCTTGGCGTTCAAACACTTCGGCATCCAACCACACCTCACTCAGATCCGCGATCGACATCAAGGTTGTGCCTGGCTTAATGTAGAAACCATCTTGAATTCCAAGGTTGTCAATCACACCGCTTTGTGGCGCAAAAAATCGCACTGTTTGAGACACTTTGCGCTTTGTCTTTAACGATTGGATAAAACTGCTCGACACTTGCAGAGCTTTTAGTCTTTCTTCACCCGCGTTGATCATGCGCTGGTCTTTGCGCGCTAACGCAAAGACAAATTCTTCCTGCGCATTCACCAAGGTTGGTGAATACAGATCGAACAAAGGCTGACCTTTTTCAACTGAATCACCATTGAATTTAATAAAGCTCTTTTCAATCCAACCTTCGACACGAGGGTGAATATGAACAATCTTGTCTTCGTTGTAGGCCAAATAGCCCACTGTACGAATGTCTGGTTTCAGTACGCCTTCAAACACTTTTCCGGTTCGCACGCCAAGGTTATTAACGACTTCAGGCGAGATACTCACAGTACCAGCACCCTGATTATTGGAACCTTGATCATCACCATAAAAAGGAATCAAATCCATTCCCATAGGAGATTGACCCGGCTTGTCACGACGGTAATTTGGGTCCATTGGCGCCACCCAATATAAAGGCGCTTTTTCACCTTTCGTGACTGATGCACCAGCATTCATTTCCCCGTTCATGGCATTAAATGCTTGAAGACCAAAGTGATAACCCGTAGCCGAAAGAACGCCACCTAGTACAAATACACCGATATACCCGATTACTTTCATTTGAGTTTCACCTCTTCATCTTGTGCCATCACATAATTCAATTCTGCCAAGCGCTTAAAACGCTCAATGCGAATATTCAACAATTCAATATGCGCATTCAATGTCGCGATACGCGCCTGAACCACATCCGAAAAAACACCATCATTGCTGGTATAAGCATTCAACATGGCTTGTGCGCTTTCTCTGTAACTAGGAAGTAACTTTGTTTGATAAAGACGGATTCGTTGATCTAGCAGAGTAATATCAGATGTCAGAACACGGTATTTCGCCATGAGTTCATTCAGCACCAGCTGCTTTTCAGAAAGAAAAGACTCAACTTGTAAGGATGCGGCTTTCACCTGAGCATCCTGTCGACTAGATGAAAAGATTGGCACGCTGACACTCACCGCAATCGACGCCAGATCGGCTCGATCTTTACCACTTAGGTCATCACCGCGATAACCGTAACCCAACGTAACGCCCCATTCTGGTTTGTACTTTTGCTCGGCAATCGCTTTATCTATCTGCGCGGTATTGGATTGAACATCGACAATGCGAACCAAAGGATGCAGGCTCAGGCGAGCCGCCAATGCCAATGAATTCGATGAAAGGATATTAGACGGGGTTACCATAATGGGTTCACCCGTTGTTTTCAGGGTGATATCTTGATCAGCTGTGTTCTGATCAGCCATTGTCGGAAGAATATATTGGGATAATTTTTTCAGTGCATTTTCTTTCGCTTGGCTAAGCTGCGTAAGGCGATGATCTAACTTAATCAACTCCAGTTCAGAGCGCACTAAATCTTGCTGTTTGGCTCGCCCGTACGCCGAGCTATAACTACTTTCCACTACCTCATGAAGTTGTTCGAACAAGGTTCTATTTTGCTTAACGAGTTTGATACTTTCTTCGTAGCTGTAGGCCGTTAGCCAAAGATTTGACACTTCCATCGCCAGCATTGCGCGACGATTATCTCGCATCAAGGGCATTTGATCGCCTTGCGCGGCGTACTTTTCCCCTGTTAAACGTAAGGTATCGCCAGCTGGAAACATCTGCGATACCGACACGTTAAATTGTGTCATCGCTTCTTGGTTAAAATCAAAACTGTCAGTTGGCATATTCAATAAACCAACATTGATTTTTGGATCCGGCGACGCCGTCATGCCTTGGCTTAAGGCGCGAATGGCATTCTCTTTCTGCTGGCTGGAAATCAACCAGTCATCTTGGGAGACGGCTTTTTCCACCGCTTGTTGCAGGCTTAACACTTCTGCGCTCGCAACAAGTGGCAGCAACGACAATAAGAAAACGGAGGCAATACGATTCGTTTTACCGATTAAAAATCGACGGCAATAGACACTCTGTAATACATGACAGAATGCCAAAAATTTGTTTTTGGCCATTGGCTCGACTACTCATTTTTAAATTCATAAAATCTCAACGCACATTAAAGCGATGAGTGAAACTGCGAATTTAAGAAATGACTATAGGGGGGAAATAAGGCGTATTTGGGTGGGTAGAAACGTAGAATTCAGACGACAGAGTCGTGTGAACAGAAGAAATATTGTCGGAATCAGAATGATAGCTGACCAGTAAGCCTGAAAAGCTACTGCAATGATTGTCCATACAATTTTGGTGATTATGCTCTGATGTCAGACTGGAACATTCATCCGCTGAGGTTGAGGCACAAGAGGAAACTTCTTCAGAAGGCATATGATGAACTGATAAATCAGACATGGTATGCGCTCCCATAGACATCATATTCAAGGAAGATGACATCATACTGTTCGTAGCCATTGCCATCGAAAATAACGATAGCACAAACAGCAACAAACACACGAAACCGTGTTTACTCGCTGATATACTGATGTTATTTAAAACAAATGAAGGCATTTATAAAGCTCTCTGCTACTCAATAACAAATCATATGTGAGTAAAAAGCGTAAAGCAACTCAAACTTAAATTTTGATGATCCTCATTTTAGGGAAGGCTTGAAGTGGGGAATCATTTTTTGTAGCTATTTAGGCGGAATGAAATATGGACCTTCTAAGCTTTACTAGGGAAACTGCGATTAAGAATTCTCATTGTGGCCATTATCTCAATAAATTCGATTTCACCTGTATTTTTAACGATTTTGAAATCAGGTGTATATCGACAAACCTTATTGTCAGCTTGATACTCAATACAGGTAGGTTGCGACTCAAAGGAAACAATAGTGGGGAAAATTCAAGATGGAAACAGGCATCAAATTCTAAACCGCTCTCGCACATTACTGTAGAACGATTCTTCCTACTTACAAATTTGTAAATATTTTTATTTGGACTGGGTTTGCGGAGATTACGATTGTACATAACCTATTTGTAAGTTGTAATTAAATCACAACTTACAAATAGGTTATGTCAGCAAATATTGCAAATTTGACAATTTATGGTTCAAATTTGTCAGCTTATGCTTCAATTTACATACTAAAATAAAGGTGGCATCTCTACCAGCCGCACCTCGGCACACGAGTCGACCGCTGTGGCTGCTTCCTTCCGGATCTGACCAGATTAACGGTTTATCGTTGCGAGGGGACCAGCAGAGACACCATAAAGGAGGCTTGTTGACCTTGGGGCACAATTATACGCAGCCAAGTTGAAATATCAACCGCCTTTCCTGCGTATTTTTAAATACTCAAAAAATAGTGTGCTTCTTTTGATTTTCCACTCCTTAAAGCGCTTTTGATGGCTATATCAGTAAATCCATTTGGGATAAGATAATGCGTCATTAAAAAATGGGGCAAAAGTGTGAGCTTGAAACAGTACGAACATCTGGCCCAAGGCCAAGCATTATCACTCGATACGGTGATTAACCATTTAAAAGCAGACGACCATGGTTTGATCGCAGCGATTGCTCAACAGCACGACACCGGTGAAGTGCTGATGTTGGCTTATATGAATGAAAAATCAATTCGCGAAACTTTAGCGACGGGACAAGTCTGTTATTGGTCTCGCTCTCGCCAAACCTATTGGCGCAAAGGGGAAAGTTCAGGACATCGACAAAGCTTGGTGTCTATGTCATTTGACTGTGATGGCGATGCCATTTTAATGCAAGTCGATCAAAAAGGCCCCGCTTGCCATACGAACCGCCGCGATTGCTTTTTCTTTACCGTAGAAAACGACCAAGTTGTTGTTCGCTCTGCCCCTATCGATGACACAATATAACCATCAATAATGGTGACGTGATTACCAGGCATCGCGTCACTATAAAGCAAAATTAGATTTTATTAGGAGAAAACCATGTGTCGTTGGATGGCGTATCAAGGGGATCCAGTTTACCTTGAGTCTTTGTTGTTTGAACAAGAGCATTCATTAATACATCAAAGTTTAAGCGCTAGAAAGTCAGAAGTGACCGTAAACGCAGATGGTTTTGGTCTAGGCTGGTACGATGAACGAGAAGAGCCTGGCCTGTATCATGAAATCTTACCCGCATGGAGTGACAGCAACTTAAAGAGCCTCGCCAGACACATCAAAAGCGGGTTGTTTTTCGCTCATGTCCGAGCGTCTACTGGCACAGAAACAAGCCGGTCTAATTGCCACCCTTTTAGTTATAAAAATTGGCTGTTCATGCACAACGGTCAAATTGGCGGCTATGATGCCCTTCGTTGGCAATTAGATCGATTAATACCAGAGCATTTATACAGTGAGCGCCACGGCGCAACCGATTCTGAACTGATCTTTTTATTGATGATTGCGAACGGATTAGAAACCGACCCGGAGGGAGCCATTGCCAACACATTAGCTCAAATTCTTGCCATTATGAAACACAAAAAAATCATAGAGCCATTTCGATTTACTTCTGTTTTTTCGGACGGTGAAGAAATTATCGCAGTGCGCTTTTCCAGTGACGCCCAAGCCCCTAGTTTGTATTACAAAGAGTTCGATTCGCACATTGTTATTGGCTCAGAACCATTAGACCATTGCAGTGACAGCTGGACCTTGGTGCCAGCAGGACATATGGCCAAAATCAAACACCACACTCACACGATCCAACCTTTATTCTGCTAAATTTTCATGGCGTAAGGATCATTAAGCCAATGAATACCATCAAAAAATACACCGGCTGGCTGGTGCTTGGCACCCTGCTTTTTTACCTCGCCTCCGTGGCTCAGGTTATGTCTGTCTTGCTTCCGACATTGTTTGCATGGATAGCCAACATCGCTATGTGGCATACACTTGCTCCTAGCGCGAAACGTCAAGTTACTTGGTT
Organism: Marinomonas sp. IMCC 4694; assembly: GCF_008122525.1. Classification (NCBI taxonomy): domain Bacteria; kingdom Pseudomonadati; phylum Pseudomonadota; class Gammaproteobacteria; order Oceanospirillales; family Oceanospirillaceae; genus Marinomonas; species Marinomonas sp. IMCC 4694. The sequence goes on from NZ_VSRV01000001.1 coordinate 1,889,784, forward strand.
AATGGGAATCGGTTTGTTGGCGCTGTTATTTGGAATGTTAAAAGGCGTGTGGATGTCGTGGCAACAAGTATTCGCGGTAAATCTTCCTATGCTGGCGATGTTTGTTGCCGTGTCTTTTTTGGATTTAACCAATTCAACAGATGAAAAACGCCCACTTCCAAAAGGGCTCAGTGCTATTTTCAACACAGCCATTGGCGTTCAAGTGCTAGGCGCAGTGATCAATCTGTCTGTTATCATGGTGTTTGCAGATCGCATGAAAGGCTCACGGCCATTAACCTCAACACAGCAATTTATTCTGACGCGCAACTTCGCAGCGGCCGCTTGGTGGTCACCGTTTTTTGTTGCTACCGGAATAGCACTGATTTATGCGCCCGGCATGCAATGGCAAAAAACACTGATCCCTGGTCTTGCCATGGGGGTCGTTGCTATTATTTTTTCGACAATCGATGCGTATAGACATACCAATAAGCGAGCTGAAAACGAATTCAAGGGCTACCCTATTCGTCGGGAAAGTCTTTTTATTCCCTTATTTCTGGCTTTATCCGTGATCCTTTTTCACTTTATCTGGCCAGAAGTCAGTATTTTAATACTTATTTGCGTGCTAGCGCCTTGTGCCACAATATTGCTCATGCGCACACCGTCACGGCTAACCAGCTTACGACATTTCGTTGATCATAAGCTGCCACAAATCGGCAGCCAATTTGCTTTGTTTTTGGCCGCCGGTATTTTTTCAAACGGCGTCAGTGCGCTTATTCTCAGTTACCCTGAGTGGTTTAATTTAAACAATTTCACTTTTAACCCTGCGCTATTCTCTATCACACTCGCCACTATGATCTTATTGGGCCTTGTTGGGGTGCATCCTGTGGTTAGCGTGGCCATAGCCAGCCCCATGTTGCTCCCCCTTGACCCTGACCCTACCCAGCTCGGCTTCCTGTTTCTTAGCGCTTGGGCCATTTCCGCCGGCAGTAGCGGGCTTACTGGTCTGGGATTACTAATGACCAGTCGCTATCAGATACCCACCAAAACCATCGTTTCAAACAGCGCGTCTTATGCTGTATTTATGTGGCTGCTTTGCTCTTTAGTGAATGGTTTCTATTGGTAAGAATGCACAGACTATGATTTTGTATTGAAATACGTACACTCAAAGCCACTTACCTCAGCACGGAGCGACATGGCTTTCTTGGACGAGGCCCTCTTTACATCACGAATGAAATGAATAATAAGGCCAAAAACACTAAAACGCCTGAACATACAAACAAAAATCGTATAACATTCGACATTAAAGCAAGGACTAACCAGTCATAATAAAGAGGTGTTTAATGAGTCAACTCATGGAAAAAGATATTTCTTGTCCGTATTGTGGCGAAAGTATAGAAGTTATCATAGAAATGCTCGAAGATAGCCAAGAATACATAGAAGATTGCCAAGTCTGCTGTCGGCCTATTGTATTTACCATTGATGTTGCCTTTGACGGCTCGCAGACTGTTTATGTACGGTCAGAAAATGAAACCTATTAATTGGTGGCCTCGCTACAGGCAACCAATTTGAGCATTCACCCATTAGGCGATCCCATGCACCCAGCTCAAAAACAGAATACCATCCACCCCATTTATTACGGTGTTATTCTGTGCCTTTTAAATATGGTGTTAGTGTCTGTTGTCTACGCTGAAGAGAGTCAGGCTTCGTTCGAGCGCTTAACCACAGCAGCCGAATCAAACGATGATCGCCTTGTGAATGAGCTCTTACCCGTTGTCATTTCAAATTCAGACACCTTATCAGAGCCGAATTACACCGACGTAAGCGCAAAAACCAGCGTATTATTACGCACCAATAAACAGCACGAGGCCGTCACTATAGCGGCAAACTACCTCAATAGCGATGCCGCTCAAATGATACAACAGGCGGTGCGTTATCGATGGATGATGATCATGAGTTATGACTTGATGTTCTTTACTGAATTCGCTGCTGCTCGCGATATGATCGAGCAAGAATTGGATTCCATCAAGGCATGGACCCCCATAACAAAAGACAGCAAAGTCACTCAAGCGAATCTATATCATATTTACGGACAGCTTTTAGTGCGCCAAAAACGTGTCGCCGAAGCGTTGCCTTACTTTTATCAGGCAGAACACTGGTTCAAAGACATAGACAAAAATCACCCTTCAATTTTTGTTATTAATATTCTTTTAGGGGAAGCTTTTTTGCACGCCCGCAGTTATGAACAAGCCGAAGAATTTGCCCGCAAAGCCCTTAAAACCATTCCTGCAGGACGAGTCGATGCCATTAGCTATTTATATGCGATTCTGGCGGCGGCAGTGGATCGCCAAAAAAGACCACAAGACGCGATGCAGATCATTTCGACCTATTTAGCGAATCCTGTGGACCCTAGACGCGACTATTTTTTGTATTTTTCTCTGGTTCATATTGATGTTTTGCGTCATTTAGAACAATTTGAGCCGGCGTTAGCGCTGGCCAAAGAAACCTATCTGCTCGCTCAGCAAGTCGGTAATAAAGACTATTTAAAAGACGCTAAACGACAACTGGGCTTTTTACAGGCCTATTTTAACAACATGACAGAGGCAGAGAACTTACTGCAAGAGGCGATTAATTCCCCTTCTGGTATCCGCCAAGCCAACCCACCTCAAGCCTATTTAGACTATGTGGAAGTGCTTGAGCAACTGGGCAACAATAAGAGCGCTTTGGACTATTATCGTCGTTACCATAACGCTTATGTTGAAGAGTTTAAGCGCATCAACCAAATCGCCATTGCCAATTTAGAATATCAACAAGAGAATCAGCGCCTTGAGCAACAACAGGCACTGTCTGTCGCTCAGCTTGCATTGGCAAAAGCCAATGAGAATAGAGCGCTCCTACAGACTCGGGCGTTGATGTGGGCAGCTTTAATTCTTACGCTCATCGCGACAGCTGTTTTTGTTATGTGGCTGCAATTACGCAGTAAAAGCCGCCAACTGCATATCATGGCGGTAGAAGATCAGCTCACCAAATTAGGCAACCGACACGCCTTTCTTCAGGCGCTAGACAAACCTGATTATACGGTATTGGTTATTGCCGATATCGATGGCTTAAAATATTACAATGACCGTTACGGACACCAGAAAGGTGACGAGTTGATAAAGCAGTACGCTCAACAATTAAAACAGCGGTTAGAGTCTGTTGACGCAGGCGTATTCAGAATTGGCGGAGATGAATTTGCCATTCTGATGGCGCACAGCATATCAACAGCTCAGATCGACGAGTGGATGAAAAAAACCGTAGTACAAACACAACGGGCAGGCTTTCCATCGATAGACGCAAGCTACGGTATTGCGAAACGCAGCGAAGCCACTAAAGATCATGACTGGATTTCACTGGCAGACCAACGCATGTACGCCATGAAAGAAATGAACAAGCAAACCGCCAGCACCTAAAATCAAAATTATTCACAATTCGCCCCTATTACTGAGGGCGAATTCCTGCAGGGTCGCCACCACCAGGCGCCAATGCATGACGCATAATCAGCCGCGCTCATCCTTCACGCCATGCTTTCCAAGCGGAATCATTCGCATTACTGGCGAACGACAATCCACAACACAAAACGCCAATACACCATTTCATTTATAATGTGATTCTTAACGATTCCCACAACGATTCTGTATGAATGAATGGTACGCAGCCTATAGTCAACAGGTTCAAAAATACGCACAATATTGGCATCGATCCATTTTGAGGTCGAATCCTGTACACTGTTAAAAACAATCTTAATAAGAGAATTTTTATGATCAGCATTGGTTTTTTAGGCTTGGGAATAATGGGTAGTGCGATGGCAAAAAATCTGCTTCAGGCAGGTTTCGATGTTACGGTTTGGAATCGTACTCCAGAGAAATGCGCCGCATTCGTCGCTATTGGCGCACATCACGGCGCTTCACCAAAAGCGGTGGCAGCTCATTGTGACATCACCTTTGCCATTGTGTCCGACCCAGCGGCGGCACTGGCATTGTGTCAAGGCGAAGAAGGCGTAGTCGCGGGTATCGGTGAAGGTCGAGGGTATGTTGATATGTCCACCGTGGATGACACAACGTCTAAAACCATTGCCCAGGCTATTACTCAAGCGGGAGGACGTTTTTTAGAAGCGCCAGTCTCTGGAACCAAAAAGCCTGCAGAAGATGGCACCTTAATTATCTTGGCAGCGGGCGACAAATCGCTCTACGACGAAGCGTCTCACGCCTTTGGTGCTATGGGAAAAATGTCACCGTATCTAGGTGACATTGGACAAGGTGCGAACATGAAATTGGTCGTAAATATGATGATGGGGGGTATGCTCAATATTTTTAGTGAAGGTATGTCACTGGGGCAAAAAGCCGGCCTAGATGGTAATCAAATCCTAGCGATTATTGCCGCTGGCGCTATGGCCAACCCTATGTTCAAAGGTAAGGGGGCTATGTTATTAAATGACGACTACACCACCAGCTTTCCACTTAAGCACATGCAAAAAGACATGCGCCTAGCGATTGCTCTGGGTGACCAGCTTCAACAACCGCTCCCTAACGCCGCCGCCGCAAATGAGACCTTTAAGCTCGCCATTAAACAAGGCTTTGCAGATGAAGACATCGCCGCTGTTCATAAAGTGATCCGATAACGTTTCAGCGGTCACCGTCACATCACGGCGGTTTTGGCTATTGGCTATAAATTGCCTTCGTCAAAACCGCCTACATTTTCATCGTCATTTTTTCGTAAACTTCTGATTATTTCAGACGGCAATACGTGCTTTTGGTAATCGTTTTTCAATTCGTAACGATAAACCACGCAGACTCAGCAACACCAAGATAAGAGATACACACAAGACACAGAAAAGCTCAAACTTAGGCTCCGTTCCTACTTCGTTTTACTGAAAAGAAACAGTCGACCATGCTTACTTACCCCCTTTTAATGCAAAATTTTGGCATAAAAAAGCCCCGCTGTGCGAGGCCTCTCCTAGGAATACATAAACAAACTAGATCACTTCTCGCTCTACAAGCTCATCAAATTCAGCTTGCATCTGACGCTCAACCGGGCTTTCTACGTCCTTAGCGTTAAGATGGTGTTGACGACCTGAGTGTTTTGCTTTGTGTTTGATTAGCTGCTTTTCTAATTTCCCTACTAACAGATCAAGGGCTGGTTTAAGTTGTTTGTCTGTGTTCACTGTTGCAAAAAGATCATGACCAGGAATATGAACACTGGCTTCAACAATTAATTCATGAATCTCATGCTTCTCTGTATTGAGTACTACGTTAATGGTGGTGATCGTATTGTTAATACGTGACAAGTGATCCATTTTTTCTTTAACGAGTTCTTGTACTTCTTCACCAGATTGGACGTGGTGACCACTAATATTCAATGTATACATAGAGAATTTCCTTCTGTTTTTGTCAGATGTTTAATAACTTACTTTCCGTTCCTCCTCTGCTAGCCTTACTTATAATCTATGGTTGATTTACACCAATTTCAATCCCTATCGCGTAATTCTTTTTATGCAAATAAAAAATCTATAAAATTTTGTAATTCTCAAATTAATAGGCTTTTTAAATTACTTACATATCAATGTCATACCATTGAAAATCAGTATAAATTTCCATTTCCTTCACCTTAAAAATAGGCACTTTTTGCACCTATAGCAAGCATTAATTTGAATATAATGAATTATTAAAAACAAAAAAAAGCATCAGCCGATGACCGATGCTTTTAGTAGACCCAATACGGACCGCTTAATCGTTCAATAAAATGCGCAGCATGCGACGTAATGGCTCAGCCGCACCCCACAACAACTGATCGCCCACAGAGAAGGCACTGATGTATTCAGGCCCCATGTTCAGCTTACGAATACGGCCAACAGGAATGTTCAATGTGCCAGTTGCCGCCGTCGGTGTTAGTCGCTCCATAGTGGCTTGTTTGTCGTTAGGCACGACGCTGACCCAATCGTTGTGCTCAGCCAACATACCTTCGATGTCCGCCACTGGAATGTCTTTGTTCAATTTAATAGTGAACGCTTGGCTGTGACAACGCATGGCACCGATTCGAACACATAAACCATCTACAGGTACAATCAGATCCGTGTTACCTAAGATCTTATTGGCTTCGGCTTGCGCTTTCCACTCTTCACGACTCTGGCCATTATCCAGCTGAGAATCGATATAAGGGATCAAACTGCCCGCTAATGGCACACCGAACTGATCCACTGGCATGGTGTTAGAGCGCATTTGCTCTGCCACTTTGCGATCAATGTCCAAAATAGCACTGGCTGGATCTGCCAACTCCGACGCTACGCTGCTTTGCAACATGCCCATCTGGTTGATCAGCTCTCGCATGTGACGTGCACCGCCGCCAGAGGCGGCTTGGTATGTCATGGACGTCATCCACTCAATATGGCCTTTTTCAAACAGACCGCCCAATGCCAACAACATCAAGCTCACGGTGCAATTACCGCCAACAAAAGTTTTGACACCGTTACTTAGGCCGTCTTTGATAACGTTTAAATTAACTGGATCAAGGACGATGATGGCGTCTTTCTCCATACGCAATGACGATGCCGCGTCAATCCAATAACCGTTCCAACCTGCCTTACGCAACTGTGGGTAAATAGCCTTGGTATAATCTCCGCCTTGGCAGGTGATTATAATGTCCATTTTTTTCAAAGATTCAATGTCGTTTGCGTCTTGAAGTAACGGAATATCTTTACCAATTTCTGGACCTTTCTGCCCGGTTTGCGAGGTAGTAAAAAAGACGGGATCAATATGATCAAAGTCATTTTCTTCTCGCATACGTTGCATCAATACGGAACCGACCATTCCGCGCCATCCGACTAAACCTACAGTGTGTTTTGACATGGTTAACTTTACCTTTTTTTGTGGGACCACTCATACCAAGAGCAGTATCCCGAGTGAAATCCTAACGACCTTATGCCGTTAGGTTATGACATTATTTTTGCATAGCATTTGGGTTTACAATATTAATTTCTTAGTGCTGCTATAACAGCATCGCCCATTGCGGCTGTACTCACTGTATCGCAACCTTTAGAGGCGATGTCTGCGGTTCTTAAACCCAAATCAAGAACGTTACTAACAGCGGCCTCAATGGCATCCGCGGCCTCTTTGGCATCCAAAGAATAGCGCAACATCATAGCAACAGACAAAATGGTCGCCAAGGGGTTAGCAATGCCTTTACCGGCAATATCTGGCGCTGAACCGTGACAAGGCTCATACATGCCACGACCTTCTGCGTTTAAAGAAGCAGACGGTAACATGCCGATAGAGCCGGTTAACATAGCCGCAGCGTCCGATAGAATATCACCAAACATGTTGCCCGTAACCATGACATCAAACTGTTTTGGTGCACGAACCAGCTGCATAGCCGCATTATCGACCAACATATGAGTCAATTCGACATCTGGGTACTCTTTCGCGACTTCTTCCATGACTTCTTTCCACAGCACTGTCACTTCCAGTACATTGGATTTATCAATAGAACAAACACGCTTGCCGCGCTGACGTGCCGCTTCGAAAGCAGATCGACCGATGCGACGAATTTCAGATTCGCTGTAAACATAGGTGTTGTAACCTTGGCGCTCGCCGTTTTCCAGGGTGCGAATACCACGTGGCTGACCGAAATAAATACCGCCAGTCAATTCACGTACGATCAGAATATCCAAACCTGCCACAATTTCTGGCTTCAAACTGGACGCATCCGCTAACTGTGGGTACAAAATGGCAGGACGAAGGTTTGAAAATAATTCAAGGTTAGAGCGTAAACCCAGTAAGCCTTTTTCAGGGCGTACTGACATGTCTAATTTATCCCATTTCGGCCCACCAACGGCACCAAGCAAAATTGCATCCGCGGCTTTGGCTTTTTCTAAGGTCGCATCGGGTAATGGCGAACCGGTTTCATCGTAAGCGGAACCGCCCACCAAAGCACTTTCATGCTGAATGTTTAAAGAGAACTGCGCGTTTACCGCGTCTAATACGCGAACCGCTTGCGCTACAATTTCTGGACCTATGCCATCGCCGGGCAAAATCAATACATTTTTCGTCATGGTAATTCCTTAATATTCTGAGTCTTTGTGTCTGTTTTAGTCTGTTTAGCGCTTACTGCTCACGAGACAAGAAAAGCCAAGGCGCGTCTTGCATGCGTTTTTCTTCAAATCGATGGATCGCGGCATCTTGCTGTAACGTCAGACCTATGTCGTCCAAACCGTTTAATAAACAATGCTTACGGAAATTGTCGACGACAAACTCAAACTGCGCACCTGAAGGTGACGTCACTGTTTGATTCTCAAGATCAACAACCATTTCGGCGCCTTCGCGTAACGCCACTTCAGCAAACAACTGATCCACTTCATCTGGGTGCAACACAATCGGTAACAAACCATTTTTGAAGCAGTTATTGTAGAAAATATCCGCAAAACTCGGCGCAATAACGGAACGAAAGCCATAATCATCCAATGCCCAAGGGGCGTGTTCACGGCTCGAACCACAACCAAAATTCTGACGAGCCAATAATACACTTGCGCCTTGGTATCGGGCTTGGTTTAAGACAAATTCTTCGCGCAATGGGCGACCATCGCACTCTTGATCCGGCTGCCCTTCGTCTTCGTAGCGCAGCTCGTCAAATAAATTTTTACCAAAGCCTGTGCGCTTGATGGATTTCAAGAACTGCTTTGGAATAATCATATCCGTATCAACGTTGGCCAAATCCAAAGGAGCGGCTAACCCTGTGTGTTTAGTAAAGGGACGCATAAAACTCTCCTTTTGATTAGTGTTTAACAAATTCATTAACATCAACAAAATGACCGGCAATCGCAGCCGCGGCGGCCATCGCAGGACTGACTAGGTGCGTACGGCCACCAAAACCTTGACGACCTTCGAAATTACGATTCGATGTAGACGCACAATGTTCTCCGGCGCCCAATTTATCGGCATTCATCGCCAAACACATAGAGCAACCCGGCTCACGCCATTCCAAACCAGCGGCTTCAAAAATAGTGTGCAATCCTTCTCTTTCGGCTTGCGCTTTTACCAAACCAGAGCCAGGCACAACAATCGCTTGTTTCAAAGTTGATGCCACGGTACGGCCTTTAACGACTTGCGCGGCAATGCGCAAATCTTCAATACGGGAGTTAGTGCATGAACCAATAAACACGCGATCTAAGATAATATCCGACAACATCGTTTTACCTTCCAGACCCATGTATTTCCATGCGCGGGCGTAACCTTCTTTTTTGACAGGATCTTTTTGATCTTCGGCACGAGGTAGGGGCTCATCAATGGCAATGACCATTTCTGGCGACGTGCCCCAAGTGACTTGAGGCTTGATGTCTTCGGCTTTGATAACGACGACTTCTTCAAACTGAGCGTCTTTATCTGACACCAAGCCTTTCCACGCCGCCACGGCCATGTCCCAATGTTCGCCTTTTGGTGCATAAGGACGACCTTTCACATACGCTATCGTGGTGTCATCAACCGCAATCAAACCCACGCGAGCGCCCGCTTCAATCGCCATGTTACAGACCGTCATGCGGCCTTCCATTGACAATGACTGAATGCCTGAGCCGCCAAACTCAATGGCAAAACCGGTTCCGCCAGCGGTTCCGATCGCACCGATGATCGCCAACACCACGTCTTTCGCGGAAACCCAAGGCGACAATTCACCATCGACACGAACCAGCATGTTGCGGCTTTTCTTCTGCACAAGGCATTGAGTCGCTAACACGTGCTCAACTTCAGACGTACCAATACCGTGTGCTAGGGCACCAAACGCCCCATGTGTTGATGTGTGAGAATCGCCACACACTACCGTCATGCCCGGTAAAGTCGCGCCCTGTTCTGGCCCTACAACGTGGACAATGCCTTGGCGGATGTCTTTCATGTTGAATTCAGTAATACCGAATTCGTTGCAGTTATCATCTAGAGTAGTAACTTGAATTTTTGATACCGGATCTTCAATACCATCTACGCCAGAAAGACGCTCCTTTTGGGTCGTTGGTACGTTGTGATCCGGCGTAGCCAAACTTGACGATACACGCCATGGCTTGCGTCCCGCTAAGCGTAAACCTTCAAAGGCTTGCGGTGAGGTTACTTCATGCAATAATTGTAAATCGATATAAATCAACGCACTGCCGTCGTCACGTTGTTGAACAAGGTGGCTATCCCACAACTTGTCATAAAGGGTTTTAGCTGACATACATTCTCTCCTCAGAAATCTATTGCGCTATCCTAAAACTTTGGCTTAAATAACTCCAATTCATATTTTTCATATTTTGGATAATTTTTTGGAATGATAGACATCGCAGAGCTGCTCACTTTTATCAAGGTGGCAGAAACCGCTTCTTTTTCTCAAGCCGCTACGCAGCTGTTTGTCACGCAGCCAGCCATTAGCAAACGCATTTCGGCGCTAGAAAGTAAATTAGGTGTGCGTTTATTTGATCGAATTGGCCGGCAGGTTCAACTCACCGAAGCCGGGTTACGACTGTTACCCAAAGCACGAAAAATGGCCGAGGACTTGCTAGACATTCAACGCAGTATGTCTCTGCAAATGCTCGATGTGAGCGGCGAACTGAAATTATCCACCAGTCATCACGTAGGATTGCATCGTTTACCCAAATCACTGAAGTGTTTTCAACAAAACTTTCCCAGCGCACAGTTGGAAATCGAGTTTTCACAATCAGAAGAAGCTTATCAAGATGTTCTAAAAGGGCGAGCGGAGCTGGGCATTATAACTTTGTCACATAAAGACAACCCACTGATTGAGTCGTTACCGATCTGGTCTGATCCCTTGACCTGTGTTGTCAGCAACGATCATCCACTGGCGCGGTCAACGAACCTGACCTTGCTTGAACTGGCACAACACGCCTGTGTCTTACCCAACAAAAACACCTTTACCCGACAAATCGCCGAGCAGGCTTTTGGTAAGCAAGGCCTAAAGCCCAAGGTGAGAATGAATACAAATAACCTAGAAACCCTTGCCATGCTGGTGGGTATTGGTTGGGGCTGGTCGCTTTTACCTTCAACATTGGTAGACGATAAATTGGTCGTATTAAACATTGATGATTTAAACGTTGAACGGAAATTGGGCGTCATTCACCACAAACAACGCACATTGAGCCGAGCGGCCATGGCCTTTATAGAGATTTTGAAAAGCGACCGCACGGGCCACTAGAGCCATCACCGACGCTGGCTGATCAATAGTATGAGTAATGCCAATGCACTTACGCATGCTGCAGCGGTAAATACCCAAGCGCCTCCTAACCATTCCCATAAATATCCTGTGATGACCATACCAATGCCCCCCCCTAAACCGATCGCAAACGCGCTATACATAGCTTGGCCTTGGCTGGCATATTGCTCAGGGAATAATCGCCGTATTTGCTCAATAGACACCATGTGAAACAACGCAAACGTAATACTGTGAAGCAATTGCGTAAAAATCAGTACCCATACCAGCGAAGCAAACCATCCCACTAAAAACCAACGCACAACACCACAAAGGAAACACAGTGCAATGACATGGACTACATCGAAACGCTTGATACTATTGCCAAAGAATAGAAACAAGACAATTTCAATGACCACGCCTAACGCCATCAGCAAACCAATGTATTGTCCGCTGTAACCCAGATTGGATAAATGCACAGCAAAAAATACATTAAAAGGCGCATGGGACATGAAGGCCAAAAATGCCAGCACAAAAAACAACAAAGACTCAGGCGTTTTGACTAAAGAAAGAAACGATGCGGTTTCTTTTTCGTTACTCACTTCATACGCTTGTTCTTTAAGAAAAAACGACGTCACCACCGCTAACGCAAGAAACACGCACATAGTGGGGATCACAATGCCAACACCAAATTGACCAATTAAAAAACCGGCACCTGTTACAGCAAAAACATAGCCCATCGATCCGCCTACACGAAGCCGAGTATAAGGCACATCCAGGTAGCGAATGCTGCGAACAGCCAGTGAATCAGTGAGAGGAATCAGTGCCGAATAAAACAAAGCCATAGTGCAGGTTAGCAGCCAGAGTGTCTCAAATTGCTTACTCCAGTTAAAAGGGATTACGGCAACAAAACACCCCAAAATAGCAACCTGAAGAATGCGTTTAGGCAAGCCTACTTTTGCGGTTAACCAGCCCCAAAAATGCGGAACCAAAATGCCGGATAAGGTAAACGTTGACATCAATCGACCTATTTCTGATGCTGTTAAACCAATCGACTTGTAATACATCGATATATACGGCATCAAAACACCAATTAAAGCACAAAAGAAAAAGTAGAAAAAAAACAAAGGCCAAGCCACAGGGCGAGCGTGATCTGAAAACATGTTGGCTCCAACAGTCGTGCAATATTTGTCGCCACAAAAACAACAAAAATCATGCAATCATTATAATGATTGAGTATGCTGGAAATGGTCACAAAAAGCACGACAGATAAAGGGATCTTCCCACACAAATCTAATACATTCTGTGCACGCTTAAGTCCATTATTATCCCTACCCTTATAGCGAGAAAAATCATGACAGATCATCAAGAATGGTGGCGTGGCGCCGTTATTTACCAAGTCTATCCAAGGAGCTTTTTCGATTCTAATAACGATGGAATTGGGGATTTGCCAGGTGTTACGGCAAAAATGAACTACATCGCTGCTTTGGGAGTGGATGCGATTTGGTTGTCGCCTTTTTTCACCTCACCAATGAAAGACTTTGGGTATGATGTTTCCGATTATTGCAATGTCGATCCTATTTTTGGATCGTTAGAAGATTTTGATCAGTTAATTCAATCGGCTCACGAACACGGGCTAAAAGTAATGATTGATCAAGTACTAAATCACAGCTCTGATCAACACCCATGGTTTGTCGAATCACGCCGTAGTCACGACAACGACAAAGCCGATTGGTACGTTTGGGCAGACGCCAACCCTGATGGTACCGTACCAAACAATTGGTTGTCTGTATTTGGAGGGCCAGCTTGGCATTGGGACAGCCGACGCCGCCAATACTATTTGCATAACTTCTTAGACAGTCAGCCAGATCTAAACTTCCACAACCCCTTGGTCGTCGACGCGCTGCTAGAAACGGTAGAGTTTTGGCTTAAACGGGGTGTCGATGGTTTCCGCTTAGATACCGCGAACTACTACTACCATGACCTTGAGCTGACAAACAATCCGCCCAAAGAAGACGTTATTGAAGGCAGCATTGGGGTTCGTCTTGATAACCCTTATGCCTATCAGCTGCATATTTATGACAAATCTCGTCCAGAAAACATCGGTTTTTTACAACGTTTGCGTCATCTACTCGACCAGTACCCAAATACGACGACGGTAGGTGAAGTGGGTTGTGATTTCGCTTTGAACACCATGGCCGCCTACACTCAAGGCCAAGATAAATTGCACATGTGTTATTCATTTGATTTGCTGACTCATGACTCATCAATGACTCATATTAGAAGCACAATGGAAACCATCGAAGCGGGGTTGGGTGATGGTTGGCCTTGCTGGTCAATTGGCAATCATGATGTCGAGCGCGTCGCCACTCGATGGGGGCAAAACCACGACGCCATTGCAAAAAGCAAAGTCTATATGACCATGCTTCTCAGTTTGCGTGGCAGTGTCTGTTTGTATCAAGGTGAAGAACTGGGCTTGCCAGAGGCGGAGCTGAATTTTGATCAACTCGTTGACCCTTTTGGTATCGCTTTTTGGCCAGAATTTAAAGGGCGAGACGGTTGCCGAACACCACTCCCATGGGAAAATAATGCGTTAGGCGGCTTTACTCAGTCGATACAACCTTGGTTACCCATTGATGACAAACAGCGCCCTCTTGCTGTTAGCGTCCAAGGAGAACAGCCGGACTCTATCCTTAATGCCTACCGTGACTTTCTGCACTTTAGGCGACAGTACCCAGTGTTGCAACGAGGTGGCATCGAATTCATACATCACGACGATACAACACTTACCTTCGTACGCAGTGGTGAGGACATGCGTCTTTTTGTCGCAATCAATACGTCTGAAATGGAGAAACGTTTGCCGCTTGAATTATCATTAACGGTGTTAGCACTGCCAAAAGCGCTTAAGAGTGGTTATATAGATGCTGATTCTGTGGTGCTTCCAGCCTACAGTGTTTTGATCGCCACTATTAACCTTTCATAGTTTTTACTACTAACGGCACACTTTTTTTCACACACTTTCTTTACACACACAAAGGCTGAGTTATGACACAAGTTGTTCATGACTCGGCCACGCATTAATAATGGCTTTCACTAATGTTGCCAACGGAATCGCAAAAAACACACCCCAAAAGCCCCAAATCCCGCCAAAAAACAACACAGCAACAATGATCGCTAAAGGGTGCAAATTAACCGCTTCAGAAAATAGCAAAGGGACCAGCACATTACCATCTAAAGCCTGGACAATCAGATACGCTACTACTACATAAATAAATTCACTCTGCGTGCCATACTGATAAAAAGCCACTAACACCACAGGAATAGTAACCGCCGCTGCGCCGATATAGGGAATCAGTACCGATAAACCCACCAGCAAAGCCAACAACTCAGCGTACTTCAACCCAAAAACTAAAAAGACCACGTAGGTCACCACACCCACTACAACCATTTCAATGAATTTACCGCGGATGTAATTGGCAATTTGCTCATTCATTTCATGGGCAATGTTACGCATCATTTTGCGCTCTTTGGGCAGCCATGACGTCAGATATTTTGATATTTTTTCTTGGTCTTTTAACAAGAAGAACATCACCAAAGGCACCAGCACGACGTAAATAACCACCGAAAATAAAGAAGGGATGCTCGATAAAGAAAACGATACCAGCCACTGACCCAAATTTGTCGATTCATTGGCAAGTGAATTAATCAACTCGTCTATGGCCGATTGGCTAACAATTTCGCTGTGCCCCTCTGCAAATGCCAGCACTTCGTCACGAAGAACCGTAAACATTCTGGGCACATCTTGAACAAAACGAACAGATTGACGCCAAATGATGGGCACCATCACACTGACAAAAACGCCACACGCCATCATAAAAGTAGAAAAAACAAGAAATACCGAACTAACGTGACCCAAGCCAAGCAATTGAATACGATCAACTAAGCCTTGCAGAAGAAACGCAAGCACAATCGCAATGAGTATAGGGGCCAAAATCCCGCCCCAAAAAGCCAAAACACTGACCAATCCTACTAACAAAAGAAGGAACACGACCACTTCTTCATTGGAAAAATAGCGCTTAATCAGCGTATCTACAATTTTAAACATAGGGAGTCCGTATCAATTTTTTTGAATTTCAAAGGTGTAAAGAGTATTGTCTTCATTGACTGACAATAAAGAAAACCCGACCAATGCAAGGTATTGAGGAATGTCTTTCAACGACCCAGCGTCACATGTTGTAACACACAAGCGTCCCCCCACGGCCATCTTACTTAACGCCATTTTGGTTTTTAACAAGGGCATGGGACAGCGATCTTCTCTTGCATCTAAGAGTACGTCATACTGTTTCTCTGAGTTGACCGTCATTTTATAATTTACCCAATAGATGAATGGCCTATATTATGAGACTATTTTTAAACGTTACAACAGGCTTGTTCATCTTAGCGGTTGTTTTTATCGGTACGGTAACCCATGCCAGATTGCCAGATTTTGAAGCCAATCAAGACGAAAGAGCGCTGTCAAACCCCTCTTATGTATTAGGTCAATACTGGTTTCGAAAGCTCAATGGCAGCCAAGCCCTTATCGACTTCCCGCCCGCCTATGATTATCTCAAAGAGGCCATCTCCTATATCTTGCCCCAAACAAGCTTATATAACACCACGGTTGAAATGACGCTGCTGAACAGCGCCAAAAGTAATGCCTTTGTCATGCCTGGCAATCACCTGTATCTGTATTCTGACATCATGGAAATGATTACCAGTGAAGACATGTTAATGGGGTTATTAGCCCATGAAATTGCTCACTTAGATCTTCGCCATTATGAACGTCAATCGCAGCACTCAGGAGAAGAGCGGCAAAAAACATTCATTATGCTGGGAGCCGGGATCGCCGCGGCACTTGCAGGGGCAGACGCGGACGCCACCACCGCGTTATGGCTCGGTGGCATCGCCAACCAAGCCGAAAACACGCTAACATACAGCCGAAATCAGGAACAAGAAGCCGACAGACGCGGTCGAGACTATTTAATAGATGCCCAAATCGCACCACAAGGTATGAGCCAACTGTTTCAAGCTTTTTTTAAACAGGCATTAGGGCGGCCTAAAGTCGAATTTTTGTCCACACACCCTTCCCCAGAATCCAGAATGACGGACACTTTTCGTATCGATTCAAAAGACACCATACTCAGCCGAACAGAACAAAGTGATTTTCACTATTTTAGAGCCAGTGTGCTGGCCTACCGAGCCGGCATTGAAGAATCCCCCTTTACTTACTTAGATCAACACATTCAAGATATCGATGCAAAATGGTTTGCAAAAGCGCTGCTGTCATACCTCAATCAATCACCGGAGCGTTCACTGGCATTTTTAACGAAAATAAAAACGCACAATCCCTTCATCGATTACATACAGGCACTCAGTTATCTCGCGGTCGATCAAAAAAACAATAGCTCAACGATCGTGCAGAAACGCTTAGACATCGACCCAAACAATTTTTTGTTTGTAAGCGTCCGGCAAACCACACATTTTAATCCCTTTACAACTCCTTAAAGTCTGTTGTCTTTTAAATAGGAGCAACAGACTCATGTTTACCGCGTCATCTCAACTCAACGTCACCCTTATTTGTGGCCCTACCGATATGCGAAAAGCCATTGATGGACTCTGTAATATTGTCGCCTACAATCTTGAAAAAGAGCCTTGTAGCGAACAATTGTTTGTCTTCTGTGGACGAGCACGTGACAAGATCAAAATCCTGCAATGGTCAAACAATGGTTTTTGGTTACATTACAAACGATTGGAAAAAGGCCACTTCCAATGGCCGGGGATTGATGATGAACTCTTGTCCCTTCAGGTTTCCTCCAGACAACTCAATTGGTTGCTGGACGGCCTACCGATTCATTCTTCACAAGCTCATCCGCATTTAACCTACCGATATCATGACGAATAGCCCATTTGGTTGGTATAATCCAACCCATGAAAATACGCTCAGAAGACTTACCCAATGACATTGACTCGCTTAAGGCCAAATTGCTTGAGCAAGCTTTGCTATTGGATGAAAAAGACAGTCTTCTGGGTAAAAAGGATATTCTGCTTGCCCAATGGCAATCCAAGTATCAGCTTATTTTGGAACAGTGGCGTTTGGCGCAGCAAAAGCAGTTTGGCAAAAGCTCGGAAGTCTCGCCCGGCCAAGGAGAGTTGTTTGATGAAAGTGCGATTGAGGCAGCAGAGGCATTAACCGATGCCGAGCCTGAAACGCAAACCATCTCTTACACTCGTGCCAAGCCTAAGCGCAAACCCTTGCCCAAAGACCTGCCGCGCGAAATCGTTGTGCTGGACGCTGCCGAGTCTGATAAAGTCTGTTCCTGCTGCCAAGGGGCGCTTCATTGTATTGGTGAAGACCGTTCTGAAAAGTTAGAGTTTATCCCAGCCCAACTCAAGGTCATCGAAACAGTCCGCCCTAAATACGCGTGCCGTGAGTGTGAAAAGACAGGCACGCAGAACGCCATCAAACAAGCGGCTATGCCACCGAGTATTATCCCAAAAGGCATCGCCACACCGAGTTTGCTGAGTCAGATTATCACCGGTAAATTCCAATACAGCTTACCGCTCTATCGACAAGAAACCTTATTTAAACAATACGGTATTGAGTTAAGCCGACGAACCATGTCAGATTGGATGAAAAAATGTGCTGATGCCTTAGAGCCGCTTTATGAACGGCTACATCAAGAATTACTGAAACAGTCCGTCATCCAAGCCGATGAAACCACGCTTAATGTGATTAAAGAAGCTCGTTCAAAATGCTACATGTGGGTGTATTGCACTGGCAATGATGCCCCAGACAAACACAACCCGATCCCGAATATTGTCTTATACGATTACCAACCGACTCGAAGTGGGCAATGCGCCGTTGATTTTTTACAAGGCTTCGATGGCTATCTCAATGTGGATGGTTATCAAGCGTACGAATCGACCCAAGCCACGCTGGCAGGCTGCTGGGCACACGCACGTCGAAAATTCATTGAAGCCGAAAAAGGCATGCCAAAGGGCAAATCAGGAAAAGCGACCATCGCCATCAGCTACATCAAAAAACTGTACGCCATCGAAACGCTGGCCCAACAGGCCGACAATGCAGAAGCCGCATTTAAAATCCGTCAGGAACAAGTCCCCGAAGTCTTAGCGAACTACAAAGCATGGCTTGAAAAATCGGCTCAACAGGTGCCACCTAAATCCTTATTAGGCAAAGCCATCCAATACAATCTCAATCAATGGGACAAACTCAGTGTTTACTTGACTGATTGGCGCATCAACATCGACAACAATCGTGCTGAACGCGCCATTAAACCCTTCGTTATTGGACGTAAAAATTGGTTGTTTGCTAACACAGGAAGTGGCGCAAAATCCAGTGCCATGCTTTACAGCATCATCGAAACAGCGAAAGCCAATGGGCTTATCCCGTATGATTACTTAGTCAGATTGTTTGAAGAACTGCCGAGAAGAAAGGAAAATGATGACATGGACGATTTATTGCCGTGGAATATCAGGCTAACTTAAGTTTGAGAATAAAGAGAAAAACCTTCCCGCTGCATCCATGCAGCCTTGAATCTTCCTGAAAAGAGACAGAACCTCCATCCTGGAGGCGTGGGCAAATCCGTTCGCCCTCTGTCTAATAATTAATTTACCGATATAATCCCTTCCATGCAAGCCTGATGATAAAGAAACTCTTTTTCAAGGTGGTGATTACCGGACGCTTACTTTTGTTTTCTACATTAAAAGCGGGCATCGATCAGACACTCCCTCCAATAGAGAGCTCGCCCTATTTATATGAACAACGCTTAAGTTGGCGAACCCATATCCAATATTATAAAACACTAAATAATATGCCAATGGCCTTGTACTATCATGCTCTATTGGATTTTAATCAGGGAAAGAATGAAATCGCACAAAGTCTGCTTAACAGAGCGTTAAAAGATGCGAAACAAAATGAATTAATTATAATGAATAAAACAAAAAAACAGTTTGATATCATCATAGAAGCCGAAGAAATTGAACATCTCATTAGTGAAAATTTATAATTATACATTAAAAAAGGGTTACCTATACAGGCAACCCTTTTTATTCTGCAATAAGAAAATTATTATAATAACTCTTTAATCTCTATTAAAGATTGGTAATATCATTTAAAAAAATAGAAAATAATATTATTTAGCTGATTGAGCATGCAGTTCATTAAACTGAGCTTGAAGTTCAGCGTGCTTTTTAATGTAAACCGCTTCTCTTTGATCAAAGGTGTAAGCGCCATTCAAGTTGATGCTGGTGTCAACAGAAGCACCCATGTTTTTTAGGGTTACGCCTAATGCCTCCACACTGCCTTTTGCACTTTGTACACGTTGATCACCCGTTTCTGCAAAAGAAGCCGTCGTTGCAGCCGATAAAATCAATGCAGTAAATACTGTTTTAGTAAACATTTTCATGAATGTTACCTTTTAAAAATAATAATGAATGGGATTTGCGTTTCGATGGATTTATAATAACGTGTTTTTAAAAACAAAAAAGGCGCCGAGCAATGCTTCCATCATTTTTCCAAATACGAATCAATTCACATCATATTCATTTAAATCCCACACAATTGATAGAAAACTAAAAAAATGAGACGAGATCACCATAAAATGAGACTAAAAAAAGACAAAATCGGTATCCACAATCAACTTACATTGCATTTTAAATAGCATTCAGAACAAACACGCTATAAAAAGTCGTTCCGCCATGCAAAATTTGCTAATCTAGTGCCTCCAATAAGATACGATTCATTATGACGCCGTTAGCTTTAATCGATAATTTAGAACACCTACCCAATCCTTTTACTCAATTCGAAGGCATTGCGGCTCATTTAGAGAAAAGTACACCGCTTCTTCGAGAGCCAGAGTATCGTCGTGACCTGCAATTGGCCTTGTGCTTCATTTACAGCTATAACGGCTCGCAAGCGACCTTTAACTCTTATCGACGAGAAGTCGAGCGCTTGCTGCTTTGGTCATGGTATTTTGCCGCTTGTCCCACCACTCAGCTTCGCCGTGATCAAATTGAAGAATTTATACATTTTTGTATGACTCCGCCTGAAAGTTGGATTGGCACTAAAAACGTTGCGCGCTTTAAACTGCATATGAGCGAAAGAGTCGCTAATAAAGACTGGCGTCCCTTTGTCGCACACGTCAGCAAACTGAATTTTAGAAATGGTGAGGTTCCGGAAATTAAACAACACTCCTTATCCCAAGCAGCGATTCGAGCGACCTTCTCGATTTTGTCGTCTTATTATGGCTTTTTGATGCAAGAAGACGCCGCGGGACAAAATCCGGTCGCCCTGATTCGTCAAAAAAGCAAATTCGTCAAAAAAGAAGTGACCCGTAAACAAGTGAGGCGCATTTCTAATTTGCAATGGGACTATGTGATCGAAACGGCCGAGATGCTGGCCGAAGAAGATCCAGTGAATCACGAAAGAACGCTGTTTATTATGAATGCGCTGCTGGGCATGTACTTACGTATTTCAGAGCTGGTTGCGGATGAACGCTCTGCGCCGGTGATGGGAGATTTTATCAAAGATACGGACGGACATTGGTGGTTTAAAGTCCTGTCAAAAGGCAACAAAGAGCGTCTTGTGGCCTTATCCGATGATATGCTGAACGCATTAATGCGCTATCGCCGTTTCCGTGATTTGCCTCTGCTACCAACCATTGCCGAAAATACGCCGGTGGTGCCGAAAAACAGAGGCAAAGGGGCGATGACGAGCTCACGACAAGTGCGTAACATTGTGCAATTTTGTTTTGATAGAGCCTATGAACGCATGTGCGAAGATGGCATGAAAGCCGATGCAGACGACCTAAGGGTGGCGACCGTTCACTGGTTGCGTCATACGGGCATATCAGAGGATGTGAAAACACGCCCAAAAGAGCACGTTCGAGAAGATGCCGGTCACGCCAGCATGGCCACCACGGATAAATACATCGATACCGAATATCGTGAACGCCATGCCAGTGGACGCAAGAAAACGCTTAGGCCTCATTAATTCAGATTTCACTGCGATTAATCTATGTTTCGCTCCAGCGAGCTAAGCGGCTTTCATCTTTAATATTCGCTTCAACCCAGTGGCTTTTTTCGCCTTGGGTTTCTTTTTTCCAAAAAGCCGCGCGGCTTTTCAAATAATCCATCATAAAATCACACGCCTGAAACGCTTCCGCACGATGAGACGCACTGACGCCGACAAACACAATTTGATCGTTCACCGACAATCGCCCGACTCGGTGCACAACGCACACATCAAGCAAAGCCCATCGCGCGTTCGCCTCCTCAACAATGGCTTGCAAGTTATGTTCTGTCATTCCCGGATAGTGTTCTAATTCAAAAGAACAGGCGTCTTCTGGCAAATCAGCAAACTGTCTGACGAGACCGACGAACATCGCCACAGCGCCCGTTTTGTTTCTTTTTAATAATGTTTCATACAAGCTTTGTACGTGAAAATCTTCATGTTGTACGGAAATCATTTATCCTCCTGTGACCGGTGGAAAAAATGCCACTTCACGTGCTGTGTGTAAAATGGTGTCTTTGTCTCGGCTAAATTCAAAATCAATCGATGACTGGACACCAGAGCCTAATAACGCCTGCCCATGCTGTAATTCTTTCGCTAACCGCTGCTTCAACGCCCCAATAGTAAGCGGTGCACTCAGCTCAATGGCGTGCTCACTTAACCCTATCGATTCCTTTAGGGAGGCAAAAAATACCACGTTAATTCTAAACATCCAATTTACTCCAGTCCCCACTCTTACCGCCTTTTTTTTCTAGCAAGGCAATCGTTTGAATCACAATCCCTTTATCGACGGCCTTACACATGTCGTATAATGTCAGCGCAGCAATACTGGCACCGGTTAAGGCTTCCATTTCAACCCCCGTTTTGCCGGTTAACGAGCAGGTACAAAGTACTTCAAGTTCACAGTCGCTGATCACATTAATGTCGACGGTCACTTTTGTCAGCATCAAAGGGTGACATAAAGGGATCAACTCCGGCGTTTTTTTAGCGCCTTGAATCCCTGCAATACGTGCCGTCGCTAACACATCGCCTTTTGGTAAACCGCCTTCAATCACTTTAATCAGAGTGCTTGGCTGCATCAAAAGAACCGCCCGAGCCGTCGCCGTGCGCTTTGTTGACGCTTTGTCGGAAACATCGACCATGTGAGCATGGCCTTCATTATCAAGATGGGTTAGCTGATCACTCATAAAAATCCTAAGAACGTGTTTGACTTAAAATGACCGCTATATTTTAAGAAAGCGTCCACAATTGCAAGTAAATGCGCCTTTGTCAGCGTGAATAAATCGTGCATAATGCGGGCAACGTTATTTTCACCCACCCTGACAATTATGGTAAACAGTCAAGATCGTATGAGCTTACTAGACGATTATCAATTGCTGGAAATCCCCACCACGGCCAACGAGCAAGAGGCTAAAACTGCGTTTAGACGCCTCGCACGCCGTTATCATCCTGATAAAAACCCAGACACCGACACCACGGCGATTTTTCAACAACTGCAAGCGGCGTACGAAAACGTTCAAGGGGCGATCCGACTCGGTGAACAGGTTGTGGATTGGCAACCTTTTAGTTTTACTAAAGAGACCGCTCACAGTTCCGGCGCCAAAAACCGTTACGCTCATACCTCAAGCGCGACCGATAAAGAACAGGAAGCTTTTATCAAAGAGCGGCAACGCGCTTATAACGATATGAAGCGCAATAACGCGTACCAAGAAAAAACCCGCGCAGAAGCCATAAAAGCCGCACGTAATACGCTCAATGAAAAGCGCATCAGAGCCTTGTATGAGGAAGCCTTTAAGTCCTCTAAGAATTTTACGACGCAAGGCTATCAATACACAGATACTGACGTTCAAAACTCGACTGACATTCCACCCTATCACTCTTTTGTTGATGACGAGCAAACCGAAATACCAACACCGCCGGTAAATTACTCTATTCAATTCAATGCCGCAAAAGCCATATTTAAAGTAACCACGTATCTAGCCTGCTTTGCCGCGGGCATTTATGCCACCTTATATTGGCAATCTGACCAATCCGCTCAACGAGATTCTATGACAAACAGTCACTACGTCAGCGGCTTATACCCACAGTATAGAATAGGAAACGGTTACACTATAAACACGACAATTCTATATGCGGAGCCAGACACCAACAGCGCTCCCATACAGACCATCACACCCATGAGTGAAATGCAGACCATTAAAATACTGGGCGATTGGCTAACCGTTCGATACCAAGGAAATAATGGTTGGGTACAAGCAAAAAACATCGGCTATGGAAGTGCCCTTAACGCCCAAAAAACCGGCTGCCTTGGTCAACCCGGTCTAGCGCCAGAGCATGGCCAATTGATGGGGCAGGCTAATAGCTCTAGTCGGTTGCGAATTCTCAATCAACTGCCAGAACACAGCCTGTTAACGTTTGAATCCTATGATGGCCGAGCGCCCTTTTCTATATACCTTTACAACAAACAGGCTTATGCCGCTAATTACATCCCTAAGGGCAACTACCGATTGGTGTTGGAAACCGGTTCCCTGTATCATCATGAATGCAATAAATTCCTCTTTAACGACACAACCCAAGTCATTCTAGACAACGTCGATTTTGCCAGCACTGAGCAATCGCTCACGCTCACGCCTTAATCTCTCTAGCTGACACCTGACTTCGAGTACATCGCGACCCATGTTAAGTAATATCCGAATTGTATTAATCAACACCTTTCACCCTGGCAACGTCGGCGCGATTGCACGCGCGATGAAAAACATGGGCTTAACCAACCTGTATTTGGTCGATCCAAATGATTATCCGTCTGACGAAGCCACCAGCCGTGCCGCGGGTGCCGTGGATGTATTGGAAAACGCTACGATTGTATCGACGTTAGAAGCCGCCATTGCCGATTGTAGCCTCGTTATCGGTACCAGCGCACGTCATCGCACTTTTCAATTGCCTATAATGAACGCTCGAGAATGCGCAGAAAGTGTGGTTCCAGAAGCCGTGGAGCATAATATCGCGATTGTGTTTGGCCGCGAGACGACAGGTTTACTTAACGAAGAAATTGCTCAGTGCCATCGTCAAGTCTACATTGATGCCAACGATGACTACCCCGTATTAAACATTTCACAAGCGGTACAAATCGTGGCATATGAAATTTGGATGGCCAATCAACAAGCGAAATCAAACGAAAACGCGAGCACCAAGAACCTCCCCGAGTATCCGCACAAAAAAGACATGGATTTGTTCTACGAGCATTTAGAAGACACCCTATATGGCATTAACTTCATTGTTCGAAATCATCCAGGCAAGATAGTCGATAAGCTGCACCGCTTTTTTAATCGCTCGCGACCTGAAAAACAAGAACTGGGTATTTTGCGTGGCATACTCGCAGCGGTACAACGCGAAGCCGGTTTAACCGATGCAAATAATCACGCAGATAAAAAAGACACTAAGAAAAACGAACAGAGATAACCCGTTTCAATTTGTAAGTAGCAAAGGCAAAAGTGGTACCTATAAAAGTGATACCTACAAAAGGGGCACTGACAAAAAAAGGTATTTATATAAATTGATACTTGTAAAAATGAAATTCATAAAAAAATGCAGCCACTAGGCTGCATTATTGTTTGTCGCTCTTTTTATGCCACTATCGAGTCGAAATATTACTTCTCAGCGCGCCCCGCGAATTTGCGTTCTTCCACGTTTACTTTGATGCGGTCGCCGGTGGAGATATGTTCTGGCACTTGAATAATCGCACCTGTCGATAATTTAGCCGGTTTGTTACGAGACGTAGCCGATGCGCCTTTAATAGAAGGGTCTGTTTCAACCACTTCTAGCTCAACGTTAGTCGGCAGTTCAATCACGACAGGCACATCGTTTACTAAAACCACTTGAATGCCTACCGTGTCTTCGTTTACAAATAGAATTTCTTCTTCAACGGCACTCTTGTTCAAGCTGTATGGCGTGTAGTCTTCGTTGTCCATGAAAACGTATTCGTCTCCATCAGAGTATGAAAACATGACCTGACGGCGAATCAAGTCGGCAAGATCGATCATGTCGGAATCTTTAAACGTCTCATCCAATTTGCGACCACTTACCACATCGTACATGCGCATACGATACAAACTGCCACCGGCTCGACCTTGCGGTACAGAACGCTCAATGTCTTTCACTATGTAGGTTTTATTATCATAGCTAATCGCGATATTTTTTTTGATCTCACTGGCCTTAGGCATTTTTTTGCGTCCTAAAATTACGTTCTATAAAGATAAACAGGGTCATTAAATTCATTGCAATTTTGAAAGGCTGATCCTAATCCAGTTTGACAAAGTTCGCTAGCCAATACACAAAGATTTCATCGACAAATCGTGAAAATACACACTTTGTCGATGATTTATCGTTATCGATCACGGAACTACGAGGCTTAGTCTGTCGCCTTCATATGTGGACTCATAATCACGTGATAGATGGGATACAGCACATCAGCACCTAAGATCTTAGAACGCTCAGGAGACCAGCCAACCACGTCATCCGGTAAATTCTGATTATCTTTAAAAGGCATCTCTAAAGTGAAAGACAAGCACTTGTAAGTTTCACCCACCCATTTGGTCGCAACGGTCAAATTGGCTTCGCCAAATTGATCTGGCGTGTAGCCAATCTCCGTTTGAAAATCGGGGCTGACCGACACAAACATGTCTTTAAACAAGGCCTCCATGGCTTTCATGCGGCCATCGAAAGACGGTACACCTTGGCAGCCATCCACAAAATTTACGGGCAGGGCCTCATCGCCATGAATGTCTAAAAATAGGTCTACACCGGTTTCGGCCATTTTTTTCTGCACGGCCAACACTTCTGGGCTGAACTCTGGAGTGGGGTTTTTCCACTCACGGTTTAAATTCACGCCTTTAGAATTTACGCGTAGATTGCCATGTACAGCGCCATCTGGGTTCATGTTCGGAACCACGTAAAAACGACATTGATTCAACAAGGCTCGAGCGACCGGATGAGACTCGTCGAATAAACGCTCTAATAAACCCTCGATAAACCATTCCGCCATGGTTTCACCTGGGTGTTGACGCGCAATAATCCAAATATTTTTCGCCAGCCCTTGGGTTTTGCTGATTTCCAACAAAGTGATGTCGCGCCCTTCTGCGGTTTCACCTAGATGATCCGTAATACAATCTTCGTGACTGGCAGCCCATGCAATCATGTCTAAATGACGCTCGTAACTGTATGGCGCAAAATACGCGTAGTACACGCTGTCTTGTTCGGGCTGATGGGTAATCACTAGCTTGCCATCGACGTATTCTGTTGGTACGCGAAACCAATCTTCACGATCGTAAGACGCTACCGCTTGATAATCTACCCAACCGCCTGGGTAAGCTGCGTCGCTGGCGTTCTCGAATTGAATGACGCATTGTTCGCCCATGCCGCCTTGTAAGCGAAAATAAAACCACTGTAAAAATTTAGAGTTTGTATCATTAGGGATCTTTACTCTAATATTGTGCGGCTCCGCAGCATCAATAACGGAGATATTACCGCCATCAAACGCACTACTGATCTTGATTCGGCTGGTCATTCATTCTTCCTTAACAATCAAACATTGGTTCTAAATTATGGCAAGTTTACCTATATTCATCACGGCTGTCGCCAACTCTTCCGATGATCCCGCGTTCCCTTTGATGTTCACTTGGTCTACCCACGAAGCGCAGGTCAAAGAAGTGCTGGTTATTCCCGATGACGAGTGGCTGGAGTCACACAGCATAGAGCCAAACGTGCACGACCTAGACGAGCAGCAACTCTACGAATTTGGTTTTGAAGCCAGTGACATTTTAGCAGAATGGATAAACGAGTTTGATACCGATGTCATTTATGGACTGGACCCAGAATTAATAAGCCAACTCGTGGAAGCCACTTACGACGTTAAAGGGTTAGAACCCAGTTTCGAAGTTCAAGGTATTCATGCATGGTTTGAAGAGCGCGACGTCAATCTAAATGA
The DNA here is from genome assembly GCF_008122525.1 of Marinomonas sp. IMCC 4694. NCBI lineage: Bacteria > Pseudomonadati > Pseudomonadota > Gammaproteobacteria > Oceanospirillales > Oceanospirillaceae > Marinomonas > Marinomonas sp. IMCC 4694. Next base: position 1,917,014 of record NZ_VSRV01000001.1, read on the forward strand.
CGCTATTACCGAACAAGGCAACCACACCCCGTTGCATTTGATGGCGCCAGACGAATTAATCATTCAATTATTGAACATTGCCGTCGAACATGAGCTCATTAACCCAAGCGACATTCCAGCGGTCGAACAGTAAGCTGACGGTAGAGTCTTACTGTGCAGAGACTAGCGGCATCGAACCCCGCTATGAAAATCCTGTTCGACATCGTTATTTTTTAGTACCCTGCGCTTCTTTCACGCAGGGTGCCTAGCTTAATGACGTCAAAAATATCGAGTCTTATTTTGTGTTTGCTGATGATGTTGCCATGGTCGTTGACTTATGCCTCGTTGGATTTTTCTCTTGTTCAGCGCTTCGCAGTATTATCAGACGACACCTACCTTGACTCAGCCGAATTAGCACAACGCCTTGACGCACAAGATCAACGACTCATTCATCAATCACTCATCACACAGTCTCAGGTCAGTTATTTTTTAAGTGACGAAGGCGGCACACAAACTATTGCTATTCGAGGTACTGCGAACCTTGAAAACGCCATGCTGGATTTAAATATTGCTCTCAACCCCAACGCCACCTTGGGAATTAAGTTACATCAAGGTTTTGATGCCGGAGCCAAAGCGGTTTATGACGACATTAAGCCTTTCTTAGACAGACACTCACCCATTCATCTCACAGGGCACAGCTTAGGTGGTGCGATAGCGGTGATTTTGGCGCTTTACCTCCAGCAAGATGGCTATGACGTGACGCAGGTAGTGACTTTTGGTCAACCCAAAGTCACTAATGTTACGGGCGCGAACCGATACAAGGCATTGCCTTTGCTTCGAGTGGTCACATTAGAAGACATTGTGCCTCTTGTACCACCCATTAGTCCTTTACAAATTAAAGAGTTAGATATTTTCTGGCACATAGGAGAAGAGATTATCTTGATGGACAAACAAACGTATTCTCAAACCAATGGCGTAAAAGCCATGTTACGAGCAACAAAATTTACCACATCGATACCAAGTGATAAAAACCTGAATGCGCATCGCATGAGCACTTATCTGACACTATTAGAATCCCTTCAAACGACACCTAAAAAAGTGCCGTACAAAACGAACATTAATGTCTTTGGCTTCTCATTCGATTAGTTGCTCAGCCGTAAACCAATAGGCAGCGTTTCGCCAACAAGTGCATTCAACTCATCGCTGTTGATTTCAACGTGACTTTCCAAGCGCTCCAGCCATTGTGCTGGGCATTTGTCTTTTTTGAGTTTATTAGCGATTTTTTTGCGATAACCACCGAGCGCTTGTGATTCGCCAACACTCACCTGACTCATCAATACGGCAGCAAGACCTGCTTGCTTGCGCTTCTTCCAGTCTTCTTTTAGTACCAAATCCAATATACCAAATAGCGGATCTTCACTGATACGATGACCTTGATCATCCAACAACAAATGACGTGACGCAATGCGCCCAATTGTCCACCATGCCGTATCCGGCTCAGAGGTTTTGCTCAAACGTTTGAGCAACCAGTCTATTGTCATGGCTTTATCGTCGGCAGAAATTTTTTCTAATGCACCGACCAAGCGAATAAGATCGTCGCTGGATTTAGTGGTCAGTGCCTTCATTTTATCTCGTGAACGCTGACCTGTCGGTGAATAATATTGGCTGAATTGTTTAAAACAGTCTTGTTGTTGCTTTGTCGTCAAGCCACCCGCAATACGCCGAAATAAGGTCCAGTATTGCCCCCAGACAGGCGCACTATCGAATTGAGTGCCTGCCTTGGTGCTGTTTACAACCTGTTGAACCCGTGTCATATCTTCAGCCGCGCCAAAACCAGGGCGCAGGCAATACCCTATAAGCTGAAGCCACTGGCGCTCATGTTGGGCACTTTTCGTGCGTCCTGATTTAACGCTCAGCAATTTATCCACCAAACGACGTGACGTAGCTAAGTTCCAGTCATCACGATTGCCCAGTAGCTGATCTAAGTCTTGTTTCAGCGATTTCACTAAGTCCGGATATTGCTTTTGGCCCGCATTGGAAAAACATTTTGCGAGGTGCTCTTCCGCTTGCCCCATGTGAGCATGCAGTAAGCCAGACGATAACTGATTGGCGTCTTGGTCATTATCAGCCGACACCATGGCAGACTGGGTAGAAAAGTCCAACCGCCATTCATCCCGTTGATTCTGGGCGTTTAACATTACTTGCAGTACCCCCACTTCCGTCATTTGAACCGAAAGCGTCACAGAGACTTCTGCCGTATCGACCGACGCGTCTAATTCTGTCATTAAGGTGGAAATATAATGCAGTCCTTCTGGGCCACGCACCGCTCCGATGGCACATTCAAAGTGGTCATCCGAACGATATAAGGGAAACTGAACATGCTGGCCCAATGTGACAGTGAAGGTTTCATCCAAAGTGATCACATCGCCTTTTAAGGTATCTTTTGGCAAAATACCGACGAATTGATCGTCGCCCACTTTGAGGTACAAACTGTGTGCCACGCCACTTTCAATTCGAACCGCCGCTCCAGCTAAGGAATGCAAATACGCCACCGCGCCCTTTGCAACGGCGTCATTTGGCTCATCGGCCACACACGCTAATAAAGACTGTGTTGACCATTCATGTAACTGCTCCAATAATCGTTTTTTTAATATTGGACTGTTAAATAAACCGCCATTAAATAACACGGCATCAGGCATCATTGAACCGGTTGCCGCAAAAATAGCTTCTTTGTGTTGAGATAGAAACGTGGCTAAATGACGCGTAAAAGCAGGGTCTGATTCATATGGCAAACCCAAGGTATGCATGGCGTAATCGCTTTTTTGCACCGGCTCATCGAGTGACACTAAGGGAAAAAAACCAGCTTGAACTTGCTCGTACAATGCGCCTTTATCCACGGAGAATTTTTGCGAACCGCCAATTAAACGACTACCACCACCCAATACGGTGATGGTGAGGGAATCTGGTGCATCGTCACTTAATAGAGTTTCTTTGGCCTGTCGTGTTTGCTGAACTAACGCCGCCAAGCGCGTTGCCGATAACGCAGAAATTTGTTTTGGATCAAGCTGAAACGCCAAGGCTTGATCCAAATTATCACCACCCAACAATAGATGCTCACCCACCGCGATGCGTTTCAGCGACACTGAAGACGAACCAGGCCGAATGGCCACTAAACTAAAGTCGCTGGTACCACCACCAATATCGACGACTAAGAGCATTTTTCTATCGACTAGCGCCGCCAACGTCTCATCATTATTGATGTAGTGATAGCACGCGGCCTGCGGCTCTTCGAGTAAATATAATTGAGTGAGGCCAGCCAATTGTGCCGCTTCCAGCGTTAAAGCACGGGCCTCTTCATCAAATGATGCGGGTAAGGTTAACGCGATCGACTGAGACTCTAATGGCGCATCGGCGAAGCGATGATTCCAGCATTGTTTGATGTGGGTTAACACTATTTGACTGGCTTGTAAGGGACTGAGTTTTTTCGTAAATTCACTGCCCCAAGGCAAAATCGCCGAACGACGGTCAACTTGACGATGACTCAACCAACTTTTCGCACTTTGTATTAACTGCCCAGCTCGGCGCTGCCCTAAGGCCAGCGCCCCCACCCCCACCACTCGCTCTGTATCATGATGACGCCACGGCAAAACGGGGATTATCTTTCCCGCTTCATCACTCGCCAACACATAAATAGCGCTTGGAAGATGGTTAAACTCTTGCACGGAACCATCTGCCATAACTTGTGGTATAGGCAATAGTTGAGGTGATTCGCTGTTAGCTTCCTTGGCATCGATAGCACAATAAGCAACGACGCAATTGGTCGTTCCTAAATCGATGCCGACACGATAAGTTGGTTGTACCATGGTTACGCCTCCCTAACTTGAAACTCAATGGTCCAACTTAGGTCGGATTGGGTATCGTGAGCTTGCAGTAATAAGAGACCTAATTCCGTCACGCGGGCGGTTAGATACACTCGCACCATGTCGCCAGCTTGATAATGCCCTGCGTCCAACAAAATAGAGAACGGGCTAAGCTCATTTAATTGCCCTATTGAAAAAGACGCGATAGCTCGGCCGACTGAGTCAATATCGCTGTTATTTGATTGGAAAAAGCGGAACATCACACTTTCACCCACCACCAGCGAAAACTCATTCGGTAGCCTTTGCTCATCCGAGCCTTCTTCTAAACCAAAAGGGGCCACACAAATGGCATCAACCGGCGGCGCCATACCCGGAATTGCTGGCATTGGGCTCGCTACGCCAACGTAATAATTCGCCGCCAAACCACTTTTTACCTTAACCCCGCCTTCGGCCTGCACTTGGGCGTAATAAGTGGCGCCTTTTGCGACCGCATGATCTAAATGCGAGGGCGTCAGCATAGTCAGATTTTCTTGCCCCAACATGTGTACCAGACGCGCTTCTAACGTACTGCGAATCACAGCCGCGTTAAACACACCGCCATTCAATAAAATTTTCGTCGGCTTAACATCATGTTGAGCAAGAAATTCAGTGATATGACGGGTGATGGCAGGGTCGCCTTCGTAGTCTAAATTGATCGCACTAAAACCACTGCGGGCGGTTTTTTGAGCTTGCTCACCAAACTGAACCACAGGGAAAAAGCCATCAATTAAGAGTCGTTGGACATCTTGCTGGCTCAAGCGGGTTTTAATGCTGTTGTTAAACACACTGCGACCACGGCTTGGCACCACCACACTGACCTCTGCAAGATCCACATTCGATAAGAGGCGCTCTTTGGCTTCACGACACGCCTGAGTTAAGCCACTGATCTGCCAAGGCTCAAGATGAGTGCCTTCTTGAGCCAGCTGGGCGGCAAGATGGTAAGTTAAAGTGAGATCCATATTATCGCCGCCAAGCAAAATATGCCGGCCTACGGCTACTCGCTCAAGACCCAAAGCCCCGTCATTATCGACAGCCTGAATCAGCGATAAATCTGTGGTGCCACCGCCCACATCGACAACAAGAAGATGCTCGTTGACATCTAGGCTGTCGCTCCACTTTGGTTGATCGGACAGCCAAGCGTAAAACGCCGCCAGTGGCTCTTCGATGAGACGCGCTCGCAACCCAACCCGTTCTGCGCTTTGCTCGGTAATCGCTCGTGCCGCCGGATCAAACGAAGCTGGCACCGTAATAACCACGTCTTGCTCGCTAATGGGTGCATTCGGAAATTGCTGCGCCCACGCATTGACAAGATACGCCAGCAAATCTTGAGTGACCTGAGCAGGCGAAACTTTTTCCACTTCGGCCAAAGCATCGACAGGCAAAATGGGGTCATTCGCATTGACGCGAGAGTGGCACAGCCAACTTTTTGCGCTTTGAACTAGACGCCCGGCAGACTTAGCCCCTAATTCACGTGCTAACTGACCAACAACTGAAGGTGCTTTACCCCAAGGGAGTTGCAAGTCACTCTCTAAAAATTCAGTTTGATGCGGAAAATAGACAAACGAAGGTAATGAAGGCCGAGCATCCACTTGACCCGCTGCGATGAATTGAGGAATCAAGAGTTGTTGAATGTGACCAGTGTGTCCCGACGAGGCATAAAAGACAGCAGAATGCGTGGTACCTAGGTCAATACCGATAAAATACTTATCCATGGTTTATACCTCGATTTCAGCAGGCGCCAGAATGTTTAAGCTGTCTGTGTTGGTGACTTTTGGCAAACGCGTCTCAGTGATTTTCCAACCGGGATGAATCAAGGTACCAGAATAAGGCCCCTTGCCTTCTACCCGTCCTTCCAACTTGATTTGCTTGGCGTCGTAATCCGCTGAGACCTCTACGCGACTGTTTTCAGCCGCGCTGTTAACCACATCGATAGTGAAATGTTGATTTAACACTTTGGCGCAACCAGCATGAATTTGACGAGACGCTGCACCGACATCCGCATCGCTGTAGTTGTCGATACTTTCTTGCACGAAATCAATGAAACGTGCTTCTTGTTGCAGCAATTGCAGTAATTGATGCGCACCGTCGGCGTTTACCGTGTCCAACACTGGCGCTGCCACTTCAATTTCACGAATCACTTCAACCGTTTCCGTGATGACTTTTGGCTCAGATTCAAAGGCAAACAATTGGCCTTGGCTTGCTGTTTGACAGCGAGCGGCATAATCGCCGCTCCCCATGTACTTGAAAAACTGGCCAAACGCGCCGAAGAAGCGCGGTAAAAAAGCAACTGGTTTAATTTTGTTTGTCATAATTTATCCGTTTTGCATGTCTTCAAGCTCAAGCCAACGCTCCATGGTGCCCTCTAATTCTTCTTCTTTGTGGGCCAATTTGGCTAAGGTTTTTTGTACGTTTTCAGCGTCGTCAGCGTAAAAATCGTTGCGGCTTGTGATCACATGAAGCGCAGCGATTTCCTCTTCTAATTTGGCAATTTTAGCGGGCATGTCATCAAATTCGCGTTGAATTTTATAACTTAATTTTGCTTTTGGCTTGCTCGTCTCTTTTGTGTCAGTGGCTGTCTCTACTGCCGCTGCACCCTTCGTTTTGACTTTAGGCGTGTCTGTTTGGGATGTGGATTCTGTTGGGAATTTACCGCCTTGGCGAATCCAATCTTTATAGCCACCCACATACTCTTTAACATGACCTTCGCCTTCAAACGCAATCACGCTGGTGACCACGTTATCTAGGAACGCACGGTCATGGCTGACTAACAGCAAGGTACCGTCGTAGTTCATCAGGAGTTCTTCTAACAACTCCAATGTTTCCACATCGAGGTCGTTGGTCGGCTCATCCATAATCAATAGGTTAGCAGGACGCGTGAACAACTTCGCTAATAACACACGGTTACGCTCACCACCTGACAAGGCTTTAACAGGGGTACGAGCACGCTCAGGCGGGAACAAGAAATCGCCCAAGTAGCCAATCACGTGCTTATTTTGACCGTTGATTTCAATAACGTCTTTGCCTTCACCCACGTTTTCCGCCACGGTTTGCTCGGGGTCAAGCTGCTCTCGCAATTGATCAAAATACGCCACATTGAGTTTCGTACCTTGACGAACCGTGCCCGACACAGGCGCTAAATCGCCCAATAGGATTTTTAAGAAGGTACTTTTACCGCAACCATTAGGGCCAATCAAACCAATACGATCACCGCGGTTAACAATAAAGTCCATCGGCTGCAGAATGACTTTATCTTCAAAAGAATGGCTAACTTGGGTGAATTCTGCCACCAATTTACCCGATTTTTCTTTGGTCTCGATCGCCATCCTTGCATTGCCTTGGCGACCAATACGTTCTGAACGCTCTACTCGCAATGCTTCTAAAGCTCGGACTCGGCCCTCATTACGGGTCCGACGCGCTTTAATACCTTGGCGAATCCATACCTCTTCTTCAGCTAAACGCTTATCGAACAAGGCATTGGCACGCTCTTCTTCTTCAAGCAGCTTTTCTTTAAAAGTAAGAAAGGCATTGATATTGCCACTAAAAGAAATCAGGTTGCCACGATCCAATTCGATAATACGGTTGGCTAATTTTTCTAAAAAACGACGGTCATGGGTAATAAACAAGATCAAACCGCGGAATTGTTGCAGCTGTTGCTCCATCCATTCGATGGTCGGCACATCCAAATGGTTAGTCGGTTCGTCCAGCAACAAAACGTCTGGATTGGCAATAAGTGCTTGCGCCAAAATAACTCGACGACGCCAGCCACCTGACAATTCAGACATTAACTTATCGGCTGGTAGCGCTAAACGCTGCACCATATGATTAACGCGTTGCTCTAAATCCCAGCCTTGGATGCGATCCAGTTCGGTTTGAATGTCGCTTAGCTCATCGGCGTGATCGTTTTCGAAATCTTCCAGTAGTTTAAAATAACGCGTCATCAATTCATGGGCTTGCCCGGCTCCTTGACTGACCACTTCACGAACGGTTTTTTCGTTCGCATCGGGCAATTCTTGAGGTAACTGACTGATCGTCATACCGCCTTCAAGGCGAACCATGCCTTCGTCAGGCACTTGTTCCCCTGATATGACTTTTAATAAGGTGGATTTACCCGCGCCATTACGACCGATGATCGCAACACGCTCACCGGCTTCGGCAGAAAAACTGATTTTTGACAGCAGTGGATTATGCCCAAAAGCAACACTGATCTGTTCTAACGACAATAGACTCATATCTATCCATATTAAGTAAAAATTTTGTGGCAATATAGTAGCATTCTTCTTTATGAAGGTTCAGCAAATAGACACGACAAGGCCGTAAAAAAGCGCTGTTGGGACAGGTTATGCGCCTTTTCGCTTCATTTTCTAACAAAAAATCCTACAAGAAACGCGGTTAATTAAACGTTCAAAATAAAAACGGCTTTATTCCTGTTTATTTGTGAATATACTGGACCCCATTAAATGATCATTTTTCAATTGTCATGGAGTACTTAATGGAGTTCAAAAGTAAAATAGGACCTATCACGGCGGTTGTTGTCACCTCGGCCGTGGTGGCTTGGATGTTTTTAGGAGGAAATGGCATTACCGTCAGTCCACATCAAAACAGTACGCAAGAAGTCACTTCGTCAACTTCAACTTCAACTTCAACTTCAACTTCAACTTCAACTTCAACTTCAACAGAGAGCAAAGCCGCTTACCCGGTTCAAGCGCAAACACTAACCGCACGAACCATTGAAATGCATTTACCACTCAGTGGAAGCACATTAGTTAATGACACGCTAACATTAACTAACAGCTATCAAGGTCGCATTACTCGGTTATTTGTAGAAAAAGGGGGAATGGTGAAAAAGGGAGAGGCGATATTAACAATCGATACGCGCACACTGACCTTACAGATCCGCCAAGCCACTCTTCTAATTAAGCAAAAGCAGCTTGAACTAGACGGGATCAAGAAATTAAATGCTAACAACTTAACGTCTAAAGTGAATTTGGCGCAGGCTGAAACGGATTTAGCGTCAGCCCAAGCGACGGCGCGCGCTCTGCAAGTCGATTTAGAAAATGCCACGTTAACCGCGCCTTTTTCAGGGATTCTAAACACTCTGGACGTTCAAGAAGGTCAAGTGCTATCGGTTGGGGCTTCAGTCGGCGTATTGGTCTCAATTAATCCGATAAAAATAAGCGTCAACGTGCCTCAAAATAAAATCCAACACATCACTTTGGGCACTCAAGGTAACATTCGCCTGGAGTCAGGCAAAAAAGCAGAAGGCTTTGTGTCCTATATCAGCGCCACCGCAAACCCAACCAGCAGAACCATTCGTGTCGAAATGCTGGTGGACAACCCAGACAATACAATACTGGCGGGACTCACGGCCGCGGTGGACTTTTTACTTGATGAACAACGTGCCCACGCTTTTTCTCCCGCTTTACTCACGCTGGATGACGCAGGCAATACCGCCATTAAAATCCTAGACTTGGACAACAAAGTCGTCGTAACGCCGGTTGACATCATTAAATCTGAACGCGAGCAAGTTTGGGCGCGGGGCTTACCAGATAATGTAAACATCATTACGGTAGGGCAAGGCTTTGTTACAGCTGGTGACAAAGTTGACGCCCACTATCAACATTAAGGAGGCTTTATAATGCAAACATTAATTGAGGCTGCCTTAGCTCGCTCACGAACGGTAATGATGTTTTTTGTACTTATTTTAATCATGGGCACTGTGTCCTACATTGAAATTGCCAAAGAAAATGACCCTGACATTACGATCCCCATGGCGTATGTCTCGGTTTCGTTAGAAGGCATCTCACCTGAAGACGCCGACAGCTTACTTGTTCACCCATTGGAAAAAGAACTTAAAGGCCTTGACGGTTTAAAAGAACTTAAATCAACAGCATCCGAAGGCCATGCTTCTATAATGCTCGAGTTTCTATCTGGGATAGACATTGATCAAGCCATCAGCGACACCAAAGACAAGGTCGATAGAGCAAAAGGTGAACTGCCTTCTGATGCGGATGAACCAACGGTCACAGAAATCAATTTATCGACGTTTCCAGTGTTGCGTGTCAATTTGTCAGGCAACGTTGATTTTGCGACACTCAGCCGCACAGCCAAAAACCTTCAAGACGACATTGAAGCTGTTGACGGCGTTTTAGAAGCCAAAATAAGCGGCGATCGTGATCAACAAGCACAGATCATCATTCGTCCGGAACAGCTTGAGTCTTACAACTTATCCCTGGCTGATGTGGCCAATTTTGTGTCGGGTAATAACCGCCTAGTGGCAGCGGGAAATCTTGATACTGGTGCTGGACGCTTTTCCCTCAAGGTACCGGGTCTGCTAAAAACCAAGGAAGACATTCTGAATCTTCCAGTAAAAGCGGATGGTGACCAAGTCGTATTACTCAAAGACATCGCTACCGGCGAACTTACCTTTGAAGACGCCAACAGCTACGCCCGCGTTGAAGGCAAACGCAGCATTACCTTAGCGGTATCAAAACGGGTGGGGGCTAACATCATCAATACCATTCAAGCCGTAAAAGTCGTCGTCGAAAACGAAAGTCAACAGTGGCAAGGTGGCGTCGAATACAATTTGACGGGAGACAAATCCACAGACATAGAGACCTCCCTTAATGATCTTTTTAACAATGTGTTAACGGCAACCTTGTTAGTCATGATTGTAATTGTTTGGGCGTTAGGCATTCGCAGCGCATTTTTAGTTGGACTGGCCATTCCTGGGGCGTTTTTAGCGGGCATCTTAATTCTCGACTTGCAAGGTTACACCATTAACATGGTGGTACTGTTTGCGCTGATCTTAAGTGTCGGCATGCTGGTAGACGGCGCCATAGTGGTGACGGAATACGCAGACCGAAGATTGGCCGAAGGCGCTTCAAAAACACAAGCGTACAGTGAAGCGGCGAAACGCATGGCGTGGCCAATCACAGCATCCACCGCAACAACATTGGCCGTATTCATGCCTTTGTTGTTTTGGCCAGATATTGTCGGTGAATTTATGCAATTCATGCCCATCACCATTATAGCAACACTGTCTTCTTCCCTAGTCATGGCACTCATTGTACTGCCAACGATTGGTTCCATTATTGGCAAAAAAGGTGCCTACAGCAACAAGACCATGCACGCGTTACGTCTCTCCGAAACAGGGAATTTGCACGAGCTCACTGGCTTAACAGGCCTTTACGGCAAAGCGCTGACTCGACTGGTAGAAAGCCCCATTTGGGTGTTACTTTTCACAATTGCTTTATTGATTAGCGTTTTTGTTGGCTATGGAAAATTTGGCAAAGGCGTTGAATTCTTTCCCAATATTGAACCCGAGTCAGCAAATTTGGATATTCGTGCCCGAGGAGACCTATCTCTGGCCGAAAAAGATGCTCTCGTTAGGCAAGTTGAACAGCAACTTCTTGGCACAAGAGAGCTTAAGAGTGTGGTAGCTACGTCTTACGCGGCACCCGGAAACAATGCCGCACCAGACAGCATTGGCTCCATCAGTATGGAATTTATTGATTGGTATCAACGCGACACGGCGAGCGTCATTTTAGATCGCATTCGTGATAAGACCAAACAAATTCCTGGCATTGAAGTCAGTGCCGAAAAAGAACAAGGAGGACCTCAATCCGGTGCCGATATTCAGTTGCAGCTTAGTTCAAGCTATTCTCAAGCCCTGAACATCGCTGCGGATGAAATCAGCAAGCAACTGCTATTAAGAGAAGAGATCATTACGGTCAGCGACGACAGATCCCTTGCTGGCATTGAATGGCGTATCGACATCAATCGTGAGGAAGCCAGCCGCTATGGCGTTGATGTTAATAGCTTGGGTAATGCCATCAAGCTCGTGACAACCGGTATCACATTAAGTGATTTTTTACCTGAAGGAGCCGATGATAAAATCGATATCGTTTTGCGCTATCCGGTAAATCAACGCAACTTGGATCAACTTGATCAGTTACAGATTCCGACCAATCAGGGCAGCATTCCTGCGAGTAACTTTATTAATCGCTATGCAGCACCGAAACAAGGAGTCATCAATCGCACCGACGGTAAAAAAACCATCAAAATCGAAGCTGATGTAAAAGATGGCCTCGTTGTGGACGAAGTAATTAAGGCCATTAAAGTCAAACTTGATGCCGCCGGCATTGATAAAACCGTTAGCTATGAGTTCAGAGGCAACACGGAAGAGCAGCAAAAATCCATGATGTTTCTAATGAAAGCGTTTGGTGTGGCGTTTTTCATCATGGCGATTATTTTGGTTACTCAATTTAATAACTTCTTCCAATGCCTATTAATCTTAAGCGCGGTTATTTTCTCTACCATGGGCGTACTGATTGGGTTGATGGCTAAGGGTCAGCCATTCGGTATTGTTATGAGTGGTGTTGGGGTGATTGCGTTAGCGGGCATTGTGGTGAACAACAACATTGTTCTAATCGATACGTTTAACGGCTTACGCCAGCAAGGTATGTTAGTTCGCGAAGCGGCGATACGGACCGGAGTACAAAGATTGAGACCTGTAATGCTCACCACAATCACGACGATTCTCGGCTTGGTGCCCATGGTATTTCAATTTAACATTGATATCATCCATCAGACCTTCAGTATCGGTGCCCCTTCTGCACAATGGTGGACGCAACTGTCTACCGCCATTGCCGGTGGATTGACCTTTGCCACACCGCTCACTCTTATTTTAACACCCTGCCTATTAGTCCTAGGGCATCGAAAAAAGGAACGTAACCAACAAGCCCTAGAAGAAGCTGCCAACTTGGATGCAAACACCAAATTACATTCTGAGAATCATTTAAATTCAGATACCAATTTGAGTATTGAAAACGCCCATTAAAAAGTGCGTTAATGCCTGATCATTAATTTATACGGAAAGAGACCAGACAAAAAAAAGGGAGCCGATGCGAAAACAGCTCCCTTTTTTGTCTTTTATTTATATTTACATAAATGCGTTATCAGTTACGGTATGGTCCGTTGAGTCTTTCACGGCTGTGAGGCCCGGCACCTTCTCCATTAGCGTCTTTTCAACGCCCTCTTTAAGCGTCAAATCCACAGCGCTGCAACCTTGACACCCCCCGCCAAATTTCAACACAGCTACTTGACCATCAATCACTTCGAGCAAACTTACTTCACCGCCATGAGCCGCCAATCCTGGGTTAATATCAGAATAGAGCACATAATTGATCTGATCTTCTATCGGGCTGTCAGAAGTAACCTTAGGCATTTTAGCGTTAGGCGCCTTAATCGTTAACTGCCCTCCCATTTTCTCTGTCGCATAATCCACAAATGCTTCATCAAGAAAATTGATCGAATTCTTTTCGATATAGACTTTTAATTTAGGCAGATTCAAAATCTCATCTGCTTCATTTACTTCATCAGGTCGGCAATACGCCAGACATGTTTCTGCGTGCGGCGTTCCTGGCTGCTGAATAAAAATTCGTACTGCAATTCCCTCAACATCTTGTTTTTCAAGCAAAGAAGAAAGGTATTCTTGGGCACTATCCGTAATTGTAATGTTCATAACAACCCTTTTCTCAATCTATATAACGGTCAATAACGCCATATTACCGCAGAAAAACAGCAAAGCCAAAGACCAAGTAAAAAAGTAGGGTATTTTTCCTTTATCTTTTTGTGAGGGTGTATAAAGCAGAATTTTAAATAAGCCTTATTAGAAAAAACGCTAAAGATATAGATAAATATTCATTTTTAGAATAAAGGATTTTTGATATCATTAAAAAACTTAACTTTATCAACCACGGTTTATTCCACTATGTATCAATACGACGCCATTGACCAACAGCTTGTTGAAGAGCGTGTAGCACAATTTCGCGATCAAACACGCCGCTACCTTAACAAAGAGTTAAGCGAGCAAGAGTTCTTACCATTGCGTTTACAAAATGGCCTTTATGTCCAACGCTATGCACCAATGCTTCGTATCGCTATTCCTTACGGCATGCTCACAAGCACCCAACTTCGCACCCTAGCGGATATCAGTTGCCGCTATGACAAAGCTTATGGGCATTTTAGTACACGCCAAAACTTGCAACTCAACTGGCCCAAACTTGAAGACGTTCCTGATATTTTAGCCGAATTGGCAACAGTACAAATGCACGCTGTACAAACGAGCGGTAACTGCATTCGTAACACAACAACCGATCAGTACGCCGGCGTTATCGCAGACGAAGTCGTTGATCCTCGCCCCTACTGCGAGCTTATTCGCCAATGGTCAACCTTTCACCCAGAATTCGCTTTCTTGCCACGCAAATTTAAAATTGCCGTCAATGCTACCGATTCGGCTGATCGTGCTGCGACGCAAGTTCACGATATTGGCCTACACATCAAAAAAGACGCTGACGGCGAGATTGGCTTTAAGGTAATTGTCGGTGGCGGTCTTGGTCGCACACCAATGGTCGGTGTAACTATTAGCGAATTTGTTCCTCGCGCTGACCTACTCACTTATTTAGACGCCATTATTCGTGTTTACAACCAACATGGACGTCGTGACAACAAATACAAAGCACGCATCAAGATACTCGTGAAAGCGCTTGGCATTGAAGAGTTTCGTCTTCGTGTTGATGCGGAGTGGGCGCACTTACGCGGGAATGAAAGCACCGTTCCGATGAGTGAATTTGATCGTCTAGTCCATTTTTTCCATGACCCATCCTACGATACCTTGACCAACCAACCAGAAGCCTTAACGACTAAACTTGCTCAAAGTGCAGGGTTCGCGCGCTGGTACGAGCGCAATACTTTTGTACATAAAAAAGCAGGCTACCGCATTGTTACGCTGACGCTGAAAAAAGCAGGCCAAGCGCCTGGCGATGCGACCGCGGAACAAATGCAAAAAGCCGCCGATCTTGCGGATACTTACAGCTTTGGTGAACTGCGTGTTAGTCATGAGCAAAACCTGGTTTTGGCTGATGTACGTCAAGATAAACTTGCCGAATTATGGGACGCCGCTAAAGAAGCGGGCTTTGCCACTCCTACACTTGGCTTGCTAACGGACATGATTTGCTGCCCCGGTGGCGACTTCTGCGCACTCGCCAATGCTAAGTCCATCCCGATCGCAGCACAAATTCAAGACACCTTCAGCGATTTAGATTATTTGTATGACCTTGGGAATATTGATCTCAATATCTCTGGCTGCATGAATGCTTGTGGTCACCACCATGTTGGTAACATTGGCATACTAGGTGTTGATAAAAAAGGCGAAGAGTTCTACCAAATATCAATTGGTGGTGCATCTGGCCATGATGCCAGTATTGGCAAGATCCTTGGCCCCTCCTTTGCACAAGAGGAGATTAGCCAAGTCATCCAGAAACTTATGACTGTTTATGTTGAGAATCGCGCTGAAGAAGAGCGCTTTATTGATACTTATCGCCGCGTTGGCATCACACCATTTAAAGAGGCCGCTTATGCCAAAGCTAATTAAGAACGGTGAAATAATCGACAATACTTTTACTTGGCATCAGGATGCTGAACAAGCTGTCACAAAAAATGCCATTATTTCTGCAAAACAATGGCTCAGTGAAGAATACGCTTCGAATAGTGTTGCTGGAATTTGGCTAGATGCTGGAGACGGCGTTGAATGCCTTGATAGCGTGGATTTAAACCAGTTTGACGTTATTGGCATACACTTCCCAGCTTTCGCTGATGGTCGTGGCTTTAGCTATGCAAGACTATTAAGGGAAAGACGTCAATATGATGGTGAAATCAGAGCTCTAGGGCATTTCATTCCCGACCAGCTTGGTTATTTATTACGTGTTGGCTTTACGAGCTTCCAGTTCAATGACAATGTCAATTTGGAAAAGGCGCTTGAGCTTCACAAACCCTTTTCGATTGCTTACCAAGGCGATGTTTCTGATCCTAGACCAATTTTTTTGCGAAGATAGAAAGATCATCTGACCCAAAACTTTATAAAAGGCCATTCGTATGGCCTTTTTCTATTGCGTATTGAACGCCTCATGATTATCGTATTAAACAGAATAAAGTGATCTATTGCTGAAGGAATCAAAGGTGTCTAAAAAACGTATCATTAGCCTAATTGTTGGCACACTACTTTGCACGACGGCGCATTCTGCGACCGTATACATATCAGACATCCAGTTTGTTGCCATTCGAGAAGGACAAGACAACAGCACAAGAGCAGTCGAACGAGGCCTCAAAAGCGGCACCCCATTACAATTAATAGAACAAAGTGATGGCTACACCAAAGTAAGAACACCCAGTGGCAATGAAGGCTGGGTCGCCGATTATTTTTTAAGTGAAGACATGGTCAGCAGAGACCAAATTCTAAACTTACAGAGCCGGTTAGAGCAAAGCGTTGAAGACAGAGACAGTATCGCTGACGTGTTAACGACAACACAACAAACTGTGCAAGAACTAAATAATACAAACGCCTCGATGTCAGAGGAAAATGACGCACTAAAACAACAACTTGAAGAAGCCAGCGAGCTAACAAAACGCGCTCAAATAATTGTTTCTCAGAACAGTGATGTCTCTTATCAGATTGAAAGCCTCAAACAGCAAGCTATGAATGCGACGGCACAACTAAACGCACTCCAAAACACCACAGAACAAAAATGGTTTATGATTGGCGTAGCAACATTATTGGGTGGGCTTTTTCTTGGTATATCTCTGCCCTTGATGCGTCGAAAGAAAAATAACACTGGATCTTGGTCTTAACAAAAAAAAGGAAAAAATGACATGGAAGCATCAATAGTACACTCCTTCTTTCTTATTTTTGCAGGAGCCGCTGTTGTTGCGTCCATCGCTCTTTATACCAAACAGCCCATGATTATCGCCTATATTGCATTAGGCGTTTTGTTTGGCCCATCGGTGCTGTCGCTCATAGACGAACCAAAGCTCATGGACGAAATGAGCCATATTGGCATCATTTTCTTGTTGTTTTTACTTGGCCTAGACATGCAGCCAAGCCATCTTATCAACATGTTAAAAAAAGCGTCATGGATCGCCCTACTCAGCTCTGTGATTTTTGCTTTTCTGGGCTACACGATTGCTATTGCTTGCGGCTACACCAACACTGAAAGCTTCATCATTGGCATTGCCATGATGTTTTCCAGCACCATTGTGTGTATAAAACTGCTACCTACAACGGCACTTCATCACAAGCATACCGGTGAACTAGTTGTCGGGCTGTTACTGCTGCAAGACATCATCGCGATCGCCGTACTCCTAGTGCTTTACAGCCTTTCAGGAACAAGTAGTAACGGCGTCATGCAGTTTATAAAGCCACTTATTAGCCTTCCGCTATTAATATTTGGCGCTTTTATTTTTGTAAAATACGTTTTATTAAAATTAATTACTCGATTTGATCGCTTTCACGAATACATCTTTCTTGTTTCGATTGGCTGGTGTTTGTCAATGGCCGTTTTTGCAGAAACCGCTGGGCTGTCTGCTGAGATGGGCGCTTTCATTGCAGGCATCACTTTAGCCACAAGCCCAATATCGCAGTACATTGCAACTAACTTAAAGCCATTAAGAGACTTTTTTCTGATTTTATTTTTCTTCACAATAGGTGCAAGCTTTGATTTATCCTTGCTTGGATTAGTTATTGCCCCTGCTCTTATATTGGCAATCAGTTCTATTTTGATTAAACCCGTGGTATTCCGGTATTTACTTAAAGGAATCAAGGAGGACGCCAGCACTTCATGGGAAGTCGGTTTTCGTTTAGGTCAAGTCAGCGAATTTTCCCTGTTAATTGCCTATTTGGCGGCCAATATAGGCCTAATAGGCACAGAAGCGTCCCACGTCATTCAAGCAACTGCTATTTTAACTTTTGCTTTATCCACTTACATTGTGATTTTAAACTTTCCTAACCCCATCGCCATTTCTGATAAATTGCGTCGAGACTGACAGTCAACGCTGTTTTTATGAAACATAAAAGAAAGAGGAAGTGCATTTACAAAATGCTTTTCTCTTTCCCCTTTCTTTGAACCCATAAAATATAATAGAATAGCGCGAAATACTTGGCTATAAACGTAAAAAGTCTTGTATACTAACGCGCAAATTTCGTCCTAACTTATTTAGAGTAATGTAATGGCTGACTTATCAAAATACAGAAACATCGGTATTTTTGCTCACGTTGACGCGGGCAAAACCACCACCACAGAACGTATTCTTAAACTTACCGGTATGATCCACAAAATCGGTGAAGTACATGAGGGTGAATCAACGACTGACTTCATGGAACAAGAAGCGGAGCGCGGAATTACCATCCAATCTGCGGCTGTAAGTTGTTTTTGGAAAGATCACCGTTTTAACGTTATCGACACACCTGGACACGTTGACTTCACTGTAGAAGTATACCGTTCACTAAAAGTTCTTGATGGCGGTATCGGTGTATTCTGTGGATCTGGTGGTGTTGAACCACAATCAGAAACCAACTGGCGCTACGCAAACGATTCTGAAGTTTCACGCTTGATCTTCGTAAATAAATTGGATCGTTTAGGTGCGAGTTTCTACCGTGTTACTGAGCAAGTTCAAAAAGTACTGGGTGCCACACCACTTATCATGGTACTTCCAATCGGTACTGAAGATGAATTCTGCGGTGTTGTAGATCTGCTAAGTCGTAAAGCTTACATCTGGGATGATTCTGGCCAACCAGAAAATTACAGTGTTGAAGATGTTCCAGCTGACATGGTTGATCAAGTAGAAGAATACCGTGAAAAGCTTCTTGAGTTAGCGGTTGAGCAAGACGACGACGTGATGATGGCTTATATGGATGGCGAAGAGCCTTCTATGGAAGACATCAAACGCTGTATCCGTACTGGTACTCGTGATCTTGCATTCTTCCCGACTTACTGTGGTTCTGCCTTCAAAAACAAAGGCATGCAATTACTTCTTGATGCTGTTATTGATTACCTACCCAACCCAACGGATGTTGTACCTCAAGATCTTACTGATGAAGAAGGTAATCCTAACGGTCAAAAAGCCATCGTTTCTGCTGATGAACCTTTCCGAGCTCTAGCGTTCAAAATCATGGATGACCGTTTCGGTGCCTTAACTTTCGTACGCGTTTACTCGGGTAAACTGAACAAAGGTGACACCATTCTAAACAGCTTCACGGGCAAAACTGAACGTGTAGGCCGCATGGTAGAAATGCAAGCAAACGATCGTAATGAGATCAGCTCTGCACAAGCGGGTGATATCATTGCCATTGTCGGCATGAAAAACGTACAGACTGGACACACTCTTTGTGATCCTAAACATGAATGTACGCTTGAAGCCATGGTGTTCCCTGAGCCAGTAATCTCTATTTCTGTTACACCAAAAGATAAAGGTGGTAACGAGAAAATGGGTATTGCGATCGGCAAAATGGTGGCAGAAGATCCAACGTTCCGAGTTGAAACAGACATTGATTCCGGCGAAACTATCCTTCGCGGAATGGGTGAACTTCACCTTGACATCAAAGTTGATATCCTAAAACGTACTTATGGTGTTGATCTAGTTGTTGGTCAACCACAGGTTGCTTACCGTGAGACCATTACTAAAGCGATTGAAGATACCTACACACACAAGAAACAGTCTGGTGGTTCTGGTCAGTTCGGTAAAATCGACTACCGTATTAAACCTGCTGAGGTAGGTACTGGCTTTAAGTTCACTTCCTCTGTTGTAGGTGGTAACGTACCAAAAGAGTTCTTCCCAGCGGTTGAAAAAGGCTTTAAGTCTATGATGAACGAAGGCGTTCTAGCTGGCTTCCCAGTACTAGACGTTGAAGTTGAATTGTATGATGGTGGCTTCCACGCGGTTGACTCCTCTGCGATTGCTTTCGAGATCGCGGCGAAAGGCGCTTTCCGTCAATCCGTTCCTAAAGCAGGCCCTCAGCTAATTGAACCTATCATGAAAGTGGATGTGTTCACGCCTGATGATCATGTGGGTGATGTTATCGGTGATCTTAACCGTCGTCGCGGCATGATCAAAGACCAAGAGAAAGGCTTAACTGGTGTTCGCATCAAAGCTGACGTACCGCTTTCTGAAATGTTTGGTTACATCAGTACTCTTCGTACGATGACTTCAGGTCGTGGTCAGTTCTCTATGGAGTTCTCTCACTACCTACCATGCCCTTCAAACGTAGCTGAAACTGTGATCGCTGCTGTTAAAGAGAAAAAAGAACGTGAGCGTAAAGATAAATAATTAATCGCTTACTTTTGTTCTAAAAAACCCGATACACATTGTGTATCGGGTTTTTTATTAACCGAGGTAAACGAAACGCTTACCTTGCCTCACCCTTTAGCTTGCAGACACAAAAAAAGCGCCGTAGCACTTTTTAAGTTCATAGGCAATAAAGAGGCTAACGCTAAAATGGCACAGGATAGTCTTTAAAAACTCCCATCACATCAACTAGAGCCGCCTCAGATAAAGTCATGTCAAACGCTGCTATATCCTCTTTCAACTGATCCAAAGAGGTGGCACCAATGATTGTAGAGCTAACACCATCTACCTGATTACACCATGCCAACGCTAACTGTGCCGGAGTCATACCATACTTATTAGCAACCTCCAGGTATCGCTTCACAGCCTTATCAACAAGTGGTGTATCACGAAAAATGCCATTGCGCTGAGAATACGTCCAACGGCTTCCTTCTGGGCGTGCGCCATCTAAATACTTTCCTGTTAACGCACCCGCTGCTAATGCTGACCACGGTAGATAAGCAATGTCTTCATGCACGCAATTTTCAATCAAATAAGGCCAATCTTTTGCATGCAGTAAGCTAAACTCATTTTGAATGGACGCAACTCGAGGCAAATTGTGCTGATCGCTAAGTCGAAGAAACTCATTGATCCCCCATGTTGTGTCATCAGATAAACCAAAATGACGTATCTTACCGGCTTTAATACAAGCGTCTAAACCTTTCAGAATATCCAACATCTGATCGGACTGATCTTTGCGATCTAATGACGTAAAGCGAATAGCACCAGGAAAATGCTTAGCAAAGTGCGGTGTCGAGCGATTAGGCCAGTGAAGCTGATAAAGGTCGATGTAGTCTGTTTTTAAGCGCTTTAGAGAGGCATCAACCGCATCAACAACTGTCTTCCCAGAAATATTACTTCCACCGCGGACATACTTTAGACCAGGACCCGCTATCTTTGTCGCAAGAATAAACTCTTCGCGCCGCTCAGGATGACGAGACAGCCAATCACCAATGATGGTTTCTGTTTTACCGTAAGATTCGGCATTCGGTGGAATAGAATACATTTCTGCGGTATCAATAAAATTAATGCCATGCTCTAAAGCATATTCAATTTGAGCATCCGCATCCGCTTGAGTATTTTGAGTTCCCCATGTCATTGTGCCTAAGCACACGCGAGAAACGTCTAGACCCGTTCGACCCAGTGGTACATATTTCATTTTTTATCCTCAAAATAAACGGCTGCATAGAAACAGATAAAGCAGTGCATCATAGACACAACCGAAAACATTCATACTTGCTATTTTTACCGATACTGAAGCACTATTCTGCTAACAACAGGAATTCGTAGCGCTTATCAGTGAGAGTCTTTAAGAACGCAACAATGGCATCTACTCTTCGTTCTGTTAGAGCAGGCCCTATTTGTAGCGTTGTTAAATCAATATTATCAGCCACTTCAGGAACATTCCAAATGTTGCCAGTCTCTGGGTTTGTCGTGCGCTTGGGATTGTTGTATTTATCATAAAAAAGCACAACCGTACGCAAATCTTGGAACACACCATTGTGCATATACGGGCCTGTCACCGCCACATTGCGCAAAGAAGGCACTTTGAACTTACCCGCTTGCTTTCGATCATCAACCAAAGGGTTTTCAAACAAACCAAGGTCTGTTTTATGACCATTCAATGCAATTAAATTCGGATTTCCAGGCACACCAATATTGCGATATTCGTAATTAGTAAAGGTTTCTTGGCTATTTAACGGTGAAGAGCTTACTTGGTGGCACGCATTACAGTTCGTAAATTGTTGAGAGAAAAACAAGGTTTTACCCAACTCTTCTTCGGGCGATAGCTTCACTTCCCCACGAAGGGAACGATCGTACTTAGAGTCAAACGGCATAAACAGGGCGGTTTTTTCAAAAGTGCCGATCGCATCAGCAATCGCGGTATAGCCCTTGTCTGCTTGGCTTAAAACCCCTTCACCGTAAAGTGAGTTGAAAACCTCTTGATATCGGGCGTTTTCTTTCACTCTTTCAACCACTGACGCACCGCTTGGTAGCGCCATTTCAACAGCATTAATAAAAGGCCCTTTCGCCTGCTCAGTCAAACTCGTAGCACGTCCATCTAAAAACTGACCACCACGATATTCGCCATTTGGCATTTGATGAAAAGCAGGAGAAAAAGCCGCATAAGCTGCGGACGGTGTATTCCGGTTTCCCATTGAACGCATGTCGCTGCCTAATGAAACAGCGCCAAACATCGTTCCCTCACGCTTATCAACGAATCCATTGGCAATATCATGACACGTACCACAAGACTGATTGCGTTCTTTTGATAAATTGACATCAAAAAACAATTGCGCCCCCAGAAGAGCCTTAGGGTCATTAAAAGCAACCGGGAGCTCAGCTGATACATCAGCCGCCTTGATTTGCTTAACCGTTTGCTTAGGTTCACTACAGGCCACCAGCAACAAACAAATAGCAGAACAAAAAACAGAAGCACGCATCATTTTGACTTTAACCATTCAAAAATATTAATTCTGCTCTGGCAATGTTACATTTAACTCAAGCACTGAGCAGTCATCGGTATTGTCGAGCTGTATATGAACATCTTCACTGCCAATATTGACGTACTTACGAATCACATCAATAATTTCTTGCTGCATTTGCGGTAAGTAATCAGGTTGGTGACGCTTAGTGCGTTCATGGGCTACGATTATTTGCAATCTATCCTTCGCTACAGAGGCGGAACTGGGTACATTTTTAGTCTTAAAATAATCAAAAATTCCCACTTTAACCTCCTAACAAACGTTTAATAAAACTTTTTTTCTGAACGTCTAAAAAGCGTAAAGGACGCTCCTCACCCATCAAACGATCAACCGCATCCATATAAGCCATGCCAGCCTCAGAAGCCGTATCAAGAATCACCGGCGTCCCTTGATTAGACGCTTTTAGAACCGCTTCTGATTCAGGAATCACACCGATAAGCGGAATAGCTAAAATATCTTCAACATCCGATACGCTCAACATTTCACCCAACGCCACGCGTCCAGGGTGATAACGGGTCAGCAAAAGATGCTCTTCAATGGGCTCTCGCCCTTCTTCAGCACGCTTAGATTTACTTTGAAGAATCCCTAAAATACGGTCAGAGTCACGCACAGAAGAAACTTCTGGGTTGGTCACAACGATCGCCGCGTCAGCGAAATACAAGGCCATTTGAGCGCCTTTTTCAATCCCAGCTGGCGAATCACAAATAATGTAATCAAAGTCTTCTGCCAAATCGTTCAGAACTTGCTGAACCCCCTCAACACTTAACGCATCTTTGTCGCGAGTTTGAGAAGCTGGCAATATAAACAAACCTGGCGTACGTTTGTCTTTGATCAACGCCTGCGACAAGGTTGCTTCTTTATTAATGACATTAACAAAATCGTAGACGACTCGTCGCTCACAACCCATGATCAAATCAAGGTTACGCAAACCCACATCAAAATCGATAATAACCGTTTTATGACCCTTCAGTGCGATACCTGTTCCTATGGCTGCACTGGAGGTTGTCTTGCCGACGCCGCCCTTGCCTGAGGTGACTACTATAATTTTAGCCAATTCTAACTCCCCCGATACACTCTGATAGAGTTTATCCAATTATAAAATGAAAAATGTACGTTAAATCGGTGCAATTTCTAAGCTGTCTTCAGCCAAAAACACTTGCGCGCCTTCTTTCCAAACCACTTTTTGAAGTGCATCCATTAGCATAAAATTACCGGCAATTGACACTAACTCCGCCTCCAGACTGCGACAAAAAATACGTGCCTCCGTATTCCCTTTCACGCCTGCAAGGGCTCGCCCTCTGAGGGCGCCGTACACATGGATATTACCGTCAGCTAACACTTCAGCTCCCGCACTTACTTGAGCAAGAATAATTAAATCCCCCTCTGCATAGACCTGCTGACCCGATCGAATCGGCTTAGTGATCACTTTGGTGACTTGTGGCACAAGGCGCTCTTCAACAACCGTTTTAACCACTACATCAGGGCTAATCTCTGCCTTCACATTAGCCGATGGTGCGATGGCCCTCGCTTTACTCGCTGGCAACAAAGGGAGTAAAGCAGAGGCTTTCCATGCAGGGAAGTTATCAGGATCGCAACGCCAACCAATAACCCCCAACCCCAACTCACTGACCGAGCGGACAAGGGTTTCAAATTGCTCAAGAGTAATGCCACGCTTCATTTTTGAAAGATCAATAATGATCGGCGCCTGGTTAAAAAAATACGGCACTTGCTCAATCTTCAATTTTAAATGATACACAATATCCTCTAAAGAAAAGGACTGAATCTCGAGTAAAATGGTTGTAACAACGCTTCCTTTAAGCTGGAAGCCTGAGTCTGTCATGCAAACTGTCCTTTATTTGACCTTTAATGATTCTAAATAGAATCCAACTATGGTGAATTTACGACCTTCACTTCAATATTGCTAAATGACATCAACACACAGGCACATAGATAAAACGACCCCGCCAATGTCATGAAATTTATTTATAAACACAAGGCACTAAGAATAACGTAAAACATCCAATAATGAACGAAAGAATACGTGGCATTATACTTAAACCCTTGCAATATGATGGAGTTAACGCCATTTCTCTCAACACCTTACTAACTTTCTATCTGCCTAGCGCTTAATTTAATGACACCAAGAACTCAGCACCAAGACGACTCACACCCAAACCACTTTGCTTGGTTAACTTTATCTGCACCGGAATACGCTCTTTCAGCGCACTAATATGACTGATAATCCCGATGGTTTTACCGGAAGAATGCAAATTATCCAACGCGTCCAGCGCGGATTCCAGCGTTTCGCTGTCTAACGTACCAAAGCCTTCGTCTAAAAATAGAGAATCAATGCTGGTTTTATGAGACACCAAGTCTGACAACGCCAACGCCAACGCCAAACTAACAAGGAAAGATTCACCGCCTGAGAGGGTTTTCGTATCTCGTGATACATCCGCCTGCCAAGTGTCTACTACCAACAACGACAACACTTCTTCATTGCGCATTAACTGATAACGACGATGCAAAATACCCAAATGCTGGTTGGCTAAATACACCAAATGATCCAGCGTGAGACTTTGTGCAAAACGACGGAACTTCGCACCGTCTGCCGACCCAATCAAATGATTCAAACGACCTAAATGAATCAGTTCATCTCGTATTCTATTCAATTCCTCTACTGACGCTTTGGCTTGCTCTCGCCGTTGATGTTCTTCCCGTATTTTCTGTGAAACCTCGCCCAGCTGTCGATTTAACTGCTGTCGTTGAACCTCAAACGTCTCGACCAAAGCCACCAGCTCATCGAGCGAATCACTCCCCAACAAACCAATGCCAATCAACTCGTTCGTCGGTTTTTGGTTTCTATGGTCAAGCAAAGCGTCTTCCGCCTGCATTAGCAGAGCCGCTTGTCGAGTCATCGTGTCCTTCAAGGCGACAGACATCTCTTTCAGAGTAGCCAGATCAGTGTCTGTCAAACACGTCCGTTGCCAGGCGCTTTCGTCACTAAAACCTTTTTCTTTCAGCACAACTTGCCAAGCAGAGTCCGCCGACTCCCACTCTTTACGCAACGCCGCTAAGGATTTTTCAAGAGCTTTTAACGTCGCTGATAACGTCGTCAATGCTTCCTGTATGCGCTCTCGTTCTTTCAACGCCGTTTCATAATCTATTCGTTTTCCTGCCAATGCGGCTTGCGCATCGGATCGTACGTCCGACAAGGATTTTCCAGCCAGTTTATCAAACAATGCCGCGTCAATTTTATCCCATTCATCACGTAACGTATTTGCCTTTAGCGTGACTTCATTCACTTGAGCCTCGCCTTCTTTCAACCACTCTTCTAGCACCGAAATTTCATAACCAAGCTGTTCAATTTGCTTCACATGCGCATCATGATTCACTTTCGCGTCTCGCCATAATTGCAAGGACATTTGCAATGCAGACAAGGACTCCGTCAGCGGTGACGCCAGATAACGCTCAGGCACACCAGACGCGCTCATAGAAGCCATCAGCGCCTGCTCAATACGGTCTTTCTCAATGGTTATTTTTTGATATTCCGACTGCTTTGATGCCAGCGTTTGACGAAGTGAGCGCCCCTGAAACTCCAGTTGCTGAAGTTCTTGCACCATCTGCTGCATTTGCGTGTTGGCGCTGGTGAATTCTTGCTCCAACGCAGTTCGCTGCTGGTGCTTTTCCAACACCGCTTGATTGAGTTCAAGCACGCCCTGCCACGCTTGCTGAATGTCGGACACACAAGAAGACATTCTAGCCGCGTCAAACACTTTCAGCGGTTCGCTTCCACTCACATTTGTTAAAGACATCAAATCATTTAACATCGACAACAATTCGCTCTCTGTGGTCGAGCATTCTTTTATCAACGCGTCTCGCTGATCGTGGCGCATTTCCTGTTCGCGTTCGACAACCTTTTGATCGGCTTTGAGTGCTTGCCCGGCTTGCACCAATGCATCCAGTTCAGATTGCAATTGCTGCAACCGCGTTTGATTTTCGACATTCACCGCTTGATGCAACGCTTGGTCAAGGTCGTGTTCATGGGAGCCACACAAAGGACAAGCATCATGCTCGCCCAATGATTGCCGTAATTCGTTCAACGACACAATATGTCGCTCAGCGTCCACCAACTTGGCCAGATCCATGCAATGCGCATGTTTCTCTTTGTAGGTTTGTCTTTGCTGTATTAACTGCTCGCCTTGCTTACTAAGCTGAGCCACTAATGCCTGAATGGCATCATCAATCTGCTGAACTTGTTGGTGTTTACCTTGATACGACTCATAGCGCTGTACTAGCTCAGCGGCTTTTTGCTGCCTGCCTTCCAAGCCCCGAAAATGATCTTGCCATTCATTCAAATCGCGCCCAGACGACAGGGAATGAAACGCGTCAACAACCAATTTCACTTGTTGCTCAAGCGCCGCTGCATGACGAGTTTGCGCTTCTAATGCCACTTTGCTCGCCGCAAAGGTATTCAGCGCAGAATCAAGCGCCACTTGCGCAGACGACACCTCCGTGGCGATGCGAGTCAACGCTTGATCTTGAGTCTGAATAGACGATTGTTGATATTGCCAATTCGACAGCTGTGCTTCTATTTGCTCTGGCGCTTGCCACTCAGCCAAACGCGGCTGATTGTTTTCGCAAGCCAATGTGCTTTCGTGGTGTTTTTGCTTCTGCTGAGCTAACGCATTCACACTTTCGAGGTGCTTTTGCTCAATCGTACTACGTCGATGATTGATCTCTGTAAGTTGCTCATTGACGCTCTCTCGACGAGAAACCAACGGCTGAATACTGTTCGCAATGTCTTCGTTAAGCGCGTCCCATAGTTGGGTTTGCGTTTCAAATGCCTGCTTGACGTTCTCGGTATGAAGATCAAGCTGTTGAATCACCTTACTTTGCTCAAGCTGTTCCTGTGAGGCGCCTGACTGTTCACGCTCAAGGTCTGACTTTCGGCGCTGAATGTCTTTCAAACTTTCATACTGAGGACGAAGCGTATTCGCAACACCCGCCTTTTCTAATGCGTCTTGCTTTGGTTTGAAATCCGCCAACGCCGCGATCGCATTCTCATTGTGTTGCTGGCTTGTCACTAACTGCTTAACAAGGTTCGATTCTGTCTGTCGCCACTCAAGATTTGTCTTATGTTGCTTTAGATTGTCAGATAGGGTTTTGTCTTCTGCCGCTAAGCTGGTTTCTTGTTCAATAAGCGCTTGCAGTGCATCTTCGCTCATCAGTTGACGTTGTGCATTAACCGCTTCCAACTGCGCAATTTTTTGGCGTTCTGTTTTGTGCTTTTCAAACACCCATTTAGACACTTGTCCGTAAATTTCTGTGCCCGTTAACTCTTCCAGTAATTCCGCTCGGTCATTGGCGGAAGCATTCAAAAAAGCCGAAAAACCCCCTTGAGCGAGCAACATGGACTTGGTAAAGCGTGAAAAATCCAACCCGGTAATTTCAGCAATTTTATCGATTTTTTCGTTAATTTTAGTGGTGATAATAGTGCCGTCTAGCTCACACAACTCGCACGTCATTGGTTGCAATTTACCATCACTGTTTCCACGCGCACGACGTTGCCCCCAAAACGCTCGATAGCCTTTGCCTTTTATTTCGAACTCAACCTCCGCCAAGCACTCTGCTGTATGGCGTGTCATTAACTCATTCTGACTCGGCGAGACTTTGAGCCTTGGTGTTTCGTGGTACAGAGCCAAACAGATCGCATCCAATAACGTGGATTTACCCGCGCCCGTTGGACCGACAATGGCAAAGACACCTGCATCGTCAAACGGCGCTTTGGTGAAATCAATTTCCCATTCACCTTTTAAGGAATTGATGTTTTTCAGTCGAAGCTTACAAATTTTCATACTTGCTTCTCCTGGCTGTCTTCCATCTCGATCAAACAGTGATTAAATAAATTGGTTAAGATCACGCTTTCTTCTTCGTCAATGTCTGCGTTGCCTTGTAAGCTTTTTTCAAACACCTCTTTCACGGTCAATTCAGACAAGGTTTGACGCGATTCAAACGCCGCCTTTTTTGTGTCCACGGCGCTTTTTCGCATGACTCGAAGCAACTCGATAGACTTGCCTTCTATAGCTTCGACCAATCGTTTATGGACGTCACTTAAGTATTCGTCCGCAATCACCGTGACTTCTAACCAAAGCATCGTGCCGTCAATAATTGCTAATTTGTCTATCTGCTTCAATACGTCTTTAAGGTTGCCTTTTAGACTTTGCATAGGTTGAAAAGTTGGAATCGTATGAAGCTGAATCGGCTCTTGTTTCTCGTCAAAAAGATCCATCGCGGGCCCTTGTTCAGCAAACGCTTCCGTATCAATAACAACCAAGGATTTCTCTCGACCCAACTCATCAAAACTCAATGGAATCGGTGAACCGCTGTAGCGAAAATGACCATCTTTGGTAATCGCCTGCGCACGGTGAATGTGCCCAAGTGCAAGGTAATCAAATTTAGGGAAAACCGACGTTGGCAAGGCTTCAAGCGTACCAACATAAAGATCACGCACCGACTCGCTCACTTGCCCGCCCATTGCGGTTAAATGACCGGTTCCAATAATCGGCACAGGTTGTTTGAGGCTTTTATTGTTCTCGCAGGCAAGTTCATACACCTGCTGATAAAAAACGCCAATGTGCTGCAATAACCCCAGCTTTTTATCTTGCTCAGACTGACCAGAAATGCTTTTCATAACGTCTTTTGGTCGTAAATACGGCACCGCACAAACCCAAGCCGCTACTTCACCACTTTTATCTTTTAGCGCAATCACGTGAGACGCTAAGTCTTCAAGGTTTGCCTGACTCGACACTTGCGTATCT
Source organism: Marinomonas sp. IMCC 4694 (assembly GCF_008122525.1). NCBI lineage: Bacteria > Pseudomonadati > Pseudomonadota > Gammaproteobacteria > Oceanospirillales > Oceanospirillaceae > Marinomonas > Marinomonas sp. IMCC 4694. The sequence continues at coordinate 1,946,411 of NZ_VSRV01000001.1, forward strand.
AGGTAAGAAAGCAGGCTCTTTGATTCATTCAGCATGCTCACTGAATCATGATTACCCGCCACAATGACCAACTGACATTGACGCGCTTTCATGTCTAATACCAACTGATGGTACATTTCACGCGCATAACTTGGCGGTGATCCTGTATCAAACATATCACCCGCAATAATCACCGCATCAATCGATTCGCTGTCCACCAGCGCCAACAACCAATCAATCAATGCCTTATGTTCATCTCGGCGGGATTTTCCCATAAAGTGTTGACCGAGATGCCAATCAGAAGTGTGAAGAATTTTCATTAATAAAATCCAATAAATACAAAGCACAAAGCCAAAAAAGGTCTAATAAAATTAACGAACAAAATGCAACTGATTCATTCGAATCCTCAAAGGACGAAGCGATTGTTCCCAATCTTTCGCTGAGATTTTTTGACCATGATAAATAATCTGTAAAACACCACTTCCTGCATTGGCAAGCGCGTCACTGAGAAACGCAATAAAAGCGTCATCGGTCAAACTAACACTCGGTTTGGGTTGGTTTGGCTTATCATTCGACAGCAAAGAAAAACACCCCAAATACTGAACCGAACAATCCACCAAGGCATCACGCCAATACGATTCAAACACGCCATTACTAGAGGAAGAAATCACCACAACGGGCGACTCTGCAACGTCCATTTCGAACAGCAAACGCCCTTTTCGAACCCCAGATGACAAGGTCACATTGATCGAAGCATTCTCCGTCAGCAACAACACCTGCTGCCATGCAAGGGCAGACAGCACCGCTTTTTGAATCAACACGACTAGAGGCGAACCCGCTTGATTCAGCGCCATACAATCGGTAAAGACAGACTCGTCTTCAACAGAAAAAGACACCGACACGCGGTCACCAAAAGACTCATCACTTGGCCCCAGCAATGTTAGCTCAACCACAGAATCACTCAGTGTACGCTTGGATAAAACAGTAAAGACAGAAGACGCAGACGGCGTCTGAGTCGTTAACGACATGTCCGACATAACCGATGTTTGACAAGACAAAATAGAGTCACAATTCTGTTGATCATAAAGGCGACACGCACCGCACACACCCGCTCGACAGCCATGACGAACAAACGCACCTTGATTTAGCAAAGACTCAAGCAAATTTTCGCCATACGGCAGCTCGAAACACGTGCTATTCATTTCTACTGTTACAACGTCAGAACCCATCACTTCATCCTTGTTATGTTACTCTACTAAAGAGCGCTGGCCATAAAAAAACCGAATCCATCTTGAACTCGGTTTTATCGTTAACACGCCAGAATTAACTATCTATGATAATCGATCTGACGGCTAACACCTTTTCACTTCAATTTCCAAGCAACTGGCTTACCCGCAAAGAAAGGCACAATAGGCTCGCCATTTGGTAAGGTAATACTTAAAGGCACTTCCCACGATTCACGCACTAACGTGACCGTTTCTGTGTTGCGTGGCAAACCATAAAAGTCCGCGCCATAAAAACTCGCGAAGCCTTCTAATTTGTCTAGTGCATCAAGTTCGTCAAATACCTGCGTGTACAACTCAAGAGCGGACCAGGCGCTATAACACCCAGCGCAACCACAATCAGACTCTTTTCGGTGCTTCGTATGAGGTGCTGAATCTGTTCCTAAGAAAAACTTTGACGATCCAGACTGAACCACAGCACGAAGTGCCTCTTGATGGGTGCTGCGCTTAAGCACTGGTAAACAATAATTATGAGGACGCATACCGCCATCCAGCATGTCGTTACGATTCAACATCAAATGTTGTGGTGTTATCGTTGCGGCGACACCATCACGGGCGGCCAACACAAAATCAACCGCGTCTTTGGTCGTGATATGCTCAAATACCACCTTTAAATGGGGAACACGCTCCACGATATTGACCATGTGCTGATCAATGAACTCTTTTTCTCGATCAAATATATCAATGTGTTTTTGAGTTACTTCACCGTGAATCAACAACAGCATGTCGTTGTCAGCCAAGGCCTCAAATACAGGATACAAAGACTCGAGGGAATTTACGCCGGAGTCTGAATTGGTTGTCGCACCAGCCGGGTACATTTTAGCCGCCAGCACACCAGCCGCTTTCGCATCTTGAATGTCCTGCACACTGGTCTTATCAGTGAGATAAATAGTCATTACTGGTGTAAAGGTACTGTGCGCAGGACGCACCGCTAAAATACGCTCACGATACGCTAACGCCAATGCTGCTGTCGTGACAGGTGGCACCAAATTAGGCATGACAACCGCACGCTCAAAACAACGCGCTGTAGCAGGAACCGTTTCAAGTAACATGTCTTGATCACGAAAATGCAAATGCCAGTCATCCGGCTTAGTGATAGTAATTTCGTTCATTACTGACCTTTATAGTTGAGTGTTTCAATGGTTAAATAATTAAAATATGACCGTTAAATAATTAAAACATAGTACCAGAATACAGCAAGCTGGTCATAGCAACCCAACAAAAGCATTCCGACAAAGCCCCTTTTTTTTAAGTACAAAAAAGCCGAACCTGTAAAGGGTTCGGCTTTTTTAAATCATCACATCGGGTTAACCAAACTTAGCTGTCTTTGCGTGGCGCTCTTGGACGACGATCACCGCGATTGTTATCACTGCGACCTCCATCACGACCACCCGGAGAACGCTTACGGTCACCAAAATTAGATGGACGACGATCACCGCCTGCTGGACGCTTACGAGTAGACGGTGCCGCGGCACGCTTATTCAACTCATCGGCATTGTCCAGCTTAGCAATGTCCGTACGCTGACCGCAAATACGTGTTTTACCCAATTTACCTAACGCTTCACCGCTTAGGTTAGAAGGCAAATCTACGGTTGCAAAGTCCTCATAGATTTCAATGTGACCAATGTAGCGACTTTCAATGTCTGCTTCATTGGCGATCGCGCCTACAATGTTGCCAGGCTTGACGCCATCGCTGTAGCCAACTTGAACAACATAACGCGTCATGGACGTATCTGGATCGTCTTTTAACGGCATCGCTTCTGCGGTAACAGGACGAACTTTACGTTCGCGAGGCGCTCGATCACCACGGTCTCCGCGATCGCCGCGATCACCACGAGAACCATCACGATCATCGCGACGCTCTCTGCGCTCTTGGCGAACTTCCATTTCAGACAACAACAAAGGTGTTTTGCCCTGAGCCATGTGCGCTAACGCAGCGGCCATTTTCAACGGATCCACTTCGTTATCTTTCTGGTAGCTCTGAACAAGCTCTAGGAAGAAATCAAGGTTTTCATTGTCCATAGCATCAGTAATACGCTGTTTGAAGCGTTCAACTCGATGTGCATTGATGTCAGACGCCGTTGGCAATGTCATGCTTTCGATAGGCTGACGCGTTGCACGCTCAATCGCTTGCAACATACGACGCTCACGATGTGCAACAAATAGAATCGCAGTACCAGAACGACCCGCACGACCGGTACGGCCAATACGGTGAACGTAAGACTCAGTATCGTATGGAATATCATAGTTGACAACGTGACTGACACGCTCAACATCCAAACCACGGGCTACAACATCGGTGGCGACCAAGATGTCAATTTGACCTTTCTTGATGCGATCAACCGTACGCTCACGCAAATTCTGGCTAATATCGCCATTCAATGCTTCACAAGCATGGCCACGAGCGGTGAGCTTTTCAGCCAATTCAACCGTTGCCGCTTTAGTACGCACGAAAATGATCATACCGTCGTGTTCGTTCATCTCAAGAATACGCGTCAAAGCATCAAGCTTATGCAAGCCACTTACTGGCCAGTATTTTTGAGTAATCGTCATCGCAGTAGACGTTTTGGTAACGATTTTTACTTCTTTCGGATTGTTCAAATGGCGGTTAGCCACTTGGCGAATCACGGCTGGCATGGTGGCCGAGAACAACGCGATTTGACGAGTAGGAGGTGTTTGTTCCAGAACCCATTCAACGTCATCAATGAAGCCCATGCGCAACATTTCGTCGGCTTCATCAAGAACCAGCGCTTTCAAGCCATCCAGTTTTAATGTTTTACGACGAATGTGATCCATTACACGACCAGGTGTACCGACAACCACTTGAACACCGCGTTTTAGCTGACGAAGTTGAGTGTCGTATGACATGCCGCCATAAATAGGCAACACGTGAAAATCTGGAAGGTGGCGAGCGTACGTTTGAAATGCTTCAGAAACCTGAATAGCCAGTTCACGAGTAGGAGCCAGAACAAGTAATTGCGTTGTTTTATCTGTAACATCTATGCGAGACAACAACGGAAGCGCGAACGCCGCTGTCTTACCAGTACCCGTCTGCGCTTGCCCCAAAAGGTCTCGACCTTCTAATAGATATGGAATACTTTGCGCTTGGATAGCAGATGGTTGCTCGTAACCTAGTTCAGCAACCGCTTTAAGAACAGGGGCGATTAGGCCCAACGAATCAAATGTAGGCTGAGTATCAGCGTCAGACATGTAAATTAGTACCTTTTTTTGATGAGGATAAGGCCTGTAACCATTTACATGCCTTAATGAGATTCTCAGAGAAAAACTGATGGAGAAGTATATACAAAAAAAGAAAAATACGCTAGCAGTATGACAAAATAGATTGTTGCATCCTATTTAATCACTTTTCAATCGAGCTCTGAAATCTCTCTTTCTGACCCAATCATAATCGCCAACCAATGCAAACGTGGATTAGCTTCAAATGCCAGCTTAACAATAATGGTCAGCGGGATTGACAGCAACATTCCTACCGGCCCAAACACCCACCCCCACAAGAGCAAAGACAAGAAAACCACTAAAGTGGAAAGCCCCAAACCTTTACCCATGTATCTGGGTTCAATGATATTTCCCACCACTAAGTTGACCGCCAAAAAAGCCCCTGCCGTCAATCCTGCTGACAGCCCGCCCAACTGAACAAAGGCAAGCAACACCGCAGGCACCGCCGCAATAATCGAGCCGATGTTTGGCACGAAGTTTAACAACATGGCACACACGCCCCATAAGATTGGAAAATCCACTCCCAACAGCCACATCGCTGTGGTAATCAATAGGCCTGTCAACATACTCACCAAGGTTTTTATCACCAAATAGCGATTTACTGACTGAATAAAAGACGTCACTTTATCCATAGACTTAGACGCATCCGTTAATGCTAAAGACAGTTTTTTCGGCAGCTCGACCGCTTCAAAAAGTATAAAAATCACTATCATTACCACCAATACAAGATTGGTTAATGCACTGCCTAACCCTCTTAATGCGTTTGCCACCATCTGCATGAGCGCAGAGGGATCAATGTAGCTTCTTATCTGATCATAAGATATGTGCAGACCAAAGCCATTAATAATAGCAACAACCCCCGCCATTTCTTCACCGAAACGCACTCGATAATTGGGCAACTGACTAGAAAAGTTATCTAAGGAGGCGCCAACCAACACTGCCAAACACCCCAAACTCACAAGAATCAATAAAACGACTAGTAAAATTGACAACCAAGTAGGAAAACCCCGCTTGCGCAATGCCGCCATCGCTGGGGCGCAAATAATGGCGATAAACACCGACAACATAAATGGCACAACAATTTGCGAAGCGGCTTTTAAGCCGGCAATTATGATAATAAAGGCGGCAAAACCCACTAACCAATGTGTACCCTTGTGCTGCTCATTCATGCTTATTCCTTATAAAGGTATTGGATAAATACTTTGGGCGTAGTCGGACAAATCCTGCAGCATAATAAGCTTTGCTTGCGACAAATCCGGTGTTTGAGCAATGTCATTTAAGCGCACAAAATACTCTTCCATCGTGATAGAACCTCCGCCGTCTTTGTCGAGTAAACGAAGTTGGCGATACTCTTCCCATTCAACGCCTTGTTGCTCAGTCAACTGATCTGGATAATTGCGTGCAATGTATCGCATTAACATTTCAGGTAAACGACGATCATCAAACGACAAAGCCAATTCGGATAAACAATCCACTGGAGTTGAGCGAATCGTATCCATTCTCGCCTTATCTTCACGGGAAAAGAAACCACCGGAATACAACATGACATCTGGATCTTTGTGAATCACACGATCTTCTTGAACAAAAACATCGCTTAATTTAGCCGCTAAATTGGCATGCCCTTTAATTAACGCTAAGTTTTTACGACACACCTCACCGTCTAACGCAAGACGCTTAACAATTTCTGCATCCTTTAAAAAAGTGGCAGGTGCCACAGCAGGCGATTTATTATAGTGAATTACCTTCAGCGGCAACCTATCAACTCCCCCTAACTCATCTTGTCGAGTAAACACTCGATGACGGATTTCATCCACACTTAAGTCAAGTAATGGCTGCGGATCGGACATAAGGTCAAACACAATCACACCGTTTTTATTTGTCGGATGCGGGGCAATAGGCACAACAAAGGCCGAAAAGTACTTAGCTTGACCAAACATGCCTGAAACGTGCAAAAAAGGCTTCAACTTCACAATATCAATAAATTTTTGAAGCTCTTGTTTTTGTCGCATTTTAAAATAGTACTGAAATAATTTGGGTTGCTTAGCGCGAATAAGCTTGGCAATTTCTATCGTGCCATACACATCAGACAAAGCATCGTGTGCTTGCTCATGAGCGATACTGTTTGCCTTGGTCAGTGCTTCCAGTTTCATTGACACCTGCCCGTCTTCGTTTTTAGGCCACACAATACCTTCTGGCCTCATGGCATACGTCATACGCACCAAGTCTATAATATCCCAGCGAGAACAGTTGTTTTGCCACTCCCGAGCGTAGGGATCAATGAAATTACGATAAAAGCCATAGCGTACTACCTCGTCATCGAAGCGGATCGAGTTATATCCCAATGCACAGGTCCCTGGTAAAGACAGCTCCGCCTCGACCGCTTGCATAAACTCAGCTTCACACAACCCTTCTCGATTCGCATCTTGCGGACTAATACCCGTTAACAAACATGCTTCGGGTTGCGGCAAAATATCTTCCGCTAAACGACAATAAAACATCACTGGCTCGCCAATAGGGTTGAACTCAAGATCGGTTCTGATACCAGCAAACTGCATGGGACGATCTCGCGCTGGATCCGTTCCCGTTGTTTCAAAATCAAACCAAAAAAAAGAGGTTGGGCCCAATGAGGTCACAAATAATTCCTGTTAGACATAAAATAAGATGAGTATTATACGCACACTTAAAGTGTATTTGTTAACGTGTCATTCGTGTTGGATGGAGTTGTTTATGTCAGTGTCAATTAATTGCCCGTGTGGAACGCAAACGCCTTACGAAATGTGTTGTGGCATGTATCACAGCAATCCAGGCACAGCGCCAACCGCAGAGCGTTTAATGCGCTCTCGCTATACCGCCTTTGCTATAGGGAACTTTGACTACATTGGTTTAACTCAACGGTTACAAGATTTGCAAGAATTGGACGCCAAGGACAGCAATGGCCATACTCGATGGATCAAGCTTGAAATCAACGGTACAGAAGGTGGGCTCGAAAATGACGACACTGGCTTTGTCACTTTTTCAGCTGACTTTAAAGAGGGAAAACACAGTGGACGCTTAAAAGAGCGGTCCAAGTTTAGAAAAGTGAATCAACAATGGTTTTACGTTTCAGGTGAGCATGTAATTGAAAAAAATACACCTTTGATTAATTCAGCAACCATGAATCTAGGTAGAAATGATCCTTGCCTGTGCGGTTCAGGTAGAAAATTCAAAAAGTGTTGCGCTGTTAGCTAACAGCGTCCCACTGGGTTTTGATGGCACGCAGATCCTCTTCTATTGATAAGAAACACTCAACTAGGTCAGGATCAAAATGCGAACCAGCGCCTTTTTTTATGTGCTCAAAAGACTCTTCAATCGTCCAACTTCTTTTATATGAACGCTCCATCGTCAGTGCATCAAATACATCGGCTAACGCCACAATTCTTGCCGATAAGGGAATATCTTCGCCCGAGAGACCGAGTGGGTAACCAGAACCATCCCATCGTTCATGATGACCTAACGCAACCTCAGCGGCCAACTTAAAAAGAGGTGCATCACTTTTAATGAGTATTTGATAGCCAATAACCGTATGTTGACGCATTATTTCCCACTCATCTTCCGTTAATTTATTCGGAGACTTCAGAATGCTGTCAGGAATACCAACTTTACCTGTGTCATGTAAAGGTGCTGCTAATTTCAGCAGTGCCACCTGAGACGCTTCCCAACCAATTTTTTTAGCCAGCGCAGCACCATAATCTGCCATACGCCACATGTGAACTCCGGTGTCGGTGTCGTTAAACTGCCCAACCTCACCTAACATACCAATCGCCGAATGCAGCGCATCATCCAGTTCTCGAGTTCTATCTTCAATAGTGCGTTTATTTGCGAGGTTATCCTCGGCCAATTTAAGATGCGTAGCCACCCTAGACAGGGTCGTTAAAGGCGTAATCGGCTTAGTTATAAAGTCAACACAACCCAAGTTAAAACCACGCTGCTCGTGCTGTGAATCTGTCATCGCCGTCAGAAAAATAACCGGAATATCAGCGGTTTTAGGATGGGCTTTTAACCTTTCACACACCTCAAAACCGTTCATATCAGGCATCATGATATCCAGCAAGATAATGTCTGGCAGAGCGCGCTCGATAATATCCAAGGCCACTTTTCCACTTTTAGCAATTTGCACCTGATATTTTTCTATCAAAATCCCTTTGAGTAAATCTATATTTCTCGGCACATCATCGACAATGAGCACACGTTTATTTTTAGATGATTGTGCATGTATATCAGCCAATTAATTAACCTCGATATGGTCCAGATGTAACTGTTCTCTAAAAGAAATCACTTTTAACATCGCATCATGATAGTCGTAAGCCGCAATGTCTTCCACTGCACTAAAAAGAACATCAGCACCACTGTAATCACCGCATTGCTGAATCAATGCCCCAATCAGGCTTTCTGCCTCTAAATTACCTTCTAGCAACAAGGCTTCAAGCTCCGCTAATTTAGGGTAAAAGGCAGACACATTGTCTACTTGATTTTTTGTATTTTCATTAACTAAAAGTTCCGTTTGACCCCCATGAACCCAAGTACAGAGTTTTTCAATGAGCAATTTCGGATCAAGCGGTTTAAGTAACACTTCATCAATGCCGATATCAGAAAAATTCTTTTCATTAACGTTAAAAATATCCGCGGTCAATATAAGAATCGGCGGCTTATTAACACCCAGCATATTGGTTATCTCTTCACTTGCTTGAAAACCGTCCATGACGGGCATTCTAATATCTAAAATAATCACATCAAATGTACGCTGCCGAGCCATATCGCACGCCAAACGACCATTTTCAACCCACACCACCGTGGCACCCACTTTTTCTACGATAGCCTTAACAATGGCCGCGTTTATTTTGTTGTCTTCAGCCAAAAGTATCACTTTCTCTTTAAACAAAAGCTTGTTATTCATATCAAGGTCGGGGACCCCTTTCATGGGCCTTAGCTCTATGTCGTCAAGTGTAGCTATCTTAGTGTTGATATTGTGAGGCGTAATAAGGCCAACATGAACAAAGTCATTGACTGTTTTATCTATTTTTCCACCCAAAAGCAGTGCTTTTCTTTTTAAAACACGCCGTTGCGAATCAAAAAAAGGGGCTTCTTTGGCCAGCCAGTCATAGCTTATCAACCAGGGACTGTCTAGGGTTAACGAACTCAGAATAGGCGCTTTTTCAACCACATCAACGTGCAAAGAAGCCAGCAAAGCATTCAACGACTCATCGTTGTTAAACGAGGCAATGGGGCTTAAAGGTAAGGTTTGGTATAATGAATCGGGTTGATAGGGAAGCGTGACGGTGAAAAGAGTACCTTCGCCACACACACTCACAAACTCAACACTGCCACCTAGTAAAGAAACAAGCTTTTGAGTGATACTGAGCCCTAGACCCGTTCCACCATACAGCCTCGTTGTGCTGCTGTCCGCCTGCTTAAAGACATCGAACACATCAACCCCTTCCGCAATACCAATACCCGTATCTTTGACTTCAATAATAAATTCTTTATCAGATGCGGCACGCACCATGACATGCACAGAACCAGACTGAGTAAACTTAATCGCATTACCCACAATATTGATTAAAATTTGCTGGAGCTTCCCCTTATCTCCCATGACCAAATCACACATGGAAAAATCACGACACACCAAGAAATCCAAACCTTTAGACGCAGCAGTCACCTCATTGCTTTGATAAACATACTCAAGTACGTCGTCCAGACTGATATTCTGTAATTCCAGCTCTACTTTTCCGGCCTCTATTTTAGAGAAGTCTAATATCCCGTTTATAATGGCAAGCAAGCTGTCTGCAGACTTTTGTATTTTAATCACTTTTTCACGGTGTTTTTTATCTCGCATGTCATCAAGTAATAAGTAGCTAAAACCAATAATAACATTCATAGGGGTACGAATTTCGTGGCTCATGGTAGCAAGAAATTCTGATTTTATGTGTAAAGCTTGCTCCGCTGAATACACTGCCACTTCTAGTTCGGCGGCTAATTGTTTGGATTTTCGATAAGATTCTTTTGTGATTTTTAATTGTTTGAACAACATGACGATGATGAAAACAACGGTTACCGTCAGTAATGCTATTAATGATCCTAAGTAGAAAAACAACCCCAGCGTGTTATTTCTCTCTTCAACTTTGCCTTTAGACCTCAATGCGAGACTTTCGAGAACCACCATTTCTGTTTTCTTCTGCATCAGCTCACTTTCTTTTAAGATAAGACCGATGTTCGCAATCGCATTGTCTGTAAATAACAAACCGTCCATTTTTTCCATTTTTACTTGCATGAAATCTAACATTTCACCCGACCCGGGCAATCTATCAAACAACACTCTTAACTGCCCTGTTTCAAAAACGTGCAAACGACTGTATAGAATATCAAATCGTATCATGGCGTCATCAAGACGCTCTTGTGTAAATCCGTCTTCCAAGAGTTTCAACGAGTTTCTTAGCTTTAACGTCTCTCTATCTAATTGGTAAGAAGCCCATAGGGCATCCTCTTCGACAGCAGACAGGATCATCTTTTGCCGATCAACCAATTCAAAAAACATTAACGCCGACGCCCCCATAAAAATACAGGCCGCTATAACCAACAAAATCAAAGGAGATATTCTTCTACGACCGGTTGCTTTTACTAAAGCGCTCACGGGAGCATCCATGCTAGCTCTTACTCAACAGTAATGGATTTAATTTGCCAAACAGAACGATTATGGATGACCTCATTATTTAATGAAGGGTCCTCATCAAATGGATAGAGCAAAAAGAGTGGCCCCTTTTTTCTCACCGTCATGGGTTCGCCATTCATATCCATAGCAAGAATAAGGTTGTACTTACTCCCATCTTCTGAAGGTACGGAGGCACTGTAATCATTCAGCGCAGTAACCGATAACGTTCCCTCAGAAGCACCGACAGCAGCCAACAACGAACGCAATAACGGACCACGGTAGACATCCACACCTTCACTCCAAGGCGTATTAGTTGTTACCTGAACCACCTCTAAATCCATCAACATATCACGGTCAAACTGCGCTGTTTTTTCAGCCGTATTGGTATTTTTTATGCTGCCCATTACCGTCAAAATCACCTTACCTTTAGGCGTTGGTAACGTCTGAGCTTGCACGCTCGTAAAGGCAAACATCCCTAAAACGATCAGCCCAAATACTTTAATTTTTTTCATCTAGCGTTCCTCTATAATAAATTTTCACCAGTATAATGAATATCTTAACGTTTGCCTTCACCACCTTACGAAACAATACATATTTCACAGGCAAAAAAATACCCACAATGAAGTCTACGCAACACTGACATGATCTGCTATCAAATGTATACTAATTCGTATTCAAGACCGAGCCCTTTTGTCGAGGGTGACGCGACCACTTTTACCGGACACAATTTTGGGCAATTCCGGCCCCATGACCTAAATTCGCAGCGCTACGCTACTACAGAATAAACACAACACACTGTGATGGACTTAATTATGAATGCACTAACACTTGGCCCCCTTTCAAAGGCCAACGGCGAAATACAAATCCCAGGTTCCAAAAGCTTATCGAATCGTATTTTATTACTGGCGACCCTAGCCAAAGGCACAACAAGAATCACCAATTTACTCGACAGTGATGACATTCGCCGTATGCTCGAAAGTCTGACCCAGCTTGGCGTGAACTACACCTTAGAAGACAACGGCACCACCTGTATTGTAGAAGGGTTAGGCGGCCCTATTCAGGCGAATTTTGGTGATCTATTTTTAGGCAACGCTGGCACCGCCATGCGTCCGTTGACCGCTGCACTTTGCCTCGGCCAAGGTGAATTCCACTTGCACGGTGAACCCCGCATGCACGAACGCCCTATTGGTGATTTAGTCGATGCACTCTCCTCACTGGGTGTTGATATAACTTACGAAGGCGAAAAAAACTACCCGCCGCTGCGCATTAATGCCAACGGTTTATCTGGCGGCAATGTGTCTATTAAAGGCCATATTTCCAGCCAGTTTTTAACCGCCATTTTAATGAGTGCCCCAATGGCACAAGGTGACCTCACAATTAATGTTGACGGTGAGTTAGTCTCCAAGCCTTATATCGACATCACACTGCACGTGATGAAACAGTTTGGAGTAAACGTTGAAAACCAAGATTACCAAGCCTTTGTTGTAAAAGGTCAGCAAACTTACCAAAGCCCAGGGAACATCATGGTAGAAGGCGATGCCTCTTCGGCGTCGTATTTTCTAGCCGCAGCAGCCATTGCGGGTGGCAAAATCAAAGTGCACGGTGTTGGCACCGACAGCGTGCAAGGTGACGTGAAATTCGCCGACGTCTTAGCGCAAATGGGCGCGAAAATCACCTATGGCCCAACATGGATTCAAGCCGAGCGCCATGAACTCAACGGCGTCGACTTAGACATGAACCACATTCCAGATGCAGCCATGACAATCGCAACCACCGCTTTGTTTGCCAAAGGTCCAACTACGATTCGCAACATTTATAACTGGCGTGTTAAAGAAACAGACCGCCTGTTTGCGATGGCAACTGAACTGAAAAAACTGGGTGCTGAAGTTATTGAAGGAGAAGATTTCATTAAAGTCACCCCCGTGACTCACTTGAAGCATGCGGCGATCGATACGTACAACGATCATCGCATTGCCATGTGTTTTTCTTTAGTCGCTTTCTCAAAGACACCGGTGACTATTAACGACCCAGGTTGCACCTCAAAAACCTTCCCAACCTATTTCGACTTGTTTAACGCTATCGCAAGCTGAGTCATCACACTAGCCGTTAAGACAGCGCGGGGTCCCAGTCTTTCCAGACAACCTCGCGTCCCTGCGACCGAATCATGGTGGCAATGTCCGCCACCGATCGGTCATCACTGATTTCGAATTGCTCAAGCGCTTCTTCCGCCCCCTCCGCATAACCACCAGGTTGAGTTTTCGACTCGGCGCTCATCGTTGTAAAGCCCATTCTGACCCCATGATGCCGAAACTCTGGGGATTCGCGAGTAGACAGGCTCATTTCTAAATCTCGGTCAAACAATCGCCACGCCGCAATCAGCTGAACCAATTGGCGGTCTGATATCAGCGACTTTGGCACAATGCCACCTTCACACGGTCGAATTCTCGGAAACGCGACACTGAAACGACTGCGCCAATAGCGTTTTTGTAAATGCCTAAGATGCTGTGCCATCATCATAGAATCCGTCCGCCAGTCTTCTAACCCGAGCAATACACCTAAACCAATTTTATGAATGCCCGCCTGGCCGATACGATCTGGGGCATCAAGACGAAAATTGAAGTTGGACTTATTGCCGCGTAAGTGATGCTCAAGATAGGTTTTACGTCGATAGGTCTCTTGATACACCAGCACACCGTCTAACCCAATGCTTTTTAGTCGTTGATATTCATCGGTTTCTAATGGCTGGACCTCCATAGAAAGCTGACTAAAATGCGCTTTAATTTTTGGCAACATTTGTTCAAAATATGGCATAGAGACCTTATTGGTTTCTCCCGTAACCAATAATATATGATCAAACCCTTTTCTCTTAATAGCCGCCACTTCTTGCTGAATTTGAGTGTCATTGAGCGTCAACCGCCTAATGGCATTGCTCATTGAAAACCCGCAATAAGTGCATTCGTTCGCACAGGTATTTGACAAGTACAAGGGTGCAAACAAACTCACGATATTACCGAAACGCTGCAACGTCAGCTGCTCGCTTTTAGCAACCATATCCAATAAGTACGGCTCGGCGGCTGGAGAAATCAATGCGGCAAAATCTTCAACCGATAAAGTGTCTTTTCCCAAAGCGCGCAATACATCCCGTGTGGTTTTACCTTGATGGCATTCTGTCACCGCTTGCCAATCGGCTTTGTCTATCCACTCGCTAAACTGACCAACGACTGCTGGACTTTGTTCAAGCAAACGAATTTTTGCCACATTCTCGCTCATTGCAACCCTCCGAGGAAATCCGTAAAGGGGCTGGTGGCTTGTGCCTGAATACGCTTTTCACCTAAACCGGATTCGTACGCCAAACGTCCCGCCTCAATCGCCAGTCGAAACGCCTCTCCCATTTGAGCGGGCTGTTTCGCGACCGCTAACGCCGTATTCACTAGCACCGCATCCGCGCCTATTTCCATGGCTAATGCTGCATCAGACGGCGCCCCTATGCCGGCATCAATGATCACCGGCACCTGGCTTTGCTCAATAATAATATCTAAAAATGGCCGACTCACGAGCCCTCTATTTGAGCCTATTGGGGAACCTAATGGCATGACACATTGACACCCCACCTCTTCAAGTCGCTTACACAGCACCGGATCGGCGTGCACATAGGGCATCACCACAAAGCCCTTTTTTACCAGTGCTTCTGCCGCTAATAAGGTTTCCATTCCGTCCGGCATCAAGTAACGCGGATCAGGATGAATCTCTAATTTTACCCAATGTGTTTCCAGTGCTTCCCGTGCCAATTCTGCCGCAAAGACCGCTTCTTTCGCCGTTCTTGCTCCAGAGGTATTAGGCAGCAACTTGATACCTTGTTGCATCAAAGGCCTTACAATATTATCCGTGTGATGTTTCATATCCATGCGACGCAGTGACAAGGTGGCCATCTCACTTTTACTCGCCACCAGAGACAGCATCATGGCTTCAGAACTGGCGTATTTACCAGTGCCGGTAAACAGTCTCGAATGAAATTCATGACCTGCAATAAAAAACGACGACATATTAGCCTCCTGCGATCGATTCAAAAATAAACACCTGACTGCGCTCTGCCAGCTTAGTACTTTGCCACACACTTTTGGGCACCACTTGCTGATCAATCGCGATCGCAATACCAGCCCCTTCTTTGCCCAGGTGCGCGAGTAAGTCTTGCAAAGTGGTTCCTGTAAATTCATAAGGCGCATCGTTCAGAACAATCTTCATGACTTATTTCCCGCATTCTGCACGGTAAATCGCTTAGCGGCCTGCTCAAACAACCCCATCAATGCTCGAGTCGTTTGTTCTGGCTTATTGGCTTTTGTAATCGCCGTCACAACCGCCACGCTGCTTACGCCTGTTTGCGCTACCGCCGACAGTCGTTCCGCACTGATGCCGCCAATCGCTACCGTTGGAAAAACACCCTCAAGCAAAGCGGCGTAATGAGCCAGCCGAGTTAACCCCTGCGGCTGAGATGGCATATTTTTGGTTTGCGTAGGGAAAATATGACCCAGCGCGATGTAACTGGGTTGAATCGCTTGAGCACGGGCAATTTCATAATAGCCATGCGTACTGATGCCAAGCCGCAAGCCTGCGGCTTGGATTTGCTTCAAATCGGCGACATCTAAATCCTCCTGCCCAAGATGCACACCATAAGCACCCAGCTGGATGGCAAGTTGCCAGTAATCATTAATGAAGACTTGAGCGTCAAATTGCTGGCCTAAACGAATCGCTTGCTCGATTTTGTGAATCAAGTCTTTATCTTGCGGGTCCTTAATACGTAACTGCGCGATCTTGACACCCTGACTGAGAACGAGGGACAGCCACTCAACCGAATCCACCACCGGATAAAGCCCCATTTTTTGACAGTCCACAGCAGCAAAAGGCCCATTGATGGCAAGACTTTCCCCTTTCGCTGACACTACCGTCGGCAAATGTTCATTTTGCCGCGGCCAACCTGGTCGCCCTAAGGGACCCGCACCTTCCCCAATTTGTACACCGCACTTGAGTGCCCCCGTGACATAAGCTTTGGCCATCGTCAGCGCATCGACAAGGTCATAGCCATGAGCCAAAAAACTCGCCAATGCGGTCGATAAAGTACAGCCTGTGCCACGTGTATTGTGTACTTGCAATTTAGGCGTCGAAAAACCCAAGGCCATTTTTTGCGTCATCAACCAATCTGTCGCTTGATCACTGCTTGAATGTCCGCCTTTTAACAGCCAAGCGGCATGTAAACACTCATTCAACGGAACATTCTCTAGCAATTTACGGTGTATCGTTGCAATAGCTTGGTCTGACGACAACCCCGTTAAAGCAGTAAATTCCATAGCATTGGGGGTTATCACATCCACCCACGGCAGTATATTCTCCAATAATGCGGCACCGACCGTTTGCGGCTGTAAACGATTACCCGACGCGCTACTGGCGGCCATGACAGGATCAAAAACGACAGACACCAAAGGGTATTCAGCTCGTATCCGTTGCAACCACATCGAGCAAGCTTGCACTATTTCTAAAGAAGGCAATAGGCTCACCTTAATCGCATCGGGCGACACATCGTCCAGCAAGGTTTGCCATTGAGCATGAAACATCGCTAACGAAACAGGCTCAACCGATTGGACGATTTTTGAGTTCTGCGCGGTCATGCAGGTAACAATGGTTTGCACGTGACAACCCACATCTTGTCCCGTGCGTAAATCCGCTTGAAGGCCAGCGTGGGCGGACGAATCCGACCCGCCCACGCACCAAACAACAGGAGGTCTTTTGGTCATCATTCTTCCTCTCACTTAATGCACTTTTTCGTTTGCTTGATCTTTGGTTGAATCGTCAGTGATCAATGTGTCATTGCTCAACTTGTCAGTAGTCAAATAGACATCGCCGCCTAACTCTCGAAACTGTGCCGACATTTTCTGCATACCGCTTTGAGCGTCCATTTCTTCAACCGCGCTCATGTTGATTTTTTCAGCGTCTTCTAAGCCCTTAGCATAATCACGAACTTCTTGAGTGATTTTCATCGAACAGAATTTTGGGCCACACATAGAACAAAAATGCGCGACTTTGCCAGAGGCTTGAGGCAAGGTTTCATCGTGATAGGCGCGTGCTGTGTGCGGGTCGAGGGACAAATTGAACTGATCCTCCCAACGGAATTCAAAACGCGCTTTTGAAAGAGCATTGTCGCGAATCTGTGCGCCAGGGTGCCCTTTAGCCAAATCCGCTGCATGGGCGGCGATTTTGTAGGTAATCAAGCCTTCTTTTACATCGTCTTTGTTGGGTAAGCCTAGATGCTCTTTTGGCGTGACGTAGCACAACATGGCACAACCGTACCAACCAATCTGAGCAGCACCAATGCCAGACGTAATGTGATCATAGCCAGGTGCAATGTCCTGCGTTAAAGGCCCTAGGGTATAAAACGGTGCTTCGTGACACAGCTCGAGCTGCTCTGTCATGTTCTCTTTAATTAACTGCATCGGCACATGCCCTGGACCTTCAATCATGACTTGCACATCGTATTCCCAAGCCACCTTCGTCAGTTCACCCAAGGTACGAAGCTCTGACATTTGCGCTTCGTCATTGGCATCCATAATGGAACCAGGGCGCAACCCATCCCCCAAAGATAAAGCCACGTCGTACTCGGCACACAATTCGCAAATCTCACGAAATCGCTCGTATAAGAAGCTCTCGGTGTGGTGAGCCAAACACCATTTCGCCATGATGGAACCACCGCGTGACACAATGCCGGTCAGACGTTTTGCTGTCATAGGGACGTAACGTAATAAAACACCGGCATGGATGGTGAAGTAATCCACGCCCTGCTCTGCCTGCTCAATTAAGGTGTCGCGAAAGACATCCCAGTTTAGGTCTTCAGCCACACCGTCTACTTTTTCCAGTGCTTGATAAATCGGTACGGTACCAATCGGTACAGGGGAATTGCGCAAAATCCACTCACGCGTTTCGTGAATATTTTTTCCCGTCGACAAATCCATTACGGTGTCCGCGCCCCAGCGTGTTGACCAAACCAGTTTTTCCACTTCTTCTTCGATCGAAGACGTGACAGCAGAATTACCGATATTTGCGTTCACTTTTACCAAAAAGTTTCGCCCGATGATCATCGGCTCAGATTCTGGGTGGTTAATGTTATTCGGAATAATCGCACGGCCGCGAGCCACTTCGTCGCGAACAAATTCTGGCGTAATGCGGGTTTGTAAATTCGCGCCAAAACTTTGTCCTGGGTGTTGTCTAAGTAACAATTCACTTTTGATCGCATCCATGTTTTGATTTTCACGCAGGGCAATGTATTCCATTTCGGGCGTGATAATGCCCTGCTTCGCATAGTGCATTTGAGTCACGCACTTACCTTTGCGGGCTTTTCTAACCTTAGGCAGTTCTTGGAATCGCAGCGCGTCAAGAGCTGAGTCGGTTAAACGAGATTGCGCAAAATCGGATGAAACAGAAGCAAGCCACTCAGTATCTTGACGCTGCTCAATCCAAGGCGCACGCATGGGCGACAAGCCTTTATGAACGTCAATGGTCTCTTCTGGATCGGCGTATGGGCCGGAGCAATCGTAAACGTAAATCGCTTCGTTAGACTCAAAGGTGAGATTATGAGGATCCGACCCGATAGGCGTATCAGTGAGGTTGATTTTACGCATGGGCACTCGGATGGAATCATCAGAACCGGCAAGATAAATACGCTCCGACGCTGGAAAAGGCGAGCCTTGTAGCGATTCGATGAAGGACTTCGCCGCTAGGCGTGATTCTTCACGAGTTTGCTTAGTGATTTTTTGAGTGTTCGTGTTTGTTGTCGACATGAGCATTTCTCTTTTTTATCGTAAAAAGTGGGAGAATTGCTTGTCTGGGGTGCTGTTTTTAATCAACGCAAAAAACGATGAAAAAAAGCAATCAATGAATCTTGGCAAATAACGCTGAGAGAAGATGGGTAGCATGTTGCTAACATCGAATCACAAGCCGTTAAAAGACAAGAGTTCATTCGATGCAGAAAAGAAAAAATAGAGACTTTCTTGTTTCCTACGCGGGTGTTAACCCGATCAGGTTCTGCGGATCCCGCATTAAATAATGCGATCTCAGCCAAATGGCACTCCGACAAGTGGTTCTGAGTATACTCAGTCTTATTGGAATGTAAATACCCGCTTTTATAGTGAGTATTTAGTCTCCATTTGGTGTGTGCTGCTAGCCGGCTTGCATCTCTAACGCCATTTTATAGAGGGAGTTTTTCTTTTCGCCGGTAAGTTTTGCGGCCATCGCGGCGGCTTGCTTGACGGGCAAATCTTCTAACAAAATACTCAAAATACGCTTCGCTTCGATGTCTGCTTCATCACCGCTTTCTTCGGTAAAACTCAACATCACAACAAATTCACCCCGCATTTGATTGGCATCTTCGTCAAACATGCGAAGAATTTCTTGGGCGGTGCCAGACAAAAATGTCTCAAAAGTCTTAGTCACTTCTCGCGCCAACACCAGCTGAGCGTCGTCGCCGTAAACTTTTTGCACATCGGCAATAGAGTCATACACTCGATGGGTGGACTCGTAAAACACCACGGTTCCGGCTTGCTTTTTCCATGATTCAAAAAGATCACAACGGCCTTTCGATTTAGCCGGAACAAAGCCCGCAAAGAAAAACTGATCCGTTGGCAAACCGGATGCACACAAGGCAGCAATCACGGCACAAGCCCCTGGAATTGGCATAACTTTATGCCCTTTTGTACGCAATGCGTTCACGACATGATAACCTGGGTCTGAAATCAACGGCGTCCCCGCATCGGACACTAAGGCCACGTTTTTGCCCTCATCTAACAGGCTCGCCACATAGTCCGCTTTGTCTTTTTCATTGTGGTCATGGATCGAAAATAATGTTGCCTCGATACCAAAATGATTGAGTAAACGTCGAGTGTGGCGTGTGTCTTCTGCGGCGATGTAATCCACGTCCCGGAGGGTCTGCTCAGCTCTCTTGCTAAAATCACTAAGATTACCAATTGGCGTTGCAACTATGTACAACGCCCCTCTCACATCATCTGAACTATGTGGTACCATGTTGCCTCTTTTATTTGTCATTTATACACTTATGAGCCGAATTCATTACCGCATCATATCATTAACCCTTGGCGCTTTTCTGCTGAGCGCGTGTCATTCCGTGAATTTAAACATGGAAAAGCCACGAGTCGTAACTCAAGCGGAAAATAAAAATCCAGCACAAGATGAAAGAACAGATTTACCCAGTATTTATCATCCATTAAAAGCATCAAGTGCGTCACAGCGAGTTATCAACGCCTACAAAGATGCACAGGTTTTTTATGGACAAGCTGAATACCAACAAGCCTTAACAACATTAACCGCTAATGTGTTGCCTAAGACGTCTAGCGTTCAATTTGAGGCTTATTTATTGGCCGCCGCCTCGGCGTCTGAATTAAACTATCTTGCAGACGCGTTGCATTATGTGCAATCTGCAGAAAAACTAGCGGTAGCGAGACGCTCAGACAACCAAAATCGCTTAAAGCTCACACAAGCTTCTATTTTTGAACACGTTGATGACTGGTTAACTGTTATCAATTTGCGCATGGATTTGTCCTTCAGCCTGCCGCTCAGTGAAAAGCAAAAAAACGATGCTAAACTTTGGCTTGCTATACAAAGTCTCACCCAAAACGAACTTGAAGCGCTATTTCAACAGCAAAAACCCTTACTTAACGGCTGGCTTTCGATCAGTGAGATATTAAGAGACCCTTCTCTTTCCATTGAACAACAACTCACAATGTTTAGCCTGTGGCAAACGGGTAATCCCAATCACCCTGCGGCGATATCACCACCACATGACTTTCAAGTATTGTCCTCCGTTAAAGACATGGCCCCGCAGAAAATGGTTTTGCTTTTACCCATGAGCGGAAAATTAGAGCGCGCATCACAGGCTATTGTAGATGGCTTTTTTGCAGCTTATTACCGCCAGACTTCTGCAAGGCCTCAGGTTACGGTTATTAATACTGAAAACTACCCAAATATTATTGAAGCATTAGCCGCTGCCAATAATAGACAGCCAGACATCATTATTGGCCCATTACAGAAAAATAACGTGGCACAAATTAGCCGAGTAGTCTTGCCTTATCCTGTTATTGCACTTAATCAGCTGGATGTTAATCAGCACCCAAAAAACCTTTACCATTTCTCTTTAACCGCAGAAGATGAAATTCATGAGCTGATTAGTTTTGCGAAGCAGGAAGGTGCCAACAGCGCTGCTATTTTAAGCACCCAAGATACGTGGGCACTAAAACAAAGCGATGAGTTTCGTGTGGCTGCTGAAACAGAAAACGTCATCATTACGTCCAACCAATCCTACGCAAATACACCTAAGGGAAGACAAGACGCCATTCAGAAACTCTTGTTAGTCAATGAAAGCTATGGGCGCAAAAGCTTGGTTGAAACATGGACAGACACAAAGGTAGACAGCGTATCCCGGTCTCGTCGAGACTTAGACTATGTCTATTTTGTCGGTAAGTTAAACGATGCAAAGCAGATTAGACCCCTCTTGGACTTTTATTTCGCAGACACAATCCCCATGCTAGCAAGCAGCACTTTAAACGACAGTGCGCCTGACAATTCGATTAACCCTAGCGATATTGAACGCATTTTGTTTACTGAAGCCCCAGCACTCCTCCCGACAAATACGTCTCTTAATGAACTACCAAGCAATCAAAATTCTAATATATTGCGTCGTTTACAAGCATTGGGAGCCGACGCGTATTTGCTGGCAAATAAACACACCCTGTTTACTTTATTGCCAAGCACTAAAATATCGGCAAATACTGGCATTATCACCATGGACAAAACCGGTGTTTTTCATAAGAGGCCGGAAATCATGACATACCGAAAAGGAAATTTGGTGTATGCAAACAATCAGCTATTTTTTAAACAAAAAGAAGACACCCAAAAATAATGGCGAAAAAGCCGAGCAAGCCGCTGAACTATTCTTGCGAGAACAAGGCCTTCGTTTTGTTGAACGAAACTTCTTTTGCCGAATCGGTGAAATCGATCTGATTTTCGCAGATAAAGACACCTATGTATTTATTGAGGTACGCTATCGCGCAACCAACACCCACGGGAATGCAGCAGAAAGCCTTGGTAGATCAAAACTAAAAAAGGTTCGCAACAGTGCCGCATTATGGCTGCAAAAAAACAATCAAGTGAACAGTGCCTGTCGCTTTGACACGGTGTTGTTTGATAAAAAAATTGACCGACACCATTTAACATGGCTTAAAGCAGTATTTTAAACACTATGGATTTTCAAGAAGCAATTTATACCCAATTCGCCCAGAGCTTTGAGGCCCAGCAGCAAGCTCTCGAGAGCTTACCACCTTATATAGAGCATGCAGCCAAGGTGATTTTTTCAAGCCTAGCCTCCGGCGGAAAAATTATTTGCATCGGCAACAGCACCGGGTCACATTTATCGCAATATTTCAGCACCTTAATGCTGGACAGAATGGACAGAGAACGCCCAGGCTTACCCGCCATCAATCTCAGTGGTGATGGCTCTGCATTATTGGCTATTACTCATAATGACAGTTATCACGATGTTTTTTCAAAGCAAATTACCGCCTTAGGCAACCCTGGAGACATTTTGTTTGTCATTGCAAATCGTGGCAACACTTCGCCCATTATACAGGCCATACAAGCCGCCCATGAGCGTAAAATGAGCATAGTCGCCATGACCAGCCCAGAAGCCAAAAACGTATCTTCACTCACTTCACAAGACGATACTGAAATTAAAATAAATCTGTTAGGCACGGCTCGCGTTCATGAGTGTCAAATTTCAGTCATTCATATTTTAGTCGATTTAATTGAGCGCCAACTATTTGGTTACGATGAGTAGCAAGCTATCGTGCTAGCACGCCTAGGCATCGCTCAATAACGTAAAAAGTCGCCCACAAGGCGACTTTGAATGAGATAAACAGCGCTAAAAGCCGTCGCTCATTTTACTATTTTAAGCTGAAAACCTTTTTTTGGTTCGGGCGGTGTCGGAGTCGGCGCCTTTGTGAAAGCTTCTTCTGGGAAAACGAAGCCATCACCATTCTCTTTGGCATATAAAGCCAACGCCGCTTGAATAGGCACATATACCTGCATAGGTTTACCACTAAACCGAGCCTCAAATGACACCGCTTCTTTATCCATGATCAAATGGCGCACAGCAGACATACTAATATTCAATACGATTTGCCCGTCTTTGACGAACTCCGTAGGAATCACGACATCTTCGTACTCTGCATTCACCAAAAGATAAGGTGTCATATTATTATCGGCCACCCATGAGTAGGCCGCATTTAACAAATAAGATCGTTTGGGTAACATGTTGTCTCCTAGCGAACCAAAGAATAAGATAAAAAATCATGAAAAAAGGAGCACTAAGCTCCTCTTTTGACAGTAGATAAAACCAAGATCATCACCTTGACTTAATCTAGACGCATTTCCTGCTCTGCCTCAGACAAGCTTTCTTGGAAAGACTCGCGAGCAAAAACAAGATCCATATACTTGTATAACGCCCTAGCTTGCTCTTTTGGAATCTCTACACCAAGCGCAGGCAGACGCCATAAGATAGGCGCTAAACAACAGTCTACTATCGTAAACTCATCACTCATGAAGTAGGGCTTTTCTTCAAAGATTGGCGTAACGTTCAATAAACCTTCACGAAGTTCTTTTTGAGCCTGAGCCACAGCGTCTTTGTCTTTGCTTGAAAGAATCAAATCGACCAGTTTTGCCCAGTCACGCTGAATACGATACATAAACAATCGACTTTCAGCACGAGCAACGGGGTATACCGGCAATAATGGCGGATGCGGAAAACGCTCATCCAAATATTCCATCATCACATTTGGCTCATACAGAACCAAGTCGCGGTCGACTAAGGCAGGCAGCTCATTGTATGGATTAACGTCTGCCAGTTCATCTGGCTTGTTAAATGGGTCTACATCTATGATGTCTACTGTGACGGCTTTTTCAGCCAATACAATACGAACTCGATGGCTATAATGATCTTCTCCATCAGAGAAGAACGTCATTGAGGAGCGCTTTGCAATAACACCCATGTCTAACCCCTATTTTGAAAATATCAACATCCCCTTCAAAAGAGGGGATACAGTAGAATACGACAACGAAGTAAGTGAAGTGCGACCAACTTCGTCAGCAAAAAAAACGTTCACGAAACCTTTACTACGATTGCGCTTAACGTACCTTGAAAGATGCGATAAAAACCAATCGCCCAAAGACAATGAAATTCAGAGAGGGTTATTCTAACACCATTTAAGATATTTTTTCTTAGAAAAACCCATTCGTTGAAAAGATTACGATTGCTTTCTTTTGGACAAAAAAAACGCTTGACGAGAGCGCCAAGCGTTTTAAGCATTCTAAAGCGAAAATTAACGCTTAGAGAACTGAGGACGACGACGTGCTTTGCGTAGACCCACTTTCTTACGTTCAACTTCACGAGAGTCGCGTGTTACGAATCCTGCAGAACGTAGAGTACGACGTAGAGTCTCATCGTATTGCATCAATGCACGTGTGATACCATGACGGATCGCACCAGCTTGACCAGAGATACCACCACCTTTAACAGTGATGTAAACGTCAAATTTTTCAGTAGCGCCAACAAGTTCAAGAGGCTGACGAACAACCATTTGAGCCGTTTCGCGACCGAAGTACTGAGAAAGAGTACGGTTATTGATAACTAGGTTACCAGAACCCGCTTTAAGGAACACACGAGCGGTAGACGTTTTACGACGACCTGTACCGTAGTATTGAGTAGCTGACATAATGATCTTCCGTATTAAATGTTAAGGGCTTGAGGCTGTTGAGCAGCATGTGGATGCTCAGTACCAGCGTACACTTTCATTTTCTTGTGCATTGCACGGCCCAATGGACCTTTTGGCAACATACCTTTTACGGCGATTTCAAGAACACGCTGTGGAGCATGATCAATCAACTTCTCGAAATTCATAGAACGCAAGCCGCCTGGATAACCAGTATGGCGGTAGTATTGTTTAGCCGCTGCTTTATTACCAGTAACGTGAATTTTCTCAGCGTTAACAACAACGATGTAATCGCCTGTATCAACGTGTGGAGTGTATTCCGCTTTATGCTTACCACGTAGACGGCGAGCAATTTCAGTAGCCAAGCGGCCTAATGTTTTGCCTTCAGCATCAACCACGAACCAGTCGCGGCGAACTTCAGCAGGTTTAGCTGTAAAAGTTTTCATCAAAAAACCCTTTCAATACACGTGCTCAATGACACGCTATACCTATTATTATTGGTTGGCCAAATATACATATTTGATCAACGTACACTTACCTCTAAAAAGGCGAGCGAAGTATATACCACAGAGGCGTAAGAAGAAAGCCAAAAGAACCTTAAGGACGATGCTCCAAAGACAAATATTCTTCAGATTGCATCTCTAATAATCGGCTGACCGTACGGTCGTACTCGAAACTCAATCGGCTGCCGGTATAAATGTCTGGGATAGCCACTTCAGCTGAGAAAATCACCTTTACATGGCGATCATAAAACTCATCAACCAAGTTAATAAATCGCCTTGCTAAGTCGTCTCGTGAAGCGTCCATCTGAGGTAAGTTAGAAATAATTACCGTGTTATACAATCGTGCTATTTCTATATAGTCAACCTGACTCCGTGGGCCGTCGCAGAGGGCTTTGATGTCAAACCAAGCCATGCCCTCACAACTTCTCAATAACGGAATTTCCCGACCTTCTATTTCCGCCGAGCCCCCTTCTGAAATATGAGATGCATCAGAGATTAGGCTCGTAAATCGATCATGCAGCTCTTTATCCGCCGAATCGCTTAATGGGAAATGATACAATTTCGCCTGCTTCAAAGTGCGTAAACGGTAATCTATCCCCCCATCTATGTTCATCACCTTGGTGTGTTTTTTCACAAGCTCAATGGCAGGCAAAAAGCGCGCACGCTGCAAACCATTTTTATACAAACCATCTGGGGCAATATTAGAGGTCGCCACCAAGGTCGTACCATTTTCAAACAATACCTCTAACAAACCAGCTAATATCATTGCATCGGTTATATCCGTCACAAAAAACTCATCAAAGCAAAGCACGTGAGCTTTGTCTGCAATTTGTTTCCCGACAATTTCCAAGGGATTTTTGACATCATGAAGCTTTCGAAGCTCTTGATGGACCATTTGCATAAATCGATGAAAATGCAACCGCATTTTTCTGTCCGTCGGTAAACAGTCGAAAAACGTATCCATTAGATAGGTTTTCCCACGACCTACCCCACCCCAAAAATACAATCCTTGCTCAACAACGGGCGGCTTCTTTTTGAGAAAGCGCCCTAATAGACCACTTGATGGCTTTTCTGCCTGACGGGCAACAATACGGTCAAATAAATTTTGGAGCGCCTCGACAGCCTCTTCTTGCGCTGGGTCGTAGCTGAAGTCTTCTCTTGTTAGATCTTGCTTATAACGCGTTATTGGTGTCATCGCCGCTCTTTCGTTCGATTAATAAATTTAAGTGTATCCTAACAAATTGCAACGATAACAACACCTATCACGCTGTTATCGTTGGGTAGGTTTCGCTATAATGATTTATCTGTTTTTTGGAGAAAGTCATGAACTTAGAAGAATTCAACATCATTATCTTTATTACCGGCATCATTGCCGGCTGCATCGTTACACTCGCCTTTAAAAGCATTACCAATAAAAGCAACAAGCAAACCAACACAAACTCTAACACCATCACCATGAAGTCTTTACAACAAGAGTTGGACAATAAACAGGTGATGATTGACAATTTTTTCACTGACAGCAGTGAACATCTAAGCTCGATTGAAAAACGCATCGCAGACCTTAGAAGCAGCCTATCTGATAACGCCAGCCAATTAAGCCACGTTAAAATCAGCAAAAGCCTTATCGTAAGTAATGAGGAAGTATCAGAACTCCCCTCTATGATGGAACCACCAAGAGATTACGCGCTAAAAAATGCGCAAGAACCTGGCATGCTCAGTGATACGTTTGGCTTAGACGATAAAGACGCGGATCTTGAACCAAGACGTAACATGTAATTAAACATCACAACGTGATTAAAAGGGCCCATTATAAAAGCCCTTTTTTATTCCCTATAATTCCGAGTTGTAATGCCACACTCAACCGTTAAGCCGGATTGTCTACGTCGATAAATACCGCGTCTAAACCATGCTGTTCAGATAAAAATTTTGCTATAGATTTTACACCAAAACGCTCGGTAGCGTGGTGCCCCGCCGCAACAAAATGAATGCCTAACTCCCTTGCAATATGAATAGTCTGTTCAGACACTTCGCCGGTAATAAATACATCCGCCCCAGCGGATACAGCTTGCTCAATATAGCCCTGCGCACCGCCCGTACAAAGCGCCACTCGCTGGATATCGGCCTCGTTCACGCACTCAAATAACACTTCCCTATTTACAGCCGCTGTAACTAAACGGTAAAAATCCGCTTTAGCAATCGGCGCAAGCAAAGACCCAACAATACCAATACCCTCTTCAATTGGCACACCCGTCTGCAGCGCCTCTCGATCAACAAGCCCCAGCGCATCCCCCAGCCCCGCATTGTTGCCCAATGTAGGGTGCGCATCTAATGGCAGGTGATAACCATACAAGTTAATGTCATTTTTAATCAAAGCAGCAAGGCGACGATACTTCATCCCTACGACACGAGGGTCTTCGTTTTTCCAAAAATAGCCATGATGGACAACAATCGCATCCGCTCGGTACTCAATAGCAGCATCGATAAGCGCTTGACAGGCCGTCACCCCCGTAACAACTCGGTTAATGTCTTTTTTTCCTTCCACCTGTAAGCCATTGGGCGCATAATCTTTAAAACGATTTGGACTCAATGTCTTATCAAGCAATAACTCAAATTCACTGCGCAGCAAAACAACCCCTTAGTCTTTATGAATCAAAAAACAACCTTCACACCTATCATTATTTCCGTACTTTTTGGCACTTGCATCGGCCTTACAGCATTGCTTTTTCAAGAAAAGCATAGGTCTGAAAACCTTGGGTATTCCACTCCCGTTCGCATTGCAGCACCCAGCGTCGTGAATATTTACACCCAAGTTGCTCAGAGTGAAAACATCAACACAACAAGCTCAATAAAGCACAGCATTAATCTGGGTTCTGGTGTGATCGCCAGCGATGACGGATTCATTCTAACCAACCACCATGTCATTCAGAACGCCCAAAGCATAGTTGTTGCACTGTATGATGATCGCCGAGTCGAAGCAACACTGATTGGCTCAGACCCTTCAACCGACCTCGCGGTATTAAAAATCAATCTTTCTGACCTTCCGAAGATAAAAATGGGCAACAGCCGAAAAGTCTCCGTCGGTGATCGTATTCTCGCCATAGGCAACCCATTTGGCATTGGTCAAACGGTCACATCGGGCATCATCAGTGCAAAAGGCCGCAACAGCATTGGCCTAAACACTTATGAAAATTTCTTACAAACCGATGCTGCGATTAACCCTGGCAACTCGGGAGGCGCCCTCGTTAATCTCAAGGGAGAATTGATTGGCATCAGCTCCGCTATTTATTCAAGTTCCGGTGGCTCACAAGGCATTGGCTTTGCCACCCCCGTTGATGATGCATTGGACGTCATGGAGGATATTATTAAACATGGCGAAGTAGTGAGAGGCTATTTGGGCATGGACGCGCAAAAAATAACACCTTTGTTGGCCAATAACTTATCCCTGCCAACCAATCACGGACTCCTAGTCAGCGACATCACCAAGGAAAGCCCTGCTGAAAAAGCAGGCATAGAAGTAGGCGACATCATTCTAAAAATAGACAACTATCCCAGTGAGGATCCCTTTCAAATACGAAGACTGATTGCCTCACTCAAACCAGGCACCAATATATCTTTGGTTGGCATCCGCGGACAACAGTCTTACCAAACGAATATATTGCTAGAAAAGCAACCCACAATGCAACGCATTAATTATTGAACAAGAACCTCTATTTTATCTTTCAATTGCTGCAAGCTTTTTTCAAAATTAGCCCCGGCAATATCATTGGCAAAAAATGCTAAATAGGGACTCAACAAACCCGCGCTCAAATTACCTTCTATTGTCCAAGCAACAAGTGTACCGCTGTCAGTTGACTGCAATGCGATAAGGTTGTGGACAATATCGACTTTGGGCTTAGGCTGAACGTCAAAACGAATAACATTAGAAGACAACTCAACGACTGAAATGAAACCATGAACGTTAACCGCGTTATAAGACAAAACAGCAGAATCACCTTCTTTTAGTACACCTTCAAAAGGCAAAACGGTTCCGTTCTTAATGTACATCCATTCAGGTAAATAATCACCTCGCAACAAATTGTCAGATATCAGGTCACGAGGCGCTTCAATCATTATATTTCGCTCAACACGATAATCGGATGGCAATAAAAAGCCAACCGCCACTAACAAAAGAATGATAATGGCCAATATGCGGGTGACTTTCCTTAAGGTATACAATGCAGCAGGATGAGAATCCGTTTTCATTGTTAAGCGTCCTTAATAATGCGGTATTCTGCTGACATGGCATGAGCTTCTAAGGATTCTCCACGAGCCAAAGGTGACGCAATTTTTGCCAATTCACTTGCCCCTTCAGGAGAACAATAGATTAACGAGCTGCGCTTTTGAAAGTCATAAACCCCAAGTGGCGATGAAAACCTTGCCGTACCAGACGTTGGCAACACATGATTTGGTCCCGCACAGTAATCGCCTAATGCTTCAGGCGTATGGCGCCCCATAAAAATAGCCCCAGCATGCCGTATTTTTTCGACCCATTTTTCCGGCTCATCAATCGACAGCTCTAAATGCTCAGCTGCGACAATATTCGCAATATCCATGGCGTCATTTAGGTCTTTAACATGAATAAACGCACCACGACCTTCAAGAGAGGCCTTGATAATATCTTTTCGACTTTGAGTATCGATCAGACGCTCCATGGCGCTTTTAACTGCAGCAATAAAATCAAGATCAGGCGAAATCAAAATAGACTGCGCATCTTCATCGTGTTCAGCTTGAGAAAACAAATCCATGGCGATCCAATCCGGATCGGTCTTACCGTCGCAAACCACTAATATTTCAGAAGGACCTGCGATCATATCAATGCCGACCACACCGAAAACCATCTTCTTAGCGGTCGCCACATAAATATTGCCTGGCCCCACTATTTTGTCGACCTTTGGTATGGTTTCAGTACCGTAAGCTAACGCGGCAACCGCCTGCGCGCCACCAATAGTGAAAACACGATCAACACCCGCTATGTATGCTGCCGCCAAGACAATATCACTCACAAATCCATCGGGCGTTGGCACAACCATGATTATTTCACCAACCCCCGCCACTTTGGCCGGCATGACATTCATGAGTACCGATGAAGGATACGCGGCTTTACCACCGGGCACATAAACACCGACACGATCCAAAGGCGTAACCTTCTGGCCTAGCACGGTTCCATTCGTTTCTTGATACTGCCAAGAGGGCTGCTTTTGACGTTCATGATATTGATGAACGCGCTTTGCCGCCGCCTCTAAACTAACAACAAGCTCTTCACTTACTCGACCTTTAGCCAAGGCCAGTTCTTCGCGGGAAATTTCAAGTTCAGACGAATGCTCAACATGACGACGATCAAAACGATTAGTAAATTCAATAACCGCACGATCACCGTGCAAGCGAACTTGCTCAACGATATGCGACACAGTTTTTTGAACACCTGCATCGGAAACAGAGTCCCATGCAAGCAAAGCGTCTAGCTCATCACGAAAGCCGTCTGAACTAGATGAAAATTCCCGAATAGAAAGGTTCAATTATTTGTCCTCGTTATCTTCAACCGCTCGTCTTATCATGGTTAATATCGGTTCAATTTGAGCGTACTTTGTTTTATAAGCCGCTTTATTAACCACCAACCGAGTACTGATTGGCGCAATCAATTCGCGTGCCTCTAGGCCATTGGCTTTTAAAGTGTTGCCGGTATCAACAATATCAACAATCAAATCGGCCAACCCCATAATAGGAGCCAATTCCATCGCACCATAAAGCTTAATAACATCCGCCTGTATACCTTGTTCGGCAAAATACGCTTTTGCCGTTTTGGTAAACTTAGAAGCCACCTTAAGTCGACGACTTGGCAGGGCTTGGTTAACAACGCCCGCCGTCATTAAACGGCACTTAGCAATTTTTAGATCTAATAATTCATAAAGATTTTTGGTGGATGCTTCCATCAAAACATCTTTACCTGCCACACCAAAGTCGGCGACACCATGATCCACATAGGTAGGAACATCAGTCGCCCTTAAAATCACCAGTTTAATGTGTTCATGATTGGTATCAAAAATTAACTTGCGACTTTTACTAATGTCTTCAACAGGAACAATGTTCGCTTTTTCTAGCAGTGGTAAAGTTTCACCCAGAATGCGCCCTTTCGACAGCGCAATCGTTAATGTTTTGCTCATATTAATTTAAAACCCGTGAAATTTTCGCACCCAGTGAACCGAATTTTTCTTCGATACACTCATAACCACGATCTATGTGATAAATACGATCTATTTTTGTATCTCCTTCCGCGACCAAAGCAGACAATACCAAGCTAGCCGACGCGCGCAAATCAGTAGCCATAACAGGCGCACCTTTCAAACGCTCACAGCCACGCACAATCGCAGTATTTCCTGTTACTTCAATATCCGCGCCCATACGTAACATTTCGTCTACATGCATGAAGCGGTTTTCAAAAATATTCTCAATG
Source organism: Marinomonas sp. IMCC 4694 (assembly GCF_008122525.1). Classification (NCBI taxonomy): domain Bacteria; kingdom Pseudomonadati; phylum Pseudomonadota; class Gammaproteobacteria; order Oceanospirillales; family Oceanospirillaceae; genus Marinomonas; species Marinomonas sp. IMCC 4694. The sequence continues at coordinate 1,978,405 of NZ_VSRV01000001.1, forward strand.
ACTCGACCAACGCCATTTGCCACGGAATTTAGAGCAACAAACTGCGCTTGCATGTCCGTAGGGAAAGCTGGGTACGGAGCGGTACTGATGTTCACCGCGTTGGGGCGACGACCTTCCATATCGACTTCAATCCAATCATCACCGCAGGTAACTTTTGCTCCAGCCTCTTCCAGCTTTGACAATACCGCCTCAAGCGATTTCACATTCGTATCGATCACTCGAACTTTACCGCCTGTAATGGCCGCTGCAACTAAAAAAGTCCCTGTTTCAATTCTGTCTGGCATTACTGGATAACTGGTCCCATGAAGTGCTTCAACACCATCAATGATAATAGTATCTGTGCCGTGACCGGTAATTTTCGCTCCCATAGCAATTAGGCATTCTGCTAAATCGACAACTTCAGGTTCACGAGCCGCATTTTCAAGTACCGTTTGCCCATCCGCCAGAGTGGCCGCCATGAGTAAATTTTCAGTCCCTGTCACGGTCACTTTATCAAAGAAAATTCGAGCTCCTTTCAAGCGACCATCCACTGTCGCAACAATATCGCCACCCTCTACATCAATGGTTGCGCCCATCGCCTCTAGGCCACGTAGATGCAAGTCAACGGGGCGACTGCCGATAGCACAACCGCCCGGTAGAGACACGATCGCTTTACCAAAATGACTGACCAGAGGCCCAAGCACAAGAATGGACGCGCGCATCGTTTTAACCAAGTCGTATGGGGCTTCACAATTGTTCAAGGTTGACACATCGAGCTGCACGCTCATTTTCTCATCGACAACCACACCACAACCCATCGAACCTAACAGCTCCAGCATGGTAGTAATATCGTGAAGATGAGGAAGGTTTTTAATGGTGATCAGTTCTTTGGTTAACAAGGTTGCGGCCAGAATGGGCAAGGCTGCATTTTTTGCACCAGAAGCACGAACCACACCGTTAAGCCGAGTACCACCGGTAATCAAAAGCTTATCCATATTTTTAATCTCTTATAGTCGCTATTACAGCTTGCTTATTTGGTCTGGCGTGTAGGTTTTCATGGTGACCGCGTGGATAACACCACTGGCAATGGCCTCTTGTAAATGCGAGTAAACCAACTGCTGTCTTTTAACGGTTGATAAGCCTTCAAATTCGCTAGACACCACCCTAATTTGAAAATTACAACCTTCGCCTTCAGCAAGGACTTCACAATTGGCAATCGAGGTTTCTAATAGTGCTTTCACTTCACCTGCGTTCACAGTCGCTCCAATAGATATAATGAACTTAATGTGCATTATTCTACATGAGTAAAGCCAACTACTTAACACTTCAAACGCTATCAGAGTCTAAAAAAACACTTGTTTCCGTAATTTTAATCACGGCACGGCGTTTCCACTCGCATAAAGCAAAAATCCGGCAGCAAGAGAATGGCGCCGGACTTTCAAAGATAACGAAACAGCACGTGAGGCCTCTAGGATTTCTTGGCGAGCGAATCCCTCCAAGCACTGATGGCCAACTCAATGTCGTTTTTATTCTGCTCCATCATCACGCCAAATTGCTTGCGAAAGGTAAGCCCAAAATTGATATTATTGATGACTACATTACTCAGCAACCAATGTCCTTCTTCTGCTTGCTCCATAAAAAATGAAATATTAAGCAGCCCACCGGCCGCCATCTCGAAATCGACATCCACTTTTGTTTCTTTACCTCGACCCTGCGGGCCCAATGGCAAGATATTAATACGATCAGCATCAAGCTCCAACAAGGAGGAACCATAGGTATTTAACAAAGTATCTTTGGTGACACTCGCAAAACGAATGCGCTGCTCAGGCGAAGCTCGACGATAATACTTACCCATGACTTTTTTGGCAAAATCATCAAAATCAACAACACCCTCTAATATATTACTCACTCTTTCTTCTAACAGAACAGGGTTTGTCGACAACATCACCTTATCCATTACAATATCGTTGCGAAAAGCATCCACCACCTTGATCACGGTGTCTCGGGCATCTTCGCCATCATCCGACCAGGCAAAGCTGACCCCGAACAATGCAAACACAAACACAACAGCATATATAATGTTTGACATACACTATTTCTCCGCATCGCTAGACTTGAATAAAAACTGGCTAATCAAGGTTTCCAAGACCAATGCTGACTGCGTATCATACAGCTCATCCCCATTACCCATCATATCTTCATCAGCCCCGATGGAGATCCCCAAATACTTTTCGCCCAGCAACCCGCTCGTTAAAATAGCGATCGAGCTGTCGGTTGGAATATTATCTGAGCCAGCGTCTATGTTCATTGTCACCAGCCCCATATAAAGCTCTTTATCCAGCACAATCGACTCAACACTGCCAATGGTTACGCCAGCGATGGTAACCTTAGCTCGATTGGTTAACCCTCCAATATCATCAAATCTGGCAACGATTTGGTAGGTGTCTTTTTTTCCAGCAAAGGCAAGACCACTTACCTGAACCGCCAGATATACAAAGGCTAAAAAACCCAAAACAATAAAAGCCCCAACAAACAGCTCAATACGTTTACTTCTCATTCTAAAAATCTCCAAACATAGCGGCAGTTAATACAAAATCCAGCGCCAAAATAGCCAATGAGCCCAAAACAACAGTACGAGTAGTGGCTTTACCAATACCCTCAGAAGTCGGCACACATTCATACCCTTGATAAACCGCGATCCACGTCACCACAATTGAGAAGCACACCGCTTTTATAAAACCATTTACAATGTCCGTATCTAAATAGACAGATTGCTGCATCAATGACCAAAACGCGCCATCATGTACCCCTAGCCAACTCACTGAAACAACTAGCCCACCAATAATACCCGTTGCAGAAAAAATTAAGCTCAGCAATGGTAAGCAAATGACACCGGCAATAAATCTAGGGGCAATAACACGGCGCAGAGGGTCCACTCCCATCATCTCAAAGCTAGACAACTGCTCTGTTGCTTTCATTAAGCCTATTTCAGCGGTTAACGAAGACCCCGCCCGACCTGCAAACAACAAAGCCGTCACCACCGGACCGAGCTCTCGCAATAAAGCCAAGGCCAATAACTGACCAACCGCTTCTTCAGAACCAAATTTCGCCAAAATGCTGTACCCTTGAAGAGCCAGTACCATGCCGATAAAAGCCCCTGATACCACAACAATCACCAACGACAAAACACCAACAGAATACAGCTGCTTAACCAACAAATTGATCGCTTCGTTGAGCCTAACTGGAGCGCGAAAAATACTCTGTGCCAGAAAAACCCCCGCACGACCCACTGCTTCAAGCCAGTCGAGAAACGCACTGCCTAACCATTGAATGAATCTCATTGTGCCGCCTTAAGACATTCAGCGTCTTCTGGGTAATGGAAAGGGACAGGGCCATCAGGATCGCCATTCAAAAACTGCTTCACTTCTGCGTTATCGGAAGCAAGAATCGCCTCTGGCGTTCCTTCGGCAATGACACGACCTCCAGCTAAAATACAAACGTGGTCAGCAATAGATAATGACTCTTGTACATCGTGCGACACCAGCACAGAAGTAATGTTTGATTGTGCATTAAGTTGACGAATTAATTTAACTAAAACGCCTTTAGAAATGGGGTCTTGACCCGTGAATGGCTCATCATAGAGCACCAGCTCAGGATCCAGGGCAATGGCTCTTGCCAAGGCAACACGACGCGCCATCCCCCCCGATAACTCAGAAGGCATCAGCTTTGATGCGCCACGTAAGCCCACACTGTGCAGTTTTCTCGCCACGATCTCAGCGATGGTTTTTTTATCTAAAGTGGTATGTTCTTCCATAGGAAAGGCGATATTTTCTGCCACAGACATATCACTGAACAAGGCCCCGCTTTGAAAAAGCATACCCATTTTTTTTCTAACCTTATAAAGCTCCGTTCTCGATAAGGTATGCACATCTTGGCCGTCAACAAAAACCGTACCCGAATCAGGCGCGAGTTGAGCCGCTATCAATCGTAACAGCGTGGTTTTACCGGTCCCGCTTGGCCCCATGACCGCAGTAATTTTACCCCGCGGAATAGTAAGTGAAACATCGTTATAGATGACACGACCTCCACGGTAAAAACTCAAATTCCGAACTTTTATGTAAGCATCTATCACTGACACACCTTTTATCCCTTAAAAATATTCGTTGATACTACCATTGCACTTGGGTAAAGAAAATCACGGCACGGGGATATCCATTTTGTTTATGAGATCAAACCTTGAATTTCAGCGTCAAACCTCTTTAAATAGTACCTCCTATTTTTATGAGTCTTATCAATACCATGCTGCTGTTTTCAATTGCCCTGATTGTTGGGCTAATTTTATTGGTTATGAGTTCCGACAAATTCATTGAACATTCCGCCCTTGTTGCTGAAAAACTCCATGTGAACCCCATGATCATTGGCATCACACTGGTAGCATTCGGCACCTCCGCCCCTGAAATGGTAGTCTCGGCCATCGCCGCCCTCGACGGTGCACCAGAAATTGCCGTAGGAAACGTATTAGGCTCTAACATTGCTAATATCGCGCTGGTTTTTGGTATTACCTTGCTATTTTCATCGATTCCCATTGCAAAAGGTCTCTCCACCAAAGAGGTACCACTCGTACTGGCCATTACCTTTCTGACCGGCGTTTTACTGTTTGATCAAGTGCTCAGTGTTTGGGATGGCATTATGCTTATTGCCGCATTCGTGATCATATTGACCATTCTTTTAAGGGGTAGCAAAGACTTAGAAAGCGAACTCAAAGAAGACTTACCCGAAAACGATGGCACAACGGTCAGTAAATCGCTTGCTATTGCCGTCGTTGGCTTAGTCGTTTTGATTGGAAGCTCCAAACTGTTAGTGTGGGGTGCCGTGGGTATAGCAACCGCTTTAGGGGTCAGTGAGCTGGTGATTGGCTTAACCATTGTTGCCGTTGGCACCAGCCTGCCTGAATTGGCGGCGTCCGTTAGCAGCGTAAGAAAAGGCCACCATGACATTGCCATTGGCAACATTTTGGGCTCTAATATTTTCAATTTAGCGACGGTCCTGCCGTTGCCGGCTATTATTGCCCCTGGTTTAATCAATCAAAGCGTAGTTATTCGAGACTTCCCATGGGTACTGGGTCTTACCGTGGCACTTGCCTTGGCTATTTATTGGTTTAAGAAAACCAAAGAAAATTGCATACCACGCTGGGTGGGGGTGCCGCTAATAGCATCCTATGCGGTTTATCTTTTCATTGTCAGCACAAGTGGCTCAGCGTAATGCCAATACACACAAAATTCTTTACCATTAAAGCGCTGCTTGTATCAGGTACAACGGCGCTCGTACTAAGCGCTGTTTTTTGGCTTGGCACATCGCCAAAACAGAACTTGGTGGCAACTGATTCACTCAGCACTTCTCCAGATTACTTCATCACACAAGTAAAAATCACCGCGTACAATACAAACGGAGAGCTAGTTGAAACACTGAATGCAAAACAGACTTTACATTACGTAGCTCAATCAAAAACTCTGTTAGAATCCCCCAATATTGAACGTTTTTCTGAAACAGGTTATTGGAATGCAAAAGCCGACAAAGGCATTATCGACGATGGCAGCAGTGATATTTTGCTCACTGAAAATGCCCAAGCGATTAAAAAATACCGACTATCAGAAAACATTCAGCTGGTGGCCGATAATGTGCACTATTTAGAGCAAGACCAATCACTCATCAGTTATGGCAATGCCATGCTGATATCAACTCAAGGTGAGACTTCTGCAGGCAAAATAACCACTTACATTCACTCAGAAGACGTCTTGATGACAGGATCTGTACGAGGAAAATATGAAACCATTCGTTAATATTAGTGCCTTAGTCGCCGTGGCACTGTTAGGCTCTCAAGCTTACGCACTGCCAGAAGACATGAGTCAACCGCTCGAAATTCAGGCCGATGAAGCTGCTTTTGATCAAACCTCTGGTGAAGCTATTTACAAAGGCAATGTCTTCGTAAAACAAGGTACGATTGAAATACAAGCCCAGTACCTAAAAGTATCAACAGATCCGCTGACACGGGCGTTCAATCGCCTAGAAGCGACAGGAAAACCCGCCAAGTTCAGCCAGCAAGTGGACTGGAGTGGTAACATGGTTATCAGTCAGGGGAATGAAATACGTTACTCAACCCATGACTCTACACTTGAAATTCTCGGCGAGAGTTATTTGAGCCGCATGCAAAACTCCATTACTGCGGACTACATTCTCTACATGATCGCAGACGGCACTTTCAGTGCCGAGAAAAAAACCACAGGCCGCGTCTTTATGACATTACAACCCCAAGCACCTGAGGCAAAAAAATAGATGGCACGCTTAGAAGCAAAAAATCTCGCCAAAAGTTATAAAAAACGCCAAGTCGTAAAAGACGTCTCTATAGCCGTTGAGTCTGGCGAAGCGGTAGGCTTACTTGGCCCTAATGGTGCCGGAAAAACCACCTGCTTTTATATGATTGTAGGCATGGTCGCCAATGACGCTGGCGGTATTTTCATTGATGGGCAAGACATCACCCATAACGCCATGCACACACGCGCCCAAAAAGGCATTGGCTACTTACCACAAGAAGCGTCTATTTTTCGCAAAATGTCAGTTGAAAATAACATCTTAGCCATTTTAGAAACCCGTAAAGAACTGAACAAAACGCAACAAAAAGATCGCCTAGAAAGCTTACTTGAGGAGTTTCACATTACCCACATTCGTCATAATTTGGGTATGGCCTTATCCGGTGGTGAAAGGCGTCGTGTTGAAATAGCAAGAGCCGTCGCTATGAACCCAAAGTTCATATTGTTAGACGAACCATTTGCAGGGGTTGACCCCATTTCAGTTGGTGATATTAAGCTCATTATTAAACATCTTCAACAAAGTGGCATTGGTGTGTTGATCACCGATCACAACGTTCGTGAGACACTGGACATTTGCGATAAAGCCTACATTGTGGGTAATGGCTACATTATTGCCTCGGGCGACGCTGAGACGGTGATCAATAACGAACAAGTAAAAAAGGTCTATTTAGGCGACGACTTCCGTCTGTAACCCCTTATCATTGCTGGAGAAAGGGAGTAGTATGCACAACTCGTTCCAATTCACTCAAACAAAAAGAGTTGCTCTATGAAGCAGTCTTTGCAATTAAAACTCGGTCAACAGCTGACCATGACGCCGCAACTGCAACAAGCCATCCGTTTGCTGCAGCTTTCCACGTTAGACCTTAAACAAGAAATACACGAATTCTTAGAGTCAAACCCATTGCTTGAACTGGATGACGACGAACATCATCATGATGCGCCCGCCAGTATCGAATCTAAAAGCGCAGCCGATACCCCCCTTGATGCACCAAGCGAAGAGCCTCGCATCGAATCAGAGTGGACCGAAAGCATTCCGGAAGAGTTGTCCATAGACAGCAGCTGGGATGACACCTACCAAGGATCGTCCGCCGCAATCAGTGACAACAACAGTTACGAAGGAGACGGTGATTTCGAAAGTCGCAACGCCCCTGCTGAGAGCATTCAAGATCACCTGATATGGCAATTAAACCTGACCCATATGTCAGATCGGGACATTGAAATCGCTTACGCTATCATCGAATGCGTTCAGCCGGATGGGTATCTTAGCATCACTCCTGAGGACATTTGGGAATCTTTGGGAGCTGAGCTTGATGATTTAGATATTGAAGAAGTCATCGCAGTACAGCATCGCTTGCAACGTTTCGACCCCGTAGGGGTTTGCTCTATTGATCTACGTGACTGTTTACTGGTGCAATTAGAGGCCTTTAATACGCACCCCTTATACAAAAGCACACATAACCTAATCGATCATTATCTGCCATTATTAGGCAATCGAGATTTTGCACAACTTAGCCGAAAAACCAAACTCAAAGACGAAGCACTTAAAGAGGTTATCAACCTCATTCAGCAACTAAATCCACGACCGGGTTCCGTGATTGACGCTGACGATACTGACTATGTCATTCCAGATGTGTCTGTTAAAAAACGCAATAATACCTGGCAAGTTGAACTTAACAACGACGCCTTACCGCCTGTAAAGATCAATGAAACTTATTCAGCGATGGCCAGCACAGCAGCCACACCAGAAGACGCGAGTTACATTAAAACTTCGCTTCAAGAAGCCAAGTGGTTTATGAAAAGCTTACAAAGCCGCAACGAAACCCTACTAAAAGTCGCCAGCTGCATTGTCAGTCGTCAAATTGATTTTTTTGAACTGGGCGAAGAAGCGATGAAGCCCATGGTTCTACACGATGTTGCCGAAGAAGTAGGCATGCACGAGTCGACCATTTCTCGAGTCACAACACAAAAATACATGCACACGCCCAAAGGTATCTTTGAGCTCAAGTACTTCTTCTCAAGCCACGTTAACACGGCTTCAGGCGGAGAGTGTTCATCCACCGCGATACGAGCTATGATCAAAAAATTAGTCGCTGATGAACCTGCAAAAAAACCGTTAAGCGACAACAAACTGGCCGCAATACTGGCCGGTCAAGGCATACAGGTTGCTAGACGAACTGTGGCAAAATACCGCGAGGCGATGAACATCCCTCCGTCCAACGAACGAAAACGACTGATCTAAACGGAAACCATTTTATCATGTCCTTGAAAGCCTTATTAAAAGCAGATCTTGTTTTAGCGCAACAAGATATTGTGAGCAAAAAACGTGTTCTTGAAACGCTTGCCGACATCGCCTCAAACCGACTTCACTGCAACAACGAAGCCATTTATGACGCGTTGCTTGGACGAGAAAAACTCGGAAGCACAGGGATCGGCAATGGCATTGCCATCCCACACTGTCGACTCGAATCAGCGAACCATACCGCCATTGTCATCATGTCACTGCAAACGGCAATCGATTTTGATTCGATTGATAGAAAACCCGTTGACCTTATTTTTGCGCTGATTGTGCCGCCCAATGAATGCGACCAGCACCTTGCGACCTTAGCACAAATTGCTGAATTAGCTCAGTCTCCCGAATCACTAAAAAAACTGCGTTTGGCTCAGTCAAACGAAGATCTATTTACTGTATTTAGCGCACTACTATAGGAAAAGAGCATGCAGGAAAAGTCCACTACTATTATTAACAAGCTTGGTTTACACGCTCGGGCGGCTGGCAAACTTGTAGAAACAACATCTCGCTTTTCTTGTGACATTACCATCGAGAAAGAAGGGCGAAATGTAGACGGTAAAAGCATCATGGCTATGATGATGCTAGCGGCAGGCAAAGGCACAGACATAATTATTAAGACGAACGGTGACGATGAAGAAGACGCCCTTAATGCTGTTATTGAATTGATTCACAATCGCTTTGGGGAAGACGAGTAGCACCACTATGTCAGAGCAAAGCACGCTTAATCACCTTCAGACCGTCACCGAATCGCTTGAATCCGGTGCCACGATGCAGATCCGTTATTTGCTTAACGGCGCTTTGCCTGCGCAAGATGTTGCTCGGTTATTAGAATCTTCCCCGCCCAAAGAGCGCAAACTGCTCTGGGAATTGATAGAAGCCAAAAACGAAGGCGAAGTACTGCAATATCTGAGTGAAGATATTGGTGTCCAGTTCATGAAGAACATGGACACAGAACGACTTATTGCCGTTTCTGAACACTTCGAAAGCGATGATCTCGCCGATTTACTTCAACATTTGCCAGAGACGATCGTAAAAGAAGTACTTGCTTCAATGACGACTCAGGACAGAGCCCGAGTAGAAGCGCTATTAAGCTACTCAGAAGATTCTGCCGGCGGCTTGATGAATACGGACACTATTACCATACGTCCGAACATCACTATTGACATAGTATTTCGCTATTTACGCAGGCACAACACACTACCAGATATGACCGACAGCCTGCTTGTTGTCAGCCGCTCAGATCGTTTACTCGGCATACTGCCACTGACCAAACTTCTGGTATCCGATGTCAACGCCACCGTGCGAGACATCATGGAAACCGAATACACCGTTATCCAAGCCGAAACCCCAGCCAATGAAGTGGCACAACTGTTTGAGAAAATGGATCTGGTTTCGGCCCCTGTCATCGACGGGGTAACAAAAAAATTACTAGGCCGAATCACGATTGATGACGTGGTTGATGTCATTCGAGATGAAGCGGAACACTCTATGCTAAGCATGGCGGGCCTAGATGATGATGAAGATACTTTCTCGCCCATCATGAAAACCACGCGGCGCCGAGCCGTTTGGCTTGGCATTAATTTGATTACGGCTTTTATTGCTTCCTATGTGATTGGCCTGTTTCAAGACACCTTAGATCAAGTGGTGGCTCTGGCCATACTCATGCCTATTGTGGCCAGCATGGGCGGTATTGCTGGGTCTCAAGTGCTGACTTTGGTGATACGCGGAATCGCCTTGAACCAAATTGGCTCAACCAACACTCGATGGCTCTTAAACAGAGAGCTCATCGTAGGGTTAATCAACGGCATATTATGGGCAACCGTCATTGCAGCACTCACCGCACTTTGGTTTGACAACATCAAAATTGCCTATATCATTGCGGGCGCGATCATAATAAATCTGCTATTTGCCGCCACCACTGGTACACTCCTGCCCATTTTATTAAAAAAACTGGGTATTGATCCTGCTCTTGCAGGCAGCGTAATTTTGACCACCGTGACCGATGTGGTGGGGTTTCTCTCCTTCCTTGGTCTCGCTACTATCTTTCTAATATAGGTTCCCATGACAAACTTTGATCAATTTGAACACGAAGAAGACATCCCAAAAAGTAAAACTCAGATCAAGCGTGAAATGGAGGCTTTGCAGGATCTAGGCAAAAAACTACTTGGGCTGAGCAAAAACCAACTTAAAAAAGTCGATATGTCAGACACATTAAGAGAAGCCTTTGTTGAAGCGGGTCGCATCAAACAAAATGAAGCCATGCGAAGACACCTTCAATACATCGGCAAAGTCATGCGCACAGAAGACCATGAAGCCATTGCACATCGCGTTGCACTGTTTGATAGCACGTCTGCCGCCTATAACAAACTGTTTCACCAGCTAGAAATTAAACGCGACGCCTTGATCGGTGAAAACGCCAAAGAAGAGCTGTCGCAGTACTTAGAAGAAAACCCTAATATCGAAGAAATTCAGTTATTAAGACAGCTTATTAGGCTCTCTCAGAAAGAAGCATCACAACAAGCCAACACGACAAATCGTAAAAAATTATTCCGATTCTTACGAGAAATAGAAGAAAAAAGACTGGGGCTAAAAGAATAACGTTTTAATTCGTTTTGCATCGTCAAACCGCCGTTTTGTAAGCTTTTACAAAACGGCGGTTTTTTATCTGTATCAAGGCTAAAATAAAAAGACCAAAACAACACCAAAACCCTGCTGCTTTTGCCGTGTTATTTTGACTTCTCGAGGGGGCGATAGCGGATCACTGTCATTGAAGGATCGCTAAATGAACCTTCGACTTTATATTGAACACTGGTCACCTTTGACAACTGCTCACCAATAAGTTTATCGGTAATATACAACAAACCTGCCAGCTGAGGGGTACCCCATAACAAACCGGCTAATGGCAAGGTGCCTGTTAATGGGAATGTGGCCGTAAGGGTCTCATCTAAGGTTTCATTGACAATATTAGCTTGACCTGACACAGACAACTCCGCCGTCGGGGAAACAATCGTAATAGGTGAACGTGTTTGGAGAATGCCCTGCTTTAGAAATAACGCGCCAGCAAATTCATCGTAAGTTAACCCCGGTTCATACACATCTGAAAAATCCAATAATAAACGACGGCTGAGCGCCCCAATATTAAAAATACCCAACGCTTTTAAAAACACAGGTAACTCATCCACTTTTCTAAAATTACCGTTCTCAGCAAAAAACTCAATGCTCCCAGAGGCAGTTGAACGGTCGAAAGAGAAAGGATGGCCTTTCCATCCTAACCCAACGTTAATACTGTATTCCTTCGACGATACGAATGCTTCCGATGAAAACTTACCGGTTAACTCCGCCAAATCTGCGCCATTCGCAACGAGCGTTAAATCAACATTGGAGTCGACACCCACGTCTTGCCAAATCATGCGACCAGTAAATCGCCCTGTTTTTAGTTGCGTTGAAAGAGGCTCCACTGTGATGACATTACCTTCACGAGTAATGGCCATTTGCCAATCCCCATAAGGATTTTCATTAAGGTAGAATTGATCTAACGATAGTGTCATGGTTGGAATTTGACTCGCCTTAATAGGCGCTTCTTTATTTGATGATAACTCGTCTGAAGGCAAAGTATTCCAACTTAAAAAACCAAAATGCAGATCCGGCACTCCCATTTTTTCCGACAGTGACACATTCATTTCATCCGCACTGAGCTGCAACACACTCTTACCCTCAGACCGGTAACTCACTTTAGCGTTATGCCACGTATTAATGTCATTAACAACAACACTATCAACGATCAGATCGATCTGACTCAACCAATCCGGCATGGCCAGCAAACGTGCGTTTGCATCAGAGCGATCAGACTGACGAGAAAAATCATTAAAAACAGACAACCAATCTTCTACATAGAGGCGATTTAGGTCTCCTTTAACCACTAAATTCCTCGGTATTTTCGCACTCAGGCTGGCTTCTTGCGCGCCCCCAAAAACCAACTCCCCCCCCACAAAGCGGGCATCTTGCAATAACACCCGTGCTTTGGAAAAAGCCGCATAATCCACATCAATAACCATGTCGCTTTCGTGCTTCATCACTTTTACGCGCAGTGGATTTGGTTCCGTTGCACCTTTACCAATGGGCTCTGGAAGGCGTATTTGGGTACCGAATAAATTACTGTCTACCACCAAATCGATTTGACCTTCCTGCGATTTATTAATGGCTAACTGACCTGAGTAGGACATTTCGCCAGACAGTTTTTCAATGGCCGCTGACGGTAATTTGTGCCATTTTGCGAGGTTTTTAACCGCCACATTACCCGTAAGATCACCCAAAACAGCGAGTCTACCCTCTGCTGTATATTCAGAGGTCAACACAAGATGTGACAAACCGCCAAGCGCCTCTATATCAAATTCCGAGTCGGTTACACCCACTTCAGAGCCATAACGAAACTGCCCGCGTTGAAGATGCACCATTAACTGAATATCATCAAGGCGTAACAGATTATCTTGAAAATTCAACATCAGCTGCGCCGTAGGCTGCCTTTCTTTCGAAAAAGGAATCGCGACACTAAATTCTCCTTTTACGTCGCCACCTAAGTGCCATTGCTCAAAAGGCTTCAATATAGAGTCTGCTAACGGGGTCAGTCTTAATGTGGTCAAAATCCTCTCTGCCTCCTCGTTAACAGACCCCTTTAGGTTTAGCCAGTCTGCCACGCCATCAATAACAGGGACCGTTAACATAAGGTTATTCAAAGGCAAATCAAGTAAACGCCCCGACTCAATAGCCACAGACACACCAGTGCCATCAAAATCGAATACACCGCTTACCTTGCTTGCTAAAGGCCAATTTTTGTCAAACTCGATATCAGCCTCGCTCACCGCCAACTTTACCCTGACATGGGGTTTACGCCCTTCTGACAACTCACCATTAAGCAGGATATCCGCCGCCGTCACCGTACCACGCCCTACAAAAGCATCGTCGATCCAACGGGTTAACTCACCGCTTAGGGCGTTTTTAGGAAGGTATTCTAATCGGTCCTCTACCGATAAGTTTTTACCATGAAGGTCAAGCGCTAACCAGTTTGGTTGATTGTCACGCACCTCCAACCGAAAACCACCAGATACGTCGGCGCCATGGCGTGCTATCAGTAAATCTCGACCATTGACTAAAAACGCATCATCGAGTTTCTGCCATGTAACGTAGCCCGCTAGGTCATCCGTTATCCAGGACGTGTCATAAACAGTATCGATTTTAAGCTCACTGCCTTTACCACGGAAATCCACGTAACCACCGTCATTAGACAAACTCAGCACCGCATTCACATCACTCGCCTGAGGAATCCCCTTATAAGACTGAATAGCCGCCGCATGTACATTGCTTAAAAATTCAAATGACACCTTATCCTTGACAGACCACCATCGAACTAGGGCATTTTTAGCGACCCCTTCAGGTGATAGCCCTTTTAGCAGCTGGGCAGCCGTCGTCTTTTGCGGAATAAAATACTGAGCAAAACGATGAGATAAAGCCACATCTGCTCGGTCAAAACGTAAGTTGGAGCGACCCGTAACAGAAGACCAATCAAACACGGCGTTCGAGGCAGGGTAGGTTAAGCCCTGATCATCTTTCATTTGAAGTGCTCGTATATCAATACGAACACTGGGATTATTGTACGTGTATTTAAAGCGAATAGACGAACGCAGCTCGAATGCTTTGCCGTCATCAAACACCATGTTGAGTTGGGTCGCCTCAGATCTAACTTCTATTTCTTTTCCTATTCGAGCATCCAGCCAAATACTCCCTCCTAACTCAACCGTCGAAAGTGCATTGTCCGTAAAAAGCGCTGACGGCAACTTCGTAGCAGGGGCACTAATGGCGGCTTTAATCCGATAGTCTCTCACCAGACTGCGTGTCTTATCAAGGCGAGCATTGACCACAAAAGGAGCGGCTGAATCATCAAGATAAAATGTCGCATTTAACAACGACTCAAACGATTTTTGAAATAAATACACATGAGGAATACGAATATCGTGACCGCCATATTGATCACTGGTAACGTGAAGATTGGCGTCAAGAATCGAAAAATTACGCTGAGCATAGAGGTAATCTAAAATACGCTCAATGGCCACAGTATTATTTGCATTGTTAGAAGAAACAGCCCCGCTAAGTCGCCATTCGCCATCTATTTCACGTAAATTCACCGCCGGTTTCACGAAACGAATATACGTAAAATGCGGACTCAAATTAAGCAATGACTTAACCGTATCCAAACGAATCCGCATCTCATCAATCTTAATCGCAGACTGACCATTTACATTCAACACAAACTCACTGACCGACACTGTCGGATCAATCCCTTCTAATTGGCCATCAATGCGCTGTAACGACACAGGATGACCAATGATTTGCTGAAGATTACGCTCAATCTGTGGGCGATAATAATCTAAATATGGCAATAACTTCCCAACACTCAGAGTGAATATCGCCAATAACACCGAGAAAGTGACAAGCAACCAAAAGATCAATATCATCGACTTGCGAAATAGCCAACCCATTTTATGACCTTTTATAACTAACGAAGAACAACATCATATTGATCCTGCGTGTAAACAGAATCCACTTGAAAGCGAATCGTCTTACCAATAAAGGCTTCCAGCTCGGCTACTGCTGCACTCTCTTCATCTAAAAAACGCTCTACCACCGTGCTGGCTGCAAGCACGGTATAGGTCTGAGAATCGTACGCCCTGTCTGCCCTAAGGATCTCACGAAAAACCTCATAACATACTGTTTCCGGTGTTTTCACCAAGCCGCTGCCACGGCAAGAACGACAAGGTTCACACAAGGTTTGACCCAAACTTTCACGCGTTCTTTTGCGTGTCATTTCAACCAAGCCCAGTTCAGAAACCCCAGTTATTTTGGTTTTGGCATGATCAACATCGAGTATTTTTTCCAGCATCCTAAGCACTTGTCGCTTATGTTCTTCAGCCACCATATCGATAAAATCGATAATAATAATGCCGCCCAAGTTTCTCAACCTAAGCTGACGCCCTATGGCTGTAGCGGCTTCAAGATTGGTTTTATAAATCGTCTCTTCAAGATTGCGACTACCGACAAACGCGCCGGTGTTCACATCAATTGTCGTCATGGACTCGGTTTGTTCAACCAGCAAGTAGCCGCCAGATTTAAGCTGAACCTTTCGATCTAACGCCTTATGAATTTCGTCTTCAACGCTGTATAAATCGAATATTGGGCGTTCACCGGGATAATATTCAATACGATCGCGTAATTCTGGGATAAAATCCTCCGCAAAAAAACGTAATTTAGCGTAATTTTCTTTTGAATCTATACGAATTTTCTCTGTAGACAAACCGACGAGATCACGCATTGTACGCAAATGCAGAGGAAGGTCTTCATAAATAATAGACGGCGCTTTCGCATTTTGCATACGACGCTTAACCGATTGCCACAAACGCGTTAAAAACTTAATATCGGCCAGTATTTCTTCTTCACCGGCTCTTTCCGCGGCGGTGCGAAGAATGTAACCGCTCGTTTCATCGGCATCAGTCAATGCTTCTGACACCAAGGACTTTAAACGTTCCCGCTCGGCTTCATCTTCTATACGCTGACTAACTCCCACGTGCGCCTGATCTGGCATGTACACCAGGTACCGTGACGGAATAGAAAGATGCGTCGTTAAACGCGCTCCTTTTGAACTTATTGGGTCTTTAGTCACCTGAACAACCAACGCTTGACCTTCGCGTAAGTAGTCGCCAATCTGATCGCTAGGATTGACCGCATCGCGCCCTACTACTTCAGATACATGAATAAAAGCCGCCCTTTCCAAACCGATATCAACAAAAGCGGCTTGCATACCGGGCAGCACTCGGACCACCTTGCCTTGATAAATATTGCCAACAATGCCTTTGCGGCTTGAACGCTCAATATATACTTCTTGCAACATGCCGTTTTCAACCAGTGCAACGCGAATCTCCATAGGCGTCACATTAATCAGTACATCTTCACTCATGCGACATATCCTCCAAAGGATGAATTCCAAATTGAGCCAGCAACTGAGCCGCCTCAAAAAGGGGTAAACCTACAACAGCCGAATAAGAGCCAGACATAGAGCGCACAAAAGCGGCCCCCAACCCTTGAATTGCATAGGAGCCCGCCTTATCTTGCGGCTCATTCGAATACCAATATTGTTCCATTTCAAGGTCTGAAATATCTCGAAAAAACACCTCACTGCTCACGCAAATAACAGCAAGATGATCTTGCGCTACCGTCGTTAAACACAATGAGGTAAGCACCTGATGAGAGCGACCAGACAGCCGCCTTAGCATAAATTTTGAGTCCTCAAGCGACTCAGGCTTACCCAAAATACAACCATCAATAACAACACTCGTATCGGATGCCATAAAAAGAGCTGAATCATCAACACAACCTTGCTGATGATACTTTTGTATCGACGCTACGGCTTTCTCAACCGCCATACGCTTTACGTAATCCATGGCCAGTTCTTGAGCAAAAGGGGTTTCATCAATGTCGGCCGGCAACACATCAAACTCTTTTACTAACACCCCCAACAGCTCTTTTCTTCTAGGCGATGCTGACGCCAAAATAAGCATAAAGGTTCCTCATAAAAGCAGCTTAACGTATCGCGTAAATTCGGCGCACACTGCGTAAAATAATAAATGACCAAGGCCACAGCATACCGGTTATTACCGCGGGCATAAAAATCATCAGAGTAGGCTCTGCATGCCCTAGATAGTGATCTATCCAGAAACTGAGTAATTGATTGATACTGACCAGCATCATGATAAAAAAACCTTGTTGCCAGCGATGATACATTCTCAAGCGCTTATAAAAAACAGCACAAGTATAAGCAATAATCACATACGTCAAAGAGTGCTGACCAATAATACCACCTTGCAAAAGGTCCACCATTAACCCCAAAAACCACGCCATACCGACCCCAACCCTAAAGGGTAGCGCAATAACCCAATAAAGAATCACGAGCAGCGCCCATTCTGGTCGGTACCAAACCAGCTCTTCTGGAAAAGGCATTGCCTCCAACATCAACGCCGTTAAAAGCGTCAAACCAAAGACTAATACCGCCTTCATGATCGACCCGCCTTTGGCTTATCAATTAACATGATGTGCCTACTTCTTCCCAATTGAGCCAAGGGCACCACGTCTACATCCGCGTAGGCTTTCCCCTGAACGTAAGTCACACTTCTGACCACACCAACCGGGTAACCACTCGGAAAGCGCTTATCCAGACCCGACGTCGTCAAAATGTCACCTTTCTTAATATCCACAGAACGAGGAACACTCATTAATTCTAATCGTTTAAGACTGCCGGTGCCTCTTAAAATCCCTCTAAAACCGGTACGAGCAAGCTGCACAGGCACAAAGTGGCTGGCATCAGCGATTAACAAAACACGGCTGCTGTAAGCCGACACTTCAACCACTTGACCCAAAACACCCGTCGCATCTAAAACCGGTTGCCCCACATACGCACCTGAGGAAAAACCTTTGTCTATCAGCAATTTATGACTGTAGGCGTTTTGATCAAAACCGATCACCTCAGCCATCACAATTTTCTCATCCACTCTTTGCGACGCCTCCAGCAGTTCACGTAGGCGGACGTTTTCAGCGTGTAGGGAGTCTAGGCGCTGCTGACGACTTCGCAACAAAAGAATCTCAGCTTGAAGCGATTGATTCTCCAATACCAAGCCCTCTCGGCTGGCAAGATGTTCGCCAGCCCAATTCAACATTTTTTTCGGTGTGTTCACCACCAACTGAATCGGCGTAACCAACAAGGTAAGATAAGGTCGCATAGGCGAAAATACAGAATAGCGAACATCGGCAACGATCATTGATAAGGACAAAATAACAAGCACAACAAAACGCGCACCGGATACCTTGCCATTAAAACGAAGCGAATTATTAATGATCCACTCCTAAATCTTACTCATTATCGGCGGTAAAAAGTTCAGACGTGTGTTTATCCATCATTTCCAACGCCATACCGCCGCCACGCGCTACACACGTAAGAGGGTCATCCGCGATAATAACCGGCAAGCCCGTTTCTTCACTGATTAAACGGTCTATTTCGCGCAACAAAGCGCCGCCGCCGGTCAACACCAACCCCGTTTCACCAATGTCAGCCGCCAATTCTGGAGGTGACTGCTCAAGCACTGCTTTGATCGCTTGAACGATTTGCGCCAAAGGCTCCTGTAATGCTTCTAGAATTTCCGTGCTGTGAAGTGTAAACAGACGTGGAATGCCTTCTGCAAGATTACGACCACGCACGTCAATTTGAAGTTCTTCACCGGTGTGATAAGCCATACCAATTTCGGTCTTGATTCGCTCTGCGGTTGCATCCCCAATCAAACTGCCATACTGGCGACGAACGTAAGTCGTAATGGCTTCATCAAAACGATCACCGCCTACACGAATGGATTCAGACGTCACGATACCATTTAAAGAAATGATGGCGATTTCAGTTGTACCACCACCAATATCAATCACCATAGAGCCTGATGCTTCGGCGACAGGGAGTCCTGCACCAATCGCGGCCGCCATAGGCTCTTCGATAATGTAGACTTCGCGTGCGCCGGCGCCCAAAGCTGACTCTTTAATCGCTCGACGCTCAACCTGTGTTGATTTACAAGGAACACACACCAACACTCTAGGGCTGGGCTTTAAAAAACTGTTCTCATGCACTTTTGAAATAAAGTACTGCAACATTTTTTCGGTTACATGAAAATCAGCAATAACACCGTCTTTCATTGGGCGAATAGCGGTAATATTACCCGGCGTTCTACCTAACATACGCTTTGCATCGGTACCGACTGACGCGACTGTTTTCTGGTTCCCATTATGACGAATCGCAACAACAGACGGCTCATCAAGCACGATCCCACGACCACGAACGTAAATGAGGGTGTTTGCTGTTCCTAAGTCGATTGATAAATCACTTGAAAACATTCCCCTGATTTTCTTAAACATGAATTCTTACACCCTGATAATACGATACGAACAGTGTCAAAATGTAACAATCGTGGGCAAATTGGGCAAGTTGAATCATCGTAAAACCGCAAAAAGTTCCCACCTATTTCATTGTTTATTCAAATATTTTTAATAAAGCTAAAATATGCTCTGTTTTTAACTCTGCTGACTTTATAGCCTCAGCGCTTAGAGATACAATGACCGACATTTACGATAAACAAAGGAATCAGGTGAAACATGTCCATTGACAAACAAGACGTGCAAAAAATAGCGCACTTGGCTCGCCTTGCACTAACTGAAGACGACGCCGAACAGTACCAACATTCGCTATCAAGCGTTTTATCATTGGTTGAACAAATGCAATCTGTCAATACGGATGGCGTAGAGCCACTGTCTAATCCATTGGAAATGACGCAACGTTTGCGCGACGATGTGGTAACCGAAGACAATCAGCGCGACGCCTTTTTGGCAAACGCCCCCCAGACCGAAGCCGGCCTTTTTCTGGTCCCACAAGTGATTGAATAACGAGAGCTGACCATGTTTGAACAAAGTATCAGCGCACTGGCGCAACACCTTCGCAACAAAGACATTTCCAGTATCGAGTTGACTCGCTTGTTCCTCGATCGTATCCAAGAAATTGACCCGCAACTCAATAGCTTTATCACCGTCAGTGATGAGCTAGCATTGCAACAAGCAAAAGCCGCCGACACTCAGATTGCCGCAGGCAATGGTGGCCCACTTACAGGCATCCCTATCGCTCACAAAGACCTGTTCTGCACCCAAGGAACATTAACGACTTGTGGCTCAAAAATGCTCTACAACTTTATTCCGCCTTATGAGTCAACGGTCACAAAACAACTCCAAGCCGCTGGTGCCGTCATGTTGGGTAAAACCAACATGGATGAATTCGCCATGGGCTCGTCAAATGAAAACAGCTTTTACGGTGCCGTTAAGAACCCTTGGGACTGTAATACAGTACCAGGCGGGTCTTCAGGTGGATCAGCCGCCGCCGTAGCGGCTGGCTTAGCCGTGGCCGCCACAGGTACGGACACTGGCGGCTCCATTCGTCAGCCCGCGTCTTTTTGTGGCATCACGGGGTTAAAGCCAACCTACGGGCGCGTATCACGCTTTGGCATGATTGCGTATGCTTCCAGCCTTGATCAAGGCGGCCCAATGGCAAAAAGTGCCGAAGATTGTGCACACCTAATGCAAGCCATGGCGGGATTCGATGAAAAAGATTCCACCTCAGCCGATATCCCTACTGACGATTACTTAGCAAACATTAACGCCCCTCTCACCGGTTTAACCATCGGCTTACCAAAAGAGTATTTTGGTGAAGGCCTTGACTCCGATGTCGCGGCAACCATCATGAGTGCCGTCAAAGAATTTGAAGCATTGGGCGCTACGGTTAAGGATATTTCGCTTCCTAACTTAGCGTTGAGCATTCCAGCATATTATGTGATTGCCCCTTCTGAAGCCTCCTCAAATCTATCGCGTTTCGATGGTGTACGTTTCGGCCATCGCTGTGACGCCCCAAGGGATTTGCTGGATATGTACACGCGTTCACGTGCTGAAGGGTTTGGTACAGAAGTACAAAAACGCATCATGGTCGGCACATACGCACTGTCAGAAGGCTACTACGACGCCTATTATTTAAAAGCGCAAAAAATTCGGCGCTTAATAAAAGAAGACTTTGTGAACGCACTGAATGAAGTGGATGTCATCATGGGTCCGGTTGCCCCGACCACCGCCTTTGAATTAGGCAGCAAAACCAGTGACCCTGTCGCCATGTACTTAGAAGACATTTACACCTTATCCGTCAACCTAGCTGGCGTCCCCGCGATGTCTGTGCCAGCCGGATTTGTGAATACAATGCCCGTTGGCCTACAAATCATGGGGAACTACTTCTGTGAAGCCAAGCTATTAAACATTGCCCATCAGTATCAGCAACGCACAGATTGGCACCTAAAAACGCCAACCATGGCAAAAGGAGTATCAGCATGAACTGGGAAGTTGTTATTGGCCTAGAGATTCATACTCAGCTCTCTACCAAATCCAAATTATTTTCGGGGGCGGCGGTCGGCTTTGGTGCCGAACCAAACACACAAACCACTCTGGTCGATTTAGGTATGCCTGGCGCATTACCGGTTTTCAACAAAGAAGCGTTACGTATGGCCATTATGTTTGGTCACGCCATCAATGCCGAGATTGGCATGACATCGGTTTTTGCACGCAAAAACTACTTTTATCCAGATTTACCAAAAGGCTATCAAACCAGTCAGATGGACCACCCCATCGTGGGCAAAGGCTTTCTTGACGTCACCTTGGAAGACGGCACCACATCACGTATCGGCATCACTCGTGCGCACCTAGAAGAGGATGCTGGCAAATCACTGCATGAAGATTTTCATGGCATGACAGGGATCGACTTAAACCGATCCAGTACACCCTTGTTAGAAATCGTCTCTGAACCAGACATTCGCTCTGCTAAAGAAGCCGTGGCGTACGTGAAAATGATTCACTCCATCGTTACCTATCTTGGTATTTGTGATGGCAACATGGCTGAGGGCTCAATGCGCTGCGATGTCAATATCTCATTACGGCCCAAAGGACAGATGGAATACGGCACACGTACCGAGATCAAAAATGTCAACTCGTTTCGTTTCATTGAAAAAGCCATTTACACTGAGATTGAACGCCAAGCGGACATTTTGGAAGACGGCGGACGCATCGTCCAAGAAACGCGACTGTACGACCCAGAAAAAAATGAAACACGCAGCATGCGCTCAAAAGAAGATGCCAACGATTATCGCTATTTTCCCTGCCCGGATTTGCTGCCGATTGTGTTAACACAAAAATACGTTGATGACATTAAAACCACGCTGCCCGAACTGCCTAGCCAAAAAGCCGTTCGTTTCCAAAACGAGCATAAATTGAGCGAATACGATGCTCACGTTTTGTCTTCGTCACGCGCCATGGCAGACTACTTTGAAACCGCTAACACGGTTGTCAATGAGGCAAAGTTAACTGCGAATTGGGTAATGGGTGAGCTCAGTAAATTACTCAACCAAGCACAGCGAGACATTGAGCAATCACCAGTTCAAGCCACCGCATTCGGCGGTCTTTTAGTACGCTTAAAAGACAACACGATTAACGGTAAAACCGCCAAAGACGTGCTTCAAGCTATGTGGGACGGCGAAGGGGAAGCAGACGCTATCATTGACGCAAAAGGCCTAAAGCAAGTCACCGACACGGGGGCAATTGAAACCATGATTCAAGCCATTTTAGACGCCAACGCAACGCAAGTTGAGCAATATCGAGCGTCTGAGGAAGACAAGCGCAAAAAAATGATTGGTTTCTTCGTTGGACAGGTTATGAAAGCCTCTCAGGGCAAAGCCAACCCAGGGGTAGTAAACCCTATATTGATTAAAATGCTCAAAGGCTAACCCTCTGCTTTAGCATTAAATTTACCGCATGTTGAATCGCATTTAACATGCGGTTTTTTTATTGGCTCGTCATTCACCATCTGTCTGCCGACCAGCAAAAATCCTGTCTCGACCTAAGCGTTTTGCCTCAGTCAAATGATGGTCTGCCGCTCTTATTAGAGCGTCAAGTGATTCCGCTACCTGACCACAGACCCCAATACTGAATGTCACGTCAAGTTTGGCTTGTGTAAACGTTTTAGAGCGCAGTTGATTCATAAAAATCTCTAATCGATCGAGCAGGTCTGACTCACTCAAATGAGCCACAACACAAAACACCTCTCCAGCAAAACGACACACCAACATTTCAGGAAAAGCATATCGAACCTCTTTACCAATCGCCTCAAGTATGCGATCGCCGACCACATAACCATAGACATCATTAATGCCCTTAAAGTGATCAATACTCAACATAGCCAAACTCACAGATGATGTGGCATTGCGCCACCACAGCTCACCTTCATCAAATAAGTATCGCCTGTTATACAGTTCAGTTAGCGGGTCTATATTGACCTGATCTCGAATGGTCTCAAGCATTTCCTGAGCCTCTAAACTGTGCACGACCCGACAATGAAACTCTTCATGATCAAACGGCTTTCTCAAAAAGTCATTGGCTCCCGCTTTGATAAATTTAGCCGATAACCCGTTGTCACCCTCCGCTGACAAACCAATGATCACTAGATCTTGAAAACGACTGTTGTTGCGCAACATCTTCACTAAATCATAACCATTCACCAAAGGCATATTGTAATCTGTAATGAGCATTCGAATGTTTGCATCCGTTTCCAACCTGGCCAGCGCCACCTGCCCATTTTCGGCCTCAATCACGTTAAAGTAATACTGCTCAAGCAAGATTTTGATATAGCGCCGACTGGCTGATGAATCCTCCGCTACCAGTACCTTAACACCCTGATTTTTATATAAACGCTCGACCACTTTAACCACATTGTTAAAGGAAAAACGACTTTCTTTAGTGATGTAATCCAACACCCCTTTGTTTAAAAGACTCAAACGCAACATAACATCAAAGCTCGCCGTTAATACGATACATGGAATGTTATGCAGCAACATCAAATCAACAATCTCGCCATTCGCGGCGTCCGGCAAGTTAAGATCGACGATAGCAGCAAAACACACCTCATCAGATTGCTTTAAGTGACGCTCGGCGTCTTCATAACACGCACTTAAAACGGGAACAAAAATGCCACTTTGTGAAAGCAAATGATGCAATATTTTTAGTACAATAGGACTGTCCTCAACCACCAACACTTTTTTTACTAATGACATCCATTACATCCCACACACAAAAATACACGTTTCTTATTTATTCAAACCGGCTTTTACTAAAACACTGCTTATGAATGTATTTTAGATTATCCTCTATGACCTTGCATTACGATACTCTAAAATACTCGCACACAGCATTCTTTAGTGTTGGCAACAAAACACTGCTTTTTCATTCATTTAAATAAGGCGATATCATGCAATGTCGATCTGGTTGCGGAGCATGCTGCACAGCACCCTCTATTAGCAGCGCCATTCCTGGCATGCCCAATGGCAAACCTGCCGGCGTAGCTTGCATACAATTATCAGATGATTTTAGATGTGCTATTTTTAACGATCCATCCAGACCCAAAGTATGCGCCGATTTTACGGCCGATCGATACGCCTGTGGAGACTCCAGAGAGGAAGCCACATTAATTTTATGGCAAATGGAAAATGACACCCACCCCCGTTTCATACACCAATAAGGAATACTTTTTCATGCTAGCGAAGCCGTTTTTTCCGATACTTGTTCTTAGCTTGTTGGTTAGTGCCTGCTCTACATCCAATCACACTACAGCGTTTATATTGTCACCCCCAAGCGAAGCGCAAGTGGAAGTGACCCTTAAAGAGCAGGTCGCTTTAACGCTCCATGCTTTCACGCCGGTAGCCGGTCAAGCGCTGCCCAATAACGCCGTACTGGACGCATACCAAGCACGTGGCTATGAGCCCCTCTGGATCGTAGATAGAAAAATCCTTCCATCTGTGTATAAATTAGTCGATATTCTGCAACAATCCTATACTCACGGGCTCAACCCTATTCACTATCATACTGACGTTATTAGAGAGTACTTAGAATTACCACAACCGAGCACTCAACAACTCGCCGAAATGGAAGTCATAGCAACCATCGCCTTGGCAAGCTACGCCCATGATGTGAGCAATGGCCGCTACGAACCACAACTGATTGACCCAAACTGGCAGCTCGATGCACCAAGCAACATCTGGAAAGAATTGCTCTACCTACAATCCGCCACTGACATGGTTAATTCGTTGCCCTTGTTGACCCCTCGCACCACGCAATATCAAGTGCTGCAGAAATGGCTGGTGTATTACCAAGAGCTCGCACTGAAAGAGAAAGACATACTGATTGATGCAGGAGTTCCCTTGTCTCAGGGCGACCAAGGCCCACGAGTCGCGCAGCTAAGAGCGCGCTTAGTTCAACTCGGTGACATTCGTTTTTCGACTCGACAAGTTAACGAAGAAGAGTTTGATGATCGCCTAAAAGAAGCGTTAATTCGCTTTCAACACCGTCACCATATTTCCCCTGACGGCGCGGCGGGCTCAAAAACCATTCAGATGCTCAATGTTCCCCTTAAAACTCGGGCAAAACAAATAACTTACAATTTAGAACGCTGGCGCTGGCTGCCCAGCGAATTAGAAACAAACCGCATATGGGTCGATCTGACTAGCTATACCGCTGACTTGCATTTAAACGGTGAGCTCACCTCTATGAAAGCCGTGATCGGCAAACCTGAACGTAAGACGCCAGTTTTTAAGGGTATGATGACCTATATGGTCACCAACCCAACATGGCGAGTACCTCATCGTATTGCCCGTGAAAACCTCTTACCCAAATTACAATCAGATCCAAATTACCTCGTCAAGCAGGGTTACAAGGTCTATTCAAGCTGGAGCACCGCGGCCAAAGAGCTCGATTCAACTAAAATTAACTGGAAAGCCATCAGCGAGGACAAGCTGGCCTTTCGCTTCGAACAAGAACCAGATGAAAGCAATGCCCTTGGACAGTACAAATTCATGTTCCCGAACAAAAATGAAATTTACCTACACGACACCCCAGCAAAACACTTATTTAAAGAAGACTATCGAGCGTACAGCTCAGGCTGTGTTCGCCTTGAAAATCCGGCGGAATTTGCCCGAGAAATCACCAAAGGTTCCAAGCAGTTTGACGAAATGACAGAGTCCTTGATCTCCGGCATGAATACAGTGATCACCCTGCCTACTTACCTGCCGGTGTATCTTGTGTACTTTACCGTGGTACCTAATGCGAACGGCATGCTGGAATTTCGTGATGATATCTACCAAAGGGACGACCTAATGGCCGAAGCCATGGACTACTCACCGTTTAAAGCTAAAGAGTCTATTTAAAGCCCTACAGCCATCGATTTAGCGACAAAAAAGGCGCCGTAAACATTGCTCGTTTATGGCGCCTTTTTTATTAATGTAACGCCAGTGACTTATTTAACCATGATACAAACCGTCACTTCTTCACGGTCGTGGTATAAGTGCTTTACCTGATAGCGATAGCTAACGCCCGCTTTTTTGAGCAAGGTTTCAATCGTCTCTAGGCATAGGCTAACTTCTTGATAACGCTTTTTCATGGGTAATTTCAGATTAAATACGGCACGACGCGTCCAGCCGCTTGCCAGCCATTTCGCCATCAATTCAGCCACTTTGATGGGACGTTCCACCATATCACACACCAACCAGTCGACCGTATAAGGAGGCTCATACTTAAACCCATCAGCTTTTTCGTGCTCAACTAACCCCGTAGACATTAATTCTTTTTGCATCGGCCCATTATCAATAGCAATAACATGAATGCCCTTTTTCACAAATTGGTACGTCCAACCACCGGGCGCAGCCCCTAAATCAACCGCCGTCATCCCCTCACTTAAATCTTCCTCTCGATGACGCTCAGGTACAAACTGCAAAAAAGCCTCTTCCAGTTTAAGCGTTGAACGACTCGGACCTGCTGCAGGAAAACGCAAACGACGAATCCCCATGGGAAACTCACTGCGACACGCCACATAGGACACACCTAAATACGCAGACTCACCATCCAGCATAAAAACATGATGGCGAACGCCCACCGCTTTATTACGCAACACACCCGATTTTTTCCAGCCTTCACGGAGCGGCTTTTCCAACTTTTTGATCAGACTTGATAACGACTTGGCTTCGTTGGTATCCGCTGTTTCAATCCATATTTCTTCCGCCAGCGGCAGCTCACGGGCGGCTTCTAACAAGGACTCAACTCGCCCCCCTTGCTCCAGCTCAATCACCTCATTCACCGCAATAATCTGGCGAGCAAAAATAAGACGGTTGAAATTAAGCTGCTGAATTAAAGTCTCACCCGCATCGGGCTGGTCAAAGTTATACACAACAAAACCAGAGTCAGGCACGACCTTGGCATAACCGTAAAAACCCTTATTACTCGCGACATCGGTGAGCTCTGCCGCGCAGTCTTTTTCAAAGCCCTGACGGCAATAAACCAAAACATTTTTCATTTATATTCCTTCTCAGTCAGCCTATTAACCGCTGAGTCATAGTTATTACTTTTTAGATGGCCATATTAAGACCGTTTCATCTAACTCAGACGCAATAAAATCGGCTAATTCAAGCGAGAAATGCTCACCAAACTGAGGAACACTGCGATAAAATTTGGCCTCACCTTGCCATACAAATTGCAAGGAGTAAGCGTGTAGGTAGCCTCGATCGGCAGCCTCGCCGCCATACCTAATATCCCCTAAAATTGGCGACCCCACACTCTTTAGCGCAACACGAATTTGGTGAGTTTTACCGGTAAGGGGTCGAATTAAAAAAAGCCTAAACCCTTGATGAAAAAACGAAAAAAACTGTGTTTTTGCCACATTAACCGCCTCTTTCGTCAGTTTCCATTGACCTCTTCGACTCGGCACCATTCCACCAGAAATCGAACCTTGTTTTTTCTTCGGCTTTTTAGTCGACAAAGCAAGATAACGCTTCTCCATTTCATGGCGCTCAAACAAGCTTCCAAACGTCGCTGCAGACGCAGCATGACAGGCAACAATCAATAAGCCTGACGTCATTTTATCCAACCGATGAACGGGATAAAACGTGTGATTCGGATACGCTTGCGCCAAAGATTGCATCACACCGGGTGTCTCAGATTCGGCGTGAAAGCTCATCCCCGCCGGTTTTTCAATAACCCAATAGTCAACACCAGTAAACAGTATCGATAGCAAATGAACCTCTCTACGAAAAATAAAGGAAAAATCGATTAGCCAACAAGTTTATCCACAGAGAAAGTGGACAACTCATATGTCAATACACTGGGGCAAATATAATCTAAACAAACGTTCAGGTGACCAAACATGACCGAGATTACGAGCACATCGCTGAGTAAAAATGCACGCGATAGGCGCTTTATTGACGAATCAAAACACATCAAAAAACACCTAAAGCTCAGCGATAAGCCGCACTATTCTACAGAGTAAACGCTGTTTTTCCTATTTTTTAGGCGTTATCACCGCGACATCAAACCTCATAAACACATTTTTATTAATCTAAAACCTGCGCCCCTTAAAGACAAACGCCTTGAATTTACGTATTCTATGCGCCCACAATATACACTTCATTGGCATGAATATTGATTAAACATAAGTTAATGTGAAAAAGTCATATAAAACCTAACTGATCGGTCAAATGTACAAGGCATTTATGGATTAACGCACAATATGTGTGCGATACGAAACCATATTGGTGCGCAAAAAAACAGACTATGAGGTTCACGCAAGACTAATAAGGTCAAGCCAAGCCAGAAAAACGTTACACTCAATACCGAGTGACACCATCCACTCAAAACACAGAAAAGGTGCTGGAACATTGAACAGACAACATTTGGTAGCACGCCTAGAGCTTGTAAACCTTACCAAACAATATCCAGGTTGCCTTGCTAATGACGCGATCAGTTTGGCATTGATGCCAGGTGAAATTCATGCGCTGTTAGGCGAAAATGGCGCAGGTAAAAGCACTTTAGTAAAAAGCATTTATGGTGTGGTTGAGCCGGATAAAGGCACCATTATCTGGAACGGAAAAGAAGTCAGTATTAACTCGCCCTCTGTTGCTCGAGACTTGGGCATCGGCATGGTGTTCCAGCATTTTTCTTTATTTGAGACCCTCACGGTAAGTCAAAACATTGAATTGTGTCTTAGTAAAACGCAATTAAATGCGATTGGCGACCTAGCACAAAGAATCACTCAACTCTCTGAAGAATATGGTTTAAATGTTAAGCCAAGCCGCTATGTTCACTCTTTGTCTATTGGCGAAAGGCAGCGTGTTGAAATAATGCGTTGCCTTGTCCAGTCGGTCAAATTGCTCATATTAGACGAACCCACGTCGGTGCTGACGCCGCAAGAGGTTTCTGGCTTGTTTGGTGTTTTAAGAACACTGTCTAGAGAAGGCTGCAGTATTTTATTTATTAGCCACAAATTGCATGAAGTCACCGAAATTTGCCATAAAGCGACGATTTTACGCGGAGGAAGTGTCGTTGGCACCTGCGTACCTAGTAAGGAAACGCCCGCATCTATTGCCAAAATGATGGTAGGAGATTTAGCAGAGCAAGACGCCGGTTATGTCAAACGAGAAGGCAAAGAAGACGTTTTTGCCGTTGACAATTTATCTCTGCCCTCAAAACAACCATTTGGAACCTCATTAAAAAACATTCACTTAACCTTAAAATCAGGTGAGATTTTGGGCATCGCTGGGGTTGCTGGTAACGGTCAAGATGAGCTTATGGCCATCATAAGCGGTGAAGACGATCGTCAAATTAAAAACACACTGTCTCTTGAAAAACAAGATATTGGTCACCTTCACGCAGGAGAAAGACGTCAGCTTGGCATGGCCTATGTACCTGAAGAACGCCTAGGGCGTGGTGCGGTTCCAGACATGAGCCTAACTGAAAATACCTTGTTAACGCACAGTGACGGTTTCATAAAAAATGGCCTAGTGGACTGGCAAAGTATCAAAGACTACACCTCAACATTAATCGAGAAATACAAAATAAAATGCCACGGTGAATTTTCAGAAGCAAAAAGTCTAAGCGGCGGCAACCTGCAAAAATTCATCATGGGACGCGAAATTGGACAAAACCCTAAGGTGTTAATTTGCGCTCACCCAACATGGGGAGTCGATGTGGGTGCGGCTCTCTCTATACACCAGGCACTGTTGGAACTGCGCGATCAAGGCGCCGCCATTTTGCTCATTTCAGAAGACATAGACGAACTTTTTCTTTTAGCCGATCGCATGTCTGCTCTTTGTGATGGTTATTTGTCTCTACTCGTAAAAACGGAGCACACCAACATAGATCAAATTGGCCAATGGATGGCAGGTACTTTTATTAATAACGCATCGGTTCCACACACATTGGAACAAGAGGCTAACCCATGATCCGCATTCAAACTCGTACCGAACCCAGCTCGTTAATGAAGGTGGTTTCTCCGCTTCTTGCCATTGTGCTCACGCTGATTTTTGGCAGCATTTTATTTACCGCCATTGGAAAATCGCCCACTCAAGCTTTACATGTGCTGCTCATTGCCCCTTTGGCAGACAGTTATAACATTGGTGAAATGTTTGTCAAAATGGGGCCTTTGCTGCTTTGTGCTGTCGGTCTTTCATTGTGTTACCAAGCCAATATGTGGAACATTGGCGCCGAAGGGCAATTATTGGCAGGCGCATTAGGCGGCTCAGCGATGGCGCTGTATTTTATTGAATCGGACTCCGCTTTTGCTCTGCCTATTACCTTAATCGCCGGAATGGTGTCCGGCATGCTGTGGGCGGCGGTGCCTACTTTTTTAAAGCTGCGCTTCAATTCAAACCTGATATTAACCACCATCATGTTTAACTATATCGCCTTATATCTGCTTATTTGGGCCGTACACGGACCATTACGAGACCCTGAAGGCTTTGGCTTCCCTGAATCGGCTTTGTTTGCTGACAACACCTTGTTACCTGTGTTGTTTGACAGCAGCCGCATTCATCTGGGTATTGTATTTGCCATCTTGTCCGGAATTGTTGGCTGGTTCATTTTAAGTAAGACACACCTAGGCTTTCAGATTCGTGTCTTTGGGGCCGATGAGCCAGCGGCCAGATACGCGGGGTTCAGTGGCAAAAAGCTCAGCTGGTTGGTGATGTTATTCGCGGGCGCCCTAGCAGGATTGGCCGGTGTCAGTGAAACGACAGGACCAATAGGACAGCTGGTACCGAATGTGTCACCTGGGTACGGTTATTCCGCCATCATAGTCGCCTACCTTGGCAGACTGCACCCCATTGGCGCCATTTTAGCCGCGGCGTTTATGGCGGTACTTTATATGGGTGGCGATTTGGCGCAAATTGAAATGGGGATTCCGGTGGCCGTTGTCAGCATGTTCCAAGGCGTTTTATTATTTTTCTTGTTAGCCTGCGATTTTTTTATCAATAATCGACTTATCCTAACCAATCAAGCGACAAACTAGGAGCCTATTTTGGACTCAGATCTCATCGTACAAATTTTGTTTGCCGCGATTAAAACCGGCACGCCTTTGCTATTTATTGCCTTAGGAGAAGTAATTTGTGAAAAATCGGGCGCACTGAACCTGGGTCAAGAAGGCATGATGCTAATGGGCGCTGTGGTCGGCTTTTTAGCCGCTTATGGCACAGGAAGCGCTGGTCTCGGTGTATTGGCCGCTATCTTAATGGGATGTTTGATGAGCTTAATTTTTGCGGTGCTCGTCTTACAATTAGGGGCAAATCAAGTCGCTACCGGCTTGGCTTTAACCATTTTTGGTACCGGATTAAGCGCCTTTATCGGTTCTGGCGTAGTAGGAGAAACCATTCAAGGTTTCCAACCTATTGCTATTCCATTGCTGTCTGATATTCCCTTTATTGGTCGAGTTTTATTCCAGCACGATATATTGGTGTATTTGTCGTTTGTGATGACGTTTGTATTGATGTTTGTCATCAACAAAACCCGCAGTGGTCTAATCTTAAAAGCCGTTGGCGAAAACCCTCACGCGGCTAATGCCATTGGCATAAAAGTATTGCGTGTTCGTTACTTAGCGATCATGTTTGGTGGCGGTATGGCAGGCATTTCTGGCGCTTATATGTCTCTGGTTTACACGCCCATGTGGGTCGAAAATATGACCGCTGGACGTGGGTGGATCGCATTGGCCCTGGTTGTGTTCGCTTCATGGCGAGTAGGAAGAATCATGCTAGGGGCCTATTTATTTGGCTTAGCCAGCATAATGCACCTTGTGTTACAGGGCTTAGGCTGGTCTATCTCTCCTAACCTTCTGGCAATGATGCCCTACGTGGCGACCGTGGTTGTCATGGTGATCATCAGCGCAGATCGATTTAAAGAAAAATTGCTGGCCCCTCGATCGTTGGGTAAACCCTTTGATCCGAGAAATATGGCTTAGCCGGTACGTGTTACGTTCTGATTTCGTTGTTAAAAATAGTTAAGACAATAACGCCTTCGGGCACAAAGGAGCTAAAAATGAAACTTAAAAGTTTACTCGTCGGCTTAGGTATGATTGCTGGTGCAAGCCTTGTTCACGCAGAAGATCCATTAAAAGTGGGGTTTGTGTATGTTGGGCCTGTGGGTGATTTGGGCTGGAGCTATGAGCATGACCGAGGTCGTTTGGGCCTGGAAGAATACTTTGGCGACAAAGTAGAAACCACATTTGTAGAAAACGTGCCTGAAGGTGCAGATGCCGAACGTGTTATTACCCAGCTAGCAAAAGCCGGAAACGACATGATTTTCACTACGTCTTTCGGATTTATGAACCCGACGGTCAAAGTAGCGAAACGTTTCCCCAACGTCACCTTTGAACATGCAACCGGTTATAAGCTGTCTAAAAACCTAGGCACTTATGTTTTGCGCACTTACGAAGGTCGTTATATTTCTGGCGTGACCGCTGGCATGATGACCAAAACCAACACCATCGGCTACATTGGCTCATTCCCTATCCCAGAAGTAATCCGCGATATTAATGCTGTGTATATGGGCGCAAAAAGTGTTAATCCTGACGTGAAAATCAAAATAGTTTGGGCGAACACTTGGTATGATCCAGGTAAAGAAACCGACGCTGCCAACGCACTAATGGACCAAGGTGTGGATGTATTGTTACAACACACAGACAGCCCTGCACCACTTATTGCTGCTGAAAAACGTGGTCTACGTGGTATAGGTCAAGCATCTGATCAGAGCAAATTCGCTCCAACCGCACATATTTTCTCAGTACGTGATGATTGGGCTCCTTACTACATCAAACAAGTACAAGCCAAAATGGACGGTACGTGGGAACCTAAAGACTTCTGGGGTGGCTTTCAAGACGACATGTTGTCACTGGCGTCTATCAACTCAAATCTGCCAGCCGATGTTCGCACCAAAATCGACATGACTCGCGACAGTATTAAATCCGGCGAATTCAAGCCTTTCACTGGTCCTATTACAGACAATAAAGGCAACGTCGTCGTGCCGGCTAACCATTCTCTAACCGATGTAGAGTTGGCTAAAGTAAACTGGTACGTAGAAGGCATTACTGACGAGATCCCTCGTTAATAGGCTTTTCTGTTACACCAGTACTAATCTGAAACACCTCAAAGCAAATAAGCAGGATACTGTTTGTTTGCTTTATTTTTACTTTTTGGCCTACAGTGTTAGTGACATAACATCGGCTGTTTATTGTTCACCTATCAAATAAGGCGCGGCTATGGATCCACACCATTCTCTTATTGCTCTGTCAGAAGCTATGCCAAAAACGGAACTTCACCTCCATATTGAAGGTACCTTTGAGCCAGAGCAGATGTTTGCCATCGCACAGCGCAATCAAGTACCACTTCAATACGAGTCAATGGACGCTCTCAAAGCCGCCTATCAATTTACCAACTTACAAGATTTTCTCGATCTGTATTATCAAGGTATGTCGGTATTGCTTCACGAAGTCGATTTTTATGACCTGACCATGGCGTACCTAACAAAAGTACACAGTGAAAATGTCGTTCATGTAGAAATTTTCTTTGATCCCCAAGCCCACTTATCTCGTGGCGTGCCATTCGATGTTCAGATCAAAGGCATTTACAACGCCCTACAAGATGCTAAGAAAAAATGGGGAATGTCCTCGAAGTTGATTATGTCTTTTTTACGCCATCTAAGCGAAGACAGCGCATTTGGGACACTTGAACAAGCAACCCCTTTCCTTAGCTGGATCGATGGTGTTGGATTAGACAGTTCCGAGCTTGGTCATCCGCCCGAAAAATTTTTACGCGTGTTTGAAGTCTGCAAGAACCTCGGCCTGAAAGTCACCGCTCACGCCGGAGAAGAAGGTCCTCCAGAATATGTTTGGCAAGCCATAGAGCAAATTGGTGTGGATCGTATAGACCACGGTAACCGGGCATTAGAAGACGAACTATTAATAAAAACTCTACAAGAGCGCCAACTCACTTTAACGGTGTGCCCGTTGTCGAACCTAAAACTGTGCGTTGTGCACGATATGAAAGACCACCCTATTACCCATATGCTTCAGCTGGGCTTAAACGCAACGGTAAATTCCGACGATCCGGCGTACTTTGGTGGTTACATGAACGATAACTATGCGTCACTTATTCGTCACACAGGAATCCAAAAAACAGAGCTTCAGCAATTGGCCGAAAATGGCATAAACGGCAGCTGGATGAGCAAACAGGAGAAAACTAAGCACTTAACAGCGCTCTTTGCGCTCTTTCTTTGACACCTTGATTTTTTCACTACGGGACTGTGTTAACATTTTGTTTTTTACACTATTGAGCCGATTTTATGACCATTGCCTCCCTACTCGATGACCGCTTTTACCACTTACTTAGCAATGAACGCTACGACTATATGCTGAAACTAATCAAACAAAAACGCGACATTTGGACGCTGGCTGATGCCGAAGGGTGCTTGATTATCGATCTTGGCAGTGACAAAGTACTGCCTATTTGGCCCACTGAAGCCTTCGCCAAAACATGGGGTGAAAAAGACTATCTAGGCTTTGAAGCACTTAACATCAGCGCAACAGACTGGACTGAAAAATGGCTACCAGGCATGCAGCAAGACGGTTATTCCGTTGGCGTCGCACCTAACCTAGCAGGCGAATGCATTGTATCTTCGGCCGAAGAGCACGCCGACGACGTGCAAAAATAAGTCGATTTCAATGTTTATTATGTATTTTTCACCCTAGTCTATATACATTATTTCACTCATTTACGTACAAGAGAAAGATCATGTCGAATAATAGTGGCGTTTTGATGCGCATTGTGTGTCCTTTAAGGCCGTATCTGTATTTTCTTGCATTGACGCTCATTTGTTTGACGGCAAGCCGTTTATTACTGATGATTTGGCAATACGATCGAATCAACAGCACGGGCGATTGGTTCACTTTGTTGGGTTTCGGCTTGCGTATTGACTTGGCGTCTATCGCCTTTCTTATTGGCATACCCGCCGTCATCAGCTTGTTGGTCTCGGGATTACCCTACATAAACCGTGTGTGGGATTTACTCACACGCTTCTGGTTGACCGGCACGTTTGTATTATTAATTTTTATGGAGGCCTCTACACCAGCGTTCATTGATGAATACAGCTTACGACCAAATCGATTGTTTGTTGAGTATTTGCTTTATCCAAAGGAAGTCTTTTCGATGTTGATTGAGGGACATAAGCTGACTCTCTTTGTGACGTCGCTTATTACCACGATCACTGTCATTTTGTCTTTTCAGTTTTTCCGCAAACGAAGCATTCTTGGCCAACCGCAACCCAAATGGTACGAACGCCCTGTTCTGATGGCATTGGTTTTTGTGCTGGCCTTTGTGGGCGCTCGGTCTAGCTTTCAGCATCGCGCCATTAACCCCAGCTATACCGCGTTTACCAATGACCCACTCATCAACAGTTTAACGCTCAACTCAACTTATTCTCTACTCTATGCGGTCAACCAGATGTCGGCAGAGATAAGCTCTTTTAAGCTCTACCCAAAAATGGCACAAGACGACGTTATTAACGAGATACATCAAGCAATGGGGCTGGGCAAAGAGCAATTTACGTCAGAAGAATTTCCGACCTTACACCAACAAGTCGCCACTCGTCAGTATGAACGCCCTAAAAATCTGGTCATCATTCTGGAAGAAAGCTTAGGCGCGCAGTTTGTTGGCAGCTTAGGCGGCCTACCCCTGACACCAGAATACGACAAATTAGTGCCAGAGGGCTGGGCATTTAATAACCTATACGCGACAGGTACACGCTCTGTCCGTGGTATAGAAGCTGTAATCACCGGGTTTGTTCCCACACCGGCTCGCAGCACAGTGAAATTACCTAATTCACAGACTGGTTTTTTCACCATCGCCAAGCTACTGGGCCAACAAGGCTACAGCACGAATTTCATTTATGGTGGCGGTGCACACTTTGATAATATGAAAACGTTTTTTTTAGGAAACGGTTTTGATTCTATTATCGAAGAAAAAAACTTTAACAACCCTGAATTTGTCGGTTCTTGGGGTGTCAGCGATGAAGATCTGTTCACTAAAGCCAATCAAGATTTTGTTGAGCGCTCCAAAAGTAACACCCCCTTTTTTAGCCTGGTGTTTAGCTCCTCAAATCACGACCCTTATGAGTTTCCAGATAACAAAATCGAGCTGTATAACAGCCCTAAAAATACTCGTGAAAACGCAGTAAAATATTCCGACCACGCCGTTGGCCATTTTTTTAGACTGGCAAAACAAGAAGCCTACTGGAAAGACACGATATTTTTAGTGGTGGCTGATCATGACGCTCGAACTAGACGCTCTGATCTAGTGCCAATCCCGAGCTTTCATATTCCCGGCTTGATCTTAGGGAATGGCATTGAAGCAAAACAAGACAATCGCATGACCAGCCAAATTGATCTCGCGCCCACCTTGATGTCCCTCATTGGTGTCGATGCTGAGCACCCCATGATTGGACAAGACATGACCGCCGTTGGTGACGACTACCGTGGTCGCGCCATCATGCAATTTGATCAGAACCAGGCGTATCTAACAGGCAACAAGGTGGTGATTTTAGAGCCTCAAAAGCCTCCTAAAACCTTCACCTATGACAATCAAACGCTTACGCAGAGCGACCAAGTAGAGCAAGCGATCATCGATCGTGCCATTGCACACCCGTTGCTAGGCACTTGGCTTTACAATGAAAAACGTTATGATTTAGCAAGACCAGAGACGTTGCTTAAAACAACCGTTGATAATGACCTACATTAACGCACTCGTTAAGTCACTTCTCCTTGCCAAGGCTTCAGTTGAATACAAGGACCAACATACAAGGTGTTACTTGCTGAAGGTGTTTGTGCATTTTTAGTCACAATAAGATGGCTGCTGTTTACGATCGCAAGCCAAGTGGTTTTATCCAGGGCCCAACCCTCTTGTGGATCACTGAGATGATTTGATTCAGCACCAATGTAAGTAAGAGCACCGGTTTCTTGATCTTTTGCCCATACATGCAGGTTTGTTTGATCTGCTCGTGGATGGCGTTCTGACCATTGAACAAACAGCAACGATGGAGCCACCTCGGTGCGCTGGTAAACCGTCATCACAAACTCAACCGTGTTCAACCTATCTTGCTGGTTGTTCTTGGTGTTGTTTGGGGCCATCACCGCCATATAACTGGGTGTCGCACGAATCAAAGATCTTTCCTGAGTATTGAAGTTGATCGCACCAATAAAAAAAGCAAACAGTAACGCCAAAGACACAAAACTGGCGCCCATACCAAACCAACGCCAGCCAAAAGGCAAGGTGGGTGGTTTTTTCCTCACATGATTGGCATTCTTGGCTGGAATCGATCGCTCAATACGCTTCCATACTTCGCCAGAAGGCACTTTTTCCGGCAAAGCATATTGCACTTTAGCGGCATTTTCAGCCCAACGGACAATAGCATTATCCAGTGCTGGCACTTGCAACCGCAAACTCTCCGTTCGCGCTCTTACCCTGGGTGTCATTACCGACATCACATATTGACTGGCTATATGCTCACAGATCACAGGGTTACGGTATCTTAGGATTCTAGACATTCTTTTAACTCCTTTAGCCCTCGGCGTACCCATGCCTTCATGGTACCTAAAGGGACCGACATTGCTTTTGCGAGGTCACTGTGGCTGTGGCCGTATAAGTACGATTTAAGAATGCAGTTTCTTGCCTGTTCTTTTAATGAATACAAACAGCGGTTCATTGCAATATGATCAGATAAATCATTTTCCTCGACTAATAAATCAAGTAAATCGCTGCTGTCTTCAGTGGAAATATGAGGGTGTTGCTGTATTTTACGCCAGCGATCTAAACTGCTATTTCGTGACATCACACACAGCCACGCCCAAGCACTGCCTTTTCCGCTGAATTTTGAAGCATTAAGCCATATTTTTAGAAATACCTCTTGAAGTACATCTTCCGCTTCTGCTTCCTCTTTTACGATGCGATAAATAAGCCCAAACAATTTGGCACTCGTCAGTTGATACAACATCGATAACGCGAGTGAATCTTGTTGCTGTATTCGATACATCAACGCTTTGACTTGACGATGCCACTCTTCATCACCCACTAACACAGCCTTCTCCTTGATCTTTTGATTTGTCATTCTACCTGAGTATTTGAGTGAAAATACGGTCTGTGTTTAAACAAAAAAAAGAGCCGTGGAGAGTCACTTCACCGCTCTTTATTAAAACAAAAAGAAAACTAAAAAAGCATGAAGATGCTTTTTTAATACAACATCGAAAGTATATTAATGAGCTTTTTCAGCGACATGCCATACGCCATTACCTAGACCATCTCCTAATCGGTCACCCTTTTTCTTATCGCCGAACCAAGTGTATAACGGCTGATTTTTATACGTCCATTGCATCGCGCCATCTTTACGCTCTGTCAATCCCAAACCTTTAATGAGCGTATCACCAGGTTGCGCAACGAAAGGAGGCCACTTTACAGCGCAACCGTCATAACAATTTGATTGACCGCCCGCATCTTTGTCAAAAGTATACAAGGTCATACCTGATTTATCGGTCATTTGATGTGCCATATGACCGTCTGCGAAAGCCACACTACTGAACATGGCAGAAGACAATAGCGCAACAACCGCCGATGACTTAATAGATAACTTCATGTTAATACTCCGTTTAAGTTTAAATAATTTACCTTTCACTTACTGAGACGAAGCCAAACTGTAAATTGGATGCACAACACGATAAAAATAATGTATTTTTCTGATCGGAAAACAAACAGCTATAAAATCACTCAAAAAAATTCTTAATAAACATAACATTACCTATATTTACAAATAGATCTGGTTTTTTTTTCATGCTAACTTCCTATTCGCAGATGCACTTTTCATGCGTTATTTACCTCTTCGTAATATCACACAAAGTAACAGCGGCTGTCTCCATGGACGAGACGCTGCATCTCAATTCTACCTATAACTATTAAGGCTCTTTGAGCTGATCACAACTGAGGACTTTCTATGCAAGCATTCATTGATTTCTTAAACGGAGTCATTTGGAGCCCTGCCCTAATTTATTTGTGTTTAGGTGCCGGTTTATTTTACTCAATACTTACCCGTTTTGCTCAAGTGCGACACTTCAAGGAAATGTGTTCGCTGCTTTTTACTCCAAACGAATCCGATAAAGGTATTTCATCTTTCCAAGCACTGGCTGTGTCTTTGTCAGGTCGCGTGGGTACCGGTAATATCGCAGGCGTTGCGGCGGCCATTGGCTTTGGTGGTCCTGGTGCTGTTTTCTGGATGTGGGTTGTGGCGTTTTTAGGCGCAAGCACCGCCTACGCAGAATCAACGCTTGGTCAACTTTACAAAGAAAACGACAACGGCCAATATCGCGGTGGCCCAGCGTATTACTTTGAACGCTGCCTAGGCTGGCGTTGGTTAGGCGTTTTATTCGCTTTGGCGTCTATTCTTGCCTGTGGTGTTTTTCTTCCAGGGATTCAAGCAAACTCGGTAGGTAACGCCGTTACGCAAATTTTCGGCGAAGGCGTCATCGTTTCAAGTTCGTTTGGTGATGTAGGGTCGACTAAGCTTGTGGCATTGGCGGTTATTCTGTTAACACTGGCCTTCATTATTTTTGGTGGCATCAAACGCATCGCCGGCTTTACTCAAATCGTCGTGCCCTTCATGGCACTTGGCTATATTGTGATGGCGTTGATTGTCGTATTCTTAAACCTTGATAAAGTGCCTGGCATTTTCGGCATGATCTTTTCTGATGCGTTCACCGCTAAAGCCGGTTTTGGTGCAGCGATTGGTTGGGGTGTGAAACGTGGCGTTTACTCAAACGAAGCCGGTCAAGGTACAGGCCCTCATGCGGCGGCCGCGGCCGAAGTTCAACACCCTGCACAGCAAGGTTTGGTTCAAGCTTTTTCTGTGTATGTAGATACCTTGTTTATTTGTACAGCAACCGCCTTAATGATCTTGATCACTCAACAATACAACGTACAAGGCACCTTGCCAGATGGTCAGTTCATCGTACAAAACGTTGATCCTTCAACTATTATAGCGTCACCTGCTTTTACTCAAATGGCCTTGGCCAGTGTATTTGGTAGCGTTGGCCCTATCTTTGTGGGCATCGCTTTGTTCTTCTTCGCCTTTACGACGATTTTGGCGTACTACTATATTGCCGAAACCAACGTGGCGTACCTGCGTCGCGCGTTAAAAATTAACGTGTCATTAACCCTCGTGAAATTTTTGATCATGTTCATGGTGGCTTACGGTACGGTAAACACCGCGGGGTACATTTGGAACTTGGGTGACGTAGGCGTGGGCTTAATGGCTTGGTTAAACATTGTCGGTATCATCGCTATTTTCTTTATGTCTCGTCCGACTATGAAGACACTACGCGATTACGAAGACCAAAAAGCCGCTGGCGTAACAGAATACACCTTTAACCCGAAAGCCCT
This sequence comes from Marinomonas sp. IMCC 4694, assembly GCF_008122525.1. Lineage (NCBI taxonomy): Bacteria > Pseudomonadati > Pseudomonadota > Gammaproteobacteria > Oceanospirillales > Oceanospirillaceae > Marinomonas > Marinomonas sp. IMCC 4694. The sequence goes on from NZ_VSRV01000001.1 coordinate 2,019,531, forward strand.
TGGCATCAAAGGCGCGGAGTTCTGGGAAAAACGTTACGACGAACAGCAAGCTCAGAAAAACGCGAAGAAATAATCTTTTCTAAACGTTCAAAAAAATAGCCACTTCACGGTAACAGTGAAGTGGCTATTTTTATTTCTTGTAGCGACTTAAAGCAAGGTCACCGCTGCAAATAAAGCCGCGATCAGAGCATAAAATAACATCGGAATAATGGTGCGTTTGATGATAAAACCTTCTTGGTTTTTGATGCCCAAAATCGTCGAAACAGCGATGATGTTATTGATACACACCATATTACCCATCGCCGCGCCAGCAGACTGAAGCGCCAATACCAAGGTCACTGGCAAACCAACTTCCTCTGCAATACCCAACTGAATACCACCAAAAGTAATATTAGACACAGTGGCCGAACCTGAAAAGAAAGAACCCAAACCACCCAATAACGCCGCAGCATATCCCCAGTAATCGCCCAACAAGCTGGCAAAAGCCTGTGCCAATAACAACATCGACGCATTATCCCCGCCTTGCATCATTAGCTTGACCATCACTAAAGCACCAATCAACGACAACACAGGCAAGAGCAAACGCTGGCCGGTATCACGAAAAGATCGACTCACCAAAGAACGCGACATGCCAAACAGTGGAATACAAATCAGCGAGACAATTAAAAAAGGTATCATGGCTGGCACATATAAACTTTTATACTGCCAGCTCACATCGGTGCCCAAAATGTTGTTCAGACTCAAGACCAAAGCTTGACTCAATTCAAATTCAGTCGCTCCAAACTGAGCCGACCATAAAGGCGACATGCTGTTTAGTAGGTCTTTAATACCCCATTGAGGAAGGCGAGTGACGATAAGAATCAAAATCAGCAAGGCAAAAGGAAGAAATACCTTTGCCACTTCACGTATCTTCACCGGTGCATCTGGCGTACTTGAATTGATCTCGGTACGTAAACCCACGCCCTTTTTCGCCAAGAAAACATTAAACGCCAAGCCTACCGCCCCACCAATTAAAGAGGGAAACTCATAATTCCACTGAGCAAACAACACATAAGGCACAGTACAAGACAGCACACTCAAAACAATAAACACCGTATTTTGACGAATTTCACGCCAACTCAATAGAAAACGCAGTGCCACAAAAGGAATCACCAACGCGGCCAAGCTATTCAACAGTGCGGTTTGTTTTGAGATGTCCATTAACTGCAATTCAGACAAGGGCAACGCCGACAGACCGAACCAAATTGGCGTACCTACTGCACCAAATGACACCGGCACCGTGTTCATCGCCAGGGTGAAAATCGCAACAGGAATCGCCGGAAAACCCAACCCAACCAAGATAGGCGCCGCGATAGCAGCAGGCGTACCAAAGCCAGACGCCCCCTCGATCATAAAAGCAAACGCCCAACCAATGATCATCAACTGAGCGACGTTATTGCTACTGATGTTTTTAAGCCATTGGCTCAATACCGCCTCAGCACCAGAAAAAAACAAAATACGATTTAACAAAATCGCGCCGGCGACAATTGATATCGGCGTCAAAACCGATAGCACACCCGCGGCCACATTCGCGCCCAACAAGCGCACCTCTGCTTGAAACAAAAACAGCTGAATCAGCGCCACCATTATGGCAGTTAAAGGCAAAGCGATGTGTGACGGCACGGCGTTGCGTTTTGTCATCGCCCAAATCAGCAGTAAAATCGGTACACCAGAAACAAGAGTATGCATTTTGGTCCTTTAAAATGAGCAATCCATCAGTATCACGATAAGATAGGGTAATAATTATACCCATCTAGCCCCGTCCCCTTACTGATTCAAAGCACTTATTCGGCTTAATGAGTTATAATTTGCCCACATTTTTGTTTATAACATGCCCCCATAATCAACCTGAGCCACTTATGCCATTTTCAACGCTGGGATTATCTCCTGCTATTGTTCAAGCCGTCCAAGATCAAGGCTACAAACGCCCTACTCCAATCCAGAAACAAGCCATTCCAGTGATTTTATCTGGAAAAGACCTGATCGCCACGGCTCAAACAGGAACCGGCAAAACGGCGGCGTTTGTGTTGCCCATCTTAGAACGCTTCCAACACATTCAAACTCGACGTGGTAAGCGCATTAAAGCGCTCATACTGACGCCAACACGAGAGTTAGCCGTTCAAATAGAAGCCAGCGTTACGCAGTACAGTCGACACTTGAATGTGCGTTCTATGGTGGCGTATGGCGGCGTCGACAGCGAACCACAAAAACAAGGTTTGATCGACGGGATCGACATTTTGGTCGCCACGCCGGGGCGATTATTGGACCTTGCCCATCAGCGCGCCGTCCACTTTGATGAACTCGAAGTCCTCGTATTGGACGAAGCCGATCGCATGGTTGATATGGGCTTTGTCGACGATATTTATAACATTTTGGATCGTTTACCCGAGTCTCGCCAAAACTTACTGTTTTCCGCCACCATGACAGACAGCGTACGCGTCATCGCCGATGAATTTTCGGACATCAAGCAAGACAAGCCGGCGTTTGAAATTGCCATTTCGCCCAAAACTAAAGCTGCGGCTAACATCAAGCAGTGGCTCATCACCGTCGATAAAGACACCAAATCGGCTTTACTGAGTCACTTGATCAAAGAGCAAGAATGGGATCAGGCGCTGATCTTTATTGAAAAAAAACACGGGGCAGCCAAACTCGTCGATCAATTAGCGAAACGCGGCATTATTGCCGATTCCATTCATGGCGACCGCAGCCAAGCCATGCGTGAACAAATTTTGAACCAGTTTAAATCCGGTGAGCTCAAATACTTAGTGGCGACCGGCGTCGCTGCGCGAGGGATTGATATCGGCGCATTAAGCCGTGTGGTTAATTATGACTTGCCGTTTAAGCCAGAAGAATACATCCATCGTATTGGTCGAACGGGTCGCGCGGGCGCCAGTGGCGAAGCCATTTCGTTTGTTGCCATGGGAGATTTTAAAAACCTCTGTGCAATCGAAAGCCGCCTCAACCACCTTATTGAACGTAAAGAAATCGATGGCTTTCCTGTACGCAAAGTCGTGCCGGTTTCTATTTTAAATTACGTTCGCAAGAGCCAACGCTAAACCCTATAAAAGGTCTTACTTTATGTCTTTATTATTTGAAGAAATCGACAGCCAAGACTCGCCATTAGGCGAAATTTCTTTGCGTAAACGTCGCATTCCTACGTTTGGCGATCGTGATATTTACGAAGTCAAACTCGGTGAAGAATTTTTAATGTCGAGTATGTTTGTCGACGCTGAAGAAGCCCTATCCGATCTCGGTTTGGCCCAAGTCAAAGGGGATAATTTAAGCGTTGTCGTGGGTGGATTGGGATTAGGCTATACCGCTGTAGCCGCGTTAAAAGACCAACGCATCGCAGAATTATTGGTGGTTGATGCCTTAGAAACCGTCATCGGCTGGCATCAGAAAGAACTCGTGCCGCTGGGTAAAATACTCAATGCCGATTCGCGTAATCGCTACGTACTCGGCAGCTTTTTTGACCTTGCTACGACCCCAGAAACAGGCTTTGATCCAACATCCGACGGTAAAAAATTCGATGCGATTTTACTCGACATCGATCACTCCCCTACCGAGTTTCTGAACCCTTCCAACGCCGGTTTTTACACCACTGACAACCTCACGCTCATGGCAGAGCAGCTTAACCCCAACGGTGTATTTGCCATGTGGTCACAAAACCCACCGGAAAACCATTTCATTACTCTACTAGGCACGGTTTTTAACCAGGTCGACGCTCACTTAGTGTCTTTTTTCAATCCTTTTCAAGGGAAGGATTCCACTAACTCGGTGTATGTTTGCAGCAAATAAAACGCTCATTTTAAACTTACCATGCCTACGACATGAGTCGTTGACATGGTCTAATTTAAAAACGAACGCTATTGCCCAGCGGTTTCTTTTTCGCGATAGGCATAAGTGGCGTCAAAACGCGACTGTATCCAGTCGCCGCTCAAAATAGCCTCGTATTTCGCTGGTTTGTCTGTGGTGGCACAACTTGGCACGCATTCCACGTTGGTTTCGTAATCTGGTTCCACAAAAAATGGGAAAGAGTAACGATGCACATCCGACAAAGAGGCTTTCACACGATGCGCAGTCGATACGTATTCATCGTTGGTCCAGCGTTGCATTAAGTCGCCGATGTTCACCACAATGGCGTTTTCAATCGGTGTGGCATCGACCCATTCTTGCTGGCGGTTTTTGACTTGCAACCCGCCAATCTGATCTTGTAGCAACAAGGTGACACAGCCGTAATCCGTATGGGCGCCTGCGCCATTATCATGCTCGCTGACCGGGCGAGGTGGATAGTGGATCATGCGTAATACCGTCACATGGTTTTGAAAACACCGAGTAAAAAAATCGTCCGTTAACGACAAGGCTTGCGCCATGGCGGTTAACAGCTTTTGTGCCACGTCAAAGGCTTCAACATAATACTCTTGCAGAACCTCAACAGTTTTTGGGTCGCTGGGGTTTTGATTAGGTCCATACATGGTTGGGTATTTCGCCGCTAGCGGATGATCTGACGGGAAATCCAACGCCATGTCGAAGGTTTCTTTCCAATCCGCATGGCCTTTTTCGTCAAGCTGCTCCTCACCAATATTGCCATAGCCGCGATGATTGATACTGTGTTTGATGTCGATGGCGTTTTTGATGTCTTGTGGCTGCTTAAAAAAACGTTTCGCTTCACGCATCATGGCCGACATTAACTCAGCTGGAATGCCCGTGTTGACTAAATAAAAGAAGCCAATCTCACGGCATGCGGTATCTAACGCTTGAATCTCGTTGTGACGAATCGCGTCACTTTCATGGGTCAGTTTGGATAAATCGATTAGCGGGATAGACATTGACCTGTTCCTTACGCTCTGGAGGATAATTTAATTAATTGAGTATGCTTGGTATTAAAACGCTTTAAACCCTCTTCGCCAAAATCAACGACAATCATGGGCTTATCGCCTTGCTCTTGGCGAACAACAACACCTTGGCCAAATTTATCGTGGCGAACTTTATCGCCCGGTTTTAAACCGCTTTGCGCCTCGACGCGATGATGAAAAACCAGCGTCGGCGAAGAATCCACCGCACTTAAATAGCGCTGAAAAATCACACCTTTCTCAGAAGCAATGGCTGTGCCAGTGTCCTCGGCATACCAAGCATCACAGATTTGACTCACCGCATAAGGCTGAGCCTCAAACACAAAGCGCGATAACGACAAGCTTTTTAATGCAGCGCGAGGAATATCGCCCTGTTTCATACGTTTATGCTCGTCGGCAGTCGGTGTTTCCAGTATGACCAGCTTTTGCTTTGCCCGAGTAATGGCCACATAAAACAAACGACGCTCTGACGCTAGGTCACTGGCGGCTTGCTTGTCAATCGCACTTAACTCTTCGTCGTAATAAGGAAAGCGCCCTTCCTGCAAACCCGACAACAGCACCTGATCAAACTCCAGCCCCTTGGATTTATGAATCGTCATCAAGTGCACCCCATGGCTGTCGTCGGTGTGCCTTTCATTTAACGTAGCCAGTTGCTCTAGAATAGACTGAGCCTCACCACCCACACCGCGAACGTACGCCATAAAGGCATCGCAGGTGGCCATTTTTTCTTGAGCTTGAATGTCTTTGCTGCTGGTGCTTTCAAAGTAACGATAAATGCCCAGCTTCTCCAGAGTATGCGCTAAACCTTGTGCCGGATCACGGCGATACATACCTAAACTTCGCAACCAATCCGCCCGTTCGTGCAACTTTTTGGCGCGCCAGCCGTCCATCGAATCCGCCAGTGTTTCTATCATTTGCGGCAGCAAATGGGGCGACTGACGAGCTTGCTGAATCAAGGTTTTTCGTTGTGCCATAGAGCCGCCCAAGCTGGGCACCGTCAGTAAATATTCCACATCGTCCCGGTTAAAAAACACCGCAGGATTTTCTAAACCACCCGCAATCACAGCCAGATACGCCATCAACATGCGAATTTGACGATTTTCCAACAGCGGTGAATCGCCGTGTAATTGATACGGCACGCCTTTGTGCATTAAGGCCAACTGTACGGGCACCATGTCACTGTACAGTCTCACCAATACCGCACTGTCGCTTAACGCTCGGCCTTCGTCGACCCAAGATTTAAGCTCGCCCAATAAGGCTTTGCCAGTCTTGGGGGCACGGGCAAACGACACCCGTGTTCGCTCACCAGCACCGATCACCAAAGCATCAGGGTCATTTTCCGAGATCACACTCGACGCCATTAAACCCACTGCATGACCAAAACGAAAGCTGCTGCTTAATGGATACGTCACAACATTAACAAACTCTTGATCAAACTGGTTCGCCATAATTTCTGGGCTAGCGCCGCGCCATTCATAAATACATTGTTGCACATCGCCGACGATCATCCATTGACACGGCGCAGGATACAGCTGCTTTAGTAATTCATACTGGCAAGGGTTTATGTCTTGGAATTCATCAATTAATAAATATCGAAATTCTGGCACAAGCGCACGCACTCTCACTCGCTCTGGTTCAGGCAATTCAGAAATCAATTCATAGGGGTCACTGAGGAGATCTGCAAAAAAACGCACGGTGTTACGCTTACGTATGCGCTCTAACTCATTATACAGCGATGGGAAAAACTTACGCTCACCAGACCAACCTAAGGCCTCAAAGACACTATGAGCCGGCTGATCAGATGCTTTTACTTGGTCGATAAACAGCAAAGCATCTTCAAGCCAATCTTTCTCATCCAGCATGGCTATTTTTTCACCGTTGCGCACCAAGCGCTGTAAGGCATCGCGCAGCATTTTTACTAGGCTAAAATCGTCAGTCACCAGCTTGGCGGCTGGCAACCAATTTTGTTGCTCCAAACGTCGGCAAAATTGCATGCCAAAGGCGTGAAACGTCATCACGCTTGGCGAACGAAAATACCCCGCCGCTTTTAGACGCTGGCTTAAACGTTCAGTAAATTCGGCTTGCGCGCTTTTATTAAACATAAACACGCCAATATGAGTAGGTTCGATGCCTTGCGCCAACAAATATTCAATACGAGCGATCAAGGTCGTGGTTTTCCCCGCCCCAGCCACAGCAATGACTTTTGCTGGCGTGGTCAAATCATGGTCAACAACGCGCCGTTGCTCGTCGGTCAACAACGAGGCCTGACGGGAATCTGAGTGTGCAGCTATCAAAATAATCTAACCTTGTTCATCGTCAAAGCACTAGTCTTCAAATAAATGGCCCATTTCACGAAACGCAAGATGCTCTCGGCCTGCAATTTTTGCAATGGATTCGCCGCATACCACCAGCCGGCGTTGCACACGAGCAAATAAAATCCCCTTAGTGCGGGCGACCAGCGGGTAAGAGGACGTTTCTACGTCGTCATCCATCAGGTTCACGACCTCGCCAATCACTTCGCCCACTTCCACTTCGTCACCAATGGCTTTGTGATAGCAGACGATGCCAGCGCATGGGGCTTTGACCAGATCCATCGCGTCTAACGGGTAATACACCAATTCACTGTCGTTTATTACCGGCGGTTTACCGGTAATAACCCCTCGTAACACCAAGTAATCAAACAACGCTTGGGCATCTTGTTGGGCAAATTCATTAGAAATGTCATTTTCACCACGCAATTCTAAGGTAAGCGAACGAGTGCCCCAAGGCATCAAATGCGCATAATGGCCTTTTAAGTCACGCCACACACTGACATTGGTTTCGTCAAACGAGGCCGCGCCGGTTTCTAATTCTGATAAGCCTACTTTTGCCCCCAACAACGCCAACAGCGGCCTAAAATGCCCCTCAAACTCTTGCGCAACATAAGCGTGCATGCTCGCTTCGCCCGAGCAATGCAAATCAAGTACTTCGTCGGCATCCATCGACAAAGCTAGCAAGGTTTTCTTCATGCCTTGTAATTCCGTGGTTTCAGGCAACAAACTCAACTCTTCAAGAATCGCTTGACGAACCCGGAGTAGATTCGCTTCAACGTCTCCACTTATCTCGCTTTTAATGCGCTTTTCGACTTTTGCCCCTAACTGAGGCCAATGCCGATTAAAATTACCGCCGCCGTCGGAAAAGGCAAATCGCCCCGGAATGTAACCGTGAAAGTTTTGCGCCAAACCAATCGGGTTTGCCACAGGTACAATGATAATTTCACCCTGAATCACACCAGCAGCGTCGGCTTTTTTCAGTAGTCGCAGTAACGTATTAAGCACCAAAAAACCCGGCCACTCATCGGCGTGCAAACCAGCTTGCATATACACCTTGGGGCGCGCACCCGCGCCGCCAAAATAGTGCGCCTTGATGACTCTTTCGGTTCCCGGCGTCGCACTCGGCAAGACATGAGCATAAATTTGATAAGACATAACACCCCATGTTGTAAGATTCACCCCGTTTTAACCCGCAACATGGTACGCTAAAACGGTTTTTTAATAAAAACAATTGCCTTCGCTGTAAGAAATTTCCACGGAGTCACGTCTCATTATAAATGGTTGATCACATTAGGAGAAAAGAATGAAAAAATCGTTTGTCGCAGCCTCCCTTGCTGCCTCGTTAGCACTTAGCTGCGTCTCTGTAGTCGCGGCGCCAGACACCCAAACGTGGCAAGCAACGCTGCAGGAAGCGAAAGGCCAAACAGTGTATTTTAACGCATGGGGCGGCGCCGATAATATTAACGATTATATTCTGTGGGCCGCTGATCGCATTAAAGCGCAATACGATATCACACTTAAACAGGTCAAACTGACTGACACTTCAAATGCCGTTAACCGTGTATTGGCTGAAAAAGCGGCCGGAAAAAACACTCAGGGCTCGGTGGATTTAATCTGGCTGAACGGTGAAAACTTTCGTGCGATGAAAGACAACGACTTATTGTTTGGCCCTTTTAGTCACTCTTTACCAAACTATATGCATTATGTCGACGAACAAGCGCGCCAAAGTGTAACGCAAGATTTTGGCACACTGGTTGATGGCATGGAATCGCCTTGGGGTATGGCGCAAGTGATCTTTATTCATGATACCGCGACGCTAACCACCCCACCTAAATCCATGAACGCACTGTTACGTTACGCCACAGCGCACCCAGGACGCATCACCTATCCAGAACCACCGCAATTCCTAGGTTCAACCTTTTTGAAACAAGCCTTATATGAATTAACGGCGGATAATACGTTATTATCGCAACCCGTCAGCGCGGTCGACTTTAAGGCGGTCACGGCACCATTGTGGGCGTATTTAGATCAGCTCCACCCAGTCGCATGGCGCCGTGGTCAAGCCTTTCCGTCCAGTTCTGAGGAGATGATGCGCTTGTTAGACGATCAAGAAATTGACGTTGCCCTTAGTTTCGACATCTCCGCCGCGTCCGTTCAAATCGACAAGGGCAACTTGCCCGACTCGGTGCGTTCTTACGTATTCACGAAAGGTACGATTGGCAATACTCACTTTTTAGCGATCCCTTATAATAGCAGCGTAAAAGCCGGTGCTCAGGTAGTGGCCAATTTTATGCTATCGCCTGAAGCGCAAATTAAAAAACAAACACCTACTATCTGGGGCGATTTAAGTGTGCTGTCATACAGCAAATTATCTGACGATGATCAGGCTAAATTTGATGCCTTGCCTCGTGGCATTGCTACCTTGAACATGGAAGAATTGGGGCAAACCTTGCCGGAACCGCATAGCAGTTGGGTGAGTGCATTAGAAGCTCAATGGCGCAAACGTTACGCACAATAAGCAAGGTCTGACTCGTTGCTAACCAATCAGAAATAAGAAGCAAGATGCCACTAAAATACACATCATGGATCACTGGAGGCCTCTCTCTGCTCTTACTAGTCCCTATTTTAATGGGATTAGTCGGCACATTACTTCCCGCTTTTGGGTACTTCCCCCCCCTGGGTGAGTTTTATTTCACCCTGTCACCTTGGCGTGACTTGTTCGCCCAAGGGGAATTTTACGCCAGTGTCACTCTGAGCCTACTCACGGGGATTGGTGCGCCGATACTGGCACTCTGGTTGGCGTTATCTTTGTTGGCGTGGGGTTATCAACGGCCTTATTTTGCCAAAATTGAAGCCCTACTTTCCCCCATTTTAGCGATCCCACACGCTGCCATGGCCATCGGTTTGGTGTTTTTGCTCAGCCCATCTGGTTGGTTGATGCGTCTTGTCAGTCCTTGGCTAACCGGTTTTGACCGTCCACCAAACTGGATCAGCGTACAAGATCCGTTTGGTCTCTCGCTGATGTTCGCCCTAGTCATTAAAGAAATGCCTTATCTTTTGTTTGTGATGCTCGCTACGATGAACAGCATTAACGCCCGCGACAGTCTGTATGTGGGTCAAACATTAGGGTATAGCCGCTTTACGCTGTGGCGCAAAGTGTTGATTCCTCAACTTTACCCTCTTGTGCGCCTGCCTATTTTTATCGTGGTCGCTTTTAGCCTTACTGTGGTGGATTTAGCCTTGGTCATCGGACCTAATACACCATCGACGTTGGCTGTCACTTTATTACGCTGGTTCAATGACCCGGACCTTGATAGGCGACTCATGGCCAGTGCGGGGGCGATGTTCTTGATGCTCGTGATTGTACTGGTATTAGCAGGCTGGGAATTATCACATATTGTACTCACACGATGCACTCGAGCAGAACGTAGCAACGGAAAACGCCACGGAGTCACTGACTATCTACTTCGACTTGGCGTTATAATAGGACTACTCACCCTGCTTAATGCATTTATTGCTTTGGCCTTACTGCCTATTTGGTCACTCGCTAGACGCTGGCGTTTTCCTGACACACTGCCCAGCCAATGGACGTGGGACAACCTCGAACGCTCAACCCCCATGCTCATTGAACTCACGACCAACACCTTAACCATTGCGCTGTCAGCCACTGTATTGGCCTGCTTAATCAGCCTTATCATGCTGGAAACTAAACACCAAAAAAACCAAAATGCCACTAACCCAGCCAAAAACCACGTCTTTGACTGGCTCATTTACGTGCCCATTCTACTACCACAAATCGGCTTTCTCTTCGGGTTGCATGTACTGTTGATTTACTTAAATTTGAACGGTAACCTCTTTGCCATCATTGCGTTGCACCTTATGTACGTTCTTCCATATGTGTATTTAACCCTCAAAAGCCCATATTTAGCATACGAAGAGGGCTATTTAGAGCAAGCCAACCGACTCAATTACCAACCATGGCGCAACTATGCACGCGTCAAAATAGCCATGTTGAAGCCCGCGTTGTTTACCGCCTTTGCCATTGGTTTCTCTGTCAGTATCGCACAATACTTGCCCACACTCATCGCCGGCGAAGGTCGCTACAGCACACTTACCACAGAAGCCGTGGCACAAGCGGCATCGGGGGACCGAAAGCAAGTGGGCAGCATGGCCATGTTGCAAGCGTTTTTTCCCGTGATGGTATTTTGGCTAGCACAGTACATACCACCCCGCTGGACAACCTGGCGATTGGCGTTTAAACACCAAATTAAAAGGAACAAGCCGTGCTCAGTGTAAATTCGTTTTCCTTGTCATTAAACGATAAGGTGCTCATTAACCATTTGAGTTTCGACATCGATAATGGCCACGTATTGTCGATTATGGGGCCAAGTGGCATTGGCAAATCCAGCCTTTTACACTTTTTAAGCGGCACCTTACATCAAGGCGTAACCGCAACAGGTGAGGCGTTTTTAAACCAAGCTCCGATTCACGGTATACCAACCGCATCAAGAGGGGTCGGTTTATTGCAACAAATGCCGCTGCTGTTTCCACATATGAGTATTTTGGAAAACTTGCTGTTTGCTATTACCGACCAAATACCCACGAAAGAACGCCATAAAATGGCGCAACAGGCATTAGAGAAATTAGGCATTCCCGACAAAGCCAATGCCCTACCAAAAGACCTGTCTGGCGGCCAACAAGCCCGCGTCGCTCTGCTTCGCACCTTGCTATCAAAACCGGATTATTTACTGCTCGACGAACCTTTCAGCAAACTTGATCCCGCGCTTCGTCGCGATGTGCGCGCCTTTGTGTTGGATGAAATACGCCACGCTAATATCCCCGCGTTACTCGTCACCCACGATCCGGAAGACGCAAAAGCCATGAAAGGAGAGTGCATTGAATTAGACTATCCAATCGGGATATAACGCTCACTAAAGCCACAAACACACTGCTTGAAAGGCAATAAAGATGGGAGACGTTTGAGCAAACTGCATCATTAGGCCCCGCTTTACGACATGACCAAACTTGCTTTTAGATCAAGACGGCCCTTTAAAAAGTGATTTATGATGCCATCAATTATGAGGAAGTGTGAAAATACAGGCTGCATTCAAAATAGTATGTTAAGAGGTTTACCATGAGTAACGTGAGGCGCTGGTGGCAGCAATTACCACCGACTTATCATACCAACTGACACCCCAGTCTGTCGCTGCTGTACGCAATAGAGACAGAGATTTCTCATTTGCTTCTTGCCTGTCTAAGCGCCTTCATCCGTGCCCATTGCCGCTTGTTACAGGTCTTATAGATCCACAGACAGCCGACATCAAACACAAAATAAAACACACTAATCCCACTTGGCGGATTACTGCTGCTAATAAAGGATACCGTCGAAAACCAGATGTCGGGCCAGGCCCAACTTTGATAAAAAGTGCCTAGTAGCTCCAGATACACCACCATGAAATACATGATAAGAAAAAATAATTCATGGCCTGATTTCTTTCTCAATAAAAGCACGATGGTCATGGTACATATAAAACCCAATACATCGCGATCAAACAACAACCATCCGCTCGAATACACGATCATCGACCCATACAATACAATGACAAGGGACGATTTATTGCGCTGTACCCACGCCTCTTTGTAAAAGTACAACACCGCGGCATACACCAAACTGTGGCCGAGCGGCACATAAAACGGCACGTTCTCCAGCCGGTATTCGTACATGCCGAGCAACACAGCGAACACCCATTCGCCCAAATATGCGAATACAATGCCATACAACATGAGCTTTTTAACTCGGTAGCTGACACACCGATACACCCATAAAAAACACATGAACACCAAGGCATTAGTCAGCCATTGACCATATTCTAAGTCTTTCGCTAGGCTTGAACTGTCCAAAAATAGGCCGAGCCACAACACCATCACAACCGGCAAATACACCCACTTATGGCGCCATGACACCATCACAACGTCGCCCTCATTTCAAACACATCTTGTATGAGGCGGTCGTACTCCATGAGGACAGGGAACGAGTACAAGGCACTCACATCGGGTACTTTGATCGGGTTAGCCACAAGCTGCTGAATCAAATCGACGGCACTGGCGGCTTCTTTTTCCATATCGTCAAGATAGCTCTTATACAAGTACGCATCATCGAATAACTCAGGATACACTTGTCGATTCGGCAAGACCGGAACACAACCCAGCGCTACGGCTTCCAATACAGCAAGCCCTTGAAACTCATGCAATGCGGTAGACAGCACAACGTCAGCGGATGCCAAAAAAGCCAAATACTCCGCCCTACTTGGTGCAAAGCCAAATTGGATAATTCTGTGCGCGAACCGTGATTGGATTTGGGTGAATACTTTGGGGATGGATCGGAATTGTTCGCCAAGAATGGCGATCTCATAATCTACTTCACGCCGTTCTAACACGTCTAAGATCGCGAACAAACGGTCTGGCCCTTTATCGAATTCCCAGCGCGCTGACCAAATCAACTTTATCCGACCTGATGCTTGACTTACCGATCTCAAACAGCGCGCTTGCTGCAGAATGTCCAATGGCACTGGCACTACCCGTGCCCGATTTTCGGTCGTATTGAGCCAGTCTGGGGACGCGTAATCGGGCAGCTTTTTCAGCAAAGCACGCGCGCCAAAAAAGAAAGAATCTTGATTAAAACGGCTGTTAAACACACATTGATCAGCGGCCAGTGCGCTGTATAGTGTGACCATTTGCATTTCTACTAGGCCCTGTTGTTTGTCACTCACTGGGTACGCAAATTGGTTCTCATGAAAATACACCAGCCATGGAATGATTTGTAAATTGGAGCAGAATCCTTTCAGGCCAGCACAATCCGTCATAGAGGTCGCAATGACTAAATCATAGGATTGCTCTAACACTGCCTTAAATTGCGGATCAAACGCAAAGCTCATGGCATTGCCGCGAATTCGCCAAGCAAAATGACGGGCGGGTAGGGACAGATAAGACCACTCATGCTGATCCAACCCTGTCATTAGGCTCATTGCCCATGCTTTATGGCTGCTGGCTTCATAGGCGCTGATCAATAAAATTCGCATTTTGTTCTCTTAGTGCTGTTTTACTTAATGGGAAAAATGACGTTTGCTGCTGGCTCATTATGAACAGGTCGAATATCATGTAAGAAAATTACGCACTATTTAAGGAAAGTTATGATCATTCAACGCCACGATCAAGATATCACCACGCCAACCGGCTTGATGCGCTGTACCGTTTACCGCCCGCAGTCTGAAGGTCGTTTTCCTTGCATTATTTTCTATTCTGAAATTTTCCAACAAACGGCCCCCATTGCTCGCTCTGCCGCGATCATGGCGGGTCATGGATTTATCGTCATTGTGCCCGAAGTGTTCCATGAACTGAACCCTATCGGCACGGTTCTAGGTTACGACGACGCAGGAAAAGACAAAGGCAACGCTGACAAGTTTACCAAACCGCTTGAGTCTCACGACAGCGATACCGTCGCCATGATCCGCTTTTTTGAACAACAGACTTACAGCACGGGCCAATTCGGCAGCATGGGAGTGTGTTTGGGGGGGCATCTAGCTTATCGAGCGGCATTACATTCTCGTATCCAAGCGGCTTTCTGCTTGTATGCCACCGACATCCATTCAAACACGATTCCCTGTTTAGACGGTAACGATTCGTTTACCCGCACAAGTGACATTCAAGGAGAAGTTACCATGGTGTGGGGCAAACAAGATCCGCATGTGTCAAACGAAGGTCGGCAGAAAATCTACCAACAACTGATCGATACAGACCGCCTATTTACATGGCACGAAGTTAATGGCCAACACGCCTTTATGCGCGACGAAGGCGATCGTTACGACCCTGCCCTCGCCCTAGAATACTACCGCAAAGCGGTTGCTTTGTTTCAGCGGACACTGCGTAAAGTATGAACCTGTTGATTCAGTACAGGGCGCGCTGCGAGCCCATTGCTCGCATCACGACCTTATTGCTCGCCACGCCAAAGTGGCGTCATCGCACATTCGCCCAGCTCACCAGAGATCCACATATCGCCATCTTGAATCGTGACATTCAGCTGCATAGAGCGCGTGCAAATTTTCGCCAAGGCGTGAACGTGTGATTCGGTAAACTGCAAAACCCGCAAATTTTCAAAACGACTGTTTTTGCCCTTGTTTTGATCCCACCAAATATCAGACTTATCGTTGTAATTGACCACAACAACTTGTTGAGCGCGGCCACAGGCTTTACGCAAACGTTTCTCGTCGGGCTGGCCAAGTTCGACCCACAGCAATATCTCATCTGAATAATTTTTCTGCCAAAGGTCAGGTTCGTCTTCGGTACTGATGCCCTTAGAAAACCCAAGTTGCTCGCCCCCTTCTTTTTCATCCGCTAACAAGGCAAATGCGGCTAAACGCACCATCATGCGCTCTTCCGTTTCAGAAGGATGCAATGCTAGAGTCAATTCGTAACTTTGGTAATGGTTACGGTCCATATCAGAGACTTGAACCGATGCTTTGTACACTGTTGCTTTTGTCGCCATGAGGTCACTTACTACATTGGTTAACAGGTGGAAAATCGAATCGAATTGTACAGCAAAATCAGCAAACAAAATGCGCCTATTATCATTGTTTTTAGAGGCTACACATTAAAAAAAACAATCAATAGCAACACCAGCGCTATGGCTGAACGCATCAAAAAAATGTAGTTTTTACCTGTTGGCTCATTAAAAAGTAGTCTGGCGAACGCACCTAACGTCCGATATAACGCTCGTACTGCGCCACATTTCTCGTTACTACGGCATTGGCCGCAATAATGGCGTTGTCGCCGATTTCTATACCAGGAAGGATTTTTGCCCCACCGCCAATCCACACTTGGTTGCCAATTTTGATGGATTTGGCGGAGCATTCGCCTGACGCGCGCAAGTCTGCGTCTCTTGGGTGATCGACGGTATAAAGGTGCACCGCAGGGCCGATCAAGACATCGTCGCCAATGTGAATGGGGGCGCTATCAAGAAAAACACAGTGAAAGTTAATAAACACATTTTTACCAAGGTGAATTTGAGAGCCATAATCGCATTGAAAGCCTGGTTCAATAACAACACCGTCAAAGGCTGCAAACAAACGGGTGACATGGCGTAAATTGCCTTTACTTGGGTGCGCATTGAATTTTGCACAAGCAAGACGAGCCGCTTCACGGCGCAGGCGAAGGTCCAGATCAATGGCGTTAAAGGATTCACCGCGGGACATCTTTTCAAATTCAGTCATTATCAATGGCTCGTTATCGTATTGGCTTTGCTGGAAGCGTAAAGCATAAAACAGAAAGGCACAAAAAAACGCGGCCTAAGCCGCGTTTTTAAAAAACAATGCGTTGTTATGCTTACAGCATAGAAGCCAAAGTGACTTCCAATTTACGCTGATCCGCTGCGAAGTTACGAATGCCTTCAGACAATTTTTCTGTCGCCATCGCGTCTTCGTTCATTGCCCAACGGAATGCGGCTTCAGTGATGGCAGCAGGCGCTGGTTTCACGTCGGTTGTTGGGATCAATTTACGCTCAAGTTTGCCTTCGTCTTTCTTCAGTTCTTCCAGCAAGTTCGGGCTAATCGTCAAACGGTCACAACCAGCAAGTTGCTCGATTTCACCGATATTACGGAAGCTCGCGCCCATGACAACGGTGTTGTAACCGTGCTCTTTGTAGTAATTGTAGATTTCAGTGACAGAAACCACACCTGGATCGGTTTCTGCCGTGTAATCTTGACCAGTTGATTTTTTGTACCAATCAAGAATACGACCCACAAAAGGAGAGATCAGGTAAACGCCCGCTTCGGCACAAGCTTTTGCTTGAGCGAAAGAGAAAAGCAACGTCAGGTTGCAGTTGATGCCTTCTTTTTCTAGCTCTTCTGCGGCTTTAATGCCTTCCCACGTTGACGCGGCTTTGATCAAAACGCGTTCACGAGAAACACCAGCGGCTTCGTATAGCGCGATCAATTTGCGTGCTTTAGACAGTGTCGCCTCTTTGTCGAAAGACAAACGCGCGTCTACTTCAGTAGAAATACGGCCTGGAACGTATTTCAAAATTTCAGTGCCAACGATCACAGCAAGCATGTCACCAGCGTCTAAAATTTGCTGATCTTTGTCGTTGCTTTGTGTTTTCGCCCAAGCAACCGCTTGGTCAAGGAAAGGAGCGTATTCTGGAATTTGCGCGGCTTTTAGCATCAAAGATGGGTTGGTTGTCGCATCTTCTGGTAAAAAGTCTTTGATTGCCGTGATATCACCGGTGTCAGCCACAATGGTCGTGAACGCTTTTAGTTGAGATAACTTGTTGCTCATTGCTTTATCCTTTCTGTTGATGATGTTTGACCAATTCAATGGCCTCTAATAATACCTTTATCTCTGCGTCGGCTTTATGACCGTTTTCAGAAAGATAACGACGGAACTGTTTGCCGCCAGCTTCTCCTTGAAAAATACCCAAAATATGTCGAGTAAGGTGCAATAACCGCTCGCCTTCTTCTAACTTTCGTTCTACGTACGGAACAAATGCTTCTAAGGCTGCATAGCGATCGTGAACGAGGGCGTGACCGCCAAATAGTTGTTCATCGACGTGGCTAAGCAACCAAGGATTGTGATAAGCCTCGCGCCCAACCATCACGCCATCGACATGGGCTAATTGTTCTTCACATTCTGCTACTGTTTTTATGCCGCCGTTTAAAATGATTTCAAGGTGTGGGAAATCTTTCTTCAACTGATGAACGTAATGGTATTTCAATGGCGGCACTTCGCGGTTTTCTTTCGGGCTCAAGCCTTGCAGAATCGCATTGCGCGCGTGAACAATAAAAGTCGTGATGCCCGTAGTAGCCACATCGCCGACAAAATCCCGCACCACGCTGTATTCTTCTTGATCATCTAAGCCAATGCGATGCTTAATCGTCACAGGAATACTGCACGCATCTTGCATTGACTTCATTGCGTCTTTTACTTTTTCTGGATGGGCCATCAAACAGGCACCAATCAAGCTGTTTTGCACTCGATCGCTAGGGCAACCCGCGTTTAGATTAACCTCATCAAAGCCGGCTTGCTCCGCCATTTTTGCGCATTTACCCAACGCAACCGCGTCTGATCCACCTAATTGCAACGCAATAGGGTGCTCGCACTCGTCATATCGTAAGAATCTTTCAGGATGATTGCCTTGCAGCAACGCGCCCGTTGTTACCATTTCCGTGTACAACAAAGTCTGTTTCGTAAGCGTTCTGGCGAACACTCGATAATCCGATGTTGTCCAATCCATCATGGGGGCAATGGAGAAGCGCCTATCTAGCTTAACACGAGGATTTGAAAGGCCATTTTCTGTAGATTGTCGCGTTTCTTGAGACATTGGTAAGGTCTTTTCGCTGTCAAATGTTCGGTGTGAGAGAATAAATTGTCGTTATTTTAGCACAGAATTACGAAGGGTATTCCGTGGAGAAAACGGTTTAAAGACGAATACCCCAACAGCAACGAAATAATGCATTCGCTTCAATAAAATTATTATGTCATAAAATTACAACATTTCGAATAGTTTATCACATGATGAAAAGGCTAAAGCAGAAAACGTGAACGGCGGAACGCCTGGAAGGTAAACACGGTTAAGAAGAACAGACGGCTATAGGAACGCCGCCATAACATCTGACACAGCAGGCAACACCGTCGTGTTGTCTTTTTCCATCTCAAGACACAGCGCTCTAACAAACGGCGCTTGTTCAGGGTATGTGCTTAACCAGGCTAAAACAGCTAATTGCACATCGGATAAGCTTTGCGCTTGAGTGACGGGAGCCCCCAGCGCAATGAGTTTATCTTTGAAATCCACTTCATCGATTAAGTCAACGATCATCATAGTACTTTCTACCTATTTATTGACATTTTAACCAATACCGTTTTATCAATTAACGTTTAGCAATGGCTAACCCAAAGACAAATAATCGCTTTGTCACTCGTCTTACAGCCATTAGCTTATACCCAAACGGCGGTTTAGCGTATGACTTTTTCTTCGATTAATACATCAAAAATCGCCTGAGCTTGTTCGTCAATGGATTCGTTTTTGAGTACTTTCCCCCCACTGCCAACCGGTTTTGCCGTAGCGGCTTTCATTCGATCCGCGGCGGTTTTGGCTTTGACCACTTTTAGGCGCTTGGGTTTGGGTTTCGCCGGTGAAATGTGCCATTGGCTGGCGAGCTCGTCAATCGCAGCAGCACCATCCAGAGAGGTTACCGTCGCTCTTAGCCCTCGGGCAAAAGCGCTTTGTCTTGCCTCTTGAGCCGCCGCATCCACGCTGGCGATAAAAGGCAAAGCGACTGTAACAGCACGACGCTGGCCACGTGGTAAGGCCAGTAACACCTCAGCTTCAAATTCATCGACCCGCACAATATCAGCAATGCGAGGCACCAGTGGCCAGCCAAGCTGCTCCGCCAGCAAGTAGGGCAACATACCAGACGATTCACCGTTTTCGGCATGAACACCCGTTAATACAATCTGACGCGAATGGTTCTGGCGATTCGCTTTAAAAAACGTCACCAGGGCGGGCAGCGCGTCATCGCCTTTGTTTTGGGTCAAGACAGTGAGCCCGTCTAATCCCATGCCTGTATATTGGCGCAGCACAGGATCATCGGCGTCCCCAGCATGCACTAAAGTAAGACGACTGTCGGCCAACTTAAGTCCCAGCTCAACCGCTCGACCGTCTTGCTCTGCTCTTCGCGCACGACCTGACTGAGGGTGCCGGCCAATCGATACTAAGCAAACGATGTTTATATTAGGCCGCATTAATTATCTCCCCGCGCGATTGTTTTGTATTTTTTGCCGCTTGATGTAGCTCAACTAAGCGTGCTAGTGCAGTTAACACCGCGTCGCTGTCGGCAATCACGGCAAGATCCGCACGCTTAACCATGTCGCAGCCCACATCCGTATTGATCGCAATGACCTTGTCGCACTGACCAATGCCTTGCATATGTTGAATTGCCCCTGAAATGCCCACGGCCAAATACACTCGTGCTGTCACCCAGGTGCCAGACGCGCCAACTTGGCGAGACCGTGGCATAAAACCATCGTCTACGGCCACACGACTGGCACCCTCTGTGGCGCCCAATGCGGTGGCGGTAGCATGAAATTGTGCCCAGTTATGAATCCCGTTCCCTGCTGATACAATAAACTCCGCCTCGGCTAATGGTACCGCATTGGCGTCTACTGCAATCTGCCCTTGGTCTTTTAGGCGAGGAGTCTGATGCGCGATTGCACTCATGGTCAAGGGTAAAACCTGATGTTGTGTTTCATCTATGCCTTCGGCGCACTCCTCCAGTAAAGTCAAAATTCGTGGCGTCGTACGGACAATATCTACGCTAGCAGACGCCCCTCGACACACGGCTCGCTCAGCGTTAACCTGCCAAACATGAGCAGCCAAACGCTCGCCGAGGCGCGCCGACAAACGACACGCTAAGTCGGCTCCCCCGTGGACACTGTCAGGAAATAACCAATGCTCTGGGCGATATGAAGCATCTATTTGCTCTAAAGCAAGCAACCGCGCCTCAGGAGAGAACCCTTCATACACAGCACCTTCTAAATGAATAAGACGATCCACACCGGCCAACGCAAGCTGGCTGTCTTTGCACTCACCGAAGCACACCAACACAACCGCGCCCAAGCGTTTAACAATAAGCTGGTGGGCCAAACCTAAACAATCTTTGTCATGGCGAGTCAGACGCCCCCCCACCAAGTCCGCTACCACCATAATATAAAAGTCAGCATGTTCAACGCGATGCAAGGGCCGCTCAGCTACGCGCCCCTTTAGAAGCGAATTTTTCGCGGCACTATCGCCCGCAAAAAAATTGGCTCTGTCGATACGTTTGATCCCGTTCGGGCCAACAAAACCAACTTTATGAGGGGCTTTCCGCAACACCCCAGAAGGGCCGCGTACGTCGCCTTGCTTCGCTTCCATCAACGAAAGGTGTAAAGGATGAAGACGATTGCGAACAATCCACTCTGCTCTTGGGTCTCTTCGAATAATGTCACTCATCAATGTGCCTCCTCTATCAGTTGACCCGCTAGAATTTCGGCGATGTCTTTCACAATAGGACGAGGTTCAACCACGCCCTCCAACATCGCGGTGCACTGCTGACATCCTACCGCCACCATATCGGCACCCGTATTGATGACATCTTCCATGCGCATGTCGGCAACACGACGCTCGCCAGGAATATCGGTGATGGGCGCGCCACCGCCACCGCCGCAACAACGCGAACGATAACCCGAGCGCTCCATTTCCGCTAGTTCAATCCCTAAGCTGGCAAGCAGCTCACGAGGTGAATCGTATTCACCGTTGTAACGTCCCAAATAGCATGGATCGTGATAAGTGACTTTACGGCCTTGTAAGGCGCTAAGCTTAAATCGCCCTTCTTTCACCAAGCGATTCAAAAATGTGGTGTGATGCAAGATCTCTACCCCATCCAACGCCGTTGAACCAAAATCAGCGTATTCATTTTTTAAGCAATGAAAGGCGTGAGGATCGGTGGTGACGACAGTGGAAAAACGGTATTGCGATAAGGTCGCCAAGTTACGTTTGGCCAGACTTTGGAAGGTCGCATCGTCCCCTAAACGACGGGCGACATCACCGCTGTCTCGCTCTTCGTCGCCCAAAATGGCGACGTCCACATTTGCCGCTTTGAGCAGCTTAACGAAGGCACGAAGAATACGCTGACTGCGCATATCAAAAGCCCCATCCGATACCCAAAACAGCACGTCGGCTTGCTTGACATCGCTCATTAAAGGGAGGTTTTGATCCGAGGCCCAATGCGTTCGACTGCCTGGGGAATGCCCATTGGGGTTATCTGTCGCAATGATATTTTCCAATACTTGCGCGCCTTTATTGGGCGTTTCACCCTTCTCTAGGGTCAAGAATCGACGCATATCGACAATGGCGTCCACGTGCTCGATCATCATCGGACACTCTTCCACACAAGCACGGCAAGTTGTACAAGACCACAAGGTATCTGGGTGAATCAATCCGTCAGTGATGATCTGATCTGCTCCACCTCTCGCCTGGCCCACGGATTGCGTTCCACCTTTTCCATCTGGATAAGGGCTGCCAGTGTACGATGCGTCCGTACCACCTGCAAAGCCTACCACCATGTCTTGAATGAGTTTTTTCGGATTAAGCGGCTGACCCGCCGCAAACGCTGGGCACACTGCTTCACAGCGTCCACATTGAACGCAGGCATCGAAACCCAATAATTGGTTCCATTTAAAATCACTGGGTTTGGCGACACCATGAACCGCATTAACGTTACCGTTGTCGCTGAACAAAACCGGTTTTAACCCCGTTGAGCGACCACCACCAAAGCGCTCTGAACGACGATGAAAAGCCAGATGCAAAGCGCCAGCAAAGGCGTGTTTCATTGGGCCGCCCCATGTCAGGCCGAGCAGCATTTCACTTAAGCTGAGCAAAATAAAAACGGACAAGACCGCGGTTAACGCCCAGTTGCCTGCCCCAACTGGCAAAACGCCCGCCGCCGGTAACGTCAACACGAAAAAAGTGATTGAGAAGGTTAATAGGCTTTTGGGCAGGCGCATCCATGGGCCTTTTGAAAGACGCGATGGCGGATTTATTCGACGCTTAAAAACAAACAACGCCCCACAAAACATCAGCGCCAACGACGCCAACAACGCCCACACCAAAAGCTCACTTTTTACACCCAACACATGCACCAACAGCGTCAAGAGCATGGCCAGCACAAAGCCCCCTCCCGTCGCAACGTGCGTACGAGAAATGTATTTATCACGATCAACCACATGGTGTAGATCGTGTAAATAGCGCTTAGGCATGGCGAGTAAACCCGCCACCCAATCCACTTTATCGGCTTGACCTGTACGCCATAAATTCATCCGACGCACGGCCCCAATGGCAGCCAACATCAGCAGCACAACAATCAAGCTTGGCGGTAACCAATCCAGAATCATACTCAACCCCTTAGTGAATTAAAGGTCTTTGCACAGGCGCAAGGCGTCGTACATAGCGGCGTGAACATTACGCTGTGATACTCCGTCACCCAAACGCCACAAAATCATGCCGGCGTCTGCCTCCTTTAAAAGCACAGGCTGCGGCTGGATAGCGAACAAGGTTTCATTGTCGATTTGACCTTTATTTCGTGACGAGGGCTTTAACGCGTAATACAGATCTTCATTCGGTCGAATGCCGTTTTCGACGACAACCTGATCCACCACTCGCTCCTCTTTTTGTGCGGTGTATTCGTTCTCCAAGACCGCCACCAGCTTATCGCCTTCGCGGTAAACCTTGTCCAACAACATATCAGACGTCATGATCACGTCTTTCTCATACAAGGAACGGTAATACGTTGGGAATGTGGTGCCACCAATGCCAACGCCCGGCTTGATGTCGTCTGTCACCAACTCGACCATGGAGCCTTTGGACGCTAAATAATCCGCCGCCGACATACCAGAAAACTCACAAATAGTGTCGTATACCAACACGTTTTTACCTGGCTCGACTTTGCCACTCAAAATATCCCATGTGGACACAACCAAGCCTTCAGCGGCGCCCCAGTGTGGGTTTTGCTCTAAGAATGGACGCCCTCCCAAGGCCAAAATACACACGTCGGGATTGAGCGCTTTCACCATAGCCTCGTCGGCCGCGGTACTTAAACGCACTTCTACACCCAAACGTTCAATTTCCATGACCAACCAACGGGTGATACCAGCAATTTGATCACGCTGTGGCGCTTTGGATGCAAAAACCAATTGCCCACCTAACTCATCCCCTTTTTCGATTAAGGTCACCTTATGACCGCGTTCTGCCGCCACACGCGCCGCTTCCAATCCGCCAGGACCACCGCCCACCACAACCACGTGGCGAATAACGCCCGAGGTTTTTTCAATGATGTGTGGCAAGCCCATGTATTCCCGCGAGGTCGCTGCGTTTTGAATGCACAACACATCCAGACCTTGGTATTGACGGTCGATGCAATAATTTGCACCAACGCACTGACGAATCTGATCGACCTGATCCATTTTGATCTTGGCAATAAAATGCGGATCTGCGATGTGAGCGCGCGTCATGCCCACAAAATCCACATAACCCGCTTCAATGATGCGTTTGGCTTGATTCGGATCCTTAATGTTTTGCGCATGTATCACCGGCACATTAACAACGTCTTTAATGCCGGCCGCTAAATACAAAAAAGGCTCTGGCGGATACGTCATGTTAGGAATCACATTCGCAAGCGTGTTGTGAGTGTCACAACCAGAGCCTACAACGCCAAAATAGTCCA
The DNA here is from genome assembly GCF_008122525.1 of Marinomonas sp. IMCC 4694. Lineage (NCBI taxonomy): Bacteria > Pseudomonadati > Pseudomonadota > Gammaproteobacteria > Oceanospirillales > Oceanospirillaceae > Marinomonas > Marinomonas sp. IMCC 4694. The sequence continues at coordinate 2,044,041 of NZ_VSRV01000001.1, forward strand.
CCATGCCAGTGGCATCATAATATTGGGCGATTTTCTTCATCTCTTCATGGCCCAGACCGTCAGGATGAAATTCGTCACCGGTAATGCGCATACCGACCACAAAATCGGGTCCAACTTCGGCACGAACCGCTTTTAGTACTTCCATACCAAACTTCATGCGACCCTCAAAAGTCCCCCCCCATTCGTCGGTGCGCTTATTGACCCGTGGCGACCAGAATTGGTCGATCATGTGTTGATGCACAGCAGACAGCTCAACACCATCTAACCCGCCTTCTTTAGCGCGCCGAGCGGCTTGAGCAAAGTCCCCAATCACCCGCCACATCTCTTCAACTTCAATGGTTTTACAGGTAGCACGATGCACAGGTTCACGAATACCCGATGGAGACATCAGGTTTGGCCAGTTTTCCCCATCCCATCGAGAACGTCGCCCCATATGAGAAATTTGAATCATGATTTTGCCACCGTGTTTATGCACAGCGTCAGCCAAATTTTGAAAATGCGGAATAATGCGGTCGGTGGACAAATTTACCGAGCTCCACCAGCTTTGTGGGCTGTCGATGGAGACCACACTAGAGCCGCCGCAAATACTTAAACCGCACCCTCCTTTGGCCTTTTCTTCATAATATTTGATGTAACGTTCGGTTGTCATGCCGCCGTCAGTGGCGTACACCTCCGCGTGAGCCGTACTGACAATTCGGTTGCGGATTGTCAATTTATTAATGTTTAAAGGCTCGAACAACGCATCATATTGGGACATAACAAAACCCCGTCAAAATAGGTGGAAATAAAGATTCAAAAAATTACATTAAAGTGGTGATACAGAGAAATAGCCAACATCACAGTCTTCTTCAGCACCACTTTGGGTTTGTGTCGCCTGAGTGCGAATGGTCAAGCCTCTACTGCTTAAAATCTGATCCAACGCGCCAGCAAACCAACCGGTGAACATGTAATCGACTTTGCGGTTAACTTTTTTTCCATGGATTTTTTCATAATGGTACACAAAAGCGGAGTTTTCTAAGCGGACTGTGGCGGTGCCTTGCTCGATGTCGAGCGCTTCGGTGATAAAAATGCCCCAGCCCCGCTGGGATAAACGTTTCAAATAATGATGCCAAATGTCTTCACCATAAATGCCGTGACACTGTGATTCTTGTTCACACCAAAAATACGCAGACTTATAGCCCGCTTTGTAAAGAATATCGGCATAACGCTCGGCCCCGATCTCGTCTTCAATACCCATATGATTGTTAACAAAAAAGTGACGTGGCACATACAGCATAGGCAAGGCATCGGTGGTCCAAACCCCGGTTTCGTCGTCTATTTGGATGGGCATTTCTGGCACGTGTGTTGTCATGTTCATTCTCCCCAAACTTCTTTCAATAGCGCGACCCAGTTCTCACCCATAATCTTCACCACTTGGCGCTCGCTAAAGCCGCCTTTAAGTAAAGAGTCGGTCAAATTGGGAAAGTCGCCCACGGTACGCATGCCCAATGGATTAATAATCTCGCCAAAGCGCGTTAGACGACGAGCGTAGCCCTTGTCATGCGTGAGGTATTCGAAAAAATCGTAACCGTGACCTTGAGTGAAATCGGTGCCGATGCCAATCGCGTCTTCCCCGACCAAGTTGTAGATGTAGCGAATCGCTTCCACATAATCTTCTACGGTGGCGTTAATACCGGCTTTAAGAAAAGGCGCAAACATGGTGACGCCGACAAACCCGCCGTTGTCAGCGATGAATTTCAGCTCTTCATCGGTGCGATTACGGGGATGCTCTTTTAAACCGGCAGGCAAACAATGAGAATAGGCAACGGGCTTTTTGGATTCTATAATGACTTCTTTCGCGGTATTTGGCCCAACGTGAGACAAATCACACAACATGCCGACACGGTTCATTTCTGCGACGATTTCACGACCATACCCAGACAATCCGCCATCGCGTTCATAACAACCTGTACCAACGAGGTTTTGCGTGTTGTAGCACATTTGCACAATACCAACTCCCAGATCTTTAAAGATCTGCACATAGCCAATTTGGTCCTCAAACGCATGGGCATTTTGAAACCCCATCATTACGCCGGTTTTACCTTCGGCTTTGGCCCGATGAATGTCTTTTGTGGTGTAAACCTTGGTCAGTAAATCACTGTTGGCGTCGATTAACTGATTCATTTCGACCACGTTACGGACCGTGCCTTCGAAGTTCTCCCAAAACGACACCGTACAGTTGGCGGCGGTTAGCTTGCCTTTTGCCATGTCTTCGAATAACTCGCGGTTCCATTTCGCACAAATTAGGCCATCAATAATAATAGACTTGTCGTGTAGCTCTGCTGCGTTCATTGTTTTTCCTTACCTAATGGCTAAAACATCAATGAACTGAGTGTAATTTTTCGGTACAGATGGGAGGTGGCTGGAAACGACTAGAGGGGAACTAAAAGCGACTTCTGTCAAAATGGGAAGAATTCCCATTTTTAGAGAGTGACAAACCAAAGGAAAAAACCAAAATAAATAGCCAGAAAAAAGCCATCAAGTGACCACCTCCCTTTCTTAAAAGAAAAGTGGCCTTTGGACGCTATTTCTTAACGATTAACTCTTCGAGCTTTAACCCAGTTGCTTTTTGAATGCTGCGCCATAAATAATAAAAAATCCCCATCATCATGATCATAGAAGGGATGGCAATCATCGGGTAACTGTAAAGTGTCATCTGGCCCAGTTCTTCGTTAAAAGCTTCGGTGCCTGAAGGGCTGGTGACGATCCATTTGGCTAACACGTAATTCATGGTGGCGGAGAACGCAAACGAACCAACGATAAAATAAGTGGCTGTCATCAGCCTTTTTTCAAACAACGCCGTACTGTTGTTTTCGGCTAGCTTTTGCTTGATAGTGTCTACATCCATGATGGCGGCATTAAAAAACAGCGCACGCACCAAAGGGTAGGGTGTAAAGGTCGATACCCAAACCGCAATACCGATAAGCGCCGGTATGGCCGCTTCTTTAATCGCCAGCCATTTATTGTCCAATTCGAACAAACCAATGCTGCCGGTTAGAAACACACTGACTAAGCCCAACAAGGCAATGAAGTTAAATTTCCGATATTTGATCAGTTCAAATAGCCCCCATCCAAGAGGAAACGCTAGGGCTAACAACAGCCCACCCGTTACACCCAGTTTATCTTCACCGCTCAATTTCATTAAAATAAAAGATGGTAAAATGACACTAACCATCAGATCGACCATCGGACGTGGCTTATGCGTTGCAGAGTTGTTCATAGTTTAAAAATTCTCACCTAAATTCAAAGACATCTGACGGCTATCATAAAGTAAAAAAACCAATGAGGCAGTTCTTACTGCCTCGACTTTACGCTTAAAAGACACATTACAGCAAAATAGTCGATAAGGACCCAAACGATCACCTGAGTTTTCCTTGAACAAATGACGTTTGTTTACTATATTAGTAGAATCTTAACTATAGAGTAATCAAACCATGCAATATTCCAGTAAATTTCAAGCAATGGCGGACGCTGCGCAAGCAAGAGTTGAAGGCATAGCTCCCAGCAGCGTAAAGGAGCGCCTTGCAAACGGCGCCATCGCCTTAGACATACGAGATTCCGATGAGCATGCGAAAGGCCACATTGAAGGCTCGTTAAACATAAGTCGCGGAAAACTTGAAATGATCATTGAAGATACAATCCCTAACCTTGAGACCGAAATCCTATGCTACTGCAATGCCAATAACCGAGGCGCTTTATCCGCGGCTTCGCTAAAAGGCATGGGATACGTAAACGCAAAATACATTGCCGGCGGCCTAAACAGCTACAAAAGCTTATAAAAATGTGTCTGAAAAACAAAAAAAGCCAGATGACAATTCATCTGGCTTTTTTATTTTCTTATTAACCTGCCATCAACGCCCTTTTTAAGATGGCATTTTTACCGTACGTAGGTATGGCAGAATGGTGTTCACTTCGCCAAATTTTTCCTTCGCTTGCTCATCATTCAAAGAGAGCGCAACAATAACATCTTGACCCACCACCCAGTTAGCTGGCATGGCAATTGGCACGCCGTAACTTGCTTGAAGCGCATCAAGAGCACGCAATACTTCGGCAAAGTTGCGACCCACTGACATGGGGTACGTCATAGACAATTGCAGTTTCTTATCTGGGCTGATAATGAAAACCACACGGACACTGGCTGAATTTGCGGCAGTACGACCATCAGGTAAGTACGCATCCGCTGGCAACATATCCAATGCTTTAGAGACGGTTAAATCCTCATCAGCAATAATGGGGAAACCTGCTTTCGCACCAGAAAAAGACTCGATGTCAGCTTTCCATTGTTTGTGTTCCTCGACACCATCAACAGACAAGCCAATCACTTTCGTGCCACGCTTTTCCCACTCAGCTGACAGTTGGGCAACCGCACCAAACTCCGTCGTACACACTGGGGTAAAATCTTTTGGGTGACTGAATAAAATGGCCCAGCTATCTCCAATCCAATCATGAAGCTTGAACGTTCCATGGTCTGTTTCTAGCTCTAAATTAGGGATCACATCATTGATACGTAAAGCCATTACACTTCTCCTTTATTGGTTTCTTAATATTCGAGTAAAGTTACTCGACTAACTTAATATTAGAGCTAACTAATCTTAGAGCTAACTAATCTTAGATTCAACACCCAGTTTACTATCATAGCCATTAAAGAAACTCATTAGACTCCAACTTACGATACAAAGACCGAATACTGATTCCAGCGATGTCAGCGACTTGCTCTTTATCATTATCATAATGCGCCATCAGATCTGATAAGTAACGCATTTCTGCCGTTTTTAAATCTACCCAAGGGGACTCACGTTTCAAACTGACCTGACTCGCTGTCACTGAGCTAGAATCATGTTGATCTCGGGGTTGTTGTTGATAAGAATCATTATCGATATCTAAACATTCATCAATCGTATTGACTTCAATAAGGTTGGTGTCAGTCAAAATAACGGCACGATGCAGTAAGTTGCTCAGTTCTCGAACATTGCCAGGGAAAGGGTACCTTTTAAGACGCTGCAAGGCCGAATCGGTCAAATGAAACTCTTTGCGTGCACTGATACGTTTTAGCAACGCGGCGATCAACAGTGGCAGGTCTTCTTTCCGTTCTCGCAACGAGGGAATATAAATAGGGAAAACATTGATTCGATAATAGAGATCTTGACGAAATTCGCCGTTTTTCACCATTTGCGCAAGATTTTTGTGCGTCGCACAAATCAAACGGAAATCACTGTGTTTAATAGCCGACGAACCCACTGGCCGAAACGAACCCGTCTCGATGAGACGCAACAGCTTTACCTGCATCGACAAAGGCACGTCACCAATCTCATCCAAAAACAAAGTACCGCCATTTGCCAACTCGACCAAACCTGTACGATTATTATGCGCACCGGTAAAAGAGCCTTTAACATGACCAAACAATTCGCTTTCAAACAAAGAATCGGTCAACCCCGCACATTCCAGCGTCACCAAAGCATGGTTGACCCTCGAGCTACCTTGATGAACGGCGGTTGCCACCAGCTCTTTACCGCTGCCGGATTCACCTAACAGTAAAACTGACGCCTCTTTTCGGCTGACACGTGTGACTTTTTCTAACATGTGATTGAATCGCTCACTGGCCCCAATTAAGGTATTGTTCCTGTTTTCAGGACTAGCAACTGAAACACGTTTTAACAGCTCAACAAAATACAACACCTCACCTACATCATTGTAAATGGGCTGCATTTCTACATCAACGTGCTCTTTACCCCTCGGCGTTTGATGAATATGAAGCACACGTTCTTTATGCCCACTTTGAATCACAGCGGATAAAGGACAGCTTTCACCCGCCTCATCACAGGGCACACTGTAACCATGAGACACCTGATAACATCGTGACTGTCCACCCAAAGGCACATCACCAAACTCGTCACGGTACTGCTGATTAATGGCCAATATACGATAATTCACAGACACTAAAATCGCAGGACAATGATACGCATTGAGCATGCTTTCAAGTAGCTTTAATGAGGCCTTATCTGAAGCGATAACATCCATTCGAAAATGCCATATTTGTCAGTGTTGAATTGCCAAACATGTCAAATGACACGGCATTAGTCAAACAAAATGTCGGCACATCAGGGTTATGCAGCCGTTCACATAAAGATGTACAGTCATTATCCAATATCTTCACGAAGCACCTTTACATTGGTTATAAAAAAACAACAATAGCTGATATAATTCAAAGGTTTAGCCTATAAAAGCAACATTATAAAAAAGTGTAATTTTCAAGCCTATTTTTGTAAAAATAGGTATATGAACTAATCTCTTTATAGGTTGTCAACCTAAATAATAACAGGGTTAATTCTCTTGACGCTCGCAGAAAACATACCCATTACTTACTGTAAAGTATCGAAATCTGTAGACGAAAAACGGATTAACATGGCCGTCCATCAACCCAAATAGAAGAAACATGATGAAAAAATCACCAGAAAACTCCTTGAAAAACGATGTGCTAGTTTATCGTTTTTTATTGTTGCAAATCCCCATATTGCTGATAAGTGGCCTGGTAGGAGCTAGCCTTTTTACCTTTGCATTGATCTGCTCAGTTATTTTGTTTGCCCTCACTCAGGTCGCTTACAGCTTGTTTAAAGGAACGACAGCATTTTCAGTATTGGCGGGTATTTTTGCCATGCTGACGTCCTCTATGTTGATCCAAAGTCAGCTTGGCATGATCGAAATGCACTTCCATATTTTTTCAGCCATGGTGGTCTTTTTGGTATATCAGAGCTGGAAACCTATCATTGCTGCTCTTTTGACCACCGCAATTTACCATGTCGCTTTCATGTACGTGCAAATGGCCGGCGTTCATATTGGCGACATGCCCATCATGATTTTTGCGGGCCCTCATACTATGTGGGTAATGGTCGTGCATTGTGTGTTTGCAACCTGTGAGGCCAGCTTGTTAATTTACATGGCCACCCTGATGAAGAAAGAGTCCACATCCAATGCCAATGTAGCCAATGCCATTGAAGAGATCTCCAGCAAAAAAGATTTGTCGATACGTTTGATCAATCCCGTATCCAATGCGGAAAAATCGCTGAACATGTTATTAGATAAACTGGCCAGCTTGTTTAATGATTATAAAAAGATTGCGGATGATCTAGTCACTAGCAGCAAACAAATCAATAAAATCAGTCAAGACGTTTCCAGTCGCGCAACCTCCAGTAATCAGCGCGCTCAGTCTGTGGCTACGTCGACAGAAAAAGTATCGGCGTCCATGCGTAACATCGCCAGCAACAGCGGGCAGTCTGCTGAACTCATCTCTGAATTAGAGCAAGGCATTTTAAGCGACAGCACTAAAACGCTGGAAATTATGGAAGATATGCAACTGCTGTCTAAAAACACAATAGCCGTTTCCAGCTCTCTTAACTCATTAACGTCTGATGTAGAATCGATTACCAAACTGCTTAATGCAATAAGAAGTATTTCTGAACAGACCAACTTATTAGCTTTAAATGCGGCCATAGAAGCAGCAAGAGCCGGCGAAACAGGACGAGGCTTTGCGGTTGTAGCAGACGAAGTGCGAACACTGGCACAACGGTCTAGTGAATCAACAGATGACATTGAAAAAGTATTGACGAACCTTAACAAGAGCGTCAGCAGTACAGTAACGTCCATGGAGTCCAGCAAAGAGAGAACCACCATCAGTGTTGGCCACACAGAAAAGATCTCTAAAGCGCTACTCGATCGCGCCGCATCGGTTAGCAGCGTGGCGTCCTCTAGTCGTAAAATTGCAGACGATTCATTTGCACAAGAAAGGGTAATTACTGACATCAATACCCAAACGAATGAAAACGCCGAATCCCTAAAACGATTGTCTGATCTTATGCTGGAACTTCAACAAACCAGCAAAGACATCACAGAAGTCACCAAGCTATACGAAAGCAAAGCCAACTTTTTCAAGACAAGGTAATTAAAAAGTACAGCCTTGTGTTTGGTGTGTTTTATAAGGAGCCTGTTGGCTCCTTATTTATGTCGCAAGACCTCATTAAAGTTGTACGCTAGTTATAACGAGCCAAAACCTATTATTCAGCCCAACTTGACTCATCTTCACCCCAGCTATCCTCGCCGTCTCCCCAACTATCGTCCCTAGGGTTACTTTCTTGTGTCGACGTTTTAGCAGGGACATTACCGTCGTACACTTCAAAAGCGCGGGTTTGCAGGTACACATCTCGGACAAAACTGTAACGATCGCCCACAATCATGCCCTCTGCGTTTAAAAAACGTGCTCTGGTTTGAATAACGTCTAACCCTAGTAACGCCAACTCTTCCTTGTTGTTTAAATCTAAATACTCGGTTTCATCAATGGCAATGTACTCAGCAACAAGTCCTGACCCGTCACGAACGGTAGAAGGCCCAAAAAAAGGCAACACCAAATACGGACCTGACGATAGGCCCCAATGCCCTAACGTTTGGCCAAAATCTTCATCATACTCTTTCAGTCCCAACTCCGACGCCACATCAAAAATACCAAACCAACCCGCGGTACTGTTGATCAAAAAACGAAACGTTGACGACGCCGTTTGATCCCACTTACCTTGCAGTAAATTATTGGTGATGTTGCCGATTTCACCCAAATTAGAAAAGAAATTACTCACGCCTTTCTGTACTGGCGTGGGTGTCACCGCTTTATAGCCTTTTGAGATGGGTTTTAATACCGCCCCATCCAAAGCGTCATTAAAAGTAAACATAGAGCGGTTAAACCCTTCCCATGGGTCTTCCTCAGTGGCCGCAAACGACATCGTAGAACAGGCTAAACCCAGACTCATCAACCAAACACTCATCATCTTACGCATGTTACTTTCCTTAAGTTACTTGCCCTAATTAACGGACTCGTTAAACCAATTTTTTCACATCGCTCCACTGTTTTGCCAAACGCTTATCAGAAATGGGTTCCAGCGTGCCGACTGACTGGGCAAACAAAGAAATACGATACTCTTCTAACATCCAACGGTATTTGATCAATTCTGGATCATACAGCGCTTTGTCATCATGGGCTTTTTTCTGTCGTATAAAGGTCTGCCATAAACTTTCTAACTGAGACACGGCGGCATTTTCTTTGTTCAAATGATTTTGAAAACGCTCTAAGCGCACTTCAATGCCTTTAAAGTATCGCGGTAATTGCCCCAACCAAAACAACGGCGTATTACCGATGAAGCCTGGGTAAATCAGCTGTTCCAGCTGGAATTTAATGTCCCCATATACTCTTGCCCAAGGCAATGGCATCGCTCCTTTCATTTTTTTCGCTACCGCTTGATAAGACGATAAGACACGATACAACTGAGTCGCCATGTCGTTGGCAACGGTCACCAGTTGAGGTTTATGGGTCGTTACGCAACGCTCAAACTCCGCTTTCGTGCGCGGTAAAGGCCGCCCATCCAAAAACACCTTGTCTAACACCGCGTTTAGTAAATCGTCCAGTAGGGTCTCTTTCTTCCCCAACGGCGCGAAAATCAACATAGACTCTTTAAGACGCGGCAAGTTTTTTTGTAAGTACCGTACCTCTTTATTTAAGGTCAATTGCAACAGGGTAATCACCCCTTTGCGATGCGTTTCCGTCGCCGTGTTCTGATCATCAAACATTTTCAACGACACACTGTCACCTTGTGACACCAACGCGGGAAACGCCGTGACGTTAATGCCAGCTTGTTTGATTTCTTGACGTTCGGGAATCCCCTGCTCGGGCCACGCGGTTAAGCCTTCTTGCTCATGTTGTTTGGTGCCAAATTTCGCAAAACTCTCATCCACCAAGTCACCGAACTGGCTTTGTAGCTGAGCGAGACTTTTACCCACGCCCAACACCTTGCCGCGTTCATCGACCACTTCTAAATTCAAGGTTAAATGGGAATCCAATTTATCGGCGTTCCACTCGTTAAGCGGAATGTCGATTAGGGTTTCGCGCTTAATCTGCAAGCTCAATTGCTCAAGTAAATCGCCCTTATCTCTCGATAAGTTCGGATAAACACGGTCGACAAATGGCGGTATTGGCACAAAGCGGCGGCGCAATACTTTTGGCAGACCTCGCAATAAAGCATCGCAACGCTCTTTGATAAAACCGGGCACGGCCCAACCTAAATCCTCAAGACTCAACTGTCTGAGCAACCCTACTGGCACTTTTAAAGTCGCCCCATCGGTGGCTTTACCTGGGTCAAATTTGTAGTCAATCGGTAACGCCACACCATGCAAGCCAAAGGAATCTGGAAACGCCTCGTCATCCACATTCACGTCTTGGTTGATCAAATCGTCCCGCGTCATCACTAAGGCATCGGGGGATTTCTTAACAAAATACTCTAAACTTTTTTGATTGCGAACCGCATCGGGTAAACGTGAATGATAAAACGCAAATACGGTTTCATCATCCACCAGAATATTGCGAGTACGCAATTTGGCTTCTTGTGTTTCTAACGCTTCCATCAGGGCTTTATTTTTGCGGAAAAACGCCTGCTTGGTTCGCAATTCCCCTTCTACCAACCCTGAGCGAATAAAAATCTCACGCGCTTCTGCGGGGTTGACCTGACCGTAATCCATACGACGCTTCGCCACGACCACCAGCCCGTATAAAGACACTTGCTCGTTGGCCATCACGCGGCCTTGGTTACGCTCGAAATGCGGATCAAAGTATTGGCGCTTCACAAAGGGTGCGGCGTATTCTTCGATCCATGCAGGGTCAATGCGCGCCGTCACCCGAGCGTACAACTTGGTGGTTTCCACCAGCTCGGCGGCCATAATCCACTGTGGTGGCTTTTTAAACAGCATCGATGCCGGAAAGATCGACAATTTACGAGAACGACAACCCAGCATGTCTTTGCTGTCTTCCATTTTGTTCGCCACTTGGGTAAATAAACCTGCCAACAAGGAACGGTGAATGGCTTCGTAGTGGCGTTCTTCATGCTGCACTTCTTTAAAACCCAGCTGCTTACAGGCGATCATAATTTGGCGATGAATATCTCGCCATTCGCGCATGCGCATAAAATTTAAAAACTGTTTTCGACAATACTGACGCAAATGATTTTGCGACAAGCTTTGGCGCTGCTCTTCGTAGCGCTCCCACAGATTTAGGAACACGGCAAAATCCGAGTCTTCGTCTTTATCGACGGCATGGGCTTGGTCAGATTGCGCTTTTTTGTCTTGAGGGCGCTCGCGTGGATCTGGAATCGACAAGGCACTGACAATAATCGCCACCTCTTTAAGCACACTGTGTTGCTCTGCCGCGATGAGAATACGACCTAATTTTGGGTCAATGGGCAACTTCGCCAACTGGCGACCAATCGGTGTCAGGCGCTCTTTGTTCAAAGCCCCAAGCTCCGTTAAGGCTTGATAACCGTCGTTGATCATGCGTTTTTCTGGCATTTCAACAAAAGGGAATTTTTCCACCGCACCCAATTTGAGATTGGCCATTTGCAAAATAACCGACGCCAAGTTAGTACGAAAAATTTCGGGGTCGGTAAATTCAGAGCGATTGTCAAAATCAGACTCATCGTATAAACGAATACAAATACCGTCGGCCACACGACCACATCGACCGGCACGCTGATTCGCACTGGCTTGGCTGATCTTTTCAATCGGTAATTGCTGCACTTTAGAGCGTACACTGTAACGACTAATACGCGCTAAGCCAGGGTCTATTACATACCGAATTCCGGGAACCGTTAACGAGGTTTCCGCCACGTTGGTCGACAATACAATGCGACGACCACCGTGAGACTTGAAAATACGTTGCTGCTCACTGGCACTCAAACGGGCATAAAGAGGCAGCACCTCCGTCGACCTGAGTTCAGCACGACGAAGTATCTCGGCGGTTTCGCGAATTTCGCGCTCACCCGGTAAAAACACCAACATATCACCGGCACCGCGATAACCAGACTGACGCTCTTCCGCGATGAGCCTTTCCACCGCATCCAACACGCCTTGCTCCATGCTTTGGTCTTCGTCGAGTTCTTCTGAATCGGACTTGCTCAACAAAGGCTGGTAACGCACTTCAACCGGATACGTTCGACCCGACACTTCAATAATAGGCGCCTTATCGAAATGCTGTGAAAACCGCTCCACATCGATGGTCGCCGAGGTGACGATGACTTTTAAATCAGGACGCGCTGCTAACACTTGCTTTAAATACCCCAACAAAAAATCAATGTTCAAACTGCGTTCGTGGGCTTCATCAATAATGATGGTGTCGTATTTATAAAGGAGTTTATCTTGTTGAATTTCAGCCAACAAAATACCGTCGGTCATCAGCTTGATCAGTGTTGTTTCGGTACTTTCGTCGCTGAAACGCACCTGAAAACCCACCTGCTCGCCCAATTTCACCTGCAACTCATCACTGATGCGATCCGCCACACTGCGTGCCGCCAAACGTCTTGGCTGAGTATGACCAATCACACCCGCAATACCACGACCCGCTTGCAGGCACATTTTTGGCAACTGGGTGGTTTTACCTGATCCCGTTTCACCGGCGATAATAATCACTTGGTTGTCTTGAATCGCCTTGATAATTTCGTCCGCGCGCGCAGCAACTGGCAAAGTTTCGTCGTACGTTACTCTTGGCAAACGGGACAAGCGCGTTTTATAAAGAGTTTCAGAGGTTTCGATCAACGCATTCAATTCAGACTGAGTGCGATCAAACGGCAAACCGTCTTTTTGGCGTTTCGTAAGCTGCTGTTGTTTACGTTCGATAAGATGACGATCACGGATCATCAGAGGAGGATTTTGCATACGACTAAAAAAGTATCCTGTGTTTGGATGCTGACCTGAAAAACATCTAGCTAGATCACCCATAGCGTAACGATATAATGCTTAATTATAACATGAACTCCCATCAAGGCGTTAGATCGAGAGTACCGGAGTACAGCGAGTTTATCTGATCATTAATGTATTTTTTTCGTTCCGTAACGAACCATGTCTTTGCCGTTTTCATACACATTGGTACTGACCCAACGCCCTAAAATCAACTGCCGTTTTTCATCCAAGACCGCAATGAATGGACGCCCATTACTGTTGTTCGTCGCCAACGCTACGCCCTCAACATTGGCCAAACCAAGCCCCCCATTTTCTACAGCACGAAGGAAGGCTTCAAGTTGATCCAAGGTTTCAATAACATCGTTATCGTTCATCATACGGTTTACTCTTTAAGGGATAAAAGGCGTGCAAGGATAACAGGAATCAGAGTCGAGGTGAAAAGATCAGCTTCGCTCGTCATGCCCGACAAATGCCTATTGTTAAAGACGATTCTGAAAAACCGCTTCCCCGCCTTCAAAGACACATAATTCGCCTTCTTGCATTTGGTTCCAAGTTTCATCTTGGGTTAATGGCTGCGTGGCGATGACGGTGACAACGTCTTTGTCTGTGGTGACTTCTTTAAAGTCGATGATGACGTCTTCATCAGATAAAGTGGCTTTTTTGAACGGGGCGCGTCGGGTGATCCAGTGGAGTTTCGTGGTGCAAAAGCAGTATAAACGAACGCCATCGGAGAGCATCATGTTAAAAACACCACGACTTTTAAGTTGCAACGCCAACTGCCATAAGCGCGTTGAAATGTCGCTTACGCTAGGTTCTTGGTCGCCAAACCGAGTTTGAAGTTGCTCGATAATCCAACAAAAAGCCCGTTCAGAGTCGGTATTTCCCAGAGGATGATAGCGTACGAGCGGTAAATCTGTCGCATTTTCCAATTGACCGTTGTGGGCATAGGTCCAGGTTTTATCCCATAAAAATCGGCTAAATGGGTGCGTATTGAGTAAATTAACAGCACCAACATTGGCTTGACGAATATGGCTGATCACAATGTCGCATTTAAGCGAAGCGTGACTCATGACTTCGGCCATGTCGGAATCGGCACTGGGGCGTGGATCGTGTATTGCCCAGACATCGCCATCGCGGTACATGGCCATACCCCAACCGTCTTTGTGTGGCCCAGTGCGTCCACCGCGAGCGCGCAAGCCGGAAAAACTGAAGCAAATGTCAGTTGGCACACTGGCACTCATACCCAATAATTCACACATTATCTTCGTCTCCCTGTGATGGGGTCTTTTTACGGCGGCGATATGCCCAGATGCCACCAGCAATAACAAGAATACCGCCGATATTAAGCCCAGCAAACCAGGCCCAGTCCGATGCGGTGAAGCCACTCATTGCATCGCTCTGTGAGGGGATGTCAGTTACGAATACCGCTTCGGGGCTCAGGGTATTCGTTGGGTCTTCTGCATTGATTAAGTTTTCACTGACCACTGAAATTAATGGAGACACCACCACTGGCGTCACCCCATTATCAAGCGTTGATATGCTGACTGGCCTAGTGGTCAGTGTGTCTATCACATCACTCACATTGCGCACCGTCGGTATGGCATCGCCCTGACGGCCAAATTCCCACGTGGGTGTCCAGTAGTCAAACCGTACTCCGGTTTGCGTCACGCCTTTGAGTTGTGCTCGAACGCGAGTCAATTCGTTGGCAGAAACAGGCACAACTGCCTCCCAATAACCTTGGCCAACCAGCGGCATCAAGTCGGTTTTTTGCGTACCATTAGAATAGGAAAACTCAAGCGTTATAGCGGAATTCACTACGTTTAATTTTAAATTCACAGGCTTGGCGGTGAACGCCACTAAATCACCACCTGGGTGTAAACCATTAAAATCAATCGCTGGATGCACCGTAAAAAACTGACTTATTTGGCGTGAAAATGTTTTGCCATCAACGAGACTGAGTAATTCGTAATTTCCAGGCACCCTAATGCCTTCTAGAGCATGCTGAAATTGCTCACCAGAAGGCGTCATACGATACGTGGTGATCAGCTCTTTTTGACTGCCGTTTAAACGATAGACACTTTGGTTAACATCAAGTAAGTCCAGTACTTTTTCATCATCGATGAGCTCTTCTTTTTGAAACAGCCCCACGACAGAGTAAATAGGCTCATGTAAAAACACAACCGATGACACGGTAGACGCCTGAACACTCAGATTCGTCATAATTCTGATGCTGCTTCGTTCCAGGTCCACATTATCGACTTGCCATAAACCGACGGATGGGCGACGAACGGTCAAAAGTGTATAGTGATTCGATGACGACACCGAGACGCTGTCGCTGTTTATCAAAGACAATACTGAACCATCAGGCTTGATCACGTGAGGCTGAACGCCTTCATCGTGAAACACCACCAAGGTTAATTCCTCAATCGCATCGTCCACTAAAAATCGATTTCCATCGAATGGCAACTCGTCTGTGGGAGTGGCTTGAGCGAAAATACGATCAAAGGTATCTAATAGATCTTCTGGAATCGCCACCTCGGTATGAGTGGCACCGGTTCGAAGTGAAAGGGACTCTAACAGGTTTTTATCGGTGTAACCTGTCATCGAAATAGTGTGCAAATGAATGTTTTTCGCCTCTAACTTGGCCGTCAATTCGTTTAATATTCGATCCCGCGACGCTTTATTCACCGATTCATCTAAACTAATATCAACCATCCCGTCGGTGACCAACACCCAATGGCGGGAAAAATTCGGGCGTAGATCTCCAGAGTCAGGCGTGTCTAAGAGCAAAGCAATGATGGCTTCTAAGTCCGTTTTTACATCTTGTGTCACGTAACTGTTTACGTAGCTTTCCAGCTTTGCTTTGCTGGCTTTATTGACGATCGACTCTTCGAGCAACACTCTGGGCTCTTCACCAAATAACCAGATACCCAGCGTAGCCTGCTCTTCAGGCGCCAGGCTTGAAATAAGGCGCAAGGCTTCTGAAGTAAGCTTATCAGGATCGCTGATAATCATGCTGCCCGATGCATCGACAATAACGCGAAACTGCGTATCGGCATGACTTAACGGCGTTCCAAAAGACAAACAAACCGACAACAATAGCGCTGCATTTACTCTTAACCACGTCATGCTGACAAACTCCTCAGATTACACTTGCTAAAATTAGTGCTTAGCTTATGGGTACAGTCGTTTTTTTCAGGTAACGTCATACGGCTTGGGCATACCATGAACCCATTTGATCACGTGTACTTCCCAATCTTCTTCCGCTACCTTGGTTTCATTGACCGCATAATCACGCACCGTTAACCCTTGGCGTAACATTTCTTTATTACTCCCCACCACCAAAGGGTGCCAATTAGGTAACTGTTTCGTTTCGTGAAGCACACGATAACTGCACGTATCTGGCAGCCAATCAAAATCCGTTAACTGATCTGGGGTTAATGTAATACAGCTTGCCACTTTTGCTTGTCGAGTGTCATATACCTTACATTGACAGGTGGTCAGATTGAGTTGCTGACAAGACAAGTTAGTGTAAAAAACCTCTTCGGTTTCATCATCCTGCAATTTTTGTAGGCAACATTTACCACAGCCATCACAGATGGACTCCCACTCTACTGGAGACATTTTTTCCAGTGGCGTGATTTGCCAAAAAGGCTCGTAACGCTTTGCTATCATAATCAGTAAATGGCTTCTGTTGGGGTTTTATAAAGGTCGAGTAAGTAATCGTCTTTCACTGGTGGCAGCTGCAAATAAAAACCTTTTTCACGAATTTCAGACGCCACTTTTTCAGGTTTAGCACGAGCAAGCGTGCTTTCCTTAGTCAATAACATGGTCATGGCACTGATGCCTTTACCAAAACGTGTCATTAATTCTTCCGGGATTTTTTTCAAGCCCTGACTTTTTTCTACATACAAGTACATGCCGTCGTGCTTGGAAGAGCGAAATACTTCTACAATTAAATGTTGTTTCATAATGTTCTCTGGCGTCACCGCGCCATTTAGGGCTTTTTGAATTTTTCCAAAACTGGGTTTACGATGGCTTCACGTCGCCACCCCGTCATGGCCGGATTGTTCCAGTCTATATCAGACCCATCAAACAAATGACGTACCAAAGGGTCCAACAGTTTACGTTTCATCATAGCTTCCGGCGCAATATGTATACGCTCCGCTTGCTGACGCACGAAGGCTTTAATTGCCTTTGTCAAATCACCCGTTCGGGGGGGCAAAGGCATTTCCAACGGCAATTGATATTCATCGGCGGATAGCTCATTGACCAGAGCCACGTTTTGCAAAATAACGTCACCATACAAACGATGTTGACGACCCGTTAACTCTTCCGCTTCAGACACGGCTTTATGATGCGTTGGTAAGGTATCCGCCAATGACCATAAAGTGCGATCTTTAAGGATTTGCCCTTTAGGCACATCCTCTTTACGTGCTTGCTCGTCGCGCCAAATAAACAACAAACGCAATAACGTCAGACCCAAAGGAGACAAACGCCATGCGGTTTTTATTCCGTCCCAGTTTTGTTTAGGATCCGAGTTCATTTGATACTGCCATTTAAGGGAATCACAGTCTTCCATCACCCATTCAAGCATGCCTTTTTCTTGTAAACGGGCAAGTTGCATTGGATACACGTTTGCAAGATAAACCACATCCAAGGCCGCGTAACGCTTTTGCGCCGCCGTCAGAGGTCGCTGGGTCCAATCGGAACGCGTTTCATCTTTGGCGACTTCAATTTGTAAATATTCATGAATTAACTTTACATAACTTAGCGACCATTTCGCACTCGCGTAGGCTTCACCAATCTGCGTGTCGTAAAACGGCGTAGGCAATACACCCAGTAATCGGTCAAATACATCCAGATCTTCGGAGCACGCGTGAAACACCTTCATAACATTAGGGTTAACCATGAGATCACGCAACGGATCCCACGCATCGATCGTTAAAGGATCAATCAGCACGGCTTGATCGCCTTCGCTAATTTGAATCAGCCCTGTAATCGGGAAATACGTTGCCCGGCGAATGAATTCCGTATCCACCGCAATTACGGGTAATTGCGCCCAGTACTCACACCAACTCTCCAGCGACTCATTGTCTGCCACACAAATAATAGTCAGAGCATCATCTTGATCATTCATTTTAGAGTTTCTTCCGTCCCTCAAGCGCCAGCGCCAGAGTGTTACCATCAACGTATTCCAGCTCGCCGCCCATGGGAACACCATGAGCAATACGGCTGACGTTAATGTTCAGTGTTTTTAATATCTCCGCGATATAATGACAAGTCGCCTCGCCCTCTATCGTAGAGTTTGTGGCGATAATCGCCTCTTCGACGTCATTGTGTTGAACAAGGGCTTCCAAACGATCAAGCCCCAATTCTTCCGGACCAACGCCATCAATCGGTGACAAATGCCCCAATAAAACAAAATACCTTCCAGTAAAGGTACCCGCCGACTCGATAGCCACCACATCCGCGGGTGTTTCAACAATACATAATCGCTTAGGATCACGCTCAGGATCTTGGCACAACTGGCATTCAGCTTCTTCCGTTAGCGTACGACAACTTGAACAGCGCCCAACTTTGTCAAGTGCTTCGCGCAATCCATTTGCTAACCTGTCTGCCCCTTGATGATCGCGTTCAAGTAAATACAAGGCCATTTTTTGAGCTGACCTGGGGCCAACACCCGGTAAACAACGCAATGAATCAATCAATTCTTTAATTAAGGGACTGAACAAAATCCTCTCCTAAAATGGCATTTTAAAACCAGGTGGCAAGGACATGCCCGCCGTTGCTGCGGCCATTTTTTCTTTTTGGCTGACTTCAATATTACGCACCGCATCGTTGACAGCGGCCGCAATAAGGTCTTCCAGCATTTCTTTGTCTTCACCCACCAAAGAATCGTCAATAGAAACGCGTTTTACGTCGTGACGGCCTGTCATGAGGATCTTCACCAATCCGGCACCGGATTGACCTTCAACCTCCATGCTGGCGACTTCTTCTTGCGCTTTTTGCATGTTTTCCTGCATTTGTTGCGCTTGACGCATCATGTTACCCATACCACCTTTGAACATACCTTCGCCCTCCAAATTAAGCTTTAACTTTAACCGTATCATAAACCAATTGAGCGCCCATCGTCGCCGATAAAGCTTGCACAACTGGATGTGATTGTAAATATTGTATGGCCTCCTGCAAGGCCTCTGCTCGCTTACTTATCGCAAATTCTTCTGCGGTCACGCCGCTGGTGTCTTCCACTGTGTCTATGATCAAGGGAACCGGCATGGCAAAAAAATCACTCAATGCGCCCTGTATTTGTTCATAACGCACTTGATTCAACATGTGTCCGTATTCTAAAGGAACCTGCAAGCGGATACCTTGATCACTGGCGTCGACTAAACTGGAGTTCATCAGGATGTTTTGCACCAAGCCGGTTAAATTTAACCGAGGTGCTACCAGCCACCAGATCTTCATCGTCAATTCACTGAAATGCGCCAATACAGGCAAGTCCATACCCAAAGCAGGTTGTGCGATCGCATCCGGCACCTTCGATAACCGTGTTTGTGTCGACATGCTTTCATTAGCTTCGTTAATTTCATGGCTCGCTATCGGCTCGACAACGCCAGAGACTAACGCATCGACCAAGTCGGCCGCAGGGTTAAAAGGGTCAATGATGTCCGCGATCGCCTGCTCTTCTGTTTCTTGCTCATCTTCATCTTCATCTTGTTCTTGCTGAACAAACGTCGGCGGAACGACAGAAGACTTTTGTGCTGTTGGCTCTGGTTTTGATTTTTGTACTTGCTGTTCCGGTTCTGTTTCCTGTATTGGCGTTATCTGGGCTTGAGCCGATGGCTTTTCAACCGTCTCAATACGAACTTCTGGCTCGTTATCGGCTGGCGCCTCTTCCCATGGTGGGCGCTCCGCTTGGGATAACCGGTTACTAGGGGAATTCATAACGCTAATCGACGCTGTGTTTTCGATATTGACTTCAACTGCACTTGCTTCAAGCGTGTTTGGCTCAACATTTTCTAGTTGAGTCGCACTTGGCTCGGCGGTCTCTAGTTCAGCATTTTCTGGCTCAGAACGCTCTACTACAAGAGCTGCACGCTCAACGGGGGCTGTTTTTTTTTCCGCTAATATCGGTTCCGACACTACCGGTTCCGACACTACCGGTTCCGACACTACCGGCGCCTCTTCATAGCTCACTCTCATTGGTGGAGTAGGACGAAACGCAATCAGTCTCAACATCAGCATTTCAAAGCCGGCGCGTGCAGAATGCGCTAAAGGCAAATCTCGACGACCAATCAATAAACTTTGATACATCAGTTGAATTTCTTCCGAGCTGACACTGGCCGCCATCGCTTGAATACGAGACAAATCACCCAGCTGATCCACCAGCGCCCCTGGCACTTGTTGTTCAATGGCGATGCGATGTAAAACATCTAATAAACTGCCGCAAATGGCGGTAAAATCCGGTTGGTAATCCGCCAAAAGCTCAATACGAGACAGCACGTCAGCGGCCTTTTTAGCCGCCACACTTTCTAATAAATCCAACACTTGCGACTGATTTACTAGCCCAAGCATGGCGGTCACATCAGATTCTGAAATTGCACCATTGCCAAACGCAATGGCTTGATCTGTCAAACTCAAGGCATCTCGCATACTGCCATTGGCCGCTTGGCCAATTTGCCACAAGGCGGCTTGGTCAAAGCCCACTTGCTCGGTATTCAGCACGGTTTGCAGATAGTCCACCACGCGCTGTGGTGACATATTTTTAAGGTTAAACTGCAAACAACGAGATAACACAGTGACCGGTAATTTTTGGGGGTCGGTCGTAGCCAATAAGAATTTAACGTGGGCTGGCGGCTCTTCTAATGTCTTAAGTAAGGCATTAAAAGAGTGTGTTGATAGCATATGCACTTCGTCTATTAAATAAACTTTGAAGCGCCCTCGAGTCGGTGCATATTGAACGTTTTCGAGCAATTCTCGGGTATCTTCTACCTTGGTACGTGAGGCGGCATCCACTTCAATCAAATCAACAAAGCGACCTTCTACGATTTCACGACAGCTGTCGCACGTCCCGCAGGGTTCTGGAGAAATACCGTTTGTTTCGCAGTTTAAGCATTTTGCAAAAATACGCGCAATGGTGGTTTTGCCCACGCCACGGGTTCCGGTAAACAAATAGGCATGATGCAAGCGTTGCTGACGTAACGCATTCACTAATGCTTGAAGTACATGGTCTTGGCCTGCCATTTCAAGAAAAGTTTGCGGGCGCCATTTACGTGCTAAAACTTGATAACTCATTATGGGTACTGGCTGATAAAAAGCGATTTTTTATTGTACGGCAGTACGAGGCATTTCGAAACCACTGTGATACCACAAGTGACGGAGGAATCGAGTGAAATAACCAAAAACATCGCCATTAAGATCAATAGCTTAAATTTAGTACTGTTTTCGTCTGACCAAGTTTAGCGAGCACCAGACGAAAACACATCAAAGCACTCAGGGGCTAGTTTACTTGAGCTTCACGCACCTTACGTTGGCGCTCTTTTTCGAGCGTTTTCTCATTGCGATGCTTTTCAACAGCGTCCACTACATCGGCGCCAATATGTTCTTCTCCGCGAGCGTGGGCAAGCTGAACTTGGCGTTCGCGCTCAATAAAACGCTGACGCTGGGCATCAGAATATTTATTCACACAATGCACGCAACTCACGCCTTGAATATAGTGTTCACTTTGTTTTTCTTCTTCGGTGATCGGCATACGACATGCGTGGCATTGATCGTATTCGCCTTTTTGTAGATCGTGATTGACCGACACACGATTATCGAAAACAAAGCACTCACCTTCCCACATCGTGTCTTCTTTCGGCACTTCCTCTAGGTACTTAAGGATCCCGCCTTCCAGGTGATACACTTCTTCATAGCCTTGTTCTAGCATGTACGCCGTGGATTTTTCACAGCGAATACCACCGGTACAAAACATCGCCACTTTCTTGTGTTTTGCTGGGTCCATGTTGTCTTTTACATAGCCTGGAAATTCACGAAACGTCTCTGTTTTGGGGTTCACGGCATTTTTAAACGTACCAATCTGTACTTCGTAATCGTTGCGCGTATCGACCAAAATGACATCAGGGTCAGAAATCAATGCGTTCCAATCACTGGGTTTAACATAGGTTCCGACCACGCGCTTGGGGTCAATGCCTTCAATACCCATGGTGACGATTTCTTTCTTCAATTTCACTTTTGTACGGTAAAACGGCATAGCTTCGTCGAAAGATTCTTTGTAGCCGATGCTTTCTAAACCTGGTTGCTGGTCTAACCACGCTAAAACCGCATCAATCCCTTCGCGAGAGCCCGCGACGGTGCCATTAATGCCTTCACTCGCCAACAACAAGGTGCCACGCACAGCGTTGTCTTCTAAGGTTTTTTGCAATGGCTCGCGGAGCGATTCGAAATGCGGCAGCGCAACAAATTTATACAGGGCACATACAACAACGGTAGACATACTTTCTCCTATGCGATCTGGAACGTAAAACCAGAGCAATTAATTAAGGCGCATATTATAGAGTCTTATTGTTATATTTTCGAGTCGCTGCCCTCATTATCTCTCACTCAACTCAGCACAAATGCCGTATTTCATTGATCTGGATCAAGTGCGCCACCTATCGTGCCGTTCACTCGAAACCAACCCGCAATGCTATGGCGAGTTCGCTTTGCTACCACCACTTCGTGATAAAAACACTCACTCAAAAAAACCGCTAAACGGCCTTTGTTGGGTGAAAATCGTCCTATTTCTTTAGTCGGCTCGCGCTCGTCATAAATCACCAATTCGCCGCCATCGCCTGCCTGCCAGCCTTCATTTAAATACAGCACTGTCGACAATATGCGATTACTTTGACCTTTGAATGCATCGATGTGTTTTTCATAAAACGCCCCTTTTTCATAACGGGCAAAATGCGCCTCGTAATCAAATAACCCCAGAAACAAACGACGATTCAATGCCACACGTAAGGCCTCCATCGTTCGCAAAAAATCCTTTCGAATCGGCTTATCCGGATCAATCCATTGAATATAATCCCGTCGCGCATCCAGTACGATTTGGTGATCTTGCTTGCGACCCACACCCGCTTGAAGCATGTAAGCATTATGTATATTTTCCACTTCATCCATTAAGGCCTGGGTAAAATCCGTTGAAAAGAAATCATCCTGAATACTCCACCCTTTAGTTTGCAAATCGTTCAGCAAATTATAAAAAGGGGTTTCTCGGCTAAAAACAGGAATAGAGTTTTCAATGTACGGATTTCCCGCAAAGGGCGCTTCAATAGACATGGATAGATTAATCACTGTTAAAAGGGCAAAATTACCGTGGCCGCTATCATACTGTAGGCACTTCTCCATCACATAAAGATTTCTGCGACGACATACCATGAAGCAAACTTATCAATTACGAGACTATCAAGTGCAAGCCGTTAATGCCGCGTTGTCGCATTTTCGCCACAGTGACGATCCTGCGGTGATAGTGCTACCAACAGGCGCTGGCAAAAGCCTGGTTATAGCAGAATTGAGTCGACTCGCGCGAGGTCGCGTGGTGTGCTTAGCGCACGTTAAAGAACTCGTCGAGCAGAATCACGCCAAATTTCTGGCTACCGGGTCAAGCGCTGGCCTCTATTCTGCAGGGTTAAACCAGAAAAACGCCACGGCAAAAGTCACGTTTGCCAGCATTCAATCAATGGCCAGCAATCTGGTCGACTTTAACGACCCTGTCAGCCTGATTATTATTGATGAATGCCATCGCGTCGCCCTAGAACAGAACGGCCAGTACCAAAAAACCATTCAGCATTTTCAATCTTTGAACCCTACGATCAAAATTCTTGGCCTTACTGCAACGCCTTATCGACTAGGTCATGGCTGGATTTATCAACACCATTATCATGGTTACGCGCGACCTAATACCGAGTCTTTTTTCAAGCGGTGTATTTTTGAACTGCCTCTACAGCACATGGTTAAAAAAGGCTACTTAACGCCGCCGATTCACTTCGACGCCGCGATCGCTCAGTATGATTTTAGTTTGTTAACCGAAAGCCTTGATGGCGAACAAAATACCGACGACATTGCCCTCAACGAGCTGATACACAAACACCCAAGAGTCACCCAAGCGGTCACCGAGCAAATTGTACAACTCAGCCAAGACCGACAAGGTGTTATGATCTTTGCCTCGACCATTGACCACGCCAGGGAAATTGTTGGCTATTTACCCAGTGAAAACACCGCCCTTATTACAGGCCAAACCAAGCTCAAAGAACGCGATGCGTTAATCAAGGCGTTTAAAGCTAAGCAACTGAAATTTCTCGTTAATGTGTCCGTATTGACAACCGGGTTTGACGCACCCCATGTGGATGTCATTGCCATTTTAAGACCTACTCAATCCATCAGTTTATTTCAACAAATCGTGGGCCGTGGCTTACGACTTAACCCTGGCAAAAAAGACTGCCTTGTTTTGGATTACACCAACAATGGTTATGATATTTTCCAACCAGAAATTGGTGAAAAACGCCCCACTCCTGACTCTGTTGCAGTACAAATTCACTGCCCAGAATGCGATTTCGCCAACACATTTTGGGGGCGAAAAGACGCCGATGGCAACCTACTGGAACATTTCGGGCGCCGCTGCCACGGACTGATTGACACCCTAGACGAACAAAAAGGCGAAGTGCAGTGCTCCTATCGCTTTCGTTTTAAACGCTGCCCACACTGCAACGAAGAAAATGACATAGCGGCACGGCAGTGCCAGCATTGTTTCGAAAAGCTCATCGATCCAGACGATCTACTAAGAAGCGCCCTTAACTTGAAAAACAACAAGGTACTGCGCTGTTCCGGCATCACACCAGAAATAGACACCCACACCCAGAGTTTAAAAATCACCTATCACGATGAAGATGGCATCACTTTGGTGGAAACCTTTCGTTTTCAATATAAGAAATCACGCCGTGTCTTTAACGAACAATTTGGCAGAAGAATCGCCAGCGGCAGCCAAGCCATTGAATTTGAAACATTGGAAGAGTTAGTGCGATTTATTGACTACTTGCCCACACCAGACTTTGTCATTGCCAAGAAAGTGAAACAACATTGGCAAGTCACAGAGCGACTTTTTGACTACCAAGGGCCGTACCGGAAAGCAAACACTCTTAACTGACCGTTCGTTTAACAGAACCTTGGCTTAGTCGAAGGCTATTAACGGAAGACGAATATGCTTTTGCTAGGACTCATTGGCGCCAAGCAGCCTTTAATATTAAGATGATTTATGGTGTTTAAGGGCGTTTCGATATGACATTTCAAAAGGTAAATTCATTCGATTTAAATGCGCGACCGCGGCTTCGCCTAAAAGATTATTTGGCATGCCGGTTAGCAATACAAACCAATAGTTTGCCAGCATATTTTCAGCAAAAATACTCGCTGTCTTTTCGTCAACACCCACCTGCTTAAAGCGTTTTACAATACCATCGGAAATAACCGCCATTTGTTTGGTATGAAAGCCACCTGTGGCCAAACTATCCAACAAAACCTGGCGTGTAAATTCAGCGTACTCATCATAAAAATCAAACAATACTTGCGCCATTTGCAAAAGATAGTCAATTGGCGAAGCGCTGACTTTTTGAGCCACAACAGCCACCCTTAAAGCCGCGTCCATTTCATCGAAAAAAATATCTTTTACCAAGGACAATTTATCAGGAAAATGCACAAACAAGGTACCTACCGCAATGCCCGCTTGATCACTTAAATGACGCGTACTGGTTGCCTCTATGCCTTGTGACAAAAAAGCGTGCTTAGCGATGGTTTTAATTTTTGTGCGAGTATTGGTTTTTTGCTGTTGACGAAGACTCACCCTAATAACCCTCTAAATCGGTGTTTTAAGAGTCTAGCCTGTCTGCTTTTTGAAAACGAGATAATTTTAACGCACGGAGTTGACTTTCGGCATACTGGATTTAGTCAGAGAATCCGACAAATCTGCCATAAATGACTGAATACGCTCAGCATTTACACCAAAGTCACCACGTCCAACCCGCGAGCAAGAACGCATATCTACCCGAATAAGACCAGGCTCTACCTGCGTAAGCCGAATAACCACATCATCCCGAAAACCAAAAATAGGTGTTCGAGCGGTCGCCTCAATAATACCAGCGCTTGAATACGTCGCGAGTACTTCCCACCCACGCTCATTAACTTGAGACAAAATAGTGGCATACAAATCGGCTTTGTCCTGTGTCAAAAACAACGGTGTCACGTCAGGATAATATTTTTGTTGAACCGCCGCCCAATCAGAGTGATACCTTAAATCGTTTTCTTTTGATTTTCGGATGAAATTGACATTGATAAAAGCAGGAGGAACCTCGGTATCTGTGGTGATATCACTGATGTGCGGCAACCCCGCTCTTTGTAGATAAAACCCAATCCACATAGCGCTGTATGCAAAAGAAACGATCAAAACTAAGCTATAAAAGCGATTGCAAGCTGGGTTTTTTTCTTTGCGGCAGGCGCCTAAAGACAAGGCCGCCAACACAGACAAAATAAGAGAAGCGATTACGCTTTTGCGCAGCAATGAAAAACCCGTAATTGGTTCAAACACACCCACTCGAACGCCGGCTATTGATATAAATGCAACACACCCTACCAACATGAGAAGAACGTACAAAATCGGTGAGATATAACGGCTCATAAACAGCTCATAACAAAAAAATAATACCTAACACCATATCGCGACTGAATGACAACGAACAGGAGGATGTGAGCGGTTTTGACGCGTTCCTCTGTATTTGCATATTTTTTATAGAATGTCCCCGAAAATGCCTAAAAAAATTAACAAAATGATACATTTAGATCCTAGCTTTTTTATTCTTTAAACTGGTTTTACGTTACTAGACTTACAACTCTATTCATCGATAATGTGCGGCTATTATTGCATGAAGCATCGAGACAACAATGAAGGTCATGCCGCCGACAGAAAGAACCTAATCAAAAAACATAGACTAGATGAAAATACACCATGAAACACACTCAAAAACCGCACTGTGTCGATTTATTACGTGAGCAATCTAAGCTAAATTCAACGCGTCCTTTTGTCGCTAGAGGCGCCAATGTCAAGCGTTGCCCGCACTGTCTTATGGCCGACATTGCCTGTTTTTGCCATCACAAAACGCAACAACTCAGCCCGATTAACTTTATTCTTCTGTTTCACCGTGACGAAATACACAAACCCACTAACAGCGGCCGACTGATTGCAGACCTATTTCCGCAAAACACCAAAGCCTTTCTTTGGAGCCGCACAGCCCCCCCGGCTGAACTACTCGACACCTTGGCTTCTCAAAAAGGCCACTGCACCCTTCTCTATCCCAGTACAGAAACAGCACGATCACAACACAGACAGCAACGACAAAACCTGCCAGAAACATCAAATGAAAGCCACGCACACACCTTTATTATTTTGGACGGCACATGGAAACAAGCCAGTAAAATGTTTCACCAAAGCGACTGGTTAAAACACATTCCCCATTATGAACTCAGCAGTGAAGCACAGCGATCTTTTTTAGTCAGGCACGCCCAGCATGATATGCAATTCGCTACGGCGGAAGTAACCGCCTTACTGCTTGATGCACTGGGTCACACAAGCCATAGTAAAGCATTATTGACCTTGTATCAGACGTTTAACCAGCACTGTCTTATGAGCCGAAAACGTGGCAACCGTCGCACCGTATAACGACTTATCGCCGTTTATACACTTTTACCACACTCGGCTCATGAGGGTCTCATCAATAAATTCACCGACCCATTAGAGTGAAATTGAGCCGCTTGCTTTTTTTTCTTTCCGACCAAAACTGGACCATTATCTAGAAATAAAAAGGCTTTCCATGTGCGCTTAAATACTCCCCAGGTCAATTCAAACACCAGTTCGTTTTGACAGCAAAAATACACCCTAGTATCTTCTCCCCAAGATGAAAAGTGCAGTAGCAAAGCTTCCGGTAACAGCAACTGATCACTGTCCCACACCCCTTCCCATTGAATTTTCCCATCTACGACTTGTGCATCACGACGTTTTAACCAATCGCGTTCTGAAAAATGATCGGGGTGAATTTGCTCCTCACTTATGTAATCTCGCCAAATTTGTGCAGCGCCTTGCTCACTCAACAAACGGATAGCGTGAAGATCCTCAAGTTCAACTTTTGGGTCATTGCGTTTAAAAATCCAACTCTTTGAAAACTGCTCTAATGATTGGTACAAGGCTCATTCCTTATGTAAACAATAAAATGGAAAAAGGATGAGAAAAACTCATCAATTGAGTGAAAAAGGATCGTTTGTTCAATCGGTCAAATATACCTAATATCGGTGTTGTTGTAATAAAACAACACTTAAAACCACTCACTTTAGGAGAATAACATGGACTCTCAACAACAATACGAAGCGCTTTTGGCTAAATGGGGATACGTAGACACCACATTGGAAGACCACGCTCGCAAACAAAAACGCACACGTCGTGTTAAAGCGGTTGTTGCTTTCTTTCTGGGTACAGTAAAAAACCTTAAAAAAGCCAGTGCACGCCCACAAATATTAGGCCAAACGGCGAACTAACGCACTATTCACGGATTATAAAAGTACTTTTTACGAGACAAGCCCACCGAACGGCGATGCAATGTATCGTAAATACTCTTTAAGGGGAGAAAAATAATAACCCCCTCCCTTCCTTGTTCGTCTAAAAATTCGTTATTATCAAGATCCATTCACGACGATATTTTCTTATGGCGTATTCTTACAAAGCAATAATTTTTGATTGTGACGGTGTGATTGTTGACACTGAAAACATTTCTAACCACATTTTAAGGTCCATGTTGAGCGAACAGGGTCTTGTGATTGACGACGAAACTTTGCATTCAAAATTCACAGGGTTTACCAACAAACAAAACCTCATTAATGCAGAGAAACTTCTCGGCAAACCTTTACCTTCCAATTTTGCTGACATTTACCGTCAAAAATTTCACGCGATTATTGATGAAGAGCTTGAGCCTATTAAAGGCGTTCGAGCCCTACTTGAAAAAATCAACGTACCCATCGCAATGGCAACCAATGCACGTCGGCAAGAAATGAACTTTAAACTCGACAAAATACAATTATTAGAACGCTTTGCCCTTCGCTTTTGTGTCGAGGACGTGGAAAACGGCAAACCAGCACCCGATATGTATTTAAAAGCCGCAGCGGCCTTACACATTGACCCCAAAGATTGCCTCGTCATAGAAGACTCTGTAGCGGGCATCACGGCGGGGCATGCAGCTGGTATGACAGTTTTGGCGTTTTGTGAAACACTGAACAAAAATATCCAGCTGGCCGCCGGCGCAACACAATGCTTTGACACAATGGAAGAACTTGAAGGATTGCTAGGTTTATAGCGCTCCTTTTCGTTTATAACCAAGCCCTGTACCGCTGATATTAGCCATGGCTCATTCCTTCATCAATGGCTCGTTCTTTAAAGAGCGAGCTAAGCCGCTTAACTAAGACCTAAACCGACATTAATTCTAATTGTTTTAGCAAGCTTCTCGGTAAGTTTTTAATGGTAAGCGTACCGGTGTCAGCGTCAAACATTACAGATTCACCAAGCAAATCACTATCAAAGCTTAATGTCAAAGCACGAGAACTCCCCGATAAGCGTGTCAGTTTTTTCAGCGCGGCTTTTTCGACGAAAATCTCTTTCTCCATGTTAAAACTGTCTGAGCCCGCGATGTCTAAAAACTTATTCGCCTGCTCAGTAGAAAATCGAGACTCAACCTGAGAGGCAATGTCTTTTATAGCAAGTGGCTCGCGGTCTTGCGCTTTTGCCTGACAGTGCTCTGCCACCACTTTTTTAAACTCATTAGCTTGCCTAGTCGGAAGCCCTTCTGATACACAAAAAGCCGACGTTAAATCGACGAGTTTTTTCGTCTCCTTGGCAGCGACTTTAGGCTCGTCACAGCCAATAAACTGGGTAAAATATTCACTTTCAAACTTTGGTGCTCGACCAAAACGAAACGCGATATAACGCCCATCATCACCGGACTGCCACGCCGTTAAATTGATGCGCAATGACATGTGTAACTTTTCCGTCTCAATTTGATCGATTTGCGACAGACTTAAATCGCTACCAAGACCAATCCCTTTTTTTCGCTTCAACATAACAATGTATAAAAAATGCGTATCATTAAGTTCATAATGGTTAAACCACAGCAAACCACCTTCTACCGCTTCTACCGGCTCTACATATTTTAGATATTCCGCTGCACACTGTTTGGTAAATTCCGCAAAATTTACAAAGCCATCATTTTTAAAGTGCTTAAATAATAGGCTTGGTAATTGCGCTCCCTCCTCGCTGCCTTGAGGGTTAACAAAACGGCCTGTATTCATACCCGAACGATTAAACAAGTTCGTCACCTGAGCCGACAAAGCCTCCGCCTGACCATCGACAGGGTTTTCATTTGGTCGCGCGATCAATATGGCTTTACGTTCACCCTCGTGTTTTTGAATCTCATGTACAATTAAGTTGCTAATAGACACCAGCTACCTCTTACGTTTAATATGGAAAATTACGGTTATTTTTTAACCCATTCATTCACGACAGGATCTTGCCAAACAACCACACTATGATAAAACCAAAAACCAGCAAAAGAGACACAAGAAACGAGCTTGAATCTCTGGTAGATCAATTTATCAAGAAAAACGGAACCATCCAGCAAGTGAATATGGGGGAGTCCGGTTTAGTTGATGGCAAGTATAACACGAGCCACATAGGCTTTAATGAACCAAAACAAGATCGTACGCCTTTAAATCACGTCGTTGCGGCTATTCAACAGCGCAAACAAAATAGGATGGCACCTCAAACTACGGTTAAAAAGCGAGCAAAGAAAAAAGTCATTTATGACGATTTTGGAGAGCCTCTTCGCTGGGTATGGGAGGAATGAGAAGAGTTAAAGCGTTTTTCTTTTAACGATTTAAGATTCTCTGCCGATACAGTAATAATGGCCATTTAGTCACCATATATTAAGGAGCAATCATGTCAATTCGATACCTACACGCCATGATAAGAACAGATAAGCCAGATGAGAGCCACGCTTTTTATACAAAAGGTTTAGGCCTGATTCAAACGAGACGCATCGACAGCGAGAAGGGCCAATTTTCACTGATTTATTACGCCACAGAACAAGGCGCGCCAGAAGTTGAATTAACTCATAACTGGAGTGATCG
Source organism: Marinomonas sp. IMCC 4694 (assembly GCF_008122525.1). Lineage (NCBI taxonomy): Bacteria > Pseudomonadati > Pseudomonadota > Gammaproteobacteria > Oceanospirillales > Oceanospirillaceae > Marinomonas > Marinomonas sp. IMCC 4694. The sequence goes on from NZ_VSRV01000001.1 coordinate 2,075,091, forward strand.
CACTTACACTAGTGGAGACCAGTTTGGTCACTTAGCCTTTGAAGTAGACGATATCTACCAAGTATGCGAAACACTGCAATCCCTGGGAGTGACCATTTTACGACCACCACGCGATGGACATATGGCCTTTATTAAGGACCCAAATGGTGTATCAATAGAGCTTCTACAGAAAGAGGAATCGCTTGAAATCGCCGAACCATGGGCGTCTATGCAAAGCTCGGGGACCTGGTAGTTACATTAATTTACAAAAGTGTGGCATAATTAAACAAAGATACAAAAAGCCGATAGCTATATTTACGTTTATTTCTTAAGCTAAATTATCGATAGTCATAAAAAAGGTCTCATATTATGAAGACATCCATAAAAATCATCAGTTTAGTTGCGATGTTAATCGCGTCTAGTCAGTTGCATGCTGCAGAGAGCTTATACGCTGCAAACATACAGTCTCGACTTTCAGACACTGATAAAGATGGTGTTATCGATGCACGAGACCTTTGCCCTGACACCCCAGTCAACTCCGCTATCGATAATTATGGCTGCCCTAGTCAGACGACAAAGCTGTTGACAATAGAACTGAACATTCTTTTTGATTCAGGTAAAGCCGATATCAATCCTCGATTTTATAGTGAGCTTAAAGAGTTGGCTACTTTTCTTAGAAACAACCCATCCAGCACAGTGGTGATTGAAGGCCATACTGACAGTGATGGTTCAGCAGACCTTAACCGTGAACTCTCGCAAAAACGTGCCACAGCCATTGCCGATGTTCTAGTGGACAGTTTTAGAATCCTACCAAACCGCGTTAAAGGGGTTGGCTATGGGGAAACACGTCCTATTGCCGATAACACTACCGACGCTGGACGCAAGCAAAACCGTCGCGTGGTTGCGGAAGTATTCGCCAAACAGCAGCTGTCTAACGAGCGCTGGACCATCTACAGTGTTGACCAAAACTCAAGCACGGCCTTAAACAATCGATAATAAAACCCATTTAATGTTACGACAAACGGTTTTTATTCCTTCTATGTGAACTTAACGTTCACCCAGCTTATAAGAGCCGGACAGACGAAATGAACCGCTCATTGACAGGAAGACCAAACACAGGGCTTCCTGCTTTGTTTTGATGCTGCCAATAAACGAAAAATAACACGACTGAAACACCAACAAAGTTGCATTATTTTTTGAAAAAAGACCATTTAAACAAAAAGAAAAAATATTTTCCCCCTTCACTTAAAAGCGAATCATAAACGCTATCTTTCTGTTTTAGCTAACAATTTAGCCTTACAGAAACGATACAAAAACACACAATTACTATCAATAATAAGTCAAATTAATGTTAGTATTGCCTAATATATAGTTATAGTCTCATTCATAGTCTATATTTGTAAGTAGCGAAGCCACGCATACATAGATAAAGGAAACGTCGATGCGCAACAACTCACCGATTACCAAAACAGAAAAAACATTCTCCCATTCAGTAAAGCTTATATCAGTAACTGATAAAGACGGCAGGATTGTTAGTTGCAATGAGGCGTTTATTGACATCAGTGGGTTTGATAAGAGTGAGCTGGTGGGGGAGCATCACAATATCGTGAGACACCCAGAGATGCCAGCAGAAGCTTTTAAAGTAATGTGGCAGCACTTAAATGCGGGCAAACCTTGGATGGGAATGGTTAAAAATCGCTGTAAAAATGGCGATTTTTATTGGGTAGATGCTTACGTTACGCCAGTAACGAAAGAAGGGAAGATTATAGGCTACGAGTCTGTTCGTTCATGCCCTAACCGTAAAGACGTGGAACGCGCCGACAAACTCTATAAGCAAATCAATGCCGGTCACCCCATTAGGGGCGCGCTGCCGATTTCGGTCCAAAATTTGGCTTTAATAATAGCTATAGCGACCTGCGCAGGGTTGTTCGCATTTGGTTATGAACACTCGTCTCAAGCGGCTCTTCTGCTGTCAACTCTTAGCTACGCATTCTGGTCCTCTACGACAACAAGAAAGACGATATCTTCCCTCACTACCATTCTTAGTCATTCGTTTTCGCATCCGCTAGCGGTTAAAACATATACCGATGATTCTGAAACCGTTGGTACGGTCAAAGTCGCCATACTGAGCCAGATTGCGCACTTAAACACCGTCATAACTCAAATTGAAAATGCCGCTTTTCTGGTTGCAACTGAGTCTGACAACAGCGCCGAACTGACTAATTTGACAAAACAAGCCATTGAAAGCCAGCAAGCAGAAACCCTTCAAGTTGCCAAGGCCATCGGCGAAATGACCATGGCGATTTCAGAGGTATCCAAACATGTTGGCGACACCGCCCACAGTGCAGATACGGCTAACCAGCTCTCAATGGATGGCGCTAGTGTGGCCAAGGACACCCACAAGGCGATTAAAAAATTAAAAGACACCGTCCAAAAAATCGGTAGTTCGGTGCACGGCGTTTCTGATCAAACCGCAAAAATTGCTCAAGCTGCCCAAATGATTGAGCAGATTGCAGATCAAACCAATCTACTCGCGCTTAATGCGGCCATTGAGGCAGCAAGAGCTGGCGAACAAGGTCGTGGCTTTGCCGTTGTGGCGGACGAAGTGAGAAGCTTAGCGCACCGAACCCAAGAATCAACAAAAGAGATATACGTGATTGTTAGTGAGTTAACCGAACGCGCAAACCAAGCCGTTGACATCGCGGAAACGGGGACACACGACGCAGAAGAGGGTTTATCTCAAGTCATTCAGAGCAGTAAGATGCTGTCTGGCATTTCTGAATCAGTGAACAAAATAGCCTCTATGTCAACTCAGATGGCCACGGCAGTAGAAGAACAGTCGTATGTGGCTGAGGACATTAAAAAGCAAATCGCGACCATTTCGTCTTTGGCAGATACCAGTACCCAGAGCTCCTCAAAACTCGCTGAAACGATACATTATTTAAAGAAAATATCCGATGAACTGCACGAGCTTGTCGTGCGATTTAAACGCTAGCGGTTTCAATATCGACAAGCTTCGTCTGGTCATACTGATGATTTATTCACCAGACGCAGCGATTGTTACAGAAACCGCCTCTTCATTTGATATATTTATTCAGCAGAATCCCTTCTGCTGGCAAGGTGGTTACAGTCATGCACGGGAATAACAACTGAATTAATACACACCTCAAGCACATCATTTAAATATATAGCCACTTTTTCCTTAACACACAGAAGTGCTGCGAAAGTCTCCTCAAATACGCTATTATTGTGATCAAATTGATTGCAACTCATTGAAAGTGTATTAAGAGAGAAGAAATGCTTGTCAGTAAGACAAAAATATTCGTAAAGTGGTTCGGTGTCATTCTTTGGGCTTGTTTTCCTCTCGCCCATGCCAACACGCCAATGGCGGATTATTTCACCGATGCTTGGTCGACCCAAGACGGCCTTCCTCACAACAGCATTAATGCCATCGCGCAAACCACCGATGGGTATTTGTGGTTTGCCACCTGGGAAGGTGTGGCACGCTATAATGGTCGTGAGTTTCTTTTTTTTGAACGCTCTTCTGATACCGGTATGATCGATTCTGGCACTCGCGCCCTAGTTACCGACAACGACAATGGATTATGGATTGCGGGTGCAAGGGGCGGCGTAACTTATCGACTAAACGACGAATGGCAACCTCAGCCTGTTGCACAAAGCATGGTAAACCATGTTCTTAAAGACAAAGCGAACAACCTTTGGTTGGCCATTGAAGGCTTGGGCGTTTTATATCGTCCTGGTGCAACCGCAACAGGTGAGGACCAAAAAGAAACATGGCCGCTACAAAACCTCAGCGCGTATCGTCTCCTTGAAGACAGCCAAGAAAGAATATGGGCCGCCACAGAAAAGGGTTTATTTCAGCTCAACAGCCAAGACAAACGAGAGCAATTAAGCCAACATGGTTTACCAAATCAGCATGTTAATGCAGTATTGGAAACGCAAGACAAACGCTTATTAATCGCCACAAATAAAGGAGCTTATGCGCTTGAAGGCGATCACATCACTTTGCTGCACCCCAGCCTGAAGGACGAAGCGATTTCATCGTTAATGGAAGATAATGAAGGTAATCTTTGGCTCGGCACCATCAACAAGGGCGTTTTACGGCTCAACAACGCCAAAATAGAAGCGTTAAATACTCAGTTAGGTCTACCTAATAATCGAGTAATATCCATGCTACAAGATTTAGAAGGCAGCATTTGGATTGGAACAAACGGTGGTTTAATGCGTCTGCGTAAAGCCCCGTTTACCACCTTTACTAAAGAACGAGGACTAATAGGAAATTATGTACGTAGTGTCATCGCAGTTGATGAGCATTCAATATTAGCTGGTTCCAGCGAAGGTTTGAGCCTGCTTGGAAAAGGCCGTGTTCGCAATGCATTAGGCAGTAGCGTGGCTACCATGTCCGTTCTGAGCTTTGCCAAACGACAGGCGGGTGGCGTCTGGGTCGGTACCTCTTTGAATGGTTTAATGATATGGGAAAACAATGCGTTAACGCCCTATCTAAACCAGATCAGTGGCTTACCAAGCGATGAGGTCAGAGCCATACTCGAAGACCGTCTCGGAAACCTGTGGATTGGCACCACGAATGGGCTAGTGAAACAAAACCAACGGGGTGAAAAACAAATCTTTAAGCGTGAGCAAGGCTTGCCAGACAATTACATCATGGCGTTAACGGAAGATGATCAAGGACATATCTGGGTTGGAACAGGCGTTGGGGTTGCTAAGTTAACCGAAAAGGGCTTTGATCCTATTCCTATTGCCACCCAAGAAGGTGCGGGCTATGCGTTCGGCTTTTGGGTAGAACCCGACTTTGTATGGATTGCAACGGATCGTGGGCTAATACGCTATCGCCAAATAGATGGCCATCTCAGCGTCATTGGTCGTCGCGCTGGGTTGCCTATAGACAAACTCTTTCAGGTCGTTCATGACGGCAATCATGGTTTATGGCTCACAAGTAACCGTGGTATTTGGCGAATTGATTACCAGCAAGCCCACGCGGTCGCAGATGGTCGTCTTATTAATATAGCGTTTGAACACTTTGCAGAACAAGATGGTATGGCGAGTGCTCAAGCCAACGGTGGATCAAACCCTGCGGCTGTCGCGATGGAAACCGGCCAACTGTGGTTTGCGACCGCAAAGGGTGTTTCTACTATTGATGGCTCTGGGCTTTCTCAAAAAAATGCCGTGCAACTGCCTGTTGTGATTGAATCCGTTATTGCCGATGGACAACATCTATCCCTACAAAAAAATACCGTATTACCTGCCGGTACAAACCGAATCACGTTTGATTATGCCGGTTTAGGCTATGTCCTGTCTTCGCGCATTGAATATCGAACTCGCCTAGTGGGGTTCGAAAATAGTTGGGCATTAAGAGACAAAAACACCTTGGCGGAATACACCAATTTACCACCAGGTGATTATGAGTTTTTAGTCAGTGCTCGGTATCCATACAGCGACTGGAATAATGCCATACAAACCTACAACTTTCGCATACTGCCTTATTTTTGGCAACGATTAGACGCTCAGATGGCGCTTGGCATCTTGTTTATTTCTCTGATCATTAGCTTGTTACGCTGGCGTTTACGTCGCTTGAGAATGAGTGAACTGCATTTAACGGCGCTTGTGGAGCAGCAAACCCATGCGCTACGCCAGCAATCAGAAGACTTTAAGCACCAAGCCAATGAAGACGATTTAACGAAACTGCCCAATCGTCGGGCTTTTGATAAATTGCTGAGTAAAAAATTCTTGAAAGCCAAAGAAAATAACACCCCATTGGCACTGGTTATTATCGATATTGACCATTTTAAACACATCAACGATACCTACTCTCACCTTATTGGCGATAAGGCAATACAAGCACTTTCCGCTCAGCTGAAACGCCTTGCCGGTGATACAATACACGTGGCCCGATGGGGAGGTGAAGAGTTCACCTTAATTGTAGAAGGGGTCGAAAATCACTCAATCGCTGCGTATTGCGACACAGTACGACAAGACATCGAAAACATCGACTACGCTTGCGTAGCGGCCAAGCTATCGCTGACTGTCAGCATGGGTGTTGCCCTAGTCAATCAAGTTGATCACTATGAAGATCTATTAAAGCTCGCAGACCAAGCGCTGTATCAAGCCAAAGACAGAGGTCGTAATCGAGTAGAAATTTGGCAGCCTTAACACTTAACAAGCCAAACTAACATAACGACGTTCAATCAACAAACACTTGGCATTAATGCAATACTTACGAACAATAACCGAGACTTAAGCCTTGGCTATTGTTTCACGTGCTGCATCCTATGCGTTCGCCCTATTTACTGACATCCGCAGTCGTGGTGCGAATCACTCGCTTCTTGCCAATATTTGAGCTTTGTCGTGCCACCAATGCCTGAATTGAACGTATTAGTTGGGTCGGTTTTTTGATAAAACTCGCGCAATGCTGACTTTGCAACATACTCATGGCCAACGTTATGCTCCGCTGGGTACTCCGCGCCGCGTAGATCATAACTGGCTAAAATTTGCTTTTTCACCGCTTTACCATCTACCCCTTTCTTCATAATGTAATTTTGGTGCATCACATGACAAAAGAAGTGGCCGTAGTACATTTTGACCGCAATCTTATCGTTGGTTTCTTGAGGCAGTACTTCAAACCAATCTCGCTCATTTCGAGGAAACGCCACATCAATGGTCATGATAGATCCCAAGCCCTTGCCGTTCATTATATGATAACGAGTCAATGCCCCACCCGTCACAAAACGATGTAAAATGGCCTGATCGGCTTCGCGCTCTGTGCAAGCAAAATAGCCACCTTGTTTGTCTTTGAAGAAGTGCTCTAAATAAGCCTGCGCTTCGTCTACACCTGCATTACTGGTTTCTACAATCCAATGATGCTCGTACTTTTCACGAAAATCTTCCATGCGTTTAGGTAAGTGATTGGGAAAAAGTTGACTCGCATACTGCATCATAATGTCGGAAAATTTATTGGGCATAAACTTTAATTTTCCAGCCCAGCGGTCTACCGTACGTTTCAATGCAAACATTTTTGGAATGTACTTAGTTCCGAGTTTGTCGATGACTAAAAAACTGTCTTTGCCGTATTTTTTACTGATGTCATAACTGCTGCTGTGCATGTATTCGCCAGAGACCGGCAAATTGGTAAACGTTGACAGCATATCTCGGCGCATTTGCTCCATCACAGCAGGATCGTTTGTACCAATGTAAAATACCTGATGTTTTTCAGGAATGGGAAAAGTATCAATTCGTACCGCAAACACCGCCAGTTTACCCGCACACCCAGAGGCTTCGTACAAACGACGCGGATCATTGTTAAAACGCGAAGGCGTATCGGCATCAACATCTCGAATACGCTCATGGTATTCATTGTCGGAACCACGTTTTTTAGGGAATTGAACATCTTTTTCTTGATATGTTTTGTTTTGTAAGTTTATAAGAATCGCTTCAGGATCAGAACCCAATTCAATGCCTAGGTTATTGACTAGCTGCAACTCACCCTCTTGCGTTACTTGAGCAAACAAAGACATTTCAGTATAAGCTGGCCCGCGCTGAACCAAGGCACCACCGGAGTTATTGCATACGCCGCCCACAATAGACGCACCAATACAGGAAGAGCCAATCACTGAGTGAGGCTCCCGTCCATAAGGTTTTAAGGTATCTTCTAAGCCGAATAAGGTACTGCCCGCAAAACCGATGATTTGCTTGCCTTGATCAAGCAACTGTATGTCATCAATGCGCATCGTACTGATGATCACGATGGGTCGGTCATATCCGCCACCATATGGCGTTGACCCTCCCGTTAATCCAGTATTGGCCGCTTGCATGATCACGATTACATCGGCTTTTACACACGCTTGTAAACACCGCCATATTTCAACCAAACCTCCAGGGCGCACAACCGCATACGCTTTGCCGCCACCAAGACGAAAACCTTGACTGTAGGGTTTAGTTTTATCTTCATCGGTTAATGTGTGCTGACTTCCTACAATGGCACTTAATTCAGTGGCCAAGTTTAGGCTGAAACTGGTGTCCGTCATACTAAAATACTTCGCAAGGTGTCGATAAAAGAGGTTTGTATAATAAACCTAACAAGCTATAAAAAACACTCTGACCACACAATAACGAATCATATTCATAAGCAAAGCTTATGCAAAAAAAAGCAAAAAGCCGCTCCCCCGAACGGCTTTTTGCTGACAGATAGCCAACTCATCAGAGCGGTTTATCCGCCGAACACTACTGTACGTTTACCATTCAAAAACACGCGTTTCTCTACATGACATTTAACCGCATTGAATAAGGTCACGCGTTCAATATCTTGGCCCTTAGCGATCAAATCTTCCGCATAATGGGCGTGATTAACCACCTGAATACCCTGCGAGATAATCGGGCCTTCATCAAGATCATTATTTACATAATGCGCCGTCGCACCGACCATTTTCACGCCTTTTTCCCACGCTTGGTGATAGGGACGAGCACCCTTAAAGCCTGGTAGTAAAGAGTGATGAATGTTAATGGCACGACCATCTAGGTACTCACACATACCGGGAGAAAGCACCTGCATGTAGCGAGCTAACACAACCAGTTCGGTATCGTATTGTTCTATCAATTCACGCACTTTTGCTTCCTGTTCTAGCTTAGTGTCGGCGGTAATAGGCAAATAGTAATAAGGAAGACCGTGCCATTTGGCCAAATCTTCTAAATCTGGATGATTCGAAATAATTACCGTCACATCAATATTCAATTGACCTGTTCTAAAGCGATACAGCAAATCATTCAAGCAATGATCATATTTTGACACCATGATCGCCACTTTAGGCTTGTGATCTGGCGCCGTTAATTGCCACTCCATTGAAAACGCCATAGCACGTTCGGAAAACGTATCGGCAAAGTGGGCTTCACTGAAGTTGACACTTTGTGGCAAAAACTCAATACGAATAAAAAATAATCCCGACTCTCTGTCGTCAAAGGAATGAATTTCATCGATGTAATTGCCCGCCTCGGCCATGTAACGTGTGACTACATCCACTGTGCCAATAATGCTCGGACAACGAGCCGTAAAAATCCAAGGTGCGATTTTTGTTTTCATACAATGTTCTCTTTATGTCTGGGCTGATGACACCCTGATTCGATACTCTTTACATTAGATCAATCAGGGTATAGGAGAAGATCCACCAACAGGATGAAACAAGTCGACTAGGCGGATTTTACAACCAAACCAAACTCACGACTGGCGTCTTGAATCCACAACCAAAGGTAATCAGCAAAACTGCGACGCACTATCAGCTCAAAATGCGTCTCACCTAAACGACGCATTACCACGCCACTTTTCGCAAAAAGAGTTGATACTACTTTTTCGACAGGAAAAACAGTGATGTGTAAATCAACCGGTACCGATTTTTTGAGCATATCAACAATATGATCACCGGATACATTAAAAACCGTCGTACCACCACTGATATTCACTAAAGAAAAATGCCCACTAAGCGACTCGAAAAAGTGTGTTTCCAACTCAAACGCACTGTCACCCGGCACACTGATCAGCCATTCATCTGGACCAACCCAACGAACAGACAATGTACCAAACGCTGAATCGTCATTGTCAGTAGATGTCAAGGGAGACATTGGCAAAGCCACACCCAAAATCGTCGCAATCTCATGTTGCTGAACCAACGACGGTGCGCAACGTAATGTTAACAAACCCAACAGCGCCTGCTCGTAGAAATGAACGCCTCCTGCTTGTGGTCCTTTCGCCGCAACACCAGCCAAATCGGCATGATGCAACGGACTTTCTCCGACCACGTCTAACGCTGAAAGAGGTGGTCTTTGTGCGGTGATCAATTTTTCTAATGGTGTTTCAAAGGTACTATCAGACATGTTGACGCTCCCCTTTTGGGTCTAAAAACACAGGGCTACAAATTTCAGCTTCGATCACACGACCATCGGCGAGTGGGTAAAAAATGCTTTCGCCCATTTTGTCTAAGCCACCTTTTACAAACCCCATCGCAACAGAGCGCTGCAGATTCGCACTCCAGTAACTGGACGTCACATGCCCGACCATTGGCATCGGAATAGGCGCTTTCGGATCCAGCACCCCTTGCGCACCTTCAGGCAATACCACGTTTGGATCTAGGGTCTTCAGCCCAACTAATTGCTTACGATCAGTACGAACGCAATCTTCGCGCTGCATGCCACGCTTGCCAATAAAGCTAAATGGCTTCTGCATAGACACCGCCCATGACATGCCTAGATCGAACGGATGTACGGAACCGTCTGTGTCTTGACCCGCAATAATAAAGCCTTTTTCAGCTCGAAGGATGTGCATGGTTTCCGTGCCATAAGGCGTTAAATTGAATTCAGCGCCTTCCTCGAACAGGGCCTTCCAAACGTGCATACCGTAGTTTGCCTGCACGTTAATCTCAAAAGATAACTCACCCGTAAAGGAGATACGGAACACCCGCGCTGGCACGCCGGCTACGGTCATTGGCTTCCAATCCATAAACGCCATGTTGCCTTTAGACACATCATAATCGGTGAGTTTTTCAAGTAATTTACGGCTATTAGGGCCAGAAATCGTCATGGTTGACCAGTGATCTGTCACCGAAGTGAAATACACTTCTAGCTCTGGCCACTCGGTTTGGTGATAAAGCTCTAACCATTCCAAAACACGTGCCGCGCCACCCGTTGTAGTGGTCATTAAGAAATGATTCTCCGCCAAACAAGACGTTACACCATCGTCGAACACCATGCCGTCTTCACCACACATCAAGCCATAGCGACATTTTCCGACCGCCAGTTTTGCCCACGCGTTGCTGTAGACACGACCAAGGAATTCACGCGCGTCTTTGCCTTGAATATCGATTTTACCTAAGGTAGAGGCATCCAAAATACCAACAGATTCTCGCGTCGCTACACATTCACGATTGAGACTTTCTTGCATGGTCTCATTGCCTTGCGGGTAATACCAAGGGCGCTTCCACAAGCCCACATCTTCAAATTTTGCACCACGCTCCAGATGCCAAGAATGCATCGCAGTGTAACGCTCTGGATCAAATAAAGCACCACAGTCACGCCCTGCAATGGCGCCAAACGTCACGGGTGTATAGTTTGGTCGAAAAATCGTTGTGCCGGTTTTGGGAATGGTTTGATTCAATATCTTCGCGGCGATCGCCATACCATTGATATTACCTAGCTTACCTTGATCTGTGCCAAACCCCATCGCGGTATAACGTTTCACGTGTTCAATCGATTCAAAACCCTCACGACATGCCAACTCAATACCAGCTGCGGTCACATCATTCTGATAATCAACAAACTGTTTTGGTGCCTGGGATGTGGTTTTGGTGTGTGGGATGTGGAACAACGCCATGGCGGCACCTTCCTCGATCATTTCCGCTTCAGGTAGGGTGATTTCTGAGACGGATAACCCCAACGCCGAGAGAGCATCTCGCGCCGCATTCATGCCTTCAGAAAGTGCCATTGCGGTTGTATATTGGCCGTTAATCGCGCCCGCTGTGAGCTGTTTTTGCACCGTAGCGCCCGGCGTAAAACCAACAATAGCGTCATTCCAAACGGGACGAGCACCAGTATGACAAGACAAATGAATCACAGGACTCCAACCGCCAGACGTGGCGACGGTGTCAGCTTTTATTTTCACAACGGCGCCGATAATCTTATCGCCTGTCTCATTCAGTGGCGCAATGGATACGCCAGTAACGCGCTTACTGCCATGCGCCTCAATCACACCAGAGCCAACCAAAATGCTAATGCCACGTTCACGAGCGGCATCAACAAATGTACCTTGTGGGTTCTTACGAGAATCGACAACCGCCACCACGTTACGGCCGGCATCGTGCCAATCGAGCGCCGTGCGATACGCGTTGTCGTTCGACGTCATCAACACCAAATCATTGCCTGGCGTGACACCATAACGATTAATGTAAGTCGACACAGCGTTCGCCACCATACAACCTGGTACATCGTTGTTGCCATACACCAAAGGACGTTCGTGAGCACCTGTTGCCAAAATCACCCATTTTGCCCGCACTCTGTGTAAACGCTGAGCGACTTGACCATGGGGGGCACGATCCAGTAAATGGTTCGTTAGATGCTGCTGTATGGTTAGAAAATTATGATCATGATAGCCATTCACCTGAGAGTGAGGCAGCATCATAACGTCTTTGAATGTTGCCAGCTCTTTTACAACTTCAGCGACCCATTCGACAGCCGGTTTGCCGTTCAGCCCTTCCGTGCTGCTCAGTAAACTCCCACCAAACTCATTCTGCTCATCAGCAATAATAACGCGAGCGCCAGATCGGGCGGCGACTAATGCAGACGCTAAACCCGCAGGTCCAGCTCCCACAATCATGACATCACAGTGTTGATTCACCTTATCATATTGGTCTGGGTCATTTTCTTTGGGCGCACGACCCAGACCCGCTGCTTTACGAATATAGGATTCATACGTTTGCCAAAAGGATTGAGGGAACATAAATGTTTTGTAGTAAAAACCCGGTGGCATCATTTTGCCACCGATTTTACCTACGTACTCCATCAAGTCCGTTTCAACGCTCGGCCAACCGTTTGTAGTACCCGCTACTAATCCGTCATAAAGCGATTGTTGCGTCGCACGTACGTTAGGAACTTGCGTCGCTTGCGTTGCGCCAATTTGCATAATAGCGTTAGGCTCTTCTGCCCCTGCGGCGACAATACCGCGCGGGCGACTGTACTTAAAACTTCGACCAACAATATCAATACCGTTCGCTAACAAAGCAGACGCTAAAGTGTCACCTGCAAAGCCGTTGTACTGCTTGCCGTTATAAGTAAATGTCAGCGTTTTAGAGCGATCTATTCGGCCACCAGTAGAAAGGCGATTAGACTGCTGTTTCAAATCTTGTGTCATTGTATCGCTCCTTAGTGTAGGTCGTTAGCCACAATAGATGGCTTTTCGCCCACCTTGTAGACTTCTTTGATTTCGTAGGTTTGTGTGTCGCGTGTGATGTTAAAAAACTTACGACAACCTGCCGAATGCACCCAAAGTTCATGATGGATACCGCGTGGGTTCTTGCGGAAATACATGTATTCGCCCCACTCTTTGTCAGTGCACGCATCGGGATCCAATGGGCGCGCAATGTGTGCCTGACCGGCCGCATGAAACTCTTCTTCCTCACGGTGTTCGCAACAATGTGGGCAATAAATATAAAACATGGTATTTCTCCTAAGTCGGCTTTGCCCTAATTAATGCGCAACACCCGCTGCGCCGTGTTCATCCACCAGCGCACCGTTATGAAATCGAAACATAGAAAAAGGCTTGGCTAATGGGTGCATTTCGCCTTTTGCTAATGACGCCGCAAATACATGACCCGATCCCGGCGTGGCTTTAAAACCGCCCGTTCCCCAGCCGCAGTTGAAAAACAAGTTCTTTACTGGCGTTTCGGTAATCAGCGGACACGCATCGGGGCAGGTATCGACAATGCCGCCCCACTGACGATTCATGCGCACTCGACTGAACACAGGGAACATTTCTAAAATCGCTTGAATCGTGTGTTCAATCGTCGCGTAAGAGCCCCGCTGACCGTAACCGTTGTAACCATCAATTCCTGCACCGATGACCAAATCGCCTTTATCGGACTGGCTGGCGTAACCATGCACATGGTTGGACATCACCACGGTGTCCAAAATCGGCTTGATCGGCTCGGATACCAGAGCTTGCAGAGGATGCGACTCTAATGGCAATTCAAAACCGCCCATTTTCGCCAAAACGCTGGAATTACCCGCCACGACGCAGCCTACACGATCGGCTCTAATATCGCCGTATTGCGCCGTACGAACACCAACAACAGTGCCATCTTCGATAATCAAATCTTGCACTTCGGTTTGCTGTATAAGATCCACCCCATGAGTATCAGCACCACGGGCAAAACCCCAAGCGACCGCGTCATGTCGTGCTACTCCGGCCCGAGGCTGCCAAGATGCCCCCAATACAGGGTAACGAGCGCCATCCGAACAATCCAAAACCGGTACAATCTCTTTAATTTGTTGAGCATCTAATACTTCGCCATCAATGCCGTTTAAACGATTGGCGTTCACCCGACGTTCAATGTCACGCATGTCTTGCAGCGTATGACCAAGATTCAAACAACCGCGCTGAGAGAACATCACATTGTAGTTTAGATCTTGCGACAAGCCTTCCCACAGTTTCATCGAATGTTCGTAAAGGTGCGCGGCTTCATCCCATAAGTAATTTGAGCGTACAATCGTTGTATTTCGAGCGGTATTACCGCCACCTAAAAAGCCTTTCTCGATGACAGCCACGTTCGTCACACCAAACTCTTTCGCTAAGTAATACGCCGTCGCCAAGCCATGGCCACCGCCACCCACAATAATCACATCGTATTTCTTTTTGGGGGTTGGATTACGCCACACCCGCTGCCAATTTTCATGATGGCTAAAACTGTGCTTTAACAACCCAAAGCCTGAATAATGCTGCATCAGATCAGCTCCCTTAAATGAACAATCGACTCTATCGATTATTGTGGTGTGGTTAAAAATATCGCGCCTTTCCGATACACACAAAATACTGAGTTCACCGGGGACGCTTTAGAAAGTTCGTTACAGTGATAATAGAGAGAAAAAAATCATTCCCTATGCTTGGAAGCGTCCAGCGTATGACAATTTGCGACAGAGACAAAAAGACGTTTTTAGAAAAGCCAATGAATACTAACCATGATAAGAATTATCATCGCTTTATTAGATGGCGCAGAGGTTATCTGTTAAATTATTCGTGGCTGAGCTATATGTGGCTGAGCTACATTGGGCTAGGCAGTGCAAGGCCTTATGGCTTTTGCACTAACATTGAAAACACAATGAATAAAGGCTTTGTAACGAATGATTCATGCACTGTCTCGTACTTTAGGAACATTCTTTGTGCGCAAGCCACCACCGAAGAATGTTATTTTTATTGGTATTGATTATGGGTGTTATTCACTGGCAACGTCATTATTAGAAAATAATGCTCGGGCAAAGCAAGTCATTCAGATCGTCGCCTTTATTGACGACGAGCCGTGGAATAACCGTACTCAGATTCAAGGTACTACGGTATTTTCTCCTAGTGAAATATCAGCCCTTGTGCGTAAGCGAAAGGTCGCTGCCATCATACAGATTCAAGGTGAATCACTCCGTATCGCAGACAATATTTGGGAAGATGTTTTAAACACGAAAGTAGACTTAATCACCCTAGATCAACACCAAGACACTGTGACGATGCGACAAGCGATCTATGATGCTTTGGAAACGAAGACCCAGTTAGTGCCATGAATCATTTATTCTTACCAAAAAAAATCCCTGCCAATGCAGGGATTTTAATAATCAGTATTGCTTAAAAAATGACTCGCTTACCAGCCAGTGATTTCTTTCAATGCGACACCGATATCAGCAAGAGAACGAACGGTTTTCACACCCGCGTCTTGTAACGCTGCAAATTTCTCATCCGCTGTACCTTTACCACCAGAGATGATTGCGCCAGCGTGACCCATACGCTTACCAGCAGGTGCCGTAACACCAGCGATGTAAGACACAACAGGCTTAGTTACGTTTGCTTTGATGTAAGCAGCCGCTTCTTCTTCCGCTGTACCACCGATTTCACCGATCATTACAATCGCTTCCGTCTGTGGGTCGTTTTGGAACATTTCCAATACGTCGATGAAGTTAGTACCAGGAATTGGGTCACCACCAATGCCAACACAGGTAGACTGACCAAAACCGGCGTCAGTTGTTTGCTTAACCGCTTCATAAGTCAACGTACCAGAACGAGATACGATACCTACTTTACCTGGCAAGTGAATGTGACCAGGCATGATACCGATCTTACATTCGCCTGGTGTGATTACACCTGGGCAGTTAGGGCCGATTAGACGAACATCTAAAGCATCACACGCCACTTTACAATCAAGCATATCAAGAGTCGGAACGCCCTCTGTGATACAAACGATAAGTTTGATACCTGCATTCGCCGCTTCTAGGATAGAGTCTTTGACGAAAGGCGCTGGAACATAAATAACCGACGCTTCTGCGCCTGTTTGCTCTACAGCTTCTTTCACTGTGTTAAACACAGGTAGTCCTAGGTGAGTTTGACCACCTTTCCCCGGCGTAACTCCACCGACCATTTTCGTTCCATAAGCAATCGCTTGCTCAGAATGGAACGTGCCTTGTCCACCAGTAAAACCCTGACAGATAACTTTCGTATCTTTATTGATTAAAATAGACATTATTATTTGCCCTCCGCAGCTTTAACTACTTGCTCAGCGGCGTCTTTTAAACTTACTGCAGCAATAATATCTAGGCCAGAATTCGCAAGTACTTCACGACCTAGCTCAGCATTTGTACCTTCAAGACGAACAACAACAGGCACATTTACGCCTACTTGTTCAACCGCACCGATAATCCCTTCAGCAATCATATCGCAACGAACGATGCCACCAAAGATGTTAACCAATACTGCTTTTACATTGCTGTCAGAAAGGATGATTTTAAACGCTTCAGCAACGCGCTCTTTCGTCGCGCCGCCACCCACATCTAGGAAGTTTGCAGGCTTGCCACCGTGAAGGTTAACGATGTCCATTGTACCCATTGCCAGGCCAGCACCGTTAACCATACAGCCAACGTTTCCGTCTAGTGCGACGTAGTTAAGCTCCCACTGTGCTGCATGTGCTTCACGCTCATCTTCTTGAGACGGATCGTGGAACTCTTGCATCTTCTTCTGACGGTAAACAGCGTTGCTGTCGATACCGATTTTGCCATCGAGACAATGAAGGTTACCTTCCTCTGTGATGACAAGAGGGTTGATTTCAAGCAAAGCGAAATCGTAGTCATGGAACATTTGAGATAAACCAAGAAATACTTTGGTGAATTGCTTAATTTGAGTTGGGTTTAGGCCCAATTTAAAGGCTAATTCACGTGCTTGGTAAGGCTGAGCACCGACCAAAGGATCGATGATCGCTTTGTGTATCAGCTCAGGAGTTTCCTCAGCAACTTTTTCAATCTCAACACCACCTTCTGTAGAGGCCATGAACACAACACGACGTGTTGAACGGTCCACAACCGCACCAAGGTACAATTCATTGGCGATGTCAGTGCAAGACTCTACAAGAATCTTAGTAACTGGCTGACCTTTCGCGTCTGTTTGATAAGTAACTAGGTTTTTACCGATCCAGTTTTGTGTAAATGCTGCAACTTCTTCATAAGAATCAACAAGTTTAACACCGCCGGCTTTACCGCGACCACCAGCGTGAACCTGAGCTTTAACAACCCACTTATCACCACCGATTTTTTTCGCTGCTTCTACTGCCGCTTCAGGCGTGTCTACTGCGTACCCTGTAGATACTGGCAGGCCGTATTCAGCAAAAAGCTGTTTAGCCTGATATTCATGTAAGTTCATTTGATTCTTCCGCTCATCTGAATGATTGACATAAGCTCTGCCCGTTAAGGCAGACATTGCCGACTCTCGTCGGCAAATCTAATTTTTATTAACGCTTTTTACGGTTTGCGATGTGAATCGCATGATTGTCTACCGCCAGCGCTGCTTCGTGTACCGCTTCACTCACTGTTGGGTGAGCAAAAACAGTCAAAGCAATATCTTCTGCAGTAGAACCGAATTCCATTGCAATCACTGCTTGAGCGATCAAATCCGCCGCGTGACCACCAATAATATGGCAGCCGAGAATACGGTCAGTTTCTTCACAAGCAATCATTTTAACGAAACCATCAGTGTCGTTAGCCGCCATTGCACGGCCTGACGCTGCAAAGGGGAATTTACCCACTTTAAACTTAACACCTTCTGCTTTTAGCTCTTGCTCATTTTTACCAACCCAAGCAAGTTCTGGGTGAGTGTAAATAACAGAAGGAATGCAGTCGTAATTCATTTGCGCTTTGTGACCCGCAATGATGTCAGCCACCATGACGCCCTCTTCTGATGCCTTATGCGCCAACATTGGGCCGCGAACGATATCACCAACAGCGAATACGCCAGGGACAGAGGTGCGGCACTGCTCATCAACAAATACAAAACCACGTTCGTCAAGTTTCACGCCAGAGTCTTCCGAGAAACAACCCTCTGTGAATGGTTTACGGCCAACCGCCACGATCAACTTATCGAACGTTTGCTTTTTCTCTTCACCCTTGGCGTCGAGATAAGTCACTTCAACTTCTTCGCCATTAATTTGGCTGCCAGTAACGCGAGCGCCCAGACGAATATCAAGGTGTTGTTTCTTGAAGATCTTAGCTGCTTCTTTGGCTAAATCTTGGTCACAAAGACTTAAAAACGAGTCCTGAGCTTCCAGTACAACCACTTCTGAACCAAGACGGGCCCAAACTGAACCCAACTCCAAACCAATAACACCCGCACCAATAACGCCTAGACGTTTTGGAATAGCGCGGAAATCAAGAGCACCTTGGTTGTCTACAATAATATCGCCAGTGCGCGGAGCAGGTGGAATATTAACGGGAATAGAACCTGTGGCTAAAATCACATTGTCAGTTTCAATGACAGTAACAGTACCGTCATGAGCGGTGAATTCTACTTTTTTGTTTGCCAGAACTTTACCAAAACCTTCGAAGCTGGTTACACCATTTGCTTTGAAAAGCCCAGTAATACCGCTGGTTAATTGGTCTACGATTTTGTCTTTGCGATTTACCATCGCATCAACATCCATAGATACATCACCCACACTGATTCCGTGAATACCGTAGGATTCTTTTGCATCATGGTATTTTTGTGACGAATCTAATAGCGCTTTAGAAGGAATACAGCCAACGTTTAGGCAAGTTCCACCTAGACGAGACTTATTCTCTTTGTCTAACCATTTTTCGATACACGCTGTTTTCAGACCCAGCTGAGCCGCTCGAATGGCTGCAACGTACCCACCAGGGCCGCCACCAATAACAACAACATCAAATTTATCAGACATAACATATCCCATTTTTTAGTCAAACTAAGCGGTGTATTTTCATTACCGCTCAGCATTCAATTCATACAAAAAGATGATACAGACGCTTAAATTTCAAGTAAAAGGCGTGCAGGATCTTCTAGCAGATCTTTAATCGTTACCAAGAATTGTACGGCCTCTTTACCGTCAATCATACGGTGATCATAAGACAATGCTAGATACATCATTGGCTGAATCACAACCTGACCGTTTACCGCCATTGGGCGCTCTTGGATTTTGTGCATACCCAAAATAGCCGTCTGCGGTGGATTGATAATGGGGGTCGATAGCAAAGAGCCAAACGTTCCACCATTCGTAATCGTAAAGGTTCCACCTTGCATGTCATCCATACCCAGCTTGCCATCACGGCCACGAAGCGCAAAATCCATGATAGCTGACTCTATACCCGCAAGCCCCATGGCTTCTGTATTACGAAGAACAGGAACCATCAAACCGCGATCCGTTGAAACGGCCACACCAATATCTTGGTATCCATGGTAAACCATGTCATTACCATCGATTGAAGCGTTTACTGCTGGGAAGCGTTTGAGTGCTTCAGTCGCTGCTTTCACAAAGAAAGACATAAAACCAAGCTTTGTACCGTTATGAGCTTTGATAAACTCATCTTTGTACTTTTTACGAAGCTCCATGATTGGACCCATGTTCACTTCATTGTAGGTGGTCAATAACGCGGCTGTCTGCTGCGCGTCAACCAAACGCTTTGCAATCGTCGCGCGAAGACGCGTCATTGGAACACGCTTCTCAATGCGACCTTCAGCACCCAACGCTGTAGAAATTGGTGCTGCTGCAGCCGCTTTAACTGCTGGAGCCGCTTTTGCTGGTGAAACAGCAGGAGCGGACGCTTTAGCCTTCACCGCTGCATCAACGTCTTCTTTAGTGATACGTCCACCCTTACCAGTACCTTTTACTTGCGCACTCGTAAAACCCGCTTCAGATAAGGCTTTACGTGCGGCAGGGCCTGCAACACCGTCTTCATCTGGCTCCGATGCTGCCGCTTCAGCGGCGGATGTAACTGGGACAACAGAGGCACCGGTAGCGCCCACTAAGAAACTTCCAAGCACTTCATCACTCAATACGGTGTCGCCTTCGTTTTTCAGAATATCACCAATTACGCCGTCAGCAGGCGCAACCACTTCTAGTACGACTTTATCCGTTTCGATGTCTACTATGTGCTCATCACGCGAACAAGCCTCACCGGGCTGCTTATACCAAGTGGCCACGGTACCGTCTGCAACCGATTCAGGAAACGAAGGCGTTTTGATTTGAACAGACTCTGTTGCCGTTGCGGGTGCCGCCGCTGGCTGCGCCGCTTTCTCAGCAGTAGATGACGCAACTCCAGCCTCAAAAATACCCAACACTTCATCGCTTAGTACAACATCGCCTTCTGCTTTCAAAATGTCTTTTAAAACGCCATCGGCTGGCGCAACCACTTCCAAAACAACTTTGTCAGTTTCAATGTCCACAATGTGTTCATCACGCGCACAGGCTTCGCCTGGCTGCTTATACCAAGTAGCGACGGTGCCGTCTGCTACAGATTCTGGAAAAGTAGGTGCTTTAATTTCAATGCTCATTTTATACCCTTATCTCTTTGACAGGCTATGGTACTAACCAACTAATGCGTCGTTGACCAGCGCTTCTTGTTCTTCAACATGGATGGACATGTAACCAGCCGCTGGGGCAGCAGACGAAATACGACCTGCAAAGCGGATTTTTAACTCTGGGTACAGTTTTTCCAATACTCGATTCATACGGTGACGATTGGCATGCCAAGCCCCTTGGTTTTTAGGCTCTTCTTGACACCATACCAAACTCTCAACATGTTTATACTGCTCTAACACAGACTCAAGGTCAGCGTATGGGAACGGGTACAATTGCTCTAATCGAATCACGGCAACGTCTTCTTTTTGCAATTCCTCACGGCGATTGATCAAATCAAAGTAGACCTTACCGCTACAAAGAACAATGCGCTTAACACCATCTGCATCAAGCGTTTCAGAAGATTCTGGCAATACCGTTTTAAAGCTTCCTTCCGCCAAATCCTCAAGTGTCGAAATCGCTTGTTTATGACGTAACAAGCTCTTAGGAGACATAATGATAAGCGGACGACGCATAGGGCGAATCGCTTGACGACGGATAATATGGAAAATTTGTGACGGGGTTGTTGGTACACAAACCTGAATATTATATTCCGCACACAACTGTAAGAAACGCTCTAATCGTGCAGATGAATGCTCAGGACCTTGACCTTCATAACCGTGTGGCAACAGCAAAGTCAAACCGCACAAACGCCCCCACTTGTGTTCGCCACTGGTAATAAACTGGTCAATTACGACTTGCGCGCCGTTGGCAAAGTCACCAAACTGAGCTTCCCAAATCACCAAACCTTTGGGCGATGTGCTCGCGTAACCGTACTCGAACGCCAACACCGCCTCTTCAGAAAGGTATGAATCGTACAGGTCCAGAGTTGGTTGATCGTCGGACAAATGCTTCAATGGAATGTATGCACTGCCATCTTTTTGGTTATGAATCACAGCATGACGATGTGAAAAAGTACCTCGTCCAGAATCCTGACCGGTAATACGAATCGGATAACCCTGCTCTAACAAAGTAGCAAACGCCAGCGTTTCGGCATACCCCCAGTTAAGCGGTAATGCGCCCGCTGTCATTTTATCGCGATCCTGATAAATCTTATGAACTTGGCGCTGAATAACGACACCATCAGGCACAGTCGTTAATTTCTTAGCCACTTCCTGTAGCTGAGATAATGGATATGTGGTATCACCCGCGTCCGTCCACTCAACACCAAGGTAAGGCTTCCAATCAACAAAACTCTTGTATTGAGATTCAAGCACTAAACTTTTTGATACATGACGAGCATTGTCTAAATCTTCGCGATTTTCGTTCACCATTTGATCTGACTTCTCCTGAGTCACAACAGACTCAGCAACCAAACGCTCAGAGTAAAGGGTACGCGTAGTTTTCAGTTTATTAATGACGCTGTACATCAATGGCTGAGTACCAGAAGGCTCATCAGTTTCATTGTGCCCACGGCGTCGGTAACAAACCATATCGATTACAACGTCACGCCCAAACTCATAACGGTAGTCTAGGGCCAACTGAGTAACAAAAAGCACCGCTTCTGGGTCATCGCCGTTAACGTGAAAAATAGGTGCTTGGATGATCTTAGCAACATCCGTAGCGTATTCAGTAGAACGGGAATCTTCTTGACGGTTGGTGGTAAAGCCCACTTGGTTGTTGATAACAATGTGAACCGTGCCACCTGTACGGTAAGCACGAGTTTGAGACATCTGGAATGTCTCCATCACTACGCCTTGACCCGCAAAAGCCGCATCGCCATGAACGGAGATAGGTACCACTGTTTTACCTGTCGTGTCTTTACGACGATCTTGACGGGCACGAACAGAGCCTTCAACGACAGGTGAAACGATTTCTAAATGTGACGGATTGAACGACAAAGCAATATGTACTTCGCCACCTGCTGTCATCACATTAGATGAAAAGCCCTGATGATATTTAACGTCACCAGAGGTGTTAACCAACTTTTTACCCTCAAACTCATCAAATAAGTCTTTAGGATTTTTACCTAGAGTATTGACCAAAACATTGAGTCGACCGCGGTGAGCCATACCAATGACCACTTCTTTTGCACCCAGTGCGCCAGAACGCTGAATCAACTCGTTTACCATAGGAATAAAACTCTCAGCACCTTCGAGGCCAAAACGTTTTGCGCCTGGATACCGACTTGCAAGGTACTTCTCTAACCCTTCAGCGGCTGTTAAACGCTCTAACAAGCCCTCACGAGTTTCTTGAGAGTATTCGGGACGAGATCGAACAGACTCAACACGCTGCTGAAGCCACGCTTTTTCTTGCGTATCAACAATGTGCATGAATTCATAACCAATGCTGCCGCAATAAGTTTTTTCAAGCTCGGACAGTATCTCACCTAACTTCAACGACTCCTTGTTGAAAAATAAAGACCCTACATTAAAAACAGTGTCTAAATCTGCACCCGTTAATTGATGATAACCAATGTCTAAATCAGCGACTTTCTCACGTTTTTGCAACCCAAGCGGATCAAGTGTTGCATGTTGATGCCCACGAACGCGGTAAGCATTAATCAACTGCAATACATTAATTTGTTTCTGCTCATGGTCAGAGGTTACGGCTTTACCTGTTGAAGCAGGTAAAGATCGAAATTTGTTCTTACCAATCTGTAGAAATTGCTCTTGAATCACGGAATGAGGAAGATCAGTTGATTGTGCTTCACTAATGCGAGGCAATTGATCAAAACATTTACGCCATTCTTCCGACACTGAGTTCGGATCGACGAGGTAGCTTTCAAACAACCCTTCAACATATTCCAGGTTTCCACCTGAAAAATGAGAGGTGCTCCACAGCAACTCCATTAAACTTTCGTGCATTCTCGATCACCCTTATGTTCGAGCCAGCTACCGGGGTCCCGGTATCGATCTATGATTATGATCGATCATTTTATCAGGCCCGTAAGGCTATTAAAGCCTCGATTTTTTGTTTATTTCCAGCTACTTTCGCCCTTTTACGTTCAATGCCAAGTCACTAAGAGCCGCTTATTTAAATCAAACAAACTGCCCTGAATCCATTATCACTGAGTTAGTGACTTCTCTTAGCGCTTCCTTGCTCGTAAAGATCGAATTTTAAATTCTTTGTAGTGCATTCTCTAGTTGAGATTATGCAAAAATGGCGGCATTGAATCTTTATCCAAGCCGCCTATTTTACTGTGATCACTTTAACGCAATAATAGAGACCACTTTAAGTATCATTATGTTGCTCTTTGTAAAAGCATAGTACGAATATTACCAATGGCCTTAGTAGGATTTAACCCTTTAGGACAAACGTTGACACAATTCATAATACCATGACAACGGAAGACACTAAACGGATCATCCAAATCACTCAAACGCTCTTGTGTAGCCGTATCGCGGCTGTCTGCCAAAAAACGATACGCTTGCAACAAACCTGATGGACCGACAAATTTATCGGGATTCCACCAGAATGAAGGACATGCGGTTGAACAGCATGCGCACAATATACATTCGTACAACCCGTCAAGTTTTTCACGCTCTTCTGGGCTTTGTAGACGTTCAATTGCAGGCGCTGGTGCGTCGTTAATTAAGAACGGACGAATTTTCTCATATTGCTTATAAAACTGCCCCATATCTACGACAAGATCACGTACTACAGGCAACCCTGGAAGTGGACGCAATATTAACTTTCCATTTTTTACCGCTTCAGAGACCGGCGTTATACAAGCAAGACCGTTTTTACCTGACATATTCATGCCATCAGAGCCACAAACTCCTTCTCGACATGAGCGACGGTAAGAAATACTCGTATCCTTTGCTTTCAGTAAGTTTAATACATCAAGCACCATCAAGTCTTTACCTTCAGGCAGCTCAATTTGGTAATCCTGCATGTAAGGTGCATCATCCTTTTCAGGATTGTAACGATAAATACTAACTAACATTGATACAACTCCTTAGTATGACCGAATTTTAGGTGGAAAAGCGTCCATTGTTTTAGGCGTAAAGTTAACGTTACGCTTAGTCACTGATTTATCAGCTGGATGAAAAACAGAATGTTTCAACCAATTTTCATCATCACGCTCAGTGAAATCGTTACGCGCATGAGCACCACGACTTTCTTTACGGAACTCGGCAGGTATCGCTGTTGATTCAGCTACTTCTAACAGATTCTCAAGCTCTAACGCTTCAATACGGGCGGTGTTAAAAGCCTGACTCTTATCTTCAAGATACAAGTTCTCAACACGAGTACGAATCTCTTTAAGCTGAGCCAAACCTTTCTGCATCGCTTCACCGTCACGAAATACACCAAAGTAAAGCTGCATTACGCGCTGAAGATCAGCACGAACTTCGGCAACATTTTCACCGCTTGTTGTATTATTTAGACGATTTAACCGCACAAGAGCAGCATCAATATTCGTTTCATTAGCGTCTAAAGACTCAAAGCCCGCATCAAGAGATTTCTTAACCTGTAAACCCACCGCGCGACCAAATACAACCAAGTCAAGTAGAGAGTTACCGCCAAGACGATTCGCACCATGGACCGACACACAAGCGGCTTCACCACAAGCATACAAACCATCAATGATGATGTCTTCGCCCGCTTCGTTCATTTTTAGTGCCTGACCGCCGATGTTAGTCGGGATGCCGCCCATCATGTAATGACACGTTGGGATAACTGGAATGGGCTCTTTAACAGGATCAACGTGCGCAAAGGTACGAGAAAGCTCAAGAATACCAGGAAGACGCTTGTTTAACGTTTCTTCTCCCAAGTGATCAAGCTTAAGCAATACATGATCACCAAGAGGCCCACAACCACGACCTTCCAAGATTTCAAGAACCATAGAGCGCGCTACAACGTCACGACCGGCAAGGTCTTTCGCGTTAGGCGCATAACGCTCCATGAAACGCTCACCATCTTTGTTGATCAGGTAACCGCCTTCTCCACGACAACCTTCAGTAACAAGCGTTCCGGCACCGTAAATACCCGTTGGATGGAACTGCCACATCTCCATGTCTTGCATCGGAAAACCAGCACGCAACGCCATACCGACACCATCACCCGTATTGATGTGAGCATTGGTTGTGGATTGGTAAATGCGACCTGCACCACCCGTTGCAATTACGGTTGCTTTCGCTTTAAGGTAAACCGTTTCACCGTCTTCCAAACAAATAGCGATAACGCCGACAACAGCACCTTCGTTGTTTTTCACCAAATCTGTGGCATACCATTCATTAAGAAAAGTGGTCCCGCCTTTCAGGTTACCTTGATAAAGAGTATGCAACAACGCATGACCCGTTCTGTCAGCAGCAGCACAAGTACGCGCCGCCTGAGTGCTGTCATTAGGACCTTTGGATTGGCCACCAAAAGGACGTTGATAAATACGACCTTGCTCTGTACGAGAGAATGGCAAACCCATGTGTTCAAGCTCAAAAACAGCCTGAGGACCGACAGAACACATATACTCAATAGCATCCTGGTCACCAATATAGTCTGACCCTTTTACGGTGTCATACATATGCCAGCGCCAATCGTCATTTGGATCATCACTCGCAATTGCGCAAGTAATACCGCCCTGAGCAGACACAGTATGTGAGCGAGTTGGGAATACTTTTGTTACGCACGCCGTATTCAAACCAGACTCGGTTAATTGCAGGGCAGCACGCATACCTGCACCACCACCGCCAATTACTATGGCATCAAAAGAAATAGTACGAATATTTGCCATTACTTAAAGCCCCCAAAGAACCTGAACACCCCACACGATGTAAATAAACATTACAAGACCGCACAGAGATTGAAAGAAGAAACGCGCACCCGTTGCTTTTATATAGTCAGTAGAAATTGACCACAAACCAATCCATGAGTGCATACCAATTGAAAGAAGCACCATTAAACTGAAAACGCGCATCCAAGTTGCTTCATATAATGTACTCCACTGATCGTATGTTAGATCAGGGTTAAGCAACAAATAACCAATAATAAAAACAGTGTATAAAGACAATACAACGGCGGAAACACGTTGCATCATCCAATCGTAGAGACCAGAACGGCCAAAACTTGTAATTTGAGTTACCATATCCACACTCCCGCTAAAACAATAAGAACAGCAGCAATTACCAAATTGGCTTTAGCCGCAGCGCGTCCGCTCTCTAATTCTTCAAAATACCCCATATCCATGAACAAGTGCTTTATACCTGCTACAAAGTGATACATGAGCGCAGAAACGACACCCCAAATAACAAACTTCACCAAAAAGTTAGTCTGTAAGGCATTCACCACTTGATCGAAGCCTTCTTGTGACTCCAACGAAAGATCAAACGCGTAAAACAAGAAAGCTAGCCCAACAAAAAGGATAATTCCTGTAACACGGTGGAGAATAGACACGACGGCTGTGACGGGCATCGATATTGTTGAAATATCAAGGTTGACTGGTCTTTTTTTATTCACGACTTTTTACACCATATTATCGATTGAATAATCAATCACGGTCCAATTTCTATAAGTGCAGCCTTCAACTTTACTCAAGTGAAAAACCCACGTTATAGGCCTGCTTTGAAAATCCCATCGATTTGCAAACAAATGTTTAAAAGCGACTCTCTTTTATCCATTAACATCAACAAATCAATAAAATCGTCTCGGGCGCAATTATAGACTAGCGAAAAATGCTAAGACAAATAGACTGTACAAGAGGTTTTCAATGATCACCATTCAGGAAATGAATGTAGCCATAAGCCTAAACAATAATGGTATAAAATTACATAAAATAGAACACCTAAAAACAACAATAAATCATTATTTATCAAATACTTGAATATAAAGCCTCTTTCTTAAGTTTTATACTCATTAGAGTATCTTGTTGGATAATTACAAGATAAAGAACGTAATTATAAAAACAGCTCAACGCAACAAGATTGACTTTCATAGGCTAGAAACAGTATTTTTTCCGCACCTTCTGGGTTGAGTGGCGTCAACCTATGACACTTTAATCCAGAACCAGAATACGAAGGAGACAGTAAATGGCTGATAAAAAAGCGATACTCACAGTGGACGGGATCGATAAATCTATCGAACTTCCTGTCCTTTCAGGTACTTTAGGCACAGACGTTATAGATGTTCGCGGTCTTGGTGCTAACGGTGTATTCACCTATGATCCAGGGTTTATGTCGACTGGTTCGTGCGAATCTTCAATCACCTACATAGATGGCGATGCTGGAATCCTTTTGCATCGCGGCTACCCTATTGCCCAACTTGCAGATCATTCTGACTACTTAGAAACGTGTTACCTGTTACTTTATGGAGAGCTTCCAGATAAGAAACAAAAAGCTGAATTTGAAAAAACAGTGGGTAAACACACCATGGTTAACCAATCGATGCATAAATTCATCGAAGGTTTTAGAAACGACGCTCACCCAATGGCGATTATGTGCGGCCTTGTTGGAGCACTGTCGGCTTTTTACCAAGATCACATGGATATTAACAATCCTAAGCATCGCGAGATCGCCGCGTTTCGTTTGATTTCTAAGATGCCAACTTTGGCGTCAATCTGTTATAAATATTCGAAAGATCAACCTGTTATGTACCCACGTAACGATCTATCGTATGCAGAAAACTTTTTGTACATGATGTTTGCAACGCCATGTGAGGAATATAAAGTAAACCCTGTTTTTGCCAAGGCGATGGATAAAATTTTTATTCTACACGCTGATCACGAGCAAAATGCGTCTACTTCAACCGTTCGCTTGGCAGGCTCCTCTGGTGCCAATCCGTTTGCTTGTATTGCAGCTGGTATCGCCACACTTTGGGGCCCTGCTCATGGCGGTGCCAACGAAGCGGTACTGACGATGCTTGAAGAAATTGGTGACGTTGAAAACATCGATGAGTTTATCGCGAAAGCGAAAGACAAAAATGATCCGTTTAGATTAATGGGGTTTGGTCACCGGGTGTACAAAAACTTTGATCCACGCGCTAAAGTCATGAGAGAAACGTGCGATCAAGTACTGGCTGAATTGGGATTATCAAACGACCCATTACTAAAAATTGCCAAGCGTCTTGAACAAATCGCACTTGAAGACCCTTACTTTGTCCAACGTAAACTCTATCCAAACGTCGACTTTTATTCGGGCATTATCATGAAAGCCATTGGCATTCCAACGAGTATGTTTACGGTGATTTTCGCCATGTCTCGAACCATTGGCTGGATTTCACATTGGAACGAAATGATCAGTGGGCCATACAAGATTGGCCGCCCTCGCCAGCTTTATGTTGGTCAGCCTGAGCGTGACTACCCAACTGACAAGTAATGTGATATCTCTTTTTTAAGAGTAAAAAAATCGCGCCAGAGGGCGCGATTTTTATTTTTATAAGCGATATTAATCTTCCTCTACAATGTCTGTAACGGTTAATTGTCCGCACTTTAGACACTCGCCCTCAATCCACAACCTATCTTTCGTCTCAAATTCTTTAGGGTTTCCCATACCCAGATCCATTTCCATGCAGTGGTTACACCATGTTTGCTTTAGAAAATCACTTTGCTCCTCTAAAGATCGCTCAAAGAAATCACGCTCAATTTTCTCTTCTTCTGGCATGCCTGTCATTTCTTAGTCTCCACTGTATTGATACTTTACAACTCGATTAGCATCAGGATCTAACGCGTTTATGGGTATTTTTTTAAGTAAAGCGCTTAACGAAATACTGTTAAATAACTTTTGCTTATCACCATCAATCTCGATCAAAAACTCTATTTTTTCATCACCCACTTGTACCAATAACACGTCTCGAACCACACTAATACTTTCAAGATAGGACTGAACATTACGCATAATACCGTACCCCGTCACTCCAGTAATTTGTAAGGTTAATGCGTTAGCAGAATAACCATTACGAACAGACGCATACTTGGAAGAAAACAACTTGGCTAACTTAACGCTTGCTTGTTCAACAATCTCTTTGTGTGTTTGCCCCATTAAAGCAAAGCGCACTGACTCACCCGTTGACAGTAAAACCAGTAGGTTACCACTCACTTGACCCGAAAAATCACTTACCCTGAGAGCAGCCACTGCGTCAGTTTGATAACGTCGACTCGCCTTAGCAATAGTCTCTCCAAAGAACCCCCACACATCGGCAACTGCAAGGCTATTTTTATCTACTTCATCGAGCAAGGGTGCATAAATTGGCACACCTAACTCGCTTGCAGACTGAGCAAACTCATTTAAAATAACCGACGGCGCATTTGAACCGGAGAGTACTCTTACGCCATTTATTTCAGCAGCCAGCCAAATCAATACAGACGGACGCTCCTGACCCCATACAGGTAAATTATTATCCGATAAAAACTGATCGATGGAGGTCTGATAAAAAGTCACTTTAACCTGTTTACCGGGTACACCACCTTCAGGCGAAGGTAATAAATCACTCAGCGAGGCAATAGAATGTTGCGCCACCCACGTTGGTGCGTTTTTTTTTGCTTGATTTAAGACCTTACCAACAATGGCACCTTTATCACCCGACACCTTTACAAGCACCGCCTCAACCGCTAATCCAAAGGCCTCGTTTAACATTTGCGCCTCTGACGCCGCTACGGGCAGCTTAATGTCAGCACTATAAAGGTCAGGTATCGCGATCGCACCAACCAATGGAATCCAAAAAAAACCAATCAAAAATATAAATATGTGAGATTTCATAACCCTTCCTTCGTTTATTTGTCTATTCTACTGTCTTAATTAGAAAGAACCATAGCCCTAATGCGTCACTATGTTAAAATGCTTTTTTTCCTCGTACCATGATAGGGCATAGGCAATGACCAAATCGGATAAACCATCCATCAGTTATAAAGACGCTGGCGTAGACATCAACGCTGGTAATCAACTTGTTGAACGCATCAAGGGCGTAAGCAAAAAAACCCGTCGTCCTGAAGTCATGGGAGGATTGGGTGGTTTTGGCGCCTTAACACGCCTACCAACAAAATATAAAAACCCTATTCTTGTTTCCGGTACCGACGGTGTTGGCACTAAATTACGTTTAGCAATGGATTTAAACCAACACGACACCATTGGTATTGATTTGGTGGCCATGTGCGTTAACGATTTAGTGGTTGCTGGAGCAGAACCTCTTCTATTTTTAGATTACTATGCAACAGGCAAACTGGATATCGACGTTGCGGCGAACGTGGTAACCGGTATCGGTGAAGGCTGCCTACAAGCTGGCTGTGCGTTAGTCGGTGGCGAAACAGCCGAAATGCCTGGCATGTACCAAGAGGGTGACTATGATCTTGCTGGTTTTTGTGTCGGTGTTGTCGAAGAGGAAAACATCATTGATGGCACCAAAGTAAAAGCGGGCGACAAATTAATCGCGCTTGGCTCTTCAGGCCCTCATTCAAACGGTTACTCACTGATTCGTAAGATTCTCGACGTTAGCAAAGCGGATTTGAATCAAGTAATTGACGGCGTGGCTCTTAAAGACGCGCTTATGGAACCGACTCGCATCTATGTCAAATCCATTTTAAAACTCATGGAATCTGTGTCTGTTAATGCATTGGCTCACATTACTGGCGGCGGCTTATTAGAGAATATTCCTCGCGTACTCCCAGAAGACACGGCGGCTCGTATCGATGCCACCAGCTGGAAGCGCCCTGCTGTTTTTGATTGGCTCCAAGAACAAGGCAATGTTGAGCAAGAAGAAATGTACCGTGTGCTTAACTGCGGCGTGGGCATGGTGTTAGCAATTGATGCTGATAAAGCCAATGAAGCCCTGGCCATTTTAATGGCAGAAGGCGAAAATGCTTGGATCATCGGTGATGTTTGCGCACGCAATGAAGGCAAAGACGTTTTGATCTCTGACTTAGAGACTCAGGCATGAGCTTTCCTATCGTTGTCTTAATTTCTGGCAGCGGCAGCAACTTGCAAGCTTTGATTAATCAAAGCTTGCAAGGACAGCTTAATGTGACGATCAGCGCAGTGATTAGTAATAAAGCAGACGCCTACGGTCTTGAACGTGCAAGAGAAGCCGGTATTCCGACGCATACGCTCAGCCATAAAGCGTTTGATAGCCGCGAAGAATTTGATGCAGCGCTGCAAATCATTATCGATCAATATTCACCAAAGCTGGTTGTTCTGGCAGGGTTTATGCGCATATTGTCTGAAGGTTTTGCAACGCATTACCTAGGAAGAATGCTTAATATTCATCCATCACTACTGCCCAAGTTTAAAGGGTTAGATACACACCAACGAGCCATAGACGCCCGCGAAAAAGAGCATGGTGTGTCCGTACATTTTGTCAGCCCTGAACTCGATGCCGGTGCCGTCATTATTCAAGCGGCCACCTTGATTGAAAATAACGATACGGCAGATTCTTTAGGTAACAAGATTCACGCACTAGAGCACATTATCTACCCGTTGGCCGTCAGGTGGTTCAGTGAAGGTAGAGTCACTTTCCATGATGGAAAGGCGTTATTGGATCATAAAGAGCTCCCTGCAAGCGGTATTCTTTATAACAACACACTACAATGATGTAGAGAAAAGCATGACAACTCGTAAAATCACACCGTTTTTAATGGCCATTTTTATGAGTGCGCCACTACTTTCTTCCCCTTCAGCAGAAACCGCTCAACCAAATCAGGATACATTTTTAACCCCTTATTCTGCGGTTTACAGCACCATATGGAAGAAAGGCATTAGTTTAAAAGTTGAGGGAAAACAAATCCTCACCAGACAAAACAATGATTTATGGCGCTTTGTCTTTTCAGCCAACAGCCTTCTTGCGTCACTCTCTGAGTCATCGACATTTTATGTAGAAGATCACCAAATCATTCCGACTTTGTACCAATATGAAAGTTCTGTTTTAGGTAAGAAAAGATCCGCTGTACTCACCTTCGATTGGGACAAAAACAGCGTTCGTAATGACATCAAGAACAAACCATGGAACCTGTCAATTGAGCCTAAGACCCTTGATAAATTATCCATTCAGTTACAGGTCAGGCAAGACCTAAAAATGGGGTTGAATACCTTTGATTATTTAATTGCTGATGGAGGCCATGTTAAAAATTGGCAATTTAAACGAGAAGGTATGGAGACGATCAATACCAAGATTGGGAGGTTGTCTGCCATTAAGATCATTCGGACAGATAATTTGGAAAAAGGTAAAAAAACGTCTTTTTGGTTCGCTCCGTCTTTAGACTACCTATTGGTTAAACTCGAACACAAAGAAGATGGCGAATCCTATTATTTAGACATAGATGCTTTTAGTACGCTTTAGTCGTTGAGTTCTTTCAGCGTATTTATATTGTTCATTTCATGCTCATTGCGCCAATCTATAGCAAAACTCCCAAAAACCTCGTAAAAGGCCATGACACTCAATCTATTTTGGCTTTTCAAAAAAGACCGTAATGCCGTTAACGCTGCGGTCACAGGTAAAATGGCATGCAAGGGGTGCACCCCAGAGGCGCTGCGCAAATAATAAATATTCCCAGGTGACGCCTGAGCTGCGGCTTTCAGTTGCTCAAAAGCCGCCGAACTAATGCAGGGGGTATCACATGGCGAAATAAGTAGGTGAGAAGTATTAGCGTATGCCAAACAGCTAATAAGTCCAGATAAAGGGCCTTTTCCGCGATGCTCCTCATCGTCGGCCACCACTTCAAAGCCTAAAGATAGGTAGTCCTGCCGGTGCTGGTTAGCGTTAATAAAAACGCAGTGACTCACCAACTGCAGGGCATTTCCAACGGATCGAGCCATAGGCTCGCCACGAAACAATAACAACCCCTTATCGCGCCCAGACATTCGTTCGGCTTTACCGCCAGCCAATACCGCAGCTGACACGGACATAACACTCATATCACGCTTCCTCTGACAATTTTATTCGCACACTCAAGTTAACCGACTAAAACACGGCTCTTTAGACTGACCCAAAATACGCTTTATTGCGCTTTTGCCATATTGTATCGGCTAAAGTAAGACACTCATCATGTGATGCCACATCATACAAAAGCCCCACGACCGAAGCCAGCGTCTGACGTACCGCTTGCTGTCCAAATTGATCAATCTGATTGCCACACCAATGCTCTGTTAAACGAGACAAATCAAGCTGATGTTTAAGGCGCTTATGTTCTTTTTCTGCTTTAGGCCATGTCGTCCAGCTCGCTGCACCATGTTGCCATTTACCGAGCGTAACGTCTCGTTCTGGGTTCACTTCGGCCTCACCATTTCCACCACGAAACACGAGCACTGACGCATCCCCTAATTGTTCGCATGCCGCCATATGCAACTCATCATAACCACGATGAAACACACCATGCACACTGTGGTCAGCACTAAACGGATTCATCATTCGCACGATGGTATTCACCGGTGAACGCAACCCCAGCACATATTTAAGATCCATTAGATCACCCAATGTCTTGTCTATCGCGGTAAGCGGCATATAAGCAAAACATTGTTCTGCTAAAGCATGCTGTGCCTGTTGATGCGAATAACAAACACTTATTCCTAACTGCTTAATAGTTTGCTCGACATACAAACGATCTTCGCCGTCAAATGTATGACCATGCATCACAATATGAACCCCCGAATTGGCCAGCGCCAGTGCTGCCAATAAAAACCAGGGTAATTCGTTGCGTTTCCCCGCGTAAGCGGGCCAATCAAGGTCAACTTTATGACCTAATGGTGTTTTTTGAGCAAGGTGCTTTCGCACAGCGCTGGTAAAACCAACGGTCTCTTCTACGGTTTCTTCACGAATTCTAATCAGCATCCAGAACGCCCCCGATTGCTCAGGAGCAACCTGACACGCCAACAGTAAGCTCATGGCGTGTTCGGCCTCTTCGACCGTTAAACTGCGGGCACCTTTTTTCCCACGCCCCAGAATTTTTACATACTGGGTGAAATCATTGCTCTTTTTGGTCGCAACACCACAAAGGTCAAGTTCAGAAAGTGGAGGCATTGTTTTGCACATCATCATATTGATCGCTCCGCCTTAACGGTAAGAAAAGATTTTAGTTCTGGTATACAAGAGCCACAATTGGTCCCGCATTTCAGTTTTGCGCCCAATGCCGCGACACTATCACCCCCCGCTGCGACCGCTTTATCGATTTGCTTACTGCCCACCTGATAACAAGAACAAATAATATCACCTTTGTCTTCTACATTCGCAGGCATACCAGCCAGTATAGCCAACCGATCTTGCTGCATCAGCGGCGTATTTGTTGTCAACTTTGATACCAGCCAATCTGCTGAGATCGACTCAGGTCTTGGATGAGCATACACCAAGAGCGACATCACACCCTTTAGCACTTTCACCAAACGAAGTTGTTGAGTAATCGGGTTTTGATACTCAAGCCATTCTCCTGTTTCGGCACCCAGAAGTGGGTCGCTCCACATGGATTTTAGTGAGCTCATTGTCTGACGATCTGACCAAACCACTTCATAATGATAGCCCTGCTTTGAGGGTACCCGACACCAATAGACACACTCATTCAACGCCAAGGGCTCCGCTGAAACAATCACCCCATAATACACAGGATTTACGGCCTCTAATTGAACCGATGCATGCTTAGATTCTGGCTGCCCTGACAACGGATCTGCAATCTGAGCAATAAGATTGGAGACCACTGAGGCATTAGCAAATTGCTGTGTCCAATGAATTGGAGCAAAGACATGACCTGGAGAAACCGCTCGGCTAATCAGCGCCTTTAACAACACGTCACCATAAGGCGATGTCACTCGCACCAAAGATTTGTCTACAATATTCAGTAATTTTGCATCCTTGGGATGAATTTCAATATAAGGCTGCGCAGTGTGCTTGCTTAATAAAGCCGCGTCACCAGTTCGTGTCATGGTGTGCCATTGATCGCGCACACGACCGGTGTTTAACACAAAAGGCCATTCATTCGATACGGTATTTTGCGGTAACATCGGCACAATGGGTATAAAGCGCGCTCTACCATTGTGTGTAAAGAATCGCCCATCTTCAAACATGCGCTCGGTACCTTCAGGACGTCCTTTTGGCACGGGCCACTGCACGGGACGCAAATTATGGTATTCATGTTGGGTCATAGAACTAAAATGCCCAATATCGAAATCTCGCTTACCATGGTTTTCAAACGCCGATAATGCCGCATGCTCAACAAAAATCTCATGAGCACTGCGATACGAAAAACCCGACTGAAAACCCAAATACTTCGCTACTTCACAAATCGCCCACCAGTCGTGCTTTGCTTCACCCGGGGCTGGCAACATACCACGCTGGCGCGAAATACGGCGCTCCGAGTTAGTGACCGTACCGTCTTTCTCGCTCCAGCCAGTAGCGGGTAATAAAATATCCGCCATGGCAGTGGTATCCGTATGCGCTTTGCAGTCACTAACAATCACCAGTTCGCATTTTTCCAGAGCACGCCGAACTTGCGCGGTGTCGGGCAAACTCACCATCGGATTGGTCGACATGATCCACACAACTTTAACCTTGCCTGCCTCCATCGCTTGGAATAAATCAACCGCTTTTAAACCGTTTTGTGTCGCCATGTTAGGAGCTTGCCAAAAGCGCTGTACTAACTCAATCGCGCCAGGTGTTGCGAAATCCATGTGGGCGGCAAGTTGGTTAGCCAATCCACCCACTTCTCGACCGCCCATCGCATTTGGCTGGCCAGTAATAGAAAATGG
The DNA here is from genome assembly GCF_008122525.1 of Marinomonas sp. IMCC 4694. Classification (NCBI taxonomy): domain Bacteria; kingdom Pseudomonadati; phylum Pseudomonadota; class Gammaproteobacteria; order Oceanospirillales; family Oceanospirillaceae; genus Marinomonas; species Marinomonas sp. IMCC 4694. The sequence continues at coordinate 2,111,317 of NZ_VSRV01000001.1, forward strand.
CCCCGCACCTTTTTTACCGATACGCCCTGTAGCTAAATGGCAGTTGATAATGGCATTGCATTTATCCACACCTGATGAAGACTGATTAATACCCTGAGAATAAAACGTTACCGTTTTGGGCGTTTCAGACCACCAGCTTGCCAATTGCATGACATCATTGGGCTCGACATCACAAAATTCAGCGGTGGCTTTTAATGTCGGTGTTGACTGGTTGGCCTGTGCCACAGCTTGCTCAAAACCGTCAGTGTGTGACGTGATAAATTCACTGTCTAAAAGATTGGCTTGTGCCGAATAATTCAATAAGAAAGAAAATAGGCCGGCATCGCTGCCAGGTTTAATCGCCAGATGCAAATCGGCTATATCGCATGTCGCGGTTTCTCTTGGGTCAATCACGACAATCTTCATGGCTGGTCGGCGTTTTTTTTCAGCGGCGATTCGCTGATACAAAATAGGATGTGTCCAAGCGGCATTGGAACCCACCATAATCAACAAATCACAACATTCTAAATCTTCGTAGTTGCAAGGAACCGTATCTGAGCCAAACGCACGCTTATAGCCGACAACAGCCGATGCCATGCACAAGCGAGAATTGGTATCAACGTTTGCCGTACCAATAAAGCCCTTAGCCAGTTTATTCGCGACATAATAATCTTCCGTAAGGATTTGCCCTGACAAGTAAAATGCGAAAGCGTCTGGGCCATGTTCCTTGACCACTTTGGTGATTTTATCAGCAATGGTTTGGGCAGCAGACGCCCAAGAAACAGACGCGCCTTCCACCCTAGGCGTCAACAAACGATCGTCCGATTGAATAGTATGAGCTAGGCTACTGCCTTTGACACACAAACGTCCAAAGTTCGCAGGATGATCCATGTCCCCTTTAACCGGTGGTATGGGCATGGTAGACGACGCTGGTAAGGTCACATCAACCCCACAACCGACACCACAATAGGGACAGGTTGTTTTTACGCTTGTTGTTGTCATGTCGTCTCCTCTTGCATTAAAAGTAATAGACAAAAAAAAGCCCAAGCGCTCTTTTACAAAGCGGTTGGGCGTCGTTGCCTTTTGTCCTGTCTGATGATTGTGTAGATAAACCATCGTCGGCTTACGGTGCATCAGTTAACCATTTTAAAAGCAAAATATAAGCCAACTCTTATGCGACCCTTTATCCGCCATAAAGTGAGGATTCACTCTTAATAAACCAAGCTCTGGAGAAAAAAACGCACCAAAACATAACGAGTGTTTATTTTGGTGCAATTCCGTAGACTTGCTACCGGCTAGACGTGAGCTAATTTGCACCGTTTAGATTGATGCAAGAAAGACATCATCACCTTCTAACTTAACTTGCCAATGAGGAACAGACATCTCTTCTTCTAAGCACTTCCCTGAGTTAAGTACAAAGTGCTGCTTGTACAACGGACTCGCCACAACCCACTCATTTTGCAAATGAGCGATCAACCCACGAGACAACACATTGGCTTTACCGATCGGATCCCAGTTACCGATCGCAAACACTTTATTCTCAGATTCAGGCACGTAAAAAACCGCCACCTGCTCACCATTCAACATGGCAGCAACACCGGCACCAACGACCAAATCACTTTTTTTGCAGACTAATTTCCATGCCATTGTCATTGTTTAACCCACCTTTGCAATAAGTTGCTGTTTTTCGAGGTCTGTTGCAGGGCGTATTTGATCACGCTCCTCCACAAACACCACGTTGGTATCGTCACCGTCATAATTAACGAATTGGCGGAACGTTTTCAGCGCTTCTTGGTCTTCTAATGTGGTCTTCCATTCGCACTGAAAGGTATCAACAATATGCTGCATGCGCGCTTCAAGCTCATCGCACAAACCTAACGTATCGTTAATCACTACGTCTTTTAGATACTCTAGACCGCCTTCAAGCCCGTCCATCCATACTGACGTACGCTGCAAACGATCGGCGGTTTTTGTGTAAAACATCAAGACACGATCGATGTATTTCACCAAGGTGGCATCGTCTAAATCGGTGGCAAATAAATCGCCATGGCGCGGCTTCATCCCCCCATTGCCACAGACATATAGATTCCATCCGCCTTCCGTTGCAATCACACCAATGTCTTTACTTTGTGCTTCGGCGCATTCTCGGGTACAGCCCGATACCGCAAATTTGATCTTATGCGGAGAACGCAATCCCTTATAACGATTCTCTAAATCAATCGCCATTGTCATGCTGTCGTTTACACCAAAACGACACCACGTGCTGCCCACGCACGATTTTACTGTACGCAGCGATTTGCCATAGGCTTGGCCTGTTTCAAAGCCTGCGTCTATCAATTTGCCCCAAATCTCTGGTAACTGTGACAAGGTTGCGCCAAATAAATCAATGCGCTGACCACCGGTCACCTTAGTGTATAACGCATATTCCTTGGCCACTTGCCCTAACACAATCAGCTTATCGGGTGTGATTTCACCGCCGGGAATCCTAGGAACAATGGAATAAGTCCCGTCTTTTTGCATGTTTGCTAAAAAACGATCATTGGTGTCTTGTAAGCTAATATGCTCTTTTTTAAGCACATAGTCGTTCCACACGCTCGCTAGTATAGAGCCCACCGCGGGCTTACAAATTTCGCAGCCATGCCCTTTACCGTGTTTGTGTAATAAATCGTCGAAGCTCTTAATTTCTTCCACTTTTACGAGGTTGTACAAATCTTGACGTGTAAACGCGAAGTGCTCACAAAGATCGGTGCTAACTTCCACACCTAAAGCCAATAGTTCGTTATCGACGACTTTTTTCAGTAAAGCGACACACCCACCACAACCTGTGCCCGCTTTGGTAATGCCCTTTACATCGCCAACCGACAAGGCACCATGACAAACCGCATCGCTAATATCTTGTTTCGACACATTGTGACAGCTACAAATAGACGCCGTTGCTGGTAAGGCATCGACACCTAATGCCGCTGGAGCACCATTCATGGAAGGTAAAATAAGGGCTTGAGCTTGTTCAGGTAAATCAATGGCATTGAGATAATACTGCAACAAGGTATCGTAATAACTGTTATCGCCAACTAAGACAGCCCCTAACAATTTTTTACCGTCTTCTGATACCACCATTTTACGGTAGCTTTGGCTGATCTCGTCCTGATAAACGAACACCTTACAGCCCTGAGATTGAGCGTGCGCATCTCCAATTGAACCTACATCACATCCTAATAATTTAAGCTTGGTACTCATGTCTGCACCGGTAAACGTCACACCAGCATCACCCATAAGATGTCCTGCCGCCGATTTTGCCATCGCATAACCCGGCGCCACCAAACCAAAGATTCGGTTGTTCCACAAAGCACACTCGCCTATCGCATAAATATCCTCGTCACTGGTTTGACAATGATTATTAACGCTAATGCCACCGCGTTCACCCACAACCAACCCAGATTGATGCGCTAAAGCGTCTTGAGGTCGGATACCTGCCGAAAATAAAATCAAATCCGTTTCAAGGTGTGAGCCATCTGCAAAATTCATTCGGTGAAAGGCGTTATCACCATCGACAATCTCTTTAGTGGCCGTGTCGGTATAAACTTTAACGTCCAACCCTTCGATCATACCCTTTAATACAGACCCACCTTTATCATCCAATTGAACTGGCATTAAGCGTGGAGCAAACTCAACCACACTGGTTTCAAGGCCTAGATTTTTGAGTGCGTTGGCGGCTTCAAGTCCAAGTAAACCACCGCCGACTACGGTACCGCGCGTCACTTTCTGAGCACAAGCGCGAATCGCATCCAAATCGTCCAGCGTTCGGTACACAAATGTGTTATCGCGCTTATGACCAGGAATAGGTGGTACAAACGGATAAGAACCTGTTGCCAAAACCAGTTTGTCATAAGACAAGGACTCACCATTTTGCAATAGCAAACACTTTTCAGCGCGATCAATCTCCGTCACCAAGCTGTTGGTAAAGTAACGTACGCCATGTTCGTCGTACAAAGTACCGTCTGTCATTGCTAAATCGGCCGCGCCCTTGCCGGTAAAATATTCGCTGAGGTGAACTCGGTCGTAAGCCAAATATTTCTCCTCACCGAACACGGTAATATCAAATACTTCATGGCCACTCTGAGCGATTATCTGCTCAACAAAGTGATGGCCTACCATACCGTTTCCGATGACGATGAGATGAGGTTTTGTCGTAAGAAAAGACACTGTTGACGTCATTGTATTCCCCTTTATTAAATCATTTGCCTAATGGCTCACATGCTTTAAGCGCTCTAGTTAAGCGGCCTGAAGGCGACAATACGCCTCACCAAACACCAGCAAATCTAGGCTATTAGAAACATCGGTCTTATTTTGAATAAGCTGAAAATACCAGCTTCCATCGGCCACATTGCCATACAGAATAGCGCCCACCAGCAAGCCGTCATTGACCACCAGTTTGCGATAATGATCGCCCTCCACATCGTTAAAAACGATGCAGGTATCGTCGTGTATCGGTTCAATCCGACCTACGGAAAACAGATTCACGCCCGATACTTTTAATTTTGTTGGTGTTGACTCGATGGCAAACTCATCCGATTCACCCGCCAACACCTGCGTTAATACACGAATTTGTGTCCAAATCGGTGCCACTAAACCAAACGTCTGCTGATTAAACTCACAACACTCCCCTATCGCGAAGACGTTCTCGTGGGAAGTTGCCATTTTAGAATCGACGATAATCGCACGATGGGTTTGCAATCCTGCGTTTTTTGCCAATGCTATTTCAGGCGTAATACCCGCTGCCATAACCACAAGATCAACGTCCATTAGGTCGCCATTTTGACAAACAACCTGAGACACGCGACCCGCCTTTTCTTGAATAAATGAGTCAGGCGATTCACCGAGACGAAACTCAACGCCCATTTGCTTCAAACGCGATTGCAATAGTGCGGCGGCCGGCTCGTCCAGTTGGCGGTTTAATAACCATCTTGAACGATGAAACACAGTTACCTTGTGACCGCGCTTTACTAGGCCGACTGCTGCCTCCAGACCTAATAAGCCACCACCCACCACAACGATTGATTGCTGATCGGGTAACGCGGTCATCACATCCACATCTTGCCAAGTGCGAAATCCCATCACGTTATCCGCTTCGGCGCCACCGATAGGCAAGATAGTGGAACGAGAACCTGTCGCCATAACGAGCTGGTCGTAGTTGATCTCTTTGCCGCTGGCTAATTGAAGGGATTTGTCATCTAAATTCACGTTAACGACAGGGTCACTGACGATCATATCAATGCCGTGTTGCAGCATCTCATGTGTATTGACCAACGCCATATCACGTGCGGTAATGTCATTCGCCAACAAAGAAGACAACATAATTCGGTTGTAACCTAGCCGTGGCTCCTCACCGATTAAAACGATGTGAAAACGATCGCCATGAGCTTGCTGCATATCGTGAGCCAACTTGCTGCCCGCCATACCGGCCCCCACAATAACCAACCGTTGCTTATTCATTGCGTTAGGAAAACTAGGCATGGGCGGCCTTGGTCGCGGTTTCTTTGGACTTCACCGCTCGCTGAATAGGCTCTACTTTTCGTTGCTTTTCATACAAAAACGTCAACACTTGGGTGCGATAATCGACATATCTAGGGTCATTCGCTAAAGCCAAACGATCCCGTGGACGCTCTAAATCCACGTGTAAAATTTCCCCCACGCTGGCTTCTGGACCGTTTGTCATCATGACAATGCGGTCCGACAATAAAACCGCTTCGTCCACATCATGGGTAATCATAATCACGGTATTATTAAGATCTTTTTGAATTTCCATAAGCGAGTCTTGTAAATGCGCTCTTGTCAACGCGTCAAGCGCACCAAAAGGCTCATCCATCAACAAGACACTCGGCTCCATCGCCAAAGCTCGAGCAATACCTACGCGCTGTTTCATACCGCCAGAGATTTCATCTGGACGCTTATCAGCAGCGTGCGTCATATGCACCAACTCTAAGTTATGCATGATCCAGTCGTGCATTTCTTTCTTCGTTTTGGTTTTTCTGAACACTCTTTTTACCGCTAACTCGACATTTTGATAGGACGTCAACCAAGGTAATAGTGAGTGATTTTGAAAGACCACTGCACGCTCTGGCCCTGGCCCTTTCACTTCTTTTCCGTCGAGCAAAATGCCACCTTCGGTAGCGTCATACAAACCCGCAACGATATTCAACACCGTGGACTTACCGCACCCAGAGTGACCGATAAGAGAAACGAACTCGCCTTTTTCAATTTTTAAACTGACGTTATCCAATGCCTTAAACGGCCCTTTTGGCGTCGGAAACTCAATAGAAACGTGACTGATGTCTAAATGTGTCGCCATGGTATTCTCCCGTCTTAGCGTAATATTTGTGTTTTGTCCCAAGAGACAATGCGCTGTATGGTCAGCATGACTCGGTCTAATAAGTAACCGATAAAGCCAATCATCAATACCGCTACCATGATCCGCCCCAACGAGTTTGAACTGCCGTTTTGAAACTCATCCCAAACGAACTTTCCTAACCCAGGGTTTTGCGCCAACATTTCGGCCGCTATTAATACCATCCAAGCAATACCCAGTGATAAGCGCAACCCGGTAAACATCAAGGGAATCGCTGAAGGAATCACGATCTTCATCACATGAGTCACCCATCCAAGCTGAAGCACTTTAGAAACATTGAGCAAGTCTTTTTCCACAGCAGCAACACCAACCGCGGTATTAATTAACGTTGGCCACATGCAACATAACGTTACTGTAAACATTGAAGTTAAAAATGATTTCGAAAACATCGGATCATCCGATACGTAACTCGCGCTGACTACCATAGTGACCAAAGGTAACCACGCCAAAGGTGAAACCGGTTTAAAGATCTGAATGACAGGATTTAAAGCACTGTAAACAGAACGATTTAGACCGATTAGAATGCCCAATGGAATGGCAATAAAGCTGGCCAAACCAAAGCCAGCCAGTACGGTATAAAGGCTGGTAAAAATCTGATCAAAAAATGTCGGTTTTCCTGTGTAGTCTCTTAATGTTCCTTCGTAATTAGGGTCTTTCGCTTGACGCTCAGCAATACGCTCTTCTTGACGCACATAAAATTTATCTTCTTTTAGTCGCTCACGCTGATGCTCTGCAACCAAACTGTTCCATTGTTCATAAACTACGACGGGGCCAGGAAACTCTCCTAACGAGGTATGAACTCGGCTGGCCCCCATCTGCCATAACGAGATGAAGACTAAAATGCCAAAAATAGGCAGTAACATACCTTTAAAGGACAGCTCACTGAGCTTGTCTTTTAGCGACGCCATAGTTAGGTTGCTTATCATCATGTATTCTCACTTTGTTTTACTCGGGCTATTGCACACACTAAGCCATCTCATAAAGCCGCCACACAAGGCGGCGGCTATTACGAGATTGAGTTAGATTTGATCGTCGTTTTTCAAGCCAATATCAAAACGCTTCAAGTAATCATTAGGGTATTTACCGTCGTACAAAACACCGTCTATGAAGTCACTTTGTGGTGCTTTAAAACCATCTTCTGTTTTGAAGTCAGGAAATTCAGTCGCTTTCATAATCCCATCTTCTATTAACGCTCGAGCCGCCTGTGCGTATATATCTGGACGATAAACGTCTTTGGCGATATTCATAAACCACTCATCTGATTTAGGCTCAGCAATTTGACCCCAACGGCGCATTTGCGTTAAATACCAAATCGCGTCGCTGTAGTAGGGGTAAGTCGCGTGATGGCGAAAGAACACATTAAAATCAGGAATCTCACGCTTATCGCCTTTTTCGTACTCAAAGGTGCCCGTCATGCTGTTTGCAATGACATCGTAATCAGCGCCAACATATTGACTACGTGAAAGGATCTCAACGGCTTCTGGACGATTACCATTGTTGTTATCATCCAACCATTTCGCCGCACGAATCATGGCTTTTACCACACGGATATGAGTGTTTGGATTTTGCTCAGCCCACTCGTTGCTCACACCGAATACTTTTTCAGGGTTATTTTTCCAAATTTCATAATCCGTAATAACGGGCACACCAATACCCTTGAATACGGCTTGCTGATTCCATGGTTCACCCACGCAATAGCCAGAAATGGTGCCGGCCTCCATGGTGGCTGGCATTTGTGGCGGTGGCGTCACCGACAACAAGGCATCCGCGTTAATTTGGCCACTTGTATCGCCACGCGCTGGTGCATAATATCCTGGATGAATGCCGCCAGCGGCTAGCCAGTAACGCAATTCATAGTTGTGCGTTGATACTGGAAATACCATGCCCATTTTAAAAGGCTTACCCTGAGCCTTATAACCATCAATCACTGGCTTAAGGGCACTTGCACTGATTGGGTGAACCGGTTTTCCATCGGCGTCGTTTGGAATATTCTTCTTCATCTCAGCCCAAACATCGTTCGAAACCGTAATACCGTTACCATTTAAATCCATGCTAAACGCAGTCACTATGTGGGCTTTAGTACCATAGCCAATGGTTGCGCCCAGTGGTTGACCTGCCAGCATGTGAGCGCCATCTAATTGACCATCTATTACTCGGTCTAATAGCACTTTCCAGTTCGCTTGTGCTTCTAACGTGACGTACAAACCTTCATCTTCGAAGTAACCCTTTTCATAAGCGATGGCCAAAGGCGCCATATCGGTTAACTTTATAAAGCCAAATTTAAGCTCTTCTTTTTCCGCGTAACCCAGTTCTGCTTGCGCTGTTAATGACAACAAAGCTGACCCAAGAACAAGGCCAAAGGTCACACGTCGAGTTGTTTTTGCCAACGTTGATAACGGGGTAACCGTCTTTAAAAGTCTTACATTCATCGTAGTGCTCCGCTTTGAGAGTGAGTAAAAATCAAAAACAAAAAAAAGGCGCGTGCAAATCACATATAATGTGTTTACAGGCACCTTTGCCATTCAAGAAAAGCCCTACATTGGACTTTAATAATGTGAACAATCACCAGCCATCGTTGCTGGTGTTGCTAAAATAAAGCGTTCATTTTTTATCGTTAAATCGTGTTTGTCCCGATAACGATTTACTAAATAATTAGCATAAAACGCGCCAACTATCTTAAGTTAATGATTTTGTTGATTTTTAATTTATGGATGTGTTTTTTAGTCACCGCTCACTATAAATTCCATCCCTGTTTAGGTTTTACTGCGCCCAACCATCACGCACAACGCACCATAAAGGACACGCTACCGCCGAAACCCTTTATGGATACCCTCTTCATGTAATCGTATCTTTCCTGATGCGACAGACCCCAGCCAAACCAAAGCTTCATCTGGTGCTAAATGCCAAGAACGATCAAGGGTGTCGCTTAAACCTAATGCCTTAATGTACAAATCTTGTCGATACACCTGCTCAGCGGTTTCATTAAGAGAAGCGACAGATGATAATTGATGCCAACGGTGCATTTGCGCCATAATCCATAGTGCATAACTGGGCAGCGGCTTATTCACACCCTCGCCAGAAAAACGTTGATACGCTTGCAACGGCCAGTCAAACTGGCTTTTAGGTTTTATAGAACCAAAACCATAAATCAACTGCTCAACCGTGCAGTTCAAATACTCTGACTGACTTAACAGGTTCAATAAATCTGTTCGATTAATGGGGTCATCTACCCATCGGCACGCTTTTTCCAAGGCTCGAATCATGGCTAGATGTACGTCTGGTTTTTGCTCAGCCCATAAAGAATTCACACCGAAAACTTTCTCGGGTGTGCTGCCCCAAATGTCGTAACCTGTCACCAACATGTGACCGACACCTTGCTCCACCGCAAGACTGTTCCAGGGCTCTCCAACGCAATAGCCATCAATGTCGCCGCTTTTTAAACTGTCTATCATTTTTACTGGTGGCACGACGACAATTTGAACGTCTTTATCTGGGTCTATGCCTGCTTGGCTAAGCCAATCCCTTAATTGGTAATTGTGAGACGAATACGGGTATACCATGGCAAAACGTAACGGCGGTTTATCATCGCCACGCTCTTCAATACATTGTTTCAAGGCCATTCCGTTACGAATGTCCTCTGCATTACTGGCGACCAGCCGAAGCTGATCGTATAAGGCGTTACTCACTGTTATCCCATTACCATTATGACTGACCGTAAAGCTGGTTTGCATGGCCGCTTTAAGCGTACCCACCCCTAATGTTGCCGCAATAGGCATTGAGGCCAACATATGAGCACCGTCGAGTAAATTAAAGGCCACTTTGTCGCGAATGCTGGCCCAAGAAGCCTCTTTCGACAAGACAACATCGACACCTTCATCGGCAAAGAAACCCTTTTCGTAAGCAATGACGAAAGGCGCACAATCAATCAGTGGAATAAACCCAATGCGAACAGGCTCTACGGCATGCAAAATAGGAGGATTTGATATTTGGCTCATTTCGAATCCCCCATTAAAGCCATTACGGAAATGATGTTTCGCGCCACCTCAGTCATACGCTGACTACGATCCATCGCTAATTTTCTCAGCGCTTGGTAGGCGGCTGGTTCATCGCATTTTTGGTGTTTCATGATCAACCCTTTTGCTTTGTCTATGAGCTTACGGTCTTCTAATTGACTTTTTACACTTTCCAATTCAGACCTTAACGCTTGAAATTCTCTGAATCGAGCAATGGCGACTTGCAACAGCGCCTTGACACTTCCACTGTTAACTCCGTCAACAACATAAGCACTCACACCGGCACGAATGGCGGCTTCGACATGTTTCGAGTCATCTTCTTGAGCAAACATAACGATGGGGCGAGGATTATCTTTAGTGAGTCTGGACATATTTTCCAACATATCTCGATCTGGCGACTCAATATCAATAATCACCATATCAGGCTGATATTTATTGACGGCCTCTGTTAAATTTTTGGCATTTTCAAGGCGCCTAATGACACGATAGCCACTGTCCGTCATGGCTTGCTCAACAATCGCCGCTCTTGCGGGTTCATTATCGACAAGCATCACGGTTAATTCTGTTTCAGGGAGCGCTGGCATGGTGCATTCTCTTTAAAATCGTAAGTTTACGCTCAATTAAGAAGCAAATATTACGCCAGTAAGGTTGGTTTTTTTTCGAAGAATAAAGACAAAAAAGGCCCATTTTGGGCCTTTAAGAATGATTTGAGCAAAATATTGAATACAAAAAATACAGAAAAAAAAAATAACGGTGCGAAGTATTAAAAATATGCACCAACTAAAAGCAAAAAATCACCCCTTAACCAGCAAAGCTAAAGACAACCGGTCTTTCGTGCCTGTCTTTTTAAAAATAGAGGTCAAGTGAGCTTTTATTGTACGCTCGGTGATACTCATCTCTAGAGCAATTTCCTTATTAGACAAACCTCTCGAAATACCTTCCGCTACCTTATGCTCACGTTCTGATAAATCTGCCAACTTATCTGACAGCACAGAAGAAGCCGATATTGAAGGCGACTGCATAATAAGCTGCTGTATAAAAGCTTTTCCACCCCATATTTCCCCTGCATCGATCACAGACAACACCAATTCAAGCTGATCTTTACCAATATAAGGGGCACATTGACCATTGACTCCAGCAGAGAATAAACGCGCAGCCGCCGCTTGACTTGCCTGGTTAGGAAAAACGATGATCTTTTGAGTAGGAAAATCAGAACACAAGCGCACAACGCCTTCCACTTGTTGTGAAAAGGCACTATCACCTAAATAAATAAAGCAGTATGAAAGCGCGCCCCCTGAGGCGCTAAGCACATCATAAGCCGCTTCAAACGATTCGGTTCGCACCATGGAAGCGGAGACATTGATAACCTGATTCCAATGCTTCCATACGGCGTCATCTGTATTCCAACACAAAATTTTCAAAATAAGTTTCGTCCTAGCAAATACCTTGCTGACATTCTAAACAGCAAACAACACTCAATTGTTAACATTTGTTATCAAGCTCTGTTCTAAGCATTATTTTTGTAATTAACGTTCACGAAGTGCATTTTGTTTTGCTTTTAAAATAGGTTTTAGGAGGTAATCAAGCAATGTTTTCTTCCCTGTCAATATGTCTACCGTAGCCTGCATGCCAGGAATAATAGGTAATGGGGACTGATCGGTACCTAAATAATTTTTGTCAGTACGGACTCGAACAAGGTAAAAGCTTTTCCCCTCTTCATCCAAAATGGTGTCTGCACTGATATTTTCAACCACCCCATGCAACCCCCCGAAAACAGCAAAATCATATGCCGACAATTTAACTACAGCACTGAATTTGGGCTGGATAAAACCAATGTTTTCAGGGCGAACTTTGGCTTCAATAAGCAGAGAGTCTTCAATGGGAACGATTTCCATCAAATTCATACCAGGCTTGATAACGCCTCCAACGGTATTTAATTGAATTTGTTTTACAATTCCTTTCACTGGCGATCGAACTTGCGTTCTGGATACCTTGTCTTCAAGCGATACATTGGTTTCACGTAACTGATCCAGTTTGCTGCGTACGCCAGTCAGGTCCTCTTGGGCTTCTGATCGGAACGTCGCATCACTTTCTTGCAGTTTACTTTGCGCTTCCTTTAAAGAGGATTGCGCACGTGGAATAGCAAGCTGAGTTGCCTCTAACTCTCCTTGTAGCTGATTAACTTGACGCTCAAGCTGTAACAACTCAACCCGTGAAACGGCCCCTTGCTTATAAGCTGGACGTGTTAAATCCAGCTCTTCTTTTGAGAATCCATAACTTTGTTTTAGATTATCCAGTTTTGCCTCAAGCTCGATGATTTCTTGTCTTTTCTGTACAATTTGCTGCTCAAAACCCACTTGGTTTGTACGCAAAGACTCTCGCCGGCTGTTATACAAATCCAGCTCTCTTTTTACGACGAGGGGGTAATCTTTTTTAAACTCCTCACTAAAATCAGGTTCAATCCCGTAGGACTCAGCCTGTAAACGTGTTGCTCTTACTTGTAAATTAATCGATTCGGCTTGCTGCTCCCTCAGAGACGATAAGGCTTCTGTGTTTTCAATCGTCATCAAGATTTGGCGATTGTCTACCACCTGACCCACTTGAACGTTAATTTCTTTTAAAATCCCCCCCTCAAGGTTTTGGATTTGCTGCACTTGACTCGAAGGTATTACCTTACCTTCGCCAACCGTCACTTCATCCAAGGAGGTGTAATTTGCCCACACCAATGCCGCTGCTACAAAAACAAAGATTACCCATAAAATGATTCGCCCACCACGAGGAGTCTTTAGCATTAAGGCCGCGTTGCGGTCAGTAAGATATTCAAGATCGTGCTGTGAAATCGATTTATTATCACTCATCATTAACTGACCTTTAACTTGCCTTGACGAAGCGCTTCATGCACCTGCTCTTTTGGACCATCGGCGATTAGTCGTCCGTTGTCCATAACAATAATACGATCTACCATATCTAACATAGACGCTTTATGAGTAATTAAAATAAGCGTCTTATCTTTTATGCCCGCCATGAGCCTTCTCTTCATACGAGACTCGGTTGTATTGTCCATTGAGGCGGTAGGTTCGTCTAAGATCAAAATAGGCGGATCAAATAGCAAGGCACGTGCAATCGCAATACTTTGGCGTTGACCACCTGACAACAAGGCTCCCCGCTCTCCCACGCTGCTGTCTAGCCCATTTGGCTTACGATTTGCAAACTCTGATACACCCGACAATTCAGCTGCACGAATAATCGCGTCATCTTCCATGTAGGGTACACCCATTACGATATTGTCTTTAATCGACCCATAAAACAAATTCACATCTTGTGACACAGAGCCTATATTACGACGCAGATCCGCAGGGTTAACCTGACGAAGGTCAACACCATCAACGCGAACGGCACCACTATCAGGTGTATACAGTCCTGTCATCAATTTACCGAGTGTCGACTTACCGGATCCAATACGCCCAATAATGGCGACTTTCTCACCCTTCTTGATATTAATATTGATAGCACTGATGGCAGTTTGTTCTTGATCAGGATAGGAGAAGTTCACCGCTTCAAACTGAAACTCCCCTTTAAAACCAGAACGATGCACAAATTTCACATCCTCAGGATGCTCAACGGGTGACGACATGATCTCATTTAAAGAGCTAAACGCTGACTTGGCTTGGTTATAACGCGTGGCTAAACTCGCGACTTGTGCCATTGGGCCTAGCGCTCTACCGGTTAACATCACAGACGCAACTAAGGCCCCCATACTCATGCTGCCTTCGGCGATCTGATACACCCCCACAATAACAATAATCACCGTAGTAAGTTGCTGAGCCACCATCGCAAACGAAGAGGACGACTGTGACAGCTGACGTGTTTTCACCCCCCAATCAGCGATATTACCTACCGCACTTTCCCACTGTTTTTGCATAACACCTTCAGCGTTATTTAACTTAACACTTTCGGCGTTATACAGACTTTCAATCAATACGGCATTTTTCTGAGAAGCCGTTTTCTGCCCTTCCTCAATAGAACGCTTAAGCGGAATCTGAATAATGAGACTGTAAAGTAGAATTAATGCAACAGTTACCAAGGGTATATAACCAACAGGCCCACCAATTAGCCAAATCACACCAATAATGAGGAACATAAAAGGTATATCAACCAAAGTGGTGACTGAGGCAGACGTGATGAAATCCCGAATACTCTCAAACTCTTGTAGATTTTTAGCAAACGCACCAACCGACTTAGGACGTGACGCCATTGTGATGTTATTCACACGAGAAAAAATAGCGGCAGAGATCAAAATATCTGATTTTTTTCCCTGCTATATCAATAAAATAGGCTCTTAACGTGCGCAATAAGAAATCAAACAGATAAACAACACCCGCTCCAATTGCCAGTACCCACAAGGTATCAAATGCGTTGTTTGGTACAACACGATCATACACATTCATCACAAAAAGAGGACTAGCTACCGCGAAGATATTGATCAACAAAGAGGCAATAAACACATCGCGATAAATGCGCCATGAACGCGAGATAGTCCCCCAAAACCAATGCCCTTTTTTGCCTTCGTTTTCGTTTTTTTTCTCAGATCGTTTATCAAACTTATAGAGGGGGCGCACAAAGAAGCAGTAGCCGGTAAAAGAATCAATTAAATCCCCCGTGGTTACCTCTATCTCACCTTCACCTGATTCGGGACGCAATATTTTTGCTTTGCCTTTCGCTTTGTCAAACTCAAGTAAAACACAGGCCTGTTGATCGTTAAGCAGCAACACAACAGGCATCACCATATTGGGAATTTTAACTAATGAACGTTTTACAAATCGCGCATTGATGCCAATACGCTGTGCCGCACGCTTAAATAGCTCAGGCGACATTGCGTTATCGGTAATGGGCAAGCCGGCTGAAATACCGTCTGCTGTATGGGGATTATAAAAATACTTACTTAGCAACACCAAGCAATCTAGTAACGGGTTTGGGTATTCTAAAGAAGCGCCTTTAATATTCCATTGACGGCCACTCATCTCAACCTCTTCTTCAATCCGTGAACTCGATCCTTCGCCTGATTCATTCGCGATATCATGTTCGCTCTTTGCATCATTATCTAAAGGCGATGAAGAGCTCTGTTCTGAGCGATCAGAGTCAGACATACTCTATATTCTCCTAAAACTTCCAAAAATCTGTTTTTGTAAATCAACAACTTGAGTATTATTATCTAGAATAGTGGTTATTTGTTAAGATGGGAAGCGAACAAATCATCTTACGGTACATTCAGACATAAGAAGGAAAGCACCATGCTGTACGCAAAAACAAACATTCAAGGTGTCGTTATCGATGTCTCCACCACACACTCTGATGAATATAACCTATTGGTTGCACCAAATGACCCAGAAGTCGCCAATATCTTAGCCAAAAAGTTCACCACAGCAGGCACCAGCACTCAAGACATTCTGGACAATTCAGACAGTGACATGATGAGGGTGTTAGAAGACCTTGTCGACTTACTCACCGAAAAACGACTTATACAGTTTACCGAACTGCCGCTGGCGGCACAAAAAAAGTTACTGGGCCGAAAATGGGTTCGCGGTGTTCACAATGGCCACGATGACAGTCTAATGACTAATAACGATCGATTCATTGAAGGCTTGGATGAAGACCCTCTTATTTGAGAAAGAATGACCATTAAAAACAGTCAAGATAAGTAGTAATACCATTACATATCTTGCGAGCGACCAACAAAGAAACCTTGTGTACCGGTGACATCAAAACGCTTTAACGCCGTCAATTGTTTTTCACTTTCTACGCCGGTAGCAATCACGTCAATATTTAAACTGCCAAACATTTTACAAAGCGTGTGCATAAAGAAAGACTCAGATTCTTTGCCTGCCGCCATTCGCGTGTAAGAAGAATCCACTTTCACATAGTCAGGCATCAGGGTCTGTAAATATTGAAAAGCAGAAAATTGTTTGCCTACGTTATCGATACCAAATACGACTCGCTGTGTTTTTAACATTTTCGCCAAACTGATCGCCTGCGCCTCTTCAGACAAAATACCTTGTTCTGAGATTTCAAACATGATTTTGCTTTTTAATAGTGGACTAAGTTGACTTAGCGTCTTCTCTAGCCAACGAATAAAATCGGGCTTAGCATATGAAGACAGGGATAAATTTACCGTCAAGGGGATCGCCGGCTGTTTCACTCTGATGTATTCAATAACCCGTCCAATAATTACCTGATCGATTTGCTTACCCAGATCAAATTGCTCTGACAAACCAATAAAGAAACCGGCATGATACTCCTTACCGTAATGCTCTAGCCCCATAAACACTTCTTCATGAAGCAAACTCGAAGGGGCCTCTAAAGTTGCCACGGGTTGTTTTTTCAATTTAAAAGCACGGTTTTTGATGGCGAGCTCTAATATCTCTTTCCATTGCGCCTTAGTTAAAGCCACCGTATTGTCGATATTAAGATCAAACACTTTACTTGTATTTTCCCCTAACCGCTTGGCTTCACGTAGCGCCGCATCCGCTTGCGTCATTGCGCTTGGGCGATCCACCGAACCGTCTATGGTTGCCGCACCGATATTCGCCACCGAGCTTGAATAGCTAATGCCAGCGTTATTCAACTCCATCAAATCGATTATGATCTCATCAACAGCTCGCTTAAGTTGATTATGATCAAAATTCGGAATTAACAAAACAAAATCGGCACCAGATAAACGTGCCAAGGTCGCCGAAGACGATAGCGTCATGACTTTTCTCGCTAAGATCTCCGCTGAAGACAATACAAACAAGTCCGCTGATTCATACCCTCGCTCATTGTTAAGTTTACCTAAATCAACCAAACTGATTAGGGCAAGGCCATCCGTTCCGCGCTCTCTTTCCGCAAAATGTGACTTCATTTGGCTTTCAAAGAAATTACGATTGCCCAAACCACTTACGGGGTCTTTAAATGCTTTGGCTTGTAACCAATGTGCTGTCTCTACTTCTGAAGCAAATTCTTTTTCTAATTTATCAGCCATTCGATTCATAGACAAAACCACTGACTTTAACTCTCGCGTTTTAGGAACGTTTAGCATTTTAATAAAACGACGCTGCTGGATTGCTTCGGCTTGCTTTTCTAATTCCGCTAAGGGGCGAAACAAATAACGTAAGGCCACGCTACCTAAAATAAGGGTTATCGATCCAATGATAAAAAAAGACAGCAACAAGTCTCTTGAGGCAAGCCAAAGCTGATTGTAACCATAACCCGCACTGCCGGTAATATACACCTGACCCAATTCATTCCAACCATTGGAAATAATAGCCCTTGCCACTGGCACTTTAAAATCAATCAACTGGATGAACCATGACGGTACACCATCGATTTTCGTCTCATTAGACCGAGTAATATTTTGATCATCGGCGTAAATGTGTATGCGCACTTCAGAGAAATAGCCGCTATCAAACACAGCATTAATACTACTCTCAACCGAAGCATAATCTTCAATTGCCATAAAATCAGACACAGACATGCTTAGCGAAGTGGCCGAATCTTGCGTCGTCGATTCCAATTGCCCCACCAAATACCCTTTGGTGGTATTAAAATTGATCCCCATCACAACAGCGAGCATTATTGAGAATATGGCAATAATCGTCATCATTAATTGGCGAAACAGTGTCATCCAAGTTCTCCTAATTTGTCATTGTATCAAAGCGATTATTTAGATCTGTCCACAAGCTCAATCTTGATGAGCCACCGACTAACACCCCCCGCCCTTTTTCTTTAGAAAGCCACAAGCTGTCTGCATTGAACGAATATATAGGCAGGAGGTCGTTGCGCTTTGACGCAGGTTTTAATTCTCTATCAAGGTTATCGAGCAAAACTGGGATGGATGTTGGATTATGATAATACGCCAGTACCATGTGATGCTGGTTGAGCTTTAACGCTTTAACGTAAACAAGGCGCAATTTTTCGTCGGGAACACCCAGTTCTCTGAGTGTAAAGTATTTGGCAATCGTAAAATCTTCACAATCCCCTGCCTGCATCCCTAAAAACTCAATGGGAGTCGCCCAATAATCTTCTTTTCCCCATAACTTCATATCGTCTACAAAATCCATTTGATTAAAGAAAGTATTTACTTGAGTAAGTTGCTCAACAATTGGCAAGGCCTTCGAATCATCCACTAATTGCCGCCATGCCAATATTCGCTTTTCTGCACTTGCACCATACAAAGGTACAGCTTGTTTGGCTAATTTTTTATATTTATCCGAGACATCAGCATACAATAAGATATGTGAGGTCAAGCACATAATAATAAGCACACAAACCAAACGTTTGGCGCGCTTTAGTAGAGCATAAAACGAATCAACTCGTTTTCTCACTGAAATGTCACTTATCAGACAGTGGCTTAGCGTTAAAAGCCGCAAGCTGTTCAGGGGTGGCGTTTGGTTGATATTTAGCTTTCCAAGTATCATAAGGCTCGCCATAAACGAACTCACGAGCCTCATCGTAGTCGAGCTTAACCCCACGTTGCTCGGCCTCCGCCATATACCATTTACTTAGACAATTCCGGCAAAAACCCGCCAAATTCATAAGATCTATATTTTGTACCGACTTATTATCATCTAAGTGCTTTAACAGCCGACGCAATACGGCCGCTTCAATTTCAGTTTGATTGCTCATCATAGGACTCTAACTTATAAAGTTGAAAGGTTAACCCTTATTTACTACAGCGATGGTCAGAGGGTTGCTTTCTCCACTGCCACTCTTGGGCTGATGACATGAATGCTCTTAACGGCGCCATATTTTCCCCTGATACCTGCTCAATGGCGTAAGCACACGCTTCGAGTGTAGACAAAAATTCTGCACTCGGAGATTTGCGAATCGTATACATGCTCATTGGCGCAGAAGAAAAACACACTGCGTCATAGACTTGCAACAAGCGCTCACTGAAATACAGTTTTTTGGCCTTGCGCCACGTCGCATCAACAAAAATTAGCCCTTCAATCTCTGACAACCTGCTGGACTCCATAGACTCTAATGCAACGGCTCGATCAGAGGGAAAAACCAGCCGCCATTTTTGAGGATCTTTTTCTTTTAACGCATCACTCAATGCACCGACAGACGTTAAAACAACACGCTCAACCGATGGCAAACAAAGGGTTAAGAGTGCAACGGTATTCTTGGCGTGTTGCGCTTCTTTTGGATCTTGTAAAACAAGGATCGACATACGGGTTGTGACGGAGGGAATCCAACGACACACACACTGCCCTTGAAGAAAACAACAGCCATCGCAACGTACTCGTTTATCGTCACTCATTCTTCAATTTAATCTTTCCAGATACGCTTTAACCACGTTATCCCAACCCATATCCAATGCCTCAGTCGTTAACGCATGGCCAATGGAAACTTCAGCGATTCTACCCTGTTCACACAGTGCTTGAACATTGTTTAAATCCAAATCATGACCGGCGTTTACGGTAAGCCCTGCATCTAAAGCGGCTTGAGCGGCGTGCTGATACTGTCTAAGCGTATCATTAAAATTTTCCTGACCGAAGGCATTGGCGTATCCCTCTGTATAAAGTTCCACACGATCCGCCCCCACCTCTTTCGCCATAGCCATACTGTCTGCATCGGGGTCCATAAACAAAACAACACGAATGCCTTTCGCTTTTAATTGAGCGATAACCGGACGTAACGCATCTTGATCGCGTGCGAGGTTCCAACCGTGATCGGAAGTCAATTGATTCGGGTCGTCGGGGACGAGCGTGCACTGATCTGGCTCTACTTCCAAAACCACCTCTAAAAACTGCGCATCGGGGAATCCTTCGATATTTAATTCTGCCCCAGGAAAACGTTTTAACAAGGCTTTTAAATCATGCGCATCTTGATACGTAGCATGACGTTGATCTGGTCTTGGATGAATAGTAATGCCAAACGCGCCCAACCCTAAAGTCCGCTCCGCCATGTGAATCAAATTGGGGTAGTCCCGTCCCCGTGAATTTCGAAGTAGACCAATTTTGTTCAAATTAACGCTTAAGTGTGTCATCTAACATCTCTCGACAGGGTCATTTATTGACATTATAAGATAAACACCCAACCACAAGCATTAAAATACCCAACAACTTCTTCACTTAGACAACCCAATAAATGGCGGCTTATGATAAAATGCGCACCACAAATAGGAGTCCACAATGAAATACGAACTCTTCCAGTCCATTTTTGATCGCGCAGCACGTCGCCATGGTGGAAACACTCGCCTCAATACCTTGCTTGACAGACCCTTCAGCTCATTAGAACTTCGTCAACACAGTGACGACCGATGGCTCTCGGCTTTTTCACAAAAAATATTTCAGTCCGGTATTAATTGGCAGGTAGTGCGCAATAAATGGCCTGATTTTGAGACCGTTTTCTTTGCTTTTGATGTCGAAAAAATGCTTCTTATTCACGATGAAATGTGGCAAGAAAAAGCCAAAGACACGCGCATTATACGCAATTTTGGTAAAGTCATGACCATTCGAGAGAATGCGTTAATGATCAATGAATGCCAAACCAGTCATGGTTCATTTGCCAACTTTGTAGCGCAATGGCCTAACGAAGACATTATTGGGCTATGGGCGTATTTAAAAAAACATGGCGCACGCCTTGGTGGAAACACCGGCCCCTACACACTTCGGGCAATGGGGAAAGATACCTTCATGCTCACAAAAGACGTTGAAGGCTATTTGCGCCATCACGAGATTATTACAACTGGGCGCGACACTCAGACTGCATGGAAAGCTGCACAAAATGCGTTTAATCATTGGCACAAAGAAAGTGGCCGCTCTTACACCGAAATAAGTCAATGCATTGCGTTGAGTGTAAATTAACACTCACTCATTTAGACTTTAAACCATACACATTATTTATTAGGAAACCACATGGCCGACTTACGCATCGACATCATTACAGATTTAGTTTGCCCTTGGTGTTACCTGGGATACTCACGACTCAAACAAGCCATCGAGCAGCTAGGCGATGATTACCGCATTGATATTCACTGGCAACCCTTTGAACTGCACCCAGACATGCCACTTGAAGGCGCCGACCGTGAAAGCTTTTTACGAGAACGCTTTGGCAGCCCAGAAAAACTCAATGAAGCCACTCACGCAATTCAACAGGTGGGAATAGAAGCAGGGATACAATTTAATTTCTCTGAAAACGACCGCCTTCCCAATACAAAACTGACTCATCAGTTTGTTCTCGCCGCCGCAAAGTCAGGTTTAGCAACGCCTTTCGTGCTCGCTGTTTTCCATGCGTATTTTACGGAAGGTAAAGACATTGGCTCAAACAAGGTGCTAGAAGAACTGGCAGGTTTAATTGGCATGCAAACGATCGACATAACCTATGCAGTGAGTCCGGAAGCACACACTTTAACTGAAAAAAAACTCATACACTTACGAAAGATGGGCATTGATTCCGTCCCAACGTATGTCATCAATGATAAATACATGGTGCAAGGTGCCCATAATCCGGAATCTTTCCTTAAAGTCTTAGTCGACATCGCAGCAAAAGAGCACTAACTTTTTCAGAATACGACCAAAAAAATAATCCGTAAGTGCACTCATCACTGTTGATAATCATTAACATTGCAATTACAATCGCATGGTCAGAATATTAGTGAGAGTGATTTTCATTTATGTATATTTGTATTTGCAACAAAGTATCGGACAGAGACCTTAAAGCCTCTATTAATGAGGGTGCAACAACAATGCGGGAACTGTATAAAGCACATAATATTGGTAGTCAATGTGGTAAATGCTGCCAATGCGCTAAAACAATCCTGAATAATGAGTTGCTTATCCTGGCTGAAGGCCAAGTCAAAGTAGCGTAAGGCCGCATTATCGCGGCCTTACGTTTTCCTACAGTTGAGATTGTAAGTAGTTTTCAATTCCAGTGCTGGAAATCAAGTGCTGCTGCGTTTCTAACCAATCAATTTGTTCTTCTTGCTCTTCTAAAATCTTTTCCAACGCCGCTCGGCTCATGAAGTCTTTTCGCTCTTCGCATAATTTAATAGCCGCTTGTAGAGCGGGCAAGGTATCTAACTCAAATTCTAGGTTAGCTGCAATCATCTCTTCACTGTCTTCACCAATACGCAATCGCCCGAGATCTTGCAAATTGGGTAAGCCTTCTAGGAACAAAACACGTTCAATCAATCGATCGGCGTTTTTCATTTTTTGAATCGACGTTTTGTAATCCGCTTTATCTAATACGCTAAAACCAAAATCTTTAAACATTCGAGCATGTAAAAAATATTGATTAATGCCGACTAACTCATTGGCAAGTACTCTGTTTAGGTTAGCAATGACGCCTAAATCCCCTTTCATAGCTCGCCTCCTAGTTGCCTATTTGTGATTGGTAGTAGTTCTGCATACCGATTTTTTCCATCAAACCAAGCTGCTGTTCTAACCAATAAACATGGTCTTCTTCGGTATCAAATAGAAGTTTCTCAAGAGTTTCACGGGTTTGATAATCCCCTTCAAACTCACAAATAGCAATCGCATCACGTACAGACGACACCACTTCTAATTCGAGTGTCAAGTCATTGGCCATCATTGACCGCACATCCGAGCCTACCAGTAAATCACGGCGCTTGGTCATACAAGGCACGCCTTCTAGAAATAAAATACGCTTAATAAGCCAATCAGAATGCTGGGTTTCTTCTTCCATCTCATGGTTGAGTCGAACATATAGCTTATTCAAACCCCAATCATCGTACATACGAGAATGAATAAAATACTGATCGATAGCCGCCAACTCATTGGCCAACAATGAATTCAAGCTATCTATTACTTTTTGACTGCCTTTCATGATCTTTTCCTCTTACTTACTAATAGTGTCATTTCAGGCGCCAGCCAAACAGGTCAAGGCAGCGCCATTGAGCTTAATCTGCTTGCTTGGCCTCAGCGGTTTTTACTTCGAGGCTGTCGATACGTTGCAATCCTCGTGGTAATTTCAAACCTCGGCGCCCACGCTCTCCGATGTAATCTTCTAAGTCTTTTCCCACAAAGGAAATAAACCTTTTACCCGCATGCGCCAACAGGACATCATCTGGCTGCACACACGCCAACGCCACCACCAACTCCTCTCTTTCGGCGGCTCTGACGCTGGGGATACTGAGCATCTTGTTGCCTTTGCCTTTGGCCATTTTAGGCAGTGACGCCACCTCAAATGCCAACATTCGGCCTTCATTAGAAACCGCAACGACACGTCCTAATTCAGGATTTTCAACCAACACAGGAGCCATCACGCGAGCGCCTTTGGGTAAAGTTAGCGTCGCTTTACCGGCCTTATTTTTAGCATACAGATCCTGCAATTGAGCGACAAAACCGTATCCCGCGTCACTGGCAATTAAATAATAGGCTTCTTCGCTGTCTAGTACGGCGCACACAATGGTCGCGTCTTTCTCCAGCGAGATACGCCCTGTAATGGGCTCGCCCTGACCACGCGCAGAAGGCAAGGTGTGTGCTTTCACCGAGTACGTTCGTCCATTTGACGCGAATAATACCAATGTTTGATTCGAACGCCCTTTTGTACTGACCAGAAACTCATCGCCTGATTTGTAGCTCAAACCATTCACATCAATGTCATGGCCTTTCGCGGCACGGATCCAGCCTTGTTTTGAAATGATCACTGTAATCGGGTCGTTTGACAGCAAATCTTCTTCACTGAAAGCTTGCGCTTCTTTACGCTCAACAATCGGTGTACGACGTTCATCACCAAAGGCATCAATCGCTTCTTGAATCTCTTCAGTAATGAGCTTTTTCAGTTTTCGATCGGAAGATAATAAAGCTTCCAGCTTTTTGCGCTCTTTTTCAAGCTCGTCTTGCTCGCCTTTAATGCGCATTTCTTCGAGCTTCGCAAGATGGCGAAGTTTCAGCTCGAGAATCGACTCCGCTTGCATATCACTCAGACCAAAACGTGCCATCAATTCAACTTTCGGCTTTTCCTCAGTACGAATGATCTCGATGACTTCATCAATGTTTAAATAAGCAATCAACAAGCCTTCTAATATATGAAGACGATTCATCACTTTATCTAAGCGGAATTGCAAGCGACGACGTACTACGTCTATTCGAAATCTCAACCACTCTGACAAAAAGTTTTTCAGTGGCTTAACCTGCGGCAAACCGTCTAAACCGATTACGTTCATGTTCACGCGATACGATTTTTCTAGGTCTGTGGTAGCGAATAAATGCGTCATCACGGCATCAATATCAACACGATTTGATTTAGGCACAATAACCAGTCTTGTCGGATTTTCGTGATCCGATTCATCACGTAAATCCACAATCATCGGCAATTTTTTGGCCTGCATCTGTGCGGCAATCTGCTCTAGGATTTTACTGCCTGATACCTGATGCGGCAGCTCATTGACAACAATGTCCCCTTCCTCCATGGAAAAACGGGCTCTTGCTTTTACCTGCCCTTTGCCTGTCTCATACAATTTAACCAGATCAGAGCGCGGTGTAATAATTTCACCGCCTGTTGGGAAATCGGGGCCTTGTACAAACGCCAATAAATCGTTTAATTCTGCCTTGGGATTGTTCAATAAATGAATACAAGCTCCACCAATTTCGCGCAAATTGTGAGGGGGAATGTCCGTCGCCATACCAACCGCAATGCCCGTCGTGCCATTTAATAGCAAATTGGGTAAACGCGCAGGCAACACTGACGGTTCTTGCAGTGTGCCATCAAAATTGGGGAGCCAATCTACTGTGCCTTGGCTGACCTCTCGTAGTAATACATCGGCGTATTTTGACAAACGCGACTCGGTATAACGCATCGCAGCAAAGGATTTTGGATCGTCTGGCGCACCCCAGTTACCTTGGCCGTCTACCAACGGATAGCGATAGGAAAACGGCTGAGCCATCAACACCATGGCCTCATAACAGGCACTGTCACCGTGTGGATGAAATTTACCCAACACGTCGCCCACAGTACGAGCTGACTTTTTGTATTTCGCACTGGCTTTCAAACCCAGCTCACTCATCGCATAAACAATACGGCGCTGGACCGGTTTTAACCCATCACCAATGTGCGGTAAAGCACGGTCTAAAATAACGTACATGGAATAATTCAAGTACGCTTTCTCGGTATAATCTTTTAATGAAAGGGTTTCATTTGACTCAAAATTTGACAACTCACTCAAGGAAATTCCCCTTCTATGATCAATAATGTGTGTCAGCAATCAACACACATGAATTTCATGAAAATGCTAGACTCACTGAAAGGAGTCACACCTGTCTGCTGTAATAATCGGTATTTATTTAACGCAACACCAACGCGGTCAAGACATGATCTTCCCATTGACCATTAATTTTTAAATACTGCTTTGCAAGACCTTCTTTATCAAACCCTAATTTGCTTAGTACGGCTGCGCTTCGAGCATTTCTTGGCATATAACTGGCCTGAATTCTATCAATGTTCATGTCTTTGTGGATATAACGGATACCAGCACTTAGCGCCTCTGACATAAGACCACAACCCTGCACACCTTGCCGCAGGCTATAGCCCAAATTACACGCCTGAAAAACGCCGCGAATAATATTAGAATAGTTACTGTAAGCCAACATTCGGTCTTCATTGGGTGACAAAAAACAAAAGACGAGTCCTTTATCCTCCAAAAAGTCGCGACGCATTTCTCGAATACGCAACTGACAAGTTTCCAAAGAATAATAGGCATTACTTCTCAATGGTTCCCAAGGCGCAAGGAACCCTTTTTCCTGATTGAGGTAATCATGCAAAAGAGGCGCTTGGGCGTCATTTAACAGAGTCAATACCCCTCTTGGCGTCACGATTCGAGGAAAGCGCGATGAATGTACCGCTTCTTGGGCACTGGAAAAGGATGATGTTTTTAGTGCGTCAAATAGCGTCAACGCGTATTCTTCATACCAAAACTTTTCACCCACCGATAAAATACGCCGCTGTGTATCATGATTTAACCACGCCTCTGCCGTTTCCCTTGTTTGCCAGTAAGTTATCAGCAAATCCAATTCTCCTGAACCGTACTCAGCACCCAGAAAACCTGACTGATTACTGGCTAGCTCAAGCATTTTGTCCGCCATAATTCGATAGGTCAAATCGCTCAGCATCAGCTTACTAGAAAGCAGTACCGCAAAAAAAGGCCGCTTATGCGGGGAACTAAATACATTCATAGGCGCTCTTAAAAAAGTAGCAAAATGACCAATAAGCGAGATAAACAAAATATATGCACACTTATTGTCATCTCAAGCTATAGTTAATCTTTATAGAATGGACAGATCCCCATGACTTTATGCTTTTTACACAACGACTTTTTCGTTAGGCTTCGAAAAGCCGAATGCAAAGTGGATCTACCCTTTTAATATTGCCCCCTTTTATTGATTGGGATAAGGACAGTTTTATGCCCGCATACAGCGGGCATTTTTTTGCATTCTCTAGGGATCTCTGGAGCGCATTAATAGCAAAAATTTCCCCCAATTATCGACTCTTATACTTGCGTTAAATACGTTGTTCCTGCCAATACCTTTTTATAGGTCGCCATCAGGTTTTCTTGCTCTTCTAAACTCAACGAACTTAACGAGACTTTATCTTGGTAACGTTTCATTAATTCATGCTCATTATAACTCACCGATCTCAGCACATCTTGAACACTGTCGCCCTTCAAAACATGATCGATGCGGAAACCATCGTCGGTAAGGTACACATCCACTGAGCACGTATCGCCAAACAGATTATGTAGATCGCCTAGCGTTTCCTGATAAGCTCCCACTAAAAAGAAGCCCATGAGATAATCTTCTCCCTTAGGTGGCGGAGGTGGCAATGGCAAAGACGACTCAATGCCCTGCCCATCTACATAACTGTATAAACAACCGTCCGAGTCACAGGTAACGTCTTGAATTTTACCTCGAAACGATGGCGCCTGCTCCAAGCCTTGCAGCGGCAATACAGGAAACAGCTGGTCAATACCCCACGCGTCTGGCATAGATTGAAATACTGACAAGTTAACAAACAACTTTTCAGCTAAACGTTCATTCAGCTCATCAATCACTGCACGATGACCGCGATTACGGTTGTCTAAACGGGGCAACAAATTACGACATGCAGACAAAAATAAATTCTCGGCTTGCGCTCTTTGTGACAGGTTAAGCTGACCATGGTTGTACAAAGTCAGACTGTCGTTAAAATCATCAAGTAAATCATGATAAATTTCAACCAGTGATCGGCTTTCTTCGTCCGTTTCGCCTTGAAGGCTTTGATACGAATTCCAAAGGCGCTGCAATTCAAGCTCACTGTCTTGAGTCGGCTCTTCAATGGGTAGCAACTCCGCCCCGTGTGAAAACACATCCGCTATCATCATGGCATGGTGTGCCGTAACGGCACGACCTGACTCAGAAATAATATGTGGATGAGGTAATTCATATTGTTCACACACATTATGAAACGCAAAGACCACGTTATTGGCATATTCACCAATGCTGTAATTGGCTGAAAAGTCGTTTTGACAACGGGTTCCTTCATAGTCAACCCCTAAACCGCCACCGACATCGACCCATTTCACTTTTACATCCATTTGATGTAATTCAGCATAGTATCGTGCGCATTCTTTCAGACTATTTTGAATATCGCGAATACGTGTAATTTGTGAACCCAAGTGAAAATGAATCAACTCTAGACAATCTAATAAATCTAATTCGCGTAAACGATCAATCGCTCTCAGTAGCTGAGACGTTGTGAGACCAAACTTGGATTTTTCACCGCCACTGTTACCCCAGTGCGTGGTGCAAGTTGACGCTAAACGGATTCGAATACCGATACGAGGTTTCACTCCGATTTTTTCGGCTTCTTCTAAAATCCAATCCAGCTCATGCATCTTCTCAACCACGATAAACACCTGATGGCCCATTTTTTCAGCCATTAGCGCCAGGTGGATAAACTCGCGGTCTTTATAGCCATTACAAACAATAATACCGTCGGCGTTTTTGTGCATCGCCAACACGGCCATTAGCTCTGGCTTACTGCCCGCCTCCAATCCAACGGTAGAGGGATTATCAAGTTGGCAAGCTGCGATCTCTTCTACGACACGACGCTGCTGATTAACTTTAATAGGGTAAACAATGGCGTATTTTGCTTGGTAGTCGTAATGCTCAATCGCTTGTTGGAAAGACGCGGTAATTTTTTCAATACGCGAATGCAAAATATTCGGAAATCGCACCAAGCAAGGATAAGGAATACCTTGCTGCTTCAATGCTACAGACAGCTCAGTCAAATCAATGCTATTTTCTCTGTCGGGTAACGCAATCACTCGCCCCTTATCATTGATTGAAAAAAAACCACTACTCCAATGGCTAACATTGTAAAGTTCCATTGAATCTTTGATTGACCAAGGTTTCATATCATCTCCAAAAATCATAATAACGGCAAAATACAGCGTTTTATTGCAAAAATTTCATAAAAAAAGCGGAGCTAAGTCCTACTTAACCCCGCTTTTTAAGATCGCATAAGTTAAGAAACGCGTTCACCATGGGCCTGTTTATCGGCATGGTACGATGAACGAACTAATGGGCCGCAGGCCGCATGTTTAAAACCAAGCTCTTTGGCAACCGTTTCATAACGAGCAAACTCTTCCGGCGGTACAAAACGTGCCATTGGAAAGTGATGCTTAGAAGGCTGTAAGTACTGACCGATTGTTAACATATCGACATTATGAGCACGTAAGTCTTTTAATACCTCAACAATCTCTTCGAAAGTTTCACCCATGCCTACCATTAATCCGGATTTAGTCGGCACGTCAGGGCAGCGATCTTTGAAGTTTTTCAATAAGTCCAATGACCACTGGTAATCTGAGCCAGGCCTAACTTGACGATACAAGCGCGGGATAGATTCTAAATTGTGGTTAAAAACATCGGGCGGTGCGATAGACAAAATATCGATGGCTGCGTCCATGCGCCCGCGAAAATCAGGGACTAAGGTTTCGATCTCAATATTAGGGCTCTCTGCACGAGTCTCCCGTATGCAATCGACAAAATGTTGTGCTCCTCCATCTCTAAGATCGTCTCGATCTACCGACGTAATAACAACATATTTGAGCTTCATATCGCGAATCGCCGCGGCCAGCTCTTTCGGCTCATCTACACTCAATGGATTAGGACGCCCATGGGCTACATCACAAAATGGACAGCGACGCGTACAAATCTCACCCATAATCATGAAGGTTGCAGTGCCATTACTGAAGCACTCGCCTAGATTTGGGCAATTTGCTTCTTCACACACTGACGCCAATTTATGCTCTCGCAGCGTCGCCTTGATACGAGCGATCTCGGGCGAAGCTGGCATCCGCACGCGCAACCAATCGGGTTTACGAGGAATCTCTTCTGTGGGGACTACCTTAACGGGAATTCGGGCCATTTTATCAGCACCACGAAGTTTTTCCCCTTGAACAACGCGTTTGCGTTCTACTGTCATTCTATTTCCACCCTTGTTGGATAGTCGGATAATCGTATCCGAGCTGCTCAGCCAGCTGATTCGCTAACTCAACTTTAACGTTATATAAAGTAACGTCTTTGTTTAAACGTACCATATCAACCATTTGTAGACCTTGATAACCACAGGGATTAATGCGGTTAAATGGGGTGAGGTCCATATCAACATTCAAAGCCAACCCATGGAACGAACATCCTCTTCGTACCCGGAGCCCTAATGAAGCAATTTTTTGTTCACTCACGTAAACCCCTGGCGCATCCGGCTTAGGGTACGCTTTAATGTCATTGATTTGGAGTGTATTAACAATTGCCGTTTCAAGAATCGTAACCAAATCACGAACACCAATGCCCAGTCGTTTTAAATCCACCATGATATAGGCTACAAGCTGTCCTGGCCCATGATAAGTGACCTGCCCCCCACGATCGACCTGCACAACAGGAATGTTACCCGGTGCCAAAAGGTGTTCTTCTTTGCCTGCTTGACCTTGAGTAAACAAAGGCGGGTGTTCTAACAACCAAATTTCATCGGCATCCCC
This sequence comes from Marinomonas sp. IMCC 4694, assembly GCF_008122525.1. Lineage (NCBI taxonomy): Bacteria > Pseudomonadati > Pseudomonadota > Gammaproteobacteria > Oceanospirillales > Oceanospirillaceae > Marinomonas > Marinomonas sp. IMCC 4694. The sequence goes on from NZ_VSRV01000001.1 coordinate 2,141,732, forward strand.
TTTTGAACGAACTTGAGTAAAGCTTTTCATTTTCTCCCAAGTCTGTCCATAGTCAATGACACCCAGATCACGACACACTAGATCCAATTTATGTATCATTTACATAACCATCTTAACAGCATCAATGGACATTAAATCACGATGCAACGCCGATAACTGGCTTTCACTTTGAGCCACTATGCGAAAACTGTAACTCACAAAGCGCCCTTTACTCGACCGGTTAGTATTTTCTGCTTTTGTGTCCATTTCTGGCGCATGGACCAGCAAACACTCAGTAATGTGAGCATGAATGCCTTCTGCATCTAATGAAACTACTTTGATCACGTAGTTTTCACAGGGAAACTCTATCTTTGGCGCACCAACCGCTTGTTCTGTTTGGTCGCCATCTTTTGTAATCAGAGCCATGTCTTTACCATTAGCTTATTGAGCTTAAAACAAATTCATAAAGAAAAGTTTGATTTTATCAAACAATCGCTTAAAAAAGCTGCCTTCTTCTACGGCTTCGAGTGCAACAACTGAGCGCTCCAACAAGATATTTCCATCGGAACCAACAATAATTTTCCCCAGTACGTCGCCAACTGCAATAGGGGCAACAATTTCCGTTCGCATATCCAACACTGCCGGAATCGAATCGCCTTGTTGACGTGGCATGGTCACCAATACGTCTTCCGCAAAACCGACTTTTACACTTGATTGACTACCACCCCAAACAGGTGCGTTATTCACAACCTGTCCACGACTGTAAAGTTTGCGCGTTTCGTAATACCTAAAGCCAAAATCCAGCAATTTTTGCGCTTCCATTGCACGCGCCGCATCCGATTTTGTCCCCATGACCACCGTAATAAGACGAGTACCGTTACGTACCGCAGACGCCGCCAGACAATAACCCGCTTCTTCGGTATGACCTGTTTTTAAACCATCCACTGTTTTATCACGCCAAAGTAGACGGTTGCGGTTGGGCTGACGAATATTGTTGTACGTAAATTCTTTCTCCGCATACATGGTATAATTATCAGGAAACTGCAGAATTTTCGCACGCGATAGTTTAGCAAGATCATGGGCACTGGAATAATGCCCCTCTGCAGGAAAGCCCGTTGCATTCACAAAATGCGAGTTGGTCATTCCCAGTAATTGAGCATGTTGATTCATCAGATCAGTAAATGCAGCTTCACTGCCAGCAACATGCTCTGCCACCGCGACACTCGCATCATTGCCAGACTGGATAATAATGCCGCGCATCAAATCTTCAAGGCTTACCCGCGTTCCTTCACGAATAAACATTCTTGAACCCGTCATTCGCCATGCTTTCTCACTGATCAAAATCTGGTCATCAAGCGATAAATTCCCGCGCGCCAGTTCATATTCAACAATATAGGCCGTCATTAATTTCGTTAAACTTGCCGGCGGCAATGCTTGATCAGCATTGTTTTCAACCAATATGTCTCCCGTGTAAGCATCCATCAAAATATAGCTACTAGCTGACAATTGAGGCGGCGCGGGGATCAAGGAAGGGGCTGCGAAAAGCGTACCACTGAATGAACACATCAGGATGGATAAAGTTACTAGGAGTTTTTTCATACTCAAATATATCGTCTTTTAAAAAATGTTGTTAAATAATACTAGAGCGCATCATGAATCTCTAGCCCAAAACCGTTACCCCTTAAGGAATTAGCGCGACTCTAACTGGATCAGCAAAGCCTTCCTGTTGCAATTTTTGCTGCCATTCAACGCGCTGAGCGTCACTTTCGAAGGGACCTACCAGTACTTTAAACAACCCATCTTGTTGTTTATTAATTACCACCTTAACGCGAGTATCAAACGCTTCAAACAAGCGCTGCTTTAAAGTATTGGCCGATTGCTCAACACTGAAAGCCCCGACTTGTAAGTGTGAAAAAAAAATCTCAGATACATCTTGATTCACGTTGTTATTAGCATTAGCCAAAACCTCACTTGCATCAGAATCAGTTGCTGGAACACTCAACGCCACTGCTGGTAAGGTTGCTGACGGTGTTATAGGCACAGCCTCCACAGGGACTGAGGAGACCGTCGCGTCATTAGACGAGGAATATGATTGACCTTGTGGTGGTGTAATCGCTTCTATGAAAACTCTTGCTAGGCCTTTTTTATGGTAATCCAGCCTAGCGGCAGCTGCATAAGAGAGGTCTATTAATCGATCCCCATGAAAAGGCCCACGATCATTGACTCGAACAATAACAGAGCGCTGATTGTCCAAATTGGTTACTTTTAAATACGTTGGTAAAGGCAAGGATTTATGCGCAGCTGAAAATGCATACATGTCATATATTTCCCCATTTGAGGTTTTATGACCATGAAATTTATTACCGTACCAAGATGCGGTTCCTTCTGCGCGGTATCCTTTTGCCGAATCCATCACTGAATATGTTTTCCCCCACACTTCATAGAGACTCTTGTTGCCACCTCGACTTTTAGGCTCCCATTTAGGCACTAAATCAGGCAAGTGATCGACATTTACATCCCCCGTCGGCGCATGATCTTGCAATATAGTATAGCGCCCTCCTCCGGATGCTTTATCGTAGTCGACCTTTTCTTTCCCTAGAACATGGCGCGTACTCATACATCCGCTCAGTGCCAGCATACTGACAATAGCAACGACAAGCATATTAATTCTTTTCATAACTTCCTATGCTCTGTGCAAGCTCCAATACGGACATGGCGTACCGTCTGCTCGGATTGTAATCCATGATAGTAAAGAAATTTTCATACGCCAACCAATAAGACACCACTTCAGGAGACGTTTGCAGTGCAATCAAACCGGTTTTTTGATCCATAAAAGACTGCGTAGGTAAGACATTGAGCGCTGACCAGTCCGACACATTTTGGCTCGGGTGTCGGCCGCGGTTAATCTCTTTTTTTACACTGTCTGGGTCAGCAACGTACGCGGTCACAAACCATGGCTGATCAGTCTGCCAACCGTGATGGTGTAAATAATTAGCAACGCTGCCAATCGCGTCGGCTGGAGAACCCCAAAGGTCTATATGGCCATTTCCATCAAAATCCACCGCCAATTTTTTGTAGTTACTGGGCATAAATTGCACCATCCCCATTGCACCACTGTATGACCCTTTTGTTTCACCAATGTTCCAACCTTCTTGACGAGCAAGCAATAAATACGCCTCTAACTCACTCTGGAAGTACTCTTTTCGTCTTGGGTAATCGAATGCAAGCGTCGTCAGTGAGGTAAATACGTCTTTAGAACCGGTAATCTTTCCGTAATAAGTTTCGACACCAATAAGCGCCACAATAACATTAGGCTCAACACCGTATTCCTGTTCGGCCTTATTTAGCCATCGAAAATATTGAGATGCAAATTGGCGCCCCAGCGCGGCTCTCTCATCGTTAACGAAACGTGTTTTATATTCATAATAGGGCGTGATGGCTTCGGGTTGATTATTGGATTTTTCAATCACTTTTGGTCTAACCTGAATGGATGAAAAAGCCAGCTCAAGAAGAGTGCGATCATAGTTATGCCGCTCGACCAACTGGTCGATAAAATCTTGAACATTGGGGTGGCTGGCGTAAGAGTCTGCATAGTTACTAGGCCGCTCTTGCGCAAGTAAATCACTAACGCCGATAGAAATAGGTAACGAAGAGTGGTTCATGCCACTGCATGCCGAAAGGCCAACAGCTAAAAACACACCAAGCACGCGTTTCATCATCATCTCGCTCTTTTATGAGTTTGTATTGACATTAAAATCCCAAATGTCGCCATGATGGTAATAATCGAGGTGCCACCATAACTGACGAGGGGTAAGGGTACCCCAACAACTGGCAGAATACCTGACACCATGCCAATATTTACAAACATATAAACAAAAAAGGTCAGCGTTAAACTGCCTGCCAACAGTCGGGCATAATTGTCCTCGGCATTGGCTGCGATGTACAAACCACGAGCGATAACCAATAAATAAGCCAAAATCAACACGCTGCAGCCAAGTAAACCAAACTCTTCTGCCAACACAGCGATAATAAAATCTGTATGGCTTTCTGGCAAAAAATCCAGCTGAGCTTGTGTACCCTCTAGCCAACCTTTGCCATATGAACCACCAGAACCTATGGCCGTTTTAGACTGAATAATATTCCAACCAGATCCTAATGGATCACTTTCTGGGTTCAAAAACGTTAACACGCGTTGGCGCTGATAATCGTGCATAAATTGCCACAACGTGTAACCTGCAATAGGTGCCATCGCTGCCGCGCTGAGAATATATCGCCACCGAAGCCCAGCAAGAAACAGAACAAAAAATCCAGACACGGCTACCAATAATGACGTGCCCAAATCGGGCTGTTTGGCGATCATCAACACAGGAACAACAATTAGACCTAATACGGTCAGAACATGTTTTAAATTAGGGGGCAGTTGACGATCTGCAAAATACCACGCGATCATCATTGGCATGACGATTTTCATAATTTCTGAGGGCTGAAACCTTAAGCCGCCTGGTAAGGCCAGCCAACGTTGAGCGCCTTTGGCACCCACACCAAATACCAAAACACCAATCAATAGTATGGCAATAAAAACAAATAATGCAGGAGACGCACGACGCATATATTTAGGAGGCAGCTGTGCAAGCACCAAGCAGACAAGCAGACCAATCGCAAGGCGAAAACTTTGTCGCTCCACCATGGCGACATCTTGGCCTGAAGCGGAGTACAAAATAAACAAACCGCCGCCAATCAACAACATTAAGGCTGCCATCAACAAAACGTCAACATGAACCAGTTGCCATAATCGCGCATTAGTGAAAGACAAAACCCTTCGATATAAGCTATCTTTCATTATCTTGGCCCTTTAAATAATCGTAGCGCGCTGGATAGTCATCATGAAGGTAGGCATCAAATAGTTGCCTGGTTAAATCCGCAGGCTTTGAACTGCTGCCACCGTTTTCAAAAATAGCAAATACCGTAATTTTAGGGGCTTTGGCGGGCGCAAAGCCAATAAACAAAGCATGGTCATGCAAACGCTTATCGAGCGCTTCCGCGTCGTACTCTTGATCATCTTGTAAACTAAACACCTGCCCGGTTCCGGTTTTACCGGCAATATCATAATCTGTGCCACGTAGGCGTCTTGCCGTGCCTTTAGAGTCTGTCACCACTTTGCGCATCGCATCCGTTATACGAACCCAATTACGTTGATCTTTTAAAATAATATCGTGCCTATCACCAAGGCCATTTTCAAACTCTGCAGTTTGATCTCCCATCGTTTTCGCCATACGAGGATAAAAGTAATGCCCTTTACTGGCCAACACCGAGGTCGCAGACGCTATCTGCACGGGTGTCGCGACCATAAAGCCTTGACCTATCCCCACATTGACAGAGTCACCAGGGTACCAAGGCTCTTTGTATTTGGCCTTTTTCCATTCATTGGAAGGAAGAAGTCCACTACTCTCGCCTCTTAAATCCAGCAAATTACTCTCACCAAAACCAAAGCGGGTTAAAAAATTATGGATAGGCGTAATGCCCATTTTATTGGCTAACTGATAATAATAAGTATCTACTGACTCAATAATAGAGCGTTCTAAATCAATCCAGCCGTGTCCAGTGCGTTTCCAATCGCGATAACGTCGGCCATCAGGGTTAATTTGATAATACCCTTTGGCAAAGTAAGTTTCCGTCCAAGAAGCAAAACCGTACTCAAGCCCCGCCAACGCCATAAACGGCTTAATTGTTGAAGCCGGTGGGTAACCACCTCGCAAAGCACGGTTGAATAAAGGGAGTTTTTTTGATTCACGTAAAGCAGAATAATCGTTTACTGAAATGCCACGAACAAACAGATTAGGGTCATAACCCGGCTTAGAAACAAGCGCTAAAATACCACCTGTGCTCGGATCGATAGCCACAACAGAGCCAGTGTAATCGCCCAACAAGTCGTAAGCGTATTGCTGAAGTCGAGCGTCTAAATACAAGTGCAAATCTTTGCCTGGCGTGGGATTTTGCCTTTCAAGCTCAGACATGATGCGGCCACGCGCATTCACTTCAACTTTATTTAAACCAGATTCACCAAACAAGGTTTTTTCGTAGTACCCCTCAACACCGGTTTTACCGATAAACAAAGCGCCTTGATATGCGAGCTGATCAACGGTCTCTAGGTCTTTTGCGTTTATGCGGCCGACGTAGCCTACCGCATGAGCAAAAGCCTCACCAAAGGGGTAATAACGCGTCAATTGGGCCTCCACTTGAACGCCATCAAGCTTGTACAGATCGACGGATACTTGCGCCCATTCTTCATCGGTTAATTGCGACTTCAACGTAATGGATTGATAAGGTCGCCGATAATCTTTTAGAGCATCATAAAAATCTTCCCACTCTCCATCCGTAATAGGAATAATATTAGACAAGGTTTGTTGTAATTTGGACAGATCCTGTACCCGCTCAGGAATAACCGTCAAACTGTGAATAGGACGATTATCGGCTAAAACAACGCCATTGCGGTCATAAATCAAACCACGTGGAGGGGGCTCGGTGACCAGCATCACACGATTATCATCGGCCTTAGTTTGATAAAGTTCATGCTGAACCACTTGCAGATAAAACAACCTGCCAATCAAAGTAACAGCCAACAAAAAAACGAAAAAAGCAGCGGCTATGACACGTCGCTGTGTTAGCTGCTGCTCTTGGCGATAATTACGGAAATTTTGATGTCGACGACTCACCCACTCACCTTATCTATGATAGGGGTGATTATTCATCAAGGTCCAAGCACGATAAACTTGCTCAGCCAACAGAATTCTCACCATAGGATGCGGTAACGTTAAACGTGATAGCGACCAGATTTGATCAGCGCGGGCAGTACATCGAGGGTCAAGACCATCTGGTCCACCGACTAATAAACTGACGTTATAGCCCCCCATGCGCCACTGCTCTGTCTGATCTGCCAACTGATCGGTAGACCATTCTTTACCCAATACCTCCATGGCAATTACCTTGTCACCCGTTGGAATCGCGTCCAACATGGCATTGCCTTCTTTGCGGATCGCTTTGGGTATGTCAGTATTTTTACCTCGAGGAGACATAGGAATCTCAACAAGCTCCAAAGCAAAGTCTTTTGGCAGACGTTTTGCGTACTCATCGTAACCTTCTGTAACCCACTTTGGCATCTTACTGCCAACGGCGATTAAACGTACTCGCATGAAATACAGCCTTAGATTTGTTCGGGCTTAATATCCCAAAGTTTTTCAAGGTCATAAAACGCTCTTGCCTCTTCGGTCATCACATGAACGACCACATCGTGTAAATCGACCAATACCCAATCGCTTCCCATACCGCGGCCTTCAGAGCCTAGTGGCTGTAAGCCTTTGGATTTCAGGTGTTCAAATACATTTTGACCTAAACCATTTACATGACGTTTAGAGGTTCCCGTGCAAATCACCATGTAATCCATCATATCGGTATGACTTCCTACGTTTAACACTGTGATTTTATCACCCTTAACATCTTCTAATGCTTCTACAGCAAAAGCTAAAATTTGATCTGCTGTGAGAGTAAGCTGACTCATATAATTACGTTATCCTATCGATATAATTGATGTTGCTCTATGTATGCTTGAACAGGCTCTGGAAGGAGGTAAGCAATCGACTCATTTTTATAAGCTAAGGCTCTAATCATGCTAGAAGATATGGCTAAAGGTGTCAGTGTTTCGAACCAAATCCGACCGGAAGGCGCGCATTGTAACTCATGCGACGACTTGGCACGATAATTTTCGCAAAAAGTGCTCAACTCTGACACAAAATCTGGCTCCCAACCTGGGCGAGAAACCACTAAAAGGTGCGCGTATCGAATAAGCTCTTGCCACCGCAACCACATGGGCAGTGATAAAAAACTGTCCATCCCCAACACCATAACAAGCGGCTGATCTGGACCAATTTCAGCACGAATATCACGCAAAGTGTCGACAGTATAACTGGGGCCTTCACGATCCATTTCACGCGAATCAACACTCAACCGAGCATCACCAGACACCGCAAGCTTCACCATTTCTAGTCTTTGCCGAGGCAACAAACTAGGGCGACTTTTGTGTACTGGCTGAAAACACGGAATGAGCGTCAGCCCTGAGAAGCGAAAGCGGTCTAAAATCTCCACCGCCGTTCGCAAATGACCGTTATGCACTGGATCAAATGTCCCCCCCATAATAGCTAAGCCAGAGGCTTTTACCTTGCCGTCAACCTCAATTGTCACGGGTATGGCCATCTCCAAGTACGATGTATTTTTGACTGGTTAAGCCCAATAAACCTACAGGACCTCGCGCATGAATTTTATCAGTAGAGATACCAATTTCTGCGCCAAATCCATACTCAAAGCCATCCGCAAACGAGGTAGAAGCGTTCACCATCACAGAAGAGGAATCCACTTCTGTCATAAATGCGCGAGTTTTAGAGTAATTTTGAGAAACAATGGCGTCTGTATGGTGTGAGCCATAATGGTTAATATGTGTTATGGCGTCTTCCATACCACTGACCACTTTGACCGACAATTTTGGCGCTAAATATTCCGTGTACCAATCTTCCTCTGATGCTCGAGCCATGCTTGAACACACAACACAGGCCAGATCACAACCTACCAGCGCCACGCCTTTTTCTTGATATGCCAATGCCAACTTTGGCAAAATGCTAGACACAACGGCCTGATGAATCAACAAGGACTCCATCGCATTACACACACCATATCGACGTGTTTTCGCATTTATCGCAATGGCGAACGCTTTTTCTAAATCCGCTTCGTCATCGATATACACATGACAATTGCCATCTAAATGCTTAATCACAGGCACCTTCGCGTCTTTACTAATGCGTTCAATCAGCCCTTTACCGCCACGGGGTACAATCACATCCACAAACTCGGGCATGGTAATCAATTTACCTACCGCTTCACGATCCGTGGTGTTTAACACCTGCACAGCATTTTCTGGCAAACCCGCCGCCACAATACCTGCGGTCACAGCCTCAGCAATCGCCTGATTGGAGTAAAACGCCTCTGACCCGCCGCGCAAAATAGTCGCATTACCCGACTTTAAACACAGACTGGCCGCATCGATGGTCACATTAGGGCGAGATTCATAAATAATCCCAATAACACCCAGCGGAACACGCATTTGACCACGCTGAATACCAGAGGGCAAAAACACCATATTTGAAATTTCACCGATAGGATCAGGCAACGCAGCGACTTGCTGCAACCCTTCGATCATACCGTCAATGCGTTTATCATCAAGCAGCAAACGATCTAGCAACGCTGGATCTAAGCCTTTTTCTTCACCGTTTTTAATGTCTTTATGATTTTCCTCAATTAATCGAGGTCGAGCTTTTTCTAATGCGTCTGCCATGGCAAGAAGCGCTCTGTTTTTTTGCTCCGTGGACGCTTTTGCCAACAACCGAGACGCACCTCTCGCCTGCTGACCAACCTGATTCATATAATATTCTAAAGACATGTATACGCTCTAAGTATAAGAAGAAAAAGAAACCGCGTTTAGATCGACAAAAACCCTAATCCGCTGAATCAAAACAGTATACTAGCATAATATTTTTAGTCATTTAGTGCCGTTTTTTATGAAAATTGATCCATCACCTACTTCTAATTCATTTACATTATCGACCATTGGAGTCGTTCACTCCTGTTATAAAGAAAAATTTGGTATTCCAAAACAGCCAGGATTGGTGGACAGTGCCACCGCTCGTCTTGAGCTCCTCCCTCCTTATAATCGAATGGACACTTTGGATGGATTAAGTGAGTTTTCACACATTTGGATTCACTTCATTTTTCACGCTTGCATAAAAGAAGGGTGGAAAGCAAAAGTGCGCCCGCCACGTCTCGGCGGAAATAAAAAGCTGGGGGTTTTTGCCACAAGAGCCACACATAGGCCAAACCCTTTAGGCTTGTCCGTCGTTAGAATAGGCCGTATATACCAAGAAGATAAAAGCGTTTTTATTGACTTACATGGCGCCGATCTACTGGATGGCACCCCGGTAGTAGACATAAAGCCCTACCTACCCTATGCCGATAATATTACCGATGCAAAAGGAGGGTTTGCCCCTGAACCCACGCAAACAAAACCCGTGCGATTCTCTGAGCTTGCTGAACGTCAATGCAAGGCTCACCAAAACTTGCACAACAAAGACATTACCATTTTAATTAAGCAGATCATTGAACAAGACCCAAGGCCCTCATACCTGTCCCGCCAAACCGACAGAGAGCATGGAATAGCGCTTTGGGACCTTAATATAAAATGGTGCGCAAGAATTGATCATTTTGAAATCCTTAGCATTGAGCCAGTACACGGGAGCAGAACATGAATAAAAAACAGTTCTTGAACACCTACAAGAAAATTGATGCCATGGACAGAGCAGAGCAGAAAATAGAGGATAAAAAACCACTTTATCGTTCAGAATACGATGAGCGTCTCATAAAAGACTATCATTTCGCTAAATTTCAAAAGAATCAGCACAATGCACAGCAAAGTGATGCCTTCAAACGCCTGCTAGAAAAAGAAAACTGGAATGAAGAAGACACGAAAGCACTGCTAGAATCCTTGCGCTAAAAAACATACACAAAGCCTATGCCCATGGTTATCCACATGTTATGTGTATAGTTTTCGTGTCAATAAATACAAGCACTTTCCTAAAAACAATGGACAAAGCAACAGTCAAAGTAGCAAGCAAAAAAAAGCGGACCTAGGTCCGCTTTTTATAACAGCAAAAAATCAAAACTTAGTTTTGGTTTTCTAGTTGTGCCTTGATCAAATCACCAATAGTGGTAGGACCGTTAGACTCAGTTTGTTGTTTCTCAGAATGAGACTTCATTGCTGCTTTTTCTTCTGTTGCGTCTTTCTGCTTGATAGAAAGAGTGATAGTACGCGCTTTACGATCAACATTAATGATCGCCGCTTCTACCTTATCGCCTTCTTTCAATGCTGTTGTCGCATCTTCAACGCGCTCACGGCTGATTTCAGATACTTTCAACGTCGCTTCAACGCCTTCAGCAAGAACAACTACAGCACCTTTCGCATCTACTGCAGACACAGTACCGTTAACAACGGTGCCTTTGTCGTTTTCAGCAACGTACGCTAGGAACGGGTCTTCTTCTAGTTGTTTAACACCTAGAGAAATGCGCTCACGCTCAGCATCGATAGACAATACGACTGTTTCTAGCATATCGCCTTTCTTGTATTGACGTACTGCTTCTTCACCTGTTTCGTCCCAAGATAGGTCAGAAAGATGAACAAGGCCGTCGATACCGCCGTCAAGACCAATGAACACACCAAAGTCAGTAATAGACTTGATTGCGCCAGAGATTTTGTCGCCTTTATTGAAAGAAGTAGCGAACTCTTCCCATGGATTCATGGTGCACTGCTTGATACCCAAAGAGATACGACGACGCTCTTCGTCAATGTCAAGAACCATAACTTCAACTTCGTCACCAATCTGAACAACTTTAGATGGGTGAATGTTTTTGTTAGTCCAATCCATTTCAGAAACGTGTACAAGACCTTCAACGCCTTCTTCTAATTCAGCGAAGCAACCGTAGTCAGTCAAGTTAGTGACTTTAGCCGTCACTTTCGTGTTTTCTGGGTAACGGGCTTTAATAGCAACCCATGGATCTTCACCCAACTGTTTCAGACCTAGAGACACACGGTTACGCTCGCGGTCAAACTTAAGGACCTTAACATCGATTTCATCGCCAACAGCAATGATTTCGCTTGGGTGCTTGATGCGTTTCCAAGCCATGTCAGTGATGTGTAGAAGACCATCAACACCACCAAGATCAACGAACGCACCGTAGTCAGTAAGGTTCTTAACGATACCTTTAACTTCTTGGCCTTCTTCAAGAGAAGCAAGCAGTGTTTCACGTTCAGCGCTGTTCGTCGCTTCCATAACGGCACGACGAGATACAACAACGTTGTTACGTTTTTGATCAAGCTTGATAAGTTTGAACTCTAGATCAACACCTTCCAAGTGAGACGTGTCGCGGATTGGGCGAACATCTACCAAAGAACCAGGCAAGAAGGCACGGATGTTAGCGATATCAACTGTGAAGCCACCTTTGACTTTACCGTTAATAACACCGTGAATGATGGCGTTTTCTTCATAAGCTTTTTCAAGCACAGACCAAGTCTCTGCACGTTTCGCTTTTTCGCGAGACAATTTAGTCTCACCGAAGCCATCTTCAACTGCTTCAAGTGCAACTTTCACTTCGTCACCGACGTTTAAGTTGAACTCACCACTTTCCGTTAGAAACTGAGAACGAGGAATTACGCCTTCAGATTTAAGACCTGCATGAACAGTTACCCACTCGCTGTCGATATCGACAACAATACCAGTAACAATTGAGCCTGGCGCCATTTCGACGGTTAACAGGCTTTCTTCAAACAGTTCTGCGAAGCTTTGAGTCATTGTATTTCCTATATAGTCGACCTAAAAAGAACTAGGTCATATCCACACCGCCAGCAGATGCGGGTCAATTTTTTGAATGATGCGATAAAGGCTTGCTGGCACCTTTATCGACTTGGATAACATTTACTCTATTCTAGCACATCTCAGACACGAAAAAGAACAGATTATACAAGACTCGCTTTCACTGCTTCAGCGAAAACAATCTCGACAACCTGTTCGATATTCAATTCTGTGCTATCAATGACTAAAGCGCCTGCTGCAGGCACGAGGGGGGCAATCGCTCGATTAGCATCACGCTCATCACGCTCTTTAATCACTTTCACTAATGCTTCGAGATTAACATCTTCGCCTTTTTGCTGCAATTGCTGCAAACGCCTTTGCGCGCGCTCTTCTGCGGACGCCGTCAGGAAAATCTTAATCGGTGCCGAGGGAAATACGACCGTGCCCATATCACGACCATCGGCGACCAGGCCTGGCAATTGCGAGAAAGCTCGCTGACGTAACAACAAGCCATCACGTACTTCTGGAATGGCCGCTAACTTAGACGCACAGTTGCCCACTTCTTCGGTTCTGATGGCCTGAGTGACCGTTTCGCCCTCAAGCACAATCTCGACTGTACCTTCAGCCGATTGCACAAACTGAATGTCTAAATGCTCTGCCAACACCTTTAATGTATCCACGTCATCCGCAGACATTCCATGATGAGCAACCGCTAATGCAAGCAATCGGTACAAGGCGCCACTGTCTAATATGTGCCATCCCAGCTTTTCTGCGATTAATTGACTGACAGTGCCTTTACCCGCACCACTTGGACCATCAATCGTAATAACTGGGCCTTGGTTGATCATAACTATTCCTCTTAAAAAACTATTGCGCCACCGAGCAATGAAAACCTACCTGCATCGCGACACTTTCCAATTCGTTAAATTCTTCTAATAATTTTTGACAGTCGTTAACGTTCGTTATAGCGTGGCTTCGAGCCCCTAAAGCAAGCATAGCAAGCGCCAGCTTGTCATCACCAGCGCAGTCCAACTCTGCACCTTGCGGCACTCCACCCTTAATCAATAGATCACCACTGTCGTAAGTGACTTGGATTTTCATTTGCTCCAGCGCTTCCACTAATGCCAACACCCTATCCTCATAATAATAAGGCAACGCATTGACACCCTGAATGCAACTCTCACCTTTGGCGTACGCTGCTGCAACACATAACAAAGGCAACACATCACCAAACTGATAACTCTGCTCAGCCGACAATGAAAACCCTTTCAATTCAGCAAAACCGGCTTGAACCTGACCTTCATAGAGCCCATAACCTCCTTGGTCGGGAAGAGACACATTGGCACCAATCGATGCCAAAAAGGACAAAAATGCAAACGATACAGAGTCCAGCCCCGCATTGTTAATGACCAAGTCAGAACCGGGCAGCAAATTGGCCAATAATACCAACCAAGCTGCTTCATATTCATCGCCAGAAAGCACCATACTGCTGGCTAACAAAGGCGCCGGAGTGACTGTAAAAATCCTCTCGGACTTTGCAATACCCACAGTAAAGTGCTGCAACAAGACTTCGCAATGCGATACACCCAAAAAAGTTGGCGTCACTGTGCCTGATATTGGCGAATACAACGCCGCTAATAATGCCGCCATGCGCAAGCGTTCAGAACGGGTTTTCAACACGATCGAAACGTTCAACCGATTCACCGGAAGCAAACTGACTGGCAAGCAATCTGCGACCTCTGAAGTCACTTCCCCCCCCATCTGACGAACCAATGAAAACACATCACTCATGGATTGATTCAGAAGTTTACCCTCGCCAACCACCGTCACAGGAAACGACTGCCCCGCCAAAACTGGCAACAACAAATACAAGCTTTCTCTGGATTGATGAACATTGATTGGCGCAATTGGGGCTTTTAACCCTCGCAGACCGACACCATGTATGCGCAGCTGACCTTTAGCGACCTCTTCCATTACCACGCCCATGTCCCTAAATGCTTGCATCGTAATGCGCACATCTCCAGTCAAATCAACGTTTTTTATTTCACTGATTCCTTCTGAGAGCGCCGCCATTGTAATCACTTTATGTGACAAAGATTTGTCACCCAACAGGGCAATATCGCCTTTTATAGCCGATGCAGGCAAAACAGACACAGAAACAGGACGAACTTCTTTCACTGAGCCAATGGTGCGCTGCTCTAATAGTCGAAGAAAATGATCTCGCGCAGACTTAGCTCGGGTAAAAACACCAAACATACTCGCACCATCGCCCTGCTCAATCGCAGTACGCATATCGGCTAAGCGATCAGTAAAGTGGTCCAGTGTGGCCAGCGTCGCGTCTTTATTCGCCATAAACACATCGCGCCACATCACCGGATCACTTGACGCTATACGGGTAAAATCACGAAAGCCGCCCGCTGCGAACTTAAATATATCCTGACTGCGGTCTCCATTTGCCAGCGCATCGACTAAGGTATAAGCAAGAAGATGCGGCAAATGGCTGGATGAAGCTAACACATGGTCATGATGCTCTACGTCCATACTGACCACATCTGCTCCGACCGCTCGCCAAAGACGATGAAGACGATCCAGCAAGACAGGGTTGCTGTCAGGCAATGGGGTAACAATGGCCATGTGTTTTTCAAACAACAGGGAATTAGACGCCAAGACGCCGCTTTTTTCAGCGCCAGCAATAGGATGACCAGGGATAAAATTCGACGGCACCACACCAAAAACACGGCGTGCTGCTTCAACCACGCTACCTTTTGTTGAACCAACATCCGTAACAAGTGTTTGTTCCGATAAAAGAGGCTTTAATTCCGACAACACCGACTCCATCGCCCGAACCGGAGTTGCAAGAATAATTACGTCCATTTTAGCCACAAGGTCAGCGGACAGCTCAGCTGGATAATCAATCACTCCGGTAGACACACCAAGGGCGAGCTCCCCATCGCGACGATCTACACCATACAAGGTGGCTAAACCCCGCTCTTTTAGTGCCTTTGCGAACGATCCACCGATCATGCCAAGACCAACAACCATGACGTTACCGAATTTTTTTCTCTCTATTCCTGTCAAAGCAACACACTCTTTTTTAATGGCCGATATCGGAACATAACATCACACAAGGAAATCAGATGGCTACAAAACGGCAACAGGGTAAGACCCTAACACCTTCACTTCAGAGGCACGCTCACGAAGCTCATCAATAACCGCTCGACATTTATCGTCCAAATGATGACCAACGAAATCAATATAAAAAATATACCCCCATCGACTCATCAATGACGGACGCGTTTCCAATCGCGTCATATCCACCCCATGACGCTCGAACGCCTCAAGCAGACGATAGAGGGCACCAGGCTCGTTCTTCGCACTGATCAACAAGGACGTTTTATCCTTGCCACTTTGTGGAACATCTTCGTGGCCAACGATCAAAAATCGAGTGGTGTTGTCAGGGCGATCTTCAATGTTCGCCGACACTTTTGTAAGACCATACAGTTCACACGCCACTTCGCCCGCAATCGCAGCAATAGCTTTGCCACTTCGACCTGCCTCTGCTGCCAAACGCGCCGCCTCAGCATTAGAGCTTACCGCGACACGCTCAACATGAGGCCAATAACGGTCCAGCCAAGCCCGGCACTGCGCTAAGGATTGCTGGTGAGAGTATATGTGGGTAACGTCGTCCGCATTGATGTTTGGACTGACCAATAAATGATGATGAATGCGCTCTTCGACTTCGCCACAGATTTTCAAACGAGAGTCCCGAAATGTGTCTAACGTGTGATTCACCACGCCTTCTGTGGAATTCTCTACTGGCACAACACCGTAGTTTGCCGCTCCTGACTCCACCTCACGAAACACCTCATCAATGGCCGCCATTGGCGCACTAATAATGGATTTACCAAAATGCTTAAGCGCAGCTTGCTGAGTAAAAGTGCCTTCTGGCCCTAAAAAAGCAATACGCATTGGTTTTTCAAGAGCAAGACAAGAAGACATCACCTGACGAAAGATCTTCGCCATTTCTTCGTTACCCAACGGCCCCTCGTTGCGCTCCATCACACGACGCAACACCTGCGCCTCACGCTCTGGACGATAGAAAACGACGGCTTCACCGCCCTGCTCCGCCAGTTTCACTTCGGCCACTTTTTGGGCACAACGTGCACGCTCGTTAATCAAGGTTTGTATTTGCGAGTCAATTGAGTCAATACGATCGCGCAATAATGGCAATGTTTCTGGAACGGCCTGCTTAGAATTCGACATATTTTTATTATCCGTGTATTTCTCGTATGCTTTTAAAAACGAACGCCACGATCAACCGTGACGTTTTTCAAACCCACGCATAAAATCAATTAGCGCTTCGATCCCTTCCATTGGCATGGCGTTGTAAATACTCGCGCGCATCCCACCGACCGAACGGTGACCTGCCAAGGTTCGCAGCCCTGCTGCTTCGGACTCTTCCAAGAACAGCGACTCAAGAGACTCGTTTGCCAGTGTAAAAGGCACATTCATGCGTGAGCGATAAGCAGGATCGATTGGGTTAGCGTAAAACGTACTTTGATCGATGTATTCATAAAGCGTCTCCGCTTTACGGATGTTCATCACTTCCATTGCGTCAACCCCACCCTGCTCTTCCAGCCACTCGAACACCAAATCCGCTAAATAAATAGCAAACGTCGGCGGCGTATTTATCATGGAATCATTTTCAGCTAGATGCGCAAAATTCCATACGGTCGGTAAACTGTCATTGCAACGAGCCAGCAAATCTTTACGAATGATGCAAATGACCACTCCCGCCGGCCCGACGTTTTTCTGGGCGCCAGCATAGATCAGGCCATATTTGCTGACATCGATGTTGCGAGACAAAATAGTCGATGATAAATCCGCTACAATAGGCAAATTCGTTTCTGGCAAATCAGCAAACTCTAAACCACCGATGGTTTCGTTTGGACACAAATGCAAATAGGCCGCACTTTCATCGAGAGTTAAAGAGGAAAATTCTGGCACCGTGGTGTAATTTTGGCTTTTAGAAGAGGCCACTACATTGACCGTGGTGTATTTTTGCGCTTCTTTAATCGCCTTAGAGGACCACGCCCCTGTATCAAGATAACAAGCGGAATCAAAACCTGCAGCCAAATTCGCTGGAATTTGAGCGAAAAGTGTCGACGCGCCACCCTGCACGAACAAGACGTCGTAATCCTCATTAATATTGAGCAAACGCGTTAAACGCGCCTTAGCAGACGCCAAAATAGACATGAACTCTGTACTTCTGTGGCTCATTTCCATTACAGAAACGCCTGCACCGTGCCAATCTAGCATTTCAGCTTGTGCTTTTTTTAAAACCGCCTCAGGAAGCGCGGCGGGACCAGAACAAAAATTATATACACGGCTCATCCTGCTCATTACCTCTGCAATTAATCTGCCATTATGTTTTAAAAACGCTCTGCAACAAAAGCGGCGCACCTAGGTGCGCCGCGTAACTTTTTTACTCCGTGTCGGTATCCACAACATCTGGAGATTCGTCGCCATCATTTGGCGCCTGACCCACCACATTGTCGTCGTCACTCATATCAACGCTGTCGTCTTGGCCATCTTCTGCGACTTGATCGTCTTCTACAACTTGATCATCTTCTACAACTTGATCATCTTCGACTACCCGCTCGATACCGACAAGATGCTCATCGTTTGTCAAGCGTATCAACGTTACCCCTTGTGTATTTCGACCCTGACAGGACACTTCCGTCACACGAGTTCGCACTAAGGTACCCTGATCGGTAATCAAGATAATTTCATCGGTTTCATCTACCTGAGCTGCGCCGATGACTGGCCCGTTGCGATCAGACACTTGAATACCAATGACCCCTTGGCCACCACGACCGTACACAGGGAAATCTTCTACCAAGGTGCGTTTACCGTAACCATTCTCACATGCCATCAGAACAGCAGAACCCTCTTGAGGAACAATAAGAGAAACCACTTTGGCGCCTTCGCTTAAACGAATACCACGAACACCAGCGGCGGTTCGGCCCATCGCTCGCACATCAGCCTCTTTGAAGCGAATCGTCTTACCAGAAGAAGACACCAACATGATGTCATTGTCACCATTAGTGACTGACACGCCGACCAACTCATCTGTATCGTCGAGGCTCAGGGCAATCAGACCGGTTGAACGTGGACGAGCAAACTGCTGCATCGCCGTCTTCTTAACCGTTCCATTCGCCGTCGCCATAAAAATATAACTGCTGGCTTCAACGATCGCTTCGTCAGCAACATCGTCCGCATCGTCATCACTCTCAGCCGCTTCTACTACCGGCAAAGGCAAGAGCGCTGAAATGGACTCACCCTCTTTTAATGGCAGTAGATTAACAATTGGGCGACCTTTTGCACCTCGACTTGCGACCGGAATTTCAAATACACGCAACCAATAAACCTTACCTATGTTACTGAACAACATAATGGTGTCATGGCTACTGGTCACCAATAGATGCTCAATATGATCTTCGTCTTTCATGCTGGCAGAAGATTTACCGCGGCCACCACGACGCTGCGCTTGATACTCTTCAAGTGGCTGTGATTTCGCATAACCAGTATTAGAAATGGTCACTACCATGGGGGCTTCATCAATCAAATCGGCAATCGTCAAATCTTGACGAGACGTTAAGATCTCGGTACGACGCGCATCGCCAAAAGAGTCACGAACTTCTTCTAGCTCTTCTCGAATAACTTCCATCAAACGATCAGGATTAGACAAAATATTCAGTAATTCACCAATCGTTTCGATTAAGGCTTTGTATTCACCTAGGAGCTTATCGTGCTCTAATCCCGTTAAACGATGCAAACGCAAATCTAAAATCGCTTGAGCTTGATCTGGTGATAAGTGGTATGCACCGTCAACAAAACCGTAACCAGCTTCAAGATCATCCGGACGGCACGCATCCGCACCCGCGCGTTCGAGCATGGCGACAACATTGCCTGGCTCCCAAGACTCGCTCACGATTTTTTCTTTGGCTTCCGCGGAAGTAGGCGAGTTACGAATCAACTCGATTACTCGATCAATATTGGCCAGCGATACAGCTAAACCTTCTAAAATATGACCACGCTCACGCGCTCGGCGTAATTCGTAAATGGTACGACGCGTTACCACTTCACGACGGTGTTTTACAAAGCACTCAAGAATCTGCTTTAAATTCAGTAATTGAGGGCGGCCATCAACCAAGGCCACCATATTAATACCAAAAACCGACTGCAATTGAGTTTGCGTAAAAATATTATTAACCACTACATCCGGATTCTCACCACGACGCAGCTCAATAACAATACGCATACCGTCCTTATCAGACTCATCACGCAGCTCACTGATGCCTTCGAGCTTTTTCTCTTTAACCAGCTCAGCAATTTTTTCAATGACCTTGGCTTTGTTTAACTGATAAGGAATTTCTGTGAAAACGATGGATTGACGATTGCCTTTCTCCATGTCTTCAAAGTGATGGCGTGCACGCATGTAGATGCGGCCACGTCCTGTTTTGTAGGCTTCAATAATCCCTGCGCGACCATTAATGAAGGCACCCGTAGGAAAATCTGGACCAGGGATGTGCTCTATAAGCTCCTCGACCGTCACCTCGGCATTGTCGATAACCGCCAAACAACCATCAATGATTTCGCCTAAATTATGGGGCGGGATATTAGTCGCCATACCTACAGCTATACCCGCCGAGCCATTTACCAACAGCCCTGGCACACGCGCAGGTAACACTTCGGGCATAAACTCCGTACCGTCGTAGTTGGGCACGAAATCAACGGTTTCTTTCTCAAGATCCATCAGAAGATGATGCGAAATCTTCGACATGCGAATTTCGGTATAACGCATGGCAGCCGCACTATCACCATCAACGGAACCGAAGTTACCCTGACCATCGACCAAGGTATAACGCATCGAAAAAGGCTGTGCCATACGAACAATCGTATCATAGACGGCGGAATCACCATGCGGGTGATATTTACCGATGACATCACCGACGATACGCGCTGATTTTTTGTACGGTTTGTTCCAGTCATTTTTCAGTTCATTCATCGCAAATAAAACGCGACGGTGAACAGGCTTCAACCCATCACGTACATCAGGTAATGCTCGACCTACGATAACGCTCATGGCGTAATCTAGGTAAGATCCCTTCAGTTCATTTTCAATACTGACGGGAATAATTTCTCTGGCTAATTCACCCATAGATACAATCGATCCTTATGCCTTGGAGTCGGGAAGACGCCTTAATCTCTTTTTATAAGCGCGGGATTATACCATAAGGAAATAAATAAGACCCCTTCAAGCAACACGTTTTGTTGGTCTATCGTCGAATTATATCGTCATCTCAAATCGAAGTCGTATCGTATAATATGCACAATAACAACAAAGTAAGTTTGTTATTGGTCGACTCTTTAGATGGCGCTACAATAGAAAAATGCGCTTTAATACTAGCACTCAAAATTCACCCGTTAATGAATGATAAATTTCGTCACGCTTACAACGAATAAACAGCCTATCAAGCCTGATCTTTATTTTTCACTAGCCAAAGCCAATTTAATGGACATCACATAATGACCAACACCAAATCAAGCAATGTAGATTTAGACGAAGTAGCAAAATTTGAAGCTCTCGCAAGCCGTTGGTGGGACAAAGAAAACGAATTCAAACCGTTACATGACATCAACCCACTTCGGACCCAATACATTCATGAACGCACTGATGGCCTAGCCGGTAAAAAAGTCATTGATGTAGGCTGTGGCGGTGGCATTTTATCTGAAGCCATGGCAACACTGGGTGCCAAAGTAAAAGGCATCGATATGGGAGAAGCCCCCCTTGCGGTCGCGAAACTCCACAAAGAAGAATCGAACCTTGAAATCGATTACGAAAAAATTACCGCAGAAGAAATCGCCGAACGTGAAGCAGGCCAATACGATGTGGTGACCTGCTTAGAAATGCTCGAGCATGTACCCGATCCAGCGTCGGTTATTAAAGCCTGCATGACACTGGTCAAACCCGGTGGTCATGTATTTTTCTCAACCATTAATCGCAACCCTAAAGCGTATCTTTTTGCTATTGTGGGGGCAGAATACATACTAAAAATGCTCCCCAAAGGCACACATGATTACGCGAAATTCATCCAGCCCGCTGAGCTAAATAATTACGCCCGACGCGCAGGGCTTGACGTTATCCACATGACAGGCATGACCTACAACCCGCTGACTAAAATTTACAAACTAGACGACAAAGATGTATCCGTTAATTATTTAATGCACACACAAAAACTCGACACCTAATCGAAGCACAAGGAGGAGATATGTTCGACTATAATGCCCCAAGCCAATTACTCAAAGACAAGGTTATTCTCGTGACAGGAGCGGGTGATGGGATCGGCAAAGTCGCCGCCCTCACCTACGCCGAACACGGTGCCACCGTGATATTACTCGGTCGCACTCTGAAGAAGCTTGAAGCCGTTTACGATGCCATTGAAACGCTAGGCCACCCGCAAGCGGCCATCGTTCCCCTGAACCTAGACGGGGCCGCCGAACACGACTACCTTGAGCTTGCCAACACCATAGAAAGTGAATTTGGTCATCTCGATGGCCTCCTTCATAACGCCAGCGTGCTAGGCGACAGAACCGCTATATCAACTTACAACCCCGCTACATTCGAACATGTCATGCGAGTAAATGTGACCAGCCAATTTCTGCTTAACCAAGCCTTGTTACCATTACTTGAAAAATCAGACATGGCATCGGTTATTTTTACTTCGTCCAGCGTTGGACGAAAAGCTCAAGCAAACTGGGGCGCCTATGCCGTGTCGAAATTCGCCACCGAAGCCATGATGCAGCTTTTATCTAGCGAGCTTGCCATTAAAACACCCAACATTCGCGTAAATTGCATTAATCCAGGCGCCACTAAAACCAAGATGCGCGCTAGCGCCTATCCAAATGAAGACCCCACAGCACTGCCTAATGCCGTCGATATCATGCCGCTTTATTTGTATTTGATGGGAGAAGACAGCCTCGCGGTGAACGGTCAATCCATAGATGCTCAATAAAACAGTATTCTTCGTTGAGGTCATGGCGGGATCAATAACCACCTACGATGCTAGCCTCCGATCAATTTTTCTAACCTCTCTTCATTGGTGACAGGGGCTTCGCTGGCTGGCTGACTGTTGACGGGCGTCACACCTGTGCCAATTGGTGCAAAGTCACCTATTTTCGGTTCTATTATCGGAGATTTAGTAGCGTCAGCCGACACGACATCTGAAAGCATACTCTCACTTGAAGGCACCTCATCGAGCATAGGACGCTCTGCAAAAATACCTACTTCTGGCATCATACGAATGCGCTTTTCTTCAATATCAGCGGGGATTTTTCCAGTAAACAATACAGTAAATGGGGCGTCATCCGTACGTTTATTTACTTCATCAAAAATGAGCTGCTCACGCTGGGCAATATTACCCTCTTCAAGATACGGCGTTGAACCATCCGCCGTCACCACAACATTTGGCCCCCGCACCGTCACCGAACGTTCGGCAGGAATAACTGCCACATCCTCCGGAGAACTCAGCACAACTTGATGTTGAGAGCGTATAATTTGGTTTCCATAAATGATATCAACAGAATGTAACTCAACGGTTTGCGCATGCACCAACAGAGGCATCGCTACGACAAGTCCTAATGCATACTTCATAAACACGCCATATAAGAGACTCAAGCAAGAAAAACAAAAAAGGAGCCAAAGCAACGCCCAGACCCCTTTAACAACACACAACAATCGTTTATGGCGTAATCACGTCGAAATCGGATTCTGGATTAACATCAGCGTCGTAATCCACACTCTCCAAACCAAAACCAAACAACTTCAAAAATTCATCTTTATAAAGCTGGTAATCTGTTTCAGCAAAAAGGTTTGCATCATTCACCTGCGGCCAAAGTTCACGACACGCCTGCTGAACATCTTCACGCAATTCCCAATCGTCTAAACGCAAACGGTTTTTATCATCCGTCAATTCAGCGGGGTTATGATTATTATATAAACGCTCAGAAAACAAACGATAAATCTGGTCCATACACCCTTCATGCAGCCCCTTTTCACGCATTACTCGGAACACCATCGCCAAATACAAAGGCATCACAGGGATTGCCGATGACGCTTGAGTAACAACAGACTTCAATACAGCAACATTCGCGCCACCGCCAATTTTAGCCAGTTGCGCATCAATCGCCGCTGAAGCACGATCCAAGTCTTCTTTCGCTTTACCTAATGCTCCATGCCAATAAATCGGCCAAGTAATATCTGAGCCAATGTAAGAGTACGCGACGGTTCTCACGCCTTTAGCAAGCACACCGGCATCATTCAGCGCTGACATCCACAACTCCCAATCCTGACCGCCCATAACCGTTGTGGTCGCAGCCACTTCCTCGTCGGTCGCTGGCTCTATTTCTGCTTCGATGATGACATCTTTGTTGGTATCAATAGCCGTCGATTTATAGACATTACCAATAGGTTTCAACACAGAGCGAATCACTTCGCCCGTGTCTGGCATTTTACGCACTGGCGACGCCAATGAATAAACCACCATGTCGATTTCACCTAAATCTTCTTTGATCAATTCAATCACTTTCGCACGAGCTTCATGGGAAAACGCATCACCGTTAATACTTTTCGCGTACAGACCTTCTTCTTTAGCCACTTTGTCAAAAGCCGCTGAGTTGTACCAACCCGCTGTACCCGTTTTTTTGTCAGTACCAGGCTTTTCAAAGAACACACCGATGGTTGCTGCACCAGAACCGAATGCCGCCGCAATACGAGAAGACAATCCGTAACCACTTGATGCGCCAATCACAAGTACTTTTTTAGGGCCATTTTCAATCGCCCCTTTGCTTTTAGTAAAAGCGATCTGATCTCTTACATTTTGCTCACAACCCACTGGGTGCGTTGTTGTACAAATAAATCCGCGAATCTTTGGTTTAATGATCATAATATCTTCTCAACGTCATGTTTTGCTTACGTCTTGTCCGACAATTACATCATATATGGCAGACAAGACAAATCTATTCCCATGATACAATAGCAAGACGAATATGTCCTGATTCTGCTAAAAATACAGAACCAAAAGCCTCACATTATTGAGAGAACACACTTTGCACCTACTTGTCATCGGCTACGTCTGGCCAGAACCCAATTCATCGGCTGCTGGCAGTCGAATGATGCAGCTGCTCAACAGCTTTCACAAAGCACAATGGAAAATATCTTTTGCAAGCCCTGCTCAACAAACAGAGCACATGACAGACTTATCTCAATTGGGCATAGAAGCAGATCACATCGCACTGAATGACACATCATTCGATACTTATATCGCAGACAAAAAACCAGACATTGTGATGTTTGATCGATTCATGATGGAAGAACAATTTGGCTGGCGTGTCGAAAAATTTAGCCCTGAATCCTTGCGAGTACTAAACACGGAAGACCTGCACTCACTAAGACAAGCACGACACAATGCGCTTAAACAAAACAAAAAGTTTGCCATAGAAGACTTGTATTCCGACCATGGTATTCGAGAGATCGCCGCCATACACCGCTGCGATCTAACCTTGATGATTTCTGAAATGGAAGCCAAACTTCTAATAGACGAGTTTCATGTTCCAGACACTCACGTCTTGCACCTGCCTTTTATGCTACCACCCTCCCAAGACACCGATACCCTACCGCGTTTTGAAGAGCGACAGCATTTCATTAGCATTGGTAACTTTCGTCACGCGCCCAACTGGGATGCCGTACTGCAATTAAAAACAGAAATCTGGCCCAAGATCCGCAAACGACTCCCTAAGGCAGAAATGCATATTTATGGCGCCTACCCACCACCAAAAGCCACCCAATTGCACAACGCTAAAGAAGGCTTTTTAGTAAAAGGCTGGGCAGAAAATGCTCACCAGGTAATGCAACAAGCAAGATTGTGCTTAGCACCTCTTCGCTTTGGCGCCGGTATCAAAGGCAAATTAGTCGAAGCCATGCAAATGGGAACACCCAGTATCACCACGGCGATTGGAGCAGAATCCATGCACGGTGAACTTCCATGGAATGGCGTTATCACAGAGGACATAGACACTTTTGTTGATGCGGCCGTTTCCCTATATGAAGACAAAACAAGCTGGTTAGTCATGCAACAGAATGGCCATAGAATTTTACAAGCTCGCTACCAAGCCGAAGAGTGGGAACCTAAATTAATCAACCGATTAACACTACAGGTTCGACTAAGGGAAAACGTGAGAAAGAAACATTTCTTAGGTTTGATGCTGCGACACCACAGCCTCAAAAGCACGCAATACATGTCTCAGTGGATAGAGCTGAAGAACGCAAAAGACGATAAATAACAACACTCTCGCGAGCGAACATGCAAAAATCAGTGATGACTGACAAACTGACTTTTGGCCTCACGCTCGCGGACTTTTTTCATCACCGCTTGCTGTGACACTTTATTCATACTGCCCCACTGACTAATCTCTTTACCCGTTCGATAACACCCGACACATACGTCATTGTCATCTAACAGACAAACATTAACGCATGGGGATTTAACTTGTGGTCTATGTTGTGACATTTTTTATCCACTTAATTTCGCAACCAAAAAACAACGCACTGACAGAGACAAACCTCTACCAGTGCGTAAACACTTAGTATTCTGCGTTATGATAAACACGCTGCACATCGTCAAGATCGTTCAAAAGGTCTAAGAAACGGTCAAACTGCTCCACTTCTTCACCTTGAATTTCAGTTGTGTTTTGTGCAACAAATTGAATTTCATCAACGTCAAATTCGATATCACCAAGGGCGTCGGTTAAGGCAATTTTCGCTTTGCTGTAATCCGTGTGAGGGGCAAATACCGTCACTTTGCCGTCTTCAAGCTCAATATCCGTGACATCGACATCCGCCATCATCAAAGCGTCAAGAATGACCTCTTCATCCGTACCAGTAAATACAAAGATAGCACTGTGATCAAACATATGACTCACACTACCTTGGCTACCGATCTTGCACTTAACCTTATTAAAACAAGTTCGCACATCGCCAAAAGTACGATTCGCATTGTCCGATAAACAATCCACAATCACCATAGTATTGCCTGGTCCAAAACCTTCATAGCGTGCTGTGTCAAAGTCTTCTCCACCGCCACCTTTCGCCTTATCAATCGCTTTATCGATAACGTGAGTTGGCACCTGATCTTTTTTAGCTCGCTCGATCAGAGAACGCAGTGACAAATTACCATTTGGGTCGATACCACCGGATTTTGCGCAAACATAAATCTCACGGCCGTATTTACTGTACACCTTGGCTTTTTGGTCAGACGTTTTTGCCATGGACTCTTTGCGGTTTTGAAAGGCTCTGCCCATTACATATTCCTATAATTTACTGTCTTAAAAATCAGATTCTAACGTGTCGCCCAAAAAGAAGGAACTACTAGCCCGCCATAAATACAATAAATCGCAGCATTACAACCGGTTACGGGCATCAACATCAGCCTCTGGCAAGAGCAATCGCTCAAATTCCTGATCCTTGTCTTGCCAGAGTGTATTCACCCATTGCTGGAAATACGCCCTGTATTCAGGGTCATTGTGATAATCACCCAACAGCGCTGCGTCAATCGGCAGGACTCGTATATGCACTTTTATGTTTGCGACCTTCCCACAAAGATAATCAAAAAAGCGAGGGGCTCCATTCGGATACACGATAGTCACGTCTATTAACTGATGCAATTTACCGTTCATTGCATTTAGGGCAAACGACAGACCGCCCGCCTTGGGCATCAATAAATGCTTATAGTTGCTTTCTTGCTGCGCTTGTTTTTGATTTGTAAAACGTGTCCCCTCAAGGAAATTCATAATCGACAACGGAAAGTGCTGAAATTT
Organism: Marinomonas sp. IMCC 4694; assembly: GCF_008122525.1. Classification (NCBI taxonomy): domain Bacteria; kingdom Pseudomonadati; phylum Pseudomonadota; class Gammaproteobacteria; order Oceanospirillales; family Oceanospirillaceae; genus Marinomonas; species Marinomonas sp. IMCC 4694. The sequence goes on from NZ_VSRV01000001.1 coordinate 2,169,091, forward strand.
ATCACAGGCTTTTTGTGTGGCAGCAATGTCTGTCCCTTTTAATTCGGGACACTTTTTAAGCTGTGCCGCGCTGTAACGTTTCATAAAAGGAAACTCCAGCGCCCACCAAACCAGCCCAATAAATGGGACCCAGACGAGCTCTCGCTTTAAAAAAAACTTAATAAAAGGTATGCGACGGTTAAAGAGCCGCTGCAGTATCAAAATATCCACCCAAGACTGATGATTGGCCGTCACCATATACCATTCTTTTGTCGTAAAGGATTGAACACCTGAAAGACGCAAAGTCGATCGACCCAAACAACGCTGATTCGCATTATTCATAGTAATCCAAAAAGTGGCGATATCGTCCAGCACAACGTTTATCGTGGCTTTTACAGAAGTAAATGGCACAACCCATTTTATCAGCGCCAATAACATCACCGGCGTAAAACACAGCAGGGTATTCATCACAATAAGAACGAAAGATATAACCCCTTTTAACTCGGATAAAACCGGCATAAACACGACCCGAAAAATGACATTTTTGTATTATATCAGTAGAAATGCGTGTTTTAGAAATCCTCATTATTTACACGCCAGTTTAGTAGATTGCTTTGATCGTAAAACGGTATAGTAGTGGATGATGAACAGCGATGTTCATCAGTCGTTATTTTATGTCACTGTTAATCATGGTGATTATTTTAATTACCTGCCACAACGGCACCAGTTAGCACCTGTATAGGACTCCTACTTCACCTATGTCCATCACAAAAGGCTTTAAAATTCGGCATAAACTTTTTGCTGTGTTTGTGTTGAGTAACATTTTACTGATTGTGTCTATGTGGCAAGTATTTCAATGGAGCTTTGATCGCGGGTTTGTATCTTACGCCACAGAGCGAGATCGTGACTTTTTAGAGCAAATGGCCAATAGAAGCGCCAATCTTTACATTTATTATGATGATTGGTATTTCTTGGTTCAAGAAAGTCGTATGGAGAGCGATTGGCATCAATCCAAGATGCGAAACTTGCACGACCTCATCCCCCCACCTAGCACCCCAAATTTGGATTTAATTTACCCCTCTCAATATTACCGTAAACGGTTTTTATTATTTGATAGCCAAAAAGAGGCCATTATTGGCGAAAAACGTTTTAACGACGCTGAAACTCATGCGGTAACGGTAGACAGGAAAATCGTGGGTTATGTTGGTTTGCGCTCCATTCGCGAATTAGTACAAGATCAGACACTGCGCTTTGTTCGCCAACAAGGTGAAGCTTTCTTGCTTATTTCTGCCTTTATGTTGGCTATTGCCGCCTTGTTAACATGGCCTCTTGCACAATGGTTAAGTCGGCCTATTATATCGATGCAAAGAGCCACTAAAAAGCTCGCCGCCGGTAAGTTTGAAACTCGAATAACGGTCAAGGGCGCAGACGAGCTGTCCAGTTTAAGCAGTGATTTTAATAACCTAGCGTGTACACTAGAGCGCACAAGAGAAGCACGAAAACGTTGGGTGGCGGACACCGCACACGAACTACGGACGCCGGTTGCCATTCTTCGCGGTGAAATAGAAGCCATGCAAGATGGGGTAATAAAAGTATCTCCCGACAGTCTCGCATCGCTTCACCAAGAAACGTTGCATATTGCTCGACTCATAGACGACCTTAATCAGCTCTCAATGCATGATATGGGCAGTTTAAATTATGAAATGGAAGAGGTTACTTTAGATGAAATTATTGAACAGACCGTTCAATCCATGGCACTGCCCTTTCAAGATGCAGGATTGACGTTGCAATTTGTTCGCCCTCAAAAGTACGCTATCACAATGGAAGGCGATTCAGATCGGTTGCACCAACTTTTTTCTAATCTCATGAACAATTCGTTGAAATACACAAATGCACCAGGCAAGTTGACCGTGACCTTAACCAAAAAGGCTCACACCGCGATTATTCTATTTGAAGACTCAGCCCCCGGCGTCAGTGATGAAGATACTAATAGAATTTTTGAACAATTTTTTCGCGTTGAAAACTCAAGGAATAGAGCAACAGGAGGCAGAGGATTAGGCCTAGCCATTTGCTCTAGCATTGTCAACGGCCACCAAGGCACAATCGGTGCTTACCACTCTCTTGAGGGTGGGTTAGGTATAAAAATTGAATTCCCTTTAAATCACTCTCTCTAACCGCACAGGAATACATACTATTATGAGCAAAGTACTGATTATTGAAGATGAGCCAAAATTAGCGGAATTAATGGCCGCTTATTTAGACCAAGCCGGTTATGAGCATCATCATTTGGATCGCGGTGATATTGCGGTGAACTACGTTAAAAACAACAAAGTTGACATTATTTTGCTCGATTTAATGCTGCCCGGCTTAGATGGTGTGGAGATCTGCAAACAAGTACGTCAATTTAGCGGCGTCCCCATCATCATGGTAACCGCAAAAGCGGAAGAAATTGATCGCCTAATCGGCCTAGAAATGGGAGCCGATGACTATGTCTGCAAACCCTTTAGCCCTCGTGAAATTGTTGCACGCGTCAAAGCTAATCTGCGCCGTGTTGAGTTTGATCAAACCGAATCCCCCAGAACAGATGGATTTGATCTTGATATTGATCGTATCAGAGCAACGTACAAAGGCGAACTCATTGACCTTACAACGGTAGAATTTCAATTACTGCAGCTGCTTATAAAAGAGCCTGGGCGTGTTTTTGGTCGAGACCTGATTATGAAAAGCATTTATGCCGACAGTCGTGTCGTGAGTGATCGTACCATTGACAGCCACATAAAAAAATTACGCAAAAAAATCTCCGCGGTGGCCCCTGAATTAAACGTCATTCATTCGGTTTATGGTGCAGGATACCGATTCGAAAACAACGATCACTAAGCGCATTTCAAAGGAATGGATCTTGAACAATTTTTTAGAAGTATTGATATTTTCGTTTTCCGTCACCATGCCCATTTTTCTAATTTTGGTACTAGGTGCGGTTTTATATCGAATACGCCTTATTAACGATAACTTCGTTGATGTCGCGTCTAAATTAGTATTCAACGTCACACTTCCCGCCCTGCTTTTTATTAGCATTTCAAAGACAAGTCTCAGCACTGATACGGATTTGTCTTTGGCTATTTATGCGATGATCGCGGTCACCATCACTTACTTCGCATTGGAAGTGTTGCTGTCAATATGGGTATCTGACAAAGCAGAGCGTGCCGTCTTAGTACAAGGTGCGTTTCGCTCAAACATGGGCATTATTGGCTTGGCGTATTGTGTTAATGCCTATGGCGATGAGGTATTTTCTGTTGCTTCTGGGTATTTGGGCGGCGTTACGGTACTTTTCAATATATTGTCGGTCATTGGTTTAAATCGTGCACTTGGCGCCAATGTCGGCCTAGTCGTCATTCTTAAAGGAATTGCGAAAAATCCATTAATTATTGCTATTCTCGCGGCGTTTATGGCGTCTTCAACTGGCTTCACTCTGCCCTCTACCCTACATAAAGCCGGCGACTATTTTGCTCAAATGACACTGCCTTTGGCCTTGTTGTGCGCGGGAGCATCCTTGAGTTTTAAGTCATTAAAAACAGGAATGATTGGCGCAATTATGGCATCGGTCAGTAAGCTGATTTTTATTCCGTTGACATTGACATTGGGAGGCTATTGGTTGGGCTATCGCGGCATGGAACTTGGCGTACTTTTTCTCATGTCTTCTGCCCCCACCGCCTCGGCTAGCTATATCATGGTTCGCGCCATGAAAGGCAATGCCACCTTGGCCGCAAACATCATTGTCATCACGACCATTGCCTCCTTGCTAACCACCAGCATTGGCGTTACTTTGTTACGCAGTTTCAAGCTAATTTAAACCATAAGACACCCTTATCCCAAGGTAAAATGTCACACTCTATTAGTGCTAATAAACATAATAACAGAGAGAGAGACTTTTTTTGATTTCACAATTCCGTAAGCATCGGCTGTCTTTTATTACACTTGGCTGCGCCCTTCTTACCTTACTTTTCTTTGGTGTTAATACGATTGCCTATCAAGCGCTCATCATAGACAAGCACTCTGAAGGCCAAGATCAATTGCTTGATTATGTCATTGAACTACGCAATGAATTAAAGAATTATCATATTTTGCCTTTCGCCCTCGCTGACAACCCCACGCTACTGGCTTTTATGGGCAGCCCACAAAACACGAACTTAAAACAGCGCCTTCAAAGACAGCTTGAAGACCTAACACACGTCTCCAAAACACAAGACTGGTTTATTCTATCCCAAAAAGGCGATTTATTGGTATCGAGCGAACAATCCCCCCATTTCAAATTAAGCGACTATTTCAACAAAGAGGATTTGAGCTCAGTACTAAAGGAACAGCAAGGCGAATACATCTTGATCTCGGGTTACAATGCTGAGTACAACCAGTCGGCGCATCTCGTGTTAGCGCCTGTTTACACCGCGACAGGTCTTGCTGGCGCGGTAGCCGTTCGCATCAATGTGAGTGATCTCATAGAAAGGTGGAATGTGTCAGACGATTTAGTGGTTATGACCGATCAAAACAACTTGATTTTCTTGGCCAGTAAACTGAGTCGCTTATTGGTCAACAACTGGCTAGAAAGTCACACGGACGTACAGTTTTTAAACCGGACTCGCGCTCAAATCTACCATTTAAACAATGAGTATTTTCTACTGCAAAATGTCACTTTAGATGACTTAAAGTGGCAAGTTCATTATTTATCTAATCTGAATGGCATTCAGAAAAAGGCGCAAAATATCGCCTTTATTAGCCTTGGGGTGTTTGCGTTAGTTTTCCTTTTCTGGCTCTATCGAAGGGAACGCGCTTTAAAAATTGCCTCGAAATTAGAAAATGAACTTTTAATTGCCGACAGCGCATTACGTCAACGCGTGCTGATAGAAAACACCCACGTCGGGCTCTTACAACTGACGAAACGTGGTGAAATATCGTTTGTGAACCCCATGGGACTACGCTATTTCGGCGAAAGAGCTCAGCTAAATGGTCACTTTTTGTCTGATTTTTTACCAGATTGTTCAGAAAATCAGATCGCACTGTCGTTTATTACGTCTTTGCAATCGTACAAAACACCCGACGCCGCGTTCACGTCCACACTATTAGAGCGGGAAGTCGTACTGCAAAAAGACAATGGCCAAACATTTCCGGCCCTTTTGTCCATCTCCTCTTTAGAATGGAGCGATTCTCAAGGGTACCTCGTTACCCTAATCAACATCAGTAAACGTAAAAAAGCGGAGCTCAATTTATTAGACGCTAATTCACGCCTAGAAGAGCGCGTCCTTGAACGAACCAATGCTCTTGAGGTGGCGCAAAAAGAGTTATTGAGAACCGAAAAGCTCGCCGCGATTGGACAAATGTCCACGGCCATTGCCCACGAGCTCAATCAGCCCCTAACGGGCATTAGAACGCTTGCCTATACGGCTGAGTTGTTATTGAAACGCCAAGACACTGAGCAAGCATTAAAAACACTTATGGACCTAGAATCTCTGGTTGTTCGAATGCAAAAACTCACCAGTGAATTAAAAGTGCTGGCCTATCGACGCCCTGAGCAGCTCGCACCCACCTTAATTAGAGCATCCTTAGACCGCGCCATAGAGAACCTTGGTGACGATGTGCATGACGTTCACTGGGACATTAAACTCTCCCCTTTAGACAGCGTTCTTGCTGAGCCAACAAGGCTAGAAAGGATTTTTTCCAATTTAATCAGTAATTCCGTTCAAGCCTGTACGGAGCAAAAAATACCCACACACATTCAAGTCTGCCTAACCTTAAAAAATGACCGCATTACGATAAACTACCAAGACAACGGCCCAGGTATCGATAAAGCGCAACTAACGCATATTTTTGAACCTTTTTTCACCACGAAAGACATCGGTAAAGGGTTAGGGCTTGGGTTAGCCATCAGTGCAAACCTAGCCAAAGACATGAATGGAACGCTGCAAGCCTGTCACAACCTCGATTCCCAACTGATCTTTCGTTTAACCTTGCTGAAGGCCTAACCATGGAAAGCATAAGCACAAGTTCTCAGATTGAAATTTGGCTGTTAGATGATGACGACATTGTTCGCTCAACGACCGCACAATGGTTGCGCTTGTCAAACCACGAAGTCCGCGAGTTTCAAGAAGCACAAGACATCATCAACCAGTTTCATCCTGGGCAAGCCTGTATTATTGTCAGCGATATTCGCATGACACCAATTGACGGTTTATCGCTCATGGCCAACTGCCTAGCCAAAGAAAAAGACCTCCCGTTTATATTGATTACCGGTCACGGGGACATAGACACGGCGGTAAATTCCCTTAGAGATGGCGCGTTCGACTTTTTAGAAAAACCCTTTGATCCTAACCGCTTGCTGAAAACAGTCGAAAAAGCCATCCAATTAAGAAAAGTACAACGTCAACACGCCAATCAATCGCAATACTTAGGTGATCTACACGGTTTAGAAGAAACCATTATTGGTCAAAATGAACAAATGATCCGAGTCAGACAGCAAATATTAACCTTTGCCAGCATGGACACCCACGTGATTGTTTACGGTAAAACAGGCTGCGGCAAAGAGCTCGTTGCCAAGGCATTACATGATTGCAGCCCCAGAAATACCCAGCCCTTCGTCGCGATCAATTGCGCCGCTATTCCCGCCGACCTGTTTGAGAGCGAACTGTTTGGCCACGAGGCAGGGGCGTTTACCAGCGCCAACAAAAAACGCGTCGGCAAATTGGAACATGCCAGTGGCGGCACACTGTTTCTGGACGAAATAGAAAGCATGCCCCTCGCCATGCAAATTAAATTACTGCGTGTGCTCCAAGAAAATCAGCTCGAAAGAATTGGCAGCAATGCCACTATCCACATTGATTTAAGAGTGGTTGCAGCGGCCAAGAGCGATTTACAAGCACTGGAAAATTTCAGGCAAGATTTATTTTTTCGCCTGAATGTCTCGCAAATTCATCTTCCCGATTTGCGCAGCAGAGGGTCAGATATCCCTCTACTCTTCGAACATTTTTGCCGTATCGCCATTAAAGAGCGTGGCGGCCAATCTCAGCCTTTGAGTCCAATAGACCATGAAACATTGGCACTTTACGGATGGCCCGGCAATGTCCGTGAACTCCGAAACGTCGCCCTTAGATTTGCTTTAGAACCCAATACCAGCGTTGCCAAAATATTGGCCGGGTATCAAGCTCAAGATGACCTAGACACCATAACACCACTGCCTTTGAGTGTTAAAGTTCAAGAATTTGAGCGGAGTCTCATCGAGGCCAGTATTCGACAGCAAAAAGGCAATATCCAACTGGTACTGGAGCAGTTACAGCTTCCGCGGCGCACACTGAATCAAAAAATGCAAAAATACGGCCTGAACCGCGTCGACTATTTAGACTAACTAATCAGATCCATCAAAGTCAGAAAAGCGCGAGAAAAACCCATTGAAACGTTGGGAGCACCAAAACATTCTATAAAACTTAATAAGAACCAGTTGCATTTGAAATGAAAGTGTCATTTAATGATAATCATTATCAAATTAAGGCGATACAGGATGCAAATACACATGCGCAATGTCTATGACGGCCGTGGTGAGGTGAAGAAAGCCATACAGCCTTGGCTTTCCGGGCATTCGCAACGGCTTGACTTACTTCCTGGGTTGCAGCTGCTTAAACAACACCTCCATAGCAAATCAGACGTGTCTGTGTGTGAAGAAGCGCCATCCAGTCTGTATTTTTCTTTTGTGGGAACAGGCCCTATTCACAGTGCAAACGATGCCCAATCTTTGCAGATAGCGTATCACCCGCGCCGCTTAAATGGCTCTTTTGATCTTCCCAAAGGTTACCAACAAAGTACGCTTCAAATTTGTATTCGTCCTTCATTGCTAGCGACAGTGCTTGGCGAAACAGAAGCCCAGCTTGTTCAACACCTCATCAAAATGGTTGAAACATTAAGCAATCCGAGGGGAATCATTGAACTTACTTTAACTAAAAAATCACTCCAGTTGCTAGGTTCTGTTGTCTCACACAAGGGGCATACTATCAGTCTAACTGGACATCTTTACGCTTTGCTTTTTACTCTTATTGAACAGCTTCAACAATTAAACCATCTTGCACAATGTGATGACTGTCAACGCAAAGTGTTTCATGCACAAAACCTGCTTGAAATACCCATAAACGGAGCATTAAACATCAAACAATTGGCTCAAAAGGTAGGTCTCAACTCGGACACCCTTGCCATAGGCTTTGCGTTTGTTGTGGGACAGTCTATTGAGGATTATGGCACCGAAAGGCGAATCAAATTCGCCGCGGCTCAGCTTAGACAAAACCCTATGGCCAAACCTCGCATTTTGGCGGAGAGTGGCTTTTCAGAAGACGAATTTGAAGCCGCCTTTATTGAGCATTATGGTGTCAGTAGCCAGCAATACAAACACATTCACTAAATAGTAGGAATAAAATTCATCATGGCACAACCCTCTATTGCCCTCATTTATGGCACGGACACCAACAATACAGAAGAAATTGGCCATAAGATCGCCAAACAATGGGAAGAACTTGGTGAATCCGTTGATATTTTTAACATTAAGGAGATTTCACTAGACCAACTAGAATCTTACCCGATGCTTATTTTAGGCATCCCTACGTGGGACTTTGGTGGCATTCAATCTGACTGGGAAGACGTTGGCGATTGCCTGGCTGAACTCTCACTTGAACACAGTGTTATTGCTTTGTACGGCCTAGGTGACCAATTTGGTTACGGCGACTATTTTATTGATGCGGTGGGATGGCTATACGAAAAACTACAACCCACGAATGCAACTTTTATCGGTCAATGGCCAACACAAGGCTATGATTTTGAAGCCTCCAGAGCCTGTACAAAGGATAAAACGTCTTTTGTCGGTTTAGCGATCGATGAAGATCAACAATTTGACCTCACTGATCAACGTATTGAACAGTGGGTTATCCAGCTTTACGCGGAAAGAACCATCGAAACCGCTTAAGTTATCACCGTGACTGGCCATTTACTCACGCTAACGACTCAAATTTGGGTACACAAACATTCACTGCCCTGAATGACCAAATTTAGCATTGAATAAATGAGATAACTGAGCAGATTGCTTTCAATGCGTAAAGAACGTGGTTGCCTCTCTTTCTCTCCGGCTTGGAGGCCGCCGCGTATTTTTTAAATGTTTTTTTCTAACCACGCTTTTTTCGGTTCACAATTCGCTATGATGTAAATCATTTTTTTACAGACCGTTGGCTTAATATGAACCTTCAACTCACCGATATCGTTATCTTTATTTTGGTCGCTGCCCTTGTGTATGCCTGGTGGCGCAACTCGTCCATCAGAGAATTGGCATTAATCAACGCAAAAAAACACTGTGAAGCCCTCAATTTGCAACTGCTCGATGGGAGCGTAGCAGGATCCCAATGGCGCCCTACCTGGCACCAAGGCGAAATAAAAATCAAACGCAGTTACACATTTGAGTTCAGCTCTAGTGGTGTGGCTCGCTACCCCGGAAAAATACGCTACATTGGTAATCAGCAGGTAGATATATGGTTAAGTCCACACGATTTTTAAGGATTTAGGAATGCGACATTACAAAAAATTACATTTAGACACAGCAACAATACAAGGTGTTATTGGTTTTTATGGCTGCACGGTAGTAATTAGGTCATTATAGAAATAGAATGCTAGAATAAATAAAAGGCAATTCAGTTGATTAAATGTTGGACATAAGTGAGAGAAATGCTCTCCTAACGCTCGTTCATTGCTCTACTTACAATAAAAATTCAGGATACATTATGCTGGCAAATCTCAGTTTCAGAACCAAGTTACTCTCATTACTTATTGCGGCTATTTTAGGGTTCGTCGTGGTTACTGCCGTGGCTTTGCAAGGTTTGAGCGTTCAAGAAGCCTCGTCTTCAAAATTTGAACGACTTACGAGTGTTGATAAACATCTCGCCACACTGAGCTTAACCTTGATGGAACAATATGAGTCTCTAACAGCCATTGATGACAGCAGTTACGAGGACTTTCTTGTTCAGCTTGAAGCGAGCGACATTAGCTTTATTGGAACATTGAATAAAGACATCGCTATACTTGTTGACCCTGAAGCAAAAAATAACACCCAAAATATTTCCGATGCTTTAGTGGTTTACAACGAGGCGCTTAAGCAGCTGGTAAACCAACGACAAAAAAGTAGGCTTTAATGGGTCTTCCGGTATGAAAGGTGAGATTTCTCAGCTTGGAGAAAAAGTCACCGCTGAAATTTCATTCCTAAGCTTAGTAAAACAAGAGTTTTTACCCGTTCGCGAAGCGGAAAAAAACTTTATTTTTGAGCCCACAGTAGAAAACAAAGCCACCTTTATGGATCGCTTTGACAAATTTTACAAGCGTGTGACCAACTTTGGCCTTGAAGAGCGTTTTGGTGAAGTCATCAAACAATACTTTACAGCGGTTGAACTTTTTGACACCGAAAATCAAAATCTCATTAATTTGCAGGCTGAATTTTCAGCAACAAAAAACACGTTTGGTCAAACTCGCACAATCGCAGTCGATTACATGGGGAATGCCTTGGTTGAAGCTCGCCAGCAAGCCTCTTCTAGCTCTCAACAAGCAAGCATCAGTGTAATTATTGTCAGTATTGTTGTGACTGTGATTGCCGCTCTCATGATGATGGGTATTGGTGGCAGTGTGAATAAAACTCTTAACCAGATCATCAAAGATTTGGGCAAAGTGAAGGGGGGAGACCTGACCGCTCAATTGCATGTAAACAACAAACGTAACGACGAGTTTGACTCTTTATGCAGTTCTGTCAATGAAATGACAAATGGTCTTGGTACCGTTATCGGTGAAGTGGTCGTTACCACACAAGGCGTTAATAATATGGTCACCGAATTAAACACATCGGTCACCAACATCGCGAAAAGTAACCGTTCCATCAGCGAGCAAACAAACTCTTTGGCCGCAGCAACAGAGGAAATATCCACCACAATCTCTAGTATTTCCGACACAACCAGTGACTTAAGCAGTCAATCGCAACACACCTATGAGTCGGCGAAAATTGGGGCCGAAACGATCAAAAGCGCCCTGTCTAATTTGTCAAGCACCATCAGTGTGGTGAATAAAACAAGCGAGCAACTAAACGAGCTAGGTCAGCTGTCTAAAGACATTGATAATGTGATTGGCATGATCAACGATCTAGCTAATCAAACGAACCTTCTGGCACTTAATGCCGCCATCGAAGCCGCACGAGCCGGCGAAGCGGGCAGAGGGTTCTCTGTCGTAGCTGACGAGGTACGCTCTCTGGCTGAAAAAACAGTCGATGCCACTGCAAAAATCACCAATATTGTCAGCACGATTCAATCCTCTACTCAAACCGCTATTGAAACCATGCACAATGGTCAAGAAAGTCTGCATGCGATAGAAGAGTACAGCGAGAAAGCCGAACTTGCGATTCGTGATATCGAGCAGAATGCTCAAACCAGCTCAGCGTCTTCAATCGATATGGCTCGCTCCATTCAGGAAGTGGCGAAAACCGCTGTCCACATGAGCGAAGAAATGGACAAAATTGCTCAGCAGCTTCAAAGCGATACCAGCTTCATTATCAGTATTGAAGGTAATACTCGAGACATACACAATCAAGTTAGCAGCCTAGATAAGAAAACCAGTGTATTTACTACTCGCTCATCGTAAAGTGCTTCAAATATTTGACCTGATAAGACAAGTGTAAAATATGCCAGATCCCTTTTCCGTATCACGTAGAAACAAAAAAACCGGCCTATAGTAAGGCCGGTTTTTTTGTTATAAATACACCTTTTTTATAACGCTGCGAATTCTTTTTCCCAACGCTTTGCTTCTTTCTTAGAAGGCCCGCCCAATACATTGACGGCAGTACGCATACGAGCTCGAGAAATATCAGAGCCCAAAATCGCCATCGAATCAAACACAGACACCGACGCCGTTGACCCTGATATTGCGACAAATAAAGGGGCAAAGAAATCTTTGGGTTTAATGTCTAAAGACTGTGCCAACGTTTTCATCTCATTGAAGATGTTGTCTTTTTCCCACTGATTCAAAACCTCCAAACGCCACAAAGCAAATTGCATCCCTTTACGAAGTGTCTCTTCATCCATCTTGATCGATGCAAAATCGTCCTTCGTTACTGGTAACAACCCTTTTAGGAAAAAACCTGCGACATCCGCGACATCAGAAAAAGTTTCTACACGTGGAATCACCAGCGGCAAAATTTTCATTAAGTATTCAGGGTTCAAAGCCCATTCAACGTATTTTTGAGCGAACGTTTCTGCCGTTAAATTTTCGCGAATCCACATGCCGTTTAACCAGCTGAGTTTTTCAACATCAAACACCGGCCCACCTAAGGAAACACGCTGTATATCAAACTGCTCAATCATCTCATCAAGGGAGAACTTTTCACGTTCGTCCGGCATAGACCAACCCATACGACCTAGGTAATTAATCACCGCTTCCGACAGGTAACCCATGCGTTGATAGTACAAAATACTGGTCGGGTTTTTGCGCTTCGACAGTTTAGACTTGTCAGGATTACGCAATAACGGCATATGACATAACGTTGGCATATCCCAACCAAAATATTGATACAGCAAAATATGCTTAGGCGCTGAGTTAATCCATTCTTCACCCCGAATAACGTGGGTGATTTTCATTAAATGATCGTCTACTACATTCGCCAAATGGTACGTTGGCATGCCGTCGGCTTTTAGCAAGACCTGCATATCCACTTGAGACCAATCGATTTCAATGGTTCCACGTAGCATATCTTGAACGACACAAGTACCCTCTTCTGGAATTTTCATACGAATGACATATGGAACACCCGCATCCAATTTTGCCTGCACTTCTTCTGGCGTTAAATTGAGCGCACGGCCATCGTACTTCTGCTGTATACCTTGTTCTTTCTGATCAAGGCGCATTTGATCCAACTCTTGTGTTGTTTCAAACGCATAAAAAGCATGGCCTTTTGCCACTAAATCAAGGGCATATTGGCCATAAATATCACCCCGCTCACTTTGACGATAAGGGCCGTATTCACCACCCACGTCCGGTCCTTCAGCCCAATCTAACCCCAACCAACGCAAAGCATCCAGAATCATTTTTTCTGATTCTGGTGTACTGCGGGTTTGATCTGTGTCTTCAATTCGTAAAATGAATTTACCTCCCATTTTACGGGCAAACGCCATATTAAATAAGGCAATGTATGCCGTACCAACATGCGGGTCGCCGGTAGGAGATGGTGCAATACGTGTTCTAACCTCTGACATAAAAATCTCTTTTATCTGTTATCTAACATGTTGCTATTATAGGCTTTCTCACCGTCCACGGGTAAGAGGCCTGAATTATATTTTCAATTAACCATTTTACGACACTCTTTGTTAAACATAAGCCATGAACAAAATTATTCATAAAAGCCCTGACTTAGAGCACTGCCCTACCGCACTCGCACTTAAATAATGCACTGAATATCACACCCTAAAGTACACAAAATAAACCCTATACATAACATAAGGTTACATGCCTTTAATATCAATTAAAGGATTAGCGCAGCGCATTTTATGGTCTGCAAATTGCAAGTTACAATGCAATGCAATTGACCTATCAATAAGTAAACTGGGGATTTTTTATGATACTGATGCCAGGCACAATCTTAATGGCGGCACTGCCTTATTACGCCCGCCTGATAATGGTTATTACACTGGGCGTTGTTTCAGTTATTGTTACCGTCATACCCCCTTTTAAACAACATGCTCAGATCATCAATCCATTATGCACGCTATTGTTGGTCTATTTTTCCCTCTCATCCAGCGCACTCACAAAACAACGCGTAAAAGAATTTTGTAAGAACTTAACCAATATAAAATCCACCACAGTGATTAAGCTGTCCTCCAATGATGGCGAGTTCAATCGCTTGGCAAATCACATAAACGCCTTACTTAGATCCTTAAACAGACAAAATAACCTACTAAGCAGCTGCTCAAAGGAAACACAATACACCGCCAAGGAGCTTCAAAACTCCTCAAACAGCGTTGCACGAGGGGCAAACGAGGAATACCAAGCACTGGAGGCCTTGTTGGTTACCAGTAAGGAAATGAGTGAAACCGTAAAGAGCATCCTGTCTCGCATTAAAGCAACGTCCATCACGGCGAATCAAACTCGGCAACAATCTGAAGAAGGTCAAACGGCACTCAACGACCTGCAACAACATATTGACAGCATGCGGTCAAAAGTTATTGATAATCAGGCGCAAATGACTCAGCTCATTAAAGTGACACAAGACATCAGCCATTTTGTAAATACCATTGAACAGATCACGTCGCAAATTAACTTAGTGTCCTTAAATGCCGCCATCGAGGCGGCACGCGCAGGAGAAGCCGGTCGAGGCTTTGCAGTGGTGGCAAATGAGGTAAGGCATTTGGCTGAAAATACAGATAAAACAGCGCAAGATATTCGGTTACTGGTGTCGTCTATTGCGTACCAAGTTCAGCATTCAGAAAAAACCAGTATGGAATTAATGTCATACTCAAACAGCGTAACAGAAGGCTCTAATAAGGCAGCGTCTGCTTTAATAGCGATTCATTCAGCCGCTCATTCAACCCAACAAGAAGTCCAACATTCCACGGATTTAATTCACACCTTTGATGTTGCAAACACAGAACTATGCACCCGATTACAACACATTGCCCTCGTCAGCGAACAACATAGCCAAGCCAGTAAAGACACAAAAGACATGGTGAAGTACATGGAGTGGCTTTCTTCCCGTTTGGAGCAAAAGGAAACAAATATATGAGCGTAATTAGCCTTTTTATAGTGGTCTGCATTGCCATTTTAACGCTCGCAATCAGTCGTCAAATATGGGCAAAAAAAGCTTTCAAACAACGGTCCCTGTCCGGTATTTCAGGCATCTTGCTGTTTATAAAGCTGATTAAAATAACGCAACAACATCGAGGAATGCATTCTGGTTTTTTGAGTGGGAACCATGACTGCAAGGAAAAGCTTAACCAGCTGGAATTAGGCATTGATCAGCTATACAAAAGCTTGCTAGCTTTTGAAACGCTCCACGCATACCCAGCGTCTCGAAGCGTTCAATATCCTATCAAACAATGGCAGCGTTTGATGCATCACCACACCCTTAGCAGCGCCGAGAGCTTTCAACTTCATTCGGGATTAATCGCCCGTCAACTTGACGCGATTTGGGACATGTCCGACGAATTTTCTCTCACGTCTCATCCACACGAAAACATTCGCGATGCCGCTAAACAACTGGTTAAAACACTGCCTGAATTAGCGGAATCCGTAGGTCAAGTTCGCGCACTGTGTATGCAGATTGCTTCTAAGCACGAAATGAGAGCCGATAAAAAGCTGCAGCTTGTGTTCACCTTAGGAAAAATAGAAGACCACATCAAGACGCTCATCACCCCTTTACCTTCATTATGCAATGAACGACTTAACCAATTTATAAGCAACATTAACCGTCACATTCAAAACTCAACCCTCGATAAAGAAAACCCCGATATTCTTTTTGAACAAGCCACTCAGGTGATCGATGAAATTTATGACTTCATTTTTATAGGCTTTAAAACACTGGAAGATGACATTAGCTAAACTCATGGTCTTTGTCTCGTCGTGTAACGCAACTGAGACAAGCGCACGCCAATATCCACGTCGGTTTTTAGAGCCACCAGTGACCTCGATAAAAGACATTGATCGTAACCGCCCGCCAACAACGATTGGCTACGTTCCGACAAACTGGAGGCGTTCGCATAAATAGACTCAATGGTTGGGTGTTGGGCAATAATACTCTGAGCCGTTTTAGGACCAATGCCTTTCACCCCGGGGATTTTATTGGTTGCATCACCAACAAGCGCCCAATAATCCGTGAGCTGATGGGGCTCTACACCGTATTTACCGGGAACCCAAGCTTTGTCATAGCCTAATTTTGCAAAGTAATCATACTGCAAAATATGACTGTCGCTTAATAACTGAGTAAAACCTTTGTCGGTCGACACTATGTAGGATTTAATGCCATTTAACGCGGCCTTTACCGCGAGCGTAGCGATAAGATCGTCGGCTTCCCAACCATCTAGCCTTAAGCATGGCAAATGATTAAACCGAAACACTCGGGCAAAATCTGGCAAGGCCTCTAGTAAGCCATCATCCATCGGCACGCGGCCCAACTTGTATTCAGGAAAAACATGATGTCGCCATGTTTTTCCACTGGCGTCAAACACGACCACGGCGTAAGTCGGATCAAATTGCTGGGTCAGTTTGGACAAGGCATCGATCGCGATACTTTGGGTGCGCTCAATACGCCGCAACGCATCTTGCTCTGATTCTAGCGCCGCATATTGACGCCGAATGAGATTCAAACCATCAACAATGAGTAATTTTTTATTCACACCAAGCCCTTATTTTTACGCCATTGCGCTTCGAGAACATCAATATAATAGGGTAACATGTGTCTACACTCATCACGACAACTTGTGACACTGGCCATTTGTCACACTGATGAGTTATGAGGTCATAGTGATCGAGTAAAAAAACGAAAGGATTTGATAATGAAACAATATTCTGATTATTGTTATGCTAAAGCGACCTGGGCCACCCTGGTAAAACTCACATGCTTACCACTTGCTTTTTTATCGGCCGCCACGGCCGCCGCCCCTATCAGCGCAGTGATTGGTTTCAATAACAGCCAAGTCACTGAACACAATCACACCCTCACATTACAGCCCAACCCTGGTACTTTATTGCCCCTTACTGAACACTTCCCCCCAATTTTGAACCTACAAACCAGCGCAGAATCACATTGGCTGAATGAAATCGCCAAAAAAGTCAGCGTCGAACACAAACAAAGAGCGCTTCAGTACACTGGCACATTACTCCGTATCGAGCACTCTTCGCGGTCGTTTCAACTCTTAACCGATGACCGAACTCTTACTTTACCAATGGATGATTTTTATCTCATCCCTTCAGCATCATCCACAAAATCGACCTTACAAAAAGGCGACTCGTATCCTGTAAGCTATCAAACCAACCAACTATTTTGGCGCCCTCAGCTGAGTTTTATCTTCGAGGAAGACCAAGTCACTTTGTCTCAACAGGCCTTGATCAGCAATCAATCCGATACTCCAATAGACATCCAAAACAGCCTATTGCATCATTCTAGCAACACCACTGAGCGACTTTTTAAAACAGAGCGCAGCCTTATGGCAATGAGCGATGCCTCACCTAAAGTACGCTACCAAGACAACGAAATCAGCTACTCAATAGGCACTCCCCCTTTATCGGTAGCACCCTATTCGAGCTCACTGATCGCATTACCCAGCCACCGCAGCAAGATAGAAAAGCAAACGCATCAAGCCAATGTGCGCACGTACAATCATAACCAAAGTAATATAGAACTTAATTTCACCCATACTGTGCTGTTTTCATTGCAACAAGATGGCTTACCAGGGGAATACAACACCTTTTGGAAAAGAGACAATCTATTGCTTCCTGGTGATTCTGTGGCATTAAAAACCGTTCGCAAAGACGCACGCGTTAGTGTATCTACCGGTAACAGCCAAGACATTACAGGCCGCTTTACCTTGATTAACGCCTCTTCACAAAAACAACCAAGCACACAAACATGGCAAGTCGACATTGAAAACCACTCAAGTCAAACACAGCAATATTCCATTGAACACCAGACCAATGAGCTCATTGAATCTTTCGAAGGGATAGGGCTAACGAAAGTAAATGCGAACAGCATAACGCTGGAGGGAAAAATACTCGCCAATGCAAAGAAAACCGTTACCTACCAACTGGTACTAAAAGAGTAACAGTCACATAAAAACAAACCAGGAAGGCCGCCAATACAGGACAAAAAAAACCATCATGTTAAAAACATTTGGTGCTTGCAGAAACTTTCCTTAATAAGAACCAAATATCACGCTTTCGTTATGATATGGTCAACAGTCATAATAGATATAGCAAGAATGGCACTGCCACAAGCGAAAAACTTGGGGTAGTATTATAACTATATTTCATACTACGAGCCC
This sequence comes from Marinomonas sp. IMCC 4694, assembly GCF_008122525.1. Classification (NCBI taxonomy): domain Bacteria; kingdom Pseudomonadati; phylum Pseudomonadota; class Gammaproteobacteria; order Oceanospirillales; family Oceanospirillaceae; genus Marinomonas; species Marinomonas sp. IMCC 4694. The sequence goes on from NZ_VSRV01000001.1 coordinate 2,187,141, forward strand.
ACAGAGATCTATGAAAAAGCATATTATACCCTCAATCCTCGCTGCAGTTGTTCTAAGCAGTTCCGCTGCCCACGCAGACAGCCTCTACGAAGTGTACAAGTTGGCGAAACAGCACGACCCAGGTTTGCGTGCCGCCGCCGCAAGCTACCAAGCCCAAAAAGAAGGAGTCACCGTCACCAAAGGAAATCTATACCCCAAAATCAGCTTTAGCGGTAATTTAGGGTACGATAACATTGACAACCCTTCCAGTGACTACAGCAACACATCTAACACTCTGGCACTGTCGCTGAATTACCCTATTTACTCACCGGCGCTTAATTACGCCGTCGATGCTGTCGAGTTAGGCTCACAAAGTGCGGGAGTCAGCTTTACAAATGCTGAAGAAGATTTAGCCTTGACGACGCTAACCGAATACTTCAAATTGTTGATCGCGCAGTCAACCCTGAAAACGACACAAGCCTTAGTCAAGAGCACCGAGAGCCAACTGGACCGTGCCAAAAAGCAATATGAAGTGGGTTTGGCGTCCATTACTGACCTGCAAGACGCGCAAGCAGAATACGATTCTGTGCGTGTGACTGAATTAAGTGCGCGTTCTGACGTGTCTTACGCTCAAAAAGCCTTATTCCAACGAACAGGTCAAGAAATAACCCATGTTCCAGAACTGTCTAAAGACTTCCCCATTCGTCTTGATCCGGGTATGACCGTTGATTCACTGATCTCTAAAGCGCAACGCGACAACAAAGATTTGCAAATTTTAGACATCGCGGTCAAAAGCGCCGAAAACAACATCAGCATCCAAAAATCTAACGGTCGATCCCCTACGGTCTCGATTACGGGTTCTTTATCTCGCAAAGATAATAATTTCAGTAGTGGCACAACAAACGCCGATGGCGTGACCAATACGTCTTCTGTTGCTCTAGGCGTCAGCATTCCGCTTTACAGTGGCGGCGCCATTGAGGCATCGGTTCGCCAAGCGACGGCGCAAGCTCAATCGGCCTCAGAACAAAGAGCCGGTTCGTTGCAAAGAATTGAACTGAATATTCGTAGCCTTTATCTTGATCTTCAAACCGCCGTTGCTCAAATCGACGCTCAACAGCAGTTGATTCGCTCTCGTAATAGCGCGTTAGAAGCAACAAAAGCTGGCTACGATGTTGGGACACGTAATCTAGTTGAATTATTAGATGCCCAATCTAATCTTTATAATGCCCAAAATACATACGAGCAATACCGCTACAACTTTGTACTTAAAAAACTCAGCCTATTGGAAACAACAGGCGACTTGGATGAAGCTGAAATCAAAGCACTAGATCAATGGCTTGTGATTAAACAGTGAACCAACGATTACTTTGATGCCATAAATGAGCAAAAAACCGTAAAACTGTGTTTTACGGTTTTTTTTGCTTCTAAAGACGTCCCCCTAGCCACCGACTAAGCTTACGCCATCTATTGCGTAATAAGCTTATCTCGCTGGGTAAAACGCACCAATACCTTGTATAAACCATGAGCATCTTTACTACCAGCCAACTCACGAATCGAGTGCATTCCAAACGTCGGCAAACCAATATCTATGGTTGGTACACCAATCTCGCCAGACGTAATTGGACCTATGGTACTGCCGCATGCCATGTCGCTGCGAACAACAAAACACTGAACCTCGTAATTTTCTTCTGCCGCAATATCACGGTAAACACTCGCTGTTTCGCTGTTAGTGGCATAACGCTGGTTAGCATTTACTTTGATAACCGCCCCCTTATTGATGGCTGGAGCGTGATTTTTATCATGCTTGTTCGCATAATTAGGGTGCAAAGCATGGGCATTGTCTGCTGAGATCAGCATAGAGCGCTGCATCGCTTGAACATATTGCTCAGGATTTGGCGTTAATCGGCGCAATACATCTTCAAGGAAAGGGCCATTAGCCCCACAAGCCGACAAACTGCCAATCTCTTCATGATCGGTGCACACTAAAAGACAAGGGCGCTGTTGGCCAGAATCCAGTAGCGCTTGCAAGCCAACAAAACAACTTAACAAATTGTCCAGTCGAGCCGAGCAAATATATTCCTTATGCAAGCCAACAAGCGCCGCAGGCTGGGTGTCATATAAGCTCAATTCGAAATCCAGAATAGTGCCGATGTCTAGGTCTGTATGTTGCTTTTTAAGTTGAGATGCTAACAGCTCATGCAGATCGAATGCATTTTCCACGCCACACAATATAGGCAGAATCTCCTCTTGTGGGTTCACTGAAAACCCTTCGTTTGCCTGTCGATTCAAATGAATCGCCAAATTGGGCACCACGGCGATCGGGTCTTTAAAGTCGACCAAACGGCTGACAATGTCACCCGTTTTTGTTTTCAATGTAACGCGCCCTGCAATGGACAAATCTCTATCAAGCCAAGTGTGCAGCAAAGCGCCTCCATACACTTCGACCCCAAGCTGATGAAAACCAAATCGGTCGACCTGTGCATTAGGTTTGAGCTTCAAACAGGGGCTGTCTGTATGAGCGCCCATCATTCGCCAGCCACTTTGGTCAAATGTCAGTTGAGGCGTGGTAAAAGCAATCAAGGATGAATCGTTACGAGTAACAAAATACCGCCCACCTTCATCAATGACCCACGTATTTTGTTCGAAAAGCTCAACAAAACCGCCTGCTATTAACGCTTTTCGCATCGTGTCAGTGGCGTGAAAAGGGGTTGGGGACAATGGAAGGAATGACAGTAAATTTTCATTGAAGTTTGAACGTTTCATGATGTCCTATCAGCACAATGCTGTAAAAAAGTGACTTTTTAACACTTTGGCTAGCCTTACAGGCCAGTGTCTAATATGATTTTACTTACGATATACCCTACCGACATAGAGAGCCTAATCAGGATGAACTATAAACGCCTTTTACTTTGCCTTTTAACCGGCTACACCTTTGCCGCATCGCCAGCGTCGGCTTTTCAGGCGCTTCAACCGCTCCACGAATATGACAAGGTGTCCAAAGAACTCGTCGAGACGTTAGAGGGCATTCATTATAACAGACCTAATATTGATGACGCTATTTCATCAAAGGCTTTCGATTACTACATTGACGCCCTAGACCCAAGCAAAAGCTTTTTTTTACAAAGCGACATAGACAGCCTAACTCAGTACCAGAATAGCTTTGATGACGCCTTAAGAAACGGCGACGTGCAAGTCGCTTACACCATTTACAATGTGTATTTAGAACGCCTCGAAAAACGACTACTTGACTTGCAAGAACATCTCCCCGAAATGGTGAAGGGCTTTGATTACACATTAGATGAAACGCTCAACACCGATCCAGACAAACAAACCTGGGCAACAACAGACGCCGAGCTTGACGACTATTGGCGCAAACGCCTCAAAAACCGTGCTCTTACACTCAAAATAAACGGCGAGAGTGAAGAGAAAATTCTCACTATGTTAGAACGTCGCTACAAAAACCAGCTTAGACAAGTCGATCAGACCAACGCCACCGATGTATATCAAACCTTTGCAAACGCCATTACCTCGGCTTTAGACCCACACACCAGCTACTTTGCACCACGAGCCTCAGAAACCTTTAATATCAACATGAGCTTATCGCTTGAGGGTATCGGCGCTGTCTTACAGATGGACGACGACTACACCAAAGTAGTACGACTGATTCCGGGGGGGCCGGCTGCCACCCAAAGTGACTTATCGCCAAACGACCGTATTATCGCCGTTGGTCAAGAAGGCGCCCCCATGGTAGACGTCGTGGGAATGCGCCTTGATGACGTGGTCGACATGATACGTGGCGAAAGCGACACTACGGTTGTACTAGAAATCACCTCGAGCAAGGGCGACACACAAACCAGTAAACGCATCAGTATCGTGCGCAAAAAAGTAAAGCTAGAAGATCAGTCAGCTAAAAAAGAAGTGGTAGACATTGAGCGAGACGGAAAAACTTACAAAGTGGGCGTGATTACTTTACCCACGTTTTACTCTGACTTTGCCGCCATACAGGCCGGCGACAAGGATTACAAAAGCTCAACCCGAGATACTAAAACACTGATTGATGAACTGCGTAAAGAAAACATCACCGCACTGATACTGGATCTTAGAAACAACGGCGGCGGCTCTCTTCAAGAAGCCAATGCGCTCACAGGCCTCTTTATTCCCGCCGGACCTACCGTGCAAATACGTGACCAAAGTGGTCGTGTAACCCCTCTTGGCGATACAGATGCGACCATCACTTACAGCGGCCCTATGGCCGTGCTTATCAACCGTATGAGTGCGTCTGCCTCTGAAATTGTGGCCGGCGCTATGCAAGATTATGGACGCGCGCTGATCCTCGGTGACCAATCTTTTGGCAAAGGCACAGTTCAAGTATTGCAAGATTTAGACAAAGGCCAATTAAAAATAACGCAGGCGAAGTTTTATCGTGTCTCAGGCGAAAGTACACAGCACAAAGGTGTCATGCCAGACATCGCTTTCCCTTCGCTCATAGACAAAGAAACCATTGGTGAAAGTGCGCTAGATAACCCATTAATATGGGATAAAATCCACGAAACACGCTACCCCGTCTACTGGAACATCCCGGCTTATTTGCCAGTTTTAGAACCAAGACACGCCGCCAGAATGGCCAAAGACCCCAACTTTGTCGCCATTAACGCGCAAATTTCAGATTTTAAACAACAAGTCGAAACGTACAAAACCGTTTCATTAAACGAAAAAACGCGTATTGAGCAACAAGAAACAAATAAAGCCAATGAGCTCTTGCGCGAAAATACTCGTCGCAAAGCCCTTGGACTTGACACACTAACATCGGTTGATGATATCGAACCAATCGACGAAGATACCTTTGCCAAAGAAGCCTCTGAGATTTTGTTGGATTTTATTGCGACAAATCAATTAGCCCAACAGCAAGCTGAAAAGAAAACCGCTCAAAATTAACAGCACAGCCTAACTCAAACCAGAAACGAAGCCGTTTACAAGAGCGTCTTCGTTTTTTTTCTTCACTCTTTAAATGTAATCAATACCATGGCAAAAGCGTCATCCGACCGCAATACAATCGACTTATTTGGCACCACACCGGGGCGCCCCCGAACTCAGCCACTAACCCGAAAGGACCAACTTAAGATCAATAAACGAGCCCAGCGCGTAAAAGAAAAAGCCCAAGGGTTGAAGCGATTAGAATTAATCGTAGAACAAGAAGTCCTCGATAAACTCGACCAGTTGTGTGAAAAAAATGGCCTTAAACGCGCCGAGTGGCTCACACAACAAATCAACCAATCTCTTGGCGTGAGTAAATCAACAAGATCTAAAAAATAAGGTCATTCATAATAGTGATTTGCTATACTGGCCGACCGCAGGCTCTGGTAAGCAAAAAAATAGACTCTCTATGGCTAAACTGTATTTTTATTACTCGGCAATGAACGCAGGAAAATCGACCGTTCTCTTGCAGTCCGCCCATAACTATCAAGAAAGAGGCATGCGTGTTTTACTCCTCACCGCCTCAATAGACGATCGTTTTGACACCGGACAAATCGCCTCTCGCATTGGCATCTCTGCACAAGCTAGCGTGTTCGATCACCATACTGATCTTATGTCACTGGTTAAAAACGATGCTGATGAACAAAAATTAAGCTGCATTTTAATCGACGAAGCCCAGTTTTTAACCAAAAGCCAAGTTTATGACTTGTCAGAAATCGTCGATACACTGCATATCCCTGTGCTGGCATTTGGTATACGCACCGACTTTCAGGGTGAGCTTTTCGATGGTAGCAAAGCACTGTTGGCGTGGTCCGACAAATTAATTGAATTAAAAACCGTGTGTCATTGTGGCAGTAAAGCCACCATGGTCATTCGCCTTAATGCACAAGGTGTTCCTGTCAAAGAAGGCGCACAAGTAGAAATAGGCGGTAACGACCGATACTTATCGGTTTGCCGAAAACACTTTAAAGAAGCCGTAAGAGACTAATTATGTGGTTCAAAAACGCCCAAATTTTCCAATTAAAAGACACCGAATCACTCGATACGAATGCACTCATTGATAAGATACCCGAGTTTCCACTAAAAGAATGTGGCTCCCAAGAAGACTTTTCCTTCGGCTGGTTACCCTTAATCCGTAACAGCGAACAATGGAGTCTCGCCAGTGATCAGTGCTTGTTATTTCGCGCTGGCAAAGAAGAAAAAGTGTTGCCCTCAGCCGTAGTGCGTGAGGAATTAGAAGCCAAAGTTGCCGAAATTGAACTGATTGAAGGCCGTAAAGTCGGCCGCAAAGAACAGTCCGACCTAAAAGACGAACTGGTGTTCACGTTACGCCCTAAAGCCTTTTCAAAACGTACGGATATTTGGGCCTATATTGATTTAAAAGCAAACATTCTGGTTCTTAACAGCACCAATGCTGGCATGACCGAGCTTTTATTCAAGCACTTGCAGACGACACTGGGTAGCTTCCCCATGACGCCTTTACAGGCAAAAGTATCCCCCTCATCATTAATGACAGAATGGTTAACCAAAAACGAGGTTCCCGCTAGCCTAGAAACGGGGGACGAATGTGAGATACAAGACGCATCAGAAGACAAGGCCACCATTCGCTTTAAAGCGCTGGAACCACTTTCAGATGATGTGACACGCCATTTAGAGGAAGGCATGGCGGTCAAAAACTTGGCGCTGCGTTGGTCCGACAAACTCAGCTTTGTTTTATATGACGACTTAACCTTGCGTAAAATCAAAGTGGACGACGCCTTAAAAGACGCTGCGTTTAACGACTCTCAAGGCGGTGGTTTATCGGATATGGACGCTAATTTCTCGTTAATGTCATTAACCATAAGAGCGTTTTTTGAATCTTACTGCCTGTGGTTTGACATCGACTAAGCCCGCTTTCTTTCCCACGCTTTTCCACAAATACCGTGGATAAGCTTGGGGAGAACTTCGACAATACGAGCGCTCACGCCTATCTTGGTTATACGCTCAAATACTCTGTATAAATGACGCGTTGTTTTCTTATTTCCCTCACTCTACTGTAGGCCGATATCCATCATGACTAAACAAGAACAAGAACAATCCATCGCCATCAGAGTCACCCTTGTCGGAGCTGTTTGGGACGCCCTACTCGGTTTAGCCAAAATAGCGGCGGGATATTTTTCTCAGTCCCAAGCGCTTATTGCCGACGGTATTCACTCCTTGTCTGACTTGGTCACGGATGTTTTTGTGTACTTCGCGTCGGCCAACTCACGCCAAGGGCCAGACGAGAATCACCCTTACGGACATTTACGCTTTGAAACCTTAACAACGGTGTTTCTTGGCATGGTGCTCATTGTCGTGGCTGTTGGCATTGCTTATGAATCTATTACGGCCACGGCTTCACAAGCGCAGTTTACGTGGTACGGACTCGCCGCACTCATAGCCACCATCGTCATCAAAGAAGCGATTTTTCATTATACCAAACGAGCAGGTGATCAAATTGGCAGTAAAATGCTGATTGCGAATGCGTGGCACAGCCGCAGTGACGCTTTGTCGTCTATCGCGGTATTGATCGGCCTTGTCGGGGTGTACTTTGGTTATGGCTGGGCGGACATGGTGGCGTCCATCGTAGTCGCGGTGCTAATTGGTAAAATGGCGGTGAGCATGGTGTGGGAAAACCTCGCTGAACTGGTCGATACAGCCCCCGACCCAAAACTCATTGCACAAATAAAGGACACAGCCAACAGCCTAAAACACGTCATGGCCCCTCACGACGTTCGTGCTCGCTCAATGGCAGGCAAAATATACTTAGACATGCACATTCATGTCCCCAGCCATGCCAGTGTGAGCGAAGGGCATTATTTGGGCGATTTGGTAGCCTACACCATCAAGAAAGCACATTCACAGGTCGAAGATGTGATGGTGCATATTGATACAGACGAAAAAATTCAGACCGACAGTTTTATTCATAAATCTGGAAAACCCGCACACTTGCAACTGCCTGCTCGCCATCAAATCATGGCCGACTTAGGTTTTTTACTTCGCCAACATACCGCGTATTTAGATATCCCCAATACTCGCTTACATTACCTAAACAATATGCTGGATGTAGAAATCATCGCTGTGGCTGAAAAAGCCCCCGACAACGATGATTTAAAAAAACTCACTTCTGGGATTTTGTTTGATCTACAAAACACTCGCTACATCAATAAAGCGTCTGTGCTGTGGGTTTTCCAAGAACACTAATCACCCAATTCGTCCGTCGCGTCATCGTTTAAATGCGCGACTGGCAATGCCTTGTTGGTCTTTGCTCCCATCACTTTGAGCTTTTCCGCTCTGGACACTAAATTACCTCGGCCTGAGGTGAGTTTTTTCAGCGCAGAGTCGTGAGTTCGAGTAACGGCCTCGAGCTTGCTGCCAATGTCGTCCATGTCCTGCACAAAACCTGAAAACTTGTCGTACATAGCGCCAGCTTGACGGGCTATTTCGATGGCATTCTGACTTTGCTTTTCATTACGCCAAATATTTTGAATCGTCCGTAATGTTGCCAACAAGTTAGACGGCCCGACGATGATGATATTGTGCTCAAACGCTTCGCTAAACAAGCCATTGTCGCCTTGCAATGCCAAACCAAAGGCCGCTTCAATCGGGATAAATAAGAGCACAAAATCCAACGACGTCACGCCCGGTAAGTCTTGGTATGACTTGGCACTCAGTTCTTTCATGTGCCGTCGTACCGCCTCCAAATGCTGTTTCAAAGCACGCTGTCTATCTTCTTCCGTGTCGGCTTCCATGTAGGCCAAATAACTGATCAGCACCATTTTCGAGTCAACAATTATTTGCTTGCCTTCAGGCAGATGAATCACCACATCGGGTTGTAAACGCCGCCCCTCTTCGGTTTGATAAGACGCTTGTGTCTCATATTCACGGCCTTTTTCTAAACCGGAACGTTCTAATATTCGTTCTAAAATCACCTCTCCCCAGCCACCCTGCAATTTATTTTGGCCTTTTAAAGCGTGCGTTAAATTAGTCGCATCGTCGCTTATTTTTTGGTTCAGCAATTGCAAACCTTTGATTTCTTTCACAAGGGAAAAGCGCTCGCGGGCCTCCTCTTGATAGCTTTTATCCACACTCTCTTGGAATTTCTGAATTTGAGAACCAAGCGGTGTTAACAAAGACACGAGTTGTCGTTCGTTCTCCTTTGCCAATTGCTGACCCTGATAGCTCAATATCTCATGGGCAAGCTGCTTGAATTCTGTTTCGTTTTGCTTCTTTTGCTCTCTGTAAAACGCTTCTTTTTCTTGCCACACACTCTGCGCCGCCGCAAATTGCTGCTCTAAGGTCAAAGACTCTTTTTCCAAATAATGAACATGGTCTTTCGATTGTTGTAAAAGGCGCTGTAATTCCTCATTTTGTTGCTGCATTTTTTCTTCTGTACGCTGCCACTGACGTCGCATAGCCTGTACAATAGCGCCGGCAACACCAGAAACAAAAATCGCACCGACACAAAAGCCCGATAACACCCAAATGGACTGCGAAAGCCAATCTGTCATATTTACAACCTGCTATTTTTATAGAAAAATCAATCACTCTAAGTTAAGCGAATAAGTTTACATGGATTACTATCTAAGCCCAACACACACGCAACGCTTTGACCTAGAGATTAAAAATAGTCAGTTTATTACCCATGTTTGTCGCACCAAAGGCCGCGATAAAGCAAAAGCGTTTATAGAAGAAATGCGTCAGCGTTATCCTGATGCCAATCATCACTGTTGGGCTTTTGTTGCCGGGGTGCCTAATAACGTGCATTTGTGGGATCAAAGCGACGATGGTGAGCCTAAAGGTACCGCGGGTAAGCCCATGCTCAACGTGTTGCAACATTCGGACTTTGGCGAAACCACCGTCGTGGTCACACGCTTTTTTGGTGGCGTCAAATTAGGCGCAGGAGGCTTGGTAAGAGCCTATAGCCAAGCCGTACAAGAAGCACTGGCACAAACAGAATACGAAAATATTTACCCTCGTCTCCCTGTTCAGCTAAAAATATCCTACCCTTTATTGGGTAAGGTCGAATATTGGCTTGAACAAAGCGACATAAACATTACCGACAAAACGTACAGCGACAATATTGTCATTAATCTTGCTGTAATTGAACGCACTTGGCCTAAGCACAAAATCACTTTGACGGATTTGTGCCAAGGAAGCTTAACTTTAATTGAACCGGACAACGAATAACTATGTACCAAACTGGACAAAGATGGAGTAGCCGCAACGAGCCTGACCTCGGCGTTGGCATGATAGTAGACAAGCAAAACAAGTCTTTTACCTTGCATTTTCCCGATGCTGAATCAGACCGTCAATACTCAAATGACCAGACCAGCCTTGTTCGACGCTCGTTAACCGACGGCGACCAACTGCATTATCAAGATAACACCTACACTGTGTTGGAAGTTGAAGAGATCAACGGCCTTATCGAGTATCGCATCAGCGAAGACGACGATTGGCTGGAAGAATCTATTATCCAGTTTCCTCGCAACGACAAAAACGAGCTGGATTCTTTACTGGCATTGTCGCCCGCTCGCCGTATGTGGTTTGACCTACGCCGACACACACTAGAGCATCAAGCCGCCAACGCCGCTTCTCAAGTGCGCGGATTAATGGGATTAAAAGCCGAACTATTACCACATCAGATTTATCTGGCACACGACATTGCGAATCGCCCTAAAGCGCGGGCCTTACTGTGTGATGAAGTCGGTATGGGCAAAACGCTAGAAGCGGGTTTGATACTTCATCAACGCTTATTAAACGGCTTATGCAAACGCGCTTTAATTTTGACGCCGACTAATTTGCAGCACCAATGGTTAGTCGAAATGCTGCGTCGCTTCCATCAGCCGTTTGCCTTGATCAATGAATCGGTATACGAAGATTTCGTTGATGGCGACGACAACCCCTTCGAGCAACAACCCTTTGTCATTGCCCCTATTGATTGGGCGAGCCAACACCCAAAAGCGACCCAACATATGCTGGACGCAGAATGGGACATGGTCATTGTTGACGAAGCGCATCACCTTGCTTGGCACCCAGAAACGCCGAGCATTAGCTATCAAGTGGTCTCGCGTTTAGCTGCAAAAACCGAGTCTTTGCTTTTATTGAGTGCCACGCCAGAGCAAACCGGTGAACGCGAACATTTCTCTCGCTTGCAACTCTTAGATGCCGATCATTATCACGACTTCGAACATTATCAAGCTCAGCAACACGCTTTTAAACAAGCCGCTGAGCTCGCTGGTGCTTTATTGCCTTTCACGCAATCAGAACAACAAACCGATGCGCTAGATTGGAACGTGGCTTTTGGTGACTACTTAGCCGAAGTTAGTGCGAAGGAATGGTTCCAAACCTTGACGACCGAAAAAGGTGTCGCATTACAAGAAGCCGCGAAAGAAGCCATCAGCTGGTTAATCGACCGCCACGGAACTGGGCGAGAAATGTTCCGTAACACACGCGCCGCTGTGGGTGGCTTCCCTGATCGTTATGTTCATGCTTATCCGCTGGAAAACAACGAATTCTTTGAATCCGCCAATCGTCACGTGCAGCCAGAAACTGACGTGGCGGATGGTCTGTGGGAAAAAGACCCTCGTTGGAATTGGCTTAAAGAATTTCTTGAGTGCCAAGCCGATAAAGTCTTGGTGATTTGTCATACGGCCGACATGGCTCAATGGCTCAACGACCAGCTGACTTTTGCGGGATTTCAGAGCGCCGATTTTCATGAACAAATGCCACTGATCCATCGAGATCGAGCGGCGGCGTATTTTGCAGACGAAGACGGCGCGCAGATTTTAGTCTGTTCTGAAATAGGCAGCGAAGGTCGCAACTTTCAGTTCAGTCATCACATTGTTATGTACGATTTGCCAGAACACCCAGACCTGCTTGAACAACGTATCGGGCGTTTGGATCGTTTAGGTCAATTAAACGATGTACAAATTCACGTGCCATATCTGCAACAGAGCGTTCAGGAACGATTGTTCTATTGGTATCACCATGCACTCAATGCTTTTTGCCGCACCACAGGCTCTGGGGACAAAGTAGAAGAAGCCTTTGGTGACAGTTTACACGCTTACTTGCACGGACAAGACGACGATGCGGATTTACTCAAAGAAGCCCATGCATACCATGAAGCCTTACTGAAACAGATGGAAGAAGGCCGCAATCGCTTATTAGAAATGAGTTCATGCCGTCCAGAGCGCGCACGCGAATTGATTGACCAAATCAATGACCAAGCGATCAAAGGCTTGCATCATTACATCGAACAAGTTACCCATGCGTTTAACATTTACGCCGATTGCATCAACGATGAACCAGAACGTGCGGCGTGGTTCTTGCGCCCTTCGACCGACATGATGCTCGAAGCCTTACCGGGCATAGACGAAGACGGCAAGATGTTAATGCTCGATCGACGCCAAGCCAGCCAGCGTGAAGACGTAGCGTTTGCGACTTGGGAACATCCGCTGATCACCATGCTGATGGACGAAGTACAAGGCTTTGATTCAGGTAAACTCACCTCTGCGATTTTGCCTATCGCTGCGTTACCAGAAGGCACGGTACTGGTAGAAAGTATGTTTGTTATCGAAGCGACCGCACACCCTCGTTTGAAATTGGCGCAATCTTTACCGATGACGCCTATGTGGCAACTGTCTGATTCCAATGGCAAATTCTTACATCACCAATTTACCGCAGACAAATGGGCGGAAAAACTCAAAGGCGTACCGAACCGAGTTGCAGAACAATGGGTTGCGGCTTTACGCAAAAACTTGATCGAAGTGTTACAAGCCCACCAGCTGAATGCTCAAGATCAAGCGCGCCCTATTGTCCACGCGGCGAAAACGTCTTATCAGCATCGTTGCCAAAATGAAATCGAGCGGTTGATAGAGTTGAAAGCTTTTAACGATACCATTCGTGATGAAGACATCGAGCGTCTTGAAGTCAACATGCAAGAAGGCTTAACTCGTATCGATGAGCACCAAATTCGTTTGGACGCCATTCGCATTATCTTGACCACTAAACCGGAATGATATTTGTGAAGGACACTCTGTGAAGAGCGCTGCGCCGCATCTTGAAATACTTTATGAAGATGACTGGCTCGCCGTAATAAATAAACCGGCTAACTGCTTATCTGTACCCGGTCGAGGTCCAGATAAGCTCGATTCTATCTTGCATCGAGCAGAGGTTATGTTCGGCGAAGCCTTTGCTATTCATCGCTTGGATGAAGCCACGTCTGGCTTAATCCTTGTGGCGAAAACCCACGAATGCCAAAAGCGCATGTACGCCCATTTTCGTGAACGGGAAGTCAAAAAAGAATACCGCGCGTTAGTGCGCGGTCATCTTTTGGGTGCTCGTGGCGAAGTACGTAAACCACTGCGGTGCGACTGGCCAAACCGCCCCAGACAAATTGTCTGCACCGACGAATGGAGCAAAGATTCTATTACTTTTTGGGAGCCAATGGGGTTCGAGGGCAGTACGACTCGCGTTCTATTAGTGCCCTTTACGGGTCGCTCACATCAGTTGCGCGTACACATGCAGAGCCTTGGGCACAGCATCATTGGCGATGAATTCTACGATGATCAATTCACCGACGAACCTCGGCTTTTACTACACGCTTACCGGCTAGAGTTTCGGCACCCGTTTACTCAAGCCTGGGTCGCGTTTGTCGCGCCTTGTCCATTTTAAGTAAAACGCTTGTTTTATGGTTTCATGGTTTTCCAAACCTGATTCGCGGCTTGATGCAAAAGACTGTGCCGCCACGCCACCTTTTCTTCTTGTCGATCATAACCACCGCCGATAACACACGCGGTAGGTAGATTGAGTGCGACACAAGTTTCGATGACGTATTTGTCTCGATTATAAATGCCCTCATCGGTTAAATTCAGGTAGCCAAGTCGGTCGTCTTTGTGAACGTCAACGCCCGCGTCATAGAAGATAAAGTCGGGGTTATGTTGTTCCAAGATATTCGGCAAACCGCTTTGCAGTATCGCTAAATATTCTTGGTCATTGGCACCTTTTGGAATGGCAATATTGATGCCGGCGGTTTGTTTGATTTGTGGATAGTTTTCTTCACAATGCCACGATACTGGAATGATATCGGTTCTGTCTTTGAAAAACGCGATGGTGCCATCACCTTGATGCACATCGCAATCTAAAATAAGAATTTTCTTCGCTCTACCTGAATGAACCAAAGCTAAAGCGGCTACAGCAAGGTCATTGAAAATGCAAAAACCTGCGCCATATGACGGTCCAGCGTGATGCGTTCCACCCGCCAGATGGCATGCTAAGCCATGCTTTAGAGCCAGCTCACTCGTTAATACAGTACCCGACACGGCCCGTAATGTGCGCTCAACCAACCATTCTGACCAAGGCAAACCGATGGCTTTTTCTTCTTGTTGAGCGAGATGGCCGCGAATAAAGCGCTGAACGTAGGCTTTGTCGTGAGCGCTCATGAGTGTTGTTAAAGAAAGTGGGACTGGCTCGTAAATATTTTCTGTCGTCAGAATACCTAGCTCCCGCAAGATGTCAGACAGAAGAGCAAACTTCCCCATCGGAAAACGGTGACCCACAGGAAAAGGGATGCTGTAATGGGGATGATAAATGAGGGGTAACCCCGTGTTTTGCATCAGACAAACAACTTAAATCACGCTACGTCATGGAGTGACAAAAAAATCGCCATGAGCACACGGTTATAGACTCTTTACGACCAACACTTTACGCAGAGCGGAATTAAACGACTCTATCAAGTGAGGCGGGAATCCTTTGCCACTTTCAAAGTTAATCATCTGCACGGCGTGCATGGCACTCTTATTGTATTCACTGCCAGACTTTCCCCATACCGTATCAATAAACATCACCGCCATCGATAAAATAAATGCGCCCTGTGGAATCAAAGACCCCATTAGTCCTTGCGGAAAGCCTGACCCATCAAAACGCTCTTTATGTGCTTGCACCATAGCAACGGCGTCTTCCCAACCGACATGTTTGGCAAGTAACTTAGCGCCTACCATGGGGTGATTTTGTTCAGCCTGACGCTTTAATACCTCATCGTCTTTGTTGTTTAAAATAAGGGCCATGCCCATGTTGTGCATGTACGCTGCAGCACTCAATTGAGGCGCGTCAACTGGCGTAGCGCACTCAACATTGATTAACTGGCAAAGCTTCAAAATACGCTCACTGCGCTCCGGTGAATAGCCAAGAAGTTTATTGATTTTGTGACTGTAACCTACAAATAAATCAATGTCTTCTTGCTGCTGTTCGCTAAATTTTACCTTAACAATGACCGACACAGGCACCGCAGGCTCAACGTTTTCATCTTGCGCTTGATGACTCTTATTGAGCATAATAGCGGCCATATCAGCCCGACTCGCATCGTCTTCAGCGGCGTATATCGCCTCCAAGCCTTGCTGCAATTCGTCTCGCATATCACTATCTGCAACATGCGAACGGTAAATTTGCTGCAGTAACTCATACACTTTTTCAACCACAACAATGATCAACTCACCCAAATAGTGGTGGTATTGAATGTAACCGCCTCGCATTCCATCAACGATCTCTTCAAGTTTATGCAGCACACCAACCAAAGGGTCTAAAAAGCAGACAGAGCAATTGCCCTTCATGCTATGCAAGGAACGGAATAACTTGTCTAACTTGTCAGAAGAAAAGCCGTCACTCTCAATGCCATTGATCATTTCTTCAATTTCTTGTTGCGCCTCTACATAGCATTCAAGTAAGTCGTCTTTTATTTCTTTTTCTAATACTGAAAACGCTTTACAGGCAAAGTGACTCATTTTTCTCTTCCATTACAAGGAGTTGAACACTCCAAATAGCATTAAGGCCGATTAGAAAATACAGCAAATTCATCGTTATCGCCTTTCATTGTAAATCCAACACTGACATTATTGAAGGCCTAGTATGTGTCATTGTGTAGTCTAATTTATAGCGTAAATACGTTACTTATGCCAAATGGTTGGCGAAAAAAGCCTGATACAGATACCTTAGGTCTACTGTCGGACTTTGAAATCCAGTCATATCATCAAACCAGTATTTTGGTTTATAGCATCAATTCAACCAATAAAAACGTAACACCTCGTTGGCGGTTTTGTAGACCATCACCAAAGAGAGTAACTGAATTAATGAAACTCTCTCTCTCGTTGCTTTAATGATACAGCGTAGTCAAAGTAATATTCCGCCATAATACCAGCGTAGTCGTATTCTCTACTGGTTCTAAAAATAACATTTAGACTTCCCATTTTATGATAAATGGCAGGCTGAAATGCCGTCTCTAAACGCCAACCTACGCTGTCTCCATTGTATTTTTCTCGGTATATCGATGAACGAAGGTTGTCGGTAAAGTAATAGCCCACGCCAATTCGAGAACTGGTTATGTTACTCAGAGTCATCTGTGTTGAAACATAGTTTGTCGTCAACGAAACGTTGCCAACAAACGCTTCACCGATGATTTGTAAAATCACATCACTCTGCTTTTCTACTCTAGCGTCCATGTATTCAAGCTCACTGATACCTAAACCCGCCCCCAAACGTCCATGATCGTTGTTCAAGAACCAATTAGAAGACAGTTCAGATTGGGCAAAGGTGGAGGTGGTCGATCCAGTGATATGATAATTGCTGTTTAAAAGTACTTGTGTCGACAAAGAGTCATTAATTGGAATATTGATTTTAAAGTCAATGTTCATCAATGACTGCTCATTTAAAAGCCCATAACCCAGTCCAAACGCAAAGTTAGGAGAGACGCTTTCGGCAGACGCATAGCCACCTAAACACACCGAGACAACAAACATACGAGATATAACAGTCAAAACATACCCACTCTGGCTTTTGGATGGTATCGCTATTGTGACGGGTATCATGTCAAAGCTCCAGCAACGGAGTAAACCACTATTTTACGTCCCTTTTTTATTTTAAAGTACAGGGAATTCAGAACACCTCTGTGATTCGAGGGCAAAGCCCAATATAATGTCTGTAAAGTCGATCAGACACACATTTTTTAGGTTTATACGTTACATGGCAAAAAAATTATTTATCCAGACTCACGGCTGTCAAATGAACGAATACGATTCTTCTCGTATGGCCGATTTACTTGGCGAAAGCCATGAAATGGAACTCACCGATAACGCAGAAGAGGCCGATGTGCTGCTTTTAAACACCTGCTCTATTCGTGAGAAAGCCCAAGACAAGGTGTATCACCAACTTGGTCGTTGGAAAAAACTCAAACAGAAAAATCCTAATTTAGTGATTGGCGTCGGGGGTTGCGTGGCCAGTCAAGAAGGCGATGCTATCCGTAAACGCGCTAAACATGTAGACATGATTTTTGGCCCCCAAACGCTGCATAAATTACCGGACATGGTCAATGCAGCGGGCAAAAGTATCCCGATTACGGACGTTACCTTCCCTGAGATCGAAAAATTCGATCACTTACCAGCACCACGTGTAGACGGTGCCGAGGCATTTGTCTCCATCATGGAAGGATGCAGTAAATACTGTACATTCTGTGTCGTGCCTTACACCCGTGGCGAAGAAGTTAGCCGTCCTTTCGACAGCATTTTGAAAGAGGTCGTACAGTTAGCCGAACAAGGCGTTCGTGAAATTCATCTTCTAGGCCAAAACGTGAATGCGTATCGTGGCGACAGTGCTGAAGGCGACGAAACCGATCTTGCTGACATTATTCATGCTGTGGCGCAAATTGATGGGGTTGAACGCATTCGTTTTACGACGTCTCATCCGGTTGAATTTACCGACAGTCTGGTTGAAGCGTTCCGCAACGAGCCAAAACTCGTGAGCCACTTGCATCTACCCGTTCAAAGCGGGGCAGACAGCATTTTGAGCGCCATGAAGCGCGGCCATGATCGTCAGTATTACATCGACAAGATCAATCGCATCAAGGAAGCTCGCCCCGGTATTAGCTTATCATCCGACTTTATTATCGGCTTTCCCGGCGAAACCGATGAGGATTTTGTTGACACCATGAACTTGATCCAAGAAATTGGCTTCGATCATTCATTTAGCTTTATTTACAGCCAACGACCTGGGACACCCGCGTCTAATTTAGACGATGACACCCCTGAGGATGTAAAAAAAGAGCGCCTTTCGATTCTTCAGCGTCGTATCAGCCAACAAGCGTATGACATCAGCTTAGCGATGGTTGGCGAAGTAAAACGCATCTTGATCAGTGGTTACTCACCTCGTGATCCGGGCCAATTACAAGGTCGTACCGAAAACAATCGCATTGTTAACTTTCGTGCCTTCGATCCTCAGTTGATTGGTAAATTTGCAGACGTTGTGATCACCGACGCTTACCCTAATTCTCTTTTGGGTGAATTAGTCGGCTCTGAACTCGACGCCGACTTTATACTTTAATCCTAACTTGCACTTTAACTCTGACTTGTATCTTAAGATAAGGGATCGCTTGGAAATTACACAGACAACCCAACAAATACGTTTGCAACCCGCTGAAGCCACCGCTTTGCTGGCGCTGTGCGGTCAACTCGATGAAAACATTAAGCTGATTGAAAAACGCCTTGATGTGTCCATTAAATATCACGGCGACTTGTTTGATATTTCTGGTGAACAGTCTGAACACGTCGCAGCGACGAAGATCTTATTAGAAAATCTGTATCGAGAAGCGCTTGCCAAAGCAAACATTACACCGGAAACCATTCACCTTTATTTGCAAGAGTCCGCCATCGAATCACTGACCAGCAGCAAACGAGACAAAGGAGATCAGCTGGTCATTAAGACCCGTAAAGCCTTCGTCAAACCCAAAGGAGCGAATCAACAGGGCTACGTGAAACAGATTCGTAAACACGACATTAACTTTGGTATAGGGCCCGCCGGCACAGGAAAAACCTATTTGGCGGTGGCGTGTGCGGTTGAAGCATTAGAAGCCGATCGTGTTGAGCGAATTATGTTGGTGCGCCCTGCGGTAGAAGCGGGTGAAAAGCTGGGGTTCTTACCCGGTGATTTGTCACAAAAAATCGACCCTTATTTACGCCCACTGTATGATGCCCTATATGAAATGCTCGGGTTTGAACTGGTGGATAAGCTGATTGAAAAAAATGTCATAGAAATCGCACCGTTGGCTTTTATGCGTGGCCGCACCCTGAATAATGCGTTTATTATCCTTGATGAAAGCCAAAACACCACGCGCGAACAAATGAAAATGTTTTTGACTCGTATCGGTTTTGGCTCAACGGCGGTCATCACCGGTGACACCACTCAAGTGGATTTGCCCCGCGGTACCACCTCTGGTTTAGCGCAAGCCATGCACGTATTAAAAGGCGTAAATGGGATTAGTATGACGCATTTTAGCTCTTCAGACGTGGTTCGCCATCCATTGGTACAGCGTATTGTTGAAGCCTATGATCGTTTTGACGTAGAAGTTGAGGCCGAAAAAAAGGCCCGCACCCATGCACGCCTAGACACCCAATCTGACGCTTCTGCAGGTACTTTATAATGGCGCAATTAGAGCTTGACCTTCAAATCGCCACACAAGATACAGCACACCTTCCTAGCGAAGCAAACTTTAGAGTGTGGGTGGAGAAGGCCTTGTCACACTCTGACGAAGAATTTGAAGTCACCATCCGCGTCGTCGATGAAGAAGAAAGCCACGCACTGAATCGCGAATACCGCGGCAAAGACAAACCGACCAATGTCTTATCCTTTCCGTTTGAAGCGCCTCCAGGGTTAGAACTGCCACTTTTGGGCGATTTAGTCATCTGCAATCAAATCGTGGCAAAGGAAGCCCAAGAGCAAAATAAAGAACCGCTTCATCATTGGGCTCATATGACCATTCATGGCATCTTGCATTTGTGCGGATATGACCATATAAATGATGACGAAGCCGATGAAATGGAATCGATAGAAACCGAGTTACTGGCTTCTTTGTCTATTTCCGACCCTTATTTGATTAAAGAGTGAGTTATAACCCTAATGAGCGATGACCGATCGAGTGTGTCCAACGATCAACAAAAATCTTGGTTTGAGCGTTTAACGCAAGCCTTCAACGATGAACCGCGTAGCCGTGGCGACATCGTGAAACTGTTAGAAGCCGCCGTAAAATCTGACATTATCGATCGCGATGCCTTCACCATTGTTGAAGGCGCGTTGGAAGTGTCGGAAGTTCAGGCCCGAGACATCATGATACCGCCATCACAAATGGTCGTTATTAAGTCTGAAGATGATCCAAAAACCTCAATCCGTAAAATAATCGACTCTTCTCACTCACGGTTTCCCGTTGTTGGTGAAGATTCCGATGAAATTCTCGGTGTTTTGCTTGCTAAAGACCTGCTGCCACTTTTGTTCAAAGACGGTGACGTCACGATTGATGACATTTTAGCAAGATTGCGCCCGGCTAACTTCATTCCAGAAAGTAAACGACTGAACGTGTTACTGAATGATTTCAGAACCAAGCGTTATCATATGGCGCTGGTATTAGACGAGTACGGCAGTGTATCTGGTCTTGTGACCATCGAAGACGTGTTAGAACAGATCGTCGGTGAGATCGAAGATGAAACAGACAAACTCGATGATGAAACCATTCAGGTGACGACGGAACCTGGCGTGTATCTGGTGCCCGCACTTTGCACCGTCGAAGACTTTAATGAATTCTTTAAAGCGGAACTCAACGAAGAGGAATTCGACACCATTGGTGGAATTCTTGTACAGCAGTTTGGCCATGTTCCCGTTCGAGACGAAGAAGTCAGCTTTAATCAGTTTCATTTTCGTATCGTCAAATCCGATGGTCGCCGTATAAAAACCATACAAGTCACCAAACCTACTGTTCAGACTCCAGAATAATATGACGCTACCCCACCCCGATAAGACCAACGTAAAAACGGGGTGGATACCGCTCCTCACCAAAAGATTGACTCAGCTTTCACCCAAAGTATCCGCTTTGCTGGGAATCTTAGCGGGGGCAATAGGGGTAACTGGCTTTTCACCTTTTTACTTTTGGCCGGGCTATTTTGTTTGTCTGGTGATATTTAGCGCGCTCATCATGACAAGTCCGTCTGCGAAGTCGGCACGTTGGCGAGGGGCGTCGGTTGCCTTGGGCTTTTTTGGTGCCGGCATTTCTTGGGTTTATGTAAGTATTGCCGAATATGGGCAAGTGGGGAGCTTGATCGCAGCGCTCATCACCTTGATGTTTGTGTCAGTCCTCTGTGTGTTTTGGGTGCTGGCGGCGTGGTCGTCTTGGCGTTTAATGCAAAGGTTCTCCCGGTGGCCGGCAAGTCTGTGGATCAGTTTGTGTTTTTTAACGGCCGAGTATTTACGCAGCACACTGTTTACCGGCTTCCCTTGGCTTTTACCGGGTTACGCCATAGAAAATACCTGGCTATTTGAATTATTGCCTGTCGGTGGAGTTTGGCTCACCAGCGCCGTGGTGGTGGTCACTGCAAGCGCCCTGGCCAGCCTATTAGTGACCAAAAAACGGTCTGTCACACTGTTGTCCATGGCACTGATCGCTTGGTTGATCGCAGCGTGGTTAGCGTATGTTCCCGTTACTTGGGTAAAACAAACCGGCACACTCAGCACAACGCTGATCCAAGGCAACGTCAAACAAGATGAAAAATGGCTGGCTCATACGGCAGGGCAATCTCTAGCCTATTACCAACAAACCACAATGGCGCACCTAAACAGTGAGCTCGTAGTGTGGCCAGAAACCGCTATTACCTACCCTTACCCGCAAATACAGCCTTATTTGACCTCTTTTAGCCAAGAACTCGCCAACAGCAATACTACGCTGATTACCGGCATTCCGGACATCAATGAAAACAGCAAAGAGTATTACAATGCCATTTGGGCCACTGGAAATGGTTTTGGGCTGTATTACAAACGCAGGCTAGTGCCGTTCGGAGAATACCTCCCACTTAATCAGTACATTGGACCGATTTTGGATGTGTTTGACATGCCCATGTCGAACTTCACCTCGGGCGATGATAATCAACCAGTCCTGCAAGTGGGCGAATGGGGAATTGCTCCCTTTATTTGTTATGAAATTGTGTACGCAGAACAAGTAAGACGCAGGGTACGCGACAGCGATTTTCTGATCACGATCAGTAACGATGGCTGGTTTGGTCGCTCTATTGGCCCCTGGCAACACTTACAAATTGCCCAGTTTCGTGCCAAAGAATCCGGTCGCTACGTGATCCGCGCTACCAACACAGGCATTACAGCGTTTATCAACGAGCAGGGTCGCATTGTGGCTCAAGCGCCTCAGTTTGAACGCACCACATTAACGGCCGACGCCAAAGCGTTTGCAGGCATCACGCCTTACGTGCAATGGGGGTATTGGCCGACCATATGGTGGTTAGGGTTGTGTGTGATGTTGTCGTTTATGGGGCTGTTACTGAGCCAACGAAAGAAAATAGTGTGACCGATAAGCAGAGTGTTCAGTCACAATAACACTAACAATAGCACTAACAATAGCGCTAACTAAAAGCGACATTTAAAAATGGCATGCCACCATTAACTTACCTGACCTTCATGAGTCGACATCAAACCATAATGGCACACTTCACAGGGCGGCAGAACTTGTTGATTATCAAGGTGATTGTCATGGCCGCACGCCATGCAATGATAAGCACCAGGCGCAACGTCGGTCCCCGCTACATGGCATTCTTCTAAGGGAACGGGATTGTTGTTAGCATGGTTAATAAGCCATAACAGCGCCGCATCTTCTTTTTCGTCCAGTTCTTCGACAAGCTCATGGCTCTCATTAAGAACAAACTGCCAATTGGCCTCAACCCAGGCTTCGGTGTAGCCCATTTTGTCGTGCCAATAGGCCGTCATTAAAGCCACATCCTCTAGCAGCCAATCTTTGGCACCCGCCAGGGTCTTGCGAGCTTCTTCCACTAAATTGGAATCGTTTTCAATTTTTGGTGAATCTTTTTTCATAGAATGCATAACTCCTCCTCGATGCACCTTCTCATTAGGGCGTCATCTCTATAAAATAGCGTATATTTTCAAACTCTGTTGGCCATTTCACCATTATATTGCGCTAGGTCGCTATAATGCGTCTCTCTAAAAAAAGAGATGACAGGTCCAATCACCTCTCGTCGATCATGGGATAAGAACACATCATGCAAGAACAATACAATCCGCAGCAAATTGAACAGGCGGCACAGTCTTTTTGGGACGAAAATAAAGTCTTCAAAGCCGTCGCTGATACCAACAAAGAAAAGTTCTACTGCCTTTCCATGTTCCCCTACCCAAGCGGCCGTCTGCACATGGGCCATGTTCGTAACTACACCATCGGCGACGTGATCGCTCGTTACCAGCGCATGAAAGGCAAAAATGTCCTACAGCCTATGGGCTGGGACGCGTTTGGCTTACCGGCGGAAAACGCAGCGATTAAACATAAAACAGCACCCGCAAAATGGACCACTGAAAACATCGCCTACATGAAAGGTCAACTAAAAGAGCTGGGCTTTGGTTACGATTGGGATCGTGAAGTCGCGACCTGCACGCCTGAGTACTACAAATGGGAGCAGTGGTTTTTCACCCAATTGGTAGAAAAAGGCCTTGCCTACAAAAAAACAGCGGCGGTAAATTGGTGCCCCGAAGACCAAACCGTATTGGCCAATGAACAAGTAGAAGAAGGCGCATGCTGGCGTTGTGGCACCACGGTTGAGAAAAAAGAAATCTCTCAGTGGTTTATCCGCATCACCGATTACGCTGAAGAGCTATTAAACGATCTTGATCAACTGGATGGCTGGCCAGAAAAAGTCAAAGCCATGCAGCGTAACTGGATTGGTCGTTCTGAAGGTTTAGAATTCAGTTTTGAAGTACAAAGCAAAGCCGAGCGTCTTTCGGTCTACACCACGCGACCTGATACCGTCATGGGCGTAACCTATGTTGCGGTAGCAACGCAGCATCCTTTGTCTTTGGAAGCGGCTGAAAGCAACGCCGAATTAGCGGACTTCATCGCCCAAAGCAAATTAATGTCGACCACTGAAGCCGACATGGCCACCGTCGAAAAGAAAGGCATGGACACCGGCTTCAAGGCCATTCACCCGATTACAGGCGACGCCGTGCCTATTTACGCGGCTAACTTCGTATTAATGGATTATGGCTCTGGGGCTGTCATGTCCGTTCCCGCTCACGATCAACGCGACTTTGAATTTGCTAAAAAATACGCCCTTGATATAAAACACGTTATTCAAGCCGACGACTCAGTTGATTTAGACGCAGCGGCTTTTACCGAAAAAGGCACATTGTGTAATTCTGGAGAATTTGACGGTCTGGACTTTCAAGCCGCTTTCGATGCGATCTGCACCTGGATGACAGACAAGGGCATCGGCGAGAAAAAAGTCAACTATCGTTTGCGTGATTGGGGCGTTAGTCGTCAGCGTTATTGGGGAACGCCTATCCCAACCATCAATCTCAAAGACGGCTCTGTAGTACCTGTGCCTCATGACCAGCTGCCTGTTGTTTTGCCAACAGACGTGGTTATGGACGGCGTTAACTCCCCTATTAAAAACAATCCCGCCTTTTCTTCGGTGATGTTTAATGGCGAAGAAGCCGAGCGTGAAACCGATACCTTCGATACCTTTATGGAATCCTCTTGGTACTTTGCTCGTTATTGCTGCCCTGACTCTACCGACGCCATGCTGACGGAAGAAGCCAATTACTGGCTACCTGTCGACCAATACGTTGGCGGTGTTGAGCATGCCATTCTGCACTTGTTGTATTCACGCTTTTTCCATAAATTGCTGCGTGATGCGGGCCTAGTCAACTCTGACGAGCCTTTTAAACGCTTGTTAACGCAAGGCATGGTCAACAAAGACGGCACCAAGATGTCAAAATCCAAAGGTAACACCGTCGATCCTCAAGAAATGATCGAGAAATACGGCGCCGATACCGTACGTTTGTTCATCATGTTCAGCGCACCACCAGAGCAATCTTTGGAATGGAATGATGCCGGCGTTGATGGCGCATCGCGTTTTTTACGTCGTTTATGGGCCTTATCTTATCGTCACATGAACGCGGGCAAAGTCGGTGAGCTCGTTGTGGCCGATTTAAACGGGGCGCAAAAAGCATTACGTCGTAAAACACACGAAACCATCCAAAAAGTGACCGATGATATTGAGCGGCGCCAAACCTTTAATACCGCCATTGCGGCCGTTATGGAACTGTGCAACGACGTGAGTAAGTTCGAAGATCAAACAGAACTTGGCTTAGCCGTTGAGCAAGAAGCACTGGAAGCCGCGACCTTGTTGCTATCACCAATGGTGCCACACATTGCGTATCAGCTTTGGGCCGATCTTGGCCATACTGACAACGTTGTCGACACGCCTTGGCCCGTGTTGGACGAAGCCGCGCTAGTAAAAGATGAGTTGATCATCGTGGTGCAAGTATTGGGGAAAAAACGCGCTGAATTGACGGTTTCCGCTAACGCTGACAGCAAAACCATTGAAGCCGAAGCCTTAGCTCATCCTAGCGTAATCAAACACCTAGAAGGCAAAACAGTGCGTAAAGTAATCGTCGTACCTGGGCGCTTAGTGAACATTGTCGCTAACTAACCCTTGCTAGCGAAAAGGCGACATGTCAGTCGTCTTTTCGTCTTTATACTGACTCATATTCACCTCACAGGAATCGCCTAGATGATCGCCACCGTTAACCAAACTACCCGTTTATTGCTGTTAGCCTTGCTGGCCTTAAGTGTCGTCGCCTGTGGTTTTCACTTACGTGGCACCGTCGATATTCCTGAAAAATTTAAGACACTGACTCTGACATCCAACAGCGGCTCCACCAGCTTCGATCAATCTTTGCGCATCGCTCTTACCAAAGCTGGCGTCACAATTGTGGATCAGGCAACCGCGAACGACAACACGTTCAACCTCAAAATAAACGCTATAACATCCTCTGACGTGGAGCTGGCTCGTAACTCGTCAAACGATGTGTCACAAATACAGCGCACCGTAAAAAGCCAGTATTTTATTCGTCAACCTGACGGTAAAGCGGTCTACGGGCCGCGCAATATCAGCACCAGCCGAACCTTAGCCAATCAAGATGCCGAAGAAAGCGCCAAACTCTCCTACAACAAAACTCAAACAGAAAGTATGAGTGAAGAGTTGGCTAATCAATTACTGTACGACCTAAGTTATGCGCCTAGATAACTTGTGTAAAGCGTAGGCAAATAGCATGAAAGTCAGAGCAGACCAGCTAGCACAGCAACTGAAAAGGAATCTCACGCCTATTTATATTATTTCTGGCGACGAGGTTTTATTGGTGCAAGAAGCCGCCGATCAGGTTCGCAAGGCCGCACAGCTTCATCGTATAGAAGAGCGTTTGCGTTTTGTGGCCGATGCACAATTTGACTGGCAAGACGTCATCAACGAAAACCAGAGCTTATCGCTTTTCTCCAACCATCGGCTCTTCGATATTCAAATTGATAAAATGGGCGAAAAGCACACGAAAGCCCTCGCACAGCTTGGCCAATCCCTCAGCGAAGACAACATTATTTTACTGACGCTACCCAAACTGGACGCCAGAACACAAAAAGCCAAATGGTTTACGCAACTGGAATCTCAAGGTGTATTTGTTCAAATCTGGCCCATAGACAGCAATCGATTGCCCGCTTGGGTTCAACAACGGGCTCAAACGCTGAACCTATCACTTAGCCGTGATGCTGCGGCGATCCTCTGCGAACGAGGCGAAGGCAACTTACTGGCCCTATCGCAAGAGCTGGAGAAACTGGCTTTACTGCATGGGCCAGGGGCAAAAATTGACAAAGACAATGTGGTGGAATCGGTGGCGGACAGCAGCCGCTACTCCATCTACGACTTAAGCGACCGCCTTTTAATGGGCAACACCAAAGACGCCATGCATTGTCTTAACCAACTTATGGGAGAAGGCGTCGAAGCCAGTATTCTCTTGTGGTTGTTTAACCGTGAAATTCAAACGCTCAGTAATGTAAACCAAGCCATGCAATCGACCAGTTTTCGACAAGCCTGTCAGACAGAAAGAATTTGGGATAAGCGTATTCCGTTCTACGAAAGCGCCATGACACGCCACAATCACATTACCTTGCCCTACATGCAAAACTATCTCGCCCTGATGGACAAAAGCATCAAAGGCCTAGAAGGGCCAGACAGCCATATTGGCTTTCGTAACTTGGTGATGATGTTTTGTGGGCACAAACCGGTTGTCACTGAGTTAGATATACCCACGTAAACAAACTGCATCCACTTCACCTTATGCTAGGTATTCGCTTTATGAACAACACAACAACCATTGAAGCACTGCAAGTATGGACCACCCCTCTTTTTGTTACACAGATGCCAGATCATGACTTTTTAAAAGAAGCGTTATTAGCGGCGGTCTATGAACAAAAAGCCCGCCAAACCATCGCCATTGAAAGCCGAATCGCCCCCAAAGCCAAACACGCTTTACACGAAAGTACATTAGATTTTCTCGACTCGGCCGACGCCAATGTGATGGAAGCCAAACGGGCGCTAGAAGAAATCCTTCTTGAAGTCGCCGCGTCGGTCAATCAAGCCTTTTGGCCAGAAGACATGGAAGCCGACGCCCACATCATTGAGTCGTGGTATCACGTTACTCAAAAAGGTGGCTACCACGACGCTCATTCTCATCCTAACTGCTCTTGGTGTGGCATTTATTATTTAGAACCAGGAGATGCTCACATAGAAGGAAAGGGCGGACTCAATCGCTTTTACGATCCTAGAGTCAATGCGGAGCACTATGCTGACCCAGGCACAGCCTATCTGGGAGGCCATGGCGTATGGGATTTCACACCGACAGACGGTCAAATCATTATCTTCCCTTCGTATCTAAAGCATTCTGCCTTACCTTATTTTGGTGACAAAGATCGAGTGGTGATTGCGTTTAACAGCATCATTGAAGCGTACTGATTAAAACCACGGATGCATTACGCCATCGCTCACTGTGTATTAAATAAATATCGCAAGTTTTGACTCAGGCATTCACAATCGCTTAGCTTTTGTAGTAATTTAACAAGGAATGTTTTTCTACTAAGAGGAAGTCTATGCGTTTCCAGTTCGATCAATTAAGTGGCAATCAGCGCTATCATCTGATCACTCAAACCATCACGCCACGACCTATCGCGTGGATTTTAACCAAAAATGAAAATGCGAGTGTGAATATTGCTCCCTTTTCCTATTTTGCGCCTCTCTCGTCCGATCCGGCTTTACTTGTGGTATCCATTGGCAACAAAACATCGGAAGAGCAAAAAGACACTAAACAAAATCTATTGCGCGAAAAGGAATGTGTTTTGCATATTCCTAGTGGTGATCTGATGAATGCGGTGAACCAAAGTGCAGCGCCCCTGCCTTATGGTGACTCTGAACTGCCTACAACAGGATTATCTCTGTGTGATTTCACCCAAACCCTGCCGCGCATTAAAGAAGCAAAAGTCGCGCTTCATTGTCGTCTATTTGATACACACACCCTGGGACACGCTTCGTTTCATGCGGTGTACTTGGAAATACTGGATCTTTACGTTGAAGACAGCTTAGTAACCGAAGAAAATAATCGAATATTCATCGACAATCAAAAACTTAACCCTCTTGCACGACTAGGCGGCGACGATTACGCGCTCATCAGTGAAGCCGTAACAATTAAGCGCCCAAGCTAGAACAACCCAGATTCGAGGTAATAAAATGGACATAACAACACAGATCAATGCTTTCCCTTTTATGTCAGATGCTGATGTGCAATTAAGCGCCTCTTTAATTGACCTTGCCACTATCAAAGTACTGAAGTCGGGTGAAGTACTGGCGAAACAATTTGAAGTGGGACAAAATCTCTATTTTTTACTAGAGGGCGAGATAGCCATCTCAGTGCCTCTGCAAGACACAGGGAAATCCTACAACGTTGGTATAATCAACCGCCTATTGTCGCCTATTGGATGGTCTGCTTTTCGTCATCCGTCACGGTATGCCACGACATTTACGGCCACAAAATCCACGACATTATTGATGTGGCCAATTGTTGAGCTGCAAAAAATACTCGATGGCAACCTCGATTTTGCCAATCGATTTTTACAGTTTGTCTATCAAGAATCGTTACCGGTGTTGACTAACATTCAAAATCAGACCCGTCCTTTTTTCTCTAATGAATCCCTAGCATTTGAAGAAACTCGCCCTTTAATGGATTACGATACCCAAGCTTACGCGATCAAAGACGCCACCGCGCTGCTCAACTACGCGCCTTTTTGTGACACTTTTACTCAAGCTGAAATTCATGCATTGGCGAAGCAATCGTCTATCTTGTTGGCGCATCAAGGCGACATATTAAGCCAACAAGACCAACCTGCTGATGGCCTGTATCTCTTGATCAAAGGTAAGGTCGTGGTGAGCTATCAAACCGATTCTGGTGACCTGATTACGACCCGATCCATTTCTCGGGCAGGCACCGTGCTGGCGTGGTCGACACAAAATGAAGCGTTAAAAAATCGTACCTCCATTATTTCATCTCGCGACAGCAGCATTCTTTTTATTCAACAAGACGACTTATTAGCGATATTTCAAGACAACCCAAAATTTTCTGTGAAATACCTGTATCGCCTTATTTGGCTTGTCGGCACCCATTTATTGGCCGCTAGAATGCGTTACTTGTCGCAAATAGCCAACGATGAAGTATTGGCGGTCAGCAATGTTATTGAACAAAACGCCGCACTCTTACCGGTGAGTTCCCCCTTGTACAAGGTCAGCGAATTGCTGAAAAGCGCCATCACCACGGACGAGGCTTTTGGGGTGTTGTACAAGTGTCTGCATTTTGGCTGTGTACTGGAGCGCACTATTTCCGGAATGTGTTTGGATATTTTAAAAGATTTACAGCGGGAAAATGCGTTTTATCGCCATTTGCAAAATGTCTATGACACCATCAACAATTTACCCAAAGAAACACCCGCTTTAGACGCACGACGTCTGGCTACTGAACTCTTTAAGCAGGCATTTCAACAGGTACCTTACGTCGTGAAGGGATTGGAAAATCTACCGAAAAAAGCGGGCTCCCTGTTTATTTACAACCACTTATTAGGCTCCCCTACCAACCGCTTACCCAATGGCTTTCGTTTCTCAATGGACGCGCAGTTTATCAGCGCCATGGTAATCGACAATGAATACGGCGTATCAGGGCAACGGGTTGTGCGTCGTAGCAAAGAGAGCGAGTTTTGGCGTGACGATTTTTACAACCGCTTTGGCAACATCTTCATCGATAGCTGGGAGGACCTAACCCGAGACACACCAGAATTCGACGAATTTATCCGTCAGTCTCAAAACGCCTTACGTCAAGATTTCCCTCTGATGATTTCACCAGAAGGTAAGAGCTTCAGCACGCAACAATCACCTGGCGCGTTATTGCCTCACGCCTTTGAATTGGCTGGCTCCATGGGAGCCGACGAACCTTGGATTGTGCCCATCGTGGTTGCTAACTTTGATAAACGTGCTGACCACAACCTTTACACCGTCATTATAAAACCCGCGTTCAAATTATCCAGCAAGGTCGATTATCAAGATAAAGAAGCGCTGAATCAGTTTTTGCTAAGCTACCAAGAAGACTATCAAGGGTATGTGAATGAGGCGCTGGAATTGTCTCGTGAAATCCGCCAATACCCTGTATTCAGTGGCAAAAAAGGCTACCGCTCTAATGTCATGAGTTTGAACCAGATCGATGTTGAATTTGAATCCGATGTACGCGAACTGGAATTTCACTTGGCTTATCAGGAATACAAAGCGCAACCGGTGGCTTTTTATGGCTCATCAACAATGCGTCTGTGGAGTGACTTTACCCGTCATTTCCGCGATAAAGATGGCATTAACCTTGGCTTTGGAGGAGCGACACTTGAAGCCTGCGTGTATTATTTTGAACGTATTATTTTGCCGCACAAGCCTCGTTCTTTGGTTATTTATGCCGGCGATAATGACATTGGCAATCATTATGACAGCAATAAAGTCATTGAACTGTACATTGAATTATTGCAAAAAGTGGACAAGCATTTGCCGGGAATACCCGTGACCTTAATCAGCATCAAATGCAGCCCCGCCCGAATTAAAATGCGCCGTATTATCGAAGCGACCAACATTCAACTGGGACGACTGGCAAAAACGCGCCCAAATACACAATATTTGGATCTCTTTTCTTCACTGCTTGACAAAAAAGGAGACTTAAAGAACGCGCTATTTGAAGGAGATAAGCTGCACCTGAACAATAAAGCGTACGAGCTTTGGACTGAGCAACTGCTTAAATCTGAAGCGTTTATTTTTCAACAACGATAGCGTTTTTATCTTTTCTTAGCCTAATAAAACCGCTCTAAAAAGAGCGGCTTTATCTTTGACAGTACTTTTTTGTTCGACCGTATTTCAACCTGCCTGATCAGGCCAATATTGAAAAATAAAAATCCGCTAACATATTGACCTTTATTGTGAAAAACGTCAGCATAGAGTCGTTATTAAAACAGTATTAATTGATTAAATTATGAACAACCGTCTTTTAAATAAACACAACGGCGATAAACGCAAAGCAAAGACACTTTGCAACGCTGACGTGTGGAATTAAGACTCAACTAACTCCCCCGGCGGCACCTCTGCTGACGGTTCTTATTTCTTTTCAGCAGAATGCATACCGGCCTAATAGAGGCAACTGTATGTTTTACGGCGCAATCACAGCACTTATTACTCCTTTTCGAGACGGTCAACTAGATGAAGACGCCTTGCGAAACATTGTTCGCTGGCAAATAGACCAAGGTATCAATGGGCTGGTTCCGGTTGGCACCACGGGAGAATCCCCCAC
Organism: Marinomonas sp. IMCC 4694; assembly: GCF_008122525.1. Taxonomy (NCBI): domain Bacteria; kingdom Pseudomonadati; phylum Pseudomonadota; class Gammaproteobacteria; order Oceanospirillales; family Oceanospirillaceae; genus Marinomonas; species Marinomonas sp. IMCC 4694. The sequence goes on from NZ_VSRV01000001.1 coordinate 2,218,896, forward strand.
ATTGAGCGAGCACGAACACAAACGCGTCATCGAGATTACCGTTCAAGAAGCCGATAAAGCTGTACCTGTGTTAGCCGGTGCTGGATCAAACAATCCTGTCGAAGCGGTGAATTATTCTGAGTACGCCTACCAGGCTGGTGCTGATGCGACATTGCACGTTGCCGGCTACTATAACCGCCCAAATCAAACCGGTCTCTATGAGCATTTTAAATACGTACACGACAACAGCAAATTGCCTATTATACTGTACAATATTCCACCTCGTTCGGTAGTGGGTTTGGAAGTCAATACGCTCGCTCGCCTTGCTGATTTACCTAGAGTGATTGGGGTCAAAGACGCAACAGGTGATTTAACACGCCCTATTCGTGAGCGTGCCCTGATCAACAAACCCTTTAATTTTTTAAGTGGCGACGACATCACAACCGTAGCTTACAATGTTGGCGGCGGTAACGGCTGTATCTCGGTTTCGTCCAACGTCGCACCGAAGCAAGTGGTAGAGTTACAACGCTTGTGCCGCGAAGGAAAATACCCAGAAGCAGCCCAGTTACAAGACAAACTCTTTGCTCTGCACAACGCTTTGTTTATTGAGCCGAACCCTGCCGGACCGAAATACGCCATGTCATTATTAGGGCTTTGTACAGATGAATGTCGTTTGCCGATGGTACCGTTGCAAGACACAACGAAAGCAACAATTCGTCGTGTTATGGAAGAACTGGAATTGATTTAACAATGCGTTTAATCGTAATCATTGACTTTAAATAAGGGAATTCAAATGGGTAAGGTACATTTTGTTGGCGGTGAAAAAGGCGGCGTGGGAAAATCCATGACGGCACGCGTATTAGCGCAGTATTACATTGATCACGACATGCCCTTCTTGGGCTTCGATTGTGATTCTTCCCATGGCACATTCTCACGTTTTTACAGCGAATTCTCCTCACCTATTGTGGTGGGTGAAGAAGACAGCCTCGACGGCATGCTCGCAGCAATAGAAGAATACCCAGATCGAGATTTGATTATCGATCTCGCGGCTCAAGCGGCTCAACCGTTGGGAAAGTGGATTGAAGAAACCGATGTTTTTGGTTTATTAGACGAATTAGGCTATCAGGTTTGTCTGTGGCACGTTATGGACGATGGCGCGGACTCTGTTGCCTTGTTAGACGAGTTACTTGAACGTTATACAGAACCCTCTGTGGATATTATTGTGGTGCAAAATCTTGGCCGTGGTAGTGATTTTTCTCGTTTTAAAAAGTCCGATACCTTCAAAAATGCTGTCAGCCGCGACGCCTTAATTATTGAGCTGCCGAAACTACAAAGTAAGCTAACGCAAAAAATTGATTTTAACAGCAGCAGTTTCTGGGCGGTAGCAAACGACAAAGGCATTATGAATATTGCAGAACGCCAACGCATGAAAGTGTGGTTACGTAACGCTTACGAGCAATTAGCGTTGTTAGGTTAAATAGCTAACCGATCCGAATAAAAAGGCCGACATAAGTCGGCTTTTTTATGCTTGAAAATGTTTTTCAGGTGTTGATTATTCGTAAGCGTCCGGTAATCACCACCTTGAAAAAGAGTTTCTTTATCATCAGGCTTGCATGGAAGGGATTATATCGGTAAATTAATTATTAGACAGAGGGCGAACGGATTTGCCCACGCCTCCAGGATGGAGGTTCTGTCTCTTTTCAGGAAGATTCAAGGCTGCATGGATGCAGCGGGAAGGTTTTTCTCTTTATTCTCAAACTTAAGTTAGCCTGATATTCCACGGCAATAAATCGTCCATGTCATCATTTTCCTTTCTTCTCGGCAGTTCTTCAAACAATCTGACTAAGTAATCATACGGGATAAGCCCATTGGCTTTCGCTGTTTCGATGATGCTGTAAAGCATGGCACTGGATTTTGCGCCACTTCCTGTGTTAGCAAACAACCAATTTTTACGTCCAATAACGAAGGGTTTAATGGCGCGTTCAGCACGATTGTTGTCGATGTTGATGCGCCAATCAGTCAAGTAAACACTGAGTTTGTCCCATTGATTGAGATTGTATTGGATGGCTTTGCCTAATAAGGATTTAGGTGGCACCTGTTGAGCCGATTTTTCAAGCCATGCTTTGTAGTTCGCTAAGACTTCGGGGACTTGTTCCTGACGGATTTTAAATGCGGCTTCTGCATTGTCGGCCTGTTGGGCCAGCGTTTCGATGGCGTACAGTTTTTTGATGTAGCTGATGGCGATGGTCGCTTTTCCTGATTTGCCCTTTGGCATGCCTTTTTCGGCTTCAATGAATTTTCGACGTGCGTGTGCCCAGCAGCCTGCCAGCGTGGCTTGGGTCGATTCGTACGCTTGATAACCATCCACATTGAGATAGCCATCGAAGCCTTGTAAAAAATCAACGGCGCATTGCCCACTTCGAGTCGGTTGGTAATCGTATAAGACAATATTCGGGATCGGGTTGTGTTTGTCTGGGGCATCATTGCCAGTGCAATACACCCACATGTAGCATTTTGAACGAGCTTCTTTAATCACATTAAGCGTGGTTTCATCGGCTTGGATGACGGACTGTTTCAGTAATTCTTGATGTAGCCGTTCATAAAGCGGCTCTAAGGCATCAGCACATTTTTTCATCCAATCTGACATGGTTCGTCGGCTTAACTCAATACCGTATTGTTTAAATAAGGTTTCTTGTCGATAGAGCGGTAAGCTGTATTGGAATTTACCGGTGATAATCTGACTCAGCAAACTCGGTGTGGCGATGCCTTTTGGGATAATACTCGGTGGCATAGCCGCTTGTTTGATGGCGTTCTGCGTGCCTGTCTTTTCACACTCACGGCACGCGTATTTAGGGCGGACTGTTTCGATGACCTTGAGTTGGGCTGGGATAAACTCTAACTTTTCAGAACGGTCTTCACCAATACAATGAAGCGCCCCTTGGCAGCAGGAACAGACTTTATCAGACTCGGCAGCGTCCAGCACAACGATTTCGCGCGGCAGGTCTTTGGGCAAGGGTTTGCGCTTAGGCTTGGCACGAGTGTAAGAGATGGTTTGCGTTTCAGGCTCGGCATCGGTTAATGCCTCTGCTGCCTCAATCGCACTTTCATCAAACAACTCTCCTTGGCCGGGCGAGACTTCCGAGCTTTTGCCAAACTGCTTTTGCTGCGCCAAACGCCACTGTTCCAAAATAAGCTGATACTTGGATTGCCATTGGGCAAGCAGAATATCCTTTTTACCCAGAAGACTGTCTTTTTCATCCAATAGCAAAGCTTGCTCAAGCAATTTGGCCTTAAGCGAGTCAATGTCATTGGGTAAGTCTTCTGAGCGTATTTTCATGGGTTGGATTATACCAACCAAATGGGCTATTCGTCATGATATCGGTAGGTTAAATGCGGATGAGCTTGTGAAGAATGAATCGGTAGGCCGTCCAGCAACCAATTGAGTTGTCTGGAGGAAACCTGAAGGGACAAGAGTTCATCATCAATCCCCGGCCATTGGAAGTGGCCTTTTTCCAATCGTTTGTAATGTAACCAAAAACCATTGTTTGACCATTGCAGGATTTTGATCTTGTCACGTGCTCGTCCACAGAAGACAAACAATTGTTCGCTACAAGGCTCTTTTTCAAGATTGTAGGCGACAATATTACAGAGTCCATCAATGGCTTTTCGCATATCGGTAGGGCCACAAATAAGGGTGACGTTGAGTTGAGATGACGCGGTAAACATGAGTCTGTTGCTCCTATTTAAAAGACAACAGACTTTAAGGAGTTGTAAAGGGATTAAAATGTGTGGTTTGCCGGACGCTTACAAGAGAAAAACCTTCCCGCTGCATCCATGCAGCCTTGAATCTTCCTGAAAAGAGACAGAACCTCCATCCTGGAGGCGTGGGCAAATCCGTTCGCCCTCTGTCTAATAATTAATTTACCGATATAATCCCTTCCATGCAAGCCTGATGATAAAGAAACTCTTTTTCAAGGTGGTGATTACCGGACGCTTACGATTATTCTTGCACGTCCATATACTTGTTCGCCCATACGCGATTTTCTTCTAGGGTCGAATAACGTGTCGATAACTCAGAGGCATTCAGTGTGCCTTCGGCGATACCACGCTGTTCGCGCAAGCAGTCATAGGTGGCTTTAATCGCGGCGAAATACGCCGCATGACCGTTAACGACAATACGAACACCGTTTTTAGCTAGGCGTTCACGATCACGCAATTCAGGATTATCGTAGGCCACCAACATCACAGGGATGGTGATGTGCTGACATATCTCCTCCAAATGAGAAAAATCGCGAATACCCACCATGCAAATACCATCCACGCCCACGGCTTGGTACGCTTTCACCCGCTGAATCGTCTCTTCAACGGTCAACTGTCCTGCGTTGGTTCGAGCGATAATACTCATAATAGGGTCAATACGCGCCTCTAGTGCCGCTTTCAGTTTGCCTACCGCTTCTTCGATTGGGATCAAGTCGGTGGATTTATGGCCATATTTAGCGGGTAACAAAGTGTCTTCAATGGTCAGAGCCGCCACGCCTGCACGCTCTAATTCAACAATGGTGCGCATCACATTCAACGCATTACCATAGCCATGATCGGCATCAGCAATAATGGGTAAGCGTGCCACACGGCCAATACGGGTTGCTTGTTCTGTAAACTCACTCAAGGTAATCAGGGCAAAATCTGGTGCGGCTAACACCTGTAATGACGCCACAGAACCCCCTAAAATGCCGACTTCAAAACCAAGATCTGACGCGATACGCGCCGACATAGGATCAAACGTAGAGGCTGTGTAATAGCACTTATTACTGGTCAGCAACGCACGAAAGTCATTGCGCAAATCATGCTGTGAAGGTGTTGCCATAAATTACTCCAAAAGTAGTGCCGAATATCGGCTCAATTAATGGCGCAGCATTATACTCCGGTTAGCGGCTTTCTTCATTAAAATACCCTGTTAGGTACAGGCATTTATCGCTCTATTTCAGACAAAATCAGTCAAAAAAACCCGTTTGAGCGAACAAACGGGCTTATTCAATCGATCTTGATGATTAAATCATTTTTACATTGCGTGAGCTGGCCGCTCACACATAAAACTGTCGGCAACGTCGATATTCCCTTCGCCTTTGTAAAAGGCGACCTTAGGATACGGACACAACGGACGAGTTCGAGCGGCATTCCATGATGCAGGAATCTCTTCGTTGACTTCTCCCTCATTTCCCAACCCTCTTGCGGTTGCTATCACCTGCTCTGGTTTTTCTCCTTTTTCTACCCAGGCAACCAATGGCGATAACATATCAAATTGGTCTGTCGATTGACCACCACGACAATGGCCCATCCCCGGGATGGGGTAAAATTGGGCAAACTCATCCGCATGGCCATGATTGTTGGCATCTAAGGCGTTAAACCACGTTTCTGTATCCTGCACTGAGAAAATAGCGTCTGAAACGCCATGATACACCATCACTTTGCCCCCCTTGTCACGAAGGGTAGACAAATCTTCCGGCGAAGGTGGTGACATAAACGCCATCGCCGATTCATCGTACTCACCGTTCGTTGCGTATACTTTCGATACCAACTCGTCAATGTTCGCCTTCCAAACAAACTCTGCTCCGTTAAAGTGGCGAATGTTAAAGTCCTCCAGCGGTACCGGTGGCGTATTAAAAATCATCGCGACAGCGCCGGAATCACGCTGAATGGGCGCACTGTATTCCCACATCATGTGATCTTTACTGCTGATGCCGACATCGTAAGGAAAGGGGGAATAAAATACCTTACCATCGCTCGTGGTAACCCCGTTAAAAATTCGCTCAATGGCGTTTTTTTGAGGCTGAGAAAGACAATGACCATCTCGATCAGAGTCACACGTTGCCACATCTTTTTGAAGACTAAACGTCGCCTGACAAGCCTTTACATTCTGGATCATGCCATCTTTCGCACCGTCAAGTTCATCGCACTTTGCCAAAATAGCCTGTGACACATGGCGGCGCTCTGCAGGTGTAAAGGCGCTGCTCAACTCATTCTTATCCGTATCTGGAATTGAAGCATAAACCTTGGCGCCAGCAATACTGGCCACAGCCGCAAGGGGCAAACGATACCCAGGAGCACCAACTAAAATACCGTCATAGTCATCGGCATAACGCGCCGCAGCGACCATGGCGTGTCGTCCACCGTTGGAACAACCCGCAAAATAACTACGGTCTGGACCTCTTCCGTAAGCCTGGTTAATCATACTTTTTGCCATCGGCGTTAACGTTGCCACCGCTTGATAACCATAATCAAGACGAGCTTGAGGGTCATAGGCAAACGTTGGTAAACCACGGTCGTGACCAGCATCAGAGCTAATAACAGCAAAACCTTGCATTAAAGCGCTGGTAATCGGCCCCCCTCCCATGGCACCCTCGGCGGTTTTAACCACTCCATCTAGGCCACCATTTCCCTGATGTAAAAAGCGGCCATTCCATTGCTTAGGCAAACGCATCTCAAAGCCAATAGCGTACGACTTCCCGTCTGATTGGCTTATTCTTTGATTCATGCCCCCCTTAACCAGACAATGCTCGCCAATGTTTTGATTACCTTGGGTAAGAGTGCCGTTTGCGATGGTTTCAACCGACGCTATCACCGTATTCGGGAACATCAGTGAAGGCAGATCTTCACAACGACTTGGCAATACAGAAGGGCTCGCTTCCTGTAGCTGGGGTAAAGCCGCTGCCAAATGGGGTGCACTAGCACTTAACGTTAATCCCGCAATAGCAACTGACATTAAACTTCGTGGAATGAGAAAACAACGCATAATAGATTCCTTTTATTATTAGCCATAAATAGTTAACAACTAAACTGTTTTTAACTTAAACAGAATAGCCTATACCCCCTCATAACCCGCATAATTTTTATGCTTGGAACATTCAAAAAAGTGTACGCACTGATAATGCTTTATTAGGCTATTTTCGTTGTTTAGTTACAAAAAAATGCAAATGTCCGCCAACATAAGATGGACTTTGAAATAAAATTTCGTTTTTTTCGGCTTTTTGCCCCTAAAAGCTCATCGTTTATACGATCAGTCCGTGACAGTGACATAATCTAGGGATAACATACTCGATCAGCATCTAATGCCCCTTTTCGATCCTCCAACTACTAATCATGTTAAGGTTCACTCATGAACGCTTGGTATCTCATTTGCTTTCTTTCGGCATTAGCGGTTTTCATCGCTTTTTCCAACCAATACATTCTAAAAATGCAAACCACCATTGCCATTACCACCGGGTCGGTGGTGATTTCATTGTTGCTCATTCTGGCGGTCAAAATGCTGGGAGACGAAACCGCGCTGTTTATCACACAAGTCGTCTCTGGAATAGATTTCAATCAGCTCCTTTTAAAAGGCATGTTAGGTTTTTTATTGTTTGCAGGCGCATTAGAAATTGACTTAGCGGCACTTAAACGACAACGCTGGGAAATCACGATTTTAGTCCTTTTTTCTACGCTGGTTTCCACCTTTATTGTCGGTTACTTAAGCTACTACATTTTTGCTTTATTGAGTTTTCCCGTGCCATTCATTTATTGCTTACTGTTTGGAGCTTTAATTAGCCCAACAGATCCGATTGCAGTTTTGGCTATTATTAAGCAAATGCGCGCTCCACAGGGCATTTCAATTCAAGTGGAAGGGGAATCTTTGTTTAACGATGGTGTGGGTTTGGTTATCTTTACCACGATTTTTGCCGTTGCGTTTTATGGCACTGAGGCCAGCTTCCAAGAAATCGCCGAGCTGTTTTTGGTCGATGCCATTGGTGGCATTGTATTTGGTCTGGTCATTGCTGTAGTGGGGCATTTTGTCATCATCAATTGCAAAGACATTAACACGCGCTTATTGGTCACTCTGACCATTCCGTCAGCGGGTTTTGCCCTTGCTAATATCTGGGAAATCTCTGGTGCGTTAGCCATGGTGACCAGCGGCATTTTATTAGGCAATATTACTCGTGCTAAAGCCTCTAAAAAGCGCGGACCCGATGGCACTCGTTATGTAAAAGACTTTTGGCACGCCACGGACAGTTTTTTAAACGCTCTACTCTTCCTGATTATCGGTATGCTCATCGTTACCATGCCGCTGAGTTGGGAAATCATCGGGTTAGGCTTGGTGATGGTGCCGGTTGTATTGCTGGCGCGCTTTATCAGCGTCGGTAGCCCATATCTTATATTCAAGCGTTTTCGTCAATACGATAAACACTCTGTAAAAATATTAACGTGGGGCGGCTTACGGGGCGGTCTGGCACTCGCTATGGCAGCGGCCATCCCTTCTAACCAAATTACGGTAGAAGACATGGACTTACACGACATCATGGTTATTATTACTTATGTCGTGGTTATTTTCTCGATCATTGTACAAGGCTTGACCATCTCACCGCTGATACAAAAAAGCATTCAAGCCGCTGAAGCAAAAGCCAAATCCATTAAGTAACCAAAGGCCCTAACGCGCCTTTGATTGACCTTTATGTTTGGCGGGGCGCGAACTATTAGGGTTGGATCGGCTCGCTGGACGTTGGGCCTTTCCGGTTGATTTTTTGCTGTCTGCAAAGGGTCGTTTATGTTTACTATTAGCCCCACCTGATTTGCGGTCATCGGCTTTGGGTGGCTTTGATGGATGCTTGGTATTGCCTTTTGGTGCAGCGACAGGTTTCAGTGAAGCATTGGGTTTATGGGCTTTTTTGGGGGCTTGTCGAGATTTTTTTGCGGGTGTGGTTATTTCAGACGAGGAGTCTTCAACCGCTTTTAATAATACGGACAATTCCTTTTGCGTTAAATCACGCCACTCTCCAACGGGAACCCCTTTTAAGCTCACATTCATGATTCGAGTGCGTTCTAACTTCACAACATCGTAGCCAAAGTGCTCGCACATCCGACGAATTTGTCGATTCAAACCTTGTACTAAGGTAATGTTAAATACATTAGCGGTGACTTTTTTGACTGGGCATTTTTTGGTCATGGTTCCTAAAATAGGCACACCACCTGCCAAACCTGCGATAAAATCCTCTGTTATAGGTTTATTCACTGTAACCAGATATTCTTTTTCGTGATTGTTGCCCGCGCGCAATACTTTGTTCACCAAGTCGCCATTATTCGTTAAAAAGATCAGCCCTTGGGAGTCTTTATCTAGGCGTCCTATGGGAAAAATTCGTACTCCATGGCTCACGAAATCAACGATATTATTTTTCTCACTGCTTTCCGTCGTACTGACTATACCCACGGGTTTATTCAGTACAATAAAGACAAAATCGTCGGCGTCTTGAGGCTCAATAATCTGACCATTGACCCGAACCGTGTCTCCTGCAACCACTTGATCGCCAACTTTGGCACGCTTGCCATTAATAAAGACATTGCCTTGTTCAATGAAACGATCCGCATCTCGACGCGAACAAATGCCACTTTCGCTGATGTATTTATTTAAACGGGTGGAGGAAGAAGTAAACATAAAATACCGTCTTGTGGAGTATAAAATGAAAGGAGCGTTCAATCTAAAAGCATTTAGATTAAAAACGAGCAGTATACAACAAAGGGCTGTCGCATTTTAAGAAAGAGGTAAATATTGTATTCCAAACAAAAATACATCGTCTTGAGTATCTTGGTTTTGGGCAATATTGGGCAAGAGCCCCCACTCTTCAAAGCCTTGACGTTTAAAAAATGCCCGGCTGTTCAAGTTACTCGCGTAAATGTAAGCAACAAGATGAGTAAACTTGAGCACGGCTCGTTGCGCTTCTAGATACTGAAATAACCGACGCCCTATGCCTTTTCTCTGCCAATCTGGCCGAACATACAGACTAATTTCACAGGCTAAATCAAAGGCGGGCAACCCATAAAAGGGCTCAAGTGAACACCAAGCAATGGCTTTTTTTTGATGCTCTACCACCAGCATCGGGTGCTGTTCTGACGCATTGTCTAACCAATCCATCACGTCGATTAACCCAGTTCCATGACGAGAGTCTGAATTGTTAACGAGCGGCTCGCATTGCCGAAAAATATCCAGCAATGCGGGCGCATCGTCCAGTACCGCATTGCGTATAAGAAACGGCTTATTAGGCATGATTCAACCCGTTCAAACCATTAACCTTGTTCCAATAAACGGCGTAAATCAATGATTGCCGTATTGGCACGAGACACATAAGACGCCATCACCAAAGAGTGATTTGCCAACAAACCAAAGCCGCTGCCATTAAGAATCATGGGGGACCAGATGCTTGCTTGCGTTGCTTCTAGTTCACGAATGATTTGACGCAAGCTAACAAGGGCATTTTTGTCTTGCAGAGTAAAGAAAAAATCCACTTCTACCGCTCGTAATATGTGCACTAAAGCCCAGCTGGTGCCGCGCGCTTCATAAAAAACATCGTCTATTTTTGACCAAGGTGTGCGCACATATCGATTGTTCTCGTCTGTTTCTGCCTGCTGCGCTGACTCGTCAATCACACTCGCCGATAAACGCTGAGACAAGCTGCCTAAGCGCGTACTAACGTCTGACAGCCAATCTGATAAGTTGTCCGCGCGGGCATAAAATTGCGCCTTGCTGGTGTTGGATGTTTCTCCTGCTAAGCGATTCAAATACCCCATTAATTCTTTATTACCGCGACGGTATTCACTTTCACTAGAGGGTAATGCCCAGCTTTTAGTATCAAAATTAAACTGTGGCTCAGCGATCTTAAGGTTTACATCTTCAGTAGATTGAGACTGAGACCGACTAAATTCTTTACGAAAGGCTCTGGCTAAATCTCGTGATTGCACCAAGACACCAAATTCCCACGCTGGCATATTATCCATTAATAAACCCGGCGGCATGATATCGTTAGTAATGAACCCTCCCGGCTTATCGAGTAACGTTTGTACAATAGTGTGCAAAGTACTTGCGGTAGTGTAACCCACGACAAGTTGCTTACTGTTATTGAGATACCCTTGTGCAGCGGCTTTTTCTTTCGCTGTCGCTACCACATCGAACGGATCTGGTTCACTACTCCAATACACGCCTACGACACTGAATACGACGACAATACACACCACCACCGAAACCGTCACTTTGCCCATCCCTGATGTATTTACGTTCGGCTTAACCGCTTTAAATTTACGCCTTAACCACGACATCTTCACCCACCTATATTCTGTTGTAATTCCACTCTGTAATCACTGCGATGAAAGATCATCGCGCGTACACGAAACGCGGTGACTCGACTGTTAATAATTTGATAAATTAAACGTGCCTCTTTATCACTAGGCCAATAAATAGCGAGTGACGATTCCGTTTTTACTACGTCGTCTATAATAGGCTGAATCTGAGCTATTATCTCATCTTCACTCATACTAAAAAGCGTTTTAGGCAAAAAATATCCGGTCTCATTGTCTTTTTGCTTTGTATCGGTGACTTTTAACGGCGCTTGCTTCGTGACCATGGCTCTTTGTGACATTAAATCACTCACTCGAGAACGCATTTCAATAATGGTTGGATCATGTGGGTTAACGTCTTGCGCCGATTCTAAATAACGATCGGCCTTGCTGTAACCCCGTATCTTAGCCGCTTCCCAAGCCCATTGAACATACACATCCACTATGGTTGCGATGCCTTGAATTGCTCTATAGTTACCAGGCTCACGACCTAATGCGGCTTGAAAATACACATTTGCATTATCGCCCTCTGGTGTGAGTAACCGATACTCTAAAAGCGCCTGTTCACCTTGTTCAATTAAACTCAAGGTTAATTTTTCGGCGGCGGTCAAGGGAAGTTTAGCAGTCGCCATTGACGTCTTTGGTGCTTGAGTGACCTCTTGAGTTATCTTATTAGACTCAGGCGATTGAAGGGGTTGCTTGTCTATTACTAACAAGGATAACCCTGTCTTTTCTGATCGTACTTCAGCACCGGTTGCCCTCTCTTGCTGAGGTGGCATTTGGTCCAATAATCTGGCATTTTTCTGACACCCCGTCAGAAAAAACACAACAATTAGGAAAAAAACTCTCTTTTTACGCAATTTATCCCCTTACGATTGGCAACATTCAGCTTGATTGGTAGTCTACACCGTTCACTTTGTACGGTGAAATACAGATTTACTATTTACTCAACGGGCCTTATTGAATTGATTATTTCACGGCGTTTAATTGCTTTTTTTTATTTACTGACGCTTGGCAGTGTTTGCCACGCCTTCACCTTTGGCCCCACATCGACACTCACTGAACCGGACTTTTTACCGGTTGAAAAAGCGTTTGCGTTGACAATTAGCCCTCCCAAAGAGGGCAAACTTGACGCCATTTGGAGCATTGAAAATGGCTATTATTTATATCAAGAACAATTTAGTTTGTCAGGTGATCAAGCCCGCAAACTTCGTTTCGCAGTGTTCGCTGAGGGTGAAACAAAACGGGACCCCTATTTTGGCGACGTTATTATCTACCGCAATCAATTTACTTTACCCATCCATTACGACACCACCTTAGCGCCTGGTACCCTCATAAAGGCAGTTTTATCTTTTCAAGGCTGTGCAGACAGGGGCTTGTGTTACGCCCCACAAAAAGTCCCTTTGGAATTTACTGTCCCACTTCTTTCTGGAACAGAGACTAATGACTATAAACCTTCACTGACAAGACCATCGCCCATCGTTTCGGATAGCGCGCTTTCGCCTTCGCAAGCGCAATCGGTCAGCCAGATGCTGAACAGTAATAACATCGCTTCTACTTTATTGGCTGTATTTGGGCTGGGTTTATTGCTTGCCCTTACGCCTTGCGTTTTGCCTATGGTGCCCATCGTCAGTGCCATTGTTGTGGGGACACGACATTCAAAATTAGGCGCACTATATTACAGTACGATTTACGTCATTGGCATGGCACTTTCGTACGCTGCCATCGGTGGATTAGTGGGTGTTTTTGGCACCCAACTCAATCTTCAAGCTCAGCTTCAAAACCCTATATTGTTGTCGGTCAGCGCACTGCTTTTTGTGTTGTTGGCACTGGCGATGTTTGATGTGTATCAGCTCAGCTTACCCTCTTCTTGGCAACAGCGTCTGCAACTGACCAGCGCATCAAACGACTCATCTTGGCGTAATAGTGTCAGCATTTTTTTCGCAGGCGTATTATCTACCTTGATCGTATCGCCTTGCGTTTCCGCGCCACTGGCAGGCGCATTGCTCTATATTGGAGCGCAAGGTAACGCCTGGTATGGTGCCATAATGCTGTTTGTTATGGCATTGGGTATGGGTATTCCGCTGCTAATCGTCGGTTTGTTTGGTCCCAAAATCTTACCCAAAAATGGTGAGTGGTTACAGGACATCAAAGTCATTATGGGCTTTAGCTTACTGGCGATGGCAGTTTGGCTGGCCACGCGCTGGTTGCCTTTTTATACTCATCTTTACCTTTGGGGAACACTTGCTGTTTCGGCAAGTGGTTACTTTTTCCATCGCAATAGTCATATTCCATCGCACCCTGTTCGCTGGTTCCTTGCGTTAATGTTGTTAATCATAGGAATCATGGAGATCCTAGGTGGTGCAACAGGAAGTCATCGCCCTTTGGCGCCTTTAAAACACTTAACCGATAACAACGCCTCTACGGTAGAAAGTGCGAACCTTTTTGATGAGACAATTACCCGCTTAGAAGAGCTCGATGCCATTATTGCCAAACAGGACGGTCGACCCATTGTTCTTGACCTGTACGCCGACTGGTGCGTTAGCTGCAAAGTGATTGAAGACATGTTTTTGTCGCCCGAAATAAGGCCCAAAATGCACAAAATCCAGCTAATCAGAGTCGATGTCACGAATAATTCACCAGACAACAAAGCGCTAATGAAAAAATTCAATCTGTTTGGCCCGCCATCCTTAGTATTTTTAGACAAACAAGGAAAAGAGCGCACCACTTTGACGATCATGGGTCAGCCAAGTAAAACCTTGTTAAATCAACGCATAGAGACCATTCTTAGCCTAGACTAGAGCACGGAAGATAGGGTGTTTACTAATGATCAAAATATCATCAGGCTAAACATTTTTCGGTTTTTTTGCTGCATAACTGGACAATATCACGCTTTTTATCGATAATTTCACGTTAAATGCTTTTGTAACTTATACCCTCGTAAAAAAGCAGTCTTTACATAAAAAAGCATACAGAATCTATAATAGTCAGTGACCAAAGTATTCACTGGGCCACCAACACAGACAGAAGAGAGTAATCATGGACATTCGTAAAATCAAAAAACTAATCGAGCTTTTAGAAGAATCTAACGTCTACGAAATTGAAATCAAAGAAGGTGAAGAAGCGGTTCGTATTAGTCGTGGTGGTGCACCGGTTCATGCACCTATGATGGCGGCTCCCATGATGGCCGCTCCAGCTGCAGCTCCAACACCTACCGCCGCGCCAGAAGCGCCTACCGCCATTGCGGGTCATTGTGTCAATTCTCCTATGGTGGGTACTTACTACAAATCTTCTGCTCCAGGTGCAAAACCTTTTATAGAAGTGGGTCAAAAAGTGAACATCGGTGATACCATCTGCATCGTTGAAGCCATGAAAATGATGAACCAAATTGAAGCCGATAAATCTGGCACCATTGGTGCGATTCTTGTTGAAGACGGCGAGCCCGTTGAATTTGACCAACCCATGATTACTATTCTTTAATTTAACGCAAAGGTTTCATCATGCTAGACAAAGTATTGATTGCTAACCGAGGCGAAATCGCGCTGCGCATTTTACGCGCGTGCAAAGAACTCGGGATCAAAACCGTTGCGGTTCATTCTAAAGTTGACCGTGACTTATTACATGTACGCCTTGCAGACGAATCCATCTGCATTGGGCCCAATCCATCGGCACAGAGCTATTTAAACATTCCAGCGATCATCAGCGCGGCTGAATTAACCGATACCTCTGCCATTCATCCAGGGTATGGATTTTTAGCGGAAAATGCCGATTTTGCAGAGCAAGTAGAGCGTTCTGGCTTTACATTCATTGGTCCAAAAGCCGAAACCATTCGTCTAATGGGCGACAAGGTGTCTGCCATCAAAGCGATGAAAGCGGCTGGCGTGCCAACGGTTCCGGGATCAAATGGCCCTGTACCTTCCGACCCTGAAGAATGCCTTCGTGTTGCCAATGACATTGGCTTTCCAGTGATCATAAAAGCCGCCGCTGGTGGGGGTGGTCGCGGTATGCGAGTGGTTCACAATGAAGGCAGCCTACTAAAGTCTATCAGCATCACTCAATCTGAAGCGGGTTCTTACTTTGGCGACAGCACGGTTTACATGGAGAAATTTCTTCAAAACCCTCGTCATGTTGAAGTGCAAGTGCTCGCTGACGGTCAAGGAAATGCCGTTCATTTATACGACCGAGATTGCTCATTGCAACGTCGTCACCAAAAGGTATTGGAAGAAGCTCCTGCACCAATGCTCAATGAAGAGTCACGTCAAGCGTGTCTTAAAGCCTGTGTCGATGCCTGCATTAAGATCAACTACCGTGGCGCGGGTACCTTCGAGTTCTTATACGAAGATGGCAATTTCTACTTCATTGAAATGAACACTCGCGTTCAAGTAGAGCATCCAGTTACGGAAATGGTAACCGGCGTGGACATCGTTAAAGAACAGCTTCGCATTGCCAGTGGCCTGAAATTATCTTTTAAACAAGAAGACATTAAACTAAATGGGCATGCGGTTGAATCTCGTATCAATGCAGAAGACTCTAAAACCTTCATGCCTTGCCCGGGTAAAGTGGAATATTTCCACGCTCCAGGCGGTATGGGCGTTCGTGTTGACTCCCATTTGTACAGCGGCTACACAGTGCCACCAACGTATGACTCCATGATTGCTAAAATTATTTGTCATGCTCCTGATCGTACTGCAGCGCTCAAACGCCTTTCTGGCGCATTAGACGAAACCTTCATTGACGGCATCAAAACGAATATTGCTTTGCAAAAAGACCTTGTCAATGACGCCAACTTCATAGCAGGTGGCGTAAATATCCATTATTTGGAGAAAAAACTCGGCCTTTAACCGCTGAAGTTTTGCCCTTAGTGATCCAACAAATCACTGAGGGCAATGATTTTCCTCTCGCCTCATGCTCCAAGCTTCGTTATTCTATTTTTGTTTGTTTATTGTTGGACTTCACTTTATGCCTTGGCTTCAAATTCGTATTCACACCACCCCTGACCATGTTCCCGCCTTTGAGGACACGCTTCTTGATTGTGGTGCCTTGGTTGTTACCTTTGAAGACGTTCATGATGACCCAGTCTATGAACCAGAATTAAATACGACACCGTTGTGGAAAAACACCAAAATAACAGGCTTGTTTGAAGCCGATGCTGATGTAGAAAATATACGCCCTGTGATTGAGCATAAAGCACAATCTATTGGCGAAATAGACATCGACATGAAAATTGAAATACTCGAAGATAAAGACTGGGAACGAGAATGGATGGACAGCTACCATCCCATCCAATTTGGCGAACGCCTTTGGGTTTGTCCAAGCTGGCGCGAAGTACCCGATGAAAACGCCATTACCTTAATGCTTGACCCAGGTCTTGCTTTCGGCACAGGTACACACCCAACAACGGCACTTTGCCTTCAGTGGCTAGACAGCATTGATTGCGAAGGTAAAACCATCATCGATTACGGTTGTGGCTCTGGTATTCTTGGTATTGCTGGTTTATTACTTGGCGCAACCAACATGGTGGGTATCGACATTGACCCTCAGGCCGTCCAAGCGACACAAGCCAATGCGGAACGCAACAAGATCGACCCAAGCCGATTAGACGTTAAATTGCCACCTTACGAATCTGACTTGCAGGCCGACATCGTAGTGGCTAACATTCTGGCCGGCCCATTGGCACATTTGGCGCCGACCCTTTCAGCCTTAGTTAAAAAAGAAGGTCAATTGGCGCTTTCCGGCATACTCGCCAACCAAGCCCAAGAAGTAATTGAGGCGTATCAAGAGTGGTTCACTATTGACTCTATTACAGAAAAAGAAGAATGGGTACGCATTGTCGGAACCAAACACGCATAATCCATTCATACCGTTTAAATAGGAAATTACGACTCCATGGCCAATAGCTTAATCACCCGTTGCCCTAAATGTTCAACGGCATTTCGTGTAAGCGATGACGTATTAAGCATGGCCAAGGGTAAAGTCCGATGCGGCCAGTGCTTTCACATCTTTGACGCCAGCACACCCACAACTCACAACAAAGTCCAACCTGACACCAACCGTTCAACACAAACGGAACCCTTAGCAAAAACCGCCAGTGACAGTGCAATAAAAGCCGTTGAACCAAACACCGGCGAAGAGGACATAAACCCCGACTGGCTAGACACACTTTTAGACGACGAGGAAACCCAAGCATCGAACAAGGCCAAGCAGAATGCAACGCCCGAACTCGCCCCGAAAAACACTGACATCCACGCAAGCAAAGCTGAAGACAACACCCATTCGGAAGAATCTTATCGTTACAAAGAAACGTCGCCGCCAAGCTCAGCCAACACCTTTCCTGTAGAAGAACCTTCAAAAGCGCCCTCTGCTGAGAAAAAGCAAAACGAACCTGCGCCATGGGAAGTGGAACTGGCCGAAGTAGAAGCCGCTCTTAAAGCGGCACCCGCCGATCCCCAGGTGAGCCAACACAATACAGCTCCCCCCCCTCGTGCAAGCGCACGCAAAGTAAAAACGGCCGTGATAGAAGAGCCCGATTACATGACCGCTTTGCACTCTTTAGCACAAACCGCCGCCGAACAAACGCACCCCTCTGATCTTCAAGCTCAACACTCTATCTTAGATCAACTGTCTGCACAGCAAAGCTTAGGACCCTTGCTGGACGAAAGCACCGAACAACCCAATGAGAAAAAAACACACTCCTGGCTGTGGTTGTTTGCCTCCATGCTAGGGCTGAGCGTACTGTTAGCGCAAGTGACCACTCAGTACTTCGAGGAAGGCAGTCGGTCTTCAAACTTTAGAGCTCTTTATCAAACCATTTGCTCTTACTCTGGCTGTGTATTACCCACATTTGAAGACGTTAGTGCTGTTTCCATACAGCATGTACGCATACAAAGTCACCCCTCTATTGAAAACGCCCTACTGGTCAATGCCATCATCACCAATACTAGTGCTTTCTCTCAACCTATGCCTAAAATAGCACTTGAATTTTTTGATCTAAATGGACTCCCCGTAGCCGCTAGGTTATTTGCACCCAGCGACTATTTACACAAAGACTTCCTAGACATTACCTATATGCCACCGAATACACCGATACATTTGGTCATTCCCATACACGACCCTGGTGCGCGGGCAGTAACTCACCAACTCAAAGCGTTCCCGACAGACACACGTTCCTACTAAATTTTGGCACTTTTCACGCTATGGCTAAAAAAGCACAAAAAATAGTCAGTATTTAGCCTGTCAAGACTTCAAAAACAACAATTGCCTAGGTATTATTCACGCCCGCTCGACGGTGTCGACGATCTTTAACATTCAATCCAGTATTCAGGAACAGCATGGCATTTGCTATTGGTCCGTATTGCGTAGACAAACCGGTTATTCTTGCTCCTATGGCAGGTGTGACCGATTTGCCTTTTCGCCGCCTTTGCCACGATCAAGGCGCGGGGCTAGTCGTATCCGAAATGGTAACCTCTGATGTGCGACTGTGGAATTCAAGCAAAAGTCGCCATCGTTTAGTTCACGATGCAGAAGTCTCGCCGAGGTCAGTTCAGATTGCCGGTGGCGACCCTATAATGATGGCAGAAGCCGCTCAGCAAAATGTTGAGCTTGGCGCGCAAATTATTGATATCAATATGGGTTGCCCTGCCAAAAAAGTCTGCAACAAAGCCGCCGGCTCTGCATTATTAAAAGACGAGGCCTTAGTTCGTGAAATACTGGAGTCGGTTGTAAACAGTGTGTCTGTTCCTGTGACACTCAAAATCCGTACTGGGTGGAGCGTGGATCAGAAAAACGGTCTTATGATTGCAAAAATGGCTGAAGACATAGGCATCAAAGCTTTGGCCGTTCATGGAAGAACTCGCGAGTGTAAATTTCAAGGTACAGCTGAATACGACACGATCGCCGAAATTAAGCACCATTTGACCATTCCTGTTTTCGCAAATGGGGACATCAAGGACGCGCAGTCGGCGAAATTCGTCAAGGATTATACCCAAGCCGATGGCGTTATGATTGGTCGCGCGGCACAAGGAAGGCCGTGGATATTTCGTGAAATCAATCACTATTTACACACCAATGAATTGTTACCACCTCCGTCTTTGTCTGAGGTGAGACAGCTTGTACTAAGCCATGTGAGCGCCTTGCATCAGTTTTATGGTGATTATTTAGGCGTGCGAATCGCTCGCAAACACGTTGGATGGTACCTGCAAACGTTAGCGGATAACACTCAATTTCGTAGCCTGTTCAACCGTATTGATACTACGCAAGAGCAGCTTGATAAATTGCACGAGTTCTTTGTTTGCCAATAGGCAAACGAACCTTACACTTAATGTAATGGCCATCAACAAAGAAGATCTAGATCGCTCTTCTTAATGACGGTACATGTGCATTAATAAATGGTTAGCTTTAAAAATAGAAGGTCATTCTGTGGTAGAACAAACTCATACTCATACGTTTCAAGCCGCTTCTTCAGAGCAGTCACAACCCTTACGTGACAATGTTGAAAAAGCCCTACAAAATTACTTCGCTCATCTTGATGGGCAGCCAATTACAGACTTATACCAGTTAGTTTTAGCTGAGGTTGAGGCGCCTTTGCTAGAGTCTGTCATGAGCTACACAAAGGATAACCAAACCAAAGCATCCACCATTCTTGGGTTAAACCGAGGTACACTTCGCAAGAAGTTGAAGCAATACGGCATGCTATAAGAACCAAGAAAAAAGGGCGAATTCGCCCTTTTTTTGTTTTAATTTCCCCTTGTTTATTTAGTGTTAAATTCATTACGAGAACCATGATGGCAAATCAAAATACTGTAACTCCAATCAAACGAGCGCTTATCAGCGTGTCCGACAAAACAGGCATTGTCGAGTTTGCACGTGAGCTGACCGCTCAAGGCGTTGATATTCTGTCAACGGGTGGTACTTACCGTCTTTTATTGGACAACAACGTCAAAGCAACGGAAGTATCGGATTACACTGGCTTCCCAGAAATGATGGACGGCCGCGTCAAAACACTTCATCCAAAAGTTCACGGTGGTATTCTGGGTCGTCGCGATATCGACGGCGCCATCATGAAAGAACATGGCATCGAAGAAATCGACATGGTCATCGTGAACCTGTATCCATTTGAAGCAACGATTCAACGTCCGGATTGCGACCTGCCCATGGCCATCGAAAACATCGACATCGGTGGCCCAACCATGGTGCGCTCCGCAGCGAAGAACCACAAAGACGTGGCCATCGTGGTGTCTCCTGCAAGTTACGACAGCTTGCTAATCTCGTTAAAAGCAGACGGTGGTTTAACGTACGAGCAGCGATTTGACCTGGCGGTTCAAGCCTTTGAGCACACAGCCCATTACGACGGTATGATTGCAAATTTCTTAGGTAAAAAAGTGACCGGCGGCAGCGAAGATTTCGCTCGCACCTTTAACCTGCAATTCAACAAGCAAGAAGAAATGCGCTACGGTGAGAACCCACACCAGAAAGCGGCCTTCTACGTTGAAGCGAATCCTAAAGAAGCGTCTATCAGCACCGCAAAACAAATCCAAGGTAAAGCCTTGTCTTACAACAACATTGCCGACACCGATGCCGCGCTTGAGTGTGTGAAAAGCTTCGATAAACCGGCGTGTGTGATCGTCAAACATGCGAATCCGTGTGGCGTGGCAACAGCAGCAACACAATTTGAAGCGTACGATTTAGCGTTTCAAACTGATCCTACATCGGCCTTTGGCGGCATCATTGCTTTTAACCAAGAATTAGACGCGAAGACAGCGCAAGCCATTGTAGACCGTCAGTTTGTTGAAGTAATTATTGCGCCAAGCGTCAGTAAAGAAGCCGCCGACATAGTCGCAGCAAAACAAAACGTTCGCGTTCTTGAGTGTGGCCAATGGTCGAAGGACAAGCCCACTGCCCTGGATTACAAACGTGTCAATGGCGGTTTATTAGTTCAAGACCGTGATGACGGTGTCATTACGCGAAACGACCTTAAAATCGTGTCGAAGCGACAGCCTAGTGAAGAGGAACTAAAAGACCTATTGTTTGCTTGGAAAGTAGCGAAAATCGTCAAATCTAACGCAATCGTTTACGCGAAAGCGGAGCAAACGATTGGTGTGGGCGCTGGCCAAATGAGCCGCGTTTACAGTGCTAAAATCGCAGGCATTAAAGCCGCTGACGAAAATCTAGAAGTGGTTGGTTCTGTGATGGCGTCTGATGCCTTCTTCCCATTCCGTGACGGTATCGATGCGGCCGCACAAGCAGGCATCACGGCGGTAATTCAGCCAGGTGGTTCTATGCGTGATGATGAAGTGATCGCTGCCGCTGACGAAGCGGGTATGGCCATGGTCTTTACCGGCATGCGTCACTTTCGCCATTAATAGATCGTCATATGACATCGCTCTAAAAGGATATACAGACAATGAAAGTGCTTATTATTGGTAATGGTGGTCGTGAACACGCCCTAGCGTGGAAAACAGCAGAATCAAATGACGTGACCCAAATTTTCGTTGCTCCGGGCAACGCTGGCACCGCGACAGAAAATAAAGTCGAAAACATCAACATAGGTGTCACCGACATTGATGCGCTGGTGGCGTTTGCCAAAAATGAAGCCATTGATCTCACCATCGTCGGCCCAGAAGCGCCATTGGTTATTGGGGTCGTAGACGCGTTTGAAAAAGAAGGTTTAGCCATCTTTGGCCCAACGGCCGCCGCGGCACAACTAGAAGGCTCTAAAGCCTTCACCAAAGATTTTTTAGCACGTCACAACATACCAACGGCGGCGTACGGAAATTTCACTGAGATCGCTCCTGCCGTAGCTTACATTAAGCAACAAGGCGCGCCAATCGTGGTGAAAGCCGACGGATTAGCCGCTGGAAAAGGCGTAATTTTGGCGCAAACGGAAGCGGAAGCCATCGAAGCGGTGGAAGACATGCTGCAAGGCAATGCCTTTGGCGAGGCGGGCAGCCGTGTCGTTATCGAAGAGTTTTTAACGGGCGAAGAAGCCAGCTTTATTTGTATGGTCGACGGCGAAACCGTTTTACCTATGGCCACCAGTCAAGACCATAAAGCACGTGACAACGGTGATTTAGGGCCAAACACCGGCGGCATGGGCGCGTATTCGCCCGCACCTGTTGTTACGCCTGAAATCCACGATCGCATCATGAACGAAGTGATTATGCCAACAGTAAGAGGCATGAACGCGGAAGGCAATCGCTACCGTGGATTCTTGTACGCCGGTGTAATGATCGCGGCGGATGGCACACCTAAAACGTTGGAATACAACTGCCGTTTTGGTGACCCTGAAACCCAACCTATTATGATGCGCTTACGCTCTGATTTGGCTCAGATGTGTTTGGCCGCCATAAATGGCAAACTCGACACAGTCGAAGCTGACTGGGACCCACGTGCCAGTCTCGGCGTTGTTCTGGCCGCTGGCGGCTATCCTGCTGACTATCCGAAAGGCGATATCATTTCTGGTTTGGATACGGCGCTTCCCGAAGGTCAAAAAGTCTTTCAAGCGGGTACGGCTTTAAAAGATGGCCAAGTTGTGACCAATGGCGGTCGTGTGCTTTGCGCAGTCGCACTGGGTGATACGGTTGCTCAAGCACAAGCGTCTGCTTACGATGTGGTAAAAACACTGTCTTGGGACAAGGTGTATTTTCGAACCGACATTGGCCATCGCGCCATTGCTCGCGAGCAAAAATAACCCCTTAAAGTAGACGGCCTACAGCCAATGCCTGTATCTAAAAAAGCGTTTCAATGTGGATTGAAACGCTTTTTTTGCTTTCTCAGTGCTCGTCGCTTTTCTGATTTCAGTTATTTTTTAAGCTGTGATTCTTTCTTGTCCAACCACCCCTTGAACACACGTCCGATTTCTAACACCAATAAACCAAATATCACCCCAGCGACCCAATCAAACCCCAATAAAAAACCCAGCACAACGATCATGCCATAGCCGTACATAAGGTTTCTTCGTGTCTCTGGCTTAGATTGTCTAGTGAACCAGGTCGTAGCCAACAGCAGCAGG
This sequence comes from Marinomonas sp. IMCC 4694, assembly GCF_008122525.1. NCBI lineage: Bacteria > Pseudomonadati > Pseudomonadota > Gammaproteobacteria > Oceanospirillales > Oceanospirillaceae > Marinomonas > Marinomonas sp. IMCC 4694. Next base: position 2,242,015 of record NZ_VSRV01000001.1, read on the forward strand.
CCAAACCAAACATAATATTCCACTAACATTGGATATAGCATTCAATCCCCTATCTAGTTAATAATGATAGTCTTCATCAAGCAAGCTTGGACTAGCGTTTTGTTTTATCGATTGATTTTACTATTTTTACTTAGCATCTCCAACATCGCATGGGGCACAGATACCTTAGCGATTATTGATAACGATAAAGACGTCTTTAACCTTGGAAAAAGTGGTTCTTACTTTATTGACGAAAGCCAATCCCTCACATTTGAAGAGATTGTGTCCGATCAATATATCAAACAATTTAGACCACTGAACCGTGAATATTTACAATTTGGTGTGGTAAAAGGCAATGTCTGGATTCGTGCCGACGCAGCCATACGCACCACCCATAACGTTCCCGTACTGTTAGAAATACGCTCACCCAGACTGCCGTATTTGGACATTTATTTGCCTAATTTATACGGCAATCAAGTACAGGCAGAACTTGGCGGCGCTAGGCCATACCGTAACAGACAGGTCGAAACACCCCATTATGTATTCCCTTTACCCACCAACACCCAACCCGTTTTTACACTGTATTTAAAGCTCTCCTCTCATTTGCCCATGAACGCAAAAATAGAGCTAAAAACGCTATCTAAGCTGAGCCAAGACGCTCAGAATGACTTTATTATCACCGGTTTTCTTGTCGGCATTCTTTTAACGCTATTGATTTGTAGTGTGTTCTTTTTTATTAAAACATCACAGCAGATATTTTTACCGTATGGTCTTTTGCTGCTCAGTATTGCCGCTTTGCACCTTTCTCTCCATGATCAGATATCGCGTTTCTTCCCAGATGTCATCAACATTCAAGAGCGCATCTACAACTTGGCGGCTTTATCTTGCTTATGCTCTATGGTGTTTTTTTCACGGTTTTATTTGGCAACAAAAGACGCCTTTCCAACCCTAGACAAAGTACTGCTGATTACCGGTTATATTAATGCGCTGTTTGCTTTCGTCTTCATGATGTCTCCAGAGCAAATCAACATTTTCGCCCTCACTATTGTGGCTATTTCAACCCTTGGCGTGTTAACGGTCCATGCTATTGTTGTGTATATTAAGAACGTCCCTTTTGCTGGGTATTATCTTGTCGCGCACTTAATCCTCACAACAGGATACGGTGCTTGGGTTCTATCGGTTTACGGAATCATTCCAAGCGAGGCATTATTTGAGTGGGGGTTGACGATAACCATCATTGTTGAGGCTATGATTCACTTCGCTGGAATGATGGCGAAAAGCACCCCTTTTTTACAACGCCCCACCCTAAAAGAGAAGCATTCATACGCTGACGAGATCGACTTGTTAACAGACATATCCAGCCGACTGAGACGCCAGGTCAACATTATTGGCGGTGGATTATCGCATCTTGAACAAGCTGCCGTGTCTAACGACACTAAATTATTTCTGGCCAGCAGCCTAAACGCAAACAATAATATCAAAAACCTCATAGAACGCATTGATCTGCTCAGTGACATTCAAAACCGAATTTCGATAGAGCAACCCTATCCGCAACCCCTCAACCAACTGATTGACCACGCTTACAATAATGTTCAGCGCCTTGATCAAGACAATACCGTATTGGAATGGAATATTAGCAAAACGGACCATGTCGAAATTTTGCAAAATGCCGCTATTTTACAGCACCTTATTGAAAGTCTCGCGCAAGAGTTTAAGCACTTCACCGACCAAGCACTCACACTAAACATCACTCGTCACGCGTTAAATCGTGATGGCACCATGCTACTTGAACTGAACTGCTCTCCCCTTCCAAACCGTATGCACTCCAGCAAAAACCAGTTCGATTTAGGGCTGCACTACATCACATTACTGATTGATTACTTAAGGGGAGACGTTCAATTGTTGGAACAGGACAACGTCAGCAGCATTCATATTCAATTGCCTATTCGCGCCCATGTTCGCCCGTCAAATAATGACATAACCAAACTTCCGATGTTTGACCTTATTTTGTTTGGTCAAGGGGACGCCGACGTACAAAAAGCGCTGTCTATTCTGCAAGGTTACAATAACAAAATAGAACACTATGTTGAGCTAGATGCTCTTATCGAGCATCTTTTGCACCCTTTTAGCAGGGAACGTGGCACCATTATTCTAGTCTTCGATAACGGCGGGCACATCCCTCATATCACACAACAGCGACTAATGCCCTTAATGCGCAACGAAGATCAATGCTTACTGATCAGCAACAATGTTAAAATGTCTTTAGACTATGTAAAAAAATTGGGGTTCGACGACTTATTAACTTGTACCGAATTAGAAAGCCAACTTGAACAGCAACTGACACGCTTAATGCAAAAAGGTGAGCGATTAAAAAACGCCTCCTTGTCACGTATCAAACCTTTGCTTTAAACGCCTTGAAGTCAGATCACTAACCTTAAATAATATCGCTTTAGAAGGAAGTTACATGGATTGTCTATTTTGTAAAATAGTAACAGGGGATATTCCAGCCACCGTGCTGTACGAGGATGAGGATGTCATAGCGTTTGAGGACATTATGCCTCAGGCACCGACGCACTTTCTTGTCATTCCAAAGCGCCACATCAGCACATTGAATGACTTGACGGACGAAGATGGACCAGTAGTTGGCAAACTCCAAATCACTGCAGCGAAAATCGCCAAGCAAAAAGGCATTAGTGATGCCGGTTATCGTGTCGCCATGAATTGCAATGAAATGGGGGGGCAAACAGTTTATCACATTCACATGCACGTCCTGGGTGGCCGCTCAATGACATGGCCGCCAGGTTAACTAAGAGGAATTCAAATGATCTCATTCGTAGACAAAGCCGTATTGCAGTTTGATCGTGCGTTGCAAACACTGGTTCCTCATGCGGCACACGCCGCTCGGCTCTCTCCTGCTCGTGCCATACCTGAAGGAGCGTTAAGCAAAGAAGAACGCAAACATTCATCGGGATTGATGCGGGTCAACCACACTGGCGAAGTATGTGCTCAGGCATTGTATGCAGGGCAAGCAATGACAGCAAAACTGCCCGCAGTGCGTGAAGAAATGCAACACGCAGCCGACGAAGAAATAGATCACCTTGTTTGGTGTGAGCAACGTTTGTATGACCTTGGCAGCCAACCAAGTCTTCTAAATCCGTTGTTTTATGCCACATCGTTTTGTATTGGCGCCGGAGCTGGTTTAATCAGTGATCGATTGAGTTTAGGTTTTGTGGCCGCGACAGAAGATCAGGTATGCCTGCATTTGCAACAACACATGACGACCTTGCCAATAGCAGATGAAAAAAGTAAAGCGGTACTTGAACAGATGCACATAGATGAAGCCAAACACAAGGCCATGGCCTTGTCAGCGGGTGGGTATGAGTTTCCTCGCCCCTTTATGTCTGTTATGACTCATGTATCTAAAATCATGACTTCAACAACTTATCGGATTTAATCATGAACAGAGACTTACATTCTATTCGTCGCGATTACCAATTTGACGATTTATTAGAAGAACACGCAGGCCAAGACCCTTTAACGCTGTTTGATACTTGGCTTGAAAAAGCCATCGATGCTTGCCCTGACGATCCTACTGCTATGGTTTTAAGCACCCTTGATAGCAAAGGTTTTCCTCATGCCCGCGTGGTCTTGTTGAAACAGCGCAACGACGCAGGATTTTCTTTTTTCACCAATTATGACAGTGAGAAAGGGCAACAGCTGGCGCAAAACAATCAAGCTTGTATGACGTTTTTTTGGCCGACGCTGTCTCGTCAAATCCGTGTTGAAGGCACCATAGAGAAAGTCGCCCAATCTGTATCTGAAGACTATTTTGCGAGTCGCCCACGTGGTAGCCAATTGGCCGCAAGAACGTCAAATCAAAGTAGGGTTATTGCCAATCGTGAAGCGTTACAACAAGCCTTTGATAAAGAGGAGAAAGCTTTTGACGGTCGAGACGTTCCTTGCCCAGAAAACTGGGGAGGCTATGTATTAAAGCCTACTTTCATTGAATTCTGGCAAGGCAGACCTAGCCGATTACATGACAGAATCTGCTTTACTCAGCAAGACAATGACTGGCTCATTACTCGAAAAGCCCCATAATAGTTTCTGTAATACTGAGCCGTAAAGAGCAATTAACAGGGTCAAAGTAGGAGCCGAAACGTCAAACTAATACGCTCTTCTTTGACACGTTTTCGGACCGGCAAACTGTGCTGCCATAAAACTTGTGTATCGGCTGCCATAATCAGCCAGCTGTTGTTTTCTAGTTCGATACTGTGTTTGATAGCGTGATTGGCCTTAAAGCGAAACAAAAAGGGTCGAGTGGCGCCTAGGCTCAACATCGCCACGACAGGCGCCGGGCCTAATACTTTCTCATCGTCTGCATGCCATCCCATGTACTCATCGCCGTTTTCATACCAGTTCAACAACACCGCATTAAAAGGCTGACCCGCCAACGATTCAGCCTCTTTTTTAATAGGTAACAACCAAGTTGGCCAACCATTTCCATGATGATCTTTGCCCGAGTAGCGATAACACAAGCCTACATCGGCTAAAAAAGCCACTTTTCTTGGCACTAAGACGTCGCGACCAAACATCACTAAACGTTCTCTTTGCCATAACAAAGCCTCTTGTAGTCGCAGCAACCATCCATCTAAGCTTGAGCTAGAAAATGAGTATCGGTATGATGGTTGAGCTTTTATCACGCTCGTCATTTTGGATTTCAATGCAAACCTCTCACTTTTCTGCGCCAGTTAAACGCAGTGCTTTTTTAGACCTGTATCGTGGCTTAGCCGTGCTGCTGATGATAGCGTTTCATTTCTGTTGGGATCTACGCAATTTTGGCTTTATTGATTTCTCTATTTACGACCCGTTTTGGGTGTATTTTCGACGCGTTATTCTCGTGCTTTTTCTCAGTGCCGTTGGATGGTCAACGTACGTCGCTCTTACTAAAAATAGCGCTGCGTCTTTTTGGAAACGGGATGTAAAACTGCTTATCTGTACGCTGATAATTTCAGTGGCAACGTATCTGGCCATGCCCACTCAGTGGATCTATTTCGGTATTTTACACTTCATATTTAGTGCTTCAATCCTTGCAAGGCCGTTGACTACACGCCCTATTACTTCGGCTTTACTCGGCGCCACAGTGGTGGTCGTATATCAATCCACAACCTGGCTGCACTTTCCGCACGCTTTCTCTACAATTACACACTATTTAGCATTGCCACAAAGAACTCTGGACATTGTCTTCCCATTTCCATGGATAGGTGTTGTTTTCATTGGGCCTTTGTTGGGTTATCTCAATTGGCATACATTCGCCACGCCAGACAATCGTTTAGTCCACATTCTCGCTTTTATGGGCCGCTATGCGTTGCCAATTTATCTCACCCATCAGTTACTATTATTTGCTCTGGTGGGCGGGTTCAGAATGGTGCTCACCCTCTATTTATGATCACTTTTCGAGCATATCTAAGGTTCAGTGTTTAACATAAAAAAATAGATGAAAATGAGCATTTTCATCTTGCCAATGGCCAACTTTACGCTTTTTCAGGCAAGCAAAGTAAGTGACCACTTCAACATTCTTTGTTTATTATTTTGGCGTTTTTTTCAAGCCTTGATTTTAAATTGAATGGGCACTATTGTGCACGTCAAATCAACCACGAAACACTATATATAGTATGTTGTTCTAAAAACACACACTACATACAGTAGATTACCTCTTTTTATACTGCAGTCATGGGAAGTTAAGGCATGAGCACTCTCACAGTCACCAAGCGCAATGGGACGACCGAAAACATTAACCTAGAAAAGATCCATAAAGTGATTACATGGGCTTCTGAAGGGTTAGACAATGTCTCTGTGTCCCAAGTGGAGTTAAAAGCTCGAATTCAATTTTTCGACGGCATCCGCTCAACCGATATACACGAGACCTTAATCAAGTCAGCGGCGGATTTAATTTCTGAGAATACACCAGACTATCAATACCTTGCTGCCCGTCTTGCCATTTTTCACTTACGCAAAAAAGCGTTTGGAGATTTTGAGCCACCTCACCTGTTTCAACATGTTAAAAACCTAGTCGGACAAAAGCGCTACGATGCACATTTATTAGAAGACTACAGTGAAGACGATTTTAACCAGCTAAACCGTTTTATCGATCATTCACGAGACATGAACTTTTCTTATGCGGCTGTAAAGCAGCTGGAAGGTAAGTATTTGGTTCAAAATCGAGTGTCAGGTGACATATACGAAAGCCCTCAATTTATTTATATCCTTGTTGCCGCGTGCTTATTTGCAGGTTACAACAAAAACGAACGCCTACACTTAATTCGTCGTTTTTATGACGCCGTATCAAAGTTCAAAATTTCTTTACCAACCCCTATTATGTCCGGTATTCGCACACCAACACGACAGTTTAGCAGCTGTGTATTGATTGAGTGCGGTGACTCGTTAGACTCGATCAACGCGACGTCTAGCGCCATCGTGAAATACGTCAGCCAACGGGCTGGTATTGGTGTAAACGCTGGAGCGATTCGTGCGCTTGGCAGCCACATCCGCGGCGGAGAGGCTTTCCATACCGGTTGTATTCCATTTTATAAACACTTCCAAACAGCCGTTAAAAGCTGTTCTCAAGGTGGGGTTCGTGGTGGCGCAGCCACTGTATTTTACCCAATTTGGCATTTGGAAGTCGAAAGCCTACTGGTACTGAAAAATAACCGTGGAGTTGAAGAAAACCGCGTTCGTCATCTGGATTACGGTGTTCAATTTAACCGATTGATGTACCAACGCTTGATCAAAGGTGGCAATATTACTCTGTTTAGCCCCTCTGATGTGCCGGGCTTATACGACGCTTTTTTTGCTGATCAAGAAGAGTTTGATCGTCTTTATCATTTGTATGAACAAGACTCTGCTATCCGTAAACATACAATCAAAGCTACCGAGTTATTTACTCTATTTGCTTCTGAGCGTGCTAGCACTGGCCGAATTTATCTGCAAAACGTGGATCATTGCAACACACACAGCCCATTTGATCCGAAAGTAGCGCCAGTCAAGCAAAGCAATTTATGCCTAGAAATTGCCCTTCCGACTAAGCCACTTAACAGCATAGACGATAAAGAAGGCGAGATTGCACTGTGCACATTATCCGCGTTTAACTTAGGTGCACTTGAAAACCTTGACGAGCTAGAGGAGCTTGCTGAGCTTATTGTGCGCGCGTTAGACAGTTTGCTTGATTACCAAAACTACCCTATTCCAGCGGCTCAACGCGCAACAGAATTGCGCCGTACATTAGGTGTTGGTGTCATCAATTACGCATATTACCTGGCTAAAAATGGTGTTAAATACTCCGACGGCAGTGCCAACGACCTGACTCATAAAACCTTCGAAGCCATCCAATACTATTTACTGAAAGCCTCTAATAAACTGGCCAAAGAATTTGGCCCTTGCTTGGCATTTAACGAGACAAACTACTCAAAAGGTATTTTACCGATTGATAGCTACAAAAAAGAAATTGATAACATCGTTTCAAAAGAACTGATTTATGACTGGGAAAGCTTACGCTCGGACATTGTTGAGCACGGTTTACGTAATTCAACACTGACCGCATTGATGCCGTCAGAAACCTCTTCCCAGATAAGCAATGCAACCAATGGCATTGAACCACCACGTGGTTTTGTGTCTATTAAAGCCAGCAAAGACGGTATTTTGAAGCAGGTTGTACCAGAATTTGAACGCCTAAAAGCCAATTACGAACTCTTATGGACCATCCCCTCCAATGATGGCTATCTGCAGTTGGTGGGCATTATGCAAAAATTTGTCGATCAGGCTATTTCAGCGAATACCAATTATGATCCGCAAAAATTCGAGTCACAAAAAGTCCCCATGAAAGTCATCCTCAAAGATTTACTAACCGCTTATAAATTGGGGGTAAAAACATTGTACTACCATAACACTCGCGACGGTGCAGACGATAAGCAGGAAGATATGGATGATTGTGCAGGCGGTGCTTGTAAAATTTGAGCCAAAACAAATTATAAAACGTATCAATTTAATAACGAGTGAAGTAAGTAAAATACATTGATCATTAGAGGTGTTTTCTCATTAGAGAATGCCTCTCTCCTTTGAGGACAGCACTAAAACATGAGTTATTCGACTTTCAACCGTAAGCACTTTGATAGTACAAAAGAGCCAATGTTTTTTGGTGAAAACGTCAATGTTGCTCGCTACGATCAACAAAAACACCCTATTTTTGAAAAACTAATAGAAAAACAGCTGTCTTTTTTTTGGCGGCCTGAAGAAGTCGATCTATCGACAGACCGTAAAGATTTTCAACGCCTAGAAGCCCATGAACAGCATATATTTCTGAGTAATTTGAAATACCAAACGTTGCTGGACAGCGTACAAGGTCGGTCACCAAACGTCGCATTTTTACCTATTGTCTCCTTGCCTGAACTGGAAACCTGGATTGAAACCTGGTCCTTCAGTGAAACCATCCACAGCCGTTCTTATACCCATATTGTTCGTAACATTGTAAACGACCCGACTAAAATCTTTGATGACATAGTAAACAATGAAGAAATAACCAAACGTGCAGACAGTGTATCGGTTTATTACGATCGACTGATTGAAATGGTCAATGTGTACAACACCATGGGCATGGGCACTTTTTCGATCCCTGGTAAAGGTGAGATAAAAATCTCCATGCCAGCGTTGAAAAAAGCGTTATATCTAACCATCGCCTCTGTCAATGTATTAGAAGCCATTCGTTTTTATGTCAGTTTTGCCTGCAGCTTCGGCTTTGCTGAGCGCACGTTAATGGAAGGCAATGCCAAGATTATCAAATTGATTGCACGGGATGAAGCGCTTCATCTCACGGGCACACAGCACATGTTAAACCTAATGGCGTCAGGCAAGGACGATCCTGAAATGGCTATTATTGCCGCTGAATGCAAAGATGAAATGCGCAACATTTTTATCGACGCCGCGGAGCAAGAAAAGGAATGGGCAAACTACCTGTTCAAAGATGGCTCAATGATTGGCCTTAATGCACAAATTTTAAGCCAATACGTTGAATACATTACTAATGTGCGTATGCAAGCGGTCGGACTAGACCCCCATTTCATCACCAAAAACAACCCTATCCCTTGGATTAACGCGTGGCTGGTCAGCGACAATGTTCAAGTAGCACCACAAGAGGCCGAGATCAGTTCTTACTTAGTGGGTCAAACAGACAATAGCTTAGACGATTCAGATTTCGATGACTTCGATCTCTAGCGCGTCCCGGTTAACCAAGAGCCAACCAGTGCATCGCGTCTTGCTGGGCAAAAAGCAAATTCTGGTCACTGAAAATGAGCCATTACTCGTTCAGCTTGAGCGCGCTGGCGTTAATGTGGAATACCAGTGTCGTGAAGGTTATTGCTCATCGTGTTCTATCAAACTGCTAAGGGGAAACGTTCATTACCCATTTGAACCTTTGGCATGGGTACAAAGTGGCTACTTGTTAGCCTGCTGCGCTATTGTGAAAAGCGACATTGAAATTGCATTTTTCTCAAGCTAAGGTACGGTAACCCGCATACAGTCGGGTTGCCGTGGTGATCCAGCATATCGCGCCAAAAACAGTCGCTACGACAGAAAAGTGGCTAGGAAAAAAGCAGATTAACACCATAAAAGCAATGGTTTCTGTGCCTTCAGCCAATCCACCTAGGAAATACAGAGATTTCTTACCATAATCTAAACGTTCAATATTTCGCTTTTCGGCCATGATAGCAAACGCTAAAAAACTGCTTCCGGTACCCATGAATGAAAAAATCAAAAAACTGGCGGCCAACGCGTTATCAGCAGGGTTCATCAGCGCAAAGCCAAAAATAACGGCCGAATAAAAAATAAAATCTAAGGTAATGTCTAAATACCCCCCCAAATCGGTAGGACCCTGCACACGGGCGACAGCGCCGTCTAATCCATCCATAATGCGATTAACCACGATGCACACCAACGCCAATCCGGTATTACCAAAATACAACGCAGGCACACAGAGCATCCCCACAAAAAAACCGAACAAAGTAATCCAATTTGCTTGAATCGAGCACTTGTCAATACACAGAGCCGCCGCTCGCAGCGGGTGTTTTAAATAATGAATAAACAGCGTATCTAACATAGGTAAAGCGACCTTGATTCAATGAAGACGAATATTAAAAAGACTTGGTATACTATTAACACAGTAAAATATCTTGTTATTGGCTTACGCTTTTTTAAACTACTCAGCAAAAACACAAGGCAACTATGATACACGCAAAACAATATGGCTCATCGGGCCCACACCTTCTTATCATCCATGGTTTATTTGGTAATGCTGACAACTGGCACTCTATTGCTCAATCCTTAGCAGAAAACTTTACCGTGTACTGTATTGACCTGCCAAATCACGGTAAATCAGACGGTATGAACGAAGCAACTTACCCTAACATGGCCCAGGCCGTACTTGACTGGGCAGCCTCTAATACTATCAGTCGCTGCTACCTGATGGGCCATTCTATGGGTGGAAAAGTTGCCATGCAAATGGTGTCAATGGCGCAAAATGTGACCATAGAAAAACTGATTGTGGTCGACATTGCACCGGTGGATTATGCCCCTAGCCATACCGATATCTTGGCCGGTTTAAAAGCACTTGATCGTACCGTTATCATGACACGAAGAGACGCGGACATACTGTTAAGCCAGTACGAGACGAACACCACTGTCCGGCAGTTTTTACTCAAAAACCTTATTCAAGGCGAACATGGTTACACCCTTGCTCTGTCGGTCAATAATATCGAACACAGTTACGCCGCTATTTTACAGAAACCCCCGATAGATCATGCTGTCACTACCCCCACTTTGTTTATAAAAGGGGAGAAATCGGATTACATTATGACCCACCATCAAGATGCCATAACGACCTTATTCCCAAAGGCAAGTTTTAAACTAATCACAGGAGCTGGCCACTGGCTTCACGCTGAAAAACCACGCCCCTTTACCAGTCTAGTGAAGCGCTTTTTACTCTAACATCAGCACATTTTTTCCGAACACAGACCGTATTTTTCTTTTAGAAAAGCCGGTGACGGTAAAACAACGCCATGGAATTTTATCAGGTAAGGGTTAAAGCTCACTCTTAATAGGTCCGGATACGAGGGCGCTGGCAACCTCTTTTCTTTATTCCACAACATAATATGGCCTGCCAGAGCGCTCAACTTAGTACTGGTATCAGAATAAACGGCGAACAACGAACCCGCTTGAACAAAGGCCAATGAAGGGCCGATGATGATCTGTCGTTTATGAAAAAGTAATCTTAAAATATCTTGGGCATTGCCATTTTTATAAAGCTCTGTATCAACCAAAGAAAAAATAATGGTCGAATCTTCCAAGACAAAATTAATCGATCTTAAGACAGACAAACGATCGGTGGCGGTTTTTAGAAACTGAAATTCAAAGCCATACTGAGCGGCTTGACGTTGCATGCGCACTTCGTCAATAAAAAGAGAATCACTGTAAATAACCGAAAGTGGCTTTCGATCAAACCAAATAGCGTTTAATAACGTTAAGCGTTTCTCTAAAGGCGCACCAGAAAAAACAGCGCTGCTGGGCACAGAGCATCGCGGCTGTATATTTAAATATTCTTCTTGGCCAATAAATACCGCGACCATGGCGCTTTTGAGGGGAATGGAACACAGCTGACGAAAGCTGTCTGCTCCAACCGTCACAACAAGATCATTCTTCTCAAGCTGCGACACGTTCTGCATCAACAACAGTCGACGAATGGGTATGATAGGAACATCTGTAGGCAAAAGTTTAGACAACTGAAAAGTCAAAGACCTTACCGCGCTTTCTTCATCGTCATGGACAACGTATATCGCTGACGATACGTTGAACGAAGCCAATAAAAGACACGCTAATAGAAAAAAACGTTTCACGCTTCTATTCATCCAAAATCAAAAAGTGATGTTGGTAAATACATACGCAAATGACGTATCAAAGTAATTATTATGCTCCGAGACAATCGCGTTATCGTTCAGTTTCGTCTCCATTCCCACCCCCACTTGCATTTTTGAATAACCTCCTAACAATAGCTTATAAGACAACCATGTGTTGAGAAATTCATAATCTTGTCCCCCCAACGCTTTTCCATACCAATAATAGCCTTGAACAGACAGGCGATCCGTGACGGGCAGACTGCCGAAAACCGACATTATCCTAGGCGTTGTGGCTTTTAAAAGTTCAGCATTATCCGTTTGAGTATCTTGATAAGCATAAGTAACACGCGTCATCGCGCCAGAAGATTGGCGCCAATCCACTTCAATTTCAAGTCCATTTATGAACACGTCTTCCGTTACGCCCTCTTGTAGTGGGGCATCTACCTGTCTAAAAGCGGAAAAATTTTTGTTGCTGACCACCAGGTCGTTAACGTCATCGTGATAAATTTTAAGATCAAACGAAAGCCCTTTATCGGGCCAATACTGATAATAACCTACTTCATAAGATGTAATTTTCTCTTCCTGCTCCCCCTTATCCGCGTATGACGTTGTTGAGCTTAAGCCATCAGATAACACGTAATGCCATTTAAAATACTGGTCTGATATATCAGGCGTGCGGACCGCTTTGGACACATTCGCGCGCAGCGACTCTTGCTCAGAAAGCTTATAAGTTACGCCCAATTTAGGCGATAAAAAAGTCCCGCTCATTTCACTGCTTTCAAGCATAACGCCGCTGTTAAAGATCCACTGTTGCGTCGCACGATATTCCATATTAGAGGAGAGGCGGAAAATTGAATCGCTGGCTTTACCAGACAAAAAGTGCTCAGACTCAGCCTGCTCTAAACGGTAGCCAACGGCCGAAATAAGCCTTAAATGATCAGACACTTCCCACGTACTTTGCAATTCAATATCTTGTCGAGTTTCTAACAGATCAACCGCATAAGCATCATAGACCGACACCGTACTGACACCACCAAATAACTGAGCATAAAACCCAGGACTCAAGGACACATCATGGTGTTCATAAAGGTCAGATTGATCGAAATAATACTGCAATTTTATTTCATGATTGGGCGACGTTTGTTTCGTATAACTGAGCTTCACATGCTCTCGATCAACCAGACGCGTGGGCTGATTCGTATCGTAAGACGCCGCGGACAGGTATTGCGAAGGGTCAATATTATCAGCCAAGTGACTGGCCCCAATATCCGCATCAAAAAAGCTGCTTGTTGTCTCATGCTGAAAAAGCACATTACCCATTGTAGAAGCATAGCCATCATGACGTGGATCTCCGTCTACATCTTCATCAAATCCACTGACGTTAGTGGTCGAAGCTGATGCACGGTAACTCCAATCATCTTTTAACCCGCTGTGCTGACCATACAAGCGATAATCTCCACGCGAACCAGAATAGGCAGAGAGACTGTCGCCAAGCGTTTCAAGTGGCGAGCGAGTAATGATATTGACAACGGCAAAAAATGAATTAATACCGTAACTTGCTGCGTTGGGCCCACGATTTATTTCTACTCGTGCCACATCTTCGATATTAAGCGGCAAAGTTGCCCATTCCACTCGGGCTAAGCCAGCACTGTATACAGAACGACCATTGACCAAAACTTGGATTCTTCGGTATTGGTCCAGTTGAGTACCATGATAAGACACGATCTTTTGACTCGACGTTTTAAAAGGTGCCACCGAGAAACCAGGCACAAATTGCAACAGATCTTCAACGTATTGCATCGTCGTACGCCGAATAAAAGCCCCCTCTAAAACCGACAACGAAGAAGAAACGTCGGCTCTTGGTTGCGCTATTTTAGAAGGCGTTACCACAACCGGCCCCGTATTAACCCCATTAGTCACTAAACCAAAATCCGGGGTTAACGTAGAAAAGTACGGCATTTTGTTTGTTTCTGCCAAGGCGTTCATACAAGAAAAAAAAGCCGCAGCCAAACACACACCACGAATCATCATTTTTTGCTCAACCGGTAATCGTCCGCTAAGTAAGTGCCTAAAATACGCACTTCCTCAGAGAAAAATTGCAACTCTTCTAGCGCCGCTTGCATCGATGCAGATTGAAAGTGTGCCTCTACATCCACATAAAACTGGGTCGCAGTAAAGTGGCCATTGACCATATAACTTTCTAACTTCAGCATATTAATACCTTGAGTCGCAAAGCCACCCATGGCTTTATACAGAGCAGCTGGAATATTACGTACCCGAAACATGAAGGACGTAATATAGGTCATGCCTTCTTCATGTATGGGCATTTTCTGCTGACGAGCAAACACCAAAAAACGAGTTGTATTGCCAACGGTGTCATTAAAGTGGGTTTTTAAAACCGCCAAACCATACAATTCAGCCGCCAACTCTGAAGAAATCACGGCTAAACCAGGCTCTTCACATTCAGAAATATGCTTTGCAGCCCCTGCGGTGTCATACATTGCCTGACTTTTTGCACCTAATCGTTTGATATTGGCATCGCACTGCGCCAACGCCTGAGGGTGACTACCAATACGAGTAATCTGATCGATGACCATCGAATGGCGTGCAATGAGGCAATGATTGACAGGTTCAAAATGTTCTTTCACCACATACAATTGCGTGCGTTTCAACTCGCGGTAAATTTCTTCGACTCGACCCGCAGTTGAGTTTTCAACGGGAATCATCGCGTACTGCGCATCACCCCGCTCGACCATCTGCAACGCATCAACAAACGTAGCGCAATGAACGCTCGTCCAATCCGGAAAGGTGTGTTTGCAAGCAAGATGCGAATAAGCACCAGGCTCACCTTGGTAGGCAACTACCTGCATGGCATCAAAAGTAAACGGTTGATCTGGCATGATAAAATCTATTTTGTGTTATATTTCGGTTACATTAGCAAATTGACGTTACGATTTACACAAAAATGACCATCCGGTTTTTATCTTATTATCCATCCACTGGACACACCACTCAATGAAAAGAGTTTTAATCGCATTTGTCAGAGGTTATCAGCTTATTATCAGTCCGTTTCTTGGTAACAACTGTCGCTTCTACCCATCTTGCTCTCACTATATGATTCAAGCGATCGAACAGCATGGGGTTATAAAAGGCGTCTATCTTGGTCTAAAAAGATTGTCAAAGTGCCATCCATGGCATGAAGGAGGAATCGACCCAGTGCCCAGCTGTCAGCACAACAAACATAAACAGCCTAACGATATAACGTCGGATGAAAACCGTCATAACAACAAACATTAAGGCTAATAAGAAAACGCTAAAACGTTTCAGCGTCGCTAATGCGTCATGACAATCTGTAACTTTAAATTACTCGCAATGAGAACAGCTTGAGTTCGATTATTAATTTCTAACTTGCGAAAAATCGCGGTAATGTGCGCTTTCACGGTCGCTTCCGATATGGACAGTTCGTAGGCAATTTGTTTGTTCAGCAGACCTTCATGCAAATAACACAGTACTTTATATTGTTGAGGAGTGAGCTCAGCAACCTTCTTTTGCATTGATAAGTCAGGTTTAGGTTGGTTTGCTACTTCTTGCTTAAGCGCTTCAGGAAGCCAGATATCCCCCGCTAAAATAGCGTGAATAGCTTGCACATAGGTCGCCGGCTCACTGGTTTTAGGAATAAAACCCAGCGCGCCTGCATCGATCACATTCGCCACCATCGCGCTGTCTTCACTGCCTGAAATCACAGCAACGGGCACGTCAGGGAAATCTTTTCGAATTCGGATAAGACCGTATAGATCACCGCTGCCTGGCATATTCAAATCCAATAGCAACAAATCAAGGTCATTTTGATGTTGTAGACATTGTAAAGTCGAATCCAAATCATAGGATTCGACAATGACAATTCCCTCTATTTCTGCCCGCAACGCGCCACTCAGCGCGCTACGAAACAGAGGATGATCATCCGCGATAACAAGTGAAATCACTGTGGATCCTTTTTAAATGTGTAAGCTGTCACACATTTAAACGGTTTTCGATCAAATCATCAACCACACTTGGATCGGCGAGCGTACTTGTATCACCTAATTGGTCATGTTCATTGGCCGCAATTTTTCTCAAAATACGGCGCATGATCTTACCAGAGCGAGTTTTTGGTAAGCCTTTGCTCGCCCATTGAATCAAATCTGGCGTGGCAATAGGCCCAATTTCTTGGCGAACAAATTGCTTTAACGACTTGGTTAATTCTTCGTCTGGTGTCACACCGGCAATGGCACTGACGTACACATAAATACCCTGACCTTTAATATCGTGAGGATAGCCAACAATAGCAGCCTCTGCGACAGAAGGATGAGCCACCAGCGCACTTTCGATCTCAGCGGTTCCAAGACGATGCCCAGACACGTTAAGCACGTCGTCCATACGACCTGTAATCCAGTAATGACCCTCGGCGTCACGTGACGCACCGTCACCCGTAAAATACATACCATCAAAAGTACTGAAATAAGTTTGCTCAAAACGCTCATGATCGCCATAAACTGTTCTGGCTTGACCTGGCCAAGAATCCGTTATCACTAACCCACCTTCAACCAACACACCTTGCTGATCTTGCAACACGCCTTGTGCATCCACTAAAGCGGGTTTTACTCCATAAACAGGGCCCGTACAAGAACCTGGTTTGATATCACCTTGCACAATACGCGGCGTCATCATGGTTCCGCCAGTCTCTGTTTGCCACCAAGTGTCTACAACGGGACAAGACGCGTTACCAATCTCATTGTAATACCAAGACCAAGCTTCAGGGTTAATCGGTTCACCCACGCTTCCCAAAATACGCAGCGAACCACGATGACTGGTTTTAGTCGCTTCATCACCTTTTGACATCAAAGCACGAATCGCTGTTGGCGCCGTGTATAAAATAGTGACATCAAATTTATCAACCACACGACCAATTCGTCCTGAATCTGGGTAGGTAGGTACACCTTCAAATAAAATACTGGTCGCGCCATTGGCAAGTGGCCCATAAACCACATAACTGTGACCGGTAATCCAACCAACGTCAGCTGCACACCAGTAAACATCGTCTGGCTTCAAATCGAATACTAATTCATGGGTTAATGACGCATAGACTAAGTAACCACCCGTGGTATGAACAACGCCTTTTGGCTTGCCCGTTGAACCGGATGTGTAAAGAATAAACAAAGGGTCTTCGGCGTTCATTGGCTCGACAGGGCAATCTGTACTTTCGTTTTCAACTTCAACAGCCCAATCCAGATCTCGACCTTCAAACCAAGGCACGTCTTTTTTGGTATAACGATACGTAATAACAGACTCAACAGTAGGGCAAGCATTGTCCGCAAGAGCCATGTCAACATTGTGTTTGAGCGGGATCGTGTTACCCGCACGACGACCTTCGTCAGCTGTAATCACTAATTTCACTTCGCAATCGTTTAATCGATCAGCAATAGCGTGCGCTGAAAAACCACCAAAAATAACAGAATGGATAGCACCAATGCGGGCACACGCCAACATGGCATAAGCCGCTTGCGGTATCATCGGCATGTAAATAGCGACTCGGTCACCCTTTTTAACGCCTTTGCGTTTTAGCAAATTTGCTAAACGGCCTACTTCGTCGTACAAGTTTTGATAGGTGACAGCAACTTTCTCGTCACTTTCTGAGTCCCCTTCGCAGTAATAAGCGACTTTGTTAGCCGAGGTTGCCAAATGACGGTCAATACAGTTATGAGCGACGTTTAATTCGCCGTCTTCAAACCATTTAATGCTTACTTCACCTCGTTTAAACGAGGTATTTTTAACTTTTGTATAAGGCGTAATCCAATCTAAACGCTTCCCTTGTTCAGCCCAAAACTCATCTGGGTTTTCAATCGATTGTTGATAGCGTTTTTCAAATTCTGCTTGACTCACATTGGCATCTTTTGCCGCCTCACTTGAGGTTGCGCTATATAATGACTTCATAACCCGCTCCATTGTTAAATTTGTTATTCGGATGCTGAACTACTATAACTTGCAAACGCCGCTGCACCATTCCACTTTAGTCTTATGATAAATGTGTAATGAGATAAAGCGTTTTTGCTTAGGCAAACAAGGTGAAAGCGCTTGTATTTTGTATGTCACAACACAAAATGGATCCCACTCCATGGCGGTCTCAGTTCAATCCATCGGCCATTTCTTGCTCACTAAAAATACATCAAGCGCCAAAATAGCATGATAGTCATGGCTTTTACTTACTAAATTCGTAAGCTAATTCTTGCCGACGAACAACCCCCAACTTTAAGCAATAAATTGCGCATAGCAGAATACCCCAGAGTGATGCACTCCACCTTAATGTGAAAAAATATACAAAACACATATAAATCATATAGATAGAAAACTGGCATGAAAATCGCTATGAGTTAAACAGTTAACCCCATCAATAGGAGAAAAATAATATGAAATTGGGATTTGTCACTAAAGCTATTTTATCTACCGCGACGGCCGCTGCTATTACCTTATCAGCAACCGGTGTTAGCGCTGCAGACAATCGAAACTACATTCTCGCTACGGCATCAACAGGGGGAACTTACTACCCTGTGGGTGTAGCGATTGCGACCTTAAGTAAAGTCAAACTTGAGCCAAAATTTGGTTTGTCTGTGTCTGCTATTAGCTCTGCAGGCTCTGGCGAAAACATCAAACTTTTGCGTGAAAACCAAGCACAATTTGCCATTTTGCAAGGTCTGTATGGCGCATGGGCGTGGGACGGCGAAGGTCCGTTTGAAACGTCTGGCAAGCAAACCGAGCTGCGTTCCGTCTCTATGTTATGGCAAAACGTTGAGCATTTTGTGCTTAAAACGGATCTTGCCACAACTGGCACTGTCGCCGATCTAAAAGCACTTGAAGGTACAAATAACAAGTTCTCTATTGGTACTAAAAACTCTGGAACAGAAGGATCGGGTCGACAGCAGCTTAAAGGCTTAAACATCGACCCGGATAAATTTGCCTTAGCTTACATGGGTTACGGCGCCAGCGCAGATGCTATGCAAAACGGCAACATTGAAGGCATGAATACACCAGCAGGTGTTCCTGTTAGTGCGGTCACCAGACTGTATGCGTCCATGGGCGACAAGGTAAAAGTATTGGATTTCACCGACGAACAAATTAAAGAAGCTAATGGCTCTTACGATTTGTGGACTCGCTACGTGATTCCAGCCAACACTTATCCAGGTCAAACCAAAGACATCAATACTGTGGCGCAGCCTAACTTCCTCGCTTCTCGCGCGGATTTGTCCGACGATGATGTCTACGAGTTAACCAAGTCATTGTATGAGAATTTGACCTACTTAAGCGCCATTCACAAAGCAACCTCTGTCATGTCTATTGAAAAAGCCATTGCCGGTTTGCCTGTTCCCTTGCATCCGGGTGCTGCGCGTTATTACCGCGAACGTGGCATTAGCATTCCTGCTCGCCTAATCGCAAAATAAGGTCAGTAATGTGTGTTCACGCCGTACATTCGTACGGCGTCTTTGCTTAGCCTTTGCCTCAACTCGCTTTTTGAATACTTAAGGGTAGCTTGTCTATGACTGCTTCAACACAACAACCAGACGAATCTCAAGACATTAATCTCGACGATTTTGAAACCAAACACCGCTCTGGACTTTGGCTAAATCGCCTTGTTTTTAGCCTTTCGATATTTTTGGCACTGGCGCATATTTACATCAATACAATAGCGACCCTGCCTGAACTGTGGGTGTCCGCGTTCCATTTTGCCGGTTTCGGTATCTTGTGTGCCTTACTGATTCCAGCGAACCCTAAATGGCGTGAAAGCAAAATTGCTTTGTTTTGCGATGGGGTTATTGTATTGGCTCTGATCGCCATGGTGCTTTACATCATCTTTTTCGAAGACGCCCTGTATGCCCGCGGCGTTACCTTTAATACCGCCGATTGGATTGTATCCAGCGTCACCGTATTATTGTCACTGGAACTGATTCGCCGCACCAGCGGGTGGTTTATTCCTTTTTTAATTGTCATTGCACTCACGTACGTTGTGCTCTGGGGTAGCTGGCTTGGGGGAATGTTCAACTTTCCAGGCTTGAGTGTTGAAACCTTGTTATACCGCAGTTTTTTTAGCACAGACGGCATGTTTGGCTCTATCTCGCGTATTTCATGGAGCTTTGTCTTCATGTTTATCTTGTTTGGCGCCTTTTTAGTCAAATCTGGCGCAGGGGATTTCATCATCGATTTGTCTCGTTCTTTGGCGAGCAAAATGATCGGCGGCCCTGGATTTGTCGCTGTACTCGGCTCTGGCCTCATGGGCTCGGTGTCTGGTTCATCGGTCGCCAATACGGTCTCTACCGGCGTCATTACTATTCCCTTGATGCGCCGCGCGGGGTTCCCTGCTCGTTTCGCGGCTGGGGTCGAAGCCGCCGCATCCACTGGCGGACAGTTAATGCCACCGGTGATGGGCGCTGGCGCTTTTATTATGGC
Source organism: Marinomonas sp. IMCC 4694 (assembly GCF_008122525.1). NCBI lineage: Bacteria > Pseudomonadati > Pseudomonadota > Gammaproteobacteria > Oceanospirillales > Oceanospirillaceae > Marinomonas > Marinomonas sp. IMCC 4694. The sequence continues at coordinate 2,262,405 of NZ_VSRV01000001.1, forward strand.
GTCTTACACTCAAGTCTCCTACGTGACGATTATCAGTGTCGCCGCGATTCCTGCACTTTTATATTTCTTATCGGTTGGCTTCTTTGTCCGCGTGGAAGCCAAACGCAGCCGTGTCATCGCGACTGAAAGTGATGACGCCGTAAACGTCTCGCAAGTGTTAAAGCAGGGCTGGCATCATATCGTTCCCCTCGGTGTATTGGTCACTTTATTGATTCAAGGTTTCACCCCTACCTATGCCGCTGGTATAAGCATCATTGCCGTTATCTGTGCGTCGTTTTTATCCAAAAAACACCGTATGGGTCCTGCTGAAATTTTAGATGCGATGGCCCAAGGGGCGAAGAACATGTCTACCACGGCCGTACTTCTGGTCGGTATCGGGCTTGTTGTGAATGTGATCAGCACAACCGGTGTAGGCAATACCTTTTCATTGCTCATCACCAACTGGGCGGGCGGCAGCCTATTCTTCACTATTATCTTGGTCGCAATTGCGTCGTTAATTTTAGGCATGGGATTACCTGTCACGGCGTCGTATATCGTGTTAGGCACATTATCAGCTCCTGCACTGTTCAACTTAATTGCCGAAAGCCAATTGCTTGACATGATGTCAGCGGGCAACTTGCCAGAAGCCGCCAGTGCTATTTTTATGCTGGTTGACCCTTCGGCCATGGCGGCTTTAGCTCAGGGTATGCCGATGGAGCAAGCCGAGGCTTTACTAGCGCAAGTGCCAAACGACTTCAAAAGCATGCTGATGGACCAAGCGCTAGGGGCACAAAGCGTTGCCATGATTTTGGTCACCGCTCATATGATCATTTTCTGGCTGTCACAGGACAGCAACGTAACACCGCCTGTGTGTTTAACCGCTTTTGCCGCTGCCGCCATTGCCAAAACACCACCAATGCGTACCGGTATGACGGCATGGAAACTGGCCAAAGGCTTGTACATAGTGCCTTTGCTCATGGCGTACACGCCTCTGATTGGTGGAGACACCGAAACACTGATACGACTTTCTTTCTTTGCTATTTTTGGCATGTATGCCCTAGTTGGTGCTATGGAAGGGTATCTTGAGGACAAAGTTTCCATTGTACCTCGTGCTCTCTTACTGATAGCTGCGTTGATGATGCTGTGGCCAAACCTTGATTTATGGATTGAATGCCTTGGGTTAGCCGCTTTCTTGTTGATCTTTATAATGGGCAAAAATTCTTACAAGAAAACACTCTAATATTGCGCTAAATAATAGCCAACAAAAAGGGCGGCCATTGAAAATGGCCGCCCTTTTTAATCACATGAAAACGACTAAGCGTCTTTCACCATCACATCAGTAACCACGAGTTTGAGTCACTTTACCTATCCAAGACACCGCTTTATGCTCTAACGCTGAGAAAAACGACAAGCCCAAACGTTCCGCCATTCCTTTTGGTTGCTTATAGGCAATATGAATAACATCGGCCTCGGCATAGTGCGACACCAAATACGCATCACTGGTCATCACCTCATCCACCAGCTTATTTTCCAGCGCTTCTGAGCCATACCAAGTATCGCCAGTGGCAATCTCCTCGATGTTTAATTGAGGGCGCTGTCCTGAAACAAAACGCTTAAATAAACCGTGGGTATCTTCCAGATCTTGCTTGAATTTCTCTCGCCCCTCGTCGGTGTTTTCGCCCAACATGGTCAGTGTGCGTTTATAACGACCTGCTGTATGAAGCTCAACATCAATCAAACTTTTATCCAGTAATCTGTGCACGTTCGGTATTTGAGCTACCACACCAATCGAGCCCAAAATCGCAAACGGCGCTGCAATGATTTTATTGGCGACACACGCCATCATATACCCCCCGCTGGCCGCGACTTTATCCACACAAATAGTCAAAGGGATATTGGCTTCGCGAATACGTTGTAACTGCGACGAGGCTAATCCGTAGCTGTGTACCATGCCACCACCACTTTCCAGACGTACAACAACCTCATCTTGTGACCTTGCGACACTCAGAACAGCGGTAATTTCTTCACGCATTGTTTCCACCGCAGAAGCCTTAATATCGCCATCGAAATCCAATACATACAAACGTTTTTTCGTTGATTCTTCGTTGACTTTATAAGCTTTTTTCTGTGTCTTTTTCTCCAACTTTTGTTGTTTCTTTTTTTCTTTTTCAATCTGCTTTAAGACTTTTTTGTCTAATAATTGATGGTCTAACTCCGCCTTCATCGCCTCATAGGTTTCATTTAATTTAGTCACGGACAAACTGCCTGGCTGAGACTTTCGTTTGCCACTTGCTATTACAGCCAAAAGAAACGCGATCACTAACGCCACACTGAGCAACCTTAATAAAAAACCGGCATAATCTGTTAAAAATTCCAACGTTTAATTCCTCTGTTTAATCATACTGTGTTGCTATATTGGGCTAAGTGACCAAAAAGCAATGTGATTTTATTACAATCCTCTATAGATACTCAGATTCATTTACCTTATTATCTGCACACTTTTAATTCTTCCTTACAAAAGCAAAGCGAAAGAGCTAACAAGATTTCTTTGATTCGTGTATCCACACAGAGACATCTTGTTAATTTTTTCGCACCTTGTCGTGCCTTTTTCCAAAAGGAGAAATAAATGAAGCCCTCTCTTGCGCAAGCATTTGGCAAAAACTTTCTTGGCGCCTCACCGCTTTGGTACAAACAAGTCATCTTAGCTTTCTTAATTATTAATCCGATTGTACTCGTGGTGTTTGGGCCTTTTGTTGCCGGCTGGCTGCTTATTATTGAATTTATTTTCACCCTTGCGATGGCTCTAAAGTGCTATCCATTACAACCAGGTGGATTACTGGCAATCGAAGCGGTTGTGCTTGGGCTCACATCACCAGAAGGAGTTTATACTGAAGTCTCTCACAATATCGAAGTGATCTTGCTGTTGATGTTCATGGTGGCCGGTATCTATTTCATGAAAGACATGCTGCTGTTTATCTTTAATAAGCTGTTGGTGAAAGTACAATCTAAAATTGTCATTTCTTTGATTTTCAGTTTATCGGCGGCGTTACTGTCGGCTTTTTTAGACGCTTTAACCGTCACCGCTGTACTGATCAGTGTTGGGGTCGGCTTTTATTCGGTGTATCACAAAGCCGCTTCAGGACAGAGTTCCAATAAAAACCATGACCACGGTAAAGACGACTCCATTTTGCCTGTCAACGCGGAAGACCTTAACGAATTCCGTTCTTTTTTGCGCGACTTACTTATGCATGGCGCCGTAGGAACCGCGCTTGGTGGGGTTGCTACCCTGGTTGGCGAACCTCAAAATTTATTGATTGCTAAAGTGGCTGGTTGGGATTTTATCGAGTTTTTCCTAAACGTAGCTCCTGTCTCTATGCCCGTATTGGCCTTTGGTTTACTCACGGTGGTCGTGTTAGAAAAAACCGCTTGGTTTGATTACGGCGCCCAACTTCCGGATACCGTTCGCGATATTTTGAATAATTTCGAAAAAGAAGAAAATCAAAAACACACCAATAAAAACAAAGCGCAGTTAATTGTTCAGGGCATTGTAGCGGTCCTTTTGGTATTCTCTCTTGCTTTTCATGTTGCTGAAGTGGGTTTAGTCGGCCTCATGGTCATTGTTCTTCTCACCGCGTTTAACGGCATTATTGAAGAACACAGAATTGGACATGCGTTTGAAGAATCCCTGCCTTTTACCGCGCTTTTAGTGGTGTTTTTCACGGTTGTATCCGTCATCCATGAACAACACCTTTTCCAGCCGGTGATCAATCTTGTGTTTAGTATGCCAGTCGAACACCAGCCTATTGTCCTGTTCATTGCCAATGGCGTTTTGTCTGCCATCAGTGACAACGTGTTTGTGGCAACCGTATACATTAACGAAATAAAAGCCGCTCTGGATTCAGGTCTTATTACCCGTGAGCATTTTGATGTGTTGGCCGTCGCGGTCAATACCGGTACGAATTTACCGAGCGTCGCGACACCAAATGGCCAAGCCGCTTTCTTGTTTTTACTCACGTCGGCCATTGCGCCTTTATTGCGATTGTCCTACGGAAAAATGGTTTGGATGGCCCTGCCTTACACCATTGTGTTAAGTATTGTTGGTGGCGTTTGCGTAAAGTATTTTCTATAAACCAGAGCTGACCGCTAGACTGAAAAAGATAAAAAGCCCTCTGCAATTGAGGGCTTTTTTGGCTCAAAGACGGTGTAAAAACCACCACGCCTATTGCTCTTTAGGAAGGTATTTTTAAACGCCACAAAGATTGGCCGGATTTTTTATCGATTAAATCCAAACGCGCTTCATGGGCTTTCAATTCTTCTTCACTGGCTCGAATGACTTTCAACATAGGGCGGTCAGTCGATAAGCGACGAATACTTTCTACACCGCCCTCTTCTTTGGAATCTGAATCGGCATTATTGGCCAACCCTAAACTGGTTTGTCCACCCGTCATTAACAAATACACATCAGCCAGAATCTCAGAATCTAACAAGGCGCCATGAAGCTCACGGTGAGAGTTATCAATACCGTATCGCTTACACAAAATATCCAAGTTATTTTTCTGACCTGGGTGCTTTTTTCGCGCGTACACCAAGCTGTCAAACACGCTACAAACTTCTGCTGTTTTGGGAAAACCACCAAGACGAGCAAATTCGTGGTCCATAAAGCCAATATCAAACGGCGCGTTATGAATGATCAGTTCTGCGCCCTTGATAAAGTCAAAGAATTCTTGCGCGATTTCATGAAACCTCGGTTTATCCGACAAAAATTCATTACTGATCCCGTGTACCCGAAACGCTTCTTCTTCTACTTCGCGGTCTGGATTGATGTAGACATGAAAATGCCGCTTGGTCAGCTTTCGACCGATCATTTCAACACAACCAATCTCAATGATTCGGTGGCCTTGTTTGGGGTCTAAGCCTGTCGTTTCTGTGTCAAGAATAACTTTACGGTCAGTAGCCATTTGTCTCATGAAGCGGATCTCAATTCATCAATACCCTGATTGGCCAGTTGATCGGCGATCTCATTGCCTTCTATACCGGCATGACCCTTAACCCATTTCCAAGTGACTTCATGATGCTGACACTGCTCATCGAGCGCTTGCCAAAGGTCTTTATTTTTGACCGGTTGCTTAGACGCTGTCATCCAGCCCTTTCGCTTCCAGCCCACTAGCCACTCGGTAATGCCTTTTTGAACATAAGATGAATCCGTATAAAGCGTAACCTCACACTTTTCCTTCAACACGCGCAAGCCTGCAATCGCGCCCATTAATTCCATACGGTTATTGGTTGTATCGTGCTCTCCGCCGCATAGGCGTTTTTCATGTTCGCCAAACGCCAACCACGCCCCCCAACCGCCAATTCCAGGATTGCCTTTACAAGCACCGTCTGTATACATTATGACCTTTTTCACTCTTTCATCTCTTTTGCTGTAGGTTTTGATAAGGGCGGCACTCTAACACGAGCCCCGGACCAACGAGGTTTTAATGGAATAAAACGCTTCACCTGCTTCGTTACCGTCATCACGTAAATACCACTGAACGGCAACTTCAACGGCTTTAACATTGTATCAACCCACGAAAAGCGTCCCAACCACTTACCACTTTGCAAGGGCGGTTCATAGAACATAAAACGCTTTGTTTCTAACGTTAGCCCCGCCACTTTAAGCCAATCTTCTAACCGCTGGTGGGCAATAAAATGACCGCACCAAGGCGCCTTACCACGTTGTTTAAAAAGCGTGGCAAACAATCGACAAAAACCCCACAAACTCAATGGATTAAATCCAATAATAACCAATTTACCACTGGGCAATAACGTTCTTGCCGCTTCTCGAAGGTCATCGTGCGGTGTGGCTGAAATATCGAGCGTGTGATGAAAAACATGTACATCCACGCCATCGGCTTCAAAAGGCAATTCACTGGCTCTGGCCACCACGGTATTAGCCGGCGCACCAAATTCTAATACCGGTGCAACAAGTATGCTTTCGCGCAAGCGATGCTCGTTTAAAGTAAAGTCTTTTAGTGGCGACTGGGCAACAAGATAATAACCAACGGCTGGATCCAGCTCTTTGGTAATTTCTGCCAGTTCAAGTTGCAATAGGGTCTCACCCAGTTCACTTTTATACCAATTCTGAAAAAATTGTCTTGATTGATCATCCAACATACAATGCAGTCTCTATGTAAAACGGTATGACAGTGTCTTGAATGTGTATCGATGCGCCATACCCCCCACTTATAACGTAAAGTAGACAATATATGACTGTTTTTCCGCTTCCTGCTTTTCAAGACAATTATATCTGGATCATCAAAGATAAAGATAGTTCCGGTATCTGGGCGGTTGATCCAGGGGACGCCAATATTGTACTCAACTATTGCCAAGAGCATGACAAACACCTTGAAGGGATTCTTATTACCCATCATCACAAAGATCATACAGGTGGTATCGCTGCCTTAAAACAACAGTCATCTTGTGCTGTCTACGGACCTAAACACCTCACTGATCTCGTCACACACCCTGTTGATGACGGCGACAGAGTAACTGTGTATTCTCGTGTTTTTCATGTTATTGCCACACCAGGTCATACTCTTGATCATTTGTGTTATTTCAATGACACCCACCCCTCACCCTCTTCTCGTCCATGGCTGTTTTGTGGCGATACCTTATTCCGCGGTGGCTGTGGTCGTATTATGGAAGGCACGCCAGAACTGATGTTGGCAGCAATGAACAAAATAGCCAGCTTACCTGACAACACACAAATCTATGGCACTCACGAGTACACTCTCGCTAATTATCGTTTTGCCCTGTCTTTGGAGCCGGACAACACAGCCCTTATTGACGCCATTGAAATGTGCAAAATATTACGGGCCAACCAACAACCCACGCTACCGACCGAGCTGCGTGTAGAAAAAAACACCAACCCTTTTTTACGCACCCACATAGTGGCCTTAAAAAACCAAGCAGCCCAACAACTTAACGAAACACCAGCGAACCATGTCGTTGCGGCGTTCAGTCAAGTAAGGCGTGCAAAAGATATTTTTAGTTGACCTCTTCAGCTACACCCTTAAAATGTTTGAACTTTACTCAATTTTGTGACCTAGATGACTTATAAATTTTTTTGGATTTGCCTCGTTAGCCTGTTTCTCAGTGCGTGTCAGACCACCTCTACTATTGAAAACCACAATGCAGCTGACCTTATCGAGCTCCCAGAAGACAGTGAAGCCGTCATTCTAGAGACAGACAGCCTTGAATCAGACAGCGAGCAGATCGGCTTTATTGACACGGTTCCCACCGTACAGTCGAATATCAACGAGACAATTGAGCCCAGTTCAAACCCTGTAAATGAGCCAATCGTGGCAAACATGCCCCCTCTTCCACCGGAAGACTTATGGGTTAGAATACGTGCCGGTTATCAATTAGATTTGGACATAGATCGCCCACGCTTGTCTTCTCAAGTTCGCTGGTTCAGCACACATCCTTCGTACCTAGACAGAGTATCAAAACGCGGCGAACGTTATTTGTATTACATCGTTGGGGAGTTAGAAAAAGCCGGTATTCCGACTGAAATCGCTCTCTTACCGATTGTTGAAAGTGGCTTCGACCCTTTCGGTTACAGTCATGGCCGTGCCTCTGGGCCTTGGCAATTCATCCCCTCAACAGGCCAAATTTATGGACTCGATCAAACGTGGTGGTACGATGGTCGCCGAGATATTATTGGGTCTACCCAGGCCGCTGTTGCTTATCTAACACGACTTCACAAAATGTTCGACGGCAATTGGCTGCATGCCCTTGCGTCTTACAATTCAGGAGAAGGCACCGTAATGCGTGCCATCCGAAAAAATAAAAAAGCCGGTTTACCAACCGATTTTTGGTCTTTGGATCTGCCCAAAGAAACCCGCGCCTATGTTCCTAAACTGATTGCGTTAGCAAAAATCATAAAAAATCCTGAGCAATACAATTACACGACTCATTTTATTGCGAACAAACCTTATTTTGACGTGATCAACATAGGCGGACAAATCGACCTAGCACAAGCCGCTGATATGGCGGAGGTCAGTATTGATGAAGTGTATTTACTTAACCCTGGTTTCAATCAATGGGCTACGTCTCCAGATGGCCCACATCGATTGCTCATGCCAGTTTCAAAAGCAAAGCAGTTCCGTACCAAACTTGCTGAAATCCCCGCCAAAGAGCGTGTCACTTGGGTCCGTTACACCGTAAAAGCAGGAGACAACTTATTGCTGGTTGCTAAGCAACACAACACCACAGTCAATGTCCTTCAAGATGTCAATAAAATCTCTTCGACCATGATACGTGTGGGCCAAGAATTGATGATCCCTGTGGCTGGTAACAAGATAGAAAGCTACACCCTCAGCTCGCACCAGCGTTTGTTGGCAAAGCAGTCTCGAGCACCAACAAGCAATCGCATGAAAATCAACTACACAGTCAGCCCAGGTGACAGCCTCTGGTTAATTGCCAACAAATATGACACCGACAGCAAAACACTGGCGCGTTGGAATAACATGGGACTAGGTGACCCCTTGATTCCGGGAAAAAAACTGGTCGTCTGGCTTCAACAAAAACAAGCTAAAAACAGCACTCGAAGTGTGATGAAAAAAGTCGTTTACACCATACGTTCAGGGGAATCACTTGCTGTGGTGGCCAATAAGTTTAAAGTTTCACTAAACGACATAAAGGACTGGAACCCGAAAGTCAGCAGTCAAAAATACGTTCAACCCGGCGACAAAGTCACTCTACTAGTGAATGTGGTAGGCGGCTAACCGACTCGGTTAAATACACATTACTGACAAATATCTAAACTAAAAAAGCTGACAGAAGCAGCTTTTTTAGTTTCTTTTTTCTATCTTCTTTTACAGACTTACACCATCTGATCCATCATTCGTAACGACATAAATAAGCCGTTGTTTCAGCCACCTTCACATGAAAACGTTGATTCGCTTCCACAATAAACATCTCACCCTTTGCAAAGGTGCTCCAGTCACTGTCGTTGGGTAATTTCACCGTCAGCGCGCCCGACACAACCGTCATGTACTCGCGCTGAGACGTCCCAAACTCATAGTCTCCAACGGCCATCACACCCACAGTGGAGGTGCCTTCTGCATTGTCCAAAGCGATGGACTTTACTTGATCATTAAAATAACTGTTTACCGTTAACCCTGCGCTCATATAACACTCTCACTGTAGGAAAAATACGTCTTAAATAGACACTGTAAAATACAATCAGTCCGTTTTATTGCCAACCATTTCTTCAATAATCCATTCTTTAAACGCCGACATCGCCGAGGTAACGGAACGGCGCTTCTCATACACCAAATAAAATGAACGGTTAGTAATGAGATGCTGGTCAAATAATACCACTAAACTGCCGGCTTCTATTTCTGGCATCACCAACTCAGGGTCAGTCAAAGAAATCCCCAAGCCTTGCGCTGCTGCACCGGCGGTTAAAGAACCGCTAGAAAACATCAACCCACGACGAAATAAAGTCGGATCAAGATCATGCTGCTGCAACCAGTCATGCCATTCATCTTTGCGCTTTGTCACGTGCAACAAAGGGTAAAAACGCATGTCTTCAGGCGTATTGATCGGCTGATTGGCTTTAATAAGTTTTGGGTTGCATACCGGCGCCAAGCGCGCTGGGCGCAAATAATGCGCCTCTACGCCATCCCAATCACCGCTGCCAAAGTACACCGCCATGTCAACATCATTAGCCGAAAAGTCGATCAGACCGGTTGAAGAACTGATTTCTATCTGAATATCAGGATAGCGCTCTTGAAAGCGCTCCATTCTCGGCATCAGCCAACGCGTAAGAAAGGCGGGGGCAACAGCCAAACGCAACGAACCCGATTTTTGCTGGCTTTTGAGCTCTGACGTAGCATTCTCCAGTTGTTCAAAAATGCTTCGTATGGGCTTTAAATAAGATACCCCCGCTTCCGTTAAAATCACTTTTCGCTTAGTACGTCGAAATAATTCAAGGCCAAGAAAGCTCTCTAAGCCTTTAATTTGATGGCTGATAGCCGAGGGGGTAACCGACAGCTCCTGAGCGGCCTTATTGAAACTGCCATGTCGCGCGGCCGATTCAAAACATTTCAATGAATTTAAGGGGGGCAAACGATTAATAAGCTCATCTCCAATCAGATAAGAAAGTCTAACCAGTATGGGGAATACGACTCGCCTGTCAATGGCTGATCACGCATCGTCCGCGGCTAAGAATTCGAGCAAGGAAGCGGCGTAATCCGCGTTTAACGGGATTCGTCTTCATCACCTAAATCCGGTTTCACACTGTGCTCCATTCCCATTCCCATTCGCTTCGGTGGTAATTTAAACGCATCAAAACCATCTTTTTGTTCACTATCATGAAAACGCGCTTTACCTGATGATTTTTTAGGCGCTTTTTTCGGCATTTTAGTGCGATCTTTTACAGCATTTTTAGATTGGATGGCGCGCGCGGGTTTGGCGGGTTGAAGCCCTTTAAATTTTGCTTCTAAACCTTCGATTGCTTCAATCGAAAAAGTTTTTTGCAAAAAGACCTCAATGGCTTTGAAGTTCAACCAGTCTTTGGGTCCGACGAGTGAATAGGCATCGCCCTTAAAACCAGCACGCCCCGTACGCCCTGTGCGGTGCACAAACTCTTCCGCTTGTTTGGGTAAATCAAAATTAAATACGTGCGACACGCTGGCGATGTCTAACCCTCTCGAAGCGACATCGGTGCTCACCAGCACTTCAAATTGCCCTTTGGCAAAACTCTCCATGGTTTTATTACGGGCACTTTGCGATAAGTTGCCATTCAGTGCCTGAGTCGTTAAACCCCATTCAGCAATAAGATCAGACAAGCGAACGGTATCGGCTTTCGTGGCGGTAAAGATAATCGCTTGTTTGATGGTCTGACCCAACAACACATGCTTCAACAGCGCTTCCTTGTGATCCAAGTGATCACACAATAAAACGTGCTGAGCAATGTCGGTGTGCTCATCAAAGCCTTGACCAACCGCAATGCGTGACGGCTCTTTCAAGAGTTCATTAGCAATCTCGCTCACATCGGTATTGTCTAAGGTAGCCGAAAAAAACAAGGTTTGACGCTGGCGGTGACTGGCAGCGGCATTGATGGCACGCATGGCTTCTGCAAAGCCTAAGTCCAACATGCGATCAGCTTCGTCTAAAATCAACAACTCTAAACCTTCAAGAAACACATGACGCTGCTTTAAATGGTCCACTAAACGCCCTGGCGTCGCGACAATAAAATGCGGGTCTTTTTGCAGCTGCTTATGCTGGTCATTAAAGTTTTCACCCCCTTGGATCAAAATAGAAGTGAAACGACTGGCAGCCAATAACAAACGCAACTGGCCAAAAACCTGCTTAGCAAGCTCCCGTGTGGGCACTAAAATCACCACCCGAGGATCACGTTTCGACAAGGCTTTTTTCTTGTACACTCGATGCAAGGCAGGCAAGAGATAAGCCAATGTTTTTCCAGAACCTGTTTTTGAAGACGCCAATAGATCACGGCCAGCCATAGCTTCAGGAATGGCACGTGCCTGAATGTCCGTGGCGTCATTGAACCCCAAGTGACCAATAGACGTTAAAATACGATTATCAAAACCAAATTCTTCAAATAACAAACAAATACCCCTTCCAGACTAAAATAGGATGCACACAAAGCAATGCATTTAATTCAAACATTATACCCTAGACAAGCCGATTTACTTTACTCATCTTTCATTAAAAGATAGGGTTTTCCATGACTTATTAGCCCCATTCCATGGCCTTCAGGCGTGTCGACTGAGTGTAAATTCTCCGCCAGTGCATAAAACACATTTCGTGACAGCAACGCCTTCATACCATAGCGCATTGACACATAAGGCCGCTCTTCTTTTCCGAAGCTGGCCATCCAGATATCACAGTCTTTACCCAAGAGCAGCACATCATCAGTGGACGTTGTCAGTTCAAGCGTTAGACCACCCTCCGTATCACGCCACTGCCAATGAATCACCAGAAACGGGGCATCTTCTACTTGAATACGTACTTTCTCAACCGGCGTAACTAGGAAATACTCATGACCTTCTTTCCATAATATTCGACTAAATAAGGTCACCATGGATGGACGTTTTATTTTTCCGCCTTCGTGAATCCAATCGCCGTTCGCTTTAATCACCATGTCCATGTCACCACAAAAAGGCGGCGACCATTGATGCACAGGCGGCAGTGTGGACACTTTAACGTCAGACAATCCCTTTAAATTCATATTGACTGTTCACCTTCTTTTATAAGTCTATGGACACGCGGTATTTCGTCGGCTAATTAGATCGCCTCACACCATCTACAATAATATTCAACTTGCATCTACAGCCTTGAGTATCATTCACTGTTAGAATCCCTACATCAAACAGCATCACAGAGTGTCAACGTCTTTATGAACGCTCTTTATTTAATAGTGGACAATATGAAATCAGAATTAGCAACTAAGTTTCAAGACCCTAGTCGTGGTGTGTATTTTATCGGTACCACTCCACCCAAGTCGTCTTTAGAAGAAGAGCAGCTTGAACAAATCAGTGAAAAGCTGCTCGATCGACTCAGCAATATCGACGTTGATGGTCTCATCGTGTACGACATCCAAGACGAAACCAGCCGCATCGATAAACCTCGCCCTTTTCCTTTTATGGAGACACACGATCCGCGAGCATGGTCAAAACGCCTACACGAAGCATCTGGCAAACCGGTTATCACCTATAAATCTGTCTCTTCTCGTAGCTCGGAAGCGTTCTCTGGCTGGTTGTCACAAGCCTGGGAAGAGTACGGCATTCGTGATTTGGTCTTAGTCGGCTCACCCTCTTCAAATGGCGACATTAAACTCCCCTTGCCAGAAGCCTATAAAACCCTAAAAGCCTGCCCTCATGATTTTAACCTTGGCGGTGTGACCATTGCTGAGCGCCACGCGAAAAAAGGCGATGAGCATGAACGTCTAACGAAAAAATCGGCCGCAGGCTGTGAATTTTTCATTTCCCAAGCCGTTTACAACCACCAAGCTACCGCAGACCTTATTAGCCGTTACGCAAGAGCGTGCAAAGAACAAGGCACCGCGCCTAAACGCATTATTTTGACGTTCACGCCGTGTGGCAGCGCCAAAACACTTGAATTCATGGAATGGTTAGGGATCTCTGTGCCGGACGCAACTAAACATCGCATTCTTGATGCTAAGGCGCCCTTAAAAGAGTCGATTAAAATTTGTCGTAACGCACTGGAACAAATCATCGAAACGGCCTTGCCGCTTGGTGTGCCACTCGGTTTAAACATTGAAAGCTTAACCAACCGAAAAGAAGAAATCGATGCCTCCATTCGGTTATACAAGTTACTTAAAGCCACGCTGGATTTAAAATTAGCCGAGCACGCTTTGATCAGTAACGCCTAGTATCAAGAACAAAGGGCCGTGTGTTCAAAATCTTATTAAATCAATGTCTCCAGCATAGATAACACATCCTCGATTGCAATCGCCTGCATGGCTTTTGGGTCATGGACGGTTGTGGCCCAAGGCAAATCGTTAATGGGTTTGCCGTACTCCTTTTCAGCCAGTCTCTTATACACACTCACCACATGTTGCAAATCTTGATAGGGTCCGGTGCGCTCTGGGTTAGACAAAGCATACAAGCCCAATACGGGCGTACCGACCAAGGTGGCAATATGGGCGGGCCCTGTGTCGGGGCTCACCACCAAGTGCGCATCTTGAATAAGACGACACATAGCTTCTACCGATGTTTTACCGACCAAATTCACTACACCCTGTATTTCTTTTTCAATCTGCTGTGAAAAATGCCTTTCTAATTCAGACGGACCGCCCGTCAAAACAGGCGTATAACCTTTCTCTAACAGACGCATCACCACGGCGCGATTGCCTTCAAGTGTCCAATTTTTCTCAATTTTAGAGCCACATGGATTCACCACAACATACGGACGCGGTACACCAAAAGACGGCTCAGGTAAATTTAACAAGCAAGGAAAACGAACCTCGGTTACCCCCAGCACACTGGCAATGGACAAAAACGAATCCAATACATGCACTCCTCTTGGCTCTGGCGCTCGCTCAGTCACAAACCAATGCTGTTTTTCACGAGATCGAGACAACGAAAAACCAATGCGACGTTTGGCTTTTACCATTCGCATCAACACACTCGATCGAGACGACCATTGCAAGTGCAACAACACATCAAAGGTAATGTGTTTAAGCGCGGCACGCAGGGCAAACATACCCGTAAACCCCGTCTTCTTGTCGTATTCAATCACTTCTACGCCTTCGACCATGCGCACTAATTTGGCTTCTAAAGGCGCGGTAATCCATGTCACTTTCGCGTTGGGATAACGTCTCATCATGGCCTGCACAACCGCAACGGCATGACAAACGTCACCCAGAGCAGACAATCGAACGACGGCGATGTGCTGAATAGTCTCTTGTTGCACCTTCTGTTGCTGCATAGATTCCTCAAGGGCTGTTTATACTTGGCAAGTATTATAGAATAGTCACTTTAAGAAGTGTGTCTTTAACAAGGTGATATCTCACCTAAAAAAGCAAAAGCTACCCTAAAAGCCCTAACGTAAGCGAGCACTATGCCACAGACCATCACGCTATCACCCAATACTCAGCTGATAAAGAGCGATGTTACTTTACCAGTCACAGACGCTTGGTTTGAACCTGGCTTCTGGCAAGCACAAAACGCACTTTCTGGCACAGGCAACGGACGTGGCGCAGTGTGGTTTATTCACAATGAACTGGGAGATTTTGTGATTCGGCGCTATCATCGTGGCGGCTTGATCGCCAAATTCAATAAAGCGCTTTTTTTATATACTGGGCTTAAAAGCACGCGCCCGTGGCTTGAACTTCATTTATTAGAAAAAATGCGTGCGCTCAATTTACCCGTCCCACGACCCATAGCTGGACTGATAACCACCCACAATGGCTTTTATCGTAGCGCTTTGATCACCGAGACCATTGCTAATGCCAGCGATCTTTTTGAGATGATTAAAGCAGGCAAAAGCCACACCCTAGATTGGAACAATATTGGCCACGTTATCAAACGCTTTCACGATCATGGGATTTATCATTCAGACCTAAATTGCCATAACATCATGGTTGATCAGCTCAATACTGTGTGGGTGATTGATTTTGACAAGTGCGAACAGCGCCCCATTAACCCAATATGGCAACAAAACAACCTTGACCGACTCAAACGCTCACTCAACAAAGAATCCGAAAAACAGGCTTCATTTACGGTGACTGACACGCAATGGAATCACTTTCTGGAAGGCTACCGTGGCTAAAACAACCCTCAACAAAAACATAACGCACTTTTTAAAACCAAAGCACTGGCCAACCTGGTTTGCCATGGGAATAGCCTACGGGCTGAGTTTTTTGCCTTGGGCACTACAGCAAAGAATGGGCAAATATCTGGGTCGTCTGCTGTATCGTCTGACCGCCCGACGCAGGCACATTTGCGATGTAAATTTAAATATTTGTTACCCTAAAATGACCAAAGAAGAACGTAAAAACCTCACAAAAGCCCACTTTGAAAGCATGGGAAAAGGCGTATTTGAGATGTTCAGTACGTGGTTTCAAGACAGAAACAAAACCGCTTCAAAAGTCCGTTTTCACAATCAAGACGTCGTAGAAAAAGCGCTCGCCAAGGGCAACGGCTGCATTATTGTTGGTGCTCACTTTTCGTCCATTGATATGTGTGGCACACACATGGCGCGATTCATCGACGTACACCCTATTTATAAACTGCAACGTAACCCCGTAATGAATTGGATTATGGAGCGCCAACGCCAAGCCATTTTTTCCAAAACCATTGAACGCAGTAACGTAAGAGAAGTACTCAAGTCACTCAAACAAAACAAAGCGGTTTGGTACGCTGTTGACCAAGATTATGGTCGAAGAAATTCGGTGTTTGCGCCTTTTTTTGGCAGACAATGTGCCACTATTTCTCACGTGAGTCGGCTTGCTAAAAACACCAATGCTGCTATTTTACTCTATGACTATGGACGCACTGACAATGGCTACTTTTTATCGCTGACAGCCTTGGAAAACTACCCAACTGGTGATGAAATACAAGATGCTACCTTGATAAACCAGTTAATTGAAAAACAAATCAATACTAAAAAAGAACAGTACTTCTGGTCACATCGACGCTTTAAGACTCAAGAGAACGATAACGCGCCTTCGCCATACGATCGCTAACACAGATAAAAACGCCATAGACACACAGTCATGGCGTGGCGTAATTAACACCCGTCTCGAACATTCGCCATTAAACGTAGCGAGGTAAGCCTTGCCGCTGCATCATGGATAGGCATTGATACAATTAACTCATCAACCTGTGATAGCCGAAGAAACCGCTCTAATTGAAGTGCTACCGAGGTTTTCGAGCCTACCACCGCATACTGCAGCATGTGCTCTACCATGTGTTTTTCACTTGGCGACCAAACCCCTTCCATACTGTGAACCGGTTTGGCAAAAGGAAGATTGCGGCCACGGCGCAAATTCACAAATTGTTGCTGAGCAGAAGTAAACAAATAGCGCGCTTCGTCGTCAGTCTCTGCCACCACAGCCATAATGCCTGCCATCGTATGCGCCTTCGCACCACGCTCAGACGCTTTAAAATTCCGACGGTACACGGTGAGCGCCTGTATTAGCTGATCTGGAGCAAAATGAGAAGCAAAAGAATAAGGCAAACCAAGCTCCGCCGCGACCTGCGCACTGTATAAACTCGAGCCTAATAACCAAATGGGCACATGAGTATTGCACCCTGGCACCGCCATCACACCTTGCCCCTGTTCATGGTCACCAAGTAGAGCTTGCAAAGCCAACACATCATCAGGGTAACTGTCCACCGACGCATCCATATTGCGCCGTAGGGCACGCGCGGTTTGCACGTCTGTCCCAGGCGCTCGGCCTAACCCTAAATCAATACGATTAGGGTACAATTCGGCCAAGGTGCCAAATTGCTCGGCGATCACCAAAGGAGAATGATTCGGCAGCATAACGCCGCCTGAGCCAAGACGAATTTTAGACGTTACCGCGCCCAAATGCGACAGCACCACCGACGTCGCTGAACTGGCCACTCCCATCATGCCATGGTGCTCAGCCAACCAAAAGCGTGCATAACCATTCGCCTCTGCCGCGATGGCCATTTTGCGGCTTGTGGCTAAAGAATCAGCCACCGTAAACCCATCCGACACCGGCGCGAGATCTAAAATGGAAAAAGGAACCGTATTTTTCATTTGCTCTTACCTATTTTCAAGACGATTGTAATCCAAAATGCCACTCTCTCTTGGACGATCTATTGTATTTAAGTTTCTTATGGCGTCACTGACAAACCAGAAATTAGGATGGGTTCTGCGAACACCAAAGCTGTCGAGTAACGCTGAATAATCGTCCGATGTAGCCAAACTCGCCACCTGATTCGCCCAATCCACTAACTCACTTTCTTCGACTTGCATCAGCCCATTAGGGTAATCACCCAGTACACCTTTCACCAAGGTCACCCCGTCCTCTTTCGGTAAACGCGCCCCTTCTTCGTCTAACAGGCTCGATATGTTGGCGTGCGCTTTGTGGTGAATCAGACTCACAACCTCAAGTGGAACGCCCTGTTGCGTGACTAATACCGTCGACACATTTGGCAGAAACGACAAGCCTCCGCCACGTACCGCTTGCAATTTATATAAGGCCTCACGTTGACGCAAAGACAGCTTACTCTGCTCTAAGTCGTAACCATGATTCAATACGCCAGCAAGCCTTTCCCGCAGTTTTTCATACAACTCAGACTGACGATCGCCACTGGTGTATTCAACTTGTGACTGCCGATTCACTTTAATGTAGTCATCAAAAATATAGTTTTTGATCGTTTGGCTCACATCGCGATACCAAAATGCACGGATCGACTCCCGGTCTTCTTTTGGTAATAGCAGCAGGAAATTCATCTCGCCTTCCATGCGCAAAAAATCCATATACAAACGCGTCACCAATTGGTGCCCCACGTTGCCATACACATCGAAACCCGCCACCAGCAAATAATGAATACGCTCTAATAACGGGTAATCAATCACCCACGCCGTTTTAGGGTATTGACCCACCATGCCCTGCACGACAGAAGCGTTGTCAAAATGTCGAAAAATGGTCAGCGCGGCATTTTTATTCTCGCCATCGCCGTCCCAAATAACACTGAGATCCAAGGGTAACCGGCTCCCCACGTCCCCTTCAATTAAAGCGGCTTTGGCCGATAAATACGACTTTTGCTGCTCAGAAAAACCAACCCATGACGCCAGCGGCAAGGTGTTACTTGACCCAATAGCGGGCAAGTCTAAGTTTTGTACTTGATCTTCTAGGTAATCGGCTGACCCCTTGTTGTACGCCACATCTGGGTCAATAAAATACACCCAAAACTGCTCGTTAATCACATTCACCGCTACCTGACCACGACAAACAGGCCCTTTGATAAAAGACATAATGGTGTTTTGTGAATGATCGAGTAGAAAGCGGTAACGAGCACGTGCCGGTATGTCTCGAAAAGCTTTAAAAGGGTTGGTTGCCACATCTATGTCATAACCTGGAGACTGTGTCACATCAAATTGAGTTTCATAAAAAATGGACTGCCAACGGGCGTAACGGGCGTCGTCTAATGTCATTGGAATGTGGTTTTTTTGCACTTTCACTTCAGCGTCAGGCAACAGACGGTAATAAACACGATCAACCCCTGGGTCATCATAAGGACGACGTGTCGCAATGCGCGCCACCGGCTCACCAGGTGGCGTGGCAGAACGCACCAACTGGAAACGGAATGCTTCGTGGTCGTCGAGTATCGCGTCATCCAAATACAAGCTATACAAATACAAATGTTCGTAAATGTAACGGGCAATCAATTGGTTTTTTAAATCTTCACCGTTTAATCGAGATTCCCAAACAGACACCTGCTGTTGCAACGCTGCTGGCAATGGGGCAGCGACAGGCATTTTTCCCCCTTTGGCCAACCAACGCGTTAAGACATCAAACTCCTTCGAGTCCAACGCAGGAAGACCATAAGGCATGCCCCACTTTGGAAACGTTTTTTCAAAATCTTGATATTCTTCGATGCTGGCGCACTGCTGCTCCCTCGCTAGGGAAAAGTCATAATCATCCGACAATACCGGTTGAGTAAAAGCGCCTTGATTCGCTCGTAAGGCAATCGCTCGATACAATACACTGCCTTGAAGATTGACCGCGGGCGACTGCTCACGTTCGTTTAACACCGGATGAAAGCCCTTAGCTCGCCACTCATCCGTACTGTTCGCATCGATAAATAAACGCGATGGAGACGACGCCAATAAACGCGTGCCATCGTACACTAGATCTTTAGAACCGCCGCGTTCAATACCGCTGGGCGCCGTTAATTTCAGCTGACAAGGCGCATCATAACAAGCGTGACAAGAGACGCAGCGCGTATCGAGAATAGGCTTCACCTGCTCATTGTAAAACGCGGTTTCTTCGGGTGATACCTCACTGACTCGATTAACTGGGTCTTGCGAGCCAAAGACGGTATCCAACTGATGAGTGGCGTACGCGGCACATCCAGAGACCAATACAAAGAGGCAAAAAAGGGGAAACCAACGAGACATACAAACATCCTCTTTATATTTCGTTTAAGAAACGACAATCTCATCCATAGGGTTAAAAAAACAAACGTAATCGACTAAAAATGCAAAAAAACACACAAAAGTCGTACAAAAACCTCAAACTAAACCCAAAAATACACTAAACAAACACACTGACAGGCCTCAATAAAAAAACGCCCGTTGAGGCGTTTTAAAATCGGTCTGTCTTAACCAGCAAACCAAGACGTTTATTTGTCGTCTTCGATGCCATCATCAGGATAATCTTCTGATAACTCGTATGCATCGTCACCCATGTCATCGTTTGCCAACAACAAGGCCTCTTCGTAAGCACCACCGAATTCAATGCGCGTAATATCATACAAATCGTATTCAAAGGTTTCATCAAACCAGCGAGCATCAGAGCCAATTTCTTCCAGCTCATAAATCACCGCATCGGTCCTAATCACACGACCAATCTCGCAGCTGTCAGGATCAACTTCTTCGCGGTGCAATGTCACCAAGCCAAATTCTTCGCTGATGTCAATCAGCAACACCGCCAAATCGTCTAACTCAACTTCAGGGTCTAATACTTCTTCACCACGTAACGCCAGCACTCTTTTCTGGAAATCATTAAAGGGAGCAGGATGCACAAAATCACTAATATCCTCTAAGAAAAGGATTTGATAGCCATTAAGACGCACATTATCATCCACTAATTGGAGCAACACCATTTCTTCATTGGCGGCAATAATAAAGCCATCCATCCAACTCTCTGGTCCATCCAACTCTTCACGAAAGATTCGGACAACATTGTTTCGAGTACGGGCTTTTTCCAATTCGATGAGCATATGGGCTCCCTAAAAAAACATCAAAATAATAATGTACAAGTGTAAACCCAGCCAGCGTTGGGAACAACTGCCTAGCCAGTTTAAACGGTCACGACAAGAGTACTAATACAATACGTTATGCCAGTTTTCAATCATATTAATCAGGTCTTCTAAACCACATTCTGCCTGAATACCATCGGTCGAAGTTTGATAAAAACTGTCCTGACTATCAAACATGGCTTTGATTTCTTCTTCGGCCGAATCCAAATCGATTTGTCGCGACACAGACACGCCCTCTTCACTGAGAATAACCTCAAATGGACCATGTTTAAATTCAGTGGTTTCTTTGTCTTTCTCTGCCAATCGGGCCGCCATCAACACACGCTGAATGCTTTCTAAATCGCGCACGTATTCTGAGACCCACTCACCAATCGCGGCGAACTCATAACCGGTGTAAATGCGGTATTGATTGTCGTCCTGATCAAACGCTATTTCATAATCCATGACCGTGAACCTCACTGTTTATCATCTGTGCTCTCATTATTGCTTTCCGCCTGCGCTTGACGATACGCTACGTTACTGGCCTGCTGTCGTTGCGGCACCGCTGCCGCTAATCTTGCCAAACGCGCGGCTTCTTTTTTCGCTTTTGCGTCTTCTACTCTGCGCTCTTCTTCTGCGATCATGTCTGGTGTTTCCATCACATAAGGCCCAATTGCACCGGTTCTTACGTCACTCAAGAACACTTCAGCGGCTTTGTGCATATCGACTTTGCCACCGGACCTCAGCGCGCCACGTTTCGAACCAATAATTTTCAGCACGTCGTAGGGATCGGAAGAAATGTCTTTTAATTTGTAACGGGTTGTCAGCGCCTCCAGATAATCAGCGAGGAAGAACTTTAATCCCGCCAAGGCCACGTCCTCATAATCGATGGCGGTATCTCGAACCGCCCCCGTAACCGCCAAACGATAGCTGGCATCGGGGTTTTCAATTTTAGGCCATAAAATCCCCGGGGTATCTAAAATCTGAAACCCATTGGTGACTTTCAATTTTTGTTGTGACTTGGTCACCGCCGGCTCATTGCCGACTTTCGCAACACGCTTGCCAAGCAAGGCATTCATCAAACTGGATTTGCCCACGTTAGGAATACCGGCAATCATGGCACGAATCGGCTTTTCAGCGCTGCCTCGGTGCGGCACCATCTGGCTCACCCACTGACTTATTTTAGATACATCGGCTTTGTCTAGCGTTGAAAACGGGTGCGCTAAAATCGACTTGTTCCCATTCCAGTGTGCCAACCATAAATCCAGACGAGCCTTGTCTGCGAGGTCTTTTTTATTCAACAAGCGCAACACCGGCACATCGCCACGTAATGTCGTTAACATAGGGTTTTGACTGGAATCGGGAATGCGGGCATCCAACACTTCAATCACAATATCAACTTGCGTCATGACTTCTTCGATTTCTCGACGCGCTTTATTCATGTGCCCTGGATACCACTGAACGCTCAACCTAACTCCCCTTTATTACCAAGTCTTTTTCGGTGGCGAATACTACCACAAGTTACTTTAAGAAAGAGAAAATACTCATCTATCTTGCAAAGGCATTTGGAAACACTAAAAGCACCGCTGACAGCGACTAATCTGATCCAAATCAAGGAAAGCCATCGCAAACACTTTATACTCATCTACTCCAGAGTCAGTAATGTTAGGGTCTGCACCAAGCCTTACTGACGTACCTGGTGGATCTCTCGATCAGGGTCAAGGGTGTCTAGATACTGGTTGACCTGTTAGCCAAGGCTGTGTGTGGCCTTGGCTTTTTTCGTTTCATCTGAGATCAAGCGAGAACAGAACGCTTTTCGAAACCCGCCATCTTATCTTTTTAGCCCTACGCTTTTTTAACCCGACACTTCAATGATAATCCATTAAAATTCGCTCATGCTTAATTAAGCATATTTTTAGTGTCTTTTTGGTATTTATTTGCAAAAATGCAACATCGACTTTATGGTCAAGATTCAAAAAATGAGACCAAAACAATGAGAATACCGGTTATCATCGCTTGTTGCTTAGGACTTTTTTTCTGCCAAATAACCCGAGCCACCACATTGAACATGGCCTTTGATGCCGATCCTGTATCACTTGACCCTCATGAACAGCTTTCTGAAGGTACGTTGCAGTTTTCACATTTGGTGTTTGATCCGCTATTGCGGTGGAACCAAAACAGGCAATTTGAAGCCCGTCTTGCTACACACTGGGAACGCATAAACTCTCACACTACGCGCTTTCACCTGCGTAAAGACGTTGTATTTCGGACTGGCCACCCGTTTTCGGCCAAAGACGTCGTGTACACGATTGAACGACTGAAAACCTCACCGGATTTTCGGGCCATGTTTGATACCGTGGATTCCGTCGTGAAAATAGACGATTACACTGTGGATGTTCACACCACCTACACCAATCCTCTAATCTTGAACATAATGACCTATGTCTTCCCGATGGATAGAGTGTTTTACCAAAACCAAGATCAAATCGTAAAATATGGGGAAACGTTTGCGTCCCGTCATGTGTCGGGAACAGGGCCTTTTGTACTAAAAAACAGAGAGCTTGGCAGCCGAATGACGCTAGAGCGCAACCCAAATTACTGGGATACCGAAAGCCCGGGCAATGTCGACCAGATTACCATCACCCCTATAAGAGCAGACTCTACACGTCTTGCGGCGCTTTTATCCGGCGATGTGGATTTCATTTTCCCCATTTCCCCTATCGACATTGAACGCACAAAAAGTATTCCTGGCTTACAGCTGGTCACCCTACCTCATACGCGCATTTTACTGCTGCATATGAACCAAAGCCGCCGCCCCGAATTACAAGATATTCGTGTTAGAAAAGCCATTAACTTGGCCATTAACCAGTCTCTCATTGTGGAGAAAATACTCAAAGGCTACGCCACTCCAGCGGGGCAATTAAGCCCAGATCGTTTTTTAGGTCATGTTAACCAGATCAAGCCAGAGTATGATCTCAAAAAAGCGCAACAATTAATGAAGCAAGCCGGCTACGAAAAAGGCTTTCGCCTCAGTATGATGGCGCCCAACAATCGCTATATAAACGATGAAAAAGTCGCTCAAGCGATCGCCGCCATGCTATCGCGCATTAACATCACTGTAGACTTAAAAACTTTGCCCAAAGCACAGTATTTTAAAGCGTTTGATAATCGCAGCGCCGACATTATGATGATTGGATGGCAATCTGACACCATGGACTCTAATAATATTTTTGAATTTATTGTCGCCTGTCCAGACGCCCAAAGCGGTTTAGGGGCTTATAATGCCAGCGAATATTGTAACGCCAGCATTAACAGCGACATTCGCCAAGCCAATCGGGAAATGAACCCCGAAAGACGCTTGAGATTATTACAACAAATAGAACAAACACTCTATAACGATGCCGCCATTGTGCCCTTGTATTGGCAGCATTTGACCTGGGCGGCGAAAAACAAGGTTAAAATACGCGCCATTGTGAATGAACAAAACTACCCTTATTTAGGAGATCTGTTCATTGAAGAATAGTACCCACCGCCGATGACCAAGAGACGACCACTGCGACCATGTTGATTTTTTTATTTCGTCGTTTACTGCAAGCGTGCTTCGTGATGATGATCATCAGTGTGATCAGCTTTGCCGTACAAGACAAGCTCGGCGACCCAGTGCAGCAAATGGTTGGTATGACGGTATCACTCGAAGAACGTGAACAACTGCGTAACGAACTGGGCTTAAACGACAGTTTCATCAGTCAATATTGGCGCTTCGCCAAGGGCGCTGTTCGTGGTGATTTGGGCACCTCCTATTACTACAAAGAGCCTGCGCTTGACGTAATTCTCAAAAAAATGCCGGCCACCCTGGAGCTGGCTTTTTGTGCGATTATTATCATTATCGTGGTAGCAACTCCTTGTGGTGTATTAGCCGCCATTCAGCCCAAACACGTATTATCACGTTTACTGATGTTCATCAGTTCAGTTGGGCTTTCCGTGCCTATCTTCATTGTGGCTATTTTGTTGGTTTACGTGTTTGCCATTGAACTGAACATGGCACCCAGTTTTGGCCGCGGTCAAACCACTGACATCTTAGGCCTATGGCAAAGTGGTATTTTTAATAAAGACGGTTTGCAGCATTTAGTGCTACCCAGCCTGTCTCTAGCCATTGCGCTCATGCCCATTTTTGTGCGACTCATTCGTGCCGAGATGATGGAAATTTTACAATCAGAATACATACGATTCGCCTGGTCAAAAGGCTTATCGGCCCCGCGTATCTACTTTGTCCATGCACTAAAAAATACCATGCTGCCGGTAATAACCGTAGGCGGCATCCAAGCGGGCACCTTAGTGGCCTACACGATTTTGACCGAAACCATTTTTCAATGGCCAGGGATGGGGTTTTTATTTATGGACGCTGTTAGCCGCGTCGATACCCCTCTGGTATCCGCCTACTTAATTGTTGTAGGGGGCATGTTTGTGGTGACCAATACTCTGGTCGATTTGATTTACGGGCTCGTCAACCCCACCGTCCGTTTGGCGAGTCACGGCCTATGAAGTACCCCAGAAAAGAACTGATTCTTCCCGTATCGGGCAGCCGTTGGAGTCACATCGTATCGGGTTTTGTGGGTGACAAGCTCGCAATGTTGGCGCTCATTATCTTTGCTTTTTATTGTCTTATTGCTTTACTCGCGCCATTAGTCGCCCCGTTTGATATTGCTGACCCTGCGTTTATGGATCTCATCAATTCAGAAATCCCGCCACGCTGGATCAGCGGTGATGAACGATTCTTACTCGGCACCGACGCCCAAGGCCGAGATTTGTTGTCGGTTATTTTGTACGGCACTCGGCTATCATTGACCATTGGTGTTTGCGCTGTGCTCATTCAAGCTACGCTTGGCATTTGCATCGGCTTAATGGCGGGGTATTTTGGGGGAAGCATCGATAATTTTTTGATGCGTTGCGCCGATATCCAGCTGTCTTTTTCTAACATGATGGTCGCCATTATCTTCTTAGCGATTTTTCAGTCCGTGTTTGGCATGGCGTATTTTCAACAATTCGCCATGGTCATTTTAATCTTGGTAATTGGCTTAACCGAATGGCCATTGTTCGCCAGAACCATTCGTGCGTCGGTCTTGGCCGAAAAGCAAAAAGAATACGTCGACGCCGCGCGCGTCATGGGCATAGGCTCACGTCGTATTATGTTTCGCCATATTTTACCCAACACCTTGTCCCCTATTTTAGTGATTTTTACCATTCAAATTGCCAACGCCATTGTGGCCGAAGCCGCCTTGTCTTTTCTTGGTTTGGGCATGCCCGCCACAGAGCCTTCGTTGGGCGCATTGATTTCTGAGGGCTTTACCTACATGTTTGCGGGCTCTTGGTGGATTTGCGTGATTCCCAGCCTGACCTTGATCGTATTGATTCTAACGATGAATTTACTTGGCGACTGGCTGCGCGACCACCTTAACCCAAGGGCGTATAAAGACTAATATGAACCTATTAAGCGTCCGTCATTTACACGTCAATTTTCACATCAAAAAACAATCGCTGGCGGCCTTAGTCGACGTGAGCTTTACGCTCAATCGCGGTGAACGCATCGCCATTGTGGGTGAATCTGGCGCGGGGAAATCGGTGCTCGGGTTTTCCATTGTCAACTTGATCGGCAAGCCCGGTGACATCGCATCTGGCTCAATCAAACTGGATAATAAAGAGCTGACGACCATGAACGCCCGTCAGTTACAAGACGTGCGCGGCAAGCGCATTGCCATGATTTTCCAAGACCCCATGATGACGCTGAATCCGGTGTTAACCATAGGCCACCAGCTGGTTGAAACCATTCGCAGTCACACCAACATTTCGTATAAAGACGCCAAAAATATCGCCATAGAAAAACTGCACAAGGTACACATCGCGTCGCCTGAAATACGCTTTGACCAATACCCTCACGAACTGTCCGGCGGTATGAGACAGCGTGTGATCATTGCGTCGGTGTTATTACTCAATCCAGATATTATTATTATTGCCGATGAGCCCACCACTGCGCTCGATGTGACCATTCAGGCAGAAATATTACAGCTTTTGTTAGGGATTTGTCGTGACCATGGCGTCGCCTTGATTCTCATCAGCCACGACCTTGGTGTGGTGTCTAAAATCGCCGAACGCACTCTGGTAATGTACGCCGGTCAAATCGTCGAAGAAGGCCCAACACTGGAAATCATCAACGACCCACAACACCCTTACACCCAAGGCTTGCTCAATGCCTTGCCACAAATGACATTGCCCGGCCAGCGTCTCAATCAAATCAAAGGCAGCATGCCATCGTTAACCGAGCGTCCAACAGGCTGTGCGTTTCATCCACGTTGCCCCTATGCCACCGAAAAATGCCGACAAGAACGTCCTCAATTTATTTACAGCGGTGTTTCCAGTGTCGCCTGCTTTATGGTGGAAGACATGATAAATGAACTGACTAACAAGGATGATGGTGCGCTCATATGACCACTCCGCTCATTCAGATTAAAGGGCTCGAAAAGGCCTTTCGCACCCATAAAAGCTGGCTTGACCAATGGCGGTTTCACAAGGGCAAACTACGTCGAAAAAAAGACAGCGTGCATGCGTTAAACGGCATTGATTTAACGCTCTATCAAGGCGAAACCTTGTGCGTGGTGGGCGAAACAGGCTGTGGTAAATCCACGCTTGCTCGGGTCATCATGGGCTTAACTCAGCCTAGCCATGGCGAAGTTCACTATCTTGGCGATCGTATCGATCATTTAAACAACCGCCAACGCATGTTTTATCGTCGCCGTATGCAGATGGTGTTTCAAAATCCTTACGCCTCCCTAAACCCCAGAATGACCGTCTACCAAACGCTCAGCGAGCCCATTTCGTTCCATAACCCACATTTGACTTCGTCTCAAGTGGATGAAAAAATTGATGAACTATTGGAATCCGTGGGCATTTCCGCATCCAGCTCAGACCGCTACCCGCATGAATTTTCTGGCGGTCAACGACAACGCATTAGCCTAGCGCGTGCGCTGTCGGTCGAGCCGGATTTCATTGTTGCCGATGAGCCCTTGTCAGCATTGGATGTGTCGGTTCAAGCGCAAGTGCTCAATCTAATGATGGACAAACAACAAGAGCGGAATCTCAGCTATTTATTTATCACCCATGACTTAGCTGTTGTTGAACATTTTGCCACCCGCGTCGCTGTAATGTACCTGGGACGCATCTGTGAACTGGCGCCAAGAGAGACGCTGTTTAACGCGCCAAAGCACCCCTACACACGTGCTCTATTGTCGGCTATTCCAAGATTAGACAGCCACACTGCGGTGCCAATTCGACTGATCGGCGAAGTGCCTACGCCAACAGAAAAACCAACCGGCTGTGTGTTTCAAGCCCGCTGTGCGTATGCTAATCAGCGCTGCTATGAAGTATCGCCATCAATGATTCAGCAAGAAGACAGCAGCAGCGTTGCGTGCCATGCCGTTGAGGAGGGTCGTTTATGGAAATAAGATGGCTTGAAGATTTTATCGCCCTCGCGAAAACACGTCATTTCTCACGTGCGGCCGACGAACAAAATGTCACGCAACCGACCTTTAGTCGACGCATCAAGTTGCTGGAAGAGGAAATGCGCGTCACCTTGATCGATCGCAACACCCTGCCTTTATCACTGACACCCGCAGGGGAAGTCTTTTTACAAAGCGCTGAATTAATCACCCGACAACTGAGAGACACCAAAGAGCGTTGTCAGGAAATTCGCAAACAAGAAGAATCACAAATTCGCTTTGTCACCTCACAGACCCTGTTTCTTAGCGCCTATAAAGAGGTCATCGCGCCGTTTTGCGAGGGCATCGGCATGGAAATGGACATCAATATGAAATCCAGCTCCTGGCTCGGCATCGACTTTGTCAATTCGCTCATGGAGCAACAGTGTGACGTGATGTTATGTTACTGGCATCCTGCCATTAAT
The DNA here is from genome assembly GCF_008122525.1 of Marinomonas sp. IMCC 4694. NCBI lineage: Bacteria > Pseudomonadati > Pseudomonadota > Gammaproteobacteria > Oceanospirillales > Oceanospirillaceae > Marinomonas > Marinomonas sp. IMCC 4694. The sequence continues at coordinate 2,290,821 of NZ_VSRV01000001.1, forward strand.
TTTATTCGTGCCTTAGACGATGAACAATACGAGCACTTAGTCATTGCCGAAGAAACCTTGATCCCATACAGCGCGACCAACGCATCGGGAGAACCTAAATTCACCTTACCTGGCGTAAAAAGAAAGCCTTTGCCCTACCTTGGCTATTACGACAATTCGTTTTTACAACCGGTAATTCATCATCATTTACAAAGACAAAGAGACATACCACAGCTGCAAACGCTGTCTGAAAATTACCATTCCGTTAGCATCAAAGCGATGGTAAAAGAAGGCTATGGCATTGGCTGGATTCCAAAGCGCCTCATGCTCGATACGGTCAACTACGGCAAGGTCGCACAAGCAGGAGAAGAAAACTGGCATATTCCGTTGGAGATACGTCTGTACCGGTCTAAATTCAATCAAAACCCCAACCTCAACGCATTTTGGAATACCCTAAAAGACAGTATCGCCCATGAAAAGAGCCGTCAGTAAATAACCCAACTTAGCCATCCAAACCATCTTGTTCATTGAGGGTCGCTATCATGGGGTCATTAACCATAGAATGCGCCCCTAGAGCCTTACTAAAAAGGTAACCTTGGCCGATGTCGCAGCCGTATTCACGCAGCAACGCCAACTGATCAACATGACTGATGCCCTCTGCGATCACCTTTAACCCCAAACTGTGACTTAAACTGATAATCGCCTTGGTTAACGCCGCATTACTGCCCGTTTCAATGATGTCACGAATAAACACCTGATCGATTTTGACATAATCAAAGGGCAAGTCTTTCAAATAACTTAAACTGGAATACCCAGTACCAAAGTCATCAAGCGCCAGCTTTATGCCTAGGCGACTTAATTGCCCAAGTAACTGTGCGCTGCCTTCAGCGTCTTCGATTAAAATCGACTCAGTCACTTCAATTTCTAATCCGCTTGGGTCCACTTGGTAGCGATCTAATAAGACCAACAAATTGCTTAAAAAGTCGACCCTTTTAAGCTGCGCCGCAGAACAATTAATCGCCATAGGCGGCACAGTAATGCCTTGCTCTTGCCATTCGATAATGTGTTTAAACGCCTGTTCAAATACCCAATCACCCAAGGGCAAAATAATACCTGTTTGCTCGGCAATAGGCACAAACTCGGCGGGAGATACCTCACCCAACTCATCATCCGTCCACCTCAATAAAGCTTCCATTCCGACGCATCGCTCTGTGATCAAGTCTACTTTTGGCTGAAAATGCAGCTCTAAACTTTCTTCTTGTATGGCTCTGCGCAAACGTGTTTCTATCCTTACGTTACGAGCAAAACGCCGGCCCATTTCGCCATCATAAAAATGGTATGTGGCTCGTCCTGCGGTTTTAGCTTGATACACCGCCATATCGGCATTTTTGATCAAGGTCACCGCATCCAAGCCAAATTCTGGGTACACCGCCACTCCGATGGAACACCCAATGTCCAAGGTCAAACCATCCACATAATAGCTCTGACTGATTTTATAAATGACGTCTTTCGCAACACTTGCCAGCTCCGGCATAGCCTCATGATCAGTTTGCACTAGGAGAACGAGAAAGGCATCGCCACCCAAATATCCTGTAACGGTATTGTTCGGCAGTACGGACGTTAGACGCCTAGATACCTTGACCAAAAGTGCATCCCCCACCTCGTGCCCAAAGGCGTCATTAATGGTTTTGAAGTGATCCAAATCCAGAATCATCGCGGCCAGTTTTTGGCCCTCTTGTTGGCAGTATGCCAGGCACTCATTCAACTCTTGCTGAATTTGATAGCGACTTAACAGGCCCGTTAATTCGTCTACTTGAATACGCTTATTCAATGCGTCGAGCATCATCCGCGAATTCAAAGACAGCTGGCGGGTATAGGCGAACAAACAGACCGCCAACACACCAAACGCAAACGAGGGCAGCAGCACCCAAAACCAAGCTATTTGACGGTAAAGGTTAACGGCAGAACGCGTATCCACACGCCACTTTCGGCCCGCTACCGTCATATAATGCGTATCATACGGCCCATCAGACCACAGCTGAGTGTCCGTTGACGCCGAATCTTTGAATACAATAGGCGTTGTTGCAGACGTCACATCCACGAGACGATAAAGCAACGAAGGATCAACTCGCGGGGAAACCTGCTTAAGCACATCCTCTACTGTAAAGTACGCTCCCGCTAACCCATAGAAACCAATGCTGTCTGTGGTTTTATGCGCTCGTGCCTCTAATGACAAATACACCGGCGCTCTTAAAACAAAGGTATCCGCGATGGCGTCGGCGTCCTTTGTAAAAAGCGATTGAGTGGGCTCCGATAGCATTAAAGAAAGTGAGTTCCGGGCAAGAAGTACCGCTTGGCTGTGGCGATAATCCGAGGAGAGAATGTCGTATCCGAACGTGATTTTATCAGGGTACGCCAGCACCAATGGCAAATATTCAGCGCGCTCGCCAGAAGGATAAATAGAAAAGTTACGATGGCCTAAATCGTCGCTACGATGATGTTCATAGACTTGCTTATTAACCGCGGGAACGTATTGAGCAAAATACACACTCAGGCCCGGGGCCGTTGTTACACCTTGTATAAAATTGGTGAAGTGGCTCGGCGTCACTTCTTTTTCAGCGGTTTCGATCAGTGACACCACCGCCAACAATTCTGTTTTGTATTGCATTAACGCATCGTTTAATTGTTCAGTAAAATAGGCGCCCGATGCACGCCATTCCTGGTAAAGCTGTTTTTGCATCGCCACATAAAGAGCCGCACTCGTCACAAAACCAAACACCAACACAACGCAGAAAACATGGTAATGCGATCTTGACTGAGTGCTATGGCTTTTTAGAGAAATCATCATTTACCTATGGTAGATTTTCATTATTAAACGCGTTATTTGAGCCTATTGCAGTTTTCTAAGCGTTACTTTACCTAAAATCGACCAGATCAACACGGACTAAATCACGAAGAAAAGTATTTATGCGCATTTTCTGATATCCTTCGCCCATTCTTTACTCCATCAAACAGGCCTCTTGTGACCCAATTTCATCACCCACTAAACACGCTTCTTCCGCCAAAACTGACCACGCTACTTTCCGACATGGGCTTCACCACATTTACGCCCATTCAAGAGCAGAGCTTACCGGCGATGATTGACGGCAAAGACATCCTGGCTCAGGCGCAAACCGGCAGCGGTAAAACCTTAGCGTTCGCGATCGCATTGTTGTTAAAAATCAACCCTCGTTTTTTTGGGGTCCAATCTCTGGTCATGTGCCCAACCCGCGAATTGGCGGATCAAGTCTCCAAAGAAATTCGTAAAGTCGCACGTTACCAAGACAACATCAAAGTGCTCAGCTTGTGTGGCGGCATGCCATTTGGGCCGCAAATCGGCTCTTTGGAACACGGCGCGCACATCGTAGTCGGTACGCCTGGTCGCTTAATGGAACACCTGCGCAAAGGGACTTTAAAGCTGAATGCACTCAACACGCTAGTGCTCGACGAAGCCGACCGCATGCTCGACATGGGCTTTGTAGACAGCATTCGCGAAGTCGTGGAGCTCACCCCAAGCCATCGTCAAACCTTACTGTTTTCTGCCACTTACGGCGATGGCATTGAAGCAATCAGCGGGGAGTTTCAAAACAACCCAGTCAGCATCAAAGTTGAAGCACAAGAAGACTTAAAGCCTAACATCGAGCAATTTTTTGTACGCAGCGAAAACAAAGACAAATGCGAAACCTTATTGGCCACGTTGCAACATTTTGAGCCTCGCCAAGCGATTGTTTTTTGCAATACTAAAGCCGAATGTCAGGTGGTTGCAGACTGGTTAGCCGAACACAAAGTGGCCGCACAAGCCATTCACGGTGATTTAGAACAACGCCAACGGGATCAAGTTTTGGTGCGTTTTAGCAACCAAAGCAGCTGTGTGTTAGTCGCCACCGACGTCGCCGCTCGTGGTATCGACGTAAAAGAAATTGACCTAGTCGTGAACTACGACACCACCCGCGACACCGACGTGCATACCCACCGTATTGGTCGAACTGGGCGTGCCGGCGCGGCTGGCATCGCCGTTAACCTAGTTACCTCAAAAGACGACTATAAAGTGCGTGACATAGAAACGCGCTTTGCTATTGAAGCGAATTACCTAGAGCTCGACGAATTAGACCTGCACTATCGTTTGATTCCACAAAAAACCACCCTCTTGTTTGATGCTGGTCGAAAGAACAAACTGCGCCCTGGTGACATTCTTGGCGCGCTCACGGCAGGCTTGGGCCTAGAAAAATCTCAGGTGGGTAAAATTGATATTTTTGATTTTCATGCTTATGTGTCGATCGACAACGCCGTTGCGAAAAACGTCGTCAAAGAATTTGAAAACAAAAAAATCAAAGGCCGAAATATTCGCGCCCGTATTCTACGATAACGGCTCCGTACGACAATGACAAAACAGCAGATACTTTCTTGGGTCATTTCTCCGACAGCACAAACTGTCGGCTTTGTGCTGGGTGGCTTGATCATCGGCTGGTCAACCCTCACACCAGCCGAATTTTTACCGGCGGCACCGGGCAGCGACAAGCTTCATCATGTGGTGGGATTTGGTGGCTGGGCGCTGATGTGCGCTTTTGGCCCCATAAAGCGCTTTATGTTCATGGCGCTCGCGGTGATCGTTTGCGGCGGACTGATCGAGTTAATACAACCTTATGTCAACCGCTATGGGGAATGGTTCGATTTCTACGCCGACGCCGCAGGGGTGCTTTTAGCCGTTGCCTTACGACTCACTGTCGGGCGTTCAGTGGTTCGCGTTTTAATTCAAAAAAGCCGCTAATCCAAAGCACCGTCTTAATGAAAGCGGTGAACAGACCTGATAAAGTGTAACTCATTGGTCAAGTATCCACTTTTCATTCCAAGTAAGACAACTGCGAAGAGAGCCTTATGAGCCCATTAAAAGCCTGGCGAGCCGCCATCGTACACTGCCTTGACGACCCAAAAGTCGTGGGTATTCACGCCGCTTATGACTACTTTGAAGATGGCCTACTCGTCGTTCAAAACGATAAAATCGTTGCACTTGGCCATGCCAAGGAGCTACTGGCTAGCCTGCCAGCCGATACCATTATAGAGCATCACCCAGATGCCATTATCGCACCGGGCTTTGTGGACACTCATATTCATTACCCGCAAACGGATATGATCGGCTCTTACGGCGAACAGCTACTAACATGGCTAAACACCTACACCTTTCCTGAAGAACGTAAATTCAGCGACAAAGCACACGCCCGTGACGTCGCAGACCGCTTCCTCAGAGAATTATTACGCAACGGCACCACCACCGCCTTAGTGTTCGGCACGGTCCATAAAGTCTCGGTTGAAGCATTTTTTGAAGCCAGTGAAGTACACAATCTGCGCATGATTTGCGGCAAAGTCATGATGGATCGCAACGCACCAGAGTACTTAACCGACACACCAGAAACCAGTTACCAAGAAAGCAAAGAACTCATCGATACTTGGCACAACAAAGGCCGCTTGCATTACGCCATAACGCCACGCTTTGCTCCCACCAGCTCCGACTCACAGCTGGCACTGGCAGGCAAGCTACTGAACGAATACGACGATGTCTATATGCACACTCACTTGTCTGAAAACAAAGACGAATGCGCTTGGGTGCAAGACCTCTTCCCCGCCAGCAAAGATTATTTAGATGTGTACGATCAGCATCAATTACTCAGCGAACGGTCGGTTTTTGCTCACGGCATTCACTTGTGCGACAGCGAATACCATCGTTTACATGAAACCGGCTCGGCCATTGCGTTTTGCCCAACGTCTAATCTGTTCATCGGCAGCGGCTTATTTAAACTCAGCAAAGCGGAAGAATACAAGGTAAACGTAGGGTTAGGAACCGACGTGGGTGGTGGCACCAGCTTCTCCATGCTGCAAACCATGAACGAAGCCTACAAGGTGATCCAGCTGCAAAATGAAAACCTCAGCCCCATTAAATCCTTGTATTTATCGACGCTTGGCGGCGCTAAAGCGCTAAAATTAGAGGACAAAATAGGCAACCTCGCCGTAGGAACCGAGGCCGACTTTGTGATCCTCGACAAAAAAGCCACACCGCTTTTGACCTCGCGCTTAGCGTTATCAAAAAGCATTGAAGAAAGTTTGTTCGTCTTCATGACACTCGGCGACGACCGAGCGATTCAAGCGACCTACGCCGCGGGACAATGTGTGCATCAAAGATAAGCACGCGGCGACATTAACGAAGTAAAACGGCGGCGTTACTGAGCCACTGTTTTACTTTCATGGGCGCTCATTAAACTTAGAAAAACTCACAAAACTGAGAAAAATTTAAGGGTACAACCTCACAATCCCGCTTTTACCTTCCCGATCGCCTAATATCCACACTTTTTCAAATGCATGCGGCTCAGGTACAGTAATCCGATGCTCCAACGCTTTAATATCTTCCTGGCGCCAAGCAGGATGGGTATTGCGGATCACCAACCACACTCGTTTTGACTCGTAATGCTTACGGGCTTTGTTTTCTAAGATGCGATTCAACGCCCGCAACAAGCGCTCATCAGCTGGCTCACTTTTTAACACCTGCAGCACTTGACGAGTCGTAGGGCTTAAATCACGTCCTAAAATTTCCATCGCTTCCTCTTCTGAACCGTACAAATGCGCGATTTCCAAATCCAACCGTTCGCCTTCCAACATACAAGACACATCAGGGCGAATCGGATCATTATGCCAAATATGTCGGATCGCCTTGCCCGTATTACTTTCGTAACACCGCATAAACAACCTAGCCGCTTCATGCTCTAAAAGCACTTTTTCTTTTTCACTCTTATGCAAAATGGCCTCCCGTCGCCGCCATCAAAACAACATAAGACACAGTTAAAGCACAGAAACATTAAAATTCACACACTTTTTGGCAAGGCTAAAAAAGCCTGTACTATTTCATTACGAAACGCTGTCTGCAAATGCCGTTGCTCAGTACGAAATTGTTGGCAATATTCCACAGGACAGCCTTGGGCGTGTAACATAACATTGTGGTCTATTTTTGATAGGGCATACTGCCAGTTATTCTTAATCACGTGAGGCGGGCTCGACAACTCAGACAAAATACATTCAGAATGAGAAAAGGCGCTGCTGGTCGCGACTGACAGCATGTCGTCACTGGCTTCCCCCATCCAACTCACGCCATTTTTGCGCACATAAATCAAAGGTAAAAATGGCGCTAAAGCGGGGCAAATATCATTACGATAGACATCGACATGCCAATATAACCTGGCTATTTGAACAAACTGCTCAAAGTTCACAATACGACTAAAACCAGACTGAGCTAAAGGCAGCACTTCAATTCTAGGTTTGTTTGGGTTGACCGTATCGTTAGAGACATCAAGATACCACCCTTCCAACAGTAGGGCATTTTGAAAGTACTGATCTCTCAACGACCCCCACGCTTTTGTAAGCGTACCGCCTTTCGATAACGCTTCATGTAACAAAATTAATCCTGGAGTAGCCGGTTGTTTTAATCTTTCCTGTAAAAGCACAAAAACGGCATCGCGAATTTCTTTGCAACGACCTAATGGATAAGGCTTACCTTCAATGAAGAACGGGAACTTAGGTATCAACTCTATATCGGCTAATAAACGAAGGTGAGCTAACTCTTTAACCACCACGGCTACGTCTTCTTGAGACCAAGCAATTTCAACAATGTGCTCTGTTTGCATAAAAAACTCATTTTAATTCAATACTATAAGCAACCTAGAAGCCAGACTCTCGAATAAACACGCCATAAATACGTCTCAGCCCATCACCTAAAAAACTATGAGGCTCTACAGTAAGATTCACTTTACCAAATTGCTGACGCATCATAGGCGCCGCGCCAACTAACGATAACTGTACTTCATACGTGGCCTCCTCTGGAATTAACTGATCATCCATCATTTGAGTCGAGATGGCACCACCGTATGTGGAACCCAGCCCAGTGTAATGCAGACGTTTTATGGCGGTTGGCAACACTTTTTCAACGGCCAGCTGGACCGGGAAGGCGACACCATCATTGCTTATAAAACGGACGGGGAGCTGTGTTTGCAGCCGCGCTAACACATGACCACTGACATAGGCTTTCACTACACCACTTTGATCATCATATAAGGTCGCTAAAGGCGACCTTGCCTTCACGTAATCACCTTTAGACAGCGACAACCATTCCCCAATATAACCATCATAAGGCGCTTTAATGGCGAGCCGCTCCCGACGATCCAGTAACGACTGTAAGCGCGACTGCTCCCGAGACAGCTGCGATTGCAACGTCGACAGCGTCATCAAATCGATGGCGCCAGCACTGACTCTTTGCCAACGAGTCGCAAGAGAATCTAAGCTAGCTTGGGTGAGTTCAATCTCTTGCTCAACTTCGGGGGACTCCAACAGCACCAATAACTGACCTTTTTTCACCCTCTCATTGGCCACCATATTCCAAGCAACCACTCGGCTCGACTCACTCGGGTACAAAACCTGATAACGCTCAAAAGTGGCCACAGCAGGGGCGCTAATATGATTTTTCCATGGCACCACCAACACCGCCAAACCCACAACCAACAACAGCAAACTGGTAACACTGACCCGATTCAAGGACATTTTTTTTCTTAACCCCAACCAAACCTTCATTTCTTTTGCGATAGGCAAAACCACAAACCAAATAATTTCCACTAAAAACAATACAATGCCCAATAACTTGAAAGCAAAGTAGTACACCAACGCGGCGATGCCTAAAAATAAAAAAAACCGATAAACCCAAGTACTCCAAGCATAAGCCACCATCAGCCAGCATTTCTTACGATTCAATGGCTCAGGCGGTAAAAAACCAAAACCAAATAATCGCTCACGCAGAAACCACTTTCCAACTAAAAAAGACCGTGGCTGTAAGTTTTCCATCCCCAAAAAATCTGACAGCGCGTAATAACCATCAAAACGCATAAAAGGACTGGTATTAATCAACAAAGAAGAAATCCAACTGGTCGTCGCCACAAAAAACAACACACTTCTAAATCCGCCATCCGGCACAATGCTCCACAAAAAAGTGGCTACACAGGCGATGTAAATTTCTACTTTTACACCCGCGGTGACAATGCTTAGTCGCTGAAAACGCGAACGCAAACGCCACGCATCTGTCGTGTCGGTATACAAAATGGGCGTCATTAACAAAAATGCCACGCCCATAGAGCTTACTCGACACCCATAACGCTTAGCAGCAAACGCATGACCTAATTCATGGGCGGTTTTCACCAACACCAAAGCGGCAATATAATAACCAATCACCGAAAAACTGAACAAATCTTGAAACGTATGGGTGAAGGTGTCCCATTGCCTTAACACCATAATCAAACCCACAGCCCCCAATAGTAAGGCCACACGATCTAAGCGCCAATTGAATAGCCGTTTTATAAAAGGGTAAATACGGTTTAGCCATAAATCGGGACGCACCAGTGGAATTTTAATGAACAAATAATTGTGTAACAGCCACATTAACAGGTGTTTTTTACTCTGACTGACTTCATTGCTCAAGCGCGCTATGTCGGTGTCTGCCTGACTTTCGACAAGATGATTTTTTTCCAAAAAGCGCAAAAAATACTCAAGCTCAGTGTGATCAATCTCGACCCCACGGACTTCTAGTCGAGACAAAAAGGCGGCAGGATCGTCCCCATAGCGCCATTCACGAAACAAATAAAAAGCACTGCGAGAGAGGTAAAAAAACGCATTCTTGACTGGATCAAAAAGCTGCCAGCGCGGCTCCCCATCTTCATCCGGGGATGCGGGCAATAGGGTCAAATTTTGCCTAAGTTTAGGTAAGGTCGCCGCACTTTTCTCTCCCATCACAGCTATAAACCCAAACGCTGACGAACAAAAGTAATAGGGCGACGCAACAAATAGTACGCCAAAGAAACCTCCTCTCCATACAGTTTCGCGGTGCCCCGTAAACCAATCCGAGGCGCGGCTGTGCCTGGTTCAATGTCCGCAACAATACGATACGCCACGACTTGATCTGGGGTTAAGCTGGGTTCGAATGAAGAATAGTTCACCCGAAAAATGAGAGGATTAAGTGGGTCAATATCAAGGTAAAAAGTCACCTCATTACCCTGTTGCAAGGAAATGGCATCGGCCACTGGCAACATAATTTGCAATTGCACATTACTGGGATCGGCAATGGATAAAATACGCTCACCCACCACAACAGGCCGTCCTTTCCATTGCTCTGGGTCTTCAATGATCGCCACACCGGCTTTTTGTGCGAGAATCTGCGTCTGAGACAACTTAACGTTTAAGTAATCACGATCAAGGGTTTTTAATTCGACTTGTGAAGCAAGTTCAGCCAACTCAGATTTTTTTCGACGATCGACATAACCTGCCTGCTCAGCGGTTCTTAACTCTGCTTGGGTTCTTTCTAACTCACGCTGAGCCACATCATAGGCTCCTTGAAACTCGGTTTTATCCATGATCACCAAGGGCTGATTCATAGCCACAAGATCACCAGGCTTAACCAGGACGTCACTCACAGCCCCAGCGATGGCAGAGGTTACCAAAACAGAGTCTTTAGCGAGAATGTCCGCCGGCGCCAACACCGATAAACGCACCGGAACAAACGCCAACAGCACAAGCGTAGTCACAGTGGCCCATTGCAGCTTTTTACTGACCACACGACGCCACCACGCCTTCACCCCAGTACGACGATAAAATAATGGCAAAGCATGCCCGTAAGTGGACGCCAAATGCTGCAACAAACCTTTATCTTTATCGGACCAAGGGGCTGACTTTGCCAATATCATCACCCCAACCCGTTGATTGGGTTTAGACGGGATCAACAAAGGCAACCAAAGCATACTAGCCGGAGAAAACTCTTTAAGGTCTTGTGATAAAGACACAGGCCAAGCGCTTGTGTCCATCACATGGGCTGTTGCGCTTAACTCACTGGCATTGACATGACTGGCCACCTTTTCAAGCCAAGCACCGAACGGCGTGGTTCTATCCACCAAGGCAATATCACTCACCGCCGACAGCTTCAACTTTTCCAATTCGTTACCCGCTAAGTATACGGCTTGATCATACGTAACCAAGGTTCTCGTCATGTTTACCATAACAAAACCTAGGTCTGTTGCGCTTTCACAACACCGGACCTGTTGCTCAATTTTGAGCAACTGTGAGATAGCTTGATCAGACATACTAAGACACTAACAACGTCATCAAATCACTTCCATAATCATCATACTGCTCACCAGCTTGTGCCAATTGCTCGCTCAAAGGCACAAACACCTCACCGCGGTTCATCGTGACCGACGGAGCATTGTTTTCAATATCAAGAGCGGGAGGCAGGTTGTCTAAATCGACCTCCACTTCCAAAACACGAATATTCCCATCGGCGTCCACCGCATTGATCTTAAGCGAAATACTGCCTTGACCTTGTGGTGGTGTCAACGTCACCTGACCTGTGGTTGGGTTGACCTCAACCCAACTTGGCAAACCCGTACCATCCGCTAAGGTCGCGCTGTAGGAACCGCCTGGTTTGGCATCAATAATACTGATGCTCACTCTATCAGGCAGTACAGAAAGGCTGGCCACAGACAAATCCGTAATATTAGCTACCCCAGCTTGAGCGTCGGATACCTGTACCTGACCGTTCGCCCCTACATTGACCACCACACGCGACTCGGCAATGATGTTGCCGTTGGGAACCGCTGCAGCGGGCTGCACCAAGGGCGCTTCGGCCGCTGTCGGTGCACTATTTGAATCCGTGCCAAAACCGCTCACTTCACCCGACACAGTTTCAACCGTACCGGCTGGTAAACCGTTATTGTTATTGGGTAAATCTGGCAACGATGCCAACAACGGCGTTTCAGTGATCGCTACTTGCTGGCTCGGCGCCACAGGCGCATCCGACGAACTGATCGCTGGTGCAGGTCGTAAAGTCAAAGTAACAGGGGCTTTCACCTGTGCACCTTGTGCATCCGTCGCAACCACGTTAAGCGCGTTTATACCTTCAAAGCCGCCTTGAGGAGTACCAGAGAGTGTTCGAGCTACCGGATTAAAGACCAAACCTGTCGGTAAGTTTTCCATGCTCCAAACAAGCGTATTGACTTCATTTGCGTCGACATCAGCAAACAGATCTGCAGGCAAAGTCACTGGCACGAAAACTTGGCCAGACGTACCGGTCATCGCAACCAAGGAAGCTGATACGGTCGGTGCATCGTTTGCGCCAGTGATATTAAACACAGCATCGACAGTGTCAGTCACTAAGTTATCTGTTACCTGAACAACAAATCGATCCGTAACAATTTGACCAAAGGTTAATGTCTGCGTTGCATCAATGTCATTATTCAATGCATAACTCACCTGACCTGTCGATAAGGTAAAGGTCGCTGCTCCATATACACCTACTTTTGAATAAGTCGCACCACTGTCTGCGGTCACCCAGCCATTACTAGCTAAATACGCCGTATCATAGACCACAAAACCATCGGCATCCCCTTTAGTAAGAATCATAGTTGCGGTGTTGGTACTAAAAACAGCATTTTTAACGCCACCAGCTTCAATAATCACAGCACTTGCACTACTGGCCGAGACCGTTGGAGCGTTATCGTTGAGGTTATTAATGCTCACTGTAACGGCTTTGTCGATATTCAAACTGCCGGAATTGTAGTTCCCTGCACCGTTATCCGTGGCCACCACGTTGAAGCTGTAGCTGTCTTTGGTTTCGTAATCGGCGGAGGCTTTTAGCGTCACCGCGCCAGTAGTCGCGTTGATGTTCAATAAAGCCGCGTCCGTGCCGGTTAAGCTGTAACGCAAGGTATTATTGGTTGCTGTGCCATCAGCGTCTGTACCGGTAGCGGTATAAATCACCGTCGAGGTCGCGGCGTTTTCATTGACGCTGCCTGTCGTACCAGAGGTGATCACTGGCGTGTTGTCGTTCAAGTCGTTGACACTGACTGTAACGGCTTTGTCGATATTCAAACTGCCGGAATTGTAGTTCCCTGCACCGTTATCCGTGGCCACCACGTTGAAGCTGTAGCTGTCTTTGGTTTCGTAATCGGCGGAGGCTTTTAGCGTCACCGCGCCAGTAGTCGCGTTGATGTTCAACAAAGCCGCGTCCGTGCCGGTTAAGCTGTAACGCAAGGTATTATTGGTTGCTGTGCCATCAGCGTCTGTACCGGTAGCGGTATAAATCACCGTCGAGGTCGCGGCGTTTTCATTGACGCTGCCTGTCGTACCAGAGGTGATCACCGGCGTGTTGTCGTTCAAGTCGTTGACACTGACTGTGACGGCTTTGTCGATATTCAAACTGCCGGAATTGTAGTTCCCTGCACCGTTATCCGTGGCCACCACGTTGAAGCTGTAGCTGTCTTTGGTTTCGTAATCGGCGGAGGCTTTTAGCGTCACCGCGCCAGTAGTCGCGTTGATGTTCAACAAAGCCGCGTCCGTGCCGGTTAAGCTGTAACGCAAGGTATTATTGGTTGCTGTGCCATCAGCGTCTGTACCGGTAGCGGTATAAATCACCGTCGAGGTCGCGGCGTTTTCATTGACGCTGCCTGTCGTACCAGAGGTGATCACCGGCGTGTTGTCGTTCAAGTCGGTAATCGACAAGGTCACGGCTTTTTCTGTGCTGCGCATGCCGTCGGTGGCGATCACAGTGAAACCGTATGAGGCTTTTGTTTCGTAGTCAGCAACGGCGTTGAGTTTGACTTCGCCTGTACTCGAATCGATAGTAAAGACACTATGGTCGCCGGTAGCTTTCAAAGAGTAGGTGAGTGTATTGTGAACAGAACTTGAATCCGCATCGGTAGCGTTAGCATCGTATACCACCACGGTCAAAGCACTATTTTCGTTGATGCTGGCTGTTTCTAGTGAACTAAAGACGGGCACGTTATCGTTGACGTCGTTAATGCTGATCGTCACGTCTACCGCGCTAGAGGCTTGTCCTATTGCGTCTTTAGCCACAATGACCAATGTGTAGGTAGACAAGGTTTCATGATCAATAGCCAAGGCGCCTGCGCTGGTCAGCGCCAACACGCCATTATTATCAATCGTAAAGTACCCTGCCTCGTTACCTGATTGAATACTAAACTCGCTGATGCCATTGCTATCCGTGGCTTTTACTTGGCCAATGATCGTGCCTGAAGCCATACCTTCATCAAGAGTAACGCTTTGCGAGCCTGTCACCACGGCAGCGGTATTGTCTATGGTTAGCGTGTCGCCTGAAGTGAAGCCCGCGCTAATAGCGTTGCCTGCGGTATCGGTGATTCCTGTGCCTGAGGCCTTTAGGTCAAGACGCAAGGCGCCATTGCCCTCAATGCTGTTCACGGTGACTTGGTAGGTGCTGCCAGAGCCGGTTACAGAGCTAATATTGCCCGTCGCGCCGGCAGTCAAACTGAAATCACTGACATCTACTCCCGTTACCGCTTCGTTAAAGCTCACTGTAAAAGTAGCGGTATCAGCGGTAGTCAGGGCCGCACCGTCGCGATTGATCGCCACAACACTTGGACCGGTTGTGTCACGGATGATTTGCTGACCTACTTTGCCACCACTGATGGCATTGCCTGCTGTGTCTGTGATACCCGTTCCAGTGCTATTAAGGTCAACGCCTAATGTGCCATCACTCGTTAAGCCAGTCACAGAAACCGTATAAACCGAATCGGACACTTGGGTAACAGAACTGACCGTGCCACCGGTTGCGGTGCCGGTTAAGGTAAAGTCTGCGGCATCCACCCCACTCACCGCTTCACTGAATACCGCGGTAAAAGTTGCGGCACTGCCATTTATTGTCTCAGCGCCTGCACGCACGATCGCCACGCCAGTCGATGCAGTCGTATCAATCACAAAAGATTCACTGTCGCCTGCAGATAATACATTACCTGAGGTATCGGTAATATTTGATGTGGCCAGTGTCAGCACATAAGTGCCTTCCGTCGCCGTCGCCGTGGACAAATCCAGCGTATAAGCACGGCCACTACCAGCGACAGACAGCCCACTGATATCGACTGTAGAACCGTCTTTCGTTAATGTGAAGTCGCTGATGTCGACATTGGCGACTTGCTCACTAAAGTTAATAGTGATCGTGCCGGCATTCGGTTGAGTCGGATCAGCCACATCCACAATTGCTACAGTCGGCGCTGAGGTGTCTACGGTTCCCGTAGTGAAATTATAGCTCGTGGTGTCGTTAACGGCGGTGATCGCGTTGCCCGTGTCGTCTTTTAGCACCCCTGCCGTGAATTGCACCGCGTATTGATTGGTCGCTATCAAGTTGCTAGTTGGATCGATGGTTAACACATTACCCGCAATGGATAGCTGGCTTGCATGGCTAGTGACATCAATGCTCACACTGTTTGCGCCAGCACCAGTAATGTCGTAGAGCGTGATAGTACCTGAGCTGCCCAGTTGAACCGCTTCATCGAAGGTAATTTGAATCGAATCTGCTACCGACACGCCGGTCGCGTTATCGTTCGGCACAACAGTTGAGATGCTCGGGGCCTGATCGTCAGAGACCGTAATAGAAAAAGCTTTTTCATAGGTGGCATCACCATCGCTCACTTGTACGCGAACGCTGTATGTCCCCGCCGGAACATCGGCACGCTCGGTAATGCGAAGATCCGCGCCGTTGATGTTGAACAAGCCGTTATTCGTATCGCCCGCACCGGTCACTAACGAGTAACTGAAGCTTTCACCGGTATCCGCATCGGTGGCAGAGAAGCTACCGACCACAACATTGCTCGCGCCTTCAGAGTGATTATAAGACGCATCCGATAAGGCCATATCAGTTGGCGTGTCGTTAATAGAAGTACTGATCACCGTGGTGGTATTGTTGGTGCCGTTCACCGTACCGTCGTTTACTGTGATGGTAAAAGTCGTTGTTTCCGTTGAGCCAACCGCCACACGGTTGTCTGCTGGATCAAACACCAACGCGCGCAGCGCAGCTTGTGCTGATGCTAATGTTGTAGACGACAACGTATACGAACCGCTACCCGCATCGGTAAAACCAGAGGTAGTTAAAGACGTCGCAGTGAACCCCCCTTTAGCCGCGGTATCCAGCGCAACGGTGACAGAAACATTGTCGTTATCCACATCGGCTAAAGTAATCGCACCAAATGGTGACATAGTAGCCGCGTCATTCACGGCTTGGCTAGCTGCTGCGCCAGATAGGGTGGGCGCTTGGTTTACCGGAGCAATGGTCGTCGCGTCAACTTTGGTTACTGCGGATTGCAAGTTAGGGGTGCCTTCATCGTCTTCTGCTACCACGTAAATATCGTACGAGGTGCTGGCCGTTAAGCCTGTGACATTGAAGGTATTAGAAAATGCACCACTAGAAACAGTGGCACTGCCGGATGTAATGACTGCAGCACCACGTCCATTAATATCACCGTATGAGACACCCGCTTTGACTTGAGCGGCCGTCGGAGCCTGAGCCCCATCGGCCACCACAATATAATAAACCTTACCGGCTTCATTGATGTCAGCGGTGAGATCAAGCGTGATGTCCGCGATATTGCTAACTGAAGGCGTTGAACTCTCGAATACAGGGGCAGTTATATCTGAATTAGCGAATTCAGATAAATTAAAATTATCAAATTGAAAATTTTGAGTCTTATCAGGTAAATAGTATTCGATTGAGGCAACGCCCTGAACTGAGCTAAATGAGCTTTCGAACCAACTAAAAATACTAACCGAAGTTGTATTTAATGTTTTACCATTGGCCAAAGTAAGAGTTTCAATAACCCCTCCGTTGATTCCTTTAAATGTTACTGTCGCCCCTTTGGAATAAGCTTGGTTAACAAATGAACTGATTTTCATATCATCTACAGTAAACGTTTTGGCATCAGTCCCATCTGCTTTGAAAATAAAGGTTTGACCTGCAGCACTAGTACTAGGGTATGCCACAGTGCCGTCTAAAGTCAGATTATTCGATACAATAAACCTATTATCTGTAACCACCTTAAACCCTGGACCACCACTATCACTGGCACCTAAGCCTGAGAAGTTTACAGTTTCTAAGGTGCGGTCATACGTTTCAAATAAAGCTATATCTAATAACGAACCATCTTCAACCTCACCATTTTTAACCTCTAACACCCAATCGCCACCCAGCATAGCCGAGCCAGTCAAGTCATCAGAAGCGGCAATGTCTGCCCCTGTCACTTGGGCAAGTTGGTTGATGAAGTCTAGGCCGGCATCGCCTTGGGCGACGTTACAGCCATAAAGCAGGATATCGCCGTTTTCACTAAGAGCATTACCCCACGCTGCATACACACCGCTGTTTTCAGTAATGGAAGATTCACTGAGGGTTTCTGCACCAAGGTAGACTTCCCCAACGCCACCGTGCGACAGAATATGTAAAGCCTCTAGGTCGCTGTAATTGGCTAAAATTTCGGTGATTTGCTCTACCGCTGAACGAGAGCCGTCTAATAACCAGATGTCTGCGTTAGGGTTGGCTTGTTTGGTTAAGTCCACTAGACCAGGAACACGAGAATCCACAATGACCACTTGCGTTGCATCGGCAACGGATTGCTCTAACAAAGTGCCGACACGGTTTAGGTCTTCAATGGCATCAAGCTGTGTTTGCGTTAATGCGCCTTCATTTAACAAGGTGCCCGCGATGGTGTAGGTGTCGCCCGCCGTGAAGGTAGCGGTCGAGGCTTGGCTAAGTGCGTCGTCAGCGGAGCCGGTAAAACTCAGCCCAAGCGTTTGGCCGATGGTGCCATTCACACCTGCTACCGTGACTTTAAAAACCTTGCCGTCGGTGCTGGAAACACTGCTTACGCCCGTATTAGTAGCGTTACCTGTGACGGCAAAATCACTGCTCGCCACGCCGGACACGGTCTCGCTAAAGACGACGGTAAACACCACATCCGTGGCGGTTCCTGCTTTGACTTGATTCACCATGCCACGGCTGATGCTCGCCACTGTCGGTAAGGTGTTGTCGATGGTGTAGCTTTCATCCGTGCTAGGCTCGGTGCCTGCAAAGCTGTTGCCAGAAGTATCAGTAATATTTTGACTCGATTTGAAATTCAGACCGAGTGCGCCGTCACCCGTAATACTACCAACCGTCACAGTATAAGATGAACCAGAGCCAGTCACGCTCGTCACGGTTCCCGTTACGTCACCTGAAATTTCAAAATCATCAGCGTTGACATTTGTTACGCTGCCATCAAAGGTCACATCAAAGGTGACGGTATCTGCCGTACTTAGTGCGGTATTGGTGGTAATAATCGCCGTCGCGGTTGGTGCGGTATTATCAATCGTGTATCGCTCGGTCACCGCACTGGCTGTCGTAGCCGTCAGTGCTGTACCCGCCGTATCGGTCACAGTGGCGGCTGACTTAAGCTGCACGCCAAGGCTACCATCACCGCTCGCGCCATTTACCGTGATTACCAGACCATTACCCGTGCCAGTGACACTGGCAATGCTGGCCCCCGATGTGGCTGTGCCGGTTAATTCAAAATCGTCCGCACTTAAACCGGTGACATTTTCGCTAAACACCGCCATAAACTGCACGGAATCCGCGTTGGTCATCTCGCTGTCCACACGGTTAATCGAGATCAACGTCGGCGCAACCGTATCAACGGTATAGACTTCATCGTCTGCAGGTTCTGCCGTCGCTAGCGCATTGCCTGCCAGATCGGTCACCGCATGGCCCGATTTCAGGTTTAACCCAAGCGTGCCAATACCTGAAATACCCGTCACGTTCACAGTGATTGTGTTCGTACCTGAGCCAGTAATAGAGCCAATCGTGCCCGCTACCGAACCACCGGCATTCAGCTCAAAGTCTCCCGCTACCGCATTCACGGCTTCATTAAACGCTAACGTAAAGCTAGTAGTCGATCCTGTGATGGTATTGTCATCAGCACGTTGAATCGACAAGAAGGTCGGTGCAGCACCATCGGTGACACCCGTGGTAAAGTTCAAAGTCGTATTGTCGCTGATACCAGCGTAAGTGTTCCCAGCAGTGTCGCGTACGGCATTACCGTCTACTCGAATGGCATAGGTCGTCGCTTCGTCTAGGTTTGCCGTAGGATTAAGTGTTACTGTGTTGCCCGTATAAGTAAGGTTACTGCCATTCAATACATCAAAGGTCTCGACTGTGGCACCTGTGGTGACGTTGATTAGGGTAATCTCATCATAACCTTTGGCAATGTCTTCACTAAACGTCAGAGTAATGTCACCACTTGGGGCAACTGAAACAGCCTCATCAGCAGGGTTACTAGAAGACAAAGTCGGAGCGGTATCATCGACAGTAATGGTTAATCCAGAGGATGCCACACTGACGTTACCAGCGGCATCCGTGGCTTTTGTCGTTAAGGTATGACTGCCTGTAGAAAGCGCAGAGCTGGTGATGCTCCAATTCCCGGAGCCATCCGCCGTGGTCGTGCCGAGCAACGTGGTGCCATCGGTATCGTAGAGCTTAACGCTGGCATTCGCTTCAGACGTACCGGTTAGCGTCGGCGTGGTGTCGTTCGTTATGTTATCGACATTAGAAACACCCGAGTCAGACGCAGTAGCCAAATCTGGTGTAGACGTGGCATTCGGTGCCGTGGTGTCTGTAATGTCTAAGTTAATAATGGAGGCGCTGGAATCTACCACTCCGTCGTTAGCTTTAATCGTAAGTGTCGCAGCATTATCACCACTGACACCTACAGCACCAGTGTATTTAATATTAGATGTGGTATCTAAATAAGAATTAATATCCGAAAGCCCGCCAGAAATTGTTAACTCTCCACTGTTTGTATTAACAATTGTCAGGGAGCCACTGCCTGAAGCAGCAGATAAAGAGCCTGAAGAAGCGGTCAACGTGACTGTTGCACTGCTATTGTCAGCGTCAACAAATACAATCGATGATAAATCTATATTAGATGCTGAATTTTCAATAACAGTAAGATCTGCTGGAGTATTTGTTATGGTAGGTACATCATTTACGGCGGTAATCGCAACAGTTTCCTGCAGAGTATTGCTTACGCTCTGTCCATCGCTTACCGCGATAGACATTTTTCTAGAGGAACTTACCGAAGTTGGCGTATCGGATGATGAGGCATAGGTTACAGCTCTAAGTGCCGATTGCCACTGAGCTAATGTCGCCGTTGCCCCTGCCGAAGTTAAAGTAAGAATACCATTTGCCGTATTGTATGAGGCAGTAACATTCCCCATAGTTGCGTTATCATTCACGAAGGACAACACATCACCCACAGTAAAGCCCGTATCTATGGTGACCGTTGCAGAAGATAAAACGGTATTATCTACATCGCTGATCGTTAGACTGGTAAAAATGACTGAAGGCGTACCATTTTCTGTGTAAGCAACAGCGGATTTAAAGCTTGAATTTAAACTACCGTCACTGTTGTATTTTGCTAAGACAAAGTCATTATTGCCATCTGCTTGGTAGCGGTTACCTGCAACAAATATACTTCCAGAAGCATCAATATCCGCCCCCCACGCATAGTTGTTACGACTATCTAAATCGGTAGTGACTTTACCAGATGCCCCAAACGTGGTGTCCATTAAACCATTCGCATTTAAACGTACCAACTGATAGTCGGCGTCGCCACCGGCATTCTTGTTTCCGATTACATTTACTTTGCCATTGGCATCGATAATAATTTCTTTATATTGATTAAAACCTACATTAGAAAGATCGGCATAACCATTAACACCAAAAGATGTATCAACATTTCCAGACGTCAAATTAATTTTGACCAACTCATTTTTTAGAATGAAAGAGCCGTCAAGATATCCCGTAGAAGTAATAGCGAACACATCATTACCATTAAAACTCACTGGGCTAGAAGAAAACGTGAATAGCATACCTGAGTAAACTGGCGATAATTCGATGACACCGCTCGTGCCAAAATTTGTATCGACAGTACCTGTTGCGGTGTATTTAGAGACAATAATTTTTTTATTAACCGGATCATTCAATAATTGGTAGACACTGCCATCACTGTTTGAAGAAAAACCAGCACTTGTTGCAGTTGAATACGTTGTATTTTTAACACTACCGTCTCCACCCCAATTTGTGTCTAAGCTACCCGCCGAATTGACTTTGATTAAAGTGGAATCTGATTGGTATCCAAATAAATACCCTCCATCTGATGTCGTTTGAACTGTCCAGAAAAACAACGCCCCGGGTTCGTCATAAACAAAGAAACCATTCGTACCAAATGAGGTATCAATCGTCCCATCCGTGTTATAGCGTACCGCTAGACTTTCGGTACCATTAGCATCATTTACAGTTTGACCCACCACGACTATTTTGCCATTGGCATCAATCACAATAGCGTAGGCCCTATCATCCCCCGACTCTGTACTACTCTCTGTATTTGTAGCGGTTCCTAACGCACTAAACGATGTTAAAACAACACCATTATCACCAAATGAGTCGTCTAACGTTCCGTCAGTGTTGTAACGCAACAACGCAATGTCATCGTCTGTTCCCGTCCAACTGTACCCAACAACGACGGCTTTCCCATCAACTTGAACAGCGACCTCGTAAGCACGATCTGTGCCTGCACCAATTGCGCTTGCAAGAATGCCAGACTGACTACCTAATATTGGCGCGTCGTTCACGTCGGTAATATCAAGATTGACGATTGAAATACTCGAATCTATCGTGCCGTCGTTGGCTTTGATACTAAGGGTCGCGGCGTTCTCACCACTTACGTTGGTGTCACCTGTGTAGTTAACATTCGTCGTTGTGTCTAAAAAGGTGTTGATGTTGGCGGCTGTGCCAACCAGCGTCAGTGTGCCTGTGCCGGAACCACTTACTGTCACGCTGCCACCGCTGCTGGCCGCTAACGTGCCCGCCGAGGCGGTCAGCGTTGCCGTTAGGCTATCGCCATCACTGTCGGCAAAGGTCACCGCAGAGAGATCGACATTGGAAGCCGTGTCTTCGGTTACCGTAATGTCTGATGGAGCATCAGAAATAGTTGGCGCTTGGTTTGCCGGAGCAATGGTCGTCGCGTCAACTTTGGTTACTGCGGATTGCAAATTAGGGATACCTTCATCGTCTTCTGCTACCACATAAATATCGTAAGCCGTGCTGGCCGTTAAGCCTGTGACATTGAAGGTATTAGAAAATGCACCACTAGAAACAGTGGCACTGCCGGATGTAATGACTGCAGCACCACGTCCATTAATATCACCGTATGAGACACCCGCTTTGACTTGAGCGGCCGTCGGAGCCTGAGCCCCATCGGCCACCACAATATAATAAACCTTACCGGCTTCATTGATGTCTGCAGTCAAGTCCAGTGTGATGTCCGCTATATTGCTGGCTGATGGGCTACTATCGAATGTAGGAGCAGTCGTGTCGGATGGCACTAAGGTCATCTCAAATGAACCAATTACTAGATTATTAGATTCTATTTCACCTATATTGGTTTCCAGATCCCAATCCCCCCCTAACTCAGCCGAGCCAGTCAAATCATCCGACGCCGCAACATCCGCTTGCGTGGCTTGAGCTAAAGCGGTAATAAAGTCTTGCCCTTCACCGCTGGCGACTTCACAACCGTACAGCAATAAATCACCGTCTTCAGTGAGCGCCGCGCCAAGGGTTGTTAGGTCGTCAGCGCGGGTTGTTACGCTGCTGGAATCTAGGTTGAAGGCGCCTAATCCACTGCCCCTTCCGAGCCATGGGATAGGATATGAATGGCGTCGTAATCGCTGTTGGACTCGGCCCACAAGGCCATTTGAGCCAAACCATCTTGCGAGGAATCCAATAAGACAATTTCCACACCCGCACCAATGCCGTCTATAAGAGTTTGGTAATCGTCAACATTGTCTTCAATGAAAACCACTTCTTTTTTGCCGTTGTTTTGGGCAGGGTCAACGCCACGCACTTCCGTCGGGGCGATGAGAATAGTGTCATGATGATCTTGTGAATCAATCGCCCCCTGTGTGGCGTCGTTATAAAGTTGAGAATCGGTCAACGCATCCATAGCGGTGGCGACGGCAGCACCATCCAATAACAAGCGAGGCTCTAGTGCCGTAATCAGGGGTTTACGAGCGGTTTTTTTCATTTTGTTATGGGGGGTGTGCTTTTTCATAATGACTACCTGTTTAGGGCTAGGATTTGAACCGGCTATCGTGTGCGGCTCAAACTAAAAAATAGGGTTTGTTTGCTACTTTGCTTTGAAAGCGATAACGCTGTTTATCCGTTCAAAACTCGGCGACAACACTCATACCGGGTAATACCTTAGCCGGTATACTAGAGATGGTCGCACGCAGCTGTAAGGTTTGGCTGGTGGGATCGACGCTTGGTCCGATATGGCTAATCACCGCTTGCAGTGTTTGTTGCGTTTCTTCAACCTGCAATGTGATGGCTTTATTGATCGTCAGCCAAGCCATCCATTGTGCTGGCACAATAATGTCGGCTTCTAATGAAGCGCGACTGACGATGTTCATCAAAGCCTGTTGCTGTTGCACCACTTCAAAACGCTGTATATCGAGCTGCTCCACGTAGCCATCATAAGGAGCTTTGATGTCACATCGGTCGACATTGAGCTGCGCCATACCCTGTTCCGCTTGCGTTTTTTGTAACTCGGCTTCGGCGATAACAACGTCCAAGCTGCCAACGGAGTTAAGCAGATTGAGTTGACGTGTGCTGTCTAATTTGGCGGTGGCTACGGTTACTTCAGCGTCGACTTTTTGCAGCTGGGCCGCAAACAATCGGCAGTCTAGTTGAATAAGCGTATCGCCTTGCTTAAATCCATCGCCCATCTTTTTGGGTAATGCAATAACACGGGCGGCCAGTTCGCTAGACAAGGTGGCTTTGTTGGTTGCAACCAACAAGCCCCTCGCTTTCACCGTCTCTTGTGCCACAACAGGCAATGAGAAGAGGCTCGCGAATAAACACGTTAACAAAGCTTTAGTTTTCACTTTTTCCGCCGTCATACTCTTCATTCTAATCATCACCTTAGCCACCAAACCCTATTGTTCTGTGGTATGAGCCGTTAACGCCGCTTGCATGTTGTCTTCAGACACGTAGGCGATGTCACCCCGTTCCCAGTGGGCAAACATGGTGTCAAAGGCGTTGGACAATTGGTCTAAATCCATGCTTCCAAATCCTTCTGGTAAGGGGTCCAAGCCCATAGAAACCAGCACTTTACCGAAGTTATTTTGCAAATCTGCGTAGGCTACGTCACGGCGTAACTCGGCTAATAAAGCATTAAGATCTTCACGTATTACCGTCAATTCTCCGATCTGCTGGGCCGCGCGGTTAGAATCGACTTGGTTTTGGATGCGCTGCGCCACGTCAAAATATTGGTCGGCAAGCGCATAAGTGTCATTGGCTTCTTTTAATTGTAAATCCGCAATGTGAACCTGTGAAATCACCGACATAGACATGGCCAAGGCTTGCTGTTTGCTGGCAGCGATTTTGAGGTTATTGAGCTTATCAATGCTGCCATAGCGGAACACGTTCATTAGGTTCCAGTTGATGCCGACACCGGTGGATGTCCAGTCGTTATAACGCAGGTAGTCAGAATCGTTATAATTCAGACCCGCGCTCAAGCTCAGGCTTGGAAACAGCGACAAAAACGCCGAATGCACTTCCTCTTGAGTAATGCGCTCTTGATATTGAGCCTCTCTTAGTTCAGGTCTCAACACCAAGGCGGTGCGCTCCATGTCCGCCATATTTAACGAAAACGAAGGGGTAGTGAAATTCGGGTTTGACACATCGGCGAGTTCAAATTCGGTGGAAGGATTCAAGCCCATTAACGTCGCCAATTCAGACTTCGCTGGCACCAAATCTTTACGAATATCTTGCAGGGTACGTAATGATTCCAACAAGGCGCGCTGATACGTCAGCGCTTCCATCGGGGACTGCGTTCTGAGTTGCTCTATTCTCGCAGAATCAGCCAACGCACCGCGAGCCTTGATAATCAGCGGTGTAATTTTAGTCAGCAAACGCTCAGCCGACACCGCTCGGTAATAGGCACGGCGAGATTGTTCCATGATGCTGTGCACCACTTTGCGCTCACGCTCTTTGGAGATTAAAAAACGATCCGCTTGCTGTTTGGCTCGGTAATAAGATAAACCAAAGTCCAGCACATCCCAGGTCGCGCCAATACTGGCGTTCACCGTGTTTTTATCAGACGACACGGAATAGCTAGGGTTATTCCCAAGGCTAGATGGCTCATCACCAGAAAAAGTTACCGACGCGGATGCGGCGTAATTGCTGCGGCGGCTATAACCGGCTTGCGCCGCTAACTCTGGCAACATATCAAAGCGATCAACCGCTAACTGGCCTTGTGATACCACCGCTTCAAACGCTCTTAAACGTGCATCGCGGTTGTATTTAATGGTTCGAGCAAAGGCTTCATTGAGGTCAATCGGACCCACAATAGGTGCCAGGTCTTGTTCCAATAAAACCGTGTTCTCATGGGCATTCGCCATCACATCATTATTGGTCAAACGATTGGGGGTGATTGAGCATCCCGCGACTGTGGCAGCTACAAGCATCGCCAGTACGGTTTTACCAAAAATAGGGTAAGTCGCCATGGTATTTCCTTTAAAAATCAGTTTTTGAATAAATACGTTAGATTAATAAGCAGAATCGAGCAGACTGAAGCTAATCTCAACGCGTCGGTTAGGGGCATACTGACGAATTAACGCTGCTCTTGAGAGGGTTTGCGACCTTGATTCAGGCACAACGAGGTTATTTTCACCATGTGCTTCCACTCGTACTTGCTGTGCAGACACTCCAGCATTACGTAAGCGCTGACGAATTGTGTCAGCACGCTGGTAAGACAGCGCTCTGTTATAACGCTCGCTGCCAATAGGGTCCGTGTAGCCATGCAGCGTAACAACCGCAGTCGAGTTCGCCATCAAAAAACGAGCCACATCCCGAACATAGGCACTGCTTGTTACCGACTGATCGAAATCAAATAACATCGGTTTAATCACAGGAATGACTACAGACGCGGCCTTGGCTTTTAAAATGACCTTATCGTTAGACACAGCTCCTGTGGAAGACACTTGCGTTGTGTTTTGCGGCTCGATCATCGTTTTATCAGAGACCGGCGCCATTTTTTTCACCGATTCAACAATGGGTGCACACTGGGTGTAACGATCATCGCAATTTAAGGCCACTGGGTCATAACTCGACACACTCGAACAACCAGAAAGAAACACAAGTACCAACGCGGCCCATGCAGTTTGATTTAATGCTCGGTTAAGCATCATTTAATTTTCCTTAAAAGAGGTAATGAGTAAATAATATGAAAACGCTTGTATTGTGCAGTTTAACGTTTAACAAAGCCACCGCCAGAGAGGCAGTGCAACAAATTATTACAAAGTAATCAACGCAACGCGTAGTCAGCGAATTTAAACAACGAACTATTCACAGTAATGTAACAGAATAACGATTTAACCTAAGTGAAACTCTACGGCATAAAAGCCTTTTTGGCGCTGGTTTGGTTATTCCGCCCTGCCGGGTAAAAGCGGGTAAATGAGGGTTAATTCATGGGTGGCAATATTACGTAGACGCTGAACAAGGTCTGTGAAAAGAGGGTTTGGGGTTGCGTCAGACGCTTGTTGAGATTGATTAAGTTGGCTTTCTGCCTCACAAAGGACGCCATGAAGGGTGGTTAGGCCGATGGTGCCAGAGCTGCCTTTCAGTGAATGGAGCACAGCCGCTGCTTCTTGGTAAGCTTTTTGATCAATTTTTTCTTGTAGGGTAAGCATTAGATGAGTGAAATTTTGTTCAAAAATACCTAATAAACGCTCGTAAAAAGCCGCATCACAGCTTAAGGGTTCAAGCAGTGTTTCCAATGTCTTTTGTTTAAATTGGATACCATGTAACGCGGACTCACTGAAAACAGGCTCAAGTGTCTTCACTATTGAGTCGTTTTTCTTGTTTAAAACAATGATGTTCTCTGAATCCATATTCTGTGTAGAACGGGGCGCTAATGGATTCTCTTCACGGTGATTTAATACGGATGCTTGAATGGAAACGACTGCATTCGGCTGTGTATAAGACAAAATAGTCTCGATCACTTTGGTGAGAACAAAAGGCTTTCCGATGTGCCCATTCATACCGGCGTTTAAGCAGTTTTCTTTGTCTGATAATGACACGTTGGCCGTCATTGCAATAATCGGTAAATCGGAAAACCGAGCGTTTGCACGAATTTGTCTTGTCGCTTCTAGCCCATCAATAACGGGCATCTGCATATCCATTAGCACAAGGTCATACTTTTGAAAGCCCTCTACTACACTATTTATTCCTTCTTGTCCTCCAATGGCAATATCGACTATCGCGCCCTCATGCTCTAACAATTCTGAGGCTATAATGCGATTAAACTCGTTATCTTCAACCAGCAATAGCCGTATCCCTTTTAAAGGAAAAGCACTGAGAGTGGGTTTGATGCTATTAGGGCTGGCTGAGCAGCCATCTGAAAGTGTACGATCTAACATCATGGGTATTTGATGAGGCGTAATAGGTTTAGACACATAGGTTACACAAGGCATCGGTGTGTTATTAAGCTGTTTAATGAGCTCTTCTCGTTTCAGCTCTGTCACCATAATAAACACAGGAGTGTCTTTTGCTTCGGGTCTGGATTTAATCTGCTGTGTGGCCTCTAAACCACTGATACCCTGCATTTGATATTCTATAAGCACAGCCTGAGGCATGGTTTTTTTTCGCGATACTGCTGTCTATTTGTTGCACTGCTTTTTCACCAGAACGGGCCATCACAACGTTTGGCCCGTATTGCTCTACCGTGCTTTTTAATATGCTCAAACAGATGTCATTCGTGTTGACGATGAGCACGTTTTTATCCTGACTTAAAAAAGGAGAGGCTTTCTCTTTGATAGAACTAGCATCAGCAACACAAAGCGCTACATCAAACCAAAAGTGACTCCCCTTACCGACTTCGCTTTGCAATTGTATTTCGCTACCCATAAGTAAGACAATGCGTTTACTGATTGCAAGGCCAAGGCCTGAACCACCATATTTTCTCGATGTGGAGACTTCTGATTGAGTAAAAATATCAAACACAGTCTGTTGCTGAGTTTGGCTTATCCCAATCCCAGTATCCATAACATTAAAGCGCACTAAACAGGCCGTGTCTTGTAACTGCAAGCGTTCAATTTTAACGATAATCTCACCATGATCAGTAAACTTGATGGCGTTGTTGGCAAGATTAATCAACACTTGCTGCAATCGCTGCCTGTCCCCTTCAAAACGATCTGGTAGCAGAGGATCAATATCAAAAAGAAGCTCCACGTTTTTATTGCCTAAATTTGGCGTCAGCACAGCGGCAAGTTCATTCAACAGATCTTCTGTTGTAAATGGGTATTTTTCAAGTTCTAGCTTGTCGGATTCAATTTTTGAAAAATCTAAAATATCGTCGATCAACTTTAATAAAGACTGCGCTGCAATTTGTGCTTTATCGGCATAACTGTTTTGTTGCATGGACAGCTCCGTTGTTCTGATCAACTGAAGCATGCCCAAAACCGCGTTCATCGGTGTTCTAATTTCATGGCTCATATTGGCTAAAAACATCGACTTGGCGGCATTGGCCGTATCCGCAATGTTTTTAGATTCACGCAGCTTAAATTCAAATTCACGCTGGGCCGTAATGTCACGATTAATCCCCACGACTCTTAACGCTTCTCCCTCCGCATTACGCTGAATGTAAGCCCCCCCTTGAATGTAACGAAGCTGACCGCTAGGGAGCAATAATCTAAAAACTGTATTAAAATCCCCTTTACCCATTACAGCATCATTTAATTGGGTCGCGGTTAATTGTCGATCTTCAGGGTGTATTCTGGATTCCCAATGAGAATAGTTTAACTCACTCTGATTTAGTGAGGTGGGCTGTTCATAAAACTCAAACATTTTGTTATTCCAGATGAGAGAACTGTCTTCTAATACCCATTCCCAAATGCCCAGCTCAGCCACATAGTACACCATCATTAACTGCTCTGTTCGGCTAAGCAGTTGTCTTTGCGTCGTCAGCAGTTCAATGTGCTTTCGTTTTTGCTCCGTAATGTCCACCGCAATAAACAAGTAGCCGCTGATTTTACCTTTCGCATCGAGCATCTGTGTCAGAACAAGTTTAACGTCAATAACGTGGCCATCTTTATGTAGATAATGCCACTCTTGGTATTCACTGTTTTTGTGTGCCATCAATAAGAGAATTTGAAAGTCTTGAATCGGTCCAGCGTTCGGTTGATCAAATGAGGAAGCATAGCGGTCTGTCAGCTCTTTTTGTGAATGAAAAACCAAGGGCGTTTTTTTACCTACCATGTCCTCAGCTTGGTAGCCTAAAAGATGCTCAGCGCCGCGATTAAATAACTGAATATTGCCCTCTAAATCAGTGGCTATAATAGCAAAATCCGATGCCGCCATTAGGACATTTTCAAACAAGGTGTTCAGGCTTGCTATTTCACTGGTTCGTTCAAACACCTGATATTCCAAGCTTTCATTCAGCTCACGAACTTTAGCCTCGGCGACTTTTTGCGCGGAAATATCACGCACCGTTTTAGATGCGGCCACCACCACACCCTCATCAGAATAAATAGGCGAAAGCGTGATAGAAACATCAATAGAGGAGCCGTCTTTTTTGTATCTAAGTGTATGAACGCTGCTAAGAGATTCACCCAGAGCAACGAGCTTCAACTGAACAGAATGCTCATGCCTAAACGGCGTTGCTATGATCAGTTGAGTGATATCTTTGTTTATCGCTTCTTCATTGGTGTAACCAAAAAGCTGCTCAGCGGCTTTGTTCCAGCTTTTTACGGTGCCGTCCAATGACAGCGCAATAATGCCATCGGCAGAACTCTCCACCAGAGCGGCGAGCCTATCTCGCTGCTTAGTAAAACCCCGTTTGTGATTGTAATTGGCTTCCATAAAGCCGGCTAACAGCGCCATAATAAAGGCCGCGATACTGCCCAAAATCCCAACCAAAAGGGGAGACAACAGATTGGCGTTTTCAAAAAATGTCGGTGTTGCGGTTAAATCAAACTGCCAATCTCGACCGTAAACACGCACTGTCGCTATAACGGCGTTCGCCCCTTGCGCGTTTAACGCGTTGTTACTAAATAACCGCTCCGGTGCACTTGGGTCAGTAACATCGTATATGTCGAGGACAAAATGATCATTGTCTAATATTCCCACATCAGCGAGCACATCATCGATGATCAATGGGGCATAACTCCACCCAAACGCCTGAGCCTCACGTTCTGCGACACTGTTTGGGAGCGTAATATCTCGATATAATGGCAGTAGCATCAAAAAAGATCGCCTTCCACTTCCATCTGGCTGAACTAAAGTAATGGGCCCTGTTAGCCTCACCTCACCACTTTGCATGGCAGAATACGCCGTCTGATAAAGGTTTGGTTCTGATGCGATATCAAGGCCAAGGGCCGCAAAATTTCGCGCTACGGGTTCAATATATTCAATAACATAACGCTCGCCCGCGTTAGGTGATAGCTCTTTAACACGAAAATCGGCTCTGCCGTCTGCTTTTGCTTTGGCGAGAAATGGCGCTATTTTATCAGCGGGCACTCGGCGAATAAAACCAAAACCAAGTGCTCCTGGAAACTCATTATCGATGTCACGGGTTAAGTTGTAACGATAAAAAACATCCCGGCTTAGGTTGCTTTCTGCAACGGCAAACAAAGCACCTCGCACGCCCATTAGACCATATTGATACATTTCCATGTGAGCAACGACATTTTCCTCCATGAAATCAAGCGACTCCTGGAGCTCTGCTTGAACTTGTGTGACGTTATCGCGTTGGATTTTGTGGCCAAGAAGACCTGTGATGAAAAGGCCAAAAAGAAACAGAAAAAGAGCCCCTTTGTATTTGATTAGAGCGCTTGACGACATCGTAGGACAGTCTCTTTATAGGCAAAATGATCACACATGCTACAAAAAACACCGTCTAAAACGCAGAAAAAATTTGTAACGCTATGTATCCCGCGCTTACTGTAATAAACGCTTATAGGTTGGGGGCATAAGGTATTTTTATAAGACGAATGTTTTCGTATAGAAGCTTGCCCCCCACTAACAGCCTTACAAAAAACACCATTCGTAAAACCTTAGACACAAGTAACAAAAAGCAACAGTTTAAGGTTTGATCACCACACTTTTACATGATTTCATCGCTGAATGTATATGGAAATTCAACCTAAAGGTTTACGTATGGTCAGCTTCTCTACAGTATTAGACGACTTAATGATGGCTCAACAGCCCATTATCGACAGGAAAAAACATACATTTGGCTATGAACTTTTATTTCGTGGGAAAAATGCACTTTTTGCTGACTTTCTTGAAGGCGACGGGGACGCGGCAACCAGCCAAGTCTTGGTGAATTTGTGTATTGGTATCACTGAGCTGCGATCTCAACTGAACAAACCCTTCTTCATCAACATAACCGCCGACTTGATGATGTCTGATGCGTTTTTCCCGATTAACCCCAACACGGTTTACATAGAAATCCTTGAAAACCAAACCATCACTCCTGAATTCATTGAAGTGGTGAAAAAGTGGCACACCATCGGTTATCGATTTGTTTTAGACGACTACCAATTCACTGAAGACTACGACGCTATCTTGCCTTTTGTCTCCATTATTAAAGTCGACGTGCTCGCCACCCCTCCCGATCAATATCGTCAGCAAATAGCCCAACTCAAAGCCAGAGGGCTCACCTTACTGGCTGAAAAAGTAGAGTCTTTGAGCATGCTTGAACAGTGCATGTCCTTTGGCTTTGACTTGTTTCAGGGGTATTTTTTACAACGCCCGACCATCATTAAGGGAAGAAAAATTGACTCGGCTACACACAGCGCGATCGAGCTTGTTAACGCACTGCAGAATGACAACATCAGCATCGATGAAGTCACTCACCTAGTCAGCATTCATCCCAAGTTGTCTTATCAATTGTTACGCATATTAAATAGCCCGCTGTGTGGCATCAACAAAACCGTTACGAGCATAAAAGAAGCCATTGTGTTTTTGGGGCTCACGCAATTAAAAAAGTGGGCGTTACTCATTACGTTAACCTCATCAACCAAGCAACCAAGAGCCTTGTTGAAAATCCTTCTCACCCGCGCGCGATGTTGTCAGCTGATTGCCGAACACAATCACTCTCCTCTTATCGACGCGGCTTTTATGGTCGGGCTTATGTCGGGTATTGATGCTGTTTTTCATGTTGAAAAACAGGTCGTATTAACGGAAATTGCCTTAGACAAGCCCTCTCGAGACGCCATATTGACGTTTTCGGGCGAACTTGGTGGGTATCTAAAACAAGCACTGTATGTGGAAGAGCAAAACTGGCAAAGCATTCAAACCCTGCCTGCGGATCAAAGAACCGCTTTAAACAACGCATTTTTAGACGCGATAACCTGGTCAGAAAACGTAATGCTTTCTGTCAATTAGCGGATTAGACCCACACGGCACTCAGCCATGATCAGGATTAAACCACGACATACTCACTTCCTCATTTCGTGCACATAAATGCACACTACCCTTTTTGAGTCTCAGTATAATAACGTCGCCTTATCACGCTGTGCAGCGCGTTCTCTGAGTCAGTGAATACCTTGCCGCCCCGCCCAAGACTTTTTGGACTATCTTATGGAAAATGCTCATAACAACACATCCGCCTCGGGTATGGGACCAAAAGAGTTTACTCTTTTGGTCGCGCTACTGATGTCGATCACAGCCATCTCAATCGATGCTTTATTGCCAGCGCTGAGCATCATAGGGGACGAGCTTGGTGCCGTCTCCGCAAATCAACCCCAGCTATTGATCAGCATGCTGTTTCTTGGATTGGCCCTTGGTCAGTTAATTTGCGGCCCTTTGTCCGACGCATTAGGGCGTCGTCCTATCCTGTTTGGTGGCTTCGTGATCTATTTTGTTGGCACCTGGGTATGCTACCAAGCCAACAGTTTGGAAACACTCTTACTTGGTCGCTTTATTCAAGGTCTTGGCGTCGCTGGCCCCTATATTTGTGCGATATCTTTGGTACGCGATTTGTATCATGGCGCAAAGATGGCACGCATTATGTCCTTGGTCATGATGATCTTCGTCTTAGTCCCTGCCATCGCCCCAACACTGGGCCAAGCCATTATGTTTGTGTCAGATTGGCGCGGTATCTTTGAATTGTACCTCGCCTATGCCACCTGCATCATCGTTTGGATTGTCCTGCGTTTAAAAGAAACTTTACCAAAAGCTAACCGTATCGCCTTTACAAAAAAAGACTTTTACGAGGGCTTTAAAGAAGTCATCACCCATCGCATTACCGCCAGTTACACCGTATGTATGGGCTTGTTTTTCGGCAGTTTTATTGGGTATTTGAACTCTTCACAGCAGATTTTTCAGGTGCAATTCAACACCGGTAACCTGTTTGCGTTGTATTTCGGGCTACTCGCTCTAGTACTGGGTTTTGCGTCTTTAATTAACTCACGCATTGTCGAAAAATACGGTGCAAAAACCCTTGCCTTTCGCGCGATTTGCATCGTCGTTCTCATATCCATTGCCTTTTTTGCCTTGCATGCCGTTGTCGACATTCAGCTGTGGATGTTTCTTGTTTACGCGTCTGTGTTGTTTTTCTGCTTTGGCTTATTATTCGGCAATGTCAACGCCCTCGCGATGGAACCCATGGGACACGTAGCCGGCATTGCCTCTGCCGTCATCGGCTCGGTATCTTCAATTATGTCCATGAGCATAGGCACCATCATTGGCCAAATGTACAACAACACCTTAATGCCTATCTCAGGGGGCTTCGTCATCATGGGCTCACTGGCCATCGCTATTATGTACTGGGCGGAAAAAGGGCGAGTGGAGGAAAACAATGAAGAACAAATTGCAGCGGTTTAATTAGGGAAATAATGAGTTGTGCTTTTTAAAAGATCATCCCAATCATCTGGCGGATGTCCTGACTCAAGCATTTTAGAAAAAACTTTGTAGGCGTCTTTTTTACTACCATAAGCTCTTTTATTTTCTTCGTCATTAACCCAAGCGTAGATAATAATTTTTGACTCGACATGATATCTGAAAAACAAGCGATACTGCTGAAAAAATTTGGCACGAAACCAGTGCTTATGATTATAACCTAATGTTTTTCCTTGACGATAATCAGCACTGGTTGGATCTTGTGGGATTATTTCAAATGCTAACTTATGAATGGCGGCTAATCGCTTAGTGGCATTTTTTTTTACATAACCCGTAGGGTCTTGCTTTTTCAATACTTCCACTTTGTCTTTGAGAATAAAATATTGCTCAGCAAACAAAGGATGGGCATAGAGTGTCCAACCATTAACGACAATAGGAAAATTATCAGGCAAGCTTACTCATCCTCATCAGACAAGGGCGCATCCAAATCTATCTCAACACCCACAATAAGACTTTGCACAGTGTTGCGCATGCTTGCTGTCAGATGCTGTAGATTTTCTGGATGCTGCTGCATGTCATCCGCTAAAAAAGACAAAAACTTATTCATCACGGGATCGTCGTCTATTGTTTTGACTTTTGTCATCAAAACATTGCCATCTGCTTGAATGACATACCGAATTTTATCTTTTTTACTCAAATGAAGAGCACGGCGTACAGAACTAGGCACGGTTGTTTGAAAACGTTCGGTAAGTGTTGACTCGGTTTCTAAGGCAATATTAGCCATAATCACCTCTATCTCTCTGCGGAATGTATGACTGAAAATTGTAGTGCCAAAACGTAAGCAATGCAAACGCATTACCTGTGTTTATCATTACAAGACTAGCGAATAAAAGGCTCGATTTATGTCAGTAAACTATCCAGCTGATGCACCAAATCCGTCTTGTTCATCATTGACTGATTCATTAGTGTGGGCATCAATAACGCTTCTCGACTTACCGCTTTTAAAGCAAAAAAATTCATCGATGACACTGAAAACGCGTCAATCCATTCCAATAAAACGGTTTCTAATACAGATTCAAATTCAGCAAAGAGGCTAAATGTAGACGGCTGCATTTTGTGCTGTTCGCCTAATAAAATGCGGTACACGGCAAGACGCTCTGGTTTGCCGACCCAGGTTTCCCAAAGACGTACCCAGCCGGTAATTAAGCTGGTGTCTTTTTCTTTTCGCACACCCATTAAGCAAGTTTGCATGTCACTTTCGGCTTGCTCCGTAAGAGCTGTTAAGACGTTTTCCCACAGGACTAATTTGGTCGGGAAATTACTGTACACCGTGGGTTTAGACACAGCAGCGGTGATAACTACCTGATCAATACTGGTACTTTGATAGCCCTGCTGAGTGAATAAGCCTTTCGCTGCTGTTACAATGTGCGCTTTCTTACTGGGTCTACCACGTGCCATGACGTTCTCTTCATAAAAGTAATTTAAAGGGTATTTCCTTTGATGAAACACTTGACGTGGCCCTATCATCGCATTAAATTTACTAAACGGTATAGTTAAATAATTAATTGGAGACACATCATGCAAAGCGAGAACGGTTTCTACGGGCAATACGGCGGTAGCTATATTCCTGAAATCCTTTATTCAAGCCAGCAACAAATTCTTAATGCGTTTGAAGAAGCGAAAAATGATCCTGAATTTCTCGCGGAGTTGAACAAACAATGGCAGCAATTTTCTGGCCGTCCCACACCTTTGACGTTTTGCGCCAATTTGACGGAGCATTTCGGTGGCGCACAAATTTATTTAAAACGTGAAGACTTAAATCACAGCGGCGCTCACAAAATGAACAACGTCATTGGCCAAGGTTTGTTGGTCAAACGCATGGGCAAAAAACGGGTTATCGCGGAAACAGGCGCAGGCCAACACGGTATCGCAACCGCCCTTGTGGCGGCACGTTTAGGTCTGGAATGCACCATTTATATGGGTGCAAAAGACATCGAACGCCAATATCCAAACGTATTTTGGATGAAGCAGCTTGGTGCGACCGTGGTACCGGTAACAACAGGCGCCCAGACTCTTCGCGATGCGCTGGACGAAGCTTTACGTGATTGGTCTTCTAGCCACGAAGATAGCCACTATTTGATCGGTACGTCTTGTGGTTGTGCGCCCTTCCCTGAAATGGTGGCGTTTTTTCAATCGGTGATTGGCAACGAAGTGCGCGAACAAAGTGTTGCACAATTCGGTCAGTTTCCAGACCGCTTGTACGCTTGTGTCGGCGGCGGCTCAAATGCTTGCGGTTTGTTCCTACCGTTTTTAGATGATAAAGAAGTAGAAATGGTTGGCGTTGAAGCCGGCGGTAAAGGCCTAGAACTTGGCGAGCATTCGATTCGTTTGTCTCATAACTTAGGTCAACCCGGTATCGCACAAGGCTTTGCCACCATGTTTTTACAAGACAAAGCTGGCCAGTTGCAAGAAACACATTCCATTGCCGCAGGCTTAGACTACGTGGGCGTATCACCCATTATTGCGCACTTAGCAGAAATTGGTCGCATTCAAATGACCTATGCGATGGACGACGATGTCATCGCGGCTTGTACTTTATTGCTGAAAAAAGAAGGCATTATTCCCGCTCTGGAATCGTCTCACGCCTTAGCCGGTGCCTTTAAAGATGCGCCAAATTTACCGAAAGACAGCAAGATTGTGATCAACTTATCTGGTCGTGGTGACAAAGACATCTTCAACGTAGCCAAAGCCGTGCAAGATGAAACCTTCCCGCAGTTTTTAACTGATTACTTAGCGGCTTACCCAACCAGTCACGCTGATCACAAGGAGCAAAATGCATGAGCCAATTAGCCACTTTTATTCATGAAAAACGCCAAGTAAAACCCATTTTATCGATGACGCATGTGGTTTATGGCTATCCAACGGTCCAAGAAAGTTTGGATTGGATGGAAAGACTGATGCAAGAAGGTGTGGATTTCATCGAAGTACAATTCCCTTTTTCAGATCCTGTCGCCGATGGGCCAAGTATCGTGGCAGCGTGCCATAAAGCGCTAGAGCAAGAATTAGACGTAGATACGTGTTTGTCTGAACTGGGTTCGCTGGCAAAAAAATACACGCAAAGCCGTATTGTGTTAATGAGCTATTTAAACCCCATGTATCGTTTTGGCCTCGACAAATTGGCCAAACGCGCAGCAGAAGAACATGTCATCGGGTTGATTTTACCGGATTTGCCCATTGAACAAGCGGCAACATACCAAGCCGCATGTAAAGCCAATAATATTGATCCTGTATGGTTGGTCACCCCCGTCACGCCACCAGCACGTTTGGAAATGTTGGCCAGCCAAGCCAGTGGTTTCTTGTATTGTGTCGCACGCTCTGGCGTAACGGGCCACTCCAGTCACGAAGGTAAAGTCAAAAACACCTCCCTCGATGATTACTTAGCGCACATTAAACAACACGCCAGTGCCCCTATGGGCGTGGGTTTTGGCTTGCGGGAACGAGCGCAAATCGAGCAACTTATTGGCAAAGCTGACGTTGCTATTCTTGGATCGGCTTTATTAGATGCATACAATCAGGGCGGGCAAGATGCCGGTATCAAACTGATTAACGATTTGTTTGATTAAAATAAGACAGGCTTATCCATGTTATCGTGTCGTTTCTGTTAAAAAATCGACACGATAATGTTGTCTTCAGGCCGGTTTGAAGATCAACGAAACCCCATTTAAACAATGACGTAATCCCGTTGGCTGTGGCCCATCGTTAAAAATGTGTCCAAGGTGACTGCCACAACGACGACAATGCACTTCGGTGCGTGTCATGAAAAACCCCTTGTCTTCTTTTGTACCGATTGAATCAGGTAAACTTTCATAAAAACTGGGCCATCCGGTTCCGCTCTCATATTTTGTACGACTAGGGTACAAAGCAAGATCGCAGCCTTTACAATGATAATTCCCTTTGCGTTTTTCACTCAACAACGCACTGGTGCCCGCGCGCTCTGTGCTTTCTTCTCGCATGACTTGATATTCAAAATCCGACAGCATGGCGCGCCATTCTTTTTCGGTGCGAACCACTTCAAACGTTACATTCGATGCCTGAGCCGAGGCGCTAACACTGGCAGACAGAGGCAACATATTGGCAACGCCGACGGCACAAGCCGTTTGGATGAGAAATTTTCGACGATTCATAATACTTACTCCGTTCTAAATGGGTTCTAAATACGTTTCAAAAACTGAAATGCCTTACTTAAACTTACGTGTTTTTTTCGTCTTTGGCCTTGGCAAGCTGTAAAAAACGCTTATGTATTTTACGCGTCGCCAGCCATACCCCGCCCACAACAAGGGGGACAGACAAACCGATTACCAAACTTTTATCGAAACTCACCCCTTTGTCATACACCGCTTCAATTAGGAACTTCAACAAGCCAACACTGTAATAACTGATCGCCGCCACCGACAAGCCTTCTACTGTGTGTTGCATGGCCAGTTGTATTTTTGAACGTCGATCCATAGAAGTGAGTAATTGCTGATTTTGAGACTGTATCGACATTTCCACCTGAGTTCGCATCATGTCGGACACCCTATCAATACGCATAGACAAATTTTCAAGATGTTCGTTCGTGGTGTTACAGGTACGCACCGCTGGCGTTAAACGGCGCGTCATAAACTCAGTTACGGTTAAATGGCCCGAAACCTCGTCTTCTTTAAGTTCATTTAAGCGCTTTAACACCAGTTCATGGTAGGCACGGGAAGCGCTGAATCGAAACGAGGTTTTCGCCCGGGCGGCTTCGACCCACGCCGCCATTTTAATCAATTCACTGAGCAGTGTTTGTGCGTCTGAGGCTTCTCCTGGGTCGGCCAAATTGCCGGTAGTACGGGCAAGTTTCTCGTCCATGATGACCAGCTCAGCGTTGTATTGTCGCGCCGTAGGTAACGCCAATAGCGCCATCAGACGATAGGTTTCTATTTCGACCACACGCTGTACCATGCGCCCCAATTGGCTGTCACTCATGCTTTTGTTGTAAATCAAAAAGCGACCGCACCCATCACTGTGCAGCTGAAAGCTGGTCCAAACTTGCGCGTCGCCATTTTGTGGTCGACTGCCCACCAGACGCATGCCTTCAAAGTGGCTTTTTACCAAAGCAAGGTCGGGCTCAGGAATGGTTCGTGCGTCTTCCACTGCCACATGAAAAGCCGCAATAACCTTGCCTGGTAAGTGTGCCAGCCAGTCCATGGGGAGACAAGACAGCGCATTTTGATCAAAAAAGCCCAATGTTGCATCGACCTGCTCGCAGGTAATCATGTAAGACGTAAACTCAAGGTGTTTGTCACGTCGTATTTTAAAATCACCAAACTGCACCTCAAAACACACGCTATCGTGTTCCGGTGGGGTACCTTTAAAATGTTCATAGAGCGTGCGAAAATGCTCAAACTCACGGTGTTTCTGGTCTGGGTTTACCATCACGGCAAGGTAGCTGATTCTCGCTGGGCTTGGCAGTACCTGAAAAGGGCGCGAATGCAATTCGGCATAAAGTGCATGTCGTAAGGGGTGTATCGCTAATCCGTACGTATTATCCACCGTGTTCACTGTTTTTCTCCGGTTGCTGGCAGTAAAGTGCCATAAAATATAGTTAGATAAGGTGCACTTTCAGATGATACGAACACTCATTAACATCGGTATTATTGTCATGAGCCTACAAGCGATACCACTTGTCTATGGCGACAATTTAGTGGCGTTTGGAACCGCCTGCTTGGCAAAAGAAGCCCTGTTAAAAGAAGCCGAAAATCGCTTAAATGACAGAACGACCATCGACGCTGACGATTCAACAGCAAAAGGCACTCGTGACGCATTAGTCGGATACGAAACAGAGCAAAATCAGCTAAACGAAGCCATCACCCAATGCCTTGAAACCACCCCAAACAGCGCCTATTGTCATCAAGTGCGACGTCGCCAAAATGAACTTGCCTATCTGATTGAAAAAAGCAAGGCCACAACCTTAAACAGTAGGTTAGCCAACGCTTTAGATAAGCCAGATGTATTCGCTCAAAACGACATAACGCAAGAGCAGGTTAAGCAACAACACGAGCGTTTCATTGCGCTTTGCCGAGACTCAGACACACATTACTCGCTTATTCAAAACTCTGACGCCTACAGGGAAGTTTGCCATTCAGAGCAGGCTAAACACACCATTACATGCTCGTTTTTTTAGTCAGAACGTACTCGCTCATTACGTTATGAGCTTTTCCCTCTGCGTACTTAATTTTTAACCAACGGCGCTTGCTCAACAATAACCAATTTGTCCATTGAGAAACCTAAAGCCTCAGCCTTACCCAATAATCGACGTTTTACGGCTTCTGGCATGGTAGGCGTTCTGGATAATAACCAGAAAAAATCACGGTTCGGACCTGACACCATCGCGTATTGATAATCAGCCTTGTCTAGTTCAAAAATCACATAAGCCCCATAAAATGGGCCAAAAAAAGACACTTTCAAATGACCAATCGTTGACGAGTTTACAAAATACGCGCGCCCTTCTGCCTCTCGCCATTCTTTATCATCGGCGGAATACCCCCGGTTTACGACCGCAACGCCACCATCACGGCGCATGGAATACCTTGCGGTGACATTTGACAGACCCTCTTCAAAAGCATGATCTTGACGAGCAATTTCGTACCAGGTGCCCAAATAACGCTCCAGTTGAAACTGAGCAACAGGGTCAATATTTTTTGGTGCGCCGGTACAGCCAACTAAAAAAATGGACAGCAACACGGATAAAAAACCCATATAAACGCTCATTCTGACACCTCTAGCTGACATCATTACTTTTACCTTTGTGGTTAGCTCACAAAAAACCAACACTGTTAGCTTTTAAGCGCCATACCCGCCACTTCTATAACGGTTTTCGCTTCGGTTCGCTCCATGATTTTCACTAACGCCGACTGAATCACCTCGTCTTCACGAACATCACTCTGGCCCACAAAGCGCTGCTCTTGAGGCTCGGCTCCTTCTTCTAAAGTAAAGGTCACCACCACTTCTGACGCCATGTCGATGGCCATCTCTACCGTCGTCGCGAAATACGCAATAGATAACTGAGGATAGCCTTTGAAGCCCATTTTGACTTTTTTTGCGATACGTTTTTTAGATTTATCTAAATTCATGGTGCCTACCTAAAAGATATGTATGTTGGTTGAAAAAGACTTGCTGAATTAAACCACAAAGCCAAAGGGTCAAGGCACATTATTTAATGATACTCAGCGCACCTTTAAACGCATCAGTACG
Organism: Marinomonas sp. IMCC 4694; assembly: GCF_008122525.1. Lineage (NCBI taxonomy): Bacteria > Pseudomonadati > Pseudomonadota > Gammaproteobacteria > Oceanospirillales > Oceanospirillaceae > Marinomonas > Marinomonas sp. IMCC 4694. The sequence continues at coordinate 2,331,922 of NZ_VSRV01000001.1, forward strand.
GCAATCGCCCATCAATTCAAATAGACACATTTCCAAACTGGTGATGTCAGCGCCTTTGCGAATGAGCTTGTTTAGGGCCAAGGTTTTATTCGCCAATGTGCGTGATGAAACACAGTCACTCACCAACTCAACGGATTTACCTAAAGCCAATAAATCCAGTGACGTCTGGTACACACAAACATGTGTTTCAATACCGCAAACAAGCCAGGTATCGACATGGCTTTGCTTAACCGCGTCGACCAACGCAGGCTCACCACACGCACTGAATGACCATTTTGGGATGGGTTGATGCTCTTTTAGCACGTCCCGTAATATGGGCAAGGTTTCTCCCAGTTTTTCTGGGTTTTGTTCCAGCCATAAAATCGGCAAGTTCAATAACTTTGCCACCTTGACTAACTTAACAAGATTCGCGATAAGCGGCTCACTGTCGTTCATGATGGTTGCCAATTTGCCTTGTACATCAATCACGATCAATCCGGTTTTAGTTTTATCGAGCATTGTGTCCCCTGTATTTTTTGTCATTGAGCGCACGACCCTAGTTCAGTAACCTATTAGGCCATTCTATTACATGACCCAGGGAGACCAATGCACTCATTGGCCCTTCGAGTCTGCTTTAAAGTAACAAGAGATGTCACACGGCTCAATCAAATCCGTTACGACCCTTTCCTTGACGCCGCTTAAACCTAGACACAAAAAAAGGGCTTTCGCCCTTTTATTGCATTTACGCTACCTCAATGTGCTATCTCAACAACCGCCATGTTCTGATGGGTTTAGACGCAATCCTAAGCATTAAGATCACCAACTCAGCGAGACTTTTTGACCCGTTTCTAAAGATTGCTGAGCCGCGTCTGCCAGTATTTGCGCACGACGACCGTCTTCAAAGCTCGGGGTTACTGGCTGTTTAGCCAGCACATTTTCAATAAACGCGGTAAGCTGCAAGTTATAAGCGTCCACATAACGATCAATAAAGAAGTTGTACAACGGATCTTTTACTTGAGTCGTCTCCTTAGTGAAGCGTGTCACTGACGTGGGCGTTTGGTTGTTCGAAATAACCATCCCCTCTGAACCAAACGCTTCTACACGCTGATCGTATCCATAAATAGCTCGACGCGATCCATTGATGTGGATGAGACGGCCAGACTGGCTTTTCATGATCAGCATCACGCTGTCAACGTCGCCAATCTCGGTGATTTTTTCATCCACCATGGCACCACCAAATGCTTGAAGCTCAACGATCTCTTCATTTAGGACAAAACGCGCCATGTCAAAATCATGAATGATCATGTCGCGAAAAATACCACCAGACGATTTTAAATATTCCACTGGCGCCATGCCAGGGTCGCGACTGGTAATAATCACTTGTTCGAGCTTGCCAATACTGCCGTCTTGCGCCGCTTTAGCAATGGCCGCATGGCTCGGATCGTAACGGCGATTAAAGCCAATTTGTATCGGCACAGGGCACTCTTTAATCTGCTCTAAACAAGCGTTGACCGTGGCGGTATCGAGGTCGATCGGCTTTTCGCACAAAATGGCCTTGCCCGCTTTCGCGGCTTTAACGATCAGGTCGACATGAGTGTCGGTGCTGGTCGCGATCAATACTGCCTGGACGTCCGGATCCGCTAACGCTTCTTCAACACTGGAGACAACCTTAGCACCCGTCGCCTTGGCCACGGCTTCGGCCGCAGGTGCGTACACATCATATACATATTTTAAATTCGATTGCGCAAACGCTTGAATATTCTGCGCGTGCATTTTTCCGATTCGACCGGCACCAAACAAAGCAAAGTTCAGCATTTTTAATCCTTTTAAAGTGTTTTTATTATAGGAGCGGGAGTGATTGCGCTTTTTTATCGCGCTCAATAATCCATTCGTGATCTGGGTCGTTATGGAATATCCAGTGACGACTTGGCCCCGCCATCACGTTTAAATAATAAGACTGGTAACCATGTGGTACGCCCACCGGATGGTAGCCTTCTGGCACCATGACCAGGTCACCATCTTCCACGGCCATGGTTTCATCGATGCGTCGATCGTCGGTATACACACGTTGAAACGCAAAGCCTTGTGGCGGGTCTATCTTATGATAATAGGTTTCTTCTAATTGCGTTTCTGACGGCGCAGCATCGGTATCATGCTTGTGCGGTGGGTAGCTTGACCATCCGCCGCTCGGGGTAATCACTTCACACACCAACAAGCTGTCCGCCGGCTCGTTACCAAACAAAATGTTGCACACATGGCGCGTATTGCTTGCCACGCCGCGTGTTTCATATTGGCATTGTTCAGGCGAAATTAACTTGGCAGCAAAGCCCCCTTTGCCCGGCGCTTTACAAAACGCCACTTCAACATCGGTAATGGCCGAAATACAAATACGATCTTGTGCCGGAGAATACACTGAATAGGGCGCTTTTTGATCAAATACGCTCATTCGATCGCCAATATTTTCCCACGCTTCGTTCTGCGTATTCGCATTGGCTTTGCCGGATAAAATCACCGCGCACACTTCGTTATCGGCGGTCTCTATCGTTACCGACTCGCCGGCTTTTAATTGGTGGGCTTCAAAGCCCACATAACGCCAGTTTGCAGTTTCAGGCGTGACGTTTTGGGTTTGTGTCACGCCGTCTATGTGGCGCTTTTTACTGAGTAAGTGTGACATTTTCACCTCGGTAATGGATTGTTTCTTTTATCAAATGTACGGTCTTTATCGCTCTAGTGCTTTGCGTCGTATTGCTCTACGTCAACCCAAGTTCCCTTCTCGTAGGATTCAACCACACTGTCAAGAATGAGGTTAATTTGCGTTGCTGCACGAAAGTCTGGCCACAACGGTGCATCGTTCACAATACCTTCAAACAAATCACGAATCTCCACCGCCTTCATGTCGTTAAAGCCCAGACCATGACCCGCAGACACACAAAATGCTTGGTAATCTGGGTGCTCAGGGCCAACCAGAATACGCTTAAAGCCTTGCATTTGTGGATGGCCTTCGGCGATGTACACAGACAATTCGGACAAGGTTTCTTGGTCAAAAATTACACTACCTTTGGTGCCTGTGACTTCAAACGACAAACCGTTTTTTCTTCCCCAAGCAATACGAGACGCCTCTAAGGTGCCTTGGGCGCCGTTGGCAAAACGCACCATCATGTGAGTTTGGTCATCGTTTTCGACCTGACCGACCCCAGTATTGTCCTCGGTGGACGACAAGGGGCGCTGTTGATGTACTACTTTTAAGTCCGCACACAACGACTTGATAGGCGCAACCAAATGTATGGCCAATTGCACAAGGTGAGACGCTAAATCATTCAGTGCCCCTGTGCCAGCAAACTTTTTTTGCAAGCGCCAACTAAAAGGCAAGCTTGCATCCGCCAAATAATCTTCATTGAACACACCCCGAAAATGCACCACTTCCCCAATGTCGCCACGAGCAATGAGTTGCTTGGCAAACTGTACCGTTGGGTTTTTGATGTAGTTAAACCCCACCAAGGTCTTCACGCCAGCCTTCTCAGCGGCTTCGGTCATTTCTTTGGCGTCTTCGGCATTGAGCGCCAAAGGTTTTTCACTGTAAACGTGCTTCCCAGCAGCAATGGCCGCTAACGCGATTTCTTTGTGAAGAAAGTTAGGCGCACAGATGTCGACCACGTCAATCGCTGGGTCATTGACTAATGTTTTCCAGTCGCCCGTTGAGCGATTAAAACCCAATTCTAGCGCTTTCGCTTTTGCCAGTTCAGGCGTAGCGTCGGCTAACATCTCGCACTGTAATTGATCATAAGAAATGGCAAACGCGGCCATCGCATTACGGTACGCAATCGCGTGTGCTTTGCCCATATAACCAGAACCTACCAAACCCACTCGCATTGTATGTGTCGCCATTGCTCTTCTCCCTCTCGAATTTGACGCGAACTTCTCCACATCAAATTACTTTTTTAATTTTTTTATTCTAACCTAAGGGCAATAGTAGAATATTTGTTTCATTTTATTCAATAGATAAAAAAAAATCACCCATTAAATGCAAAAAAAAACAGCAGAGCCGGCGATATCCTAATCAAGCAAACGCCTTATCAGACAAAAAAAGGCAAGCTGGACATAACATCCAGCCTGCCTTGGGCGAATTTAACGGTATTTACACCTGAAACTTATCCAGCGAATTGAACACAAGGAGATCAGACCAAATCGAAACGGTCCAGCGCCATTACTTTGGTCCATGCTTGTACGAAATCCTTCACAAAACGTTCTTGTGAATCGGAACAAGCATAGACTTCCGCAATCGCACGCAACTGCGAATTCGAACCAAAAACCAGGTCAGCACGGGTCGCTGTCCATTTGATCTTGCCAGTGGAACGGTCGCGACCTTGAAACTCGTCTTCTACTTCTGAGGTGGCAAACCATTTCGTCCCCATGTCCAACAAGTTAACAAAAAAATCGTTGGTCAAGGTTTCAGGTTGATCGGTGAAAACACCGTGGGCAGAGCCACCGGTATTGGCATTAAGCACTCGCAAGCCCCCCACTAACACGGTCATTTCTGGTGCAGAGAGGGTTAAAAGCTGCGCTTTATCTAACAGCATTTCTTCTGTTGAAATCGTATATCGCCCTTTTTGGTAGTTCCGAAAGCCATCGGCGATCGGCTCAAGTACCGCAAAAGAGGCCACATCCGTTTGCTCTTGCGTCGCATCGGTACGCCCTAGTATAAGCGGCACCACCAGATCGTGACCCGCCGCCTTGGCGGCTTTTTCAATGCCTACGCCGCCCGCTAGAACAATCAAATCGGCCATTGAAATGCGTGCTGTAGATTGATGGTTGAAATCCGCTTGAATGGCTTCCAAAGAAGCCAACACACTGGCCAACTGCGCCGGCTGGTTCACTTCCCAATCTTTTTGTGGCGCAAGACGTAAACGAGCACCGTTGGCTCCGCCACGCATGTCTGAACCACGGTAAGTCGACGCGGACGCCCATGCCGTTGATACAAGCTGAGCCACTGACAATCCAGAGGTGGCCAATGTATCTTTTAATGTCTCAATGTGTTGCTGGGTGACCATATCGTACGTTGCCGCTGGGATAGGATCTTGCCAAATCAACTCTTCTTGTGGCACCAAAGGCCCCAAATACCGAGCAACTGGCCCCATGTCACGGTGCGTCAGTTTGAACCAAGCACGAGCAAAGGCATCGGCTAATTGGTCTGGGTTCTCATAAAAGCGTTTCGAAATCGGCGCGTAAATGGGGTCATCACGCAACGCCAAATCCGAGGTAAACATCATAGGCGCATGACGTTTAGAAGCATCGTGAGCATCGGGAACGGAATCCACCGCCGCGCCATCTTTTGGCTGCCACTGCCATGCCCCCGCTGGGCTCTTGGTCAATTCCCAATCGTATTCGAACAGGTTTTCAAAGTAACCATTGTCCCAAATAATCGGATTTTTCGTCCAAGCCCCTTCTAAACCGCTGGAAATGGTGTCTGCGCCATTGCCTGTACCTTGGGTGTTGTGCCAGCCTAAACCTTGCTCCGTTAAACCTGCGGATTCTGGATCAGCGCCTACTTGCGCCGCATCGCCTGCGCCGTGGGTTTTACCGAAGGTGTGACCCCCTGCAATCAGTGCCACTGTTTCTTCGTCGTTCATCGCCATACGGGCAAACGTATCACGAATATCTCTAGCCGATGCCAACGTATCAGGCTTGCCATCTGGGCCTTCTGGGTTAACGTAAATCAGACCCATTTGAACCGCGGCCAATGGATTTTCTAAATCCCGATCCCCGGTATAACGTGCATCGTCTAACCATGTTTTCTCCGTTCCCCAGTAAATGTCGTCTTCTGGTTCCCACACATCCGCACGACCACCCGCAAAACCAAAGGTTTCAAAGCCCATGGACTCAAGTGCGCAGTTACCGGCTAAAATCATCAAATCGGCCCAGGAAATTTTGCGGCCGTACTTCTGTTTGATCGGCCAAAGTAAACGACGCGCTTTGTCTAAATTGACGTTATCTGGCCAGCTGTTCAAAGGGGCAAAACGCTGAGTACCGGATGTCGCTCCACCACGGCCATCAGCCGTACGGTAAGTACCAGCACTGTGCCACGCCATACGAATGAAAAATGGCCCGTAATGACCATAATCCGCTGGCCACCAGTCTTGAGAATCTGTCATAAGCGCATACAAATCTTGACGTAGCGCTTCAAGATCCAAACTATTGAACGCCGCTTGATAGTCAAACTCCTCACCCATCGGGTTGGATTTAGCAGAATGCTGATGCAGTATTTTGAGATTTAACTGGTTTGGCCACCAGTCTTTGTTTGATGTTCCACGACCAGCGGCTTGACCCGCGCCTGATGCACCGTGGTTAAAAGGACACTTACCTTCGTTAGACATATGACTTCCTCCTTCTTTTGCTTACCGTTTTGTGTTGGGGTGTATTTTTTGCCCCATGTCTATAGTTATAGTTATAGACTCATAAAATACGATCAACCAATAAATAAAAACTAACGAGGCAATAGGCGAGTCAATCTCCCCCTTTTACCATGGTCGTTTAAGACGGATAAAACGCGGCGACGTTTTCAAAAGCGATGCTAAAGTAGCGTTCATAGCTGCTTTTTTCTACATAGCCAATATGTGGCGTACAAAGCACGTTTGGCAAAGACAAAAGCGGTTCGGTTGCTGGGGTGGCAGGCTCTATTTCAAACACATCCACAGCGGCTTGTTTGCTTGGATTAGCCCGCATTTCTTGGTAAAGGGCGGCGTTTTCAATGAGTTCAGCGCGGCTGGTATTCACGATTAACACGTCCGCCTTAGTCATGGCCAAGTCTTGCGCTGTTACGCAGGCTTTAGTGGCCCCATTGAGTCGCAGATGCAAACTGATCACATCGGCTGTTTGAAAAAACTCGGCCTTACTTGAGGCGGCTAAAAAGCCATGTTCTTGCGCCAAAGTACGAGAAGCGTCACTGCCCCACACCAGCACTTGCATACCAAATGACTTGGCGTAGTGCGCGATGCGTTGACCAATTTTACCGTAGCCCCAAATGCCCAAAGTGGCCCCATGTAACACGCGCCCAAGTCCTAACGCCCCCGATTGCTGCCAATCCCCTTGGGAGAAGTTTGAAACATAAGCAGGCATACGACGGCTCGCCGCCATGATCAGGCCCCAACACAATTCCGCTGGCGCCACAGGCGAGCCCATGCCTTCCAATACGGTCACACCGTACTGCTGGCACAGAGCCACATCGATATGATTGCTGACTTTGCCGGTTTGACTGATCAGTTTTAAATTAGGCAATCGAGACAGTAGTGCTTCGGTAATGACGGTTCTTTCACGGATCAATACCAAAGCATCAAAGCCCATTAAGCGTTCGACCAACAGATCAATCTCCGTCAGTGTGTCGGTAAAAACCGTCACATCATGCGCATTAAGAATAGAAAAACACGCCAATTTTTTAACGCTGTCTTGATAATCGTCTAACACCGCAATTTTCATTAGAATCTCCTATTAAACTGGCTTCAAGTACCGGCAAAGCGACCTTAAGCCTATGCCTTAAACTAATGCTCTGAGTCTAACTGAGTTCATAAAAAAAGCCCCGCACTAAGCGAGGCTCTTTACAAAGACAGCGTTCTAACCGCGTCAGATACGTTCAAACACAGTCGCAATGCCTTGACCCATACCAATACACATAGTGGCCAAACCAAGGTTAGCGTCTTTATCACGCATCACGTTTAATAACGTCGTCGAAATACGTGTACCGGAACACCCTAACGGATGACCCAGCGCAATGGCACCACCGTTCAAATTAACTTTCTGATCCACCAAGTCAATCAATTTCAAGTCTTTCAGAACCGGAATAGATTGTGCTGCAAACGCCTCGTTCAACTCGACAATGTCGATATCATTGATGGTTAAACCCGCACGCTGCAAAGCCTTTTTCGTCGCTGGAACGGGCCCATAACCCATAATGGCGGGATCACAACCCGCTACCGCCATGCTACGCACTTTGGCGATCGGCGTTAGGCCCAACTCTTCGGCTTTTTTTGCCGACATCATCAGCATCGCCGATGCACCATCCGACAACGCAGACGACGTACCCGCGGTGACCGTACCCACTTTTGGCATAAACACCGGTTTCAAACCGGCCAAAGATTCCATAGACGTTTCTGGACGAATCACTTCGTCCACTTCTACTAGGATTTTATTGCCTTCGGCATCGTGGCCTTCAAGCGATACAATTTCATTAGCAAAACGGCCTTGCAAGGTCGCTTCGTGAGCCAAACGATGAGAGCGCACAGCAAACTCATCTTGTGCTTGACGGCTCACACCGTGCATTTTACCCAGCATTTCCGCCGTCACGCCCATCATCATAGACGCTTTTGCCATGTGCTTTGACAAAGCAGGGTTCACATCTACCCCGTGCATCATGCCAACATGACCCATGTGCTCAACGCCACCCACAACAAACACATCCCCTTGGCCGGTCATAATGGCTTGCGCCGCGGTGTGAATCGCTGACATAGACGAACCGCACAAACGGTTAACCGTTTGTGCGGCGGTGGTAATAGGCAAACCAGCCAACAAAGACACAGCACGTGCCATGTTGAAGCCCTGCTCTAGGGTTTGGTTTACGCAACCCCAAATCAAATCTTCTACGTCTTTTGGGTCAACATCTGGGTTACGCTTGAACAAGGCTTTAACCAGCCCCGCCGATAAGTTCTCCGCTCGAACATTGCGAAAAACACCGTTTTTTGTTTTGCCCATCGGTGAGCGAACCGCGTCGATAATCACGACATCATTTGGATTCAGTTTCATGGAAATTCTCCTCTAGCCTCTGGGAAATTAAACGCCGTAATAGGTGTCATTGTTGTTTGCCATGTCGCGCATTTTCGCGGTTGGCTCATACAATTTACCTAAGTGGCTGTATTTGTCTGCAAGGTCACAAAATGCCTGCAGCCCCATTTGGTCTAGGTAATGCAAGGCACCACCAAGGTAGGGAGGAAAACCAATACCGTAGATCAACCCCATGTCCGCTTCTGCCGCCGTCGCAACAATGTTTTCTTCCACGCATCGTACGGTCTCGATGCACAAAGGAATCATCATGCGAGCCACAATGTCCTCTTCGGTCAATTCAGACTGAGATGTCACCACGGGCGCCAACAAAGCGTTGATCTCGTCATTAAAGATTTTCTTCGGCTTGCCTTTACGGTCGGGTTCGTAAGTATAAAAGCCTTTACTGTTTTTCTGACCAAAACGCGCTAATTCAAATAAGCGATCTATCGCATTTTTGCCTTCGTGTTTCATGCGATCTGGAAAGCCTTCAGCCATCACTTGGTCAGCATGAAACGCCGTATCCACACCCACCACATCAAGCAAGTAAGCAGGGCCCATTGGCCAGCCAAATTTTTCCATGGTCTTATCGATCACTTGAAAATTCGCGCCTTCTTGCATCATCAAAGAAAAGCCCGCGAAGTAAGGAAACAATACACGGTTCACTAAGAAGCCTGGGCAATCGTTCACCACAATCGGCGTTTTGCCCATGGCTTGAGCGTACGCTACGGTTTTGGCAATCGCAGCATCGCTGGTTTTTTCGCCACGGATAACTTCAACCAATGGCATACGATGCACGGGGTTGAAAAAGTGCATCCCACAGAAATTTTCTGGGCGTGTTAAGCCTTTCGCCAACTCCGTGATCGAAATGGTCGAGGTGTTAGACGTAAGAATGGCATCGTCAGCCAGCTTAGTTTCCACTTCGGCTAACACAGATTTCTTGATGTTGACGTTTTCTACGACCGCTTCAACCACCAAATCCACATGAGCGAATTCGCCATAAGTTAACGCCGGAACAATGGCATTCATGGCTTTAAACGCTTTTTCCGTCGTTAAACGTCCACGCTCTACTTGACCATTGAACAGTTTATTCGCTTCATTCAATCCAAGCTCTAAGGCTTCAGGACGAATGTCTTTCATGATAATCGGTGTGCCTTTGGACGCAGACTGATACGCCACGCCGCCCCCCATAATACCCGCGCCCAATACCGCGGCTTGCTTCACCGGTGTCGCGCTTTTCGCGTATTTACCAGCGGTTTTTTTAATTTTCTGATCACTCAAGAACAAGTTCACCAAGGATTTCGCCACAGGGCCTTTCGCCAATTTCACAAAGCCTTTGATCTCTGTTTCGATGGCTTTGCTCATGTCTTGACTGATGCCCTTCTCGATCGTTTTGATCGCCGCCATCGGTGCTGGGTAATGCTTACCGGCTTTGGCACCCACCACACCACGGACCGATTCGAACACCATCATTTTTTCGATCGGCGAAAACACCATAGGCGCACGCAATTCGTCGCGGCGAGCATGATAATCCAGCTTGCCATCCAACACTTGTTGGATCAAATGACGAGCTGAATCGTTCACTTTTGCAGCAGGTACGACGGCATCCACAGCGCCGTCTTTTAAGGCATCGGCGCTGCGTTTTTGCGCACCACCACAGATCCATTCACAGGCATTGTCTGGTCCGATCAAACGCGGCAGACGCACTGTCCCACCCCAACCAGGATAAATTCCGAGTTGTGTTTCGGGCAGTCCAATTTTTGCGGAATCCGCCATCACACGATAGTCACACGCCAACACCAACTCCATTCCGCCGCCTAGAGCAATACCATTAATCGCGGCAACCGTTGGGCAAGATAAGTTGGAAATATCATTAAATATGGCGTGCGCCGCGCGTAATTTATCGGTTAACTCTTCGTCTTCAAGCAGGAACCAAGACGTAAATTCATGAATGTCGGCACCGACCACAAACACGTCTTTGGCGCTGGCAAAAATCACACCGTTTAAGTCGTCCGTATGCTGCAATAGAGCAACGGCTTGCGCCAGTTCGGCCAAGGTTGCCGCGTTGAACTTATTGACCGACTCGCCGATCAGATCCAGAGTGACCGTCGCCACACCAGCGTCATCGACTGCCACCTTGATTGCTTGTCCTTCGAATATCATGTTGGTCTCCCATTATTGTTATTTTGCTGTGCTGCTTTGCTCACAAGGTAAGCGCATGCCAACGTTAAAGGCTTTTTTCCAGTTCTGGCACCGCATCAAACAAATCGGCTACCAGTCCATAATCCGCGACTTGGAAAATAGGCGCCTCTTCGTCTTTGTTGATCGCGACAATGACTTTTGAGTCTTTCATGCCCGCCAAATGCTGAATCGCACCCGAAATACCAACGGCAATGTACAAATCAGGGGCAACGGTTTTGCCGGTTTGCCCCACTTGCAAATCATTGGGCACAAAGCCCGCGTCTACGGCCGCTCGGGACGCACCAATCGCCGCGCCCAATTTATCGGCAACGCCTTCAAGCAAAGCAAAGTTTTCACCGTTGCCCATGCCGCGACCGCCGGAAACAATGACACTGGCAGCGGTTAATTCAGGGCGATCCGATACCGCCAATTGCGCTTTTACAAAACGACTGCGATCCGACACGATGACCTGAGACACTGTGTCGATATTAGCGCTTCCACCCTCACTCGCTGCGGCATCGAAGCCAGTCGTACGAATGGTGATCACTTTTACGCTGTCGACACTTTTTACCGTGGCAATCGCATTGCCTGCGTAAATTGGACGTACAAAGGTGTCTGCGGACTCAACCTTGATCACATCAGAAAGCTGCGCCACATTCAGTAAAGCCGCTACCCGTGGCAAGGTGTTTTTGCCCGTTGTTGTTGCCGGTGCCAAAATATGCTCATAAGGGCGAGCTATTTCGACGATCAATTTAGACACATTTTCTGCCAATTGATGTTCGTAAGCGGCGTTGTCAGCGAGCAACACTGTGGTGACACCTGGGACCTTGCTGGCGGCATCGGCCACAGCTTGGCAATGAGAACCCACCACCAACACATGCACATCGGTGCTGATCTGCGTCGCAGCCGTGACCGTATTGAGCGTGGCTGGTTTTAGGGATGCATTATCATGTTCGGCAAGAATTAAGACACTCATGACACCACCTTCGCTTCGTTTTTCAATTTATCGACCAGCTCGGTGACCGAGCCCACTTTTATGCCACCCGCCCGTTGTGCTGGTGGTGTCACCGACAAAATACGGACATTTGAGCCCACATCAACCCCCAGCTCCGCCGGCGTTTTAACGTCGAGTGGTTTTCGTTTGGCTTTCATAATATTGGGCAAAGAAGCAAAACGTGGCTCATTTAAACGCAAATCTGTGGTAACCACCGCAGGAAGGGTAATGGCCAACGTTTGTAAACCGCCATCTATTTCACGAGTGACTTCAATTTCTTGTGGGGCTTCGCCGCTTACAACGACTATTTCAGAGGCAAACGTAGCCTGAGGGTAATCCAGCAACGCCGCGACCATTTGGCCGGTTTGATTGTTATCAGAATCTATGGATTGTTTGCCCATAATGATCAGATCAGCGGCTTCGTCTTGAGCGACTTTGGCCAACAATTTTGCCACGCTCAATGAATCCAAACCGTCTTCTGTATCGACTTGAATCGCACGGTCTGCGCCCAATGCCAGCGCGGTGCGCAAGGTCTCTTGGCAATTTTTTGAACCAACCGAGACCACTACAACTTCTGTAGCGATGCCTTTTTCTTTAAGTCGAATGGCTTCTTCTACCGCAATTTCGCAAAAAGGATTCATCGACATTTTGACGTTGGTCAGGTCGACCGCCGTATTATCGGATTTAACGCGTACTTTGACGTTGTAGTCAATGACGCGCTTTACAGATACTAATATTTTCATAAGCCCCTCATGATTATTATTTTGATGGTCTCTATAGTAGTTTGAGACGAGTTTTCATCAATAACAAAAAAGCGCCAGTTAACTGACAAAAATAGTCACTTATTTATTACGAGATAAAAAAGAGGCGAACGCCTGGTAGGCTTCTTGTGAACCTAGGCGGTCTTTGAATATCTGACCTTCTCGCAACAGGGCCGTTTGCACCGCTTCTTGGTCTTGGTGTTTCAGCAGACCTTTGCTTAATGCAACGGCTTGCACTGGTAACGCTGCCACTTTCTCGGCATAACGCAAGGCGACGTGAAACGCTTCGCCTGCTTCACATAAGTGATTCACCAAGCCCATTTGATAGGCAGACTCAGCGTCTACGCACTCCCCTAGAACTAATATCTCAAACGCTTTTTGATGACCAACCAGCTGAGGCAACAAAAAGCTAGACGCGGCTTCCGGCACCAAACCAAGCTGTACAAATGGAAACTGCAAACGCGCTTGGCGTGACGCTAATACCAGATCACAATGCAACAACAGGGTCGCCCCCACGCCCACAGCACGGCCTTCAACGCCCGCAATTAATGGCTTTTTAAAACGACTGAGCACTTGCAGAAACGTCATTATCGTGGTCATTTTCTCGGGCGTTTGTGCAATGTGGACAAACTCATTAATGTCATTTCCTGAGGAGAAATTCCCGCCAGCCCCATGAATCAAGGTCACTTTTATATCGTCATTTTGTTCTGCTCGACACAGAGCGTCGGTAAGCGCTTGGTACATATCCAGTGTGATGGCATTTTTTTTATCAACGCGATCCAAACACAGTTGCTGAATACCGGATTCGATTATTTCGGTAACAAAATCACTCATGATTGTGGCTCCTCAGCGGGTAACTTGAGAACGTGTTCTTCAACTAGCCTGCTTACCATAGGGCCATTGTCTGACCAACCTTGGCAGCTGTTCACCAATTTACCCAGCGCAATAGGCACTTGCTTTGGGTACTTTTCACCTAAGGGCTGCCACATAGTTTGAAACGCGGTCGTCGCGGCCACAGGCAGCAACTCCAACACATGAGTGCATCCCACCTTACCGCTGAATGTTTTTTTCAACCAACGATTCCAACCAGGTCCAATACGCGTATTTTTAAGCAAGGCAAAATTCGGCGCTGCCGCCCCGCAGTTAGGGAAAGGAAACGAATCCATCGACACATTGACCTCTTTGATTAAAAAGGTATCGTCTAGGGTTAAGGTGACAGAAATGTCATGAAAGGGGCTGTTTGTCGGCACAAGGCTGTCGTCAAATTCACGACGAACGTCGTAAGCTTTAAGGTCTTGCATGGTGGCTTGAATGTCCCACAAGCCGTCTTCTCGCAAAAAACCATGAGACTCTATAACGCGTTTGTGCATTAATTTACGTTTAACCTGCGTCATCATAACGCTCCTGTTATTGACTGGTATAAGCGCTTTAAAAAGCGCCTTTTAAAGACTAAAAGGCGCAACAGAAAAAGGGGTGGCGAATGAATTAAAGGGTTTGCTCTTCTTCTCTTAAAGCACGACGTAGGACTTTACCAACATTGGTTTTAGGAAGCTCCATGCGGATCTCAAAGTATTTAGGCACCTTATAAGCTGCCAAATTTTCTTTGCAGTACGCTTTCAGCGCTTTTATATCTGGTTTTTCTACATTGGCTTTGAGCACCACAAAGGCCTTTACGGCTTCGCCCGCTTTGTCGTCTGGTACACCAATCGCAGCCGACTCCAAAATGGCAGGATGAGACGACAAACAATCCTCGACTTCGGTAGGATACACGTTAAAACCCGATACAATGATCATGTCTTTTGCACGGTCAACAATTTGCAAATACCCATCCGGGTGCTGCATGGCAATATCACCGGTGATTAAAAAGCCGTCGTCTGTCATCACTTCACGAGTGGCGTCTTCACGATTCCAGTAGCCCTTCATAACCTGAGGGCCACGCACACATAACATACCCGATTCGCCCTGCAACACGGTGTCACCATCGCGGTTTTGAATCTTAATGTCTGTTTGTGCAACAGGTAGACCTATGGTGCCGATGCGCTCTTGCCCGATGGGGTTGAAAGACACCACCGGCGAGGTTTCAGTCAAACCGTAACCTTCCACCACTTGGCAGCCTGTGATTTTTCGCCACTCATCGGCTGCAGCGTGCGTTAACGGCATGCCGCCAGAACAGGTCAGCTTCAGCGTTGAAAAGTCCAGTGCACGAAAATCTGAGTTATTGCACAAGCCAACGAACAAGGTATTTAAGCCGACAAAACCGGTAAAAGGCCACTTTTTCAGCTCTTTCACAAAGCCAGGTAAATCACGAGGATTCGGGATCAGCACACTGTGTGCGCCGCGCTCCAATAGGGTTAGCCCGTGTATCAGAAACGCGTAAATATGGTACAGCGGCAACGGTGCGATATACACCTCGCCTTTGGTATCAATAATGCTCTCAAGACGAGAGCTTAGTTGGTACATGTTCGAAATCAAATTCGCGTGAGTGAGCATAGCGCCTTTGGCCACACCGGTTGTTCCGCCAGTATATTGCAATACCGCAATGTCACTCGAAAAAGGGGTGACTTTTGTCACGGCTTTACCTTGTCCTTTTGCCAACACTTCATTTAACGTCAGTGCGCTAGGGAGATGGTAAGGCACCACCATTTTCTTCACGTATTTCACGACAGAGTTCACCAGCAGGCGCTTTAGGGGCGCATGAAAATCTGCAATTTCAGTGATAATAACGTGCTTGATGGACGTTTTGGCGAGAATCTTCTCAACGTTGTGCGCCATATTCGCGAACACAACTAAAGCTTTGACGCCGGCGTCATTAAACTGATGCTCTAGCTCTCTTGGGGTATAAAGTGGGTTGGTATTCACCACGATCAAGCCCGCCTTCATCGCACCAAACAACACAACTGGATACTGAATAACATTGGGCAGCTGGACCGCAATACGGTCACCAGGTACCAAACCGGTATGATGCTGAAGATACGCGGCAAACTGATCCGATTTTTCTTTCAGTTCTCGATAGGTCAAGGTTCTGCCAACGCTGGTAAACGCAGGACGATCAGCAAATTTTTCAGTGGCCAATTCCAATACATCAGTCAGTGATTGATAACCGAGTGGGTTAAGTGACTCGGGCAAATAGCTGCCATGTGGCTTTCCCAAGTACGAGTGAGTCGGAGGAGAAGTATCCATAGTCATAAATAGCTCCGTTTGTTGTTGTTATTTAGGAGGAAAAAGAAATGCAAAAGCTCAACTACTTTTTGGTGCAGTTGAGCTTTAGAGCCAATACCTTACGAAATGTTCATTTTAAACAGGGAAAATTTGCGTTAATTTGGTGGCCAACATGATGTCGCCATCGGCGCGAATTTTACCTTGCATAAAAGCGGCCATACCATCAAGTTCACCGCTCATGACTTCTTTCAAGGTGTCTAAATCCATACTCAGAGTAACGGTTGGCTCATCGTGCTCGCCTTCTCCCATCTTGCATTGCCCATCTTCTATCGTTAGGTGGTAGTTGTCGGCATCGTCTAATTCAAATTGAAAGACGGCTTCCATATCATCGGCTTCATCGGCATCAAAACGCCCTAACATGGCTTCAAATACTGTTTGTGCTTCGCTCATCACTCTGTCCTCTTAATTCAATATGTTTATTATTTCTTAACGTCTTATTAGGCGTTAAGAAACAGGAAGTTATCTTCATTCATGGCCAACAAATTATCGGCACCGGACAACATGGCGTCGGCGTGTGCTTTTGTGCGAGGCAATAGACGCTCGTAGTAAAAAGTCGCTGTTTGCAGTTTTGCGGTGTAAAAGCCTACTTCATTGGTACCTTCATCCAGTTTTTGTTGTGCCGTTGCCGCCATGCGAGCCCAAAAATACGCCAATACGACATAACCAGAAAACATCAAATAATCTACAGAAGCGGCACCCACTTCGTCTTTGTTGCGCATCGCTTTCATGCCGATCTTAAGCGTCACATCGCCCCACTCGCTGTTGACTTTATCCAGCGCAGAGACATAGGACTTCATGCGCTTGTCGCCTTTGTGCTCTTTACAGAACTTATGAATAATTTTAGTAAAGCGACGCAAGGTGGCGCCTTGGGTCATTAGTACTTTGCGACCTAATAAATCCAACGCTTGGATGCCCGTTGTTCCTTCGTAAAGCATAGAAATACGGCAGTCGCGAACATTTTGCTCCATGCCCCACTCCGCAATATAACCATGACCGCCAAACACTTGCAGACCATGATTGGCCGCCTCAAAGCCGGTTTCGGTCAGAAAAGCTTTGGCAATCGGCGTCAACAAAGACATTAACTCTTCGGCTTCGACTTTTTCGTCTGGTGTGCCTTTTTTCGTCGTATCTACCAACATAGAACAATAATGTATCAACGCTCGGCCGCCTTCGGCAAACGCTTTTTGTGTCAATAACATACGACGAACATCGGGGTGCACAATGATAGCGTCTGCGGCTTTTTCAGGAGATTTAGCCCCCGACAACGCACGCATTTGCAAACGATCTTTAGCGTACGCCACCGAGTTTTGCAACGCCCACTCAGCATGAGCCAAACCTTGCAATGCCGTACCAATACGCGCCGTATTCATGAAGGTAAACATGCAGTTCAAACCACGGTTTGCTTCCCCAATTAAATAGCCTTTCGCTCCGTCAAAGTTCATCACGCACGTCGCATTACCGTGGATACCCATTTTGTGTTCGATCGATCCACAGGACACTTGATTGCGATCGGCAATATCACCATTCGCATCCGCATTGTATTTTGGCACAATAAACAGGGAAATCCCTTTGGTACCGGCGGGAGCGTCCGGTAAACGAGCCAACACGATGTGAACAATGTTGCCTGCCATATCGTGCTCACCGGCCGAGATGAAAATCTTTGTACCCGTAATGGCGTAGCTGCCATCGGCTTGTGGTTCCGCTTTGGTTTTCATCATACCCAAATCCGTACCGCAATGGGATTCGGTCAAGCACATGGTGCCCGTCCATTCACCCGATACCAACTTGGTTAAATAGGTTTGTTTTTGCTCGTCAGTGCCATGCAGCTCAATGGTGTTCATTGCACCGTGGCTTAACCCTGGATACATGCCCCAAGACCAGTTAGAAGTAGCAATCATTTCTGTGACCATCATACCCAATGAATCAGGCAAACCTTGCCCACCGACGGCTTCTGG
Organism: Marinomonas sp. IMCC 4694; assembly: GCF_008122525.1. NCBI lineage: Bacteria > Pseudomonadati > Pseudomonadota > Gammaproteobacteria > Oceanospirillales > Oceanospirillaceae > Marinomonas > Marinomonas sp. IMCC 4694. The sequence goes on from NZ_VSRV01000001.1 coordinate 2,349,816, forward strand.
GTGTGACAAAGAAGGCCAACCGCCTTCGACGTATTGCTGATACGCTTCTTTGAAGCCTTCTGGTGTGGTGACCACGCCGTCTTTGAACTGGCAACCTTGCTGATCACCGATACGGTTCAATGGAGAAAGTACACGTTCTGCAAACTTCGCACCTTCTTCCAAAATCGCCGAGACCATATCAGGAGTGGCGTCTTCTGCCCCTGGTAATTTAGCGTAGTGCCCTGGAAAATCGAGCACTTCTTCAGTAACGAACTTAATGTCGCGCAAGGGCGCTTTATATTCAGGCATGATCATTGACCTCTTATTGTTTTATCTAACCTGCTCCACCATAGGAACTTCTTATACCCGAAAGGTTCCTCTATAAGCGTGTTTCTCTCAATAACAAAAGGGGCCAAAGTTAATGACAAAATAGAGCACGATGATTATTCACGGTCACCCCACTCTGCTAAACACAACGTTAAAAAAGATCGGCGTAGCCCTCAATAATCGCTTTTGACCAGTCTTCTGCAGCCACTCCGATGATCTCTAAGCGGCTGTCCTGAAGCCACATTGCTTGGCTCATTGTGAGCGCTCCACGAGCGGCGTTCACAAAAAGAGCCTGACCAGATTGAGTGACAAATACGCCTTTTATACGATAAATAGCGTCCAATTTAAGCATCTCATTCACCGCAGTCGTCACCGCATCGGCGTCGAAATAGTGTGTCTTTGACCATTGCCAACCCACGACCTGCATACCGTCTTGTTGTTTATGATAATGTCGTTGCGGTGCAAAACCTTGTTGTAAGAAAAGTGGCTGATCATGATGAATTTGTCCCACAGTATCTTGAGATTCATGGGGAGGAGCAGGCTTAGAATGAGGATGGTCGTGCTCGTTTTCCAGCGCTTTATAACGAATCGCTGAGTACGCTACAGAATCACTCAAAGACACGTCGAGTGCATTTTCAGACAGGGCCATCGGGTCTGATAAAAAGATCGCAGGCTTGACTTCGCCCTGGCTACACGCGGCAAACGTAGCGTCTATGAGTGCCACATCCTTTGGTGTGTACTGATCCACATGGCTAAACACAATCCCATTGGCAGACGCAATCTGGTCATTAAATATCGTATGTTTGGTATACCGCTCATCACTTAAATGGCGAGCGTCTAAAACGCAAAAGGTGCCCGTTAACAGCAACACATCATGATAGGTTGGACTGCGCAATTTTTGGATGATTTGCTTAGGATGCCCCAAGCCCGATGGCTCGATAAAAATGCGATCGGGATTGTATTGACGGATCAACTGGTTAAGGCCTTTTTGGAACGCTGCCGAGGTCGTACAACACACGCACCCTCCCGGCACTTCGGTAATAGCGATGTCCAAATCCGCATAAAATGCACTGTCTAAACCGATGTCGCCAAACTCATTGACCAGTACTGCCCACCGCTCATGCGGAGGTGATTGCTCCAGCAAATGGCGAATCAATGTGGTTTTTCCCGCGCCTAAAAACCCGGTCACCAGTGTCACCTTAATGCCTTGATAGCGCATAAACACTCCTTAGCCGTTGGTCGGTTTAGCGGTAACTTTAACTTTAACTTTAATGTTGTTGTTTACGTCTTTACTCTGACGAATCAGCTCATCACCCGCTATTGCCCTAGGAGATTTAGCCAGTCGATCGTACAACACCACATTGACCGACGCGGCCAAATTCATGCAACCGATGGTCGGCACAAACACCACGTAATCTGCACGATCTATAAGGTTTTGCGCAATGGTGCCGTCTTCTGGACCAAAAATGTACAGCGCTTTTTCAGGATGATGAAAAGCTGGCAAAGGCGTGGCGCCTTGAACCAAATCGACACACACAATTTTGGTATCGGCATCGACTGCATCGATAAAGTTTTCTAACCCCAAGGAATCAATATTGATCAGTGGAATCGATGTACTGGCTTTTTGGGTGTCAGTCGACATTTTTGTGGCACGGTCGTAACGCTTCCCCGAATAAAACACCTGGTCGGCTTGATAACAGCCCGCAGCGCGCATCACAGAGCCAACATTTGTAATATCTTTGGGGTTGCTTAACCCAATGGAAACCGTGTTTTTTTTCATCAGTTTTACTCTATCAATAAGGCCATCACTTCTGACTATTATAGCATTGAGACCTAGTGATGACTGCTATATGATTCGCCCTTCAATTTCCCGCCTCGCAAGTGAAAAAACTATGTCTGACAACACGCTTTATACGGACCTTTCTGGCTATTACGATTTAATGTGCGCCGATATTAACTATCAGGCCCAAAGCAAGAGCGTGCAAAGACTCGACCAGATCTTTGGCAACCAAGGAAAACGTCATTTGGATTTAGCCTGCGGAACCGGTCCACACATCGCCTACCTTTTACAAGAAGGCTATCAATGCAGCGGTTTAGACATTAATCAGCCCATGTTGGATCTCGCGAAACAGCGTTGCCCCGAGGCCAACTATTCCCTAGGCAACATGTGCGCATTTGAAACCATCGAGCCTTATGATTTGATCACCTGTTTTTTGTATTCAATCCATTACAGCGGGGATATCGCACAATTACGTTCGTGCATAGACAGTGCTCACAAGGCACTCAATGAAGGCGGCGTTTTTTGCTTTAATGCGGTAGACAAACACCACATAGACAATGCCTTGTTTGCAAAACACGACGTTAAACACGGCGGCAGTGTGTTTTCGTTTGGCTCATCATGGTATTACTCTGGGGAAGGTGAAAAGCAAACTCTCAAATTAAGCATTAAAAAAGCTGAGCAGCATTCTGAACAACACTGGCAAGACGAACACCCTATGGTCGCGCTGAGTTTTAATGAGCTCCAAACACTATTAGATGCGTATTTTGAGGTGCATATTTTCGAACATGACTACGACAAGATTTTGCCTTGGGGCGAGCAATCCGGTAACGCTGTTTTTGTGTGCATCAAAAAATAAAAACACACACTAAGGCCAGTAAACCATCGACACAAGGGCAGTTTAATCAGTTCATCGAGCGGTATTTTAAAATTAAAGTGATGATTTCGTGGTCACTCACGGTAGAAGACAAGGATTCATTGATGGATCGTCTTTGAGGTAAGTAAATATTGAATTTGCTTTTTAACAATCCCACGACTTGGGAGTCAGAATTTGGATCAAATGGCTGACTTGCAAAATTACAAATCCGCTGTAGTAAGAACTCTTTTGCTGTATTAATCATGTACTTCCTAGGGTGTCATAATATAGCGGCACAAGGGTGACGCTAAAGGTCATTCTAAATGGGTTTGAGGAAACGGGTTCGGAGTAACGTTCGTTAGATGGCTTTTCAAAAGGGCTTTTTGCCAACTAATAAACAAATTTGTATGTTAAAACACGAGAGAATAATATGGGCTGATTCTCTCGCTTTGTCTAGGGTTGCTTTACCTTAAAATACAAATATTATGGCTTACGCTCGATTATCTAGACAATAAAGGCAAGGTCACCTCGATTAATAAGCCGCCCAGTGCGCTTCGCTTCGCTAGAATAACACCTTGATGCTGACGTATGGCACTTTCAGCAATCGCCAAGCCCAATCCAGCTCCACCACTGTGACGGTCCCGTGCGGTAGAAACACGGTAAAACGGACGAAAAATAGAGTCTAATTCATCCTCAGGTACGCCCTCACCATCGTCTTCAACCCGCACTGTAAACGTTGTAGGAGTCACATCAAACGAGACATGAATCGTCTTCTTACCATAATGAATGGCATTACGGATGATATTCTCTAAAGCGCTCATAATCAGTGGCGAGTCGCACATCATCGTCCGATCAGGCACCACAGGTAGCAACATGCTCTTGCCCATTTGCTCTGCTTCAAATTGGCTATCTGCGAATAATTCATCAAACAGATGGCACAATGGCTGCGCTTCTCTTTGCAAATGGCTGTCGACCTGCACTCTAGACAACGCCAGTAACTTGGCTATCATCTGTTCAAGACGCTGCGCTTCTGTGTCAATACGAATCAAATCCGGGCTTTCTCCCAATTTTCGCCACGCTAACGCTTGCGCCATTCTTAGGCGTGTCAAGGGTGAGCGCAGTTCATGGGAAATATCCGACAGTAAACGCTGTTGCCCTGACATCATCCTGTTCACGGCTTCGACCATTTGGTTAAAGCTCGCTCCAGCTTGGCGAAATTCTGACATGCCTTTTTCAAGCTCTGGATCGGTTTCGAATACACCTTGCGATACTCTTTGCGCCGCTTTTTCAAGTCGTCGAGCCGGCTGACTTAACGCCCACGCTAACCACAACAACAAGGGCGTACTGATCAGCATAACAACCAATAGTAAACGAATGGGATGATCAAACAGTTGCAATAAAAAATTAGGCGGCTCATTCCATCTTGTGCCGGCATACAGGAAATAGGACTCACCAGCCAAGGTAATCGGCAACGGGCCAGAAATCATGGTTTTGCCATACAGCTGTTGCTGGGGGTTATCAGGATTATCCGTAGTCGTCACAAAGTTGCGTAACGAACGATAGCTCATGTCTTGGCGTCGATCATTGCCCAAGATATTGCCATTGAGGTCAGTGATAAAAAGACGCAATTTATTCCCCTCTTCATCTCGGCGACGGCGCGGATCAAGGCCATCTAATACGGAGTCTATGTCTGCAGCGGCCGAAAAAACCAATTCGACACGATCGCGTATTTGTACCATGCGGTCATAATGAGGCGGATCAATGTCTCGGGTTTTACGAGGATCAAAATGCGGCAAGACTAACACCGCTAAAATCACCAAAAACATGGTAAACCAAAAAATCGCGAAAATACGCCCATACAAGCTGGTGACATTAGGTAAACGCATTAATCTCCCTCCACCAACAGATAGCCACGCCCGCGCAAAGTTTTAATGCGCGGTTTGCCATTCGGCCAATCAGGTAATTTTTTTCGTAGGTTAGATACGTGCATGTCTAAAGCTCGATCGAACGCCGCTAAGCGTTTGCCCAATACATCAAGACTTAAGCCTTGTTTTGTTAGTACGGTGCCTGGATGCAATAAAAAATAATGCAAGAGCGCAAATTCGGTGCTGGTTAAATCCAACAACTCACCATTACAGTAGGCTTCCAAGCGACCCGGATACAATTTAATGTCTCGATATATCACAAAGTCATTATGTTGATTGTCGCCCTTCGTAACCTGAGTTCGTCTTAAAATTGCGCGAATTCTCGCCAGTAATTCACGCTCACTAAAAGGTTTAGGTAAATAGTCATCGGCACCGAGCTCAAGACCTACTACCCGATCGATTTCTTCGCCTTTAGCCGTCAGCATTAATACCGGCACGTCCCATTTTTCCCGCAATTGCTTTAGGGTTTCAAAACCGTTCAGTTTTGGCATCATCACATCCAGCAATACAAGGTCAATGTTGTCGTTCATCGCGACCAATCCATCGAGCCCATTGTATGCAGTAGACACTTCACAACTTTCAAATGATAAAACCTCTTTGAGCAGATCACTTAACTCAACATCATCGTCAATAATTAAAATATGTGGCATGTCTTTTTTCCTAAACAAAGTGAGTGTCACTGGACGACCATATTAAACTCGTTTGGTAAGTCGCTTTATTACGCCTATGTTACTTTGAAATCCTCTTTTAAACGCGTCCTTTACGTTACTTTACTTTACCAATACGCCACTTTACTTAAGAACCTCTATGCTACTTCCATGCGTTCAGAACACCATATCTATTACTAAATAAACGACTTTTTAAACAACTAACTAAACGAGCCAATTAATGGCCCAACTAACAGAAAAGGGTAAACACCATGAAAACATTGAAAATGACAAAAAAACTGCTTTTGGCTTCTGTCGCCCTTCCTTTCATCATCAGTGCTAGTAGCGCTTTTGCGTATGGTGGAAAGGATCACAAAGATCATCACGATAACGAATGCCGCCCAGGCCTTGATCGTGAAATCATGAAAGAGCTTAATCTTACGGATAGCCAAAAAGAGCAATTTAAAACTCTTCGTCAATCTCACAAAGAAGATATGAAAGACCGCGCTAAAGGCCATTCAGAGCAACGCGGTGAAAGACAAGACCAACGTGCAGAACAATTAAATGACTTATTACTGGCCGACACATTTGACGCAGCAAAAGCCACAGCAATGGCAAAAGAAATGCAAAGCCACAGAGAAGAACGTAAAGCAAAGCAAGACAGCTCAAAAGTAGAACGCCAAGTGCAAATGTTAAGCAAACAACACGAAATGCTGAGCATATTAACGCCAGAACAAAAAGCCAAACTCGTTGAACTGCAACAAGATCAAATGCAAGAATGCAGTGACGATAACGACGATGAAAAACCACGTCACAAAGGCAAAGATCGCCACTAAGGTGTCCATCTAAGCTACTGACTCATACATTGAGCACACCCTAAATAAAGGCGACTTTCGAGTCGCCTTTATTATGTGAATCTGGGCTTTAGCGACGTTTCCATATTCTCGCAACCGCACGATCACTGCCTAACCACCCCACTATTTCGCACACCAAGCCGGTGAACAAGAACATCATAATAGGGATAATACCCGCCGCTTCGCCGGTCATAATTGTCACCATTAAAGACACTGACGCAATCACCAAACACAGCAACCCCAACACAATGAGAATGGTTCTGTGGGAAGGTTTGTATTCATATTCTCCCTCACCTTCGCTCGATTCAAACAAACTCAACACAGGTGAACACAGTTTTCTTAGGATTTCTTTCATTCACATTTCCTTTTTAACCATTACCCACTTTTTAAGCAGCATCATAACCATAACGCTTTATAAGCATGCCATAAAAATTGATTCAATCCATATAAAAAGGGCCAATTGATCACAATCGGCCCTTTGAGTTTGATATGAGTTTGATATGAGTTTGATATGATTAAATGACTTTGGTTAGCCAGTTGTGCGTGTCTTCTGCTTTACCCCATTGAATATCATTCAAGGTTTGACGCAGTTTCTGAGCAATAGGACCTGGTTCGCCAGACCCTACTTTGTATTCTGTACCGTTATGAATAAAAGTACCGACCGACGTTAACACCGCCGCTGTGCCTGACAACACAGCTTCCACTTCTGGCTTCGCCGCGCGCGCTAATAGTTCTGCCACGGTCAAGTCACGCTCTGTTACGATCATCCCTAAATCAGCCGCTAACGTTAAGATAGAAGAACGCGTCACACCGTGTAAGAAACTCGTATCCAAACCCTTCGTGATGATCTCGTTGCCATCAATCAACAAGAAATTCGCCGCACCGGTTTCTTGCACATCGCCATTTGGACAGAATAAAATCTGATCGGCTTGCACTTCCGCCTTGGCTTTAGAAATCGGACCTAGCGCACTGGCGTAGTTAGCACCACTTTTGATCATGCCCATATGTGGCGCACAACGCATGCCGGTTTCGTCTAGCAGTAAACGTAATGCTTTTGCGCCACCGGTAAAATAATCGCCTACAGGGGACAACAAAACATACAACATTGACGTTGCCGTTGGTGCTGCAGCTTTGCCTACAGCGGCTTCGGTGCCTATGTGAGTCGGACGAATGTACATAGAACCCGGTGGCTCTGGCACATCCGTCGCAAATTCAGCCACGACATCCACAATCATCTTAGCAATTTGAGCTTCATCAATAGACGGCAAAGACAACAAACGGCTGCTTTGTGCCAAACGCTTGATGTTTTGATCCATACGAAAAACATGCACACTGCCGTCTGCATGACGGAAGGCTTTTAGCCCTTCAAAGCACGTGCTGGAATAATGTAAAACGTGCGCCCCAGGGTGCAATTGAATGCTGTCTGATGCGACAATGCTCGCGTCACTCCATTGATTATTTTCAAATGTTGCCAATGCCATTTTAGGCATAAACACGCTACCAAAAGCCGCCATTATTGCTTCCTAATATAGTTAAATGATTGCGAGTAACACGCCGAAAAAAAGCGCATCACCCAATGTTTACCTGATAATAAAACGGAAAACCGAATGAAGAAAGTAAATCATAAATCACAGGCGAAATAGAAGCGCTATTACCAAGAAATTAACGCATGAACAGGCAAAAAAATGTACTGACCATTAAGTAACCATTAATGAGTCATGAGGTTACAGCTCAATCACCCCAGCATGGTCACCAAGCAAACTGCCAACGTGACTCACTAATACCAATATCTCTGGCTTATAATCTTGTTGTAATGACAGGCAAATCGTTTCAATTGTTGCTTTATCCAAACCATCGAACGGCTCATCTAATAAAAGTACCGGCGCTTTTCTTAATAACAAACGCGCTAATGCCAGACGCTTGCGCTGTCCACCGGATAAATTACGACCTTGCGAACTCAATAAGGTATCCAATCCGTTTGGTAAGCTCTTTACCCAGTCCGCCAAGGCAACAGCACCCAACACAGACCATAACGCTTCTACCGTCGCATCAGGATTACCCAAACGTAAATTAGCCGCGATACTTTGTTGAAATATATACGGGGCCTGTGGCAAATAGCTTAATTGCTGCTGATACACAGTATTGCCGAACAACTCAGTTACTTCATCGTTGATCAACGCTTGGCCGGTCGATAAACAATCCCCGGCCATGGACGCAAGCAATGTCGACTTACCTGAACCACTTCCCCCCCGAATCCATAAGGTGTCACCTGTCTCTATGGTTAAATCAATCGCGTCGTTGCCCATACCGCTGGCGGCATGAAAACCTCGCCAATGCTGAAAAGACAAACGACGAAGCTGCCCTGCAATACAGGTAAACGTGTCTTGTTCTGAGTCTTTTGGCGCGTCATAAAGTTGATTGAGCCTGCGCAGCCCAACCTGAGATTGACCTTGCGCGACAAACGATTGAACAAGCGGCAGCGCCAACTCGTTAACAGCGAGTAAAGACAGCACAAAACCCACAACCCAAGTACCTTGTACGTTGTCTAGCAGCATCCACCGCCCTGATGGCAAATCCAACTCACTGACCAAATAGAAGCTACTGGCAATCAATGAAACAGTAATCCAATAAGCTAAGAAGCGCCCCACGCTGACTGCGTTTTGAATATGAATTTCTGTGCGGCGCTGGCGTTCATCCAGTTGCCCCAAACGTTTAGCATACTCTTTCCAATGTCCGCGTATCGTTAGCGTCACTAACGCAGAGAATAAGCTAACAAAACGACTACGGCGATGCACGCCCAAAATCTGCCCAACATGCACAGCATGACTGGCAAAGCGACCACAAACATAAGGCACCACCACAATATGCAGCAAGGCCGCTGTCGCCATAGGCCAAAGCAATGCAGGTAAAATGAAATAAGCAAATATCGACACCGCCACATAACTTGCTACAGCGTAAATCCAAGGTAAAAACACGACTAACGGCCAACGAATAATCTGATCCAGATCACTGACCAAACGCTGAAGCAAGTCGCCTCTTGTCTGCTCATGCAAATTTGCCGCATCCTTTGCAACTCGCTGATCCCAAACCCACAGACGTAATGTTTTTAATAAACCCAGCAAATGGTTGTGCGCCGCAACCTGCTCACCATAACGACCTGCGGTACGAAATATCGACAAACCACGAACAATGGCGCCCGGCGTTAAATAATTAAAAAACATGCCTGCGCCTACCGCAGTCGCCAACCCTGCCGCTGAAATAAACCAGCCTGACACACCGAGCAGCGCTACCCCTGACAAACTGGCGACTACGCCCAGTAAAACGGGAACAACAAAGCCCCAAGGGTTCGTAAATACAAGCTGTCTAAGTGATAGTTTGGTTGTTTTTTTCATACACACCTCTTTTGCTCAGCGCCCAATGTTTATCGGCCCACATAATGGGATGTGTATCATGGCTAACAATCAATAAGGTTTTACCCTTTGACACCTGATTCAATGTCTCTAAAACCGCATCAGCGGTTTCTTTGTCAAGCCCAGAACAAGGTTCATCAAGCAACCAAACATCCGCTTGGGACAGCAAGGCTCGGGCGATGGATAATCGCTGCATTTGACCACCCGACAAACCCGAACCTAGTTCTGTTAGCGGCGTTTCAAGGCCATTTGGCAAGACTCGAATAAAGTCATCACAATGGCTTTTACACAGAGCCTCTTGAAGTGCCTCTTCTGTAGGCATCTCGATACCTAGCAACAAGTTACGCTTAATGCTGCCGTTTACCCACTCAGGCGTTTGTGGCAACCAAGCCAATTTCGCGCGCCATTCAGACAAGTCGAGCGCTTGAAACGGGCGCCCTTTCACGTAGAACTCACCCTGATACGCTTCTTCAAACCCTAATAAAAGATGCAATAAACTGGATTTACCCACGCCAGATTCGCCACTTAGCCAAACTCGTTGACCTTCTAGCACGTCAACCGAGATCGGTGCTAAACGATGGCGACCAGATTCAAGCCAGCCCACTTTTCTAAGGCTCAAAAATGCTTGTGTATTAATCGCCTCTGACCCACCTGAATCAGCGGGTGTATCCAAGAAAATATCAAGAATACTGTCGGAGCCGCTGTTTACGCCGGCTGTTGTTGCCGTTGTCGTTGTGTTCAATATTTCTAATAAATCGGTCGCAGCGGCTTCTGCTTTTTGTTTGGCGTGATAATCATTACCTAGCTGGCGCAATGGCAAATAAAATTCAGGGGCTAATAGCAGCAAAAACATCGCCTGCATTAACGTTACCGGTGAAGTGCCTTGCTGCCATGGTAAAGCTTCTAACAAGCCAAGCCCCAGATACAGCGCAATCATGGCGATCGATAAGGAGGCAAACAACTCAAGGGTCGCCGTCGACAAAAAAGCCAACACCAGCACACCCATGGTGGTTTTTTGGTACGATTCCGCACTAAAGGACAAACGGTCTCGAGCTTCATCCGTTCGATTTAATCGTTTCAATTCAGCCAAACCTTGACTCAAATCCATAAACTGGTTAGACAGCATAGCCAACACATTAAACTGGCGACGGTTTGCCTGAGCGGCTTTGTGTCCCACGAAAATCATAAACACAATAACCAAAGGCGCCGTTAGTATGAAAACAAAAAAAGCAATCCAAGAAATGGAGACAACAGAAAGGAGAATAACGCAAGGAATAAGGGTCACCATAAACACTTGAGGCTTATAGCGACTGAAAAAATCGTCTAACGCGTCTACCTGTTCATAAACACGCGTTGACAGTGCCGCATCTTCTTCAATTCTCAGTCGAGCTGGGCCCAACTCAGTCAGATGTGACACCAGCTTATGACGCAAGCCGTAACGAATGTCACGGCTTGCACTGGTGCAAATACGCTCACGAGCAAAGCTTGCTAGAGCGCGCAGTAAAAGAGCAAACAAACCAAGGCATAAAAGTGACAAGGAAAAAGATTGGTGCAAGGCCATGTCCGAAAAGACATGCGCAAACGCCCAAGCTTGAAGCACAAGAGCCACCGCGAACAAGAACCCAAAACCTTGGGCCCAACGATATTTTGAGGATTGCTGATTAGATAACGTATCTAAAAAACTCACTTCCGGTGTTTTAACACGACTCGCTCTCGGTGACTTCTTTGCTTCCTTGTTTTTTGACATTGAGTTTACTGCTGCTCCTCTTCGCCGTCATAACCACTAAACTCTAACCATAATGCATTCACGATACCAAATGAACACGCCAATAAAATGCCGAGAACCCAAGCAAAATACCACATACTGTCTTCCTCCACGATAGGGTTCAATAGGAACCCTATCTAACAAATAACTAACAAATAACTAACAAATAACTAAAAAAAATCCGCGAATCGCTAAGATTGGCTTAATACAACGAGTGAGTGTTGTCTTCCAAATGCTTCTTAGTCAAACGACCATACATAACGAAGTAACTCCACAGGGTATAAGTCAGTACGATTGGTACAAAGATACAAGCAACAACGAACATGATCATCATGGTGTTATGGCTGGATGTCGCATCCCAAATGGTCAAACTCATGCTCGGAAAACTTGAAGATGGCATCAAGAACGGGAACATAGACCCGCCCGCTGTCACGATAATGCCCGCAATACCCAAGGATGAACTCAAGAAAGACAAGGCGCCTTTTTTCATTACCGCAGCTAGTGCCGCCACCAACATACCAACAATACCCACCATTGGCGCCAAAATAAGCACAGGGTAAGTCGAGTAATTGGTTAGCCAGGCACCCGCTTGTACCTCGGCGGTTTTCATCAAGGGTGTCATAGCCGCGTTGCCATCAATCGCGCTCGTAAGCACGTATCCATCAATGCCGTACGCCAACCAAATACCTGCGACAATGAAAAGTACCGCAGCTAAAGTGCCTGTTACCGCTGTTGCTTTACATGCTTTACGATACAAGTCAGCGTCTGTCTTCATTTGTAACCAAGCACCCCCTTGTGTCATTAACATTAATAAGCTAACCAGACCACAAAGAATACCAAAGGGGTTCAGCAAACCAAAAAACGAACCGGTATACGTCACACGCAAGTAGTTATCAAACTCAAACGGCACACCTTGCAACAAGTTACCAAACGCCACGCCGAAAATAATAGGCGGAACGGCGGAGCCGAATACAATGCCCCAATCCCAGCTAGTACGCCACTTTGAATTCTCAAGTTTAGAACGGTAATCAAAACCGATCGGACGGAAGAACAACGCGGCCAAAACCAACATCATCGCGAAATAAAAACCAGAGAATGAAGTCGCATACACAACAGGCCAAGCCGCAAATAAAGCACCACCTGCTGTGATAAACCAAACCTGATTACCATCCCAATGAGGGGCAATCGAGTTGATCATAATTCGGCGCTCTGAGTCTGTGCCGCCAATAACTTTTAGCAAGCTACCCACACCCATATCAAACCCATCGGTTACTGAAAAACCAATGAGCAAAACACCGATCAGTACCCACCAAATGACTTTTAATAATTCGTATTCCATTTTATACCTCCTGCTTCAGCTGAGCGGTTTCTTGTTCAAGCGCATAACGACCAGTGTGTAAACTGGAAGGTCCCTGCTTCGCGAAACGAATCATCAGGTACATTTCAGCGACCAAGAAAGCGGTATACAAGACAGCAAAACCAATAATGGTGGTCCAAATCTCACCCGCGGTCAGGTTAGAAACCGCCACGTGAACAGGCAGAATTTCACCAATGGCCCATGGTTGACGACCATATTCAGCGACAAACCAACCCAGTTCATTTGCGATCCAAGGCAGTGGCAAACACAAGATAATCAGTTTCAAAAACAGCGGATTCTGCCCTATACGACGACGCGCATTCTGATAAAAAGCCGCCGCGAAAACGAACAACATGATAAAACCACATGCCACCATGGCACGGAATGCGAAGAACAATGGCGCTACCTGAGGAATAGAATACTCCACCGCTTGGTCGATCTCTTCGGATGTCACTTTGTTCATATCTTGGTTAAACGCAGTGACCAGTAAACCGTAACCCAGGTCGTCTTTTACTTTTTCGAAGTTAGACTTAACCAGTGGATCGGTTGAACCATTGCGCAATTTTTCGAGCAACTGATTGGCATAAATACCATTAATAATACGCTGGCGATTATGCTCTTTTAGCTCTTTAATACCTTCCACTTCACCATCCAGTGAGCGGGTAGCAATAATACCCATTAGGCCAGGAATCTTAAGCGCAAATTCAGTTTCCTGAAGCTCTTGGTTAGGAAAGCCGATTAAGGTGAAATCAGCAGGGGCTTCCTGTGTTTCCCACTCAGCTTCAATAGCGGCTAATTTTACTTTTTGCACCTCGCCAAGCTCGTAACCAGATTCATCACCCAATAGGATAACGCTCATGATAGACGCTAAACCAAACGCAGAAGCAATGGCAAATGAGCGACGGGCAAACGCAAGATCGCGACCTTTCAATAGGTAGTAACTTGAAATCACCAGAACAAACATAGCGCCGGTTGTATACCCTGCAGAAACCGTATGAACAAATTTCACCTGAGCCACAGGGTTAAGTAGCAACGCACCAAAATCAACCAATTCCATTCTCATGGTTTCGTAATTGAATTCAGAGCCGACGGGGTTTTGCATCCAGCCGTTTGCGATTAGGATCCATAAAGCAGAAAGGTTAGAACCCAACGCCACACCCCATGTCACCATCAAGTGTTTTACTTTGCTCAAACGATCCCAACCAAAAAAGAACAAACCCACAAGCGTGGATTCTAGGAAGAAAGCCATCAAACCTTCGATCGCCAAAGGCGCACCGAAAATATCCCCTACATAGTGGGAATAGTATGACCAGTTTGTTCCGAACTGGAACTCCATTGTCAGACCCGTCGTCACCCCTAAGGCAAAGTTAATACCAAACAATTTGCCCCAGAACTTCACCATGTCCTTGTATATTTGCTTACCGGTAATCACATAGACAGATTCCATGATGGCGAGCAAAAAAGACATCCCGAGTGTCAAAGGGACAAACAAGTAGTGATACAGCACTGTAAAAGCAAACTGAAACCGCGATAGTTCCACTACAGCTTCGTTAATCATATGACTTCAACCCATTCATTTAGCTGAGAAAAAAGACGTTTGCAGACACTTCCATACCAGAGTGCTCTTATTATCTAACGCCCACCGGAGCCTCAAACCATTTGAAGCTTCCTATAAGGTAATATTATGATTGCAGTTACCATTTAAAACATTGCGTTAGATCAAGAGAATGAGAGTGAAACAAAGAAGTGTATGAATAAATTCTTATATACAACCATCATCAAGGTCATCACATAGGCGATTAACCGATATTGGTCACCTGTTTTTCATCACACCAGCCTCCAAAAAGTCAAAAAAAAGGACGCTCTAATAAGCATCCCCTTCTAAGCACTTAACGCACTAAGTTAACAAAGCCAGACGACCCTGTATTTTTAAGCAACCATCACCTTATCTAAGGCTTGGCTTATATCCGCAATAATATCTTCAATATTTTCAATGCCTACCGAAATACGCACCAAATCTCGACTCACACCCGCTTTGGCTAGCTCTTCATCGTTTAACTGTCGATGCGTGGTAGACGCCGGATGACAAGCCAATGACTTAGCGTCGCCGATGTTTACGAGTCGAAGCACCATTTGCAACGCGTCGATAAACTGTGTACCTGCTTCGATTCCGCCCGCAATACCAAAGCTCAATACACCCGACGCCTTGCCACTGGTAATGCGTTTGCTCATTGCGTGGTAGGTATTATCGGGTAAAGCGGCGTAATTCACCCAGCGGATTTTTTCATGGTTTTGCAGATATAGCGCTAATGTCTCTGCATTTAAACAATGTCGCTCCATTCGTAAGCCAAGTGTTTCCAAACCCTGCATAATCAAAAATGCACTGTGGGGCGACAGCGCAGCGCCTGTGTTACGCAGTGGTACCACACGACAGCGACCTATGTACGCCGCGGCGCCCAGAGCGTCTGTGTAAACCACATCATGATAGGAAGGGTCCGGCTCGTTTAACATAGGAAAGCGTGCTTTATTGGCCACCCAATCAAACGCCCCAGAGTCAACAATCGCACCGCCGACGGTGGTACCATGTCCGCCGATGTATTTCGTCAACGAATGCACCACAATGTGTGCACCCAATTCAAACGGGCGACACAAAAACGGTGTCGCCACTGTATTGTCGACAATCAGTGGGATGCCATATTTATTTGCAATCGCGGCTAAAGCCTCAATATCAACAATGTTTCCGGCAGGGTTACCAATAGATTCACAAAATATCGCGCGCGTGTTGTCATCAATGGCAGCCTCAAAACCTGCAAAATCGTCTGCCGATACCATGCGGGTTTCAATGCCCTTGCGCGGAAAACTATGAGCAAATAAATTATAAGTGCCACCATAAAGCTGACTGGTGCTGACAATATTAGAACCCACATCGCAAATGCACTCAATCGCATAGGTAATTGCCGACATACCCGACGCCACGGCTAACGCCGCAATGCCTCCCTCCATGGCAGCAATACGTTGCTCCAATACATCCGTAGTGGGGTTCATAATGCGCGTATAAATGTTACCTTTTACTTTAAGATCAAACAGATCCGCGCCGTGCTGAGTGTTGTCAAAAGTGTAAGACGTCGTTTGGTAAATAGGAACCGCCGCCGATTTTGTGGTGGCTTCAGCGGTGTAACCGTGGTGGAGCGCAAGAGACTCTAACTTCATAATGAACAGACCTATTGTTGTTTTTGTAAATGATTAGAGCACTCATAATACAAGCATTCGAGATCACAAAAAAACAAGTTTTGTTCATTATAAAACAATCCAATTTAATCCCAGTTACTGCGACGCAAACTTTTAATTTGGCCTTTCTGCTTTTTTTGGTCCACGCGTTTTTTCTGTGAAGAGCGGGTTGGTTTCGTCGCACGGCGAGCTTTTTGCACCTGTCTTGCCTCAAGAATGATGGCTTTTAAGCGTGCCAAAGCGTCTTCTCGATTCATCTCTTGCGTGCGATGCTGTTGCGCTTTAAGCACAATATCGCCCTCTTTGGTGAGCCTTGAATCATTCAGCGCCAATAAACGCTCTTTGTAAAAATCGGGTAAAGACGACGCCGTCACATTAAAACGAAGATGAATCGCAGAAGAAACTTTATTGACGTTTTGACCGCCCGCGCCTTGCGCTCGAATCGCGGTCAGTTCTATCTCGTGGTCTGGAATCGCCACGGCGAGGGTAATTTGCAGCATGATGTCGGTGTTGTCATTCGCTATAAAGAGTGAGAACCGGATTGTAACAGGCTTATTAGCGGATTGCTTTTTGGTGGCTTGCCTTACCGCATCGTTTCTGGGTAGATTATCGGTTACAATCGCATTTTTTATCGTCCACGCATGACATAACTAGACTATTAGGAGCTTTCTGTGACCCAATTCCGTCCTTGTATCGACCTTCACCAAGGCAAAGTAAAACAAATTGTAGGAGGAAGTCTTAACGACAAAGGTGCCACAGAAAACTTTATCAGCGATCACAGTGCAGAATATTACGCCCGCATGTACCAAGAGCACCAGCTAGCGGGTGGTCATGTTATTGCGCTTGGCAAAGGCAACCAAGAAGAAGCTCTAAGCGCACTGCGCGCCTACCCAAATGGATTACAATTTGGCGGCGGTGTTAATAACCGCAATGCTTCGAGCTATCTATCAGCCGGCGCATCACATGTTATCGTAACCTCGTATCTGTTTGAAAACGGTGAATTTTCTTGGGATAGACTAGACAAAATCAAACGCGAAACTGGCACCGATCGACTTGTACTTGACCTAAGCTGTCGCCGTACCCAAAACGGCTGGTACATTGCAACCGATCGCTGGCAAACCATTACCTCCACTCAAGTAAGCCACGAAAATCTCATTGAATTAGCCAACCATTGCGACGAATTTTTAATACACGCGGCCGATGTAGAGGGCTTACAAGCGGGTATCGATGAAGACCTGGTTCACTTGCTTGGTCAAGGTTGCCCCGTTGCCGTTACCTATGCTGGAGGCGCACGATCTCTAAACGATCTTAAACGTGTTAACGAATTATCCAATGGCAAAGTGGATTTAACCATTGGCAGTGCTTTAGACATTTTTGGCGGCCACGGCGTCACCTTAGACGAATGCATTTTGTGGAATCAAGCACAGCGGTAATTTCAAAACAGAAGCAATGACTCGCCTTGCTTCTGTTTTTTTGTGTATATTCGTATTTTTTGTATGCTCAGTCCGTTTTGGGTTGATCAAATCCCCGTCATTATTGCTTTATTCCATACTTTCTTCATTCTCCAACACGCTAACCTAAATACCTTGTTTAGAAGCACAATATTTCTATTTGTCACCTTCTCACACTGTGATAATCTCGCAGATTAATAGTGTGTAAAGGACTATTTACAGTTTGGTGTTGTTGGGTATTTTTTGGTTAGCGCATAAATTATATTTATGTTTGCTTGTACTAATTGTTGAAGCACCTTGCTTCTTATTTACGATGGCGTATTTCGCTTGGGGTAGTAATAATGGATTCCACGTTCACTTTATTGGATTTGGGCTGGCAGGCTTATTTTCAACAACAGTTATCATTGGATGATTTAGAGTCTAATCGTATTGCACGTATCTGTTCACAACAAGAAAATCGCTTTGAGCTAGTGGGTGAATTTGGCTTTTTTACATTAGAAAATCACCCAGATTTGCCCCGCATGGTCGTTGGCGACTGGGTGATTACAGACAACGATCACGGTTTCTTACGTCTTTTGGAGTCACGTTCGAACTTTGAAAATATCGCGTCCAATATCGACACCGTATTTCTCATGTGCGCCTTAAATGAAGATTTTAATATTAACGTCATTAAACGCTACCTAGCACTAACGCACGAAGCGCAAGCGGATGCAGTAGTGGTTTTAACTAAGGCTGACACCTGCGAAGAGGCAGCAGAAAAGCGCGCTCAAGTCGAAAAGCTTGACCCCTTGTTGATCGTCGAAACGGTCAATGCGCTAGACGCGAAGAGCCTACGTTGTTTATCGCCTTTGCTGAAAAAAGGCAAAACGATTGCCCTTCTCGGCGCGGTTGGCTCCGGCAAATCCGCTTTGATCAATACCCTAATGACACCCACGGAAGACGGCAAAGCGCAAACCATGATTGGCGAGTCTGGTGTACTAAAGATACTGCCATCAGGCGCCATTTTGCTCGACACCCCCTTCATGCGTGAATTGCAATTGACGGAATTTGATGGCAGCGCCATTGCCGATTTTGCGGACCTTATCGCACTAGCAAAACAATGTCGATTCAGTGACTGCCGACACGACGGAGAACCAGGCTGCGCCATTAAAAACGCCGTCATGAACGATCGCCTCGATGCTCAACGCGCCGCAAACTTTCTTTTATTGCACAACGAAGACGACAGCGATCAAGTCACCCGATCTAAACCCCAAGAAAAATTCTATCGCAGCGCACAATCGGACGTTCGAGCCAGAAAACACAGCTCTGCAGAATAAAAGTCACCTTTACGAGTGATTGGTCATCAAGCGAACAACACAGCGACTTAGCCACACGTGAGTCGCTTTTTTTATGGCCCATTTAAGCAAAAACTAAGAAGCCAAAGACCTAACCTTTACAGCACGTCGCTGAGTGGTTATAACCTTCTTCATGTCGTGTTTTTACAAAATACGTTTTTCACTTCTAAGAGGCAGTTTCTCTGATCCATCATGTCCACTATTTTGCTAACCTACTCCACTACTGACGGTCACACGCTAAAAATCAGCCAAAAAATGCAGCACATCATTGAGCAACAAGGTCACCTTGTCACCTTGCTGCCTATAGAAAAGGTCAGCACCGACACACTGGCCAAACACGACAAAACCGTCATTGGTGCTAGCATTCGTTATGGCAAACACCAAAGGCAGGTCGTGAGCTTTATTCAACAACATAAAGCGCAACTGGACGGTAAACCGAGCGCGTTTTACACGGTAAATTTAGTGGCCAGAAAGCCTGAAAAATGCCAACCCGATACCAACCCTTATATTGTTAAACTCATGGCACAATTGGCGTGGCAGCCAAGTTTGCAAGGTGTGTTTGCAGGTCGGTTGAATTACAAAAAATATGGCTTTTTAGACCGCAACATGATCCGCTTTATTATGTGGATGACAAAAGGCCCGACCGACCCCGCCACGGATCAAGAGTTTACCGATTGGGACAGTGTCGAGCGATTTGCTCAAGCGGTAAGCGACATGACATAAATGACGACACGGGTACGCGTTTAAAGCCAAACATCACAAAGCCAACTCGAAAGTGGGCACAGACGTATCCAGCGAGCGCATGAAAACCTCAATTAATTGATGCACTTTCGTGTAGTCTGGCCGCTCTATATTGGCACTCTTCG
Organism: Marinomonas sp. IMCC 4694; assembly: GCF_008122525.1. Lineage (NCBI taxonomy): Bacteria > Pseudomonadati > Pseudomonadota > Gammaproteobacteria > Oceanospirillales > Oceanospirillaceae > Marinomonas > Marinomonas sp. IMCC 4694. Next base: position 2,369,592 of record NZ_VSRV01000001.1, read on the forward strand.
ACCACAGAGCGATGTCTCGACGAGGTCCTAATGGGCCGCTAACCTGAATCATTTGATTCGTATCAATGTCGTGTGTCATCAGTGCTAAACGCGCCGGCAAACGCACCACCACGTCCGACGTGCTCAACAAATGCAACACCGAACGTATGCTGCCAGTAAACGCCATACTGGCGGCTTTTAAGCCTACTAATTCACTCGGACGATCCAAAAAGCCCGCACTGGCTCCCGCCACAATCCAGTTTTGCTTTTCTAACACCTCAGCCGCGATAGGCTGACGTCCCCCAATCAAGGACGACTTTTTCCCCACGAACACCCCCGAGCGGTCGCGAAACAGCAGCGTACGGCTCAGCTCACCTTGTTTCACTGACAAATGCGCCGGTGCCAGCACAAAATCCAACTCGCCCTTTTGCAGTAAGGTAATTTGCGCCGCTGCAGACCCTGTCCGAAAATGAAACACATAGCGTTTTTCGCGCATAAAATACGCCGTCATCTGCGCCACCGTCGCAAACTCCCATAGGGGATCAATACCAATCACAAACTCGTGATGATAGCCACTGTGGTATTGGCGAATCACCTCTTCACTCTGCTCAGCCTCTGCCAAAATACGCTCACCAATTTGCGCCAGTCTGGCGCCAATTTCTGTTGGTTCCACCCCATAACGGGTGCGAATCAACACCGGTGCGCCCACCTTCATTTCGAGTAACTTAATACTGCGCGTTAACGTTGGCTGAGTAATGTACAACTGCTCACAAGCGCGACTTAAAGACCCCTGCTTCACCACAATCGCCAATTGTTTTAATAAGTTAGGATTCATCTATGCGTTTTCTATTAGTCTTAGTTTAAAAATCTATTTTTACTTATACCTAAAGCCCAGTAAAGTATTTTCACGGTATGTTTTATCTAACACAAAACGACAACAACAAAAGGAATCTACCATGCAATTTTACCAACACGGTTTTTACCCTGGTGACCCAAAAATTCACGACCCCGCCGATCGATTGATGGCGCCGCCCCTAAAGCACCCGTTACCAACAAAAGTCGATGTCATGATCGTCGGTTGCGGACCTGCGGGATTAAACCTTGCCGCGCAATTATCCAAATTTGACACCATTTCTACCTGCATTGTGGAGCAAAAAGACGACCGTTTATTAGTCGGTCAAGCCGATGGCATCGCCTGTCGCACCATGGAAATGTTCGAAGCCTACGACTTTGCTGATCACATTAAACAAGAAGCCTACTGGGTAAACGAAACGGCCTTTTGGAAACCTGACGCGACGCAACCAAAACACATCGCCCGCAGCAGCAAAATTCAAGACGTGGAAGACGATCTGTCTGAAATGCCCCACGTCATTATCAACCAAGCTCGTGTTCACGATGCATTTTTGGCGGTGATGCGCCATGGCGCCGCCAAAATTGAGCCCCACTACTCGCGCAAGTTACTCAATCTTGAGGTGGACCACGAAGCCGAAGACTACCCCGTTACCCTAACGTTTGAACGCCTAGACTCTCAGCACCTCGGCGTGATTGAAACCGTGCAAGCCAACTACGTAGTGGGTTGCGATGGCGCCCGCAGCACAGTACGCACATCCATTGGCCGTGAATTGCTCGGCGACTCCATCAACCAAGGTTGGGGTGTGATGGACGTGCTCGCGACTACCGACTTTCCAGACATTCGATTAAAATCCGCCATTCACTCCACCGACGAAGGCAACATGCTGATCATCCCCCGTGAAGGTGGGTACATGGTGCGTTTGTACATCGAATTAGACAAGCTCAAAAGCGGCGAGCGACTCAGCAAAAACACCATCACCACCGACTACCTCATTGCAGCCGCCAACCGCATCATGCAGCCTTACACCATAAACGTGAAGGAGATCGCCTGGTGGAGCGTGTATGAAATCGGCCAGCGTTTAACCACGGCTTTCGACGACGCCGAAGCTGGCCGCTTACCACACGTGTTTTTAGCTGGCGACGCCTGCCATACCCACAGCCCAAAAGCCGGCCAAGGCCTCAACACATCGGTAAACGATACTTGGAACCTAGGATGGAAACTGGCCCACGTACTCACAGGCAAAGCCAGCCCAACCCTTTTATCCACGTATTCAGGAGAAAGACAAGCCGTCGCTCAGCAGCTGATTGATTTCGATCGTGCGTTTTCAAAAATGTTCAGCGCCAAACCTATGTCTGCCGAGCACCCAGATGGCGTCGATCCAGCCGAATTTCAAAAGTACTTCCAACAATTTGGCCGCTTTACGGCGGGCACCGCCATACATTATCCGCCATCGGCCCTGGTGTCATCAGGTCATCACCAACACCTTGCCACAGGCCAAACCGTTGGTATGCGCTTTCATTCCGCGTTCGTCACACGCCTTGCCGATGCCAAACCCGTGCAACTGGGCCACAGCATTAAAGCCGATGGACGCTGGCACCTGCTTGCGTTCGCTGGCAACACAGACTTTATGAGCGACGACTGCCCCGTTCGCGCCCTGTGTGATTTTTTACAAAACGACACGAACTCACCCATCAAACGATTCACTAAAAAAAACCAAGATACAGACACCGTGATCAGCCTTCAGGCCGTTTTTCAAGCCTCACACCGGGACGCCGACATGCGTTCGGTGCATCCTTTGCTGCAGCCCAACAAAGGCAAATACGGCCTGAAAGACTACGAAAAAGTCTACAGCGCTTTGTCTTCACACGGTGATTTTTATGAAAAACGTGGCATAGATACTCACAAAGGCGGTCTTATTATTGTTCGACCAGACCAATACGTTGCCGATATTTTGCCTCTGGATGATTACCAAGCCCTAAGCCACTTCTTCGAGCAAGTTCTGTTACCGTCATAAAAAGCCGCACGGTTTAATGGTTTCACGCTTAAACCGTGCTTATTTCATCGAGCTGTTTTAAAATGCGATGACTCTCATGTACCGAGCCCACTGTAACGGCTCTTTGTAAGGAATCCCTCCGTGAAAAAAGTATTTATCGATGGCGAAACAGGCACCACTGGACTTCAAGTAAGAGAGCGCCTGATCCACCACCCGCACATCACTGTGATCAGCATTGACCCGGCAAAAAAACGCGACGTCGCAGAAAAGCGCCGTCTAATGAAAGAAGCCGATGTCACAGTACTTTGCTTGCCGGACGACGCCGCCAAAGACAGCATTCTTCTCGCAAAAGAAGAAAACTGCCGCGTGTTAGACGCCAGCTCTGTTCACCGTGTCGCTGAAGGCTGGGTGTACGGTTTGCCTGAATTAGACATCACCCAACGAGATAAAATAAAAGACGCACAATTTGTCTCTAACCCTGGCTGCTACCCAACTGGCGCGGTGTTGTTGCTTAAACCCCTAATAGAAGCCGGCTTATTGCCCGCCGATGGGGACTATTCTATTAACGCCATTTCAGGTTACAGCGGCGGCGGCAACGCCCTGATTGACCGCTACGAAAGCACAGAAAGCGCGCCACTTTTTGGCGCGTACGGTTTGTCGTTTAATCACAAACACCTAGCGGAAATGAAAGTCTGGGGTGGCCTTAGCAAAACGCCCATTTTCGTACCAAGCGTCGGCCACTTTCGTCAAGGCATGCTGACCTTTTTACCGATTTACCTACGAGGCGATACCACCATGGCGCAATTGCACGCCAAGCTGGCAGACACTTACGCCAACGACACCTTCGTCACTGTGAACGATTTAAACTTGGTCGTAGACAAAGCCGCGCCCTTCTTAACACCACACGACCTAGAAAATACCAATCAAGTTGAGCTGTCTGTTCTGAGCGAACCTAATGGTCAATCGGGCGTTTTGGTGGCGAAATTAGACAACCTAGGCAAGGGCGCTTCTGGTGCGGCGGTGCAAAACCTCAACATCATGTTGGGCTTTGCCGAAGACATCGCAGTGAATCTGCGCTAACACGCGCCGATACAAAGTGATTTAAAAAACGATTAAAACAATCAGCTAAAACACGACCATACCCAACATGACAACAAAACAAGACACCCCTATTCTTTCGAGTACAAAAGCTAAATTCAATTTGCCCTTGTTTTTGGTTATATTCATGACCTTAGTCGTGGGGGGGGTGTCGTATCAGTTTATGACGCTCAACCAATCTTTGGTGGCAGGGCTTTTGTTTGTTTGTATTGCGCTTTGGGCGACGTCTCTTGTACCGGCATTCTGGCCGGCGTTGGGGTTGTTTGCTTTTGCGACGGCCACGCAGCTGGCCCCCTCTGAGGTGATTTTTACTGGTTTTCAGTCGTCGACTTTTTGGTTGCTGTTCAGTGGCATGGTGTTTGGTGCAGCGATTAACCATACCGGACTCAACCGTCGCGCCACGCGCTTATTAATGCTGGTATTGGGCAACAGTTACCAAGGCACCATCATCAAAATTGCTTTTTTTGCCATGGGGCTGGCGTTTTTAATTCCTTCTGGTGTGGGGCGTGTGGTCTTAATCGTTCCCATTATCGCATCGCTAGCCGACCATTTTGGCTACGACCAAGAGTCCAATGGCCGCAAAGGCATGTTGCTGGCCGCAGCGTTTGGCACGTTTTTGCCCGCGTTTTCTATTTTGCCTGCAAACGCACCTAATATGTTGCTTTCTGGTATGGTCGAAGCGCTCTACACCACTCCTTTTTCGTATTGGGAATACTTGCTTTTGCATTTTCCGGTTTTAGGTTTAGGCAAACTGCTTGTTCTTATTGGCGTGATTTTGTGGCTGTTTCCCGACAAGGCGCCCAATGATGCGATTCAGGCCAGTATTGAAAAATCCACCGTTAGCAAAATCGAAATCCGTTTATTGTTTGTATTGTGTGGCTGTTTCGCGTTTTGGTTTACCGACGCTTTGCACCACATTTCAGCCGGTTGGATTGGTTTAATAGCGGCACTCGTTTGCTTGTGGCCCAGCGCAGGGCTCACGGGCAAAAATGCCTTAGACAAAGACATTCAATACGGCACTTTGTTTTTTGCGGCCGGTATTATTGGTTTGAGTGCCATTATTGCGCACTCCGGTTTGGGCACTATCTTGGTCAACTATTTAACGGATACCATCCCCTTTTCAGCCGATGCGGCGCTGATAAATCTGAGCTTACTCACGCTCATTTCCACCTGCGTTGCGGTCGTGACCAATCTGGCTGGCGTGCCTGCGATTATGACGCCTATGGCGGAGCACCTTGCCGACATCACCGGCTTATCCACCAACGCCGTACTGATGACGCAAGTCATGGCGTTTTCTAATGTTCTGCTGCCTTACCAAGCGCCTCCGCTGATCACCGCTATCGCCCTTAGCAACTTATCTGTCAGCGCTGTTACTAAGGTATGCTTAGCCACTTTTGCGCTGACCTGCGTTATTTTATTGCCTTTGAATCTTTTGTGGTGGCATCTGTTAGCAATGTTTTAACCCCTAACCACCATGACGGTATTAACAAAAAAATGCCCGTTTCTCTTCTGTAAATAAGGCGCTAAAACGCATTTCAAAACAGCTTTTTGACCGAAAATATCGTATTATCCTCGACCATAGCCATTAACCCAGCATTCGACTTATTGATTCCTATGATACGACTTTCCAATATTCAGCTTCCCCTTGACCACAATGACGACGCCATCCAACAGGCTATCTTGTCTTTACTTGGTATTACGCCCGAGCAACTGGTGCATGTTAATGTGTTCCGCCGCGGTTACGATGCCCGTAAAAAAACCAATATTTTTCTGATTTATACCCTGGACGTCACCACCACCTGCGACGACGCTTTACTCGCTAAATTTGCAGATCACCCGCAAATCAAAACCACACCGGATTTAGACTATCACCCGGTCGCGCAGGCGCCCGCAACGCTGACCGAACGCCCAATAGTGATCGGCTTTGGCCCTTGTGGTTTATTGGCGGCGTTAGTATTGGCGCAAATGGGCTACAAGCCCATCGTATTAGAGCGTGGTAAAGAAGTGCGCGAGCGCACCAAGGATACCTTTGGTTTTTGGCGTAAAAAAGTACTCAACACCGAATCCAACGTACAATTTGGTGAAGGCGGCGCTGGCACCTTTTCAGACGGCAAACTCTACAGCCAAGTGAAAGACCCAAAACAATACAGCCGAAAAGTGTTGCATGAATTTGTCGCTGCCGGTGCACCAGATGAAATTTTATACGTCAGCAAACCCCACATCGGCACCTTTAAATTGGTCGCTATGGTGGAAAAAATGCGCGCCCAAATCATCGAGCTAGGTGGAGAAATTCGCTTTAGCTGCCGTGTGGATGATTTACACATTGAAGACGGACAAATCACCGGCGTCACCTTAGCCGACGGCGAACAACTGCATTCCAAACACATCGCCATTGCCATCGGTCACAGTGCCCGCGACACTTTCGAAATGATCCACAAAAAAGGCGTTTACATCGAAGCCAAGCCTTTTTCCGTAGGCTTTCGTATCGAGCACGAACAATCAGCCATCGACAAAGCCCGTTTTGGTCCCAATGCAGGCAATGAGATTTTAGGCGCCGCTGATTACAAACTGGTTCACCATTGTAAGAACGGCCGCTCCGTTTACAGCTTCTGTATGTGCCCTGGTGGCACCGTGGTTGCCGCTACGTCAGAAGAACATCGCGTCGTGACCAATGGCATGAGCCAATATTCCCGTAACGAACGTAACGCCAACAGCGCCATTGTGGTCGGCATCGACCCATCCGATTACCCCGGCGGGCCATTAGCGGGTATTGAATTTCAAAGAGAATTAGAAAGCTTGGCGTACGTGATGGGTGGCAGTAACTACGACGCCCCTGCGCAAACCGTCGGGGCGTTTTTACGTAATGAAACCCCAGCGCAACTGGGTACGGTCGAACCGTCGTTCAAACCGGGGATCAAACTCACCAACTTAGCCGATGCTCTACCGGACTTTTGTATCGAAGCGATCCGCGAAGCCATCCCCGCATTTAACCGGAAAATCAAAGGCTTTGCCTTCGACGACGCCTTACTCACGGGCGTTGAAACTCGCACCTCGGCGCCGATTAACATTACCCGCGACCGCGACCGCTACGAAAGCATCAACACCAAAGGACTCTACCCAGCAGGCGAAGGCGCAGGCTACGCCGGCGGTATCATGTCCGCCGCCATCGACGGCATCAAAATCGCCGAAGCCATGGCATTGAGTATCAACGCTAAGACCTCGGCCTAATAAAAATAGGGATGCTACTTAGCACCCCTATTTTACTTATTTACAACACTCACTTCTCACTGGCTTTATTACACTAGACCAAAGCTAACAACACTTTCATTCTGATTAATAACACGATTCACACCTATCGACTCGGCGGCAAGTACTAATCCATTTAAGGTTCCGGTAATAAAAAAGTAGTCTTTATTACCGTAGCCACGCTGAATACATTGCATTAGCCCTTCCTCTAAGACAGTTTTTTTCTCGGCAATGACATCGTTCACATTAACTGAAAATCGATAGGCTTGGTTTCCTGCTGAAAACGTCATCTCACCAACGACGGGCTGGTTCGATAATAAAACACCGTAATTAAAATAAAAATCACAAGCCGGATGGTTCGTTGGGTGAATCGCTGGGCGAATCAGTTCCACCGCCGCGAAAGCCGGCAAAGACTCGACTAAACCAGACACATTTTTAATGTCGCGTGGAACAAAGGGCTGAAAACAGACTTCCAATTCCGTGCCGTTTATTACTTGATTGTCAATCGATATCCCAAAGGCGGGCAGCACCTGAAAATCAAAAATAGGCGATACGATCAATACCCCCTCTTGCTTCACGATCTTCCACCCCGCAACCGTGGCGCCTTTGGCCACCAGTTCTGCAATCAAAGCATCCTGAGCGGCACACAGTGCCTCGAAAGACGCCGTTAACGACAAGGAAGTATCATGGATATATTGATTTAATCGCTGAGAATATTCTTCGTACATCATAAACTGAATTCCGTTTGGTTAAAAAACTGACGCTTTAAAAAACTTTTCATGCACTCTATTACGTGTCAGTTTCTTTGGGTATTTTACCTGTGAAAACCTTTTTTATAGTTGCTTATCTCGCTTGGGCAATAGAATGAAAACCCCTGCAGCTCAACTTAGTAAAACGTCTAAAAGCACAAACTCTGAAAAAATCCCCCCGAAAATCGATTTAATAAAGCTAGGCAGCGCGTCATCAATCAACGATGGAAATGATGCTTCCGGAAATAGCGGAAGAACGCAGAAGAATGGAAAAAGCAGGCATGTTCATCGCAGACAATCATCAGAATGACGACGACCCAAGCAAACTACAGCCTTCAATGGAGGATCTACTTGAGGATCTGCTTAACAAATTTTCGGGACAAAAAACGATTTTTTTGGCTATTTTTTAAATAATATCAACAACTTAAACCGTATCTTGAAGAATATTATGAAGCAATTTTTCACCAAGACACTTATTTTTGATTGTTAACATCCCACCGTATTTGCAATGAGGTTAAAGGGTACCTCCCCTTTAACCTCATAATAAGGTTTATAAAGTTTTCGCCATACCTCTCACAATCGCTCTACAGGGTTTCGCCGTTGTATTGGGTCACTAGGCAATCGCCGCCTTTTTGCTTGAGCATGTTGCAAAAATCTTTGCTGAAGGATTTGTTGATAAAAGGTCCAACTTTGAGCTGGTACATGGTTCGGCCGTTGATGTTTTTTGAGTTTACTAACGGCACTAAGCCGTCAAACGCGGTTGGATTGGCGCTTTGCACTATTCGCCATCCGCGTGCGGCTTCATCACGATTGGCATAAGACGCCAATTGCACGCCAGACTGAACCTCTGAGGACACTGGCACTGGTGCGGCGGTTTTGGCTGGGGTGTTTTCTTGCACCGCCATGGCCACCATTGGTTCAGCGGACCGGGGCTCTTGAATGGGCGCCGACAACACCACGGGAGCCACGTTGATAGAGGGCATATTTTCATTGCTGGCCACCAAACCGGAGGCGTTGTTGAGTGAGGAATCATTCAAGGGTGAATCGGTTATAGCAGAGGCTTCCGAGCCAAATAGCGGTGAGTTTTGTGGCCCGCCATTTTGCTTCAAGCTGGCTATTTCAGCTTCCAAGGCGTCGATACGATCCAATTTTGTTTGCACTGTTTGCCATTGCTCGTCATGTGATCGAACTTTGTCTTGCAGGTCCCCATAGGTCATGAAGGTGTTTTTTTCGTCCATTGATGAGCAAGCGCCTAATGACACCCCTGCCATCACTAATATCAGTGTTTTTGACATTGTCATGTTTTCGTTCTCCGTATACATCATTAGGGTAGAAGGTTGCCATTGAGTAAGATAACCTGCTGACCCCATAAAACTAAGGCATAACGCGCCGCTTTACCAATAAAAACCAAGGGTAAAAAGTACTTCAAGGGCGTTCGTAATACACCCGATATTAAAGCAATCCCATCTCCAACAATAGGCAGCCAAGTGAATAATAAGCTGTAAACACCATAACGGTTAAAAAAACGTGCCGCCTTTGCTCGTCCGCTGGGGTTTACAGGAAACCACCTCTTGTGTTCATAACGCACTAAATATCGGCCCAACCACCAATTCGTCAGCCCGCCAAGCGTGTTGCCCATGCTGGCCCAACACCCTAAAAACACTAAGGATAGGCTCTCATCATTGGCGTAATACAAGAGCAACGCTTCTGAGCCAAAAGGTAACAGCGTCGCCGATAAAAAAGACGCCGCAAAGAGAAAAAGATAGTCCAAATTCGCTCGCTTATTAGGTTTGAGCACTGCAAAAACGCAGGGAAGCATCAAGCGCTTTTAAGGCATGTGCTGGTGGAATTTAAGCATATACAAAAAACCCTACAACCGGCAACTAAACAGCCCACTCAAGTGGCAATTCCACGGGCAATTCAACTCATAATAGCGCGCTATTGGGTCGTTTTAGGTTTGTATTTAGCCGAGGAAACAGTGGCCATTGAGGTGCCTTGAAAAGGCGCTCAATGGTTTTTTTTGCTCCTATTTTGTGCACATAATACCTTTAAATGAGCCATCTGGACTCTTTTTTACAATTAAGTGAAAAAGAAGTCTCTTTAGTGCGTTAACTTATTGGTGACTGTCATTAAGTTTGGGTATAGTGATTTTCAAATCGACTCATCAATAGGGTTTGAGTAACATTCACCGTTTAAAACAAACGCGTTTTTAAAGGATCGAACATGGCGTCTGATACGCAAGATAAGCTAGATTCTCTTTACCAACACATTCAAGCCGTCATTTTGTCCCGACAACATCCCGTTACCGGCTTGTTTCCCGCCAGTACGAGCATAAATAATCACGGTAATTATACCGACGCCTGGGTGCGAGATAATGTGTACAGCATTCAGGCGGTTTGGGCGTTGTATTTGGCGTATAACCGCGCCTCTAACCCACAAAAACGTGCCGATGAATTAGAACTTTCCTGTGTCAAAATGATGCGAGGTTTGCTGTTCGCGATGATGCGACAGTCCCACAAAGTTGAATCGTTTAAGCACAGCTTAGACCCGAAAGACGCCCTGCATGCTAAATACGATACCAAAACGGGTCTGGAAGCGGTCGCTGACGATGCCTGGGGGCATTTACAAATCGACGCCACCAGCTTTTACCTGCTGATGCTGGCACAAATGACCAAAGCCGGGAGTAAAATGATTTTTTCCCGCGATGAGTTTAACTTCATTCAGAATCTTATTTACTACATTTCACGTACCTATCGCACGCCAGATTACGGTATTTGGGAACGGGGTAATAAAGTTAATAACGGCAAAGCTGAGATCAATGCCAGCTCTGTGGGAATGGCAAAAGCCGCCATGGAAGCGCTGGATGGGTTAAATTTGTTCGGTGACAATGGGCCTGAATGGGCGGTGATTCACTCCTTCGCAGACGCGGTTTCACGCGCTGGGTCTGTGCTGCAATCGTTACTGCCCAAAGAGTCTCGCTCAAAAGAAGTCGACAGCGCGGTATTGAGCATTATTGGCTTCCCTGCGTTTGCGGTGAACGATGAGAAACTCGCCAAACGCACCCGTCATGAAATCATCAGTAAATTGGGCGGTGAATATGGCTGCAAACGCTTCTTACTCGATGGACACCAGTCGGAACTCGAAGACCAAACGCGTATTTATTATGAGTACGATGAACTGATTAACTTTGAGCACATCGAGTCAGAATGGCCGCTGTTTTTTACGTATTTGTATATAGATCGATTATTCGCAAGAGACTGGGAAAGTGCGAACTATTATCGCCATAAATTAGAGTCTTTGATGGTCGAGAAAGACGGTCAAATGCTGCTGCCAGAATTGTATTACGTGCCGCAAGAATGCATTTTGGCAGAAAAAGAAAAGCCCGGATCACAAAAACGGGTACCCAATGACAACTTGCCTCTGGTCTGGGCGCAAAGCTTGTTCTTAGTCGGAAAAATGCTCGATGAAGAGCTGATCACCACCGACGATTTAGACCCTCTTGGTTTGCACCGAATTCAATATCGCCCTAATAAAGCCACCACATCTATGGTGATTTTGGCGCAAAACGACAAGGTAAAACAGAAGTTGATCAATGCCGGTTGCTTGTGTCAGACGCTGGAAGACATCGCGCCACTCCAAGTCATCAGTGCGGAACAATTGGTCCAGACGTACCGTCACCTTGGCGCATCGGATACCTTGGGGCTGACTGGCCGACCAAACCGTGCGTTAAACAGCCTAGCGACGTCGCAAGCCTTTAACATCAATGATGAAAGCTTTTTGTGCTTGTCATGGATTCAAAACGAAGACAAAGATTACCGTAAAATCGACCCGACTCTTTTTCAAGCCCACATTCGTAACGAATTAAAGATCATTGCGGACCATTGGTATTATCAGGCTAATGCGGTGTTCACCATTTTGATTGATGACGCCATGAGTGAAATGAAAGGCTGCGATGAGTTATTTGAATTTATTCGTTTGTTGCAAAAACGCGAGCACGACGAGTTTCGTGTAATTCCCCAGTCGGCTAAAAATGCGTTTAAATCGGGCAACCGTCGATCGATTATGATCAACACTCTGGATCAGCAACCGCTGCGCACCAAAGTGCCACTGCACGATGCACCTTGGCCGTTGTCTGCAACACCCAAAGCCTACGATTCCGCGGCGCAAAAAACCGCAGACACAGAAACGCTGTTAAACCAGCTGCTTGAGCAACCTGATATAAATCAAGCGGTTGATTGCTTGATGGAGCTAGGGCGTCGCCGCGCCCTAATGAACACCATCTCGAATTCAACGCCAGCCGTCACGGCGTACAAAGTATTAACCAGTGTGTATTTTCAGGCGCTTCTGACCGAACAATGGCGCCCAGCGCGTCAGCTTTATTCATTACTGCTGAAGCCCTCTACCGACTTGGCGACCTACATCGCAGATATAACGGTTCGTCAGCGACTGTTGGTGATTGGTGAAACCCCCGAAACCGAAATAGCCATTCGTTCTCCGCTTCATCAAGATGTGATTTTAGAAAAATTAAGCAGTGTGTCCACGTCGTCTATCGGGCTGGTTATTTGCCATGAGTTGATCGCCATTGCCGGAACGCTGATAAAAGTCAACCCAGATTTCTTCTCGGGGGTGCGCACTATTCGAATTTATAACCTTGCTGTGTTGTGCGCTCGCCAGTTTGACCCTGAAGAAACCGCCGCGGTTTACGATACCTTATCTCACGTATCACCCAGTGAGCTTTACGAAACGCTCAAACAAGTGTTACAACAAAAGCACAGTGAATATACGCATGTTGCGAGTAATTTACGCTACCACCACAGCACAGATGCCCAAAGCAAAATGAAAGATGTAGACTGGTTTGATTGGCGTGCCGAACAGGGCATGATAACCAAGCTGCCTGAATCTATGCTATTGCAGCTTTGGGAAAGTTTAAGCCATGCCAACACCATTGTATTTGGTGACATGCAAAGTAAAACGGCGCTGGATTGCAAGCGCGCCCTAAGCTCCATGACACCAGGTGAAGATACGTTCGCGCTACTAATAGAAACGCTAACCTCTGACATTCACCCTAGCTGGTATAAGAGCCTTATTTTTGAAGGTCTTTACGCGTTTATCCAGTTTTGTCAGCAACATAAAAATTGCAAATTTGAACAAGAAATTAATTTACCTGTTGTAGTCACACAAGCTGCTTTAGACCATGCTAAACAGTCTCAAGTCAATCACTCTGAAGACAGCTTAACGGACGCCGCGCTGGATGAATTTGCCCAATTAACACCCAACAAAGTCAATCAATATTTACGTTGGGCTGTGAGCAAACTACACAGTCATCAGCACCAAAATACATCGAGTTAACAAGCTTACGCTTGCTGGAGAAGTGAATGGATTTTATAAAAAATGCCCTCATCAATGATGTTTTAAACACACATTGTTCCGACCCGTTTGGCTGCCTAGGGCTGCAAACACATCCGAACAAACGCGGTTTGTCATTGGTTGTTTGGCAACCAGAAGCCCAATCAGTGCGGGTGTTGGCGATTGATTCTGACACCCTATTGGCGACCATGAAGCCCACCTCAGACGCGGGCTTGTTTTACGCAGAATGGCCAAAGACCACAAAACGTTTTCATTACCGTCTGGAGGTTACGTATCACGACAACAGCACGCATACCTTGGTTGACCCTTACCAATTCCCCAGTACTACTTTTGTCGACCCTGAACACCACCAAGCCAGCTTGTACAAAAGCCAAGGGGCGATCCGCGCTCGCGCTAAGATAAACAACACGCTGTCGATCCAAGGCACGCGTTTCGCGGTTTACGCCCCGGCTGCGCGGTCTGTGTCTGTGGTGGGTGATGTAAACGGCTGGGATGGTCGTCTCCACCCCATGTCCAGTAACGGCGACGGCATTTGGCGTTTATTCATTCCTGATGTGAATCACGGTGCGCGCTATAAATTCGAAATTCGTTCCAACGCGGGTGATTTGTTGCCCCATCGTAGTGACCCTTATGCCCAGCGTATTGAGCAATTTCCCTCGTTTGCCAGCGTCACTTGCTTCGACAATAAGCATCAATGGCAGGATGACAACTGGGTCAATCGCCCAATCGAAGACCTGTACGAAAAGCCCATGAGCATTTACGAGCTGCACCTTGGCTCGTGGCGTCGTAAAGACGATAACCAACCACTGACGTACCTTGAACTGATCGATCAACTGGTGCCTTACATTCAAGAAATGGGTTATACCCACGTCGAGCTCTTACCGATTACCGAGTACCCGTTCGATGGCTCTTGGGGCTATCAGCCAGTGGGTCTGTACGCCGTGACCTCGCGATTTGGTACGCCGGAAGAGTTTAAAGCCCTTGTTGATGCTCTACACCAAGCCAACATCAGCGTTATTATGGATTGGGTGCCGGCACATTTTCCAGCCGACAGTCATGGATTAGGCAATTTTGATGGTTCCAAACAATACGAATACCCGGACCCAAAAAAAGGCTGGCATCCAGAATGGAACTCGCTGATTTACGACTTTGGCAAAGAGCATGTGGTCAATTATCTAATCAGTAATGCGGTATATTGGTTGGAAGAGTTCCATATTGACGGCTTGCGAGTAGATGCTGTGGCGTCCATGTTGTATTTGGATTACTCCCGTGAAGACGGTGAATGGATTCCCAACAAAGACGGCGGTAATCATAACTACGAAGCCATTGATTTTCTGCGTCGTTTAAACGAAACCGTTTACCTTAATCACCCGCGCTGCTTCACTGTTGCCGAGGAATCCACGGCGTTTCCTGGCGTGTCTAAACCGACCTACATGAACGGTTTAGGCTTTGGCTTTAAGTGGAATATGGGCTGGATGAACGACTCGCTGGACTACATTAAAAAAGACCCTATTTACCGACAGCATCATCAAGGCGAGCTGAGTTTCAGCATGGTGTACGCCTTTGATGAACAGTTCGTGTTACCGATTTCTCACGACGAAGTCGTGCACGGCAAAGGCTCCATGATCACCAAAATGCCCGGCGACGCTTGGCAAAAGTTTGCGAACTTAAGGGCGTTTTCGGCCTATATGTATTTTCATCCGGGCAAAAAGCTCAACTTCATGGGCAACGAATTTGCCCAAGGCCAAGAATGGAGCCATGAACGCTCCCTCGACTGGCATTTACTCAATACCGATGTACACAAGGCACAACAAGCCTTGTCGAAAGATTTGAATCACCTGTATTCAAGCGAAGCCAGCTTGCACCATGACCACTCTCACCAAGGGTTTGAATGGATCAGTTACGACGACAGCGCCAACAGTATTTTGGCCTTTGCCCGTAAAGCCAAAGACAGCCCAGAGCATAGCGTCGCGGTGATTAACTTTACGCCCATGGCTCATGGAGATTATCGCGTTGGCGTCCCTCAGGCAGGTCGCTATCAAGTCGTTATGAATACCGATGACGCTCAATATACCGGCAGCGGTTTTGTCACCACACAGACCTACTACACGCAGGCGGTTTCAAGCCATGGCCGTCAGCAAAGTATTGAATTGCAAGTACCGCCGTTGGCCGGTGTGTTATTGCGTTGGCTTGGTAACGACTGAGCCGGGCTTTCACTCTCCTACATTTTAAAATATCAATAACCGCTTAGAGAAAGAAAAAAGAGAGCAAGATGACGACAACAGACCACGCAATATCAACCGGCTCACCCTTTCCTCTTGGCGCAACGGTGACGCAGAGCGGCGTCAACTTCGCTGTGGTGTCCGAAGACGCAAGCCAGTTGTATTTGTGCCTGTTTGATATGAGTGGTAATGAGCAAACCCGTTTGCCTTTTACACAAAAACACCGTGGTATATGGCACATGGAAGTGCTGGGGCTCACCGAAGGACAGCATTATGGGCTGCGCGCCGAAGGCGCTTTTGAACCAGCGCAACAGCAGGTGTTCAATCGTCATAAACTCTTAATCGACCCTTATACGAAAGACCTCAGTGGTAAATTGGTCTGGCATCCGGATCAAGCCGCCCTCACTCAAGACAACCAGCCCAACGTCGTTGATTCAGCTGATTGCGTGCCTAAATCCATTGTACGAACGATTCAATCATCACCCGATCGCCCTAAACGTGTGCGTATTTCGCCCACCAGCCGTGCCTTGTATGAATTGCATGTTAAAGGTTTCAGCCAGAACTTGCCCATTGCCGATGCATTGAAAGGCACCTATTTGGGCGTGATCTCTGCTCCCGGTATCGCGCACTTACAAAGCCTGAACATCACCACCATTCAGCTGATGCCATGTTTTAGTTTTATGAATGAACGGCATTTACAGCCATTAAAATTGAACAATTATTGGGGCTACAACCCAGCAAGTTTCTTTGCACCTGAGCCTTCTTATGCACAACAAGATGCTGTGGTGGAGTTTCAACTTATGATAGACGGCCTTCGCCAAGCGGGTTTCGAAGTCATTTTAGATGTGGTGTATAACCACACAGCCGAAAGCGAGCTCAACCAGTCGAGTGTGTGTTTTCGAGGGCTCGACAACGCGCGTTATTACCGCCATCAGCACGGTGACTATTTGAATTACACCGGCTGTGGCAATTGCATCGACACCTTCAGCCCGAGCAGTATTCGCCTGATTTGCGACAGCATGCGCTACTGGGTAGAGATCATGGGCGTTGACGGTTTTCGTTTTGATCTGGGCGTAGATTTAGGGCGTACCGATCATGAATTCACGCCAAATGCGCCTTTACTGCAAGCCATTCTACAAGACCCTATTTTAAGCACGACTTGTTTGGTGATGGAGCCTTGGGACATTGGTCCAAATGGCTATCAAGTGGGGCAATTCCCTAAAGGCTTTTTAGAATGCAACGACCAATACCGCGACACGATTCGCCGTTTTTGGCGAGGTGATAAGGGCGCGGTGCCAGAATTCGCCACACGTTTTATGGGATCTCGGGATTACTTCCATAAAGGCCAAAAAAGCGCTTTGCATTCCGTGAATTACATCACCTATCACGATGGCTACACCATGAAAGACCTAGTGTCTTATCACCAACGTCACAACATGGCGAACATGGAAAACAACCGCGATGGCCACGGGGACAACATCAGTCAAAACTTTGGCATCGAAGGGGAAACAAGTGATCAGAATATTCAGGCACAGCGTTTAAATCAGCAGCTTTGTTTTATGGCCACGCTGTTGTTAAGCCAAGGCACGCCGCATATTCTTGGCGGGGATGAGCTGTCTCACTCACAACAAGGTAACAACAACGCCTATTGCCAAGACAACGATCTCACCTGGCTCACTTGGCAAGCAAGCCAAGCTCGCACTGAGCTGCAACATACCATCTCGACCCTTATGTCGTTGCGCAAACGCTACCCTATTTTGGCGAACCTTCACCTTGATGATGACACCTTGTACCAGCATACCGATGCCGACCACATTGAATGGTTAAACGAACAGGGTGTCCCCATGACAGGGGCAAACTGGTCCGACAAAAATCGCCACTTTATCGCCCTAACCCTCACGTCAGCGGATCTTTTGGCACGCTTTTGGATCGTCTTTTATAACAGCGACACGCCAATTAACGCCACCCTACCAAGCGACCCAAAACACCTAAAAGCTCTCTATCAAACACCCGGTATGGCAATAGAAAACAACCAACTCAACTGCGCCTATCGTGGTGTATTTATTGGACAGATTGGCTAAATTGCAAGTCTGCTAGGCGCTTGTAAAGTTCACAACACTCAAGCAGTTGAGTGTGAGTGCCTTGTGCAATGATTTCACCTTGTTCCATCACGATAATACGATCGGCATTCAGTACGGTTGCTAATCGATGAGCAATGACCAAGGTGGTTTTGCCTTTCATCAAGGGTTCAAGCGCGGCTTGCACCTTGCTTTCGCTTTGTGCGTCTAAAGCGCTGGTAGCTTCATCCAACAGTAAAATGGGGGCGTCTTTTAAGATGGCTCTCGCAATAGCAATGCGCTGGCGCTGACCGCCAGACAAGCGCACGCCGTCTTCGCCTAATCGGGTATCGTATCCCTTATCTAAACGCGAAATAAAGTCATGGGCATTGGCTTTCTCAGCCGCCTGCTGAATTGACTCATGGCTGGCATGACGATCTGCATAGCCCAAATTGTCGTACACACTTTGATCAAACAACACCGTCTCTTGTGGCACCAAGGCAAAATACTGGCGCAGGGTGTTTAAGTTGAGCGCTTGAATATTGTGCCCCGCTAAACGAATCGCACCGCTTTGCGGGTCATAAAAGCGCAACAGCAGTTCAAACAAGGTCGATTTGCCCGCACCAGATGACCCAACAAGCGCCACCATTTCCCCTTGTTTCACTGAAAAAGACAGATTTTTTAGCGCCGGATAATCCGGCCGAGTCGGATAACAAAACGTTAGTTTGTCAAACGTAATAATGTCACCTACAGGCACTGCTTTTGTTTCTGTTTTTGTTTCTGTTCTTGTGTCTATGTCTAAATCAAATTGCCCCACAGGACCGCTAACAATGTCACTCTTCGCACTGAGTAATTCCATCACGCGCTCAGCGGCGCCAGCGGCACGCTGTAACTCGCCCATCACCTCAGATACTGCCCCAACAGCCCCTGCGACAATAATCGAATAAAACAAGAAGCTGGCCAAATCCCCAGCACTGATGTCACCAGAAATCACATCTTTCCCACCAAACCACAACATCACGCCAATGCCGCTCATGGACAATAAAATCACCATTAACGTCAGCCAAGAGCGCTGTTGAATACGCTTTACGCTCACATCAAACGCACGATCGACCGCGTCAGAAAAACGCTGCACATCATGCGCTTCATGCCCAAACGCCTGCACGACTTTTATATGACGCAACGCTTGAGACAGATAACGGCCCACATTGGCGATTTCGTCTTGGCTATCGCGAGACAAGCGCCGAACTCGACGGCCAAAATACACCACAGGCACAATAACCAAGGGTACGCACGCCAATAAAATCAGCGTCAGCTTAAAATGCATAATCAGTAAAAACAGAATGCCGCCTATTAGCATCAAGCTACTGCGTAAAGCAATCGACAAAGACGAACCAATCACACTTTGTAACAAGGTGGTGTCGGCGGTAATACGAGACTGAATTTCACTGGGGGAATTATCTTCAAAAAATGACGGTGATAAGGTCAACAGATGCGCAAAGACCGCTTGGCGAATGTCGGCCACCACACGTTCACCGATCCATGACACAAGAAAAAATCGACAAAAGCTACCGATGCCGAGCAAGAAAACCAATCCCATAAACACCAGCAAGGCGTGATTTAACCCCTGTTCTGAGCCGGATGCCAACCCCCGATCAATCAGCAACTGCACGCCTTTACCTAAGCTAAGCATGGTGCCAGCGGTGACAACCAAAGCGATCAAGGCAAACACGATATGTCGGCGATAAGGCCGTAAAAAAGGCAACAATATTGTGAGACTGGCTTTAGCGGTTAGCGGCGTATTCATAATCAGAGTTACCCAAAAAATTTTAGATAACGTTACTATACGCCACTCAGCCAAATACCATTAAGGAAAAGCAAAGAAACTCAGTTCGAACGAAATGAGCTATCGCGCGGTCGATTTAAAGCCCATTCGAAAGCCACCCCAATGCTGACCATTAACATAAATCGGTACTGACAAATCATGCAAAATCTCACCAGTATCGCGCTTATAAGTTTGCAGTAAAAACGTGTCAGTATGAGCACCACAACGACGGCCTGTTGGATCGTTAAAAATACGTTTACTGCGATTGTTTACCAAATCTTTTTCGTAATGCCCCGTCAATGGCTGACTGAATTTTTTATTGTGAGTCGGAAAGTAGCCGTTTACATCCACCGCTCCGGCAAACATCACCTGACTGTGCCTGTCTAATACGGCTTCTTGAACACTTGGGAAAGCGTTGTCACTGAACGTGTCATACGCCGTACTGAATTTTTGCGGATTGGTGTTGTTAATAGGGCGATAGTCTTTTGAAAATACCGCCTGTTTAGTTAACTCGCCTTTTTCAATCGCTGCATCAAACAACTGACCTATCTCACTGGCGGCTTGCTTAGCGACACCAAGCAACTCAGAGAAAAACAAGGTGTCGTTTACTTTATCCAACTCCCTAAACACCACTTCAGCCCCATTACTTAAGCCTGATGCTTCGTTTGATAATTCATCACTGCGCTTGGAGATGTCTTGTAAAGAATGTCGAATACGTAAAATAGAGCCATTAATTTGCGTACTTGCAGTGCCTAACTCTTCCGCTGCGCCTTCCACTTCAGACAAGACCGTAGAGGCATTTTGTACCTCTTGCGTGAGAGAAACGAAGCGTTTCGTTTCTCCTAATAATGTGGTGGATAAGCTCTCGGTTAGCCCTTTTAACGACGCCATTTCGGTGTTGGTCAGTTGGCTATTGCGACGCACATCGGCCAATAAAGATGAGATTTGCTCCGAAGCTTGTGCGCTTTTACCGGCCAAAGAACGTACTTCGTCAGCCACCACGGCAAAACCACGACCTTGCTCCCCCGCACGGGCCGCTTCGATCGCCGCATTTAACGCTAATAAATTGGTCTGTTCAGATACGGCTTTAATGACGGCCGTAATGCTGTCAATGTCGTCGGCACTTTTGGTTAACAAAGCAAGCTGCTCACTGGCGGTTTGCACTTTTTGCGTTAGCTGATTAATTTGATCGGCACTTTGAGTCAACGCGGTTTGCGCGGTTAAACTTGATTCCGCGGTTTCACTCATAGTGTGTGACAGCTGAACCACATTGTTTGACAACATTAGCCCTGTATTAGACAAAATCTCTACTGCTTGGGTAATTTGCTCGCTATCGTCTCGCGTTAAGTGAATATCTTTACTCAACGAGTCGACAAAATACGATACCTCAGCCGCTCCCATTGCCATTTTAGACGTAGCTTGCGTGACGGTTTTACTGACTTCTGAAAAAACGAGATTGGCATTATCGTTTGCGCTATCCGGTTCTGCTTGACCTGAAAACGCTCGATTCAAAAACACCGGCACCGCCGCTAACACACAAAAAACGACACCAACAATAGAATAAACAGAGGAAAGATCGCCTTGAAAAAAGCCAAAACCGAAGAGTATCAAAAGCCCTAAAAGACCGCTAAACTGCAAAAAAACCATCGACTTACCCTTCTGTTAATTATTATTTTCCACAGTGTTTAACTAAGCTCATGGTAGGTCAACACAAAACCCATAGCCTACGACTAAAGTCGTAGCGAGGTCGTGCTGAGCGATAAGATGAAAACAGTGGTGCTAAAGTCTTAGCGGATTGGTTACCATAGCCACTCAAGCCACAAAACAGAAGTAACGCAATGACCCACCACCCTTACAGCGCGTTAACACCCGACCGTATTCTCGATGCAATTGAAGCCTTGGGCTTTCACTGCGACGGCCGATTAACGGCATTAAATTCGTATGAGAACAGAGTGTTGCAGGTCGGCATTGAAGAGGCGGCCCCGCTTATTGCCAAGTTCTATCGCCCTAACCGCTGGTCACCTGAACAAATCCGAGAAGAACACGATTTTTGTGCTGAATTGGCCGCGGCAGAGTTCCCTCTTGTGGCGCCGATGACACTGCCTAACGGCAGTAGCCTGTATCAGGATGGCGAATTTACTTTGGCGATGTTTCCCCGCTTTGGTGGGCACGCTCCCGAGCTGGATAACTTAGACACCATAGAATTACTGGGGCGAACACTGGGCCGTTTGCATGTGACCAGTCAGCAAAAGGAGTTTCAGTTTCGCCCCCACATCGATATCCAAAGTTACGGCACCGACAGCCGCATCTTTTTATTAGAAAATGATTTTCTTCCCAGCAGCCTTAAAGAGGCCTATTCAACACTGACTCGTGACATTCTTAGCCTCGTCGAGCAACGCTTTGCGACTTGCAACTATACGCCCATCCGTCTTCATGGCGACTGCCACCCTGGTAATATTCTGTGGCGCGATGACAAGGCTGTGTTTGTGGATTTTGATGATTGTCGAATGGGACCCGCGATTCAGGATTTATGGATGTTAATGAGTGGCGACCGACAAGATCAAACCCTGCAATTAGAAGCTTTGTTGGAAGGCTATGAAATGTTCTGTGATTTTGATGACTCTCAGTTGGTGTTAATCGAACCACTCAGAACCCTGAGGATGATGCATTACGCAGCGTGGGTCGCCAGACGTTGGAAAGATCCGGCGTTTCCAAAAGCCTTCTCTTGGTTTAATACCGAGCGCTATTGGGCGGAGCACATTCTCGATCTACGTGAACAATTTTCTATGTTGCAAGAAGCCCCGCTTACACGAATCAGTGGTAATTTTTAACGCAAAAAACCTCGTTGTAGGCTAGATTAAGCATGTTGTTAATGAATCAATTCCGCACACAAACCGATAAACACTCACCAAGGAAGGCACCTATCCAATGATGGATTTACAGACAAAACTACTCACACAATTTGGCTTTGAGCAATTTAGAGAAGGCCAGCAACAAACCATAGAACAGCTGCTTGCTGGGCAATCGTCCTTGGCGGTGTTTCCCACCGGATCAGGTAAGTCACTGTGCTATCAGTTTAGTGCGACTCAGCTACCAAATTTGACCTTAGTGATTTCACCCTTAATCGCCCTCATGCACGATCAGCTGGCCTTTTTGAGTGCAAAAGGTATTCCGGCGGCCTGTTTGGATTCCAGCCAGAGTAAAGACGAAAGCCAAGCGGTCATGTCGGGGGTGCAAAACGGCGAGATTAAGATCTTAATGATTTCAGTCGAACGTTTTAAAAACGAGCGTTTTCGACGTTTTATTAAGCGCGTGCCTATTTCCATGTTGGTGGTTGATGAAGCTCATTGTATTTCAGAGTGGGGGCATAATTTTCGCCCCGATTATTTAAAACTGCCGGCGTACCAACAGGAATTTGCGATTCCTTTGGTATTGTTACTGACGGCCACTGCCACCCGTCGCGTACAAAAAGACATGGCGCAAAAATTCTCTATTCACCCAGAACAGATCGTGCAAACGGGCTTTTACCGTGCGAATTTAGACATCGATCTGATCCCCGTTCAGATTCATAACACGTTCAACGCACTCAAACAGGTGCTAGACGATACCCAAGGCGCGAGCATTGTGTATGTTACGCAACAAAAAACCGCCGAAGACGTTGCCCAACGCTTACAAGCTGAGGGTTATTCCGCGACAGCCTACCATGCCGGGTTAGGCAGTGAGATTCGCAGCACCATACAAGCGGATTTTATGACCAGTAAAACTCGCATTATCGTCGCTACCATTGCCTTTGGCATGGGCATTGATAAGTCGGACATTCGGCTCGTAGTGCATTTTGATTTACCCAAATCGATCGAAAATTACAGCCAAGAAATTGGCCGTGCGGGGCGAGATAGCCAACCAAGCCGCTGTGTGTTGCTGGCCAATTTAGAAGGCTTGAGCACGTTGGAAAACTTTGTGTACGGTGATACGCCAGAACCTCACGCTATCGACGCGTTGTTGCGTGCTATTTCAGAACAAACCCTAAATAACGAGTGGGAAACGCAGCTATACGGTTTATCGAGCGCCAGCAACATTCGCTCTTTGCCGTTAAAAACCTTGCTGGTGCAGTTGGAATTACTTGGTGCTATCACACCAATATACAGCTATTACGCCGATGTTCGGCTTAAATGGGAAGGCGATCGTACGGCTTTCGCTGCTCGTATTCCCAATGAATGGCAAGCGGCGTATCAGGCGCTATTAAAGGGCATTCAGTATAAGAAAATTTGGGGAACACCGAATTTTGAACAATTGTTTAATGAGTCTGGCCTGGCCCGCGGGGACGTATTACAGCTTTTGGAATTTGCCGCCGATAACCAGGTATTAACCTTAGAAAGCAAAGGCATGACCGAGGTGTATCAAGTCAACCCTGATGCGTTTCGTCATGAGGTTTTATCGGATCAATTACAGCGCTACGTCGAGGAAAAGCAGAGCGCTGAAATCGCTCGCATCGCCACCATGATTCGTTTTTTTCAATTAGATCGGTGCTTGAATTACAATTTAGCAAAGTATTTTGGTGACCAACAAGCCCCTGAGTCGTGCGGGCATTGCTCTGTGTGTCGAGGCAACATGTTGACGCTAACAAAGGAAGATACCGAAGAAACCGGCTGGCAAGACAAAATCGCAGAGTACGCTCAGGAGCTCGCGCAACATCTCGCACAAAAAAGCCCAACAACAAAAGTGACGGCGGTATTAATTACGCGCTTTTTGACTGGCTTAACTCAGCCTATTTTCACGAAAACTAAAGCGCGACAACTCCGTGGATTTGGTGTGTTTGAAGCCCATCGTTATGGGTCGGTATTAGACGCGGTTAACCAAGGTTTGTCTTCTCGCTAGTTTTTTCACTAGCCTCAGCCGATGGCTGAATATAGACACTTAACTCGATCAAGTTGTTGTCTGGATCGTTAAAATACACCGATTGGATGGCGCCTTGTGCGCCTGACTTTTCTACAGGCCCTTCGAGAATATTAACCTTATGAGCGGTTAAATGGGCAATCACTTTGCCCATTGACCAGGTCGTGATCAGGCACACATCTCCGGCTCCTTCCATGGCATGATTACGCAGCTCTTGCCCAAGTAACTGGAAATTAATTTTTTGCTGCCCAAAACGCACGGCTTTGCGACCATTAGCAAAAACAATGCTGTCCATTTTTAACACCGTTTCATAAAAAGAAACGGCTTCATCTAGGTCAGACACCGTCAGTACGATGTGGTCAAAGTGGCTGATCATCGCTGTTTTTGTCTCCCATTGCGCGCGGCTTCAAGCCGCTTAAACGTTACCTGACATGCTACGAATGATTAGGGGTAAAAACAAGTTAAGTTACGCATTCATCCCATAAAGAATGCAGCCTCAAGTCACCTTCAATTAAACGTAATTTTTGATGTCGGGTTAACTTTTTAATTCGACATTCCAAGACCAGGGCGTCACTTTTATTGCCCACAACTTCATGCCACACCAACTCTAACGGTCCTTTGCCCTTTAAATATTTTGCGGCACGTTTGCTGTCGC
Source organism: Marinomonas sp. IMCC 4694 (assembly GCF_008122525.1). Classification (NCBI taxonomy): domain Bacteria; kingdom Pseudomonadati; phylum Pseudomonadota; class Gammaproteobacteria; order Oceanospirillales; family Oceanospirillaceae; genus Marinomonas; species Marinomonas sp. IMCC 4694. The sequence continues at coordinate 2,394,529 of NZ_VSRV01000001.1, forward strand.
CAGAATGCTCTTTAAAGCGTCGCTCCACATTCGTAGTAATACCGGTGTACAGCGTGTTTAAGCGAGTCTTCACCATGTAAATATTCCATTGTGCATCTCCTATTTTATTCTGCATCATTACATTTCCAACATGCTTGTCTTTTTATATAACGTCTAATAGAGCCCACTCTACCGCTTTTTTAGCGTGAATGTAGGTCGTGTCTAAAAGTAGGATTTCTGTGTCATTTTGATTCACTAACATGCCAATTTCCGTACAACCCAGTATCACAGCTTCAGCGCCCTGACTGGCTAAAGACTCAATAATTCGTAAGTATTCCATTTTAGAATCTGAATTTAACTGGCCTAAACAAAGCTCGTTATAAATCACATTATGAATCCTGCTTCTATCGTCTGCATTAGGAACCAAAACCGTTAAACCATACTCTTCGGTTAGGCGGCCTTTATAAAAATCTTGCTCCATTGTAAAAGCGGTTCCCAATAAACCGACTGTTTTAATGCCTTTTTTCACAAGTACTTCCGCCGTGGCGTCTGCTATATGCAATAACGGGATATCAATAGAGTCTTCAATTTGTGACGCGACTTTGTGCATTGTATTTGTGCATATTAATAAAAAGAGACCTTTGCATGAGCAGTCGATCTAGCCATATTGCTTGCCAAAGGTCTTTTATAAAAAATTCAATCAACGTCTTTATAGAAAACGGTCAACATCGTTAAAAATCAGTGCTCTTTAACTCATAAAAATGCCCACATAGTCCACTTGGACGGACTTTACTTGCTATCTCAGCATTCTCGTTGGATACGAAACGCCCGTTTTAGGTTGTAAGCCATACAAATTAAACTCACCCTAGCCTGATTGCGAGCCCGTCCTAGATAACGCGCTTTACCTAACCCATAGTGCAATTTCATTATCCCAAAGACATGCTCTACACGGGAACGAATACTGGAAAAATAACGGTTTTGCTTTTCTTGATCCTCGTTAAGAGGTCTATTACGATAAGCTCGATGGATAATGCATTCTTTGACCTTTTTTTGCTTCAATAACCTGCTGTGCTGGGCACTTTTGTACGCACTGTCTGCATACACTTCCCGCTCATGACCAGTGAGTATCGATTCAAATGGAATCGAATCGTGAACATTGCCTGCCGTGAGCATGACTTCTTTGACAAAACCATCCTCATCCACATTTGTATGGGCCTTAAAACCATAGGTGGTTTTACGTTTTCCATCGCTGCTTTGCTTAACGCTATAGCCTGCTTCTGGGTCTTGCGTGTTTTTACCCTCAGCATTCTTACGAGGACGAGCATTCTTCGCTTCTATCACGCTGGCATCTATGATGCTTATCTCACCTTGTTTGATGATCAGACTTTGTTCGGCTAACTGGGCATTGATCTCGGTCATCGCTGCGTCTAGTAATCCGTTTTTCTCTAGCAGATTACGGAAACGCCAAATTGTACTGTGGTCGGGAACGCCTTGATCTAGGCCGACACCGACAAACCGGCGAAATAATAAGTCGCGAGCCAGTGCTTTTTCCAGCGCTGGGTCACTTAGGTTGTGCCATGATTGCAATAACAAAGCTTTAAACATCATCAACGGAGGCCAAGCGCGTTCACCTTTTGTACGGTTGTGAATGTCACAGAATAATCGCTCAATGCAGGACCAATTCAACAAGTCATGAATCTCGTCAAATTCTTCAATAAACCGATTCGATGCTTGCAGCGCATCGGCAAAGCTCTGTTGTTTTAACTCTTTCCACGCCATTTTTTGATTGCTCTTCTTTGCTTTTGGTTATTATCTCATAGGATCGAAGGGGATTATTCGTGCAAAGGTCTCAAAAAGTCTGCGCCCGCTGCTTGAACATTTTTAGCGGCGTCAATCAGTATCTCACAAGCGCTTTCCCAATCGCCCTTTTGCTGTAGCTTTTCAATAGGGTCAAAATCAACACTATACATGGCAATTTTTGCAGAATGCAGGCCACCAAGTGACGCTTTCACTCCTTCATTGATGGCTTGATAATACCCGACACTGCTTTCCCAGCTCATTCCACCTAACAATCCAATGGTTTTCATACAGTCTCCAACATCCTTAACCCCTAACAATCATCATCAAGGTCAATGCTGTCGCAAGGCCCATACCAATATTAAACCTTCTTTGACGTTTAGGGTTTGTTAGCCAACGACGAATACTCACGCCCAACCAAGCCCAAAGTGAAATTGTTGGAAAGTTAACGCAAGCAAATACAAACAGAACCCAAAGGCCAGATTGTAAATACAAATCCCCTTCGATGGTGAACGTACTCACGGCACTGATTGCCATCATCCATGCTTTCGGATTGACGAACTGAAACAACGCCGCTTGCCACCAAGCCATTGGTTTACTTTCTTCACGCTTTTCAGAAACATGGATCGTTTCTTGACTCACGGGGGCACTGGCAATCTTCCATGCCAACCATACCAAATAAGCACCACCAACCCACTTCAACGCAAGATACAGAGGCGGATATAAAATGAATAAGGCACCAAGCCCCAACAAGGCAGAAGATATCAGAGTGGCCATCCCCACACCGATTCCAATCATGTGCGGCAAGGTTCGACGAAAGCCAAATTGAGCGCCTGACGCCAACAACATAATGTTATTCGGCCCTGGTGTAACAGACATCACAAAAGAAAACATCGCAAACGCAATAAAAAAAGACACGTCGATCATGGCGCCAGTGCTCTTTCTTCTTTCTTCTTTCTATTCATTAGGTCTCGAACGAAACCAAACACGGACGCTTGTAACAACTCTGCTCGCTGATGCTCTTTTGTCATGCCAATGTCCGTCATTTGCTGAGCCGTTAATCGTGCTAAGGCTCTACGAGTCTGATAACGCACTACGCAATCCTGAATATGAACAAATAAGCAAATAATTAACATGGTCTTCCCTTTTTTAGGCCGCACTATTAAAGGCATTAATAATGCTATGTGTATGAGCATCTACTTTAAAGGAAGCAATAAAGACAGTACAGATTCAGAAAATAGCATTATAAGACAGACAGAACACACCAAAAATCATCTGTGTGGTATAAAAAAACCGCATCTGTATGGTCACCACTCAACCTAAAAAGCCCTAAAATTAATGACTGAAAACGCCACACACTTACTGGAAAACGCCATGACACTCTATCAAAACCTAGCCAATCGTTTGCGAGATCACATTCAGCATGGCTTTTATAAGCCGGGTGATAAACTCCCTTCTGTTCGGCAGTTGGCACAAGAGCATGGTGTCAGTATTTCCACGGTTCAAGAAGCGTATCGTCAACTGGAGCAAGAAGCCCTTGTGGAAGCCAAACCCAAATCAGGCTATTTCGTGTGTATACGCAAACAAGACAACTTACCCAGTATTTCCAGACCACCACAGCGCCCACTTGAGGTATCACAATGGGAAGAAGTGCTCAATATGCTGATGATTCGCAGTGGCAATAAAGGCGTTCAGTTACAACACGCTATGCCAGACATGACGGCGCTAACGCTAAAACCGCTGTTAAAGACGCTGGCTGATCTTACCAAACAGAAACCTGAACTGGGGCTGGGGTACGCTGATATTCGAGGTATGGAAGAGTTACGTATTCAGCTGTCTCGGCTTACTGTTGCATCGGGCTGCCAGCTTCATCCAGATGACGTGGTCGTCACGTCTGGCTGCCAAGAAGCGCTTTCGGTTTGCTTACGAGCAGTGACAGAACCAGGCGATATTATTGCAATCGAATCGCCGAGTTTCTATGGCTCTATGCAGTCGATTAAAGCGGCCAATTTAAAAGCGATGGAAATCCCTACGCACCCGCAAACTGGTCTCAGTTTAGAAGCGCTTGAATTGGCTTTAGACCAGTGGCCCATCAAAGCCATTTTTGTCACTCCAACGTGTAATAACCCCATGGGTTACACCATGCCTGAAGACAAAAAAGAACAGCTCTATCGACTGGCTCAAAGTTACGATATTGCTATCATAGAAGACGATATTTACGGCGATATTTCGTATCAGTTTCCTCGTCCTAAAACCATTAAATCGTTCGACTTGGATGGACGTGTCTTACTGTGCTCTTCGTTTTCAAAAACCGTTGCACCGGGCATGCGAGTCGGTTGGATTGCGCCGGGGCGTTATCGCGACAAGGTTACCCACATAAAATACGTCAGCAGTTCCATGTGCCCTGTTTTACCTCAACTCGCCATTGCAAAATTCATTCGTTCTGGTGGATACACCAAGCACATAAGACAAATGCGCCATGATTACGAAAAGCAACGTGATCATTTACTCAAGGCCATTAAAACCCACCTCCCGAGTGATACCCGCGTCAGTTTTCCTGATGGCAGTTTTATCTTATGGGTCGAGCTTAACCCGACAATCGATAGCATGGCATTGGTTGAGCAGTGTCGACTGGAAGGCGTTGGATTTGCACCCGGCCCACTGTTTTCTGCGACAGGAAAGTATCGTAACTGCTTTAGGCTAAATTTTAGCGAACAAAGCATGGAAAAACGCGAGTGGGCGATGAAAACATTGGCCTCGGTTTTACTGCGTTTTACCGAACGTAAAGTGGGTGAACGTCATCCCGTTTAATCAAAAGACTGACTGTTAAATAGGACGACGCTCTTAATGACTCACTGAGCATCTCAATCAACGGTATACGCGTAGTGTAAAGAAACGAAAATATACTTAATATTTTAGGGTAAAAAGGTTGATAATCCGATTTCTTGTTTAACTGATATACACAGCAAGATTTTTGCCATTGATTCATCGCTAGTCATAGCCACTGTTAGCCCTTTAGGACTCCCAAATGCTCAACCGGTCTTTCCTTAACATAGGACGACGCTACTGTAGTCCGCTGTTTTATGTGGCGCTGTGCGTCCTACTCAGTGCATGCAGTCAGTCAGAAAAGCGCGACCATTACGCCGCTTTAGCACAAACCGAATTAGAAACCGTCAACGATGAAAAACGTTCCGTTTGGCGTGCCATGGACACGGTGGCATCAGCGAGTTATTTAAGCGATCTGATACAAGATGCGACTTTAGACGCATTAATCAAACAAGCGCTCATCGCCAACCCCAGCCTACAAAAAACGCAGCTGACGTTGCAAGCCAGTTTATGGCGCCTTAAAAGCCAACAAGGTGATGCCTTGCCCAGCGCCAGTGCAGGATTATCCGCAGGGAAAACCGATGGCAGTGACACCAGTTTCAAAGCCAATGTCAACATCAGTTGGGAAATTGATGTGTGGCAAAAGTTAGCACAGTCGGAACAAGCCACCGCGAAAACGCTGGCCAGTAATGAAGCCCTGTTTCAAGCCAGTCGGGATGCACTTGTGGCCAGTGTCATGAAATCTTGGCTGGCGATTTCTGCCAAACATCACGCCATTGATATTGAGCAAAAACGCTTAGCGCTACTGGAAGCCAATGAGAAATTGGTTCTTAAGCGCTTTAAAAATGGCCTTGGGGACTTAGAAGCACT